>NZ_RFFH01000021.1 GCF_003696265.1 Nocardia stercoris | reverse complement strand
CCAAAGAGTGGCAAGGAAAAACGCTGGTCATCTTCGATCCGGATTTGAGTAGACGGGTGTTCTTGGTCTACAACCGAAGTGAACCCTAGTGTGGGGGTCAGGGGTTCGAGTCCCCTTAGCTCCACCCATAGATGCAGGTCAGGGCCGGATTATTCCGGTCCTGACCTGTTTCTATTCCGCCCAACCCCGCGTTTACCCCACGGTTTCGATTCAATTTCATCGTCCGTCGTGTCGGGGTGTGGCGAACCTCCTCCGTGACGGCTCCATGTGTCAGGATCGCCGCCCGCTGGGCTTCTCCGGTAATCAGGGAGTTCTCGAATTGGGTCGGCGTGGGACGGAAGTCGTTCCGTGCCGATCTATTGCGGGCTGTGCGGGTGAGGGGTGGTGCAGCGTAGCGGCTTCGATTCCATCCCGACAACGGCATGAACGGAGACAACGGCGGTGATGACCAGACGGGCCTTCGACATGCCCGGCACTCTCCCGGTGCCGGTCCATGTTTCCTATGACCCGAGACAGGTGTTTCCGATGTCCTGAGACACGTGATTGCAATGTCCTGAAACCACACACCCGGCGGCCGGGGGCGACCAGCGGCTTTCGTCGGGAACGCTGACGGTCGAAGCGGGATTCGGTGATCCGGGCCAGCGAAATCCTGGTGGCGGATACTTGCCCGACCTGCGCAGGTGATACACCGACGCAGGCAACAAGTTTCCACTGAGCTGGTGGTAGGTGGCATCGATGTGCCGTGCTGCCACTCGGCTCATGTTGTCGGGTGGGACGGTGCTCGTCTCTGGATTGGCAGGTTCGTGGGCGAGAGATTCAGTGTTTGCATTCTGTACCTAGGTACAGGCTTACCGTGGATTCATGACGATCTCACCAGCTCAGGGCGATTGGGTGCTGGACACGTGCACGCTCCCGACTGCGGAACAACCGATCAGGATCGCGGAGTTCGACCGGTTCTTCGCTGAATTCGTACACGGCACCGATCGGCCTTCCGCGACAAAGCTGAACCTGCACATCGCCGCCGACGCCGAGCCCGCCGGCCGGGATCTCGCTGCGCGGGAATCGAACTGCTGCTCGTTCTTCAGCTTCACCTTCGACACCACCGCGACCGGCCTGGTGATGCAGGTCGGAGTTCCCGCCGCCTACGTCGAGGTCCTCGATGCGTTCGCCGCCCGCGTCACGGCCGTGAGCGGGACCCGCTCATGACAGGTGCCCTGCGTACCAGCGAGCTCGCTGCGGTCGTCGGGGTGAACACGCAGACCCTGCGCTACTACGAACGCCGGGGGTTGCTGGCCGAGCCGGACCGCACACTGGGCGGACATCGCCTGTACCCGGAGGAGGCTGTCACGACGCTGCGGGTGATCAAGGCCGCCCAGCGCCTGGGGTTCACTCTCGACGAGGTCGGCGAGCTGCTCGCGACCACACGGTTCGGTGCCCGGCGCCGCGCCGATGCCGGACTGCAGGCCCGCGCCGCGGCGAAGTTGGCCGAGGTCGACGCCAAGCTGGCCGAGCTCACCGCGGTACGCGACACGCTGCGCGCCGCGCTGGCGGCAGGCTGCGACGACCTACTCGCCTGCAGCGAAATCCCTTCCTGTCCAGTCCCTTTCGAAGTAAGCGCCAGCGTTGCGAGGGTCGGGGGCTGCGCCTGTGAATGCTGATTCGAATGCAGGGTCGCGGCGTTGGTGGGCGCCGATCGGTGCCGGCGCGCTGCTATGTGTTGGGTGTTGTGTGGCGCCTGTTCTGGTCGCGGCGGGGATCCTCGGTGGCGGGACTGCGCTGGTGAGCGTGGGGTGGCTCGAGCCGATCGGGTTCGCGCTCATCGGGATCGGTGTGGTCGGGCTGGTCTGGTCGCGCAGCGAGGCGCGGCGTCGTGGGTGTGCCACGGCGGGCACAGGCGGAGCTGTCGAATCGTCGTGCGTGAGCTCGGGGTGCGGATGTTCTTCGGCTGGCGCGACTTCCTGAGACACACATTTAGGCTCTGTTCATGACCGTGGCGCGCTCGATCGTCTTGTTCGTCCTGGCCGCTGTTGCCGAGATCGGTGGTGCCTGGCTGGTCTGGCGGGGGGTGCGCGAGCATCGCGGCTGGGGCTGGATCGGCGCCGGTGTTGTCGCGTTGGGCGTCTACGGATTTGTCGCGACGTTGCAGCCCGACGCGAACTTCGGGCGCATCCTGGCTGCCTACGGTGGTGTGTTCGTCGCCGGATCGCTGTTGTGGGGCATGGCCGTGGACGGGTTCCGGCCTGACCGGTGGGACGTCACCGGCGCGTTGATCTGCCTGGTCGGTGTCGCGGTGATCATGTACGGGCCGCGCGCGCCATGATCGGGTGGCCAGCGCGTTCTTGTGTCCCTTGGATGGGGATCGTGAGGTCGGCGGGTGAGCGGTCGGGCCACAGCCGCGGAAGATGGGATGGCGCAGGACTCCGCCCGGCCGGCCGTGAGCCCAGACCGGCGGGCTGAGACTGCGGTTGAAGTGAGGTCTGGCGCCACCGATAGGCAGTGCCCCGGTCAGTGCGGCCAGGGCCACGGCTCCGGGTCGGGTCGCCGGCACAGGTGGCCACCAGCGCGTACCGCTCGCGTATCGGACTGTGATGCTGCGGATTTCGGGGATTTCTGCGGCGGCGCGGGAGCGGGTCTGGGGGGAGCGTCGGGGTTCTGCAGTCGCATCAGCGGGGGCAGAAGGCTCGGGATTTTCATCCTGCCGTTCGTGCCACCGCGAGCGGAACGAACAGTGCGAGCGCGACGACTTGAGTGCCGATCACAAAGGCCGTGACAGCGGCGAGCGAGTGCCCGTACAGGGCGCCTATGACGGTGGATCCGGCGAGCCACGCCAGACCGTATGTGGCAGTGAAGATCCCGTAACCGGTGCCCCGGCGGTGTGCGGGAACGATGTCGGCGACCGCGGCGCGCAGAGTGGATTCGTGGATGCCCAGGACGCCGCCCCACACGACTGCCCCGGCCCACACCAGGATCGGGGCCGTGGCGAACGACAGCATCGGTACGACCGCCGACAGCGGCAGCGCGATGATCAATCCCCGCAACCCGATCCGGTCGTACAACCATCCCGAACCGAGCGCGGCCACCGCGGCGGTACCCATGGCCGCGGCGTAGGTGACCGGGATCAGTTCTGCCGCGATGACGTGGCGTACCTGCAGGTGGTAGGCGAGGACGCCGAAGGTTGCGAAGCCGGTCATCGAGGTCGCGGTGAATGCGACGTAGAGCCAGAACCTGATCGGCAGCCGCGTCGGCGCGGTGGACGTTTCGCGGAGGGCGCGGTGGCCGGGATCGTAGGCAGCCGGGGTAGGTGCCGCGCGCCGCAGACGGATCAGGGTGAGCAGGGCCATGATGCCGGGGACGGCAAGAACCGCGAATCCGAGCCGGTAACCGCCGCTGATTGCGATCGTCGCTGCGACGAGCAGTGGTCCGAGCAGGGCACCGGACTGGTCGAGGGCCTCGTGAACGGCGAAGGTCTTGCCGCGTCCGGTGGCGGTGGACGCTTGGGCGAGCATCGTGTCGCGGGCCGGGCTGCGGACGGCCTTGCCGAAACGCTCGCTGATCACCAACGCCGCCGCCGGCCACAAGCTGGTGGTCACAGCAAGCAGCGGCACCGACACGATGGTGATGGCGTATCCGGCGATGGACAGCGCCCAGTGCCGGCCGGTGCGGTCCGACAACGGGCCGGTGACCATTCGGAACATCAGCGCGACGGCTTCACCGGCGCCGGTGAGGAATCCGACCAGAGCAGCCGAGGCGCCGAACGTCGCGAGGTACGGCCCTGTGATCGAGCGGGCGCCCTCGTACACGAAGTCCGCCAGCATGCTGACCAGCCCGAACCGGACGACGAAACTCCACGGGGACAGCCTGTTCGGCGATATCGGTGCGTGAGGTGCCGATATCGGTTCGGGGTCGGTCATCGTCGCCTCCGGGTTGTCACCGGATCGTGGGCATGGAGATCGTGTCCTCGGTTATAGGTGACGCCACACCTTGATCGCGGAGAGCAGTAGCAGTACGCCAGTGCGTGGCCGAGCACGGCGCTGGGGACGGCAAGCCGCCCGATGCAGACCGCATCGCTCACCCACGCAACGTTACTTGCGGTCCAGCGGTCCGTTTCTCTTCGACCTGACCGTAGGGCCGGACCCGACTGCTCCGGAGATGGTGGTCAGATCGAGTCCTGTTGGCAGGCCGGGCACAAGCCGTGCAGGGTGAGCCCGGCGGTATCGGGCAGAGCGAAACGACTACCGGTGCGCGCCTCGGCCAATGCCACAGTGAGATGGGCCGCGGGAACCTCGTCGATCGCGCCGCAGCGGGTACACACCGCGTGGTGGTGCGGGATGTCCGTGAGCCCGTAGCTGGTCACCCGTTCGTCGATGACCAAGGCGTGCAATACATTCGCATCGACCAAGGTCGAGACGGTGCGGTACACGGTCGTGAGGTCGACCCCGTGGCCGGCTGAGGCGAGGCGCTGCTGAATCTGGGCGACGGTCAGATGCCCGAGGTCGCGGGAGCCGTCCAGGACCGACAACACGGCCAATCGCGGTGTGGTGCAGCGCAGTCCGTGGTCGCGCAGCAGGCGGCGTGACTTGTGCTCACCGGCCGAGTCCGGGGCGTGGGAATGTTGCGAAGCGCCCGCCATGGCCCCAGTCTGCCGCCTCGCTCCGCACTCGCCAACCGACCCGGCTTCTTGCCAACCAGTTGCAACAACGGCGAAACCGATTTACCTTCAATGAATTCGGTTCCCGCGGAGGGGGTAGATCGTGACAGCGAAAACTCTGGGACTCTTCCGCACGGTGACCGATCGCCTTGCTTTGACCCGCCAGGAGTGGTGGCGCCTGGCCGCCATGGCCGGCGTCGTCATCGGATTGCACATCCTGGGCTGGGTCACTCTGGTCGCGTTCGTCGCTCCGCAGCATTTCGGCCTCGGTGATCGCACCCTGGGCGTCGGTGTCGGGTTGACCGCCTACACGCTGGGCATGCGGCACGCCTTCGATGCCGACCACATCGCAGCGATCGACAACACCACCCGCAAACTCATGCACGACGGGCAACGACCACTGTCGACCGGATTCTTCTTCTCCCTCGGCCACTCCAGTGTCGTGTTCGGTCTCGCGCTGCTGCTGTCGATCGGAGTGAAGGCCGTCGCCGGGCCGGTCGAGGACGACTCCTCGGCACTGCACCGCTACACCGGACTGATCGGAACGACGGTATCGGGGACGTTCCTGTACATCATCGCGATCGTCAATATCTTTGTGCTGGTAGGTATCCTGCGCGTGTTCCGGCGCATGCGCGGCGGACAGTTCGACGAGGCCGAGCTGGAAAACCAACTCGCACAACGCGGTCTGGTGAACCAGCTGCTGGGTCCGGTGATGAAGCTGGTGACCCGGCCGTGGCAGATGTACCCGATCGGGTTGCTGTTCGGCCTCGGGTTCGACACCGCCACCGAAGTCGCGCTGCTGGTCCTGGCCGGTACCAGCGCCGCGGCGGGCCTGCCCTGGTACGCGATCTTGTGTCTGCCGGTACTGTTCGCCGCCGGGATGAGCCTGCTCGACACCATCGACGGCACCTTCATGAACTTCGCTTACGGGTGGGCCTTCGCGAAACCGGTGCGCAAGGTCTACTACAACATCACCATCACCGCGCTCTCGATCGCGGTCGCCCTCGTGATCGGCACGATCGAACTGCTCGGCCTGCTCGCCGACCGATTCGGGTGGACCGGGAGCTTCTTCGACTGGATCGGCGCCCTGGACCTCAACCTGATCGGTTACCTCATCGTCGGCTTGTTCGTCGCGACCTGGGCTGTCGCCGTCCTCGCCTGGCGCTATGGGCGCATCGAGGAGAAATGGACTGCCGGACTCCAGGCTCGAACCGATCAGCTCGACTGACCAGCGGCCGCGCCCACCGTGGCCGCGCGGGTCGGCTCAGTGGTGGGTGTGCGAATGATCGTCGAGCAGATCGCTCTGATGCACATGGCGATGAGAATGTACGGTCCCGTCGGCGTGGGTATGGGTGTGTTCGTGCTCGATATGGTCGTGCTCGTGCGTGCTGTGGGCGTGGGTATGGGTATGCGTGCCGTGACTGTGCGGGTGGGTGTGGGGCTCGACATGGGGGTGTTCGTCGGTCATCTCCCAGGTCCTTTCGGCATCGAGTGGCTTTGCGGCGAAGCATGCATACCAGCACGACGTGGTGATATCCGGGATGCCACGACGATCGGCGACGAATCGACGACATGGAAGCGGCCTTGGAATCGAAGGCAACGAGGCCGAATTGCGTACCGCGCGAACGAGGCTGGCTGGACGGCGGTGCGCGGAGGATGATCGGGGCCGCCGAGGTGCGGCGCAGCTGCCGGGCTCGTCGGCGCAGTGTCCGTAGTCTGTCGGTGTGCCGCAACGCATCTTGTCGGGCACCGAAGCCGGACGACTACGACTACCTCTCGCCACAACCTGAGGAATTCCCATGAACGAGATGCCCGGGACAGGGGCACAGGCGATGGGGATGGCCCTGCTGCCGTGGTGGGTGCGGGCACTGTGGGTCTGCGTGCTGATGATCGCAGCGCTGGTCCATGGCAGGCATGTGCGGGCATGTATCGGGTTCGACCGTTGGTGGCACGGATCGCATGTCGTGATGGCGGCCGGTATGGCCGTGATGTATGCGGCGGATCCGATGCACCAGAACGTCTTGGACCACGTGTTGGTGGTCTTGTTCAGCATGGAGACTCTCGGGCTCCTGATCGCGACCCTCTTCGTCGGAAGCCGAAGCCGCACAGCCGGTGTGCGCTTTTCCGCAACCACGCTCGAGGCCGCCGCGATGGTGTACATGGCCGGCCTGATGCTGTCGCGGTCGGCTGTGTCACCGGTCGTCACCTGGCTGGTCGCCGGTGTGCTCGCTGCCTGGACCGTCTGGTTGCTCGGGGCAGTACGCAGGCGGCCGTGGTCTCGATTGTTCGACGTGCCCGGACGGCACGGCGCCGATGTGCGGTTCGCTCTGGGGGTGACGACGGCCTCGATGGTCTACATGCTTGTAGCGATGGTCGCGTGACCGATGTCGGCGGTGCGCGGAAATGCCCGGGAACTTCGGGTGCGGAGCGGCCGACTGTATCCGTGAACCGGCATGCATCGAGTCCGATCGATGCCGAGCGAACGAGGAGAGTGATGGCTGCCGAGCAGGTTTTCGCTGTCGCAGGGATGTCCTGCGACCACTGCGCTGGGGCGGTGACTCGGGCACTGACCGCGGTCGACGGGGTCGTAACGGTCGACGTGGATGTCGCCGCCGGCGCGGTGACGGTCTCGATGTCGGCTCCGGTACCCGTCGAACGGATTCGCGAAGCGATCGAGCGCGCGGGATACGAGCTGGTCGAGGCGTGATCCGGCACACCCCGGGCGGCGCCGGCGGTCTACGCCGGGCGTCGTACTGTGGGGCCGGCGCCTCCGGTTCGAGGTGGTGGGCACCCCGCGTGCCGGTGGGTGTTTCCTGTCGTTGAAACGACCGAGAGCAAGGACGGTGAGTTCGGCGTGGTGTTCCTGCGGTCGCCCGGTCCTCGGTGGGTGTACCTCGCGGCCGGTTTCGGGGCACTTGCGCTCCTCGCCGTGGTGGTTTCCGCAGACGGCGGATTGCCGTATCGGGTCGCCGGCCTGGACTCACCCGGCACCGCTGCCACCCTGACCTACGTGATGTTGCGGGCAATCGCCGCCGTAGCTGGGGCGCTCGCCCTGGGCGCGACGGTGTACACGGTCTGCTGCACGGCCGTCACTCGCGGCGGCCGGGTCGAGGTCGACGGTTATTCCGGTCTGCGGGCTGCGCAACTGGCCGGCGGTGTGTGGGCGGTGGCAGCCTTGGCGCTCGTTCCGGTGAGTGCGGCCGACGCCGCGGGGATGCCGGTGGCCCGCGCATTGAGCTCGGGGGCCGTCCTGCCGCTCATCGAGGCCGGTGAGCGGCCCAAGGCTTGGCTCGTCACGGCTGTGCTGGCGGGTGTCTTCGCGGTCGCGGTGAGATTCGTACTGTCCTGGCTCGGCGCGGTGACGCTGGCCGGGATCGCGGTGATCGCCGTTCTGCCGGCGGAACTGGTCGGGAACGCCGGGGAAGGCCCAGGGCACGACTACGCGACCGGTGCGATGATCGGCTTCCAGGCCGCCGTGGCGATCGTGCCAGGGCTGCTCGGATCGGTGGCCGCCCAGCTGCGCCGCGGGCGCGGGGGACCGGATGAGGCAGCCCTGGTCGCGATGCGGCGGGGGACGACGATCGCCGGTCTCTGCCTGGTGACGGCCGTCGTGGCCGGGGCGATCTTGGCCGTGGTCCTGTTGCCGCCGACGGCGGTCGCGCGCACGACCTACGGTCGCCTGGCGCTCGTCCTTCTCGCGATCGGTGTCGGCGTCGCGGTCCTGGTGTGGCGTGCTGTGGTGGCACTGCGTGGCCGGGCGTACGGGCGGATCGAGCCACTGTTGCGCGGTGCGGCCGCAACGGCGGCGTTCGGTTCGGTGGTTCTGGTCGCGATGGCGGTGCTCCCGGCCCCCGCGTTCGCCGATCAGAGCTTCACGGCGCAGCAGGTATCCCTCGGCTTCGACCTGCCCGGCCCGATCAGTGTGTCTCGCGTGATCACGTTCTGGCGCTTCGACATCGTGCTGGGCACGGCGGCGCTGGCCGGTCTCGTGCTGTACCTGTTCGGGGTGTCCAGGCTGCGTCGGCGGGGCGACGATTGGCCGTGGCATCGCACGGTGGCCTGGGCGAGCGGCTGTGCCGTATTGCTGATCACCACCTCTTCCGGTGTCGGCGCGTACGGGTACGCACTGTTCAGTGTGCACATGGTCACCCACATGCTGCTCACGATGGGTGTGCCGGTGCTGCTGGTGCTCGGCGCACCCATGACGCTGCTGCTGCGCGCGGTGCCGCCCGCCGGCCGGGACCGGATCCACGGTCCGCGCGAATGGGTTCTCGCGCTGCTGCATTCGCGGCCCGCCGCGTTCCTCGCGCACCCGGTGACGGCGCTGACCGCCTTCGTCCTGTCCCTCTACGGCCTGTACTTCACCCCGCTGTACGAGACCCTTATCCGATTCCATTGGGGCCACCTGCTGATGAACGTCCACTTCCTGGTGGTCGGTTACCTCTACTACTGGGGCATCATCGGCATCGACCCGGGTCCACGGCGGCTGCCGCATCTGGGCCGGCTGGGAATCATGTTCGCCGTCATGCCGTTTCACGCGTTCTTCGGCATCGCGGTGATGTCGATGGACACCGTGATCGGCGACCGCTTCTATGCGCAGCTGGACCTGCCGTGGCACGTCGATCGGCTGTCGGATCAGCACATGGGTGGTGGCATCGCCTGGGTGTCCGGCGAATTCCCGATCCTGCTGGTGGTCGGCGCGCTGCTGGCGCAGTGGATCGGACAGGAGCGCCGCACTGCGGTCCGCACCGACCGCAAGGCCGACGACTTCGGCGATACCGACCTCGACGCCTACAACGAGATGCTGCGGCAGCTGGCGCAGTCCCGGCGCTGATCAGCGCCGGGACAGCACCCGCCGCAGCCGCAGGCTGTTGGACACCACGAAGAACGACGAGAACGCCATGGCCGCACCGGCGATGAGCGGATTCAGCCAGCCCAGCGCGGCCACCGGGATCGCGATCACGTTGTAGCCGAACGCCCACACCAGGTTGCCCCGGATGGTGCGCAGTGTGGCGTGGGCCAGTTCGACGCTGTCGGCGACCGCGCCGAGATCGTCGCGGACCAGGATGATGTCGGCGGCGGCAATGGCGACATCGGTGCCGGCGCCGATCGCCATGCCGAGGTCGGCGGTGGCCAGCGCGGCGGCATCGTTGATCCCGTCGCCGACCATGGCGACCCGATGGCCGTCGGCCTGGAGTGCGGCGATCCGCGCGACCTTGTCCTCAGGTAGCAGGTCGGCAGCGACCTCGCTGATGCCGACCTGGTCGGCGACCGCGCGCGCCACCTGGGCGTTGTCGCCGGTCAGCAGCACCGTGCGCAGGCCCAGCCGGTGCAGGCGGGTGATGGCGGGTGCCGCGCTGTCCTTGACGGAGTCGGCCACCGCCAGCATGGCGGCCACCGTGCCGTCGATCGCTACGAGGACGGCGGTCCGCCCGGCGGTCTGTTGGGCATGGACCTGAGCCAGGATCGGCTCGGTGGCGATCACGCCGTGCGTTTCGAGCAGGCGGGGGCGGCCGATCAGCACCTTGTGGTCGTCGACCAGCCCGCAGGCCCCCAATCCGGGTAGTGCCTCGAAGGATTCGACCGTGGGCAGCGCACCGACCGCGGCGCGGGCGTGAGCCGTGACGGCCGCGGCGACCGCGTGTTCCGAGGCGGACTCGACAGCGCCGGCCAGCCTCAAAACCTCTGTCTCGGTGAAGGATTCATTCACCACCACCGCCGCCGCCACCGTCATGGTCGCGGTCGTCAGGGTGCCGGTCTTGTCCAACACCACGGTGTCGATGTCGCGGGTGGCCTCGAGCGCCTGGTGGCCCTTGACGAAAATACCCAGCTGCGCGCCACGGCCGGACGCGACCAGCAGCGCGGTCGGGATGGCCAGACCCAGCGCGCACGGGCACGCGATGACCAGGACGGCGAGCGCGGCGGCACCGGCACGATCTGCGTCGCCGGTGGCGAACAGCCAGGTCACAGCGGTCGCGACGGCGAGCGCCAGCACGACGGGCACGAAGACCGCTGATACCCGGTCGGCGAGCCGCTGCATGCGCGCCTTGCCCTCCTGCGCCTGTTCGACCAGCCGGATCATGCCCGCCAGCGTGGTGTCCGCGCCTACCGCGTCCGCACGCACGATCAACCGTCCGGTCAGCGCGGTGGTCCCGCCGACCACGCGCGAACCGGATGCCGCCTCCACCGGGAGCGACTCTCCGGTGATCGCGCTGCTGTCGATGCTGGACGCACCCGACAGTACTTCGCCATCGGCGGCAACCGTCTCGCCGGGCCTGACCAGGAACCGCTGGCCGACCGCGAGTTCCTCGGCCGGGATCCGGATCTCACGATCGTCGCGGGTCAGCACCGTGACCTCGCGGGCTGCCAGCGCGGCCAGAGCGCGCAAGGCGTCACCGGCGGTTCGCTTGGCACGGGCCTCGAAGTAGCGACCGGCGAGCACGAAGCACGTCACTCCGGCGGCGACCTCCAGGTAGATCGCGTCGCTGTGCCAGATGGCATCCCAGACCCCGTGCGGCGGGGTCGTGCGAGCGGGCCGCAGGAACAAGGTGTGCAGCGACCATAGGGTCGCGCTGGTGATGCCGATCGACACCAGCGTGTCCATGCTCGAGGTGCGGTGCCGGGCATTGATCAGGGCCCGGCGGTGCAACGGCGCTGCCGACCACAGCACGACCGGCAGGGCCAGCGCGACCAGGATCAGCTGCCAGCCCGGCACCCGCGCCGCCGGAACGGTCGCGAACAGCACCGACAGGTCGGCGAGGGGGAAGTAGGCCAGCAGCGCGACGGTGAGCCGGCGCCGTAGGTCGGCGATTTCGTCCCGCTCGGGACCGGCCGACGCCAGCGCACGGGCGTGGTCGGTGACGGCGGTGGCGCCGTAACCGACCGCGACGACCTCCGCGCACAGCAGGTCGGCCGAGGTCGAATCGTCCGCGTCGACGGTCGCCACACCGGTCGCGAAGTTCACCGTCGCGGTGACACCGGGAACCTTGTTGAGCCGCCGTTCGACCCGGGTCGCGCACGCGGCGCAGCTCATGCCGGTGACGGCGAGAGCGATCCGGCTGGTGCCGGGCACGGTGACATCGGTGGTCATGGCGGTTCCATCCGTCGGCAGACATTGATCCGGGGTGATCGGGCAGGCGATGCCACGCGACACCGTACCCGTCCGTACGGGTCGGCTCCCGCGCGCGCCCGGTTCCCCGGATCTGCTGCGAAGTAGGTCACAGCCCCCAGGATGAACTGGTGTGATAGCGGACACACATCGGAACGATAGGATCGATGTGGCGCGTGGGGCTGTCGTGTTCTGCTGCGCCGGCTTCGGTCCATCGCGAGATTAGGAGCACCATGTCGCAAGAGACGTTCTCGGTCGACGGCCTGCACTGTCGCGGGTGTGTCGGGACGGTGGAGCACGCCCTGTCCACCATTCCCGACGTCCACTCGGTACAGGTCGAACTCGATGTCAACGGCGTATCCAGGGTGACGGTCGACACCGACCGGCACCTGGTCGACACCGAGGTCCAGCAAGCCCTGGACAAAGAGGGCAACTTCCATCTCGTGTGAGGTCGCCCGCCCGGGAAGGCGGTGGGCTCGAGTGCCTTCGAGCCCACCGCCCGCTCGGCGCAGCGTCTATACCAGCTCCGACCAGGGAAACTGCAGGAACACCAGGACGACCACGACGGCGTAATAGACCGCCAGCATCGTCCAGCGCCACTCCACCAGGAGTCCGGGAAGTCCGACTGGGCGGGCCCACAACAGCCCGGTCACCAGCGCCACCAGTAGCGGCGTGACTGTCCACACCACCATGCAGTACGGGCACAGGGCATGAATCCGGTACAGGCTCTGGCTGATCAGCCAGCCGATGAAACCGACACCGAGAACCAGGCCGGCCCACAGACCACCCCAGAACCAGCGCGGCAGGCCGACGTTCGCCACCGCGAGGACCGCGACAGTCATCACGACCGAGAAACCCACGATGCCGATCAGCGGGTTGGGGAATCCGAATTCCGCCGCCTGCGGGGAGCTCATCACCGATCCGCACGACAGCACGGCATTGACATTGCAGGACGGCTGATAGCCGGGATCGGTGTAGAGCTCGAACCGCTCGACGGTGAGCACCACCGAGGCCAGCCAGCCCAGCAGACCGCAGATCAGCAGCACCCAGGCGGACCGGGCCGGTGCGGTGATCATCTCGCCGCGGCCTCGATCGCCGGGCGCAGCCCGCTCTGGGTGAACAGCGCGCCCGCCGTGATCGGCTGACCGTTGACGAACACCGTCGGCGTCGACTGGATGCCACTGCCGAGAACCGCGGTGGTGTGCTTCGCGACCAACGGCGCGTAGGGGTAGCCGGTGATGCACGCCGCCACTGCGGGATCCGTGTAGCCGGCCTCGGCCGCGATCCGCGTCAACTCGGCATTCTTCAATCCGGTCCCGTTCTCCGGCGGCTGCTGCTCGTAGATCGAGGCCAGCCAGCCGAGGAACTTCGACGGGTCGGCGGCGGCCGTGCAGTAGGCGGCGTTCGCGGCGCGGGTCGAATACATCGTGCCGGACGAGGCTCGGTCCAGGAACGAGATGATGTCGTACTGCACGACCGCGGTACCCGCATTCACTTCGTCGGCGAGCACCTGCGCATTCGCGGCTTCGAACCGCTGACACACCGGGCACTGAGGGTCGGCGACCACCCGGACCTGTACCTTCGCGTCGGGTTTGCCGATCGTGATGCTTCCGTCGGCTCCGATCGTGCCGACGACGCCGGAACTCGCGGGGGCTACGACCGTGGGCACGATCACCGCGGCGTTCGTGTCCGGCAGGGCATCGCCGGTCTTGTCCGACTTGTGCAGGCCGACGCTGATCCCGATGGCCACGATGAGGGCGATCAGCACCGCGGCGACCGCGATCTGGACGACTGTTCCGCGACGGCTGCTACCGCCACGGGCCGCCGCGACGACTCCGGCGCGGTTGGCTGGCTTCTTGTTCACCGGTTCGCCCGGCCTTTCTGCGACCCCGTGAGTCGGTCGCGGGTGGTGGTGACCACGCACTCCTCGGATATCCATCAGTAGGTCGCGCAGCGTGTCGATCCGGTTCCTGCCGGATTCGAAAAGCCCGGCGCTGCCACGCAACAGCGGCAGATGCGACGATGGGCAGTGCCATGACTGATCCGCTCGTGACTCCGGTGACGCGTGTCGTGCGCGCGGCGATTTTCGCCGTGGTCGCCGTCACGCTGTCGGCCGCCGGGCACGGTCATGTGACCGGCCACGGGCTGCCGGTCTCGGTATTGCTGCTGACCTGCACGGGAACCGCTGCCGTGACATGGGCTTTCATCGACCGTCAGCGTGGTGCGCTGTTCATCGTCGGTGCGTTGGCGGCCATGCAGCCGGTGCTGCATGTCTGGTTCGGTCTCGTCCCCGCCGCGGGGGCTCACGCGGAGCACGGCGGTGGGACTGCTGCGGAATGGCCGACGGTCTCGATGCTCGCGGCGCACGCCCTGGCGGCGGTGCTGTGCGGACTGTGGCTCTGGGCAGGCGAGCGAGCGTTGTTCACGCTGTTGCGTGCTCTGTACACCCGGATCTTCCTGCCCCTGCTGCTCGTCTACACGCACCCGTGCGTGCCCGACCCGGCGCCGTTCGCGCGCACGGACCTGGCTCGGGTGGCGAATCCCACGCAGACTCTGCTGCGCCATGCGGTGGCCCGGCGCGGGCCACCGGCGATCGATTTCGGGATCTGAACAGTTCATTGCCGGTGGCGGATTCGCTACCGGTGGCATTCACGCACCGACGTGCCGACACCTGGGCGCCGGCGGTCTCGACGACGTCTGCGTCCGATGGTGTTGCGCGCGGCCCGCGACCGGTACGGCTTCACCGCCGCACCGGCTGAGTGCCTTTCCCGAGCGCTGTGGCTGATCGCCACCGCGCCCCGGCGTCCCCTCTGTGGCGACGTCGCCGATCGAAAGCATTGGTAATGCAGACAATTTCCGTGCCGCCGGCTCCGATCCAGCGGCTCTGTCCCGTGCCATCCACCACACTCTCAGCGCCGGTATCCATCAGGTCCAGACCGGCGACTTCTGCGGTGGACGAAGAGTTGACCGCGCTCGCCCTGGCCGCCGGGCGGGGAGATCGCGCGGCACTCGAACAGTTCATCCGGGCGACCCAGCGCGACGTCTGGCGTTTCGTCGCCCATCTGACGGACACGCAATCCGCGGACGACCTGACCCAGGAGACGTTTCTTCGGGCGCTGCGCAGTCTGCCCGGATTCGCCGGCCGGTCCACCGCACGCGCGTGGTTGCTGTCCATCGCCCGGCGGGCCGTCGTCGACCGCATTCGCCATGCCGCCGCCCGGCCGAAGAAGGCGTTCGGTGAATGGGAGTCGGTCGTGGACGAGCGCCGGACGCGAGACAACTCCGACTTCCCGGAGATGCTGGCGATCACTGATCTGCTTCGTGGTTTGCCGCCGGACCGTCGCGAGGCCTTCGTCCTGACCCAGATGCTCGGCCTGTCCTACGCGGAGGCGGCTGACACGGTGGGATGTCCGGTCGGAACCATCCGCTCCCGGGTCGCGCGGGCCCGGGAATCGTTGATCGACAACATGATCGACTGTAGCCGCGTTCCGGCCGGGTGCCGGGCCGGCTGATCCGAGCCCGCAACCCGCCATGTGCCAGGCCCGGCACATCGACCGAACGGCCGCATCTCCGGACTTCCACAATCGGGGATGCGGCCGCCGCGTTCGCGCTCGCGCCGACATCGCCGCTTCCAGGACCGGCCGGCCTACGCGGTCGCCAGCAGGGCGGCGATGCTCAGTCCAGCTACCGCACAAGCGATCCGGGTGTCGGGCGAGTCGGTCTCGGACACGCTCAGTGGCAGACCGCGGAACATCGGAATGCGATCCCACCCGCCGCACATCCACCCGGTCGCCTCGATACCGAGGTAGACGACGGCGGCCCACGACATCATGCGGCCGACCGGCTCCGGCCACATCGCGACCGCCGCCGTTCCTGCCGCCGCCACCCCCTCGACGATTTCGGGCGGCCACCATGGATTGAGCACGCCCACATGGGATCCCACCGCCAGCAGGACACCGGACAGCACCACTGCCGCGACGGCAGCGGACAGCAACGGTGACCGGCCGGCCTCAGTTGCCGCCGGATCCGCCACGTACATCACTCCCATGCCCGCGGCCATCCCCAACCGGACCCCGTACCACCAGCGTGGCCGCGCCGCCGCCGAGATCGCGTGCCACACCTGAACTGCTGTCGCCGCGGCCAGCGCGGTCACCCACACCAGCCGCGCCCAGTCGGGCAGCGTCGGTGCGGTACCCGCGCCGGCTGCCATCTGCATCACTGTTCCGTCCGAATACCGCATCCAGCAGTGGTCGGTCCCGGGTGGCATCAAGTTCCGATCGAAATTTAATGTCCTGGAAGGAATTTGAGATCTATGCGTTCGACATGACCTTTGTCACAAGGCCTTCCGGAACCCTGATCACCGCAACCGCGACTTCTCATCGGCAGCGCATTCGCGCTGCGGACCGAAGGCAGGAAGTCGAAGGCAGACAATGAAGTTGCGCACGGGTGCCGCACTGGCGGCTATGACCATCTCCACTCTGGGTATCACGGCGGGAACGGCCGCCGCCGAACCGGTGGCCGACACCCCGGACATCCACTTCCAGGCGGTGCCGAACGGCCGGTCGGTGGTGCTGACCGCCGACGCCGGCACGCTGACCGTCGCCGACAACCACCTGCAATTCGTGGACCGCAGCGGAACGACCGTTGCCACACTGCCATTGGCGTATCTGCGGGGCGGCGACGAACTGCCGATCGCAGCCCAGGTCGAGGCCAATACCGTCACATTGACGCCCAGCACCGACCCCGCGGATGCCCGGCCGGCGGAGGCCTCGACCATTGCGGACATCGATGCGATGGCGGACCCGAATTTCAATGCGTCCGTGGGTAACTTCAGCATGGAGATGATGGCGTCCGCCTCTGTCGGCAGCTTGCTGGGCAGTGTGGTCGGCGGTGTGGTCGGCTGTGTGGCCGGTGGGATCGCGGGTGGCGCAGCCGGCGGCGTCGTCACGCTCGGTGTACTCGCTCTGCCCGGTGCGGTCGGCGGCTGCCTCGTCACCGGTGCGGCGCTCGCCGGTATCGGCGCCACGGTCGGTGTCGCCGTGACCGGCATCCCGACCCTGATCGCCGGCGGAACCCAGTTCTGGAACAGCACGCACTGACCGACGGTCGTGCGGGTGTCGCGCGTCGGCCTGCTACCGATGCGCGGCATCGCGCCGCGCTTCCCGAATCGAGCAACCCCGTCCTGCATCTGTAGTGATCTTCGGTAGGCGTTGCCCGCATTCGCGACAGCCGCGCCGGAGTAAGCGACACCGGCGAGCACAGACCGCAGCGGGAGCTCGCCGAATACCTTCTAAGGAGCCAGGATTCGCTGGGCTCGAGCGGCCCGATCGTCTCCGTCGGCCGCCTCCGGCCGCTCTGCCGATGATTGTTTCGACGGACCGGATCGGTGTGTCGGCGAGGTGGTCCGGCAACGCTTCCGATCGCTGCTCAGCGTGATCTCGGGCTCGCAGCCGGCCTCAGGCAATCGTCGCAGGATGGCTGCGGTCAGATCGGGTGTCGAGCCGACGTGCGGCAGCAGCGCGGTGCGTAGTACTACGGCATACTGGAACCACGTTCGGCACGGAGCGCAGACAGCCAGGTGCCGATCGACCGGACCGGTCTCCTGCGGTTCGGCTTCGCCATCGATGCGCGCGGACAGCGCTTCGCGGATCGTTTCGCACGTCATACCTGTGATGGTCGCGCACCGGTTGCCCGGAGTTCCTGGCAGTCTCTCGCCGGCGGTGCGGCGGCGGCCGCCGGGAACTGCAGTGGCTGTCCGTGCGACTGCTGGGATGTGAGTACGCATGCAGAAACCTCGGAGATCGCGCCCGCTCGTGCCGAGGTGCTGACGGTGCTGCTGACCACTGCGATGGCGCTGTCGATGCTGCCGCTGTTCCTGCTAGGTGCGCTCGGGCCTCGGCTGGTGCGCGAATTCGGGATCGCCGCACCGCAGTTGGGTCTGCTGGTGGCGGCGGGGTTCGGGGTGGCGGCCGTGTTGTCGCTGATCGTCGGGCCGATGGTGGCGGCGCTGGGAGCGCGGCGCTGCCTGATCGGCATGTTCGCCGTATCGGCGCTGGCGCTGGGTCTGTTCGCCGCGGCCCCGGGCTACTCGGGCCTGGTGGTCGCGGTGGTGGTGTCGGGGGCAGGGCAGGCGCTGGCCAATCCGGCCACGAATCAGCTGATCGCGACCCGGGTGCCGGTTGCGGCGCGAGGCGCGGTGGCCGGGTGGAAGCAATCGGGTGTGCAGTTCGGCGCGTTTCTGGCCGGGCTGCCGCTTGCGGCCCTCGCCGGTGCAACGAATTGGCGGGTGGCCGTGGCTGCCGCCGCGACGGCCGCCGCAGTCGCCGCCGGAGCCGCGCTGCTCCTCACGAAAGATCCTGGGCCGCCGCGCCTTCCATCGTTGATCGTGGCCCAGCCGCGTGGTGGCGCTGGGTGGATGTGCGGGTACTCGGTGCTGCTGGGCATCGGTATCTCGGCGATCAATACCTATGTGGCGCTATATGCGTCGAAGCAGCTGGGGTTTCCGGCCGCGGCCGCGAGTGCGCTGGTGGCATTGCTCGGTGTCGCGGGAATCGGCGGCCGGGTGGGCTGGACCAGGTGGTCCTCGCGGCTGCGCACACCGGCGATACTTCTGGGCCCCTTGGCATTCGGTGCGGCCTTGGCGGCCTTGACGGTACTCGCCGCAGTCTGGTGGAGCTGGTGGGTGTGGCTCGGTGTGCTCGGGATCGGCTGCTGTGCCGTTTCGGCGAACGCCGTGTCGATGATGACGGTGATCTCGACCGCCGAGCCCGCGCAGGTCGGCCGGGACTCGGCGGTCGTGTCGGCCGGATTCTTTGCCGGATTCGTGGTCGGCCCACCGGTTTTCGGTGCGATCGTGGTTGCCTCGGGTGGCTCGTACGCCCCTGGCTGGGCGATGGTGGCGGCGGCATTCGTGGCCGCCGCGACGGTGGCCTGGTGGTGGCGGTCGCGCGGATGACCGGTTCGACATCAGCGCTCGAGCGCATGCTGGACCGGATCTCGTCCACTGAAAGTGCTGTGCGGGACCGGTTTCCGCTGTTCGCCGCCGCCGATTCGGGCGAGTGGACGACCTCACGGCGTGGGTCGTGGGCCGGCGGATTCTGGGTCGGCCAGCTGTGGTTGCGTGCCCGAGTGACCGACGACCCTCGGCATCGTGCCGCGGCGGAGACCTGGGCGCAACGGCTGGAGCCCGCCATCGCCGCCGACACCGTCACCCGCGGGCTCACCCTGTGGTACGGAGTCGCGGCGGGACACCGGCTGGGTCTCTCGGTCACCGCCGGGCAGCAGGCCCGCGCGGGTGCGGCCCGGCTAGCGGCGACCTTCGACGCCGCGGCCGGGATTCTGCCCTGGGGAACGGCTTTCGGTGAACCAGCCGAGCCGTTGATCGCCAGGGTGGACGGGCTGGCGGGGACGATTCCGCTGTTGGCGTGGGCCGGCGCTGCACATGTGGCGACTCGGCACCTGGCGACTCATCTGCGAATCTGTGCGGCCCCGACCGGGCTTATTCCGGCGCTGTCGCGGTCGGGTGCCGCATGGGAGCCACGCGGTGAACCCCCTGCGGGATGGTCGCGCGGCGAGGCATGGCTGCTGCTTGCGCTCGCCGACGCGGCCCAGTGGCTCGACGGCGACCATGCCTGCCTCGCAGACGAATTGCTGGACCGGTGGCCCTGGCCGATATCCGAGATTCCCGCCGCGCTACGTCAGCATCCCGAGGTTCCCGACACCTCGGCTGCCGCGATCACGGCGGTCGCGCTGTGCAAGCTGGGCCGTCCAGACCGGGCGCAAGAACTGGTGGACGTTCTTGTGGCCCACCACTTGTCGGCTGGCGACCGCCCCGGACGGCTGCTCAGTGGGTGCTATGACCTGCCGCGTGGGCTGGCAACCACGCACGAATTGATCTGGGGGGACTTCTTCCTCATGCTCGCCCTGGCGATCCTGTCCGGTGCGGTCGATCCCACCGATCTGTGATCGATCGGCGTGAACCCGCGGGCGCGCACAGCTTGGTGGCACCTCCGGGTCGGTCCGAATGGGTCCGCGCGTGGCATTTCGCCGGATGCGGACCCACTCGGGCCGAGGGGCATTCGCGCATCGCGGCGGGAACCTCCGATGCGCGCACACGGGATCAGCCCCGCAGGGCCGCGGTGATCTTGGTGGCAGTGTCGCGATAGACCGACAGCAGATCTTGGTCCTGGGACGGATAGTTGGTCAGGGCGATCTGCTTCGCGGCCGAGCCGGGCAGCACCGGCCCGGTACTCATCTGCTCGTTGTCGAAAACGAACTGCGGGTTCTTTGCGGACAAATCGGCAACCTGGCCCGGCGTGACCGGAGCCGGGCCGTACGTACCGAGCACCTGCGCGCCGGACATCTGGGCAGCGAAGTCCAGGAAGGTCTGCTGCACGACCTTCGGCGGCTGCCCACCCTGCCACGCCGCCTTGATGTCACCGGACAACCGGCTGTATTCGGTCTCGAACCCGGTGATCCACGCGTCGGCGGCGGGTCGGGTACCGAAGGTGTCGCCCAAGCGCCGGACCTCGGATTCCATAGTGTCCTTGGCATTGTCGAGGTTCACCTCGACCAGCTTGGCGTGGGAGCCGGCAGCGTCCTTGATCTTCCCCGCGAACCCCTCGAACTGGGCGTAGAGCACGTAGTCGGCGTGCGCGACTTCGGCCAGATCCGAGGGCTTGGGGTCGTAGTCGGGTGCGTGCTTGATCGATGCGGGCACGATAACCGTCACATCGGATGCCCCGGCCGCCTTGGCGAAGGCTGCCTCCCACGAGCTCGCGGCCACAACCCGCGGACCGCTGTGCGGGTGCTCGTCGCTGCTCGAGCCGCAGCCGGTGGTCAAAGCCGCTCCGGTGATCAGTGCGACGACACCGAATCCGATGCGCGCGAACCCGCTTCGTCGGATGAGGGCCATACTCGTTGTCTCCAATCGGGAATCACATGAGCGACGAGGGCGACCGCCCCCGCCAGCAGCACCAGGACCGGCCCGGGCGGCAGGTCCAGCGCCACCGCGAGCGTGAAGCCCGCGGCGTTCACCACGACGCCCACGGCGACCGCCGTGATCGCCATGGAAATCAGCGAATTCGCCAGCCGTCGCGCGGTAAGGGCCGGCAGCAGAGTCAGCGCGTCCACCAGCAGCGCCCCGGTCAGCCGAATTCCGGCCCCGACGGCGATCGCGACCAGCATCAGCAGGATCAGGGTGAGCCGGTCCACCCGCACCCCCGAGCAGGCGGCCAGTTCCCGGTCGTAGAGCAGTAGGCCGATCTGCCGTCGGCGCATCGCGAACAGCAACGGCACCACCACGGCCAGCGCGGCCAGCACCATCACGTCACCGGTACGGGTTGCCAGGATCGAACCCCACAGCAGCTCGAAGGCGCCGTTGGCGTTCACCCCCGAAATCGATAGCACCAGAAGCGCGCCCGCGATGGACAGGCTCATCAGCAAACCCATCGCCCCGGACAGGCCTGTACGGCTGCGGGCCAGCGGCGTCAGCGCGGCACCCGACGCGCCACACGCCGCGAGCGCGCACACCATAGGATCCAGGCCCGTCAGCATGCCGACCGCGATACCGAGCAGCGCCACGTGCATCATCGCGAACCGCACCGGCATGATGTCCAGACCGATGATGATCACGCCGACGATCGGCAGTCCGATCGCGCCCAGGATCAGTGCGCCCATGCCGCGTTGCACCGGGGCAAGCTGCCAGACGTCCACGAAGTTCGCCGCGCTGCTCACGCGACCTCCCGCAGGTGCCCGTCAGCCATCTCGAGCACGCGATCGCAGCGGGCTGCCAGCGCGCGATCGTGAGTCACCACGAGCACCGTGACCGGCTGATCCACCAGTAGCTCGGCGGCCTCCGCCTGGCCGGTGAAATCCAATGCGGCCGTTGGTTCGTCGGCCAGCAGCAGGCGAGCGCCGGCGGCAACGCAGCCCAGTGCCCGCGCCAGGTACATGCGCTGTAGTTGTCCGCCAGACAGCGTGTCCAGCGGCCGATCCGCGAACTGGGCCACGCCGAGGCGTCCTGCCGCGCTCATCGCGGCATCGAGATCACCACTGCTCGACAGCAATTCGTGAGCGAGCAGCGGAAAGTGCCCAGCTGCCTGGCGTTGCGGAATCCATGCCGTGTCTTTGCGGCGTTGGTCCCAGTCCCGCTGTCCCCGCGCCTGCTGACCGTCGACCGTAATGGCTCCCGAGGTCAGCGGATGCAATCCCAGGATCGTGCGGACCAGCGTCGTCTTTCCCGACCCGTTGGTGCCGGTGAGGGCGACCCGCTCACCGGGCTCGACGACCAGGTCGGCCCGGCGTACCACCGGCCGACGGCTGTGCGTACAGCACACACCAGTCAGCTCCACTCTTGCACCCGTACGCACCTGTTCTCCCACTCGTCGCTCAACTAAGAGTCGCTGGGCCCCAGGCGTCGGTTCCCGCCGATATTCGGTGCGGGGGAGAGCGGCTCAGTCGGTGATGCAGCGGGAGGGCGCCCGTTCTGCCATCCAGCGCCTGATCGAGCCTCTGCATCGTCTTGCCAGGCGCCCTTGCGCGGGGACCATGCATGACCTATGCGCCTACCGATGCGGGATCGGCCGGAGGAGCCGAAGCTGTGAGGATTCCCGGTCGCACCGGCGATATCCTCAGCCCATCGTGGCCGTGTCCGAGTAGTCGCGGAGCAGACGGCGGGCGGTGCTGCTGACGTGGAATTCGTCGGAGCCGTCGAGGATGCGGGCCGCGCGCGCGGTACGCAGTAGCCGGGGCAGGCCGCTGGCAGTGCTGAGACCTTCAGCGCCGTGCACCTGTATCGCCGCGTCCACCGCGGTGCTCAGCGCGCGAGCGGCCGCGGTCTTCGCCAGGCTGACCTCGATCCGCGCCGGTGCACCGGCGGCGACCAGGGTGCCGGCCTCGGTCGCGAGCAGCCGGGCCGACCGCACCTGCAATTCGGACTCGAAGACCAGTTGCTGGATCAGCTGCCGGTCGGCGAGATATCCGTCACCGAGCCGCCGTGCGGTCGCCCGCCGAGCGAGCTGTTCCACTGCGCGCTGTGCCTGGCCGATCCAGCGCAGTGCCCGCAACGTGCGGCCGAGCGCCAAACGTTCTGCGGCCAGGGTCATTCCGGCGCCGACGGCACCGAGCAGATGAGTGCCGGGTACCCGCACCTGGTCGAACGCGATCTCGTACTGACCGCCCGCGCCGAGGACGTCGAGTTCGCGAACCACCCGGAACCCGGGCGCGGTCGTGGGCACCGCCAGGATCGAGAAAGCTTGCCGGACCGGTAGATCAGCGCCGGTGCGGGCGACCACCAGCACCCAGTCGGCGCGGGCGGCCCCGGTGATGAACCATTTGCGGCCGGTCACGATCCAGCCACCGGACCCGTCCGGGACAGCGGTGGTCCGCAGGCCGGCGGGATCGGATCCGGCCACGCCCGGTTCGGTCATGGCATACGCGGATCCGGCTCTGCCGCACACCAACTCGGGGACGAGCGCCGCCCGAAGCTCCCGTTGTGCGTGCGCGTCGAGCATCCGGACGGTGAGCAGGCAGGCCGAACCGAGGGCATCCGGCCCGTAGTCGCTGCGGCCCTCGAGTTCGGCGAGGGCGAGATAGTCCGCCAGTGGGAGACCGCCACCGCCGTGCTCGACCGGCAGTGGCAACGCCCACAGTCCGGCCGCGGTCGCTCGATCGCGTAGCGCCTCCCAGCTGTCCCGCTCACCGGCTTCGAGCGCGTCTTCGCGTGGAATGACCTGGGAATCAACGAAATCCCGCACCAGTAGCGGCAGGGTGGCGGACGGGCCGGACTCGGAATGCGCTTCGGAGGTCATGTCCAGATCACACCATTCGCCGGAACTGTGGTGCCCACGCGCCCGACTTGTTGACTACACACCCGAATTCGGCGGAAGGCGCGCAATGGAGCCGGCACACGCAACCATCCCGGACCCGCTACTCACAGGGGCAGCCGCGATCGTCGACGGATCCGGCGCGGCCGCCGAGGTACTGCGCGGCCACCTGCGCGCGTTGGGCGCGACGGTCACAGGCGGTGACCGGTCGGGTGCGGCGGCGGCCACCGCGCTGCTCACACTCGCCGACGGCACGCGGCGCGAGCTGCTCGTGGACTGGGGTGGGCCGATCACCGATCCAGCGCTCACGAATGAGACTGCGGTACAGGCAATCTGCGGCGTAATGCAGGTCAACGGCCGTCGCGCCGGCCGCCCGAGTGGGTTGTCGGTCGACTACTGCGAAACCGTAGCGGGCACCGTGGCCGCCACCGCATTGCTTGCGAGTCTGCTGACCGCGCCGGGCGAATCGGCCACGGTGCGAACCAGTGTCGCCGAGGCCGCGCTGTTGGCGATCTCGCAGTACCTGGCCGCGGCCGGCGCGGACGACCCCGAGGCCGTGTCCCTCGCGCCCGGTGGGCCACCGTTCACCAGCGCCGACGGCATCCGGTTCGAGATCGAGTCACTGCAACCGGAACCGTGGGGCGCGTTCTGGACCGCGTTGGGTGCTGACCCGAAGGACCTGCGGCGCGGCTGGCGGCCTTTCCAGTTCCGCTACGCCACCGCGACCGCACCGCTGGCCGAATCCCTTCACGAGTCGACCCGTGCCCGGACCTTCACCGAGCTCACGGCAGTCGCGGCGCGGACCGGCTTGCACGTGTGCCGACTGTACGGCGCGGACGAACCCGACACTCCCGCCCCGGATTCGCTACCCACACCGTGGACGGTCGTGCCGGTACCGAATTCACCAGCTGCCTCCAGGAGTCGAGAATCACCGATCGCGGCACCACTGACCGGCATCACCGTGCTGGAGGCGGGCCGCCGGGTCCAGGCGCCGTTGGCCGCGCATCTGCTCCGGTTGCTCGGCGCCGACGTCACCCGGATCGAACCACCCGGGGGTGATCCGCTGCGAGAGATGCCGCCGTACAACGGCGAGGTCTCGTCGCGGTGGCTGGCCTTGAACCGGCACAAGGCTGCGGTGGAATTCGACATCAAGGCCGAAGCCGATCGCGAGCTCCTGCGAGCAATGGTCGCTGAATCCGATGTGTTCCTCCATAATTGGGCTCCTGGAAAGGCCGAGCAGCTGCAGCTGTCGGCGGATCACCTTCCGCCCGGCACCGTCTACACCTACACCTCGGGCTGGTCCGGAGCCGACCTCGACCACCTGCCGCCCGGCACCGACTTCATGGTGCAGGCCCGCACCGGTCTCGCGGACCTGGTCGGCCCACCGGGCGAACCGCCGGCACCCTCACTGATGACCCTGGTCGACGTGCTCGGTGGGGTCCTGGGCGCCGAGGCGACCGTCGTGGGCCTGCTTCAGCGGCAACGCACCGGCTCTGGCATCGCGGTAGAGAGCAGCCTGCTCGGTGCCTCGAACATGCTGCGTGGCTACGGCATTCGGTCCGCAACCGCCGACCGGCAGCCGCATCCGGCCGGGGGCGGCTGGGCGGCCGGGCAGGTGCCGGTCACCACCGACCTCGCCGACCTGCTCACCGATACCCGGTTCGCCGATGTGATCGGTCGCGACGACGCCGGATGCCCCGCACTGAACCGGCCCTGGAGTCTGTCGTGATCGGTGCTGAAAGTACTGCTACGCACTGGTATTCGGATCTGGTGCCGGCCGGGCTCCGGCGTTCCTGGGCGCGGTCCGGGTACTACCCGGGGCGAGATGTCTACGATCTGTTCGCCCGCCACCGCACCCGGCATCCGGACAAGCCCGCGGTCGTCGACGCCGACGGTGTCGTCACCTACGCCGAACTCGACGATCAGGCCCGCCGGCTGGCGACCGGGCTGGCCGCTCTCGGGATCGGCACCGACGACGTTGTGGCCGTTCAGCTTCCGAACAGCCGCCTGGCCTGCGCCGTCGATCTCGCCGTCGCCGCGCTGGGGGCCGTCGTCCTACCGTTCCCGGTCGGCCGCGGCAGCCGGGAGGCGGCGAGCCTGCTGCGGCGTTCGCACGCGGTCGCGGTAATCACTCCCGCCGAGTACAACGGATTCCCCTGTGCCGGAAGCATTCGCGAGCTCGCGGCGGACCTGCCCGCCCTGCGCGCGGTCATCGCCGTCGGCCGGCACGCCGCGCGCGGCTGCGTCCCGCTCCACGCCCTGCTGGCCACCGATGCCGGCGAATTCCGTCCTCGGTCCACCGATCCCGACGGCCCGGCCCGGATCCTGGTCACCTCGGGTTCGGAAGCCGAACCCAAGATGGTGCTCTACTCCCACAACGCCCTCACCGGCGGCCGCGGCGCGACGCTGGCCGCACTCGCCGACAACCCGGCGACCATGCGCAACATGTTTCTGGTGCCCCTCGCGTCGGCGTTCGGCTCCAGCGGCACGGCCGTCACGCTCGCCGCCTTCGGCGCTACCTTGGTCCTGCAGCCGAAATTCGACGCCGCGGCGACCCTCGCGATGATCGACAAGGCTCGGCCCACACACCTGCTCGGCGTACCGACGATGCTGCGCATGGTGCTCGATCATCCGGCGCTGGCCACTACGGATACCTCGAGCCTGCGGGCGGTCGTGGTCGGCGGTTCGGCCATCGACGAGCTGACCGTCCGGAAGGGACGAGACCTCCTGGGGTGCCCGGTCGTCAATCTCTACGGCTCCGCCGACGGCGTGTCCTGCCACACCGCGCTCGACGACCCACCCGAACGGGCGACGACCGCCGGCCGACCCGATCCGGTGGTCGCCGACATCCGAATCACGGACTCGGCCGGCATCGACCTGCCGGCCGGCTCGGTCGGCGAGATCCTGTCGCGCGGGCCCATGTCACCGATCTGCTATGTCGGTGACCGAGCCCTAGACCACGCGCTACGCACTCCCGACGGCTGGACCAGGACCGGTGACCTCGGCATCCTCGATTCGGACGGCTACCTCACCGTCGTGGGCCGCCGCAAGGACGTGGTCATCCGCGGCGGCCTCAACATCAGCCCCGCAGAAGTCGAATCACTGCTGATCACCCACCCGGCGGTCACCGACGTCGCCTGTGTCGCGGTACCCGATCCGCTATATGGAGAACGAATGTGCGCCTGTATCGCCGCCACCGTGCCGCTGACGCTCGACGACCTCACCGGACATCTGCTCGCCGCCGGCCTGGAGCCGCGCAAACTTCCCGAGCGCTTGCTCCAATTGCCCACGCTCCCTTTGGGACCCGCGGGAAAGGTCGACCGCCGCGTCCTTCGGGAGCGTGCCGTCCACACTGAAGGCTGAACCGCGCAACCCAGCGGATGCAGGAGAAGACGCCCGCGACCGGCCCGGCCGCAGCCGCTCGACCTGTGTCGACGTCGATCGCGCCGAGCGCTCACGCGCAGTGATCGCGGCGGACGAGCGTGGCGCAGCATCGCTTATCGGGTCCTGATTTCCGGTCCGCTGTCCGAGCGCCCGTGTCTTGTGCCTCGGGTGCGGGCGCAGACTCGAGCCTGCCCCACGGTTACCCCGCGCTTTCGTCGTCGATCAGGTGCCGGTTTCTGGGCGCGACCGAGCGCGGACTTGAAGATACATCTTCGTCCGTGTCGCCATCTTCCCTGCTCAATTGTCTACTCCGGCATCACGACCGGCTCGGTCGCCGTGGCCAGGAGACGCTGCGTTGCTACCGGTTGACTTGACGTTCTGACGACCCGTCAGTTGAGGTCGGGTATCCGATGTGGGGTCTTCCAGGGTCGCCGGATGGGGAGGCCGTGCAGTTCGGTCCAAGCGGGAGTTCCTCACTTCGCGCTGGATTCTGTTGTCGCCGAACATGATTCGTCGGACTTATGGCCGGTTGGCTCGGCCGCGCCCGATGCTGTCGCGGAGACGACCGTTGGAGTCGGTCCGAACGCCGATACCTCGCCAGACCGATGAGTCTCATGAACCTCCCTGTGGGGGTCAGGGGTTCGAGTCCCCTTAGCTCCACCCATTGATGCAGGTCAGGGCCGAATTGTTTCGGTCCTGACCTGTTTCTATTCCGCCCAACCCCGCGTTTACCCCACGGTTTCGATTCATTTTTCATCGTCCGTCGTGTCTGGCGGTGTGGCAGACCTGCTCCGTAACGGCTCCTTCTGTCAGGATCGCCGCCCGTTGGGCTTCTCCGGCAATCGGGAAGTCCTCGAATTGGGTCGATGCAGGACGAAAGTCATTCCATGCCAATCTATTGCAGGCTCTGCAGGCGAGAGGTGGTGCAGCGTAGCGGTTTCGAGTCCATCCCGACAACGCCCTGACCGATCGCTAACGGAGCATCGTCTGGGTCGCTGCCGGCGGTGGATCGCCCGCACGGCGAAAGGGCCCGGAAATTCAGCAGCGATGCGCCGACCGGTTGAGATCAAGGTCGGTTTCCGAACACCGAGAAGCGGATTCGGTCGCGCGTCAGCGCTGGATGCGTTCGTGGAGTGTGAGCAGGAGGTGGTCGAACTCCGTGACGGTTGTTTCCGGCACGGCCGGGACGTCGGGCAGTTCGGTGATCAGCCGTTCGGCGAGGTCGCGGAGACGGGTGTTGGTCTCCTGGGACCGCCACACCAGCAGCTTGAACGCTTGGTCGGCGTCGATGCGGTAGATGCGCATCAGCACGCCCTTGGCCTGCTCGATCGCCGCGCGGGCCTTCATCAGCTCAGGCAGCTGCTCGTTCAATGCTTCCTCGCCGGCGGTAGCGATAGTGCTCGACAGGTCGACGTAGTAACCCGCGGTACCGACCACCCGGCCCTCGGCATCGTGGATGCGATCGGCGACCACCAGCACCTCGTGTTCGACGCCGTGGGTGTCGAGGAAGCGGTGCCGGCTCGAGAACGGTGTGCCGTCGGCGAGTGAGTCGGAGATGATCGCGGCGACCTCGTCGCGGTCGTCGGGGTGTTTGTGCTCGAGGAGCAGGTCGGTGGTCGGTTCCACCTCGCCGGGGGTGTAGCCGTGCATGATGTACATCTCGGGTGACCACTCCCAGCGGCGGGTGGCGAACCAGAACCGGAAACTCCCTGTCCGCGGTCCGGCGGACGCATTCGTCGGCTCCGGTGCCGTCGCGGGCTCGGAGGGCTTCGTCTCGGGCGAGCCCGGCTCTGCCGGTGGCTCAGCGGGAGATCCCACGCCATGAGTATCCCACCGCATAAGTGCATCTACCAGCGCAGACACACCACCGCAGGGCGGGGACGGAGGAGTGCTGGTGGTTCCGTCTGGCGTCGGCATCACTTCTCGCGCAGGCGGGTGAGCCGCTGCATCTCGTCCCTGCCGTCGTTGCGGCACGGTCCGCAGAACAACCGCAGGCCGGTGTGGTCCTGGCCACCCGTCAGCCGCACACGAAGACCGGTGAGGACGGTGTCCGGTGTATGCCGATCCCGCTGTGGGCCCTGCCGGTCTTCCGACGGTTGTACAACGACTATCTCGCTCGTAAGACTCCGAATCGGCTGAAGCTGGTGTTCTCGTCCCGGCAGGGCACGGTGCGCTATCTGAGCAACATACGGCGCGCATGGAACAGCGCCCGCTGAACCGAGTTCGAGTGGGTCACTCTCGGCACCACCCGGAAGACCGGCGCTTGCACAGTGATGGCCAAGCTCGGATCGAAGGCGACGGCCGATCAGCTCGGGCACTCGAGTGAGAGGAACGTCAAGTAGCCAAGGCGCGGGCTCGGATCGTGCCGCGCGTGAACGCGAACGCGCTGTCCTCGTTGGGTCCGACGGCTTAGTACGGGGGCACGACCCGGAACGGCGGCGCAGGAACTGAGCCGCTCGCTCAGCCGCTTGGTAGCAGGTGTCGCAACCGAGTCCTTTGCCGTGGCCGGACTGCTCGATCTCAAGTGCGACAGAGGATTCCTGCATGACCCGGCGGGTTCTGATCGCGTTCGAGAACTTGATCGCACTATCGCGGCACACGCAACTACAGGAACCAGCCCCAGCGACCGCCGGGGCTGGTTCCCCCCCGCGGGTACCGGGTCCGGGCGCGGGGGAACCTCGGCGTTAGGCCACGCTGGTGTCGTCGCCGGTGTCGACCGGGCTCGGGAAGGCGACGGCGCGCACGCTGAGTTCCACCGGTGTCAGGTCCTTCGTCGGGGTAGTCACCACCGCCAGCTCCGCGAGCTTGCGGGCACCAGGAATCACGCGCCCCTCGAACGAGCCGATCGTCTTGTTGAACGCATCGACCGCGCGAGTCAGCCCGGCTCCGGTCGCGTTGAGATGGACGGCCATCTTGGCGAACCGGTTGTACAGGTCGCGCCCGAGTTGCGCGATCTGGTCGGCGTTCTCGGCACGTTCCTGCTGCTGCCACATCTGCGCGACGGTTCGCAGCGACATCAGCAGAGTCGTCGGTGTGGTGAGGATGACCTTGCTGCGGAATGCGTCGTCCCACAGGCTGCGGTCCTCGTCGAGCGCGGCGTGCAGGAACGCGTCAGCCGGCAAGAACATCAGAACGTACTCCGGACTGCTTGAGAACTGAGCCCAATACTGCTTGCCCGCAAGGTTATCGACGTGCCGACGGACGTTACGGGCGTGCGCCGCCGCGCATTTCTTGCGAGTGTCGTCATCGTCGGCTCCGTGCGCGTCGAGAAAGGCCGCGAACGGCGCCTTGGCATCGACGACGACGTTGCGGCCGCCTCCGAGGTGGACCACCATGTCGGGCCGCAGTACGGCGTCCTCGTCGGTGACGACCCGCACCTGCTGCTCGAAGTCGACGTGCTCGACCATGCCAGCGGCCTCGACCAGCGTGCGCAGCTGGACCTCGCCCCACTGCCCGCGCACATCCGGCTTACGCAACGCGTTGGTCAGCTGCGCGGTTTCCCTGCGGAGCTGCTCGCTAGCGAGATTCGACGCCTTGATCTGCTCTGTGACCGACGAGAACTGGCCGATATTGTTCTCCTGGAACGCAGTCAACGCCGTGCTGAACTGCCCGAGCTCCTGACGCAACGGTGCAAGCATCTCCTCGGTCGCGGCCTTGCGCTGATCCAGCTCCCCGACAGCGGCTTTCGCCCGGTGATCGGTCATCTCGGTGAACCGCTGGATCAACTCGGCACCCGACTTTTGCATGACCTCGCCGGCCATCCGGGTCACCGCCTGTTGCATCTGCGTCTGCGTCTCACGCAGCTGAGCCAGCTCGCCGGCGAAGCGCTGGCGCTCACTGTCGAGCTGGGTCTCGACCGCCGACTGCGTCGCGATCGCCCGCTGGAGCTGCTCGGACAGCGACTCGGCCTTCGCCGCGGTGTCCGCCAGGTCGGTGCGAGCCCGTTCGAGCTGATCACGCTCGGCGATCAGCTCGGCCTGCAGACCCGCCGCCACTGTGGATTGGTCCTGCAGCTGCCGGCGTAGTGAATCGACCTGTGCGCGAGCGTCATCCCGCTCCGCGCGAGCCCGTCCCGCGGCCTCCTGATCCTGGCGCGCCCGCTCGGCTACCACCGCCGCGCGACCGCGCGCGGCCAGATAACCGGCCGCAGCAGCGATCACTGCCACGACCACCACAACCGCAACAAACGAGACAATCGAACCGGACACGCCAAACCCTCCATGACTCAACGGCTTCAAAGACGACCCGAAACGGGCCGACCAGGTGACATGAGCGACCAGCGACAATTCATCACGATGCCGGTCCGCCGCGAGCATGCCACCAAGCACCGACAAGAATCGATGCGCGGCAATTGATCTGCTACCGAATTGTCCGAATGGTCCAGCGGGGCGTGGTGTGGACTGCCGGTGTTCTCGCGCGTTCCGTCCAATCGGCTGGCCCGGCAATGAATGACTCCGGTGCGATTTTTGGTGTCGGTCGGTCGAATCCGACATGCTCCCAACGCCTTCTGGGTGGCGCTGAGTGACCCGCGACGTCGATGTGGGCTGTGATCGGGCGCCGTTCTGTACGGTGGCGGCGCCGGTCAGGATTGCGCTCCTGCGCTTCGTCCCCCCGAGCCGGAGCAGGTAGCGGGCGCTGGTGACCTCGGCACGGGCCGGTTCCGGACCGCCGCCTGTGGTGCCGCGCGAAATCTCGCTGCGACGCGACAGGTCTGTCGCTCGGGTGGCCAGATGACCGAGGCGGACGAGGTGGAACTGCGGGCACGCCGGGCGAATTCGTTCGGGCCGACGGCCGAAACCTATTCAGCGCACCGGCCGGACTACCCGCTCGACGGGATCCGCTGGGCACTACAGCCGATGAACGGTACACCGGTCGTGCTCGATCTGGGGGCGGGCACCGGCAAGCTGACCGGCGGGCTGCTGGCCTGCGGTGCCACCGTCACAGCGGTCGAGCCCGATCCGGCGATGCGCGCGGAATTCACCCGGCACTACCCGCAGGTGAGTGTGCTGGACGGCAGCGCGGAAGCTGTTCCGCTGCCCGATAGTTCGGTCGACGCCGTGGTCGCCGGGCAGGCGATGCACTGGTTCGACCTCGACCACGCGTTTCCGGAGATCGCTCGGGTGCTCCGGCCCGGCGGTGTCTTGGCCGGGTTGTGGAACGACGATGATCGTGAGGTCGGCTGGGTCCGTGAACTCGCCGACGTGGCGGCATCGTCGGTGTCGAAGAAGGCTGGCCCGAATGTGGAAGCGCTGCCCGTGCATCCGATGTTCCACCCGTTCGAAACGGCCGAATTCACGCACAGTATGAGGACCACCGCGGCAGGACTCACGGCCACGATCGGCACCCATTCGCACACCCTTGTCATCTCACCGCAGGAACGGGCCCAGATACTGGACGGCATCACCGCCTTCCTGCTCAGCCGCCCGGAGACCGGTGCCGGCGAGTTCCTCCTGCCGCTGCGCACGACGGTGATCCGGGCTGTGATGCGCTGAGTACGATCGCGAACTGCTCACCGCCCACCGTGGCCGGGTGGGCCGTTTCGCCTGGCGACATCGACGACACGTCGGCAAGATCCGCTGAAACTGTTCAACCTTGCCTCAGGTGGCGGGGGTGGTTGGGCAGGGAGCGGAGCAAGCCGGCTTTCGCCGCGAAGGACTATTGCGCAGCTGGCAACAGGTTGGGGATAGCAGGGCGTGACATGTTCATGTACGCGCGGGTCGCAGCGGCGGATCAACGATGATGCGGACCGCTTGAGGTGCGTATCACCAAGAGGTTCCACCGAGGCCGAAGACGACTACGAGCCGAGGCCCGCACACAAACCGGAGATGCTCGCGGGTTCTCGGACGGACGCGTCGGACCGGTGATGGAGCGCCGTAGCCGATTCACGCGGTCAGGTCAGCGGGTGGCAGGCGGCTCCGGCGCGCTCCACCCGTTCCGGTTCCGGTACTCGAAATAGGCATCGTCGGCAGCCTGGACCTCCGCCTCGGACATCGTCTCCTTCGGCTGCGGCTCGCTGTCGTCGATGCCGCGCATTTCACGCCAGTGCTGAACGAACCCTGGATCGGACTTCATGACAACGTCATCGACCTGGCGTCGGATGTTGGCACGGGCCGCCAGCTGGCATCGGACGATGGTGGCGGCGAGGCGGTCGGCTGACCACTCCTTCATCGCCCGCGGAGCGATAGTCAGCCTGGTGATGTCGCCGCTCGGACTCACCTCGACAGCGACTCCGGAAACCTCTGCCCGGCCGCGCAGTTCAGCTACCCGATCAGCCAGCTGTTGGCCAGCTCGCCGGACCCGGTCGGCCCGGGCCGCCAATTCTCGTTCCCGTGCCTGCAGATCCACAGTCGACCACGTCCCTTGTCTCAGCTCGGTACACCATGCACGATCCTGTCCATACCTGACTGCAACCACCAGCTCGATGTCTCGGCCGGGTAGGACCGATCCGCCGGGGACCAGGCGGTCGCCAGTGATGCGATGGACGCGACATCGGTCGGCAGAAGTTCACACGAAGAGGTCGCCGATACGATGCGACGGGTACTGAAGGTCTCATTACCGATATCGCATGCGCAAACTTATCGCGCCTAACTGGGTGGCCGCCTGCCTAGCCGGCATCGGTCCGAATCTCGTCGCCGACCTCGACGTTCTCGGAGATCTCAGCAGAGAACATCATCGAGATCTCACCCGTGACGTTCCGCTTGACGTGCATGGAGTCGAGGGTTCCCCGAATCTGGGTTCCGTCGGCTTTCTTGAGGACCACTGCGTCACCGATCGACATCAGACCTGTTGCGGTCCCCACCACGAACGGAACCGGCTCCGACGTCAGATGGAAAATTCGCGTGACCTTGAACGTCGCAGTCACTGCTACTTACCTCCATTGGTGTATCGATCCCAGAATTCAGCATCAACGCGATACGCCTCGTCTTCCATGTCGTTCATGGTGAGGGTATTGATGCGCCCGGCCGCATACTGCTCGATATGACAATTCTCGTGCACGAGTGTCCGCATCAAGGTTTCCTCGTCCGCAAACGCTGACGGGGCCAGGATAATCTGTCCCGGTTTCGTGCTTGCCAGCGCCTGCGCATAGTTATCGTAGTATGCGATGTCGTCTTCCGACGATGCGATCCTGACTTCGACGCCGCTGAGGTCCAGCCCGGCTTTCTGTGCGTATTCGGCGATTGTCTCCGGAGTCAGTGGCAAGTGGTCTCCACTGGCGAGCACCTCACGGCTCGTGCGCGCCATATCCCGGCTGAACATGCCATGTTCGTTCAGCAGAGATTCGCCGCGCTTCTTGAACATCCTCGCCAAGGCGTCGTCGACCCATTTCTTCACGCGCGCGAACAAGGTCTTCAACCGCTCGGCCAGCGGTTTCAGTGTCTTGGCGACCTCCGCGATCCGGCTGGCTACCCTGCCGATGATCTCCGATATCTTCGTCGCGCTCTTGCCGATCCGGGCTGCCCAGGCGGCGTTCCCGCCGATCTCGACCTCGGGCCCGAGTACGGACCCGATGGCGAACACGACTTCCATTCCGGCGGTTTGGAGCACGAGGTCGTCGAGTTCGTCGCAGATCTGCTTGTGCGCGTCATCGAGCTGGTGGGCGTAGTCCTCGCACAGTTCGCCGAGGGTCTGACACGCGTCACCGAGGTCGTTGATGTCTGTCTGGCGGTCGTTGCACGTGGTTGTCGCGGTTTGGATCTCGGTGGACTGTTGGTTGCCGAGCAACTCGATCGCCTTCGGAAATTCGGTCGCGATGGTGTGGAAGTCGGTCGACGCGGTCTTCCAGGCCGCACCTGCGGAATGCAGCTGGTCCTGGTGGCCGTCGGGCCAGGCGACAGCGAGGAACTTCTTCACCAGCGACCAACCGGTGGGTTCCCCGACACCTCCACCGTATTTGTATGCCGACGGCACATCCTCGCCGAGCGTCGGATCCGGCAGCAAGGTTGGTGGTTGGGGTGCCGGCTGGTTGTCGTGGTGGGCACCGGCGTCGGCTGACTCATGGTCGTGGGCGCAGGTCACGATAGTGTTCCGCAGTTGCGCGACGGCTCTGCCGAGCTGGGCGGAGGTCTTCATTGCGAGGCCGGCGGCTTCGTCGTAGTTCTGAGCCCAGGTCTGGCCGTTGGAGTCGTCGCCGGCCATGCCGCCGAGAGTTCCGAGTACGTTGTGCACCGCGTAGTGGGTCGTTGCCATCTCGGTGGCGGCAGTGGTGAACAGCTGTCCGGCGTTGGTGTAGTCCTCGGCCCGGTAGACGATGACCGGGACGGTCGGGGTGGGGCTCATGGCCACCGCTCGTGCGCGGCCTCGGCGCCTTCTGTATAGGACGTGTGGGCTTTGGTCAGCTTGTCACGCAACACCTTCAGCGCATCCTGCATGTCGCCGACAGCGCTGACCCGGTCGGTGTGGGCTTCCCTGTGGGAGTCGGCGGCGTCACCGGTCCATGAGACGTGCAGGCTCTCGATCTGAGTGTCGAGTTCGCTGATAGCGTCCTCGAGCGCCTTCTCCAACGCGTGGGTGTCGTCGATCAATGTCGAGATGCCGGTGAGGTCGGCCCGATAGTTGCCCACTGTCTCAGCCGATCGGGGGCAGGCTCAGCCCGCCGGTCAGGTGTCCCAACTGATCAGCGTGTGCGTCGTCGGTGGTGAGGTACGTGGTCGCCACGGTTCGCAGAGCGCCGGAGTCCTGGTAGAAGGAGCTGACGACCGATCGAGCCGCCTGCTCCCATTCGGTCCAGGGGTCCTCGTGCGAGGTGGCAGCGCTGCCGGTCCATTCCGTGCCGATCACATCCCGGACAGCGCGCATGTGTTTGTCGATCCGGTCGGACAGGTTCTGCGCGAACTGATCCACCCAGTCAGCGGTCTTGTTCAGCAGTTCGATATCGGCTTCGAATCCGGTCGCCATCCAAACCCCCTCTGGTGGTGCCTCGAAGAGAAGCTACCGAAACGGACTTGACGGTGTCCAGCGGGCGTGCGGAGGCTCCAGTCGGTGCTGCGGTTTCGGCTGGGTGGGTGATGCGATCCGGAGCCGGTACGACTGGTTTGACTCTTGTGTCGGTGGGTCGAAGTAGCCTGGCGTTGATGGGATTTCGCGGGATAGAGGGTTCGTATCAGGGGGCTCTTCGGGCATTCAAGACTCCGATGCTCGATCTGCTCCACCAGACGTATGCCCCGTTCGTAGTCACGATGTTGGCAAGCTTGTTCACGGCAGACCGTCCTGCGGTGGCTGTGGCTGACGCGCATGCGGAGATCAGCGCGGCACTGATTCAGTTGCGGGCAGCTGGATACGGCGACGACAGCGTGCTGCCGTTGCCGGTGGGGAATGCGCGTGATCTGTGCCGTCAGTGGGTGAACGCGGGGTGGCTGATCCGCCAGGTTCTCGACGATCAGGGCGAGATGTACCGGCTGTCCGCGCACGGTGTAGGTGCGCTGGAAGTCGCCGGCCGAGTCGGCGGGTCCCGTGCACGAGTCTCGGAGTCGCGGGTCCGGACCTTGATAGAGGCTGTCGGCCGGCTGTCCAACGACGCTGATCCGGATGTCGCGGCTTTGGTGGCCCGCCTGCGGATGGAGATCGAGGAACGCGAGCGGGAACTGCGGAGGCTGGAGAGCGGTGGCGACATCGAGCCGGTCGAGGACGAACGGTTGGTGGAGGAGGCGGAGAATGTCCTACATTTGGCACGGGAGCTGCCAGCGGACTTCGCCCGGGTGGCGGAATCCATCAAAGCGATGCAGCGGGATGTCGTGGCTGATCTGCGACAGGACGTACGGCCGACCGGTGAAGTGCTGCGTGAGTACCTTGAGCGGGGCCAGCAGATCATGGAGACGACGCCCGAGGGGCGAGCGTTCGCCGGCGCACTGCGGTTGATCGGTGATCCGGAGCAGATCGACGACCTGTCGAGTCGGCTGCGTACGGTGATGCGGCACCGGTTCACCGGGCAGCTGAGTGAGGCGCAGCGGCGGGACTTCACCGATATCGCGCGCCGGATCGAACGCGGTGTGAAAGAAGTGCTGGCCGCCCAGCGGCAGGCGTCGCATGTCATCACGACCCAGGTGCGCAACCACGATCCGATGCGGGACCGGGAAGTCGACGAGTTGCTGCGCGATGTGATGACCGGATTTCAGCGATGGATGCCCAGCTCTCGGCGTGGCGAGCCGATCGAGCCACTGCGCCACCTGCCGACCGCGGCCATCGAGCACCTTCGTCGATCGTTGACAGATCCGCAGCCACCACAACCGCCCGCGCCGTTGGCGCAGTGGGCCGAGGAAGCGATTCCGGACACCGACACCAGGGCCTGGGGCGGGCCGAACTACGCGGCTCTGGAGGACTTCTTGGCACAGCTCGGCGACGGCTCCGGTGATATCGCGGCAGCTTTCGGTGCGGCTCCCGAGGAGATCCGCCGCCCGGTGGATCTGCTCGGTCTGCTCGAGCTCGCGCACCGTGCCGGCATGACCGAAACCGAGGACGTCGTCATCGTCGACACGGTCCGGCCCGACCTGACCCGGCGTCGATTCGCCCTCGGCGGCGTGGTCAGAACGACGACGGAGGGGATTGAAGATGAATAAGTCTGGTGCTGAAGACATGTGGGTCGACGGGGCAGATGGTGGATTCATCGACCCCGTCTCGATGGAGGAAGACCCTGTCGAGTTGTTCGCCGGCGACGCGGGGACTCTAGCTGTGGATGTTCGGCGGGTGCTGGTGCGAATGTTGCAGCGTCGCTACCTGCTTGCCGAGAAGAGCCCGGGGCTGTGGCGGACCCTGCTGGACAACCAGCAACTGGTCGAGTCACGGATGCACGACATGTTCGTGCGCCTCGTGATCGATCACGACCGCGGCGTCGCCTATAAGGAGCAGGTTCGGTCGGTGGAACTCGATGTACCGATTCTGCTGAAGGACGAACCCTACAGCCGGGCCGAGACACTGGTATTGGTCTACCTGCGCACAATATTTCAGCAGGAGCAGGTCGCCGGTGAGATGTCCGCACGAGTCGACATCGAGGATCTCGAGCAGACGGTGCTGACCTATTACGACCCTGACGACACCAACCTGGCCCGTGGGCAGCAGGAGATCCGCGGTGCCGTCGCGAGATTGGCCCGGGAAGGGCTGATCGAGGAGGAGACCGCGGGTAGATATCGGATCACACCGTTGGTGGAGATCGTGCTGAGCGCGGAGAAGCTGAACGAGATCAAGAGCTGGCTGCATGCCCGCAACGAGGGCAGCGCCGTCGCGGTGGCCGATTCGGAGGGGGCCGTGCTGTGACGATGATCGATACGCTCTTCGGGCTCATTCCGGCGGCGTCTCGCGGTGAGCAGTGGGTGGCGGAGGATCTGCAACTGGTCAACTGGGGCGGGTACGACGGACATCATCGTGTACGGTTCGCGCCCAGAGCGACCTTGCTGTGCGGCGAATCCGGGTCAGGCAAGTCCACGCTGATGGACTCCTACATCGCACTGATCATGCCCCACACGATGCCCTTCAACGGCGCCTCCAACGGAGGCGTGGTCGGGCGGCCCCGCGGCAAGGATCAAAGGAACATCCTGTCCTATGCGCGGGGCAAGCTCGACGAATCCCGTTCCGGCGGGGAGACCAAGGCTCGGGTGCTGCGCGGTGAGGACAGGGACACGTGGTCAGCGATCGCGATGACCTGGACTGATCGGTCCGGGGCGAGATTTACGGCTGTGAGGGCGTGGTACGTGCCGTTGACGGCTCGCTCGCTCGACGACCTGGTCCAGGTGCGCGCCACCTGCGATGGATCCTTCGACCTTAACGCTCTGGTGGAGCCGGCGAGCAAACGGCTCGCGGAGTCGGCGGTCAAAGCAGCGGGACTGACCTGCTACCCGACGGACAAGGAGTACACCGCGAAGCTGCACGCCGCCTTGGGGATCGGCGCTGCCGGAGACGGGAACAAGGCTGTCGCGCTGCTCGGCCGGATCCAAGCCGGACAACAGATCACCACCGTCGACGCCCTCTACAAGACCATGGTCCTCGAAGAACCCGCCACACTCGCCACCGCCGACGAAGTGGTCAAACAGTTCGACGACCTGTCGAGCACACGCAAGCAGATGGCCGTTGCCCGCCAGCAGGTCCGCGCACTGACACCGATCCGCGCACATCGCCAGACGATCCTCGACGAGATCGACCGGCTTCAATTGATCGACGGTATCGGGTCGTTCACCGATCCGACGGCGTCGGCTGGACTGTGGTGCCAGGAACGGCGTGTCGAACTACTGGAAGCGGCGCAGGAAGATCTCCGCCAGCGCAGGAAGAAAGCGGACGACACCGTCACCGCGGCAACTGCGTCGGCGGAGGCCCTGCAGTCCGAACTCGAGGGAGTCGCGGAGACCCTGCGGCTTTCCGGCGGCGACCGATTGAGTCAGGCTGAGCGGGAACTCCGTGAGGTGAGTAAACGGCTCGAAGACGTCACGGGGGTCCGTACGCGACTCGACAAGGCCCTCAAAGAGCTCGGCGTCGAGATCGCCGGTCGCGACGACTTCAGCGCGTTGGTGGAGCAAGCACACCAACAACTCCGAGACGAGAAGGCCAGGGAAACCGCCCAGAATCGGTTCGCCGCAGCCATTTCGGATCAGGAAGGCATAGCGAAGGCGCTGGCCTCTTTGCGCTCCGATCGTGAAGAAGCGGGTGCTCGTCGCGACAATATCCCCGCAGACCTGCATCGTGCCCGAGCGGCGCTCGCCAAGGCTGCTGGCCTTGCGCCGGAGGAACTTCCGTTCGTCGGTGAACTGATCGAGGTCCGCACCGAGTTCGAGCCGTGGCGTGAAGCGTTCAATCTGGCGCTCGGCGGATTCGCCACGAAGATGCTGATCGACTCAGCCCATCTCGACATGTTCCGGACAAAGATCAACGCCGAGCGCACCATCCGCCGTATCCAATTCGAGGGCGCGCCAACGGGATTGCGAGACGAGGTGCGACTGGACACCCGCAGGTTGGCCGGCCGCCTCGACTATCGGCCCTCGCCGTTCACCGGCTGGCTGAAAACCGAGCTCACCCGACGATTCGACTATCTCTGTGTCGACACACCTGGCCTGCTGTCCCAGTACCCCAAGGCACTCACGATCACAGGTCAGACCTCCGACGGTGCACGCGGCGCGCACGGCGGTCAGGGACGCCCCAACGTCCTGGGCTTCACCAACGATCGGCTGCTGAGAAGCCTCGACGAACAGATCCTCGACGCCACGAGACGCAAATCGGTAGCCGACACCACCGTGCAGAAAACACGGGCCGACCTCGACTCCTACGAAGACCGCCGCAGCGCCTACAAGACGGTGACCGAACTGTCCTGGGAGCAAGTCGATGTCGACGCTGTCGCTGCTGAGCACGACCGATGGACGAAGATCATCAACGATGTCACGTCGGACAATCCCGAAATCGGCCGGCTGCAGAAGAAACTGAAGGAGCTGACCGGCCGAGTCAAGGACCTCACCGAGAAGGCCACTCTGGCCAAGCGTGACAAGCAACTACTCGACGACGCCTGGGAACGCACCGACAAAGACGCGGCCCGCGCTCAGCAGGCGCTCGAGGCCGCAGCTCAGTCCGGTCGGGAGGTAGACGGCGAGCATCGCGACTACCTGTACACGTTGTTCGGCACGGCGCAGGGCGATGACGTGGCGGCCGACAAGGCTGTCGAGCATTTCGAGGCGGCTATCGTGCGCGTGGCCAACCAGCTCAGCATGGATCGTCGGGCCGCGGAGGTCGCGATCGCCAATGCCAGAAAGGCACTGGCGGACACGTTCACGACCTTCGTCGAGCGGTGGCCCAACCCGAACCTCGGTACCGACTCCGAATCCTCATATGGCGACTTCGACCGTCTGCTGACCGATTTGGAGACCAGCCGACTCCATGAACTCGAATCGCAGTGGCGCGACAGCTTGCTGCGACTGTCAGGCAACGACCTCACCAGCCTGGACAGCGAACTCTCCTCGGCGGTACGCGAGATCCGAGACAGAATCGAACCGGTCAACCGGATCCTCGCGAGCCTGCCGTTCTCCGACGACGACCACCGCCTGCAGATCGACCCCCAGGAAAGTCACTCGGCGGTCCGTGCACGATTCCGCAAGGAGCTGCGGGAGGTCCGGCGCGTGATCGACGCGGCAGACACCGACGCCGGCCGGGAACGCGCCTACGTTCGGATGGCGAAGGTGATCGACCGCATCCGCCGGTCGGCTCCGGACTTCGCGGACCTGATCGACGTCCGCACTCACATCCGTATCAGCGCTGAAAAGCTCAACGCCGCAGGCGAGCACGTCGCGCTCTACGATCATATCGGCGAAAAGTCGGGCGGTGAATCCCAAGAACTCGTTGCCTTCATCGTCGGATCGGCACTGCGTTACCAGCTGGGCGATGCCGGCGCCGAACGGCCCCGCTACGCCCCGGTTTTCCTTGACGAGGCGCTGATCAAGGCCGACGCACGCTACACCGGACGTGCCATCGGGGCCTGGCGTGGCCTCGGATTCCAGCTCATCATCGGCGCACCCAACGACAAGAACAGCGCCATCGAACCGCATGTGGAAGCCGAATACCTGGTGCTGAAGAACTCCCGGAACGTATCGCAAGCCAAGCCGATCGTCGCTGTGCCGCAGGAGGATCGATGACCGCCAGCCTCGTCACCGCCGACAGTGCAGTCGACTCGGTTCGCCGCAAGATCGAGAACAAATGGGCGGAAGCAGTCTGCGCCGAGCGCGGCATCAACGAACCCGTCAGCTTCTCGGTGCCGCTGCGCCCAGGGATCTCGACCGGGAAAGCAGTCGAGCGGATCGGCTTCAGCGCCTGGCACGATTGGCAGACCGCGTGGTGCGACTTCGAAACCCGAATCATCAATGGTGTCGAAGGCGTCATGCTGATCCGCAAGCCGGTCGCGATTCAGGGCGTGACCTACGCCGTCCCGGCCACGCTGTTCGCCGAGAATCTCGCTGCTGCTGCTGAACTCGTATCCCGTGGTCGCGGTGCACCCCCCGCGCACGACATCGACCGTGCCCGGTCACTTGCCGCGTCTCTTGATGTGGGCGGCGCGATTCTCACCGCCACCACGTTGAAGGCCGTCTATCGCCTCGCAGACTGCGACACCGCAGTGCTGTTCGAGGCGATGGCCTGGCTGCGTGACCACCACGATGTCGCTAGCTGGACCGCCCGCCAGCTGCCGGTGCCGGGAATGCATTCGAAATGGCTGGAAACCCACGGCGAACTGTTGAAGACGGTGACCGGACGTGGCGTTCGCGACGAGGTCCGGCCCCGACTGGCCGTTGTCCACCTGACCTACGTCGACCCGGACTACATCGCCCTGAGCCGGCGCAGGCACGACGCCTGGACCACCGGCGACATCCAGGAACTGCCCTACCGGCCGCGGGTCGTCCTGATCGTGGAGAACCGAGACTGCCGGCTCTGGTTCCCGCCGGTGAGCGGTGCCGTCATCGTCGAAGGAGGCGGCAAGGCTGCCGCGTCCCTTCTCGCGGGCATCACCTGGATACGCGAGGCCGAACATGTCGCCTATTGGGGTGATATCGACGCCGACGGATATGCGATCCTCGATCGACTCCGCGCCGCGATGGCGACGCCGATTTCGGACGGATCGCCCGCGAGGACCGTCCACTCCGTCTTCATGGACATTGCGGATCTACACAGGCTCGCCCCTCACGGAGTGAACCACGACAAGGCAGGTCGGCCGCTCAAACCATGCGCCACACGGCTGGGCAACCTGTCCCAGGCGGAATCGGCCGCCTACAACTTCGTCGCCACCGCCGGACCTGCACCATTCCGGAGAATCGAACAGGAGAAGATACCACTTACCGAAGTTGCAATGCTGATCGAATCATCAACTGTCGCAACATAAGTGAGTGCATTCGGGGTCTTCGGGCGCGAGCGGGTCGGCGTTTTCGCGATCGACATCTCCATTTTCCGGGGTCCGTGTGGATGGTGAAGGGCGCCGAATTCCAGCCCTTTCAGCCGGGGCGACGAGCTGCGCTCGTCGCGGGCCATCTGTAGACACGCCGCTGATGGGGGACACCTGCGTTGCGCAGGTTCGCTTCCCCGGCAGGACACGTAAAACATGGGCAACTGGAAAACACCTGGTCATCGTGGGATGTATCAGAGTAGCCGCCGGAGCTGGCCCACTCGGAATGAGTAGCTTCCTATCCTTTTCTTATAGCGCCCGCGGAAAGGCTCTATAGGGGGATGGGAACGGGGCCGACCAGCAACTCTCCGGAGGAATGCTGACGCCCGAACTGGGATTAGGCCGTCGCCAGCCTGCTTCCCGGCTGCCGCCGAACATCACCTCGCACTGGTATCGCAGGGGCCGGCACCGGCCGGTGAGGTTCACCCCGAATGGTGGACAGGGGTTCAAGCAGCTCGGGCTGCGACTGTCAGGGACTGCTCGTAGCGAACGGGACTGATTCCGCCGATCGACGAGTGCCGCCGGTGATTGTTGTACCAGTCCATCCAATTGTCAACCGAGGCAACGAGTTCGGCTCTGGTGGCGTAGGCGTGCCGATAGTAGTGCTCGTGCTTGAAGCTCGACCACAACGATTCGGATGCGCTGTTGTCCCAACATATTCCGGTCGCCCCCATCGAGCGCCGCAGCCCGTGTCGGGCGCAGGCTCGCGCGGTCAATCCGGCGGTGAACTCGCCACCGCGGTCCGAATGCAGGACCGTGCCCTCGACTCGGCCGCCGCGGGCCGCGACCGCGGCGTCGATGGCGGCGGTGACCATGTCGGCGCCGATGTGGTCGGTGATGCTGTAGCCCAGGACCCGGCGGGTGTGCCCGTCGCGGACAGCGCAGAGGAACATGTCACCTTCACCGCAGGTCAGGTAGGTGACATCCGTCGTCCAGACCGCGTCGGGGCGGCCCTGGTCGAACCTGCGTGACACCAGATCCGGCGGGAACGACGCCGTCGGATCCTGCACTGTGGTCCGCATTTTGAACGTGCGGGGGCTGATGCCTTCCAGGCCGATCGAGGCCATGATCTTCGCGACCGTCTTGGCCGAGACCCGCTCGCCCTGATCTCGCAGTTCGCCGGTGATCCGGGGTGAGCCGTAGGTGCCAGCGGACTCGGCGTGGACCTCGACGATCTTGGCGGTCAGGTCGGCTCGCCGTTGCTGCCGGCCGGTGAGAACCGTTGCCGTGCAACGCTTCGCCCACTCGTAGTAGCCGGATTTCGACACCTGCAGCAGGCGTGCCATGCGGCGGACCGAGAATCGTTGTCCCGCAGGGCGGCTGGTGCCGGCGGTCTCGGTGATGTCGTGTGTGTCGGGGGCGGCGTACTTCGCCATCAGTTCGAACCGGTCCGGTTCTTCTGCATCGCGGCAAAGTACGCCGAGGCTTTTACCAGGAACTGGTTGTCTTTCTCCAGTTCGGCGACTTGGCGCCGCAATCGCTGCAGCTCGGCCCGCTCGGCGGCGTCCAAGGGTTTCTCGCCGACGACCTCGGCCGCGGCGATGCGGCGGCGTTCGGCCTTGACCCAGTTGGAGAGCAGGCCGTCGTTGATGCCGAGCTCGCGGGCGACCTCGGCGATCGTGCGCCCGGTATCGATCACCCGGTGCGCGGCCTCGACATTGTACTCGGTCGAGTACGACCGGCGTTGGCGAGGAGGCATGCGGACATCCTTCCAGCAGGACCGCAGGTCCTGCGTATCAGGTGTCCACTACCCGGGGTGAACCTCACGCTACTTGACGGCAGCAGTTGCGGACGCATGCATAGCTGGTGTACGACCCTAGCAGGTCGCCCGCAGGTGCACAAAACTCCTATACCGCAGTGCTTTCCGTCGGTGCTGCCGATCCTGCGACCGTCGTTGTCGGTGATGTCGGTTAGCCTCTGTGTGGGACGTTGACAGCCAGTGCCCGTCCTACTACCAGGGCCTCCGGGTCACCATCCTTTGATGAGCTAGGACACCCCGACTGATGGCAGTGACTCAGCAGGAAATCGAGAACCGGTTGTGGGACGCAGCGGATGAGCTGCGTGTGGCGATGCCCGAAGCACAGTACTCCTCGGTCGTCTTCCCGCTGATGTTCTGGAAGTACCTATCAGATACTTGGGAGCATCATCACCAGGAGTTCCTGGACGAGAACCAGGGCTTGGACGATCTTTCCGCCGAGGAAGCCCGCGAGATCGAGTATCGCGACTACCAATCGTTCGAGATCCCGTGCATCTACCCGGGCACCGTGCAGGAGCGCCGCGCCTCGTGGTCGTCGATCCTCGCCACAATCACCCAGCCCGGCCTCGGCCAGCGGGTCCGCGCCTGCCTGCAGGCCATCGAGACGGCCAACCCTGACAAGTTCTCCCGCCTGTTCGGATCCATGACATGGACTTCTGAAGAGGTGCTATCGAGCGAAGTGTTGGCGTCGGTTATGCGGGCGATGAACCGAACCCCGAAGATGCACGAAGGCAACATGTCCCACGACGTGCTCGGTGGCGCGTACGAGTACCTGCTGAAGCGGTTCTCCGACGGGTCCGGGACCCGCGCCGGCCAATTCTTCACCCCGCGCGAAGTCGTGGAGTTGATCGTGGAGCTCCTGGACCCCAAGGGGTTCGAATCGGTATACGACCCGACATGCGGCTCGGGCGGCATGCTCATCGCTTCGGCGAACCTCCTGAAAGCCCATGGCGGTCGGGGCTACACGCTCCGCCTGTACGGGCAGGAATCTGTCCCAGATATGGCGGGTGTGGCCCGCATGAACCTCTTCATGCACAACCTCACTCAGTTCCAGGTCGAGGTCGGAGACACCCTGAAGGAGCCGCGCTTCAAGAAGCCCGACGGGTCCGTCGCGAAGTTTGACGTGATCCTCGCCAACCCGCCCTATTCCCAGAAGTGGAAGCCCTGGAACAAAGACCCGCGTGCGATCGGTGGTGTCGCACCGCAGTCGACGGCAGACTGGGCGTTCGTACAGCACATGATCGCATCGATGAACCCGAAAAACGGGCGTGCCGGTGTTGTTCTGCCGCATGGCGTTCTGTTTCGTGGCGGCCAGGAAGCAGCCATTCGCCAGCGCATCCTAGACGATGATCTGTTGGAAGCCGTAATCGGTCTGCCATCGAACCTCTTCTACGGCACAACGATACCTACCTGCATCCTCGTGTTTCGTGCACCTGGAACGAAGGCATTGGAGCGCAAAGACGGGGTGCTTTTCATCGACGCCTCCAAAAGGATCACCAAGGCCAAGAATCGAAACGTCCTGACAGACGTGGACATTGCCGATGTGGTGACCGCCTACCTTTCAAGCTTCGATGCCGACGGCGAGCCGGTGGACGCGGGCCGCGAGGGCAGCCTCTTGGCGCGGCTCGTTCCCACAGCAGAGATCGTGGCGAACGGGTACGACCTCAACATCGGGCGCTACATCAAGCAGGCCGCCGCTGAGGCCGAAGACCTCGGCACCCTCATCGACGCTTACAACCTAGCCCGCGCCGAACGACAAGCAACCGAAGCTCACATGCTGCAGGTGCTCGCGTCCGCGGGGATCGAGGGTTTCGATGACTGAGCCCACCGAGTGGGAGCTAGGCACTCTGGACGATGTCCTCGAGCACGTTGATGTCCGAAACAACGACAAGTCTGTTGACCTAGTGCTCAGCGTCACCGAGGGACGCGGCGTCGTTCCCCAGACCGAGGTGTTCAGCAAGAGGATCGCCACCGAGGACACGAGCAAGTACAAGGTTCTCCAGCCCCTGGACATCGCCTGGAACCCTTATCTTCTCTGGACCGGAGCTGTCGGGCAGTGGCTTGGCGACAGTGCTGGCGTGACCTCCCCGGTTTACCCGGTATTTCGAGCCCGCGAAGGGCAAGACGCGCGGTTCTGGGGGTTGGTCCTCGAAAGTGGTGTGCTCACACCGTACTTCGACAGGCATGCGATTGGCTCCATCGTTCGTCGCCGCCGCACTACAATGCCGGTCTTCGTGAAGGCCCCGACCTTCGTCCCGCCCCTGATGGTGCAGGAGGGGATCGTCGAGGTCATCGGTGCGGTGGATGCCCAGATCGCCGCGCTCGACACGGAGGCAGGGACGCTGAAAGCAGTTCTGCGTCGCCGACGAGCCGACCTCATCACTGACGACGCGGTTGAATCCGTCAGGGCCGAGTACGCTTTCGATTTCTCCACTGGTGTCCGCCGGACACCTGACAGGGCAACCGGCCCATACATGACGCCATACCTCCGTTCGGCGAACGTCGGCTACGGGACTCTCGACCTTTCGGACATCCTCGAAATGAACTTCGACCCGGCGGAACGCAAGAAGTTCAGCCTCCAATATGGCGACGTCGTGGTGTCGGAGGGCAGTGCAAGCGCGAATGCGGTTGGGATGCCGGCCATGTGGCGAGATGAGATCCCAGGGCCCGTCTGCACCCAGATGACCTTGCTCCGTCTCCGGGCACTGCAAGGGGTTTGTGTCCCTGAGTTCGTATTCCACTGGAGCATGTGGGCCTACGAGTCCAGGGCCTTCCTTGAGGTCGCGGGCGGCACGAACATCAAGCACATCAGCGCCAAGCGGGCGAAAGGCATGGCGGTGCGGCTACCGTCGCTCGACCGCCAACGCGAGATTGCGGCGGAACTTGACGCGATGGACTCTGCCTTGGCGGCGACTCGGGCGGCGGCCGTCCGTCTCCGTGCGGTCCGGGTGGCACTGCTGTCGGGGCTGTTGGACCGCACCATCGACATCGAGTCCGCGGAGTTGGAGATCTGAGCAGTGGCTAAGGGCATTCGAGAGCGTGAGTTCCAGAATCTGATGATCCAATGGTCACTCCCGATGGGCTGGAACTTCACGGCCGGTAGGGCGTTGCCGCGCAACACAACGCAGACTGTGATCACCTCGCAGCTACGAGACGCCATCGTCCGGCTCAACCCTGGCGTGATCGACGGGTTCGACGTGGATGCCGTGGTCGAGGAGATCGTCGCCACGGTCAACGCTGTCGAGGGTGGGCTGGTGCGGGCCAACGAGCAGGTGCTGCACATCCTGCGTGGGCTCAAGGAATTCCGCGACGCTGACGGCGTGTGGCACGCGCTGAAGGTAATCGACTTCGAGCAGCCGGCTGACCCGGAGCGCAACACCCTGGTCGTGTCGGACGAGGTGACAATCACCGTGCCGGGTAAGACTTCTCGCCGGTTCGACCTCGTGTGCTGGGTCAATGGGCTGCCTCTGGTCGTAGTCGAGGTGAAGTCCCCGACTGCGAAGTCCGGATGGGCGGATGCAGCCCGGGAGATCAACAACGTCTACGCCCCCGAGTACCCGTGGTTCTTCACCCCCAATGTCTTCGCCGTCGCCTCCGACGGGCTGAAACTGCGGTTCGGCGCCGCCGGTGCACCGACGAACTTGTGGCAGCCGTTCCGGTCCACCGCCGACGACGAGAACCTGTCCGGGCAGGCCGATGTGCGGCGCTCGGTCGAGTTGCTGATGAACCCGGCCGTCGTTCTGGACATGTTGGCGAATTTCGCCTTGTTCGACACCTCCGGGGGCGGGGTGGATATCAAGTACCTGCCCCGCTACCCGCAGATGGAGGCCGCGCACCTGATTCACAAGCGGGTCCTGGAGGGCGGCTCGAAGGGGCTGATCTGGCATCACCAAGGCAGCGGGAAGACGCTGCTCATGGTGTTCGCGGCCTCATTGCTACTGGCCGACACCCGCACCGAGTCGCCCACGATCATCCTGCTGTCGGACCGGACCCAGCTCGTCCGCCAGACCTCCGGGGTATTCACCTCGGCGATGGGTGACGCCTATTTCCACCAGCCTGCGACCAGCCAGGAGTTGCGTTCTCTGCTGGGTGACGATGTGCGTGGTGTCATCTCCACGACCGTGCACAAGTTCGCCGACGCAGGCGAGAACCTGTCGACTCGCAGCAATATCATCGTGATGGTCGACGAGGCACACCGCACCCAGTCCAGGCGGTCGAAGTCACTGGCCGGGCAGATGCGCGCAGCATTGCCGCGGGCGAAGTTCTTCGGAATGACCGGCACCCCTGTCCGGAACCTCGCCACCGACACCTTCGCCCTCTTCGGCGAGGAGACCGACCCGGGCAGGGTACTGCACCGGTACTCGGTGTCCCGGTCTCTGCTGGACGAGGCCACCGTGCCTGTCATGCTGGACCCACATCCGGTGTCCTTCGAGATGAATGACCAGGAATTACAGGACCAATTCGACCAGTTTGCCGACGAATTCGACCTCGATGACCCCGATCGGGAGGCTCTGTCCCGCAAATTTGGACGACTCACCTCGGTGTTTGCAAACCCCGACCGTATCCAGGCGGTCTGCCAGGACATCGTGGACCACTATCTGGCCGGCGCCTACCGCAATGGCCTCAAGGCTCAGGTGGTCGCCTACAACCGTGAGCTGGCCGTGGCATACACAGACAAGATCAACGAGCTGCTCGCCGGCTTCGAAACGTCGCAGGTACTCGCCGCGGTCGGCAAGCACGATCGGATCACTGCCGAGGTGAACATCTCCGTCTCGGACTCCAAGGACGAAGACCCTGCCATGCGTCCATTCCGGCTTTCGGAGACCGACGAGGAGGAGCAGAAGCGGCGGTTCCTCGCTCCGGACGACCCGCTGTGTTTCCTGGTGGTGACCGCGAAGCTGATGACCGGGTTCGACGCCCCCAACGAGGGCGTGCTTTACCTGGACAAGCCACTGAAGGCCCACAGTTTGTTCCAGACGATCACTCGCCCGAACCGAACCTGGGTGTCTCCGAACGGGTTTGTGAAAACTGCCGGCGTGGTCGTGGACTACATCGGCCTGGCCGCAGAGGTTCAGCGAGCGGTTGCTGATCCTACCCCGGCCGCGGCCGATGAGGGCGGGGGATTCATCACCGACGTGTCCGAGCTGGTCGCCGAATTCCGAACCACCTTCGCATGCATCGAAGACCTGCTCGCGGACGTGGATGGCCTCGACCTCACCGTGCATGGCTATGAGTCCGTGCGAGCTGTCAATGGCTTCCTGGACGCCAATCCTGGTGCGGCTGAAGTGTTCACGAAGAACTACCAGCTCCTGGCTCGACTTTACCCATACATCAACACCGACAAGCGGATCGCCAAGTACCAGGACGGCTTCGGGCTATTCGGGTCCGTCTACACGACCCTGCTCAAGAAGTCCTCAGACGAGGAACGCAAGGAACGGCTGAGCGAGCTGGGGCCGATGGTCCTGGAGATCATCAATGCCCACGTCCACTCATTCTCCGTGGTCGCCGCCCAGGAAGAGCCTCTCGTCCTGGACGCCCAGGGCATCGCCATCCTCAAGGAACTGCTGGCCCTGGTCCGCCGCAACCCCGGCAGGGGCGACAGCGGCGATAAGACGCCGCCGTCCGCAGCGGAGATCCTGAACCACATCAAGGCCGCACTTGATGAGGGCGTCGAACCGGGATCCGCGAAATACACCGCCCTCGCCGAGCGGATCAGGCTGCTGCGGGACCGAATCATCCAAAACTCCCACGACGCCCTGGAGTTCCTGTCCGAAGCACTCCGGATCGCCCGCGCCATCGTCAACGCCCAGAGGCACCCCGACGAAGCCGTCGTGCTGGATGAGGACCACGTGGGCGTCCTGACACGGATCATCCACGACCACGCACCCACCGGCCTCACTGTCACCGAAAGAAACCTTGCCGAGGAGATCGACCGGGTAGTTACCAACACCCTCGCCCGGTCATGGGACAACAGCGACGCCCGAAACCGAGGTGCCCGCCGCGCCGCCGCCGCCGTCTTCCGCCGATACATGTTGAAACCAGTAGGGGAACCATACGACTCCACGGTCGCCTACATCGAAGCGCACTACCTGGTCGACTGATCGGCCGCCGGCCGAAATCGCGGACACACTGGTCTCGAATCGTCAAGTGCGGAGGGGGTCCGCCGTGGCGAGAATGCCATCTACCGGCTTCACGACGGTACTCGTGGCACGAGTTGCCCGCCGGGAAGGCAAATTTGCGGATATGAATGCCAGACGATGGGCGCCGCGCAGCCGGGGAAGACGGCAACCGTGCGGCAGTTGCGACGGTTGAAGTGTGTGCCTGACCCCGCAACTCAGCCGACCGCTGATCCGATCGACCACGGCCACGGCTGACACGGTTGCCGGCCGTCTCCGCGACACAGCGTCGCGATCCACCCGTCCACTGGAGGACTGCCCGGTATCGAACACAGGCCGCGAATCTGACCTTCCAGCCGGAACCCGCTGCGCCACGCGGTCTTCGCCGAGGCCCAATTCCCGGCCACCGCTCGCCACTGTAATACCTCCACTCCGGTACTGAATGCGTGGTCGGCGACCAGCCCGAGCGCGGCCGACATCAAACGCCGACCTCGCCACGCTGGGTGTAAGCCGAAGCCGACGACCGCCATTCCGGCACCGTCGGGCCGGTAGTCGATCGTTCCGGCCAGCACGTTGGGTTTCTCCACCGTCGACACCGCCCAGCAACGGAGCGCCTCGGAAGAGCGGTCCTCCCATGCCGACTTGACGCGTGCCAGGAATTCGGCGGCTTGATCTGGGCCGTAGGGCCGGGGCACTGTGGTGTACCGGAGCATGTCCACGTCGTTGCACTGCTCGACGATCGCCGGTAGGTCGTCGGCGCGGTGCGCGCGCAGCAGTACCCGCCCATCCCGGAGAAGCGGTACACAGTCTGGGAAACGCCGTGTCATCACCCCAGGAAACGCGCCAACCCGGCAGTCGGCAACCGAATTCCTGCGCTATGACGCGGTCCGCCGCTCGGCCTTCCGTCTACCGCTTCACCAGTACGGCGAGGTAATCCTGCTTCTCGCTGTGGTGCAGGTCTTCGAGCCGCCATGGCGTCGCGGCCAGCACTTCGACGAGTTCGTCGGCCGAGGTCAGCCAGTAATCGAACCACCCGGTGGCGGTGCGGCGGTGCCGCACCCGCAACCGCAGTTGCCCTCCTGGCCGGCCGGCGGTCCGGTTGCGGTCGTGATATGCCAGGTGCAGCGGGTCGCTGGTCCGGTACGGGTCGGTGCCGCGACCGTAGATCCGCGCCCCGCAGCTGGTCACCGCCGCGAGCGCATCCAGAAACTGCGGCGCCTGCGTCGGTGAGGCAAGCAGGCCGAGGTTGTTGCCCAGCAACAACACCGAGTCCCACACCGGCTGGTCCAGATTCGCCAGTTCATCGACCTCGCCGTGGAAGGTGTCGGATACGCCCCTGCTGCTGCACACCGCGATCGCGCCCGCCGAGGTGTTCCAGCGCCAGCACTGGAACACCTGCCTGCTGTAAGGCCAGGCTCGCCCGACCCGCGCCGGCACCGACGTCGAGAACCCGTCCCGTGCACGCCGAGACCGCCGCACGATCCAGCTCTGGCCACTCTTCGCCGACGGCGAAGTAGCGAGCGGCACGTGATGCAAAGATGTGGCCGTCGTCGCGCTCGACGATCTCCGCTACCCCTGGCCCCCCGAGCTCGTCGATCAGCATGTCCCCGAATGCGTCGCCCTCTACTGGTTGATCTTCCATCAGACCGATGATCCACGCGCGAATTGCGTTCGACCACCGAATATCGTGGCTGCCCCGCTACGACCGCGCAAGCCACGGCGGAGGCTGTACGGACATCGAGCGGCGATCGACCGGACGAAACTGCCGAAGGAGCTCACGGGCTCCTCGTGTCTCCGCGGCCTTGGCGTCACCGCATTTTCCAAGTGACATCACCACGCCAGGACAGGTAGACATTCGCGCGCGCCGGTGCAGGAGAGCAAGGGTTAGGGACTGATCATCTTCATGTAGCCGTCGAACGACTTCACCAAGCTGTCCAGGGCTGCCTTTCCTTTGGAAGCGGTTGCCTGCGAGGGACTTCCGATGATGCCGGATTCGGTATATGCGGCCATGCCGGCGAGGAGTAGGTGTGGGCGGTGCGTGGCCTGGTGGTCGGCGGTTCGGTAGCTGTCGCGCACCAAGTCCGGGTAGGCGTGCAGGAGCAATGCCGTTTCCAGTTCCCCGCCGTGCATATCGTCGTGGGCGTTGGTGGCCATACCTGCGGATTCACGGGCGGCGTCCCAGTCCTGTCGGCCGGGGAACAAGGCCACGTGGCGGCCGTCGACGTTGGACTGCATGGCGATGTTCGACAGGACGAAGTTACCGCCGTGGCCGTTGACGATGACGAGCTTGTTGATGCCGGACCGGGCCAGCGATTCTCGGATGTCGGCGATGATCGCGGTGAGCGTCGTCGCGCTGATGCTGACGGTTCCGGGGAATCCTTCGTGCTCGTGTGAGCAGCTGAATGTTATTGGTGGCAGTAGGAATACGGGATAGGTTTCCGCGATCTCGGCTGCGATCAGGTTGGCGATCACGGTGTCGGTGATGAGGGGGAGGTGATCGCCGTGCTGCTCGAAGCTGCCGACCGGTAGAACCGCGACGGACGCGCCGCGGGCGGCTTCGTCGGTCGAGGTGGCGGTGGTCAGCAGCTCTGGCATCTGGAGATCTCCTTGTTGTCCGTCACCGCAGCGCGGCGCGAGTTCGGTGTTGCAGCTGGAGCCCGTGGTTCGAGGCGCCGGTGGCGGCCAGTGTTTCGCTGGTTCGAGCGAGTTGGCGGGCGATTCGATGTGAACGTGTTGATCCGAGGATATCGAGCGCGAGTTCGGAGGTGGTGAGGGCTTCGTCCGGCTGGCCGGTCGCCGCGTAGGCGGTGGTGAGCCTGGCCAACCCGAGACCGAGGTCGCGCCGGTTCTGCGGTTCCCAATCGATCAAGCCGTCGATCAGAGCAGTTAGGGCTCGGTCGGGCTGGCCGAGCTGGACCCAGCACGCCGCCGCCTCCATCTCGATATACCCGGTCGTGCAGTAGCCGGCGAGTCGAGCTTCGTCCGACTCCTCGATGGTGGAGTAATCCCGCGCCTGATCGAGGGCGCGACGGCAGTCGTCGGCCTGGCCGGTGAGTGCGAGGCTGTGGGCCATTTGCCGAAGTGTGACCGCGCGCTGCCGTGGAGTCAGCGAACGCGAGGTGCGCAAGGCGTCGGCTGCGAGTGCCGTTGCGAGCCTCGGGTTTGCGCCGTCGGTGGCGATGTTGCTCTTTCGCATCTGGACGTAGGACTGCAGCTGGACCGCGTCGACTTCCTGTGCCAGGTCGTAGGCGGTGTTCGACCACCGCATCGCGGAGGCGAGATCGCCGCTGTCCTGGTACAGCCAGCCGAGGAACTCCGAGTATCGAGCGCGGGCATACAGCAGCCGGTCGCGGGCTCTTCCCCGGCTCCCGGCCTCGAGCTGCTCGATGAACTGCGCCTGTTGCGCGATCATCGGGATCAGTGATCGCGGTCCGGTCAACATGTCGGTGACTGCGTGGTCACCGAGCATCGTCAGGAGATGGTCCGCGATTGCGGTGGTCGGGAAGGTCGCTGCGGCAGTAAGAAGGTCGCCACTGGGCAGCCGTGCGGGTTGGTCGGATTGGGGCGCGTCGTCGACAGCGGCAGGGACGACGAACCACAACAGCTCGGGCGGGATCCTCAGCACTTGCGCGTAGCGCACCAAAGTGTCGAGGTTACGAACTCGACTGCGGCCGTTCTCGATTCGGCTCAATTGGCCTTGGGTGATTCCGAGCCAGCCAGCGACGATTCCCTGCGGCAGGGGTCGATGGCCATGTGTCGGATGGTGCCGGAACGCCGCGATGACCGCCCCCATGTCCTCGGCCGCCAGCGCGGCCGCCAACTCGGCGGTGCGCCATTGGTCGATGCCCAGGCTCGGTGCTTGTTGCCCACCACGTTGGCACGGTGCGCAGATCCGGTTGGTGTTGTGGCGGCTGAGCTGCGCCAGGCATCGGACGCAATGCCGTTGTTGCATCCAGGCTCCAGGGGAGGGTTCGGAACGATTCGGCTGTGTTCAGCGTAGCCAGTCTCGAAGCGGGTGGCGACGAATATGTATGCCGCGCATATAGAGCATGAATGTCTCACCGGACGTCGAGCCGCCGTCCGGACCGACTCTGGATTTGGGTCCGGACGAGGGGCCGCGCCCGATCGGCTAGGAGACCACGATGGCATCGACGTTTGGCAGTCAAGGCTTTTCGGCTGGGTTGAGGTGCGACGTGCCCGCTCAGATCGAGAGCTTCGAAGCGGCGCAGACGTTGCTGAGGATGCATCACCAGTGCTGCTCTGCCCGCTGCATGGCGAGGCAGTCTGCTCGGCAATTCGTCGACTATGTCGCCGGCGTTCAAGACCGACGCCCCTGATCTGTAACCCGCTCGAATCATGCTGATGGACAAGGAGATTGGTATGCGGATGCCGTTTGTGGTTGCGCAGCTCGATCCGGAGCTGGTGCGACGTTGGAACGTCAACTATGCATCGGGGCAGGATCGGCGGTGGGATGTCGAGGAGGGGCTGTGGCGCCGCACCCAGCACCCGGACAACGCGACGGAGTCGGGGTGGACGGGACCGGACGATGCTCGGCGCCGAATCCTTCACTACCGGTATCGATTCGATGTCTACAACGGTGTTCTGCGCCTGGCCGATTTCTACTTGCTGATGTCGGTGGCGGCGCCCGCGGAAGAGCTGGTGCGACGCACCACTGCGGTGATGGCGGCACTCGAGTCGGGCAGTTGGACTCCGGCCGGCGGACAGTCGTGGTCGAGAGGGAATCTGGTGTGCCGGTACCGGACGTACGGCGCGCACCCTCGCGATATCGACTCCGGGCGAACGCTTCCGGACAGCTATCGGTGCGCGGACTTGATGATCAGGTCCGATCGGTTCGTCCCGGACGACGCGCTCGATGCGCTGCCGTGGCAGGTTCTCGATGGTGGTATGCGCGCAAAGGACCAGCGCGGAGCTCCGCGGCTGGTGCCTGACCTTGCCAGTCTCACCGAGTATCTGCCGTTCCAGGTCGAGGTCGGTTGCGGTATGTCGATGGAGGCGGGAGTGCCGGCGCTGCACCGGCTCCACGAGATCTACCAGGTGACCGATCGTGAGTCGGGCGCCTTCGTTCTGCGCCCCGACGAGGATTCCTTCGCCGCTTGGCTTCTCGCCGATCCTGACTCGGCGATGCCGACGTTGACCGACATGTTCTACCGATGCCTTCTGGCCGAGCCGACAGCCGGCTATCGCGCCCTCCGGGCGCTGGCCGAGGCAGGCCACCTCGTCGGTCCGGTGATCACCAACAACTTCGACGGCCTCGCGGTACGGGCCGGTCTACAGCAGTGCTACGTCCGCCGCTACGACGAGGCGGTCCCGCCCGTGCCATGGGAGCCCTCGGCGCGGTCTCTCCTGGTCGTCGGCAGCCACGCCGACCGGCGCAAGGTTCAGGAACGTGCGCGCAAGCGCGGCCTGAAGGTGTTCTACCTCGACCCCGAAGGGTATTGGGAAAAAGGTCAATTCGTCTCCTACCCGATCGAGGGCGTCCGTGACAGCGAGGTGCTGTGCAGGCGACCCGCCGGCGCAGCGCTGACCGAGCTGGCTGCTCTGCTCCAATGCGGCGCAGCCGAGGAGAAGATCGCGTGAGCACAGTCCGTTTGTATCCGGCCGCGAAGCTCGAGCTTCGGCGTACGAATCCTCCGCATGTCCGGGTCGCTGATCTACAACAGGTGTCGGAGTATTGGCGGCTGACCAGCATGCGAAATCCCACGCTGTTCAACGGCCCCCTGGTGCGGTCGCATGGCGTGAGCTGGGAGTCCGACTCGTGTGTCGTGTCATGGTCGCGAAGCAACTACGCCCACTACCTATGGCGCCACGCCCCGGGCAACTCGCCCGACAGGCCGTATGCGCGGGCGGTGTACGTGTCCGTCGTAGCCCGTACCGACGACGGCAGCCTGGTGCTGGGGCGGATGGCCACCGAGACCAGCAGCCCGGGGCGCATTCAACTGCCAGGCGGGAATGTCGTACCGCCGATAACGGATGACGACCTGACCGAAGACGCAGTGCGCCGCCACGCGGCCTGCGAATTCCGCGAGGAGGTCGGCGTCGAGCTCGACCCTGAGGCCCTCAGATTGTGGGCGATCAAGGTCGGCGGTGCCGGCGATATCGGTGTTTTCTATCTCGCCGACCTCGGCAGCGCAGAGCTCCTGCGCCGAGCCTTCGACGAGCACATCGCACAACATGACGGCCCGCCGGAGTTCACTTCGTTGATCACCGTCCACAGCGGAATCCCCGGGATACCGCTGATCGGACCGCAGGTGGATTACTTGCCTGCCTTGCTCCAGATGCTGTTCGGGACGCCGCTCGTACCTGGGACAGAGTTCACGCCGAGGGGAGTTCGCCATGTATGAGACAGAGCCACAGTCGATCTGGTGGAACGGTGCGATCACCGACTGGGGCAGGGCGCGGGTGCATGTCGCATCGGAGACCGCGCTGCGCGGCCTCAACGTGTTCGAGGGGATTCGCGCCTACTGGCGACCCGACGAGCAGCGTTGGGCTGTAATCGAACTCGCCGCCCACCTGCAGCGGCTGACGGAATCGGCGCGGTTGATGAACATCCCCGTCGACTCCGGGCTGGTAGAACGCATGGCTGGCGGCATCGTCGCGCTCCTGGCGGGATCGGCAGTCCGTGGGGCCGACCTCTACTTGCGCCCGACTGTCTACGTGAACGCCGGGCGATACTCCGGCTCCGCTGACGAGACGGAAGCCGGTGAATTCGTGGCCTGCCATTCGGCCGATCCGACCACTGCGGAGTCGATCCGCTGCATCGTCAGCAGCTGGCGGCGGATACCGGATGAGGCGATGCCGACGCGCGCCAAGACAGGCGCGGCCTACACCGCGTTCCGGAACGCCCGAATCGAGGCGATCCAGGCCGATGCCGACGAGGCAATTCTGCTGAGCACCCGCGGAGTGGTGGCCGAGACGCCAGGAGCAGCGGTATTCGCGGTAATCGAAGGGCAGTTGACAACACCTCCGCTATCGGATGGCTTGCTGGCCGGCATCACCCGTGCGGCGGTCATGAGGATCGCCGAGAGGGAGCTGGGCGGCCCGGTCGTCGAGCGGTCCCTGACGGCAGACGATCTGGCCGGCGCGGACGAGGTGTTCCTGGCGGGGACGCTCGACGAGATCAAGGTGGTCAACTGTATCGACGGACGGCGGATTCCGGACTGCTCGGTCGGGGAGAAGTTCCGCGGCCTCTATCTCGCTATGTGCCGAGGCATCGCTGAGCCGCTGCATGACGAATTCGAGGTGATGATGCCATGAGTCACAACGGAATTCCCCGTGCGGTGTTGTTCGACGTGGGCATGACTCTGATCCATCCGATTGGACGGGTCATGGTAGAGGAACTGGCCGCCGTCGGCGTCAACTCCGTCTCGCCGGAACGAGCGGCGTCCGCGTGGGCTGCTGCGGCCGAGAGCCACCACATCGACTTTCCCCGCGGGGCGACCAGATCCGACAAGGCCGGTGCGACCTGGGCGACTCTGTTGGGGGTAAGGCGAGATGCGGGCCGCGCCGCATGGATCGCCGCGGCCGCACGTCCGGATCTGTTCACCGAACTCGATCAGCACGCGATCCAGGTACTGCGATACCTGCGGGCTTGCGACATCCGTGTCGCGGCAGTGTCGAATTCGAACGGAACACTGGACGAAGAGCTCACCGCCTTCGGTCTCGCCGAGTACTTCGACATCACCATCGACTCGACGATCGTCGGGACCGAGAAGCCGGACCGCGACATCTTCACGACCGCGCTGACCCAGGTCGGTGGTGATCCGACGCAGATGTGGTTCGTCGGCGACGGCCTGATCAACGACATGTTCGGCGCAGCGGTCGCCGGGGTCGGACGGTTGGTGCTCTACGACCGCCACCGCGTCTATCGAACTCCATTGCCGGTCACGGTGATTCACACGCTCGGTGAGCTGGGATCCCTGATCGCTGACGCACTCGAAGGCGAAACTCCATGCGTATCCTGATGATCGCCCCGACATACCGGCCCCGCACCGGCGGTCTCGAAACCTATCTCACGACCATCGCCGAAGCGCTCGCGCGTGACCATGACGTATCGGTACTGACCAACCGAGACGCTGATACGCAGCCACCTGTCACGACGGAGAACCGAGTCCGGGTGCTGCGTGCGAGCGCATTCCTGCGTGACGATCCGGCCAATACGGTCCCGTGGGAGGCGGCATTGTTCGGACTTCACACCGACATCGCCGAACTGCTGGCCGGCCATCGATTCGATGTAATCCACACGCACACGCAGGTCGCCCTGCTGGTCGCCACCATGGCCGGCCTGGGCCGACGGGCTCCGATCGTGGCCTCGTTCCACGAAACTCAACCCGAGCGGGATCCTCTAGGCCGCGACAGATCGCAGTTCATACTCGCAGCCTGCCGGCCAGACCGGGTACTCGCGGGCAGCGAAGCGTTCGCAGACCAGGCCGGGAGCTTCGGCTACCCGCGGCAGCGGATCCGGATCGTGTATCACGGTGTCGCGGTGCCGGATCCGCACCACACCCAGCCGAATCGCGCGGATCTGCGCCAAGTCGCCGGAGTGGCCGACGACGGCATTTTGGTCTCACTTGTCGGACGGTTCAAGCCGCGCAAAGGTCATCACCGACTTCTTGCGGCCTACCTGAAGATGGCTCAGCGAGAACAGGTTCGGCTACTTCTTGCCGGATCGTGCAACAGCGCCGACACCGACTACCTCGACTACATCAGGAGGACCGCGACGACCGGGGAACTCCGCAATCGTGTGACGGTTCTGGCTGATTGCCCCGATTCGACACGAGATGCTGTCTGGTCCGCCACCGACATCGCCACCCAACCGAGTGAGGCAGAGGGACTCGGGTTGGCGTGCATCGAGGCCATGCACGCAGGACTGCCGACGGTTGTCGCCGACGTACGCGGACTGCGCGAGGTCGTGACGCCCGAGACCGGGCTACTGGTCGATACCGACGACGCCGACGCCTACGCCGCGGCACTCGACACCCTCGCGGTTGCGCCTACCGCGCGGTCCCTCCTCGGCTGCGCCGGCCGCGTCCGGGCCCGCACGGTATTCGGAATCGACCGTGCGGCAACCGGAACCCTGGGCGTCTATGCCGAGGCGATCGCCGAGCGTGTGTTCGAGAACGGAGCTCACCGATGACATCCCAACGCACCCTCGGGATCTACGGACCGCAGCCATGGGAGCCGAGCGGCGTCGCCAAGTACATCGCAGAATCCGTCCCTCACCTCCTGCGGCACTTCACCCCGGTGCCGGCGGGATCGGAGGCGGACCCGTACACGTTTGATCGAGTGCTGTACCACCTCGGCAACAACGACATGCACCACAGCGCCTTTCGCGCGCTGCGCAGGCGTCCCGGCCCGGTGGTCCTGCACGAGTTCAACGTCCTGAACTACTACTACCAGGCATGGGACCGGCTCGACGCCGACGAACACGAGTACGTCCTGCGGGCTCTCGGCGCAAGCCTCGGCACCACCTTCGAGGACAGCGGCGCACTCGACCGATTCTGGCGTGCCCGCCCGGACACGGACCGGTACAGCCTCAACGCCGGAATCGAAGCCCAGGCAGTCCAATCAGCGACGTGCGTACTGGTCCACCATCCAGCTGTCGCCGCGCTACTCCAGCAGCGATTCACCGGCCATGACATTCGAGTGATCCCCTTCCCGGTCACACCCATCGCCGGCGAGGATCCCGCGCTGGTTCGTCAACGGTTCGAGATCCCGAGTGATGCAGTAGTTTTCGGCTCGTTCGGGTACATCGGCGAGTACAAGCGAATCGAATCGCTGCTGACCGCCTGGTGCGCGTGGCCAGGCCGACCCACCAATGCCGTACTGCTTCTCGTGGGCGCACTGCAATATGGGCTCGAGATCCCTCCCGACCGGTCCATTCGACACATCGACCACCCTGACGATACGGACTTCGACCAGCTCCTGTTGGCCGTGGACTGCGCGGTTCAACTTCGCGGGCCGTGGCTCGGCGAGTCATCCGGCCCGGTCAGTGCGCTTCTAGCCCACAACCGCCCAGCAATCCTGAGCGACGTCCCGGCCTTTTGTACCGACTCCGACCACGTCACTCACATTCCCGGTGGCAGTGCCGAAATCGACTGCCTTGTCCGAGCACTCGCGGATCATTACTATCGGCCGAGCCTGGGCATCGGCGGGTTCGACACGGCCTACTCGTGGTCTGCTTGGGCGGAGCAGGTGGCGGCCATCGTCAGCAGCGCGGGGAGAGCCTGATGCAGGCGCCGCGGACCACGCACCATCAAGCCTTCGCCGTGAGGCCCGAGGCCAAGGCCGCCATCATCGACGCCGTCACGCAAGCCAGCCGCGCACTTCTCGGCATGTGGCCGGGCCGCCCCGGGGCGCCGCGGCCGGTCACCACGATGAAGGCCGACAACACCGCGGTCAGCATGGCGGACCTTGCCAGCCAGGCGATTCTCCTCGACGGGCTCAGATCCGTCGGCCACGACGAGGTAGTTGTGACCGAAGAGGATGTCCGCACGCATACCCTGAGCGCGTCCACCGTCTGGTTTGTCGATCCACTCGACGGAACCCGCCAATACCTCTCCGGCAGTCGCGATTTCGCGGTACTGGTCAGCGGATGGTCGAGTGGAAAGCCTGTGTACTCGGTCGCGGGGTTTCCCGCGAATGGAATCCTCGCAGTAGCCGACGGCACGACCGTGACCCATATCGGACCAGAGGCTGGCGGCCGGCCGACGGTGCACGCCGTGTACTGCGATCCGCCCGGGCTGCGGGGAGCCCTCGGCTCTGGCACCGAATATCTGGTGGACTGTTACGAGTCGACCCGGGTATTGGTCGAGGTCGCCCGCCGATACGCCCGCGGCGCTGTTGTCGAGATGTGCGGTCACCGGGCATGGGATATCGCCGCACCGATCCACCTCATCACGGCCGCAGGAGGTTGCGTCACCGACGAGCAGGGACGAACTGTCAGCCTCACCACGCCGCAGGTGCAAGCCCGGTACCTTGTCGCCGCCACGGACGCATCCACGCACCGCGCGCTTCTCGACGCACTGTCCGACCCAACCGACCGAAAGGATCCCGAACAACGATGATCAACCGGCGCGATTCTCGAGACATCCCCGCGGAGGCCGAGCGCGAGGTCCTGTCCACCTACAGCCTGCGCGACACCGACCTGCTGGGCAGCGGGACCGAGAGCAAGACCTACATCCTCGACGACAAACACGTCCTGAAGATCTACGCCGACCCCGGGCAGCGCGCGGCACTCGAGATCCTTCAGGACTTCTACGACCGGCTCGGCCACCCGGACGCGACATGGGTTCTGCCCCACATTGATTCGATCACCGAGCACGGCGAGCTGCTCGCAGTCGTCGAACGCCGGATACCGGGTCAGCCGATGGAGCACTACTGCCTCACCACAGGGCCCGAGATCGAACAGCTGTATCTGGAAACGGTCCGTGACCTCGGCCGGACGACAATCACGCCGCCACTGGATCGGCGGCTCCTGCTGCCCTCACCCGCCGAGCCGCCGGCTGGCACCGATTGGCACGGATTCCTCACTCGCACACTCGAATCGAAACTTCCTCCACTTCTCCCGGTCCTGCAGGAGAGCGTCTCTGGATTCGAAGCGCGAGCGGGCGGCCTGTTGCGGCACTTCGCTCTCCCGTACACCGGCTTCGAAACCGTGATCCACGGTGACCTGTATCCAGGCAACATCTTGATGACCGACCGCGAGACCGTCTCCGGCATAATCGATTTCGGAACGTTCACGATGATCGGGGACCCGTTGTACGACCTCGCGTGCGCCTGCTCGTTCTACAGAATGTACGAGCCGGACCACGCGGAAGTGCGCACCAGGTTGCTCGCAACGGCAGCCGGCGACCTGGACGGCGATCGACGCCGTGACCTGCACGCCTATGTGCTGGTGAATGCGTTGCTGACCTGCGACCTGTACCCCGAACCCGACCGTCCGATCGAGCGGACCGGCCACTTTCAGTGGGCTGTCGAGATACTCGCCGCGGACACGCATTGGCAAGCGGTCGGAGGCAGGCGATGATCGGAAACGACTGGGCCGCAGCACTCTTCGACGAGGGGTACGAGGAGACCTTTCGGCGTCTGGGTAAGTACGACACCACCGAGCGGGACATCGACGACTTGGTTCGGCTGGTAGGGCTCGCGCCGGGTAGCCGGATTCTGGATGTGCCATGCGGGTGGGGCCGGCACGCGGGTCGGTTGCAGTCGCTGGGGCACAAGGTTTTCGGAGTCGACGGCTCGGCCTCGCAGATCCATCGTGCCCGCACTATGTGGCCCGAGGTCACCTTTCAACGCTCAGATATGCGCAACACTCCGCCCGGGCCGTTCGATGTGATCCTGAACTTGTGGACCAGCTTCGGCTACCTGCCCACGATGGAGGATGACCTGACGGCGTTGCGCGCGTGGCACCACAGTCTCGCTCGAACCGGATGTCTTGTGATGGAGTTGACTACCAGGGAGAACGCCGAATACACCAACCGTGTCGGAGATGAGTTGTCCACCTCGAAGGTCGTTGACATCAACGGCGTTCGGGAGACCTCGATTATCGATTGGGGTACCGGAATCTCGCGGAACACCTACTCGCGAGACGGCTGGACGCGGACCTCGTACTTGCGGCTGTACCGGCGCACCGAGATCGAGGACCTCCTGCGACAGGCTGGTTTCGCCGCGGTGGACCAGTACGGATCGTTCACTGGCGAGCCTGTATCGGATGCCCACCGGACTATCTTCCTCGCCTACCCCATAAGTCCCGGTCGGGTATCGCCCCGTCCACACGTCCCGTCATCGCATCGAGCGGCCGTCCCGCACGACGACTCGGGTACGCCGGACGTTCCTCTGCCGCAGCGCTTGTCGAGGGAGACTGTGGCAGTGAACCGCAACGAACCCAGTCTGGACGGCGGGCAGCTTTCGGCATTTCTGCTGGCACTCCGCTGGTGGGCGGCCAGAGACCGGTTGTACTTCGACCCCGTGCTCCGTGAATGAGTCACGTCGGGACACGGCTGTCCTGGATGACCTCGTCGCGATTTCGCAGGTCATAGCCGTGGAACTGCGACAGCCATTCCAATTCGATGCTTGCGACGAGAGGGCCCGAACACCGATGACCAGCGGCACGCCACACCGGCCCTATGTGGTCCGGCGCGCGGCAGCGGGTGCATCACCGATTCCGCCCGGGCGGAGGCTGCCAGCGCAGACGACTGCTCCTGATCGCTCAGGCCACCAGCTGGCGTGTGCATGACCGCCCACCAGGCCGTGCACGGATTCGACGACAGCTACCACGCCACAACGGGATCCGAGCGCAACGTGACGGGTCGATCGATCCGGTGGGCCGCAACCCGCGAGGTGCGATCTCATCGCGAATGCGGGTCCGGAACAGATCGCCTCGCGTGGTGCCGGTCGACCAAGTGGTGGCTGCCGTATTCAGAACTTGTCGCCCACACCCGCGGTGAAGGCATCCCAGTCGCCGGGTGCGAAAACCAGCGTGGGACCGGCGGGGTTTTTCGAGTCCCGCACGCCCACCGTTCCGTCGTCGAGGAACGCGACCTCCACGCAGTCTTGGCTGCCGCCGCTGTGGCTGCTCTTGAACCAGCGAGCCTTAGGCACGTCAACGCTCACTCTGCGTACTCCCTTGCAATATCACGAAGCAGTTGCCTGCTGTCTTGCTCGCTCAACGCTACCTGCCCCAGTGCGATATGCGTCTGGCGATACCGGGCCACCACGTCCGGGTCCTCGAAATACATGGCTCCGGCGTACCCCTCGGCGTAGACGACGGGGGGCTCGGCGGTGACTCCGCGTTTGGGCTGGGGAAAGTCCAGAATGGTGAACGGCCCGGTCAGGTCGCCCAACGGAACCCCGGCCCTGAACGGCAGCACCCGGACCGAAATGTTCGTTCGCGTTCCCGCGTCGGCGAGATGCCGCAGTTGCGTATCCATGATGCGGCGGCTCCCGACTGCGCTCCGCAGCGCGGATTCGCCCAGGATGACGTCGAAGTTGGTCGGCTTTTTGCGGGTCAGCAGAATTTGCCGCCGGGTTCGCATCTCGACACGGCGCGTGATCTCGCTGTCGGGTTCGGCGGGGTGCGCGAGCCGGATCAGGGTTCGCGCGTAGTCGGGTGTTTGCAGCAGACCGGGTACCAGCTCTTGGAACTAGGTCAGCCGGGCGGCTCCGGTCTCGAGTCCGATGTAGACGTCGAAGTTCAGTGGGATCAGGTCGCCGTACTGGTGCCACCAGTTCTGGGTGTTGCCGTCCTGGGCAAGCCCTTTGAGCGCGGCGGTCGTGGTCTCGTCCGCCCCGCACACCTGGCAGATCGCCTCGATGTCCCACAAGCGGATTCGATCGGCAGCGCCTGTCTCGAGTCGCTGGACGGTGGTCGCGCCGCGCTCGATGTGGTGCGCGAGTTCGGCGATCGTCAGCCCGGCGGCTTGGCGCATGTCGCGCACCAGGCGTCCGAGCTGGCGGCGGGGGATGGTGGGGCCGATATCGGCCATGGAGAGTCTCCTGCCGTGGATGCAGTTGTCGTGTTTCGTGGATAACCCTCGCCCGAATTTTGGATATTGTCATGGGGTTTCGGGTCAATCCATTTGGATTATCCGTTCCCTATTGTCCGTCGTCCAGCGTTCCTATGTCCTGGGAATCGGCGGCCGGGAAATCCGCAGTCAGCGCCTCTCGGCAGCCGCCGGATTCCACACATTGTGGCCACGGTGGATCGTTCCCATCGACACGGAGGCGTCGGAACAATGAACGCGAAAGTCATGCAAGCGGATGCAGGCGTGTGCCGGCCTACGGCAATCGGACTGGTGCGCAGCGAGGTGTCGGGGCCGGACGCGCCCCGGCACGCCGCCGAGATGGTGCGCCACGCCATTGGCCTGGGGTACCAGTACGTGTACACCGTCCGCCCGCCTGAAGGTCACGCCGACCCGATTGGGTTCGCTGTCAGCGTCGCGGTCGGCATTCACGCTGCCGCGCTGGTCGTCTACGACCTGGCGACCGTCGGGAACACACCGTCGCGGGTCTGCGACAGCCTCGACCTGGAAACGGTGTATCCACCCGAGACGTGGGCCGCGGCCACGCCTGCCGACCCCGCCCACGCCTACCCGGCTCCGATCACTTCGCTGGCCGAGGCGTCGCGAATCATGCAGCAGCACATCGCATGTCTGGCCGTCCTCTGCCCCCGCAAGTCCTTGGCGTTGCACTGGCTGGTCCGCGCGGGCAGAGTCGCGCCGCAGACCCGTTCACCCCGTGAACGCGCCGCCGCTCGAGGGATCCCGTTTCCGCCTCTGCCCGATGACCACCCGCTGCTTGTCGGGGCCGACGCCCGCCTGCTGCTCGAAGTTCTCGACGGTCTCACTGATCCGGAAGCCGATGCGGCCCAACTGATGACCAGGCTGTCCCCACTCACCCGCGATTGACAGTGAGGGCATCGGTCATGGCTCAACTTCTGATTCCCGTCGTTCCCTGCGTGCTGGTAATCATCGCCTGCATCGCGATGCCCTATCTCGGCACCGGAAGCAGCGAATCCCAGTACCAGGGGCGGCATCGCCGGGCTCATGGATGCCACCGACTGCAATGAGTGGTACACCATCTGGTCGCGATCACCGTGTGGGAGTACGGTTTCGCGAACCTATCTGACCCGGGCCTGTCGGCGACCGGTATGGATCACTCCTGCCGGTGTAGTGAGGAACGCCGAATTCTGCATCTGGCCTGTTGCCCGGCTCCCGGGGGCATGCGCTGAGTGATGGCCTGGCCGAAGTGATCTCCGATCTCACACCCGCCGCTACGCCGAACGCGTCACGCCGGCAGGGACGCCGAAGTGGCGGATCACGACCAGCGGCTACACCGCGCTGTCCGAGGAGGCACGCCGGCAGGGTCTCGACTCGTAGCGCGCGTCACCGGGATCGGCTGCGGGACAGCGTTGTCCCGCAGCGTGGCCGTTCAGGCGAATCAGTGGCGAGATCGGAGTCGGCGACCGACGTCACCGACACATGGCGGGGGACGATGAAGTCTCCCGGCCTGTCTGGGCGATTGACCTGAACAGCTTCAGCGACGGCTACATGGGCTATGTGAGCGGCTTGAGTTTGCACCGGGTCCGGATGATGGGGAGATCGTGTTGCATCTGCCAGTTCTCCATCACCAAGGAGAATTGCCTGTCGCCAACTCGCACGATCTGTTCCGCTGCGATCGCGAGTGAGTACCCCACTTCGTTCGCTTCCCACATCTGCTGGAACTCGGGGAATTGCCACAGGCGGCGGTGTGATTCCTGGGCCCAGGTGGTGTGGCCGTAGCGGCCCATGATCCCTCGGTGCCACGCGACGCCCCAGGCCACCGCCTCGTGCCAGTTGACCATCTCTTCCTTCGCTGCGCTGGTGAAACACCATTCGAGCAGGTAGATGCCTGGCTTGTGGGTCGGATGCGTCTCGAAGTAGGCGCGGTTCGCTGCGATCAACCGTCGTTGGGGGGTGTAGAACGCCACGGTATCGTTTGTGGCCTCGTGCATTTCGGATCGCATGATGTCGGTCACCGCGTCCTGGAAGACCTCGAGTGCCGGCATGTCCATCGTGGGCTCCAACCCCGCAAGGGTTGCGTAGGGCGCGGCGTAACCGGCCAGGTCGCAGACGTATCGCCACTCGGCGTCGTCGGCGTGATAGCTCTTGGTCAGCAATCGCAGGATGTCGATATCGACCCGTCCGGCTTCGTCTCGCTCCAGCTTCGTCAGGTAGCTCGCGGTGATGTGTGCCTCACCTGCGGCCTTCTCCCGGCTGAACTTCCGGCTCGGGAGAAGCAGCCCCACCTCGTGTCGTCGGCGCTCCTCTCGGTGTCGCAGCGTTGTGAGGTACTGCCCCAGTGTCGGGGTTCCGGGTGCGTCCATCCTCGGCAGATCCTGATCAGGTCGGTCGGTATGTACAGTGCGAGTGTATGCACTGATGGGGTACTTCCGCCCGGGAGCATAGTTGGCGCACCGCTGATAGCGTCCCGGTCATGGGGAATGAAACTGCTTGTGTACCAGCCGAACTGATGCCGGAGCCGATCGATCTGCCCGACGACTTCGCGGTGGATCCGCATGCCTCCTACGATCGGCTGCATGCTCTCGGACCGGTGCATCATGTCCGGTTCCCCGACTCCAGCACCGGGTGGCTGATCACCGGCTGACTGAACCGTCACGGATTTGGGGCCGCTTCCTTCTTTGAGGAAGATGGTCCCCATCATGTCGAAGCGTTACCCGCCCGAGGTCCGGGAGAAGGCCGTGCGCCTGGCTCTGGAACGGCTCGATGAGTACGGATCCGCCTACGCCGCCGCCCGCGCGATCGGCCCGATGGTCGACGTGCATCACGAGACGCTGCGGTTGTGGATCAAGAAAGCCCTCGACGACGCACCGTCACCGAATACGGCTGCCGCGCCTCACTCCACGGCAAGGAATTCCACGGTCGGTCCGAGCTTCGGATTATGGTGGCATTCATGCTCGACCGCCACCGCGAGCTCGACGTGGCCGTCGTGCTTGTCGGGGTTCTGCGGCTCAAGGGCGGCGTGGCGGCGTTTCAGGCGGTGACCCGGCTCTCAGCCGGCGCATCGCCCGGCCGCGACAGGGACGCAGCAGTCCTGAGCGTGCAGCCTTGGATTGCATCCGTCGGGACACCGCCGAGCGTACGTTCGGCGTGCACATGCCCTTCGAAGAACGCCTCCTGACCCGCGACAGCGACGGGCGGTGGATAGCCTTGCCCGAGAACGACATCCGGAATCAGAACGGATAAGCGGTCACCAGCGCGCCGCGCATGCGGATGGTGATGTCGCCGAAGTCGACCTCGGTGCCCGTGAGCCGTGGCGGAGGGCCTCACGAAATATATTGGGCCACACAGGGCTACCGCAGGTTCCTATACTTGGGTGGAGTCGGGGAGGTATCACGTGGAGCCAGTGTCGATAGGAATCGCAGCGGCTGCGTTGCTGGCCTCCAAGTTCGGTGAAGGACTTGCGAAGGACGCCGGCAGTAGCACCTGGGACGGCGTGAAACGCGTACACGAACTCATCAGCCGCAGGTTCGTCGGTCATGCCACGAGCACAGCGGCTCTCGCGGCTCTCGGCGAGGAGCCGACCGCCGCAGCCCAGAGCGTGGTGGCGGAGTCGATTGACTCACTGGCACGTGTGGACCGAGTATTCGCTGATCAGCTCAAACTGTTGATCGCCGAGGCCGACGGTCTACATGAAACCGGCCGGTTCGTCGCGATCGCCCGTGAAGACGCCCGCCAAGTGAATATCCAAGGCGGCAACACCGGCACCATCAACATGGCCTGAGCGTCAAGGAATTCCGGTGCCCGAGTTCACGGCCGGCGACACCGCCCGCCAGGTCAACGTAACCGGCGGCAACCACGGCTATATCACCGTCGCCACAGGACAGCCGCCTGCAGTGCGACTGGCGCTGACCAGCACCCTGCGCCGCGACCCCGCCCACTTCCTCGGACGCGACGACGAAGTCGGACAGATCCTCGACTCGATCAGCGTATCGAGCTCGATGCGCATCTACACCATCGACGGGATGGCCGGGGTAGGGAAGACCGCTCTCGCGACCCGCATTGCACACCTGCTGGCCAGCGACTTCCCTGATGGCCAGCACTTCGTCGAGCTCCACGGACACACGCCCGGACGGGCGCCGGTCGATCCCTCGGAACTATTGGCGGAGTTACTGATCGAGCTCGGCACCGATCCCCGCCTCATCCCGGAGACATTGCCCGGGCGGCATCGTCTCTGGTTGGACCGACTCGCCGGAAAGCGAATCCTCCTCGTCCTCGATGACGCCCGAAACCCTGCTCAGATCGAACCCCTGCTGCCCACCGAAAGTCAGTGCCTGACGTTGATCACAAGCCGCAGACGGCTGGTCGCGCTCGACGGGGCCAAGCCGCTCAACCTCGGCATGCTCGCACCTGGACCGGCCGCTGATTTGTTCACCACCCTGGCTGACCGACCGTCGACCACAGCGGCGGACCGTGCGGCAGTCGAGGAGCTCGTCCAGCTGTGCGGCCACCTCCCGCTGGCGATCGTGCTGCTCGCCGGCAGGCTGGCCCACCATCCGAGGTGGACGGTTGCCGGGCTCGCCGCCGAATTCAGTGCCAGGACAGAACGAATCGCTGAGTTCAGCGTCGGTGACCGTGCAGTCGATGTCGCCTTCGGCATGTCCTACGAGAGCCTTCCCGAGGTCCGGCAGACGCTGTTCCGGTACCTCTGCTTGTATCCCGGTGCCGACATCGACATTCGCGCGACAGCGGCGATGACCGGCCTCGAAGCGCGGCAGGTCCGCGTCGAGCTCGAAGAGCTCTACATCGAACACCTGGTGGAGGAGACTGACTCCGGTCGCTATCGCGTGCACGACCTGCTCCGCGAATACGGTCGGCGGCTGACTCCCGACGCAGACGCTCCGGCGGCGGCCGCCATGCAGCGTCTGCTGGACTACTTCGTGACAACTGCGGTCGAAGCCGGCGGATACCTGTCGCCCGGGCCGAAGGTTCCACACGAAGGCTATTGCACGACGAGCGAACCGGCCTTCGACGGGCACTCGGACGCGGTCGTGTGGATGCGCACCGAGCGGCCGAACCTTCTCGCGTGCTTCGCCTATGCCGACCGCATCAGCCCGTCGGTCCTTCCGCGGTTGGCGGACGCAGTGGCTGGCCTGCTCGATCAGGACGGGCCCTGGACGCTCGCACGAGAGCTTCATCACCACGCCGCAACGACCGCACGGCGTCTCGGTGATCGTCTCGGTGAGGCTGTCGCTCTGGACAATCTGGGGTTTGCGCACCTACGTTCAGGCCTGCCGGCTGACGCAGCCGAATACCACTCCGCAGCCTTGATCGCTTACCGTGCTATCGGCAACCGGCTGGGTGAGGCCAACGCCCTCAGCAACATCGGAACCACCTGCTTTGCATCCGGTCGCTACGACGAGAGCGCCGAGCAATATAACGAGGCATTGGCGATCTACCGCGACCTCGGGAACCGTCTGGGCGAGGCGAACATCTACGAGAATCTCGGCATGGTGCGGCAGTTCACCGGCGACTACACCGGTGCTGTGGAGCTGCTCGACCACGCGTTGACTCTGTACCGCGAGACCGGCAACCTGCGCCGGGTCGCCGACACTCTCGACGATCTCGGCATCGTTCATCGGCTGACGGGCAACCACACCGAGTCGATCGAGCACCACCGCCGCGCCCAGGCGCTGTACCGGGAGATCGGCGAGCTGCGCGGTGAGGCCGACACCGAACTGAACCTCGGCAACATCTATTGGCAGACCGGTCGCCACGACCTGGCGGCCGCGCACTACACGCGAGCCTGCACCCTCTACCGAGAATGCGGAGACGAGAACTCCTTCGCCAGAGCGCAGATCGGCCTCGGCAACGTCCACAGCCACCGTGGAAACCATCGGGAGGCCGTTGATCTCTATACCCGCGCAATCGACCTGCACCGCATGTTCGAGGACCGCCGCGGCGAGGCGGAGGGAATGGCCAGGCTCGGCGCCCTCTACGAACGAATGGGTGACTACAGCGGTGCGATCGGGCGGATTTCCCAGGCATTGGCGCGGTTCCGTGAAATCGGCGCGCTGGAAGGACAGGCGTATTCGCTGGCACAACTGGGAGTTGCCCATGCTGGATTCGGAGCACACGAGCTGGCGGCCACTGCGCTGCGCAGCTCGCTGCAGATCTACCGTGAGACCGGGAATCGGTGGGGTGAAGCAGTGACGCTCAACTACATCGGACGTGCCCTGGTCCTCGCAGGAGACCACCGCCGAGCTGTTGAAGAGTTCACAGCTGCAAGCGATATCGCGCGATCGATCCAGAGCCGCCTCGAATTCGCCAACGCTCGCGAGGGAATCGCCCAGTGTCGCACCGAACTGGGTCTTCCCGATCTGACCACGTCTCCAGCCGGCGGAGCCGATCCGGAAGGCATAGAGCGCAACCCCGAACCCCGATAGGCCGAAGTAGTCACAGACCCAGGCATCTTGGCAGTTCCGGCGCGACTTTCCAGCAAGGTTCGGGCTGGTGACACGCGGCGCGCAACAGCGCGGCCTCTCGCGACGTCACACAATCGTCTGGCAATTGCGCGGGAACTGGCCAGGCGAGTGCGCTGCCGCCAGTGAGCACCTGTACCGGATCGCTCGCCCCGTCTGAGTTGCTTCGGTCCTGCACGGCCTTGTAGCCCCACGCCAACAACCTGGCGGTCGGTCGCGGTGTCATCGACGGCCCGAGGACGGAATTCCAGATCTTGCCCGAATGTCACTGAACCCCAACGAGGGTCAGTCAACTGTTCTCGCGGTAGTAGTCTGTGGAGCACACGCCATCGTCTCGACAACCTGGCTGGCCGCCGTGTAACCTGTGGCGCACAACATTGGTTGCTCGGCGGCAGAATCCGAGGCGACCACCGCGCGATCTATCCAGGCATCGTGTAGTGGGCAATCACGCGGAGGCGTGAATCTGCAAGAGTCACATACAGCGTCGGTCTGCGCAATTGCGCGTGTCCTTGTGCTGCGCCTGGACAGCATGGAGACACGTGATGCCCAAGACGACCCATACCTTCACCCACGCTCAGCTCACTGCCGAGCGGGCCCGATACACCGGTGAGCCACTGTGGGCAGCTCAGCACGGAATCCGCCGCAAGGACGTCGGTCTCGACGAGTGCGACCAGCAGCAACTGCGATTGCGGGCCTTGCTCGCCCTTCGGCTACTGAATACCGAGATGGCTCCCCATCATTGCATCGAACCCGGCGACCCCCGCACGAGAGCTTGGCGCGATGTCCGTGGCTTATTGGCAAACACTCTCACGTACTCCCCGCGCTACAACGACTTCGCCATCCTCACCTACATGCCGGGTCATCTTGCGAAGACGCTCGACGGATTCCCCGGCATCCGGGTCGATGGGGTCACCAGCGGCAAGTATCCAGCGCTGCAACTACGGCACCTGCCCACCAACAGCATCATCTCGTTCCGATACGTCTCCCATACCCTGCGCGGGAAACTCCCCGCCTCATGCCATCCGGTGATCTTGTCTTGCAAGGAAGTGTTACTCCGCCCTGATCGCGAGCTGACCGCCCGGGAGTACGACGACCTGGCAGCTGCGCCACACATGACCAGCGACGTCCAGATCCTGCTATCCGGGCTGCTCGCTCGAATGAGACTCGCGCACCCTGACAAGAAATGGGCTGTCCGCGAACTGATCTGGGGTCGGGAGAATCGCCCGGATCAGGACGCGGGTTCGTTCACCTACTGCTGGGGAACCGGTGATGAATGGGTTGTTCGCTGGGGTGGACGCTCATCGGTTCCCGCCACGGACGTCGCTCAGGCACTGACCGACCCGTTCGCGGGCGTCGAGGGCGCCACCGCTCGGCACTTCGGGTCCGACCGATGCGAGGTCCGTCTCGGCAGTGCCCGGCTGCGCCTCGAACATCGTGACGTCGAACGAGGCTGGGAATACGACCAGCTTGGAATGCGGCCATGACGGAACGCGTCGACAGACGAATGGTGCCAGAGGCATCACGGAGATATTCGCGCCAGCCGACGTGTTGTCCGGAGCGACCGGGAGGGCGGCGAGCCGACCCTCGGACGTGGCGTGGGTTCGGGTTCCGGATTCTCTCGGACCCACTCCTGTTTCGCCGGGCCGTGACAGCGATCACGGTGGTCGGGGTGATCTTGCTCCTGCTGGCCCGGGTGCTTGCCGATCATATGACAGCCGTCGAGGGCGTGGCCTTGTGCGCGCCGGCCTATCACATCGTCCGGGGCCGACTCGGGCGTCGTAGCCGCTGACCGGCCTATGGGTGATTTCCCATGGATGGTCCGGGGCAACGTGGCCACACTGATGGATCAGAGGTCGAGGGCGGATCGCTTACTCGGTGGCATCGTCGATCGATACGGATCGCTGGAGGCGTTCAGTGTCGTACGGGCGGTGAAGATGCTGCGTTTCAGGTCTCGTAATGCCCTCTGGGCGGTAACGAAACCCACCGTCGACCGCTTCGACATCACTAATGGCTTCCGATAGCGTGTCTCCGCCGCTCCGGGGTGTGCTGGGTCGCAGTGTTAAGGCGTGACCTTGCGTTCGATACACAGGCTACTGGCCGCGTTACTGCTCGGGATCTGCAGCGCCGCAATCGGACTGCCCTCAACGGTCGCGACCGCGGTCGCGGCGTGCCCGGCCGCGCACTGGGTGAGCAGCTGGTACGCCGCGCCTTCCGACAACGTCAGCGTTGCGGACGAGTTCGGGACACTGACCTTTGCGGCCGGCGATCAGACCTACCGGATGGTTGTCACTCCGCATCGCGGGGGAGCACAAACGCGTGTGCGGCTGAGCAACCGGTACCGGTCAGTGCCACTGACGATCGAGCGGGCCACCGTTGCGTCGCAGGCCGATGGAGCTGCGGTGCAACCGGGTTCACTGCGGTCGCTCACCTTCAGTGGCGCGGCGGGTGTGACTGTTGCGCCCGGGACCGACATAGTGAGCGACCCCGTCGACCTGACCGTGACCGCCTGGCAGCCGGTCGCTATCGGATTCCACACCGCGGGCGCGGCGGCTCTGCTCACCCAACATCAGGTCGGCAACGCCACCAGTTACTACACCCTTCCAGGGTCGGGCGATCACACCGCCGACGTCGGTGGTGCGGCCTTCTCGCAACGGACGACAGCGGTGCTCGTCGCGTCGGGACTCGATGTCCTCGCGCCGGGTGATGTCTCGGCTGTCGTCGCGCTCGGTGACTCGATCACCGACGGCTTCGAAACCGCTGGCCTGCCAGGTTCTTTCGACCTGGTCGGCACCGACTCCCGCTATCCCGACTTCCTGCAGCGCAGGCTGGATGCGGTCGGGCTTCCGGTGTCCGTGGTCGACGCTGGTATCAGCGGAAACCGGGTGCTCATTCCGTCAACGGGAGTCAGTGCTCTGGATCGCCTGGATTCCGATGTCATCGACCGGGCGGGCGTGACCGACGTGATCGTCGTGGAGGGCATCAACGATGTGAAGGAGTTTCCCTATGCTTCTGCTGATCAGGTCGTCGCCGGTTACGAGACCTTGATAGCCCGGTTGCGCGCCGCCGGGCTGCGTGTGCACCTGGGCACACTGTCGGGCGGGATACTGCCTTTCGCAGAGCCCGCCCGACAGCAGGTCGATACTTGGATCCGCAGCCAGCAGCTCAGCGACTCGGTCGTCGATTTCGATGCCGCACTGCGGGATCCGGTGAACCCGAGGGCGCTGGCGGCACCGTACGCGAGTGCCGACGGGTTGCATCCGAGTCCTGCGGGCTATCAGCGGATGGCTGACGCGGTCGACGTGGCAACTCTCACCACGAACCACTGTTGAGGCCGTGGTCGCGTGCGGGTGACGCGAAGTCCGATCACATGCCGAGTTGCGCGGCCAGGGCCTGAGCCACTACGGCGTCCCCGGTCACGGTCGGGTGGAACGGCCAGCCGAGCCGGTACTCCGGCCGGTTGAACAGTCCGTTCACCCACGGGTCCGGCGCGCAGCTGCCGTGGCCGGCGGTAAGCGCGCGAACGTCGAGGAAATCGACGCCGAGCAGCTGTGCTGCCTGACGCGCGGCGGTGTCGAGGTGATCCATGTGGGCCGAATCCCTGGCGTCGTCCGGCTTCGGGATTTCGCCGAGCCCGAGCACATCGACGCAGCCCGGGCCGAACATCTCCGGATAGCCCAGGATCACGATTTTCGCGTTGGGCGCGTAGTACTTGACGTAGGCGACAACATTCGACAGCGCGTGGGCGTACACCTCGCCGGTGACGGAGTTCTCGTCGGGCCAGGTGTCGTTGACCCCGAATTGCAGCGTCACCAGCTTGGTGCGCGGACCGAAGGCGCCGACTTTGTCGGCGGCTTTGGCCTCGAGTGCCGGTGTGTACTTCGAGTCCGATTGCAGGGCGGCGCCACTGCACGATTCGTCGACGAAATCGCTGGTGCCCGCCACTCCGGCCAGTCGGCTGAGCTGGCCGGGCCACGCATCGGGCTTGTGACTGCACACGGTCTCGCCCAGACCGTCGAACTGACCTGTGGCGGGATCCCAGACCTGCGGGTTGGACGAGTAGGAGTCGCCGAGCGTCACGATCTCGGCACCGCCTGTCTCGTCGGCGTGGGCTGCTGTAGCTGTCCCGAGCTGTGTCGCCGCGGCGACCACCGCGAGCCCGATCCACCCCAGCCGCTTGCCGGGCATCTTCATATCTCTCCATCCAACTAGTGATCTGTAGTGCCTTGGGGCACAGGGAATTACCGAAACAGTCAGGCCGCGCGTGCCACCGGCGGCGCATCGGCCGCCGGTTTCGGTTTGCTGCGGGCGAAGTTGCGCATGATGGGCAGGTCGACCCAGTAGTAGACGAGCGCGCCGCCGCCGACCGACAGCACCAGGCACAGCGTCGCGAATCCGAGCCAGCCCCAGAACCCGTAGGAGTGGCCGCCGATCAGGAAGCGGGTGACCGCGACCATGATCGGGTACTGGACGAGGTAGAAGGCGAAGCTCACGTTGCCCAGCCAGATCATTCGCGGCGAGGCGTTCAGGCCTCGGATGCCGGCGAGGTCGCGGGCTGCCATGGTGGCGATCACCGCGGTGGTAGGGAGCAGGAGCAGTACGCCCATCTTGTAGTTGACGGGCACGAACCAGGTGGCCGCGAACGACAGGGCCAGCGCGAGCAGCGGCGGCCAGATGCGGGTGTTGCGCCACTGCCGTTCCAACACCATCCGGGCGGCGAGGACGCCGAGCAGGAATTCGGGCAGCCGGGTGAGCGGGAAGGTGTAGCTCAGCCAGTAGGAGCGCGGTGGCTGCATCGTGTCGAGGGTGAACCAGCGCGGGTCGGCGTGTGGTTCGAAGTGTGGTGAGACGTCGTGCGGGGCACGCAGTCTGGGTGCGAACTCATTGGTGATGCCCTTGGGGCCGTCGACCCACAGGTAGTAGGAGGTGTGCAGGGCGACGATGAGTACGAAGATCAGTGCCGCGGCGAGCCACAGGTTGTGGGAAGGGATTCGGCGCAGTAGCGGCAGGAACAGTGGAAAGGTCAGGTAGAACAGCATTTCCGCGCCGAGTGACCACGAGGGGACGTTGAGTCCGCCGACCAGGGTCCAGGTCGGGACCCAGGTGTGGACGAGGAACAGGTTCGGTAACCATACGTGCAGGTGTGACCACGGGATCCCGCCGGTGGCGATGATGAACGCCGCCATGGCGACCAGGTGTGAGGGGTAGATCTTGAGGACTCGGCGGCGGTAGAAGCCGACCACGTCGGTGCCGGGTTTGTAGGACCAGTAGATGATGAAGCCGGACAGTACGAAGAAGAAGGTGACGCCGCAGGCGCCCAGCTGCATCGGCACGAACCAGTCGATCCGGCGGAACAGGGCAGACCACTGGAACGGGTAGACCGGCAGGAAAACCATGGCGTGCAAGACGAATACGGCGAATGCCGCCCACCATCGGGCTCCGGTCAGCGACGGCAGTGCGGGCCGGCGGCGCTCGATCTCCGCCACAGACGGCAGGGGCCGTGCCCGCGCGGCGTCGTCGGCCGCGATGGTCTGAGTCATCGAACTTCCTTCGTATACTTGCTGATCGGCATGTCACTGCGGCGCCCGCGTGGGAGGTCGATCGGTCTCGACTAGGTCAGTGACCGGTGTTCAGACCGAACCGGGAGTCCAGAGTGGGCTCGGCCCAACTGGCGCATATCTGTGTGCTGGCAGTCGACGGGGTGCGTCCACCGCGGCAGTCGGCGCGCGGCGGTCCAGGTGCCATCGGCCTGGTCGCGCCGACCAACTACCCGGTTCCCATCCACGAGTTCTGTCCCCCCAGCTGCATCAGCGGACCAGCCGAATACCTTGGGTGCCGATGATCGATAGCTGAACCAGCTCGGGTCTACGAACCCCAGCTTGTGGGCTCTCGATCGCGAAGATATGGGATGCATACGCTGCAAGGCTCACGATCGGCGCGACTATCCGAGGCGCGCCGGCAAATGGCTCGCGCGAGGGCAATGCGGTCCACGCGGAAGTATCGACCATGAGGGGCGGCTTTTCCGCAATGAGCCTGACGAGATCTGCATGAGACTGACAAACCTTGGGTAGTAGTGTAAGCGGACTATATCATCCTATGTCTGGATCGGCGTGCCCCCAATTCTATGGGCAAACAGAAGACGCGGCTGTGCCATGCGATCCATTCTGCGGATTCAACGGTGCCTTTCTGAGGCTTAAGGCGAAACCTGAATAGCACAAAACGGCGTCGGCGGCAGCTGACATCTCGAATACTGGGAATTAGCGCCCCCGGCCGAGCTGTGCGAGGCTCCGATTGCCCTGACCCCTTCCCATCTTCCCAGTTCAAGGTACCTGCCGGTCGGGAGAGGTAAGGTCGCATCTCCCGGGATGGATCTGCAGTCGCTTGCGCGTATTGTCCTATCGTTCGCCCATGTTCTCGGTCGCACCATAGACAGATGGCATAGGTATGGGTGATAGTGACTTTGACCTCGGCCACCTGGTCATCCGACTGAAGATGATCTTGGTCACAGGAAAGCTTTGTGGACTCTCATATCTGCCGACAATCAATAATCTGAAACCTTCAACCTGTCTATTGCGCCCCGAGCTGTCCGGTAGGAGACTTTGCGATGACTGAGTACATTTGAACCCCCGCTGGATACTCCGTAGTTGAGGAAGAACCCGGGGCTGGGTCGAGTCTCTGCTGCCGCCTTGGAACCGGGAACTATCAACCAGCCCGACGTCGACGCATTCAAACATCGGAGGCACAGCTCCGTTCGCCGAATATCGCCGAAGGCGGCACGGCAAAAGTTCTAGCGGCCATAGCCCGTGGCGAAAGGATTCGTCTCGCTGCGAAGCCGGTTGGAACCATGTGGGTCGTCCGCCGTGGTCCTCAACTGTTGGTGTAGGTGATTCCGTGTGCGGTGAGCCAGGTTTGGGGATCGACGGGGTTGCCGCCGCCGGGGTGGACTTCGAAGTGCAGGTGGGGGCCGGTGGAGTCGCCGCGGTTGCCGACGGTGGCGATCTGCTGGCCCGCGGTGACGTGTTGTCCGACAGTCACGTTCATGGTGTTGACGTGGCCGTAGACGGTGACGGTCCCGTCGGGGTGGCGCAGGCGTACCCAGAGGCCGAAGCCTTGAGCGGGGCCGGCGTCGATCACCGAACCGTCGGTAACGGCGAAGATGGGTGTGCCGATCGGTGCGGCAAGGTCGATACCGTGGTGGAAGGTACCCCAACGGGATCCGAAACCTGAGGTCAGAACTCCCGCGACAGGTTTGGCGAAGCCACTGGTGTAGGTGGCGCTGTATCGGTTTGCCGTCGTGTGGATCTGCTCGAGGTAGGTGGTGGAGTGGTTGTAGGCCAGGATCGCCGAGGTCCAGCCGGCGGGGGTGGCGAGGTCGTGGTTGTCGGCACACAGGTAGCGGGCAGCGGTGAGGGCGGCATCGTTGATGTTGTCGGCGCTGCCGTTGGCGGCGCCGTTGGCTCGGGTGCCGGTCGAGAGCACTTGTGTGAGTTGGGGGTTCGGGGTCGCTGCGGCGAGTCCCCAGCGTCGCCAGGTGTCGGGCAGGAACTGGAAGGGGCCCTCGGCGCGCACGTAGGTCGAATGCCCGTTCGCTGCGGGTGCGGTGATGGTGGCGTTGCCGTGAGTGCCGTCGAGCGGGACACCACGGATCGGCGGGCTGACCTGGCCGTTCGCGCTGATGGTCGCTCCGCCGAAGCGGGCATGGTTGCTTTCGGTGGCGGCGATGGCGGCGAGGGTGGTCCAGCCGAGGTGGCAATTCGGTTGTGCGGCTTGGATTGCCGTGGTGGCGTGGCCGTAGGCGTAGAGGGCTTGTTCGGGGATGTTGTAGGAGGCGGCCCGCTGGTGTGCCCAGGCTCGGAGTGGGTCGGGGCTACTAGGGGCAGCGCTTTGGCCGCTTGGTGCGGTGGTTTGCGGGGCCGGTGGGGCAGTGGCGGGCAGGTCGGCGGGCAGCGGTTCTCCGGGTCCCGGCGCCGATACCAATGTTGGTGTGGGAGTGTGCGTTCGCGGTGCGGGCACACCGGTAGCAGTGTGCAGCGCGAAGCCTAGGGCGACGACCGACAGCGTCAGTGCTGTAAGCCCGGCGGTTCCGGTGAGCCGGCGCGATGGTGATCCCGCAGCGTCCATCGAGCTGTTCCGCGGCACCGAGGCCTCGCCCGAGGTGCCGTCGTGCCCTGCGGTGCCCGGATCGGCGACCTGGTCGAGTGCATCGCTACCCGCCACCGCCATGTTCGCGGCGGCCGCAGATTGTGGCCCCACTGTCGGCCTGGTGAGGCTTTCGGAAGTCGCGACATGGCTGAAGGAGTCGTCCGCGGCGGCGCGAGTCGAGCGTTCAGGGTCGGTCAGTGCCATGGGATCGTGGCGGCTCGGGTCGTGGTCGTCGGGGTGGACGGGCGCGGCGCAACCGGCTTTGGAGCGGCAGGGGCCGTGGTCGTCGGCGCGTGGGTGACGGCGGGAGTGGCCGGGGCATGAGTGGTGGTGGTGGTCGTCGGTGCTGTGGAAGTGGTTGTGGGGGTGGTGGTTTGGGGTGCGACGACGGTGACGGTGGTCACGGTGGTGACGGTGCTGGGTGTGGCGGTGACGTAGACCGTGGCGGGGGTTTGGGGGGCTTGGGTGTAGACGGTGACCGGGCTGGGCGGTGCGGTGACGTAGACGGTGCCGGGGTCTTGGGTCTGCGGGTAGTAGGTCGGGGGGTAGTAGTAGCCGGGTGCCTGGGTGTAGGGGTAGGTCGGGGTGGGCGGGTTCAGGGAGAAGCTGAACGACAGGCCTGGTGGGGTTGTCGCGACGGTGCCGGGGTCGACGGTGGACGGTGCTGGGGTTTCGGTGGTGACCACCGGGTTGTCGGTGGTCGTCGCGGCGTCGGTGACGGTGGAGACCTCGGTGACTGTGGGCGGGCTACCGGCGTTGGCGGGTTGGTCGATCGGTTGCGCGGTCGCGGTGTCGGGTCCGGCCGCGGGCAGCGGGACGTCGCTGGGTGTGGTGCCGAGGTTGAGATCGCTCATCACGGTCGTCAAGGCCGCCGAGGTTGTCGGCATGACCGTGGTCGGCGCGCTAGTGGTGGTGTAGTAAGTCTCGGGCGTGGTTGTCGTTGTGGTGTCACTGGTTTCGGTGGTGCCACTGGCGGTGTTGCCGATGCTGTGGTCGTGTTCGGCACTGACTGCGATCACCACGGCGATGGCTGCGATGACCAGCGCGGCGGCGGTGGTGGCGTGCGGCAAACGCTTGCGGAGCTCCAGTGCGGTCGCCTGGGCTGCGACTCGGCCGGCGAATCCGTGCCACACCCGCAGCACCGGCTGCAGTACCGCCCGACGGCCCCCTTCGTGCGGCACGTCGATGTCGGCCACTGTGCCGTCGGGACCGCTGCTGCCGTCTCGGCCCGACTCGGATTCGGCATAGCGGCTTTCGGCCTCGACCGGCGCGCCGTTGGCGTCTACCCGGGCGTCGCCCTGGGCATGGTCGTCGTCCCCCACCGAGGGGCGAGCTGCACTCTCATCGAAATCAACGGCCTGGGTGGACGTTCGGTCCTCGCCGGAAGAGCGTGGGGGTTCTACCGGCAGCCGTCGGGTGGGGTCTTCTCCGGGTTCGTTGGTCTCCGTTCGGCCCACGTCGCCACAGTCCTTTCGATGACACGCTCCGCGGATGCGGACCGGTGTACGGATGCGGCACCTGGGCACGCGCCATCGGCCGTGGGCCTGTGGCCGCACGACGGGATGGCAAGAGTTCGAGATGTGCCTGTCGCGGAACAGATTCCGGCGCCCAGGCGCCCCCAGCAGGTTCCGCGCTTGTTCTCGGTTCGGCTGCAGTGTGCAGGATCGTCGGGGCACGACGCAACCCGAGTGGAGATGCCGAAATTTAACTGAAACGCATGCCGGTCATCCTATTCAGGGCGGTGATCGATTGCTGAGTGATACGACGGATTTTTCGTTTTGCGAACGTGTTCGATCCGTGCAGTCTTCCAATTCGGGGGAAGCAGTCTGGCAAATAACAGATAGATTCCTGTGTACATTCTGTGAGATTGCTGTGAATGGTTCGGCTTTGTGGATCCCGGTGTTTCCAGGGTCTCCCCTTGGGCTGTGGCGCGGCGTGCGGGCCTGATCGCGCGCTTGGGATGGGCGTGATGCTCGTCAAAAGACGTTGTGGTGGTTGCTGTTTGGCGGTCGCCGAGTCTCTGCGGTCCCGGCCGGCCTTGGGTGCCGGCGGAGGTCGCCGTCCGGGCGATCGCAGTCTGGCGTTCCTTGCTGGCTGTTAGCTTATGCCGGTGTCGATTGGTTCGAAATGGATGTTTTTCAGTTGCTGTAACTGAATCGTTTTGTTGCTGTTGCGAATTAAGTCCGCATAGTGCAATCTGTGGCGCAGCTGAGAACGAGCCCGAGGTTGCCTGGTTTGGCGCAACGCCTGCCGCCGAGGGGGAGTGTGGGAACTCCGGCGGTTCTGGTCTCGGCCGGGTTATTTGCTTGTCTGCTGCCATCAGGGTATGGCCGCTCCGTCAAGGGGGATTGATCCTCGTGTCTTCGCGTCCCGATTCGGCTCATTGGCGCTGGTGGCGCCGGTGGCGGTCATCATGCCTGTCTGCGATCGTGATGATGGTCATCGTTGCGATGGGCGTGACTTTGCTGCAGGTGATGTCGTCATCGACCGCCTCGGCAAGCCCTGGTAAGCCGGATAATCACTTGCCGACTCCGGCGAAGACGCATGCTGTGCCGTTGATGTCATCGCAAGGCCCGGACGCCAAGAAAGCCCTGCAGCCGATGCCGGTGGCACCGAACTTCTCCAAGGGAGACTTCAAGCCACTGCAGCGGAGCACCGCCGGCACGCATTCTGGTGGTTTCGATCCGAAGTCGTCGAAGGAGGCGTCGCGTAACGAGTCTGCGGTTGAGTATGTCAACACTGATGGTTCGCATTCGTTGGTGTTGTCGCAGCATCCGGTGAGTGTGTCCGACGGGCACGGCAAGTGGGTGCCGATGGACACTCGGATCGCTGAGGACCCGTCCTCGCACAAGGCCCGGACGGCGAACGAGGCTACGCATGCGCAGTTCGCGGAGTTTGCGAATGATCCTGCGTTGGTGCAGGTGCAGCCCAATGGTGCGCCGATTACGTTGGCGCTCAACGGTGCCGGCAAGGCTGGTCACAAGGTCGCGGATTCGACGGTCACCTACGCTGATGCTCTGCCTGGTCAGGACTTGAAGTATGAGGTGTTGCCGGGTGCGGTGAAGGAATCGGTGATCGTCAAGTCGGTCAAGAGTATCGGTGACGGTCAGTGGACGTTCACGATGAAGCTCGGTGCGGGCTTGACGCCGAAGCTCGACGGTGATCAGGTGGTCGTCCTCGATGCCAAGGGGCAGACCATCGCGGTGCTGCCGGCGATCCAGGTGTGGGACTCCGCCGGAAACGCTAAGGGCAAGACCACCGCTCGTACGGGTGGTAAGTACACGCTGTCGCAGGCCAAGGACGGCTGGCAGTTGACGGTGTCGGTGGACAAGGGCTGGCTGTCGGACAAGGCGCGTGTCTTCCCGGTCACCGTGGACCCGACTGTCTCGGTCTCCAACGGGTTCAACGGCGGAACCTCCCGAACCGCATACACCTCCACTGGCCAGACGTACTCATACCCGGGTCTGGACATCGGTAACCTGCCTGCGGGTGGGCAGGATGTGTTCTGGCGCACCGCGTTCGGTTTCGACCTGTCGAACCTTTTCGGCAAGCAGGTGATCGGCGCGCGCATGGACTTCCAGCCATGGGACTCCACCGTCACCTATCCGCCCGAGACGGTGAACCTGTACCAGTCGACCCGCCCGCTGGGCTACAACGCCGAGGGTGCGCTGCTGGCCTCGGGCCAGATCGGTACCGCAGGGTCGCTGTACTCGCAGGCCTTGACCAACCTCCTGTCGGCCAGGGTCGTGAACAGTGACAACACGCCACAACAGTTCATGCTGGCCGGCACCGAAACCCCCGGCGCTACCACCAAGATGGCACTGAACACCAATCTGATCGTCGACTTCGGCACCCCGCCCCCGGCGACGGTGCAGAGCGGGTCGCTCCCGGCCGACCAGGCGGTGGTCGCGACGTCGACGCCGACGTTGTCCGTGCCGCCGGTGGCCACCCCGACGCCCTCGGGTGACACGGTCTTGTACTGCTTCCAGGTGTCCACCGGCGCCGATGGCCAGTCCGGGTACATCGCGCAGTCGGGTTGCCAGACCTCGAACCAGTGGACGATGCAGGACAACGTGCTGCAGAACGGTGTCGAATACACGTGGACGGTGCAGACCGCGATCCAGGGCGGGGTGACTACGACGACGCCGCAGTGGGTCAACCACTTCCGCTACGACCGGCGACTCGGTGCGAACACCCTCGCGCCTGTCGACAAGTTCGGTCCGATGACGGTGAACCTGTACAACGCGAACCTATCCACCGAGGTCGACGGGCCGACGTTCCACTCCGTCGGCGGTGACTCGGGCATCAAACTGTTCTACAACTCGGTCACGAGCAACAGCGCGATGAACGGTTCGGCGATTACCAACTCCGCCAACGGAGTGACAGCCACATACTTCAACGACCCGACCCACACGGGAACGCCCGGACCGACACCGGTACTGGTGCGCAACGAACCGACGATTGTCCAGCCGGGTCCGCCGGCGGTGAACGGGCTCGACGCGACCTGGTATGTGTGCCGGTACGAGTTCTGGTTCCAGGCACCGGTCGACGGTGACTATCGGTTCGACGCCGCCTATAGGGACGGTGCCGCGATCTGGGTCGATTCCGGAAGCGGCTACACGCGGATGATGAACGATCCGAACGGGACCCGCACCACCACGGACCTGAACACGGTCGATGCCTTCAACTCGTCACGTGACACCACGTTGAAGGCTGGCCAGAGGGTCAAGGTCCGGGCCGAGCTCTACCACCGGGTGGCCAACGAGGCGCCGACGATGCAGCTGTCGTTCCGCAGCGCCACCGGCACCGGCACCTCTCGCACCTTGAACATCACGCCGCAGACGGTCCCGAACGCGCTGATGTACCCAACCGATTCCAGCCCCGTTCCCGCGGGCTGGACGCTGTCGGCCGGCAACAGCAAGTACACCAACGCCACCATGATGGTCGGATCGATTGTCCTGCAGGACAACTCTGGCGGTACCCACACCTGGGTCCAGAACGGCAGTGGCGGCTACACACCGCCCGCCGGCGAGGACGGTGTGCTGTCGTTCGACTCCACCGCCGGTCTGATCACCGAGGCCGAGGGCGCGCTGGTATCGGTGTTCAACGCCGGCACGGGTGCGCTGCAGACGGTGTCCTCGGCGCTGGACAGCCGCAATCCCGCTGCGCTGCAGTACAACTACAGCCCCGCCTCGGCGGGTATCGTGCCGCGGTTGACCTCGATCACCGATCCGGTGTCGGGTCGTTCGCACAAGCTGTACTACAACACCGACAACAGCAACAGCTGCTATGGCGGAGCCACACCCGCACCCAATTCGGTAGTGCCGCCGTTGAACATGCTGTGCCGCATCACCTATTGGGACGGTTCCGAAACCCGGTTGTGGTATTCGCCGTGGCGGACGCTGGACCGGGTCGAGAACCCGGGCGGTGCCTACACTGATTTCAAGTGGGCACTGGCGTGCAACTGGCAGTACTTCACCTCGGTTCTGTCCTGCTACGACAGCGGCACGCCGCCGAGCGACCCGATCCAGAAAGAGGTCGCGATCTCGCAGGTCGGTCCGATGGTGTCCATGCGTACTCCCTTGGCCAACGATTGGCTCGCTACTCAGACCGGGTTCAACGGCACTACTGATCGGACCAGCATTACCTGGGAGCAGTGCCCGGATAAGAACCGTCAGATCGGTGTCTGTCCGCAGGCGATCACCAGCCCCGCGACCGACGGCAAGACCGCGTCCACACAACAGTCACACAGCTACAACTTCCCCACTTCCGGGAACAACAGTGCGCAGGTGTCCAGCGCTGGAACCTTGATCCGGACCGCGGCATTCGACGCGACCGGGCGTGCGACGTCCTCCCAGGACGCCGACAATGTGACGACCCAGATGCAGTGGTCGGCGACGAGCCCGAGCCAGCCCGCCGAGACTATCGACGGCGCCGGGCGCGTATCGACCACGATCGTGGACTGGGACAACCGTCCGACCGATACTTACGGTCCCGCACCTGCCTCGTGTTTCAACAGCAACCAGCGCCCGACTGCAGCGTGTGCCACTACGGTGCCGCACACCCAAATCAAGTACGACGAGGGCATGCAGGGTCTGATGGCCACCCTGTACGGGAACCCGACCCTGTCGGGTGCGCCGGCAGTGTGGCAGACCGGGATCGGCACCGCCGACGGGTCTCTGGCCGGCTCCTGGGCGACGGCTCCGGTGGCCAACACCAACGGTTGGTCGGGCCGGTTCACCGGTGAGATTTTGCTGCCGACCATGGGTACCTTCACCTTCGGGTTGAACGCCACCGGTAATGCGCGGTTGTGGATCGACGATGCCAAGATCCTCGACACCAAGACCGGGCCGACCGGCACCTACAACAACCTCACCGGTCCTAATTCCTGGCATCGGATCAAGGTCGAGTACGACACTGCTCCTGCATCGTCGTCGGCGTTGAACCTGACGTGGATCCCGCCCAACGGTGCTTCGGCGACGGTTCCGGGCCAGAACCTGAAGCCGGGGTACGGGTTGAAGACCAGTGTCGTCACCTCCGACACCTCCGGCGGCCCCGAACGGGCTCCGTCGACCACGGTCGCGACCAGCTACTCTGACCCGGCCAACGGGATCGATCCGGTCTACGGCATGGTGGTCGCCACGACCGCCGACCCGAACGGGTTGAACCTGGTGCGCAAGAACTTGTTCGAGGCGCCGGGGCACGGTTTCCTGCGCCCGATCGCGACCGCGATGCCGTCGGGTGACGTGACCAACCCCGCGACCCGCAGCACGACAACCTATTACGGGAACGCCGAGACCCGCTCGAACCCGTGCGTGTCCGGATCGGCGGCGGTCAACCAGGCCGGTATGCCGAAGCTCGTTACCGCGGCCACGAACTCCGACGGTCACGCGAACACCACCGAATCGGTGTATGACGCTGCCGGGCGCGTAGTCGCCAGCCGCGTCAACTCCGACGCGTGGACGTGCACCACCTACGACGCCCGTGGACGTGCGACGCAGTCGGTGTTCCCGGCGCTCAACGGCCAGCCCGCCCGCACGGTCACCTTCAGCTACGGGGTTTCGGGCGGAGCCAACTACAGCTACGGCGCCGATGGTGCCGGCAACTACGGTGCGACTGTGACCTACACCGATTTGCTCGGTCAGGTCATCCAGTACACCGATGCAAATGGCGACATCACCACCAACACCCACGACACCATGGGCCGGCTGACGCAAGCCAGGACCGTGAACGGTGGTACGTGGAACAGTCAGGTCAACTACACCTACGACAACGCCAATCTGCTGAAGTCTGTCGTGCTGGACGGGACTACGGTCGCCCAGCCGCACTACGACAGCTCCGAGCAGATGACCGACGTCACTTACAACAACAGCACGTCGATGAAGATCAACCAGCGCAACAACACCGGCGCGGTGACCAACCTGGAGTGGACGGGCCAAGGGTTCGACTACCTCTCGACGGCGACTCGCTCGCAGAACAACCGCATCACCGACGAAGGGATCTACAACGGAGGCACGACCCCCACTCTGCTGGCGTCTGACTCCTACACCTACGACACCGCGGGCCGGCTCGTCGCCGCGACCGTGCCGCACCACCAGCTGACCTACAGTTACGCCCCCACAGGCGGCTGCGGTCCGAACACCGCGGCCGGTGCCGACACCAACCGGACCTCGCTCAGCGATAGCCAGGACGGCGCGGCGGCCACCACGACCTCGTACTGTTACGACAACACCGACCGTCTGGTGTCGTCCAGCAACGGGGGAACTCCGACCTACGACAGCTATGGTGACACCACCAAGAGCGGCACCGACACTCTCGTCTACGACGGCGCCCGCCGGCACTTGAGCACCACGACTGCGTCGGGAACCACGATCGCCTACACCCGCGATGCCGCTGGCCGGCTGCTCGGCCGGCAGGTGTCGGGCGCGCCGCCTGCAGTGCCCAGCAGCACGCGCTACGGCTACACCTCCGATGGTGGGAGCCCGGAGTTGGTGCTCGACACGACGGTTTCCCCGTCCGCCAACCTGCTGCAGCGGGTACTGCCGCTGCCCGGTGGCGCTGTTCTGACCAAGACATACAGCCCGACCGCGGCGCAGAACTGGTCCTACCCCGACCTTCGCGGCAACTTGCTGTTCACCGCTGACGGCACCGGGCACGCGACCACCGGTGTGCACCTGTACGACCCGTACGGCCAGGACATCAACGCCACCACCGGCGCTATCGGCGACATCGCGATGCCGCAAACCGAAACCGGCGGTATGGATCTGGGCTGGCAAGGCAACAGTACTCAACCCATCGAACACAGTGGTGGCCAGCAATACGTGGAAATGGGGGCCCGCACCTACGTCCCGAGCCTGGGCAGGTTCCTGCAAACCGACCCCGTCGCTGGCGGATCGGCTAATGGGTACGCCTACACCTATGGCGACCCGATCAACTCCAGCGACCCGACCGGGCGGGAAACCACGTTCGGTGTCATCGGGGGATTTCTCAGCCTGATCGGCTTGGGGGGCCTCGGTGGAGTCTTCTCGGCCATGGACGGTCTCTATGACCTGTTCTCCCCGAATGCTGCGCTGCAGGGAGTCAACAGGCAGCTCGGTGACATTGGGGAGATCCTCGGCGGTGTGGGCGCGGCGGTAGCTGGCCTCGGCGATGTCGCCGGCCTGGTCGCTGGGTTCGGCATATACCTGGCTGGGGTTGCGGGCGCGGGCTCGATGCTGGCCGGCATGAGCGCGGTGATGGCTGGCGCGAGCGCGGCAGCGGCAGTGCTGCCCGTGGTAGGCGCCGCCATGATCGCCGTAGGCACTGGGATCGGGATCTATCTAACCTGGAACTCGTTGCAATCCCAGTATGTCGACAGCGGCGGAAACTGGTCGAGCTTGATCGAACCGGGGTTGGGGATCCTCGAAGGTGGGGTCTCCGTCGTGGCCGGGCTGACGACGGTGTTCCAGGGGATGCCTGGATTCCTGATGGCGATGATGCCTGCTGCCTAGCAGTCCCCTTCCCTGTCCTGATCTGAAAATTTCCTGGCGTCGCGTGCGCGGCTGCCTATGGTGCCTGAAAGGGCTTTGTCGATGCGGTTCGTTCGGCGTGCGGCGCGCAAGATGCGCGCAGCGATGGGTTCGCTGATACCGGCGGTGGCGCTGGTACTCACACTGGCGTTGGGTTTTTCGGCCGCGCAGGTGGTGGTGGCACCGCACGCGTCGGCGTGGCCGTCGTGGCCGTGGTCACCACACCCACCCAAACCGGAACCGCCACTGCTGTCGGCCCGCGCGGATCAGGTGAACGCGGCGAAGGCCACGAAGGCGGACCCGCCCAGGAAGAATGTGCCGAACCTGACGGGCGTGGACTTCCGGCCATTGGGCAGCCCGGGAGCGCAGACCGCACAGCCGGGCATCCATCCTGGTGGTTTCGATCCGAAGTCGTCGAAGGAGGCGTCGCGTAACGAGTCTGCGGTTGAGTATGTCAACACTGATGGTTCGCATTCGTTGGTGTTGTCGCAGCATCCGGTGAGTGTGTCCGACGGGCACGGCAAGTGGGTGCCGATGGACACTCGGATCGCTGAGGACCCGTCCTCGCACAAGGCCCGGACGGCGAACGAGGCTACGCATGCGCAGTTCGCGGAGTTTGCGAATGATCCTGCGTTGGTGCAGGTGCAGCCCAATGGTGCGCCGATTACGTTGGCGCTCAACGGTGCCGGCAAGGCTGGTCACAAGGTCGCGGATTCGACGGTCACCTACGCTGATGCTCTGCCTGGTCAGGACTTGAAGTATGAGGTGTTGCCGGGTGCGGTGAAGGAATCGGTGATCGTCAAGTCGGTCAAGAGTATCGGTGACGGTCAGTGGACGTTCACGATGAAGCTCGGTGCGGGCTTGACGCCGAAGCTCGACGGTGATCAGGTGGTCGTCCTCGATGCCAAGGGGCAGACCATCGCGGTGCTGCCGGCGATCCAGGTGTGGGACTCCGCCGGAAACGCTAAGGGCAAGACCACCGCTCGTACGGGTGGTAAGTACACGCTGTCGCAGGCCAAGGACGGCTGGCAGTTGACGGTGTCGGTGGACAAGGGCTGGCTGTCGGACAAGGCGAGGGTGTTCCCGGTCACCGTCGACCCAACCATCTCGTCCGGGTTCGGTGGCGGAACCTCACGCACGCAGTACACCTCGCAGAACCAGACCTACACCAACTGGTCGGCTCTGGATGTCGGCAATATGCTGACCTCAGGCGACGACTATGTCCGCACCGCGTTCGGGTTCGACACCTCATGGATCAACGGCCGGCAGGTCATCGGCGCCCGCTTGGACTTCCAGCCCTGGAACGGCGGGAACTACCCGACCGCATACAACCTCAACCTCTACGCCTCCACCAGCCCACTGGGCTACAACGCCGAAGGCGCGCTGCTGGCCTCGGGCCCGATCGGTAATGCCGGGTCGCTGTACTCGCAGAACCTGACGGACTACCTCGCGGCGCGCGCGTCGGCGAGTATCAATACCCCGCAGGAATTCATGCTGACCGGCGCCGAAACCCCAGGCGTCAACACGCATATGGCGTTGAACGCCAACCTGATCATCGACTACGGGACCGCACCGCCGCCGGCCGTGCAGGCCAGTGCCACTCCGGCGGATCAGGCGGTGATCGCGAGCACGGTGCCGAGGTTGCAGGTGAACCCGGTGACCAACCCGTCCGGCGACCCGACGCTGTACTGCTTCAAGATCTCGACCAGTGCTGACGGGGCCGCGGGCGAGACCTTCGATTCGGGATGTCAGCAGAACAACTACTACGACGTGCCCGACGGGGTGCTTGGCAACGGCGGCCAGTACACGTGGACGGTGCAAACGGTACTCGGCAACGGTGGCGTGACCGTCACGCAGCCGCAGTGGTTCAATCATTTCAAGATCGACCTGCGACTGGGGGCGGGCACGACCGCACCTACCGACACCCTCGGCCCGGCGACAGCGAACCTGTACAACGGCAACCTCTTCACTGCGGTGTCGGGACCGAAGTTCACCTCCGTAGGTGGCACCTCAGGTGTCGACCTGTCCTACAACTCGCTTGCCGGCGCGGCGCACGGTGTCACGGTCTCCTACTACAACGACCCCACCCATACCGGCGTCGCGGCGTCGGCGCCGGTGATGGTTCGCACCGAACCGCAGGTCAACCTGCAGCAGCAATGTTCTCTTTTCAGCTGCGTGCTGCAGAACGTGGACTCCTATCAACTGGCCCAGAGCAACGCGGACATGTATGGCCCGGCTCTGGCTCCGGCGCTGGACCCGAACTACTACATCATCGATTACAAGGGGTATTTCCAGGCGCCGGTCGACGGTGACTACCGGTTCATTGCCGGCTACAGGGACGGTGCACAAGTGTGGGCCGGGCCCAACCATACCTTGGTGTGGGACGACATCGCGGGCACGAAGAGCGCTGGTGATTTCAACACCGCGACCCCGTACAACCCCGCCGAGTTCGATATGACGTTGAAGGCCGGGCAGCGGATCCCGGTCGAGGCGAAGCTGTACCACCGGTCGGGGAATGCGCCGATGATGGAGCTGTCGGCCCGGTCGGTGACTGGCCCCCCGTCTGCGCGCGTGTTCAACATGTCCCCGCAGATCGTGCAGCCGCAGCTGCTCTACACCCAGGACGCCCCGGTCCTGCCGGCTGGCTGGAACCTGTCGGTGGCCGGTTCGAAGTACGTCTCGGCAACCAACCTGGGCTCCTCGATCGTGCTGGCCGACAGTTCCGGTGGAGTGCACACCTGGACGCAGGCCAGCAGTAACTCCATCGACGGTTTCACCCCTCCCGCGAACGAGGATGGTGTCCTGGCGGTCGACACCGCCACCGGCATCGTCACCGAAACCGAGAACGGAACCGTCTACACGTTCAACCCCAACGGCACACTCGCCTCGGTCTCCTCGGTCCTCGACAGCAAGAAACCCGCGGCGCTGCAATACTCCTACGACCAGTCCGCGCCCACCCACCTGACCAGCATCAAGGACCCGGTCTCGGGCCAGCAGCACACGCTGACCTACAGCGACGGCACCAACAGCTGCTACAACGGCGCCACGGGACCGTCCACGGCGGTCGCGCCCGCCAAAGGGATGCTGTGCCGGATCATCTACTGGGACGGCACCGAAACCCGGTTGTGGTACTCGAAATTCCGGACCCTCGACCGCGTCGAGAACCCCGGTAACGCCTATACCGACTACACCTACGGTGTCGGCCAGGGCACCGGGTGCCCGAACCAGCCCTGCTACACGACCAAGGGCAATATCGACTCCAACCCACTGATCGCGGAACACCAGTACGAGCAGGTCGGGCCGATGATGTCGATCCGTGATCCGCTCGCCTGGGATTGGGAAGCGACACAAACCAACTACGCCCCCACCGGTCCGGGGGACACCACCACGTTCGGGTGGAACTACGGCAGTATCGACAACGGCACCACCCTCCACCCGGTCATCACGTCGCTGTCCAGTCCCGCAGTCGATGGATACGACGGGCTGTCCTCACGCCTGCACCAGTACAACTACAACAGCGGGACCACCCAGTCCGGCGTCAACAACAGCAACATCCCCTACTACTTGATGCCGGGGCTGACGACGACGGTCTCGATGCCACTGGTACGCGGCGGCCTACCGGTCACCGTCCGGACCGTGACCTCCGATAGTGCCGGCCACGCCACCAGCACCAAGGACGCAGACAACGTCATCTCGTCGCAGCAGTGGACACCGCAGGACAAGGTCGCGGTGGCGATCGACGGCGCCGGGCGGGAATCGTCCACGGTCTACGACCACGACTACCGGCCCACCGACACCTACGGGCCCGCGCCTCAATCCTGTTTCACCGGAAAGGTTCCCGCACCGGTCGTGCCGACCGCGGCATGTGCGAGCACTGTTCCGCACAACCACGTCAATTACGACGAGGGCATGCACGGCCTGCAGGCATCGCTGTACAGCGACTCGAACCTGTCCGGGATGCCTGCGGTCTGGCAGACCGGTATCGGTACCGCGGACGGATCCCTCAACGGAGCCTGGGGCGCTACAGCACCGGTACCCAACGCCACCAACGGTTGGTCCGGCCGTTTCACCGGCGAGATGCTCTTCCCCGCAGCGGGCCAGTACGGGCTCGGTTTCACCGCGACCGGTGGTGTGCGGCTGTGGATCGACGACGTCAAGATCGCCGACAACTGGGCCAACCCCAGTGCCCCGGTGACGGGCAACTACCAGAATTCGAACCCCGGTACCTGGCACCGGATCCGGGTCGAATATAGCAATCCGGCCCCCGGTAACACCGGTGCGCTGAACTTCACCTGGGCACCGCCCGGTTCCGGTACCACGACCGTGCCCGGTGCGGACCTGCAACCCCGGTACGGAATGGAAACCAGCCGCACCGACTTCGACACCTCCGGCGGCAGCACCGAACGCGCACCCTCGGGTAGTACCACCACCAGCTATTCGGACCCGGCCAACGGCATCGACCCCGTCTACGGCCTCGTCACCGCCAAAACGAATGATCCTGGCGGGTTGAATCTGGTCCGTAAGACCACCTACGAGGCGCCGGGCACTGGCTACCTGCGAGAGACAGCCGCGGCCTTGCCGGCTGGCGATGTCACCGACCCGACCAAGCGCTCCACCACCACCTACTACGGAGACCAGGAGACACGATCGAATCCGTGCGTGTCCGGTGCACCGGCGGTGAACCAGGCCGGCATGGCGAAAATCGTCACTGCGGCCAAGAACTCCGACGGGCAAGTAAACACAGCCGAACAGGTCTACGACCAATCCGGACGCACAGTCGCTTCGCGTGTCGACAGTGACGGCTGGGCTTGCACCAGCTACGACAACCGCGGACGACCCACCCAGATGAGCTTCCCGGCTCAAGGCGCTCAGCCCGCCCGCACGGTCACCTACAACTACGCCGTGGGCGGCAACCCCCTCGTCAGTTCGGCCACGGACGCCAGCGGCACCATGACCACCACCGTCGACCTGATCGGGCAGGTCACCTCCTACACCGACGCCAATGGCGTCACCACCACGACCAGCTACGACCTCGGCGGCCGAGTCACCAGCGCCGCAACCACCGTCAAGGGCGTCACCAGTACATTCGCGACCACCTACGACGCGGCGAACCGGGTCCTGACCGAGTCCCTGGACGGAGCTACCCTCGATACCCCCGCCTACGACAGTGCTGGTCAAACCACCAGCATCACCTACAACGGCAACAACACGAGCCTGTCCTCGATCATTCGCAACGCTGCGGGCCACACCCTGTCGACCGCGTGGCAGATCGGCGGCGCCACGGGGTCGACGGTCACAACCAGCGTCACCCGGTCGCAGCAGGGCCGGATCACCGACGAATCGCTCACCGACACATCCACACCCGGTACCACCTACACCGACTCCTACACCTTCGACACCGTCGGCCGGCTGACCGCGGCGGCGATCCCGCACCACCAGCTCACCTACAGCTTCAGCCCTTCAGGGGGCTGCGGCGCGAACCCGTCCGCCGGTATGGACACCAACCGGACCGGATTCTCCGACAGCCAAAACGGTGCTGCCCCGGTCACCACCAGTTACTGCTACGACAACACCGACCGGCTCACCTCCACCAGCGGCGGCACCACCCTGCCGCTCACCTATGACGTGTACGGCAACGCCACGGGCGTCGGTACAGACACTCTGACCTACGACTCCACCCGCCGGCACATGTCAACCACCACTGCCGCCGGCACTACGGTCACCTACACCCGCGATCCCGCCGACCGCCTCATTGCCCGTACAACGAAGGGAACTCCGGCCCCGGGCACGGACGGCACCACCCGGTACGGCTACACGGCACCGGCATCCGCCGAACCCCAACTGGTACTCGACGCCAACAACAATCTCCTGCAACGAGTCCTGCGACTGGCAGGCGGCGTGGTACTGACCAAAACCTACAGCCCGACCCCTGCCCAGAACTGGTCCTACCCCGACAACCACGGCAGCGTCCTGTTCACCACTGACGGCTCCGGCAACCGAACCGGCACCCCGGTCCACCTTTACGACCCCTTCGGCCAGGACCTGGACCCCGCCACCGGCAATATCGGTGACATCCCCGTCCCCGCGACCATGCAAGGCGGCATGGACCTGGGATACCTCGGGCAGAACAGCCTGCCCATCGAGCACCTCGCGAGCGAACAAGCCATCGAAATGGGTGCCCGCACCTACCTACCCGTTCTCGGGCGTTTCCTCCAAACTGACCCCATCTCCGGCGGATCGGCCAACAACTACGACTACGCGGCTGCCGACCCCATCAACAACCTCGACCTCACCGGAAAGCAAGTCGAACCGGAAATCCCTCCATATGAGCCGGAGCCGGAACCCGAACCTGGGGAGGTCCCTGGGGTTATCATGCCCGGGACCGAGGTCCCGGAGATGGGGATTGATATCCCTCAGTTCCCCGATATTCCGGAAATTCCTCAGGGCTTGATGAACACTGGGCATCGCGAAGGTAATGTGTATGCTATCATCCAGGAGGGTAAGTACGATTACATGTTCGGTCGTGTAGATTCGAATTCGCACAACACGGCGCGATCCCAGCAGAACATGGGACAATTCATGAGTATCGGAATATACGACACCCCGCAGGGGCGTGCGTACATCGACCAGAGCCTCATGGACTCGCTACAGAGCAACAGTAGTATCGTCCGAGCGTGGTGTGATCAGTATGGAGATTTCGAAATCAGGGATTCGTTATTACAAGGCCCGACTGGGGGAATACTGAAACTGGAAAGTACATGGAAGCTCCTGCCGGATGGGACATATGTCCTGACTACGGTAATACCGATGGGGAGGAAGTGGGCATGACCGGAATCGAATTTATCGAGCCCGATGAAGTTGAGTTTTTGAATACTTTCGGCGCCGAGAAGTCGGCCATTCCGGGTGAGGAATCGGCATTTCGGTTCGATATCGAAGGCGTCGGCGACGATGGTAAGGTGCAATTGTCTTACGATGCTGTCGGCAGATCCGCTCAGGTAATCTGGCTCCGCCGCGATCGTGAGATGGCCAGAATCTATCGAGAGAATATTCACCAGATCAGCGTCGACCCATCGGGTGCGATAAGGATCGAGAATGATTCTTCCGATATTTCGTCGGTCTTGATCGTCGAAATATATCCGGCAGTTCGAATAACTGACACCCAACTTTTATGCTAGCTGTCGAGACTACTCGCTAACGGTGTTTCGCTGTTGTCCTTAGTCTGAGGGTAGGCTGACCGCGGCTTTCTGAAGGACCGCTGATGGCCGACGCTTGTAGCGATGCAACGGTAACACGGGGCCTCCGATTTAGTTCCAAAGATCAACTTCAGGGAACTCTCAGGCCTGATCGATGTCGTTCGGCAACAGCGACAGATCCACCGAACCTAGTCCTGTTCACCGCCGATGCCTCCGGGCCTGTGAGCGCCAATGGAAGTAGTCGGGACCTGAACATCGACACCGAGAAGACTATATGAGCGAGCCGGGGCTGCGGCCGCCGCGTTCGCGTGGTCTCGCCTGCGAGCCGTACCTGACTGCGGGATGCCACCGCTGGCATGTAGTCGGAGGGCCGGGTCGAGCAACCTCTTGCTCTGGGCACGGGGGTGCTGTGCTGTGCCGGTGTTATCTCGAAGCGTACTGGCCGACTTGTCGATTGGCGTTCGCAGTGCCATCGAGTGACGAAGCGATGTTCTGGTCTTGGTTGTGTTGTGGTCAGCGGTCGTCGCAATGCCGACCTATGACAACGCGGGATAAATCACCAACATCGCCGACAACAGCAAGAATGCGAGTCTGTCCTCGATCACCCGTAACCGGGTTGAGCGGTGAACTGATCATGGGGACGGAACGGCTGGAAATCCTTGTCTGAGAATCGAACCCGACGGCATCAGTGGTCGGGCGCCTGCGGGGAGCGGGGTGGCGGGGAGCATGCGGTCGATCCACTCTGAGACGTACGACAGCGTGCCCGTTGTGGCATAGAGCTGCGAACGGCTGTGTCCTGTAATAGAGTTCAATCGGTTTTGGTGATGATTCAGGAGGATTGACGGTGGGGTGGAAACCGGCACTGGGAGTGTTGGCGGCAGCTGCGATGGGGTTGGTGCCGACGGCGGAAGCGAATGCCGATGTGCCGCCGCATCTGTCGCCGTTCGTGGATTTGGACTGCCGATGTGCTGGGCTGATGTTCGCGTCGCCGGGCACACAGAAGCTCCCCCCGAAACCGACGAGGAAGGTCGAGGCGGACGGGACGGTGACGACGTACCAGATGTCGGAGACGGAAATCTCTGCCACGGATGGGGCGGGCACCACCGAAGTGGTCATTTCGGAGGTGCCGACGGCTGGCGGGATGAACCCGAGATCACCACAGGAGAGGATCGACCGTATGCAGAGTGTCCTCGGTGGCACGGGCCAGGTGGGGACCTTTCAGGGATATCCGTCCGTGACGGCGCTCGGTCAGGCGGCCTCGTCGGATGATGGGCACCCCCCATTCGCGAAGGACATGTACGTCTATACGGATGACCGATCCATCAGTGTGTACGTCGCTGGCGACTCTGCCGACGATGTCACGGTGAGCTTCGACGCACTGACCGCGACCTTCCAGATTTTCTGAATTCGGCTGTCGCACTGAATGGCGAGTGGCTGGGACTTTTCTCTCACGTACCGCGGGTAAGAATTAGGTAGGGAAGCAAGAATGCAGAATTCGGTCCGGATCATCGGCACCATGACGGTCGTCGCTGCCGCACTCGGTTCGAGCGCGTGCTCCAGTGGCAACTCGGCCTCGTCGGCGACCTCCTCGACCGTGGCGATGGTCCCCACCACCCCGAGTAAGGGGCACCCCTGTACCGCGGACGATGTCAAGGTCGCCGGTGAGTTCGGTGAGGCGCCGACCATCACCATCCCGGACGGCTGTGACCCGCCCACTACTTTGCTCACCAAGGACCTGGTTGTCGGCGCCGGCCCTGGCGCAATGACCGGGCAGCAGCTCCAGACGAACTATTCCCTGGTTACCTGGTCGGACAAGAAGCAGTCGGGTGGTTCCTTCGGTAAGCAGCCCTTCACGCTCGTACTGGGCTCGGGAACGGTCATCTCAGGGTGGGAGCAGGGATTGGTCGGTATCCAGCAGGGTGGTCGGCGGTTGCTCATCGTTCCTCCGCAGCAGGGATACGCGGCGAAGGGCTCGGGCAAAACGGTTTTGGGCAACGAGACGCTGGTCTTCGTCACCGACGCCGTGAAGGTCGGTTGACCCGAGGCTCATCGGTCCCGGCGCGCGGAATGACCGGAGAGGTCGACTGGCACCTGATCATGTTCTGGCCGAGCGCATCTCGTCATCCGCGGACCGGATCTGGTGAACGGTTCCCGAATGCTGAATCGTGCTCTCCAGTCGTGACCGAACGGTACAAAGTCGACTACAGTTTCACTCCGGCGAGGCACATGCCTGACTGCCGGTGGCGGGTGCGCACAAGGACCCAGGCTGTTTGAGGAGATTCGCGTGATCGACCGCGAACTGGGAGGTCCCGACCTGTCGTCGGGCACCGCATCCCGGCGGGCTTTCCTGGTCGGAGCCGCTGCCGCGGCGTTCACGGGGAGTGCAATACCGGCGTCTGCGCAATCGGCGGTATCCGGCTCAGCGTCAGATTCGGCCTCCGGAGTGGACTGGAGTGGTCTGACCAAGACCTTGCACGGCAGCTTGACCTTGCCGGGCTCCAGCGGATTCGGTAGTGCCGCAAGCCTGTTCGATCCCCGTTTCGACGGCTCCTCGCCGGCGGCGGTGGTCGCCGCAGCTGATGCCGCAGATGTGGTATCCGCACTACAGTTCGCCGCAGCGAACCACCTGCCCGTCGCGGCGCGTGGTGGCGGGCATTCCTATGTCGGTGCGTCGGCGCACTCCGGTGCGCTGGTCGTGGACACCAGGGCGCTGAACTCGGTCACTCTGTCCGGGGATCTCGCCACGATGGGGGCGGGCGCGGGGCTGTATCCGGCACTGTCGGTTCTCGATGCCGCCGGCCGGAGTCTGCCGGTCGGCACCTGCCCGACCGTCGGCCTAACGGGCCTAACTGTCGGCGGGGGCATCGGTGTGGACTCCCGTCAGTACGGGGCTACCTGTGACCGGTTGGTGTCCGCGCAGCTCGTCTTGCCCGGCGGGCAGCTCGTGGAAGTGTCCCCGCAGTCCGACCCGGACAGGTTCTGGGCGCTGCAGGGTGCCGGCGGTGGGCTGGGTATCGTCACCGCACTGACTTTCCAGACCTGTCCATCCGCGTCCAAAGACATTGTGCGACTAAGCATTCCGGTCGGCGATCCGGTCAAGGTGCTGACCGGGTGGGCCGCCTGGTCCGCCACTGCTGAACGCACCTCTTGGGCCAACCTGACCGTCCGTGCCGACAGTGGCGGTATCGCCATCGACGGCCTTATCGTCTGCTCCGCCGGTGCCGGTGCGGCCACCGTTGTCGCTCTCGGCGCCGCCACCGCGACTACCCCGACAGTTCTCGACAGCACCACCTACACCTCGCTCGATGCGGTCCTATCGCTGGGTGGCGGGAGCCCCGATGAGCCCCGCACGGTCCGGATCGCCGGCTCTGACGTCCTGCCCGCGCTCGATACCGCCACCGCGACCTCGATCGTGACGGTGATGCAGGCCTGTGCGCGCGCCGGGCTGCCCGGCCGCGTGCTTCTGGATCCTTTGACCGGCGCCCTGAGCGACCCGGCTCCCGACGCGACAGCGTTCCCGTGGCGCCGCCACGCCGCGATGCTGCAGTGGATCGTCGAATCACCGCAGGACTTGGGGGCGGCCCGCGCGTGGATCGGCACCGCGCATACCGCGGTCGCCTCGACCTCTGCCGGCGGCTACGTGAACTACATCGAGCCGGACACCAGCGTCGACCGCTACTACGCGGCCAACGCGACCCGAGTTCGGTTGCAGCACAACCGTGCCGACCCGACCAACAGCCTGTATTGGGGACCGTCGGTGTAGCAGCACAGCGTGACCATTGGTCGGAATAGCTACGCCAGCAGACGGTGCCGGGAATCTCGCGGTACTGCTTGGGACCGCGCTCACCCACGGCAGTGTCATATAGACCGAATCGCCCTCGCCGCGCAGGTTCGACTCCCTGGCGCGGCACGTGTGTGTGATGCCTCGGGACATCGGAAACGCCCCTAACCTAATTCTCGGTTCGGGGAGTGAGTCGTTCGGGCCCTTCCGGGCGCCAGTGGGCCGGTAATTGCGGAAGTCGTGTCGAGGTGAATTCCCGCAGGAGTTCTCCGGTGGCTGTGTCGGCGATGCGGATGTCGTGGTTCTGGATCAGGAGCAGGACCGCGAGGCGGGTGTAGGTCGGCCCCGAGGGCTCCGCCGCAAATGTAGGGCAGCCACGGTCGAGATCAACCTGGTAGCAGGATCGCCTGCGGCGCACTGGAATACACCGCGGCAATGTGCCCCATGTACACGGGTAGTACACGGTTTGGCTGAGAATTAGTAGGAGGCAACGGGAAGCGAGAACCCATGCGTATCCACTATCAGCGCAGTTGACGGCACGTATTGGGAACCGTTGGGATGCCTGCCGGGCATATGTTTCTAGGTCAAGGGGTCGCAGGTTCGAATCCTGTCAGCCCGACGTATCGACGCTGACCTGACCCCGTGATTTCGGTCCGGCGACTGTGAGAGCCTTGCGGCCCACGAAGTGGGCGGGAAGGCTCGATGACCATGGCGACACGCAAGAGGCACACCCCGGAACAGGTCGTGCGGAAACTGGGCGAGGCTGATCGGCTGCTGAGCGAAGGCAAAGACGTCGCCGACGTGTGCCGGGCCCTCCAAATCACCGAAGCCACCTACTACCGGTGGCGCAACCAGTTCGGCGGCCTCAAAGCCGACGATGCCAAACGGTTGAAGGACCTCGAACGCGAAAACTCGACCCTGAAACGGCTTCTCGCTGAAGCGGAGCTGGAGAAAGCGGCGTTGCAGGAGATCGCCAAGGACGCTCCTATAGATGTCAAGCCGCCATCGCCCGGTAGTCGGTGCGTAAGGCGCGGAACACTTTGAACCGTCACGGATTTGGGACCGGCTTCGGATTCAGACCAGCGCCGGTCGGCGTGGCGATTGTTGAGCGTAGTACGCGGCCTCGTATTCGGCCG
>NZ_RFFH01000020.1 GCF_003696265.1 Nocardia stercoris | reverse complement strand
GGGCGCGCCGGTGGCGCGCCCGGCGCGCGATGCCGCGGCGCCGGGCCGGCGCGCGTCGCCGCCCACGGCCGGATCCGGCGCGGAGCCGGAATCGATGGTGACGAAGTCGAATTCGCTGGCAGCGTGACGCATCGGACTACCCTCCAGGGTGCGGTGGCGGGACGAGATCGACCAGTGACAGCCGGCTCTGTTCGATCATGTGTTCGAAGAACGTGTGTTCGATTTCTATCACGCCCCGGCGACAAAGTCACCCCTCGCACGACATATGTCGAACAGATGTTTGAAACCTGGCGATCGTCGGATTAGAGTCGGAACACGGCCACCGGCGAAGCCGGAGCACCAGCCCCACGGGCGAATTCACCTTCGCCGGGCCGGCGGCACGGCACGGCGCGACTCTGCCGGGAGCGCACCACACGTACACCGAGGAACGGAGGATGGCGACCGTGAGCGAACGGACGGCGGACGGACACGAGGGGCCGGCCATGCCGGCCACCGATGCCGACGGCGGCGAATCGCCCGGCACCGCAGCAGATCTCACCGCGCGGCAGCGAAAGGTACTGGAGGTCATCCGAACCTCGGTCAGCGACCGCGGCTACCCGCCCAGCATCCGGGAGATCGGCGACGCGGTCGGCCTGACCTCCACGTCGTCGGTCGCCCATCAGCTGCGCGCTCTGGAACGCAAGGGCTTCCTGCGCCGGGACCCCAACCGCCCGCGCGCCGTGGACGTTCGCGGCCTCGACGAGACGGCGGTGCGCGCCACCGGCACGGCCGCGGTGACCGCACTGCACCCGGTCGACACCGACGCCGGTTCCGAGCACCCGGTGCCGACCTACGTCCCCGTCCTGGGCCGGATCGCGGCCGGTGGGCCGATCCTGGCCGAGCAGGCGGTCGAGGACGTCTTCCCGCTGCCCCGGGAACTGGTCGGTGAGGGTTCGCTGTTCCTGCTGAAGGTCGTCGGTGAGTCGATGATCGACGCCGCGATCTGCGACGGCGACTGGGTCGTGGTCCGCCAGCAGAACGTCGCCGACAACGGCGACATCGTCGCGGCGATGATCGACGGCGAGGCGACGGTGAAGACGTTCAAGCGCACCGGCAAGGACGTCTGGCTGTTGCCGCACAACCCGCTGTTCGAACCGATCCCCGGTAACGACGCTCGCGTCCTCGGCAAGGTCGTCACGGTCATCCGCAAGATCTAGTAGCGGTCCGGTGAGCTCGCGGGACTAGCCGGTGGTCACCTCGGTGGCGGCACCGACGACGTGGGTCGTCACGTCACCGCGGGCCCGGTCCTCGCAGATCACCCGCACCCGGTGCCGCCCGGGCGGCAGCGCGCCGGAGTCCAGATCGGCGGTGCCGGCGCTGTCGACGGTCCGCCACGGCCCGTCGATGTCGTGGGCGGCGATCTGGCAGGAGTAGCCCGGTCGCTCGCCCTGCAGGTGCGCGGTGATCGTGGCGCCGCCCCGGTACGTCACCGCCGGCAGGGCACCGGCGGCGCCCGGTCCGGCGCTCACCCCGATCGCAACGACACCCGCGACCGAACCTGCGCACAGGGCGAGCCAGTGACGTCGAGTCATACCCCCATGGTGCCCCGCGCGCGCCCGTCCGGCGTGGACCTCACCGGGGTGTCGGGAGGCGCGCCGCTCAGCGGCGGAATCGCGCGCGTAGCTGCGGGTCGTTCTCCCACCACAGCCCGCTCGCGGCGGGTGTGGCCTCGGGTTCCGGGACCGCCGCCGCGTCCACGGCCGCCGTGGCGGCCGGAATCGGTTGCGCCGCATCGAGTTCGGCGTCGACCTCGGCGGCGCGCCGGCGTTCGTCCGAGGCCCAGGCCCGCATCAGCGACAGCAGGTACGGCAGACCCAGCACGTCGCCGAGCACCCAGATGATCCCGGCGCCGATGATCTGATCCATCCGCAGGTCGGGACCCCAGTGTCGGCCGACCTCGGTGTAGTAACCGGACGCGACCAGCGGGCCCATCCACAGCACCAGGCCCAGGATGCCGTCGGCCAGCGACTCGAAGATTGTGATCAGCAACGAGATTCCCTGCGAATACCGTTGCGGCACCGGGTCGACCTGCAGACGCGAGTAGAAGTAGCCGAACCCCACGGCCACCACCACGACCCGGCTCACCGCGTCGACGACACCGTGCCGCAGCACCGCCTCGTACCAGGGTGTCAGGAACAGCGCCCACGGCAGTACGAGCACGAAGACCGAACCGACCAGCGGATAGGTCAGTGTGCGGGCCCATTCCGAGTCCAGCAGCCGGTCCAGGCGCGCCTGCCCGCCCGGCCCGAGCGCGGCCCGCAGGACCGTGACCGGCCGGCCCTTGGCCAGTGCGAACGGCACCACGTAGAGCAGCAGCAGAATCTGCAGCGCCCGCACCCAGATCAGGGTCCCCGAATACGCTCCGACCACGCTGATCCCGGTCAGCAGCCACACCCCGAGGCCGGGACCGAGGAAGGCCGCCGCCTGCGTGCGTGCGACCGGGCTGCCGTTGCGGGCGGCTCGCCGCGCCGCCCAGCAGTAGCCGCCGGCGAGCGCCACGGTGAGTACCACCACCGAGGTGTCCCAGCGCCACGCTGTCAGCAGGGACGACAGGGTCAGCGGAGTCGACATCCAAGCCACGGGCCCAGTATCCCCGCGCCCGGGACGCGGCTGGAGCGCACCCCCGGCGGGTCAGGCGCGAGTGGGCGGCTTGCCAGGTTCCGGGATCTCCGCGCAGTGGGTGGCGGGGCGGGTGCCGACCTGTAGCGTGGCCGGCTGCGCGTGATCCACCTGCAGTGTGGTGTGTTCGATGTGGTGCTCGGATTCGAGCCAGTCGGCCAACTCGACGCGCACGGCGTGGCAGTCGCTACCGGGATCGACGAGGACGTGCGCGGAGAGCGCTGGCGAACCCGAGGTTATCTCCCAGATGTGCAGATCGTGGACCTCGACGACATTGTCCCGGGCGGCCATCGCGCGCCCGATCTGCCCGGGATCGACATCGGCGGGCGCGGCCTCGAGGAAGATCCGGCTGGAGGCCCGGACCAGCCCGGCCCCCGCCTTGATCATCAGCGCCACTACGACCAGGGTGGCGATGGCGTCGGCCCTCCCGAAGCCGGTCCACACCATCACCCCACCGGCGACCGCGGTGGCGACGAAGGCGAACAGGTCGGTGAGGATGTGCTGGAACGCCCCCTCCACATTGAGGCTGGTCCGGTCGGCGCGCGAGATCATCCAGGTGGCAACGAGATTGACCACGATGCCGATCAGCGCGGTGCTCAGCACCGCACCGCCGGTGACCGGCGGTGGCGAGATCAGGCGGCGGATCGCCTCGAAGCCCAGCCAGGCGGACAGCAGCAGCAGTGTGATCCCGTTCGCCTGCGCGGACAGGATCTCGACCCGGCGCCAGCCGAAGGTCATCCGGCCGGCCGGCGGCCGGGCGGCGAGCCGCATCGCCCACAGCGCCAGGGCGATCGAGGCGGCGTCGGTGAGCATGTGCGCGGCGTCGGAGAGCAAGGCCAGCGAACCTGCGGCAATACCGACGATCACCTCGCCACACATGAAGGCGACGATCAGCGCGAGGGCGCCGGCTAGCCAGCGCCGGTCCGCGTCGGCACCGGCGCCGTGCGTGTGCCCGGCGTGCCCGCCGTGACTGTGCGAGTGGCCTGCGCCCACCGTTTCACCCTTCCCTCGGTCCGTTACCACGGGCAATCATATGCACACATCGCTATGTGTACAAGCGGGTGGCTCCCGGCCCCCGACTTGACTTTTCCGGAGGTCGGCCCCACCATTTCCAGGTCAGCACCTCGCTAGGCGAGGCTCCTGTACGAACACAGGCCACTGATCCGACGACGTCGAGAGACGCCCAGGGTTAGGACAGATCTCCCCGGATTAAGGGGTGATCCGAAGTGGCTTCCCGAATCCGGGACACGTCGTACAGTGCCGAAGCTCTGACGAGAGGGGTGCTCGCCTACCGTTCCGGTGGGCGTTGTCCTCCATCGATGCTGATCCAGGGTGTAACGACGCGCACGTGCGTCTCGGCGGCAAGGAGGTGAGGGTACGAATGAAACCCGGCGATAGTCCGGCTTCGAGTCCGGTTCGAAAACCCCCCTCATCGTCGCCTGCCCGCCCAGGGCCCCGCGCCGCCTGAGTCCGGGAAACCGTAGCCATCCCACCCGCCGCCGTTCCGGCCGCGGGCCGGTGTACTGCTGCGCCCGTACTCGACCGCGTGATGCCCGTCGGCGGCAGCCCGCACCGAAGGAGCCGATCATGGCCTTCGTCACGCCGACCATCCGCGCCGCCGCACTGCGGACGGCCGTTTCCACCTCGGCCCGCCGCTTCTGGGCGCGCCACCACCTCACCGCCGCCGAGCGGCACAACCTGCGGGTCGCCATGAGCCCGGTCGCCGTCGTGACCGCCTCGCTCGGCGGCCACAGCCGGTAATCAGCTCCACCCGCTCCCCCCACACAGTTGTGGGCACGGTGCCGGGGACGCGGGACCGCGCGTGCGCGCGGTCACCGCATCACCCAGCTCGGTGTCCACCCTGTTCCGGATCCGTTCGAATCAGGAAGGGAGAGAACGGCAATGGCCTTCTTCTCCACCGGTGGCCGCCGCACCTCGGCCACCGCGACCGCCTCCGCCCCGGCCACCGAGGCCTCGACCGCGGTCATGGACAGCGCGCATGTCGGCGACATCGTCGGCGCGCTGGGCAGCATCGGTCAGCACGACACCCTCGAGGGCCGCAGCCGGTGGCAGCGGTTCCGCATGCTGCTCGCCGTGATCGGCCCCGGCCTGATCGTCATGGTCGGCGACAACGACGCGGGCGGTATCGCGACCTACGCCCAGGCCGGCCAGAACTACGGCATGGCCCTGGTCTGGACCCTGGTCCTGCTCGTCCCGGTGCTGTACGTGAACCAGGAGATGGTGGTCCGGCTGGGCGCCGTCGCCGGCGTCGGGCACGCGCGGCTGATCTTCGCGCGCTTCGGCAAGTTCTGGGGCGCCTTCAGCGTGGGCGACCTGTTCCTGGTGAACGCGCTGACCATCGTCACCGAATTCATCGGTGTCTCACTGGCTCTCGGCTATTTCGGGCTGCCGAAGACGATCGCGGTACCGCTGGCCGCGGTGGGCCTGTTCGCCATGGTGGCGGGCGGTTCGTTCCGGCGCTGGGAGCGGTTCCTGTTCGGGCTGATCGCGGTGAACATCGTGCTGTTCCCGATGGCGTTCCTGGTGCACCCGAGCTTCGCCACCAGCGCCCACGGCCTGGTCCCGTCGTTTCCCGGTGGCCTGAACTCGACGCTGCTGCTGCTGATCGTGTCGATCGTCGGCACCACCGTAGCGCCGTGGCAGCTGTTCTTCCAGCAGTCCAACATCATCGACAAGCGCATCACCCCGCGTTGGATCCGCTACGAGCGCATCGACCTGTGGGTCGGCATCGTCGTGGTGATGCTGGGTGCCGTGGCCATCATGGCCGCGACCGCGTTCGGGCTGGGTGGCACCGCGGCCTTCGGCGACTTCACCGACGCGGGCGCGGTGGCGCAGGCGCTGCACGACCACGCGGGCGGGTCGGTGGGCGCGCTGTTCGCGATCCTGCTGCTGGACGCCTCGCTGATCGGCGCCAACGCGGTCGGGCTGGCCACCACCTACGCCCTGGGCGACACCCTCGGCAAGCGGCACTCGCTGCACTGGAAGATCACCGAGGCCCCGGTGTTCTACGTGGGTTACGCCGCGCTGCTGCTGATCGCGGCTTCGGTGTCGTTCGCGCCGGACCACGTGCTGGGTCTGATCACCCAGGGTGTGCAGGCGCTGGCGGGTGTACTGCTGCCGTCGGCCACGGTGTTCCTGGTCCTGCTGTGCAACGACAAGGCGGTGCTCGGCCCGTGGGTCAACACCACGCGGCAGAACATCGTGGCCGGCATCATCGTCTGGGCGCTGGTGCTGCTGTCGCTGGCGCTGACCGCCTCGGTGTTCTTCGGCCACCTGACGGCGCGCACGATCGAGACCGGTTTCGGCGCGGGTGCGGTGATCGGGCTGCTGGGCGCCGGGGCCATCGCGGTGGCACGCGGCCGGGCCGAACGCCGGGCGGCGGTGCTGACCGCCGCCGAGCTCGGCGGCCTGGACCCCGGCCAGGTCGAGGAGCTCGACTCGACCCGGCTGTCCCGAGCCGAGCGCAAGAAGATCCTCGAGCAGGACCGGGACGCCTTCCGCACCCCGGCCCTGGACACGCTGGAACGGCCGGTGTTCTCCCCGCTGCGCGCGGGCGGCATGATCGCGCTGCGCGGCTATCTGGTGGTCGCGGTGACCCTGGTCGTGGTGAAGATCGTGCAGTCGATCGGCGGCTGAACCGGCCCACCGCGGCGGCCCCGGGCGTATTCGCCCGGGGCCGCTGTCGGTTTCGGGCCGGTCACGACTCTCGACGGCAAACCTTCAGCAAAGTAACATCAGGTTTCAATTTCCGTCGCACCGGCTACATATCAGTTAATGCAACAACCGGTCCCCGGATCGGTCGCCGATATTCCCTACTCGAGAGACATCGACCCTGTTCGAACTGTATCGAGAGAGGTGGCAATGACGCCGCATCGGAGACTTCGCGCGCAGCTCTACACGGTCTTATCGCTCAGCGGCATCATGTTCGCTATCGGCTCGTGGCACGGGTCGTCCCCAGCTCACGCCCTGCCCTTCCTGCACGACTGGGAAGGGGTCGCACGGTGTGAGAGCGGCGGTAATTGGCGAATCAATACCGGAAACGGATACTACGGCGGCCTGCAGTTCAGTCTGGCCACCTGGCGCTCCTACGGCGGATTCGGACTGCCCTCGGACAGCCCGAAGAACGAACAGATAAGGGTTGCCGAACTCGTGCTCGTGGGGCAGGGCGTCAAGGCATGGCCGGTTTGCGGCCGATTCTTGCGCGACGCCAATCCCCTGTCCTTTCTCAACACCGGGAGCGGATAAGTCCGAATTCACGGCGTGTATTACACCGGCGTTATCCGGATCCCGTCGGTAATGAATTTCGTCTGCGGCACAAACGCCTCCGCCCGGCCGGACGCGCGGCGCTTTCGACGAATCGGAGCGCGCGTCCGACCGGCAGATACGCCGTCGCGGTAATCTGGCATGGTTGCCAGTGCCGACAGGGGGCGGAGGTGCCAGACATAACCGCACACGAGACGTCCGACGTCGTAGCCCGGCGCTGGCGATCCGCACTGACCGAAACCGGGTTCGTCCCGATGACCGTGGCGGAGTTCGACACGCTCCTGGCGCACCTGCTCGCCACCCTGGTGAATGCCGTCCACTCCGAGCCGTTCGCGCCGCTGCCCGCCGCCGCCGTCGGCGCGGAGCTGGTCCGGCTCAACCTCACCGACCCGCGTGCGCTGACCGTCACCGCCCGCGCGCTCACCGAGGCGGCCGGATCCGGTCCCCGGCTGCCCGAGGTGGTGGCCGAGCTGGCCCGCGGGTACACCGAGGCCCTGCTGCGGGTCAGCACCCGCCGGACCGAGATGCTGCAGGCCGCGATGGCCGAGGCCCGGGAGGCGGCCGAGAAGCGCTTCCGCATCGTCTTCGACAACGCGGCCTTCGGGATCGCCATCGGCGACACCCGCGGGCGGCTGGTCGACGCGAACCCGACCCTGGTCGCCATGCTCGGCAAACCGCTCGCCGCCATACAGGGCAGTCTCATCTCCGGCCTGGTCTATCACGAGGACCGGGCCGGCGCGGTCGCGCGCATCGACGAACTGCTGGCCACGGGCGCCGGAACGGTCCGCATGCAGACCCGGTACCGGCGGGCCGATCTGCGGCTGGGCTGGGCCGAATGGGTAGCGACGCTGGCGCCCGCCACCGGCGGCCACGGCGCGTATCTGCTCGCGATCGGCGAGGACATCACACTGCGGCGGGCACAGCAGGACGAGCTGCAGCACGAGGCCCGCCACGATCCGCTGACCGGGCTGCCCAACCGGCGGCAGCTGGTGGACGTACTGACCGGGCTCATCGCCGCGAGCGATCCCACCGACCGGATCGGTGTGGGTTTCATCGACCTGGACGGATTCAAGACGGTCAACGACACTTTCGGCCACAGTGTGGGCGACCGCTTGCTGGCCGCGGCCGCCGACCGCCTCTCCACACATTCGGGTGACGCGATGCTGGCCCGCCTCGGTGGCGACGAATTCGTCATCCTGTTCTCCCCGCCCACCGATGCCGCGCAGATCAGCCGGGTGGTGGAGGCCCTGCTGGCCGCGCTGGTCGACCCGGTCCGCATCGACGAGCACCTGCTCACGATCTCGGCCTGCATCGGCGCGGTGGTGTCGACCGCGGTGGGTACGACGCCGGAGGAGTTGCTCGAAGCGGCCGACTCCGGGCTCTACCGGGCGAAGGCGGCGGGCCGTAACCGCTGGGTACTGCACAGTGTCGACACCACAGCCGGCGCGGGTCATGCAGGCGGCCCGGCGTGACGTCGGCCGGCTCGCCGGGGCCCGACTGGGCCGCCGACGCGATCGATCCGCAGATCCCGAGTCCGGCGCGCATCTACGACTACTTCCTGGGCGGCTTCGCGAACTTCGACATCGATCGCCGCATCGCGGCCCGGTTGTCGGCGATCCTGCCGGACGCGGCGCGGATCGCCCGGGCGAACCGGGCCCTGCTGCGCCGGGTGGTCCGGCACATGCTGGACGCGGGCATCGATCAGTTCCTCGACCTGGGCTCGGGTATCCCGGCGGCCGGGAGCGTGCACGAGATGGCGTGGGCGGTGAATCCGCTGGCCCGCGTCGCCTATGTCGACATCGACCCGGTCGCGGTGACGATGAGCCGGCGCCAGCTGGGTGCCGACCCGCGGGCCACCGCGGTGCGCGGGGATCTGATCGAGATCGACGAGATCCTGGAGAACGCCCAGATCCGCGGTGTGCTCGATTTCCGGCGACCGATCGCCGCCCTGCTGATCGGCGTCCTGCACCGGGTGCACGACGACGTGGCGGCCGAGCGGCTGGGCGCCCGGTTGTACGAGGTGATGGCCCCGGGCAGCCGGTTCGCGATCTCGCAGATCGGCCGGGCCGACGACGGCGACCGGGGCGAGCGAATCCAGGCGGTCAACCGGATCGTGATCGGGAAGGCGGACCGGTTGCGGTCCCCGGCGGAGATCGCCGCTCTGCTGTCGCGATTCACCCTGGTACCACCGGGCGTGGCGCGCGTGTCGGCCTGGCATGCGGAGCCCGAGCAGCCGGCGCCGGCGCCGCCGGTCCTGGACGGTTATGTGGCGGTCGGGCTACGGGAATGACGAAATGGCCCGTACCGCAGTGCGATACGGGCCATTCATGCCGAATTACGGGATTCAGACTACGATTCCGATAACCGCGGCGACTGCCCCGAGAGCCAAGCCGACCAGACCGACGATCACTAGTTCCGCCCTTCTGTTGCATTTCGGGATCGAGAACTGCACGGGCGGTATCGGTTACGCGCCCGAGCGGGCACGCTATCATGCTCAGCGGATCCGCCGGTCGTTGCGGACCGTTGCAGAATCACGCCGCTGATGTCGCGGGCGGCGGTGCAGTCTCACCACATGGAAATCACAATTCCCAGCAGATTGTAGAGCCCAGTGAGAAGCGTGCCGACAAGACTTGACAGCATCACTGTTACTTCCTTTCGCCCTAGTGTCGCGGCCATCTACTCATGATTCGGAGCCGACAACCGGACGTATGGGGCGAAGCGCTCAAAACCAGCCGAAGTTGCCGACGGCCCACTTCGCGTATTCGTCTTCGACCGCATTCCACAGGTCGTGCCACGTTTCGGGTAGCGCATGCCGCAGCACCGGCAGCGCCGGTTCCCGGCCGATGCGGAACGAGATCATGCCCGGCGGCAGGATCAGCGGCCGGTCGGCGTCGCCCCAGACCATGCCGGGATCGGCGACCCGCGGGTCACGCACGCCCTTCACCCGGATCGATGCCGGGGATTCCGCGGTCGCGAACCATTTGGCCCATCGACCGTCGGCCAGCTCGGTGTGAAACAGCCATCGGATGCCACCGCCACTGGATACGATCATGTCGGTCGCAATCGGGCGATCGCAGAATGCGGAACAATGCTCCGGTGGGCCGCCCGCGACTCGGCGCGAGACCCCATGCCCATGGCCCCCATCATCGGCACCGCCGCACTCCTCACGTGTCGACGTTAACCGACCGCAACGTTTCCCCACCAGCGTTCTCGCACGGCAGTGCAATTTCTCGCAGTGGCACGACTGCGCCACTTCTGTCCCATCGAGGTAACGAAAGTACCTCGGGCAGGCGGATGCCCGCCATCGGGATCTCGAATCCGTTGTGCCGCCGTCACAATCGCCGCACCCATCAGGTCGCTTGACCAGTCATTAGTCAGACTGGCTATCACTGCGAGGCCGGCTCCGGCCGGGATCAGTCAGCCGATTCGACTCTGGAGGAGTGCGATGCGTTCACTCAATCGCCGACACGCTCTGGCCGTTCTCGCCGGCGGTGCCGCCGCTCTGGCCGTCCCGTGGTCGCGCGCCGGTGCGCGCCCGCTCGCACCGACGGAGATCGCCCCGCTCGGCTCCGACTTCATGTGGGGTGTGGCAAGCGCCGGCTTCCAGTGCGAAGGCCATGCGCCCGACAGCAATTGGTCGCGCTATGTGCAGCAGCAGCCCTGGCAGTACGAGCCCGTCCGCGACTCCGTCGACTTCTACACTCGGTACAGCTCCGATATCGACCTGGCCGTGGGCTTGGGCGTGAACGTCTACCGGATCAGCGTCGAGTGGGCCCGCGTCCAGCCCCGCCGCGGCGTCTGGGACGAGGACGGATTCGCCTTCTACGACGCGGTTCTCGACACCCTGGCCGCGGCCGGCATCCGCCCGATGCTGACCCTGGACCACTGGGTGTACCCGGGCTGGGCCGCCGACCGCGGCGGCTGGGGGCACCCGGACATGGTCGGCGACTGGCTGGCCAATGCGCGAAAAGTGGTGGACCGCTACGCCTCCCGCAATCCGCTGTGGGTCACGTTCAACGAGTCGACGATCTACACCCAGATCGAGGTGGCCAACCTCACCCTCCCGCTGACCTCGGCCCCGATGATGCAGCAGGGAGTCGACTACGCGCACAACACGATCTACGACTACATCCACCAGGTCCAGCCCGGTGCCATGGTGACCATGAACATCGCCTTCACCACCGGCACCACCGAGCCGGTTTTCAACGGCCTGCTGTTCGATCCGGCGTCGCGGCATCTCGACTACATCGGCATCGACTACTACGACGGGTTCAGCGCGGGCACGCTGCCGCCGTTCACGCCGGGCCCGCTCGGCAAGGCGTGGCAGAAGAACCGGCAGCCCGAAGGCGTGTACTACGCGCTGAGCTACTACGCGAACCGGTATCCCGGCCTGCCGCTCTACATCGTCGAGAACGGCATCGCCACCCAGAACGGGCTCCCCCGCCCGGACGGGATCACCCGGGCCGACGACCTGCGCGACACCGTCTATTGGCTCCAGCGCGCCAAGGCCGACGGCTTCGACGTCATCGGCTACAACTACTGGAGCATCACCGACAACTACGAATGGGGTAGCTACGACCCGCGTTTCGGGCTCTACACCGTCGACGTGGTGAACGATCCGTTCCTGACCCGCCGGCCCACCGACGCCGTCGCGGCGTATTCGGCCATCACCCGCAACGGTGGCGTCCCCGCCGATTTCCGGCCGGCGCACCGGCCGGTGGACTGCTCCTGGGCGAACCTGCCCGACAGTTGCTCCGACCCGGTCCGGTTACCCGATTCGTAAGCGGCTCAACAGAACCCGGGCACAGTCTCCCACGCCTGCGGCACCTCTGCCGCGCCAGCGCGCTGGACGGTCGCCTCGATCAGGCCGTAGGGCCGGTCCGCGGCGAAGAACACCTCGTTGGGGTTGTCCAGCCCGAACGGCGCGAGATCGACGGCGAAGTGATGCTTGTTCGGGCACGACAGCTTGATCTCGGCGACCTCGGGGCAGGCCTCGAGGATCGCCGTGCCGATGGCGAACATGGTCTGCTGCAACGCCAGTGAGTGCACGCTCGCGAAGGTCCGCAAGGCCAGATCGACGATCTCGGCGTGCCGGGCGTTGAAGTCGACCTCGGTGTGGGCGTAGCGCCAGCGCGCGGTGATCGAGGTGGCCAGGATCCGGTCGTCGGTCTCGGCCAGGGTGGTGTATCGGTCGCGCGGGAAGCCGTGGAACTCCGAACCGGTCGACTTCAGCACCACGCAATCGGTGAATCCCGCTATCACCCAGGTGTTCTCGCCTGCCGTCTGCACCACGGCGGTGCGCACGAGCCGGCCGCCGCGCACGAACGCGTGGTCGTGCGGGGCGCCGTCGACCACGATCCGGTCCCAGCCGTATTCCTCGGCCGCCCACCGTCCGCCGGTCAGCCAGTCGTAGGAGACGGTGAAGTGCCGGGCGAGCGCGAGCAGGAACTCCTCCGGCGAGGCCACCCCGATCTCCTTGGCCAGGGCGTAGACGATGTTCTTCTGGGTGTCGGTGGCCACGACGAGCGAGTTGTCGCCTGCCGCATAGCAAGCCGAGAAGTCTCCGCGCAGCTGCGAGGTGACGTTCAGATCGATGATCCGGTGCACGGGGGTGTCGCGCACGATCCGCACCAGGCGGACCTCGGCCTTGCCGTACTGGTTCGCGCCCAGTACGACGGCGCCGGGGGCGGCCGGCTCCGATCCGGTCGATGTCATAGGCGATCTCCCTCGGCTGATGGGTGCGCGGCTGCGATCCCGCCATCGTAGGAACAGCGGGTCACCAACGGTGGACATCGGTGTCACGCGCCGGTGTCGGGTGCGACGCAGCCGAGGCGCGCGATCGTCCGAAACAACAGACAAAAGGAACTGTTCGAGCAGAACGAATTCGCTCCACCAAATTCGTTTTCCGGGCAGCGAATACCGACCGATCAGTAGTGCACGTTATTTATTCTATTGAATTCCTTCGATCGCTTTACGCTCCGTCATCGGCGGCTTTAAGGTTTGATCTCGAGCTAGTTCATCAGATCGAGATCAGAAATTATTCCTTACCAGGTGCCGTACCGCACCCCTGTCGTAGCTGCTTGCCGAGGAGTCTCGTGATCCGCAGAAGAATGCTGTCCGCCGCCGGAGTGCTCGTCACAACCCCGCTGGTCCTGGCCGTGCCGCCACCGGCGACGGCCAGTGCGCACGGCTATATCTCGTCCCCGCCCAGCCGCCAGGCGCAGTGCGCTTCCGGCGTAGTGTCGTGCGGCCCAGTGCAATACGAGCCGCAGAGTGTGGAGGGCCCGAAGGAACTGCACAATTGCAGCGCCGACAAATATCCGGAACTCGACGACGACAGCAAGGGCTGGGCGGCAACGAAGGTCGGCAACAGCGTGGATTTCTCGTGGACCTTCACCGCTAATCACCGGACCTTGAATTGGCAATATTTCATCGGCGACACCCTGCTCACCACCATCGCGGGAAACAATGAACAGCCACCGATGTCCGGCGTGACCCATCATGTCGATCTGGGCTCCTTCACCGGGAAGCAGAAATTACTCGCCGTCTGGAATATCGGCGACACAGCGAATGCCTTCTACAGCTGCGTCGACCTGGACATCGCAGGCGGAACGGGGACCACGCCGCCGACTACGACTCCGGTGGTCACCACCACCCCCACCACACCGTCGGCCACCACCACACCGTCGGCCACCACGACGCCCCACCGGTCACGCCCGCGGCCCACGACCACCACCGCGCAGCCCACCACCACCCAGCCCACCCCTGGCGCCTGGCGGGTCGGCGCGCACTACGCCGTCGGCGACACCGTCACCTACGACGACATGACCTACCGCTGCCTGCAGGAGCACACCGTCTACGACCCGAGCTGGACGCCCGAGGCCGCGCCCGCGCTGTGGCAGATGGTGATGTGACGCCGGTCGCCGTGCCCCGCGTCCGGGGCACGGCGGCCGTCTGTGAGGATCGCTGCATGCGCGCACTCGCCGAACTCCCCTTCGCCGCACACCTCGAGCCGGCCTCGGGCCCGGTCGCCGACGGCGACTACGAGTGCAAACGGTTCAACGGTGACGAGTACAAGGAACCGGACCTGCGCGGTATCCGGTTCTCCGAATCGGTGCTCACCGACCTCACGTTCGCCGGCGGCCTGCTGCTGCACGGCCGCTTCCACGATGTCTGGCAGCGCAATGTCACCATGACCGGCACCTCGCTGGCCGATACGTCGTGGCGCGACACCGAACTCGGCGAATGCGCCTGGAACGGGGTGGAGGCCCCGGGCGCGGAGCTGCGCCGGGTCGAGTTCGCCGGCTGCAAGCTCGACCACGTGAACTTCCGCGGCGCCACCCTGGACAAGGTCGTCTTCCGCGACTGCGTGCTGCGCGACCCGGACTTCGCGGGCGCCCGCCTGTCCGGGGTCACCTTCCCCGGTTCCCGGGTCGAGGGCCTCGCACTCACCAAGGCCACGTTGAAGCAGGTCGATTTCCGGGGCGCGCACAGCATCGGCGTCAGCGCGGGATTCGAGGCGCTGCGCGGCGCGATCATCGACCACGAGCAGCTGCTGTCCCTGGCCCCCACCCTGGCCGCCGCACTCGGCCTGATCGTCGAGGACTGAGCGCTGTCCAAGCCGAACACTCACGCGGACAGGCGATTATCGGCCGCCAGCCCGGCCAGCGCCGCGGGCAAGGGCCGCCGGTGCAGCACGCCGAGGCGCTGGGTGGCGCGGGTGAGCGCCACGTAGAGTTCCGCCGCGCCACGCGGGCCGTCGGCCAGGATGCGGTCCGGATCCACGACCAGCACCGCGTCGAACTCGAGTCCCTTGGTCTGCGCGGCGCTCACCGCCCCCGGCACGTCCGGCGGCCCGATCACCACACTTGTGCCCTCCCGCCCCGCTTCGTCGCGCACGAATTCCGCTACCGCATCGGCGATTTCGTCGTCGGCGACCTGCCGCGACCAGGGTTGCACCCCGCAGGCGCGCACCGATTCCGGCGGCCGCACGCCGGGCGCGAACTCTGCCAGCACCGCGCCCGCCACCGCCATGATCTCCGCGGGCGTACGGTAGTTCACCGTCAGCCCCCGGTAGGCCCAGCGGCTGGGAACGTACGGTTCCAGCATCGCGCCCCACGCGGTCGCACCCGCTGCCGAACGCCGTTGCGCGAGATCACCCACGATCGTGAAGGACCGGCCGGGGCAGCGGCGCATCAGCACCCGCCAGTCCATTTCCGACAGCTCCTGCGCTTCGTCGACCACGATGTGCCGGTAGGTCCAGTCCCGGTCCGCCGCAGCACGTTCGGCGAGTTCGCGGGTGTCGCGCTCGACGAACCGGTCGGCGAGGTCCGAACCGTAGAGCAGGTCGGTGGCGAACAGATGGTCCTCGTCGTCCATCATGTCCGCGCGGCCGACCATGAGGTCCAATACCCCACTGGCATAGGCGATCTCGGCGGCCCGCTCCCGTTCGGCGGTCGGGTCGACGGGGCGGTCGCCGCCCAGCAGTTCGGCCAGTTCGTCGAGCAGCGGCACGTCCGACACCGTCCACGCCGCGCCGTCGGCCCGCGCCAGCACCGGGTCGGCACCGGCCGCCCGCAGTCGCTCGGGCGACGAATACAGCTGCGCCAGCAGCGTTTCCGGGGTGAGGATGGGCCAGAACTCGTCCAGTGCGGCAAGGAAGGCGGCGTCCTCGGCGAGTTCGGTGCGCAGGTCCGCGCACAGGTTGTCCCAGGCCTCCCGGTCGTCGCGGGTCAGCCAGCCCCGGCCGATCCGCGCCGCGGCCCGCTCGGTCAGCACGTAGGCGACGATGTCGGTGAACACGGCACGCGCCTCGTTGTGCGGCTGCCCGCTCCCCCGCGCCTCCTCGCGGGCCCAGCTCACGATGTCGGCGTCGAGGCGCAGCACCACGTCGCGCAGTTCGACGGTCACCGGCGCCTCGGGCAGCCGTTGCCGGTCGGCGACCGCGGCCGCCAGCACGTCCACCATGGCCAGCGAGCCCTTCACCCGCGCGGCCGCCGGGGAGTCCTCGGCGGTGACGTGCAGCCCGGGCACGAGGTCGCCGGTGGTCGTGAACACCACGTTCGATTCGCCCAGCGAGGGCAGCACGCGGCTGATGTGGTGCAGGAACGCGGGATTGGGCCCGACCACGAGCACGCCGTGCCGTTCCATCCGCTCCCGCTGGGTGTAGAGCAGGTAGGCGACTCGGTGCAGCGCTACCACGGTCTTCCCGGTGCCCGGGCCGCCCTCGATCACCAGGACCCCGGGATGGTCGAGCCGGATGATCTCGTCCTGTTCGGCCTGGATGGTGGCCACGATATCGCGCATGCCCTCGCCGCGCGGCGCGTTCACCGCCGCGAGCAGCGCGGCGTCGCCGTGCTCGCCCGTGCCCGGCCGGCCCAGCACCTCGTCCGTGAAGGCGACGACTTGCCTTCCGCGGCTGTGGAATTGGCGGCGCCGCCGCATGTGTTCCGGATTGGCGGCGGTGGCGACGTAGAACGGCCGGGCCGCGGGCGCCCGCCAGTCGAGCAGCAGCGGTTCGAAGTCGTTCTCCTCGTCGAAGAGACCGATCCGGCCGATGTAGGAGTGCTCCCCCGATTCGGCGTCCAGCCGCCCGAAGCACAGTCCGTGGTCGGCGACGTCGAGGCGCCGGGCCTGCTTCGCCAGCGCGCGCACCTCGACGTCGCGATCGACGAGATCCTGCCCGTTGCCCCGCAGCGCCGCCGCGTAGCGCCGCTTCACCTGGGCGCGCTCGGCGTCCAGCCGGGCCTGCAGGCCCGCCACGTAGTTCTGTTCGGTTCGCAGTTCGTCTTCGTATCCGTCGGTTGCCACACGACTCCTGTTTCCGCTGGTCATTTGCTTCGGCCAGCGATTGTGCGCCATCACCCGGGCCTTGCCGCAAGCCCCGGTGTGCGTTGTATGGTGAAAGGGGCAGGGGAATCGGTCCCGGGTTTCGGGCGAATCACAGTGCGGTGCGGGAATGCCCGCGGGGGTGTGTGCGCTGTTATCGGAGAGCTTCGATACCCCTGAAAGGCAGTATTCGCATGTCCCCTGCGCTGTCCATTCTCGATCTGGCGACCATCGCCCGCGGCCGGTCCGCCCGGGAGAGCTTCGCGCACAGCGTGCGGCTGGCGCAGACCGCGGAACGCGCCGGGTATCGGCGAGTCTGGTATGCCGAGCATCACAACATGGGTTCGATCGCCTCCAGCGCCACCAGTGTGCTGATCGGTCACGTGGCCGAGCACACCGAGACGATCCGGGTCGGCGCCGGCGGCATCATGCTGCCGAACCACTCCCCGCTGGTCATCGCCGAACAGTTCGGCACCCTCGAGACCCTGTTCCCGGGGCGCATCGATCTCGGGCTGGGCCGCGCGCCCGGCAGCGACCGCAACACCATGTACGCGTTGCGCCGTGACCCCAACTCGGCCGACCGGTTCCCGCAGGACGTCCTGGAGTTGCAGGGCTACCTGAGCGGCGAGTCCCGGGTGGCCGGTGTGAAGGCGGTACCGCGCGCGGAAGGCATTGTGCCGCTCTACATTCTGGGCTCGTCGCTGTTCGGCGCGCAGTTGGCCGCGCAGTTCGGCCTGCCGTACGCCTTCGCCTCCCATTTCGCGCCGGCCGCGCTGCACGAGGCGGTGGCGGTGTACCGCGCGAACTTCACGCCCTCCGAACAACTGGCGCAGCCGTATGTCATGGCCGCGCTCAACGTCTTCGCCGCCGCCGACCACGAGACCGCGCAGGACCAGCGCGCGGCGGCCTACCGGGACCGTGCCCGCCGCATGATCGCGCGCGGCCCGGCACACGGCGAATTCACCGATGCCGAGATCGACGCATTCCTGGCCTCCCCCAACGGCAGTCAGCTCGCCGATATGACGCGGTACACGGCGGCCGGCACCCCCGACGAGATCCGCGACTACCTCACCGATTTCGCGCAGTCGATCGGGGCGGACGAGCTGATCACCGCCCATCACGCCATCGATATCGAGGACCGGATCCGCTCGGTGGAACTCACCGCCGCGGCCCTGGCCACCGAACCGGCCGCCGCCGGCTGATCGATCGACCCCGCGCGCCGGACACTGCGGACAGACCGGATGGGTTAGCCTGACGGTTGCTCTCGCCGACCCAGCCTGACTTGCTTCGCTGACCGCAGACGAAGGAGAACGCCGTGGTGGTCCGACGCATCGCCCGCCCGTTGCTTGCCGGAGTGTTCGTGGTGGACGGTCTCTACACGCTCACCCACCCCCAGCCGAGCATCGCCGTCACCGAGGATCTGGTGCTGCGCGGACAGCGGGCGCTGCCCGACCCGCTGGCGGCCCGGATCCCGGAGGACGCCGGGACTATGGTCCGCGCGAACGCGGCCGCCCGGGTGATCGGCGGCACGCTGCTGGCGCTGGGCCGGCTGCCCCGGTTGAGCGCGGCCGTGATCGCGGCCACGGTCGTACCGTCGACCATCGTCCAGCAGTCCTTCCCGACCGACGGCGACCCGGCGCTGCGGGCCGCCAAGCGCCAGGCCCTGCTCAAGGATCTGGGCCTGCTCGGCGGACTGCTGATCGCCGCCACCGACGCCAAGGGCACACCGACCTGGACCGAACGCGGCCACAATGCCGCACTGCACGTCGAGAGCGCCGCCCAGCGCGCGGCCGGCGCGGTCACCGCGGCCCTGCCGGCGGCCGGCGCGGTGGTCGCCGAACACGCCCCGATCTGGCGGCAGCGCGGCGAAGAAGCGGCCCAGCGCGTCGCGACCGTCGTGTCCACCACGATCCCGGAGGCCACGGCCGCGGTCGCCGAACACGCCCCGATCTGGCGGCAGCGCGGCGAAGAGGCCGCCCAGCGCGTCGCGACCGTCGTGTCGAACGCGATGCCCGACGCCACGGCCGCGGTCGCCGAACACGCCCCGATCTGGCGGCAGCGCGGCGAAGAGGCCGCCCAGCGCGTCGCGACCGTCGTGTCGAACGCGATGCCCGACGCCACGGCCGCGGTCGCCGAACACGCGCCGGTCTGGCGCCGGCGGGGTGAGGAGGCGGCGCAGCGCGTGGCGACCGCCCTGCCCGCCTACGGCGCGGTGGTCGCGGATTCCGCGCGGGAGGCCGGGCAGTGGCTGCACAGCGAGGCCGACCGGCTGCGCGACACCGTCGTGGCCACGCCCGCACCCGCGAAGAGCCGGCGCGGCCGGCGGCGCGGCCGGCGGCGGCGCTGAGCTACGACGGGTCCGCCCGCGGCCGGACCAGCAGTAGCACCGCCACACCGATACCGACGCCGATCATGGTGTCCAGGCCACGGTCCACGACGAGTTCGCGCGGTGCGGTGGGGCTCGCCAGGTCGGTCATGAGCATGATCAGCGGGGTGAAGAAACCCATGGCCAGGGCATAGTTGCGCGCCATGAACTGCTCGGTCGGGAAGATCAGCACCATGACCACGATCGCCAGCGTGCGCGGCTGCGGATGCGGTAGCAGCAGCAGCGCCGTCGCGACCAGGCCCGCGTAGGTGCCGACGATCCGGTGGACCGCCCGCTGCACGCTGTACCCGGTGTCGGCGGCCCGCGCCGCCAGCGGGACCGCCGCCGAGATCATCGCCCAATTGGCATGCGCGACACCGAGAGCCACGCCGCAGGCGCCGGCCAGCCCGACCGCGAGCGGATAGCGGATCGCGTTCAGCACCGGAGTGACCTGCCGATCGGCGTCGACGTGGGTGCGATGCCGGGTACGGGTGTCGAGCCGGCCGATCACGATCGCCCACACCGCGGTGGCCGCACAGATCGCCACCGCGACCCCGGGCCACACCGCGCCGGCCGGCACCATTGCGCACGCGCCGAGCGCGAACAACGCGAAGAACGGGCCGCGCGGCAGCAGTTGCCGGCTGTCGGCGAACACCGAGCCGACAGCGGCGAACACGGTCTCCACCACGACCAGCCGGACCGAGGTGACACCGGTCGCGGCCAGGATCACGCCGACGGTCACGCCGGTGATCAGGAACGCCGCGGCCTCGCACTGATGGCGCAGCCGCGTCCGGCGGTCGTCGATCCGGCCGTACATCCCGGTGAACGAGCCGAACACGGCGTACAGCAGCAGGTCCGGGCGGCCCACGGCCACCAGGATCACCCCGGGTACCGCCAGGCCCGCCGCCACGCGCAGTGCGTGCTGGCGGTCGTCGGCGCGCGGTCCGACGGTGAACAGGCTGCCGATCGCCCTGCCCAGCATGCGAAGTACCTCCCGATGGTGCGGACTCGCATCATATGTGCTGCCTGATTGCTGTCCTTCCGCGAAGCATGCGCCCGCACCGCCGACCGGCCCGGCGTGTGGACCGCGGCGTGGACCGCCGCGGCGGCGGTGGCGATCGGTGGCGCCGGTCACCGCGGTCCGTGCTGGTTGTGTGGGCGGCGCTGCGGGTGGTCGTGCGCGACGCCACCGCGTGGCGGCTGCTACTGGCGGGCCTGCTCACCGGGCTGGGTGTTGTCGTCGTCAGGCACTGTCTCGGCATATGTCGGGCTCACCGAGTCCGAAGATCGTGAGGCCGCCGGAAGACCGAGCGGGACACGACGATCGGAAGCCACCGGCGCTAGGCGTCCGCCCGTCCCCGCGATGCGGCGGGCATGCCCGGAAACGGACAGTGCGTTCGCACGGCTGCGAGTGGGTAATTTCCAGTATTCCGCCGATCGGGTGGGACATGCTTCCGGAGACGAATCCGGAAATCACCTGTTTTGATCGTAATCCACTGTCGAACCACGGAATCGGCGGCCCGGCGAGGACAATGCCGACCTAATTTATTGCTATTGGCCGCTTTTCGAATGCCGGTGATCGAATAGTTGTAATCGGCGCGCGAATTCCCCCGTTCCGGCTACAGCAGATCAGCTAAGTTGGGCGCCTGTCCAAACATGAAACATGTTGCAGGACTATTTATCTCGATCGGGAGTCGTTCCATGTTTGATCCCATTTACGAAACCCCTGGTAAAAGCACCTACGGCCGCGTCAACCGGCGCGGCTTCCTGGCCGCGAGCGGTGCCGTCGTCGGCGCCGCACTACTCGCCCGGTCCGGCCGCGCGAGCGCCCTACCGACCCAGACCATCGCCGACGGCGCGAGCGTCCCGATCCTGATCATCGGCTCCGGCTACGGAGGTGCGGTGGCCGCGCTGCGCCTGGCCCTGGCCGGGCAGCAGGTCGCCGTCGTGGAGAAGGGAATGTCCTGGAGCACACCGGGTTCCGACGGCAAGGTGTTCTGCAACATGCTCAGCCCGGACGGCCGGTCGTTCTGGCTGCGCACCATGACCGATCAGCCGATCAACCACTTCCTCGGCGTGCCCTACAACAAGTCCATCTCCCGCTATACCGGCGTGCTGGACTCCGAGCAGTTCAGCGGGATCCGCATCTACCAGGGGCGCGGGGTCGGCGGTGGCTCGCTGGTCAACGGCGGTATGGCCGTGACGCCGAAACAGCAGTACTTCGGCAGCATTCTGCCCTCGGTCGACGCGGCCTCGATGTACAGCACCTACTATCCGCGCGCCAACGCGAACCTCAAGGTCAACAACGTCGACCAGACCTGGTTCGAGAGCGCCGACTGCTACCAGTTCGCCCGCACCGGCCGCCGCACCGCCCAGGCCTCCGGCTTCACCACCACATTCGTGCCCAACGTCTACGACTTCAACTACATGAAGCAGGAACAGGCCAATACGGCCCCGCGCTCGGCCCTGAACGCGGAAGTCATCTACGGCAACAACTACGGCAAGAACTCGCTGGACAAGACCTACCTGGCGGCCGCGGTCGCCACCGGCAAGGTCACCATCACCCCGCAGCACGTCGTCACCACCGTGAAGCCCTCCGGGTCGGGCTACAGCGTGGTGATGAACCAGATCGACACCAACGGCAGCACCGTCGCCACCAAAACCGTGACGGCACAGAAGGTCTTCTTCGCCGCGGGCAGCGTCGGGACCAGCAAGCTGCTCGTCACGCAGCGCGCCACCGGCGCCCTGCCGAACCTGCCCGCCTCGGTCGGCACCGGCTGGGGCAACAACGGAAATGTCATGGTGGCCCGGCAGAACCAGGCCTGGGACCCGACCGGCAGCCTGCAGTCCTGCATCCCGGTGATGGGTATCGACAACTGGGCCGACACCGGCGGCCCCGCGTTCGCCGAGATCTCCCCGTTCCCGGCCGGCCTGGAAACCTTCGCCAGTCTTTATCTTGCGATAACGAAGAATCCGAACCGCGCCACGTTCAGCTACAACTCGACCTCCGGTGGAGTGGACCTGAACTGGCAGCAGGCCTGGAATCAGCCCAGTATCGATGCCGCCAAACGCATCTTCGATCCGATCAACGCGAAACAATGGACCATCTACCGCACCGATCTGTTCGGTGAATACAAGACCTGGGGTGACGATTTCGCTTACCATCCGCTCGGCGGCTGCGTGCTGAACGTGTCCACCGACAACTACGGGCGCCTGCCCGGATATCCGGGTCTGTACGTCATCGACGGTTCGCTGATCCCCGGCTGCACCACGGTGAATCCGTTCGTGACGATCACCGCGCTGGCCGAACGCAATATCGAGAACATCGTCGCCAACGACTTCCACTAGTCACGCAGGGCGGCACGGGGTTTCGGGAATCCCGACCCGAAATCCCGTGCCGCCACCGGCGTTCAGTCCGGGAGCGGACGGCGGCCGGTGATGGTGAGCAGGATGTCCTTGGCCGGCAACAGCACCTCGGTGCCGGAGCCGATGGTCAGGTCCGCGTCGGTGGCGCGCAGTTGCCGACCGTCGAGGTCGACGCCGAAGTACGCCAACGACTTCGGGGTCGCATGCCGTACCACCGTGGCGATCCGCTCCGGCGGGGCGGGCGCCAGCCCGAGCGGCTCGGTGATGTCCAGGCCGTGGATCACGTCGTGGGACAGCGCGCCCGCCGGTCCGCCGCCCGGCGGCCGCCACGGGTGCTCGACATTGTCACGCAGCGCGGCGAGCAGGTCGGCGTCGCTCATCCGGGCGGTGTCGGCGCGCGCGGCGCGGTCGGCGAACCGGTGGAACGAGAATCCGGCGCCGACCAGGCCGAGCAGGAACCTCGGCGGCGAGAGCCGGAACGGCATGGTGAGGTGCGCGACGACCTCCCGGACCGTCCAGCCCGCGCACAGCGAGGGCGTACCCCACTCGTCGCGGGTGCGGCCGGTGAGCAGGTCGGCGAGGCGCTGCCGCTCGGCCACGGTCTGTTCGCGCAGGTAGGCATCGGTGTCAGGCATGTATCCGTCGTTTCGTCGGGGGCAGGTTCACTACTGATACGACCGCCCGGGCCCCGACTCATCGGCCGGCGGACACCAACTTCTCCGGCAGCCCGAACTCCGGGAACCGGTCACCGGAACCGAGGAAGGTCACCGTGCGCGCGATCCGGCCGTCGCGGGCCTCCACCGCGATCAGCGCGAACGGCCGCAACACGCCCGCGGTGTCGGGCCGGTACTGACCGAAACCCGCCGACCCGTTGAACGCCACCGGGACCAGCCGGTCGTCCACGCAGGCGTCGGTGGCCGCGAACATCGCGAGGAACGCGCCCCGGCCGGTGACCCGCCAGGCGAACGGCGGCATGCTCGTTTCGACGTCCGCGCACAGCAGCGAGGCCAACAGCTCGACGTCGTGGGTCTCGAATGCGGTGGTGTAGCGGTCGAGCAGCTCGCGATCGCGCGCGTCGGCGAGGTCGAGCGCGGCGGTCGGCGCGGGCCGCACCTCGTTCAGCGTCGCTCGCGCGCGCTGCACCGCGCTGTTGACCGCGGCGGTGCTGGTGCCCAGCATGCCGGCCACATCGGCGGCAGTGAACTCCAGCACCTCTCGTAGCACCAGGGCGGCGCGCTGTCGCGGCGGCAGATGCTGCAGGGCCGCCACGAACGCCAGTCGCACCGATTCCCGCCGGATCACCACGTCGGCCGGATCGTCAGGCCCGATCAGCCGGGCGTCCGGCGCGGGTTCCACCCACCGCTCCCCCGGCAGCACCGCGTCGGGATCGAAATCCGCCCCGGCCGGGCCCTCCCACACCAGCATCCGGCGCCAGGCGGCACGCAGCATGTCGAGGCAGATATTGGTCGCGATGGCGTGCACCCAGGTGGACAGCCGGGCCCGCGCCGGATCGAAGGTGTCGAGCCGGGCGCAGGCGCGGATCAGTGTCTCCTGCACGGCGTCCTCGGCATCGGCCGCCGAACCGAGCATGCGATAGCAGTACCCGGTCAAGGGGACGCGCAGCGCGTCGAGCGCGCCCGGCGAGACGTCGACCTCGGCAGCCATTCCACCCATGATGCCAGCCGGCGGGGTGGCGACCGGATCCGGCGGGTTTCCCCCCGGGCCGGATAGTTACCGAAAGTTTGCTCAACTCGGCTCAAGATCACGTAGCGTGTGCCGTTACGGCAGCTGCGCGCGGTGGCTGACGCCCCGCAGCAACGCCTCGATCTCGATCGGACCAAGCAATTCAGTACCGAACAGCGGAACTTCCGTAGGTAGAGGAGTACGCGTCAGGCAACCCCAGCTTCCGAGCAGAGGAGTTCGCGAGATGATTACTCGACGCCAGTATCCGAGCTACGTCTTCACCCTCGGCGGCGCCACCGCATTGGCCTTCGGACTGCTGACCGGGCCGCACTCCGCCACCGCCGACCCGGCCGCGGACGCCGCCGCCATCGACGCCCGCTACGCCGAATACGGCGGCGCCGGGTCGTTGCTCGGTGAGCCGCTCGGGCCGGCGACCGAGATCGCCGGCGGCGCCGAGCGCGACTACCGCGGCGGATACATCTACTACTCGCCGTCCACCGGCGCCAAGGTGATCTACGGCGATATCGCCGAGAAGTACCGGGCGATGGGCGGTCCGGCGAGCCCGCTCGGCTTCCCGATCAACGACGAGTCGCCCGCGACCGACGGGATCGGCCGGTTCAACGACTTCGCCGCACCCGGCGGGGCCGCCATGTACTGGAAACCCGACGGCGGCACCTGGCTGGTCAAGGGCCCGGTCCTGACCGCGTGGCGGGCCAGCGGCGACGTCACCGGACCGTTCGGGTATCCGACCTCCGACGTGACCGGCGTGAACGGCACCGACAGCGCGCAATTCGCCGGCCCCGGCGGCACCGAGATCTCCTGGTCGCCGGCGGCCGGTCTGGTCACCACACCGGCCGACCTCGCGACGAACCTGCCCGGCTACCACGTACCGGGCGGCGGCACCGAGGGCGCGCCGGCGGCACCGCCCGCGGCCGCGGCGTCCACGGACAACGGGATCAACCGCTGGTGGGGGCTGCCGATCGGCCTGGCCATCGCGGCCGCCGTCGGTTGGCTGCTGTCGCTGATCGGCAAGCAGCTGGCGAGCGAGCCACTGGTCGGGCGCAAGCCCGCCACCCGTACCGCCGAGCCCGAACCCCGGTACCGCACCACGGGCGACCACGTCACCCGCCGGCCGGAGGCGCCGCCGATCCCCGAACGCCCCGCCCCGACCTACCGCTCCGCCCGGCCCGACCTCCCGACCGAGCGGTCCGGCCGGGAGAAGCCGCGGATCACACCGGAGTCGGCGGAGGACGTCCCGTTCTCCTACGACCACAAGACCCTCGGCGACCAGGACCGGTAACCCGACTCGCAGCTCAGAAAGGGAAACGACCATGGATTGGTTGCTGGGTTTGATCGGCGGACTGGTCGGCGGCAATCTGGCCGGTCTGGGCAAGAACGCGCTGAGTCTGGGCGTCGGCGGTAACAGCGTCGCCGGTGCCGTCGGCGGTGGCCTCACCGGTGCGCTCATCGAGGCGCTGAGCAGCGGCGGCCTCGACTTCGGCCAGGTCATCGCGCAGGTCGGTGGTGGTGGCGCGGTGGGCGCGGTCCTGACCACACTGGTCGGCATGCTGACGAAGGGGCGAGCGACCGCGCAGCCCAGGTGATCTCGGCCCAGGGCGCCCGCCCCGGCACCCGCCGGCGGCGGGCGCCGCGCATCGATGCCCGGATGTCGGCCACCGCCGGTACAATCACGGCATTCCGAAGAGTAAGTAGTGGAGACAGTTCTCGTGCCGGACCGTGCCGTGGGCGCACCCGCCACCACCAATGTTCAACTCCTGCAGGCGGTGCTGCAGTCCTCCGTGCAACTCGGGGTGTCACCCGAGGCGCTCACGCGCGAATGCCGGCTCACCACACCGCTGCCCACTACCGAGCATGCCAGCATCCCCAGTACACAGTATCTGCGTGCCTGGGAAGTCATCGAATTTCTCACCGGCGCAACCGATATCGCGCAGCAGGTGGCGGAGCGCTACGACCCGCGCCTGATCGGGATCCACCATTACCTGACCATCACCGCACCCACGCTGCGCGACGCCATGGAGATCAACAACCGCTATCGCGCGACGCTGAGCACCGACCGCGGCGCCCGGGCCCGCACCTCCGGCAACGGCGCCGGCAGTTTCGATTTCGCGTCCGACCCGCGCGGCCCCCGCGGCGCGCAACTCTCGGCCCAGTTCGGTGTGTTCGCCTATTTCGTGCGCGCCTGTGACCTGACCGGCGCGCCGCTGGCCGCCGAACACGTGAGTTTCCGGCAGCCGGCGCCGGCGCACCACCGCCACCTGATCGAGTTCTTCCGGACCGATTCGATCGAATTCGACGCCCCCGCCGACCGGGTCACCTTGCGCGCGGCCGACCTCGAACTCCCGTCCCGCTTCGCCGACCCGAACCTCGCCGCCGTCCTGGCCGCCGCCGCGGCCGATATGCAGTCGCCGCCGGTCACCGACTGGCCCGGCCGGCTCGCCGAGATCCTCGTCGCCGCCCTGGACGACGGCCCGGTCACCATCCACCAGGTCGCCCACAACCTCGCCATGAGCCCCCGCAGCCTGCAACGCCGCCTCGCCGAGGAGGGCACCACGTGGCGCGCCGAACTCGACCACGCCCGCCGCCTCCGCTACGAACGCGGCCGCGCCGCCCACCTCAACGACACCGAACGCGCCCGCGCCCTCGGCTACACCGACCCCCGCTCCGCCCGCAGAACCATCAGCCGCTGGGCGAACTCCCAACCCTGACAGCGCTTTACGTCTTCTCGGCGGTCACGTATTCCATTCTCTCGGTGAGGCCGCGTAGTTCGGGAGGCAGGTCGTCGACCGCGCGGCCGTATTCGGCGGCGAGGTCGAAGGGGTTGGCGGTGTGGACATTCCAGCCGCGGCGGGACAGCAGGTCGGCGGGATCTTCGCGAGGGTCGTCGTACCAGAGGTCGCCGATGTCGACGGTGCCGAAGGGGTTGCTGCCGAAGTACTTGTCTTCCAGGGCGGCGAAAGTCGCGGGATCTACGCGACCGGTGAATTCGTCGGCGGCCACGCTGCTGCCGGGCGCGGATCGGGCGTCGATGCGGGTGAAGAGCGCGTCGTGGGCCGCGCCGGGCAGGAACGGGAGCAGGCCCTCGGCGGACCATACGGTGGGGCGGGCCGGGTCGAAACCGGCCGCGGCCAACGCGTACGGCCAGTCGTCGCGCAGATCGACCGCGATCGCGCGCCGTTCGGCGGCGGGAACGGCCCGATGGTCGGCGAGCACCCGGTGCTTGAACTCCAGGACCAGGGGCTGATCGATCTCGTAGACGACCATGTCGGCGGGCCAGTCCAGGCGGTAGGCGCGGGCGTCCAGGCCGGCGGCGAGGATCACCGCCTGGCGGACGCCGCTGGTCCATGCGGCCGCGAAGAATTCGTCGAAGAACCTGGTCCGGACGCCCATGAACCGGCCGAAGCGCTCGCGCGGGCCGGCCGCCGCCGGATCCGCCAGCAGCTGCACGAAGTGCGGTTCGTCGGCGGCCGCCACGAACCAGGGCGCGTAGTCGTCCCGGATCAGCCCGTCGGGATCGTTGCTCTCCAGTGCGCGAAAGGCCGCGACGCCCAAGGCGGTCAGGCCCACACTCGTCACGATGTCCCAGCTGTCTCCGTCGGTTCGCATGTCGTCACCTCGTTCAGCGATGTGTCAGGCGAGCATTCGTTGCCTTCAGTTGCCGGGCCGTGCCGGCGGTCAGCCGGTCGACCGCGTCGGCGTCGAGCCGGCCGCACACGTGGTCCCAATGCAGGGCCACCTGATCGCCGCAGGCAATGTCCGCGGCGACCACGGCCGTACCCGGGGTCACCGATACCGTCCAGACGTCCTCGGCCGACAGGGTGAGCCGATCGCCGGTCCAGCCCAGGCGTTTCCCGCACACCGTGAGCGTGCGGCTGTCGCGGGCACACACGCGGGCCGGTGTGATCCGGCAGCTGTCCAGGATCCGGATGGGCTGGTCGGCCGGTACCCGGCCCAGCAGATGGGTCCACGGGTAGATGCCGAAGACGTGGAAATTGTGGTCGGGCGCGGCCTCGGTGGCCAAGGCCGGGGTCAGGTGCTCCCAGTATCCGCCGACGATGGGGGCGATGATCGCCAGCAGCTCGGCCAGGAACTTCGCCGGCGCCACGCCGGAGCCGAGTCCGCCACCGAGCCAATAGGATTCGACCAGGCGCGGGTCGAGCGGGTCGGCGATCCCGGTGAGCGCGGACAGCACCCGCAGATACGGCCACGCCCCCGTGAAGTGCCGAGCCAGCACTCGGATCTCGGCATCGGTGCGATCGGCCAGGCCCTCGGCGGGACCGCAGTAGCCCAGCGCGTTCGGCGCATACGCGTAGCGCGCGAACAGTTGCGGCCCGCTCGGCGCGGTCACGGTGCGGGCTCCGCCGCCGGTCGAGTGCGCTTGGCGTCGCGGTAACGCCACGTCGCGACGGCCAGCAGCCACACGCCCAGGAACAGCGCCGCGATCGCGAACCCCAGCGATCCCAGATCCATGTTCCCGATCCACGCCACCGGACCCGATGTGATGCGCAGCCGCTCGGCGACCACCGACACGATCTGTTGGCCGCCGATCAGCAGCGCCACCAGCACCGACAGCCCCGTCACCACCAGGTTGTAGTAGATCTTGCGGCGCGGCTCGGCGAACGCCCAGCCGTAGGCGTAGCTCATGTACGCGCCGTCGAGCGAGTCGAACAGCGTCATGCCCGCCGAGAACAGCACCGGCAGTACGAGAATCGCGTACCACGGCACCTCGCCGGTGGCGGCACCACCGGCGAGCACCAGCAGGCTCACCTCGGTGACGGTGTCGAACCCGAGGCCGAACAGCAGTCCGATCGGATACATGTGCCGCGGCTCGCGCACACCGCGCACCAGCGGCGACAGCAGCCGGTTGATCGCCCCCCGCGTCTCCAGCAGCGCGTCGAGTGCCGTCTCGTCGTAGTGACCGCGGCGTTGCGCGCGCAGCGCCCGGCCGATGCCGAACAGCGACACCAGGTTCAGCAGGGCGATGAGGAGCAGGAACGTCCCGGAGATGCCACTGCCGAGTATCCCCGCGTAGGTGTGCAGCCGGGAGTGCTCGTCCCGCACCCCGGACGCCAGCGCCCGCACCCCGAACGCGAGTGCGAGCACCATCACGAAGACGACCGACGAATGGCCGAGCGAGAACCAGAACCCGACCGACAGCGGTTTCCGGTTCTCGGCCACCAGTTTCCGGGTGGTGTTGTCGATGGCGGCGATGTGATCGGCGTCGAAGGCGTGCCGCACGCCCAACGTGTACGCGGTCAGGCCCAGGCCGGCGCCGAAAACCGCTTCACTGGAAGCGAAACGACCGGGCACCACGACCGTGAGCAGCATGCCCCAGCCCACCACCTGCAGCAGCACCACGGTCGCGACCATGACCGTCACGCTGCGGCGCTGCGGCCGATCCCACTCCGACCACTCCCGCGTGACCATCGCCGACGTTGCTCGCCACATCGCTGCTCCCGATTTCGCGCCGCCTGCCGTTCAGCAGATCCGGGGCAGCTGTTCGCCGGCAGGCAGGTCCACCACCCTGGTCCCGCCGAGAGCGGTACGGGCGACCACCATACCGGGGTGGTCCGCGACGCATTCACCGATGATCGCGGCCCGGCTGCCCAGCGGATGCGCCCGCATCGCCGCCAGCACACGATCGGCGTCCTCGGGCGCGACGAACGCGACCGCCTTGCCCTCGTTCGCCACGTAAAGCGGGTCCAAACCCAGTAGACCACAGGCGTCACGGACCCCGTCGGGGATGGGCAGCAGCCGCTCGTCGAGCCGCACACCGACTTCCGCTACCTTCGCGATCTCGTTGAGCGTGGCGGCGACCCCGCCGCGGGTCGGGTCGCGCAGCACGTGCACGTCGGCACCCGTGGCCAGGACTGCGGCGACCAGACCGTTCAGCGGCGCGGTGTCGCTCAGCACGGTGGTGCCGAATTGCAGGCCTTCGCGGCAGCTCATCACCGCGATCCCGTGCACCCCGATATCACCGCTGATCAGCACGATGTCGCCGGGCCGTGCCCGCTGCGGGCGGATGTCCACCCCGTCGGGCACCACCCCGATACCGGCGGTGTTGATGAACACACCGTCCCCGTGCCCGGCATCCACCACCTTGGTGTCGCCGGTGACCAGCTTCACCCCGGCCGCGCCGGCCGCGGTGCCGAGAGCCTCCGCGACCCTGGCGATCTCGGCCAGTTCGGTCCCCTCCTCGAGGATGAACGCGGTCGACAGCACCAGCGGCCGCGCGCCGACCATGGCCAGATCGTTCACCGTCCCGTTGACGGCCAGCTCGCCGATCGTGCCGCCCGGGAACACCAGGGGTTTCACCACGAACGAGTCGGTGGAGAACGCCAGCCGGACGTCACCGACCTCCACCACCGCCGCGTCCCCGAGTTCGGCCTGCGCGGCCGCGCCGAACGCCGGCAGGAACAGGTACTCGATCAGCTCGCCGGACATCGCGCCGCCACCGCCGTGCGCCATCACGATGGTCGGCGAATCCCGCAGCGGCAGTGGACATACCCAGCCACCGGGATCGATCACCGGTAGCGGCGTGGACGTTTCGGCTTCGTCAAGCATGTGCCACCTCCGCGGGCTGGTCCAGCCGCCGGTACAGGTAGTAGGCCGCGCACGCGCCCTCGGCGGATACCATGGTGGCACCCAACGGGTTCCGCGGCGTACAGGTCTTGCCGAAGGCCGCGCACTCGGTCGGCTTGATCAGCCCCTGCAGCACCTCGCCGGAGCGGCAGATCGAGGATTCGTCGGTGTGCAGATCCTGGACGTCGAACCGGTGTTCGGCGTCGTAGGCCCGATACTTCGGCGACAGCCGCCACCCGCTGCGCGGGATGACACCGATCCCCCGCCAGCCGCGGTCGGTGACCTCGAAGACGTCCTCGAGCATGGCCTTGGCCGCCGGGTTGCCCTCGGCCGGCACCGCGCGCGGGTACGCGTTCTCCACCTCGTAGCGGCCGGCCTCCAGCTGCGCCACCGTGCGCCGGATCCCCTCGAGGATGTCCAGCGGCTCGAATCCGGTGACCACCATGGGAACCCTGTACTTCGCCGCCAACGGCGGATACTCGCCGGTGCCCATGACCGCGCACACGTGCCCGGCCGCGAGGAAGCCCTGCACCCGGCAGTCCGGAGACTCCATGATGGCGGCGATGGCCGGCGGCACCAGCACATGGGAGACCAGCAGGGAGAAGTTCTCGATCCCGAGCCGCTGCGCCTGGTACACGGTCATGGCGTTGGCCGGGGCGGTGGTCTCGAATCCGATACCGAAGAACACCACCTGCTTGTCGGGGTTCTGTCTGGCGATGGTCAGCGCGTCCAGCGGCGAGTACACCACCCGGACGTCGCCGCCCGCGCTCTTGATCCGGAACAGATCCTGGGAACTGCCCGGGACCCGGAGCATGTCGCCGAACGAGCAGAAGATGACGTCGGGGCGGGCCGCGATCTCGAGCGCCTTGTCGATGATCTCGAGCGGGGTGACGCACACCGGGCAGCCGGGGCCGTGGATCATTTCGATCTGGTCCGGCAGCAGCTGGTCGATGCCGTGCCGGATGATCGAATGCGTCTGCCCGCCACAGACTTCCATGATCGACCAGCGCCGGGTGGTGGTGGCGCGGATCCGTTCGAGCAGATTGCGGGCCAGTTCGGGATTGCTGAATTCGTCCAGATACTTCATCGGTTCACCTCGTTCACGGACGGGGACTCGGGCGGTGTCGTGGTGGGATCCGGGAGCCCGGCCTGCTTGGCCGCGGTCGCGAACCCGCCGCCGAACTCCTCCTTCAGCACACCGAGATGTTCGAATTCGGCCAGCGTGCGCAGCGCCGACTCCTCGTCGAGCCGCTGGATGGCGAATCCGACGTGGACGACGACGTAGTCGCCGACCGCCGCGTCCGGGATGTACTCCAGGCAGACGTCCTTGTGCACGCCGCCGAAGTCGACCACCGACATCTGCGTGCCGTCGCTTTCGTAGAGGTCGAGCACCTTTCCCGGGACTGCCAGGCACATGATGCGCTCCTTTCATTGCGCCCCGGCGACGAGCAACTGCCCGAACGCCAGACCGCCGTCGTTGGGTGGCACCCGGTGATGGGTGAGAACCTCGAAACCCGCCGCCCGCAGCCCCCGGTCCGCCCGGGCCAGCAGCAGGGCGTTCTGGAAGACGCCGCCGGACAACGCGATCGGCGCACCCGGCTCGCCGAAGCGCCGCGCCAGGTCCACGATCAGCGCGGCCACCGCCGCGTGGAAGCGGGCGCCGATCAGCCCGGGCCCGGCACCGGCCGCCTGGTCGGCCACGACCGCCGCGATCACGGGCGCCGGATCGATGCGCGCGACCCCGGTGTCATCCGGGTCGGTGATCGGGAACCGGTACGCGGCACCGGGATCGATGTCGCGGGCTCGGCCTTCCAGTTCGATCGCGGCCTGCGCCTCGTAGTCGACCACGTGCCGGACGCCCGCGAGCGAGGACACCGCGTCGAAGAGCCGGCCCATGCTGGAGGTCGGGACGCAACCCAGTCCGGTCTCGAGCTGGTGCGCCAGCACGCGGCGTTCGGCGGGAGGGCACGCCGCGACCGCCGGAATCGATGGCGTCCAATCGATTCCGGCCGACCAGAGGTGCGCGAGCGCCATTCGGTAGGGCCGCTGCACGGCGGCGTCACCGCCGGCCAGCGGAACGTAGGCCAGATGCGCGAGCCGGCGGAATCCCTTGTACCCGGCGGAAAGTACCTCACCACCCCAGACCGCGCCGTCGGGCCCGAAACCGGTGCCGTCGAACGCGATTCCGGTGATCGTGGCGGTGGCGGGCAAGCCGTGCTCGCCCATGACCGCCGCGAGGTGCGCGTGGTGGTGCTGCACGGTGTGCACCGGCCGCCCGTCCGCGCTGCGCCGAGCCCAGGCGCTGGACCGGTAGCCGGGGTGCGCGTCGACGGCCAGCTGCGCCGGGCGGACGCCGGTCAGCTCCTCCAGATGCTGTTCGGCGCCTTCGAAAGCGCGCAGGGTGGCGAGATCGTCCATATCGCCGATGTGCTGGCTCAGCCACGCATAGCGGCCGTCGGCGACCGCGCAGGTGTTCTTCACCTCCGCGCCCACCGCCAGCGCCGGTGTCGCGGACATCGGCAGGGCCAGCGGCAGCGGCGCGTAACCGCGGGAGCGGCGGATCGGCAGTTCGGTGCCGCCGACCAGGCGGACCACCGAATCGTCACAGGGCACGAGAATGCGGCGGTCGTGGCCGAGGACGGCGTCGGCCAGTTCCGGAAGCCGTTGCGCGGCATCGTCGTCGGTGTAGCAGATCGGTTCGCCGCCGAGGTTCGCCGAGGTCATGACCAGAACCTGCGGGCCGGGTGGGTCGCCGGGCAGACCGAACAGCAGCAGGTGCAGGGGGGTGTAGGCGATCATGACGCCGAGGTCGGGGTTGCCGGGGGCCACACCCGGCGCGACCGCCAGCGAGCCCGCGCCCGGCAGTGTGCCCGAGCCCGCGCCCGGCAGTGTGCCCGCACCCGGCAGTGTGCCCGAGCCCGAGCCCGGCAGCGTGTCCGAGGCCGGCCGCGTGTCCGAGGCCGGCCGCGTGTCCGAGACCGGCAGCGTGCCCGAGGCCGAAGCCGAGCGTGCCGAGGCTTCAGCCGACTGCCGATCCTGAGCAGCATCGGGCCGGATTGCGCGCGGCAGCAACACGATCGGGCGCTGCGGGCTGCACAGGACCGCGGCAGCCGCGGCGTCGACACGCGTGATCGCCTGTGCGGCAGCCAGATCGGCGACCATCACCGCGAAGGGCTTGTCGCCGCGCCGCTTCCGGGCGCGCAGCCGGGCGACCGCGTCCTGGTTGTCGGCAGCGCAGGCGAGGTGATAGCCACCGATGCCCTTCACGGCGAGAATTCCGCCGTCGCGCAACAGCTTTCGCGCCTCCGTGATCGGATCTCCCGGACCGGAGTACGAGAGGGTGGGGCCGCAGTCCGGGCAGGCGATCGGCTGAGCGTGGAAGCGGCGGTCGGCGGGGTCGTGGTACTCCCGGGAGCACCGCTCGCACATGGCGAAGTCGGCCATCGAGGTCCGGTCCCGGTCGTAGGGCAGGCTCGCGATGATGGTGAACCGCGGACCGCAGTTGGTGCAGTTCACGAACGGGTGGCGGTAGCGGCGATCGGCCGGGTCGGCCAGCTCGCGCGCGCAGTCCGCGCAGATCGCGACGTCGGGTGAGGCCAGCGTGCGGCCGCTGCCGCGGGTGGTCCCGGCGATGTGGAATCCGGTGCCGCCGCGCACCGGCAGGTCAGTGCGCTCGACCGACTCGACGACCGCGAGCGGCGGGGGCCGATGCCGCAGTCGCGCGGCGAACTCGGCCAGCGCGCCCGGCGCGCCCTCGATGTCGATGATCACTCCGCAGCTGTCGTTGGAAACGCTGCCGGTCAGCGCGAGTTCGGCGGCCGTGCTGTAGACGAACGGCCGGAAGCCGACGCCCTGGACGACGCCCCGGACCACCAACCGGCACCGTGCCCGCCCGGCGTTCACGGCAGCTCACCTCGGCCCATGAGTTCGAGACCGGCCAGTGCCGCCCGGGCACCGGCCGCGTCGGTGCGTTCCACGGCCAGCCCCATGTGGATGATCACCCACTCCCCCGGCCGCACCGGATCGTCCTGCAGCAGGCCGATATTCACCTTCCGCTGCTCACCGGAGACGTCGACCAGGGCGAGCTGCCCGTGGTAGCCGTCGAGGATCTCGACGACCTGTCCCGGGATACCGAGGCACATGATCACACCTCCGCTCGTTCGGCCCGCAGCGTGGCCAGCACCTCGGCGACGGTCTCGATCGCGGGCCCGACCGCCGCCGCGACCGGTTCGGACAACCCGATGCCCTCCGCGACCGTCAGCACCTGGCAGCCGACCACCACGGTCGGCGGCACCGTGCCGCCCAGCGCCCGCACGCCGGCGAACACCGCGGCCGGATCCATGCCGTGGGCGTCCAGATCGGCCGGGCGATCAGGTTCGGGTTCAGCCCGCAGCACCTCGAGGCGGCCGGGACTTCCCCGATTCGGAAGGGCGTCGACGAGCACCAGTGCCGTCCACGGTTCGAGCAGGTCGTAGGCCAAGTGCATGCCGCGGATGCCGTAGTCCACGATCCGCACCGAGTCGTCGGCCGGTGCCGGCATCGTGCGAACCACCTCGGGCCCGAAGCCGTCGTCCCCGAGGAAGATGTTGCCGATCCCGGCGACCAGCACCCTGGCAGTCACATGCGCCGGATTCGCAAATAGCGGTTGATATCCGGGATTGACCGCACACCGACGGCCACCGCGCTCAGGACCGCCAGCCCGACGATCACCAGAGCGATCATTCCCACTACAACCACGGCTGCTCCTTCCGTCGTGCCCGGCCGGACGGCCGGGCAGGGTTCAGTTGTCCGGCCCGGCAAGCGGTTCCAGCTCGTCCGGGTCGAAATACAGGTAGCGCCCGTACCATTCGTGCAGGTCGGCGCCGGGGTCGTCGAGGATGACCACGCCCACGTGGGTGCGGCCCTCGACGTCGGCGTGCACCGAGGTGACGCGGGCGTCGCGGCCGTCGAAGAACATGTCGTGGATGTCGGCGCGCCGTGCGGGATGCAGCCGCACCCGGCTGCCGCGCCGCACCAGGACACCGGCGATCGGTACCGCATCCGAATCCGGTCGCACCGCGGTGTCGGCCTCGGGCTCCCACCAGTCCACGCCGGGCGGGATGTCCGGGATCGGGTGGACCTCGTCGGCGTGCGGATCCCGCAGCACCCCGTGCAGGCGGGCCAGTTCCTCGGCGGTCATGGCCTCGCAGCGGTCGACGATCCGGGCCGCGCGCGGGTCGGTGGCCCGGGCGGTGGCCTTCTCCTCGTCGGTCATGGTCATGACGCGCAGGGTGAGGATCTCGTCGATCTCGGTGGCGTCGTAGAGCGGTTCGACGCTCTGCGCGGCGATCTCGGGGTGGTCGTACAGGATGATCGGCGACACCAGCAGCAGGCTGTGGTCGCCGGGCGGGCCGGCCAGCACCGGGAAGCAGCGGTGGTGGGTGCACCGGTCCACGGCCGCGGCGGCGTACGGTGGCGGTTCGAGCAGCGAAACGAACTCGCCCCCGGTCACTTCCGCGATGATGTGGGCGCCGATCAGCGAGCGGGTGGCGGCGTCGCGCTGGTCGGTGGCCGGTGTCCCGGTGTTGCGGACGGTGAGGGTGAGGCGCAGCAGACCGTCGTCCGGCTCGACACCGAGCTCGAATTCGCCGTGCAGCTCGCACCGGGTGCGCACGATCGACCCGGTCGGCCCGCCCGCCGGATCGTCGAGCTGCTCGATATCGGTGCCGTCCGCAATCGCGATCGGCACGGCGCCCGGCGCGGGCGGCGCCGGGCCGAGCACGATCTCCTGTTCCACCGCCTCGTCCCAGTCCAGCCAGGTACGCCCGGCCACGGTCGACTCCGGGACTGCTCGGCCGTCCGCGTCCCGCACACCCCGGTGCTGCAGCTGCAGGAAGCGAATCGTGATCCGCAGCATCGGATCACCCGCCGGGGCCAGCAGCGCCTGCCCGATCAGTTCGCTGTCCTCACCGAGTCCGGCCGCCGCGGCACCGGGCGGACCGAGCACGCCGAACTGCCAGCGGGACCGGTTCTTTCGCGAATCCGCCCGATATGGATAGAGCAGGTAGCCCTCGTAGAGCACCGCGTCGGCGACCGCGCGGGCACGCATCCGGCCGGGGGTACTCACGCCGACTCCTCGGCCGTGGCGAGCAGGTGCCCGACGGTGTCGTCGAAGTTGAGCAGCCCGTGCTGGGCCTTGAACTGGGCCAGCGCGGCCATGGTGTCCTCGCGCAGCCGCACCCAGCCCGTCTCGGGGAACTGGGTCGCCATCAGTTCCTGCCACACCGCGACCGGCATGTCGTAGCGGTCCTCGCGGTCCCACGGGATCTGCTGCACCGCGAATCCGGTACTGCCGCGGATGAATACCGTCCCGCTGAACAGGAACAGCAGCGGCACGGTGCCCGCGCGCAGGGCGTGCAGGTATTTCGAGGCGGCGACCTCGAAGTCGTAGGTGCACGACATCGGCAGATCCACCTCGGCGCCGCCGGAGAAGCCGGGAATCGTGGTGGCGCAATGCATCCAGAGGAACGACCGCTGGGTCTGCGACCAGCGCTCACGCGGGCCGAACAGGTCGAGCAGTCCGGCGGTCTCCACGTCGGAGTAGGAGCGCCGGCCTGGGTCGATCCGCACCTGCGCGCGTAATGCGATGGCGTGCACCGGTTCCTCGCCGATCGAGGCGATCCCGACCCGCGCCGACAGGATCGGTGTCACCGCGTAGGGCTCGGGACGGATGTCCAGCACCGCGAAGGTGGTGGCGTAGGCCGGGCTCATACCGCCACCTCCGGACCGGGAGTGCCGGCGGGGCGGGCCCGAGCGGCAGCCGTGGCGAAGAACTCGTCCACGAATCGGCGTACGTCCGAGCCGCCGTCGAAACCGCGCCACAGCAAGCGGATTCGGCCGATGAACTCGTAGCAGGCGTCGATCGGCAACAGCAGGCACTCGGCGGCGGCGGTGTCGCGGTCGGGCACCCGGATCAGCAGCGCCTCCACATCGGCCGCGGGCGCGGCGAATTCGGGGTGCTGCTCGATCAGAGTCTGCCGATCCGGCAGCGGCAGTTCGGATTCGGTGGCGCCCGCCGGTCCCGGATAGAGCACGACGGTGCGACCGGCGGCCGAATTGTGGAAGAAGATCGCCAGACCGACCGGGATCTCCAGCGCGTCCCATTCCGGCCGGGTCATGGTGAAGTCCGGGAACGACAGGTACCGCTGCGGGACGGCCCGGTAGCGCAGCGCGGCGTGCTCGTCGGTGAACAGCAGATAGCAGCCCCGGCACACGCACATCAGTTGCCGCCCTTCGACATCCACGACGTGCTGGTGTTCCGCGGCGACCGGTTCGGCGCACATCTCGCACCGCTCGCCCGGCGCTGGGCGCGGTGCCCGGTCGGCGGCGATCCGCCGCAGTATCCACGCGGTCGAGTTCATCCGCCCACCCCCGCCGGTACCGCCACCGACAGCTCGCCGGAGCGGACCAGCACCGGGAACGGCTCCAGATGCCCGTCACCGTCCAGCCGAGCTCCGGCGTGCACGACATCGAAGTGGGCGCGGCAGCTCGGGCAGCGCAGCACCGGATCGTTCGAGCCGAGCCCGCGCTGCAGGACCGCGCCGGCCAGCGACCGGGTGCACACCGGGCAGCGATCGCGGTAGACGTAGATCCGGTCGCCGATCCGCCCGGCCAGCACCGTGGTCCCGCCCAACGCGAAACCGCCCACCTCCCCGGACGCGAGTTCCGCCAACTCCGGTGCGGCGACCCAGTTTCCGGAACCGTGCAGATGCCCGAACAGGGAATCCGGGGCGATCAGCCCGGCATCGGCCCGCTCGGCCGCCACCGCCTCGATCGTGACGATCTCGGGTGCGGCCGCGCGCACCGCGTCCTCCACCGCCAGTTCCAGGGTGACCGACGACGACGGGCAGCTACGGCAGCTGCCCGTGAGTTCGAGCCGGACCACGCCGTCCGTGGTGACCTCCAGCAGGCGCACGTCACCGCCGTGCGAGCCCAGATAGGGCCGCACACTGTCGAGGGCGCCCGCCACCCGGGTCTCGACGTCCTGCGGATGCAGGCCGTGGACCAGCAGCAGGCTCGCGACCAGATCGTCGCCGATCAGCCGCTGCACCGCCGCGTCGTCGAGCGTGGCCACGATGCGACGCAGGCCCGCGCCGTACAGGTCCACGACCTCGCCGACGAGGGCCTCCGCCCGTTCCCGGGCCAGGACGCCGCTCGCCGAACTCGCGTCGAGCAGGTTCTCGATGCGGTCACCGGCACCGCGCCACCGATCGTCGTCGGCCGCGGGGTCGTGCGCTTCGTCGGGACGCGTGGACACCGCCTCCTCTCACAACGGGCCGCCGCCGCGGCAACGCGGGTTATTCGGCGGTCAGTGCCTGGGTCGGCGAGTGCAGGGCGTCGAGCGTCTTGCCCTGACCGAGATACATGTGCACACCGCACGGCAGGCAGGGGTCGAAGCTACGGACGGTCCGCATGATGTCGATGCCCTTGAAGTGCTCGCGGTCGTTCTCCTCGAAGATCGGCTGGCCCTGCACGGCGTCCTCGTACGGTCCCGGCGTGCCGAAACTGTCGCGGGGGCTCGCATTCCAGGGCGTGGGTGGGTACGGGTGGTAGTTGGCGATCTTGCCGTCGCGGATCACCATGTGGTGCGAGAGCACACCCCGCACGGCCTCGGTGAAGCCGCATCCGATCGCCTCGTCGGGCACCTCGAACGGCTCCCAGGTCTTGGTGTGCCCGGCCCGGATCTCCGCCAGCGCTTGCTCGGCGAAGTGCAGGGCGCACGCCGCCGCATAGGCCTGGAAGTAGGTGCGGGCCCGGTCGCGTTCGATGGTGTTGCTGCCGTGGACGGGGATCTTCCACTCGAACTCCACCGGCCCCTTCAGGGCGGTCTTGGGCAGGTTGATCTGCACGCTGTGCCCGGTCGAGCGCACGTAACCGATGTCGACCAGCCCGGCCAGCGCCGTCGCCCACAGTCGGGCCAGTGGCCCGCCACCGGTGTCGAGCGCCAGATGGTCGGTGCCGTCGAACCAGCGCGGCGACATCACCCAGCTGTACTTGTCCTCCAGGTCGCGCTTCTGCGGCTTGGGGTTGGTGTGCTGGTTCCACGGGTGCCGCCGGTCCACCGGATTGCCCAGCGGATCGGTCTTCACGAACATCTCCTGATCAGTCCAGTCCTCGTAATACGAACTGCCGAGCAGGATCCGCAGGCCCAGGTTGATGTCGACCAGGGAGGTGGTGACCAGTTTCCCGTCCACCACGACGCCGGGCGTCACGAACATCCGGCGGCCCCAGTCCGCCATGGTCCGGTAATCGAACCTGCAGACCTCCGGGTCCTGGAACGAGCCCCAGCAACCCAGCAGCGTGCGCCGCAATCCGACCTGCTCGTAGCCGGGTATCGCGTCGTAGAAGAAGTCGAACAGGTCGTCGTGCATCGGCACGACCTTCTTCATGAACTCGACGTACCGCATCAGCCGGGTCATGTAGTCGGTCATCAACTGGACGGTCGCCACCGTGCCTACCCCGCCGGGATACAGCGTGGACGGGTGCACGTGCCGACCTTCCATGAGGCAGAACATCTCTCGCGTGTAGCGGCTGACCTGTAACGCCTCCCGGTAGAACTCACCGGTGAACGGGTTCAGCGCCTCCATGATGTCGCCGACGGTGCGGTAGCCGTGCATGGCGGCGTGCGGCGCCTCGGTCCGGCGCGCCCGGTCCAGCACACTCGGATTGGTCTCCGCGACCATCTTCTCGCAGAAGTCCACGCCGACCAGGTTCTCCTGGAAGATGTTGTGATCGAACATGTATTCCGCGGCCTCGCCGAGGTTGACGATCCACTCGCCCAATGCCGGCGGATGCACTCCGTAGGCCATGTTCTGGCAGTAGCAGGAACAGGTGGCGTGGTTGTCGCCGCAGATACCGCAGATGCGGCTGGTGATGAAGTGCGCGTCACGAGGATCCTTGCCGCGCATGAAGATCGAGTACCCGCGGAAGATGGACGAGGTGCTGTGACACTCGGCCACTTCGCGGTTCGCGAAATCGATTTTCGTGTATATGCCGAGGCTGCCGACGATTCGGGTGATCGGGTCCCACGCCATTTCGACGAGCGAATCCGGCTCGATCTTCACATGCGACGGCTCCGGGATGATCTGCGTCATCGGGACGTCCTCCTACCAGGTGCGGGTGGCCCCTGTGTCGAGTTTCTCCCCCTTGTGCCGCCAGTGCGGCTCCTTGTCGACCGTGCGGCCGGTGATGTGCCGCAGGCTGCGGATCACCGATCCGTACAGCCCTGACGCCGTCGACGACAGCTTCCCGCCCGGCGGTTCGTCCATGAACGGCATGAACTTGTCCGGGAAACCGGGCATGGTGCAGCCGATACAGATGCCGCCCACGTTGGGGCACCCGCCGACACCGTTGAGCCAACCACGTTTGGGCACATTGCATTTCACGACCGGACCCCAGCATCCCAGTTTCACGATGCACTTCGGTGATCCGTATTCGTGCGCGAAGTCGCCCTCTTCGTAGTAGCCGGCCCGGTCGCAGCCCTCGTGCACCGTCGCACCGAAGAGCCACTTCGGGCGCAATGATTCGTCGAGCGGAATCATCGGCGCCTGGCCGGTCGCCATGTAGAGGAGGTAGGTCAGCGTCTCCGACAGATTGTCCGGCTGGATCGGGCAGCCGGGCACGCAGACGATCGGAATTCCCGCCTTGGACTTCCACTCCCAGCCCAGATAGTCCGGAACACCCATCGCGCCGGTCGGATTCCCGGCCATGGCGTGGATACCGCCGTAGGTGGCGCAGGTACCGGCCGCCACTATCGCGGTGGCCTTCGGCGCCAGCCGGTCGAGCCATTCACTGGTCGTCATGGGCTGGTTCGTCTCTGGGTTGTTGCCGAAACCGCACCAGTAGCCGTCGTCGTGGAGTTGCTCGTTCGGAATGGATCCCTCGACGACCAGCACGAACGGCTCGAGTTCACCCCGATCGGCCTTGAAGAACCATTCGAGGAAGTCGTCGGCTCCCCCGGTCGGGCCGCATTCGAAGTCGATCAGCGGCCAATGCACGGCGATCTTGGGCAGGCCGGGCAGCGCTCCGAGAGCGATCTCCTCGACACTGGGCTGGGTGGCGGCAGTCAGCGCCACCGAATCACCGTCACAGCTGAGTCCGGCGTTGATCCACAGGACGTGTATCAGCGCTTCCTCGGCCCGGACTGCTTCCTGCGTGGGCATCAGCGCCACCTTCCCGAGCCGGGCGGGGCAGGCCGATCCGGCTCGAAGCCGTCACAAGTCAGGCACACGAATGTGCACTACAGACCCTCACAGTCTATGCCTGCGGAATTGGAACCTCAACGGATCGGCAACCCGCCCGCAACCAGTCGTACCAGCTGCTCAGACCCGCGCCGGTCGTCGCCGACACCGCGCACACGGCCAGGTCCGGGTTGGCCGAGCGGGCGTACCGGACGCAGGCGTGCAGGTCGAAATCGACGTACGGCAACAGGTCGATCTTGTTGATCAGCATCAGGCCGGCGGCGGCGAACATGTGCGGGTATTTCAGCGGTTTGTCGGTGCCCTCGGTCACCGAGATCACGACTACCTTCGCGTACTCGCCGAGGTCGAACAGGGCCGGGCACACCAGATTTCCGACGTTCTCGATGATCACCACACTGCCGGGCGGCGGGTCCAGGGCATCGAGCGCGCCACGGGTCATGGCGGCGTCCAGGTGGCAGCCGGAACCCGTATTGATCTGCACCGCACGGCATCCCGTCGCCTCGATCCGCTGCGCGTCGAGCCGGGTCTCCTGATCGCCCTCGATGACACCGATCGGGATGTCCGTGCAGTCGCGGACGGTGCGTTCGAGCAGGGTGGTCTTGCCCGCGCCGGGGGAACTGGTGACGTTCAGCGCCAGGATGCCGCGGTCGGCGAGCCATTGCCGATTGCGTTGGGCCAGTTCGTCGTTCTTGGCGAGGACCTTTTGTTCGAGGGTGACGGTCTCGGTCGCCACATGGGTGTGGTCATGGGGGTGCTCATGGCCGTGCGAGTGCGCATGGTCGTGTTCGTGCGCATGGTCGTGTTCGTGCGCATAGTCGTGGTCGTGCGCATCGTCGTGGTCGTGCGCATAGTCGTGGTCGTGCGCATCGTCGTGGTCGTGCGCATAGTCGTGGTCGTGCGAGTGCTCGTGGTCGTGGTCGTGCGAGTGGTCGTGCCGGCGCTCGCGGCCGTCCGCCCGATCGTGCTCGCGGTGGTCCGCGTCGTGGTCAGGCCGACGACCGTCGCCGTCGTACTGCTCGTCGTGCGGGCCGGTGATCACCGCTCCACTGTTGCCGCCGCAGCCGCAGGTCGCGCACATGGATCACTCACCTCCATCGAACTGATTCGCAGATCCAGCCCGGACCGGACCGAGATGTCGGCACTTCCGCAGGCGCACAACGGAATCGGATCACGCAGGACGAAGTCGGCCCCACAGGACCGGCACGCGGCGCGGGCGGGCACGTCCTCGACGATCAACTCCGCACCCTCGGCGACGGTGCCCTCAGCAGCCAGCTCGAACGCGAAGCGCAACGCATCCGGCACCACCGCGCACAGCGCCCCGACAGCGACGGTCACCTGGTGCACGCGCCGGGCACCCGCGTGCTCCACCACCCCGTCCACGATCCCCTGCGCGATTGCCAACTCGTGCATCGGACATCTCGATTCATCGGATATCGTCGCCGGTCGCCTACCCGCTCAGCATACGCCGATGATGATTTGCCAAAAGTTCGCTAAGCCGCCTGCCCGCATACCAGACCCCGGTATGTGCTTCCGCGCCTGCTCGCCGACGGGTATCGGCCGGTCTACCGGGTGCCGGTGTGCGTCGCGGTGATATCCGCGGCCCCGGCCATCCGCTGGACGGCGGCGTTGAGCCCGGGCGCGACCGAGCCCAGTCTCGCGGCGATCCGCATCTCGAGCGGGGCGGCGACGATCTCACCCTTGTCGCGCCGGACCGCCCGGACCACACAACCGGCGACCCGCTCCGGACTGACCGTGCGCACGCCGGGTGGCAGCTGCATGCCGGAATCGACGAACATCCCGGCATCCCGGACGAATCCCGGCATGACCAAGGAGACACCGACCCCGGTGCCGTGGAGGTCCTGGCGCAGACCCGCGGCCAGACCACGCAGCCCGAACTTCGTTGCGCTGTAGATGGATCCGCCGGGAGATGCGGTCAGACCCGACACCGATCCGATGAACACGAGGTGTCCGCTGCCACGCTCGAGCATGCCGGGCAGCACGGATCGCGCCAGAATGATCGGCGCGCGCAAGTTCACGGCCAGGTTGCTGTCGAGCTTTTCCGTGCTGAACTCGGTCAGCGGTCCCACCCCGGGCAGCGCCGCGTTCGCGATGAGGACGTCGACCCGGCCCGCCTGCTCGAGCAGCTCCTGCGGCGCCTCGGGCCGGGCCAGGTCGGCGGCGAGCGCGGTGGCGCTCAGCTCCGCGGCCAGCGCGTCGAGCGCCTCGGTGCGGCGGCCGGTGATCGTGAGCACCGCGCCCTGGGCATGCAGGGCGCGGGCGATGGCATGCCCGATGCCGCCGGTGGCTCCCGTGAGCAGCACGCGGGCGCCACGCAGGTCGATGGTCATGAATCTCCTCGAGGTCGCAACAGCACGACTTGCATACCGCACCCGGTGCGCGCGCTGCTACTACTACGCCCGAATCGGCGGGCGCGCGGCGGTCCGGCGCCGAGTCGGGGGCAGGAGCACTACTTCCAGCGCGTCCGCACAGGCGGCGGCCTCGGCGGCGAACCAGGCGAGACGATGGTCGGGGATGGACGCCGGAGAGGCACGCAGCGCCAGCGCGAAGCACGCGCGGTCCGCCGCGTCCAGGACCGGCACCGCGACCGTGCGGACCCCGGAGGCGGACTCGCCGTCGTTCAGCGCGAAGCCCGCGGCCCGGACCCGCGACAGTTCCGCTCGCAGCGCCACCGGGTCGGTGATCGTGCGGTCCGTCAGCGGGGCCAGCGGGGACAGCGCCGCGATCTGCTCGTCGGACAGGTCCGACCAGGCCAGCAGGACTTTGCCCAGCGCCGTCGAGTGCAGCGGCCGGCGCAGCGCGCGGCCGTGGTCGCCGTCCAGGGAACCACCGGCCAGGATCACGGCGTGGGCGCCGACCCGCACGGCGAGGTCGGCGGTGACGCCGGTGCGCTGCGACAGCGCGGCGAGTTCCGGTTCGGCGCGGTGCAGACCGCGGCGATGGCGGGCCACTCGGCCCAGTTCGGCGACCGTCGGTCCCAGCCGGTAGCGAGCGGTATCCGGGTCCTGCTCCAGGAAACCGGTCGCCGTCATCGCCTGCAGCAACCGGTGGGTGGTCGACAGTGCGAGACCGGCCCGGCGGGCGAGTTCCGATGCCGAGACGTCGTGCGGGCTGTCCCCGAAACACTGCAGCAGGGCGAGCGTCCGATGGACCGCCTGTGCGCCGTCGCGCGGTTGAGCCGAATCTCTGGTCACGCCTCGACAATTCCACAATGCGGAAGGGGCGTCGACAATTCGGCACCTAATAATCCGGCTGATTCCATATCGTGGATGTCCGATTCGGCTGCGGCAGTCTGATTCCGGTCGCCGGCAACCGAGTCCGGCGCCCGATTCCTCTGTCCCTCCGAACGATCCGGGGCCCGCCATGACCGCCACCCTCGACACGCTGTGGTTCACCCGCTGCCCGGTGCCCACCGCCACCGGCATCGCCGCGGACCGAGGCTCGCTGGTCGCCGAATTCGCCGCCGACGGCCTGGCCGTCCGTTCCCTGCAGGACGCCGGAGCCGATGTCCCGCGCGACCGCCACTTCACCCATTCCCTCACCGGCCTGGTCCGCGAAGGCGGCAACGTCCCCGCGCTGTGGGCGCGCGCCAACGGGGAACCGACCCGGCTGATCGGGCTGACCTGGATCGAGGAGCGGCAGGCGATCCTGGTCCGGCGCGGTCGCGGTGCCGTCACTCCGGACGATCTGGCTCGGCTGCGGCTGGCCATCCCGCGCCGCGCCATCGCCATCGACTTCTGGCGGGCCATGGCGCTGGCCGGGTTCGCCGGCGCACTGGGTACTTCCGGTCGCGGCCTCGACGACGCGACACTGATCGACGTGGACGCCGCGCCCGGCGCCGACCAGTGGGTCGCGGAACTGGAGGCCCTCGACGCCGGCCGGGTGGACGCCGTCTACGTCAAGGGCGCGCTCGCCGTCGAGGCGGCCGCTCGCTACGACGCCGTCGTCGGGATCGATCTGGATGCCTTCGCCGACCGGTCCGCCCGGGTCAACAACGGCACTCCCCGGCCGGTCACCGTGCACCAGCGGCTGCTCGACGACCATCCCGACGTGGTGGTGCGGTTCCTCGCGGTCCTGATCGAGGCCGCCGACTGGGCAGCGACGAATCCGGCCGGTGTGGCCCGCATCCTCGCCGCCGAAACCGGTGCGGGCGCAACCGGAGTCGCGGGCGCCTACGACTGGACCGACCACGCCGACCTGCACCTCGACCTGTCGCCGGCGCGGCTGGCGCTGTTGGGGCAGCAGGAGCGGTTCCTGCACAGCCACGGCTTCCTGGCCCGGCCGGTCGACCTCGCCGCCTGGGCCGACCCGGCGCCCTTGGCCGCCGCGCGGGAACTCGCCCGCGCCCGCGCTCACCGCAGCTGATCCACCCCTACGTTCGGAGAACCATCGATGATCACCGTCACCCGGGCACTCGCCGTCGCCGCCGCGCTCACTCTCACCACAGTCGTCACCGCCTGCTCCGCGCCCAGCAGTTCCCCCGCCTCCGGTGCGACGATCACCGTCCGGATCCCCGACCCCGGCAACTCCGGCGCGCTGGCGCTGGGCAAGAAGGACGGCAGTCTCGACGCCGCGCTGGCCAAGGTCGGCGCGAAGGTCGAATGGACCGGCAGCGCGGGCCCGTTCGCCCCGGCCGCGCAGGAGCTGGACAACAACGAGCTCGATCTCGCCGAAGGCTCGATCACCTCGGCGATCGCGGCGCTCGCGCAGAAGCCGGGGTTCCGGCTGTTCGCGGCCGTCGCCCCGGACAAGATCGCCGAAGGCATTCTGGTGAAGGACAATTCGGGGATCAACTCGGTCGCGGACCTGGCCGGCAAGAAGGTCGTGGTCTCACACGGCGGGTCCGCCGAATACCTGCTGCTGCGGGCACTGGCACAGAACCACGTCGCCGACGCGGCGGTCACGCGGGTCTACCTGCAGCCCAATCAGAGTGCCGCCGTATTGCATTCGGGGCAGGTCGACGCCTGGGCCACCTGGTCGACCTTCTCCATCGCCGAGCGGGCGAACGCGGGCGAGCACTTCCTGGTCACCGGTGGTGACATCGGATCGCAGAACTACGCGGTCTGGGCGGTGCGCAACGAGTTCCAGCAGCAGCATCCGGCCGTGGTGGCGGCCTTCTACACCTATCTGCACGACGCGGAGGTGGCCCTGCGGCAGCATCCGGAGGCCGGGATCAACGTCGTGCACAGCGCCGGTCCCGACGCCGTCGACGGACGGGCGAAGGACCTCACGATCGAGGATCTGCGGGCGCTGAGCCCCGTGTCCGCGATCACCGACGCCGACCGGGCCGCGTTCGCCGAGGTCGCCCGGTTCTTCGCCGACCAGCACGTCACCGACGGAATCGTCGATGTCGCACCACATCTGATCGATATCACCGCGGCGGGCAACCGATGACCGCGGTCCAGGCGCCGGACCTCGACCTCGAGCCGGGCAGCTCCGAGCTGGAGACTCCGCGGGTCCGGCTGCCCCGGCCGCGGCCGCGCGGGGTGGCGCTCGTGCTGCGCGCCGTCGGTCCGCTGCTGATCCTCGCGGCGTGGTGGACCGCCTCGGCGACCGGCGTGCTCACCCCGGATCTGCTGGCCTCGCCGCCCGCGGTGCTGCGTGCCGCCGGAAAGCTCTGGGACAGCGGGCAATTGGACGATGCGCTGACCGTGTCGCTCGGCCGCGCCGGAACCGGGCTGTTCTTCGGCGTCACGACCGGGCTCGTGCTCGGCGTCGTCACCGGCGCGTGGCGGCTCGGCGAGGACCTGATCGATTCCGCGGTCCAGACCCTGCGGGCGCTGCCGTTCCTGTCGCTGGTGCCGCTGTTCATGGTCTGGTTCGGGATCGGGGAATCCGCGCGGATCGTGCTGATCGCCGTCGCCACCACCTTCCCCATGTACGTGGCGACCTTCGGCGGCGTGCGATCCGCCGACCGCAAACTGCTGGAGGCGGCACGCACCTTCGGGATGAGCCGGCCGGCGCTGGTCGGCCGGGTGATCCTGCCGGGCGCGTTGCCGGCGTTGCTGTCCGGGTTGCGGCTGTCCACGACGCTGAGCGTCATCGCGCTCATCGCCGCGGAGGAGATCAATTCGACCGCGGGCCTGGGTTATCTGATGGCCCAGGCGCAGAACTTCTCCCGCACCGACATTCTCACCGTCGTCATCCTGATCTACGGCCTGCTCGGGCTGCTCGCGGACATCGCGATCCGGGCGCTGGAGCGGGTACTGATGCCGTGGCGCACCGCCGGAGGCCACCGATGAGCACCGCGATCCAGCTGAACGGATTGACCCGCACCTTCGATACGCGCAGCGTGCTGGACGGCATCGACCTGACGGTGCGGCGCGGTGAATTCCTGGCCCTGCTCGGTGCGAGCGGCTCGGGAAAGACCACCCTGCTGCGCATTCTGGCCGGGTTGGACCGGCCCGACGCCGGTACGGTCCTGGTTCCGCGCGCTCGTACCGTGGTATTCCAGGAGCCGCGGCTGATCCCCTCCCAACGGGTTCTGGGCAACGTCACCATCGGACTGCCCCGCGGCACGCGGACCCGGGCGACCGCGCTGGCCGCGCTCGGCGAAGTGGGCCTGGCGGCGCACATCCGCGCCTGGCCCGCGACGCTCTCGGGCGGCGAGGCACAGCGCGTCGCCTTGGCCCGGGCACTGGTTCGCGAGCCCGAATTACTGCTGCTGGACGAACCTTTCGCGGCCTTGGACGCTCTGACCCGGCTTCGGATGCAGGACCTGGTGGCCGATCTGCGCGAGCGGCATCACCCCGCGGTCCTGCTGGTCACCCACGATGTGGACGAGGCCATCCGGCTCGCCGACCGGGTGGCCGTACTGCGCGACGGGAAGCTGGTCACCGACGAGCCGGTGGCCGTGGCCCGCCCGCGTGACCCGGGCGATCCGGAGTTCGCCGCACTCCGGCGGCGGCTGCTGACCGACCTCGGGGTCGGGTCGTGACCACGCCGTCCGACGCCCGCACCCGGCAACCGGAGCCGGTCCACCGTGCTGACCGAACTCACGCTACGAAGGAGTCGATTCCTGTGACCCATATCGTGCTGCCCGGAGCGGCGAGTGCGCCACCGCCGGTGCGGCTTCCGCGATTCCTGACCGACCTGCGGCCGCCGCCGCAGGCGCCGGAACTCGCATCGGCCCGCGCCGCCGACCTCGCGGGTGTGACCGGCGTCCTGGTCCCCTTCGATCCCGACGGCCCCGAATCGCTGGTGACCGCCGCGGCATTGTTGCGCGCCACCCGCCACATCGAGGTCGTCGCCGGCTTCCGGACCGGGCTCGCGACACCGCAATACACCGCGAAACTGTCCGCCTCGCTGCAGCGGTTCTCCGGCGGGCGGCTGGGCTGGCACCTCGACGCGGACGATCCGGGCCGGGCGGAGTTCGTGGCCGTGGCCCGCGAATTCTGGACCTCCCCGGACGGGCTCCCGAAACCGTTGTCGGACACGCCCTTCCCGAATGTGTACGTCGGCGGGGTCGACGGACGTGGATCGGCGGGATTCGTCGAGGTCGGACACGATCCCGGCGAGGTCTACCGACTGGCGGAACAGGAGGCGGCACATGCCCGTTGACATCTACTGGCGGATCGCGATGGAGGGCGACCAGACCTCGCTGTACCGGCCGGGCGGCAGCCGCGGCGGATTCGCGGCCGACCTGCCCGGCGCCCTGGCCCCGGGCACGCGCGACGGCGGCGGCGACGGGTTCACCCATGCCGACTACATGGCCGAAGTGATTCGGGCAGCGGAGGATTCGGGGTTCGTGGGTGGTCTGCTGCCCTCGTTCCCGCACACCGACGACCCGTGGGCGGCCGCGGCCACGCTCGCCGCCGAAACCCGCAGCTGGCGGTTCATGGTCGCGTTCCAGCCGGGTTTCCTGCACCCGGTGCAGGCGGCCCGGATGACCGCGACGCTGCAGCGGGCCTCCGGCGGCCGCATCGTCTACAACATCATCTCCGGTGGTGGCGGCCCGGCACAGCGCTGGTGGGGTGACACCGTCACGCACGACGACCGGTACGCGCGCACCTCGGAGTTCCTCGACGTCCTGCACGGCGTCTGGCACGGCGACGGCACGTTCCGCCACGACGGCCGCTTCTATCAGGTGACCGACGGCGGCCTGCCGGAACTGCTTGCCGGGCAACCGTTTCCGGAGATCTTCTTCTCCGGCTCCTCGCCCGCCGCGATCGAGGCCGCGGGACGGCACGCCGACTACTACCTGTCCTGGCTGGAACCGTTCGACGCCTTGGCGGCCAAATTCGCCGCGGTGCGGGAGAAGAGCCCGAAGCCGCCGAAATTCGCGGTGCGGATCGACATCCTGGCCCGCGACACCGCGGACGAAGCGTGGGAGCAGATCCGGTTGGGCTGGACCGGGGACGCGAAAGACGACGGCGCCGAGGGTGATTCGGTGGGCTGGCAGCGCGGGCAGGCCTTCACCGCCGGGGCCGACCGCTCCGACTACCGGTCGCTCGAGGTGCAGCCGAATGTCTGGGGCGGTTTCGACCGGCTGCGCCCCGGACCGGCCTTCGGCCTGGTCGGCTCGTACCGCGAGGTCGCCGACCGGCTGAACGAACTGATCGAACTCGGTGTGGACGCCTTCATCCTGGCCGGCGTCCCGCACCTGGAGGAGGCGCGCCGCGTGGGCCGCCACGTCCTGCCGTTACTGAAGGAACGCTCCGGAAAGGCTCTGCTCTCATGACTGTTCGCGTCGGCTACTTCCCCCAGAACAACACCCTGTGGGTGCTGCGGCACCTCGGCATCCTCGAGCAGACGCTGCCCGACGTGGCGTGGGTGGATCTGCGAACCCTGGACAACCCGCGGGTCGATCCGACGGCCGGCCTGCCCTCCGGGCACGGCGACCATCTGTTCGACGGCGGCTACGACGTCATCGGCACCGGCTCGACGCCGCCGGTGACCGCGCAGGCCAAGGGCCACGACATCGTCTATCTGGCGGTGTCCGGGCCGCGGGTGGAGAACGGGCGCCTGGTCGTGCACGCCGCCTCCGGAATCCACGACCCGGCGGACCTGAAGGGCAAGCGGGTCGCCCTCGGCCACGGGTCCTGGCAGACGACGTTGCTGCTGCTGGCGTTGGAGCGAGCGGGACTGACCTGGGGCGATATCGTCCCGGTCGACGCCTACGGGGACGCCGCCGAGCTGTTCCTGACCGGTGAGGTCGACGCCTGGGTGGGCTCGTATCCGTTCCTGACCCGGGTCGAACAGCAAGCCGAACTGCGCGAGGTGATCCCGACCGAGGGGCTGTTCAGCCACCGCTCGCTCTGGTTCACCAGCCGCGAGTTCGCCACCACGCGCCGTGCCGAACTCGCCGCCGTCACCGCGGCGCTGCAACTGGCCGACGAGTGGATCCGCGACCACCCGGCCGACGCCGCCGCGCTGTTCAGCGCCGACGACGGCCGGCCGGTCGCCGAGTGGGAGCACGCGCTGCGCACCCGGCCGTGGGGTCTGTTGCCGATCGACGACGACTTCGTGGCCGAGCAACAGCACGCCGCCGACCTGTTCTACGCGAACGGATTGGTGCAGCGCAGGATTCGCGTCGCCGACGCCGTCCTGCCCGAACTGGGCGAGCTGGTCGCGAGCCGGTGACACCCAGCCGAACGGGGCACCCGCGGTGGGTACCCCGCTCGGCGCGAACGGATTTCGGCTCGGGTCGGTATGCAGCCAGGTGGGCCGTCACACAGGCCGGAGAGTGAACAGGTTGTCGGCGGGGTCGACGACGGCGTCGAGACGCGCGCCGAGCCGCATCATGGGCTCGGGGTGGCATCTGACGCACCCCTCGAACATGGGCACGTCCGGACCACTGATCCGCAATGTCATTGTCGCCCAATCACTTTCACCGTCATTGGTCACCGTCATCGCGACGACCTCCGCGACCGCCGGCAGACCGGATGCGCGCAACCGCGCGAAGTCCGCCTGCTGCTCGCCGGCGTCGCTCCACAACGACAGACTCGCGGCCGCCAGGAGCGGGACGCAGAGGATGCCGACCAGGCCACGCTCCCACCAGGCGATGCCGGAGACCATGAGCCCGGCGAGCACCCCGGCGGCTGATACTCCGACACCGATCGCCGCGCAGCGCGCCGCGACGACACCGCCACCGGTGAATGTCGCCGCCCGCCCGGTCATGCCCTCGTCCGCGGTCACAGCGAGATCGTTGCATACCGCGGCGATGACCTCCCGGTGATCGAGAGTGGCCCGCTACCGCGGGAGGTGCAGATCTAGCTTCGGCTCGTGACCAACCAGAACTTCCGCCACCTGCTCGCTCCCGCGACCATCGGTCCCATCACAGTCCCCAACCGTGTCGTGCTGCCCGCCATGGACATGAATCTGTGCGTGGACGGGGAGATCGAGCAGGGCGACATCGACCATTTCGTCGCCCGCGCGGCCGGCGGTACCGGGCTGATCATCACGGGATGCTGTGCTGTTGCCTATCCGGTCGGGTGCGCGAGCACCAAGGAACCCGGGCTGTCGGAGGATCGGTTCGTTCCGGGGATCAGGGCGCTCGCCGACGCGGTACACGCGGCCGGGAGCAAGCTGTGCGTTCAGATGACCCACCACGGCAAGGTGGCGCGGATCGACACCGTCGAAGGCCGGCCGCTGCTGGTTCCCTCGCCGCCCGGCGCGGCGCTGGACCTGTCCGCACTGGGCGACAACACCCCCGAAGAGCTGCGGCGCATGGCGGCGGTCACCGGCGGCAAGCAGCCCACGTATCACGAGGCAACGCGGGAGGATCTGGCCTGGCTGGTGCGCTGCTTCGCGGAAGCGGCCGGGCGGGTGCGGGCGGCCGGCGGCGACGCGGTGGAGATCCACTGCGCCCACGGCTATGTACTCGGCGGCTTCCTCAGCAGCGCGGACAACAAGCGCACCGACGAATACGGTGGCTCGCTGGAGAACCGGGCGCGGCTGGCCGTCGAGGTCATCCGGGCCGTCAAGGCGGAAGTCGGTGACGCGCTGGCGATTCTGGTGCGAGTGGCCGGACGCGAGTTCGGGGAGGACGGGGCGCTGACCACCGCGGAGGCCGTGCGGGCGGCGGCGTTGTTCGAGGCGGCGGGCGCGGACGCCATCCATGTCACCGGCTGGGGGCGTAACCCGTTCTCGAACTTCACCGATGGCCCGCTGCCCGATCGGGTGGGTGCGTACACCGACCTGGCCGCCGAGGTGAAGCGGGCGGTGTCCATTCCGGTGATCGCGGTCGGCCGGGTGCTGCCGGAGGTCGGCGAGCGGGCGATCGCCGCGGGCCGGGCCGATTTCGCCGCGATGGGACGACAGCTGCTCGCGGATCCGGACCTGGTGCACAAGTTGCGGGCGGGTGAGCCGGAGCGCATCCGGCCGTGCATCAATTGCTATGTGTGCGTTCAGGAGAACTTCTGGGACGGCACTCCGGTGTGTGCGGTGAACCCGGCGCTGGGCAACGAGGCCCGGCTTCCGCCGGCGCCGGCCGCGCGGCGCAAACATGTGGTGGTCGTCGGAGCCGGGCCGGGCGGGCTCGAGGCGGCCCGGGTGGCAGCCGAGCGTGGACACCGGGTCACGGTGCTGGACAAGTCCGATCGGATCGGCGGCACGCTGTGGTTCTCCAGCCTCACCACGCCCGATAATCAGCGGCTGCTGAACTGGCTGAAGGTCGAAGTCGAACGCCTGGGCGTCGACATCCGCTTGAAGACCGAGGCCACGGTGTCCTCGGTCACGGCGTTGCGTCCGGATGCGGTCGTCGTCGCTACCGGCGCGGTGCGGGAACGCCCGGCCGTCCCCGGCGGCGATCTGCCCCACGTGCACACCCGAGACACCTTGCGGGCGTTGCTGACCGGCGTCGGCGAGGTCGCCCGGATCCCGCGCCTGCTGCGCGTCATCGCCGCGTTGGGCAAGCTGTCCGGAATCACCACGAGCCCCGCCGCGATCCGCGCGGTGACGCGCAGGTTCCTGCCGACCGGCAAGGACGTGGTCGTGATCGGCGGTTCCCTTGTGGGGCTGGAACTTTCGGAATTCCTGGCCGCACGCGGACGCCGGGTGACCCTGCTGGAGGAAGGGCAGCAGCTGGGGGTCGCGATGGCGATGCCGCGCCGGTGGACCGCCGTCCGGCACGCGGGCGAGCTGGGTGTGACCATCCATCGCCATGCGACCGTGCAGCGAATCACCCGCGAGCACGTGGAGTTCCGCGTCGGCGACCGGACGTTGACCGCTCGGGCGGCCATGGTCGTGACGGCCTCGGGGGTATCGGCGCTGGCGCCGCTCGCCGAGGAGCTGCGCGGTGTGGTCTCCCAGGTGCACGTGATCGGTGACGCCGGCCGGGTCGGCTACATCGAGGGCGCGATCCACTCCGCATGGAACGTGGCCGCGCTGTTGTGAGAGCCCGGCGGTGGAGTCCGGGCCCGGCGTTCCGGTTCCTCGGGTCGCCCCCGGGAATGTGTCAGGCCGCCTTGGGGTTCAGGATCCGGGACACCGCACGGGCCGCGCCGGCCACCAGTGGCGCGACATGCTTCAGTCGCCCATCGCGGCCGTCACCGCACAGTGAGACGGCCGCGATGGTGGCATCACCGCTGCGCACCGCCGCTGCGACGCAGGCGAATTCCGATTTCGCGGGGTCACGGTGGAAGGCCAGTCCGCCGCGCTGCCGGATTCGACTGAGCTCGAGGTGCAGTGCGGGGGTGGCGACGGTGTGGCTCGGTGGCGTGGGGAGGTAGAGGGAGTCCACCGTCTCCGGAGCGAGCCCGGCCAGCATCGACTTACCGTCGGCCGTGTGGTGGGCGGCCACGCGGCCGCCGACCCGCGACGGCACCTGCCGGGCCGACGCCCCGCCGACCTTGTCGAGGAAGACGACGTCGCAGCCGTCGAGCACGCTGAGGTGCGCCACCAGCCCGGTGCGCAGGTGCAACTCGTGCAGGCGGGCCGCCGCCGCTTCCCGGATCTCCCCGTGCCCTCGCTCGTCGCCACAGGGTCCCAGGGCTCGGCGACCGAGCCGATAGCCGAACGTCTCGTGCTCGATCCACTGGAACCGCAGCATCTGGTTGAGGATGCGGTGGACGGTCGAGCGCGGCAGTCGCGCCCGGCGGGCGACCTCCTCGAGGGAGAGCGGCACCCTGCGCCCGTCGAACGCGTCCAGGATCAGGGTCATGCGCTCGACCATGGACGGCGATGGCTCGGTGTGGCGAGCTTGTGTCGCTTCAGTCGAATTGATGACAGCCATCGAGCCCTCCAAAGATGCACTTCAGTGGCTACTTGTCGCGCCAGAACTGAAATTGATTCTGGTCGCAGGTTAGCATCGTAGGGCGGTTTCACAACGGAAAACGGCCCCGGCGCCTGTTCCACCCACCGGGATCACCCGACCTGCGTCCCCGCGCCGGAGGTACAACGGCTACGCCCGCCGCAACCCCAGCCGAGAGGTACATCCGAACATGCGCATCGGACTGTCGTCACCGATCGTGGTCGCCCACCCGGCCGCCCACGCCGAGTGGGAGCGCGACGCCGGAATCGACGAACTCGCCCGGATCGCCGAAGCCGCCGACCGCCTCGGATTCGACCACCTGACCTGCAGCGAGCATGTCGCCGTGCCCGTCGACGTCGCCGCCGAACGCGGCGGCGTCTACTGGGACCCGCTGGCCACCCTCGGCTTTCTCGCGGCGCGGACCAGCCGGATCCGACTCGCCACCGAGGTTCTGGTGCTCGGCTACCACCACCCGCTCGAGATCGCCAAACGCTACGGGACGCTGGACGCCGTCAGCGGTGGACGGCTGATCCTGGGGCTGGGCGTCGGCAGTCTCCGCGCGGAATTCGACCTGCTCGGTGCCTCGTTCGAGGACCGCGGCGCGCGCGCCGACGACGCGCTCGCCGCGCTGCGGGCCGCACTGTCGCGTCCGCGGCCCGAATATCACGGCAGCTTCTACGACTTCGCGGACATGCTGGTCCAGCCGCATGCCGTTCAGGACCGCGTACCCCTGTGGATCGGCGGCCGGACCCGACGGTCACTGCGCCGGGCCGTCGAACTCGGCGACGGCTGGGTCCCGTTCGGGCTGTCGCTCGACAGCACGGCGGAGATGCTCGCGGCCGTCGAACTGCCCGCCGGGTTCGACGTCGTGCTCGGCCCAGGTACCCCGCTGGATCCGCTCGGCGCGCCGGCCCGCGCCGCACGCGCCCTCGACCGCTGCGCGGCGGCCGGCGCCACGATCGCGAATATCTCGCTGACCAGCTCGGACGCCGACCACTACCTCGATCAGCTCACCGCCCTGCGCGCGCTCGCCGTCGAACTCGGCTGCACGCTTCCGGCCGACCACACCGAAACAGGAGAATCATGACCGACACCGCCGAACTGGTGACCCAACTCGCCGCGCGCGTACGCACACTCGAGGACAAGCTCGCCATCAGCGGGCTCATGGCCGCCTACGGGCCCGCGATCGACAGCGGCAGCGCCGACGCCGTCGCCGCACTGTGGACCGATGACGGCGTCTACGACATCGACACCGGAGTATTGCGCGGACACGCCGAGATCATCGCCATGGTTCGCTCGCGCGCACATCAGGACTTCATCGCCGGCGGGTGCGCGCATCTGCTGGAACCGGGACACATCCATGTCGACGGCGACACCGCGGTGGCGACCGGCAAGTCGCAGTTGGTACTTCGCGGTGGCGACGGCTTCCGGGTCGCGCGGATCACCGCCAACCGCTGGGAATTCGCCCGCGTCGGCGGCGAGTGGAAGGTGACACGGCGCACCAGCCGTCTGCTCGACGGTCGCGCCGACGCGCGAGAACTGCTCGCGCTCGACACCTCGGACACCCGAGGTCTCACTCAGCGGTAATCCCGCTTCGGTGAATGTCGCACAGTGAAATGTTGTGCGCATCACAACTCGAGGAAAGACAGCCGTGATGACGACACAGGAAGCGCAAGTGCACGCACAGATCGAAGCGGTGATCACCAGACTGACCGGGCCGGGCGGCCGGTTCGAAATCGTGCCCGAGACGGTGCTCGGCGTGACCATGCCGGTGATGCGCCGTCGCGGCCGGGCCGTCGGTGACCTGATGGCGGCCAGCCGGGCCTGGGGAGATCGGGACTACCTGGTCACCGCGGACCGGCGGATCTCGTATGCCGAGCATCTGGCCGCGGTCGCGGCGCTCGCGACCGCGTTGCGGGACGATCTCGGGGTGCGGGCCGGGGATCGGGTGGCGATTCTGGCCGCCAACAGCCCCGAGTGGGTGATCGCGTTCTGGGCGACGCAGTGCCTGGGCGCCATCAGCGTCGGCCTCAACGGCTGGTGGACGCCCCGCGAAACCGATTACGCGCTGCGGCATTGCCGTCCGTCGGTACTGATCGTCGATGCCAAGCGCGCCGAATCATTGACCGGCCTCGACACTTCCGGGATCGCGGTCCTCACCGTCGAATCGGATGTGCCGCGGCTGATCGCCGCCCGGGCCGGCGCCGAACTGCCACGGGCCGAGGTCGACGAGGACGATCCGGCGGTCCTCCTCTACACCAGCGGAACCAGCGGAAAACCCAAGGGCGCGTTGCATTCTCAACGCAACGTGCTGGCCGTCGCCGACTACCACCGGTTCTCCGACGCGTTCGCGATCGAACTGTCCGGCCACACCTACACCGACACCGAACCGAGCCCGCTGCGCTATCTGCTGACCTCACCGCTGTTCCATATCGCGAGCCTGCACAATCTGGTGGTCCCCCGCCTGGCGACCGGCAGCGCGGTGGTGATGCATCAGGGCGCGTTCGACGTGCCGGCCGTGCTCGGTCTGATCGACCGGGAACGGGTCACCAACTGGGCGCCGGTGCCGACCATGGCCGGGCGCCTGCTGGCCTGCGAGAACCTGGACGACTACGACCTGTCCTCGCTGACGGCGTTCGCCTTGGCGTCGGCGCCCTCGTCGATCGCGTTGCAGGACCGGCTGCGGGAACGATTCGCGTTCGCGCGCGACGCCCTCGTCGACAGTTACGGCCTCACCGAATGCAGCACGGCCATCGCGGTGGCCACCTCGGCGGATCTCGAACAGGCGCCGGGCACGCTCGGGCGGCCGATCCTCACCGTCGATCTGGAGATCCGGGATCCCTTCGGCGTCCGCGTTCCCGACGGCACCGAGGGCGAGGTGTGCGTGCGCAGCCCGTTCGTGATGCTCCGATATTGGGAAGACGAAGCCGCCACCGCCGCTGCCATCTCCCCGGACCGGTGGTTGCGGACCGGCGATTTCGGTGTGCTCGAAGCGGGCCGGTTGCGGCTGGTCGGCCGCCGCTCGGACCTGATCCTGCGCGGCGGGGAAAACGTCTATCCCACCGAGATCGAGCAGTGCCTGGAGGAGCATCCGGAGGTGCTGGAATGCGCGGTGATCGGTGTGCCGCACGAGGATCTCGGCCAGGAGGTCGCCGCGGTCGTGGTGGTACGTCCGGGGACAGCGGCCGACGAGCCGGAGCTGCACCAGTTCGCTGCCGGGCGGCTGGCCTATTTCAAAGTGCCCTCGCGGTGGCTGATCCGCACGGAAGCCTTGCCGCGCAACGCGACCGGGAAAGTGATCCGCCGGTCGATCAGCCTCTGACCGGGGTTCCGCCGGGTGGTCCGATCGCGGACCGCCCGGCGGTCAGCCGCGCGTGTCCGGCCACTCGGCGAGCAGCAGATCGCACGCCACCCGCAGATCCTGTTCCGCGTCGGGGATACCGATTCGCCCGTTGAGGCAGGACTGGAAGATTCCGAAGGCCGCCTGGATCAGGACTCGGGTCAGCATGGCTTCTCGTTCGGTCGGCCGCTCGATGCCCGCCGCGTGGTAGAGCAAGCCGCGGAAATTCCGTTCGACCTGCGTGGTGTCCGGTACGACAGACGGTTTGGCCGTGCTGTTGGCTTGGATCATCGCCGCCGACAGCAACGGCCGGCGCAGCAAACCGCGCACCACTCGCACCAGGGTTTCGTAGACCGCGTCCGCGGGTCGCTCCGCGGTGCTGGGGCGACGCCGGAAACCCTCGCCCATGCGGTCGATCTGGCGAAGCATGACAGCGACGAAAAGGTGTGTCTTGGAAGGGAAGTAGCGGTACAGCGTGGCGACCGCCACGCCCGCGGCCTTCGCCACCTCGCTCATCTGGACTCGGTCGAATTCCTTCTCGGCGGCCAGGGCGGCGGCGGCTTCGAGGATGCGTCCCACCCGAGCGTGCTGCTCGGTGGAACTCGGCGCCGCGGCGTCGCGTTGCTCGGCGATTCTCGCCATGTGCTGCACCTCCTTTCGCTGTCGTGCCGATACGTTCGGCCTCGATGCTGTCAAACCCGCGCGACGACCGTGGCTGCCTTCCGATGAGTGGGATGCCACGGCGCGGCCTCGCACATCCCATTGACCGGAATGGTCCACAACCTGCCGAACATTGTTGCCTAGCGTGACCTCGCCGGGCCTCGAGTGCCCGGACCGGTCGGCACCGCCGCCCGGCGGAAGAGGAAGGCCCCACAGATGATCGACAAGAACCGGTACGGGCCCTGGGCCGTCATCGCCGGCGGCTCGGAGGGGGTGGGCGCGGCCTTCGCCGACGAGTTGAGCCGAGCGGGTGTGCATCTGGTGCTCATCGCACGCAAGCCCGATCCGCTCGAAGCGACGGCGGCCCGTGCCCGGGCCCACGGCGTCGAGGTGCGCACGCTGGCCGTGGATCTGCTCGCACCCGACGCGGTGGACCGCATTCGAGCCGCAACCGACGATATCGAGGTCGGGACCCTGATCTTCAACGCCGGTGCCAACAGTTACGGGCACGAGTTCGTCTCGGGTGATATGCGCCGGTTCCGTGCGGTGATCACACTCAATGTCGATCGCCAACTGGAGCTTTCGCAGCATTTCGGTGCCGGGATGAAGGAGCGCCGGCGCGGAGCGATCATGCTGCTCGGTTCCCTGTCGGGCTACATGGGCGCCGAACACGAGGGCATCTACGCGGCGGCCAAGGCGTTCAGCCGGGTCTTCGCCGAAGGACTGTGGCTCGAACTCGAGCCGTACGGGGTCGATGTCGTCGAGTTGGTCCTCGGCGTGACCCGAACCCCGGCGATGGAGCGGGCGGGCTTGAATTTCGACATCCCCGGGTTGGCGGTGTCCGAACCGGAGGACGTCGCCCGCGAAGGTTTGGCGCATCTCACCGACGGACCGGTGTGGGTCGCGGGCGGAAACTACCGGATGGCACAGAAGCGCTCCGCATTCCCCCGCGCCGAATTGGTCCGTGCAACTGCGCAATTGATGCGAAAACTACTGAACCGCACCTGACGCCAGGGTGTTGTTCCACGCCCACCACCTTCCGAACAATCACGGGTACAGGAGAATTCGATGCGTTTGGATCAAAAGGTCGCGATCACCGGTGGTGTCGGCGGTATCGGTCGCGGCAAGGACAGCGCGGCGAGAATCCGGGACTTCGCGGCCCGCGAGTTCGGGCCGGTGAGCGTGCTGTGAACAACGCCCACGCCTCTCGTCAGGCCCGTTGGTCGAGACCACCGCGCAGATGCTGGACCTCTCGTTCGGCACGGGCTTCCATCCCACGTTCCGGCTGATGCGGGCCTGCTATCCGGATCTGCGCGACACCCGAGGCTCGGTGATCAATTTCGCCTCCGGCGCGGGCATCGAGGGCCATGTCACGCAGGCGTCCTACGCCGCGGCAAAGGAGGCGATCCGCGCCATCAGCCGGCGGGCCGGTAGTCGGTGATTGCGCCGATCCGGCCGCCGGCTTCCGCTACAGCCCGTGGATCAGCTGAGTTTCAGTCTCCGGCCGACGATCTCCTTCATGATCGGCCTGCCCGAACGCGATCGCTGGCCGGATCGACACAACCGGGAGCGTGCTTGGTCGGGTAGTCGCCGACGGAGATTCGTGGAGCTGAGCGTCCAGAACCCCTACCCCCAGAAAGAGATTCATGAGACTCATCAGTCCGGCGAGGTGACGACGGTCGGGTGCTGACACCGGCGATCATCTCCACGACGGCGTCAGACGTGACCGAACCGACCAGCCACAAACCCAACGAATCAATGTCCGGATGGTCGGTGGCTGGCGGCGCGCCCGAGACGCCGAGCCCACAGGCCCGCCGATGGCCGTACTCCAGGGGTTGCAGGCCAGTGCCCGGCGGAGTTAGATTCATGTACATGCATGTAAGCCGGGTGCCGAACGACAGAGCCCCTTCCGTGGACAGACTGCTCGACGACTGGCTACAGATCGCGGCGTTCGTCGGCTCCGCGGACGCCAACGCGAGCAAATGGCTCATGACCCACCACGGGATCTCACTGACGGAGTATCGCGCACTGCGGAGCCTCGCCGCCACGCCCGACAAGGAACTACGCGTGAACGTGCTGGCCGCCCAGATCGGCCTGAACCAGAGTTCGGCGACCCGACTGCTGGACAGGCTCGACACAAGGGGCCTCACGCGCCGCGATATCTGCACCGACGACGGCCGTGGCGTCTACGCGGTCATCACCGACCGCGGTGAAGGGGTCCTGCGCGACGCCAACGGTCCGCTCGCCGACCACATTCGGCAACTGCTCGACCAAGCACCCGCTACCGACCCAACACTGGACCCAGCCCACATCGGCCGCATCATGACCTCGTTCGGCGATCTGCTCAACCGCGCGACCGACTGACCCCACAGGCCGGCACGATCGGCCACGTCTACCCATATAGATGCATGTACAGACAATTGATTGGAGTGGATTCCCATGCACTGGCTCTACCTCGCCGTCGCGGTCGTCTTCGAGATCACCGTCGCGGTCGCCGCCGGCCGGGCCGCCGGATTCACCAACCTACGATGGACCGTCGTCACGCTGGTCAGCGGCGCGATCGGCACCTACTTCCTCAGCCTGGCCCTGCTGACATTCGACGTCGGCGTCGGCTACGCCATCTGGACGTCCATCTCCGGCATCGGCATCGTGCTACTGGGCGCGCTGCTGTTCGAGCAGCGCCTGGACTGGCGTCGGTTCGCCGGCATCGCCCTCGTCATCGTCGGCGTCGTCGGACTACAGCTCAGCGGCGCGGCATGACGCTCATCCACGAAACCATCTCCATCGAGCTGATCGGACATTCACATGACCACTGAGTCGACCACTTCCACCGACCACACCACCGATCTCCGCAACTGGCTCGTGCTGCTCCTGGCCGGCGCCTTCGAAGTCGGCTACGCCCTGTCCGTCGGGGGCAGCCGTGGATTCACCATCGTGACGTGGTCGCTCGTGGCGATCGCCTTCTTCCTGCTGACCCTCTTCGCCTTGAGCGTGGCGCTGCGCACCATCGACGTCGGCATCGGCTACGCCATCTGGGCCGGTATCGGTGCCGCCGGAGCTGCACTACTGGGCCCGGTCTTCTTCGCCGAGAAGCTGTCCGCCGCCAAGCTCTTCTGGCTCGCGGTCATCATCGTCGGCGTGATCTGGCTCAAGCTGGCCGACCGTACCAAGATCGACTGAGGAGCGATCGTGCGCCTTTTGATCCGCACCAGCTCGGGCTGCCGGCCCTCCCCCACCGGGTGACTGGCCTTCCACGCCGCGGCGAGCATCTGCCGGGCCACGTCGCGGACGATCTCATCGATCAACGACCGCGATGATGCGGCCTCGACACCATCGGCGTCGACGTTCTGGACTACCGTGAGCACGGACGTACCTTCCCGGCCGGCGTTGGCGCGTCGGAGTGATCAAGACTTGTATCTGTCGTAGATCATCCAGGAAGGTGCGTCCTTCCCGTCATCCGCAGGTCTTGATCATTTCTCCGCTATTCACGCGCACTGCAGCGATCCTGCCGACACGTGGGGGCCGAGGAGCGTGATCGTTCGGCCGAGCGGGGCGATCCTGTCGTTCCATCTGCCGGGGCTGAGGGATATCCGTGCGAGAAGTAGCTGTCGGAACAGCGCGGTCCTCGCGGGGGGGGAGCGCGGGCTTATGCGGCCCTTGATTTTCGACCGGTTCCACGCAGTCCACGCCGATGTCCGGCGCCGCTGATGGTATACAGCGCCATGCCGCCGGCGATCATCATGATCGGCCACGTGATGAGGCTCAGTGGTCCGACGAACAGTGGATCGGGCGCGTGGTCCGACGCGGCGGTGAGCTGCGGCAGCGGCAGTGCGAACTCGTTCAACCCGAGGTGGGCTGCGACGGCGGGCCAGACCGAGTGTGTGCGGATCCGGATCACAGCGATAATTGCACCCGCGGCGACTGCCACCGCGACGGCGGCGGGGATCGCGACGTAGAGCGGATGGCCGGGATAGCTTCCGCCCAGCGCGGTCATGGGCATATGCCACAGACCCCAGAGCACGCCGCCCACGCAGATACCCGTGACGGTACCGAAGCGAAGTGTCAACCGCGGCATCATGTACCCCTGCCAGCCGATCTCTTCGCCGAGATAGAGGGGCAGCGAGACAATCGCCGACAACGGCATAGCCAGCAGCGACCACGCGGACTGCGGCCACGCTGGCCGATACACGCCCGACAGCGCCGCGGGTATCAATCCCACCAGGGTGATTGCGACGAAAACTGTACTCGCCCAAAGGCATTGAACCAGCGCGCGCCCCCGGGGGCTGGGCAGTCCCAGCGATAGAATTCGCGGCACGTCACGCCACGGATGACGCCATCGGGTCAGCAGGATCGCGACCACGGCGGGAACGACCATCATGGCGAACAGGCAGGCCGCCACCAACGGGCCCGCGTGCTGCGACGGCGCTTCACGCCGAAATCCCGTCAGCCACAACGGTGTTGCCACCAGCCATGCGCCGAGATAGGCCGCCGGCACGAAGTACCACAACTCCTTGACTGCCCGACCGCGTGAATCGTCCCGCTGGTGTCGGGGAGGTGTTCGCAATTCGTTCCTGTTCGTCACACTCGGTAACGGTAGGCAGGTCGACGAGCCGGGGCGGTGACACAATCACCCCGATCGAAGGTGGAGTCAGCTACACCGTCCCGGCCTCGACACGGAACCGGCAGTGGTCATGAGAAAGGGACACCCTGTGCGGGTGCCCCTTGGAGAAGGTCGTCTCGGCGCGAGGCGCTTTCGCGTCCGGTTGCCTGTGTTCGTCCGTGGCGGCCGAGTTATCCGGTCGACCCGGAATCGGGCTGGCGGGGATTGTTGTCGACCTCCGCGCCCAGGTATTCGATGCCGACCACGTAGGTCTGCTCCCAATCGCCGAAGTCGTTCCACCTCATCGTCATGTGGGGTTGCCCGTTGGCTCCGATAGTGGTCTGAGGTCTCATTGTGCCGGGTCTGGAGATGCCCGGGCATTCGGCATTCACGCGACCGGCCGAGTGCGGGCCGATCCAACTGTCGATTGTGTAGCCGATGGCGCCGTCGGTGCATTCCGCGCGGGAAGTCACCCGGTAGGTGTCCTCGGTGTCGTTGCGGCAGTTGAGGTCTTTTTCGCAGGTAAGGCCGGGGGCGATCTCCAGTGCCGCGGCCCGCGGGGCGAGGACCCCGACCGCGGTGGCAGCCAGCGCGCTGAGGCACAGACCGGCCGCCAACCGGCGAACTGCAGACGCACTACCTGTGTCGGCCCTGACCTGTCGACCGTTGATTTCGTTGCTGCTAATCACGATCGCAACGTTAGGTACGACAGCGGGCCGATGCCCGGGAGCACGCACCCCATCTGGTGGTGGTACCAGCTACACCGTCACGGCCGGATCAGGATGAAAGACTACCGGGGTGTCTGTATCAGTCGCTTCGTGGTGGGATCGGGTAGGCAATGGAGCCCGCGCCAGTGCAACCACTTTCGGAATAGGCCTGTACGCGATTGTCGCAGTGCCCCTGTTGATCTACACGGCCGTTGCCTGCCTCGTGGGCATCGGGTTCGTACTCGTGCCGCCGCAATTGTGGGTGCTCGGTCGAATCGCCGATTCCGAGCGGATCCGGCTGGCCCGTGAACTGGATAGTCCGGAAGTACCGACCGGCAGGCCCTTTCGGTGGCTGCCCGCGCTCGTCGCCGACCGAATCGTGTGGCGTGAAGTACGGTGGGTCGTCGCGATGCTTTTCGTCGGCGTTGTCCTCGGCGCGGTAGGCCTCGCCCTCGCTGTGCTACCGGTGCTGAGTTTTGCGGCTATCTGGTTGTGGTGGTTGTTTCCGCAGGGCACTGTCCGGGTGGTGGCCAACGTGCCAATCACCGGATGGGCGTCGGCGTTCACCGTGGGAATCGTGCAGACGGTCGTCACCACGGCAGTAGCCGTCGTCTGTGTGCCGCTGATCGCGCGTAGCGGCATGCGAATATCGGAGGTCTGCCTACGAGCGGGAATGAACCAACAATTGGCGCATCAGATCACCGAACTTCAACGCACCCGTTCCGGGGCAGTCGACGCGCACACCGCCGACCTGAGGCGCATCGAACGCGACCTGCACGACGGCACGCAAGCCCACCTGGTGGGTCTCGCGATGCGGTTGGGTTTGGCGATGCGGGTCCTCGAGCGTGACCCCGAGGCAGTCGGCCCGCTGCTGGAACAAGCCCGCGACGGTGCCGAAGCCGCGATGAGTGACCTGCGGACCGTCCTGCGCACCACCTATCCACCGATTCTCGCCGATCAGGGCCTAGACGGTGCGGTCGCCGCCGTGGCGGCACGCTGCACTGTTCCCACCCATGTGCAGATCGAGGTCTCTGGTGACATACCCGCCTCGGTGGAAGCAGCTGTGTATTTCGTGGTCGCCGAGGCACTCACCAACACCGCACGCCACTCCGGCGCGACCACCGCCCGTGTCGAGGTGCGCAAGATCGGCCGGTACGTCACCGTCGAGGTACACGACAACGGGCGTGGCGGTGTCGACGAGTCCAAGGGCACGGGGGTCGCCGGCATGCGCAGGCGGCTGGAAGCGCTCGACGGTGTTCTCGCCGTCGACAGCCCGCTGAACGGACCGACCGTATTGCGGGCGGCGTGCCCATGCGAGTAGTGATCGCCGAGGACAATGTGGTTCTCGCACAAGGGCTCGTGCTCCTGTTGCGCGAGGAGGGTCACGAGGTCGCGGCGGTCACCACCGACGGCGACTCGTTCATCGCTGCCGTCGCCGAACATTGCCCCGATGTCACCGTCGTCGATGTACGGCTGCCGCCGACCTTTCGGCATGAAGGTATCCGCGCGGCGCTCGAGGTGCGCTCCCGCTTTCCGGGGCAACCCGTGCTCGTCTTCTCACAGTACGTAGAGCACAGCTACGCCCGCGATCTGCTGCGCGATGGCGGTGGCGTCGGCTATCTGCTCAAGGACCGTGTCGCACGGGTCGACGACTTCCTGCGCACCCTGCAACACATCGCCTCGGGCGGCACCGTGATGGACCCAGAGGTGCTCGAACAGCTCATGACCCGCCACGATCCGGTATCCACACTCACCGCCAGAGAACGCGAAGTCCTCGAGCTGATGGCCCAAGGTTATGCAAACGGCGAGATCGCCCTACGCTTGCAGGTCACCGAGCGTGCGATCCATAAACATGTCGGCAATATCTTCGCCAAGCTCGACCTCCCCACCGAAGACAGCGGCCACCGTCGGGTACTCGCGGTGCTGGCCTACCTCAGCCGTTAGAACGGCGCAAGCGGCTGAATACCCGCTGATCGCACTGTCTGCTGGCTCATCGTTCGACTTCTCGCCTCACCGTCCAGACTTGCGCGACGCCCCCTGATCGAAGAGGGCACCGCGCCGCTCACCGACGTCATGTCCACGTCACCCCTCGGCCCTGCCAGTGACCACCGAGATCGGCCGGTCGAGGTCGACCTGCCCCGCGACATGAACTCGAGCTTCGATCCGCAGATCGTGAAAAGGTCAGCGTGGGTCTGTCATGACCGGCCCCGATCGAAACACATTCTGTGTCACCTTCAGGCAGGGTCTTCGGCGCCGCGGTAGGTGTACAGGTCTTCAAGGAATTTGCGGCGCAGGGCGGGGATCTTGCTGGTGAGGCTGAAGTAGGTGCGGGCGGCGAAGAGCGCCAGGCGGCCGGTGCCGGGCTTGTAGAGCGGGTCGTCGCCGCTGGTGCCGTTGTTGTCGAGCGAATCGGCGACGCGGGCGAAACCGTAAGGGATCATTTCGGCTTCGTAGTCCGCGAGCGCGGAGAGCAGGGACTTCTCGCCGTGCGCGGCGGCGACCAGTTCGCGGCACAGCAGGGCGGCGTCGCGCAGGGCGGTGTTGGCGCCGACACCTTGGCCGGGGGTCATGGTGTGGATGGCGTCGCCGAGCAGGGTGATGTTGGTGGTCTTCCACGGCTCGACCGGCACGGAGGTCGAAATGCGCAGGGGGAAGGCGGCTTCGGGGTCGGACAGCTCGAAGATGCGGCGCAGGTTCGGGTGCCAGTTGCGGGTGACCTCGAGGGCGGTGGCGATGAGTTCGGTGCCGCGCTGGTCGACGGTGCCCTCGGGAAAGTGGTCGTGTGAGCTCCACACCGAGAGGTTGACGTAGTCGCGGGTGTTGTCGAATTGCAGGCCGTTCCAGCTGTCCAGCAAGGCCGCATCGGCCGGGTTCTTGGGGTTGCCGTCGGCGTCCCACTTGAACTCCATGACATGCAGCATGCCGATCAGGCCCTTGGTGGCGAAGATGAGGTTGATGCCGTTGAGCATTTCGTCGGTCAGCAGGGCACGGATCTCGGGGGTGAGCGCGGTCTTGGTGGCGATGGAGGTGATGCCGGCGTCCTTGATCTGGGCGTGGGGCAGATACTGTTCGCGGACCTTGGAGCGGGTGCCGTCGGCGGCGATCAGGACATCGCCGGTGTCGGTGGTGCCGTCGGCGAAATACGCGGTGACGGTGCCGTCCTCGTGCTGTTCGTAGTGGGTGAATTCCTTACCGAAGCGCACCACGTCCTCCATGCCGGTGAACAGCACCTGTCGCAGCGTGGACCGCGAGACCGAGCGCTCGCTGTTGACCTCGTCGCTGTCGTCGCGCAGCGGGATGCTCGCGGTGGCATGCATGGACTGGGTCAGCACGTTGAAGTGCCGCGGCCCACGCGCGCAGGTAGCGACGAAGGTGTCGAACAGCTCCGGCGGCAGGCACTGCTTCAAGGCCCGGTTGCCGGTGGGGTCGATGCCGACCCGATAGCCGTAGAGGCCGTCGCTGCGGGAGCCGTAGCGCTCGTAGACGGCGACCTCGACGCCCGCCCGCTTCAGGCCGTGCGCCAGGCACATGCCGCCGGTGCCGCCTCCGATGATCATGACCCGCATGTCAACCACTTCCCTTGAAATTCGTTCTTCTTGTTTGTCAAGCAAATACAGGTTGTCATTCAAGATACTTGATTGTCAAGTCTATTTTTCGGGCGATGTGCCACGACCGCCGCAGAGCCCGGTCCGGGCCGTGATAGACCCGAAGGTCAACCGGCATGGTCGGCCTCGGCGCGGGGGATGATCGCCGCGCAGGTTATGACACGGCACAGCACTGCGCAGGCCGCGCACGCCACCACCGACCACTGCCCCGCGCGGCCGATCGCATCCCCGTGACCGGCGCCGACGCGGGCGAAGAACGCGTTGCCGATGACCGCCACGCCCAGCGCGCCACCGAATTGCTGGGCAGTGATGAAGACACCCGACGCGACGCCGGCCAGATCCTCCGGCACGGCGGTGAGCATGATGTCGGCCAGCGGGATCACCATCAGCCCAAGGCCCGTGCCGGCGACCAGAAGTCCCGGCACCAGAGGCCAGGCCGCCGCGTGGGTGCACACGTGGCCGGTAGCCCGCACAACCCAGCAGAGCCCGCCGACCAGGATCAGCCCGCCGGCCGCCGGGACGCCGCGGCCGAACCTCGCCACCAGCCCGTCGACCATCGGAGCGGCCAGGAAGGTGCCAACGCTGAACGCCACCATCAACAGCCCGGCCCGGGCCGGCGAATAGCCTTGACCGGACTGCAGCCAGATGGTGAGGATCAGCATGAAACCCGACATCGCACCGCAGAACAGCAGCTGCACGACCAGTCCGGCGACGAATACCCGCGAAACGAACAACCCGGAAGGCAGCATCGGCCGCTGCTCATCGAGCACCTGTTGCCACTTCGCCAACCCAGCCAGGCCCGCAACGCCCGCGCCCAGGCGCAACCACCCCCACAATGACCACCCCACGGAGCGGCCCTGCACCAGTGGCAGCACGATCGCCGCCAGCGACAGCGCCAATGCGCCCGCGCGTACGACACCGACCCGGCCGGGCCCATGGTCGCGGGCAGCGGGAATCCACAATGCGCCCAACACGATCAGGACGGCGGCCAGCGGCACGTTGATGGCGAAGATCGTCCGCCAGCCCCACCCGAACAGGTTCCAGTCCGTCAACACCCCGCCCAATACCACTCCGGCCGCCATCGCGAGCCCGGCGATCGCGCCGTAGATCGCGAACACCTTGCCCCGCTCCGCGCCGGTGAACAAGACCCGCAACGAGCCGAGCACCTGCGGCATGATCACCGCGGCAGCCACACCCTGCGCAGCCCGCGCCACGATCAACTGGTCCGGCCCCGCCGCCACGGCACCGGCCAGGCTCGAGACCGCGAACCCGGCCAACCCGGCCAGGAACAAACCCTTGCGGCCGAACCGATCGCCCAGATGCCCGGCGACGATCAGGGTGGCCGCGAACCCCAGCAGATAGGCCGACACCGTCCACTGCAGCTCGGCGGGAGTAGCGCCCAGCCCACGGCCGATCGAGGGTAGCGCCGTATTGATGATCGAACCGTCGATCACGTCCAGCAAGGCCGCCGGGATCATCACGACCGCGGCAGCCCACCGCTTGGGGTGGGGTGACAGCGCGATGGCCGGCGCCGCGCCGGTCGCCTTCACGGACTCGGGACATGAGCGGCTCCCCCATCTCACTTGACTGCTATGAATCTTGAACATAATGTATCTTGATTATCAATTTATTTTTGCGTGTAAGGAGATGAAACGGATGTCAAGTGAGATGGCGGAAGCGCTCGCCGAACTCGGGCAGGCGACCCAGGCCTACCAGGCCGCCGTCGACGACTTCGACCGCGAGACCGCCCGCCTGCTGGGCGTCAACGGCACCGACCTGCGCTGCCTGGAAGAACTACTCACCACCGGTGAACTCAGCCCTAGTGAACTCAGCGACCGGCTCAACCTCACCACCGGCAGCGTCACCGTCATGCTCGACCGGCTGGAGAAACTGGACCTGCTCGTCCGGGCGCCACACCCGGTCGACCGGCGCAAGGTGGTGATCCGCATCACCGACGAGGGTGCGCGACGCTGCTTCGACCTCGTCGGCCCGCTGATCAGCGACGGAGAGCGCGAGCTTGCCGCGAAATACGATGCCGGACAGCTTCGGCTGATCACCGACTTCCTGCGCACCAACACCACGATCCAGCAACGCCACATCGATCGCCTCCGCGACCGGCCCACCCCGTCGACCGGCCGCCGCCGCACCGGCACACGGTGATCGCCTCGGAGCGTGCGACGCGCAGCCGCTGCCCGCACCGCGAAACCAGCACAGGCAGCGGCGAATCGCCGTACCTCAGACCGAATCGAGGACGACGACGGCGCGGTCGCCGGGCCGCAACAGAGTGAGCCGGTCACGCAGCCCAGCATCGGTGAACGCCGCGAGCAGTGCGGCGCCACCTTCGGTGAAGTGCTGCCAGCTGTCGAAGTGCAGCGGCACCACCTGTCCGGCACCCAGGATCCGGGCAGCCGTGGCGGCCTCGGCGCTGGTGAGCGTGAGGTGACCGTGCTCGATCAACTCTGTGCGCGCCGCACCCGCGAACAGCATTGCCACGTCGATGCGCGGGAATCGCTCGGCGACCGAGCGGACGACATCGAGCGACGCGTTGTCGCCGCTGATGTACACCGTTGGCAGATCCGCGCCCGTGAGCACGAACCCGGCCACCTCACCGACCAGATGCTCGGTACCGTCGGGACCGTGGCGTGCCGGAACACGGGTGATTCGCAAGGTGCCGCCGGCCGGTCGGGCGAGATCGACGTACTCCCAGATCCCGACCGCGCGGCATGATCCGGCCAGCCGTGACTCGGCGGCCGCGGTGGTCAGGACCAGCGGCACCTGCGCGAGATAGTGGCGACCCGCGGTATCGAGATTGTCAGGATGCTGATCATGGGACAGCAGTACCGCATCGACCGGGCCGAGCTGCTGTGGTGACAGCGCCGACGGAGCGGTTTTGACCAGTACTCGCCCCGCTCCGAGCGGATACTCGCCCGGCCCGTCGAAGGTCGGATCGGTGAGCAGCCGCAGTCCGGCGACATCGAGTAGCGCTGTAGGTCCGCCGAGTGCGCGGATCTCGATGCCCGGTTTCATCGGGCGCCGCCCGAAGTGGCTCGGGCAGTAGCCCGCACGATAGCAACGGCATTGGCGATGGCATAGATCGACACCGCCACGGGGACCAAGATGCGCTCGTCGGTGGCGATAAGCACCACTGTGGCAAGTGCGAGCAGCACCGCGCGCTGGGCCGCACCGTTGCGGGCGATCGCCGTGAGAACTGTCGTGTTCATTGGATGCTCCTGCGTGGGTCAGTAACCGACGGTGAATCGAGTGCGGAGGAAGTAGTTGTTCTCCACGGCGTCTACGACGGCCGAGGCGTAATCGCCTACGCTGATCCGGCTTTCGCCGTGTTCGTCGACGATGGGAGTGTCGCGCGCCTCGGCGCGGTAGGTTCCGGTCCGGTCTCCGGGCACCAGATGCACCGGTGGCGGACTGGCATAGGACCACGCGACCGGCGTCTGCATCGCCGCTCGGAACAGCTGTAGCGCCTCGCCCTGATCGCGGGCCGTCTCGAGATACTGCGGCGGAAAGTCCGGTGCATCGATAAACCGTTGTCCCGGTGCGTATTCCAGGCTGCCGCCGCCACCCAGGAAGACGAGCCGATCGACATCGGCCTTCGGCAAGGCCGCCAGCACGGCTTCGGCGGCGCGTGGCACCAGCCGGTCGCCGCCCTTGACCGCGACCACTACAGCGTCGTGCCCGGCCACCCGGGGCACGATCGATTCGACGTCGGTGACATCGACATCCGCCCGCCCCAACGCGGTGACCCGATGACCGCGGGCCCGCGCTTCCCGTGCCACCGCACCTCCGAGGTTGCCCGTCGCGCCGATCACGGCGATCCGAGCCCGGCCCAGTGCCCACGCCCGATCGAGGAATTCGGTGATGATCGGAACCACGTGCGGCAGTGTCTCTTCCAGTGCGAAATGGCCGGTGTCGAGCAGGTGCAGTTCGGCATCCGGCAGATCGCGCAGGTATGAGGTCGCACCCGATTCGGGAAAGAACAGATCGTGGCGGCCCCAGAGGATCAGTGTGGGTGGCTGATGCTCGCGCAGCCACCGCTGCCAGGTCGGGTAGAGCTCGACATTGGCGTGATAGTCCAACGCGAGCGCGATCTGGGCTTCCTCCCGGCCTGGTTGGTCCAGGAAGTACTGGTCGAGGGTCCATCCGTCCGGGGAAACATGCTCGGGATCGATTGTGCCGCCTTCATATTGCGCCCGGGTGACCGCGAGAGTGAGGATCTGCCGTACCTGGTCTTCCGCGCCCGCGACGCCGGGCCGATTGGCGATCAGCTCCCGGGCCGCCTCGGACAGGCCCTCGACGTAGGAATTCGCGTTCTGTATCACCAGGCCGGCGATCCATTCCGGATGCCGGGTAGCCAGTCGAAGACCCACCGGGCCACCGAAGTCGAAGGCGTACATGACGAATCGGCGCAGCCCGACAGCCAGCACGAAGCCCTCGACGGTGTCGGCGAGTGCCTCGAACGAGTAGTGGTAGTCCGCTGGAACCTCGGTGTGACCGAAGCCGGGATAGTCGGGCGCGATCACCCGGTATCGGGAACCCAGCGCATCGATCAGCCTCCGGAACTGATGCGAAGCGGAGGGAAAACCGTGGAGCAGCAACAGGACCGGCGCATCGTCGGGTCCCGCGCTGCGGTAGAACACGCGGGCGCCGTCGACATCGACGAACCGGTGCACGATCTGGGGTATGCCCATGGCAATCCTAACAGGAATCGATTTGCGTTAACATGGGAAGCATGACCGGCACGGAGGCTTAATGCAAGAGAATTCTCATTTACCGAGGTCGGCGGAGGCCCAATCCGGGACACGTCGGCCCGGTGGACGCACCGCACGCACCCGCACCGCCGTACTCGACGCGACACTGGCCGAATTGGCCGAGTTCGGTTATGGCGGTGCCAGTCTGGACCGGATCGCCCAACGGTCCAACGTCGCGGTGTCGACGATCTATCGGCGCTGGGGCACTCTGGAGGCGCTCATTCGCGAGGTGGCCGACCAGCTCACGACCGAATTCACCATGCCCGACACCGGAGATCTCGAGCAGGATCTGCGCTATGTCGCCGGCGCTATAGTGCGGCTGCGGGACAGCCCGGCGCATCGGGGATGGCTGGACTGCATGGTCTCGACCGCCGTGCGCGATCCCGCGGCGCGGAGAACGCTGACCGTCGCGATCGATGACCGGGCCGAGCGGGCGTCGGTCGCGGTACTGCGCGCGATCGACCGGAGCGAGGTGCCGGCCGACACCGACCCGATCCAGGTGATTCGCTGGCTCGCCGCCCCGCTCTATCAGCGGATCTACATCACCGGAGAGCCGGTAGACCTCGACCTTGCGGGCCGTTGTGCCGCCGTCGCCGCGCACGCCGCGCGCGCTGGTCTACTGTCCGGCTTCAGCACCGGTAACGGATGAGCAGTCCGGCGGAAGACGCCAGCCCGTGCGTCACCACCGTCTCGCCGGCACCCGTAGCGTTCGAACACGTCGCACAGCGAGCACCGCATCGGAGAAATTCGCAGGTCCCGCGCGCAGCGAGCCCTCGGGGTTGCTGACAGCGCTGCGGCGACGCCTGCCCGCACTTCCCCGGGTATGCCGGTACCTGGGACCGCGTCTCATGCCGTGGCGGATTCTTCGGTGAATTCGTTGATGCCGGTAGTGAGATCGAGGGCGTGGGCCGTGCGGGCGGCTGCTTCTTCGAGGGCGATGCGAGGCAGCGTGGGGAGGGTACTCGGGTAATACGTTCCAGGACCGTAGAACTGGCCGTATTGGACTACGCCGCGTGCCGCAGGCACCGACTGCTCCAGGAAGTCCTTGGCGGCCTGGCCTTCTCCGCTCATCTCCCAGGCGACGCTCTGGGCGATGAAGCGCGAGACGCCGGCGGCGCGGGTGGCAGCCAAAAGGTTTGTGGTGCCGTCGCGGCGGATACGAGCGTTGGCCGCGCGGCCCGCAGGAAGGCGTGTCGCGTCGTCGGGGAGAGCTGGTGCATAACCCAGTTCGGGGGCGAACGCGGTGACGGCTGCGGCGAGGCCGTCGGCGTCGAAGGCGTTGCACACCACTGGTTCCGCACCGATGGCGGCGAGCAGCCGCGCCTTTTCCGGTGAGCGTGTCATGCCCGCTACCTCGTGTCCCGCCGCGACAAGGAGCGGCTCCGGCCGTCGATCTGCACACAACGTTCGTCGCCCCGGACCCGGCAGGTGACAACCGCCGGGTCCGGGGAGATGGTTGGCCAGGGCTGTACGTACACAACGCAAAAGGGTCGCGACGTACACAACGCAAAAGGGTCGCGGCACCAGTGGCGGATACCGTACCCCCGTATCTCGGCTGTTCGAAAATTTCGAGGTTTGCATCAGCCATGGCAGCAGAGCGGGAGCACGGTCCTCTCACGAGACCCGAAACCCCCTGTGATCAGCTGAGTTTCAGTCCCCGGCCGATGATCTCCTTCATGATCTCGGTCGTACCGCCGTAGATCGTCTGGACGCGCGAGTCCATGTACGCCCGGGCGACCGGGTACTCACGCATGAAGCCGTAGCCACCGTGCAGCTGGAGGCAGCGGTCGATCAGGTCGATCTGCTCCTCGGTGCTCCACCACTTCGCCTTGGCGGCGTCCTCGACCGAGAGGTCGCCGGAGTTCAGCAGGTTGATGCAGTGGTCGACGAAGACCCGGACAGCGGTGGCCTTGGTGGCCAGTTCCGCCAGCACGAACCGGGTGTTCTGCTGCGCGCCGATCGGCTTGCCGAACGCCTTGCGGTCGCGCACGTACTGGATGGTCTGCTCCAGCACGGATTCCATTGCGGCGGCGGCGACTACGGCGATCGACAGCCGCTCCTGGGGCAGGTTCTGCATCAGGTAGAGGAAGCCGTGGCCCTCCTCGCCGAGCAGGTTGGCGGCCGGCACCCGGACGTCGGTGAAGCTGAGCTCCGCGGTGTCCTGCGCCTTCATGCCGATCTTGTCCAGGTTGCGGCCGCGCTCGAACCCGGCCATACCGCGCTCGACCACCAGCAGCGAGAAGCCCATGGCGCCCTTCTCGGGGTCGGTCTGGGCGACCACGATCACCAGGTCGGCGTTGATGCCGTTGGTGATGAAGGTCTTGGCGCCGTTGAGCACCCAGTCGTCGCCGTCGCGGACCGCGCGGGTCTTGATGCCCTGCAGGTCCGAACCGGTGCCGGGCTCGGTCATGGCGATGGCGGTGATGATCTCGCCGGAGACGAATCCGGGCAGCCAGCGCCGCTTCTGCTCGTCGTTGGCCAGCTTCAGCAGGTACGGCGCCACGACATCGTTGTGCAGCGTGAATCCGAGACCGCTGAAACCACCGCGGGTGGCTTCCTCGGTGACGATCGCGTTGTAGCGGAAGTCCTCGACCCCGCCGCCGCCGAACTCCTCGGGCACGTCGGTACCCAGGAAGCCCTGCTTACCGGCCTCGAGCCACACCTCGCGAGGGACCAGGCCCTCGTTCTCCCACTCCGCATGATGTTCCGCGACATGCTGGTCCAGGAACTTACGGAACGATTCCCGGAACAGTTCGTGCTCGGGCTCGAAAAGCGTGCGCTTCACGCAGGTCCTCCTTGTGACGACATCGGCACTCAGCCTCGATACAACTGTATCGGAAATCCGAATCGTTGTTAACTTAGACCGACGGGAAGGCGCCCGAACAGGCAATGGACCGGCTCAGCGGAAATCGGAACCGAGAGTTCCGCTGAACCGGCCCGTCGCCGACGAGGAAACGAACGGCGCTACTTCGGCGCGGCGAGCGCCTGCTGCACCCGGCCGACCAGGGTCCGGCCCCGGTCCCGGTCGCGTTCCCGCAGCAGGAAGTCGATCTCGTCGGCCAAGGCCTTCTGCGCGATCTCCTGCAGCTCCTCGGCGGCCGCGTCGAGATCCTCGGCATCGGCCCACGGTGTGGTGTCGATCGGCTCGGCGGCCGAGTAGTACAGCCGCTCCGGCTCGGGCAACACGGTGGGCCCGAAACCACGGATCAGCGGCGGCGTGAGGCTGGTACGTAAACCCAACGCCCGCACCGTCATCCGCAACGGCGCCATCAGTGGATGATGACTGTCCAGCACCACCTGGTACAGATCGTCGCCACCCACCATGGCGATCGGCACGATCGGCGCCCCGGTCTCGATCGCCATTCGAGCGAACCCGGCCCGCCCCTTCCAGTGCAGCTTGTACTTGTCCTCGGACTTGCGGCGCAGCGCCTCACGCCCGCCACCGGGGAACACCAGCACCGCCTGACCGTCCGACAGCAACGTCCGGCAGTTCGCGCGACTGCCGCGCACGCCGCCCAGCATGTGCACGAGCTGGCGGGCGCCCGGCACCATCAGCACGTTCTCCGCCAGACCGCGCGCCACCCGGCCGTGCCGCTGCAGGATCTCGTGCAGCAGGACCGGCGCGTCGACCTGCACCGACAGTGTGTGATTGCCGACCAGCAGTACCGGCCCCTCCGCCGGTATCCGGTCGAACCCGAAAAAGCGCGGCGCATGCCACATCCGCATCGGCGTCAGGATGGCGTCGACGACCCGACGCTCCAGCTCACCGTACGAAAAACGCAGCGACGCACCGTCGCTCAACCCTGCACCCAACTCGGATTCCGTCGTACCCCCGACGGAATCGATCCCCCTGCTCATCGGCATACCTCCACGTTGTGAACCGATACGTCTTCGGCCGGAGGCGACTGTGACCCAGCACCACACATGGTAGCGAAATGAGCTGCGTCACACAGGATGAGGTTGCTGTCAGGGGTGATCTTCCGCAATTTCTCCGGCGTGCGCGTATGCGGCGAGCGGGCCCGCCAACGCCCGGGGAACCAGGGCGCGCAACCGGGTACCGCCCTCCTCGTGGGCCGATTCCACAATGCGGCCGTCGGCGTGGATGCGGGCCAGCAGGTCGCCCCGCGAGTACGGCAGCAGGATGCTGATCTCCACGTCCAGACCGCCCAGGATGCGCGCCAGCCGGTCACGGAGCTCGCCGAGCCCCTGCCCGGTGCGGGCCGAGACGAACTCGGCGTCGGGCAGCTGCCCGCGCAACTGGGTCAGGCCGGTCGGATCGAGCGCATCGATCTTGTTGACCACGAGCAGTTCGGGCGGCATCACCGCGTCCTGCTCGCGCACGACCTCGGTGATCACCTCCCGCACGGCCTTGATCTGCTCGAACGGCAGCGGATCGGAACCGTCCACCACGTGCAGCAGCAGGTCCGCGCCGGTGACCTCCTCCAGCGTGGAGCGGAACGCCTCGACCAGCTGGGTCGGCAGGTGCCGGACGAAGCCGACGGTGTCGGTGAACACCACTTCGCGGCCGTCGTCGAGCGCGGCACGGCGGGTGGTCGGGTCCAGGGTCGCGAACAGCGCGTCCTGCACCAGCAGGCCGGCGCCGGTCAGCGAGTTCATCAGGCTGGACTTGCCGGCGTTGGTGTAGCCGACGATCGCCACCTGCGGTACCCCGCTCGAGGTGCGCTTGGCCCGCTTGGTGTCGCGAGCGGTCTTCATCTCGCGAATCTCGCGGCGCAGCTTGGCCATTCGTTCTCGAATGCGCCGCCGGTCGGTCTCGATCTTGGTCTCACCGGGACCACGCAGACCCACACCGCCGTTGCTGCCGGCGCGGCCACCGGCCTGCCGGGACATCGACTCACCCCAGCCGCGCAGCCGGGGCAGCATGTACTCCATCTGGGCCAGCGACACCTGCGCCTTGCCCTCGCGGGAGGTGGCGTGCTGGGCGAAGATGTCCAGGATCAGCGCCGTCCGGTCGATGACCTTGACCTTGACGACCTTCTCCAGCGCGGTCAGCTGCGCGGGCGTCAGCTCACCGTCGCAGACCACGGTGTCGGCGCCGCTGTCGAGCACCACACCGCGCAGTTCCTCGGCCTTACCCGAGCCGATATAGGTGGCCTTGTCCGGCTTGTCGCGGCGCTGGATCAGCGCGTCCAGGACCTCCGAACCGGCGGTCTCGGCCAGCGCGGCCAATTCGGCCATGCTGTTCTCGGCCTGCTCGGTGCTGCCGTCGGTCCAGACTCCGACCAGCACCACGCGCTCCAGACGCAGCTGCCGGTACTCGACCTCGGTGACATCGGCGAGCTCGGTGGACAGACCCGCGACGCGGCGCAGGGCGGCACGTTCGTCGAGCTGCAGCTCACCGACCGTGGGCGCGGCCGACCAGCCGTCACCGGACTCGGCGGAGTCGGTCTCACGGTCGGTGTCGGCGGCGTCGTCCAGCTCGTCGGCGGGGGTGAACTCGAATGATTGCGGTTTCCTCATATGCCACCATCGTCCCACGTGCCGACGCCGGCCCGCATCCGAGTTATCTCTGGGCGGACACGCACGGCCGGCCCGCCGAGTTGTTTCCGCGCAGGCAGGCCCCCGGCCTGCCGAGCCGATTACGCGGTGAGCGGTAGAGCACCGACCGGCTCGCGACGGCTATCGGTCGCCCTCCCACCACGCGCCCGCGAGCCGGCCCGTCGCGACCAGCTCGGACGGCCCGCGCAGCCAGGCCTCACCGGCCTCGATCCCGACCGTGACCTCACCACCGGGCACGCGCACCCGCACCGAGCCCTTGTCCTGGGCCAGGTCGAAACCGCCGGCGGCCAGCGCGGCCGCGGCCGCCGCCACCGTGCCGGTACCGCAGGAGCGGGTCTCCCCGACCCCGCGCTCGTAGACCCGCATGTCCACCGCGCCCGGCCCGCCCGGCTCGTCGCGCAGCGCGGTGAGGATCTCGATGTTCACCCCGCGCGGGAACATGGCCGGATCGAAACCGGGCGACACCGTCAGGTCGAGACCCGCCAGGGCCGCCGCGGTCAGCTCGGTGTCCACGCACGCCAGATGCGGGTTGCCGACGTCGATCCCGATCCCGGGCAGCGCGCGGCCCTCGAGCGTGGCCACCGAATCACCCAGTACCCGAACGGGTCCCATGGTGACCGTCACCTCCCCGGCCACCGGCCCGGCACTGTGCACGACCACCGGGCGCGCCCCGGCCCGGCTGCCGACCACGAACTCGCTACCGCTGTGCAGCCCGCTCGCCACCAGATAGTGCGCGAAGACCCGCACCCCGTTGCCGCACATCTCCGCGATCGAGCCGTCGGCGTTGCGGTAGTCCATGAACCAGTCGGTGGGGTCGATCCCGTCCGGCACCTCGGCCAGCACCCCGGCGGCCACCAAAGCACCGGTGCGCGCCACCCGCAGCACACCGTCGGCGCCGATCCCGCGCTGCCGGTCGCACAGCCGGGCCACCCGGTCCACCGTCAGATCGAGCGCCGCCTGCGGGTCCGGCAGCACCACGAAGTCGTTCTGGGTGCCGTGTCCCTTGCTGAACTCGATATCCGCGCTCACCTGTCCCATGTGCTCCACGATCTCATCCGGCCGGGAAGCGGCCGGGGTCAGCCCTGGCGGCGGCGCGCGATCTCGTAGAGCGCCACCGACAACGCGCACGGCGTCGGCAGGCCGGCCACGACCGGCAGGTGCACCACGTCGTCGCAGATCCGGTGCCAGGTCTCGCCCAGCTCGTCGCCGACGACCAGCACCGTGGCGGCGTTGAAGTCGTACGCGGCGATCTCGCGCGGACCGGCACCGTTCGCGTGCGGGTCCGGATGCGCGGCCGCCACACCGACCAGCGCCATGGCCTGCCCGGCGGCCGCCCGCTCGGCCCGGTAGGCGGTGACCGCACCGGCCCCGGAGACCCGGAACACCGGCAGCGCGAACAGCGCACCCGCCGAGGCCCGCACACACTGCGGGTCGTACAGGTCGGCACCCGACCCGCTGACCACGACCGCCGCCGCGCCGAACGCCTGCGCGGACCGCAGGATCGCACCCAATTGTGCTGCGCCGGTGGGTCGTTCGACTACCACAAGCACCGGCGGCTCGGCCGCGTCCGGCACGAAACCGGCCAGCGTGTACTGCCGCGTGTGCGCCACCGCCACCAGATCCGGCACGCCGTAACCCGGTTCGGCGAGATCGGCCATCACCTCGGGAACCAGTCCGACACTGGGCAATCCGCTGCTGTCCAGCGTCTCGCGCGCCCACGACGACAACCCGCCCAGCCGGTAGACCAACCGCTCGATCGGCCAGCCGTGCGCGATCGCGGCGGTCAGCAGCTCGTGGCCGTGGATCAGGAACCGGCCGTCGCGCTGGCGGCGGCTCCGGTTGGTGAGATACGCCTGCCAGTCCCCGACGGCGGCGCTGCGCGTTGTCACTGCGAATCCCGTTTCTCGTGGGCGGTGGTCCGGGAGGCGAGGTGGGCGAGCGCGGTGGCGCACAGGGCCGGATCGGCACCGTCGAGCCATCGCACCCGCGGATCCCGGCGGAACCAGGACCGTTGCCGCCGCACGTAGCGGCGGGTGCCGATCAGAATGCGCTCCCGAGCGTGGTCCAGATCGTATTCTCCGTCGAGGTAGGCGAGGACCTGTGCGTAGCCGATGGCGCGACGCGCCGTCTGCCCGTCCCGCAGGCCGTGGTCGAGCAGGCCGCGGACCTCGTCGACCAGTCCTTGGGCGAACATGAGATCCGTGCGCCGGGCGATCCGGTCGTCGAGCTCGGCGGTATCCCGGTCGACGCCGAGAACGACTGTACCCCAACGTGGTTCACCGATCTGCGGCTGCGACGCGGCGAACGGGCGGCCGGTCAGTTCGACCACCTCGAGCGCCCGCACCATGCGCCGCGCGTCGGTCGGCAGGATGGTCTGCGCCGCAACCGGATCCGCGTCCCGCAATGCTGCGTGCAGCGCCGTCACGCCGCCGTCGGCCAGCACCGCCTCCCAGCGCGCCCGCACCGCGGGATCGGTTGCGGGGAAATCCCATTCGTCCAGCATCGCCTGGACGTACATCATCGAACCGCCCACGATCACCGGCGTGCGACCGCGCGCCCGGATCGCCTCGACGTCCGCGACCGCCGCGGCCTGGTACGACGCCACCGTGGCCGTCTCGGTGACATCGAGCACGTCGAGCTGGTGGTGCGGGATCCCGCGCCGTTGCGCGAGCGGCAGTTTCGCGGTACCGATGTCCATCCCGCGATAGAGCTGCATGGCGTCGATATTGACGATCTCGCCGTCGAGCCGCTCGGCCAGATCGAGGGCCAGATCCGACTTCCCGGTGGCGGTCGGCCCGATCACCGCGACAGGTGTGGTCACCGCGCGCCCCCCGGCCACCATTCACCCACGTGATAGCCGACCCCGAACGGCGCTGCGGCATAACCACTCTCGACCCGCGGCTCGGCCGGGTCGGCGTCGAACAGGCCGTCGAGCACCTGGTACGCGGCCCGGCCCGCCAGCTCCAGCTCGGCACACAGCGCCGGATCCAGCGCGCGCAAAGCCGCCCGGTCACCGGAGCACAGCGCACGATCCAGGTCCCGCTGGACGGCCGGTGCCCGCTCGTCCAGGTACCCGGGGGCCGCGGCGGTCAGAGTGGCCGCGCCGTCGGCGACCACCAGGACACCGTCCGCGCCCGGCCGGCTGTCCAGCTCCGCGCGCAACCGGGCACCCAGCTCCCGGCACCGGGCCGGCGGCGTATCCGCCGCGACGATCCGGGCCCGAGCCGTGGCCGCGGGCGCGCAGATCTCCCGCAGCCAGCCGCCCAGCAGCACCGGCAGCGGCAACGCGGGATCCGGGTCGGCCGTCGCGTCCGCCGACAGCCCGACCCGCACGTCAGCGCCGAACCCCCGGAAGGTCCCGACCGCGTCCGCTTCGACGACCCGGTCGTGCTCACCCACGCCCACCACCGTCCACCGCTGCGCGGCCTCGGCCAGCGTCGCCCCGGCACGCAGGACAGCGGCCCGCAACGGCGGCACCTCGGCAGCCGGATGGCCCGGTTCGCGGTCCGGGCTGCCCCCGCACAGCTCCGGCACGAGTACGGGCGGCGACGGAATCAGCACGGCTACTCGCAACACCCGGTCCACCGTAGTCGTCCGCCGTCGCGCGCAGACCCGCGCTGTGTTTTTCGGCATCCGGGCCGTACACGCGGCGTCTATGACCACAGACGGACGCATCGGACACCACCGCGAGCGCACCTCCGGCACACCCGCTCGGGCCTGCGCGTACCCGATTCCCGCGCCCGGTTTCGGCCCACTACCACGAACGGAGGGTGCGCCGCCGGGGCAAGACCACGCAATTCCGTCGCCTGCCTGGTTGAATGAGGTGAGCAGTCGGCGATGAGCAAACGTCTGGTCCGATCGGCGGTGGGACACACGAACGCGGTGTGACCACGCAGGCCGCCCGGATCGACCACAGATACAGCGTAACCAGGCAGCCGTGACGCGCGGCAGGGACGAGGAGCACGGATGAGCGACAACAGCGGAACCGACAAGTCCAACCGTCCGGAGCGGAAGCCGGCGGAAACGACCGGTACACCGGGTGCGCGTGCCACTCCCGCCGATGCCGCCGGCCGACCCGCGGCGCCGAAGCCGGGTGCCCCCAAGCCCGGCGGCGGTCCCCGGCCCGAGGCACCGAAACCGCACGCCGTCAAACCGGCCCCGGTCGCGGCCACCGACCACCCGCACCCCGTCGTCGTCCCCACCGTCAGCGACCCCAGTCAGTGGGGCCGGGTCGACGAGGACGGCACGGCCTGGGTGAAGACCGCCACCGGCGAGCGGATCGTGGGATCGTGGCAGGCCGGTGACGCCGCCGAGGGCCTCGCGCACTTCGGCCGCCGCTTCGACGACCTGGCCACCGAGGTCGCGCTGCTGGAGGCCCGGCTGGCCGCCGGCACCGACGCCCGCAAGACCAAGGCCGCCGCGCTCGCGCTGTCCGAGTCGCTGCCGACCGCGGCCGTGATCGGCGACGTCGACGGGCTCAGCGAGCGGCTGCGGGCCATCGTCGAACACTCCGACGAGGCCGCCGCGCACGCCAAGGAAGAGAAGGAACGCACCCGGCACGAGCACACCGAGCGCAAGGAAGCGCTGTGCGCGGAGGCCGAGCAGATCGCCGCCGACTCCACCCAGTGGAAGGCCGCCGGCGACCGGCTGCGCGAAATCCTCGACGAGTGGAAGACCATCCGCGGCGTCGACCGCAAGGTGGACGACGCGCTGTGGCGGCGGTTCTCCAAGGCCCGCGAGGCCTTCAACCGCCGGCGCGGTGCCCACTTCGCCGAACTGGACCGGGAACGGGCCGCGGCCAAGACGCGCAAGGAAGAGCTGTGCGTCCAGGCCGAGGAATTGTCGGCGTCCACCGACTGGGCCGGCACCGCCGCGGTCTTCCGCGACCTGCTGACCGAATGGAAGGCCGCCGGTCGCGCACCCCGCGAGGCCGACGAACAGTTGTGGCGGCGGTTCAAGGCCGCGCAGGACGTGTTCTTCGCCGCCCGCAACGCGGCGGTATCCGAACGCGATGCCGAGTTCGACCAGAATGCCGCCGCCAAGGAAGATCTGCTGGCCGCCTTCGAGAGCCGCATTCCGGCGCAGATCGCTCCGGAGGCACTGGAATCCGCCCGCCACGCCCTGCGCGAGCTGCAGGAGAAGTGGGACGCGCTGGGCAAGGTGCCGCGCGAGCGTATCCAGGAACTGGAAGGCAAGCTACGCACGCTGGAGAAGCGGGTCCGCGACGCCGCCGACACGGTGTGGCGCCGCACCGACCCGGAGGCGATGGCCCGCGCCGCGCAGTTCCGGGAGCGGGTCGCGCAGTTCGAGGAGCAGGCCGCCAAGGCCCAGGCCGCCGGTCGCACCCGCGACGCGGAAAAGGCACTCGAACAGGCCAAGCAGTGGAAGGAATGGGCCGACGCCGCCGAAGGTGCCGTCAGCCAGCGCTGAATCAGGCACAGTACCGCGAACGGCGCCGGGCATTCCGCCCGGCGCCGTTCGTGTTGCGCGACAGCCTTATTCGTCGCCCTGCTGGTCGTCCTTGTCGCCGAACAGGAAGCGGCGGTTGCGCTCCTCGGCATCGGCGGCCGCCTTGCGGCGCTCCTCTTCCGCGGCGAGCTGCAGCGCGGTGCGGCTCCAGATCACCTTCAGCCAGTGGAAGGTCAGGAAGATGATGCCGAGCACCGCGATGATCAAGCCGATGCCCGGCCCGGCGCCGCGATAGTCGCCGATCCCGACCGTCTGACGGTGCCAGATCGACAGCACGCCGAACACGGTGCCGACCGCGGTACCGGCCGACGCCACCCAGGCCATCGTCCAGCGGCGGGTGACCAGCGCCAGCGACGAGACCAGGATCCCGAACAGCACCACCAACCACTCGAAGACCCGCGACGGCAGCCCGATGTGCTCGGCGACCGCCTTGTCGTCGTAGAACAGCACGTCCAGGCCGCGCGCGCCGCCGGCGTGCGGCAGCACCAGGGTCAGCAGCAGCACGAACACCGCACCGGCCACGAACATGGCCCGGTACCCGGGGTCGATCTCGCCGGCGATCTTGCGTTCCACGGCCTCCAGATCGCCGCGGAACTGCTCGAACACCTTCGATTGGTCGCCGTTCATGTTCTCCTCGTTCGACTCACCGGGCACTCGATCGTCCTCATCGTCCATGGCGCACCACCGCGATCATCATGCGCTGCAACCGGATTCGCAGCCGACGGCCGAGACCGCGGGCGCCGGTGCGCCGATCGAGGGCAGGCCCAGACCGACGCCGATCGGAGCGGTCTTCGGAGTGATCCCGGCCTCGTGCGCGTCACCGGCCCGGGTGCGGCGGTGACTCGAGATCGGAGCGTCGGCGATCAGGTGGTGCGGCGCGGCGGCGGTCACCTCGACGGTGACGACGTCACCCGGGCGGATGTTCGCACCGGCGGGCTGGAAGTGGACCAGGCGGCCGTCGCGGGCACGCCCGCTCATCCGGGCGGTCGCCGCGTTCTTCTTGCCCGCGCCCTCCGCGACCAGCAGCTCGACCTCGGTGCCGACCAGCGCCTGGTTTGCTTCCAAGGAGATCTGCTCCTGCAGGGCGATCAGCCGGTCGTAGCGTTCCTGCACGACCGCCTTCGGGATCTGGTCGGGCATCGTCGCCGCCGGCGTGCCCGGGCGGATCGAGTACTGGAAGGTGAAGGCGCTGGTGAACCGGGCCTGCCGCACCACGTCCAGGGTCTCCTGGAAGTCCTCCTCGGTCTCGCCCGGGAAGCCGACGATGATGTCGGTGGTGATCGCGGCGTGCGGCATGGCGGCCCGCACCCGCTCGATGATGCCGAGGTAGCGGTCCTTGCGGTAGGAGCGGCGCATCGCCTTGAGCACCCGGTCCGAACCGGACTGCAGCGGCATGTGCAGCTGCGGGCACACATTCGGGGTGGCCGCCATCGCCTCGATCACGTCGTCGGTGAACTCGGCCGGGTGCGGGGAGGTGAAGCGGACCCGCTCGAGTCCCTCGATGGTGCCGCAGGCGCGCAGCAGCTTCGCGAACGCGCCGCGGTCACGCTCCTCGTCCGCGGACGCGAAGTTGACGCCGTAGGCGTTCACGTTCTGCCCCAGCAGGGTGACCTCGGACACGCCCTGCTCGACCAGCGCCTGCACCTCGGCGAGCACGTCGCCGGGTCGCCGGTCGACCTCCTTGCCGCGCAGCGCGGGGACGATGCAGAAGGTGCAGGTGTTGTTGCAGCCCACCGAGATCGACACCCAGCCGGCGTACGCGGACTCCCGCTTGGCGGGCAGCGTGGACGGGAACGCCTCCAGCGACTCCAGGATCTCGACCTGGGCTTCGGCATTGTGCCGGGCACGCTCGAGCAGGGCGGGCAGCGAACCGATGTTGTGGGTACCGAACACCACGTCGACATAGGGCGCCTTGCGCACAACGGTGTCGCGGTCCTTCTGGGCCAGGCAACCACCGACCGCGATCTGCATACCCGGACGCTCGGCCTTGAGCGGGGCCAGATGACCGAGGGTGCCGTACAGCTTGTTGTCCGCGTTCTCCCGGACCGCACAGGTGTTGAACACCACCAGGTCCGCGGTCGTGCCCTGGTCCGCCCGGGTGTACCCGGCGTCCTCGAGCAGGCCCGACAGGCGCTCGGAGTCGTGCACGTTCATCTGGCATCCGAACGTGCGCACCTCGTAGGTGCGCGCCTGGTCGGGAACGGGGCGTGCGGCGGCCGGACTGGACGAATTCACCGGTCCAGGGTATCGGCTGCGCCGAACCGCCCCGCTGCCGGACCGCCGCCTCCGGCTCGCACCCGTGACCCGCGTCGCATCTGCCGGTCAGGGCCGGCGCGGGCCGCGCAGAATCCGGTCGATCCGGCCCTCGGACACGCCCGCGCAGCGGGCCCGGTCGGCCAGTTCGTCGCGGATCCCGCCGAGCTGGTCGAGCATGCCGGAGGTGACGGCCAGCGCATCCAGCGGCGCCAGCGGGGTGATGAGCGCCGCGGCCTGCCGGTACCGCTCGGCCCGCTCCAGGTCGCCTGCCACCGCGGCCGACGTGGCGGCGGCGCTCGCGGTCCGATGGTCCTTGTAGTCGGCCCACACCGCGGCCATGGCGGGCCAGCAGTTCCAGAGTTCGAGCAGCGCGAGGCAGTTGCGGCGCTCGCCCGGATCCGGTGCCGGTATCTGGCGGGTGCCGAATCCGGCGAACACATCGGCCACGAGCTGGGCCCGCTCGGCGTCGAGCACCGCGCTGAGTTCGACGTTCACCGCGAGCGCTTCGACCGCGGTGCACGGCACGGTCACCCAGCCCGGCGGTGTGTCCCCGCCGGAACCGGCCAGGTGATCGGCCCAACGGGCAAGCAGCCCTTGCCATCCGGCCAGCGGTGGCGCGCTCGTGGGGTCGCAGCGGCGGTGGCTGCGCCGCCCCCAGCCCTCAGTCGTCAAGGCCGTATCCGTTGTAGCTCTGGGGTTCACCGAAGACGGCGAACAGGTCGACGTGATCGACGCGGTCGATCGGATCGTCGGGGGTCACCGTCGGCGGTAACCGGCGCAGCGACGCGAGCGCGCGTTCGGCGTCGTTCTTGGTGCGAATGACGTAGGTGCCGCTAGGAAACGGGTCGTGGCCGGGGAGCGGGTCGGGCACCACGGTGGGGCCGGCCGGATCCCGGCGCGGCAACACCGCGCCGCCACCCATGCGTAATGTCCTGGTGGCGTTGGCCATCGGCTCCCACGAGCCGGTGGACAGCGCCGACGCGCGACCGCTGCGCGCGGCCGGCGCGGCGGGTGGTTCGGCGGGCGGCTGCGGCGGGACCTCCATCGCCCGGGCGATCGCGGCACCGTAGCGGCTACTGGCCGCGTCGTGGATGAGCACCGCGACCGCGGTCATCATCGGGGCGATGGCGTGCAGCCCCGCGGTCGACCAAAGATGTTCGGTGGCAGCGGGATACACGGTGAGGGCGATGGTCAGTGCCAGCAGCGCCAGCTCCGCGGCCGCCACCTTGAGCCGGTCCTCCTCGACGCCCCACGGCGCGGTCTGGTCGCGGCCGACCATCACGATCACCAGGCAGGCGGCGACCATCGCCTCGATCAGATAGCTGAACCAATAGAGCGGATCGTCCGGCCCCGCGGGAGCCAGATTGCGCTGCACCGTGACCGCGGACCACATCAGGCCCGCCACCGCTACCGCGATGAGCACTCGCGCCGACCAGGTACGATGTCGGTACAGCGCGGTCAGCACTTCGGACCCAGCGTGCTCGTGCGAGATTGCCTGTTCGTCGCGCATAAGGCTCCCAAAAAACGGGTAATCGTGAATGATTTCACCGAACTTCGGTAACGCTCCGATTCATGGTGCCAGTTTTCTGATGAGTTGCCAGGCTTCTCGGCAATAAACCCGCCGATGAACTCAAATCAGTCCGAATTGTCGCGAACCGCAGGCAGTCCCACGGTCCCGAGTGCGATGCATCCGATTTTCGTGGCGGATTCTACTGCGCCACACAATTGCTGACGACAAACCAGTCGGTCTTGCCTGATCAGTCCTGTTCGGCGAGCCGGGCATCCAGGCCCGCCCGCACCACCGGCCAGTCCTCCACCGTCACCGCGAACAGCACCGAATCGCGGACGGTTCCGTCGGCCCGGCGGAAATGCCGCCGCAGCGTGCCCTCGTACACGGCACCGAGCCGCGCGATCGCCTGCTGCGAACGATGGTTGCGGACATCGGTCTTCAACTGCACCCGGCCGGCGCCGAGCACCTCGAAGGCATGGCCGAGCAGCAGGCGCTTGGTCTCCGGGTTCACCGCCGTCGCCCACACTTCCGGGCGGTACACCGTGTACCCGACCTCCAGCGCGGCATTGTGCACCTGAACATCCAGGTAGGCGGTCATCCCCGCGATCGACCCCGCGCGCAGGCCGGCCACCGGGCGCCGCAGGCGGACCGTCCACAGCTGCCAATCGGGCTGCGCCACACGCTGTTCCAGGTTCCGGACGAATTCCGCGACGCTCCCCGGGCGTCCCGGCACGTGCGCCCACACCCGGTCGTGGTCGAGCGCGGTGAACAGTTCGGGTCCGTCGGCCCGCGGATCGAGCGGGCGCACCGTCACCGTGTCACCGGCGAGTTCGATTCCCGGCTCGACCGGCCAGCGCATCGCCGGCCACGGCGACTCGTCCGGGCGGGTATCCGGACGCGGTTCGAAACGGTCGGTGGAAACGGGACGCATCCCCCGACCCTACGGCTGGGGCTGCAACCGGCTGACGACGGCCTGGATCATCTGCTGGGCCTGTTCGACCGGGAACGGAGCATTGACCCCGGTGAAGGTCAGGGTGACCAGGGCACGGCCGGAACGCACCGAGATGACGTCGGAGTACGCGGTCACGTCCGCGCCGGAAGCGTTCGAATGCGACACGGTCTGCAGGTCGACGGTGTCGTCACCGATCCGCGGGAAGGTGACCGGTTGCATCGAGTCCACCGAGATACCGTTGGACTTGGCCGCCTGCTGCAGTGGGGGCAGGGCGCAGCCGGACAGCTTGTCGTTGCGCATGAGGTCCATCTCGGCGGCCGCCCGGACGGTGCTGGGCTCGAACTCGACCTTGGAGCTGACCGACGGCCCGTCCGGCGCGCGGAACGACGGCGACATCGCGGCCGGGCCGTACCGCCCGAGCGTGGCCCGCTTGACACCGATGCAGTCCAGCACCGGCTGGCCCCAGACGTAGTCGCTGGAGCCGGAGCGATCCGCGCTCGAGGACGGCGTGCCGGTCGGGGTCCACCCTTCGGGAACATCGGCCGGTGTCAGCACGGCACCCGCGGCCAGCTTCAGGTCACCGTCCGGGTCGGCCACCTTCGCGGGCGCCGAAGAGGTAGGCGCTGCGGCCTCGGACGAGTCGCCCTTGGAACATCCGGCCGAAACACCCGCCGCCAGGACGAGAAGGGTCGCTGCCACCAAAATTCGCCGCACGGTCCGCGGTCCTCCTGACACACCTACAAAAATCGAGCGCGCCGATACTATCGACAATCCGACCGTTCTACTCGATATTCGCCAACAGGACGATCGGGGCAGGCGCGATCCCGCCGCCGACCGCAGGCCGCATCCACCCGCCCGGTTCCCGCCATCCAGCCAGCTCAGGGCGCTACCGGCCCGACCGGCTACCAGCCCAGCCCGTCTGCGACTCGGCACGCTGCCGGCACGGTACCCAGCCGGCTCGGATCACACCGCTGTACTGGTCCCCAGCCGGCTCACCCTCCACCTGCCGACTCAGTTCACTCGCCGTCCCAGATCGCATTCCGCTGCCGTCGTGACGACGCTTCAGGGTGCGCACCAGCCCGACGCCGGTGGTTGGTCGAGTTCCGGATTCATGACAGCGACGTAGGCGAGGGCCGGACATGCTCGCATCGATCGGGCGTTTCGCGCTCGGCTACGGCGCCGCATTCCTTCTGTCCACTCGGCCCATGCCGACAGCGCTGCGTCGCACGGGCGGCGCGCCTACTCCTCCGACTCCGCTCGCTCGGCCAATTCCGCCTTCACGACGGCGTAGGCGAGTCCGGATCCGTACCCGCGGCGGGCGAGCATGCCGACCAACCGCCGGATCGTCTTCTCGCGGTCGAGTTCGGGCGATCGGGTGCGGAGTTTCGCCCGGACCAGTTCGGCGGCGCGAGCGTATTCGTCGTCGTCGGTGAGGCCGGCCAGGGCGGGTTCGGCGTCCTCGTCCGAGATCCCTTTCCGGCGCAGTTCCTGGGCCAGCGCCCGCTTGCCCTTGCCGGAGTAGGTGTGCCGTGAGTGCACCCATTGCTCGGCGAACGCCGCGTCGTCGATCAAGCGGACTTCGGTGAGGCGGTCGAGTACCCGCTCGATGATCGCCGGTGTGAAACCCTTCTCCGTGAGCCGGTCGGCGAGTTCGGCGCGGCTGCGCGCCCGATCGGTGAGCAGCCGCAGACAGATATCCTTCGCCTGCGTCTCGGTACCGCCGGTCCCGGCCGCGGCGGATGTCCACCGCCCACGCCGCCGATCACCCTCCCCGTCGAGGTCCTGTGCACGCCCGCCTGCCGGACCGTCCGCCTCGCCCGGATCGGACCTATCCGCACCGAAACCGTGCTCCGCCGGCCCGGTGCTCGAAGCGCCACCCGACTCTCCCGCAACCTCCCCGAAGTTCCCACGAGACTTCCGCCGGCCACGCCGTCGACCACGCTCCCGCGAAGCCGCCGCACCGAACTCGGACTCCCCATCGAACTCGGAATCCACATCCTGCCGCGCCTGCACTTCCGCCACCGCCCGGCGCAATCCGGCCACCACATCCCCACGCGGATCGTGACCACCCCGGCTCGACTGCGGACCGACACCCTCACCGGCCCACCGATCGCCGCTCCCGGAATCCCCCGTTCGCGCAACACCACTCAGCTCCGAGAGCTCATTACGGTTCGCACGAGCCGACAGATCGGTATTGCCCGAATCCTCATGCGCCCCGGCATATCCGGCAGCCGCCGACCTGGCGGGACCTGCCATATCCCCGGACGCTCGCTCGGGTTCCGAGCCGCCGATGCGAGTGCCACCGCTCGGGCGCCGGGCCGCGAAGTCGAAAACCTCGGCGTCGCCGTCGGTTCGACTCGCGACAGCGGGCGGGTGCCACCGCCGGATACCGATTGGTTCAGCGTGCTTGGCGGAATCGGTGTCGTCGAACCAGGAGTCCCAGCCGGCGCGCTGTTCGTATTCGGGTGCGTCGGTGGGAGATCCGAGATCCGGCGGAAAGTTCGGCGGCCAGACCGGACTACCCGGCAGGCGGTAGGTCTGCGCGGACTGTTCGACGGACTCGGACTCCGGCTCGGGCGCGGCGAGGTCGGGCACCGGGTCGAAGGCCGACGGCTCGGGTATCGGGCCGCCGTCGGAACGGAACAAACCGCGATGTGCCGCACCGGAATTGCGCGCGCGTGCGGGACGCCGGCGGCCGCTGCGCCGCGGCGAATCGTCCGCCGACTCCCCCGCAGCGGAAAGCTCACCGGCCGCCTTCCCCTCGAACTGCCGGCGCAACCGTTCCACCGCATCGAGCCGGGTTACGCCGGGGCGCTCGGCAGCAGAGCCGGGCCCCGGCGCTTCCCGGTCGGACACCGGTTAGAAGTCGACGGGTGCCTCGGCACCCGCGTCTGCGGTGACATCCGCACCGATGCCGAGCTTTTCCTTGACCTTCTTCTCGATCTCGTCGCGCACGTCGGGGTTCTCGCGCAGGAACTTGCGGGCGTTCTCCTTGCCCTGACCCAGCTGGTCGCCCTCGTAGGTGAACCAGGAGCCCGACTTGCGGATGAAGCCGTGCTCGACACCCATGTCGATGATCGAGCCCTCCTTGGAGATGCCGATACCGTAGAGAATGTCGAACTCGGCCTGCTTGAACGGCGGGCTGACCTTGTTCTTCACCACCTTGACGCGGGTGCGGTTACCGACCGCGTCGGTACCGTCCTTCAGGGTCTCGATGCGACGGATGTCGAGCCGGACCGAGGCGTAGAACTTCAGCGCCTTACCACCGGTGGTGGTCTCGGGCGAGCCGAACATGACGCCGATCTTCTCGCGCAGCTGGTTGATGAAGATGGCGGTGGTACCCGAATTGTTCAGCGCACCGGTCATCTTCCGCAGCGCCTGGCTCATGAGGCGGGCCTGCAGACCGACGTGGCTGTCACCCATCTCGCCCTCGATCTCGGCGCGCGGCACCAGCGCGGCCACCGAGTCGATGACGATGATGTCCAGCGCGCCGGAACGGATCAGCATGTCGGCGATCTCGAGCGCCTGCTCACCGGTGTCGGGCTGGGAGACCAGCAGCGCGTCGGTGTCGACCCCGAGTTTGCGGGCGTAGTCCGGGTCGAGCGCGTGCTCGGCGTCGATGATGGCGGCGACGCCGCCGTTGGCCTGGGCGTTGGCGATGGCGTGCAGGGCGACGGTGGTCTTACCGGAGGATTCCGGACCGTAGATCTCGATGACACGGCCGCGCGGCAGGCCGCCGATACCCAGCGCCACATCCAGCGCGATCGACCCGGTCGGGATGACCGAGATGGGCTGGCGGGCTTCCTCACCGAGGCGCATCACCGCACCCTTGCCGAAGCTCTTCTCTACCTGCGCGAGCGCGAGCTCGAGCGCCTTGTTGCGGTCGGGCGCCTGTGGTGCCATGGTCGGTATCCCCTCTTCGCCGGGAGTTCACTGTCTTGGTTGGCCCCCACGTTAGAGGCACCCACCGACAAGTTCTGCGACCGAGCTTAGACGAACACCTGTTCGATGCAAACGACGCGCCGTGCGACACGAACACCGGCGCCCGCGGGCCGGCGCCAGCGGTTCACCAGCGGTCGCGGGGAACGTCGAAATCGGCGCACAGCGCCCGCCAGACGTCGCGGGGATCGATCCCGGACTCGATCGCCTGAGCGCCGGTCCGGCCGCCGAACGACGCCAGCGTGTGATCGCTGAGCAGCATGTCGCCGCGGGTGGTCCCGAATTCGGCGTGCAACAGGTCCTGGAATTCCGTCAACCGCACCCGGCCGAGGGTACCGGCACGGCCACATCGCGCACATCGCGCCGTACGACCGCGCGGCTCACCCCACACGGTCGAGTACCCGGTGGCAGATCTCGACCGGATCGGCGACCTCCGCCGCGCTCGCCGCGGCCGCGCGCGCCGCGGTCCGATGGCCCGGCTCGTCGAGCATCCGGCGCACCGCGTCGCGCACCGATTCCGGCGTGAACGGCCGCACCAGGATCGAACTACCTTGCCGGACAGCACGATTGGCCAACTCCCACTGGTCGCCGCCACCGGGCACGGTAACGATCGGCACCCCGGCCAGCAGCGTCTTGGCGAGCAGCCCGTGCCCGCCCCCACCGACCACCACGTCGGCGTGCCGCAGCAGTTCGTCCTGCCGGCCCAGCCCGGCCGTGACCCAGGACGGCAGCCCGGCCGGCGGAGTGTCCAGCATCGAGATCGCCACCCGCACCCCGAGTCCGTCCAGCCCGGCGACCACACCCGCGGCCATATCCACGACCCCGGTCCCCGCGGTGGACGGCGCGACCATCACCAGCGGGCCGTCCCCGGGCGGCAGCGGCAGCGTCGCGTCGGTGGGCTCCCACAGCAGCGGCCCCACGACGTGGGTGTGCTCCGGCCAGTCCGGCCGCGGCACCTCCAGCGCCGGCAGGGTCGCGATCAGCCGGGCGGCCGGGCCGGGATCCGTTGCGGGCAAGCCGATTCCGACCCGGGCCGCGCCGCGCTGCCGGTGCCCGCGCGCGACCGCTCGCGCGGTCAGGCCGCGCAACACCACATCTCGGGTCCAGCCGCGCACCCCCTCGCCGGGCGCGAGCCCACTTCCGATGGGCGGCAACGCCTTCGAGGGCAGATAGAGCGGATGCGGCGACAGCTCCACCCACGGCACCCCGATCCGCTCGGCGGCCAGGGCGCCGCCGACGGTCAGCACGTCGGACACCACCAGATCCGGCAGCATGGCGCTGAGGTCCGGCTGGATCATGGTCGCGATGTGCGCGGCGCGTTCGTGGATGCGCCGTCCGGCATCGGCGTCGTCGTCTTCGGGGCGTGGCGCCAGACCCTTCAGCCGGCGCACCGCCAGGCCCGCGTCGCGGGCGGCGTCGAGCCAGCGCGGTCCGGTGAACAGCACCGGATCGTCACCGGCGGCCCGCAACCGCAGGCACAGGGCGATGGCCGGAAACGCGTGCCCAGGATCGGGTCCGGCGACCACAGCGACTCGCATGCCGATCAGACTGCCACACCCGCCGCGGCCACCCGGCCGGGGTCCGGCCTGCCGCTTCCGGCGCACCGGACCACCGCGACCTCAGAATTTGTACAGCTGGAACCCGACGGCGCGTTCCGCCGGGAATTCCGGAAGCGGACCGGTCGCGTAATTCACCACTTCCCGCGCCTGTTCGTCCACCGGCTTCGGGCTCAACGCGGCTAGGTAGCGTTCGTGCGCCCGCAGCGACCGCACCGCGGCTTCGACGTTGTCGGTCACGTCGACGGCATGCGTCGCGCCCGGCCCGGCGACCGCGACATAGCGGGCCTGCCAAGCCGGCAGGTCGGCGAGCTCGGGGAAAATCCATTCGTTGCCGGCGTCGGAGACGGCATCCAGCGTGGCCCGCCCGACGGCCCGGTGGTCGGCACTGTTGGCCATGCCCCGCGCCCAGACGTCACCGAAGAACGTCGCCACCACCAGTTCGGGCCGGTGCCGCCGGATGGCGGCCGCCAGGTCACGCCGCAGGTCGAGGGTCAGTTCGATGCGCCCGTCCGGATAGTCCAGGAACTCGACCTCGGAGACGCCGACCTCGGCGGCGGCCGCACGCTGCTCACCCTCCCGCAGCGGCCCCGCCTCGGCGGGCGGCAGCCCCGCGATCCCCGCCTCACCCCGGGTCGCCAGCAGATACCGAATGTCCTTGCCCTGCCCCGTCCACCGCGCCACCGCGGCGGCGACCCCGTACTCGATGTCGTCGGGGTGGGCGACGATCACCAGACCGCGCTGCCAGTCTTCGGGAAGCTGTTCCACAGGGTCTCCTTCGGCCTCGGAATCGATTCGGGCCGTGGGCATCTCGCCACACGGCCCGAACCACGCTACAGCTTGGTCGGCGTCTTGTTCCCGCCGGACACCAGCTTGTACAGCGTGTACAGCCCGAACACCACCAGCGTGATCATCAGGATCGGGAACAGCGCCTTGATCAGTGCCCCGACCAGCAGCAAAGCCAGCCACACCAACACAACCGCACCCAGAATCTTCCAGAACATTGCTCTTCCTCCCGCGAGTTCTCGCATCGCGTCGGCGCGGTGCGTCACCATTCACAATGCCCTGTGCCGGACCGAAATTCACCAGGTCAGACCGGATATCGGGGAAAGTTCAGGGTCTACCCCGAGATCCCGCGGGGTCGGTCCTTGGCCGGCAGAAGCCCGCGCCGGCTCTACGGTCAGAAGGTGAACTGGTCGCCGTAGGCGGTGGTCTGCACCAGTCCCTGCGCGGTGCTCACCGTGGTGGTGGTGAACGGGACGGCCGATACCGGCGACGCGCATTGCGCGACGTTCACCGCGGCGTTCTCGAAGGCGATGTGGAACGGGAACGCGGTGTCGCGGTTCAGGGCCGCCGTCGCCGTTGTCAGGACGGTGACCCGACCGGGCCGCAAGTTGAAGGCCGAGATTTCTGTCCCGCTCAGCGTCCCGCCGAGGCTGGGCTCCAGGCTCACGCGGGGTGACCTGACGGTGCCGTGCGGCGTATCAGGTGCCGGTGCGGGCATTGCTTCGGGCAGAACGACCGAGTCTCGCGGAGAGGTGACTGTCGACGAGATTCCGGCTCTTATGCGTTGAGAGAGCTCGATTCCGACGGAAACGCCACCGGCCACACTGATCCCACAGCCGAGGATGACCCCCGCGACAGCCTGACCGGAGGTGATCGGGTCACCCTCCACACCGACCGAGTAGCTGCCCGACATCTGCACGGCATGCGAGAACGTCATCAGGACGTTCGGAGTTCGGTCACCGGACGGATTCACCTCGACGCTGTCGACCGACGCCGTCACATGCACCCCCGAACCGGACACGTCCGTGCCCGGCGGCTGGGCTCGGCCCGGTTCGCCATCCCAGGCCCACAAGGTCAGGCTTGCGGTGACCGTAGAGATCACCGCGACGACGAACTGACATCGCATACCCGATCCTGTTCTCTGAGATGTGCGCCGACATGTCTCCCAAGGCTCGGTTCGGACGGGATAGACCCAGATGGCTATCGACTGGCAAGCATAGCCGGGGAACGGGCCCGGTCGGCGTCACATTTGTCCGGAAAGCGACAACTGCTACGGCCGGCGGCCCTTGGTGTGGCCGCGATTGCCGGACCGGTCGGCGAGTTCGGCCAGGGCGTGCGCCCAGCCGTCCAGCCGGTCGGCCGCGTCCCGGAGGTCGCCCACGGCCACCGACAACGAATCCGGTGCCACCGCGGTCGCGGGGGCGGCGAGGATCTGGCCCGCTGCGGTGACCAGCTGTTCGTACTCGGTCACGCCCGCGTCCAGGCGGGCGGTGATGGCCCGGATCTGTTCGGACAGGCCGGGAATCGCGGTGGTGGTGACGCGGTTCAGATGCCCCGCGGCTTCTTCCGTGGCGACGATGTCGGCGGCCAGGGCGTGCAGGGCGGCGGCGCCCGAGGCTGCGGTGGCCATGGTGTCGGCGACGTCGTCGGCGGGGAGGCGTTGGGCGCGGGCGATCTGGGTGTAGAGGGCGTGCAGGGCCTTCTCGGCGCGTACCAGGCGGGCGATGGGGGCGCGGGCCGCCGAGCGGACAGGTGGCAGTTTGCGGGGGACGAAGGTGGCTTCCGGCAACGGGTTCCGGCGGGCGTCCAGGTAGCGGCGGGCGGAGACCGCGGTGCCGGTGACCAGGGCGGCCGCGCCGCCGCCGACCACGACGACCGCCCACACCGGGGCGGAGATGACGACCAGGCCGGCCGCACCGACCGCGGTCATACCGCCGGCGGCACCGAGGCGCAGGCTGCGCCGGCGCAGCCGCCGGCGCTTGCGCAGCTCGCGTTCGCGGGGATCGGACCATTTCCGGACCGCGTGCAGGGCGTGCTCACCGACCTCACGCAGCGTATCCGGCAGGCGCCGAGCCTGATCCAGATGTTCGGGCTCGACGCCGGATTGCACCAGCACCTCCCGCAGCGCCCGCGCCGCGGCCCGCGCAGTCGACGGCGGTGCCGCGGCGTCTGCGGGAACACCCTGAGCCGCATACTGATTCGCGGAATTGTGCGGTACCGCGCCGGGTGTCGCCGGGCCAGCGGGAACGCCCTGGCCCACCTGCGGATTCGCGGTGCTCTGCGGCGCGATTCCCGAGCCGTACGCAGCCGAGGCGGCACCTCCGGAAAGACCCTGGCCCGCATGCTGATTCGTGGCGCTCTGCGACGTTGTTCCCGAGCCGTACGCAGCCGAGGCGGCACCTCCGGAAAGACCCTGAGCCGCACGCCGATTCGCAGTGCCCCGCGACGCGGTGCCGCGGCCGGGCGAGTCAGGAGCTGCGGGACTGCCGTGGCCCGCGCGCGGATTCGCGCCGACGGGGCCGGATGCCGGGCCGCTCGTTCGCGCCGGACCGGCCTGCGGTACCGAAGCCGCCGTGGGGTCGACCGGCGAATTACGCGGCGGCACAGTCGAACCGGTGGCAGCTTGGGTCGGGACCGCACCCTGAGGAGCCGAAGCTCCACGACGGGAGCGGGCCGGTGTTTTTCCGGGCGCCGTACCCTGCTCAGCCGCCGCGCCGGTACCGCGCCGGCGCCGCCCCTTGGATGCGGGCGCGGGGTCGCCCTCGGCAACCGGGTAGGGCTCGGTCGGCGGCACCGGGGTTTGCGGCGATCGGCTTCGCATCGGATCACCGTACGAGACGGCACCGACAGATTCCGGCGCCGCGGCCGCCGGAAAGGCAGCTCGCCAGTCCGGAATACCTTGGCTCACAGGGCTTTCCGCCACCGGGAAAGTCACCGATGGACGTTCGGCGACCTCGGCCGGACGGGCGCGGGGCCGCCACAGCCGGCCCCGGCCGGCCGCGGATCGATCCGAGGAAGAGCGGCCCATCACCGCACCTCCCCGGAGACGGGTTCGGGCACCGCGTGGCCGTAGTGCGCCACCGCCGTGCCCGACTCGTTCATGCCGATACCCGTTGCCCGCGCCGCCTGCTACTGCGGCGCGGCCTGCCCACGGTTGATCTGGGTCTGCTCCGCCGGGTTCGCCTGCGGCGCAGCGGCGTTCGGCAGAGCCTGACCGGACGCGCCACCCGAGGGCAGCGCGTCGCCCTTGAGCGAGGCGCGGATCTGCTCCAGGCGGGCGTGGCCGGCCATCTGGACGCTGGCCTGCTGCACCTCGAGCATGCGGCCCTGCACCGAATTCCCGGCCAGCTCCGCCGCGCCCAGCGCGTTGGCGTAGCGGCGCTCGATCTTCTCACGCACCGCGTCCAGGCTCGGGACCGAACCCGGCGCCGACAGGGTGGAGTCCATCTGCTGCAGCGAGGCCGAGACCTGCTCCTGCATCTTGGCCTGCTCCAGCTGGCTGAGCAGCTTGGTGCGCTCGGCGACCTTCTGCTGCAGCACCATGGCGTTCTGCTCGACCGCCTTCTTGGCCTGTGCGGCGGCCTGCAGCGACTGATCGTGCAGCACCTTCAGGTCCTCGACGGACTGCTCGGCGGTCACCAGCTGCGCGGCGAAAGCCTCGGCGGCGTTGGTGTACTGGATGGCCTTGTCGGTGTCGCCGGCACCGGCGGCCTGGTCGGCCAGCATGACGGCCTGGCGCGCGTTGGCGTTGAGCTTCTCGACCTCGTCGAGCTGGCGGTTGAGCTTCATCTCCAGCTGGCGCTGGTTGCCGATCACCGACGCAGCCTGCTGCGACAGGAGCTGGTGCTGACGCTGCGCTTCCTCGATGGCCTGCTGGATCTGCACCTTCGGATCCGCGTGCTCTTCGATCTTGGCGTCGAAGAGGGCCATCATGTACTTCCAGGCCTTGACGAACGGATTAGCCATCGATTGAACGCCTCCATATGACGTGCCGCGCTCCCACGCGACTGTTGTGCGCGACCGTCACGCACCCCTGCACTTGTGTCCTGTGTTCTCGATCGCGCGGTGCCGGAAGAGGAGAACCCGTCCGTAACCGTCGCCTACAGAGAATCTATCCGGTTCCGGGCTCCCGCACAGCCTCGCCGTGCGCCGATCGAGCCACGGAACCGGAACGGCTCATTTCGCTTGTACCAGAACCAGCTTCTCTGCCCGCGGCGCGGGAATGACGATCCGGGTTTCCTCGGCGATGGTGCCGAAGGCCCGCGCCGACGCACGCGCGCCCGCGCCCGCCGGCTGCGCGGCCGCGGCGGCCGGTTCGGCGGCCGCCATCGACGCGCTCACATCGGACAGCACTCGCGACAGCGGAACGTCGAGGGCACCGCAGATCGCGGCGAGCAACTCGCTCGACGCCTCCTTGCGACCGCGCTCGACCTCGGAAAGGTAGCCGAGGCTGACCCGCGCCGAAGTGGACACCTCCCGCAGCGTCCGGCCCTGGGCGACCCGAGCGCGCCGCAAACTTTCACCAAGTGCTTCTCGCAGCAGCGTCATCTCGTTCTCCTTCACGTCTCCACCTGGCCGGACCGAGCGTCGTCGGTGATCCCGTTCGCAGAGATCCCGTTCTCACAGATAACGCTGCCCCGGGGTCGCTTGGTTCCCGGCGCCACCGAATTCTCACCGTCGAGTGCCCGGATCAACTCGGCAACCGCGGCGCGAACCGCGCCGATCCGGATGCTCCACCGGTCACCCGGCAGTGTCAACCGGACAACGTGCACCGCGTCGGGTCCTGCTACCCCCAGGAATACCGTGCCGACCGGGTGTCCGTCCTGGGATTGCGGACCGGCGACCCCGGTGAGCCCGATTCCCCAGTCCGCGCCGCAGACCGTGGCGGCACCGACGGCCAGCTGTTCGGCGGTGGTGGCCGCGACCGGGCCGTCGGCCGCCAGTGTCGCGCCGCTCACACCCGCGAGCTGCTGTTTCAGGTCGGTCGCGTAGACGATCAGGCCGCCGCGCAGCACCGCGCTGGCACCGGGTATCCCGGCGATCGTCGCGCTCAGCAGGCCCGCGGTGAGCGATTCGGCCGTGGCGACCGTCTGCCCGGCCGCGACCAGCCGACGCACCAGTTCGGTGGCGGGCACAGCCGCGACGAGCGGATCGGTCATGACTGCTCGCCACTCCTGGGTGTCGCAAACCACAGTCGCGCCGCCTGCACCACGTACTCCACTCCGGTGCCGACGGTCAGCAACACGGCGACCACCATCAGCGCGGTACCGGCCGTGTGCGCGACCCCGGACAGCGGCAGCAGCAGCATCGCGATCGCCACCGACTGCACCAGCGTCTTGAGTTTCCCGCCGCGACCGGCCGGGATCACACCCCGGCGCACAACGGCCAACCGCAGCAGGGTGATGCCGACCTCGCGCACGCAGATCACGATCGTCATCCACCACGGCAGATCACCGAGCAGCGACAACCCGATCAGCGCGGAACCGATCAGGGCCTTGTCCGCCATCGGGTCGGCCAGTTTGCCGAAGTCGGTGACGAGACCGTATTTGCGGGCCAGTTGCCCGTCGAAGCGATCGGTGATGGCCGCCAGCCCGAACAGCGCGGCCGCGGTGACCCGCCACCCGGTGTCGTGGCCACCGGCGGCGAACAGGGCCACCAGGAACAGCGGAACCAGGATCAGCCGCACAACGGTGAGGACGTTGGCGATGTTCAGCACCGGTACCGGTTCGGTGCGAGCGGGTAGCCCGGACCCGTTCGGAGGTAGCTCGGCCGCCTGCTCCATGTCGTCGCTCTGCACGCTCACCGGCACCACCGGGACCCGGCGGCCGCGCGCACCGGGAAACCAGCGGACCCGACGCCGACGACCGGTCCGGGGGCCCCGGTCGAACAGGGCGGGCGAGCGGTCGAGGTGTGCAGCACTCGACCAGAATATCGTTTGCCCCGGCGACTACTGTGCAGCACATGACGACACGGGCATCCCAGGACGATCAGATCGGCGGCGCGACGATGGACGTCCCGATGGTTCGCCGTGCCCGCACCTCGGATGTCCCCGCGATCAAAGCACTCGTCGATCTGTACGCCGGCAAGATACTGCTGGAGAAGAACCTGGTCACGCTGTACGAGTCGGTGCAGGAATTCTGGGTGGCGGAGCTGGCCGGCGAGGTCGTGGGCTGCGGCGCGCTGCACGTGCTGTGGTCGGATCTGGGTGAGGTCCGCACGGTGGCCGTGCATCCCACGGTGAAGGGCAAAGGCATCGGCCGGCTGCTGGTCGACCAGCTCGTCGCCACCGCGCGCGAACTGTCGCTGCGCCGGCTGTTCGTGCTCACCTTCGAGGTGGAGTTCTTCGCCCGGCACGGTTTCACCGAGATCGAGGGCACTCCGGTGACGGCGGAGGTGTTCACCGAGATGTGCCGGTCCTACGACACCGGTGTCGCGGAATTCCTGGACCTCAGCTATGTGAAGCCCAACACACTCGGCAACACCCGCATGCTGCGCGCGCTCTAGCACCTTTGGCGCTCCCCGCGGCGCGCGCGGTAGCGTTCCACCGCGTTCCCCTGCCTTCGAGGAGTCACCGTGCCGATCTTCGCCGTCCACTACACCTACGCCGGGACCACCGTGGCCGGCCGCGATCAGCACCGCCCCGAACATCGGCAGTGGCTCACCGGCAACCTCGAGCAGCGCGCGCTGCTGAGCTCGGGCCCGTACCTGGACGGCTCGGGCGCCCTGTTGCTGTGGCGTGCCGAGGACGCCGACACCCTGGCCGAGATCCTCACCGCGGACCCGTTCGCCCGCGAGGGCCTGATCGAGGCCGTGCGCATCACCGAATGGCTCCCGATCATGGGCGCGCTCGCCGAGTAGGCCCGCGACGAACGCGGAATATCCGCGCTCCCAACAGCGTTGACCCCTGTGAGGCGCGAACTCTGTCCTGGCCCGTGAACCTCGACGACGTGGCACGGTGTCAACGGCGACACCGACCGCGGGTCAGGACACCGCGCGACTCATTCGGAGTCGTCCTCCCCGACCTCCGGTGCCGCTCCGCCGCGGACGGTGTAGAGCAGCCCCTCGAGTTCGTCGGGTTTGATCAGCACGTCGCGCGCCTTCGATCCCTCGCTCGGGCCGACGACGCCGCGCGTCTCCATCAGGTCCATCAGGCGGCCGGCCTTGGCGAAACCGACGCGCAGCTTGCGCTGCAGCATCGAGGTGGAACCGAACTGCGAGGTGACCACGAGTTCCACCGCTTGGACGAACAGGTCGAGGTCGTCGCCGATATCGGGGTCGACATCCTTGGCTTCGGCCGTCTTCGCGGTGGTGACGCCGTCGGTGTAGTCCGGTTCGGCCTGGGTCTTGGCGAAGTCGACGACCGCGTGGATCTCCTCGTCGGAGATGAACGCGCCCTGCATGCGGGTCGGTTTGGCGGCACCCATGGGCAGGAACAAGCCATCGCCCATACCGATCAGCTTCTCGGCGCCGGGCTGGTCCAGGATGACCCGCGAGTCGGTCAGCGACGACGTCGCGAACGCCAGCCGGGACGGCACATTGGTCTTGATCAGGCCGGTGACCACGTCCACGGACGGCCGCTGCGTGGCCAGCACCAGGTGGATGCCGGCGGCGCGCGCCTTCTGCGTGATCCGCACGATCGCGTCCTCGACGTCGCGGGGCGCGGTCATCATGAGGTCGGCGAGCTCGTCGACGATGGCCAGGATGTACGGGTACGGCTTGTAGACCCGTTCGCTGCCCAGCGGTGTGGTGATCTGCCCGGACTTGACCTTCTTGTTGAAGTCGTCGATGTGGCGGACCTTGCTGGCCTGCATGTCCTGATACCGCTGTTCCATCTCCTCCACCAGCCAGGCCAGCGCCGCGGCGGCCTTCTTGGGCTGGGTGATGATGGGGGTGATCAGGTGCGGAATGCCTTCGTACGGTGTGAGTTCCACCATCTTCGGGTCGATGAGGATCATCCGGACCTCGTCGGGCGTGGCGCGGCCCAGCAGCGACACCAGCATCGAGTTCACGAAGCTCGACTTACCGGATCCGGTGGAACCGGCCACCAGTAGATGCGGCATCTTGGCGAGGTTCGCGTGGACGAAGTCGCCCTCGATGTTCTTGCCCAGCCCGATCACCAGTGGGTGGTGGTCGTTGCGCACCGACGGCGCCTTGAGCACGTCGGCCAGCCGGACCAGTTCCCGGTCGGTGTTGGGCACCTCGATACCGACGGCGGACTTGCCCGGGATGGGGGCGAGCAGCCGGACGTTGTCGGTGGCGACCGCGTAGGCGATGTTGCGGGCCAGCGCGGTGATCTTCTCCACCTTCACGCCGGGGCCGAGCTCGACCTCGTAGCGGGTGACCGTCGGACCGCGCACGAAACCGGTGACCGCGGCGTCGATCTTGAACTGCACCAGCACCTCGGTGATCGCCTCGATCATCGATTCGTTGGCGGAGCTGCGCTTCTTGGGCGGATCACCGTCGATCAGCAGGCTCAGCGGCGGCAGCTGGTAGTCGCCGTCGACCTCGCGGTCGGCCACGAATTCGAGCTGTTGCGGTTCCGGTGGCGGCGGGGTCTGGTCGACGACCTTGGCGCGCTTGCTCTTGGCCTTGACCGGGGTGGCGGGCACCGGTTCCGCGGCCGGCTCCTCGGCGTCCTTCGCTGCGCGCAGCGGCGGTTCACCGATGATCTCGGTGACCGCGTCGGGGTCGCCGAATTCGTCCTCGGGATAGTTGTCGGCCGGGGTTCGCCCGCGACGGCCACCGCGACCGCGATGGACCGGAAATCCGTCGGCGTCATAGTCTTCCGGGTCGAAGTCCTCGTCCGCCGTTGGGATGCCGAACAATTCGCGCAGCCGCTCGGGCACCTCGCGCACCGTCGTGCCCGTGATCAACAACACACCGAACAGCAAGACCAGCAACAACAACGGGACCGCGAGCCAGGCGGTGAGCCCGTCGCGCAACGGGCCACCGACCACGGCGCCGAGGAAACCGGCCGAGTGCGCCCGGCCGTCGGAGTCGGCCGGGCACCCGTCGGCGATGTGCCACAACCCCAGTGCCGCAAGGACGGTCAGGACACCGCCCAGCACCAGCCGGGGCCGGATCTCGGGGTGCGGCTCGGTGCGCATCAGCACCACCGCGAGCCCGACGCCCGCGAAAGGCGCGAAGGCGGAAGTGGATCCGGCGAACGCCCGGACCAGGGCGTCGACCCAATGACCGACCGGACCGCCGGCCCCGAACCACACCGACGCGGCGACCAGACCACTGATCGCGATGAGTACCAACGCGATTCCGTCGCGCTGGTGCCCGTGCTCGATGTCACCGGCGCGGCTGACCGCCCGGGTGGTGGCGCCGACGCCGCGCGCTACCGCGTTCCAGCCGTTGCCGATTCCGCGACCGATCACGGTCACCGGATCGGTGCCGCTGCGCCGGGCGGGGCGGCGGGCCGGGGCGGGCTTGCGGCGCGTAGACGCGGTGGTCCGGCGCGCGGCGGCGGTGGATCCACGCGCCGCCGCGGTGGTTCCGCGCTTGGCACTTGCGGTTCCGCGGGTCGCGGCCTTCGCGCGCGACGGCGACTTCCCCCGGGCCGTACCCGCCCGCGAACCGGTTGCCGAGGTGCCGCGGGACTTACCTGCCATGGTCCTCAGGCTAGCCGGAACGGCGCCCGACCGGGGCCACAACCCCCGGTCGGCGCGTCATGTCGCGCCGCCGCGACGGCGGTGTCAGAAGCTCCGGTCGCTGCTCAGGACGGCCGCCACGGCCTCGGGATCGCCGTCGGCCTCGATCCGAACTTCGTCGCGTCCGAACGCGTGCAGCAACAATTCGGCGGGTGCGCCGGTGAGGACGACCTCGGGTTCGCCGCCGCGCGCGGTCAGGCGGCGGCCCCGCGGATCCACCAGCACCACGCCGACGGGCGACTTGCGGTAGGCCAGCCGTGCCGCGCGGCCCAGCGCGCGCCACAGGTGCTCCTGGTCGGCGTCGGTCAGTTCCCTTGGTTCCCAACCACTTCCGGCGCGGCGCACATCCTCGTGGTGGACGAACATCTCGGTCAGGTTCGCGACCGCGTCGACCGGGCGCAGCGGCGACCACCAGGGCGGACCGGTGCGGACCAGTTCCACCAGTTCCTCGAACGGCTGCCGGACCACCTTCGCCTGCACGCGGTCGAGGTATCCGGCGAAGGCGGGCACCAGGATTCCCGGTGCGGCGTCCGGGCGGCGCTCCCGCACCACGAGGTGGGCAGCCAGGTCGCGCACGGTCCAGTCACCGCACAGCGTCCGGGCGTCGGGACCGATCTCCGTCATCGCCGCAGCCAGCGACCGACGTTCACGTTGCGCCATCGTCACAAGTCGGAACCCTACGTCACCACCGCTGAGAGGTCGATCGGCCCGGGCCGAAAACGAAGTGGCACAATCCCGGACCGACCTGTACTTTCTGTCCCGATCCATATGGGTCGTGGGTCGAAAAGCAAACCGAGGGAACACAGATGAAGAAGTTCACCACCATGGTCGCGGTATTCGTGGCCTCCATCGCCGCGGTACTCGCCAGCAGCGCGGCACCCGCGCGGGCGTACACGGACTACTACGGCGCGATCGCGCTGTCGCGCTCCACCGGTACGTACGGCTATTCCTATGACTACGACAGCTTCTCGCAGGCCGAGGACGCCGCGGTCAGCCAGTGCCTGCGGGCCGGGGGTGGTAGCGACTGCGAGGCGAAGATCTCCTGGGCCAACGGATGTGGCGCCATCGCGCTCTCGCGTGACTACTGGAGCTACGGCTCGGCCGCCACCCTGGCCGGCGCGAAGCGTGACGCGCTGTCGTCGAACCCCGAGCCCGCCTCGATCGAGCACTGGAACTGCACCAGCGGCTACTCGCTGTAACCCGGTCACCCGTTTCCGAAATCCCAGCGAGGAAAGAATCTTCATGAACAATCGTGCCCTGCGTACCGCGGCCGTACTCGTCGCCGCCGTCGCCACCCTGACGCTGTCCGCCTGCTCGTCGTCCTCCAACTCGTCGACATCGACGTCCACCACCACGACGGCGCAGACCGACGGGTTCCAGAACAACGGCGGCAAGAAGCCCGGTAAGGACGACGGCGCCCAGCCCGCCCCGGCCACCTCCACGGACCTGCCGAAGCCGACCGTCGCCGAACTGAACGAGAAGATCAACAAGGCGTTCGACCCGTCCATCCCGGCCAAGACCAAGGTCGACTGGGTCGAGAACGCCGGCCAGGACCCCGACCTCGTCGACAAGCTGGCCCAGGCCGCCAAGCAGAACGACGTCAAGGTCACCATCACCAAGGTGGAGGACCCGTCGGGCGGCAAGCTCAAGGCCGACGCCGATGTCACCATGGGTGGCACCCCCGTCAACGGCGCGAGCGTCCCGTTCGTGGCCGACGGCGGCCAGTGGAAGGTCGACCACGCCTACGCCTGCAGCATCGTCAAGCAGGCCAAGCTCGACTCGGCCGCCTGCCAGTAGTCCCGCGTTCTCGGCGCCGAACGGGATCCTGCCCGGATCCCGTTCGGCGGCAGCCGAATCGGGCAGCTACCACCACCCTCGGCACCCGCGCGGCCGGACCGTGATCGCGTTACCCGGTCCGTGCACCCGGCACGACGCGGGCCGCCACGACCTGCCTGGCGATACTGCGCAGCTCCCCTACAGTGGGTCCGTGGCCTCTCCCGTGGTTCCGCAGGCGATCGATTCCGGTGTGGTGACCCGGGTTCTCGACGAAGTCTACACGCTGTGCCGCACCGAGATCGGTGGCGCACCCGCCGACTACATTCCCGAACTGGCTGCGGTGGAACCGGATTCGTTCGGCCTGTGCCTGGCCACCGCCGACGGGCGGGTGTACAGCGTGGGCGATACCGATATCCCCTTCACCATCCAGTCCATCTCCAAGCCGTTCACCTACGCGCTGGCCCTGGCCGACCGGGGCGTCGACGCGGTCGGGCAGCGCATCGATGTCGAACCCTCGGGTGACGCCTTCAACGAGATCAGCCTCGACCCGGTCACCGAGCGGCCGCGCAATCCGATGATCAACGCCGGAGCCATTACCGCCACCTCGCTCATCACCGGCCGCGACGCCGCCGAGAAGACCGAGCGCATCGTCCGCTGCTATTCCCGCTTCGCCGGGCGCGACCTGAGCATGAACGAGTCCGTGTACACCTCCGAGGCTCGCACCGGGTTCCGCAACCGGGCCATCGGCTACATGCTGCGCTCGTTCGGCATCATCGACTCCGACCCCGACGAGGCGGTGGACCGCTACTTCCGCCAGTGCTCGCTGGAGGTGACCTGCGGCGATCTGGCGATCATGGCGGCGACGCTGGCCAACAACGGCGTCAACCCGCGCACCCGGGAACGCGCGCTGTCGGCGGCGCTGACCGAGCGGGTACTCAGCGTGATGACCACCTGCGGCATGTACAACGCGGCCGGCGACTGGGTCACCACGGTCGGGCTGCCCGCGAAAAGCGGTGTGGGCGGCGGCATTCTGGCCGTACTGCCGGGCCAGATCGGGATCTCGGTGTTCTCTCCGCGCCTGGACGAGCACGGCAACAGCGTCCGCGGGGTCGCCGCCTGCCGGGAGCTGTCGCAGCGGCTGGAACTGCACTTCCTGCACGTGACCCGCTCGGCGCGGACCGCGATCCGCACCGAGTACTCCGTCGACGAGGTACCGTCGCGGTTGCAGCGCAACGAGACCGAACTCGAGGTGCTCGCCGAATTCGGTGGCCGCGCCCGCATCTACGAACTGCACGGCGACATGCTGTTCGCCGGCGCCGAGCGTGCGGTCCGCACCATCGAGAGCCGGGCCGGCGAACTCGACGCTCTGGTCATCGATCTCCGCCGGATCGGCGACCTGGCCCCGATCGCGGTCACCATGCTGAACTCGCTGCAATCCGAGCTGGCCGCGGCGGGCTGCCAGGTGGCGCTGGTCGACCCCGACGGCAAACTCGGACACGATATTTCGAGCCTGGACCCGTCCGATCCGCGTGGCCGCGTCTTCATCGACCGCGACGGCGCGACCGAATGGTGCGAGGACGTCATCCTGGAACGGCACGGGCCGCCGAGCGAACCCGAATGCACGATGGTGGCCGATCATCCGCTGCTGGCCGCCTTGCCGGTCGACGCGCGGGCCGAGCTGACCGCCGAGTTCGAGCCGCTGACCTTCGCCCGCGGTGAGATCATCGCCGAGCCGGGCACACCACGCTCGGGGCTGTATCTGATCCTGCGGGGCCGGGTGCGGGTCACGTTCGTGGGCAGCGACGATCGGACGCACCGGCTGGTGACGCTGTCGTCGGGCATGTCCTTCGGCGAGATCCCGATGTTGACCGGGGAGCCGTTCGTCAACCAGGTCCGCGCCGAGACCGTGGTGCGGCTGGCGGTGCTGAAGCCGCAGCGCTTCGACGAAATCGCCGCGCAGCGACCGGATCTGGGGCTGGCGCTGCTGCGCCGCCTGGCCGCGGGCGCGTACGCGCAGATGGACGCCGCGGTGCGGGCCATCGCGGTGCGCGGCGGCGACTACTGACAGCGAAGGGCCGGCGGGATCGAAAATCCCACCAGCCCTTGGCTTTTCGAAATCAGACCTCGATGACGTTGGGCACGATCATCGGCCGGCGCCGATAGGTGTCGGCGACCCAGCGGCCCACCACCCGCCGCACACCCTGCGCGATCCGGTGCGTGTCGGTGATCCCTTCGCCCGCAAGGCGAATCAGCTCCGCCTCGACCAGCTTCCCGGCGGCGTCGAGCGCGTCCGGGTCGTCGGAGAAGCCGCGGCCGGCGACCTCCGGGTCACCGACGGTCTTGCCGGTGGCGGAGTCGACGGCGATCGTGATCGAGATGAACCCGCCCTCACCGAGCACCAACCGGTCCGACAGCGTGGACTCGCCGACGTCACCGACCGAGAGGCCGTCGACGTAGACGTGACCGACCGGGACCCGGCCCACGATCGAGGCGATCCCGTCGACCAGGTCCACGACCACGCCGTCCTCGGCCAGCACCACCCGGTCCTCGGGCACGCCGGTCGCCACGGCCAGTGCGGCGTTGGCGCGCAGGTGCCGCCACTCGCCGTGCACCGGCATGGCGTTGGTGGGGCGCACCGCGTTGTACAGGTACAGCAGTTCGCCGGCCGAAGCATGGCCCGACACATGGACTTTCGCGCTCTGCTGGGTGACCACGGTGGCCCCGAGCCGGGCCAGGCCGTTGACCACCGCGAACACCGAGGTCTCGTTGCCGGGGATCAGCGAGGAGGCCAGCACCACGAGATCGTCGGGGCGGATGTTGATCTGGCGGTGCTCGCCGCGCGCCATCCGCGACAGCGCCGACAGCGGCTCACCCTGCGAGCCGGTGGAGATCAGCACCAGTTTGTGCCCGGGCAGGGTCGCGGCCTGGTCCAGGTCGACCACGACGTTGTCCGGGATGGTCAGGTAGCCGAGGTCCTGCGCGATCTGCATATTGCGGACCATGGACCGGCCCACGAAACACACGCGGCGGTCGTAGTTCCGCGCGACCTCGACGATCTGCTGGATGCGGTGCACGTGCGAAGCGAACGAGGCCACGATGACCCGGCCCTTGGCCTTGCCGATCACCCGGTCGAGCACCGGGCCGATCTCCCGCTCCGGAGTGACGAACCCGGGGACCTCGGCATTGGTCGAGTCGACCAGGAACAGGTCGACGCCCTCGTCGCCGAGCCGGGAGAAACCGGCCAGGTCGGTGAGCCGGCCGTCGAGCGGCAGCTGGTCGAGCTTGATGTCACCGGTGTGCAGCGCCAGACCGGCCGGGGTCCGGATGGCGACGGCGATCGCATCCGGGATGGAGTGGTTGACCGCGAAGTACTCGAGGTCGAACGGGCCGAAGGTGCCGCGGTCGCCCTCCCGGACTTCCTTCAGCTTGGGCTGCAACCGGTGTTCGCGGCACTTGGCGGCCACCAGCGCGAGGGTGAACTTGGCACCGATCACCGGGATGTCGGGACGCAGGCGCAGCAGGAACGGCAGGGCGCCGATGTGATCTTCGTGACCGTGGGTGAGCACCACCGCGGCGATATCGGCCATGCGGTCCTCGATGGGACCGAAATCGGGCAGGATCAGGTCGACACCGGGCTGCTGGTCCTCGGGGAACAACACACCGCAGTCGACGATCAGCAGCTTGCCGCCGTACTCGAAAACGGTCATGTTGCGGCCGATCTCGCCGATGCCGCCGAGCGCGAACACCCGCAGGCCGCCCTTGCGTAGCTTCGGCGGGGCGCCGAGCGCGTGCGGGTCGGGCAGCGGCTCGACGCGCGGGCCGTCGGTGCGGCGTCCCCGGCCGCGGCCGCGGCGGTCGCCCTTCTCGCCGCCGCGGGCGGGCTTGTCGGCGCGAGCCGCCTTGGGCGCCTTCTCCGTCTGGTCGGCTTTCGCTGTGCGCGTGGACTTCTCGGCCCGCACGGGGGCCTCGGCGGCGGGTGCAGCGGCCGGGGCGGCGGCGGGTGCCGCGGCCGGGGCGA
>NZ_RFFH01000002.1 GCF_003696265.1 Nocardia stercoris | reverse complement strand
AACCAATAAATTATTGGCACTGACATTCATCGACACACTGTTGAGTTCTCAAAGAACACACGCACACACCATCTCGCCGGAGTGAATCCGGTAGATCGGTGAGGCAACTTCCAAAGCTTAGCTCAGCCGTGCGCTCCGAACCAAATCGGTGCAAACCGGCCGAACCAGTGTGATGTTCAGGCGCTCCTCGTCCTACCTCGTTTCCCGGGCCCTTGGGGCTCCGGGTCGGTGTCCGTGTCGCTCTGACTTGAATAAAGTTACGCGGCGCCTGTGCACATGTCAAATCCCCTGGTCACAGGCCCAGACACACTCCTAGACCACGGCCATTCAGCTGTCGCTGAGGCCGCTGCCACGACTCCAGCCTAGATCGATCCGACCCATCGGTCCGCAGAACTACCGAAACCGGTCATCGACCGGGAGACCGGTCGCTATGTCGGAGCCCGATCCGGTGCCGCGGCGAGGCATTTCGGGTGGATACGACGAAGGCCGGCCCACCGAAGTGAGCCGGCCTTTCCGAGCCGCGGCGATCAGCCGTTGCAGTGCACCGCGAAGACGTCGGGCGCACCGCCACCCCCACTGAGCGAGGCCAGCAGCGACGGCGGCGGCAGCTGCGCGATCGCATTGCGCGCGGCTTCGCCCGTCGTCGCGCCCTCGCCGCCGGCCACGTCGTTGTCCCGCGCCGCCACAGCACCGCAGCCGTCCTGTGAACGGACGACGACCCAGCAGTTGGCGTACCCGCACTCGCCGAGCGCGGCCTGGTCCGCCGATGCCTGGTCGGGGTAGTTGGCCGCGGTGCCGGCGACGAAGGTGCCCTCGATGTTGTCGGTCGAGATCGCGATCGACAGGTAGTAGTGACCGTCCGCGCCACGCTCGGCGGCCGCGGTACCGGTGCCGGTGACGACGAGGGCGGTCGCCGACGCGGCGATCAGCCCGAGGGCAGTGGCGCCCTTTCTGAACATGGTGGATCTCCCTGATACAGCGGCTTTGGGCGGCCCGTCCGCGGGCCAACCGATGATCATCACACAGGCGATGCCAGTTGTCCACGCGGGGAACGGAATTCGCGCTCCATGTCGCTCCGGTTCAGAATCCCGCGCGCTTGACGAACTGCAGGGCCGCGTCCTTGCTGGTGAAGTTCACGCCGCTCAGATACAGGTTGTCCGACTTGCGGAACACCTCCAGGATCACCAGACCCGGCGTCTCGTCGTCGACGCGGACCATCAGCTTCGCGTCGTCCTGGACCAGCTGCTGCGGCCGGATGAGGTGCCACTGGTCCTTCAGGGCGTCGGGCTTGGTGTTGATGTAGGCACTGAAGTTCACCGTGCCGGTGGCGGTCCCGCCGTGCGGAGGCACCAGCCCGGTGGTGAGGGTGTCGTTCTCGGCCAGGCAGAAATGGTCCTGGGTGGTGAAGTGGTCGGTCGAGTCGGTGGCGCGCTTCTCCTCGATCGGGCACGCCTTCCCGAGTTCCTGCTGCAGCGGCTTGGGCAGCGCGGACACCACCGCCTGCCCGTCCGGCGACAGCGGCGCCGACTTCGTGGTGGTGGGCGCCTTCGTGGTGGTCGTCGTGGTGGTCGTCGACGCGGAGAGGTTCCGGCGCAGATTCGCGGCCTGATCGTCGCTGTTCGACGAACCGCACGCGGTCAACGCGAGCACCCCGCACGCGACCGCCCCCGCCACCGCCGCCCGGCCCAGCAGTGCCGTCCGCGTCCAGCGAGTTCCGTTCGCCCGCACCGCATTCGAATCCATCTCGGTATCCCCTCTCATTCGCGCTGCCCCCGTTCGGCGACAGGACCCATCCTGGGCGAGGCCACCCGCGAACTCCTTGCGAAATCCCTAACTTCGGAAAGCAGCAGGCCGGCCCACCCGAAAGGTGGACCGGCCGGGCCGCGGAATGTCACCGCGCGAGCTGCAGTACCAGGGTCGCCGCAGCCGGTGCGAGGTAGAGCAGCGGGAACACGGTCGTCCCGTACGAACGCGCGCGAATCGTGGTCGCCGCGGCTCCGAGGAAGTAGAGGATCAGGCAGCTCGCTGCCGCCATCCCTACCGCCGGAACCACGAATCCGGCCAGAAGTCCCAGCGCACCGGCCGATTTCGCGAGTGCGAGCCAGGGCCACCATGTCGTCGGCACGCCGTACTCCGTCAGCGGCTCGGCGACGAACGGTTTGCGGGCGAACAGCGAGTACCCGCTGAACCCGATCCATGCGGCGGCCGCGATCGCGACGACGTGATAGGCGATATTCATCACCGCTCCTCGACGATCTCGCCGGTCTCGGCGGTGGCGTCGACGGTCAACGCCATGGTGGCGGCTACCGGTGGGAAGTCCTGGGACGCGGCGATGGCGGTGAGCATCTGCTCGGCGGATTCCCAGCGCCAGGTGTCGCTGTAGCTGCCGTCCTCCAGCCGGGTGAGCCGAGTCTCGGTGAGACCGGGCTGCGCCCGGCGGATTCCGTCGATGAGGGCGGCGCGCTGAGCCAGCAGGGCGCTCAGTTTGTCGTCGTCGACGCGGTAGTGGTGGATCCGGACGACCGGCATGATGTCTCCTTCGGGTCAGTCTTTCTGACTCCCGAAAGTCTTCCGCCGCAAGGGCTTCGGCCGTAGTGCCACCGGCACCGGTTCGCGCGATGAAGCACCCGGTCCCGGCACTGCGGCAACCACGGGCGGCCGGTGCGATTCACCCACCGGCACTGTGCATTTCGCACAACCTCAGCAGGGCACCCGTGCGGTCAATCGGAACTCGCCACCGGACCGTGCCGCGCTGAACGAACCGCCCGCGTCCCGCACCCGGGCGCGCATATTGCGCAATCCCTGTCCGGCGCCCTCGGATTCGTCGGCGGCACCGTCGTTGTGCACCTCGAGCCGCACATCGCCGTCCTGACGGCGACATTCGATGCGTACCCGGGTCGCGGTGCTGTGCCGCAACACATTCGTCACCGCCTCCCGCACGACCGGCGCGAGCACCGCACCCGCGGTGACGGGCAGCTCGTCGTCGCAGTCGATACTGACGGTGCCGCACGCGTCGGCCAGGGCCGCGCCCGCGACCCGCAATTCCGCACAGAGCGAGCGGGTTTCGGCGGTATCGGCCAGCGCCCAGGCCTCGGCTCGCGCGCGTGACGCGATCCGGAGTGCCTCTTCGATCTCCGTGGCCGCGCGGACCGGATCGCGGTGGACGAGTTCGGTGATCAAGTCGCCCTTGAGGACCAGAACCGACAGCGTCAGGCCCAGCAGATCGTGGATATCGCGGGCCAGGCGCAGGCGTTCCACCTGCGTGGTGACCTGGATCAGGTCCTGCCGGGAGCGGTTCAGCTGCCGCGACAGCTGCAGGAAGCGCGCCAGCCCGAACAGCACCAGCGTCGCCTCCGCCGCCATGACCAGCCAGCTCCAATGCCCGCCCGGCCCACCGTTGCCGGGCGGGCCGCCGTAGATCGCCCGCAACCCGACCAGAGCCGGGACAGCTACCGCCAGCCGAATGTCGTCGGCGCACACCAGAACCGACACCGCCAGCAGGATCAGCCACACACTCCACGTCGCCCCCAGCCAGGGCAGCGGTGCCAGCGCGATCAACGCCTGCGGGACGAGCAGGCGTTTCATCGGCTCCGGCCGCAGCAGTTGCGCCAGCAGCAGACCCGCGAGGGCCGTACCGCCGAATGCCATCGCGATCCGCGCACCCGGACTCTCCAGCACCTCGACCGCGACCCACGATCCCAGGCTGATCACCGAGGCCGACAGCGCCAGCCGGGGTGCCAGGCGCGAGATCGGGACGTCGTCGGGCGGCATCCGCGCCGAATCATGCTGTTCGGCAGCCAATTCCCGCACCGCCGCGATGATCCGGCGGGTGGCGTCGGTCGCATCCGCGACCGCGGCGGTGGCCCGGTCGGGTCGCGGGGTCAGGTCCGTGCGGGCCCGGCGCAGCAGGTCGAGCACCGCGGTGAGCCGATCACCCAGCGCGTCCCGCAGCCGGCGAGCCACCTGCAGGCGCTCCCGGGTCTGCGTCAGCTGCGCCAGTTCGTCGCGGGTGGCGTCGAGGGCATCGACCAGAACGGTCAGCCGCGACAGCAGATAGACGACGGCGCCGATCGCCGCGGTGGTGATGTCGAGGTGCAGCATCTCGCCCCACCGGTGCTGCGCGTGGAGCGGACCGGAGATCGCCGCCACCGTGGCGAATCCGGCCCAGCGCCAGCGCGGCGGCAGACACCACAGCGCGGTCGCGGCGAGTAGATGGTCGGTCTCGAGCCCGGAGGGGCCGATGCCGGCCACCGGCAGATAGGTGAGGACGAGCTGCGCGAGCAGCGATCGCCCGCGAGTTGCGGGACGGTGCTGCGCCACCACCACGACGGCCGCCTGCAGCGCACACCAGATCGTCGCGGCCACCCCGGCGCCCGCGGTCCACACCGAGACGATGAGCAGGACCAGGAACAGGTACCCGGTGAATCTCGGTAACGGCAGCACGCCGATGATTGCACAACAGACCGGTCGTTCCGGGCAATCACGACAGTGTCCGGGAGTGAGGAGTGTGTGGTGCCGATCAGGGTGCTGGTTGCCGAGGATATGCGGCTGCTCCGCGAAACCCTCGTCGCGACACTGGAATTGGAAGACGACCTGGAGATCGTCGCCGCGCTGGACCGGGGCGACACCATCGTCGACACGGCCGTCACCACCCGGGCCGACCTCGCGATCCTGGACGTCGACCTACCCGGCACCGACGGACTCACCGCCGCCGCCCTGCTCCGGGAACGGTTGCCCGCCTGCCGGATCCTGATCCTCACCGGACTCGCCAACCCCGGACTGCTCAAGCGGGCCACCGAGATCGGCGTCGGCGGCTTCGTGCTCAAGGACAGCCCGCGCCACGAACTGGTCCGGGCCGTGCGCACCGTCGCCGCGGGCGGCGCGGCGCTGGATCCCGCCCTGGCGTTCACCGCGTTGCGCGCCGGCGACAGCCCGCTCACCGCGCGCGAAACCGAGGTCCTGCGCCACCTCGCGGCCGGCCTCGACCCCAAACAGATCGCCGCCACGATGCACCTGTCCTACGGGACCGTGCGCAACTATCTCGCCACCGCGGTCACGAAGCTACAGGCCCGCAACCGGATCGACGCCATCCGCGCGGCGCAGACCGCCGGGTGGATCTAGCGGTACAAACCCGACGCGTACAGCGATTTCCCGGCCGGAACCGCTCGCCGCGGCCTACCGTGGAGACGGGGACATGACCACACGTCAGGAGTCGTCATGGTTCGGACCACGGTTCTCGAAGCCGGCGACACCCTGTCCGGAGTCGCCGAGCAGGCCTACGGTGACGCGGACCGGTATCCGCTGATCGCGACGGCGAACGGGATTCCCGATCCCGACGTCGTTCCCGCCGGACTCGCGCTGATCCTGCCCGACTACACCGAGGTGACCGCCGCCCCCGGCGACACCCTGGCCGCGCTCGCCGACCGCCACTACGGCGACCCCGCCGCCGCGTGGGTCCTCGCCCGTGCGAGTGGCCTTGCCGGACCAGGAGATCCGGTCCCCGATATCGCCCCCGGCACCACCGTGGTGGTCGCCGACCTCACCCGCTACACCGTCGGAGCCGACGAAACCCTGGCCGATATCGCGGCGCGCTGGTACGGCGACAGTGGTTGGGCGGCAACGCTCGCCGCGGCCAACGGGCTACCGGACGAGACGGTCACGGCCGGGCAGGTGCTGCTGCTGTTCAGCGGGCGCAGCGACGGCAACGGGCTCACCATCGTCGACCGCAACGAAAACGATTCCCGCCTCTGGTATTACCGCTTCGCGACCGCGGCGGTCGGCTGGAACCCGGGCGTGAACGTGCTGCTCCCCGACGACTATCACACCAGCGGACACACCTACCCGGTGCTGTACCTGTTCCACGGCGGCGGCACCGACCAGGATTTCCGCACCTTCGACCAGCTCGGAATCCGGGACCTCACCGCCGGCGCGCCGATCATCGTGGTCATGCCCGACGGCGGCCACGCCGGCTGGTACAGCAACCCGGTCAGTTCCTTTGTCGGCCCGCGCAATTGGGAGACCTTCCATATCGACCAACTGATCGGGTGGATCGACGGCAACTTCCGCACCTGGAACGACGGTGGCGGCCGCGCGGCCGGCGGGTTCTCCATGGGCGGCTTCGGCGCGCTGAAATACACCACCGAATATCCCTGGCTGTTCGCGTCGGTCAGCGCCCATTCCGGCCCGCCGAGCCTGCGCCGCAACAACCCACCGCCGACCGTCGTCGACTGGGCCAACCTGTCCGCGGCGGTCCTGGACCTGGCCGGCGGCACCATCTACGGCGTGCCCTGGAACCAGGCCCGCGTCAGCGCCGACAACCCGGTCGAACACATCGAGAACTTCCGCGACCACCGGATCTTCCTGGTCGCCGGCACCAGCCCGGACCCGATCAACTGGTTCGACCAAATGAACGAGACACACGTCCTCGCCGGGCAACGAGAATTTCGTGCCGATCTCGCCGCCGCGGGCATCCCCTGCGAATGGCACGAAGTCCCCGGCGGCCACTACTTCCGGCCCGAGATGTTCCGGCTCGACCTGCCCGGCATCCTCGCCCGGCTCCGCCCGGCCGGTTGAATCCGGCTGCCGCACAATGATCGAGCCGCCTGCCGTAATCGGTACAATCGCGGCATGATCGTCATCGGGGGAAATGAGGATCGGCGGCACAGCCGGATCCGGATCACGCAGTCGCGGCCGCAGGAAAGCGCTTCCGTATGAGCGACCTATCGGTTACCTCCGCCGCGCTGACCGGCTTCGCCAAGGACCTCACCGACGCGGGCGGAACGCTGCTGACCAACCTGTCCAAGATCACGTCCGATCTCGAGCTGCCGTCGGGAACCACCGGCACCCTGGCCACGCTGACCTCGGCACTGCAGGGTTTCAAGGACCGGATGACGACCCTGGGCCAGCAGAATCACGACAAGATCGTCGGCTTCGGCACCGATCTGACCACCACGGTCCAGGGCTTCCAGCAACAGGATTCCGCCTGGGCCAGAGCCGTCAGCTCGGCCACCTCCTCGCTGTCGCTACCGTCGCTGGACGGTGCCGTCACCGATGTCCTGCGCTTCACCGGGATGCAGACGCTCGACCTGCCCCAGATCCAAACCGACAGCCTCACGCTCAAATCCGTGGTCTCCGGCGCCCACGACGCCATCGCCATCTTCGACGACCGCATCAACCAGGCGATCGGGATCAAGCCGGCCGAACAATATCTCGCGCCGCTGATCAGCGACTGGGAGAACGTGCAGGCGATCGGGAAACGCATCGCCCAGCTCAGCATCAACGACTCTGTGACGTCGACGAACCTGAGCAGCGGATCGCAATGGCTCACCACGCAATGGACCGGCGGCGCCGCCAATTCCTATGCCACCGCGATGAATACGCTGCACACCACGATCTCCGACCGCAGCACGGACCTGGACACCGTCGCGAAAACCCTGCAGAAAGGCGGCGAATGCCTGGAGCGCCTGGTGTACAACCAGGCGGCGGGCTTGGCCTCCGGGCTGATGGAACCGTTGAACCTGCTGGGATTCTCACTCCCGGTGGGAGTCTGGGCCCAGATCGCGGATCGCCCGATGAGCAGTTCGGTCAAGGATCAGATCACCGCGAAGATCGACACGATCCGCACCGACGCCGACAACCGCAACACCTCGATCACCGATCTCATGACCCGGATCCAGCAGGCCCTCGCCTACGAACCGGGCACCCAGCTCACCCAACCCACCGGCGCACTCTTCGAGGTTCCGGCCAAGATCGTCGCCGACCTCGGCACCCTCCGCTACGGCTACCAGAACAACGTCTGGTGGGAGCACAGCCTCGCATCCGCCCTCTGATCCCGCAGTATCCGGCGCGATTCGTCGTGGTGCACAACGACGGTGGTGACACCAGCCAGGTCTTCATCCGCGCCGAATGCTGAAACCGTGAACGCCGAAGGCCGGCCCACCCGGAGGTGGACCGGCCTTCAGTATGAAAACCGTTGCTGGAGAGCTGGACTCAGAAGTCCATGCCGCCCATGCCGCCGGTCGGGTCGGCAGCCGGGGCCGCCTTCTCCGGCTTGTCGGCGACGACAGCCTCGGTGGTCAGGAACAGGGCCGCGATGGAGGCCGCGTTCTGCAGGGCGGAACGGGTGACCTTGACCGGGTCGGCGACGCCCGCCTTCAGCAGGTCCTCGTACACGCCGGTGTCGGCGTTGAGGCCCTCACCGGTGGGCAGGTTCGCGACCTTCTCGGCCACCACGCCGGGCTCCAGGCCCGCGTTGAAGGCGATCTGCTTCAGCGGCGCGGCCAGGGCGACGCGAACGATGTTCGCACCGGTGGCCTCGTCGCCGGTCAGCTCCAGGGCGTCCAGCGCGGGGCCGGACTGCAGCAGCGCCACGCCACCACCGGGGACGATGCCCTCCTCGACGGCCGCCTTCGCGTTGCGCACGGCGTCCTCGATGCGGTGCTTGCGCTCCTTGAGCTCGACCTCGGTCGCCGCACCGGCCTTGATGACCGCAACACCGCCGGCCAGCTTGGCCAGGCGCTCCTGCAGCTTCTCGCGGTCGTAGTCGGAGTCCGAGTTCTCGATCTCGCCACGGATCTGCGCGACCCGGCCGGCGATGGCGTCGGCGTCACCGGCACCGTCGACGATGGTGGTCTCGTCCTTGGTGACGACGACCTTGCGGGCGGTACCCAGCAGGTCGACGGTGGCGGTCTCCAGGTTGAGGCCGACCTCCTCGGAGATGACCTCACCACCGGTCAGGATGGCGATGTCGGCGAGCTGCGCCTTGCGGCGGTCACCGAAGCCCGGGGCCTTGACGGCGACGGACTTGAAGGTGCCACGGATCTTGTTCACGACCAGGGTCGACAGGGCCTCGCCCTCGACGTCCTCGGCGATGATCAGCAGCGGCTTGCCGGCCTGGATGACCTTCTCCAGCAGCGGCAGCAGGTCCTTGACGGTCGAGATCTTCGAGCCGACCAGCAGGATGTACGGGTCCTCGAGGACCGCTTCCTGACGCTCCGGGTCGGTGACGAAGTAACCGGAGATGTAGCCCTTGTCGAAGCGCATACCCTCGGTCAGCTCCAGCTGGAGACCGAAGGTGTTGCTCTCCTCGACGGTGATGACACCTTCCTTGCCGACCTTGTCCATGGCCTCGGCGATCAGCTCACCGATGGACGCGTCGCCGGCGGAGATGGCCGCGGTGGCAGCGATCTGCTCCTTGGTCTCGACCTCCTTGGCGTCGTCGAGGAGGCGGGCGGTGACGGCCGCGACGGCCTTCTCGATGCCGCGCTTCAGACCCAGCGGGTTGGCGCCGGCGGCGACGTTGCGCAGGCCCTCGCGCACGAGCGCCTGGGCGAGCACGGTGGCGGTGGTGGTGCCGTCACCCGCGACGTCGTCGGTCTTCTTGGCAACTTCCTTGACGAGCTCCGCGCCGATCTTCTCGTACGGGTCCTCGAGCTCGATCTCCTTGGCGATGGAGACACCGTCGTTGGTGATGGTGGGGGCGCCCCACTTCTTCTCCAGCACGACATTGCGGCCCTTGGGGCCCAGGGTCACCTTGACAGCGTCGGCCAGGGCGTTGAGGCCCCGCTCGAGGCCGCGGCGCGCCTCTTCGTCGTACGCAATTGTCTTGGCCATTGCGTTGTGATCCTCCAGATTCAGGGGATTGACACGTTCTGGCCAGGCTCGGTGCCCGCGACGGACGACCGGCTCTACCGGCCTCACCGTCCCGACCTAGCACTCACAGGTGTGGAGTGCCAGGTCCATTTCTAGCACTCACCTCACCCGAGTGCAAGGTCGATCCCCGGCCGTGGTTCAGCCACGATCGGTCACTCGCAGGGCCAGCGCCAGGAAGGCGTCGGTCCGGCGCTCCTCCTGCGTGCGCGGCTCCCCCTTGCCCAGGGCCACCTGCTCGGCGTCGTGCAGCAGCAGCTCTGCCTCGATCCGCAAAATGGCACGGATGAACGGCGGCGCTACCTCAGGGGGGAGGTCGCCGTTCACGATGTAACTACCGTCAGGTCCGGACTCGGTCGAGACATAAGTGAGTGCGCGAAGCAGGTCGTCGCGCAGCTCTCCCCCGATTAGGTCGGAGTCCAGGTCATCCGCCATGGAATCATCGTAGACGGGCGAGACCGGATCGACCGCCTCGGGCGAGCGGTTAAATACGAGCGTACGGTTTTTTATGACCAGTTTGGAGTCGAAGATGTGGGATCCCGTGCAGTATCTGGCGTTCGACAACCACCGGGCCCGTCCCTTCTTCGAGCTCGTCGCGCGCATCCGGGCAGAACACCCTCGGCGTGTCGTGGACCTCGGCTGTGGGCCCGGTCACCTCACCGGAACCCTCGCCGACCGCTGGCCCGAGGCGATCGTCGAGGCATCGGACAACGATCCCGCGATGGTCACCGCCGCCCGTGCCCGCGGCATCCAGGCGGAACTGCTCGACGTTCGCGATTGGAAGCCCGCGGCCGACACCGACGTGGTCGTCTCCAATGCCGTCCTGCACTGGGTGCCCGACCACGCCGAGCTGCTCACGCGGTGGGCGCGCGAGCTGCCGGGCGGCGCCTGGATCGCTATCCAGGTCCCCAGCGCCTTCGACTCCCCCTCGCATCGGTGCATCCAGGACCTCGCCGACCGGCCCGAATGGCGGGACCGGCTCGCCGCCGTGCGCGGTCAGGGGCCGGAGGCGGTAGCGGAGCGTGACCACGCAGGCCCCCCGCGCACGGCGAGCCGGCACCGCGCGGGAATCCTGCAGCCCGACAGCGTCCTCGACCCGATCGGGTACGCGAACGTGCTGTCCGACGCCGGAGCCGAGGTCGACGCCTGGGAGACCACCTACATCCAGCGGCTCAGCGGTGAGAACCCGGTGCTCACCTGGGTGTCGGGCACGGCGCTGCGACCGGTCCGCGACGCGCTCGACGACGCCGAGTGGGCCCGGTTCACCGCTGAACTCGCGCCGCTGCTGGCCGCCGCCTACCCGCGCCGGCCCGACGGCAGCACCTGGCTGCCGTACCGCCGGGTCTTCACCGTGGCCCGGACGGCGGGCTGATATCGCCGGGCGCGCCGGCGCGATATCCGCCGAGGTCACCTCGATGCGGGCGCCCGCGCTCGAGGTGACGGTGGGTCCGGTCAGATCTGCTTCGGCTGCGCGGCTTCGGGCGGGAGCGTGGCCGAGGTCAGCAGCCGCGCGAGCTCGCCCTCCAGTTCGTTCTTGCGCAGGCCGAGGCCGGACAGCACCCCGTTGCCGTCCTCGTGCTCCAACAGGGCCAGCAGGATGTGCTCGGTGCCGACGTAGTTGTGTCCGAGCCGCAGCGCCTCCCGGAAGGTCAGCTCCAGCACCTTGCGGGACGCGGCCGAGTACGGGATGAGCGCGGGCAGCTCGTCGGCCTGCGGGCCGAAGGCGGCGGTCGCGGCCTGCCGGACGGCCTCCAGGTCGATCCCCTTACCGGCGATGGCCAGCGCCGCCAGGCCCTGCGGCTCGGCCAGCAGACCGACGATCAGGTGCTCGGGCTGGATCTCGGCATTGCGCGCGGCGTGCGCGCTCTTCATCGATTCCACGACCGCGTTGCGGGCCCGCGGCGTGAACCGCGCGAACCCGGCGTTGGGGTCGAGCGCGGACGCGTCGCCCGGATCCTTGGGCACGAAGCGCTTCTGCGCCGCCTGCTTGGTGACGCCCATGCTCTGTCCGATCTCGGTCCAGGAGGCGCCGGAGCGGCGGGCCTGGTCCACGAAGTGGCCGATCAGGTGATCGGCGACGTCGTCGAGATGCCCGGCCGCCACCACGGCGTCGGAGAGCTGCAGGAGTGCGTCGTCGGGGCGGGCCTTCTTGATTCCCTCGATCAGGTCGTCGAGGCGTACCGTATTCGTCATGCGTCAACTCTAGGTTGACTCAATCCCATTCGTCAACGGTTGGTTGACGATATTTCCCCGCCCACTTCGGCTACTGGGTGATCCCCGCCGCCGACGCCACCGAAGTGTCGGCGTACGACGACGACATACACGCCAGCTTCGCGGTCGCGATCGCCGCACTCGGATTGGCGTCGAACTTCGAGCCCGGATGCTCACGCAGGATCCGCGTGATCAGATCGATCGCCGCGGCCGGATCCAGATTGCGGAAGTCCTTGCACAACGTCGCCGACGCCGACTCCGGCGCCGAACTCGTCGCGGCCGCCGCCGTCGTGGTCGGATCCGCGGCCGTCGAGGTCTGGGTGACCGGCGCCCGGGTCGACGAGGTCACCGACACCGAGGTCGGATCGTTTCGGCGCAGCCCGCTGGCATCGGAACCGGAGTTACCCGAACAGGCGGACAGAGCGCAGATCAACAGGCCCGCGGCGACCGCGGCGGCCGAGAATCGTGTCATCGAGTCGTATTCCTCGTAGTTCTATCGGCTGCGGCCACTACCGGGCCGGCGCAAACGGAGACGAGCGGACGAAGTCAGCACAGCGGGACGCCGCCGGGACGCCCGCCGCTGGGCACGGCGTTCCGCGGGCTTGTGATGCCAGGTCTCGGGCCGAGCCGCGGTCCAGCGCGCCTGCCGCCAGGCGTACGGGATGTGCAGCAGATACAGCACGACCAGCACCATGAGCAGAATCAGCGGGAAGGTGATCAGCGCCGCGGCCGCCAGCGCGACCAGCACCAGCAGGATCGGCGCCGCCTGCGGCCGCACCGATACCGACTTCATGGCCAGCGTCGGGACCGTGCTCACCGCCAACAGCGCGGCGAAGACCACCCACACCGACACCACGGCGACATTGCTCCACCAGCCGACCCCGAACTGCGCGCGCACCGCGATCGGCAGCAGCGCGATCAGCGCGGCCGCCGGAGCGGGCACACCCACGAAGTACTCCCGCTCCCAATCCGGGCGGGAATCGTCGTCCATCAGGGTGTTGAACCGGGCCAGCCGCAACACCAGGCTGACCGTATAGATCAGCGCGATGATCCAGCCGGCCGAATCCTGGTTCAGCAGCGTCACATACAGCACGAGCGCGGGCGCCACACCGAAGGAGATGGCATCCGAGAGCGAGTCCAGTTCGGCGCCGATCTTGGTGGTGGCGTCGAGCATGCGGGCCAGCCGCCCGTCCAGCGTGTCGAACACCGCGGCGGCGCCGATCATCGCCAGCGCCAGCTGCAGGGAGTTGTCCAGCGCGAACTTCACCGCCGACAATCCCGCACACAGCGCCAGGATCGTGACGACGCTGGGTAGCAGCAGGACCGTTCGGCGGCGCCTGCCGTCGAGCGACTCACCGATCATGACGGCAGTTCGGCCAGGACGGTCTCCGCGCCGATGGTCCGCTGTCCCGGCTCGACCAGCAGGCGCGAACCGAGCGGCAGATAGGTGTCGACCCGCGAACCGAACCGGATCAGCCCGTAGGTGTCCCCGATGACCAGCTGGTCACCCGCAGACGCGTCACACACGATGCGGCGGGCCAGCAGACCGGCGATCTGCACGACGGTCACGCGGTGACCGTCGATCGTCTCGAGCACCATGGAGTTGCGCTCGTTGACCGCCGACGCCTCCGGCAGGTCCGCCGACTTGAACTGGCCGGCCTGGTAGGAGACCTGTCGCACGATGCCCGACACCGGCACCCGCTGCACGTGCACGTCCAGCACCGACAGGAAGATGCTCACCCGGGGCAGCTCCACCTCACCCAGGCCCAGTTCGGCCGGCGGCACCGCGTAGTCGACCAGCGCGATGGTGCCGTCCGCCGGAGCCACCACGACGCCCGGACGGGTCGGCGGCACCCGGTTCGGGTGCCGGAAGAACGCGGCCGAGGCCAGGGCCGCGCCCAGACCGGCCCGGCGTAGCCACGTCCGCTTCCGCCCGATCAGCGCCAACGCCAGCGGCGCCGCCACGAAGGGCAGGCCGGCGGGGTGCAGCGGCGGAACGGCGTCGCGGACCAGGTCCACGACATGACCGGCACCGGTGCGATCGGGCGTGCCGGGCGGGGTGGGACGGCGGGCCACAGGCTCCTCTTTCGTGCAGACAGTCGATTCGACGGCCACAGGTGGCCGCGCACACACCTTACGGGAAGCGGCGCGGCCGAGCTCGGGGTGCGCAGCCTAGTGGATGTGGTCCTGCCAGTCACGCGGCACCCGGCCGTGCGGACCGGGAACCGGCTGGTCGGCCGGGTGCGAGTGCGGGGCGGCGAGTTCGGGGCCGCCCTCGTACATCTCCTCGGAGCGGAAGTCCCAGTACCAGTCCTCACCGGGCTCGAAACTCTGGATGAACGGGTGGCCCGCCGCCGCGAAATGCTTGCTGGCGTGCTGTTCGGGTGAGGTGTCGCAGCATCCGACGTGGCCACATTGCGCACAGCGGCGCAGATGTACCCACCAGCCTCGGGCCGCTTCGCATTCCACGCACCCGGTGCCGCTGGGCGGAACGTTCGGGTCGATACCTTCGATCGGTTCGGTGCTGCCACTGGCTGACATGATCAGATCCCTTCGATCGTCGCTGGTGCGTCGGTTGGGGCTGCGGCTTCGGCCGGGTGTTCCAGCGGCAACCGCACGATGAAGCGGGTGTCGCCGGGCACGGACTGCACCCGGATGTCGCCGCCGTGCTTGCGGACCACGATCCGGAACGAGATGTCCAGGCCCAGGCCCGTGCCCTCGCCCACCGGTTTGGTGGTGAAGAACGGCTCGAAGATCCGGCCGCGGATCTCCTCCGGGACACCGGGGCCGCTGTCGCAGATTTCCACTGCGGCACAGTCGTTCTCGCGATAGGTACGGACGGTCAAGGTACCCGAACCGCCCATCGCGCTGACCGCGTTGTCGATCAGGTTCGTCCACACCTGATTCAATTCCGCTGCGTAACAAGGAACTTCGGGCAAGCTGTGGTCGTACTCCTTGACCACCCGGATACCGTCACCGATCTTTCGGGCGAGCATCACAAGGGTGCTGTCCAGCAGTTCGTGGATGTCCACCACCTGGAACGGCGCCCGGTCCATCTGCGAATACTGTTTGGCCGCACCGACCAGCGAGGAGATCCGGTTGGTCGAGTCGGTGATCTCGCCGAGCAGGAGCTCGGTCTCGACGGTGTAGCCCAGCCAGCGGATCGCGCCCTCCAGCACGTGCTGGTCGCAGTTCTCCAGCGCGGCCACCACCTTCTCCAGCCAGTCGGTGTCGAAGCCGGCTTGGACGAAGTTGGGCGCCAGATCCCAGCCATTGGCGATGCCGTGATCGTCGAGCCAGTCCGCGATCCGGTCCTCGCGGTCGGCGGCCTCGAGCGGCGCCAGCTCCGGCGCCTTGCCGACCTGCTGGGCCGCCTCCTCCTGCAGTTCGACCATCACCTGCAGCACAGCGGAGTCGAACTTGCCGGCCGCCATCATCTTCAGCTTGGACCGCATGCCGCGCACCCGCTCCTGCAGCGCCGCGGTGGCCCGCACCGCCGCCGCGGCCGGATTGTTCAGCTCGTGGGTCAGGCCCGCCGACAGCGAGCCCAACGCCAGCAGCCGCTCCCGCTCGCCCAGGATCTGCGCGGAGTTGCGGTTGCCGAAGAAGATCCCCTCCAGCAGATGGACCGCCATCGGGAACCATTCCCGGATCATGGTCGCGAAGACCTCGGCCGGTAGCACGAACAACATGCTCCGCCCGGTCACCGACGCACTGGACGTGTAGTGCTGGTCGACGCGGTCACCGAGGTAGGAGGACCAGGCGCCGAAGTAGGCGCCGCGATGATCGGTACGCACCATCTCGACCTCCTGACCAGCGGAGTTCTTGGTCAGGACCACCTCGCCGTCCATGAGCACGTAGAAGCAGGTGGCCGGCTGGCCCTCGGCGAAAACCGGGCCGGCCTCGTGGTATTCGACGTGGCCGTCGCGACACAACCACGCGAGCTGTTCGTCGTCGAGATGCTCGAACAGGAACAGCGTGCGCAGCTCTTCGGGGTCACAGACCAGTCTCTCGACGCCCACTATCGGACTCCCTTCGCTACGGCGAAAAACCTTCGAATGCTTACTGTTTGGCGATGTAGCGGTGCACGAGCATGACGGCCATGGCGCCCTCGCCGACCGCCGACGCCACCCGCTTCGCCGATTCGGAGCGCACGTCTCCGGCCACGAACACGCCCGGCACGCTGGATTCCAGGTGCTGCGGCGGACGCGCCAGTTCCCAGCCCGGCGGCAGCGCACCCGCCACCATGAGATCCGGCCCGGCGACGACGAAGCCGTCGTCGTCGCGCACGACCACTCCGTCGAGCCAGTCGGTCTCGGGCGCCGCGCCGATGAACAGGAACAGCCGTTCCGTCTCGACCTTCTCCTCCACACCGGACGCGTTGTCGCGCAGCACGATTCGCTCCAGGTGGCCGTCGCCGTCAGCGGCCACGACCTCGGTCCTGGTGTGCACCACGATGTTCGGGATCTTGTCGATCTGCTCGATCAGATAGTGCGACATCGACGCGGTGAGCGACTCGCCTCGCACCAGAATGTGCACCGAGCGCGCGGTACGGGAGAGGAAGACCGCCGCCTGCCCGGCCGAATTCGCGCCCCCGACCACGTACACGTCGCGGTCGGCGCACTCCCCGGCCGCGGTCATCGCGGAGCCGTAATACACACCGCAACCGGTGAATTCGTCGATTCCCGGTGCCGGGTGGCGGCGGTACTCGACGCCCGTCGCGATGAGCACCGAGTGCGCGGCGATGTGGCCGCCGTCGGCGAAGCGCACCACGCGTGCCGCCCCGCACGCCTCCAGGCCCACCACCGACCGGCCGGTGATCAGCTCGGCACCGAACTTCACCGCCTGCCGCCGCGCCCGGTCGGCCAGCTGCGCCCCGGACAGCCCGTCCGGGAAGCCCAGGTAGTTCTCGATCCGAGAACTCTGCCCGGCCTGCCCGCCGGTGGCGGTGCGCTCGACCAGCACCGTGCGCAGCCCCTCGGAGGCGCCGTATACGGCCGCACCCAGCCCGGCCGGACCGCCGCCGATCACGATCAGGTCGTAGAACTCGCCGCTGGGCGCGGTCTGCAGGCCCACGAACTCGGCCAGTTCGGCGTCGCTGGGCTCGAATACCGTGCGGCCGGTGGCGTCGATGAGGACGGGACACTGTTCCGGTTCGGCGCCGGCGGCCTTGAGCAGACTCGCGCCCTCCGGCTCGTCCATCGGATACCAGCGGTAGGGCAGCTGGTTGCGGGCCAGGAACTCCCGCACCTCGGAACAGCGCGCCGACCACTGGTGGCCGACCACCCGGGTCTCCAGCACCGGCCGGCGCTCGTCACCGCGCCACGACTCGAGCAGCGCGTCGAGCACCGGATACAGCTTCTCCTCCGGCGGGTCCCACGGCTTGAGCAGATAGTGGTCCAGATCGACCACGTTGATGGCCTCGATGGCGGCATTGGTGTCGGCGTAGGCGGTGAGCAGCACCCGGCGCGCATAGGGGTGCAGATCCATGGCCTGCTCGAGGAATTCGATGCCGTCCATGCCGGGCATCCGGTAGTCGGCGATCAGTACCGCGACCGACTGGCCGCGCAACTTGAGCTCACCGAGCACCTCGAGCGCCGAGGCACCCGACTCGGCGCGCAGGATCCGGTAGTCGCCGCCGTACCGGCGCCTCAGGTCGCGAACCACCGCCCGGGACACGGCCGGATCGTCGTCCACGCTGAGAATGGCGGGCTTGGTTGCGGTCGGTGCGGTCACGCTTACGAGTATTGCGCGTTTCACTGACATTCTCCGTTCCCGGATCGCCCCGATAGGATCGAGCCGACCACTGCACGGCAGCAGTTCTGGATACCCGGAGGCGACGATGCCCAGCCCCCTCGAAGCGACCATCGACATCCACGCCACGCCCGAGCAGGTGTGGGGAGTGCTCGGCGATCTGGCCCGGATGCAGGAGCTGAGCCCGACCACGCTGAAGATGCAGCCGCTGGGCGCGCCGAAGGCCGGCACCTGGACGGTCAACCTCAACAAGGTGGGCTGGAAGTACTACCCGACCACCGCCAAGATCCTGGCCTACGAGCCGAACCGGCAGCTGTCCTTCCGGATGAACGAGAACACCACGATCTGGTCGTTCACCCTGGAAGCCATCGAGAACGGCACGCGGGTCGTCGAGCGCCGCGACATTCCCACCGGGGTCGCCAAGCCGGTCCAGGTGCTGATCGAGAAGTTCCTCGGCGGCGAGCAGCGCTTCGAGGCCGACCTGGTCCTCGGCATGAACGAGACCCTCGGCCGGCTGAAGGCCGCGGCCGAACGCTGATCGGCACCGCGCTGACGCGCTGACCTCGGTTACCGCCGTTCCGAGCCGGGCCCCCGTATTTTCGCGGGTATGCGACAACTCACAGGTACGGTCGCCGGGTTGGTGGGCCTGGCGGCGCTGATGGCCGGCTGCGGTAGCGACACTCCGGCGGAATCGTCGAGCCGGGAGGTCACCGTGGTGGGGACGGGCCAGGTGCAGGGCGCGCCGGACACCCTCGACGCCGACCTCGGGGTGGAGGTGACCGGTGCGGACGTGTCGGGCGCGATCGCCGCCGCGAACACCGCGTCGAAGGCGGTCACCGACGCGATGGTCGCGGCCGGGGTGCAGCGCGCCGATATCCGTACCACCGAGGTCACGTTGCAGTCGGAAACCGGACCGGATCGGGCCGTCACCGGTTTCCGCGCCACCAACACCGTGCGGGCGACGATCCGCGATCTGGGCAAGGCGTCCAGCGTGCTGGGCGCGGCGGTGACGGCGGGCGGCAACGATGTCCGGATCCACAACGTGTCGTATGCGATCGAGGACGACACCAAGCTGCTGTCCGACGCCCGTTCGCGCGCCTTCGCCGACGCCAAGAGCCGCGCCGAGCAGTACGCGGGCCTGGCCGGGTTGAAACTGCGGGACGTGAAGTCGATCAACGAGGCGCCGTCGTCGGGTCCGGCGCCGGCGCCGCGCGGCATGCAGGCGATGCCGGAGATCCCGCTCGAGCCCGGCACCCAGACGGTGTCGTTCACCGTGACCGCGACCTGGAGCCTCGGCTAGATCGCTGTGCGGCTGTGCTGCGCGGTCTCTGCCGGCGAGCGACTCTGGCGCACAATGATCGAGTGCCTGAACTGTCGCTGACCGCCCGGCTCAACTTCTCCGCCGCCGATGCCCGCCGGGGTGTGGTCCGGTTGCATCCGGAAGCGCTGGCCGCCTTGGGTCTGCGCGAGTGGGACGGGATCGCGGTGCTCGGCGCCCGGCGGACCGCGGCGGTGGCCGGTATCGCACCGGCGGACACGCCCGCCGGCGCGGTGCTGCTCGACGACGTCACGCTGTCCAATGCCGGGGTCCGGGAGAACGCCACCGTCACCGTCGCGCCGGTGACGGTGCAGGGCGCGCGGCAGCTGTCGGTCACCGGTTCGGCGCACGCGGCCGCCACCATCCCGCCGGAGACGCTGCGGCAAGCCTTGCTGGGCAAGGTGGTCAGCGTCGGCGACACCGTCTCGCTGCTGCCGCGCGATCTGGGCCCGGGAACCAGTTCGGCGGCCGCCACCCAGGCGCTGTCGCGGACTTTCGGGATCGCCTGGACCTCCGAGCTGCTCACCGTCACCGCGACCGATCCGGCGCCGGGCCCGGTCAGTGTGCAGCCGAACAGCGCGGTGGTGTGGGGTCCGGCGGTGGCCGGCGCCGCCGCGGATGCTCCGCCCGAGGCGGCGGCACCCGCGGCGGTGCGGCCCGCGCGGCCCGAGGCGGTGGCGCCGGCCGAACTGGTCGGGGTGCAGGCGCAGGTCGCGAAGCTCACCGAGTGGCTCAGCCTCGCGCTCGACGAGCCGGATCTGCTCCGAACTCTCGGCGCCCCACCACATCTCGGTGTTCTGATCACCGGTCCCGCCGGCGCCGGCAAGGCGACCCTGGCCCGGGCGGTGATCGGGGCGCGGCGGCTCGTGGAGCTGGACGGGCCGTCCGCGGGTGCCACGGAGGCGGGCAACCGGCTGCGCGCGATCGGGCTGGCGGTGGCCGATATCTGTTCCGGCGCAGGCGGAGTCCTGCTCATCACCGATATCGACGCCCTGCTGCCGAGCGAGCCGGAACCGGTCGCCACCCTGATCCTGGACCAGTTGCGGGCCGCCGTGGCCACCCCGGGCGTCGCGTTCGTGGCGACCACCGCGCATCCGTCCGCCCTCGACGCACGGTTGCGGGCGCCGGAACTGTGCGATCGCGAGGTGGCGCTGACCCTGCCGACCGCCGCGGTGCGTAAGGCCCTGCTCGCCGAGCTGCTGCGCAAGGTCCCGACCGAGGATCTGGATCTCGACGATATCGCCGCGCGCACACCGGGTTTCGTGGTGTCGGACTTGGCGGCACTGCGCCGGGAGGCCGCCATGCGGGCGGCCGCGCGGGTCAACCACGATCGGGCGGACCCGGCCCTGACGCAGGCCGACCTGTCCGGGGCACTGCAGGTGATCCGCCCGCTGTCGCGTTCGGGCACCGAGGAATTGGCGATCGGCAGCCTGTCGCTGGACGACGTCGGCGATATGGCCGAGACCAAGCAAGCGCTCACCGAGGCGGTGCTGTGGCCGCTGCGCCACCCGGATTCGTTCGCCCGCTTGGGGATCGACCCGCCGCGCGGCGTCCTGCTCTACGGCCCGCCGGGCTGCGGTAAGACCTTCCTGGTCCGGGCTCTGGCCGGCAGTGGGCAGCTCAGCGTGCACGCGGTCAAGGGCGCCGAACTGATGGACAAGTGGGTCGGTTCCTCCGAGCGCGCGGTCCGCGAATTGTTCCAGCGGGCAAGGGATTCGGCGCCTTCACTGATCTTCCTGGACGAGATCGACGCCCTCGCGCCGCGCCGCGGGCAGAGCAACGACTCCGGCGTCGGCGACCGGGTGGTGGCCGCGCTGCTCACCGAACTCGACGGCGTGGAGCCGCTGCGTGACGTGGTGGTGGTCGCTGCCACCAACCGTCCCGAGCTGGTCGACCCGGCGCTGCTGCGCCCGGGCCGCCTGGAGCGGCTGGTGTTCGTGCCGCCGCCGGACGCCGCCGCGCGCGCCGAGATCCTGCGCACCGCGAGCCGCGCGGTCCCGTTGGGCGCCGACATCGAACTGCCGGCCGTGGCCGAAGAGCTCGACGGCTATTCGGCGGCCGACTGCGCGGCCCTGCTCCGCGAGGCCGCGTTGGCGGCGATGCGGCGGGACGTGGACGCCGCCACCGTCACCGGCGCGGATCTCGCGACCGCCCGCGCCGCGGTCCGGCCGTCGCTGGACGCCGCCCAGGTCGAGGCCCTGCGGCTCTACGCCGAACGGCGTGAGACGCGCTGACCGAGTCCGCCGACCCGGCGCGGTCGGCGCGCTGAACCGGGCGCGCGCGACACGCTGAACCCGACGCGAAACGGGGAATCGGACGGCGAATTGCCCCCTGCGAGCAATATGCCCGCAATCGGCACGTCGAGCCCCCGCGACCCGGCCGCACCGGTACTTTGCTCTGGGTGCGGAGGTTCGGCGTTGCGCTGGAATCGATCACGACCTGCCTGGCGACCATGGTCGCCGGGCTGACAGTGATGCTCCCGGTGAACTACGACTGGTCTCCCGGCAGCTCGGTCATGCAGGTCAACCTGCTCTCGTCCAGCCTGCCCAAGGCGATCGCGACCGGCGCCGTCACCGCGGTCATCGTCGCGGTGGTCACCGCCGTCATGCCCCGCTTGATCTCGGCCTGGGTCGCGGCACTGGCCGGAATCGGCCTCCTCTATATCGACCACTCGATCACCGCCCACACCACCGTGACCTCGACCATGGCCACGGTCAACTTCCTGGACGCGGTCGGCGGCGGCGTGCTGCTCGGTGCGGTCGCGGTCGCCGCGGTGCGGGACCGGCCGCAGATCCTCGGCTGGTCGCTCGGCGCGGCCGGCGCCATCATCGTCGGATCGACACTGCCCGTCGCGCACAATGCCGTGGTTCTGGGCGCAAACGAACTCGAGTTCTGGAGGCACGGCAACCTGCCGCCCATCCTGTGGCTGCGCGTCGTCCTCGTCCTGGTCCTGATCTGCGCGGTGATCGACCGCCGCCGGGTCACCGGCGACACCCAGGCGCCGGACCTGCCGATCCGGCCGCTGCTGGCCGGCGTCGTGGTGGTCACCGCCGCGCTGGTCGGTTCGCTGTGGCTGGCGCCGCGCGGCGACGACGTCGCCGATATGGTCCTGGTGGTCGGCGCGACCCTGGTCGCGTCCTGGGTGGCCGCCCTGCTCATGCCCGATCGCGACGGCGCGCTGTTGCTGATGACCACCGCGCTCGCGGCCGTCTCGGCCGGGTTGGTCCCGCAACAGGTCGGCCGGCCGCTGGCGGCCCTGCTCATGGCGATGGTGGCGGTCGGCGTGCTGGCCGGATTCTTCCGGCCGCTGCCGTTCACCGCCTTCGCCGGGATGATCCTGGCGGCCGTGTACGGCATCGCCTACTGCGCCGACAATGTCACCGGGGTGCTGCACCCGAGCGTGGTCGCCGCCGCGATCGCGCTGATCGGCGGGCTGTGCTTCGGCAGCTTCCGGCCACAGAACCCGTCGAGCTGGGTGGTGGGAACCGTCGTGATCTTCGCGCCGACCGCGATCATGGCGCTGCGCAACGAGTTGCTGATGCCCGACTTCGGCACGGTCACCGTGACCAACGGCCGCTGGATGCTGTACCCGATGCCGCCGATGCGGTCGGCGACCCCGCACGTGGCCGGGCTCGTGCTCACGATCGGCTGCATGCTAGGGCTGGCCGTGCTGTATCGGCTGCGGCCCGAATCCGCGCCCGCGGCAACCGAACCACCCGCTCCCGACGCGGGGTCGCCGGCCGATAGCGGTGATACCCACGACGGCTCGGCAATGGCCGACACCATAGATCCGTTGGCCGAAACCGGCGAGTCCGACACGTAGGATCGAGTCCTTACACGCCGCAGAGTCGTCGGAGTGCCGTTTGCTGCCCATCCTGCTCGCACACGCGCTGGCCGCCTTGCTCGCGCCGGCCTGCGTACGCGCACTGGGACGCCACGGCTTCTATCCGGTGGCGCTGGTCCCCCTCGGCGGCCTGATCTGGGTTCTGACGCATTGGAATTCCCGGCAGCGCGTCGAAATCGCCTGGGCGCCAGGCATACACCTCGATTTCGACGTCCGCTTCGACGATCTCTCCTCGATCATGTCGACCCTGATCCTCGGCATCGGCACCCTGGTCCTGATCTATTGCGCGGCCTACTTCTCCGACGACCAGGACCGGCAGCGGCTGGGCATCTTCGCCGGATACATGGTGGCCTTCGCCGGGGCCATGTTCGGGCTGGTGATCAGCGACAACACGTTGCTGCTCTATACCTTCTGGGAGGCGACGACCGTCCTGTCCTTCCTGCTGGTCGGCCATCACGCGGACCTGCTGCCCGGGCGGCGCGCCGCGTTGCAGGCGCTGCTCGTCACCGGCGCCGGCGGGCTGGCCATGCTGGTCGGCATCGTGGTGCTCGGCGAGCAGTACAACACCTACCGGCTGTCGACGCTGCTGGCGACGGCCAACCCGCAGAACCTGAGCACGACGGTGGCGCTGGTGCTGATCCTGATCGGCGCGCTCGCCAAGTCCGCGATCGTCCCGCTGCACTTCTGGCTGCCGGGCGCGATGGCCGCGCCCACCCCGGTGTCGGCGTATCTGCACGCCGCGGCGATGGTGAAAGCCGGTGTGTACCTGGTGGCCCGGCTCGCGCCCACGTTCGCGGTGTCGCCGCCGTGGCATCCGATGGTGCTCGGGCTGGGCCTGCTGTCGATGATCTTGGCGGGGCTGCGCGCGCTGCAGGTGCACGATCTGAAACTGGTGCTGGCGTTCGGCACGGTCAGCCAGCTGGGTTTCATGATGACGCTGGTCGGGATCGGCACCCCGGACGCGGGCCTGGCCGGGGTGAGCATGGTGATCGCGCACGCGCTGTTCAAGGGCGCGCTGTTCATGGTGGTCGGCATCGTCGACCACAGCGCCGGCACCCGGGATCTGCGGCGGCTCTCCGGAATCGGGCGGCAGGCGCCGGTGCTGGCGGTGGTCGCGGGACTGGCCGCGCTGAGTATGGCCGGGATTCCGCCGCTGTTCGGTTTCGTGGTCAAGGAGAGCGCTCTGGCGGCGATCCTGGACGCACCCAACCTGTCCGAGCCGGTGCGGCTGGTCCTGATCACCGGCGTGGCGGCGGGTTCGATCCTGACCCTGGCCTACAGTGCCCGATTCCTGTGGGGCGCCTTCGGAACCCGGCGGGCCGCCGACGGCACACCCGAGCCGCCGTCCCACTGGCATCCGCCGTCGGCGGCGTTCCTGTCCTCACCGGCGGTGCTCGCGGTCGCGAGTCTGGTGGCCGGTCCGGCCGCGCTCACCTTGGACCGGTATCTGCGGCCGTACGCGGAGACGCTGCCCGGCGAGCTGACCGGGCATTTACGTCCCTGGCACGGTTTCGGGGTGCCGCTGACCCTGACCCTGGTGATCATCGGCTGCGGGCTGATCCTGTTCGACATCCGGGACCGGATCGGTGAATCCGCCACGCCGCGCCTGGGTAACGCCGACCGCGCCTACGACGCGACCGTGCGCGCGATGGACCAATTGTCGCTGCGCATGACCCGGGCCACCCAGCGCGGTTCGCTGCCGCTGACCCAGGCGCTGATCCTGACCACGCTCGTGGTGCTGCCGCCGGCGATGCTGTTCACCGCCGAGCGAGTCCCGATCCGGATGCGGCCGTGGGAGTCTCCGTTCGAGGTGGTGATCGGCGGCATCATGCTGTCGATGGCGTTCGGCGCCACGATCATGCGCAACCGGCTCGCGGCGGTGCTGCTGGTCGGGGTCACCGGGTACGGCTGCGGTGTGATCTTCGCGCTGCACGGCGCACCCGATCTGGCGCTGACCCAATTCCTGGTCGAGACACTGACTTTGGTGATCTTCGTGCTGGTGCTGCGCAAGTTCCCGGCCGAGGTGGAGCCGTCGCGCCAGGCCACGGGCAAGCTCTACCGGTCGCTGCTGGCGGTCGGCGTCGGGCTGTCGGTCTGCGTCCTCGCCGCCTTCGCCACGGCCGCCCGCTCGACCGAGCCGATCTGGCACCGGATCCCCAGTGCCGCACAGGCATTGGGGGGCAAGAACTCGGTGAACGTGCTGCTGGTCGACATCCGGGCCTGGGACACCTTCGGTGAGATCTCGGTCCTGGTCGTCGCCGCCACCGGCGTCGCGTCGCTGATGTTCCGCAACCGCCGGTTCGGCACGCTGCCGCGGGTGGCGGACGCGCCGGGCTACGACCCGAACCCGGCCTCGGACTACTGGCTGTCGGCGGCCGCGCTGGTCCCGCGCGGCGAACGCTCGATGGTGCTGGCCATGACCACCCGGCTGCTGTTCCCGACCATCATGGTGCTGTCGGTGTACTTCTTCTTCTCCGGCCACAACGCCCCCGGCGGCGGTTTCGCGGGCGGGCTGACCGCCGGACTCGCGCTGGTGCTGCGGTATCTCGCGGGCGGCCGCTACGAGCTGGCCGAGGCGCTGCCGGTGGACGCCGGGCATCTGCTCGGCGCCGGTCTGCTGCTGGCCGCCGGAACCGCCACCGGCTCACTGGTGTTGGGCGCGCCGCCACTGTCGTCGGCGGTGATCGAGCTGCATCTGCCGGTGCTCGGCGAGATCCATCTGGTGACCGCCACCCTGTTCGATCTCGGTGTCTACCTGATCGTGCTGGGCCTGGTGCTGGACGTGCTGCGCAGCCTCGGCGCCCGCCTCGACACCGAGGAAAAGGTGCGATGAACTTCACCGAGAGCTCCGACATCACGCTGCTGGTCCTGATTTTCGGGCTCGTCACGGCCGGGGTGTACCTGGTTCTGGAACGGGTCGTGTCGAAGATGCTGTTGGGGCTCATCCTGATCGGCAACGGGCTCAATCTGCTGATCGTCACCGTCGCGGGCCCGGCCGGGCGGCCGCCGATCCTCGGGGAGAGCGACAAGGCGCATTCGACGATGGCCGATCCGCTGGCGCAGGCGATGGTGCTCACCTCGATCGTGATCACCATGGGCCTGTCGGCGTTCATCCTGGCGCTGGCCTACCGGGCCTACTGGTTGACCACCTCCGAACAGGTCGAGGACGACCCCGAGGACGTGAAAGTCGCGGCCAAGCGCGAGGGCGAGGACCCGGAACAATGAGCGGACGAAGCGAGGCGCAGCGATGAGCCTCACCACCGAATCCTTCGCCCCGGCGGTGTTGGTCCCGCTGCCGGTGCTGATCCCGATGCTCACCGCCGCCACCACGCTCATCGTGGGCCGGCGTCCCCGGTTCCAGCAGACGGTGTCGGTGGCCGCGCTGTCGGCGGTGGTCGCGGTGACGGCGCTGCTGCTGGTCCGGGTGGACCGGCACGGCACGCTGGTGGTGCAGGTGGGCGGGATCCACACTCCGATCGGGATCACGCTGGTGGTGGACCGACTGGCGGCGGCGATGCTGCTGGTGTCGGCGATCGTGCTGCTCGCGGTGCTCGTGTACGCGGTCGGGCAGGGTATCTCCGACGGCACCGAACGGCAGCCGACCTCGATCTTCCAGCCCACGTATCTGGTACTGAGCGCCGGGGTTTCGATCACCTTCCTGGCCGGTGACCTGTTCAATCTGTTCGTCGGGTTCGAGGTGCTGTTGGCCGCCTCGTTCGTGCTGCTGACGCTGGGCGCGAGCGCGGAGCGGGTGCGGGCCGGGGTGTCGTACGTGATGGTGTCGATGGTGTCGTCGCTGATCTTCCTGATCGGCATCGCGCTCGCCTACGCCGCGACCGGCACGCTGAACCTGGCCGATATGGCAACGCGCACACCGCAACTGCCCACCGGGGTGCGCAGCGCCATCTTCGCGGTGCTGCTGGTGGCGTTCGGGATCAAGGCCGCGGTGTTCCCGCTGTCGAACTGGCTGCCGGACTCCTATCCGACCGCGCCGGCGCCGGTGACCGCGGTGTTCGCCGGCTTGCTCACCAAAGTCGGTGTGTACGCGATCGTCCGGACCCGGACCCTGCTGTTCCCGGAGGGACGCTTCGACACGATCCTGCTGATCTGCGGTCTGCTCACCATGCTGGTCGGCATCCTGGGCGCCATCGCGCAGAGCGATATCAAGCGGCTGTTGTCGTTCACCCTGGTCAGCCACATCGGATATCTCATGTTCGGGGTCGGGCTGGGTACCGCGGCGGGGCTGGTGGGCACGGTCTTCTATGTGGCCCACCACATTCTGGTGCAGACCACGCTGTTCCTGGTGGTGGGCCTGATCGAACGGCAGGCCGGGTCGGCGTCGCTGGACCGGCTCGGCGGGCTGCTGCGGACCACACCCGTACTGGCCCTGCTGTTCGGTATTCCGGCGTTGAATCTCGGTGGTATTCCACCGTTCTCGGGATTCATCGGCAAGGTGGCGCTGCTGCAGGCGGGCGCGAAGGCGGGCAGTGTCCTGGCCTGGGTGCTGGTGGCGGGTGCGGTGGTGACCAGCCTGCTGACCCTGTACGCGATGGCCCGGGTGTGGTCGAAGGCGTTCTGGCGGCCGCGGTTACAGGCCCCGGAGGGCACACTGTCCGATGCGGCGCCGTCGGCCCTGATCGACGAGTCGGCCGAGGACGTGCTGTTCTCCGAGCGCCCGCATCCGGGCCGGATTCCGCTGCTGATGCTGGTGCCGACGGTCGCGCTGATCGGGGTGGGGCTGGCGATGGCGGTGTTCGCGGGACCGCTGCTCGGGATCGCCGAGCGGGCGGCCGCCGATCTCACCGATCGCGACGGCTACATCGGCACCGTGCTGGGAGCGGGCCGGTGAACCGGGACCGGCTGGTCCGGCTGGGTGTGCTGCTGTGGCTGGCGCTGGTGTACACGGTGCTGTGGAGCGATTTCAGTGTGGCCAATATGGTTGCCGGACTGGTGATCGCGGCTCTGATCACGATGTTGCTGCCACTGCCGCGGGTGTCGATCCACGGTCGGCTGCACCCGCTGTCGCTGTTGTGGCTGGTCATCGTGAGCACCTATTACGCACTGGAATCCAGTTTTCAGGTCGCCTGGTTCTCGGTCCGCCCGGCGGGGGCGCCGGTGTCGGGGGTGCTGCGGGTGCGGATGACGATCCGCTCACCGATGGTGCTGGTGCTGTGCGCGGACGTGCTGAACCTGATCCCGGGAACGATGGTGCTGGAACTGGATCGGGACACCTCGACCCTGTGGGTGCACGTGCTCGACGTGAGCAGCGACGAATCGGTGGACTACTTCTATCGCACGACGCGCCGGCTGGAACGGCTGTTGATCTCGGCGTTCGAGCGGCCGAACGAATGGCAGGAGGACACATGACCGTGGTCACCGCGATCGCGGCCGTCATGCTGGTCGCGGCGGCGGTGCTGACCAGCTACCGGGCGCTGGCCGGGCCCGGCACCCTGGACCGGGTGGTGGCGGTGGACTCGCTGGTCGCGCTGTCGGCGTCGGGGCTCACGGTGTGGGCGGCCTTCAGCGACAACACGACTGTGCTGCCGGGGGTGGTGGCGCTGGCGCTGGTCGGGTTCCTCGGCTCGGCGGCCGTGTCCCGCTTCCGGGTGCGGGACGATCGGTGAGCGCGCTCGACGCCGCGTTGCGGTTCCTGGCGGCGACGCTGCTGCTGGTGGGCAGCTTCCTGTCGCTGACCGCGTCGCTGGGGCTGGTCCGCTTCCCCGACACCCTGTCTCGGATGCACGCGGCCACGAAACCGCAAGTGGTCGGGCTGATCCTGGTGCTGCTGGGCGCGTCGGTCCTGCTGCGCGGCCACCGCGACGTGTGGATGCTGGTGTTGACCGGCTTGTTCACGCTGGCGACCGCGCCGGCCATCGCCCATCTGATCGGCCGCACCGCCTATCGCGAGGAGCGCCGCAACGAAGGCCTGATGCTGTACCACGAACGCGAGGACGACCTCTGAGGCCCGGCCCGCCGGGCGCGGAAAACGGGGCGGCCGAACGTCTTACGCCGCGACTGCGATCAGCTGCGGACCGGCACCGGGTCGGCCCGGCCGATCAGCGCGGGCGCCGGGAACCAGGTGGCCCAGAACATCCGCGCGTACATCGCGACCGCGCCGATCGCCATCAGCCCGGCGGGCAACGGGTGCGCGGCCATCCACTCCGCGCCGTACCGGTAGGACAGCAGCAGCACGGCCAGCAGTGCCGCACCGCCCGCGACGAGCCCGGCTCGGGTACGGTCCCAGCCGCGTTCGGGTTCGCGCAGCGCGCTCTCCAGGGCCAGGCAGAGTACGAACCCGGCGACCAGGTCGGTGCCGTAGTGGTAGCCGAAGCCGAGGGTGGCGCCGAGGGTCGCGGCGAGCCAGAACGCGCCGAGCCAGCGCAACCACCGGGGTGCCAGGCTGCCGTCGGCGGCGCGGCGCGAGTGCAGGAAGACACTCGTCGCCCACGCGGTGTGCATGGACGGCATGCAGTTGCGCGGGGTGATGTTGTCGAACGGCATCGAGCCGGGGTTGTGGTCCAGCGGCGGGACGGTGTGCGGCCAGTAGTCGCCGAGCGAGAACTGGTGTCCGAAGCTGCCGTAGGCGAAGATCGGCCCGACGACGGGGAACAGCACGTAGCAGATCGGCCCGACCAGGCCGAGCACCAGGAAGGTCCGCACGATGTAGTGCGAGGGCCACCGGTCGCTGGTGACGACGTTGCGCAGCTGCCAGATGGCGACGAGTCCGGCGCCGAACGGCAGTTCGAGGTAGACCCAGTGCAGTACCGACGCGAGCGCCGGCGCCGCGGCCAGTACGCGGCCCATGATCCAGGACGGCTCACCGAAGGCGTGGTCGGCGAGCACGACGTAGCGGTCCTGGACGCTGGGACCGGCCAGCACGGTGATGCGCAGCCAGACGTCGCCGACCATGGTGGCCAGAATCAGCAGCGCGCCGAGGGCGGCCGCGTGCAGCGCGTCGGCCCGCTTCTTGCCTTCCCAGCCCAGCCAGGCCAGCAGCACCAGCCCGGTGATCGCCACGACCGGGCCGTTACCCAGAACGAATCGGCCGCCCAGCAGTACCCGGACTCCGGCGTAGACCGCGTCGAGGAGCACCGCTGCCCCGAATACCAGTGCGCGGTAACGCCAGGTCAGCCCGACCAGGGTCAGCAGCAGTGCCGCCCAGGCGGTGGAGAAGGACTTCGGGACCCCGGTGTAGTCGTGCCAGAGCGTCTCCAGCGGACCTTCGAAGTTGTTGCGGGAGGCCACGATCTGCAGCGTGATCAGGAACAGCGGGACAGCGGCGAAACCGATCGAGCGCAGGGCCCGGCGGGACGGAACCGCGTACCGCCGACGGTGAGGTGCACCGCCGAAGCTGGAGCGCGGGTCGTCGAGGAGCATTCGACCATAGTAAACACGCGATGAACGTCGCCCTTCTCACCAGGTGGTGGCGAGAAACCCCAGGCGAACATTTGCGGAGGTCAGGCCTCCAGTTCACTCACCACGGAGTCGACGACGGCGACCAGATCGCCGTCCGATTCCGCCGCGACGCGGCGCTGCCGTTGATAGGACGCGCCCCGGACCGGGATGTCGGCGACCGCGGCCAGCTCCGCCGCGCACCCCAGCCGGGCGGCGGTCGGTTCCAGCCGGTTCAGCAGATCGGTGAGGTCGTCGGTGACCAGCCGTTCGTTGCCGGCCGCGTCGGTGATGACGATCGCGTCCAGGCCGTAGCGGGCGGCCCGCCACTTGTTCTCCTGCACGTGCCACGGCGGCATCGTCGGCAGCCGCTCCCCGGCCTCCAGCCGCCGGTCCAGGTCCACCACCAGGCAGTGGATCAAGGCCGCGAGCGCGGAAAGCTCTGCGCGACTTGGTGTTCCGTCGCAGACCCGGACCTCGATCGTGCCCCACTTGGGTGCCGGCCGGATATCCCAGTGCATCCCGCCGAGCTGCTCGAACACCCCGGTCTTGAGCTGATCGTGGACATAGTCCTCGAAATCGCCCCACGCCTCGAACTGGAACGGCAGGCCGGCGGTGGGCAGCTGCTGGAACATCATCGCCCGGTTGCTCGCGTACCCGGTGTCGATCCCGGCCCACATCGGCGAGGACGCCGAGAGCGCCAGCAGATGCGGATAGGACAGCAGCAGCGAGTTCAGGATCGGAAAGACCTTCTCCCGGTGCGAGATTCCCACGTGCACGTGGACACCCCAGATCAGCATCTGGCGGCCCCACCACTGGGTGCGCTCGATGAGCTCGTCGTAGTGCGGGCTGCGGGTCAGCTGCTGGGTCGACCACTGCGCGAACGGATGCGTGCCCGCACAGAACAGATCGACCCCGAGCGGGTCCGCGGCCCGGCGCACGACGTCCATGGCGCCGACCAGCTCGTCGACCGCCTCGCCGGCGGTGTCGTGCACCCCGCTCACCAATTCGACGGTGTTGCGCAGCAACTCCTTGGTGACCATCGGCCGCCCGTCGGCGGCCCGCAGCTCACCGACCTCGTCGAGGATCGCCGACGCGGTGCTGGAGAGATCGCGGGTGTCCCGGTCGACGAGCGCGACCTCCCACTCCACGCCGAGCGTGGGGCGGGGCGAGTTGTTCCAGGCTACTGTCCGAATACCGCCCATGCCCCACCTTTGCGTTCTAGCCGATGACTCCGCAGGCGACCCGGGGGCCGGCGTCGCCGGTGGCCATGGAGTCGGCGTCCGGACCCGTCGCGCCACCCGGCTGGGTGTAGCGGGTGGGGATGTTGCCGAAGTCGTCGGCGTTGGCGTGGATGATCAGGGCCTTGCCCTTGATGTCGTCCAGCGACACGGAGTCGGTGCTGGTCACCAGCTTGGCGCTACCGTCGGAGCGGACCTCGAGCGAGGTCAGGTCGCCGCTGGCGGGCTTGGCGTTGGCGTCACCGGTCTGCAGATGGCCACCGGCGGACAGGAAGTCACCGGGCGCGCCGCCGGACGGGGCGACCGAGTTGGCCTCGCACTTGCCCACCGTGTGGATGTGCAGGCCGTGGAAGCCGGGCTTGAGGCCGTGCGCGTCGACGGTCAGCTCGAGGTGGCTGCCGGACTTGGTGAAGGTGGCGGTGCCGACCTCGGCGCCGGCGGCGTCCTTCAGCGGCGCGGTGAGCGACTCACCGGCCGGGGCGCCGGCCTCGCTCGAGGTGGTGCCCGCGGGGGCCGCCCCACCGGTCCAGACGGCGGGAGTGGTGCCCTTCACCGAGCTGGACTCCTGGCTGTTGCTGCAGGCCGCGAGACCGAAAACCGCGAGCGCCAACACCGGAGTGACAGTCCGCCAGGACGGGCGACGAGTTGTGGACGGGGCCATCGGGGAACTCCTTTACGAGTACCGAGTTTACGAGTACACCAGGTGGGACAGATTCGTTCCGCTGGAGATCTTGCCAGAGCCCGGTTCGGACTCCGTGTCCGGGATTCGGTAAGTCTTCGTGCGACTTCAATTACCGGTGAGAATGACGATCACGCCCGGCGGCTGATCCGCGATTCCGGGGAAGCGCGGCGCGGCGGTGAGACCCAGCGTCTGCGCGATCGCCTGGGCGGCCGCCTGCTCGCCCGGGGTATTGCCGTAGTACACAGCTGATTTCGGCAGCACGTCGGCCGAATAGTTCCCGGAGCTCACATCGCTCCAGCCGTCGGTGTCCAGCTTGTTCGCCGTGTCGTTGGCGAGTCCCTGCACCGTGCTGTTGTTGAGCACCCGCACCGGCGTCGACTTGTCGAGGGCGCCGGCGGGCGCCTTCGAGGTGGTCGCCGCGGCGGAGGTCGTGGTGGTGGCGGCCGGTGAACTCGCGGTGGGCAGTGCTGCCGCGTCGGGGCTCGGTGCGCCGGTGAGCGGGTTCGCCGAGGTACGCGCGGCGCCGGTCGTCGAGGAGACGGCCGTGGTGGTGCTGGTCGACGGCTGCGACGAGTCGCCCGACGACGAACTCGACAGCGACATCGCACCGATACCAGCGAAAACGATGGCCAGTGCGATCAGCGTCATCGCCAGGGCTCGCAGCGGCGGTCCACCGGCGGGTGGATTCGGGTTGCTCACCAGGCGAGCCTAACCGTAAACCGGGAACGACGGCGTCCCAGTGCGGCTGCCCCTCACACCTGGAAGCCCATTTTGCGCGCCGCCCTGGACTTCTGGCGACTCGCCCGCAATCGGCGCAGGCGCTTCACCAGCATCGGATCGGCTGCCAGTGCCTCGGGCTTGTCGACCACCGTGTTGAGCACCTGGTAGTAGCGGGTGGCCGACAGGTCGAACAGTTCGCGGATCGCTTCTTCCTTGGCGCCCGCGTACTTCCACCACTTTCGTTCGAAATCGAGGATGTCGAGCTCGCGCCGGCTCAGACCGGGGACGGAATCCGTGTCCGGCATCGGGGCTTCGGACAGATTTCGGGCCGCTGCGCTGTCCATTCGCTCATTGAACCACGAACGCCGCGCCGCCGAGATCCGCGTTCCGGCGTGTCGGGCACGTGCCCGCCGGGCGAGTGCGTGTGCCGGATCACCCTCCGGGCCCGCGTAAACTCTGCGACCATGGCCGTTCTCCCCATCCGCATCCTCGGCGATCCGGTACTGCACAATCCGTGTGCACCGGTCACAAAGCTCGAGGACGTCGCCGAGCTGATCGCCGATATGTACGACACCCTCGACGAGTCGAACGGCGCTGGTCTGGCGGCCAACCAGGTGGGCGTGTCGCTGCGGATCTTCGTCTACGACTGCCCCGACGAGACCGCCGGGCGCAGCCGCGACAAGCGCGTGCGCCGCCGCGGCTGCGTGGTCAACCCGGTGCTGGAGACCTCCGAGATCCCCGAGACCATGCCGGATCCCGACGACGACGAAGAGGGCTGCCTGTCGCTGCCCGGCGAGCAGTTCCCGACCGGCCGCGCCGACTGGGCCCGGGTCACCGGCACCGACGAGAAGGGCGAGCCGGTCACCCTGGAGGCCACCGGCTTCTTCGCGCGCATGCTGCAGCACGAGGTCGATCACCTCGACGGGTTCGTGTACACCGACCGGCTGATCGGGCGTAATGCCCGAGCGGCCAAGCGGGCGATCAAGCACAACGGCTGGGGCAAGCCGGGTCTGAGCTGGATGCCGGGTGAGGTGCCGGATCCGTTCGGCCACGACGACGATGACATCGACTGAGCTCAGCGATATTCCGCTCGGCCGGAGGGTCGTGGTGCGTTACCGGTTGCCCGCCGGATCCGAGCTCCGCTTCACCGATGTGATCGGCGAGTTGACCGCGATCGATCCGGTCACCGTCCGTACCGCCGAGGGCGCTACCGTGGTGATTCCCGACGGTACCGTGGTCGCCGTGAAACCCTTGGGGCCCAGGCCGATTCGAACCGGCGAGATCCGGGCACTGGAACTCGCGGCGGCCGCCGGCTGGCCCGGGACCGCGCACGAATGGATCGACGGCTGGCTGCTGCACGCCGGGGCCGGCTACACCCGGCGCGCCAATTCCGCTGTGCCACTGGGTGCCCCGGGCGCACCGGCCGATCTCTCGCACGACACCCTGCACCGGATCGGACGCTGGTACACCGATCACGGTCTGCCGGTGCAGCTGCGGCTGCCCGATCGACTCGCACCGCCGCCGCCGGGCTGGCGGACCTGGGGCGAGACCGTGGTCCTGGGCCTCGACATCGAGAATTTCGTACTGCCGCAGGGTCCGCCGATGGTCCGGGTCGACGCCGAGCCGAACCGGGAGTGGCTGGAGCTGCACCGATTCGCCGGTGAGGACGCCCCCGCGCCGCTGCCGCCGCCACCCGACCCGGCGGTGCTGACCGCCGTGCTCGACGGCGAAGTCGGTTTCGCCACACTGGGATTGCCGTCTCCACTGGCGATCGGCCGCGGCGCGATCACCGGCTCGGGCGACGAGCGGACGTGGGTCGGCCTGTCCTGCATCGCGGTCGCCGCACCGCACCGCCGGCACGGACTGGGTGCCCTGGTGTGCGCGGAGCTCATCCGGTGGGGTCACAATCGCGGGGCCACGCACGCCTACGTCCAGGTCGCCGCGGGCAACGAAGCCGCGCTCTCGCTGTACCGGGAACTCGGCTTCCTCGATCACCATCGCTATCGCTACTGCGCACCGGAATGAGTTGCGCGCGCGGGTAAGGAGGCCGGCATGCGGCTGGCGACGTGGAACGTGAACTCGATCCGGTCCCGGATCGACCGGGTCGTGGCCTGGCTGGACCGGTCCGACGTGGATGTGCTCGCCATCCAGGAGACCAAGTGCCGCGACGAGCAGTTCCCGGCCGAGGCCTTCGAGGCGGCCGGCTACGAGGTCGTGCACACCGGCTACAACCAGTGGAACGGCGTCGCGATCGCCTCGCGGATCGGGATCGAGGATGTGGCGGACAGCTTCCCGGACCAACCCGGCTTCGACAAGGACGCGGGCGAATCCCTGCTGTCGGTGCCCACGGTCGAGGCGCGCGCGATCGGCGCCACCTGTGGCGGGGTGCGGGTGTGGAGCCTGTACGTGCCCAACGGGCGCGCGCTCGCCGACCCGCACTACACCTACAAGCTGGAATGGCTCGCGGCCCTGCGCCGGGCCGGAACCCAGTGGCTGGCAACCGATCCCGACGCGCAGATCGCGCTGGTCGGGGACTGGAACATCGCACCCACCGATGACGACGTGTGGTCGCCGGAGTTCTTCGTCGGCAAAACCCATGTGTCGCAGCCGGAACGGGACGCCTTCGCCGCCGTCACCGCCGCCGGCTACACGGACGTGATGCGCCCGTACGCGCCCGGGCCCGGCGTCTATACGTATTGGGACTACACCCAGCTGCGTTTCCCGCGCCGGGAGGGGATGCGGATCGACTTCGTCCTGGCCTCACCCGCACTGGCGGCGCGGGTGAAGGACGCCGGAGTCGATCGCGAAGAACGTAAGGGCAAGGGCGCTTCCGACCACGCCCCCGTCGTCGCCGAGTTCACCGACTGACGCGGTGCGGCCCGAATTGTCCCGGGCCGCACTCGCATCCGCCTCAGAAGGCGGCTTCGGCCAGCTCCATGATGTCGTTGTCCAGGTTGCCCAGCACCGCGCGGACGCCGGTCAGCAAGGGCAGCTTGTTCTTCGCGAACCAGGACGCGACCGCCACCTTGCCGGTGTAGAAGTTGCGGTCGGCCTCCGACACGTCGCCGGCCAGGGCGGCCAGCGCGATCCGGGACTGTTCGAGCAGCTGCCACGCGATGACGAGATCGCCGGTGGCATAGAGGAACCGGACCGAACCCAGCCCGACCTTGTACAGCTCCTTCGGGTCGTTCTGCGCGGCCATCAGGTGCCCGGTCAGCGTGGCGGCCATGGCCTGGACGTCGCTCAGCGCGGTGGCCAGCAGCTCCCGTTCGGCCTTGAGTTCGCGCACATCGGTGTCGATGCACTTCTGGATCAGGCCGGCCACGTGCGCCAGCGCGATTCCCTTGTCCCGCACGATCTTCCGGAAGAAGAAGTCCTGCGCTTGGATCGCGGTGGTGCCTTCGTACAGCGAGTCGATCTTGACGTCGCGGATGTACTGCTCGACCGGGTAGTCCTGCAGGTAGCCCGAACCGCCGAAGGTCTGCAGCGACTCGGCCAGCGTCTCGTAGGCCCGTTCGGAACCCACACCCTTGACGATCGGCAACAGCAGATCGTTGACCCGCTCGGCCAGTTCGGCGTCGGCACCGTAGGCGGCCTGCGCCACCTCCGGGGTCTGGAACGCCGCGCACAGCAGGTACAGCGCGCGCAGGCCCTCCGAGTAGGACTTCTGCAGCATCAGGCTGCGGCGCACGTCCGGGTGGTGGGTGATCGTGACGCGCGGCGCCGCCTTGTCCGTCATCCGGGTCAGGTCCGAGCCCTGCACGCGAGTCTTGGCGTACTCCAGCGCGTTCAGGTATCCGGTCGACAGCGTGCCGGCCGACATCACGCCGACGGTCATGCGCGCGTACTCGATCACCTTGAACATCTGGGCGATCCCGTTGTGCACCTCACCGACCAGGTAGCCCACGGCCGGGTGGTCGGCACCGAAGGTGAGCTCGCAGGTGGGCGAGGACTTGATGCCCATCTTGTGCTCGAGGTTGGTGACGTAGACGCCGTTGCGCTCGCCCAGTTCCATTGTCTGCGAATCGAACAGGAACTTCGGCACCGCGAACAGCGACAGGCCCTTGGTGCCGGGGCCGGCGCCCTCCGGGCGGGCGAGGGTCAGGTGGATGATGTTCGCGGCGGTATCGCCGACGTCACCACCGGAGATGAAACGCTTCACGCCCTCGATGTGCCAGGAGCCGTCCTCCTGCTTGATCGCCTTGGTGCGCCCCGCGCCGACGTCGGAGCCGGCGTCCGGCTCGGTCAGCACCATGGTTCCGCCCCAACGGTTCTCCCACGCGTACGCCGCCCAGCGCTGCTGCTCCTCGGTGCCCTGCGAGAACAGCACCGAGTGCATGAGCGGACCCATGTTGAAGAAGACGGCCGCGTTGTTGGCCGCGATCAGCATCTCCTGGATCGCCCACATGAGCGAGGCCGGTGCGCGGACGCCACCCATCTCCTCGGGCAGGCCGAGCGCGGACCAGCCGGCCTCGTTGACCGCCTCGACCGTGCGCTTCATCGACTCCGGCACAACGGCCGAATGGGTCGCCGGGTCGAAGGTGACCGGGTTGCGGTCGGCGTCCGCGAACGACTCCGCGACCGGCCCCTGGGCCAGCCGCAGCGCTTCGGCGAGCATGCTGCGGACGGTATCCGAGTCCAGGTCCCCGAAAGCGCCCGCGTCGAGTAGCGCGCCCAGACCCTGAACCTCGAACAGGGTGAATTCGATGTCCCGAAGATTCGCCTTGTAGTGCGTCAACGGCCAGACTCCTTGTACAGCGCCAACTTCTCGATCCCGGGCAGGGTGCCGCACGATCGCTTACCTACGCAAGCGTAGGACCGGGGTGGCCATTACGCGTGATTCGCCACGTGAGGTGCCGCACCCCGGCCCCACCGTTCGCGACCCGCCTCCGGGGTCACGACCTGCGGATTCGCCGGTGTACCGGCGGCGAAGTGCTCGCGCAGCAGGCGCCCGGTCGTCGGCCCGATCGCGGATCCGGCCAGCGCGGTCAGCCGGTCGGGTGCGGCGGCCAGCCGTGCGGCCAAGGCGGTCACCGGGCGGTAGGCGCGGTCCAGGGTCGCGGGCTGGTCGAATCCGCCGAGTACCCGCATCCATTCGGGCAGTGTCGCGACGGCCGCCGGTGCCACCAGATGACTGCCGGCCCACAGCCGCAGACCCCGGTCGCGCGGGGTGTGTAGCAGATAGTGCATGGCGCGGCGGGCGCGCTCGGTGACGCACAGGCCGGGCCGCACGGCCGCGAAGTACTCCCGGACCTCGGCGCGGCTGGTGGGCACGTCGGACGGCTTGCAGGTCTGCAGTTCGGCCGCGATCACGCATTCGGCCCAGTAGCGCCGCTCCTCGGCCGGGGTGAGCGGTCCGGGACCGTAGGTCTCGTAGCACTTGAGCACGGAGTGCCAGCCGGTGACGTGGATCCACAACTGGGACGCCGGGTTGTTGGCGCTATAGCGGCGGCCGGTCACCGGTTCGATACCGGTGGCCTGCGCGTGCACCTTCATCAGCCGCTCGGAGGCCTCGGTCGCCATCCGGCTGTCGGCGACCGCCGCGATGAGGAAGTAGGCGAAGGTGTGGTCGAGCCGGCCCTTGGGATCGGCGTAGATGCCGTTCACGTCGGCGACCGCCGCGGTCAGGTCGGGGTCGAAGTGTTCCAGGACCACCGCGCGCTGAAAGCCGATCAAGGCCGTCGGGGCGGTCCACACCTTCCAGGTGGGTGAGCCCGGGCCGAAGAAGCCGTAGTCGACCTCCCGGATGGTGCGGGCGGGCGCGTCGAACTGCGGACGGGCCGGTCGAACGGTCATGTTGTGCTCCTTTGCACGACCACCGATGGGTCTGTTTCCAGGATGACCGACCGCGGCTTCCGGGGTGGCCCGGAATCGACCGAACGGTCTTCCTTCGTCAATGTAGCATTTTCCTACACTGATGTAGCAATAGCGCGGTGGCGCAGGTCACGCATGCCGCCGGAAGCCGAGGACGCCCCGGTCGGGCCTGATATCGTGGGCCGATGGCTTCGAAATCGGCGGTACCGCCCCGGCAGCGGGCCCGCCATCTCGGGCCCGAGCGGCGCCGGCCGCAGGTCCTCGACGCGGCGCTGCGGATCGCGGTCGAACACGGCATCGGCGCGGTCACCGTCGCCGCCGTCGCGGATTCGCTGCAGGTCACCCGTCCGGTCGTGTACTCGTGCTTCGCCGACCGAGTCGAGTTGCTCGACGCCCTGCTCACCCGGGAAGAGAACTACCTGATCGACAGCGCCTTCGTGGTGCTGCCCCGCCGCCGCGTCGAGGCCGACGAGCAGGTGTTCGTCGAAGGCTTCCAGACCCTGCTGACCACGGTCGCCGCCCGCCCGGACTCCTGGCGCCTGATCTACGGCAATCCCGACCCCGCCCTCGCCGACCGATTCGGGCGCGGCCGCACCATGGCCGTCGACCTGTGCACCCGGCGGCTGCGGCCCACCCTGGCGGCGTGGGGCACGGCGGACGCCGAACGCAAACTGCCCGCCATGGTCGAGCAATGGGTGTCGGCCGGCGAGGGCGCGGTCCGCACGCTGCTGGCCGAGCCGCAGGTGTGGACGCCGGAAGACCTGGGCGCCTTCGTCGGTGCCGCGACCTACCGCGCGCTGCGCGGCGCCTGACGGGGCCGGCGAGCGGCATTTCGCGGCGCCGCGGGCAGGCCCGACTGGCTACGATTGAGGCAACAGCGATCGTTTCCGACCGGCGGCCTGGCGGGAGGCTGAGATGGCGTTCTATCGGCGGCTCGGCACGGTGCCGCCCAAACGGCATACGCAGCATCGCGACGCCGCGGGCGGGCTCTACTACGAGGAGCTGATGGGCGAGGAGGGCTTCACCGGCGACTCCGCGCTGCTGTACCACCGCGGACTGCCGCCTGCGATCGTCGACGCCACGGACTGGACTCTGCCCGATCAACGGCTCACCCCGAATCATCCACTGCGCCACCGGCATCTGCGGCTGCACAACCTGTTCCCCGGATCCGTGGCGGCCGACACCGACGTCGTCACCGGTCGCCGGCTGATCCTCGGCAACGACGACGTCCGGCTGTCCTATGTAGTGGCACAGCGACCGTCCCCGCTGTACCGCAACGCCATCGGCGACGAACTCGTCTACGTGGAGGCCGGGAGCGGCACCGTCGACACCGTGTTCGGGAGCCTGCCCGTGCGCACCGGCGATCATGTGCTGCTGCCGCGCACCACCATCCACCGCTGGCGGCCGAACGGCCCGGAACCGTTGCGCGCGTTGATCATCGAGGCCACGCTGCACATCAACCCGCCGAAGCGGTACCTGTCCCGGTTCGGCCAGTTCCTGGAGAACGCGCCGTACTGCGAGCGGGATCTGCACGCACCGGCCGAGACCATCGCCGAAACGGGCACCGACGTCGAGGTTCTGGTGAAACACCGCCCGGGCCGCGAGATCCGCGGCACGCGCCACGTCTTCGCCACCCACCCGTTCGACGTGGTCGGCTGGGACGGCTGCCTCTATCCCTTCACCTTCAATATCGCCGACTTCGAGCCGATCACGGGACGCATCCACCAGCCACCGCCGGTACACCAGGTCTTCGAGGGCACGAATTTCGTGGTGTGCGACTTCGTTCCGCGCAAGGTCGACTACCACCCGCTGTCCATCCCGGTGCCCTACTACCACTCCAATGTCGACTCCGACGAGGTGCTGTTCTACTGCGGCGGCGACTACGCCGCCCGCAAAGGGTCCGGTATCGGGCAGGGCTCGGTATCGGTGCACCCCGGTGGTTACGCGCACGGCCCGCAGCCGGGCGCCTACGAACGCAGCATCGGCACCGAGTTCTTCGACGAACTCGCCGTAATGATCGACACGTTCCGCCCGCTGAGCCTGGGCGAAGGCGGATCGGCTTGCGAGGACCCCGAATACGCCTGGACCTGGTCCGGGCGCGGGCCGGACGGGGTCACCCGGATATGAGTTCTACCGGCCGGACAACGGCTTGCGGCCGCGGCGCCCGGGCGTCGCGTACCCGGACGCAGCGCACGACCCGACGGAGGTGGCGGTGACAGAGTCCGACACGGTGCTGATCGAGGTGCCGGCGAATTCCGGATTCGGGGTCCACCATCTGCCCTACGGCGTGTTCGCACCGCTGGGCCGGGACTATCGCGTGGGCGTCCGCCTGGGCGACTACGTCCTCGATCTCGCGGTGCTGCTGGGTGATTCGACCTTCGCGCAGCCGACCCTGAATCACTTCCTGGCGCAGGGCCCGGGGCGCTGGCGGGTCTGCCGGCATGCGATTCGCGCGCTCTGCGCCGGGCCGCTCCCCACCGAAGCGGTGTACCCGCTGTCCGCCGTGCACCTGAAACTGCCGGTAGCCGTGGGTGATTACGTCGACTTCTACGCGAGCATCGATCACGCCACCAACCTCGGCCGGTTGTTCCGGCCCGACGGCGACCCGCTGCTGCCGAACTGGCGGCATCTGCCGGTCGGCTACCACGGGCGGGCCGGCACGATCGTGGTGTCGGGCACCGAGATCCGACGCCCGCGGGGCCAGCGCCGAACCCCTTCCGGCGCACCCGCTTTCGGCCCGTCCCAACGTTTGGACATCGAGGCCGAACTGGGCTTCGTGGTCGGTGTCGGTTCCCAGTTCGGCGCCCCCATCCCGGTCGACGACTTCGCCGCCCACGTCTTCGGTGTCGCCCTGGTCAACGACTGGTCGGCCCGCGACATCCAGGCCTGGGAATATCAGCCGCTGGGCCCGTTCCTGGGCAAGTCCTTCGCGACCAGCATGGCGGCCTGGGTGACCCCGCTGGCGGCCCTGCGGGACGCCCAGGTCCCGCTGCCCGCCCAGCACCCGGAACCACTGCACTACCTGCGGGAACAACAACCCACGGGCCTGGACGTCACCATGTCCGTGCGCTGGAACGACACGACGGTGTCGCACCCGCCCTACGCCCGGATGTACTGGTCCCCCGCGCAGATGCTCGCCCACCTGACCTGCAACGGCGCCGCCACCCGCCCCGGCGACCTGTTCGCCTCCGGCACCGTCTCCGGCCCCACCCGCGACCAGGTCGGCTCCTTCATCGAATTGACCTCTGGCGGAACCGAACCCGTCACCGTCGCCGGCGAACCCCGCACCTTCCTGGCCGACGGCGACGAGGTCGTCATCACCGCCACCGCCCCGGGCCTCGACGGGACTCCGCTCACGCTCGGTGAGGTCCGGGGCTTGATCCGACCTGCCGCCGAGTGAACCTCCCGGCGCGGGCACCCAATACGCCACCGACAATTCCGCGGTGGGGTCGCCGCGTCACCTGGCTCGCCGTGACGCGGCTGCCGGTTATTCGACGGTTGCCGCGACGGTCAGGGTGTGCGGGGTGAAGCTCTGGAGCAGCGGGCGGATCGTGCCGGCGCCGTACTTGAACAGGACAGATTCGCGCCAGCGCTGGATCTCGGCGGTGGAGCGCCAGGGGCCGAAGCTGATGAAGACGTTGGGCTGGTCGTCGTCGCGCAGGAGAGTCGCGTGGCCGAGTGGGAAGCCGTCGGCCGTGCGTTCGGCCATTTCTCGCCAGGCCCGGACGAACTCCGCTTCCCGGCCCGGGGTCACCGTCCAGATGCCGAGCGAATAGCTGTCCATCGGTCAGGACGCGTGGGCGCAGGTGGCGCAGGTGCAGTCGGCGCAGGTGCAGTTGTTGCAGCTGTCGGAGCAGTGCTCACAAGAGCAGACGGCGTGGTTGCAGGTGTCGCAGGAACAGTCCGCGCAGGTGCAGTTCGCGCACGAGTCGGTGCAGTGCGGGCAGGTGCAGGTATGGCATTCGTCGTAGTGGACGCCGGCCTCGGTGAGGTGCTCGTGGTGGGCATGGCCGTCGTGCAGGTAGTCGACGTGGTCGCCGTGCACGATGGCTTCGTGGCCGCAGCCCGGGCCGTGCGTGTGGTTGTGGCGCTCGGCGATGCGATGCGGTGTGATGGTCGTCATAGGCGCATTGTCGAACATGTCAGAGTGATGAGCAATTATCCGGCAATTCGCACCCGTCATGTCGCGACCGCCGGTTTCGGCCGACCACCCTCGGTCCGCCGACGTGACGCAGGTCACGAATGTACCCTCGACCTGGGAGAATTTCTGCCAACGGGGGCTCGCACCAGCGGGCTGAGAGGACGGCTAGCCCGATACGGGCGGATCAGGGCCGTCGACCGTACGAACCTGACCGGGTAATGCCGGCGTAGGGAGGATCGCGATGACCGCAACCGATGAGCAGGCGCAGCCGGTGAACACCGTCACCACCGGCCCCATCCAGGGCAGCGTCAAGCACTACCAGGAGGTCCGGGTGGAGAGTGGCGGCGAACCCGTCACGCTGCGCATCCCGGTCCGCCGGATCGTCCAGACCAACGGCGAGATCTTCGACGTGTACGACACCTCCGGCCCGTACACCGACGACGCCGCGGTCATCGACCTCGAGGCCGGCCTGCCGCGACTGCGCGACACCTGGACCAAGCCCGACGTCCCCGGTCCGCGCACCCAGCTGAACTGGGCCCGCCAGGGCATCGTCACCACCGAGATGCACTTCATCGCCGCCCGCGAGGGCGTGGACCCCGAACTCGTGCGTGCGGAGGTCGCGGCCGGCCGCGCCGTCATCCCCGCCAACCACAACCACCCCGAGTCCGAGCCGATGATCATCGGCAAGAAGTTCGCGGTCAAGATCAACGCCAATATCGGCAACTCCGCAGTGACCTCCTCGATCGCCGAGGAAGTGGAGAAGATGGTGTGGGCCACCCGCTGGGGCGCCGACAACATCATGGATCTGTCCACCGGCAAGAACATCCACGAGACCCGCGAGTGGATCCTGCGCAACTCCCCCGTCCCGGTCGGCACCGTGCCGATCTACCAGGCGCTGGAGAAGGTGAACGGCGACCCGACCAAGCTCACCTGGGAGCTGTACCGCGACACCGTGATCGAGCAGGCCGAACAGGGCGTCGACTACATGACCGTGCACGCCGGTGTGCTGCTGCGCTATGTGCCGCTGACCGCCAAGCGCGTCACCGGCATCGTCTCGCGCGGTGGTTCGATCATGGCGGCCTGGTGTCTGGCGCATCACCAGGAGTCGTTCCTGTACACGCACTTCGAGGAACTCTGCGAGATCCTGGCGAAGTACGACGTCACCTTCTCCCTGGGTGACGGCCTGCGCCCCGGCTCGATCGCCGACGCCAACGACGAGGCCCAGTTCGCCGAGCTGAAGACCCTCGGCGAGCTGACGAAGATCGCGAAATCCCATGGCGTGCAGGTGATGATCGAGGGCCCCGGCCACGTGCCGATGCACAAGATCGTGGAAAACGTTCGGCTGGAAGAGGAATGGTGCGAGGAAGCGCCGTTCTACACCCTCGGCCCGCTGGCCACCGACATCGCGCCCGCGTACGACCACATCACCTCGGCGATCGGCGCGGCCATCATCGGCCAGGCCGGTACCGCGATGCTCTGCTACGTCACCCCCAAGGAGCACCTGGGTCTGCCCAACCGCGACGACGTGAAGGTCGGCGTGATCAGCTACAAGATCGCCGCGCACGCAGCAGACCTGGGCAAGGGACACCCCCGGGCCCAGGAGCGCGACGACGCACTGTCCAAGGCGCGCTTCGAGTTCCGCTGGCACGACCAGTTCGCGCTCTCGCTGGACCCCGACACCGCGCGGTCCTACCACGACGAGACGCTGCCGGCCGAGCCCGCGAAGACCGCGCACTTCTGCTCGATGTGCGGGCCGAAGTTCTGCTCGATGCGCATCTCGGCCGACATCCGCGAGGCCGCGGCCGTCCAGGAGGGCATGGCCGAGAAGTCGGCCGAGTTCGCCGAGAAGGGCAACCAGGTCTACCTGCCCGTGGTGTAGATCGCGGAACAGCGTGCCGCCGTGGACCGTTCAGGTCGCGGCGGCACGCTGCGCGCTGGGGGTGCGCCCGGTCCAGCGCAGATAGGCCCGGCGGAATTCCCGGGTGTCGCTGAAGCCCACCTCGCCGGCGATGGCACCGATCGGCAGGCTCGAATCGCGCAGCAGTGTGGTCGCGTGCTGTTGCCGCAGGCGGTCGCGCAGATCGCCGAAGCGGACGCCGGCCCGGGTCAGCCGGCGCTGCAGGGTGCGCTCGCCGATTCCCAGCCGCCCGGCGACCACGGCGACCGTCACGGGCCGCCGAAGGTGTTCGCGCAGTACATCTTCCACGGCGGTGACGATGTCCGGCCGGAGCGTGGCGGGCCGGGCCAGATGTTTCACCGCGTCCAGGGCCATGGTGAGCTGCGCGGGATTCCAGGTGGGCAGCGGCCGGCTCAGCAGTTCCCGGTCGAAGACCACTCTGGTCTGCGCGGCGGCGAAGGTCACCGGGCAGCGGAAGTAGCGGTCGTACGCCCCGGCGTGCGCCGGGCGCGGGTAGGCGAATTCCAGCCCGGCGGGCGAGGCACCGGCGCCGAAGACCGCCCGCAGTAGCGTGACGATCGAACTGGCGCCCTCCTCGCACAGGAACGGCAGCAATTCCGGGTCGGGACTGCGCATCTCGAGCCGGACGGCGAACTGTTCCGGGCCGTGTTCGAGGTGGTAGTCCAGCACGCTGCCCGAGGCCTGGTGCAGGCTCATGGCGACATCCAGTGCGTCGGCCGCGGTCGCGCTGGCGCGACAGGCGAAGCCCAGCAGGCCCCAGGATACGACGGCGTCGCGGCTGCCCACGGCGATGCCGAGCGGCCCGTCCGGCAGTGCGCGCAGCGCGCGTTTCACGATCACCGCGACCTGCCGGTAGGAGAGCCGGGTCTCGGGCAGGGTCAATCGGCCCGGCGTGACGGCGGTTCCGGTGAACCACGGCTCGGTGTCCACCGAGTGGCGTTGTGCGGCTTCGACCAGTCCCAGGATCACGACCGGCGGAATCGTCGCGGCCTCCAGGTCGGGGGCCCGAGATCTCCAGTGGTTCAGTTCGTTCACGAGTCACACCGGCTCCCGCGGCCGCTCTGCCGCATCCTGGTCATATGACCGGGTCATGGTAACGGTAACGGCGCCGCGGGCGGACGAGTTCGCCGCGAAAGATCCCATCGCCACGTGCCGCCTGCCGAATTCGTTACGGCACACCCGCACACAGCACGAGTCGAATAAGTTGTCGCGATTGTAATTTCACGATCTCGAATAAGAGCAAGATCCGCCCGATTGTCGCGATCGACCCCCGTGCACGGTCGAACACACCCCCCCCGGACAATCCAATTCATCCAGCGGTCGATTCCATTTACCGCACATTGCCGATACGCCGCATCCGGTCGTCTTACCATGCTCCGACATGCGGAAACGGGCTCACCGGATTCGCATGGCGTGCCCCCGGTTCCAGGTCGAGCACACGACGGAACGCGGCGGCACCGAGGAGAACGAGGAAGAACAGATGACCAGAATATTGGCCGTAATCGCCATGATCATCGGATTATCGGTGGTGCCGGCGACACACTTCACACCTACCGCGCAGGCCGACACCCCAGCCCTGAAGGGGCCACTCAGCACGGTCGGCCGCTACATCGTCGATGCCGCCGGTAATCGCGTGCATCTGAAATCCGGTAATTGGCACGGCGCCAGCGGAACCTGGACCGGCAGCGGCGACGACGAACAACCCGCGAACAACTTCGCGTCGGAGGTCGGGCACCGCGCGCCGCTCGGGCTCGACCGGGTGCCGCTGAACCAGATGGTCCAGGACTTCCGCGCCCTCGGCCTGAACAGCATCCGGCTGCCCTTCTCCAACCAGATGATCACCGACACCCGCCCGGTGCAGGGCCTCACCGCCAATCCGTCCCTGAACGGCCTGACCCCGCTGCAGGTGTACGACCGGGCGGTCACCGCGCTCACCGACGCCGGCCTGGGCGTCATCCTCAACAACCACACCACGACCACCCGCTGGTGCTGCGCGGTCGACGGCAACGAACGCTGGAACTCCGGGCAGGACACCGCCACCTGGGTCGCCGACTGGGCGACGATGGCCGCGCGCTACAAGGACAACCCCGGGGTGATCGGTGCGGACCTGCGCAACGAGGTCCGCCGGGACACCTGGGACGACCCGAACTGGGGACTGGGTGACGTCCACGACTGGGAGGCGGCCGCCCGCCAGGCCGGAGACCGAATCGTGAGCTCCGCCAACCCGAATCTGCTCATCATGATCGAGGGCCTCAACTGGATCGGCATCCCCACCGACATCACACCGCACGAGCGGCCCATGCTGAAACCGGTGCAGAACCTGTCGGTCACGCTGACCCGTTCCCACAAGCTGGTCTACTCGGCCCACTTCTACGGCTACATCGGCCCGAACAACACCGGCGGCACCGGCATCAGCGGCGGTGAGACCCACGATCCCCGTTTCCGGGACATGTCCCCCACCGATCTGTTCGCCTCGATGGATCAGCTCGCCGGTTATGTCGCCACCACCCCGGACCGGCACTTCACCGCGCCGGTGTGGGTGAGCGAGTTCGGGGTCGGGAAGGACGGCACCGCGGCCGACCAGGCGTGGTTCGGCCACATGGTCGACTATCTGATCTCACGAGACCTCGAATTCGCCTACTGGCCGCTGGTCGGATTCCAGCATCTGGATCAGGGCAACCAGTGGGGACTGCTGCGCTTCGACACCGACGGTTCCGTGCGCAGCGTGCTCGATCCGGACGACTGGCGGGGCCCGCAGCTGCAGCGACTGCTGGCCGCGACCGGCGTCACCGGGCAGGTTCCGCCGACACGAACCTGGTCCATGCTCAACGGGATCCACGCCGACGACAACGAGTCGCTGCGGGCCGCGGCGGACTGGGACTCCGGCGCGCGCAAACTGGTCTGCCCCGACGACCAGCGCATGATCGGCATCAGCGACCGCGGCCAGGGCGGGCTGTGCACGGACGCGACGGCCGGCAACCTCTGGACGCCCGGCACGACCGCGACCCGGGTCGCGTCCGAGCACGTGACCACGGACTGGGCGTCCGGCTTCACCAAATATCAGTGTGCGACCGGGCAATTCATGATCGGGTACAGCCTGCACGGCGACGCGGTGAACAGCATCCTGTGCGCACCGGCGCGAATTCCCTTGGCCGGCAACGGACGTACCGTGTGGGACGACCGCGGCGACAATCGCCCGGCCTCGGGTGAGGGCGGCGACTACGCGGTCGGCTACTACAAGGGCCAGTGCAATAGCAACGAGTACCTGGCCGGAATCGCGTTCTCCTGGGCCAACCTTCGCTACGGACACCCGGACGCGATCTACTGCCGGTCGATGAGCTAGCCGGGCAGCGGTCCGGTTCGTTCCCGGGGAACGAACCGGATTGGACCCGCTACGGCACGGTGACCGGCCGGACGCAGCTCTGCGTCCACACCACGATCGAGCACACCGCGGGCTGACGGGTGGGCCGATAGTCGTGCGGCACTCCGTTGTTCGCGGTGATCTCGCGGTAGGCGTCGACCCCGTCGGTCGGGACGCGGGTCAGGCTCGGGTCGTTGCGCACGTCGACGGTGTAGAGGCCGAAGCGGTTGGAGTAGCTGCCCCACTCGTAGTTGTCGGTCAGGCTCCAGTAGTTGTAGCCGATCACGTCGATGCCGTCGGCCTTCGCGCGCTGCAGCCAATACACGGTGTCGCGCAAGTGATCCGCGCGGTCGTAGCCGTCGGGGCGAGGCGCGGCGTCACCGGTCGGGAGTCCGTTCTCCACCACGTAGATGGGCAGCCCGTACTTCTCGCTGTAGTTGCGCAGGTCGTAGTAGATGCCCTCGGGTTCGATGGCGTTCTTCCACAGCTCGCTGCCGAGCAGGTCGGTGGTCGGCGGATTCTGGAGCGACGTACCGTAATAGAAGTCGAGGCCCAGGTAGTCGAGCTTGTCGCGAACCCGGTCGGCGAACAGCAGGTCGGTCAGGTTCTGGATCACCGGGTACTGCGCGATGTTGCTGGTCACCCGGGCGCCGGGCTGGCGCTCGTGGATGTAGTCGTAGATGGTGTCGTGGGCCTGCACCAGCCGGTCGAACATCGGTACGGCGTCCCCGATTCCGATGTCGCCGATCTGAATCGATTGCGCCACATAGCCCATCGGCTCGTTGATGGTGACCCACATCGGATCGTCGGCGGCGTAGCGGTCGACGACCCGCCGCATGTTGGCCAGCCAGTCGGTGACCATGTCCTGGTTCTTCCAGCCGCCACGGTCGGCTTCCCAGCCGGGGATCACCCAGTGGTCGAGGGTCAGCATGGGTCGCAGGCCGGCGGCCCGGATCTTGGCGATGACGGCGTCGTAGAAGGCGAAGTCGCGGTCGTCCCATACGCCGGGCTGCGGCTGGACCCGCGCCCATTCGATGCTGAGCCGGTACACCTTGACACCCAGGCCCGCCGCCAGGTCGATGTCCTCGGCGTAGCGGTCGTAGAAGTCGACCGAGTCACGGTAGGTGTCGTGGGCCTGTCCGGAGTTGGCGTACCGGCTCCAATTGCTGTCCGGCGCATGCCCTTCGGACTGGAATCCGGACATGGCCACGCCCCATTGGAAGTCGGGCCCGAGGGACGGCAGCTCCGCGGGGGCGGCCGCGGCGGGGCCGGTGGTGCCCGACGCGATGGCGGCGGCCGACAGCAGGGCGAGACACAGGCGTGCGGGTCTGTTCATGGACCGGGTTCTCCGACGACGTTCGGGCACGGCTCACCGCCGCGCATTGCTACCTTCGGCAGCTTACTGGTCAAACGTCCAAATGTGTGCGTTTCGCCACCGCCACCCCGCGGGCCTCGGCAGACCCTTCCCGGGTTCGCGGCGATCTCGGCGGCATCCGACCGGTTATCGGTGGTTTCCACCCGGCCGATCATCGCTTTTCGGCCGAATATTCCGGACATATTTCCCTTTTTCTTGCCCAGGTCGGAACCGTGCGGAAAATCGAAAACATCGATATTTCAAATTCCCATAGACCCCACCTCCCCCTAATCCCCCTAATCGCATGAAGATTGGGATCTTTCCTCATCAGGCTCGGCTACATTGGAAAGACCAGCACGGGGATCTGGGAGGTGACAGATGTCGAACAATACGTCCGGAAGTGCGCACGAGGCCCTCTCGCAGGCCTTCTCCACCCGGGGCTACCAGATGGTCCGCAACGACGAGGACGCCGCGACGGTCTTCTCGCCGCGCGGCGGCAAGCGCATCGACCTGGGCCCCTGGCTGACCGAGACCGCCGAGCTACCGCTGACCGAGCTGGCCGGTCACGCCGGACGCTACGCCGACCAGGCCGTCCGGCAGCTGCACGAGCAGCGGGTACCGGTCGATTTCGACACCATGTTCCTGCGGGTCCAGATCTTCCCCGACGAGGTGGTGGCCGGCCGCGGCGCCCGCTGGCAGACCCGCCCGCTGGCGCCCGGCCTGGTCCAGGCCGTGGTCGTCGACCGCCCCGAGGGCGCCGAGGTGGCGCTGACCGGCGAGCTGGATGCCGACGCGGACGACCTGTTCGGCGCCGCGATCGCCCAGTCCATCACCGGCGAGGACTGCTCGACCAGCACCCAGGACCTCGACTACGGCACGCTCACCGTCATCGGCGGCGCACACCGCTACGTCGGCGCCCAGCTGCACCGGCTGAGCCGCCACGTCCCCGCCGCCGAGAACCCGTTCGGGGCCCTGGTCGCGATGCCACTGCCGCAGTATCTGCTGATCTACCCGATCGGCCAGTGCGACGCGATGCGTTCGCTCTACGACCTGCGCTGCGCGGCCACTGAGCTGTTCGACAACGGTTCGGAGCGGATCAGCCCGCAGTGCTATTGGTGGCGCCCGAGCCGCTACGAGCAGCTGCCGGAGAGCGCCGCATTGCGCAGCGGCCTGGTGCCCGACCTGCGTCCGGTGATGGAGCAATGGGGTGCCTAGCGGATCTGCTCGCCTTTCCGGAATCTGGAACCTGTTGCAATATTTAGGACTCGATTCCGAGTATTCAGAAAATGGACATCGTGCCCGGCGTGGCACAACTCGATGAGAACGATAAGAAGTTCCTAAGAGCATTGCGAGAGTTGGCCTTACCCGTATGGTTGGTGATCGACAATACAAACTCCGGCCCATTGGGCCGAGTTACGCTTGCAAGATGATCGTGCAAATCCGGGGGAGGTGGAACTGCGATGCCGAACGACTTCGATACGGCAAATAGCGTTCTGCGCCAGGCCTTTTCGGTGCACGGGGTGCGGATGACCCAGCGTGGGGACGCCGGCGCGACCCTGTTCACGGCCGACGGCAGCTACCGATTCGACCTGCGCCCCTGGCTGGGTGAGACGCTGTCGCTGACCGGGGTCGAACTGGCCGCCGCGGCGCGGCGACGGGTAGCCGCGACGCTTGCCCAGCTCGCCGCGGGGACACTGCCGATGGATTTCGACTCCCACATCCTGCGCGTCCGCATGTACGCCGAGGAATCCCTCGCCGACCGTGCCGACTCGATCGTCACCCGCCGCCTGGCGCCGGGCCTGAGCGAGGCCGTCGTCATCGACCTGCCCGAGGGCCCACAGCTGCTCGCCCACGGCGAACTCGACGGCAGCACCGACGAGATCTTCGCCGCCGCCGTCGCGCAGTCGCTGTCCGGCGAGATCCACACCGTCAGCACCCAGGAGCTGGGGTACGGCACCGTCACCGTGGTCACCGGCCCGCACCGCTACGTCGGCGCCACCATCCACGACCTGGCCGCCCACGTCGACCCCGAGATCCTGGCGCACGGCGCCGTGGTGTCGTTCCCGCTGCCGGAATACCTGCTGGTCTACCCGCTCGGCCAGAACGACGTGCACGAGATGCTGTTCGACATGCGCACCGCCACCACCGAGCTGTTCGACGCCGGCGCCGGCGTCAGCCCGCACTGCTACTGGTGGCGGCCGGGTAGCGGCCTGCTACCGGACCTGCAGCCGGTAGGTGTCGGCATCGTCTGACGCCACTAGGGTTGCCGGGATGGAGTTGCTCGCGCTGCCGAATCCCGGCGAAACCCCGGTTCGCGTCCTGACCATCGCCGGTACCGACTCCGGCGGTGGGGCCGGCATCCAAGCCGACACCCGTACCATGGCACTGCTCGGCGTTCACGCCTGCGTGGCGGTCACTGCGGTCACCGTGCAGAACACGCTGGGCGTCAACGGCTTCCATGAGATCCCCGCCGAGCTCGTCGCCGGCCAGATCCGGTGCGTCACCGACGATATCGGGGTCGGGGCGGTCAAGACCGGAATGCTGGCGTCCAGCGCGATCATCGACGCGGTGGCGCGGACCTGCCGGGAGGTCGGGATCGGTGGCGACAGCGCCGTCCCGCTCGTGGTCGACCCGGTCGCGGCCTCGATGCACGGCGACGCCCTGCTGCACGAAGAGGCGCGAGACACCATGCGGCACACCCTGTTTCCACTCGCCACCGTGCTCACGCCCAACCTGGACGAGGTACGGCTGTTCACCGGCATCGACGTGGTCGACGACCACACCGCCCGCACGGCGGCCGAGGCGCTGCACGCCCTCGGGCCGCGCTGGGTGATCGTCAAGGGCGGCCATCTCCGCTCGGCGAAAGTCAGCACCGATCTGCTGTTCGACGGCGACACCTTCCTCGAACTCACCGCCGCGCGGGTCGACACCGGCAACGACCACGGCGGCGGCGACACGCTGGCGGCCGCCATCGCATGTGCTTTAGCTCACAATTATCCCGTACCCGAAGCCGTCGCATTCGCCAAGGAATGGACGCTGCGCAGCCTGAAAGCGGCCTACGACCTGGGCGCGGGCCACGGCCCGGTGTCCCCGCTGTGGCGGCTGCACGAACGTTCGTGACCACCGGTCCGTCGCTCCCAGGCATCTCCCAGCTCCGCCGCAGCTCCGATATAGGCAGCGGATCGACAGTAGTGACATGACCGACACAGCGACGGCTTCCCAGGTGACACCCGCGTCGGCGCAGCGTGCGGCGAACCCCGCCGACTCGGCCCTGCCCGCCCCGACCTTCGACCCGGCCCGCAACCCGGTGCTCGAGGTCGTCGTCCCCGTCTACAACGAGCAGAACGACCTCGCCGGCTGCGTGCGCCGGTTACACGACTTCCTCGGCAACGGCTTCCCGTTCTCGGCGCGAATCGTGATCGCGGACAACGCTTCCACCGACCGCACCCTCGAGATCGCCAAGGAACTGGCGGCCGAGCTGAGCGGAGTCCGGGTCGTCCACCTCGACCGCAAGGGCCGCGGCCGCGCACTGCGCACCGTATGGCAGGAGTCGCAGGCCCAGGTCGTCGCCTACATGGACGTCGACCTGTCCACCGATCTCAACGGGCTGCTGCCGCTGATCGCGCCGCTGGTGTCCGGGCACTCGGACCTCGCGATCGGCACCCGGCTGGCCAAATCCTCCCGGGTCGTCCGCGGTCCCAAGCGCGAAATCATCTCGCGCTGCTACAACTTGATCCTGCGCGCCTCGCTGCAAGCCCGGTTCTCCGACGCGCAATGCGGATTCAAGGCCATGCGCACCGACGTAGCCCGGCAACTGCTGCCGCTGGTCGAGGACGGCGAATGGTTCTTCGACACCGAACTTCTCGTACTCGCCGAACGATCCGGCCTGCGCATCCACGAGGTGCCGGTGGACTGGATCGACGACCCGGACTCGACCGTCGACATCATCGACACCGCCCGCAAGGACCTGCTCGGCGTGTGGCGGCTGGGCCGCGCCTTCACCACCGGGTCACTGCCGATCAACGAGCTACGGGCCGCCATCGGCCGCGAACCGCTGGTCGAAGGTGTGCCGCTGGGCATGGTCGGCCAGGCGGTCCGCTTCGGCATCATCGGTGTGGTCTCGACGCTGACCTACATGGTGCTGTACCTGCTGCTGCAACCATGGGCGGGCGCGCAAGCCGCCAACTTCCTCTCGCTGCTGATCACCGCGATCGGCAACACCGCGGCCAACCGCGCCTTCACCTTCGGGGTGCGCGGCACGCGGAACGTGGTCTCGCATCAGCTGCAGGGCCTGGCGATCTTCATGTTCGCCTGGCTGCTGACCAGCGGTTCACTGTTCGCGCTGCACCGCTGGGCGCCCGACGCGATGGTCCATGTGGAACTGGTGGTCCTGGTGATCGCCAACCTGGTGGCCACCCTGTGCCGGTTCGTCGGTCTGCGCTGGGTGTTCCGCGACGCCGGCGCGGACCGGATGGCTTGAACCTCGGCCGACTGATCCAGGGCGGGATCGGTGCGAATGCGCTGACCCCGCCCTGTTGTTCGTCTGCGACTGTTACCTGTCCCGACCTTCGCGGCCCCGCCGCCCCGAGCATCCCGAGCAGGACGCCATGACCACAGTACTGTCCGAGGCCGTGCCGCCCACCGCGACCACCGCCGAAACCGTTCGCCGCCGCCCGATCTCGCGCGAACTGATCGCACTGGCGGTGCTGCTGATCGCCACGGCGGGTGCGTACCTGTGGAACCTGAACGCCTCCGGCTGGGCGAACTCCTTCTACGCGGCGGCGGCCCAGGCCGGATCGGTGTCGTGGAAGGCCTTCTTCTTCGGGTCCTCGGATGCCGCGAACTCGATCACCGTCGACAAGACGCCCGCCGCGCTGTGGCCGATGGCGTTGTCGATCCGGCTGTTCGGGCTGTCGAGCTGGAGTGTGCTCGTCCCGCAGGTGCTGATAGGTGTCGGCTCGGTCGCGCTGCTGTGGGCGACCGTGCGCCGCACCTACGGGGCGGCCGCCGGTCTGCTCGCCGGCCTGGTGCTGGCCGTGACACCGGTTGCGGCCCTGATGTTCCGGTTCGACAACCCGGACGCCCTGCTGGTGTTGCTCATGCTGGCGGCCTGCTGGGCCATGACCCGTGCCCTGACCGCGAGCCCCGCCGCCCAGCTGCGCTGGCTGGCGCTGTGCGGGCTGTTCGTCGGATTCGGTTTCCTCGCCAAGCAATTGCAGGTGCTGCTGGTGGTTCCGGCGCTCGCGCTGACCTATCTGGTCGCCGGGCGGGCGCGCCCGCTGCGGCGCGTCGCGCAATTGTTCGCCGCTGCAGCGGGTCTCGTGGTGGGTGCCGGATGGTGGATCGCGGTCGCCATGCTGTGGCCGGTCGGTTCGCGGCCGTATTTCGGCGGCTCGCAGCATAATTCGATCCTCGAACTGACCATGGGTTACAACGGCCTGGGCCGGCTCAACGGTCAGGAGACCGGCAGTGTCGGCGGGGGCGGCGGGGGCGGTGCGCTGAAGGCCGGCCAGACCGGGGCCTGGGGCGATCCCGGGATCGACCGGTTGTTCCAGCCGGCGCAGGGCGGCCAGATCGCCTGGCTGCTGCCGGCCGCGCTGATCCTGCTGGTCGTGGGTCTGATCGCCTACGGCCAGGCACCCCGCGTCGACCCGCGCCGCGCCGGACTGGTGCTGTGGGGTGGCTGGCTGGTGGTCACCGGGCTGACCTTCAGCTTCATGAAGGGCATCTTCCACCAGTACTACACGGTGGCACTGGCGCCCGCGGTCGCCGCGCTGACCGGCATCGGCGCGACGCTGCTGTGGCAGCACCGCGACCGGCTGTGGGCGCGGATCGCGGCCGCGGTCACCCTGGCCGCGACCGCGGCCACGGCGTGGATGTTGTTGTCCCGCACCAGCGATTTCGTGCCGTGGCTGCGCTGGGTGGTGCTGGTTGCGGGCATTCTGGCGACCGTGGCGCTGCTGATGCCGCTGCCGCGACCGCTGGCGACGGTCACCGCGGCCACGGCGGTCGCGGTCGCGCTGGCCGGGCCGGTCGCCTACACGGCGGACACGCTGAACACCGGGCACGGCGGCGCCATCCCGAGCGCCGGCCCGATGGTGCCCGGTGGGTTCGGCTTCCCGCGCGGCGGGAAACTGCCGCCCGGCATGGCCGAATGGGCCGAGCAGATGGGGTTCGGTCCGGGCGGGCCCGGCGCGCCGGGACAGCACGGCAACCGGCCGGGCGCGCCCGGCGCCCCGGGCAACCAGCACGACGGCAAGCGTGGACCCGGCGGATTCGGCGGCCCGTTCGGCGGCGGCACCCCCAGCGACCAGGTGGTGGCGCTGCTCGACCGCGACGGCGCTTCCTACACCTGGGTCGCCGCCACCACCGGCTCCGACAATGCCGCCGGATACCAGCTGGCGACCCGGCTGCCGGTGATGCCGATCGGTGGCTTCAACGGCAGCGACCCGTCACCCACGCTCGAGCAGTTCCAGCAGTACGTTGCGGCCGGGAAGATCCACTACTACGTGGTGTCCGGCGGAATGTTCGGCACGCCCGGCGGTCTCGAACTCCCGCCCGGCATGCCGGAGGGATTCGGCCGGGGTGGTGACCCGAACTCGCCGAGCGCTCAGATCTCTACGTGGGTGAAGGAGCACTTCTGCGAGCAGACCGTCGACGGTGTGACGCTGTACGACTTGACGCAGCCGAAGTGATCGAGGCACTGGCGATCCCTGCCCCGGCGGGGTAGTCATGTAGGGCTGAACCAGGCCGAGCCGTCGGCCGGTGACCGCTCGCAGGAGGTGCACGGATCGTGGCCCGGGTTCATTGCTTCATCGACGACGCGCTCGGCGATCTCGACGCGCTCGGAGTCGCCACGCGCATCCGTTCCGGAGAGGTGAGCCGGGCGGAGGTGCTGGAGGCCGCGATCGCGCGGGTGCGGCAGGTGAATCCGCAGCTCAACGCGGTCGCGTTCGAGGCCTTCGAGCGGGCTCGGGGGCAGGCGGCCGCGGCCGGGCCGTTCGCCGGGGTGCCGACTTTCGTCAAGGACAACACGGATGTGGCCGGGATGCCTACACGGCACGGTTCGGCGGCGACGATCACGGCGCGGGTGTCGAAGTCCGACGGGCCGCCCGCCGCGCAGTTCTTGTCCGCGGGTTTCGTGGCATTGGGCAAGTCGACGATGCCGGAGTTCGGGCTCACCGCGAGCACCGAGTGGGCGGGCCGGCCTCCGACCCGGAACCCTTGGGACACAGAGTATTCCGCGGGTGCATCCTCCGGTGGTGCGGCGGCGCTGGTCGCGTCCGGGGCCGTGCCGATCGCCCACGCCAACGACGGCGGCGGTTCGATCCGTATCCCGGCCGCCGCCACCGGGCTGGTCGGGCTGAAGCCCACGCGCTGCCGGCTGCTGGATCAGCCCGGCGCGCGGGCACTTCCGGTGAACCTGGTCGCCGAGGGGGTGGTCACGCGGACCGTGCGCGACACCGCCCACTATCTCGCCGTGGCCGAGAAGTTCCGTGCCGCACCGGGACTGCGGCCGGTCGGCCTGGTCGAGGGGCCGGGCACGCGCCGGTTGCGGATCGGTGTCATCCGCGACGACGTCCGCGGCCGGCGCGCCCATCCCGATGTGGACGCCGTGGTCGGCTCCGCGGTCGCGGTACTCGCCGCGCAGGGCCACGAGATCACCGAGACTCGAATCCAGGCCGAGCCCAGGTTCATCGACGACTTCGAGCTGTACTGGTCGCTGTTCGCGATCGTGCTGAGCGCGACCTGCGCGGCCAGATACGGCTCGGGTTTCGATCCGCGCCGCCTCGACCCGTTCACCAAAGGCCTCGCCGGGAACCTGGCCCGCCACCCCTTCTCCCTGATCCCCGCCATCCGCCGCCTGCGCGGCGGCACTGCGATCTATGAGCGCCATTTCACCGACTTCGACGTCCTGCTCACCCCGACGCTGTCGCACCCGGTGCCACAGATCGGCAAGCTCGCCACGGATCAGCCCTTCGAGACCGTGTTCACCGCCCTCGTCGACTACGTGGGCTTCACCCCGCTCAACAACATCGGCGGCGGCCCCGCGATCGCCCTCCCCCACGCGCTGAACTCGAACGGCCTCCCCGGCTCCATCCAGCTCTGCGCCCCCGCCGGCGGCGAACGCACCCTCCTGGAACTGGCCTACGAATTCGAAGCCGCCCGACCGTTCCCGGATATCCGCACCACGACCGACTGATCGCGACGACCAATCACAGGCGCATCACACCGACAGCGATCCGGCTCCACCACATCACGATTCGAAACCACCCCGACTCCGAATATCGCACCCACCCGAACCACCCTCAACCGCAACCGGTTCCGCCCTAGCCTGGCTCATGACCCACGAGCGCCCCCTCGACGACAACCACCGCGAAACCTTCTGGCGCCGCTGCGGCTGGTCCCCCGACCTCCCCGAACTCGAACGCCGCCAACTCGAATCCCGCTGGGACGACGAATCCATCGACCAGGCAGAGATATTCGGCTGGTGAGACACGATGCGCTCCCGATCAGGACAGCCGAATCGGCGGCGCAAAAGAAACGAGGCCCATGCTCATCGATGAGCATGGGCCTCGTTGAGTAGTCCCGAAGGGATTCGAACCCTCGCTACCGCCGTGAGAGGGCGGCGTCCTAGGCCGCTAGACGACGGGACCTTGTTGCGGTATCAGTCTACGGGGTAACCAGGCGGTGACCAAATCGTTTCAGCGAGGAGTGGTCAGCGCCACATGGAGGGTGGCGGCCCACTGCTCGGCGATCTCCTTGCGGCGGGCCGAGTCGTCGGTGAGGACATCGGCCAGGCCCAGGCCGCGGGCCAGATCGAGGGTGGCCTGGACGAGGTGGTGGGCCACCGGGTCGGAATCGTCGACGCCGAGCGCTTCGACCGCGACCCGGTGGGCGACCCGGCCGACCTTCGCTTCCAGGGGCACGATCCGCGACCGCAGGGCCTCGTCGGCGGCGGCGTGCGTCCACACCTGCAACGCGGCCTTGAACAGCTGGCTGGAGTAGGACTCGACCAGCGCGGTCACCACCGCGAGGGTGCGAGCGGCGCCCTGGTCGACCTGGCCGAGCGCCATCGCCTCGGCCTTCACCTGATCCATGCGAGTGTCGAACATGTACTCCACGGCCTGCGTGATCAGGTCCTCGCGGGTCGGGAAGTGATGTTGGGCCGCGCCGCGCGACACCCCGGCCCGTTCGGCGACCACCGACACGGTGGCGGCCGCCCAGCCGTGTTCGGCCAGGCAGTCGATGGTCGCCTCGAGCAGCCGCTGCCGGGTGGCCCGGCTGCGGTCCTGCTTGGGTTCGTGGGGTGTAGCCATGGGCTTATTCTGCCTGTGCCCAGGTCGGCGGCCGCTTTTGGAAGAAGGCGGTCATGCCCTCGATCACATCCGGTGTCCCGAAGAAGCTGCCGGACCGCTTCGCCAGTTCCTCGGCCCGACCGTCGAAGGACGCCAGGATCGGCGCCGAGACCAGCCGCTTGCTCTCGGCCAGCCCCTGCGGAGAACCGAGCCGCAGCTGCGACCGCAACCGCGCCACCTCGGCCGCCGGATCGTCGGCCGCGACCGTGATCAGCCCGATCCGCTCGGCTTCCGCGGCACCGAACGTCTCGCCGGTCTGGAAGTACCGGGCCGCGGCACGCGGGGTGAGCCGCGGCAGCAGGGTCAGCGAGATCACGAACGGCGCCAGGCCCAGCCGGGCCTCGGTCAGCGCGAAACTGCTGCCCCGCCCGGCCACCACCAGATCACAGGCCGCCACGATGCCCATGCCACCGGCCCGCACATTGCCGTCGATCTGCGCGATCACCGGTTTGGGCAGGGCGAGGATGCGGCGCAGCACCTCGACCATCCAGCCGGTGCGGGTGTCGGCGGCCGCGGCCGGATCGGCGTCCAGGGCCTCCTTCAGGTCCGCGCCGGCGCAGAACGTGGTGCCGGTGTGCGTGAGGACCACGCCCCGCACCCGCGGGTCGGCGGCCGCCGACTCGAGTCCGGCGAGCAGTTCGGCCACCAGCCGGGACGAGATGGCATTGCGGTTGTGCGGCGAGTCGAAGGTGAGGACGGCGAACCCGTCGCTCACCTCGTACCGGACGAAAGGCTCTGTCATCAGTACGACCTCGGCAGGCCGAGCGAATGCTGGGCGACGAAGTTGAGGATCATCTCCCGGCTCACCGGCGCGATCCGCGAGATCCGCGCGGCACCCAGCATGGACGCCAGGCCCACATCGGCGGTGAGGCCGGAACCGCCGAAGGTCTGCACGGCCTGGTCGAGCGCCTTGATACTCGCCTCGCCCGCAGCGTATTTCGCCATGTTCGCGGCCTCGGCGGCACCGAACTCGTCCCCGGCGTCGTACAGCGCGGCGGCCTTGCGCTGCATCAGGCTGGCCAGTTCCAGTTCGATCTTCACCTGCGCCAGCGGATGCGAGATGCCTTGGTGCGCACCGATCGGCGACTTCCACACCTGCCGTTCCTTCGCGTACGCCACGGCCTGCGCGATGGCGTAGCGGCCCAGGCCGATCGCCATGGCGGCACCCATGATGCGTTCGGGGTTGAGCCCCGCGAACAGCTGCGCGATCGCGGCGTCCTCGGCGCCGACCAGGGCGTCGGCCGGCAGCCGCACATCGTCGAGGAACAGCGTGAACTGGTGGTCCGGCTCGATGATGTCCATCTCCTGCTGGGTCTTGTGGAACCCAGGAGCGTCGACCGGGACCAGGAACAGCGCCGGCTTCAGCTTGCCGGTCTTGTGGTCCTCGGTGCGGGACACGATGAGCACCGCGTCTGCCTGGTCGACCCCCGAGATGAAGATCTTGCGGCCGTTGAGGATCCAGTCCTCGCCGTCGCGCCGCGCGGTGGTGGTGATCTGGTGCGAGTTGGAGCCGGCGTCGGGTTCGGTGATGCCGAACACCAGCTTGGAGCTGCCGTCGGCCAGGCCCGGAAGCCACTTCCGCTTCTGCGCCTCGGTGCCGTACTTGGTGAGGATGGTGCCGACGATGGCCGGGGACACCACCATGAGCAGCAGCCCGGCGCCCTGCGCGGCCAGTTCCTCCATCACCAGCGCCAGCTCGTACATGCCGGCGCCACCGCCGCCGTACTCCTCGGGCAGGTTCACACCGAGGAAGCCGAGCGCGCCTGCCTCGTCCCACAATTCGGTGAGCGGCTCGCCCTTGCGGGCGCGCGGCAGCACATAGTCGCGGTAGCTGTATTTGGCGGCCAGGGCGGCCACCGCGGCCCGCAGCGCCTGCTGTTCCTCGGTTTCGATGAAGCCGGTCATGGGTTACTCCTGGTTCGATTCGGCTGCGGCTGCGGCACTTTCGTCGTCGACGACGGCGAGGATCGCGCCGACCTCGACCTGCTGTCCCGCGGTGACGTTGAGGGCGGTGAGGATGCCGGTGGCGGGCGCGGTGATGGTGTGCTCCATCTTCATGGCCTCCAGCCACAGGATCGGCTGGCCCTGCTGGACGTGGTCGCCGACCGCGGCGCCGAGCCGGATCACGCTGCCGGGCATGGGCGCCAGCAGCGAACCGGCCGCGACGTGGTCGGCGGGGTCGGTGAACCGCGGCAGGCGGCGCACGGCAACCGGGCCGAGCGGCGAGTCGACGCACACCAGGTCGCCGTAGCGGGCGACCTCGAACTGCCGACGCACCGTGCCGCGCGCGCCGGGCACACCGAGGACGACCTTTTCCGGAGACAGTTCGAGCAGCTCGAGCCCGTCGAACCCTTCGACCTGAATCCCGTTGCGAGTGAACCGGTATCGCACATCGTGCGTGCCCGATGTCCGGCTCTCGTAGGACTTGATCTGCGGCTGGGACGCGAGATTGCGCCAGCCACTGGGGAATCGGCCGCCGATCCGGCTGCGTGCGGCGTTGGCGGCCGCGTCGGCGAGGGCGCCCGCGACGACGGACAGTCGCTCGTCGGCCGCGGAAACCAGTGGTGCGGAGAGGTTCTCCAGACCGTGGGTGGCGAAGAAGGCGGTGTCGGTGTCGCCGGCCAGGAACGCGGGGTGCTCGAGCACCCGGACGAGCAGGTCGCGGTTGACGACCAGGCCGTGGATCTTGGCCCGCCGCAACGCCGTTGCGAGCAGGTGCGCGGCCTCGGCACGAGTGTCGGCGTAGGAGATGACCTTCGCCAGCATCGGGTCGTAGAAGACGCCGACCTGTGAACCGTCGGCGACACCGGAGTCCAGTCGCACCCCGGCCTCGTTCAGTACGGTGAATTCACCTGCGGTGAACGGGATCTCGATGTGGTGCACCGGACCGGACTGCGGCTGCCAGTCCTGCGCCGGGTCCTCGGCGTAGAGCCGGACCTCGATCGAGTGGCCGCGCTGCGCGGGCTGCGCCTGAGGCAGCGGCAGACCGGCGGCGACCTGCAACTGCAGCCGGACCAGGTCCAGGCCGGTGGTCTGCTCGGTTACCGGATGTTCCACCTGCAGACGGGTATTCATCTCCAGGAAGAAGAAGTCACCCTTCTCGTCGGCCAGGAACTCGACCGTGCCCGCGCCCTCGTAGCCGATGGCACCGGCGGCCAGGCGAGCGGCCTCGAACAACCGGTCCCGCATGCCGTCGATCTTCTCCACCAACGGCGACGGCGCCTCCTCGACGACCTTCTGGTGCCGCCGCTGGATCGAGCATTCCCGTTCGCCCACAGCCCACGTCGTGCCGAACCGGTCCGACATGACCTGGACCTCGATGTGGCGGCCGGTCTCCAGATACCGCTCGCAGAACACGGTCGGGTCGCCGAACGCGGACTGCGCCTCGCGCTGCGCGGCCTCGATCTGGCCGGCCAGTTCGGCGACATCGCGGACCACGCGCATACCGCGCCCGCCGCCACCGGCGGACGCCTTGATCAGCACCGGCAGCAGGTCCGGGGTGACCTCGGCCGGGTCCAGTTCCTTCAGCACCGGTACGCCGGCGGCGTCCATCATCTTCTTGGACTCCACCTTCGAGCCCATCTGCTCGATGGCGGCGACCGGCGGGCCGATCCACACCAGCCCCGCCTCCTGCACGGCCCGCGCGAATTCGGCGTTCTCCGAGAGGAATCCGTAGCCGGGGTGGATCGCGTCGGCGCCGGCGGCATGCGCTGCGGCGATGATCAGCTCGGACCGCAGGTAGGTCTCGGCGGGGGTGTTGCCGGGCAGGCGGATCGCCGCGTCGGCCTCGCCGACGTGCGGCGACTGCGCGTCGGCGTCGGAGTAGACGGCAGTGGTGGCGATACCCATCCGACGGCAGGTCGCGAAGACCCGCCGCGCGATCTCGCCGCGGTTGGCGACCAGGACGTTCGTAATCATCTCGCGGCTCACATTCGGAAGACGCCGAAGCCCTCGGCGCCCTGGATCGGTGCGTTGTGGATGGCGGACAACGCCATACCCAACACGGTGCGGGTGTCGCGGGGGTCGATGATGCCGTCGTCGTACACACGACCGGACAGGAACATCGGCAGCGACTCGGCCTCGATCTGTGCCTCGACCATCGCCCGGATGGCCTCGGCGCCCGCCTCGTCGAACGGCAGGCCGCGCGCCTCGGTGGCCGCGCGCTGCACGATGGTGATCACACCGGCCAGCTGCGCCCCGCCCATGACCGCGGATTTCGCGCTGGGCCAAGCGAACAGGAAGCGCGGATTGTAGGCGCGACCGCACATGCCGTAGTGGCCGGCGCCGTAGGAGGCACCGATGATCAGCGAGATGTGCGGCACCTTCGAATTGGAGACCGCGTTGATCATCATGGCGCCGTGCTTGATGATGCCCTTCTGCTCGTACTCCTTGCCGACCATGTAGCCGGTGGTGTTGTGCAGGAACAGCAGTGGCACGTTCTTCTTGTTGGCCAGCTGGATGAACTGGGTGGCCTTCTGCGACTCCTCGGAGAACAGCACGCCGCGCGCGTTGGCGAGGATGCCGATCGGATAGCCGTGCAGCTCGGCCCATCCGGTGACCAGGCTGGAACCGTAGAGCGGCTTGAACTCGTCGAAGTCGGAGCCGTCGACGACGCGGGCGATGACCTCGCGCGGGTCGAACGGGATCTTCAGGTCGCTGGGCACGATGCCGAGCAGTTCCTCGGGGTCGTACAGCGGCGAGATCACCTCGGCGCGCGGCTCGGGGCCCTGCTTCTTCCAGTTCAGCCGGCGCACGATCGAGCGGCCGAGCCGGATCGCGTCCTGCTCGTCGGCGGCCATGTAGTCGGCCAGACCCGAAGTGCGCGCGTGCATCTCGGCGCCTCCGAGGGTCTCGTCGTCGGAGTCCTCACCGGTCGCCATCTTCACCAGCGGCGGCCCCGCGAGGAACACCTTGGCGCCGTCCTTGACCATCACGACGTAGTCGCTCATGCCCGGGATGTACGCGCCACCGGCGGTCGAGTTGCCGAAAACGAGTGCGATGGTGGGGATTCCGTCGGCCGATGCCTGGGTGAGGTCACGGAACATCGCCCCACCGGGGATGAAGACCTCCTTCTGCGTGGGCAGGTCGGCACCGGCCGACTCCACCAGCGAGATCACCGGCAGGCGGTTCTCCCGGATGATGTCGTTGATCCGGAACTGCTTGCGCAGCGTCCACGGGTTGGAGGCACCACCGCGCACGGTGGGGTCGGGCGCGACGATCATGCACTCGACGCCCTCGACGATGCCGATCCCGGCGATCGTCGAAGCGCCGACCTGGAATTCGCTGCCCCAGGCCGCGAGCGGGCACAGCTCCAGGAACGGGCTGTCCTCGTCGAGCAGCAGTTCGATGCGCTCGCGCGCGGTCAGCTTGCCGCGCTTGTGGTGCCGGGCCACCTTGTCCGGGCCACCGCCGGCGATCGCCTTGGCGAATTCGGCCTCGACCTCGGCGAGCTTGGTGGTCATGGCCTCCGCGGCCGCCACATATTCCGGGCTCGACGCATCGAGCGTGGACTTGAAGACGGTCATGCTTGATACCCCAGGAGTTTCGACGCGAGCATGGTCAGGATTTCGTTGGCGCCACCGCCGATGCCGTCCAGGCGGATGTCGCGATAGATGCGCTCGACCTCGGATTCGCGCATGTAGCCCATGCCGCCGTGCAGCTGTACGGCCTGATTGGCCACCCATTCGCCGTTCTCCACCGCGGTGTTCTTGGCGAAGCAGACCTCGGCGATCAAGTTCAGTTCACCGGCGCTGTACCGCTCCACCAGGTTTCGCGTGTAGACGCGCGAGATGTCCACGCGGCGAGCCATATCGGTGAGCGTCATCTGTACGTGCTGGCGGGAGATCAGCGGCCGGCCGAAGGTCTCACGGTTGCGGCACCATTCGACGGTCAGGTCCAGCGCGCGCTGCGCGAGCGAGTACGCCTGCACCGCGAGGCTGGCCCGCTCGGTGACGAAAGCCGCTGCGATCTGGGCGAATCCGGAGTTCTCCGGGCCGACGCAGTTGGTCACCGGCACCCGCACGTCCACGTAGGACAGCTCGCCGGTGTCCGAGCACAGCCAGCCCATCTTCTCCAGCTTGCGGGTGACCGTGAATCCCGGTGTGTCCGTGGGCACGATGATCAGCGAGATCCCCGCCGCACCGGGGCCGCCGGTGCGGGCCGCGGTCACGACGAAGTCGGCCCGGGTCGACGAGGTGATGAAGGTCTTGGCGCCGTTGATGATGTAGTGGTCGCCGTCGCGCACCGCGGTGGTGGTGAGGTGGCCGACATCGGATCCGGCGCCCGGCTCGGTGATGGCCAGCGAGCCGATCAGGTCACCGGACAACGTGGGCGCCACCCAGCGGTCGATCTGCTCCTGGTTGCCCGACGCGATGATGTGCGGCACCGAGATACCGCAGGTGAACAGCGAGGCCGACAGCCCGCCGGAGCCGGAGGCGAGGTGCAGTTCCTCGGCGACGATCGTGGCGTCGACGAGGTCACCGCCCGAGCCGCCGGCCGACTCGGGGAAGCCGATCCCGAGCAGGCCGAGTTCGCCTGCCTTCTTGTGCAATTCGCGCGGCAGCGCACCTTCGCGCTCCCAGGTGTCGAGGTACGGCCGCACCTCGCGCTCGACGAATCCGCGCACGGTCGCCCGCAGCGCCTGCCGTTCGGGGGTGGTCCACACACTCATGGCTGTATCTCCTTTGGCATGAACGGGAGCGCTGCGTGGTTACGCTGCGCTGCCGCCTGCGCGCTCTGACCGTTCATGCCAGAAACTCCGTCGGGATGTCGAGGTAGCGGGCCCGCAGCCATTCTCCGAGCCCCTTGGCCTGCGGATCGAAGCGCGCCTGATAGGCGACGCCCTGACCGAGCAGGCCTTCGATGATGAAGTTGACGGCCCGCAGGTTGGGTAGCACGTGCCGGTGCACGGTGAGCTTCGCGGCCTCGGGCAGTAGCACTTTCAGCTGGTCGACGGTCAAAGCACCGACGAGCCAGCGGAATTCGTCGTCGGTACGCACCCAGACGCCGATATTTGCGTTGCCGCCCTTGTCGCCGCTGCGCGCCAGCGCGACCCGGCCCAGCGGTGCCCGAGTGGTCGGTCCGGCCGGAAATGCCTGTGGCAGTGCCGGTTCCGGTACATCGGCGAGGGCCAGTGTCTCGCTCGCGGGTGGGATCTCGGCGCGGGTGCCGTCCGGCAGGACCGCGATATGCGGCACCGCGGCGGCGTCGACGTAACCGGCGGTGAACACACCGTAGGGCGCGCCGTCGCCGGGCGGGGCGGTGAAGGTGAAGCCCGGGTAGCTGGCCAGCGCCAATTCGACCGCGGTGGCGGAGAAGGCGCGACCGACCTTCTTCGGGTCGCTGTCGCGCACCACGCAGCGCAGCAGCGCGCTGGCGGTCTCCTCGGTGTCGGCGTCGGGTCGGTCCAGCCGCGCGAGGGTCCATTCGATCTCGGCGGGGCGGACGGTGAGCCCGGCGTCGAGCTGGTGGCGGGCCAGCGCGGCCTTGGCCTCGATGTCGAGACCGGTGACGATGAACTCCATCTCGTTGCGGAAGCCGCCCAGGGTGTTCAGCGACACCTTGAGCTGCGGCGGCGGGGCCTCACCGGTGACGCCGGAGACCAGGACCCGGTCGGTGTCCTGCTGGGTGACCGTGATGGTGTCCAGGCGGGTGGTCACGTCCGGTCCGGCGTAGCGGGCGCCCTGGATCTCGTACATCAGCTGGGCGCTGACCGTGTCGACGGTGACCGCGCCGCCGGTTCCGGTGTGCTTGGTGATCACGCTCGAACCGTCGCGGCGGATCTCGGCGATCGGGAAGCCGGGGCGGGTGAGGTCGGGGATCTCGGTGAAGAAGGCGAAGTTGCCGCCGGTGGCCTGTGGCCCGCACTCGATGATGTGGCCGGCCACCACGGCACCGGCGAGGGCGTCGTAATCGGTTCGGCCCCAGCCGAAGTGGGCGGCGGCGGGTCCGACGATCACCGAGGCGTCGGTGACCCGGCCGGTGACCACGATGTCGGCGCCGGCGTTCAGGCATTCCACGATGCCCCAGGCGCCCAGGTAGGCGTTGGCGGTGAGGGTGTTGCCGAGACCCAATTCGCCTGCGCGCGCGGTGATGTCGTCGCCTTCGACGTGCGCGATCTTCGGGTGCAGGCCGAGCTTGCCGGCGACCTCGCGCAGCTTGTCGGCCAGGCCCGCCGGGTTGAGCCCGCCGGCGTTGGTGACGATCCGCACGCCCTGGTCGAGCGCGAGCCCCATACAGTCCTCGAGCTGGCGCACGAAGGTCTTCGCGTAGCCGAGGTTCGGGTCCTTGAGCCGGTCGCGGCCGAGGATCAGCATGGTGAGTTCGGCGAGATAGTCGCCGGTGAGCACGTCGAGCTGCCCGCCCTCGAGCATTTCGCGCATCGCGCTGAGCCGGTCGCCGTAGAACCCGGAGCAGTTTCCGATCCGGACGAGTTCCGGATCGTCGCCGAGTGCGGCCATCCATGCCTCCTGTGTAGCCGTCGCCACGGACGCCGTCGGCGCCGTATCGGTTCCAGGGTCACATCGGGTCCAGAAAAAATCAAGCCTGCGTGATTGTTAATTGCCCGTGCTTGTCTTCGGCCCGGAATCGGGTACGGCAGGATGGACCCATGTCCCATCCCGTGATCGTGGTATTCGGCCTGGCCCTGGCCGGTTTTCTGTTCGGCGGCGCCTACAGCACCTGGAAGACCGTCCGCTGGCTCGCGGTCGCGCTGGCCGTCTGCGGCGTGCTGTCCGCGGTCGCCGCGCTCGCCTGGGTCGTGTGAGCTACTTCTTGACCGATTCCAGGCGGTAGATCTTCAGGTTGTCGGGCACGCCGTTGAGCGGCGGCGCGAACACGCCCCGGCGGTACGGCTTGACCCGCAGATCCAGCTTGTCGAGGGTGTCGAAGTCCAGGGCCTCCAGCGTGGCCTGCGAGAGCATGGTGTTGCCGTTGCCACCGGCCTCCATCATGCGGGCCGCGATGTTGACATCCACACCCAGCCAGTCGCCGCCGATCTCGCGCGGCGTCCCGGTGTGCAGGCCCATCCGCATCTGCGGCTTGTAGCCGTCGATATCGATCTCGCGCAGGGCCGTGCGACCGGCCAGCGCCGCCCGCACCGCGCCGTCGGCGGACGGGAACACCGCCATCATCCCGTCGCCCATACGCTTGACCACCCGGCCACCGTTCTCGGACACCGGCGGCTCGATCGCCTTGGCCACCTTGCGCAACAGGTTCAACGTCTTCTCGTCGCCGGAAGCCAGCGACCAGGTCGAGAAGGCCACGAGATCGGTGAACAGGATCGTCATCTCCTGGGTGCCGCGCCCACGGCCGACCCGTTCCAGCATCGCCTGCCACACCTGCAGGGCGCCGAGCCCGATCTCCTTCGCCGCGCTGGGTGTGTCACCGACGAACTGGCTGGCCGCGCGCGCGACCGCCTCGGGCGCGCCGGGACCCGACACGGAGAGCGGATCACCGAACGCGGGATCGCCGGGCAGCACCTCGCGGGCCTTGCGAATGGCCGCGACCAGATCCTTGCGGCTGTCGGCGTTCTCCAGGGCCGACTGCTGCCCGCGGCGGCGCGGGCCGGACCGGCGAGCTCGGTCGGTGACCGGGCTCAGGGGGATGACCACCTCATCGGTGCCGTCGTCACCACCGGTAGGTGTCTCGCTCACGAAACGAGGGTAGCCCAGGCTGTCGCCACCGGGCACTGGTCCGAGCATGGACATGAAGACACCCTTCTCTGAGCTGCCAAGGGTGGACGGGCGCTTCGATGGGTCCGCGAAGGGCGCCGACGTGGGGCCCTGCAGAAAGCCTACCGACCAGGATCTTCTCGATCACGGCCTCGGAGTGTGGGGCCCGTCACTCCGACGATATCGGCCCGGCGCGCGGGGTAGGGGTCCGCACACCGGGCCGACATCGGCCACCGGCGCGAAGCCGGCGGCGCCGTGGCCGCGGAACGCTCGTGCGATCCGCGGCCACGTGGTTCTATGCGTCGCGTTCGCGCACGCTGTAGAGCGCCGCCGCGAGGACCACAGCGACGACGAACGTGAAGTAGGCCAGCCCACCCCACGCACCCCAGTGCCAGTGCGCGCTGGTCCTGGCGTTGTCTGCGGCCAGGAAGCGGGCGGCATTGGCGAACGGCAGGAACGGCTTCACCGTGTCACCGAAGCTGCCGATATTGCCCAGCAGACCCTCGATCAGCAAGGGCCACAACACCACGATCGAGATCGCCGCGGCCGACTGGCGCACCAGCACACCGACGGCCACCGCCAGCACCGAGGCCAGGAAGGCGTAGATCGGGATGCCGTACATCGACCGCCACTGCCCGGCGGTGTCGAGGTGTAGCGACAGCGTGGCGGCGTCGCCACCCATTGCCTTCGCGATCCCGAAGGACAGCGCCGCCAGCACGCCCGTGAGGACCGCGCTCAGCAAGCCGGCCAGGCCGGCCTTGGTGAGGATGACCAAGACCCGGTTCGGAGTGGCCTGGAACGTGGTCCGGATGATGCCGAAGCGGTACTCGCTGGTCACCATCAGGGCCGCCATGATCATCAGGACCATGACGCCGAAGCCCTCGACACCGCTGGCCGCGATATCCGGCGTGAGCAGCAGCGGCTGCTCGTTCCCCTTCGGGGGGTGGTGCAGCTGGTTGTTCGCCAGGTAGGCGAACAGTGCCGCGAAGCCGAGACCGAGCGCCGCCACGATGGCCGAGCACCACCAGGGGGAGCGGGTCGAGGTGAGTTTGATGCGTTCCGCTGCGATGACGCCCATCAGAGCGCACCTCCCATAACCTCGCCGTGGTACTGGACGGAACCACCGGTCATCTGCATAAAGGACTCCTCGAGCGAGGCCCGCTGCGGGGCCAGTTCGAGCAGGGTGATGCCGTTCGCGCCGGCCAGCAGGCCGATCTCGTCGCTGGGACTGCCGACGACCAGCAGGGCGGGGCCGCCGGGAACACCGTCCCGGGCGCCGTCCTCGCGCACGGTCATGCCCTTGGAGGTGAGCAGGCTGCGCAGCTCGGCCAGCTGCGGGCTGCGGACCCGGACCGTGGCCTCCGAGGAGCGCTCGATGAAGTCACGAGTGCTGGTGTCCTGCAACAGCTTTCCCTGCCCGATGACGACCAGGTGTTCCGCGGTCTGCTCCATCTCGGAGAGCAGGTGGCTCGAGACCAGCACGGTCCGGCCCTCGGCGGCGAGGGTCTGCATGAACCGGCGGATCCAGTGGATGCCCTCCGGGTCGAGGCCGTTGACCGGCTCGTCGAACAGCAGGATCTTCGGGTCGCCGAGCAGCGCGCCGGCGAGGCCGAGCCGCTGCGACATACCCAGGGAGAAGCTGCCCGCCCGCTTGCCGGCCACCTCGGTGAGGCCGACCAGACGCAGCACCTCGTCCACGCGGGACTGCGGGATGCTGTTGGACGCGGCCATCCAGCGCAGGTGGGAGCGGGCGGAACGGTTGGGGTGCACCCATTTCGCGTCCAGCAGCGCACCGACGTGTCGCAGCGGGTGGTCGAGCTCGGCATAGGGCTTGCCGTTGATCAGGGCGACCCCGGATGTCGGCTTGTCGAGGCCGAGGATCATCCGCATCGTGGTCGACTTACCCGCGCCGTTCGGGCCCAGGAACCCGGTCACCTGACCGGGCCGGACCGTAAAGGACAGGTTGTCGACCGCGAGGGTGTCCCCGTACCGCTTGGTGAGTCCTCTCACTTCGATCATGGGCCCAGTATCCCGGCCACCGGACTCACCCCGCGTCGGCCGCAGGTCGCGGCCGGGTCATCCTCGAGGATGACGCAACCCTGAGAAGCGGTCCCGATCCGGGGATCAGGGTGTGGGCGGATTCAGCGGGCGGGCGAACTGGCTTGGGCCCAGAACCGTTTCGGGATCCGGCCGGCGTGGCGGGCGGCGTGACCGGCCCGGACTGCGGCGGCCATGGCCTCCGCCATCAGGGCAGGGTGCTGGGCGCGGGTGACCGCGGTCGCCAAAAGTACTGCGGAGCAGCCCAGTTCCATCGCGAGCGCGGCGTCGCTGGCGGTGCCGATACCGGCGTCGAGGATCACGGGGACACCGGCGGCGGCCACGATCATCTCGATGTTGTGCGGGTTGCCGATGCCGAGGCCGGTGCCGATCGGAGCACCCAGGGGCATCACCGCGGCGCAGCCGGCGTCCTCCAGGCGTTTCGCGAGCACCGGATCGTCGGTGGTGTAGGGCAGTACTGTGAAGCCGTCGTCGACCAATTGTTCTGCGGCGTCGACCAATTCGATGGCGTCCGGCAGCAGCGTGCGTTCGTCGGCGATGACTTCCAGTTTCACCCAGTCGGTTTCGAGGGCCTCGCGGCCGAGCTGGGCGGTGAGCACGGCTTCGGCGGCGGTGCGGCAGCCGGCGGTATTGGGCAGCGGCGCAATGTCCAGGCGTTTCAGCAGGTCCAGCACGCCGGTACCGCCCGCGGCGTCGACACGGCGCATGGCGACGGTGGTCAGCTCGGTGCCGGAGGCGACCAGCGCCTCCTCCAGGACCGCGAGGTTGTCGGCGCCGCCGGTGCCCATGATCAGCCGGGAACCGAAGGTGCGGTCGGCGATTCGCAGCGGTTCGAGACCGGTCCCGCTAGCCACCCTGCACCGCCGTCAGCACCTCGATCTCCCAGCCGCGCCCGACCGGTTCGTCCCAGCGCGACTTCGGGAACACCGTGCCGTCGACGGCGACCGCGATGCCCTTGCACGGCAGTCCGAGCCGGGTCAGCAGCTCGCGCACGCTGAGCTCCTCGGCGAACTCGTGATCCTCACCGTTGACGGTGACACCGATAGGAATCGGCATTACTGACCTCCTGGTGCTGCGGGAGTGAAGGTTTCGCCGGGCAGTGCCGCGGCGACACCCGGGAAGCGGTGCGGGTCGGCCGCTTTCGCGTCGTCGAGCGTGCTGCCCGCCAGCGCGGACAGCACGGCGTCGACGGACAGCGGCACACCCAGAATTCCGTTGCGGCCGTTGCCGGTCGCCGCGAGCACCCGGTCGTCCAGCGGGCCCAGCAGCGGCAGGTTGTCGGGCGTGACGGGCCGTCCGGCCGCACTCACCTCGGCGAATTCGTACTCACCGAGCGCGGGGAAGACGGCCTCGGCGTCGGCGATCAGGTCCCGGACCCCAGCGACGGTCACCTCGGTATCGAAGCCGGCCTCGTATTGGGTTGCGCCGACGACCATTCCGTCCGCGCGTGGCACCAGATACACCGACCGCCCGTGCACCCGCGCCCGCACCACGTGCCGCGGCGGCGGCAGCGCGCCCGGCCGCTGTCGCAGCCGCAGGATCTCGCCCTTGACCGGCCGCACCGGCAGGCCCGGCCACAGTCGGGCCGACGCCGCACCGGCGGCCAGCACGATCCGGTCGGATTCGAGGCTCGCGAGGTCGTCCACGGCCGCGGCGACGAATCGCACCCCGGCCTGTTCGGCGGCCTGCCGCAGCGCGCCGACCAGCAGCCGGTTGTCCACGGCCGGTTCCCGCGGCGACAGCAGCCCGGCACGAATCGTGCGGGCCAGACCCGGTTCCGCCGCACGGACTTCGGCGCGGTTCAGCAGCCGCATGGATTCGGGCTCGGTGAAGTTGTCCCCAGCTGTCCACAGGGTGGAAGCGGTGGCGGCGAAATCGGCGACCGTGCGCAGGTCGGCGGCGTCGGCGGCATCCAGCGCGACGGTGAGGGTCGCGTCGGCGGTGAAGACGTCCACGCCCGTAGCCGTGCGCAGGTCGGCGGCGAAGCCGGGCCAGCGGGCCAGGGACGCGGCGCCGAAGTCGAAGACGGCTTCCTCCCCCGGCCAGCCCTCCGACAGCGGGGCCAGCATGCCGCCCGCCACCCAGGACGCCCCCGATGCGACGGCCGGGTCGTGCAGGGTGACCGTCCAGCCCTGCGCCGCGGCTCGCCAGGCCACCGCCAGGCCGATCACACCTCCGCCCACGACGGCCAGGGTTCGCATCTTCCACCTCGCTGGGTTCCCGGGAACCCCGTTCGCCACCGGGCCGGGGCGCACGCACACCGGATTCGCGTCGCCACCCGCCTGGGCCCCCGGTCCGGCCGGCTCCGTCCGCGGAGCGGGTCTTGTGGCCAACCCACGCGACACGGGGAACAGCCCGGCTGTTTCCGTCCCCAACGGTAGCGCGACTACCGTCGAGGGGGTGCAGCCGTCCCGATCCTCCCGCCGTTCCCCGCGCGAACGCCTGGCCTCGGCCCGGCTCTACCTGTGCACCGACGCCCGCCGTGACACCGGTGACCTGGCCGATTTCGCCGAGTCCGCGCTGGCCGGCGGCGTCGACATCATCCAACTGCGCGACAAGGGTTCGCGCGGTGAGCAGCAGTTCGGCCCTCTGGAGGCCGCAGCCGAACTGGATCTGCTGACCGAGCTGCGAGCCATCGCGGCCCGCTACGGCGCCCTGGTCGCCGTGAACGACCGCGCCGATATCGCCGCGGCCGCGGGCGCCGACGTCCTGCATCTGGGCCAGGACGACCTCCCGCCCGCCGCCGCCCGCCGCATCGTCGGTCCCGAGGTCGTGATCGGCCGTTCCACCCACGACCCGGCCCAGGCCCACCGCGCCGCCACCGACGAACACATCGACTACTTCTGCACCGGCCCGATCTGGACCACCCCCACCAAGCCCGGCCGCCCGGCCGCCGGCCTGGATCTGGTCCGGGAGACCGCCGCCGCCGCACCGGACCGCCCCTGGTTCGCCATCGGCGGCATCGACGCCCAGCGCCTGGACGAGGTTCTGGTAGCGGGCGCCACCCGCATCGTGGTGGTCCGCGCGATCACGGCCGCCGCCGACCCGGAAGCGGCAGCGCGCGCGCTCAAGGACCGCCTGATCGAGAACATCTCGGACAACTGAGGACCACTACCAGCGCACCAGCACTGCTCGCCCTTCCGACCTCGTCCACCAGGGTCCATTTTCAGACATCCAAGGTAGTGTGGATGTCATGGCGTATGACATCGTCCCGTTCAGCGAACTGCTACACCGGCCGGCGGTGACCACCCGCCTGCTCGACAGCGTGCGCGCGTTACGCCTACGACGTCGTGATGCCGGCGATCTCGCACTGATGCGGGTCGAGCAGCTGGAATCGGAGGGCGTTGTTGTCGATTTCACCGCACGGTTGCTGGCTAGCGTGGTGAGCCGTCTCGGCACAGGAGCGGTTCGTGAGGTTCTGCCGGACGCAGTACCGTGGGTGACCTTTCTGCCCGACGCCGATGTCGATCTATTCGTCCGAGAGTTGGTAGACGTGGCGCGCGGGGCGACCGCTCTGGGGAATCTGACACCGCTCGCGACACTGCTGACACAGTGGCGGCATTCGGCCGAGATCTATGCCGACCCGGTTCTGCACGCCCAGCTCACACGCGCCGCCGAGGGCGACCTGGGTCCCGCCGTGCCTCCGGGCGACAATCGGGACACCGAATGAGCCCGAAGCGCGGGGAACGCGCAGCACCGCCCGCCGTCGGCACCGAATTCGACCTGCGATTCGCCAACAGCGATGCCGCCAACGGCTGGGAGCAACTGGGACGGCGAGCTCCGGCAAATCTCCGTCGCGCCTTCGACGCGATCCGATCCTCGGGACGCCTCCCACCCCGACCGGCAACACCGCCTGAAAGGTGCCCTCGGAAAGGGGAATTGGAAGGGATCAGAGCTCGAGCGGTGGCAGTACGAAGTTACCGCGGGTGGCAGAATGTGGTACCTCGTCGACGACACGAATCGCACCGCCTGGGTCGTCCATGCCGGGCCAGGACACCCGAAGCAAACCGAGTAATCGAAGGCCCCCGCCGGTTCGTCAGCGCCGATCGACTCGCAGCCGGATCTGTTCGACGATCATCTCGTGCATTTCTTCGGGCGTGAGAGACCGGCCGCTGTCGAAACCGGTAGTGGCGTGGGCACTTTCGGACGTCCGGCGTGCCCGGAACCGGCTCGCATTCGTCCATGGCGAGCACAGTAGCGGAGAAAACTCCGGCCGTTCGGTTCATTCGCGGATGCGCCGGGCGAACATCAGCAGGGCTGCGGTGGCGCCGACCACGGTGATCGGCACCCACCAGGCGAGTGCCGTCCAGGCGTGGTCGGCGATCGGGCCGCCGGTCAGTAGGGCGCGCATGGTTTCGATCATCGGGGTCACCGGCTGGTGGCGGGCGAAGCCGCGGAGCCAGGTGGGCATGGTGTCCGGCGGGACGAAGGCGCTGCTCACGTACGGCAGGAACATGAAGCTGAACGTGAAGCCCTGGGCGGCTTCGGGATTCGGGGCCAGCAGGCCCAGGGTGGCGGCCGTCCAGGACAGGGCGGTGATGAACAGCGAAAGCAGGGCGACGACGGCCAGCCAGCGCAGCGGGTCGGCGGTGGGGCGGAAGCCGATGGCGAGTGCCACGCCGACGACGACGGCGGTGGAGAGCAGGTTGCGCAGCAGGCTGGCGGCGACATGCCCGGTGAGCCAGGCGGATCGGGCGATGGCGAGGGTGCGGAACCGGTCGACGATGCCGTTGTGCAGATCCGTCGACACCGTGATGGCTGTGGTGGCCGCACCGAAACCCGAAGTGAGCAAGAGGATTCCGGGAACCACGTACTCGAGGTAGTGGCCGTCGCCGCGCAGCGCGCCGCCGAAGACGTAGACGAACAGCAGCAGGATGGTGATCGGCAGGGCGATCGTCATGACCATCGAGTCGGGGCTGCGCAGGGAGTGGCGGATGTTCCGGCCGAGCATGGTGCACGAATCGGCGGCGATGTGCGTGGTCACGACAGGGATACCTTTCGGTCGGCGGGGGCGGTGAGGGCGAAGAACACGTCGTCGAGGTCGGGGGTGTGGATGCTCAGATCGCCCACGGCCACACCGTGATCGACGAAACGCCCGAGCAGGTCGTGCAGGTCGGTGGCGGTGCCGCACCCGGAGATCCGCAGCGCCAGGTCGTCGGTGTCGACCTCGGCGGACGGCACGACGGTGGCCGCGTGCCGGAGCGCGGCGAGATCGGCGAACTCCACGCGAACGTGGCCGCCCGGTACGAGGCGTTTGAGCTGCGCCGGGGTGCCCTCGGCGACGATGCGGCCGTCGTTCAGCACCGCGATCCGGTCGGCGAGCTGGTCGGCCTCCTCCAGGTACTGGGTGGTGAGGAAGACGGTGACGCCGGTGGCGACGAGTTCGCGTACGGTGACCCACAATTCGCGGCGGCTGCGCGGGTCGAGGCCGGTGGTCGGTTCGTCGAGGAAGACGACGGCCGGGTCGCCCATCAGGCTCATGGCCAGGTCGAGCCGGCGGCGCATCCCGCCGGAGTAGGTCCCGGCCCGTCGGCTCGCGGCCTCGCCGAGCCCGAAGCGGTCGAGCAGATCCGCTGTGCGCCGGGCGGTCTCGCGCCGCCCGAGGTGCTGGAGCCGCCCGACGAGGCGGAGATTCTCCGCGCCGGTGAGCATTTCGTCCACCGCGGCGAACTGTCCGGTGACGCCGATGCACTGTCGCACGGCCGCGGGTGCGGTGGCCGGGTCGTGGCCGCAGACGCGGACCGTGCCCGCCTCGGCGTGGGCCAGGGTGGCGAGGATCCGCACGGTGGTGGTCTTGCCGGCCCCGTTGGGCCCGAGCAGGCCGAAGACGGTTCCGGCGGGGACCTCCAGGTCGATGCCGTCGAGCACCGTCGTACCGGCGAAGGATTTGGTGAGCCCGCGAACCGAGATCGCGGGTGCGGTGGCTGGTTCCATCGACATCCCTCCATAACTGTGTATGTCGTAGATAGTATGTATGCCATACACAGTTTTGGGAAGGGGCAAGATGACATCCGAGACGAGAGAACGGAGGCCGGGTGACACCATCGGAACCACTGCCGCGGGCGGTCGAGTTGCTGTGGGGCCTGGGCTCGGGCGGCAGCCGCGGCCCCCGCCGCGCGCTGAGCACCGAGCAGATCGTCGACGCCGCGGTCACCGTCGCCGAACAGGGCGGTCTGGTCGCCGTGTCGATGGCCCGGGTCGCACAGGAGCTGGGCTTCACCACCATGTCGCTGTACCGCTACGTGGACAGCAAGGACACGCTCATCGAACTCATGCAGGACCGGGTCATCGGCCTGCCGCCGGAACTGCCCGCCGACGCGAATTGGCGCACCGCCCTGGAGATCTGGGCCCGCGCCGAATACCGCACGATCCAGCGGCACCCGTTCTGGCTGGACATCCCGATCTCGGGGCCGCCACGCGGCCCGAACAATATGGCCTGGCTGGAGACCGGCCTGGCCGCGCTGGACGACAGCCCGTTCCCGCCCCAGATGAAACTGCTACTGCTGCTGAATCTCTCGCTGTTCGTGATCAGCCAGGCCCGCTTCGCCCGTGACGCCACCGACAGTGACGATTTCGCTCCGGTACTGCGCCGGGTACTGGACCCCGCGCAGTTCCCGGCCCTCTCCGCAGTCCTGGCGGAAGGCTCGCTGGACGACGACAACCCACCCGGCGGCACCGAATCGGGCTGGGCGGAGGGTCTTTTCGAATTCGGCCTGGGCCGCCTGCTGGACGGCTACGCCGCGCTGTCGAACACGCCGTAACGGCAGCGGCCGGTGCGGAGTCCGCACCGGCCGTCGATTCTGTTGTGGCACATGACCGATCGATCAGGATCGGTTCGTCAGTAGTTGGGCAACTCGAAATCGTCGGTGGCGGAGAAGAACATCTTCACGGCCACCGGCCGCATGAGGCGGGAGAACATCAGCTTCAGGTTCCAGCGCGCCATGGCGACGAGTGCCTTGGACTTGGGCAGCATGATCTTCAGGCCACCGCCGGGCAGCTCCTTGGCCTTGGCCAGGAAGGGCGTGACCTTCTCCTCGTAGCGAGTCAGGGCGCCGGCGAGATCATCAGGGGTGGAGGCGATTTCACCGGCCAGGATGTAGGCCCCGACGAAGGCCATGGCGGTACCCATCCCGGTGAGCGGCGAGCCGCAGTACCCGGAGTCACCGACCAGCACGACCCGGCCGCGCGACAGCGAGTCCACGTCGATGCGGTCCAGCTCGTCGAAGTAGAAGTCCGGGGTGCTGTCCATGGCCGCCAGCACTTCGGCGGCCCGCCAGCCGGCGCCGGTGAGCGCGCCGCGGATGAGTTCCTTCTGCGCCTCGACGTCGCGGCGCAGCTCCGGACGCTGATCGGTGCGCATGGTGATGATCGCCTTCGAGGTGGCCGGGTCGTGGTCGGGGCGGATGGCGAAGGAAGCGCTCGGAATCGTGTGCATGGCGAACCAGCCGGGCCGGATGTCCGAGCCCACCGGGCTGGGCATCGTGAAAAAGGCCATGTAGCCGCCGAGGAAGGTTTCGGCGCCGGGACCGTACGCGAGGTTGCGGGTGGCGGAGTGCACGCCGTCGGCGGCCACGACCAGGTCGTAGCGGCCGGTGCGGCCGGAGGCGAATCCGACGTCGACACCGCTGTCGTCCTGCTCCAGGGTCTGCACCCAGTCGCTGTAGCGGTAGTCGAGCGCGCCGCCGGCCTCGGCGACCGCGTCGAGCAGAACCCGGTTCAGGTCGCCACGGGTGATCTCGATGTCGGCGACGATGCCCTTGCCGTCCATGTCCTCCATCGAGGCACCGGCGAAGACGCGGCCGTCCCGGTCGACCCAGCACATCCCCTTCTCGTCCAGCTGGACCTTCGCGATGGCGGGCAGCAGGCCCATCCGCTCCGCGACCACCTTGCTGGCCGAGCGGAGGTCGACGGCCTGGCCGCCGGGGCGGGGTTCGGCGGCCCGTTCGACGACGGTGACCCGGGCACCGGCCCGCAGCAGCTGCAGGGCGACGGCGTTTCCGGCGATGCCGCCGCCGGCGACGAGGACGTGGAGGCTGCTGGCAGTGGTGTTGGCGCTCATGATGTTTCGCTTCCCTCGGTGGGTTGTTCGTTCGTCTGAGACATTTGTATAAGACACATGAGCAAGCTGTCAACACTTTTCGCACATTCGTCTGGAACAGATGTCTAAGACGCTGCTAGGCTGGGGGCATGGGAAATCGAGAAGACCTCCTCGAGGGCGCGCGCAAGGCGATCCTGGAACGCGGCATCGCCAAGGTCACCGCCCGCGACATCGCCGCACAGGCCGGCGTCAGCCTGGCCGCCATCGGCTACCACTTCGGCTCCAAGGACAAGCTGGTCAACCAGGCCATCATGGAGGCGACCGGCTCGCGCATCGGCGACGGCCTCGAGGCCGCCATCATCGAATCCGGGCAGGACCACACCCTCGCCGAATCACTGGCCGGAACCTGGCAGGGCATGCTCGACATCGCCGTCGACGCCCACGAGGAGCTCCTGCTCAGCCTGGAGAACGGGGTGCAGATCGCACACAACCCCGAGGCGCAGGAGTTCATGAGCGGCGCCACCGCGACCGCCTTCGCCGATCTGGCCGGATCCGTCCAGCGCGCCCACCCGGAGCTACCGGACGACCTGGCGCTGTCGATCGCGAAGTTCTACTTCCTGCTGTTCCAGGGCGTCGCGATGCAGATCCTGCTGGCACCGGACACCGAGTTCCCCGACGGCGCGGAGATCCAGCGCGTCCTGGCCGCGCTGACCGGCGGGGATGCGAGCCGGTAGGCCGCTTCGAATCAGGTTGCCGCCCTTGCGGTCTCGTCGCCCACGAAATACAGTATCCATTCATAATGAATGACGTACATAAATTCGTCGACGAATCGGGCCTGCGCTACGACCCCGGCGCCCGCGCCTCGCTCGCCGCCTTCACCGCCGACGGCGATATCGCTCCCCTGGAAACCGCCGCCGCGCTGCGCTCGGCCTGGCAGGCCGTCGACCGGCTGCGCAGCCGCGGCAGCGGCGGGCGCGGGCTGAGCACCGCGGCGCTCGACGTGCTCACCCGGCTGGGCACCGCCCCGGACGGCCTGTCCATCGGCGACCTCGCCCGCGCCTGCGGCGTCACCTCCCGCAATGTCACCGGCCTCGTCGACACCCTCGAACGCGACGGCCTGGCCGACCGCACCACCGACCCGCACGACCGCCGGTCGGTGCGCGTGCGCGCCACCGCCGCCGGCCGGGACTGGCTGGAATCGTTCCGCGCACCCACCCAGCGCGCCATGGCCGCCGTCTTCCGGGGCTTCACCCCCGACGAACTCGCCCAGCTCCGCGACCTGTGCCTACGGGTCGTCGACAACCAGCGCCACCTCGAGCACTACCTGAACTCGACCCCGGAGAACGACCGTGACCAGCCCTGAGACCACCGCCGACACCGTCCGCGCCTACCACGAGGCCCGCTGCCGCGCCGATATCGCCACCGCCGCAGCACAATTGGCCGAGGACTTCAGTTTCCGCAGCCCGCTGATCGAATCCACCGACCGCACCGGACATCTCGCGGGCATCGAGCAGCTGGTCGCGATCACCCGACACGTCGAGCTGCTCGAGGAATTCTTCGCCGGTGACAGCGCCGTCCTGATCTACGACCTGCACACCGCGACGCCGGTCGGAATCCAGCGCACCGCAAAACATTTTCGGCTGCGCGACGGCCGGATCACCGAGATCGCGCTGATCTTCGACGCCACCGGATGGCACGAGATCATGCGCAGCGCAGGCGTTCTCAGCTGAAAGCTACAGCGCTCGGCGGCCGGAAAGCGCTCGGCCCAAGGTCAATTCGTCGGCGAACTCCAGATCGCCACCCATCGGCAACCCCGACGCGAGCCGAGTCACGGTGAGCCCCGGGAAATCCCGGAGCATGCGCACCAGATAGGTCGCGGTCGCCTCACCCTCGGTGTTCGGGTCGGTCGCGATGATCACCTCGGCGACGTCGACCCCGTCGTCCTGATTACCGATGCGGGTCAACAACTCACGGATACGCAGCTGATCGGGCCCGACGCCCGATAGCGGATCGAGCGCGCCACCGAGCACGTGATAGCGGCCGCGGAACTCGCGGGTGCGCTCGATCGCCTGCACATCCTTGGGTTCCTCGACCACACAGATCATCGTGCGGTCGCGGCGCGGGTCGGCGCAGATGCGGCACAGGTCCCCGTCGGAGACCGTGCCGCACACCGCGCAGAACCGGACCCCGTCGCGCACCTTCTGCAACGCCGCCTGCAGCCGGTCGATCTCGGGTGGTTCGACCGACAGCAGGTGGAAGGCGATGCGCTGGGCGCTCTTGGGGCCGACGCCGGGCAGTTTGCCCAGTTCGTCGATCAGATCCTGGACCGGACCCTCGTACAACGTGACCTCAGCCCGACAGACCGGGCATCTGGCCGCCCGCGAACGGACCGAACTTCTCCTGCGCCAGCTCCTGGGCCTTCAGCATGGCGCTGTTGAAGGCGCCGGTGATCAGGTCCTGCAGGGTCTCGACATCCTCGGGGTCGACCACCTTCGGGTCGATCACCAGGCTCTGCACCTCGCCGGTCGCCTTGATGGTGAGCTGCACCAGACCACCCCCGGCCTCGCTGGAGACGACCGCGTTGGCGATCTCGGCCTGGGCTTCCATCACGGCCTGCTGCATCTGCTGCGCCTGCTCGAGCAGGGCCTGCATGTCGAACGGCTGTCCACCGGGCTGCACTGGATGTCCTCTCTCGGGGTATATGACTCAGCCTAGCGATACAAGCATCGCCAGGTTGGGTGGCGGGTCGCCGGTCAGGACAGTTCGGTCTTCAGCTTCGCCAGCACCTCGGCCTGGATCTTCTTCAGGCCCAGCGGCGCGAAGATGCCCTCGAAGAAGCCCGGCACCCCGCCGGCGCCCTTCCAGCTGGTGCGAACGGTGACCAGCGAGCCGGTGCCCGACGGGGTCACGGTCCAGGTGGTCACCAGCGTCGAGTTCGAATCCCGTTCGGTCACCATGGAATCCGACACCGACACCACGGCGTGGATGTTGCGCGAGCGTTTCTGGGTCGCCTGCAGCGTCCACTCGGCGACGGTGCCGGCGCCCTGGCCGCCCTCGATCACCTTGTAGTCGCGGTAGTGCTCGGTGAGGATGCGCGGGCGCACCGTCTCGTAGTCCGCGATTGCCGTCAGCGCGCGCTGCGGGTCGGCGTCGACGACGATCGAGGTGGAGGCACTGACCTGTCCCACTATGACTCCTTGGATCGGATAGGCGGCTTACACGATCAAGATTGCCGCCGCGTCATGTTACGCCGCGGGAACGACACAACGGCTGCGCACATGACCGGCGTCACGCGCGTCCGCCCCGGCCGGGACCGGGTTTCGCGCCGACCGATCCGGGCGGTTGACCATTTCCCGCGATGTGAACCAATGCCCTGCAACAGGTGGATGAACTTTCCGGCCTGGCACCAAGGTCGCGGTAGCCGCGGTGAGCGCCGCGATATAGCGTCGTGTGGTGGCAGTCAGTCTGATGGGGAGGACCGGACGCGCACCGGTCGCATACGAGTCGGGTTTCGCCGCGCACCGAGCAGGCGTAGAACGCCTGCTCGCGAGCTATCGCGCCATTCCGCGCGATGCCACGGTCCGGCTCGCCAAGAAGACGTCCAACCTGTTCCGGGCCCGCGCGAAGAACACCGCGCCGGGCCTGGACGTCAGTGGCCTGACCGCGGTGATCGCGGTGGATCCCGCCGCCCGCACCGCCGACGTGGCCGGCATGACCACCTACGAGGACCTGGTCGCGGCCACCCTGCCCCACGGACTCGCGCCGCTGGTGGTGCCGCAGCTCAAGACCATCACCCTCGGCGGCGCGGTGACCGGGCTGGGCATCGAGTCGACATCGTTCCGCAACGGCCTGCCCCACGAATCGGTACTGGAACTCGACGTACTCACCGGCGCCGGCGAAGTCGTCACCGCGACCGCCGAGGGCGAACACCGCGACCTGTTCCGCGGGTTCCCGAATTCCTACGGCACCCTGGGCTATTCGACCCGGCTGAAGATCGCCCTCGAACCCGTCGAACCGTTCGTGGCACTGCGCCACGTGCGTTTCCACGATCTACGCGAGCTGCAGACGGCGATGGACCGGATAATCACCGACCGCGCCTGGGACGGCGAGTCCGTCGACTATCTGGACGGCGTCGTATTCAGCGCGGACGAAAGCTATCTCACCCTGGGCCGGCAGACCGCCGAGCCGGGTCCGGTCAGCGACTACACCGGCATGCGGATCTACTACCAGTCGATCCGGCACGACGGCCCCGCGCCCGCACGCGACCGCCTGACGATCCACGACTACCTGTGGCGCTGGGACACCGACTGGTTCTGGTGCTCACGGGCTTTCGGCGCCCAGAACCCGGCGATCCGGCGCTGGTGGCCGGCCCGGTACCGGCGATCCAGCTTCTACTGGAAACTCGTCGCCCTGGACCGCAAGTACGGCATCGCCGACAAACTCGGTGCCCGCCGGGGCGAGCCGCCACAGGAGCGGGTCGTCCAGGACATCGAGGTGCCGATCGAGCGCACCGCCGACTTCGTCGAATGGTTCCTGGCCGAGATCCCGATCGAGCCATTGTGGTTGTGCCCCTTGCGGTTGACCGACGACGGCTCCACCACCGACGGCCGGCCGTGGCGGCTCTACCCCCTGGAACCCGGCCGCACCTATGTCAACATCGGCTTCTGGTCCGCGGTACCGACCGTACCCGGGCAACCCGAAGGCGCCGCGAACCGCGCCATCGAGGCGGCGGTCACCCGGCTGGACGGCCACAAGTCGCTCTACTCCGACGCCTTCTACGATCGGGCCGAATTCGACCGCCTCTACGGCGGTGATGTCTATCCCGGCCTGAAGCACACCTATGACCCCGATCATCGATTGCTGGACCTGTATTCGAAGGCGGTGCAACGTAAATGACCACGTTCAAGGATCGCTCGGACGTATTCGCGGAGCTCGGGACGAAGCTCAGCATCGCTGAGATCATCGAGAGCCTGATCGACGGTCCGGTGCCGATCCGGATCAGTGCCTACGACGGCAGCAGCTGCGGGCCCGCCGACTCGGAATTCGCACTGGAGATCACCAACCCGCGCGGCATCAACTACATCGCCACTGCTCCAGGCGATCTGGGCATGGCGCGGGCCTATATCGCCGGTGACATGTCGGTCATCGGCGTGCATCCCGCCAACCCGTATCCGATCCTGAAGGTGATGAAGGGCCTGAAGTTCCGGCGCCCGTCGGCACTGATGCTGGTCACCATCGCCCGCTCGCTCGGCTGGGAGGCGCTCAAGCCGGTGGCCCCGCCGCCGCAGGAGACACTGCCGCGCTGGCGCCGCATCGCGCTGGAAGGCTTGCTGCACTCCAAGACTCGCGACGCCGAAGCCATCCACCACCACTACGACGTCTCCAACACCTTCTACGAGTACGTGCTCGGCCCGTCGATGACCTACACCTGCGCGGTGTACGAGGACGAGAACTGGACCCTCGAGCAGGCCCAGGAGAACAAGTACCGACTGATCTTCGACAAGCTGAACCTGAAGGCGGGCGACCGCCTGCTCGACATCGGTTGCGGCTGGGGCGGAATGGTGCGGTACGCCGCCGCGCGCGGCGTGAAGGTCATCGGCGCCACGCTGTCCAAGGAACAGGCCGAGTGGGCGCAGGCCAAGATCGCCGAGCAGGGCCTGGCCGACCTGGCCGAGGTGCGGCACTCCGACTATCGCGATGTCGTCGAATCCGGTTTCGACGCAGTGTCTTCCATCGGCCTCACCGAGCACATCGGGGTCGCGAACTACCCGGCCTACTTCCGGTTCATCCAGAGCAAGCTGCGCGACGGCGGCCTGTTCCTGAACCACTGCATCACCCGCGCCGACAACCTGCGCACCACGCGCGCAGGCGATTTCATCGACCGCTACGTGTTCCCCGACGGTGAGCTGATCGGCTCCGGCCGGATCGTCTCCGAGATCCAGAACGTGGGCCTCGAGGTGCTGCACGCGGAGAACCTGCGCCCGCACTACGCGCTCACCCTCGCCGAATGGTGCAAGAACCTGGAGACGCACTGGGACGAGTGTGTGGCGGAGGCCGGCGAGGCCACGGCGAAGGTCTGGGGTCTCTACATGGCCGGATCCGAGCTGGGCTTCCAGCGCAACGACGTGCAGCTGCACCACGTGCTGGGTGTGAAGCTGGCGGCCGATCAGCAGTGGGAGGTTCCGCTGCGGCCCTGGTGGAAGGCCTGATAGGCTCCCTAGCTGCCGACCGGCGGACCAGGTGGAACAAGCCCCGGACGATCGCGGTCATGCCGGTAGCGAGCACTCCCAAGTACATCGCTTCTGCAACCCGATCAACCGGGGCTTCCTCCTGACTTTCGCTAGATCAGCAAATCCAGGAACTGGCGCGGGATTTCGGCTTGCTCGGCGTAGCCGCCACCTAGCGCCATGTCGTCCCGTAAAGTGCGCAGTAGACCGATAACCCCTGGTCCGGCGTCCAATAGCGGTCGGGTCCAACCCAATTCGGCGCAGCGCGCAACCACCGGAATCAGGGTCGCCAGAGCCTCCCCCGCCCAGCCCGCGGTGGCCAGACATTCGGTCAGCAACAATGCGGCATCCAATTCCGCACGGGGGCGGTGATGTTCGGCGATCCGCCCGTACAGGGCGCGGGCCCGCTTCACCACCGTATCGTCGGTGCCCAGTGGTGCCGGATTCTCCCCCGCGGTGATGCCGCCCGCGACGGGCCGGCCGGCCATAAGGGCGCGGATGGCGGCGATCTCCTCCGCCTCGGCGATCAGCATCGCGGTGCCGACGTGCCGAGCCGACCCACCGGGCGAATCGATCGGCGCCGGAACCCGTTCGGAGACCGGGAAACCCAGCCGCAGCTGCTCGGCCCGGATGGTGGCGTCCAGGCGCAGCAGCCGATGATCGGCGGCCAGCCGCGCCCCCTCGGCCAGCCGGGCCTGTGCACCCTCGGTATCACCCCGAGCCATCTGCACCCGGGCACCGACCACGAACACCGTGATCAGGAAGTCGACCGGGCCCACCCGCGCCACCAGCTGGTGGCTCTCGTCCAGCAGCGCCCCAGCGGCGGCCAGATCGCCACGGCGATAAGCGACATCACCGAGCTGGGCGGCCGCCACCCGCACCGCCTGCGATCGCGCGCCCGCCTCGCTGCGGGCGATGTCGTAGGCCTTCCGGTAATACGCTGTAGCGGAGGCGATATCGAGCTGCTCGTAGGCGGCGGTGCCGCGGGCCAGCAATCCGTAGACCCGGCCCTGCGGATCGGAGGCCCGCGCGTGATACGGCTCCGCCCAGTCCTCGATCTCCCGGACCCCGTCGTAGTCGAATTCGCACAAGCGCACGAAGGCAAGCAGATTGGCCGCCGTCGACACCGTCCACGCCGGTAGCTTCTCGGCCGGGGACAGACACGGCGAGAGCCGGTCCACCACGCCCTCGGTGTGGTCACGCGAGACCTGATCTACCGCGGCCAGCACCGCCGCCTGACACCGGTCGCTCTCGGTCTCCGCGCCGTTGGTGCTGCGCGCCAACAAGCTGGACAACCGGCCCAGCGTGCCGCGCGCCGCACCCGACTGCTGCAGGCTGATATTGGCGCGCGCCAGCGCCATCAGCAGCTTCGTACGCGAAGCCACCTGCTGCACCGGCAGTTTCGAGACCGAACCGAGCAGCGTCGCCACCCGGGAGGCATCGAGCAGGTCCATGCCGCCGCTCTCGAGCAGGTCCGCGGCCAGCTTCAGGTCCGTGGCCGCCAGCGCGTGATCGACCGCCTTACGGAACAGCTGATGTTCGGCATACCAGCGAGAAGCCTTGCGGTGCAGCGCCTTCGTGCGCCCGGGATGCATACGTTCCAGCCGGCCGCGCAGATACTCGGCGAACAGCGGCTGCATCCGGAACCAGCCCGGATCGTGATCGAGGCGGCGCACGAACAGTTCCCGCTGCTGCGCGCGCTCGAGCAGTTCCCCGGCGTCCGGGTCGCCGCTGACGGCGGCGGCCAGCGAAGCACTCACCTTCTCCGGCACCGCGATCGCCATGAGGAACTCCAGCATGCGCGGTTCCATCGCGTCGAGCACGTTCTCGGCCAGGTACTCCCGGATCGCCTCGTTGTCGCCCGCGGTCAGGTGGGCCAGCAGCGTCTCCACCGCCGGTGCCGCCGCCGTCTCGTCCGCGTCCGCGCCCGTGTCGCCGCTGGGCTGCAGCGACAGGCTGACCAGCTGCACCGCGGCCGGCCAGCCGTCGGTGGCCTGCCGGATCTGCGCCACCTGCGGCTCGGTGAGCGGAAAATGGTTGCGCTCCACCAGGATCTGGCCGGTCTCGGCCGTGGTCAACGGCAGATCGGCCGCGTTCACCTCGACCAGTTCGTCGCGCACCCGCAGCCGGTTCAACGGCAGCCCGCCCTGCGCCTGGGTGGTCACCACGAAGCGCAGGAAGTGACCGCCGTTGTCCAGCAACGAATCCAGCACCCGGTGCGCGCCGGCGTCGGTCACCCGGTCCCAATCGTCGATCACCACCACCAACGGCTTACCGGCCGTGTGGATGTCGTCGATCAGGGTCGCGATCGCGTACGGCACGGCCTCGTCCGATCGCTCCTCCAGCGCTTGTTCCAGTCCCACACCGATTTCGGGCCGCACCCGCTGGATCGCCTGCACCAGATGCGCAAGGAACCACACCTCGTTGTTGTCGCCGCGGTCGATCCCGATCCACGGCACCGCGACCCCGGCATCGGTCAGCTCGGCGCGCCACTGCGCGGCCAGCGTGCTCTTGCCGTAGCCGGCCGGACCGTGGATCACCGCGAGCCGCCGATCACCGCCGGCCCGCAGGATGTCCAGCAGCCGCGGCCGCCGGACCGGCTCCCGAGTCGGGGTCTTCGGCGCGAACTTGGTCAGCGAAGTCGGGGGCAGCACCCCGGCCGGGCCGCCCGTCCAGATCGCGGTGTCATCGCGGGACGAGGGCCGGGCGGTCGTCGGCTCGGACTCCGGCGGCAACAGCGGCCCGGCGCGGCGGGCACCCGAAGACGGGGTCGCGCCGGTGTGTTGCGCCTCGAACCCGGCCGGGATCGGTCCCGCCTCGTCCTCGTCGGCGTCCAGCAGCGCCATCTCGTCGGGCACCAGATCGTGCGCGATCTGCACGCCGCGCAGCAGCTCGCCCATCTCCAGCGCGGACGCCGGGCGTTGCTCGGGCTCGGTCGACATCGCCCGCTCGATGATCGCCGCCAGATCCGGCGGAATGTGCTGCTCCCGCAGGTCCGGAATCGGTTGCGTGGTCATCCGCAGGAACTGCGCGACCACCCTCTCCCCCGCCCGCCGCTCATAGGCCGCGTGGCCGGTGATCAGCGCGAACAGCGTGGAACCCAGGCTGTATATATCGGACTGCACGGTCGGCGCCGAACCGCTGAGCACTTCGGGAGCGGTGAAGGCCGGTGAACCGGTGATCAGATTCGCGGAGGTGCGGAAACCACCCGGGATCCGGGCGATACCGAAGTCGGTGAGCTGCGGCTCGCCGTAGCGGGTGAGCAGCACGTTGGCCGGTTTCACGTCCCGGTGCAGCACGTGCACCCGGTGGGCGCTCTCGATCGCACCCGCCATCTTGACCCCGACCCGGACCGCGTTCTGCCAGCTCAGCGGCCCGTGCTCGGCGACCAGCCGCTCCAGCGAACCGTGCACGGCGTACGGCATCACGATGTAGGGCTGACCCGCCTTGGTGACGTCGACCTGCAGGACGTCCACGATGTTCGGGTGACCGGACAACCGGCCCATGGCCTGCTCCTCACGCAGGAAGCGGCCGCGATTCTCCTCGTCGATCGCGGAGGTGAGGACCTTGACCGCGACGATCCGGTCCAGGGCGCGCTGCGCGCAGCGATAGACGACGCCGAACCCGCCGCGACCGATCTCCTGCGCGTCGAACAACCCCACCGCCGCGAGCTCGGAGGCCATATCGGCCGGCTCGGACGGTTGCGTATTCGATTCTGCGGGTAGAGCGTTGCTGCGGTTCTCGCCCGCGTGTGCATCCATCGGACCACCTCGAACCCGTTCCGCGCTCCCTCCAACGTAGCGCGGCCGACGCCGGCGCGTCTGCGAATTCCCGGTCGTGACACCCACTGGTTGCCGGGCCGAAACACGTTCCTGCGCAGGACGGCCCAGACCACGATATGTCGTGGTCCGGGCCGTGCCGGGGAGTTGGACGGCGTGTCACCGCACCGGGAGTGACACAGGTCACCCTACGGTTGCCCACCTCACCGCAGGGTGCGGAAGAACTCCTGGATGTCGCCGGTCAGCAGGTCCGGGGTCTCCAGCGCGGGGAAATGACCGCCGGCGTAGAACTCCGACCAGTGCGTCACGGTGTGCGCCCGCTCGGCGAAGCGCCGGATCGCGAAGTCGGCGGTCGGGAACACCGCCACACCGGTGGGCGTGGTGCCCTGCGGCTTCGGAGCGAACATCAGCGGGTCGTGGAACCGCTCGTAGTAGTAGTTGGCCACACTGCGGGCGGTATCGGTGAGCCAGTAGACGGTCGCCGTGGCCAGGATGGTGTCGCGGTCCAGCGACTCCTCCAGCGTGCGGCCGGCATCGGTCCACTCGTGATACTTCTCCACGATCCAGGCCAGCTGCGCGGCCGGAGAATCGGACAGCAGCTGAGCCAGCGTGTTCGGGCGCGAACCCGCCAGCTGCATGTAGGCCGAACCGTTGTCCTGGAAGTCCTTCATGGCCGCCAGGCGCTGCCGGTCGGTGTCGGAGAGCGCGGCCGGGTCGCCGGTCGGGAAGGTGACCAGGGCGTTCACGTGCACACCGAGCACGTGTTCGGTGTCGTCGCGGCCCAGCCGGGGCGCCAGGAAGGCACCGTGGTCACCGCCGTGGACACCGTAGCTGTCGTAACCCAGGCGGGCCATCAGCTCGGCCAGGGCGGCGGCCACGCGGCCGTCGGTCCAGCCGGTCTCGGTCAACGGGCCGGAGAACCCGTGCCCGGGCAGGGACGGGATCACCAGGTCGAACGCGGGCGCGTCCGGGTCCTGCGGCTCGGTCAGTGGCGCGAGCATGGCACGGAAGTCCAGGACCGTGCCCGGCCAGCCGTGCAGCAACAGCAGCGGGGTGGCGTTCGCCCGGGTGGAACGGACGTGCAGGAAGTGGAGGTTCTGGCCGTCGACGGTGGTGGTGAACTGCGGCAGGCGATTGAGGTCGGCTTCGATCGCGGCCCAGTCGAATTTCTCCGCCCAATAGGTGGTCAGGTCGCGCAGGTAGGCGGTCGGGACCCCGCGCTCCCAGCCGTCCGCGCCGGCCATGTCGGCGGGGAATCGGGTGCCGCGCAACCGGGCCCGCAGGTCGTCCAGGGCACTGTCGTCGAACTCGATCCGGAAGGGGCGGATCTCGGTGGCGGTGGTGTTGTTCGTCATGCCTTTACTCTCGGCGTAACGAGGGGGCCCGCGAATCACGAGAACTCGTTATCCTCCGGTCCGGACGGCCGACTACCGCCATCACGGCGAAAGCCCGGTTCCCTTGCGGGAACCGGGCTTTCGAGCTCAGCGGGCGCGCACGCCCAGCGAACTACTTACGCAGCGAGGCCGGAACCTCGAAGCGGGAGCCGAACTTCGCGGCCAGCTCGTCGGCGCGAGCCACGAAGGCCTCCTGGCCACCCGGGTAACCGACCACGAACTGGTGCACACCACCGGTCCAGGCCGGGAAACCGATGCCCATGATCGAACCGATGTTGGCGTCGGCGGTGGAGGTGAGCACGCCCTCGTCGAAGCACTTCTGGGTCTCGATGGCCTCGGCGAACATCATCCGGTCCTTGAGGTCCTCGAAGGTGACACCCTCGGGGAGTTCGCGGGAGGAGTTGAAGGTCGAGCGCAGCTCGCTCCACAGACCGACGGCCTTGCCGTCGACGTAGTCGTAGAAGCCGCCGCCACCGAGGCGACCGGTACGGCCGTGGCCGTCCACCAGGGTGTCGAGCACCTTGCCCGACGCGACGACGACCGGGTCGGAGGCGCGGCCGGCGGCCTGCAGGGCCTCCTCGGTCTCCTTACGGATCTTCAGCATGGTGTTGAAGTTGAGCTCGTCGCTCAGCTTCAGCGGCGCGGCCGGGTAGCCCGCCTGCAGACCGGCCTGCTCGACGGTCTGCGGGTCGATGCCCTCGGCGACCATCGCGATGGCCTCGTTGATGAAGGTACCGATGACGCGCGAGGTGAAGAAGCCACGCGAGTCGTTGACCACGATCGGGGTCTTGCGGATCGCCAGGGTGTAGTCGTACACCCGGGCCAGCGCCTCGTCCGAGGTCTGCTCACCACGGATGATCTCGACCAGCGGCATCTTGTCGACCGGGGAGAAGAAGTGGATGCCGATGAAGTCGGCGGGCCGCTTCACGTTCTCCGCGAGCGCGGTGATCGGCAGGGTCGAGGTGTTGGAACCGAGCAGCGCGTCGGCGTCCACGATGTCCTGGATCTCCGCGAACACCTTGCCCTTGAGCTCGGGGTTCTCGAAGACGGCCTCGATGACGAAGTCGACACCGGCGAAGTCGGCCGCGTCGGCGGTCGGGGTGATCTTGGCCAGCAGCGCGTCCGACTTCTCCTGGGTGGTCTTGCCACGCGAGAGGGCCTTCTGCTCCAGCTTGACCGAGTAGTCCTTGCCCTTCTCGGCGGCCTCGATGGTGACGTCCTTCAGGACGACGTCGAAGCCGGCCTTGGCGGAGACGTACGCGATACCCGCGCCCATCATGCCGGCGCCGATGACACCGACCTTCTTGATCTCGCGCTTCGGCACGTCCTTGGGACGGCTACCACCGTTGTTGATGTGCTGCAGGTCGAAGAAGAACGCCTGGATCATGTTCTTCGCGACCGGGCCGCACAGCAGGCTGGTGAAGTAGCGCGCCTCGATCAGCGACGCGTTGTCGAAGTCGACCTGCGAGCCCTCGACCGCGGCGGACATGATGGCCAGCGGGGCCGGCATGTTCTGGCCCTTGATCTGCTTGCGCAGGTTGGCCGGGAAGGCCGGCAGGTTCGCGGCGAACGCGGGGACGGCGGGGGTGCCGCCGGGGATCTTGAAGCCCTTCTTGTCCCAGGGCTGCACGCCACCCTCGGGGTTGGCCTTGATCCACGCCTTGGCGGCGGGCACCAGCTCCTCGACGGAACCGACGATCTCGTTGATCAGGCCCAGCTCCTTGGCCTTGCCGACCTTGTGGCGCTGGCCCTGCAGCAGCACCTGCATCAGGGCGGTCTGCAGACCGAGCATGCGCACGGTACGGGTGACACCGCCACCACCGGGCAGCAGGCCCAGGCTGGCCTCGGGCAGACCGATCTGCATGCCCTTGACGTCCGCGGCGATCCGGTAGTGACAGGCCAGCGCGATCTCCAGGCCACCGCCGAGCGCGGCGCCGTTGATGGCGGCGACGACCGGCTTGCCCAGCTGCTCGAGCTTGCGCAGCGGGTCCTTGATCTCGCGTACCATGTCGAAGATCTGCTGGGCGTCGTCCGGGGTGACCTGCATCATGTTCTTCAGGTCGCCGCCGGCGAAGAAGGTCTTCTTGCCGGAGGTCAGCACGACACCGGTGATGTCGTCCTTCTCCGCGTACAGGCGGTCCACGGTCGCGGCCATGGACTGCTTGTAGGCGTCGTTCATCGTGTTGGCGCCCTGGTTGGGGTCGTCGACGGTCAGCACGACGATGCCGTCGGCATCCTTCTCCCAGCCGATGATGTTGTCAGTCATTGGTTTTCGTCTCTCCTGTGAGAAAAGTCAGTCGGTCGGGGAAGATCAGACGCGCTCGATGATGGTGGCCACACCCATGCCGCCACCGATGCACAGGGTGATCAGCGCGTAGCGGCCGTTGCGGCGCTCCAGCTCGTCGACCATGGTGCCGGTGATCATGGCGCCGGTGGCGCCGAGCGGGTGGCCCATCGCGATCGCGCCACCGTTGACGTTCAGCTTCTCGTCCGGGACGTTCAGGTCCTTCTGGAACTTCAGCACCACCGAGGCGAAGGCCTCGTTGATCTCGACCAGGTCCATGTCCTCGATGGTCAGGCCGGCGTGCGCCAGGGCCTTCTTCGCGGCCGGGGTCGGGCCGGTGAGCATGATGGTCGAGTCGGCGCCGGAGGTGGCGGTGGCGACGACGCGCGCCCGCGGGGTCAGGCCGGAGGCCTTACCGGCGTCCTCGTTACCGATCAGCAGCAGCGCGGCGCCGTCGACGATGCCCGAGGAGTTACCACCGTGGTGCACGTGGTTGATCTTCTCGACGTAGGTGTACTTCTGCAGCGCGACGGCGTCGAAGCCACCCATCTCGCCGATGCCGGCGAAGGACGGGTTCAGCTTGGCCAGGTCGGCGGCGGTGGTGCCGGGGCGCATGTGCTCGTCGTTGTCGAGCACGGTCAGGCCGTTGATGTCCTTGACCGGGACGATCGACTTGGCGAAGTAGCCGCCGGCGGTGGCCTTGGCGGCGAGGTCCTGCGAACGCACGGCGTAGGCGTCGACGTCGTCGCGGGTGAAGCCCTCGATGGTGGCGATGAGGTCGGCGGACACACCCTGCGGCACGAAGTAGCCGTTGTAGTTGGTGGCCGGGTCGAGCGCCCAGGCGCCGCCGTCGGAGCCCATCGGCACGCGGGACATTGACTCGACACCACCGGCGAGGACCAGCTCGTCGAAGCCGGAGCGCACCTTCTGGGCGGCCAGGTTGACGGCCTCGAGGCCGGAGGCGCAGAAGCGGTTGAGCTGGAAACCACCGACGGTGTCGGGCAGGCCGGCGATGGTGACGGTGACGCGGGCGATGTCCATGCCCTGGTCGCCGACGGGAGTCACGACACCCAGGATCAGGTCCGAGATCCGGTCCTCGTCGAGGTTCGGGAAGCGGTTCCGCAGCTCCTGGACCAGACCGACAGTCAGGTCGATCGGCTTGACCGAGTGCAGCGAGCCGTTCTTCTTGCCGCGGCCGCGCGGGGTGCGGATGGCCTCGTAAATGTAGGCCTCGTTGGTCATGTCGAGTTTCCTTCCGTTGGGTGCGCCGACACCGCGACTGTGCGGTGCGGCCGCCGGCGTGCTACCTGCATACGCTGTAAAAACACTGGAACACATCGGCGCGCGGGTCCCTGCGGCGGCACGGTGGACCGTGCGCGCCTGGCGACTCGCGACATCAATGCTGTCGGCACCCGATGATAATACCGCCGAATGCGAACTGCCGTTAACTTAACGTCCCCGCACGGGGCACTGTCAACCCTCCAGTGAGGTGGCGCCCAACTCGCTACGCAACAGCTCCAACGCCACCTCATCAGGGTCGAGGCGACCGTTGGAGGGTGCCGGGGTCGCGGCGTCGGCCATCATCTCCCGCTCCTCCTCCGGCGTCGGCGCAGGTGGAAGCCGGTCATAACCTACCGGCGAGTAGTCGGACGGCCCCGGATCGTCGGGCTGGTCCGGATAGTCCGGTGGCGGAATATCGTCATCAGGAGCCGCGGACCCACGGGACTGACTCGGCCGGGTGAAACGCGGCGGTTCCGCGCGCCTGGGGGCTTGACCGGCCGGACCCCGGCCCGGCTCGGCACCCGAGTCGGCCCGCACGGCACCGTCGGCGGCTCCCCAGCCCGAACTCGGCTGACCACCCTGCGGACCCGGCGCGGCGGTATCCGACGATCCCGGCCGCGCCGGCGCCCGGCCCGACCGCGCGGCGGCACCGCCCGCACCACCGGCCCCGCCGGGCGGGTTGCCGGTGCCGACCTCCCACCGCACCTCGAGCTCGGCCCCGAGCACATCGCGGATCGCCGACCGCAGCGCCTCGACGTATTGCGGAGTGGACAAGCGCTGAGCCAGCGCGGCGTGCGGATGTGCGAACACGACCGTGCCGCTGTCGACGCGCAGGACCGCCGCCCCCGACAGCAACGCCTGCACCGCGGCACCGTACTTGCGGACCTCGGCGCGGATATCGGCCCAGCGGGCCTCGACATCGGCGGCCCCGACACCTGCCGCCGCTCCCCCGGCACCGGAGGCCGCGGCTTCGCTCGGAACCTCGGCGGCAGCGCCCGAACCCGCATCCGGCGGATTGCCCGGGCTCGGATCGGTGCCTGCGGGTGGACGGCCGGTTTCCGCCGCCTCGGACTCCGCGACGGCGGCGCGCTCACTGGATACCGCCGAATCATCGACCGCGCCGGACACTTCCGGCCCGGCCGAACGGGACGCCGCCGCGGGTGCGGCGGTCGGGCTCGAATCGGACTGCGGCACAGCGCCGACCGGACCGGAAGCAGCAGCGCCTGCAGCTCCGCCCGCCGGGCTACCAGCGGTGACGTTATCCGGCCCGGCGGCGTCACCGCGTGCGGTACCCCGCTCCCACGGCCCGGGCGCGGTCGAAGGCGACACCGGCGCACCGACATTCGATGCGGGAGTGCTCGGCTGCGGCTCGCGCGCCGTGGACTCGCCGGCGGACTGCGGGGCACCGGAGCTCGCGACGCCATCCCGCGCCGCATCGGTAGACGCGGGCCGGTCCTGTGGTGCACCGGCGCTCGCGGCGACCTGTGGCGCAACCGTATTCGCGGACCCGCTCTGCACCGAAGAAGCACCTGCGGCACCGGAGACATCGGCCTGCGTGGCGTCGGCATCCGGACCGGCCTGCGGGACTTCGGCGTTCGCCGCGGGGGCCGGAGCGGATGCGTCGGACCGAGCGGCGGTGTGCCCGGCAGCCGGGGCGGGCTGCTGGGCCGCGGCCGCGCCACCGGATCGCTGCTCCCGGAGTGCGGCAAGCGCTTCCGCCCCGCGGTGGCGGGGTTCACCACCGGCCGGCGCGGGCGCGGCGGACGACGGCGCTTCCGAGCGGGGTTGCGGTCGCGATGGCGGCGCGGGCGCGACACCGGAGGCCAGGCCCTGTTCCAGCCGTTCCAGGCGCTGCAGGGTCGCGGCTTCGGCATCGGAGGCCGAGGGCAGCAGCATGCGGGCGCAGATCACTTCGAGCAGCAGGCGGGGCGCGGTGGCGCCGCGCATCTCGCCGAGGCCCTCGTGCAGCAGTTCGGCGCAGCGGGTGAGGGTGGCCGGACCGATCCGGGTCGCCTGGTCACGCATGCGATCGAGGACGTCGCCGGGGCCGGTGACCAGATTGCGTTCAGCGGCATCGGGAACCGCGCGCAACAGGATCAGGTCGCGCAGGCGTTCCAGCAGGTCGGTGGCGAAGCGGCGCGGGTCGTGCCCGGCCTCGACGACCCGGTCGATCGCGCCGAACAGGGCCGCGCCGTCGGCGGCGGCGAGCGCTTCGACGGCCTCGTCGATGAGGGCGATGTCGGTGACGCCGAGCAGGGTCACCGCGCGGCTGTAGGTGACGCCGTCGGCGCCGGCACCGGCGAGCAGCTGGTCGAGGACGCTGAGGCTGTCGCGCGGCGAACCGCCACCGGCGCGGATGACCAGCGGATAGACCGCCTCCTCGACCCGCACGCCCTCCTGGTCGCAGATGCGGCCGAGCAGGCCGCGCATGGTGGCCGGCGGCAGCAGCCGGAACGGATAGTGGTGGGTGCGCGACCGAATGGTGGCGAGCACCTTGTCCGGCTCGGTGGTGGCGAAGATGAAGATCAGGTGGGCCGGCGGCTCCTCGACGATCTTCAGCAGCGCGTTGAAGCCCGCGGTGGTGACCATGTGCGCCTCGTCGACGATGAACACCCGGTACCGCGACTCGGCAGGCGCGTAGAACGCGCGGTCGCGTAGTTCCCGGGTGTCGTCGACGCCACCGTGACTGGCCGCGTCGAGTTCGATGACGTCGAGGTTGCCGGGGCCGCCGGGCGCGAGGGCGATGCAGGACGGGCAGACCCCGCAGGGACGCGACGTCGGCCCTTCGACGCAGTTGAGCGACCGGGCGAGGATGCGCGCGGAGGAGGTCTTGCCACAGCCGCGCGGCCCGGAGAACAGGTAGGCATGGCTGATCCGGCCGGTATCCAGTGCGGTACTCAGCGGGTCGGTGACGTGCTCCTGGCCCACCACTTCGGCGAATGTTGCCGGTCGGTACTTTCGGTACAGAGCCACGCGGCAAGAGTATCGGGGTAGTCCGACAACCGAGAGGTCGCGGCTGTTCTTGCGCACCGGCACTCATTCGATGTGATGCACCTCACAGGTCGCACCCGCGAGTCTCACGGCGCCGGAACCCTCACCGCGCCTGCCGAACTGTCTGCCGAACCCTTTTCGCAAGAATTATCGGGTTATTTTCGAACTTCCGGATTGTTTGCTCCACGACGCGCCCATATAACGATCAAGTCACCAATTCACTGGTGAAGGCAATTGACTGGCTACCCTGTACTCGGCAACTTCGGTAGCCAAACCTTCATCAGGTTGGTGGCTCCGGCCGGTCCCTCATCCCGGCCGGGGCGCAACCTGGTAACTCCCCGCCCGGCAGCTCCGGCCCACTCGCCGGTTACCGCCCCGGATGCGGCCATCACCCACTGCCAGTACCGGAGGACCGCCGCCCGTGCCGCCCAGCGACGACATCGCCGCAGTCCTGCTCGCGAGCACCGAATTCGCCGGTGACGAGGATGCCGCCCAGCTGCTGAGCCGGGCCATCGACCCGGCCGGGCACGACCTGCACCGCGATTCGCTGCCGGTCACCGCGACCACCGATCCACAGACCGCCGCCGCCATTCTGGAACTCATCGAACACGGTCAGGTACCGACCATGGCGGCCGTGCGAACCCAGCTGACGCAGAACGCGGTTCGCGCCGAGGTCGAACGAATCGAACGATTGGGCCGAGTCGCACAGCGCAGTATCGATGAATTCGGCCGGATACTGGCAAATCTCACTGCCGAATATTGGGACACCCACGGCGAGGGGCCCACTCGGCGCATTGTTCTCCGGTCCGAGCCTTTACTTTCGCTCGTTCGCGAACGCATCGGCGATATCGAACCGGCTGCGGTCAAACATCTCTGGCTGATCGAACGCGCCCAGCGCGCCGGCTGGATCGCCTACGACGCGGGCCCGCGATCGCTGTGCGCCGGCCGGCGGTTCCACTCGTCCCGCTACGGCAACCGGGTCTCGCTGCGCCCGGTCAGCGTCATCGGCACCCTGGTCGCCGGCTTCCTGCGCGATCACGAGACCACCCACGGACGTCCGGCCCGCTGGTCCGCACTGGCCCACGATCTGCGCGACGATCGCGGCCGCCGCGTGTTCAACGACACCGCCGACGCCCGCGCCCAACAGCAGTGGCTGCGGACCGCGCAGTGGATGGATCTGCGCGACGGACTGCCGGTGGCCGGTCAGCGCGGTCTGCGGGCCCTCGCACGGCAGGGCGCGAGGCGCCGGCCGACCGCGCGCGGACCGAAAGACCTGGCTGTAACGCCGATCACAAGGTGATGCTTCGGTAACTTCCTTGCAACGCGACTTCGCGTGAAAGGAGTGCCCTTGCTGTCCACACTCGACCCTGCCGCCACTACCTGGCTGCTCGTCAGCACCGCCCTGGTGCTGCTCATGACGCCCGCACTGGCCCTGTTCTACGGCGGCATGGTCCGCTCGTCCGGTGTCCTCAACATGCTGATGATGAACTTCATCTGCATCCCGCTGGTCACCGTGGCCTGGCTGCTGGTGGGGTATCCGCTGGCCTTCGGCAACGACGCGGGCGGCGGGATCATCGGCAAGCTCAGCCACGCCGGGCTCTCCGGGATCGACCCGAGCACGGTCCGCGGCGGCGTCCCCGAACTGCTCTTCGTCACCTTCCAGCTGACCTTCGCCATCCTGACCGCCGCCCTGATCAGTGGCGCGATCGCCGACCGGGCCAAGTTCTCGGCCTGGATGATCTTCGTGCCGGTGTGGACGATCGCGGTCTACGCGCCGATCGCGCACTGGGTGTGGGGTCCGTCGGGCTGGCTGCAGAAGCTGGGCACGCTCGACTTCGCCGGCGGTCTGGTCGTCGAGATCGCGTCCGGCGCCTCCGCGCTGGCGATGGCGCTGGTCCTCGGGCCGCGCATCGGGTTCAAGGTCGACGCGATGCGGCCGCACAACCTGCCGTTCGTCCTGCTCGGCGCGGGCCTGCTGTGGTTCGGCTGGTTCGGGTTCAACGCCGGTTCGGCGATCACCGCCGACGGCAAGGCCGCCGCGGTCTTCCTCAACACCCTCGTGGCCGGCTGTCTGGGCATGCTGGGCTGGCTGGTGGTCGAGCAGATTCGCGACGGCAAGCCGACCACCTTCGGTGCGGCGTCGGGTGCGGTGGCCGGTCTGGTCGCCATCACCCCGTCCTGCGGCGAGGTGAACACGCTGGGCGCGATGGTCGTGGGTCTGGCTGCGGGCGTGTTCTGTTCGTTCGCGGTGGGCTGGAAGTTCAAGGCCGGCTATGACGATTCGCTCGACGTCGTGGGCGTGCACTTCGTGGGCGGTGTGGTCGGCACGCTGCTGATCGGGCTGCTCGCGAGCAAGGTGATGACTGGTGGTCCGCGCGGCCTGTTCTACGGTGGCGGCCTCACGCAGGAGGGCTACCAGCTGGTCGGGGTGCTGACTGTGGCGGCGTACGCGTTCACGATGTCGTTCGTCCTGGGCAAGGTGATCGACCGGATTCTCGGCTTCCGGGTCAGCAAGGAGGACGAGGTCGCCGGTGTCGACTTCGCCCTGCACGCCGAGACCGCGTATCCCGAGGGGGTGCACGGCCACGCGCCGCGTGGCACGCTCGGTCACCACTGACACTCGCCGCAACGAACGAAGGTCACCACGGTCGCCTCGCGACGGTGGTGACCTTCGGTCGTTTCCGGGTCAGCTCACGTCACCGTCGCTGGCGGTGAACGTATTGCACTGTGCCGTCTTGTTCTTGTCGAATCCCGTGGTCCACCAGTCGCCCATGTGCTGCGAGGTGCCGTGGTCGCGCATGTCGCCGGGAGCGTCACCGCGGCCGTAGGCGTCCTGCTTGGCGTTGCGTGCCTGGGTCTGGTTCAGCCCGCCGCCGCTGGTCGACGAGGCCAGGTACATGCCGTCGAAACAGTTGGCCTGCAACTCGATCCGCCGGGACAGCTCCAGCCCGGCGGGGGAGGTGGCCCCGGCGTCGCGGCGCTGCTTGTTGGCAGAGGACAGGATGCCCGCCAGCGCCTGCACGTGATGACCGTACTCGTGGGCGAACACCGAAAGGTAGATCTCCCAGTGGTTTCCGAACATGTCGGTCTGCAGCTGGCTGAGCGGCATGTAGATGGTCTGGTCGGCACCGCAGTAGAAGGCCGCGAAGTTGTTGCTGCTGCCGGTGCACTTGGTGGTGATGCCGGCCGTCGACGCGCTCACGTTCAATTTCGGTGCGGTGAACGGGATGTGGGCGGCGGAGAGCACCGGCTGCCACTCGTTCTGCAGGCAGGTGGCGGCGGTCTCGAAGAACGTGCGGGCCACCGTCACGTCGGTGGAACTCCACGGCGTGTAGGCGCATTTGGCCGCGGCCAGTGGGGCTCCCGGTGCCGCGAGCAGCGGATTGTCGCCGGTGCTGCCCGGCGGCGCCGGCGCACCGGTGGTCGGCGAATAACTGAAGTTCGACGAATCGTTCGAGTGGTGGCTGTCGTGCCAGCCGGCGATCATCACGCCGCGGACCAGCACCAGCACGATCACAGTGACGAGGAACGCGAAGAAGCGTCCGGCGCCGCCCTTGCGGCGCTGCGGCGGGCGGCCCGGGGGCGGCCCGTAGGGCGTCGGCGCCCGATAGCCCTGCGCCCCAGCGTATCCCGGCGGATACGGGGACTGCTGCGGGTAGGGATTCTGCGGCGGATACTGCTGCCGATACGGCTGCTGGTAAGGCTGCTGCGGCGGATACGGTGGCCGGTAGCCGGGAGGGGTCCCGTAGGGCTGCCCCGCTCCCGGGTTCGGCCCGTAACCGTACGGTGGTTGGGTCACTCCCCCGAACCCCCTCGTTCCTTATTCGACTCGACAGGCGCTGACGAAGGATAGCAAGGCCGTCACGACCTTGGCTTCCCCGCGCGAGCGGCCCGCTCCGCTCCAGCCGCCGACGACGAGAACCCTTAAGCTGTGGCCCATGCGGATGAATCGGGGGGGCGCCCTGGGCGCTCTGCTGCTGGTTGCTGTCGGACTGGCAGTGTCGACGCCGGCAGCTCAGGCTCAGGATCCGGCGCCAGGCGTGACCCTGCGGGCCGACATCGTGCTCGACGAGAAGGGGCTCGAGCAGGTCACCGAGACGGTGACCGTGCCCGAGAGCGGCAGTTACCACCAGGTGCTGCCGCTGCGAATCGCCTTGCCGGACAGCGGGGAACGGCGCTTCGACGTGACCGACATCTCCGCCACCGGACCGGGTACCGCGCAGGTCGCCGGCGACACCTTCACCATCGACGCCAAGCCCGGTGAGTCCACCTTCAAATACACCGTGCACGGGACGGTCAGCGACCTGCCCGGCAGCCAGATCTTTCACTGGACCGGCACACTCGACGCGGACGTGTCGTCGATCGCCGTCACTGTGATCGCGCCCTCGTACCAGCTGGGCATCGAGAGCTGCACGATCGGCCCGATCGGCAAGGCGGTGCCGTGCTCGGACGTGCGCGTCGAACCCGACGGCACCCTGCACCTGGATCAGGAGAATCTGCAGCGCGGTGACGTCCTCGACATCACCATGCAGCTACCGCCGGGCACCGTGCCCGCGAATGCCGATATCAGCGGCAACGATTCGGGTCCGTTCGCGCCGACCACGCCGGTCTGGATCGCGCTCGCGGCCCTGCTGCTGGCCCTGGCCGGCGGTGCGGGGTACGTGCTGTGGGCGCGCAATCGTGATGCGGCGGCGCTGAACACGAGCGGTGCGTCCGCTCCCGCCGATCCGATCCGGCGCGACGGCGGCACGGCACAGTTCGTTTCGCCCGACGGCGTGCTGCCGGGCGAGGCCGGCGCGCTGCTGGACGGCACCGTCTCGGCGGCCGCGCTGGCCGCCACGGCGGTCGATCTGGCGGCCCGGCGCTACCTGCGATTCACCGCGATCTCCGATACCGATTGGCGGATCACGCGACTCAACGCCGCCGACGACCAGCTGCGCGCCTACGAGCGGGCCACCTACGACGCGCTGCTGCCCGCCGGCTCGGACACCGTCCAGGTCTCCGAACTCCGAAAGTCGGCTCCGGCCGCGGAGATTCGGCGCGCACTGCAGGCGGAGACCGCCGCGAGCGGTCTGCTGTCCCCGCGCGGCCGCCGCGATCTGACCTTCTGGGTGGGGGCCGCGCTGCTGGTCGTGGGTGTCGTCGCGACCGTGGCGCTGGCGATCGCGGGCCGGCACGCGCTGGTCGGCGTGGCCTTGGCGGCCGGCGGTGCCGCGGCACTGCTGGTGCCACGCTGGCTGCCGCCGCGCACCCCGGCGGGCAGCGAGCTCGCCGGTAAGATCCTGTCGCTGCAGCAGGGCCTGGAAAGCCTGGCGCCCGACCGGATTCCGGTCGCCGATCGCGAGGTGTTCTTTTCCCGCGCGCTGCCGTTCACCATCATCAACGGCCGGGCCGACAACTGGATCCGGGTGTTCCGCGACACCGATCTGCTCGGCGACGGCGACCCGGGGCTGTACTGGTTCGGCGGATTCGAGCGGGAGCGCAACCTGCACCGGTTCGCCGGTCATTTCCCGTATTTCATCACCGCGCTGCAGGGCGTCTTCGGCAAGGACTGATCCCGCTACGACGACGGCCCGGCAGCGAGCCGGGCCGTCGTCGTATTCGAGAGCCGGTGCCGCACAGCACCGTTCACCGCGCTCAGGGTGCCGGGCGCACACTCCGGCGGATCGCGGAGAGCGGATCGGCGTAGAACACGCTGAGCGCGGTCACCGCCGCCGCGTGCTCCTGCACCCGCGGGCCGAACCGGCTGATCCGCAGATCGGCCGGGGCCAACGAGGTGTACTGCGCGAAAGCCTTTGCGACCGTGTCGATGCCGGGCCGGTATCCGGTGAAGGCCTGCCCGCCCAGCACCACTCGGTCCGGATTGAACATGTCACGCACGAGCGCCGCAGTGCGCCCGAGGATCTCGGCCCGCTCGTGCAGCATCTCACGCGCCCGTTCCGAACCGGACTCGGCGGCCCGATACAGGTCGGCGATCACCGGCCGCCGGGGTGCTTCCCGGCGCGGCACGATGCCGGCCGTGACGGCCCGGGCCAACACCGCCGACTCTCCCACGGTGGCTTCGAAGCAGCCGCGCCGGCCGCACGAGCACTCGATCGACGAACCGGTCGGTAGGTGCGCGATCGATCCCGGGCCGTTGGCGGGCGTGTGCACCCGGTCGTGGACGGTAACCGCGATGCCGGCGGTTTCGCGAGCGTAGATGTAGAGGCTGGATCCGGGGCGCGCGGCCTCCGGCGCCCCGAGCAGCAGCTCGGCCGCCGCCATCGCCTCCACGTGCGTAGAGACCGAGACCGGCAGGTCGAGTACCGCGCCGAACACGGCGTTGACCGGGGCGGACCGCCAGTCCAAGCGGGGATGTTCGACGACGCCCGCCACCGGGTCGACACGGCCCGCCAGCGCCACGCCCACCCACAGCGGACGGCGGCGCGGCATCCGGTCGAGGAAGGCCTTCGCGCTGCGCGCGATGATCGTCAGGGCCGCGTCCTGACCCGCCTGCGGCGTGGCGATCTCCAGGCCGCCGAGGATGCGGCCGGCCAGGTCGGCGGCGATGATCCGGGTGACGTTGGCCCCGATGTGCACACCGAGGGTGGCGTAGCTGTCGGTGTCCACCTCGAACGGGACGCGGGGGCGGCCGACGGCGCCGGATGCGGTGAGGTCAGCGCGTTCCCGGAGCAAGCCAGCTGAAATCAATGCCGACACTTGGCGATTCACCGTGGCAATGCTCAAACCAGTTGCCTGCGAAGCATTGTCGCGGAAGATCGGCCCGCGGGTGGCGGCGCGCAGTACGGCGCCGGCCGGGTTGTCGGAGACCCGCAGTTCCGGCGGTACGGCCGGGCGGATCGTGGCGGGACGGGCGGGGAGCGATCGTGCGGCCGATCGCTCGAGCAGTGGGCTCGTCATGATATGTCAATCCTTGTTGACGCCCGATCAGGGCGCGAAAATGATCAGCAACAAGGCAGCGAGCAGGGCCCGAGGATCGCCGGACGGCGACGGGAGGACGGTCTCAGCTGCGCGGCAGGGAACAACAGAGTTCCCGCTGCCGCGGCAGCCGCACACCCAACGCGATGGTCATGTAGGTGACCCGCGTGGCGTTCGAACGGCTGGAGGACATACCGAGAAAGTTAGCACCTCGAGCCCGATGGACGCCAGACCGGGCGGTTTGCATGCATTGCGATCACTCTGATTCCAAGAATTCGCACGCCACAACAGGTGGCGCAATAGGCCGTTTCGGGCCGCATTTCGCCAGGCGGCACCGGCGCCGGGCCCGGCGCAATCCTCGGCCCACGCTCGGGCCGGCCACCGCGACCCGGCCGTCCCCACCCGGCGCGACTTTACAGTTTTCGCAGGTCACGAACAGGAGAGGAGCAGGCTATGACAGCATCACCGACGCCGCTGCGGCGCGCGGATCGCGCCCGGCAGGTCGCCGATGTGCTGCGCCAGCAGATCCACGCCGGCACCGTCACCGACGCCCTGCCCAGCGAGGCCGAACTCGCCGCCGACTACGCGGTCTCCCGCAACACCGTGCGCGAGGCCCTCGGACTGCTCCGCGACGAGGGCCTCATCGACCGGGCACCCCGCGTCGGAACACACGTCACCCAACGCAAGTTCGACCACGGACTCGACGCGCTGCGCGGCCTCAAGGAGACGCTGCGCGGCCAGGGTGAGGTCCGCAACGAGGTGCGCGCGGCGACCCGGTTGCGGCCGCCGCCGGCGGTCGCCCGACGCCTGCGGCTATCGCCCGGCGAATCCGTGGTGTATCTCGAGCGACTCCGGTTCCTGGGCGATCTGCCGCTCAGCCTCGACCTCACCTACCTGGTTCCCGATATCGGCGCGGAGATCCTGGACCGCGACCTGGCCGGCAACGACGTCTTTGCTCTGATCGAGGAGATCAGCGGCGGCCCACTGGGTTCCGCCGACATAGCGCTCGAGGCCGTGACCGCGGACGCGCATTCCGCGGCCACCCTGCAACTGCCCGAGGGCGGCGCGATCCTGCTGCTGGAACGCCTCACCCGGCTCGAGGACGGACGTCCCGTCGACCTCGAGTACATCCGGCTGCGCGGTGACCGGCTCACCATGCGCGGCAACCTCGTTCGACCCACCGATACCGGCCGGAGGCTGATCTGAATGGCACTGGTCACCCAGCGCACCGACGTTCCCGTCACCATCGACGAATCCCTCTGCATCCAGGGCTGCACCCTGTGCGTGGAGATCTGCCCGCTCGACTCGCTGGCCATAAATCCGGACAACGGTAAGGCCTACATGCACGTCGACGAGTGCTGGTACTGCGGCCCGTGCGCGGCCCGCTGCCCCACCGGCGCCGTCACCGTCAACATGCCCTTCCTGCTGCGCTGATCCAGCACCCCTGCACTTTTCGAGGACACCATGAAGCACCTGCCCGCGCGGCTGGTGGCGATCGCCGCTGCCGTCGCACTCTCGGCCACCGGCTGCGCCCTGCAGCAGGATTCCGGCAACACCGTCGAGGTGGTCGTCGGCTACCAGTCCAAGACCATCAACACCGTCACGGCCGGCACCCTACTGAAGGCGAAAGGTTATCTGGAACAGAGACTTTCGCAACTCACCAAGGACGGCGGGCCGAAGTACCACGTCACCTGGCAGGACTACGACACCGGCGCGCCGATCACCGCGCAGATGGTGGCGGAGAAGATCGACATCGGCTCGATGGGCGACTACCCGTTGCTGATCAACGGATCCCGTACCCAGGCCAACGAGCGCGCGAAGACCGAGTTCGTCTCGGTCACCGGCTATCAGCCGCGTGGATCGCTGAACATGATCGTGGTCAAGCCCGACTCGACGGTGCAGTCGGTCGCCGAGCTCGCCGGGAAGAAGCTGTCTTCCAGCGTCGGGTCGGCCAGCGACGGGCTGCTGCGGCAGGCATTGAGCCGCAACAACATCGACCCGAAGTCCGGTGCCGAGGTACTGAACCAGCAGCCGCAGATCGGCGCTACCGCATTGGAATCCGGTCAGGTGCAGGCACTCTCGCAGTTCGTCGCCTGGCCGGGGCTGCTGGTCTTCCAGAACCGGGCGAAAGCACTGTTCGACGGCGGCGAGCTGAACGTGCCCACCTTCCACGGCGTGGTGGCGCGGCGCGACTACACCCGGCAGCACCCGGAGGTGCTCGACGCCTTCCTGCAGGCCCAGCTGGACGCCACCGACTTCCTGCACCAGCAGCCGCTGGCGGCCGCGCAGACCGTCGCCGACAGTGCCGGGCTGGCACCCGAGGTGGTCTACCTCTACAACGGTCCCGGCGGCACCAGCTTCGACACCCCGCTCAAGCCGCAGCTGATCCAGGCCTTCAAAGGCGATGTGCCGTACCTGAAGTCGATCGGCGACTTCGCCGACCTCGACATCGACAAGTTCGTCGACGACGGCCCGCTGCGCAAGGTCTACAACGAGCGGTCGCTGAATTACGATGCGGCCGTAGCGAACTTCGCCAACCCGGCGCCGATCACCGGCACCGACCCCGTGACCGGCGCCCCCGTCACCGACCCGGCCCACGCGAGCGAGCTCTGGCTGGACGGGCAGAATACGACCCAGCCCGCCGCCGACCCGACCAGTCTGCTGCGCGCGGTGCAGCAGGCCCGGGCCCAGGGCAAGAAGGTGCGGGCCGCCTACGTTCCCGACGCCGAACTCGGTACCCGCTGGTTCGCCGACAAGGCGATCTGGCTGCGCGACGGTGCCACGTACCTGCCGTTCACCACCCCGGCCGGTGCCCAGCGCTACACCGCACAGCACCCGGGCGCCGTGGCGGTGTCCTACGACCAGGCCGTCACCGAGGTGCGGGCGTGAGAACTACCGGGTTCCGATTTCTGCACACCTGTCCACAGGCGGGCCGGCGGACCGGATCGCGTCGCACACCCGGCTGCGCCGCCGGCCGAATCGACGGCGCCGCGCTCGACCGTGCCGTCGCACCGACCGCCGAATCGGCTCCCACGGCCGCCGCACTGTCCCCGGAGTCCGCTGACGGGCCTGATCCCGCATTCGGATCCCCGTTGCCCGCCGGCACGAACCGGTTCGCGGCACCGGTGGTCCACGACCGGACACCCGATGCGGAGCGCACCCCGTGAGCGCCCCGGCCGTCCTCCTGAACGACCTCGGTCAGGTGACCGACGAAGCGGTCGCGGAGCGGGTTCCGGTCGCCGGCGCCGCCGAGTGGCGCTCGCGGGCGATTCGGGTGCTGTCGGTGCTGGTGGCGATCGGTACCTGGCAGTTCTTGACCGCCGGGCACATTCGGATGTGGGTGCGGTTCGACATGCTGCCGACGATCACCCAGATCGCGGCCGCGTTCCGGCATCAGCTCGGAACCGACACCTACTGGCTGGATCTGGGTCAGTCGCTGGTGCGGATTCTCACCGGCTTCGCGCTGGCCGCCGTGCTCGGTGTGGCAAGTGGTGTGGCGCTGGGACGTTCGCGCTGGGCCGCCGACATCCTCGGCCCGATCACCGAATTGGCGCGGCCGATTCCGGCGATCGCGATCGTGCCGGTGGCGATCCTGCTGTTCCCCTCCGACGAGTCCGGGATCGTGTTCATCACGTTCCTCGCGGCCTACTTCCCGATCATGGTCAGCACCCGGCACGCGGTGCGGGCGCTGCCCACGCTGTGGGAGGACTCGGTGCGCACGCTCGGCGGCAACCGCTGGGACGTGCTGGTGCGAGTGGTGTTGCCCGGCAGCCTGCCCGGCGTATTCGGTGGCCTGTCGGTCGGAATCGGCGTGGCCTGGATCTGCGTGGTATCCGCCGAGATGATCTCCGGCCGGCTCGGTGTCGGTTACCGGACCTGGCAGGCGTACACGATCGTCGACTACCCCGACGTCTTCGTCGGCATCATCACCATCGGCCTGCTGGGCTACGGCACTTCGGCCGCGGTCGAATTCGTGGGACGGCGGGTCACCCGCTGGCTGCCCCGGGCCCAGGAGGCACCGAAATGACCACTGCCGAAACGACTTCGACCGCCCTGAGCCTGCGGCTGGACCGGGTCGAGCTGGCCTACGCGGGCCGGCCCGTGGTGCGGAACCTGTCGCTGACCATCGATCCGGGCGAGATCCTCGTGCTGGCCGGGCCTTCCGGCTGCGGCAAGTCGACGGTGCTGCGGGCGCTCGCCGGGCTGCTGGCGCCGGTGGCGGGCCGCGTCCTGGCCGACGACACCACGGTGACCGGGCCGTCCCGGGACCGGGCCATGGTCTTCCAGGACAACGCGCTGCTGCCGTGGCGCGATGTCCGGTCCAATATCGAACTGGCCCTGAAGCTTCGCGGCGAGCCTCGGGCAGGCCGGCGCGAGCGAGCCGACCGCTGGATCGCGGAGGTCGGGCTCACCGGCTTCGGCGACTATCTGCCCAAGAGCCTCTCGGGCGGTATGCGCCAGCGGGTGCAGCTGGCCCGCGGCCTGGCCGGCGCGCCCCGGGCGGTGCTGATGGACGAACCCTTCGGCGCCCTGGACACCCAGACCCGGGCCACCATGCAGCGGCTGCTCGTCGACACCTGGCAGGCGCACCCGGCCACCGTCGTCTTCGTCACCCACGACGTGGACGAGGCGCTGACGCTCGGCGACCGAGTCGCGGTTCTGGGCCGCAACGGTTCCGGGCTGCGTGCCCTGCTGACGGTCCCGGACCCGCGCGACGGAACGGTCGACCGGTCGGCCCTGCGGGCGGAGCTCCTCGCCGCGCTCCATCACCAGAACAGCTAGCGCTGCAACGAAATCACCTGTGCTGACGGGTGTTCCGCGGAACACCGTCCGAGTGCACCGGAAGGTACGCAACCTCATGAACATTCCCGACCTGTCCGAGGCCGTGCGCCTCGACTGCGATGTGCTGGTCATCGGCGGCGGCACGGCCGGCACCATGGCCGCGCTCACCGCCGCCGAACAGGGCGCGAACGTGCTGCTGCTGGAGAAGGCCCACGTGCGGCACTCCGGTGCCCTGGCCATGGGTATGGACGGTGTCAACAATGCCGTGATCCCCGGCAAGGCCGAACCCGAGGACTACGTCGCCGAGATCACCCGCGCCAACGACGGCATCGTCGACCAGCGCACCGTGTATCAAACGGCGACACGCGGTTTCGCGATGGTGCAGCGCCTGGAGCGCTACGGCGTGAAGTTCGAGAAGGACGCCTACGGCGAGTATGCGGTCCGGCGGGTGCACCGGTCCGGTTCCTACGTGCTGCCGATGCCGGAGGGTAAGGACGTCAAGAAGGCGCTCTACCGGGTGCTGCGGCAGCGGTCGATGCGGGAGCGGATCCGGATCGAGAACCGGCTGATGCCGGTGCGGGTGCTGACCGCGGACGGGCGGGCCGTGGGCGCGGCCGCATTGCACACGCGCACCGGTGAATTCGTGGCCGTGGGTGCCAAGGCGGTCATCTTGGCCACGGGTCCGTGCGGTCGGCTCGGGCTGCCCGCGTCCGGGTATCTCTACGGCACCTACGAGAACCCGACGAACGCCGGCGACGGCTACGCGATGGCGTATCACGCGGGTGCGGAACTGTCGGGGATCGAATGCTTCCAGATCAATCCGCTGATCAAGGACTACAACGGCCCGGCCTGCGCCTACGTGGCCAATCCGTTCGGCGGCTATCAGGTGAACGCGGCCGGTGAGCGGTTCGTCGACTCCGACTACTGGTCCGGTCAGATGATGTCGGAGGTGAAGCGGGAGATCGAATCCGCGCGGGGCCCGATCTATCTCAAGGTCTCGCACCTGCCGAACGAGACGCTCGACGAGCTCGAGGGCATCCTGCACACCACCGAGCGGCCGACCCGCGGTACCTTCCACGCCAATCGCGGCCACGACTACCGCACCCACGACATCGAGATGCACATCTCCGAAATCGGCTTGTGCAGCGGTCATTCCGCCTCCGGTGTCTGGGTCGACGAGAACGCGCGCACCACGGTGCCCGGCCTGTACGCCGCCGGTGATCTGGCCTGCGTGCCGCACAACTACATGATCGGCGCCTTCGTCTACGGGGATCTGGCCGGCGCGCACGCCGCCGGCACCGTCGCCGATGTGGCCGCACCGCAGGAACTTCCGGTCGACCAGCTCGCGGCGGCGCACGAGTTGATCTACCGCCCGGCCCGGCAGCCCGACGGCCCGCCGCAGCCGCAGGTCGAATACAAACTGCGTCGCTTCGTCAACGACTATGTGGCGCCGCCGAAGACGGCCACCAAGCTGTCGCTGGCGGTCGAGACCTTCGACCGGATGCGTACCGAGATCGACGGCATGGGTGCCACGACACCGCACGAGCTGATGCGTTGCGCCGAGGTGAGTTTCATCCGGGACTGCGCGGAGATGGCGGCCCGTTCCTCGCTGACCCGCACCGAATCCCGGTGGGGACTTTATCACGAGCGCGCCGACCTGCCCGAACGCGACGACACCGGCTGGCGCTACCACCTGAATCTGCGCAAGGCGGACGACGGTTCGATGGAGTTCCTGAAGCGGCCCGTCGCACCGTATTTCGTGCCGGTCCCCGAGTTCGAGTCGATCCCGTCGTCCGGTGCGCCGGAGCCGGTGAGCCAGCCGGAACCGGTCACCGGACCGCACGGCGGACACGCCTCGGGCACCCCGATCGCGCGGGTCACGGCCACCGTCAGCGTGGACGAGGCCGCGGTGCCGCAGTTGTCCGCGCTGCTGGCCCTGGACGCACCCGAGATCGCCGATCTGGCACCGTATCTGGCCGATCCGGATCCCCGCGTCCGCGCCACCGCGCTGGCGACGCTCACCGAGCACACCCCCGACGGGTTCGCCGCCGCGTTGATCCACGCGCTGGGTGATCCCGACACCACGGTACGGGCGGGCGCCGTCGCCGGGCTACGTGAGCTCGTCGAAATCCTGCCTGCCGCAGCAGGTCTCGCCGCGCATGCCGACTCGCCCGATCCGGTCGTACGCGCCGCGGTGATCGACCTGCTGCGTGCGCTGCGCGCCGGGTCGCCCACGCTCTACACCGCTGCCGCGGCCGATCCCGATCACCGGGTGCGGATCGAGGGCGTGCGCGCCCTGGTCTCGGTCGACGACTGGGCCGCGATCACCACCGCGGCGGCCGACCCCAGCCGGGAGGTCCGGATCGCGGCCGCGAAGGGCCTGGCCACGGTCGGCCGGGGCGGTGTCGACACGGTCCGCGCCCTCACCGCCGACCGCGATCCCCTGGTCCGCGCAGCCGCTTTCGCGGCTCTGGGCCGCCTCGGTGACCCGGACGATGCCGCCGCCCTCACCACGGCACTGCGGGATTCGGCCTGGCAGGTCCGCGTCGGCGCCGTCCAGGGCTGGGCCGGACCCGGCCCCGGCACCGCCACCCGGCCGCTGCGGGAAGCGCTCGGTGACCCCCACCCCGACGTCCGCAAGGCGGCGGTACTCACCCTCGGCGCCTGGCCGGGCGACCTCGACGCTCAAGACGCATTGCGCAGCGCGCTGGACGATTCCGACGCGGACGTCCGCGCATATGCGCGAAAGGCCCTGGTGTAGCACGGTCAATGGGCCATGGGCGCGCAGGCATAGATCTCGATGATGTCGCCCGGCTGGCTCGGTAGCTGTTTGCAGTGCTGTTCGATCCAGCGGACGCGTGCGTCGTCGGAGGGGTTGAGCAGGGCGAAGCCGATCTGATGTTGCGAGACCAGGGTTTCGATGTCCGCGATGGTCAATACCGGTGCAGTGCCGGTGAATCCACCGATGGTGGCGATCTCGGCGCCGGTCACGTAGATGAACGGTGCGCCGATGATGGAGGTGTAGGTGACCGCGGGATAGCGGGCCGTCGGGTACGCCCGCTGCGCGGAGCCGATCAATCTCGGCGCGCCCGCGATGGCGTTCATGGTGATCCGTTGCGTCACATCGCTGACCGCGGTGGACTCGTACGGGGTATCGAGGGCACCGTAGCCCGCGTGTACCACCTCTGCCGAGGCGACGGCCGGTGCGGCGAGAACCGCCACCAGGAGCAGGACGGCAGCTCCGGCGGCGCGCCACAGCAGGGCCGCGGCGGAGAGCGCTAGGACGAGGGCCAGCACGATCCAGCGCACGTCGTGCGTGGCGGGCGCGAGCACCCACCACCCGTAGAGGCCGGTGGCCGCCACCACGAGCGGGAGGATTCGGCGCACACTGTTCGACTGTGCCGCAACGTATTCCGTTCCCGCCCAGCCCAGGAGTACCGCGACGGGCACAGCCAGGGTCGCCAGGTAGTACGGATTCACCGTACCCACCGCGAGGAACACCACCAGGTAGGTCAGCAGCCAGCCGCCCCAGATGATCAGCGCGGCAGTAATTTTCGGCGTGCGCCGACCACGGTGGGTCCACACCAGCCCGGCCAGGGCGACCAGCGCCAACGGCACCAGCACCCCGATCGAGCGGCCGGCGGCTCCGGTGAAGACGTGCGCCCAGTGATCGCCGGGCCCGAACACCATGGCGCTGCGCAGATTCCGGCCGTCGGGCCCGGTCGCCAGGTTCGCGGCGCCCACGCTGAAGCCGGAGTCGGTGCGGTCGGCGGCGTTGTAGACGAACACCTGATGGAACAGCGAGTCGTCGGGGCTGCCGTCGACGTAGGGCCGGTGCGCGCGGCCGATCAGGCTGACCACGCTCATCCAGGCGAGACCGACCACCAGCGCGATCGCTGCGAAGATCGCCAGATCCCGCACCCGGCGCCACCACGGCACCGTCCCGGCGACGAGACACGCCAGCGCGAACGCCGGCACCACCACCCATGCCTGGATCATTTTGGCCTGGAAGGCCAGCCCCAACAGCAGTCCCGCCCACCACAATTGCCGCGGCCGCGACTCGGCGACGGCGACCAGCACCCGGTCGGCCGCCGCGACCAGCAGCAGGATCATCAGGGTGTCCGGCAGGTTTCCCCGGTCGAGGGCGGTGACCGCGGGCGTGCAGGCCAGCACCACGGCGGCGATGAGCCCGGCGACCGGTCCGGCGATCCGGCGCACGGCGGCGAACAGCAGGAAGACCGTCGCTACGCCCTCCACGACCTGCGGCAGCATGAGCGCCCAGAGGTGCGGTCCGAACATCTTCACCGACAGGGCTTGGATCCAGACCGCCCCGGGCAGCTTGTCGATGCTGACCGTGCCCGCCGGATCGAACGCGGCGTAGCAGAAGTTGTGCCAGTTCAGCGCCATCGACCGCGCGGCCGCGGCATAGAACAGGTGCGGACTGCGGTGCGCGATGCCCCACGAATAGGACACGGCCGCAAGGGCGGCCACCGCGATCAGGGCGGGAAGCACCCACACCGGCTGGCCCTCGGGTGCGCGCAGTGCGGCGCGCCGTCCTCGGCGGGGAGACTCGTCGGAAGATACGGCGAGCGTGCGCTCTGTCATCGGCCTGCGATCCGTTCCTGTGGGCGATCCGTCGCTTACGGTGACCACCCACCAATATCCGAACCCCGGCCGCGCCGGTCAAGGTAATTCGGTTGGGCAGCAATCCGATTCCGCTTCCCGCCGGTCACCAACTCGTGCGAGCGCGCATACCCGCGATGCCGATGCCCACGTCGGCGAGGATCTCGAATATCGCCGCGAACCAAGAGAATCCGTTCACGTGCGCCGACGGCGGCGCCGCGATGAAGCTGTCGCTGAGCGGCCCGAACCAGCTCGGCAGCAGGTGGACGACGGTGAATCCGACGGCGCTCGCGAAGCCGACCACCATGGCGGCGAGCGGCGCGCGGCGGTGGTGGGTGAACACGAGCCCGATGGTCACGAGGGCCAGGAGCTGTTGGATCGTGCCGAGCGCCATGACGAGCATCGAGAGGGTGCTCATGCCGCGCCGGAGGTGGTCGGCGCCGTGCACGACGAGTGCGACGGTGAAGACGACGGTGGTCCAGCGCAGTGCGGTGTCGGGGGCCATTGACAGCCGCCGGTCGGTCGAGTCGATCATGAGTCCTCCTCGTGGCGCCCACTCTCTACTACAGAGGATAGTAGGTCGCGCCCGGACCCGACAGGGGTTTCGCACACCGACCAGGTTCGGTGATTCCGCACCTCACCGCCGGGGACCCGGCGCCCGCGAGCCACCGAGCCCACCCCGCGAGCGGGTAGCGGACGCAGCCGACTCCCGGGCTCGCCGATACCGACCCGAATCACTCTGCGCCGAGACATATTTGGCAGGTAGCGAGCTTTTCGGGCCGCGATGCCATACTGTGAACATCAGTGTTCCCAACAATGTCGATACCAGGAGAATCTCCGATGAAGAGCCTGACCGGCCGGAAATGCGTGATCACCGGCGCCGCGAGCGGCATCGGCCGGGCGACCGCACTCGCCGCGGGCCGCAGCGGTGCCAGGCTGTTGCTCACCGACATCAACGCCGACGGCCTGGCGGAAACCGTCGCGCTGGCCACCGAGCAGGGCTCCGAGGTACTCGACGCCCGCCCGATGGACCTGTCCGACCACGCGGCCGTCTCCACCTGGGCCGACGCCGTCCACGCCGAGCACGGCTCGGTGGACGTGGTCATGAACATCGCCGGCATCTCGGCCTGGGGCACGGTGGAGAACCTGCAGCACCGGCACTGGAAAGCCATGATCGACGTCAACCTGATGGGCCCGATCAACGTCATCGAGAACTTCCTGCCGGAGATGGTCCGAGCCGGCCGCGGCGGCCAGCTGGTCAACGTCTCCTCCGCCGCCGGCCTGCTGGCCCTGCCCTGGCACGCCGCGTACAGCGCCAGCAAGTTCGGCCTGCGCGGACTGTCGGAGGTGCTGCGGTTCGACCTGGCCCGGCACAAGATCGGGGTCAGCCTGGTCGTGCCCGGCGCGGTCCGCACCCCGCTGATGAACACCGTGGAGATCGTCGGCCTCGACCGCGAGGACCCGGCCGTACAGAAGCTGACCGACCGCTTCGGCCGGCACGCGGTCAGCCCCGAACACGTCGCCAAGTGCATCCTCGCCGGCATCCGGCACAACCGCTTCGTGGTGTACACCTCGCCGGACATCCGCGTGGGCTACTTCTTCGCCCGGGTCTTCCCCTGGCCGTACGAGTTCACCATGCGCCAGGCGAACAACCTGTTCTCCCGCCTGCTGGAGCGCCAGCAGGCGAAGTCCGCGAGCCTCGCGGCCTGAAAGGCCGCGTGCCCACAGCTCAGCTGTCGGTAGGACTCGTCGCCCGCAACGAGCGAAACCGGCTGCCGTGAAAGACCAGCGGCTCGACATCCGCACCGGTACCCACCCGCTGCACGCGCAGGATCACCACCGCGTGGTCACCGGCCGGCACCTCGGTCTCGATCGTCGCCTCGATCCACGCCGCCGCGCCCGCCACGAACACCGCCGGCCCGGCCCGATGCAGGTCCAGCCCGGCGAATCGATCGCCGGTGCGGGCGCCCAGCGCCTGCGCGGCGGTCTGCTGCCCGGTGCCGAGCAGACTGAGTCCCACGCGCTCGGCCGCCGCCAGCCGCGGCCAGGTGGTCGACGAGTTCTGCACGCAGATCGACACCAGCGGCGGGTCCAGCGAAACCGGCACGAAGGTCGCTACCGCCAATCCCACCGGCACACCGTCGATTTCGGCGCACACGGCGACCACGCCGCTGGGGAAGCCGGCGAAGACGCGGCGTAGTCCGGCGCCGTCGGCCGGGATCCCGGCCAGCTCGATCTCCACGGTGGCGGACACAGTCATCACACAACCTCTTCCCGCGCCGCAAGTTTGGACGCCGGGCGCGGCAACCGTTGCACCCGGCGCTCTTCCACTACAGCACCGGTGGCGCCCGGGCGCGACGGTTGTGCTCGGCCCGATCGCAACGGCGGCGGTACCGACGGGTTTACAACCACGCCGATTTCAACCCGTGTCTTGCGGGACGGCAACGGCGAATGTGAGAGCGGCTCGGCGTCCGCTCGAGTCGCACCCTCCTGCATTACAAGGTGATCGCATTGTCTGCACTCGCCCTGCGGTCGGCTACCGTCTCGCCACCGCTCCGACTACGACTCGGGCTGCGCCTGCCGCGCGCCCCCTGGGCCCGGCTGGTCAGCCCGGTTCTGATTCTCGTTGCCTGGCAGCTGTGTTCGGTGACCGGAGTGCTGCCGGAGCGGCTGTTGCCGTCACCGTCCACCGTGGTGAGTACGGCGGGCGACCTGCTGCGGGACGGCACGTTGCAGAGCGCGCTCGAGGTGTCGTTGCAGCGGGCGGCGATCGGGTTCGCCGTCGGCGGGGCGCTGGGTATCGGCCTGGCCCTGGTCGCCGGGCTGAGCCGGGTCGGCGAGTTCCTGGTCGACCCGCCGTTGCAGATGCTGCGCACGCTGCCGTTCTACGGCCTGATCCCGTTGCTGATCCTGTGGTTCGGCATCGGTGAGCTGCCCAAGATCGTGCTGATCTCGTTCGGCGCCGCGATTCCGCTGTACCTCAATACCTTCGCGGGGATCCGCGGGGTGGACGTCAAGCTGGCGGAGGTGGCCCGGGTGCAGCAGCTGTCGCGGCTGGGCACGATCGCGCACATCGTGCTGCCGGGCGCGCTGCCGCAGGCCCTGGTCGGGTTGCGTCAGTCGCTGGGCATCGCGGTGCTGGCGCTGATCGTCGCCGAGCAGGTGAATGCCGATGCGGGACTGGGCTATCTGATCAACAACGCGCGGGAGTTCCTGCGCACCGACATCGTGGTCGTCGGCCTGCTGGTGTACAGCGCCCTGGGCCTGGTGACCGATGCGGCCGTCCGGATCGTGGAAAGGCGGGCGCTGGTATGGCGACGCAACTACTTGGGGAACTGAGCGCTCCGGCCTGCACCGAATCCCGCTCGAGCGTCGAAGAATCCGCCACCACCGAAGGCAAGGTGGTGCGAATTCGCGGTCTGAGCAAGCAGTTCGGTGACCGTCGGGTGCTGGACCGGATCGACTTCGATATCGCGCGTGGCGAATTCGTCGCACTGCTCGGACGCAGCGGCACCGGTAAATCCACCCTGCTGCGCGTGCTGGCCGGACTGGACGACGATCACGGTGGCGAGCTGACCGTATCCGGTTCCGCCGCAGTGGCTTTCCAGGAACCGCGATTGGTGCCGTGGAAGCGGGTCGCGGGCAATGTCGCACTGGGCCTGCGCGGCAAGGACGCCCGGCAGCGGGCGGCCGCCGCCCTGGCCGAGGTCGGGCTCGCGCCCCGCGCGGACGCCTGGCCGCTCACGCTGTCCGGTGGCGAGGCGCAGCGGGCGTCGCTGGCGCGGGCGCTGGTACGGCAGCCCGACCTCCTGCTGCTCGACGAGCCGTTCAGCGCACTGGACGCCCTGACCCGCATCACCGTTCACCACCTGGTCCTCGAACTGTGGGCCAAGTACCGGCCCGGCGTGCTGCTGGTGACCCACGACGTGGACGAGGCGCTGCTGCTGGCCGATCGCGCGCTGGTCCTCGACCACGGACGGGTCGTGCGGCAGGTGCGCATCGACATTCCGCGGCCCCGGCGCCGCGACCACCCGGATTTCGCGGCGCTGCGCGCCACCCTTCTGACCGAACTCGGAGTAACCGCATGAAACGCCGGCTCTTGGCAGCCCTTCTCCTCACCGCCGCCGTGACCACGGCCGCCTGCGGTACCTCGTCGAACAGCGACAAGTCGGTGCAGGCCGACGGTTCGGTGGATCTGTCGCAGGTCACGCTGAACGTGGGCGACCAGAAGGGCAGTGGCCTGCAGGCGCTGCTGGACGCGGCCGGCGAGTTGAAGACCGTTCCGTACAAGATCAGCTGGGCCCAGTTCACCTCCGGCCCGCCGATGCTCGAGGGCATCAACTCCGGCGCGGTGGACCTGGGTCAGGTCGGTAACGCGCCGCCGGTGTTCGCGGCGGCGGCCAAGTCGCAGATCAAGATCGTGGAGTCGAGCGCGGCCAAGCTCGAGGGCATCGCGATCCTGGTGCCGCCGGATTCGCCGATCAAGGCGCCCGCGGACCTGCGCGGTAAGAAGATCGCGGTCGCCAAGGGCAGCTCCTCGAACTACCACTTGCTCAACGTGCTCCAGCACAACGGGTTGTCGTTCAACGACATTCAGGCGCAGTATCTGCAGCCGGCCGACGCGCTGGCGGCCTTCAGCGGCGGCAAGGTCGATGCCTGGGCGGTCTGGGATCCCTATGTGGCTCAGGCCCAGTTGCAGCTCAATGCCCGTGTGGTGGCCGACGGCAACGGTTACGGGCCCAACGACGGCTTCTTCGTCGCCGGCTCGAAGTCGCTGCAGAACAAGGGGAAAACCGCCGCGATCCGGGATCTGCTGCAGCGGGTGCTGCGTGCGCACACCTGGGCCAACGCGCACCCGGACGACTGGGGGAAGGTGATCAACCAGCTCACCGGCCTGCCACTGGACGTCGCGCAGAAGATGTCGAACCGGCAGAACACCACCGACCACCCGCTCGACGCCGCCACCATCGCGGGCGAGCAGAACGTGGCCGACGCCTTCGCCGGAGCCAATCTGATTCCCGGCAAGGTCACGATGACCGACTTCATCGACACCCGCTTCAACGACCTGTTCCCCGCGTCCTGAGGATTCGCATCGCTATGAGTCTGAATTTCCATTGGTTCCTGCCCACCTACGGCGACTCGCGCAATCTGGTGGCGGGTGGCCACGGGACGAACATGTCCGGCGATCGCCCGGCCTCACTGCGCTACCTCAACCAGATCGCCGGTGCCGCGGAGGAGAACGGCTTCGAGGGTGTGCTCACCCCGACCGGCGCGTGGTGCGAGGACGCGTGGCTGACCACCGCCATGCTGGTGGAGACCACCGAGAAGCTGAAGTTCCTGGTGGCGCTGCGTCCCGGCCTGGTCAGCCCGTATCTGGCCGCGCAGATGGCGAGCACCTTCCAGCGGCACTCCCGCGGCCGGTTGCTGCTCAACGTGGTCACCGGCGGTGAGCCGCAGGAGCAGCGCGCCTACGGTGACTTCCTGACCAAGGACGAGCGCTACCAGCGCACCGGCGAGTTCCTGCACATCGTGCGGAAGCTGTGGAACACCTACGAGCCCTTCGATTTCGCCGGTGAACATCTGCGGGTCGAGAACGCGGTCCTCACCAACCGGCCCGATCCGGTCCCGCCGGTGTTCTTCGGCGGTTCGTCCGCGGCGGCGGGCCCGGTGGCCGCCGAGTACGCCGACACCTACCTGACCTGGGGTGAACCGCAGGCGCGGGTGAGCGAGAAGCTGGACTGGATCCGCCGGCTCGCGGTGGACCGGGGCCGGATCCTCAACTACGGCTTGCGGATTCACGTCATCAGCCGCGACACGGCGGAGCAGGCGTGGGCCGAGGCCGACCGGCTGCTGTCCGCCGTCGACCCGGCCGACGTGGAGCGTGTCCAGGAAAGCCTGCGCCGCAGCGAATCCGAGGGCCAGCGCCGCATGCTGGAGCTGCACGGCGGCAACACCGACCGGCTCGAGATCGCGCCCAACCTGTGGGCCGGCGTGGGCCTGGTCCGCGGCGGCGCCGGGACCGCGCTGGTCGGTTCGCACGCGGAGGTCGCCGACCGGATCGCCGAATACGCGCGACTGGGGATCAGCCAGTTCATCCTGTCCGGCTATCCCCATGTGGAAGAGGCGTATTGGTTCGGCGAGGGTGTGCTGCCGATCCTGCGGCGCCGGGGACTGTGGCAGCCGGCCGCGGAGCGGACCGTCTCCGCGAGCACGCCGTTCACGACCCCGCTGCGGGCCGCCGCCTCCAGCTGAATCCGGCCCGGCCGCCTCAACCGGCCGGGACCACACGACATCGGCTGTCGCCCCGACCTCCGGGGGCGGCAGCCGATCTCGTTCGACCGCGCCGAGATCGGGTTTCCGCAGCTCATGTCGCCGAGTCGAAATGTTATCGAAAGTATGTTCGACTCGAGGTAGGGTGACGTCATGTCACCCGCCGAACGACGTATCCGTTTCGCACAGCAGTGGCTCGAGCAGGTCCGCGATCATCTCGCCGATGCCGGCGCCCAGGGCTCGCCGCTGTCCCCTGAGCAGCTGAACATCCTGTCCGGCAAGGTCGCCGGCGGCCTGGAGATCTTCGTCGCCGAAACCCGGGCCGTCAGCCACTGACCCGCCGCAGCCGTACCGCCTCCTCCCCGATATCACGTAGGGCAAGAGGCACCCGAGACCCGGCAGCGGCCGAGCAGCGAGCTGAATCAGCTGGCCCTACTTGGCTTTTGCCGCGGCCTTCATCTGCTTCTTGAACGCGCGGACCTCGAGCAGGGTTTCACCGTCGACGATGTCGGCGGCCGAGCGGCGGGAGTCCTTCTCGGCGTACGCGCCGGCCGCCTGCTCCCAGCCCGCCGGTCGGACGCCGAGCTGTTTCCCCAACAGCGCCAAGAAGATCCGGGCCTTCTGGTCGCCGTAGCCCGGGAGGGCCTTGAGGCGCTTCAGGACTTCCTTGCCGTCCGGGTCGCCCTGGATCCAGATGTTCTCGGTCTTGCCGTCGTAGTGCTCGATCACGTAGTGGGCGAGCTCCTGGGCGCGGCGGGCCATGGAGCGGCCGTAGCGGTGGATGGCGGGCGGGGTCGCCGCGAGTTCCTCGAACTCGGCCGGGTCGGCGTCGGCGATCTTGTGGATATCGAACCCGTCCATCCGGTCGGCGAGCTTCTGCGGGCCCCGGAAGGCGTGCTCGAGCGGAAACTGCTGGTCGAGCATCATGCCCACCAGCAGGGCGAACGGGTCCTTGGACAGCAGTTCGTCAGCCTGCGGTTCCTGCGCCAGGCACAGCGTGGGTGCGACCATGCCTCGATCATCCCACCCGGCCCGCCGGTGATCACCTCACCCAGGCTCGCCGTACTCGAGTGACGCAGATCACACCCTAACGCGCGGGTAGGCAACCCTTACGCGTAGGGTGAGCCCGTGCCACCGGCACCGCGCACGACCTGCGCCGCCGGCAGCAGCACCAGGCAATCCGGACAGAACGGCAGATCGCATGGAGCGCATCCTCGACACCACCCACGGCCTTCGCCCCTCCCGCTTCGACAGCGAGGGCCACGACCAACTCATCGACGTCGCGGACCTGCAGGCCGCGTTACCCGGCATCCGCCGGCTGCGGCACTGGGCCCACGAGGTCCTGGCCGCCCTGCCCGGCGAGAGCGCGGTCGACATCGGCTGCGGCACCGGCTCGGAAGTGATCACCTTCGCCAACGCGGTCGGCCCCACCGGCACCGCCGCCGGTGTCGAACCCGACCCGGAACTGCTGGCCGTCGCCGAACGCCGCGCGACCCAGCTCGGGATTCCGGCTCGGTTCGTCGGCGGCGACGCCTACAACGTGCCCTTCGGCGCGGAAACCTTCGACGTCGCCCTGTGCGAGCGGGTGTTCCAGCACCTCACCATGCCGGCGCGCGCGGCCGCCGAGATCGAGCGGGTGCTCAAGCCGGGTGGCCGCACCGTGGTGATGGACGCCGACTGGGGTACCGCGATCGTGCACCCCGGCGACCGCGACGTGACCCGCAAGGTCATCGACACGCTGATCTCCACCACCACCGACCCGTATTCCGGGCGGCGACTGCCCGGCCTGCTGACCCGGGCGGGCCTGGAGATCGACGAGGTGGGCTCGCACGCGCTGGTGCAGAGCCGCAGCGTCGGCCCGGGTGCGCTGGTCGGCCGGGTCGCCGACATGGCGGTGGCCCGCGGTTCGATCAGCGACGCGCAGCGGGTGGAACTGCTGGCCGATCTGGAGGCCGCCGCGCGCACCGGCGACGTCCACATCTCGGTCACCATGTTCGCCGTGTACGCGCACAAACCGGCCCGGTAGCGGTGCGACCGCCGGGCACGCCACGGACGGCGTGCCCGGCGGTTCGGCCTACTTGTCGAGCAGGTGTTCGCTGGCCGCCAGCAGCACGCAGGTGGCGAGGCCGTTCATGGCCACTTCCAGCTCGGACAGCGGCGGGAAGCTCGGCGCGATGCGAATGTTCTTGTCCTCCACGTCCTTCCCGTACGGGAAGGTGGAGCCGGCCGGGGTGAGGGCGATGCCCGCGTCCTTGGCGAGGGCGATCACGCGCTTGGCCGTCCCCTCGGGCACGTCCAGGCTGATGAAGTAGCCGCCCTTGGGCTCGGTCCAGGACGCGACCTTCGACGGTCCGAGCCGCTCCTCCAGGATCCGCAGCACCAGAGCGAATTTCGGCTCCAGGATGGCGCGGTGGCGCTGCATGTGGGCGCGCACACCGGCGGCGTCCTTGAAGAAGCGGACGTGCCGCAGCTGGTTGATCTTGTCCGGGCCGATGCTCTTCTTCGAGACGTGCCGGGTGTACCACTGCAGGTTCGCGGTCGAGGCACCGAAGAACGCGACCCCCGCACCGGCGTAGGTGATCTTCGAGGTGGAGGCGAAGACGAAGGGGCGGTTGGGGTTTCCGGCCGCGGCCGCCAGGCCGAGCACGTCGACGATCGGTGCCGCCAGATCGGTGAGCGGGTGCACCGCGTACGCGTTGTCCCAGAACAGCCGGAAGTCCGGCGCCGCAGTGGGCATCGAAACCAGTTCGCGCACAACCTCTTCGGAGAAGACCACCCCGGTGGGGTTGGAGTAGTTCGGCACCGCCCACAGGCCCTTGATCGCCGGGTCGGCCGCCACCAGCGCCGCGATCGCGTGCGCATCCGGGCCGTCGTGCTCCATCGGCACCGGGATCATCTCGACGCCCAGCGCCTCGGTGATCGCGAAGTGCCGGTCGTAACCCGGCACCGGGCACAGGAACTTGACCTGCTGACCGGCCCAGGGGGCGGCGGAGTCCGCGGTGCCGTACAGCATCGCGAACACCAGCATGTCGTGCATCATCTCCAGGCTGGAGTTGTTGCCCGCGAACAGGTTCTCCACCGGAATGCCCAGCAGCTCACCGAAGATCGCGCGCAGCTCCGGAAGACCTTGCAGGCCACCGTAGTTGCGGCAGTCGGTGCCGGACGCGTCGCGATAGTCGCCCTCACCCGGCAGCACCAGTAGGTCCGCGGACAGATCGAGTTGTTCGGGCGAAGGTTTACCGCGGGTCAGATCCAGCGTCAGCTTCTCGGTCTTGAGCTTGGCGTAGTCGGCCTTCTGTGTCTCGTATTCCGACACGAGTTCCGCGTGGCTCATCAAACCGATCTGCGTTTGCCGGGGCATTCTTTGCGCCTTTCCAAGCAGCGATGTCTCAGGATGGACAAGTGTGGTGTCCAGCCGATCAGCGTACTCGGCGCGGACCACGCGCTGTCAGGGAGTTTCCCGTATTCGGACCGGCGACCGGGACGGCATCCGCCGCGGCGAGCCCCCGGAAATGAAAGGGGACCCCGCGCACCCGGCAGAGCCCGTTGACCCTTGCTGCCTTCCGGCCCTGGGGGAGTTCACAGGATACGCGCCGCGCGGGATCCGTCGGCCAGTGTAGCCGGTATCGGGCCGGTCCTCACAACCAGTGTCCCGACCAGCGGCGCGGCGCTCCCCATAACAGGTGGGACGGGCGGTGCCGAAGTCGATACCATCGCAGCGCGAAACCTTTCGAGGGGGATTCCGCGCCACCGCGCATTCCGAGTGCCGGACAGCGCATACCGAAGGAACTGACAGTGACTGGCAACAACCCGCCGCAGGACGGCAACCCGAACGAGACCGTGCAGTGGTGGGCCACACCCGCCGCGCAACCGGACGGCGCACCGCTGACCGGTGTCGATCCGACCATGATCGCGGGCGCCGGCACCCCCGGCTTCCAACAGGCGCCGCCGCCGGCGCCGCCCGCCTACCCGCAGCAGCCCAGCCAGCCCGCGTATCCGGTACAGCCCAGCCAGCCCGCCTACCCGGTGCAGTCGCAGCCGGCCGGCTACACCCCGCAGGGCGGCTACCCGCAGCAGCCCGGTTACCCGCAGCAGCCGCCGGCCTATCCGCCGCAGCAGCCGGGCTACCCGCAGCAGGCCGGGTATCCGGCCTACCCGCCGCAGAAGAAGAGTTCGAAGGGCTGGATCATCGGCATCGTCGCCGTGATCGTGGTGGTGGCCGTCGTCGGCGGCGTGGCGACCCTGGTGTTGAAGACCAAGCACGCCGTCACCGCCAAGCTGGACGGCAAGTACACGATGTCGAAGGTCACCGACGGGTGTGCGGTCGTCGACCCGTCGGCACTGCAGAAGTGGGCCTCCACCCCGGACGGTTCCCCCACGCACACCGAGCAGAAGCCCGGCGACTACATCGGCGGCTCGGCCACCTGCGAGATGCGCTTCACCAAGCCGGCGGGCAAGTACCAGACCGACTCCGCCTCGCTGAACATGGAGCTCAACTTCGACACCATCGGCACGGCGTCCTACGACATCTGGAAGAAGGTCGACCTGGGCATGACCGGTTCGGGCTACAGCTCGGGCGACCTGTCCGGGGTCGGCTCGGAAGGGTACTGGCAGGTCCGGGAGGACACCTCCTCGGACTCCTCCTACGTCGACTACACCTGCGCGACCAAGGACAGCAACGTCTCGGTGCAGATCCACCTCAACCTGGACCTGTCCAAGGGCTACTCCCGTGACGACACCCAGAACGTGTGCAAATCCGAGCTCACCCACGTCCTGACCAGCATCAAGAAGTGAGCTCACGCCCCGGTTTGGTCTTACCGGGGGGTCACCCGGTATATTCCTGAGCGGAGGATTCGCCTAGTGGCCTATGGCGCTCGCCTGGAACGCGGGTTGGGTTAACGCCCTCAGGGGTTCAAATCCCCTATCCTCCGCCATATACGGCCTGGTCCGGGACGGTCTCCGTCTCCGACCAGGCCGTATCTGTTCGTGGCGCGCGCCGGTGCGGTGCTCCGCGATGCCGCGTCGTGGCCGCAGCCGGCGGCCGGGCTCGGGATCGAACCGTAGTACCGCTCAGCAACCCTTGACCGCCGGCACTTCGGCGGTCAGGTTCCAGGCGATCAATCCACCGGTCCACGCCTGATCGGCACGCAGCCGCGCGTGGGCGACGCCGGTGGCAGCCGGACGGATCCAGGCGGGTCCGTCCGAGCCGTAGTCGACCGACCAGCCTGCTTGCTGCAGTGACGAACCGACCGAGCCGACGATCCGGTCCGTGCTGCCGACCACGGCGAATTCGACCTGCGCCCGGATCGGCTGCCAGCCGTTGTGGCCCGGGCGGTTCGGGCAGAAATCCCATTCCAGCCGGTCGGTGGTGCGCAGCGTGACCGTGGCCTCGGCCGGGTAGGCGTAGAACACCGCCGACACCACTGCGGTCAGTTTGCCGCCCGGGTCGGGGTCGCCGTGCAACCAGATCTGGTCGTCGAAGGTCTTCGAGTCGACCGAGCAGGCCGAGCACAGCACCGCGAGAACCGCGGCCGCCAGCAACACCCGGACCGTGAACATGTCTCGATGGTGCCACATGTGACGAACACCGTTCGTGTCCCGAAAATCTTGCCCGGCAACCGGTTCGGGAACACCGTCGGCAAACGGTTCCGGCGCCCGGCGCGGCGCGGCCGATCCGCGTGCCGCACGTCACATCGACTGCCCGTCACAGGATCCGCGCCTGCCGCATCCCATGGGTGTACCGATCCGGACAGTGCAGGGAGGCAGTCATGAAGGTCGTTGTGGTGGGTGCGGGCTACGCTGGGACGATGGCGGCGAACAAGGTCGCCGCGAAGGTGCGGGGGGCGCAGGTCACGATGGTCAATCCACGAGCCGAATTCGTCGAGCGGGTGCGGCTGCACCAGCAGGTCGCCGGTACCTGCCACGCGGCCACGCCGCTGGCGGAGATGGTCGGCGACCGGGTCACGACGCTGGTCGGCAGTGTGGACGAGATCGGTGACGGCACGGTCACCATGTCCGACGGTACCGGGCTGGAATTCGATTACCTGTTCGTCGCGGTCGGCAGCACCGTCGACCCGCTGCCCGGCACCGTCGCCGTCGGCACCTGGGAGGGCGCGCAGGACGCACGCGAGCAGCTCGAGCGACTGGCGGCCGGTGCGGTCGTCACGGTGGTCGGCGGCGGGCTGACCGGCTTGGAGACCGCGGCCGAGATCGCCGAGGCCCGAACCGATCTCACGATCCGGCTGGTGAGTTCTACAGTCGGGGAGAGCCTTTCCGAGGGCGGGCGGCAGCGGGCGCGCAGCGGACTGGCGCGGCTCGGTGTCGAGATCGTGAGCGATACGGTCACCGCCGCGGCGGACGGCGAGGTGATCCTGCGGTCGGGAACCCGGCTCCCGTCGGACCTCACCCTGTGGGCGGTCATGGGCACGATCCCGGATCTGGTTGCCCGCAGCGGTCTTCCGGTCGACGACGCAGGCCGCGCCCTGGTCGACGAATATCTGCGCAGTGTGAACGACGAACGGATCTTCGTGGTGGGCGACTGTGCCGCCGTTCCCGGCGCGCGGGCCGCGTGTGCCACCGCGGTGCCGCAGGGCACGCACGCCGCGAACACGCTGGCCCGAATCAGCCGGAACCGCAAGCCCGCACCGTATTCCATGGGTTATGTCGGGCAGGCGGTCAGCCTCGGCCGTCGCGACTCGGTGATCCAGGTGACCCGCCGCGACGACTCCCCGCGGCGCGCCTACCTGTCGGGCCGGACCGGCGCGGCACTCAAGGAGGCGATCGTGCGCGGCGCCAAAGCCGCGCCCCGGACCGGTATCTACGCCTGGATGCCCGGTAAGAAGTGACCGATCGCGAAGACCTCTTCACCGGTCACCGGCCCCTGCTGTTCTCGATCGCCTACGAGATCCTCGGGTCGGTGACCGATGCGGAGGACGTGCTGAGCGACAGCTACCTGCGCTGGCGCACAGTCGATCTCGACACGGTGGACAATCCGCGGGCCTACCTGGCGCGAATCGTCACCCGGCAGGCGCTGCAGTTGCTGCGCTCGGCCACCCGCCGCCGCGAGGAGTACGTGGGCCCGTGGCTGCCCGAGCCGCTGGCCACCGACGCCGGGCCGGACGGAATCGATCACGTCCTCACCGGGGAGGCCGTCACCACCGCGATGCTGCTGGTGCTGGAGACCCTCACTCCGGCGCAGCGCGCGGTCTTCGTGCTGCGCGAGGTCTTCGACTTCGGCTACGACGAGATCGCGGCAGCGGTGGGTAAGACCGAAGCGGCTGTGCGGCAACTGAATCAGCGCGCCCGGACCCAGGTTCACGCCCAACGGCACACCGCGATCGCCACGCCCGAACAGGCCCAGGAGGTCGCGACCCGGTTCATGATGGCGGCGGCGACCGGCGACGTGCAGTCCCTGATGGACGTCCTGGCCCCGGACGTGGTGTTCATCGGCGATGGCGGCGGCTTCGTCACCGCGACGATGCGTCCGGTGCACGGCCCGGACAAGGTGGCGCGCACGGTGATCGGCCTGATTCGCAAGGCCGTGGCGCTGGGCGGCCTCGACGGCCGGGTCGGCGTCTACAACGGCATGCCGGCGACGGTCGCGGTGGTCGCCGGCAAGCTGGATCAGGTCACGTCCATCGAGGTCCGCGACGGACTGGTCACCGCCGTGTACACAGTCCGCAACCCGGCGAAGCTGACCACGATCAAGCCGTAGGTCCGGGCTGCCGCTCGTCCCGCAGCGCGGCCATCGAGGGCGCGCTACGGACCGAGCGCCAGCAGCACCTCGTCGAGCGCCGAGTCGATGCGGCGAACGTATCCGTCGATATCGGGGACCACGTCCGGATCGGCGTGCACGGACACGGTCACCGTGTCTCCGAGGCCGTGGATCCCGTGCGTGAGGTGCATGACCGCGCCGACGGCCGGGAACCCGCCGGTGAACCGGACCCGGCCGCCGGCGCAGGTCAGGTCCGCCGGGCCGCGCTGCACGCTGGAGACAACGGTGTTACCCGCCAGCAACTCCGGCACCCGGTCCAGCGGCTGCGCCGCGACGTCCCGGCGCAGGATCGGCGCGGGCAGCACGGCGGTCACGCGGCCCTGCGCGTCCTGAAGCAGGTGGGTGGCGCGCCGCCGCCGATCGGCCAGGGTGGTGGCGATGAGCGCGGCCCGGCGCCGCAGATCCGATTCGGCAGTGTGTAATTCGACGCTGAGGTCACGATAGTTGTTGCGGACGTGGCTGTTTCCTGGTGGCACTGCCATCGAGACCTGGGCGGCAAGGACTTCGGCGGGTGCGCCGAGAAGGTCGGTCAGCGCCACCGAGATGGCCGTCAGCACGACCACCGTCACCGTGTGGCCCGGTATCCGCAGATCGCGGCGCACGGTCAGCTGTACCGCGTGCCGGACCGGTACCGGCGGCCGGTTGAGCACGGTCGCAGGCACACCGGGAGGCGGCGGTGGCAGCTCGCCCGCGGCGGTCAACGCCAGCAGGGCCCGCCGCGCCCGCTCGGCACCGAGGCCCCGGCGCACCGTGCGGAGCAGCTGCACCGGGAAACTCGCTGCTGCAAGAACTTCCGCAGTCCGTCGACCGCTGCAGACTACTCGCAATCGTTCCAGAGCCGAGGAGCGAACCGCCCACCCGGATCCCGCGCGACCACCCACATCAGCCTCGCGCCCGGACCGGGCATCATCACGCACGGCGCTCCCGGACCCGCGCGCCGCAGCCGACCGACGCCCACGAGCCGACGGGAGGTCGCCCACCGGAATCGGCCCTGTCACCGGTGCTTCGCGGCCGAACAGTGCCCGCGCCACTCCGGCAGCCCGCCGCCCATCTACCAACGCGTGCGAAATCTGCAGTACTGCAACGAGAGCCGCGCTCATACCACCGGGCGCGCCCGCAATCCCGCGGAACAGGTGCAGCCGCCACGGATCCACCTCGGGGTCGACCGCCGTCCCCAGCAGTTCACCCATGGCCGCAACCACATTCGCCCAAGTCGGCTCCGCGAGCGGCACCTCCGCCACCTCCGACCCGTCCACTATCCGCGCGACCAGCCCCGGGTACGCGATCCGCCGTGGCTGAATTCGCAGGCACAGATCCGGAATTCGCTGTGCCCGGTCGATCAGTTCTGCCCGGACCGCGGCATCGTCCGCCCCGGTGTCGTCGAAGCAGTAGAGCAGGAACAGGTCGGTGCACCCGCGCCGGCCGAGCCAGTAGCGGGTGGCATCCTGCGGCGCCAGGGAACTCACGCGTCGACGATAACGGTCGCGGGCCGCGAACCCCTCGATTGCCGACGGCTATAGTGCTACCGTCTGTAGTAGAAGTTCATCGGTTCTTCCCTACAGGGGTGACTGCCATGGCAGTTCAGGGCAGCGTCGGACGAATCCTGGCCGCACAGGCGGACGGAGCGGATGCACGATATCGCGCGGCACCGTTCCTGAAACGCTCGATCAACAAGGTCTTTCCGACCCACTGGTCGTTCCTGCTCGGGGAGATCGCGCTCTACAGCTTCATTGTCCTGCTGCTGTCGGGTGTGTATCTGACGCTGTTCTTCGATCCGTCGATGACCGAAGTCGTTTATCAGGGCACCTATCAACCGCTGCGCGGCGTGACCATGTCCCGCGCCTACGAATCGGCGCTCGACATCTCCTTCGACGTGCGGGGCGGTCTCTTCATCCGGCAGGTACATCATTGGGCCGCATTACTTTTCACCGCTTCGATGATCCTGCACCTGTGCCGCGTGTTCTTCACCGGCGCGTTCCGGCGGCCACGCGAAGCCAACTGGGTCATCGGTGCGATCCTGCTGATAATTTCCATGTTCGAAGGGTTCTTCGGCTATTCGCTTCCCGATGATCTGTTGTCCGGCACCGGATTACGTGCCGCCTTCTCCGGAATCATGTTGGGCACGCCGGTGATCGGAAGCTGGCTGCATTGGCTGATCTTCGGGGGCGACTTCCCGGGGACGATCATCATTCCCCGGCTGTACATCGCTCACGTGTTGCTGTTTCCCGGAATCATGCTGGCCTTGATCGCCGCACACGTCGCACTGGTCTGGTATCAGAAGCACACCCAGTTCCCCGGACCGGCACGCACGGAACGAAATGTGCTGGGCGCACGCATCGTTCCGGTGTTCGCACTCGACCAGGGCGCGTTCTTCATGATCACGCTCGCCGTACTCGCCCTGATGGGCGGGGTGTTGCAGATCAATCCGATCTGGAATCTGGGTCCCTACAACCCGTCTCAGGTGTCGGCGGGTACGCAGCCGGACTTCTATCTGATGTGGACGGACGGGTTCCTGCGCCTGTTCCCGGCATGGGAGATCTATCCGTTCGGGCATACCGTGCCGGGCGCCTTCGCGGTGGCGATCATGATGCCGCTGATCTTCACGCTGCTGCTCGGATATCCGTGGATCGAGAAGCGGCTGACCGGCGACCGGGCCCAGCACAATCTGTTGCAGCGGCCGCGAGACGTCCCGGTGCGCACCGCGATCGGCGCGATGTCGCTCTCCTTCTACACGGTGCTGACCCTGGCCTGCGTCAACGACATCCTCGCGCTCACCTTCGACATCTCACTGAACGCCACCACCTGGATCTTCCGGATCGCGCTGCTGATCGTGCCACCGCTGGCCTATTTCGCGGCCTACCGAATGTGCCTGGGCCTGCAGCGAAGCGACCGAGCGGTGCTCGAGCACGGGATCGAGACCGGCGTCATCCGGCGGCTGCCGCACGGCGAGTACATCGAGCTGCACCAGCCGCTGGGTGGGGTCGACGCGCACGGTCACCCGATCCCGCTGAAGTATCAGGGTGCTCCGGTCCCCAAGCGCGGCAACCGGATCGGGCTGGCGGGCCGGGCCGCGTCGGGCAGCTTCTTCTTCGCCGATCCGCCCGCGGAGATCGAGCTGGCGCGCACCACCGCGCACGCGGCCGAACAGCGGCAGCTGACCGCGCTGCGCCGGCATCAGGAGGAGGCATCCCGATGACACGGCAAAGGCCCCGAGTCTGCGCGACCCGGGGCCCTGTTTTCCGTTCGGCAGCGGTCAGGCCCGGAAGTCTTCCCGCACAACACCGGTCACAAAGGCGTCCCATTCGCCCGGAGCGAATGCCAACACCGGACCGCGCCCATGGTCCTTGGTGTCCCGGACCGCGACATTCCCGTCACCCAGAAATGCGACTTCCACACAGTTTCCGTCGGGACCGCTGTGAGTGCTCTTGCGCCATACGGCACCGGTCAATTCCACCTTCACGGCACGAGCTCCTTTTCAGCGTCGAGAACTAGACTCCTGGTATGATTTCGGATCCGACATCATTGGAACTGAGCACCGGGGATCCGGACCGAGCAAGGATCCCGGCGATGCGGCAGCCGAAGTGCCAGCCGCATCGGCTGTTTCGACCGCGCACACCGCATCGGTGCACCCTCGAGGGGCTTGCCCCCGGTCCAGGAGACTAGCAGCTCCCGCTACCACACGGCATCGTGTTTTCGATTTCAATTACCTGCACTCGCGCGCGTGTCGTACCGAACAAGTTGCCAAACCGTAGCCTGGAATGCGATGCGAGAATGGAACCATGACCGACCGAGACCGCGACGAGACCGGTCGCGCCCGAAATGCCCGGCCCCGTGACCGTTTCGGGCGGCCGCTGCCCCCGGGCAGCCCGGGAGTTACGCGCATTCCGGACGATCTGGACCTGACACCAACGGAGACATTGGATTTCGCGCAACGGCTGCTGGACGACGGCCTGCCCTTCTACGCCCACGAGGTACTCGAAGCCGCCTGGAAGAACGGGCCGTTCGAGGAACGCAACCTGTGGCAGGGCCTGGCCCAGCTGGCGGTCGGACTGACCCACATTCAGCGCGGTAACCCGAAAGGCGCGCGCACCCTCCTGCGGCGGGCCGCCGAGCGGCTGAATGCGGCCGGACCCGAACTGCACTCGGTCGATACGGCCGGTTTGACCGAACATGCCGAAGCGCTATCAGCCGAGCTGGCAGCCGGACAGCAGATTTCGGCGGACCGGCTGCGGATCCGGTTGCGCGCCTGATCCGACCCACCGCAGGACGCGCCCAACATCGACGACGCGGTGCCGTACTGCATTCGTGACCTTCGGTTCCCACAGTGGCCACGAACACCGGAATCTTTGCACCACAACATCTCTACCAGCGAGAATCGGACGATTCGGACGTGTGGCGGCGATGCGCGGACCACATATCACCCCGGGAAGGGCGATGGCGCGGTGGTGCAATCCTGTGGAAATCCGTAACGTAACCGAAGGTCCGAAATCACAACCATTAAAGGACGATTACATGACCAGCGGTGGGTACGACCCCAACCAGTATCCGCAGGGCGGGCAGCCGTACGGGCAGCCGTACCCCCAAGGCGGACAGCAGCAGCCCGGCTACGGCCAGCAAGGCGGCTACGGACAGCAGCAGCCGGGCTACGGCCAGCAGCAAGGCGGCTACGGCCAGCAGGGCAGCTACGGCCAGGACCCGAACTTCGGCCAGCAGCAGGGCGGCGGCTACGGCCAGCAGCCCGGGTACGGCCAGCAGGGCGGCTACGGCGCCCCGCAGGACCAGTACGGCCAGCAGGGTGGCTACGGCCAGCAGCAGGGTGGTTACGGCCAGCAGCCGGGATACGGCCAGCAGCCCGGCTACGACCAGGGGCAGGGCTACCCGGCCTTCCCCGGCCAGAACGTTCCCGCCGGATCCGTTCCGGGTGATCTGGGCATGCGGTTCCTGGCGCGCCTCATCGACGGCGTCCTGTTCGGCATCGTGTCCTTCGTCATCTCCACGGTGCTCGGCGGCGGATTCGTCGGCGGCATCGTCGGTGGCTTCGTCTCCGCCGCCGCCATGCTCGGATACTTCGTCTACATGGAGACCTCGCAGGGTGGCACCTTCGGCAAGAAGTGGCTCGGCATGCGGGTCATCGGCCCCGGCGGCGCGGCGCTCACCCCCGAGCAGTCGCTCAAGCGCAACCTGTTCATCGCGGCGCAGGCCATCTACTGCCTCGGTAGCCTCGTGGCCGTCGGCCTGATGATCTACATCGCCGTCACCATCGAGCAGGACCCGAACAAGCAGGGCTGGCACGACAAGTTCGCCGGCGGGACCCAGGTCCTCAAGGGCTGAATCGTCCGAACGGACAACAGCTGTCGCGGGCCGAGCCCGCATACGCGAAGGGACGCGTCCGGAATCCGGGCGCGTCCCTTCGTCGTCCGGGATCAGTAACCGTTGGAACTCGTGTCGTTGGAGATCACCAAGATGTTGATCCCGAACCACAGCACCATGACCACCGACCAGGCGATACCCACCCATACGGCCGCCAGGGCGAGACCGCGGCCGTTGTCACCCCGATCCTTGATCTGGCTCAGCGCGACCAGCCCGAGAATGATGCCCAGCGGCGGACAGCAGGCCAGCGACAAGATCAGCGCGGCGATCGCGAGGCCGTTGGTCTTCGGCTGCTGGCCCGCATAGCCATAGGGCTGGTACGCAGCGGGATTCGGATAAGCGTACCCCGGTTGCGGGTACGCCTGCTGCGGATAGGCCGGCTGGGCCGGTGCCACAGGCTGCGGGGGCGGCGTCATGTCCTGCACCGGGTACTGCGGCGTCGACCCGTACGGCGACTGCGGCGGAAGCGGTTGCGGCGGTGGGGTCACCGGCACCGACGGCGGCGGCGCGGGCTGCGCCTGGAACTGCGGCGCCGAACTGTACTGCGTCGGCTCGGCGGGGGCATCGTTGGGCGTACCGTCGCTGCCGTACTGCTTCCACCACTCGTCGGAAGCGCCGGGATTCGTCATGGCCCCAGCCTATTCCACGGTGACCCGCCCGGGCATCCCGTATAACCCGCCGGAACCCGGCCCGGCCCAAGCGAACCGGGCCGGGCGCGGGTCAGTCGAGCGCCGCCGCGAACTGCACGCTGTACAGGTTGTGGTACGCGCCACGGGCCGCCAGCAGCGACTCGTGTGTCCCCTGCTCCACGATCCGGCCGGCCTCCATGACCACGATCAGGTCGGCGTCGCGAATCGTCGAGAGCCGGTGCGCGATCACGAAACTGGTCCGGTCCCGGCGCAATTCGGCCATGGCCTGCTGCACCAGCAGTTCGGTCCGGGTGTCGACCGAACTGGTCGCCTCGTCCAGGATCAGGATCGACGGCTTGGCCAGGAACGCGCGCGCGATCGTGACCAGCTGCTTCTCCCCCGCGCTGACGCCCGAACCCTCCTCGTCGAGGACGGTGTCGTAGCCGTTGGGCAGCGCGTGCACGAACCGGTCCACGTACGCGGCCTTGGCCGCCGCGATGATCTCGTCCTCGGTGGCGGTCAGGTCACCGTAGGCGATGTTCTCGCGGATCGTGCCGCCGAACAGCCAGGTGTCCTGCAGCACCATGCCCATCCGGCTGCGCAGCCGGTCGCGCGGCACCGTGGTGATGTCCACCCCGTCGACGGTGATCGCACCGGAATCGACCTCGTAGAACCGCATCAGCAGATTGACCAGAGTCGTCTTGCCGGCGCCGGTCGGGCCGACGATGGCGACCACATGGCCGGGCTGCGCGACCAGCGACAGATTGTCGATGATCGGGATCTCCGGGTCGTAGCCGAACCGCACCCGGTCGAACACGACCCGGCCACCCTGCAGCGGATTCGCGTCCGGCACAGCGGGATCCGGCACTTGCTCGGGAGCGTCGAGCACCTGGTTGATCCGTTCCGAGGACGCCAGACCGGACTGCAACAGGTTGATCATGGTGGCGATCTGGGTGATCGGCTGGCTGAACTGCCGCGAGTACTGCGTGAACGCCTGCACCTCACCGAGCGAGATCTGACCGGACGCGACCCGCAGGCCACCGATCACCGCGACGATCACGTAGTTGATGTTCCCGATGAACATCACCGCGGGCTGGATCAGGCCGGAGATGAACGAGGCCTTGAAGCCCGCGTTGTAGAGACCGTTGTTGCGCCGGTCGAATTCGCGGCCGACCTCGGTGACCCGGCCGAACGCGGTCACCACCTCGTGACCGGTGATCGCCTCCTCGACCTGCGCGTTCACCAGACCGGTGGAGGTCCACTGCTCCAGGAAGTACGGCTTGGACCGCTTCGCGATCTGCGACGTCACCACGATCACCGCGGGCACGCTGACCAGCGCGATCAGCGCCAGCATCCACGAAATGTAGAACATCATGCCCAGGATGCCGACCACGGTCAGCACCGAGGTGAGCAGCTGGCTGATGGTCTGGTTCATGCTCTGCGCGACGTTGTCGACGTCGTTGGTCACGCGGGAGAGCAGGTCACCGCGCGGGGTGGAGTCGAAGTAGCTCAGCGGCAGCCGGTGCAGCTTCTCCTCCAGCTCGGCCCGCATCCGCTTGACGGCACGGTTGAGCGCGATGTTGAGCAGCCAAGACTGCGCCCACGCGAAGAACGCCGCGGTGAGATACAGCGCCATCACCAGCAGCAGGATCCGCCCGACCACGCCGAAGTCGATTCCCTTGCCGGGCACCATGTCCATGGCCGACAGCATGTCGGCGAGTGTGTTGTTGCCCCCGGCGCGCAGCTTGTCGACGACCTCCTGCTTGGTCTGTCCGGGCGTAAACTGCATGCCCAGCACACCCTCGAAGATGTGGTTCGTGGCGTGGCCCATGATGATCGGGCCCAGCACGTTGAGCACCACGGATCCGGCGGCCAGGAACAGCACGACCATGAGCAGGTAGCGCTCGGGTCCGAGCCGGCCGACCAGGCGGCGCAGCGAGGACTTGAAGTCTTCGGGTTTCTGTGCGGGCGGACCGGCCGGCACGGCGTTCTCGGCCATTACCGGGCCTCCTGCTCAGAGAATTGCGACTCCACGATCTCGCGGTATTCGCGACTGTCGCGGAGCAGTTCGTCGTGGGTGCCCAGGCCGACCATGCGGCCGTCGTCGAGCACCACGATCTGGTCGGCGTCGCGGACCGTCGAGATCCGCTGGGCCACGGTGACGACGGTGGCGTCGGTGGTGATCGCGCGCAGGTTTTCCCGGACCCGGGCGTCGGTGGCCACGTCGAGCGCGGAGAAACAGTCGTCGAACAGGTAGACGCGCGGGCGCTTCACCAGCACGCGCGCGATCGACAACCGCTGCCGCTGACCGCCGGAGACGGTGGTGCCACCCTGCGCGACCGGGGTGTCGAGCCCGGCGGGCATCTGCCGGACGAAGTCGGCGGCCTCCGCGAGTTCGAGTGCCTCCCACAGTTGCTCGTCGGTGGCGTCCGGGTTGCCGTAGCGCAGGTTGGTGGCGATGGTGCCGGAGAAGAGGTAGGCCTTCTGCGGCACCAGGCCGACCTGGTTGCGCAGCAGGTCGAGGTCCACCTCGCGGGCGTCGCGGCCTCCGAGGTAGATCGCGCCGTCGGTGACGTCGATGAGCCGGGGGATCAGGTTGATCAGGGTCGTCTTGCCGGCACCGGTGGACCCCACGATCGCCGTGGTGCGGCCCGGTTCGGCCCGGAACCGGATGCCTTGCAGCACAGCCTGTTCCGCGCCCGGATAGCGGAATTCGGCGCCGACCACGTCGACCACCCCGGGGTCGCCGGCGAACGGCCGCGGCTGGTCGGGTGCCCGCACCGAGGACTCGGTCTCCAGCACGGCACCGATCCGGTCGGCGGACACCGACGCGCGCGGCGCCAGGATCGCCAGGAAGGAGGCCATCATGACCGCCATCAGGATCTGCATGATGTAGGCCATCATGGCGCCGAGGGCACCGATCTTCATGTGGCCGTCGTTGATCTGGTGACCGCCGACCCACAGCACCGCGGTGGCGGTCATGTTCGCGATCAGCATGATCGTCGGCAGCATGAGCGCCATCAGACGGCCGACCTTCAGTGCCGTCTCGACCAGCTGCTCGTTGGCGATCCCGAACCGCCGGACCTCGTGCCGCTCCCGCACGAACGCCCGCACGACCCGGATACCGGTGATCTGCTCGCGCAGCACCCGGTTGACCGCGTCGATCCGCGTCTGCATCACCCGGAAGGTGGGCAGCATGCGGGAGATGATGATCCCCATGGTCAGCGCCAGGGCCGGGACCGCGATCAGCAGCAGCCAGGACAGCCCGAGCGCCTCCCGCATGGCCATCACGATGCCGCCGATACACATGACCGGCGCCATGACCAGCATCGATACGCTCATCACGACCAGCATCTGAATCTGCTGCACGTCGTTGGTGGTGCGGGTGATCAGCGAGGGGGCGCCGAAGACGCCGACCTCGCGCGCGGAGAAGGTACCGATGCGGTGGATCAGCGCGGAACGCATATCGCGGCCCGCGCCCATCGCGGCCTGTGAACCCAGGTACACCGAGTAGACCGACATGAGGATCTGCACCGCGGAGATGAGCGCCATGCCGAGGCCCATGCCCCAGATGTAGCTGATGTCGCCGACGCTGACGCCGTTGTCGATGATCTGGGCGTTGAGGCTGGGGAGATACAGGTTGGCGGTGACCGACATCAGCTGAAGCACAACTACGCCGACCAACTGCGGGCGGTAGGGCGCGAGATAAATGCGGAGCAGTCTGATCAACATGGTTTTCGCAGACTACAGGCTGCCCGCACCCGTCGCAGGAGCGTTACCGATCGGTACCGGACGCCGGGTCCACGCGCCGGGATCGCTGGTCAGGTCGGCCACGAAGGCGGGCAGGTCACCGGCCGCGACCTGTGCGATCGAAACCTGTTCCAGGACCGCGCGCAAGTTCACCCGCAGCGCGATCCACACCTCGCGCAGGGCCACCGCCGAGCCGGTATAGACGACGTCCTCGGGGCGCTGTCCGCGCACCGAGGCCAGCGGCCCCTCGACGGCTCGGATGACATCGGCGACGCTGATCTCGGTGGCGGGCCGGCTGAGCCGGTAGCCGCCGTCGGGGCCGCGGCGGCTGACTACGAGTCCGGCGCGGCGCAGTTCGGCGGCGACGGTCTCGAGCACCTTCGCGGGAATGTCCTGGGCGGCGGAGATGGCCTCGGCCTTCACCGCGATGTCGGTGCGGCCCGGTGCGAGTTGCGCGGTCGCGATCTCCAGCAGGACGCGGACCGCGTAGTCGCCCTTGGGAGTGATGTTCACGAGTTTCCTTCGAGGACGCCGAGCGCGGACTGGAGCAGGACGGTCTCGATCATCCCGTCGTCCGCGGCCGGCAGCAGCGGCCGGGTCCACAGGACGGTGCCGATGACCTCGACGGCGGCGGTCGCGCGCAGGATGCGGACGTCTGTGGGGTCCGGCCCGGCGAGCCAGCCGCACATCCGCCGGTGGAATTCCATCTTGCCGGGGTAGCGGTCGCCGACGGCGTTGACGATGGCGACGGTGTCGCGGACCAGAAGTTCACCGGTGCGCCGGTGACGCATGAGGGCGGCGAGCTGGTGGCCCAGGACCCGCCGGATGGACTCCGGGGTCCACGGCAACCGTTCAGCTTCGGCGACCACGGCGGCCAGATCGTCGAACATCGGCTCCACCACCGCCAGCAGCAGATCGAGCTTCGAGGCGTAGTGGTAGTAGAGCGACGCTTTTGTGATTCCCACCGCATCCGCGACCTCGCGCAGGCTCGTCTGCTCGAATCCTTTTTCGGCGAACAGCCGGATGGCTTCGTCCCGAATCGCATCCTTGGTCCCTCTACCTGCGGAAACAGGTTCGCTCGACGCGCGGGCGCTCATTCGCCGATCCTCCTCACTGCCATATCGGGCGTTCCGGGCGACCGAAAGGCGAGGTTGTACCTCCACTTTCGCGTCGGTAGTCTACCTACCGCACGGTAGGCGGGACGGACATGGAGGCGGCACACGGGAAAGTGGCCGCAGGAGCGTCCCGCTGCCGCACTCCGGTACCTCCGCACAGCTAACCGCAGGAGCAACTCCTCATGTCCGTCTACCTCTACCGGTGGGGCAAGTTCGCCTTCCGCCGAAAATGGCTCGTCTTGCCGGCTTGGATCGCCATCCTCATCATGCTCGCCGGCATCGGATTCGGCGTACACAAGCCGTTCCAGGACAAGTTCAGCGCACCGAACCTACCGTCCCAGCAGGCCACCGACATTCTCGACAAGCACTTTCCGGGCATGTCGGCCGGGTTCAGCCAGGACGCCATCACCGGCACCTACGTGATCGCGGCACCGGACGGGCAGAAGCTCACCGACCCCAAGAACGCCGACGCGCTCACCGAATTCGTGCACACCCTGTCGGCGCTGAACATCGTCAAGCCGTCGTCCGTGCAGGATCCGCTCGCGGCCACTCGCGACATCGGCTCGAAGCAGAACCCGCCGATCGACTGCCTCGACAACGACCCCAGCACCCCCGGCTTCGCCGGCCTCTGCAGTGGTGCGCCGGTCAACGTGATGGGCGGTGACAACGCCAAGACCGTCGCGGTGGTGAACGCGCAGTTCAACATCGAGAAGTTCTCCGACATCACCGACGCCGACCGCAAGGCCGCGAACGCCGTGGCCGACGACGCCCGCAAGGCCGGCCTCGACGTCGAGCTGACCGGCGTGATCGCGCAGAACCAGCCGCAGGACAACTCGACCATGATCGGCATCGTGATCGCGCTGATCGTCATGGCCATCGCGTTCGGCGCGCTGATCGCGGCGTTCACTCCGATCCTGACCGCCATCTTCGGGCTCGGCTCGGCGACCGCGGTGATCTCCGGACTCACCTCGGTGACCTCGGTCCCCACCTTCACCCCGGTGCTGGCCACGATGATCGGCCTCGCGCTGTCCATCGACTACGCCCTGTTCATCGTGTCCCGCTACAAGCACGAACTGACGGTGCAGGATTCGCCGGAGGAGGCGGCCGGTGTCGCCATCGGTACCGCCGGTTCCGCGGTGGTGTTCGCCGGTCTGACGGTCATCATCGCGCTGGCCGGGCTGAGCACCGTCGGCGTCAGCTTCCTCACCTTCATGGGCATCGGTGGCGCGCTCGCCGCGTTCTTCGCGGTCAGCGTCGCGGTCACGCTGCTGCCGGCGTTCATGGGCGCCTTCGGCCGCTTCCTGTTCAAGCCGAAGCTGCCGCTGGTGGCCAAGCACGACCCGGAGGACCCGAACTCCAAGACCGTCGGTCTGCGGATCGCGCGGGGTATCGCCAAGGCGCCGGCGGTCACGCTGGCCCTGGCCGTGGTGATCCTCGGTCTGCTGGCCCTGCCCGCGACCGGGATGCAGCTGGGTCTGCCCGGCGGTGACAGCTCGCCGGCCGGAAGTTCGGCACGCAAGGCCTACGACCTGCAGACGAAGGGCTTCGGCGAGGGTTCCAACGGCAAGCTGCTGGTCGCGGTCGACCTGGCGAACGTGGCTCCCGAGCAGCGGGACCAGGCCGTGAACGAGCTGCGCGACAAGCTCGCCGGCTACCCGGGCATGGCGTACCTGACCAACACCGGCAAGAGCAAGGACGGCGAGGGCGCGATGTTCTCCGGCGTCCCGAAGTCGGGCCCGAACAACCAGGCGACCACCGACCTGGTGATCAACGGCCGCGCCGCCGAAGCGGACTTCAAGGCCAAGTACGGCATGGAGTACGGCATCACCGGCTCGACCGCCATGCAGGCCGACTTCAACGAGCTGCTGCTCAGCAAGGTCGCGCCCTACCTGGCGATCGTGGCGGGTGCCGCGTTCGTGCTGCTGATGCTGGTGTTCCGGTCGATCCTGGTGCCGCTGACCGCGGCCCTGGGCTTCCTGTTGTCGATGGCCGCGACCTTCGGCGCGACCGTGCTGATCTTCCAGCAGGACAAGCTGGGCCTGATCGGTTCGGCGCACCCGATCATCAGCTTCCTGCCGATCATGTTGATCGGCTTGGTGTTCGGGCTCGCCATGGACTACCAGGTCTTCCTGGTCACCCGCATGCGTGAGGAGTACGTGCACGGCAAGTCGCCGAAGGAGGCGATGATCACCGGTTACCAGCACGGTGCCCGCGTCGTCACCTCGGCGGCGATCATCATGATGGCGGTGTTCGCCAGCTTCATCCTGAGCCCCGACGTCACCTCGAAGTCCATGGGCTTCGCGTTGACCGCCGGTGTGTTCTTCGACGCGTTCATCGTCCGCATGATCGTCATCCCGTCGCTGCTGGCCCTGATGGGCAAGTGGGCGTGGTGGCTGCCGGCGTGGCTGGACCGGATCCTGCCGAACATCGACGTCGAGGGCGCCAAGCTCACGGCGCTGCGGCCGCAGGACGACCCGGACTCCGACACGGTGAAGCAGCCGGTCACGGTCTGATCCGTCGAGGCTCGAACGCCGCCCCCGCATCCGAATTCCGGATGCGGGGGCGGTGTCGTTTCCGGCGTTCTCGCAGGCAGTGGTGCTTGAACTCGACAGGCTCAGCCACCAGACTCGCAGGTGCGCATTTTTCGCTTTCGCACCGATCTTCCGTATCCTGCTCGGCCCGCTGCTCGAATCCGCTACCGCGAGGAGAGTTCCGTGTCCGTCTTTCTGTACCTGTGGGGGAAGTTCGCGTTCCGCCGCAAATGGTTCGTCATCCCCGCGTGGATCGTGCTGCTCGTGGTCCTCGCCGGTGTCGGCGCCGCCGTCTCGAAGCCGTTCCAGGACAAGTTCACCGCCCCGGACCTGCCGTCGCAGCGGGCCACCGAGATTCTGGATCGGCATTTCCCGGGCATGTCGGCCGCCTTCAACGGCGCGGCCATCACCGGCACCTACGTGATCGGGGCACCGGCCGGCCAGAAGCTGACCGACCCGGCGAACGCCGCCGCGCTGGAAGGGCTCGTGCAGCGGCTGGGCGCGCTGCCGATCATCGACAAGAACCACCCGGTGATCGACCCGATCCAGCAGACCAAGCAGGTCGGGGCGCCGGCCGGAATCGATTGCCTGAACGGCAATCCGGCGAGCAACCCGCAGTTCGCGGCGGTGTGCAGCGCGGCACCGCTGAACGTGCTGAGCAAGGACGATCCGAAGTCGGTGGCCAAGCTGGACGCGATCTTCGCGATCAAAGCGTTCTCCGACATCACCGCCGACGACCGCAAGGCCGCCGACGACGCGGCCGAGCCGGCCCGCGCGGCCGGGCTCGAGGTCGATCTGACCGGCATGATCGCCCAGCAGGCGCAGAACAGCAATTCCGCGGAGATCGTAGGTGTGGCGGTCGCGCTGGTGGTGATGGCCATCGCGTTCGGGGCGATCGTGGCGGCGTTCGTGCCGATCCTCACCGCGATCGTCGGTGTGGGTGCGGCGGCCTCGGTCGTGCTGATCGGCACCTCGCATTTCACGATGCCGACCTTCACCCCGGTGCTGGGTTCGATGATCGGCTTGGCGCTGTCCATCGACTACGCGCTGTTCGTGGTGTCCCGTTACAAACACGAACTGACAGTTCAAGATTCGCCGGAAGAGGCGGCGGGGATCGCGACCGGAACCGCCGGTTCGGCGGTGGTGTTCGCCGGGTTGACCGTCATCATCGCCCTGGCCGGGCTGAGCATCGTCGGGGTCAGCTTCCTGACCTACATGGGTGTCGGCGGTGCGATCGCGGCCCTGTTCGCGGTGCTGGTGGCGATCGGGCTGCTGCCGGCGCTGATGGGCGCGTTCGGCCGCTTCCTGTTCCGGCCGAAGCTGCCCGGGATCGCGAAATACGATCCGGAGGACGACAATTCGGTGACGCTCGGCATGCGGATCGCGCGCGTGATCGGCAAGTGGCCGTGGCTCACCCTCGGCCTGTCGGTCGTGATTCTGGCCCTGCTGGCGCTACCGGCCACCCAGATGCAGCTGGGTGTGCCCGGCGGCGACAGCGCCCAGCCCGGCACTTCGGTGCGCAAGGCCTACGACCTGCAGACCAAGGGTTTCGGGGAGGGCGCCAACGGCACCCTGCTGGTGGCGGTCGACCTGTCGAAGGTGCCGCAGAACCAGCGCGCGCAAGCGCTCGACGAATTGCGCACGAAGCTGGCCGGCTACAGCGGGATGGACTATCTCACCGCGGCCGTCCCCAGCCCGGACGGGCAGGCGGCCATGTTCACCGGCGTGCCGAAGTCGGGGCCGAACAACCAGGAGACCACCGACCTGGTGCGTAACGGCCGCGCCGAGGAGAACGACCTGCGCGCGAAATACGGTATGGAATACGGGATCACGGGTCAGACCGCCATCTCGGTCGACTTCGATCAGCTGCTGCTGAGCAAGATCGCGCCGTATCTGGCGATCGTGGCGGGTGCCGCGTTCCTGCTGTTGATCGCGGTGTTCCGGTCGATCCTGGTGCCGCTCACCGGCGCGCTCGGCTTCCTGCTGTCGATGGCGGCCACCTTCGGCGCCACCGTGGCGGTGTTCCAGCAGGACAAGCTCGGGATCGCCGACGGCGGGCACCCGATCATCAGCTTCCTGCCGATCATGTTGATCGGCTTGGTGTTCGGGCTCGCCATGGACTACCAGGTGTTCCTGGTGACCCGGATGCGCGAGGAGTACGTGCACGGGCAGGAGCCGATCCCGGCCATGGAACGCGGCTACCACCACGGCGCCCGCGTCGTGACGGCGGCGGCGATCATCATGATCTCGGTGTTCGGCGGCTTCATGCTCAGCCCCGACGTGACCTCGAAGTCGATGGGTTTCGCGCTGGCGGCGGGTGTGTTCTTCGACGCCTTCCTGGTCCGGATGGTGGTCGTCCCCTCGCTGCTGGCGCTGATGGGCCGGGCGGCGTGGTGGATACCGAAGTGGTTGAGCCGCATCGTTCCCGACATCGACGTGGAGGGGGCGCGGTTGCGCGAGCTCCAGCAGCCGGGGCGGCACGCCCAGCCCGTGGGCTGAAACAGATTGCACCACAGAACGATCCGGCCCCCTGCCGGTGCAGGGGGCCGGATCGTTTCGTTCGGGTCAGGCGAGGATGATCTCGAGCGTCTCCTGGTCACCGTCGGGGATCCGGACCCGTAGCGGGCCGGTGCTCACCAGCTCGACGGTGAAGATGCCCTCGGGTACCCGGCCGCCGGGGGTGGCCTTGTCTATCGCGATGGGCAGCTCGGAAGCCAGGATGGCGCTGGTCAGCATGCCCTTCTTCGATTTGCGTTTGCCGGTGCCGGGCGAGAGCTGCCCGGTGCCCTCGCCGCGCTGAGTCGCGGCCCGCTGCCCGGCGGCCGACCGGCCACCGTTGCCGATCATCAGCATGCTCTCCGATTCCCGCCGGAACCGTTGCAGCAGAATGTCTACCGATTCCTTACCGCGCCCGGTGGCGGCGTTGAGCTTCGCCGCGTTGACGGCCTCGTTCGAACCGTCCCGGATCCACGACCGCAATTGTGGTAGCCGCAGCCTGATCGGTTCCGCGGCGTTCTCGAGCCGACGGCGCATGTCCTGCTGCTCGTCGGCGCTCATATCGAGGACATCGAGATCCATCTTCTTCGCCATCTGTTCTCGCTCCTGTTCGTCAGTGGTTCATCGAACTCACGGTCAAACGCGGCGGCACAGCGGTCGTGTCGCTGGCGTGCGAACACACCATGCAGGCGTGCGAGCACACCGGAATCCATTCTCCCCGACTACAGACTTATCGGTCGTATTCGACTCGCCGTAGCCGGATCTCGGTCAGTCGAGGTGACGCAGCCCGGGCCAGAGCTCAGCCCAGGTGCCGCGCGGGCGTTCGCACAGATAGATCGCGGCGTGGGCGGCGGTTTCCTCGTCGGTCACGCCGTCACCCGCGGTGATCGGGGCGAGTTCGCTCACCTGCGACCAGAAGCGTTGCAGGAGGGGCGGTTTCCATTCGCCGACGCAGAGCACGGTATCGGGTGTGCCGGGCGGCGGGCCCCACAGCAGGTAGTTGTTGTGCGCACTGTAGACGGGGCGGTGCAGGCCGTGGGACGGGCCGAAGGTCGTGAGCGCGCCGGCCTCGCCGTAGTTGCTGGTGAAGATCGGGACGTCCGGGGGCAGCGGCGCCGCGGCGGCCGCGACCTGATCGACGAAGTCCGGCCAGCCGTAGGTCTCCACCACCTGCGGGTCGATCGGGCGCAGCGCCGCGGCGGTGTGCGGCGGCAACACAGGCAGGCCGATCAGGACGGCGACCAGCCCGGATAGGCCGACGGCCAGCGGCCAGCCGACGCGGCCGCGTGCGGTCGCCGCCTGTTCGACCGCCACCGCACCGGATGCGAACAGGGCGAACAACACCGGCAGCGCGTAGTAGGACTTGCCACCCCCGGCGGTGCACAGGGCGACAGCGGTGACGACCGTCGCGAGTACCCAGCGGTGTCCGGTCGTCGCGCCCAGGCGCCGCACGCCCGCGATCCACAACGCCACCAAGGGCGGTCCGGCCAGCAGGAACAGCAGGATCGGCAGGTGTGCTGCGGCGCCGAGGAATCCGCCCTGATTGCGGGAAAGAGTTTCGGCCATACGCAGATTCGCCCACTGGTGGCGGGCGTCCCACACCAGGTTCGGGACCGCGAACAGCACGGTGACACCGGCGGCGAGCCACGGTCCGGGTGTGCGTAAGGCGCTGCGCCGGAACAGCATCAGCCCGACCGCGATGCCCAGGATCAGGACCGCGACGGTGTCCTTGATCTCCAGACCGATCCCGGCGGCCACCCCGGCCGGCAACCACGCCCGGACCGTACCCAGCCGCAGTGCCCGCACGACCAGCACCAGCACCACCGCCCACACCAGCTGGTCCAGCACCGTGGTACCGAACAGCAGCGACGAGGCGACGAAACCCGGTGCGGCCGCGACAGATCCGGCCGCGATCAGCTGCGCCCGCCGCCGGCCCCCGAACTCCGCGGCCAGTGCCGCGGTCAGCAGTACACAACCGAGCTGGGCCGCGACGGCCGCCGCGCGCAGCGGAAACAGCCCGCCGGGCATGGCCGCAAGCAGCCGGGCGAGCAGCGGCGCCAGCGGCGGCTGATCGACATAACCCCAGTCGGGATGCCGGCCGCAGATCACGTAGTAGAACTCGTCGCGATGCCACCCGTATCGGGTCGCCACCGCCAGGTGGATCCCGGCGGCGACCGCCGCGACCGTGAGCACCGGCCACCAGGCGACCGGTGTGCGGATCGACGCTGCCGCCGGGACTCGGTCCGCGGTGTCCGGCTCGCTGCTCTCCACCACGCTCACCCAGCTCCTCGACACGACATCGGAACGAGATCCAGCATGCCGCAACCAGTTACAGCTGCACAGGCTTCGGGTACGTCGCGCGGCGAGCGGGACGCGGCTACGTGTACCGGTAGAAGCCCTCACCGCTGGCGAGCCCGAGTTTGCCCTGGTCGAGGTAGTTCTCCTTGATCCAGGCCGCGAGCCGCTGCTCCGCCGGACCACCGTGGCTGAGGATGTTGTACGGCGTGGCCAAGCCGATCGTGTCGAGGATCTGGAACGGGCCCACCGGTGCCCCGGTGCCGATCCGCCACGTGTTGTCCACGGTCTCCGGGTCGGCGAAGCCACCCTCCGCCAGCACCATCGCGGCATTGAGCAGCGGCACCAGCAGCGAGTTCAACACATACCCGGACTTCTCCTTGTGCAGCTCGATCGGCACCATCCCGATCCGGACCGCGAACTCGACCGCGGTGCGATACACCTGCGGATCGGTCGCGGGTGTACCCATGACCTCCAGAATGTTGTGCCGCCAGATCCGGTTCGCGAAATGCAGCGCCAGGAACCGGTCCGGGCGGCCGGTGGAGTCGGCGATCGCGCTCGGCAGCAGGGTCGAGGAGTTGGTGGCGAAAATCGTGTGAGCGGGCGCGAATTCGCCGATCCGCCGATACACGTCCTGCTTGACGGCCAGCACCTCCGGCACCGCCTCGATCACCAGATCGGCCGCACGAACCGCCTCTTCCAGATCACAGCTGAGTGCGATTGCGGCAGCGGCCTTTTCGGCCTTCCCATCCGCGGCCTCGGGCACCTCGGCGCAGTAGGCCTTCGTGAGACCCGCGAACCGATCCGCCGCGGCCTTCAGCGCGTCCTCGTCGAGATCGTAAGCGGTGACATCGAATCCGCTGAACGCGGTGTGGAACGCGATCTGCGATCCGAGTACTCCGGTGCCGAGCACCGTTACCTTCTGGATGGTCACTCGTCTCCTCGGTGTCGGCCGGGTCAGCGATTCGAGTCCCCAGTATGGACGGCGATCCGGTCTCCCCGCATCCGCAAGTCATGGCCGGAGGCGGCTTCGGCCGCGCGCCGAGTGTCGACTTCGAGCCCCCTGATGTCCCCGAGCGTGATGTCGACAGGTAGGTGGGTGGCACCGGCCGCCCGACACTGCTATACATGCATTTGCACATATTGAAAGGCCGGATCCACCTGGATTCGCGGAGCACATGCCGAGATGCATGGCTGATATCACATATATCCGGAGGTCATATGCGAGCGTGGCAGCGCATGAGCGCCACCCTGGTCGTCGTCGCGGCGGCATCGTCCCCGGCGCTCGCCGCGGCGACCCCCGACGATGCGACGCCGCCCGACACGCTCGCCGCATGCCCGGCCGGCACCGTCGGGGTGCCGGTGCTGCTGATCCACGGCACCAATGCCGACGTCGAGCGGAGTCTGGGACCCACCCGGCAGGCACTGGCCGACGACGGGCGGTGCGTGTACGGCCCGGACTTCGATTCGACCCGCCCGCTGTCGGAATCGGTGGACTACTTCGCGGCGGTGGTCGAACACATCCGCGCGGTGAACGGCGTGGATGTCATCGATGTGGTCGGGAAGTCACAGGGCGGACTGATCGCCCGGGCGGTCAGCCTGAAATTCGCCGGGCAGCAATCGAATCCGATCCGCAATCTGGTCACTGTCAGCGGTCCGCACCAGGGCGTAACCGAATTCGCCGGCAGCACGAACCTGAACCCGGTCGCACTACTGGTGCCCGGCCTGCCTGCCGCCGCCCACGACATGCTCGCCGGCTCGGAGTTCCTCACCGAACTCGACGCCGATGGCATGACCGCACCGGGCGTGCGGTACACGCTGATCGGTACGCGCACGGACCGGATCGTGACCCCGTACACCAGTTCCTTCATCGACGCCCCGAACACCACCGACATCCTGATCCAGGACGGCTGCCCGGAGGATCTCGCCGGCCATCTCGCCGAATCCGCCGACCCCCGCACCATCGATCTGACCCTGAATGCCCTGGACCCCGTCCGGCACCACACCGTCCGCTGTGTCGCGAACGACGACCAGAGATAGCCCGGAGACCATGACCGACAACATCTTCGACGTCCCGTCACTGTCCCGCCGCGCTTTCGGGCTCGGTGCGCTGGGCGGTGCGGCCCTGTTCGCCGGCTCCCGCCCTTTGCCCGCGTCCGCCACACCCCTGACGACGCATCGACTGACCACCGTAGGTCCCGAGAAGCCAGTCGACCGAGACGGTCTCGGCGTCAACGGTGCTCGGATCATTTCTGCCGAAAATGCGCGGCAATGGCACGATCCCGCGTTCGCCGATGCCCTCGCCGCCGTCGGTCCCGGGCTACTGCGGGTCCAGGGCGGTACAACCTCGCAGTGGCTGGACTGGCGGACCGGCCTTTTCACAGAGGGCGACGGTGGCGGCTTCGCGGGCCGCAACGACGGCCGGCCGCCGATCCTGCTCGGCGACTGGGCGGAACTAGCCCGAAAGACCGGGGCGACACCGATTTTCGACCTGAACGTGCTGAATTCCACCGTCGACGACCAGCTCGATATGCTGCGTGCGGCGCAGCGGCTGGGCATGCCGGTGCGATACGTGGAGCTGGGCAACGAACTCTGGGTGCCCATGTCGCCCTATAGCTCCGCCTTCCCGACCGGCGCGGACTACGGCCGGGCCGTGAACGACTGGATCGCGGCAATCCGGCAGGAGTTTCCCCAGGCGCGCATCGCGGTCGCGGCGGCCGTCGCGGGGCCGTCGATGTCGCTGCTCGGCCCGCGCTACGCCGACTGGAACGCGGGACTGTACGCGACCGTGCGCGACGCCGATGCCGTTGTCTTCCACCCCTATTGGATAGTCGACCCGATCGCCGCCGACCTGTCCTCGACCGCCGCCGGCGGCGTTGCCGCCTGGAACGACCTGGCACAACACTCGATCGCGGATGTGCCTGCGGAACTGGATGTCTGGATCACCGAATACAACCAGATGGGCAAGGAGGCGACCGCTCCGCTGGACCGCCTGCCCGCGCCGCCGCAGACCTGGGCTGTCGGCCTGAGCGTCGCGGCGTTCACCCTGCGCGCGCTGGCCGAACCTCGGCTGCGCCTGGCGGTGCTGCACTGCGCGCTCAACGGCGTGCCCGCCGACGACACCGGCGGTGGCGGAACCACCAATCAGGCTCTGCACGCGCTGATCTCGGACGGCTCCGGCGGCTCGGAACTCTTCGGGCGCACCGCACTGAACTGGGCGCTGACCCCTGTCTACCATGCCGTCTCCGACGGCTGCCGCGTCCGCCCGCTGCGGCTGGATCCCGCTCCGCGTATCCCCGCGGCGCTGATCGTCCCCGCCGAAGCCGGTCTCGTCGACGCCTTCACGGGCGTCGAGCTGTCTACCGCGGACGGCACCGGCGCAATCCTGGTCAACACCTCGGATCGCTCGCTGCGCGTCGACCTGCCATCGCATCTGGCCGGCTCGGCCACCGTCTACACCGCGGCACCCACCGTTACGCCCGCCTTCGTGGTAGGCGACACGGTAACCGAAACGCGGACAACAGTTTCCGGCACCATCGACCTACCGCCGTATTCGGAGACGGTGCTGGGAACGCCCTGACCGGCCGCGGCGCACCGCTCGTTCAGTCGGCCTGGTTCTCGAAGTCCGCGAGCGTGACTTCGAGCCAGCCGATATAGGCGGCCGTCGAGGCCCGGCCCTGCTCGTGCCCGGCCTGCAATACCCGTGCGGCCCACCGTGGATCGATCTCGTCGACGGGCGCGAGCGCGTCGACCAGCTCACCGATCCTGGTCGGCGTGCGTACCTGGTTGCGGCGATAGTCGAGCTCGATCCGCAGGGTTTCGATGGCGATATCGCGGCCGAGCATCCCGCCCAACAGGAACCGCACCATGAAATCGGGGTCCATCGGGCGGGGCGCGGGTTCGTAGGGAGTGCGCGCCCACTCCAGCAGCGTGCGCCGGCCCGATGCGGTGAGGGTGTAGACCTTGGCATCGGGCTTGCCCTCGCGGGGATCGACTTGGAATTCGACCAGTTCCCGCTCGCAGAGTTTCGCCAGCGTCCGGTACACCTGCGGCAGGGTCACCCGGTACCCGATGAATCGGCCCGGCCCGTCCATCCACTTGCCCAGGTCGTAGCCGGACAGTGGGCGCAGCGCCAGCAGGCCGAGGATCACGGTGTCGAGCATCCCCCCAGCATATGTGCGTGCGCAGATATTCTATGCGGCGCCCGGCCGGCGACAGCTACGCCGAGCTCTGCGGTCCGAGCCCGAAGGTCGCGTCGTCGGGGCTGATCTGCAAGCCGCCCAACAGCATTCGCAACAATTCGGCGGTGACCTCGTCGATCGTGGCGTCGACCCAGCCGACCGCCCAGTCGTGCATCAGCCCGTTGATCGACCCCACGAGCGCCGCGGCGGTGAGCCGGAAGTCGCGCGGCTCGATGTCGCCGCGAGCGGCGCCGTCCGCCAACAGGTCCCCGATCAGGGTGATCCACCGCGCCCGGCGTTCCAGCCGCTGCTGATCCAATCGTGGACTGACACCGACGATTTCGACGAAGCTGATCCGGGTGTGCCGCGGATCCCGGGTGACCGCGTCGATATAGGTACGGAACAGTCCCATCGCCCGTTCCAGCGGCGGCCGGTCGTCCACCTGCGGCACGACCTCGACCACATGCTGCTCGACCAGATCGTTGACATAGAGGTGCAGATCGGCCAGCAGATCCTCGAGTGTGTCGTACTCCTCGTAGAACTGCCGCGTAGACAGTCCCGCCTGCTTGCACACATCCACCAGCCGGCTGTTCCGATACCCGGGCCCGGCCCCGAACAGATCCAGCCCGGCCTCCCGCAACCGAGACCGCCGCTCAGCATGCCGCTCGGACGCACTCCGCCCACCGTAACGACCTGTCGCAGAAGCGATCCTGGCCACTCGCACCCCTTCCCCGGACTGCCCACGACACCAGGCACACCACACGGCGCGAACACCACTGCACCACGCACTGAATTCTATGCCCGCACGGACGTCCCAGCGCGCCGGGCAATCAACCCACACCCAGGCTCCCGGACAGAACGCCGACTGCGCACCGATCGAAAACGTACGCCACAGTGCGGACTCGAAAAGCAAAGCCCCGCACCTGCCGGAACAGGTGCGGGGCTTGCTTGGCGGTGGCGGAGGGATTTGAACCCTCGGTGGGGGGATACCCCACACACGCTTTCGAGGCGTGCTCCTTAGGCCGCTCGGACACGCCACCGCAGGTGACTTTACCGGATCGGTGCCCGGATTCCGAAATCGGCTGTTCGGGCCGGTCAGGAGGGGCGCTGGGTGCGGAAGAAGGTGTCGAGGGCGGCAGCGCACTCGGATTCCAGGACGCCGCCGCGGACCTGGGGGCGGTGGTTGAGGCGGCGGTCGCGAACCACGTCCCAGAGGGAGCCGACGGCGCCGGTCTTGGGCTCCCAGGCGCCGAAGACGACGCGGCCGACGCGGGCCAGGACCGCGGCGCCCGCGCACATCGTGCACGGCTCCAGGGTGACGGCGAGGGTCGCGCCTTCCAACCGCCAGCCGTCGCCGTGGACGCGGGCGGCGGCGCGCAGGGCGAGCACCTCGGCGTGGGCGGTCGGGTCACCGGTCGCCTCACGGGCGTTGGCGGCGCGGGCCAGTTCCCGGCCGCTGGAATCGAAGACGACGGCGCCGACCGGCACGTCGCGCGGGTCGGCGGCGGCCGCGGCGGCGAGCGCCACCCGGATCAGTTCCTCGTCGCCGCGCGCAGTGCCCCAGCCCGGAACCGCGGTCCGGCCGCTCGACGGCGGGGGTGCGGTGTCGGCACTTCGCGCGACAGCGGCCGAGTTCGGCGACGCGGCGGGCTCGTGCCCGGCCGGGCGGCTGTCCCGACCCGGCAACTCCGGATCAGGCGCGGTGCTCACTTGGGCAGCTTGTCCAGCGCCGCCGAGAGTTCGTCGGCGAAACCGAGCCGCTGCGCGATCATGGTCAGCTGCTCGTCCGGATACAGGTCGGCGTCGGCGACGATGACACCGAGCACCGGCTCGGGCAGCCCGAGGTCGGCCAGGACACCGAGGTCGCCTTCCTCCCAGGGCTCGATGTCGTCGAGCTCGTCCGGGTCGATGTCGGGGATCTCGATGTTCAGCACCTCGAGAACGTCGGCCGCGATGTCGTACACGACGGCGGCGGTCGCGTCCGACAGCAGCAGCCGGCTACCGGTCGGGCCGGGCCGCAGCACGATGAAGAATTCGTCGTCGATGTCGAGCAGGCCGAAGGCGGCACCGGTGCTGCGCAGCGCCCGCAGCTCGTCCTCGGCGGCAGAAAGGCTGGTCAGGGCGGCGGCGCTCAGCGGACTGACCCGCCACTTGTTCTCTTCGCGGACAACCGCGACCGCGAACCCATCGACGTCCTCGTACTCCCGCGACGCCGCACCGTCCGTGCGCTCTGCTGCCATGGTCGCAACGGTAGTCCGCCGAGCGCCCATTGATGAAGTCGTATGCGAATCTGGTCCGATGACGGGTGAGCGAGGCAACGGTGTCTGCGTGCTGGGTACCGGCCTGATCGGCGGGTCGGTGATCCGGGCCGCAACCTCGGCGGGATACGACGTGTGGGGCTACAACCGGTCACCCGCCGGCGCGCACGCGGCACGCGCCGACGGTTTCGATGTGACCGACGACATCGCGGCGGCCCTCGGCCGCGCCGCCGACCGCCGCGCCCTGGTCGTGATCGGGGTGCCGCTGCCCGCGCTGCATCCGATCCTGACTGCCGTGCAGAAGTACGCCCCCGAGTGCGACCTCACCGACGTGATCAGTGTCAAGGGCCCGGTGCTGGACGCGGTCCGGGCCCACGGGCTCGCCGCCCGCTTCGTCGGCGGCCACCCGATGGCCGGCACGTCCGAATCCGGCTGGTCCGCGGCCACCGGCGATCTGTTCCGGCACGCGGTGTGGGCGATCGGCGTCGACCCCGGCACCCGCCCGCAAACCTGGACGCGGGTGGCCGAACTCGCCCTGGACTGCGGATCGGTGCTGGCCCCGGTCGTAGCGGCCGAACACGACGCCGCGGTCGCGCGCATCTCGCATCTGCCGCATGTGCTGGCCGAGGCGCTGGCCGTCGCCGGCGCGGCGGGCGGCGACCTCGCGCTGGGTCTGGCCGCGGGATCGTTCCGCGACGGCACCCGGGTTGCCGCCACCGCACCGGACCTGGTCCGCGCGATCTGCGAACCCAACGCCGCCGCCCTGCTCGACGCCCTCGACGACACGCTGCGCCTGCTCGCCGACGCCCGCGACCATCTCGCTGCCGACGGCACCCTCGGCCCGCTGATCGATACCGGCCACCGCATGCGCGACCGCTACGAGACCCTGGAACGCCCGGAGATCACCGACATCGTGCCCGGCGATCCGGACTGGCTGGAACGCCTGCGCGCGGCCGGCCAGACCGGCGCGGTCCTGCGCAAACTCCCGTAGCTGGGCAGGGCATAGCCTCACGGTGTGCCGAATTTCAGCCAGCTGCGCGTTCTCACCGACGACTTCCCCGCCAGTTTCCGCTTCTACCGTGACGTACTCGGTCTCCCTCCGCAGGAGGGGCACGACCCCGCCGGGCCGTACGGGTGTTTCAAGCTCGGCGACGGGAGCACCGATATCGCGCTGTTCGAGCGCGGGGCAATGGCCGCCGCACTGGGGGTAGCCGGTGACAATGGTTACGCCACAGCAGGATTCGGGTCGGTGCTGGTGATCCGGGTCGACGACGTGGATGCCGCGCACGCTGCGGCGGTCGCCGCGGGCGCGGACAGCCTGACCACGCCGGCCGACCAGCCGGGTTGGGGAACGCGGGTCGCGCACCTGCGTGCCCCGGAAGGAACCGTGGTCGAGTTCTGCAGCTGGTAGACGATCCGGCGCTCGCGAAGTCGGGCCGGCTCGACTAGATCCGCTCGGCGAGACCCGGGTAGTCCAGCACGAATCCGTTGTCGTCGACCGTAACGGTCGCACTCGACACCGGCGACAGCACATGGATGCCGTCGGGACCGCTCGAATAGGTGACGTGCGCCTCCTGGACCTGTAGTTCCGGCAGGCTCACGTAGACCACCGGGACGGTCACGTCCTCAGTGGCGTGGGCCATACCGTAACGGCGGATGGGGAGCGTGTTGAACAGCGGACTCAGCACCACGTCGGCGTCGACCGCGCCGCCGAAGGTCGCGCGGACGTGACTGCCGGCGGCGTCCACCAGCCAGTAGTTCTCCTCGTCGCGCGACAGCGAGGCGTGCCGTTCGCCGCCGGCCAGGGTGCTGCGCAGCGACAGCCGCCGGGTCAGGCCGCTCTCGTCGGTGACCAGATCGTAGGAGGCGCTGAACGCGGGGTGTTCCGCGCTCGCGCCGGCGATGATCCGGCCCGAGGCGCGGATCCGGTTGCCGGTGACGATGACTCGCACCGACTCCATCCGGGTGGCGTCGTGCGACCGCCAGGTGAGGATGGCCGGCCAGCGCGGCGTCGACACACCGCGCTGGCCGCCCTCGCCGGCCGACTCGCCCTGGGCTGGATTGCTCACCCCACTACGGTAGCCGGATCCGGGCTCGGCGCCGGTCACACCAGCGAGTCCAACCATGCGGCGTGCAGGGTCGCGTACCGGCCGCCACCGGTGATCAGGTCCCGCGGATCGCCGTCCTCCACGACGCGGCCGCCCTCGAGCACCAGCACCCGGTCGGCGATCGCGACGGTGGACAGCCGATGCGCGATGATCACCGCGGTGCGGTCGCGCAGCACCGTCTCCAGTGCGCGCTGCACCTGCCGCTCGCCGGGAATGTCGAGGCTCGAGGTGGCCTCGTCGAGCACGATCACCGCCGGATCCGCGAGGAAGACCCGGGCGAACGCCACCAGCTGCCGCTGCCCGGCCGACAGCCGGCCGCCACGTTTACGCACGTCGGTGTCGAAACCCTCCGGGAGCGCCGCGGCGAAGTCGTACAACCCGACCGCGCGGGCCGCCGCGTGCACCTCCTCGTCGGTGGCGTCCGGCTTGCCGAGCCGGATGTTGTCGGCCACCGAACCGGAGAACAGGTACGACTCCTGGGTCACCATCGCCACATCGGCGCGCAGCTGCGCGTCGGTCAGGTCCCGCAGATCGACGCCGTCCAGCCGGACCGACCCGGCGACCGGGTCGTAGAACCGGGCGGCCAGCTTGGCCAGCGTGGACTTCCCGGCCCCGGTCGCCCCGACCAGTGCGACGGTCTGCCCGGCCGGGACGGTCAGAGTGAACTCGGGCAGTACCTGCGGGGTGTGCGCGTCCGCGCTCGAAGACCGGCTCGGGTAGGCGAATATCACCTGCTCGAACCGGATTTCGCCGGCGGCGCGACCGATGTCGACGGCCCGCACCGGTTCCGGCACGCTCGGCTGTTCTTCGAGTACGCCGGAGATCCGTTCCAGCGCGGCCGCGGCCGACTGGTACGAGTTGAACACCTGCGCCAATTCGTCCATCGGGCCGTAGAACTGGCGCAGATAGAGCAGGAACGCGGCCAGCACACCGATCGCGGTGTCGCCGTGGATGGCCCGCCAGCCACCGAACAGCAGGATCACCACCGTGGTGGCACCGCTGATCGCCCGGATCAGGCCGATATAGGCGGCCATACCGCGCATCGCGGCGGCATTGGCGTCTCCGTACTCGGTGTCCTCGCCCGCGAGGATGTCCTGATTGCGGTGCTCGCGCCGAAACGCCTGCACCGCACGGATTCCGCCCATGGTCTCGACGAAATGCACCACCACCTTGGCGATCGCGGTCCGGGTCCGCCGGTATCCGGCGCGCTGACGACGCTGCGCCCAGCGGGTGACGTAGACCAGCGGCACGAAGCCGGCCAGAACCACCAGGGCCAGCGGAATATCGAGCCACACCAGGATCACCGCGATCGTGGCCACCGACAGCACCGCGCTCAGCGCATCGTTGAGCGCGCGTTCCAGCAGATCCTCCAGCGACTCCAGGTCGCTGGTGAGCCGGGCGACGATCTTGCCCGAGGTGTAGGACTCGTGGAATTGCAGGCTCAGCCGCTGCACGTGGGTGAACACCCGCATCCGCAGATCGAACAGCACGTTCTGGCTCAGCCGTCCCGACACCTGCACGAACGCGTAAGTCGTTGCGGCACCGACGATCGCGGCCCCGGTCAGTCCCGCCACCGCCAGGATCAGCGCGGATGCGTCCCCCGCCGTCGCCCGCGGCACCCCGGTGTCGATCCCGAAGGCCACCAGCAGCGGTGCCCCGACCAGCACCGCGTTGTCGACCGCCACCAGCGCCAGCGCGGCCAGCGCCCACCAGCGGTACGGCCGGACCAGTGACCACAGCAACCGCCGCGACCGCGCGGCGAGCGCGAGATTCGCTACGACACTGTCGGTTTCCTCGGCGGCGACACCGCGCCAGGACAGCGCGGGGTCGGGTTCGGTCGCGGTTGCCGCGGCCGTGCCCGACCGGCCGGCATCCGATTCGCGGATCCGATCGTCGAGCGATATCCGTTCAGTCTCAATCGATTCGGTCATTCTGTCGCACCTCCCATCGGAATTCGTGTGCGCGACACAGGTACATACCCGTGCCGCTTCGGTCGATTCGGGATCGCCCGCAAGGTCTCGTCGAGCGCATCGCTTCTTCCGCGGGACCGGAACTGCGTCGCCGCCAAGGGATTCACGTGCGGCTCACTACTTCGGTCAATGCGGTTGCGGCGCTGTCCTCGTCGGTCCCGCCCATCAGTTCCCGGTACCGCGGGCAGGTCTGCAGCAGCTGCTCGTGCGGACCGTCGGCGATGATCCGGCCCTCGTCCAGCACCGCCACCCGGTCCGCCCAGGCCGCCGTGGACGGGCGATGAGCGACCAGCAGCACCGTGGCACCGTCGAGCGCGGTGCGCAGGCGTCTCTGCACCTGTTCCTCGGTGGTGACGTCCAAGGCCGAGAGTGGATCGTCGAGCACCACGATGTGCCCGTCGGTGTGCTTCGACCGGTCCAGGACCGCCCGGGCCAGTGCCAGGCGCTGCCTCTGCCCGCCGGACAGGCTCAAACCCTGTTCACCGATGCGGGTGTTCAGGCCCCACGGCAGGTCGGCGACGAAGTCCGCGGCCTGCGCGACTTCGAGGGCCGTGCGCACCCGATCGGCATCGGCGTCGGGAAAGCCGAGCGTGATGTTCTCCCGCACGCTGGCCGAGAACAGCACGGGCTCTTCGAAAGCCACCGAGACCAGACCACGCAGTTCGGCCGTGCGCAGGGACCGCACGTCGACCCCGGCCACCGTCACCGCACCCCCGGTCACGTCGTACAGCCGCGGCACCAGGGCCAGCAGCGCCGACTTGCCGCTCCCGGTCGCGCCCACCACCGCGACGATCTCACCGGGCCGCAGGGCCAGCGAGACATCTTTCAGCAGTTCGTAATCGGCGTCCGGAAAGCAGAAAGAGACGTTCTCGAAACGCAATTCACCACGCAACGGCGCCGGCGGCGGCACCGGGCGCTCGGGATCCTCGATGTCCAAGGGGGTGTCGATGATCTCCCAATACCGTTCGGCGGCGGCGCGGGCCTGGTTCATCTCGGCGAGCAGGAAACCGAAACCCATGATCGGCCACTGCAGGAAGGTGGCCAGCGTGATGCCGGCGACCAGGGTTCCGATCGTCATCTGGTGCCGGGTCTCCAGGTAGCCGCCGACCGCGAGCGCAGCCGCGATCCCCAAGGCCGACAACAGATTCAAAGCCGTCCACAACCGAGCGGCCAGCCCGGTGATCTCCAGTTGCAGACCGCGCAGCGCCTCGGCTTCCCGCTCGAACCGCCGCCCGAACCACGGGCCGCGACCGAACGCCTTGAGCACCCGGATGCCCTGCGCCGACTCCTCCACGATGGTCGCCAGGTCACCGGACTTGTCCTGCGCCCGGCGCGCGGCCCGACCGTAGGACTTCTCGAACCGCGTCGCCAGCGCCACGAGCGGCACCGCGACCAGCGACTCCACCACGCCGATCTGCCAGCTGAACAGGAACAACACCAGCACACCCAGGATCACCGTGGCGCCGAGTGCCAGCAGCGTCGGCGCACCGAACGCGAAGAACCGGCGCAGCATGGACAGGTCGGTGACCGCGCGCGACGTCAGCTGCCCCGACTCGAGCCCGTCGTGCGCACCCACCGACAGCACCTGCAGCCGCCGAAAGAGCTTGGCACGCAAGCCGACTTCGAGTTCGGCGGCCGGAGCCGCGATGATCCGCCGCCGCCACCACGAGCTGACGGCACTACAGCCGGCGAGGACCGCCACACCGGACACCGGCAGCGCCAGCGCGCCGGCGTCACGGTGGGCGATGGGCCCGTCGACGATCGCGGCGGTGAGCACCGGAGTGAGGATGTCGCACACCATGCCGACCCCCGAGAGCAGCAGCGCGCCCAGGAAGATGTGGCGATACGGCCGGACCAGCGGCCCCATGCGGCGCAGCGCACCCGGGACCGGGACGGTTTCGACGAATTCGGTTTCGGCGGTGACCGGGTCGACGGCCAGAGCGACGGACAAGGTTCTCCCCTTCATCGGTCACAGCACGGATCGACCCCCACGACGGTGGGGGCTCGAGGACAACGGGATCAGTCCAGAATCCCAGGCTTGCCCGCCCGCGCCAACCGATTTTCCGGCGCACGACCACCCGGCCGGTCGGTATCGATCCTGCTCAGGGACCTCGAGGGCCGGTGATCACAACCAGGCAGGCAGCCGCGGCAGATCGCCGGTCAGTCCGCTGCCGTCGTGGCGGCCGATCAGCCAGGCCAGCAGTAGGGCCGCCGGGCCGCTGACCGTGGTAGTCGGGTCGTAGCCCACGGTGGCGGTGTAGCCGGTGTCGGTGGCGCGGATGGTGAAGCTCGGGGGCGCCGGATGTTCGGGATCCGAGGTCATGGGTTTGGCGCCGGCCGGGCGATGCGGCACTTCGGCGTGCAGGCCGGCGACGACCTCGGCGAGCATGCGGGCCACGAAGTCGACGGGCCAGTCGACGGGCAGGTAACCGATGTTCAGGTCGACGTGGTGGATCTCGGTCTCGCGCAAGCGCAGCCACGGCACCAGCTCGGCCGGGAACTCCTTGCCCGTGCGGGAGCGGACTGTCGCGTGCCAGCCGGATTCCGGCATGCTGCGGGCCAGCGCCAGCCAGCGGTCGGCGGCGGCACGCAGGTCGATCAGCTGTTCGGTGAGTGGGCGTGGCGCGCCGGCCTCGATATCGGCCTCGCGCAGGGCCGGGCTCGCGTACTGCGGGGTCTCGATGCCGGTGCGCGCCCACAGCATCAGGTTGACCAGGCCGTCGGCATTGCGGGACAGGTGCGCGAGTACATGCCCGCGGGTCCACCCCGGCAGGAGCGACGGCTGGGGAACGTCGGCATCGGACAGCGTCGCCACCGCGTCCAGGAGACGGCGTGTCGAGGCATCGACGGAGTCGAGAATCGCCGGGTGTGCGGCGAGGTCCGGCGTGTCGCTGATCACGTCCCGACCATACCCGTTGTACCCGTTTTCGCCCCGGCGACAAGACGTTCGGCGCGGCATATCCGCACCCCGGCGAGCACCAGCCATACGCTCATTCCGGCGACCTGGATCCGCTGCGCCACACCGAGCACGTAATCGCCCGGCAGGTTGTCCGCGACGAGCATCCACACGGTCACGACCGAGGCGAGGACGAGGATCCAGAGCCCGGCGTCGCGGCGCGGTTCCCGCCGGCCGTAGCGAATGCCCGCCGCGGTGCCCACGATCATGACGAGGAAGATCGAGATCACCGCGAGGGTGCTGGTGAGCGCGTGGATCTGATGCAGCTGCGGGAACAGTCCGTAGTCCACGTGCGGGCACGGATCGGGACGGCAGCGATGCAGCGGCAGCCGCGCGTCCGCCATGGTGGCCGCGCCGAACGCCACCAGCCCACCCCAGCCGACCACGGTCAGCCGCCGCCGCCGAAACACCAGCAGCCCAACAATTCCGGCCACCACCGCCAGCACTCCGGTGACCGTGTCGCCGACCGAATACACCCAGGCGAACTGCCGATCCGGTTCAGCCAGCTCACTGAGGAACGAGGTCACCGGATTCGGCCCACCGGGCAAGAAGAATTCGAGCACCCACGACGAGTACGTAACCCCGGCCGTACCCGTCAGCACACCGACCACCCACCGCCACCCCGACCGCCGACCCCGCGCGGCTCCCGTCGCCGCGCACACCGGTTGTCCTATCCCACCGGCTTCGGTCCCCGAGCCCGTACGGTCCCGCCTCGGCCCGGCGACGTCGGATCCCGAGCCCGCGATCGCCGGATCCGTCGCGGCGGCCTCGGTTTCCGCGTCCCGGCTCCGGCTGGTACCGCCGACCGACGCCCCGGATTCGCCGGGCGCACCGCCGCTCGATCCCGAGCGGGATGGTTCGGCGTCCGAGGTCGGTCCCGGCGCGGACCGCGGCGTACCGCGGCCGGAGTTCGCTCCGTCCAAGGTCAGCACGGGGGTCGCCGGTTCACCGTCGTGCCAGCGCGGCCTGTACCCGATCTGCTGCAAGGGCTGCTGATTCGTGTTCCCACACCCGCACCACCAGCCAGCCGGCGGTGGTCAGGCGGGCGTCGGTATCGCGGTCGCGGGCCACGTTGCCGGCCAGTTTCGCCGCCCACCACTCGGCGTTCCGCTTGGGGAAGGTCGCGTGTTCGGGGCAGCTGTGCCAGAAGCAGCCGTCGACGTAGACGGCCACCCGCAGGCGGGGAAAGACCAGGTCGGCGCGGCGGCGCAGGCCGGGCAGCGGGGCGCGGTCGACGAAGTAGCGGGCGCCGCGGCGGTGCAGTTCGCGGCGCAGGGCGATCTCGGGCGCGGTGTGGACCCGACGCTGCCGGGACATGCGCGCACTGGTGACCGAGTCGGTGGGCGGTGTCTTCACTGCTCCCGGCCCGGAAATCCGAGGAGACCGCCACCTACACTGCAGCGCCCCCGCAAACGCCGTTGTTCCCATCTGGACAGCATGAATCGCACCTTATGGGGTGCTGGTGAAGTGCGGGGCGCGTGTCGCGTTCAGGCGGCCTCCTGTGGATGCCCGCCCATCCGGTGCAGGTGATTCTCCACATCGGCGAGGAAGCCGGGCGGGAAACGCAGGGCGCCGCGTGCGGCGCGGCGCAGGAATCCGGCGGTCGCGCGAGCGGACAGCAGCCGGGCGTCGTCGAGGAACCAGCGCAGATCCTCGTACGGCGCGTGCACGGGCCAGCTCGACACCGGCACCTGCCGGACGGTTCCGGCGCGCCCCCACGCCGCCGACGGCCATTTCGTGCCGGGCATCGGTTCGCCGGTCAGCCACAGCGCCGGATCCACCTCGATGTGCGGTCCGTACGCCGGATCGATGGCCCGGCCGAGCGCTGCGGCGGCCGGATGCCGCAGCGCCGCAGCGTGATAGCCGAGCGCGGTGCCGGCCGGATGCCCCAAAGCTGTTCCGGTCGAACGACTTACGGTCAGCCGCCCGGAATCCGCTGCGGCGAGCCGGGATCCGATCCACTCGGCCATCCGGACGCTGACCGCGTTGCCCACCAGTTTCCATCGGTGCCCGGCACGCACTCCGGGCACGTCGACGGCGGCCAGCGTCCAGTCGGGGTCGAAACCCTGTAGCCGTTCGGCGTCGGTGATGCCGGGGGTGACGATCTCCCCCGACGGCAGCCGCACCGCGGGCGGGCTGGCGATCCCGAGTCCCGACCCGCCCTTGAGGGTCGGGACCGCGTTCACCGCCCAGCCGAGTCCGCGCACCCCCTCGGTCCAGTAGAAGCCACACGGATGGTCCGCCGCGTCACCGGGATGCCGGGGTCCGGCGTCGGTGCCGAACAACACCGGGCGCGGATCCTCGGTCCGCGAGGCCAGCATCAGCACGCGTTCGCGCCGCTGCGGCAGGCCGAACGCGCGGGCATCCACCACCCGATAGGCCCAGGCGTAACCCAATTCCTCCAGGGCCGTGGTGATGTGGCGCATGGCGTGGCCCTGCGCGAGCTGCAGCATGAACGGCACGTTCTCCATCAGCAGCCAGCGCGGGCCCTTGCGGCGGCGGACCAACCGGAACACCTCGTCCACCAAACCCGAACGATCCCCGGTGATTCCGGCGGTGCGACCGGCCTGCGACAGGTCCTGGCACGGGAATCCCGCTGCCACCACATCGATTCCGGCGGGCAGCGACCGTAATCGCTTCACGTCCGGGTGCAGTTCCGCGTCCGGGAACCCCGCGGCCAGCACGCCCCGCGCACCGGCGTCGATCTCGCAGAGCAGCTCGCCGTCCCAGCCGTGCGCGCCCAATCCGAGTTCGAGGCCGCCGATTCCGGCGAACAACCCGGCCATCCGACCTGCGGTGGCCTGGCCTGATCGCGCCGGATGGGTCGTCATGGCAGGCACGGTACCCGACGGCCGCAACGGCGATCACGGCCGATCATCGCAGCCACGGCCCGGTGGACAGATCGCCGTCGGCGGTGAACCGGCGCAGCACCAGCTGATTCGTCCCGTGTGTCTTGGCTTCGTAGAGCGCCTGATCGGCGGCATCGAGCAGCGCGGTGGGGTCCCGGCCGCGCAGCGGGCCCAGGACCGCGCCGACGCTCGCGGTGATATCGATGACCAGGTCGGCGATCCGGAACGGCTCCCCCAGCGCGGCCTGTAATCCGGACAGGATGTGCTGCACGCGGGCGACGCCGGTCGGCGGTGACACCACGGCGACGAACTCGTCGCCACCCACGCGGGCGAGGAAACAGCCGGTGTCCGCCACGGCCTCCTGCATCCGCTGCGCGACCCGGATCAGCAATTGGTCACCGATCAGATGACCGTGTGAGTCGTTCACCGGTTTGAAGCCGTCCAGATCCACCGCGCACACGGCGGCCGGGTCCAAGGAACCGGCCGCGGCGGCCGTCTCCTCCAGGTGTTCGAGCAGGTGCCGGCGGTTGGCCAGGGACGTGAGCGGGTCGTGCAGCGCTTGCCATTTCAGCGCCTCGGTGGCGTTGTGCCGTTCGGTGATGTCTTCGCCGAAACCGATCATGTAGTGATGCTTGCCCGACTTGGACACCGTCGGAACGGCGGTCCAGGCCGACCAGATCACGGTCCCGTCGGCCTGGGGCATCGGCCCGACCGAGGTGTAGAGCCCGGTCTGATGGGCCGCGCGGATCTGCTGCTGGACCTCTTCCTGCTCCTCCGCCGGGACCAGGAGGTGGCCGAGGGTGCCGCGCAGGTCCGCGGCGCGGTAGCCGGTCAGCCGCTCGAAAGCGGGATTGACCTCGTGGATCCGGCCATCGGGGTCGCCGATCGCGATGGCCAGGGAGGCGGTCCGGAATGCCGCTTCCAGGCCCTCGGACCGTTCTTCCGCGGCTTCGACCACCGCCGCGCAGAACCCTTCCCCGAACGCACCGGTGATCGCGTCCACCCGGTCGGCCGCGCCGTGCCCGGCCGCTTCGGCGAGGGCGCGCAGGATCGGCAGCGATCGTGCCAGCACGGCCGGATCGTCGGCACCGGATTCCACCAGCTCGACCGCGACCTGCCGGACGGCCGCGGTGTCGGGATGGTCGCCGTCGAGCGCGGTGGTCAACTGCTGTACGGCCGCGTTCACCGTGTCGGGGAGCGTGCCGGGCCGCACGCGCGGCAGGGGGCATTGCGAGAGACGCTCGAGCCAGACCGCAGCGATGCTCGCCGGCATGTCGCGGTACCTCCCTCCGGGCTCACCCGACGTGATCCAGAGTAATTGACGTCGGCTACGACGCTCGGTCCGCCCGGAGGTGCTCCCGGGTAGCCGCCGGTCAGGCCGACGTACGCACCGTGATCGCCATCCTCGGGACGGCCGGAACCGCACCCGCCGGACGCCGGTCCGTGGTGGTGGCGGAGGCCGTCGTGCGCGGCGGCCCCCGGCGAGGCCGAACCGGTCCCCCGGACGGTCCTGACGCTGACCGATCCGATGCCCGGCCCGGCTCGACCGCTACTCGACGCCGAGCACCTCGGCCCCCATACTGCTCGCCAGCACCTCGGTCGAGTACGCCATCAGCTGCCCGGCTTCCGCATCACGCAGATGCCGTTGAATCGGCGATCGCTTGAGATACCCGGAGGCACCACCGATCCGGACACCGAGCTGCGCCACCTCGACGGCGACCTTGTTCGCCAGGTACTTGGCGCGATCGAGGGTCGGGAAGAACAGCGGGATGCCGTGGTCGGCCTGCCACAGCGCCTGCTCGTAGAGAGCATGTGCCGCAGCGAGTTTGGCCTGCACATCGGCGACCTCGTGTTGCACCCACTGCTGATGCGAGAGCGGGCGGTCCAGAATGATCCGCGACTGCGCATGCGCGATCAAGGCCGCCAACGCCGCATCGGCGATGCCGAGCGAAATGCCCGGCAGCCCAGCGGGAATGACCGCGAAGTCACCGGGGCCCGGTGCCCGGCCCCGGAATTCGGCGGGCAGCACCGTGTCGTGGAATTCCAGCAACTGACTGCGGGTCGCACGCAGGCCCAGGGTGTCCCAGATCGGGATCACCGTGACCGTCTCGTCCGGCACCACACCGAAGAAAGTCGGTACACCGTCCACCCGGGCGTTCACCAGCAGATAGTCGGCGATCTCCGCACCCGAGACGAACCGCTTCGCCCCCGACAGCGTCCAGTCGGAACCGCGCGCCACCGCGTCCTGCTGCGGTGCCAGGAACCGGTTCCCGCTGGCCGGTTCCGACAGCGCGTTCGCGAATCGCTTGCCCGCCAGGAACTCCTCGGCGAAAAACGCGCCACGTGTCTGAAAGGTCAACTCCGCCAGCGCTACTCCCGCGCCGGTGTGCATGGTCCAGATGGTCGCCGTGGACGGATCGGCCGCGGCCAGGATCCGCACCAGCTGCCCGAACCCGAGATAGCTCAGGCCGCCGCCACCGACCGCGGCCGGTAGTACGGCACGGTTCACACCGGCGTGGTGTAGCGAATCCAGATGTCCCACCGCGATTTCGGCCCGTTCGTCGTACTCGGCGGCGACAGCGGCGAACTCACCCGCCAGCTTTCGCACGGTATCGAGCAGAATCTGCTCGGATTCCGGAACGGGGAAACAGAAGTGGGCATTGGTCACGCAAGCCTCCACACGGTAATGATCCGGCATTTCGCTGGACCTCACCAGGATACGAAGCGGGCGGTGAATCCGGCCGGAGTTTCACCGCGCGCGCCCAGGCCGGATCCGATCACATTGCGCGCGAGATGATCTCCTTCATGATCTCCGACGTGCCGCCGTAGATCTTGTTCACCCGGGCCGCCGCGTAGGCCCGGGCGATCGGGTACTCCATCATGTAGCCGTAGCCACCGAAGAACTGGACGCACTTGTCGACGACGGCCACCCCCTTGTCGGCGGCGACCAGCTTGGCCATCGAGGCGATATCGGGGCTGTTGTTCCCGTCGATGTAGGCCTGCACCGCGTGATCGACGGTGGTCTTGATCGAGAGCACCTCGGCCTTGAGCTCGGCCAGTTCGAAGCGGGTGTGCTGGTACTTCCACAGTTCCCGGCCGAAGGCCTGCCGCTGCTTGACGTACTTCACCGCCTCCAGCACGGCGGCCTCGGCCATGCCGGCGCACACCGAGGCGATCGCCAGCCGCTCGCGAGCCAGCTGCTCCATCAACTGGTAGAAGCCGAGGCCCTCCTGGGCACCGAGCAGATTGGTCACCGGCACGCGCACGTCGGCGAAGAACAGCTCACGCGTGTCCTGGCCGTGTTGGCCGACCTTCTCCAGCACCCGCCCGCGTTCGAAACCCGGAGTGCCGGTCTCGACGACGATCAGCGAGACGCCGGCCGCGCCCTGGCTCGGGTCGGTCTTGGCCACCACGACCACCAGGTCGCAGTGGGATCCGTTGGAGATGAACGTCTTCGACCCGTTGATCACGTAGTGGTCGCCGTCGCGGAGCGCGGTGGTCTTGACCGCCTGCAGATCCGATCCGGTGTGTGTCCCGTGCACGGCTTGATAGTTCAGGTCGTGCCCGGGCAGGTCGGGTTCGTCGGCGTTGCCGACGATCTCGATCAGGGACAGACGCGGGAAGCGCTCGTGCGGCGCGGCCAGTCCGAGCCGGGCCAGGGCCGACGAGCGGCCCGGGCAGGTTCACCGCGAGCGACACGACCTCGATTCCGGCCAGGGGTGCCATAGCTTCCGACCCCCGAGCGAGAGAATACTACCGTACAGTACACAATTCATTCGAATACTCGACACCGATCGAGAGGTAGTCGAGCGTCCAATACCGGGTCATACCCGGCCGATCCCGCCTAGAATGACGAATATTGATGTAGAAACTGTCGAATAATCGACACGATGCGAGCGGAGTGCGCATGATTCTCGATCGGTTCCGGATCGATGGGCAAGTCGCGATCGTCACCGGCGCCGGCCGTGGCCTGGGAGCGGCCACCGCGGTCGCCTTCGCGCAAGCCGGAGCGGACGTCGTCATCGCGGCCCGCACCGAGAGCCAGCTCGAGTCCGTGGCCGAGCAGATCGTGGCCGCCGGACGCAAAGCGCACGTGGTGGCCGCGGATCTCAGCGATCTCGACGCCACCGCCGCCCTGGCGGCAACCGCCGTCGAACAGTTCGGCCGGCTCGACATCGTGGTCAACAATGTCGGCGGCGCGATGCCGTGCCCGCTGCTGGACACCACCCCCGAGGCCCTGATCGAGGCGTTCAGCTTCAACGTCGGTACCGCCCATGCCCTCACCCGGGCCGCGGTACCTCGCATGCTCGACACCGCCGGCGGCGGGTCGATCGTGAACATCACCTCCGCGATGGGCCGGCTCCCCGGCCGCGCCTTCGCCGCCTACGGCACCGCCAAGGCCGCGCTGGCCCACTACACGAAACTCGCCGCGGTGGACCTGAACCCGAAGATCCGGGTGAACGCCATCGCCCCCGGCTCGATGCTCACCTCTGCGCTGCAGATCGTGGCCGGCAACGAGGCCATCCGCACCGAGATCGAGACCAAGACCCCGCTGCACCGGATCGGCGAGCCCGAGGACATCGCCGCCGCCGCACTGTATCTGGTGTCCCCCGCCGGAAAGTACCTCACCGGCAAGGTGATCGAGCCCGACGGCGGCCTGATCATCCCGAACCTCGACCTCCCGATCCCGGACCTGTGACGGCAAAGTACAGGTTGCCGCCCCGATAGGTCCGAACGGAGCCGCCCCCACCGGAAACGGTTGGGGGCGGTTTCTTTTCGGCTACCCGCGCCAGTGCGGGAAGGACCGCGCCAGCACTTCCGCCCGCCGGCCGATCACCGCGTGCCGGGCGGCGACATCGCCGCGATCGACGTGCGCCGCCTGCCCGGTGACCTGCCCCGGCCATTTGCGGTAGAACAGCCCGATCTCGGCGGAGAAGTACCCGTCGGCCACCGCATCCGCCGCCAGCAGCAGCCCGGTGTCCTCGGAGGCGGGCAGACCCATCCAACCGCCCAGCGCCAGAAGGAGATCCGTCCGGATACAGAGCGTCGCGGGATGCACCGGCGCCCGCCCGTGCGCCCGCCAGTGCGCGAGCACCGCACCCCGCGCCAGCACGCCTTCCGGCGGATCGTGGTCGAACCCCCGCGTCGACCCGTCCGGCAGCACATCCAGCGCCCGCGAAGTGGTCCACCCGATGTCGTTGTCCGCCAACACCGCGATATCGCGTGCCAACACCCCCGCGGCCAGCCGATCGTCACTGTCGAGCACCTTCACCAGCTCCCCCGACACCCGCCCCAACGCCGAAGTCCGCGCCACCCCCGCCCCACCGTGCCGCCCCACCCCGAACCGCACCCGCTCATCCCCCGGCAACACCGCCCCGATCCCCGCCTGATCGAGCCCGTCCCCCTGCACGACCCACTCCCATCCCCACCCCGCGGGCAACTCCTGCGCCGCGATCGACTCGTAAGCAGCCACAAGATATTCCGGAACACCCCGATAGACCGGCGTGACAACGGATACAAGGTGCGTCACCCCACCCACTGTTCCAGAGCCACAACAGAATCGGCGAGCCAAAGTCCCGTCCAGCACCCGAGACGACTCGGCTATGAGGAAGATGGGCTACCCCTGGCGTCACCCAATGCGTCGAGCGTCGTAGTTCGATGTGCGGTCAGAGCCAGTAAGGTCGACGGCCGTAAATCTATGTGTGCCGATGTGACCGAGGGCAGTGGCCGGCCGTATGTTTGGTGGACCGGCCACTGCTTAGTCCTACAGAGGGGCGGGGAGTTGGGCGCTGATGCTACTCAGCAACTGCCCGATAACCGGGACCGAGTTCGCGCTTCCGGTACCGCCGGTCGGTGCAGTTGTGACTGTAACGTCGATCGGGCCCAGGATGGCATTCGGGCCGCCGATTTGCATCACAGTCGCAGTGATGTGGTGAGCACCGGTCGTTGTCGGAATCCATTGGAAGGTGGCGACATTGTTGACCGGCACGATGCCGGGAGCGTTGCCGTTATTCGGGGGGATGTAACCCACGTTGTTGTCGTAGATCCATACGTTGAGAACGTTGGACACTCCCGCTGTATTGACGGTGAGCGTGTAGGCCGTGTTCACGTAGTGACTGTCGCCGGCCAGCGTCACGCCGTCATAAGCGACATCCGCGCCCGCACTCGGTGCTACGAGCACAGCGGCGGCCGCGGCGGCTCCGAATCCGGTTATCCCCATACCCGCCCGACGGATTCGAGTGTTCTTCATTGAGTTGTTCCCCTGTTCGATCTCATTGGCGCCGTTGAGGTTTGGCGCCGACCGCTCAGATTACTGACCCGATGATCGCTCACCGGTCGATCGGTTGATCTCGAGATGTGAGTACGGTCACCGTGCGGATCGCGCCCCTGTGCGCCCTGACTGGTCCGTTGTCGGCAAGCCCCAGAGGCGAGTCCAGCAAAGTAGTTTGATGTTCTGCCGTGACTACCTCGAGCCCCTCTCGATGGCGAGCGGCAGAGCCTCGTCCGGTCCAGCCCATGTCGCTCGATCGGGACCGGACCACGGCCAGGCCCCACGAACGAGATCGGCGGAATCCGATAGGCAAGTGGTGAGAGAGGAAGGCGGGTACGCCTCCCGTGGGAGCAGTTGCGACAACTCATAACAGTCAGACCCAGTGAGGCCGGACAACGAGAAGACCCCCTGCTGGAAAATTCCAGTTCAGGGGGCCTTCCACTGTGCGCCCGAAGGGATTCGAACCCCTAACCTTCTGATCCGTAGTCAGATGCTCTATCCGTTGAGCTACGGGCGCATGGCTATTCATTTGTGTACCCAGTTACCTGGGCATGGCGGAGGCGAGAGGATTTGAACCTCCGGTCCCTGTGAGGGGACAACTCATTAGCAGTGAGTCCCATTCGGCCGCTCTGGCACGCCTCCTGGAGCCTTCTCAACGAGGGCCCGGTCCTTTCGAACCGCCGGGACATCACAGTACACAAGAGTCCGGCAAAGACGCAAAACGGCTGGTCAACGGGCGGATCAGCGGAGGTGGCTGTCGAACCATTCGAAGATTCGGGTCTGGGCGTCTACGGCGGTGACATCGTCGTCGGGGCCGAGGATGTCGAAGGCGGGTCGGTCGGGGCGGTGGTGCAGGCCGGGGTAGGTGACCAGGAGGGTGGCGACCGAGGCGTGGGCGGCGGCCTCGCGCAGTTCCTCGACTTCGGCGGCGGGGGTGTCGGGGTCGTCGGCGCCGAAGAGGGCGAGCCAGGGGGCGCGCAGGCGGGGGGCGACCGCGGCGAGCGCCTCGGCGTCGGGGGCGACCGGGGTGGCGATGCCGCGCGGGGCGACGCTCACCACGGCGCCGATCGGGCTGTCGGTGGCGGCGAGGACGGCGGCGGTGCCGGCGGTGTCGAAGCCGAGTAGGCCGATGCAGTCACCGAATACGCCGCGGCCGCGCAGCCAGTCGAAGCAGCCGGCGACGTCGGCGAACAGTTCGGCGCCGAAAACCGGTCCCGTGCCTCGGGAGCGGTAGAACAGGTCGGGCGCGACCACGATCCAGCCCTCCGCCGCGAGGCTGTTCATGAATTCGGTGAGCACGTCGGTGAAGTCCCGGGACTCGTGCAGGACGATGATGCCGCCGCGCGCGGTGCGGCTGGGTTCGATCACGGTGATCGGTACTTGCTCTGTCCCTGGCGGAGCGTCCACATCCCCCGGCGTTCCAGTGCGCAGCAAAGCTGCGGCTCGATAGCTGCCCGACATGGAGTAATGGTAGTGCGACCCCCGAACGGGTGAAGGAATTCGTTTTCAGAACGAGATGTAGTGGACTTTTTACGGCGTCACCTCCGCTTCGGGCGGGCGCCGCACGAACACATATGGTGGTGTGGTGACAGCTCGTATCCGTCCGGACCTCTCCGCGATCCCCGCCTACGTCGCCGGCCGCAGCCAGCCGGACCTGGTCAAGCTCGCCAGCAACGAGACGACCTTCGGGCCGCTGCCCAGCGTCGTCAAGGCCATCGCCGAACAGACCGAGCTGATCAACCGCTATCCCGACAACGCCAACACCGAACTGCGCGCCGCGATCGCCGCCTACGTCGGCGTGACCCCCGACCGGGTCGCCGTCGGCTGCGGCAGCGTGGCACTGTGCCAGGAGCTGGTGCTGATCACCTGCGACAACCCGGCCGACGAGGTGGTGTTCGCCTGGCGCTCGTTCGAGGCGTATCCGATCGTCACCCGGGTCGGTAACGCCACCGCGGTTCAGGTCCCCTTGACGGCCGACCACACCCACGACCTGACGGCCATGGCCGCCGCGATCACCGAGCACACGAAACTGATTTTCGTCTGCAACCCGAACAACCCGACCGGCACGCTGGTCGGCGAGGCGGAGCTGACCGCGTTCCTCGACGCCGTGCCCGAACACATCCTGATCGTGTTGGACGAGGCCTACTTCGAGTATGTCCGGCGCGAGGACCGCACCAACGGTGTCGAATTGGGCCGTGGACGGCCGAATGTGGTTGTGCTGCGCACATTCTCGAAGGCGTACGGCCTGGCCGGGCTGCGGGTCGGCTACGCGGTCGGCGAGCCGGAGATCATCACCGCGCTGTTGAAGGTGCACGTGCCGTTCAGCGTGAACCGGCTCGCGCAGGCCGCCGCCGTCGCCTCCCTGGAAGTCGAGAGCGAACTGCTGGAGCGCACCGATCACGTTGTGGCCGAACGCGACCGGATGGCGGCGGCGCTGCGCGCGGCCGGCTACGAGGTGTCCGCCAGCGAAGCCAACTTCGTCTGGCTGCCGCTGGGCGCGGCGAGCGCCGCCTTCGGCGAAGCCAGTGCGGCGGCCGGCGTCCTGGTACGGCCCTACGGCACCGACGGGGTGCGCGTCACCGCGGGTACGGCGGCCGAGAACGACCTGTTCCTGGCCTTCGCCAGCGCGCCCGAGACCGTCGCCACCTTCCTGAGCTGAGCAGCCGAGGTCACCTCATGGGCCGAATGTCCGTTTCATTGTCGATGGTTTGATCCCGGCGCTATAATTTTGGGCACGCTTTTCCGGTCACCCAGGTGGGTCAGCGCCTGCAACGCGGCAGCACCCGACCACCTCGTGGCAGTACGAAACGACTGATAGTTCCGGGTTGAGCCGATCGCACCCCGACCGGTTCTCCGGCTCACGTGAAGCCGTGGCTGCAGCGGCGGCGGCGCAACAGTGAATCGCGATTCGAGGACGAAGACCGACACGGTCACGTATGGCGTGAAACAACCCATCGGGCAATGCCGTTCGGCTCACGAACGCCGGCACGGCACAGTTCTCCCGATCTCGAATCAAGCAGCCGAGTGTGACGGCTACTGCGTATTTTCCGGTGCGTCGCAGAAATTCGCCCTGGCCAGCCTGTCGGGTCGGCGTTAGCGGATGCCCACAGCTGGATCGAGATCGACCGAAGGATTCAACATGTCTTCCAAGATTGCGAAAACCGTTGCGGCGAGCGTAATGACACTGTCCCTGAGCGCCCTCGTGGCCCCGATCGCCGCCGCCGACCCGGCCGTCCCCGCATCGGTGTCCCCGAGCACGACGTCCACCGCCGCGAACGTGGACGGCTCGTTCGGCTCAGCCACCTGGTGCTTCCCGCTGGGCAGCGTCGTCTGGTGCATCTGAGCCAGGACGGCAGGCCCGTAGGTCTGCCCTGAACGCCATCCGGTGTTACCCCACCCCACCCCATCGGTGGTGGCGGATGTCCCCTGCTGGATCTATCGATCGAAGGATGGAAAATGGCTACCAAAGTTGCGAAAACTGTTGCGGCAAGCGTGATGGCACTCTCTGTAGGCGCACTTCTAGCGCCCACTGCCTCGGCTGACCCGATCAGCTCCCCGACCCCGTCTGCGACAGACATCGGCGGCGGCGGATCGTTCGGATCAGTCGCCATATGCTTCCCGCTGGGCAGTGTCGTCTTCTGCATCTGAGATGCGTCGGCAGGCCCGCGACCCCCGCGGGCCTGCCCACATCGGCCATCCGGTTTCACCCCCACCCCGCCACACCGCTACGCTGGTAGCGCCTCGACGAGGCGAGGTGGGTTGCCCGAGCGGCCTAAGGGAACGGTCTTGAAAACCGTCGTGGTTCACGCCACCGTGGGTTCAAATCCCACACCCACCGCAGGTCAGGCGGCCATTCGCTGAGAACAGATGCCGTGTAGATCGAGCGTGAGCATGGCCGTCTTGTGCCCGAGCTCCGCTGAAACACCTTGATGTTCGCGCCGGCGCTGATCGCCGGCGCGGCGGCTGTGTGCCGGAGGCTGCGCGGCACGTTCGCACGGGCGATGCTGCGGCCGTTCAGGTTCGGCGTGAGATGACCATGATGTATTCGCAGGGGTTGTCGGTCCGGTTGGCGAAGCCGTGGTCGATGTCGGCCTGGAAGAACACCGAGTCACCGGTGTCCAGGGTCTGGGTGATCCCGCCGAGCAAGACCGTGAGGGTGCCTTCGAGTACCACAAGTTGTTTCTCCGTACCCGGCGGATATGCGGGCAGCAGTCCGATGGAGACTTGGGCGGGCAGATAGTGAACGACTAGCTCGCCGGTTCCCGCGCCCGGCGCAGCCGACACCATGTGCCGTTCGAAACCGGTTTCCGGATCGCGGAAGATCGGGCGCTCGTTTTTGCGCATGACCACGGCCGCCCCGGACGCGGCGGTCGGCCCGCCGATCAGGTCCGAGAGCGAGACGTCGAGCGCGTGGGCGATCTTGGATGCGACTCCGATCGTCGGGCTCTTCTCGCCGCGTTCGACCTTGGACAGCATGGCCCGGCTGACCGACGACTGGATGGACAGCTGCTCGAGCGTCAGTTTCGCTTCCTCACGGCGTCGCCGCACGTTAGCGCCGAACGCGCCGGCCGGGTCGTCACCGTGGTGTGGTTCGTTTGCGTCTTGCTCGACCACCGCGCTCCTCGATCGATGGAGATCTCACCGCGCACAGTCTAGCTTTCTCCTAAAGAAGATGTAATCTTCTATCGAAGACAGCTGTGTAGACGCTCGACCTGATGGAGGTTTCCATGCGTTTGATCTCGAGTAGCCGGTACCATGCGACGTTCGAATTCGGCGATCTGCAGGTGATTTCGTTGCGAGACGGGTACATCGACATGCCGCCGACACGGCTCCGCGACGAGGACGGATGTTCGATCGAGGAGCTGCCCGCCACCGTGCCGCTGATCGGCGGCAACTTGCGGCTGGCAGTCAACGCCTTCTTCGTCACCGACGGCACGCGATCGCTTCTCATCGACACCGGCGCATCCGACAACTGGCACGACCCCACCATGGGATTGATCTACGACGCGCTCGACGAAGCAGGCATCGACCGTGCGCGCATCACCGATGTGGCCATCACCCACAACCATGAAGACCATGTGAGCGGCCTGATCGCGCCGGACGGCTCGGAGGCGTTCCCGAAACTCGAGCGCGTGTGGATCGGCGCGGGCGACACCTCGGTGTTCACCGGGCGGCTCGAGCCGGTCCGCGATCGAGTCGTCCCCGTGGCGGAGAAGATCGCCGTCAACGACTGGACGATCGCGATCCCGACACCGGGCCACACCCCCGGCCACACCGTCTACGACATCGAAAGCAGCACCGGCCACCTTCTTGTCTGGGGCGACACCGTTCACGTTCCCACGCTCCAATTCGATCAGCCGGAGGTGTCCTGGGAGTTCGACGGCAACCAGTCCCAGGCCCGCGCTGCCCGGGCGGCCCTCCTCGAACGACTCACTCGGCCAAGTCATTTCGTGGCCGGCGCCCACCTCGACTCACCCGGCATCGCACGCGTCGCCCCCTCGGGCGCCGGTTATGCGCTGGAATACCTCGCACCGCCGATCGGCTGATCGAACCTGTCGGCACGTACGCGCCACGTGATACCACCCTCGTGGTTCACGCCACCGTGGGTTCGACTCCCACACCCACCGCGGGGGATACCGTGTTCGTGAGTACACGGAGCAGGCCGGTGTTGCGGGCCCGGAGTTCGCGTAGGTCGGTGGATTCGGCGTAGTCCAGGTCGGCTTGGGCTTGCATGGTGAGGTCCCAGCGGTAGCGGAGTGCGGTCAGGAGGCCGGCGCGGCTGCCGAAGATCTCGGCGTAGCGCGGCTGCCAGGGCAGGATGCCGTCTCGGCGGCGTTCGATCTCGGCTTCCACGTCGCGGACCGTCTGCCACCATTCGTGTGTTGTCGCCCAGCTCATTGCGCTCACCTCTCAGGTTCGATGTCCGGCCTTCACCAGCCAGAATCGGGCCCGTAGGGGTGTGCGCGTAATTGGGGAAATCACTTACTCCGGGTGGACGCGGCCGCGTACCAGGCCGCGACCTCGGCGCGGGCGCGCGCATCGAGTTTGCCCATGATGTGGCGGACGTGGACCTCGGCGGTCTTCTCGGAAATGCCGAGTGCACGGGCGATCTGGCGATTGGTGCGGCCGAGCGCGACCAGTTCCGCGACCTGGTTCTCGCGCGGAGTCAGGGTCTGCTCCGGTGTGGATTCGGCGGTCTCTCCGGCCAGCTCGCCGATGGCCTTCCCGACGAATCCGCGCAGGTCCGTCCGGGCCGCGTCGGCGCCGGTCCGCCGGTGGGCGTCGAAGGCGCCCGCACCGAGCACGGTGGCGGCCTTGGCGCGCGGTTCCAGCGCCCACCACGCGCCGAACGGGAGCAGCGAGATCCCGGTGTCCTCGCGAACCGCCTCGGACGCACCGAGCAGTTCGGCGGACCGGGGTGCCCGCGAGCCGCTCAGCGCCAGGTAGGCGGCGACCGCCAGGCCGTTGGCCAGCCCGGCCATGCCGTGTAGATCCGCGAACACCTCCAGACAGGTGCGCGCGTGCGCCGCGCCTTCGGCGAGCCGGTCGCCGTGCCACGCCGTCACGGCCAGACCGAGCGAGACCCAGCCGATTCCCTCCCGGTCCCCGCATTCCAGCAGGACCGGTTCGGCGGCCTCGGCGGCGGCGCGCGCGGCCGGGAAGTCCTGGCGGCCGAGCGCCGCCACCACCTGCAGCAGGTACGCCCAGCCCTCGGCGAGCCGTCCGCCGGGCTGCCCGGCGGCGATGGCCGCCCGGGCACAGTGCAGCGATTCCCGGATGTGGTCCGCGGCGCCGGTGAGGTCACCGGCCATCATCGCGGTCAAGCCGCGGTACCGCAGGGCGTGCGCCCGCAGCGGGTGATCCGACAGTTCGCCGAACATGGCGGCCGCCCGGTCGAGCGCGTCCCGCGCGGGTGGCACATCGGTTTGGATGATCGCGAGAATCCCGGTGGCGAGCAGGGCCCGCGCGGTCAGGAACGGGCCGGCCGTACCGGGCATGGCCGCCACCCTGGCCAGCCACTGCCGTCCCTCGCGATAGTGCCCGTGCGTACCCCAGAAATGCGGAATCGCACCGGCGATCGCGGTCGCGGTGACCACATCACCGTGTTCGACCGACCAGGTCAGCGCGGCACGAATATTCGGATGCGTCGCTTCCAGCCGGGTCAGCCACACGAGTTCGGCCGGACCGTGGAACGCCGCGCGCGCGGACTCGGCCACCCGGCGAAAATGCGCGGCGTGGGCAGCCGAGATCCGGTCGCCGTCCGGGCGCTCGCGCAGCCGCGCCTGCCCGTAACCGCGCAGGGTCTCCAGCAGCCGGTAGCAGTTCGGCGGGTTGTCCGGATCGAAGACGACCAGCGACTTGTCGATCAAACCCGCCAGCAGATCATCGGTTTCGCCCGCGCACACCGCGCGAATGTCGTCGATCGCGAAACTGCCCGCGAACACCGCCAGGTTCTCGAACAACTCGCGTTCGGCGGGAGTCAGCAGGTGGTAGCTCCAGTCGACCGCGGCGGCGAGGGTCCGATGATGCGGCAAACCGACGCGGCTGCCCTGCGTGAGCAGCGCGAACTGGTCGTCCAGACGCGCCGCGACCTGCTCGACACCGAGCGAACCGGCCCGCGCGGCCGCCAGCTCGATCGCGAGCGGCAGCCCGTCGAGGCGCCGGCAGATCTGCCCGATACTGCGCGCGTTGGCCGCCGTCAGCCGCAACCGGGGTTGCAGCGCGCTCGCCCGCGCGAGGAACAAGCGTGCGCTGTCCGCACGCGCGACGACGGCGGGATCGTCGGAATCGGGCACGCTCAGCCCGCGCACGTGGTGCACGGCCTCGCCGGTGATTCCGAGGCGTTCCCGGCTGGTGGCGACGATCCGCAGCCCGCCACACCGGGCCAGCAGCTCGGCCGTCACCGCCGCCGTCGCGGCGATCAGATGCTCGCAATTATCCAGCAGGACAAGGGCATTCGCCGGACCCAGGCGGGCGGCGAGGCCGTCGGCGGCGGGCCGTTCGAAGTGCTCGGGCACCCCGACGGCCGCCGCGATCGCCCGCGGGATCAGATCCGGATCGGTCACCGCGGCCAGTTCGACGAGCCAGCACGCGCCCGCGAATTCCGCACCGCATTCGCGGGCCAACTCCAGCCCGAGACGGCTCTTGCCCGCACCGCCCGCGCCGGTCAGGGTGACGATCCGGTGCGTTCGCAGGGTGGCGCGCAATTCCGCGAGGTCGGGTTCACGGCCGATGCAGGTGGTGACGGGTTGCGGGAGGCCGGCCGGGAGCGGACGGTCGGGGCCGGCGGCCGCGATCGAGGTGTCGAGCCACGGGGCTTCCGCCCGAGCATCCACACATCGATGGTCCACCACATCGGCCCGGCCGGCCAGATCTTCGCGCCGACCCGGCCGGTTGCGCAGCCCTCGGCGTCGATGATGCCGCAGCCCGTGCGGCACGACCGGTCAGCTACCACCGCGAATCCGGGTAATGTCCGTTCCGGTCGGACAGACTGCCGAGGCGTACGCGACCGAGGGGGTGGGACCGCATCGACTTCATGCCATGGGGCCCCGCTGTGGGGAGGTAGGCAGCCCGGCTCGCCTACTCGTACCACCCCCTGTCGCCGCCTGACGGATCTCCCACGCGCCACCGAGGTACCGATCCGATAGGCCGTCCAGGTCATGTTCAGCACGCCCGTCGCGTCGGCAGCGATACCGGCGCTCCCGAGGTGACCGTCTGCACCCCGGCCGGCGTGTCGACCGTGACCGGTTCGCCGGAGGTCAGCGTCAGCGTCGTTTCCGCCGGCTCGATGTCGACGGTCAGCGTGGCGGTGCCGACGGACAGGCCGCGGATTGTGAGACCGTCCGGAAAACCGTTGGGCAGCATCGGATCCAGGCGTGGAATCGGGTCGGTCCAGCGCAGGCCGGTAGGGGCGTAGAGCAGGCCCTGCAGGAAGCCGGCCGCCCCGGTGACGAAGATCCAGGCCGACTGGCCGAGGGCATTGGCGCCGGAGCGATCGCCGCGGGCCTCGGACTGGAAGTCGAAAGGCGGCCGGACATAGGGCTGCACGGAACGGTCGAGGTAGTCCTGGGTACGGCACGGGTCGTATGCGGCCGACAGGATCGCGCCGACGGCATTGCTCATATTCGGGCCGTCGGGATCGGTGCGGTCGAAGTAGTAGTGCAGGGTCGCGGACGGCGAATAGCCCGGCCCGGAATAGGCGAAGGGGTAGCTCAGCAGGGCGGTGTCCGCCTGCTTGATCGGGGCGCCCGAGTAGCCGAGGTACTCGGCCGGCACACCGGGAGCGATATCGGGCGGCATCGCCATGTTCGCGCCGATATCGGCCCAGCGCGGATCGACGGGCAGCCCGGTCAGTTGGGCGGCCGCGGCGGCGATCCGCATGGTGTTCACCACGCCGCCGTTGGTCAGGGCGTTGTCGATCGAGAACGGCACGTATTCGTCGGCGCCGGCCGAGGGCAGGTAATGGTATTTGCCGTCGGGCATTTTCGGGCCGACCCGGGCGGTGAGGTAGTCGGCGATCGCGGTGATCACCGGGGCGCCGCTGGTCCGGAGCCATTCCCGATCGCCGGTCGCGACGTAGTACTGCCACTGGGCCAGCGCGATCTCGTTGTGCAGATGTTCCTCCATGAGCCCGCAGCCCGCCGGCGAGGCGCACCGCTGCGCGGGGCCGTCGTCCCACGGATACAAGGCGCCCGGCAGGCCGTACCCGCGGGCATTGGCCCGCGCGGTCGGCAGTGCGGCGCCGCGGAAGTCGACGATGGTGCGCGCCAGCTCGGGGTACAGCGCCAGCAGGGTCGGGAAGATCCATGTGTCGGCGTCCCAGAACGTCATTCCGGCGTAGTCGTCGGACGACAGTCCCGTCGGCTGCACCGACCAGTGTTCACCGGCGCGTACGCTCGCCAGCACCGAATACAGTGCGGCCCGGATCCATCGGTTGTAGTCGTCGCGGCCGGGAACGTCGATTCCCTTCTGCCACAGCGTGTTCCACTCAGCGATATGCCGACTGCGATCCGCGTCGAAACCCGCTGCGCGACCGGACTCGGCGGCCGACGTCGCCGCGGCGAGCGGGTCGGCGGCGTAGTCGGTGGACGAGATCCCCACGTACTTGGTGAAGGTGTAGCTACGGTCGGCGGTAACCGTTGTGCGGTAATCGATTCCGCTGCCGTCCGGCCAGGCCTGCGGCGTACTCCGCTGGGGCGCATCGATAGTCGAGACCACGAATGCGGTGTCCGCGGTACCGTCCGCCCGCACCCCGGCCACGACACGGTGGTTCACCGGGTCGGCGAAGGTGGTTACCGGAGTGACTCGCCGCTCGGCCGCGGCATCCAGCCGGTCCGTGACGACCAGATCCCCGGAGTAGCTCGGGGTGACGGTCAAGCGCTGCACCGCGAGATCGGGCGTTGCGCGGGAGACGAACGTCTCGAAGCACAGTCGCACTGCCACACCGGGTTCCGGCGCCCAGGTAGCACGTGTGGTCACCGCCGCCGTCCGGTAGTCCAGCGTCTGCCGGTAGTCACCGATCGTCGCCGGATCCACCTCCGGGGTGTACCGATCGGCTCCGACGCCGATGTCGAACCCGGACCAGCCGGGCAACGCCGCGATCACCTGCGTATAGGCCGGTGAGGGGGCGGCCTGCGCGTAGAAGCCCGCCAGATAGGTACCCGTGTAGCGGGATTGCTCCAGCGGGAACGCGGTTCGCACCGCGTCGCCGTAATCGTGATACCCGCCGCCGCTGGGCGGGAGCATCGTCCCGATCCGCCCATTCCCGAGATATGGTGCGGCACGGAAATCGTCCGGCGCGAAGCTGTCCGACACAGCCGACCATCCGGCGTCCGGCTCGGCGGCGGCGATCCCCGGCACGAACGCGCCGGGCGCGGACGCCACGATCAGGATCACCGCGATCAGGAACCGACGGAAACCGGCACCCTGCAAGACCTTTGGATCTGCGCGGTGTGCACCGACTCGAACCGGGGGTTCCCGGCGGGACGTCCGGGCATCGGCGCGGGGGAAGTTCTCGTGCATAACGGATCTCCGGGTCGCGGGTGACGGATCGGTCGAGCGCAAGTCCCGATCATGTCAGCTGGCGCGCGAATCCGGCATCGGAAGCGCCGGAGAGAAATGCCGGAAATCGCCGACGGCGATTTCCGCCCGGATTGCCATGTTGATCCTTTCGATCACCGACTCCGGAATAATTCCGACTGCCCTTTCCCGGCCCGGATGCCGGGCGTACCGGCGCCCTAATCTATTGCTCGACAATCGATTACGCTGACCTCAGAGCTACCTGGGACTTTCCTTACCGCCCCGGATCGGACCGGAATATCCCCCGTATACTCGAGCTGAATGCATTGAGGTATCCGGCTCGACGAAGACCTTCAGCACTCGCGGTCTCTTTTCCCGGTGCTGCTGATCGGATCCATAATCTGGAGGGCTCGTGCTCGTACTGTGCGCAATCATGTCCAGGCGGCCGAGATGAAGGGGGGAAAGGAAGGACCGGCGCGCGCCGGAAACGAATTCTCGCGGGGCACGTTCCTGCGCAGCCTGATCGGAGCCACCGTCGCCGGTGCCGGATTCGCCGCATTGTCCCGTTCCGGCGAACCCGCAGTGGCCCAAGCCCAATCGATGTCGGGACTACCCGGATCCACGAGCATCAAAACCGATTGGAACGACCTGCGGAGCCGGATCGCCGGTCGCGTCCTGCTCGGCGGCGATCCCGGTTTCCCGGCCGCCAAGCAGATCTTCAACACTCGGTTCGACGACCGGACGCCGCTCGCGGTGGTCCAGGTCGCAACCGTCGAAGATGTCCGCACCGCAATATGTTTCGCCGCGCAGCACGGCATCGTGGTGGCGGCCCGTTCCGGCGGCCATTCCTACGCGGGGGTCTCGTCGGCGGACGACGTGATGATCATCGACGTGCGCGGGCTGCGCGGCGTGAGCTACGGCGGCGGGCAGGCGGTCGTGGCGCCGGGACACACCCTCTACGAGGTGTACCAGGAGCTCGACCGGTACGGGCAGTCCATCCCCACCGGCATGTGCCCCGACGTCGGCATCGCGGGACTCACCCTCGGCGGCGGCCTCGGCTTCGAATCCCGCCGCTACGGCGTCACCTGTGACCGGCTGACGGCGGCCACCATGGTGCTGCCCGACGGCACCGTCACCGACGTGTCGGCCACCTCGCGGCCCGACCTGTTCTGGGCGATCCGTGGCGGCGGCCCGCTGTTCGGCATCGTCACCTCGTTCACCTTCGACACGATCCCGGCCACGCCGAAAGACCTGGTGCGGTTGACCTTTCCCGGCGACCGCGCCGGCGAAGTGATCGCCGGCTGGACGCAATGGCTGCAGACCGCCGACCGCGCCCAATGGGCCGACATCAGCATCGACGCCGACGGCAACGGTGCCCTGGACTGCTGGATGCAACTGGTGTGCCCGGCGCTGACCGGCGGCCCGGCCGCGGCGGCGCTGGCGAGCGCGATCGGGATGGTGCCGCTGTCGGTCGAGATCGATACCCTCGGCCACATCGACGCCGTCCGGTACCTGGCCGGCGGCTGCTCGACCCAGCCGCGCGCGAGCTTCACCAACGGCTCCGACGTGGTCGAGGAGCTGACCCCGGACGCCATCGGCCGAATCATCCAGTCGCTCACCACATTCTCCGAAGGCGGTGGTACGGGCTGGGTCCAGATCAACACCCTCGACGGCGCGATCCGCGATACCGCGGCCGAGGACACCGCATTTCCGTGGCGCAACCACGCCGCACTCGTGGAATGGGGTGCGTACCAGCCGATTCCACCCGAGGTCGCGCAGGCCTGGGTGACCTCGTCGCACGAACTCTTCGAATCGGTGTCGGCCGGCGCGTACGCCAACTACCTCGAACCGGGCGACGCATTGGCCCGCTACTACGGCGACAACTACGACCGGCTCACCGAGATCCGCCGCTGCGTCGACCCGGGCAACCGGATCTTCAGCGTGCTGGACGGTTAATTCGTCTCGAGTTCGCTGTGGCGGTTGAGCTCCGTCGACACCCGATCGAAAACCGTTCCGACAGTTTCCAATTGGCCCGTGGACAGCAGGTCCAGGAAGGTGCGGCGGACCGCGGCCACGTGGCCCGGGGCCGCCGCGCGCAGCCGGCGCAGGCCGTCCTGGGTCAGGTGGGCGATGACGCCGCGCCCGTCGTCCTCACAGGCGGTACGGCGCACCAGGCGGGACTGCTCCATGCGGCGGATCTGGTGGGTGAGGCGGCTGCGGGAGCAGACCAGGGCCGCGGCCAGGTCGCTCATCCGCAACGCCACCCCCGGCGCCTCGGACAGCAGAACCAGGATGCGGTACTCGGTGAGCGTAAGTGCGCTGTCGTGCTGAAGCTGGCGGTTCAGCTCCGCCATCAGCCGCTGGTGGCCGTCGAGATACGAGCGCCAGGCTTGCTGCTCACTGGGGTCGAGCCACTGCGGTACCGGCGCCGTACGACCACTCGGTTCGTAGGCCACACCGACATTCTATCGTCGCGACCAGCTACAACGTCAGCCTCCGGCGGGGCACAACCGCGCCAACCCACCGTCCGGGATGTGACAATCGGCGGCATGGACGCAATCACGCTGGACGGATTCGGCGGACCCGAGGTCATGCGCTGGAGCAAGGTGCCCGATCCGGGCGCTCCCGGTCCGGGCGAGGTGCTGATCGAAGTAGCGGCCGCAGGGGTGAATCGCGCGGATTTGTTGCAGCGCCAAGGTTTCTATCCGCCGCCACCGGGTGCCAGCGAGATCCTCGGCCTCGAATGCTCCGGGGTGATCGCCGAGGTCGGCGCTGGTGTGCGCGAGTGGTCGCCCGGCGATCGGGTGTGCGCGCTGCTGTCCGGCGGCGGGTACGCGCAGCGGGTACTGGTCCCGGCCGGGCAGGTGCTGCCGGTACCCGAGAACGTGGATCTGGTCGCGGCGGCGGCATTACCCGAGGTCGCGGCCACCGTCTGGTCGAACGTCGTGATGTACGCGGGGCTGCACGCCGGGCAGCTGCTGCTCGTACACGGCGGGGGCAGCGGAATCGGGACACACGCCGTTCAGGTCGCGGTCCGCCGCGGCGCGCGGGTCGCGGTCACGGCGGGTTCGCAGTACAAGCTGGACCGCTGCGCGGAGCTCGGTGCGAGCATCCTGATCAACTATCGCGAACAGGACTTCGTCGCGGTACTCGGCGAATTCGGCGGCGCCGACGTGGTTCTGGACAATATGGGTGCCGCCTACCTGGATCGCAATATCGAGGCGCTGGCGCCCGACGGCAAACTCTGCGTCATCGGCATGCAGGGTGGGGTGCGTGCCGACCTCAACCTGGGCACGCTCATGGCCAAGCGGGCGACCGTGCACGCGGCCGGACTGCGGGCGCGACCGGCGACCGGTCGCTCGAGTAAGGCCGACATCATCGCCGACCTGCGCCGGCACCTGTGGGAGCAGGTGGCGGACGGACATGTGGTGCCGGTGGTGCACGCCGAGCTGCCGATCACCGACGCGGCCGAGGGACACCGGCTGCTGGACGGTGCGCAGACCGTCGGAAAGGTGCTGTTGGTCGTGCCGCAGGGGTGAACCCAGGCGCACGGCAGTTCGAGGCTCCTGAGCCGGCGCGGCATTCCGAGGCTCGGGATGCCGCCGCTGCGGACGGTCGAGCGTGCGCGGCGCCGGGCTCGGGCCTGCGCGGCTCAGTACTCCAGGTTCGACAGCGCCCGGGCGAGCTGATCGATCTCGTGCCGGGTCGTGTACGGCGCGAGCCCGATGGTGACCGCGCCGCCCTCGTCGTTCACCCCGAGCGCGTCGAGCAGGCGGCTACCGCCGTGCACCCCGCTGACCGTGCCGATGCGGCGATCGGCCAGGCGGGCGGAAACCTTCTCGGCCTGCATGCCGGCGATGGTGAAACTCACCGTCGGGATGCGGGTCGAGGCCTTGCCGATCATGGTCAGGTTGGGGACCTGGTCGAGCACCTGCATCAGGTACTCGAAGAGGTGGTCGTGGTAGTCCTGCAGTGAGGAGATCGAGATCTCCAGGCGCTCCCGGCGGGTGCCGCGGGCGCGCTCGTCGAGGCCGGCCAGGTAGTCGATGGACGTGGTGAGGCCGGCCAGCAGCGCGTACTGGTGGCCGCCGACCTCGAGCCGTTCGGCGCCTTTCGCGTACGGGTTCAACGACATCGACGGGATCCGGTCCAGGAACGCCGGGTCGCGGAACACCAGCGCGCCCACCTGCGGACCACCCCAGGCCGGCGCGGACAGCGCGACCACGTCGGCGTTCAGCTCTTCGATGTCGATCAGGGCGTAGGGTGCCGCGCCGAAGCAGTCGGCGACCAGCAGGCCGCCGACCTCGTGGACCCGGTCGGCCGCCACCCGGACCGCCGGCGCGGAACCGACGAAGGGTGAGGCGGCCGTCAACGCGACCAGTCGCGCGGTGGGACCGATGAGTTCCTCGAACTGCCAGGCGGGCATCTCGCAGGTCTCGATCTCGACCTCGGCCCAGCGCACGTGGGCGCCGTAGCGGTTGGCGATGCGCAGCCAGGGTGCGACGTTGGCCTCGTCGTCCAAGCGGGACAACACGATTCCGGTGCCGAGCCCGAGCCGCGAACTCAGCGACTCGGCCAGCCAGGCCAGCAGCACGGCCCGGTCGGGACCGAGTACCACGCCGGCCGGATCGCCACCGACCAAGTCCGCCACCGCTTCCCGCGCCGACTCGAGGATCGCGGCGCTGCGCTGTGCGGCTGCGTGCCGGTTGGTGTGTGTGAACGCGGAAGTGCGGAAACCGGTGGACACCGCCCGGGATACGGCATCGGGAACCAGCATGCCGACCTGCGGGTCGAGGTGAATCCAGCCGTCGCCCAGGGACGGTATGAGCCCCCGAACCCGCGCGACGTCGTAAGTCATGGCAGTCACTCTAAGCGCAGCGGCCCGGTCGGCGTAACCGTGTTGCCCCAGCCGCACCCGCGACCGCTCGCGCCGCCCGCTCCGGACTCCGCGCAGCGACTCCTCGCGCCATCCACTCGAACACGACATGATGGGAGGCATGACGCACTCGGATCAGGGACCGGATCCCATCCTCGTGATCGGCCCCGGCGGCCAGCCCCTGGTAGGAATGGGCGGCGCGGCGGGCACCGACCCGGCGGACACGGACGCCGACGCCAAGGAGGAGTCGCTCGCCGACATGGTCGAGCAGCCCGCGAAGGTGATGCGGATCGGCACCATGATCAAGCAGTTGCTCGAGGAGGTGCGTGCCGCTCCCCTGGACGACGCCAGCCGCAGCCGGCTCAAGGACATCCACAAGACCTCGGTCCGCGAACTGGAGTCGGGGCTGTCGGAGGAACTGCGCGACGAGCTGGAACGGCTGACCCTGCCGTTCACCGACGACTCCATCCCCACTGACGCCGAACTGCGAATCGCGCAAGCCCAGCTGGTGGGCTGGCTGGAGGGCCTGTTCCACGGCATCCAGACGGCGCTGTTCGCCCAGCAGATGGCGGCCCGGGCGCAGCTGGAACAAATACGCCACGCGCTGCCGCCGGGCGCGCACACCGGGCGTGAGGGCGGCCTGAGCGGCGGCGGGCAGTACCTCTGAACGTCGCCGGACCGCTGCGGGCTGTGACCAGCACCGCTGTCGCGGATGTGACGAGCGCGCTGACCACTGTCGGAGGTAGTTCGTCAATCGGACGCAAAGGTGCCCAACCCGTACCCGCGGGTTCGAGCACCGCTACAGTCGCAGTGTGCCTGCCACTGCCTCCGCCGACGCGCCGACCGAAGCTGTGACCCCGGCCGACGCCCCGGTACCGTTGGTGTCGGATTCCCAGTCGCTGCGGCGCGCGTTCAAGGACTTCCGCGACGGATTCGCCCAGCGTGAGTTGTGGCTGTCCCTCGGCTGGCAGGACATCAAACAGCGCTACCGGCGCTCGACGCTGGGTCCGCTGTGGATCACGATCTCCACCGGCCTGCAGGCCGCGGCGATGGGTCTGCTGTATTCGGCGATCCTGAACCAGGATCTGTGGACCTACCTGCCGTACGTGACCGTGGGCCTGATCGTCTGGAACGTGATCAACGCGGCGATCATCGAGGGCGGCGAGGTGTTCGTCGCCAACGAGGGCCTGATCAAGCAGCTGCCGTCCGCGCTGAGCGTGCACGTCTACCGGCTGGTCTGGCGACAATTCCTGTTCTTCGCCCACAACATGGTGATCTACCTGGTCATGCTGGCATGGGTGTGGAAACACGTGCACTGGACGGTGGTGCTCGCCGTGCCCGGGATCGCGCTGGTGTTCCTCAACGCGCTGTGGGTCACGATCGTGTTCGGCATCCTCAGCACCCGCTATCGCGACTTCGCGCCGCTGCTCGGCAGTTTCGTCATGATGCTGTTCGTGTTGACGCCGGTCATGTGGAGCACCAAGGCGCTGCAGGGCAACGCGTCGGTGAGCGGTCGCGCCCGGCTCGTCGAGATCATCCCGACCTATCACTTCCTGGAGATCGTCCGGGCCCCGCTGCTCGGTGAGCCGATCCACCGCCTGAGCTGGGCCGTGGTGGGGACGATCACCGTCGTCGGCTGGATGATCGCGATCCTGGCGATGAAGAAGTACCGTTCCCGCGTCCCGTACTGGGTGTGAGAGGCGACATGACCGTCAGTATCGATACTCAGGACGCCTGGGTCGAGTTCCCGATCTTCGACGCCAAGTCCCGCTCGCTGAAGAAGGCGTTCCTGGGCAAGGCGGGCGGCTCGATCGGCCGCAACAACTCCGATGTGGTCGTCGTCGAGGCGCTCAAGGAGATCACGCTGTCGCTGCGCGAAGGCGACCGAGTGGGCCTGGTCGGGCACAACGGCGCCGGCAAGTCCACGCTGCTGCGGCTGCTGTCGGGCATCTACGAACCGACGCGCGGCAGCGCCCGGATCCGCGGGCGGGTGGCGCCGGTGTTCGACCTCGGGGTCGGCATGGACCCGGAGATCTCCGGCTACGAGAACATCATCATTCGCGGCCTGTTCCTCGGGCAGACCCGCAAGCAGATGATGGCGAAGGTCGACGAGATCGCCGATTTCACCGAGCTCGGCGAATACCTGAACATGCCGCTGCGCACCTACTCGACGGGTATGCGGGTGCGGCTGGCGATGGGTGTGGTCACCTCGATCGACCCGGAGATCCTGCTGCTGGACGAGGGCATCGGCGCGGTCGACGCGGAATTCATGCGCAAGGCCCGCCACCGCCTGCAGGACCTGGTGGCCCGCTCCGGAATCCTGGTGTTCTGCAGTCACTCCAACGAATTCCTGGCGCAACTGTGCGACACCGCCATCTGGATCGACCACGGTCAGATGCGGATGCGCGGCGAGATCGCGGATGTGGTGCGGGCGTACGAAGGGCCGGAAGCCGGCGACCACGTCGCCCAGATCCAGCGCGAGCTGGAACAGGAACGAAAGTTGGAGCAGAAATCGGCATGAAGCACGACACGTCCGCGAATGCCCGCGTCGTCGCGGTCGTTGTTACCCACCGGCGCCGGGAACTGCTCGCCGAGTCGCTGAAAGTGCTTTGTACCCAGGCACGTCCGATCGATCACTTGATCGTTGTGGACAACGCGAACGAAGCCGAAGTTCGCGAGCTGGTCGAACAGCAGCCGGTGCCGACGACTTACCTGGGGTCGGAGCACAATCTCGGTGGTGCCGGTGGGTTCGCGCTGGGCATGCTGCATGCGCTTTCCCAAGGGGCGGACTGGGTTTGGCTCGCGGACGACGACGGGCGCCCCGAAGGGCCCGAGGTGCTGCGCATGCTGCTGGAATGCGCTGAGCGGCACGGGCTTTCCGAGGTCTCGCCCGTGGTCTGCGACATCGACGAGCCCGATCGGCTGGCGTTTCCGTTGCGCCGCGGTGTGGTGTGGCGGCGGCTGCGCTCCGAACTCGGCGACGACGACTTCCTGCCGGGTATCGCCTCGCTGTTCAACGGTGCGCTGATCGCCGGGCCCGCGATCGACAAGATCGGTGTCCCCGACCTGCGCCTGTTCGTCCGCGGCGACGAGGTGGAGGTCCACCGGCGGCTGGTCCGCTCCGGGCTCCCGTTCGGAACTTGCTTGCAGACCGCCTACCTGCACCCCAACGGGTCCGAGGAGTTCAAGCCCATCCTCGGCGGCCGCATGCACGCCCAGTACCCCGACGACCCGGTCAAGCGCCACTTCACCTATCGCAACCGCGGCTATCTCATGGCCCAGCCGGGCATGCGAAAGCTGTTGCCGCAGGAGTGGGCTCGGTTCGGGTGGTTCTTCCTCGTGCAACAGAAGGACCCGGAGGGGTTGAAGGAGTGGTTGCGACTGCGCCGCCTCGGGCGACGGGAACAGTTCCAGAAACCGGACTGAGCTCGGGTTCGATCCGAATCCTGGAACATTCCCCGGCCCCAACGGCCCGACCCGGGCGTCCACCACATCCACATGCCGTCTACAGCGAAGCCACCGGTCAGTGCCTGGGTGAATCACGATGACCGCGTGAGGGAATGGGAACCGAGGGTCTCGAACGGGTTCGTTCCCGGTTCGGCGATCGGACAACCTGATTCGTAACCGGTCAGAGCCGTGCCGAGCTTCAGGATGGCGTTGAAGTAGTCGGGGCCATCGTCGTCGGCTCCGGATCGTGCGTCCCGCTCCACCGTCGAACGGATCTCCGTCGGGAGGTCTCCCCAGGCCTCCGGACCTTCGTCGGCTATCGGTGCGACTATCCCCCAGACCTTTCGGCCGTCGCGCCACAGGACCACTTCGGCGCCGCCGGCGATGTCCATCTCCCCGACACCGATTACCTCGCAGCCGGCCGACAGGGTCACCAGATCCCATGTCTCTTCTACGGATTCCTCGGCCGATTGGGCCACCAGGAGGTACGAACCGTCGGGGCGTGCTGCGCCGCACAGGGGTGGTTCGGGTTCCTCCGCGCGAGTTCCGGTGGGGTGGACATCGAGCAGCTCCCAGACCTGCTGCGGTGTCTTCCCTTGCACCAGAAGCCGGTTCGAAGTGAATCCCATATCAGTACCCGTCCTGTCGGCAACCGGGCAACGTACCGCAGAAGATCGGCGGGGGCAATGCGGTGGACTCCTCCGGCGTGAGCGCACAATCATCGCGAGAATCCGGCAAGAATTGCTCGCAGAGGCGGAAGACGGTGCGCTCAGGCCGGAGGCGCAGCGAGTCTAGCCGCGCCGCAGGTACAGCAGGTCCGGCCGCTCGGGCCTCGGGCCATCGAGCGGCGCGGGACAGTCCCGAGTAGAAGCTGCACCGAGAAGTACTGCGCTACAACCGATATCGACTGGCCAGGGCCGGCCGTCACTTGCAGGGTTGTGTCGTGGCACCCCGGACCGGCGGCGTTGCCGGTGTGGTGGGCGGGCAGGGCGGGATCGGGGGCTTCGGGGTGGTCACGTGCGGTGTGGTGGGCGCCGGGCGAGTCGGGGTGGTCGGCGGGTGCGTCGGTGTCGGGTGGGTCGTGGTCGTCGAGGGCGCAACGGCCGACCGGTTCTGTGCTGGGGCGCCGATGGAAGTCGGTGTGGCAGAGCTGGTTCGGGCCTGCGGGGCCGCGGTCGATGTCGGCGCGACGGTTGTGGTCGCCGGGGCGGTGGTCCTTGCCGGAGCAGCCGCGGGCGGCCGCGTCGATGTGACCGTTGCGGACGGCGCGGCGGTGGTGGACCGTGCGGCGGTGGTGGTCGGCACGGTCGTGGTGGACGGCGTGGTCGTCGGCGTGGAGGTGGTCGGCGCGACTGTGGTGGTTGTCGTCGGGACCGCCGAGGTGGTGGTCGGCGTGGTCACCGGTGTGGTGGCCGTCGTGGTCACCGGTGTGGTGGTCGTGCTGGTCACCGGTGTGGTGGTAGTCGGATTCGCCGTCGTGGTCGAGGAATTCGGGTTCGTCGTTGTGGTCGGCGGAGGGACTATCACGGTGATCGTGGTGATGGTGGTGACCGTCGTGCCGAAGTCGGTGGTGCTGCCGGGGTACGGGTTCGAGACGTCGGTCGGGTAGGCGGGCTGGCCGAAATCCGTACTGCTGCCGGGGCCGATCGTGCCCGGGTACTGGTACGGATAGGTCGCGTACGGGTTGGTGGTCGGGTACGTGGAGTACGGGCACGTGCCGTAGGTATAGGTGGCGCACTGGTCGCTGCTGTACGGGTAGGTGCTGGAGTACGGGCACGAGCCGTTGGCGTAGGCGGCGCAGGGGTCGGTGGTCGGCGGGCCGATGGAGAGGCTGGCGCTGAACGACAGGGACACCGTGGGGGTGTCGGTGGTGGTCGTGATGGGGGTGTCGGGGGTCGTCACGACGGTGTCGGTGGTGGTGGGATCGACTGTGGCGGTGGCGGTGTCGACCGGACCGTTGGTGTCGGCGGCTGTCATGGGGTCGGCGGCCGGCTGGCCGCCGTCCACCGGCGCCGAGGCGTCGGTGCTGCCGAGGTCCGGGACGGGTTGGTCGCCCGGTGTGTCGCCGGAGGGAGTCGAGCCGTCGGCTGGGACGCCCGAGGCGTCGACCGGGGTGACACTGGACGAGTCGGAGTCGACGGCGCTGAGAGTGGGCGCGGAGGCGAGCAGGTCTCCGGTGTTCTTCGTCTGCCGGGCAGGGCCGATCGTCAGCACGGCGACCAGGACGATCGCGGTCACCACCAGGATGGCGGCCGCGGCCGACTGTTGAACGACCTGACCACGTTTCGAGGCGAGCAGGGCACGCAGTTCGGGCCCACGTGGCAGTCGGCGCAGTCGGTTCGGCGCGGTGCCGGTCGGATCGGACGCCGAAGCAGCGGGTTGAGCGGGGCTGGGGTTCGGTGTGGCCGGGCGTTCACCGGGGTGGCGGGGGGCTGCCTCGGCGCCGGGTGCGCCGCGGTCTGTGCCGTCGGATTCGGTTCTGTCGTCCGGGTTTTGCACCGTTCAGCCACCTGCTTTCGCAAAGACAGCGGGAAATTGATTCTCCCGCAACGATTTGCGACTGTCACCAAGGGAACGGATACCCGGTGTGAACGAGCCGTGAAACATCACGGCGAAGTTCGGCACACGGCGGGGGTCGGCCGTAAATCCGTTGCCGGACAGCGCGGTGCGCTGTCATGCTCGGCTGCGAGCTCGCGATACGCGGGTAGCCGGGGGAACCGTAAAGGGGGGCGTCCGTGAACACAGTCGACAGCCGGTAGGACCGGATTCCGTCGCCGCACTGAATACTTCGGCACCGGCTGGGTCCTCACCCCGTGTGGTCCGCACGCGGACCTCGGCAGCACAGCGCCGCGATACCACCGTCGTGGCTCTCGCGCGCCCACGGGCAGATACCAACGCCGAGTATTCGATGCCGCGACGAAAGATGGGGTGCGGCTGCCACTCTCGTGGCCGCACCCGGGAACGCAGACGTCGGCTCGAGCCACTTCCGGTTCCGACCGCGCGGTGTATCCGGACTCGACTGCCCGGTGCCACTCGTTGTCCTGAGCGGATCGCCAACCGACGGACCCGCCGGGGCCGGCGCTCGCGACCAGGCTCATCGACAGCGCCCCGCCGCCCGGGAGTACGGCGTTCACAGCCCGTCGAAAACGCAGTGCGGCCACGGTTTTCCCGTGGCCGCACCGGAGATCGATCGGAGATCAGATGCCGTACAAGCGTTCCCAGTTCTCGCGGCTGGTCAGCTGCGGCATGGCCGCACGGTACTGGCGCGTGACCTCCGGGAGTTCCCGTTCCAGCTTGCGCAGCACCCGGAAGGCGCGGATCAGCAGGGCGCGGGCACGGGCCTTGTCGCGGCGGCGAATTCGGACGCCGGACTGGGAGGCGTCGGTGACCACGACCTGGGCGTACAGGCCGATGTGCCACCAGTGCGCGTCCTCGCGCGGGATGGCGACGGGGCCGGGGGCGACGCGGCCGGTCCACTGCTGCACGGCGCGCTTGAGCAGGGTGAGCATCAGGCGGCTCGGTTCACCGGTGTCGCGGGAGATGCGCAGGTCGGCGTTGCGGACGGGGGCGGTAGCGGCCGGGACCTTCTGGGTCTCGGCGTAGTCGCCGCGGCTGGTGCGGGCCAGCTTCAGGGCCTCCTGGCCGCCGTCGGCGAGCGCCTTCGGGCCCTTCAGGTAGTCCTCGATGCCCTGCAGCGTGGTGTGCGCGAGGCCGTACTGCATGCCGACCAGGTATTCGCAGATCTCCCGGAACAGCTGGCGCCGAATGGCTTTCGGGTCCAGGTCGGTGTGCAGCGAGGACACGATGAGCGAGTTGCGGGACGAGAAGTACCGCGCCCAGTCGTCGAAGTCCTTCCAGTAGAAGTCGGCGTGCCACACCGCCGCGTTGGGCAACGTCACCGTGACGAAGCCGTGTTCGCGGGCGCGCAGGCCGTATTCCACGTCGTCCCACTGGAAGAAGATCGGGACCGGCAGTCCGATCTCGGCGACCACCTCGGCGGGGATGAGGCAGGTCCACCAGGCGTTGTAGCCGGCGTCGACGCGGCGTTCCTGGTTCTTCTTCAGCATGCTGGTGTTGCGCAACGCCTTCGAGACCTTCTGGCCGTGCCGCAACACGGGCAGGTTGGTCTCCTCGGCACCGACGTTGAGGTAGTCGGGGTTGAGCAGGAACAGCATCTGCGCGCCGACCAGGGTCGGTTCGACGGTCATGTTCGCGAAAGCGTTGAGCCGCAACACCGTTTCCGGCTCGCACAGGATGTCGTCGTCCATCAGGATGACGTCGGCGTGCTCGTTGGCGGCGGACACCTCGTACAGGCCGCGCGTAAACCCGCCCGCACCACCGAGATTCGGCTGCTGGATGTAGCGCAGCTTGTCACCGAACTCCGGCGCCTTCGCCTGGTACAGGTCCTGGTCGCGCACCAGGTCGGTGCCCTGGTCCACCACGTACACCGCGTCGATCGCGTTCAGCACGGTCGGGTCCGAGGCCAGCGCGGCCACGGTGTGAGCGCAGTCGTTGGCCCGGTTGAAAGTGCAGATCGCGATGGCGACCGGCCGGATCCGCTCGGGCGCGACCGCGGTCCACTCGACGTCGGTGATCAGGGCCTCGCCGCCGATCGAGTCGAATTCCAGCCACAGCGCGCCGCCGTCGACGTACTGGTCCAGCGGCGCGCGCAGCACGACGCGGCCGTCGGCACGCACGTCCGCGGTGTCGATGACCCGGCGGTGGCCGGCGATGTCGGAGGCGGCGAGGCGCACCTTGACCCGCTTGCCCACCTCCAGCGTCATCGCCACCTCGAGTTCGGTGACGGTGGTCCAGCGCTGCCAGTAGGCGGCGGCGAACCGGCCGAAGTAGGTGTTGGTGTGAACGGAGGTGTCGACCGCCAGTCGCAGCGACAGCCGCTCGCGGGTGACCTTGCCGTCGGCGACCGCGTACAGGTCGTCGCTGATCTTGGGCGCCGGGCCGGCGAACAGGCCGCGCTGTAGCACCAGTCGCTCGGGCGCGTCGTGGTCGGCCCGCAGTGTGGCGGGCGCGGGATCGGCGCTACGACGATCGGTTTCGGTCACGGCCCCAGCCTGATCCATAGTCGGAAATCCTCGAAGTTCTCATCGGTCGGAAATCTGGATGCTGCACCCGTTTCGTCGCATCCGGCCGCGCTGAGAATATCAACCGACCCGGACGAACGGTGTACACGGAATGTTTCGAACTGTGCCCGGACGTCGTCGGCCCGGCAGTGGTGCGGTCACCGTGCCCGGGTGTCGGGCGGCGGTGTCGCGGCAAGGCCACGCAATTGCCCGCACAGGCACGCATATTCACTGTTCCTTGCGATCCACGAACACGAAGCGGTCGTAGGCCCAGTAGCGGAAGGCGACGGCGATGATCTGGCCGATCACCGTGCCCGAGATGTTGTCCGACAGCGGAGTGGACAGATGTAGCACGTAGCGGGAAAACCCGAGGCACCCCAACTGCAGTGCGATGGCGATCACATTGAACATTGCATAGAGCACATATTCGCGTGCGGCGCCGCCGCCTTGTTTGTGCGCGAACGTCCACCACTTGTTGCCGAAATAGGTGACGACGGTCGCGGTCACGATCGCGAGGATCTTCGCCACCAGTGGCTGATGGAAGAGCGGGCCGTGCCCGCTCCAGAAGACCAGCAGGTTGTATGTCCCGGCGTCGACCAAGAATCCGATGCCACCGACCACCAGGAACGCGGCACCTTGGCGGAGTCCGGCGACTACCCGCTGCACGAGCGGGAGGTCGGGCCGCGCGACCGGATCGGCCGCGGTATTGCTGCTGGACACCGGGTGACGGTACCTCGAGACCCGGCTGCGGGCCGAGGGCGACTGTCTGCCAGGGTTGTCGGCACTACACGCAGGGCTGCCGTGCACCATCCCCGGTATGCGGCTGCATGGGTTGTCGGGCAGAACAACGAGTCCTCCCTGTACCCTCCCCCGTGTTGCCGCAAGTGTCCGATCAACACGAGGGATTGACCGGGTGGACCCCACCGAGCTTCGTATCGCCGCCGTGGTGCCCTGCCACAATGAAGAGGCAGCCGTCGCCAAGGTCGTCTCCGACCTGAAGGCCGCCGTTCCGGGCATCGTCGTCTACGTCTACGACAACCGCAGCACCGACGCCACCGCCGAGCAGGCGCGGGCCGCGGGCGCGATCGTGCGGTTCGAGCACGTCAAGGGCAAGGGCAACGTGGTGCGCCGCGCCTTCGCCGACATCGAGGCCGATGTCTATCTGATGATCGACGGCGACGACACCTACGACGCGTTCGCCGCCCCGAAGATGATCGAAACCCTGCTGTCGGGCCCGTACGACCACGTGCTGGGTGTGCGCAAACAGGACGAGGGCGCCGATTCCGCCTACCGGGCCGGGCACGAGACCGGCAACAAGGTCCTCAACGGCGTGGTGGGCAAGGTCTTCGGCGAGAACGTCGAGGACATGCTGTCCGGCTACCGCGTGTTCTCCCGGCGCTTCGTCAAGAGCTTCCCCGCGGTGTCGCGCGAGTTCGAGATCGAGACCGAGCTGACCGTGCACTCGCTGCACCTGCGGGTGCCGCAGACGGCGGTGAATGTCGGGTTCCGGGATCGCCCGGAGGGCAGTGAATCCAAGCTGCGCACCTATCACGACGGCTTCAAGATCCTGCGCCTGATCGCCGGGCTCGCCCGGCACGAGCGGCCGGTCGCGTTCTACGGCCTGGTCGGCACGCTGTCGTGGCTGGTATCGCTGGTGCTGATCACCCCGATCGTGTTCGAGTTCTACGAGACGCACACGGTGCCGCGGTTCCCCACGCTGTTCCTGGGTTTCACGCTGCTGCTGTTCGGCAGCCTGGCCTGGACGGCCGGTCTGATCCTGGACGGCATCCGCCGCTCCCGGCACGAGGCGGCGCGGCTGATGTACCTGCGTTATTCGGCTGTCGGTGAGCGCGTGAGCGATTGGGCGCGGCAGGACGTGCGATGAGTTCGGCCGATCTCGAAGACACTGCGGCCGAAGAGGTGTCGGCGGACTCGGAGACCGCGACCGCGATGCCCGCTCCCGGGAAAACCACGGGGGTGCGCGGCCTGTGGGGCGTGGTGCAGCGCCGATTCGGTGCGGGCGCACTGGCTTTCGTCGTGGTGGCCGGCCTGTTCGGTGCACTGTTCTCGGTGGTGACGCCGCCGTTCTGGGGGCACGACGAGATCACCCAGTTCGGTCGCGCCTTCCAGGTGGCGCACGGTGGTTTCGCCCCGCACAAGATCCCGGACGACCGCGGGGTCGCCTACGGCGGCCAGATCTCGGTGAGCATCGACGCCGAGATGGACTACGCGTTCCGCGATTACAACCACAAGCCCGACGAGCCGGACCCGATCGTGGTCGATCCCTCGGCCTACGACGCGCTCGGCGCGCAGCCGGTGTCGAAGCAGACCAAGACGATGTGGTTCACCAACACCGCGGCCTACTCGCCGGTGCCGTATATCCCTGCGGCGGTGGCCATTCGAACCGCGCAGGCGCTGGACCTGAACGTGGGCGCCACCGTCGAGCTGACCCGGCTGGCCGACCTGCTCGCCTATCTGGTGATCGTCGGTTTCGCGTTGCGGTCGCTGCGCGGCTATCGGGTGCAGTGGCTGGCGTTCACGGTCTCGGTGCTGCCGATCGCACTGTTCCAGGCCGGCACGGTCACCGCCGACACGGTCACCAACGCGCTCGCGATCCTGGTGTCGTGCCTGCTGGTGAAGGGCCTGTTCCTGGGCGCGAAACTGACCCGGCCGGAACTGGTTGCCGCACTGGGCGCGACGGTTCTGCTGCCGCTGTGCAAGCCGACCTACCTGCTGCTGGCCATGCTGACCGTGGTGATCCCGGCGAATCGGTACGGCCTGCGCGGGTGGCGGCGCTGGATCCCGTGGGGCTTCGCGGCCCTGGGTGCGGGCCTGTTCGCGGTATGGATGAAGCAGGCCGCCCCCACCGGCGACGGTATGGGCTTGATGCGGCCTGCCGCGCAATGGCATTCGGTGCGGCCCAGCGACCAGCTGCACCACATCCTGAGCGATCCGTTCCAGTTCACCGGCACGTTCTTCGACAGTGTGTGGTTGCGGGATCAGCGCTGGTTCACGCAGTTCTTCGGGGAACTCGGCTTCGCTTACGTCGATGTGCCGGCGCTGTCGATCGTGGCGTGCCTGCTCGCCTTGGCGGTGAGTGTGGGTGTGGCCGAGCGCATGTCGTGGTCGCCCGCCACCCGAACCCGGACCTGGATCGTGGCGCTGACCGTGGCGGCCAGTGTGGCGATGATCTACGTGACGCTGTACATGTCGTTCTCGCCGGTCGACTACTACCTGATCGACGGTGTGCAGGGCCGGTACTTCGTGCCGCTGGCGATCGCGTTCTTCGCGGTGCTGCTGCGGTGGATGCCGTTGCGGCTCAGCGACGCTCGGGGCAAGATTCCGACGGTGGGCCCGGCGGTCACGGTCGTCGCGGCGTCGGTGTTCGCGCTGTCGGCCGCGTTGCTCAAATACAACTACTTCGTCTGGGGCTGAGGTAAGCGGCCTTATCGGGGTAGCGGGCGGATCCGATTCGGGTCCGCCCGTTGCCGTTACAGCACCTGTTCTCCGGCAGTCGCGTACGCCGCCTCGGTGATGGACTTCTGTGGGCGCCACCACTGTTCGTTGTCGCGGTACCACCGCACGGTGGCGGCGAGGCCGTCGGCGAAGTCGGAGTAGTGAGGGCGCCAGCCGAGTTCGTCGCGCAGCAGGCTCGCGTCGATGGCATAGCGCAGATCGTGGCCGGGCCGGTCGGTGACATGATCGAAATCGTCGGCGGCGCGCCCGAATTCACGCAGCAGTAGTTCCACCACCGCCTTGTTGTCGCGTTCCCCGTCGGCGCCGATAAGGTACGTCTGTCCGATGCGGCCGCGGTCCAGAATTGCCCACACCGCGCGATTGTGGTCGTCGACGTGAATCCAGTCCCGGATCTGATGTCCCGCGCCGTACAGGCGCGGCCGGACACCGTCGATCAGATTCGTGATCTGCCGCGGAATGAATTTCTCCACATGCTGATACGGGCCGTAGTTGTTGCTGCAGTTGGAGATCGTGGCCCGCACCCCGAACGAGCGCACCCAGGCGCGAACCAGCAGGTCACTGGAGGCCTTGGTGGCCGAGTAGGGGCTGGACGGGTTGTAGGGGGTGTCCGCGGTGAACGCGGGCTCGTCGAACTCCAGATCGCCGTACACCTCGTCGGTGGAGATGTGGTGGTAGCGCACGTCGTGCGCGCGGACCGCCTCGAGCAGCGTGAAGGTTCCGACGATATTGGTCTGCACGAACGGCATCGGATGCGCGAGCGAGTTGTCGTTGTGAGATTCGGCGGCGAAATGAACTACCACATCCGCGTCGGATACCAGACGGTTCACCAGATCCGGGTCGGCGACATCGCCGTGCACGAATTCGATGCGGTCCGCGACCGGCGCGAGCGAGGCGCGATTGCCGGCATAGGTGAGCTTGTCGAGCACTGTCACCCGAACATCGGGCCGATCGGTGACGGTCTGGTGAACGAAGTTCGCGCCGATGAACCCGGCACCGCCGGTTACGAGGAGTCGCACCCCGTCCACCCTAGTCACCGGCACCGCCGCGATGCCGAGCGGTCCTGGGCGAAACCACCATTCGGATGCAGTTCGCGACAACGCGGGGTGGAATGAGACAACAGTCGAATAACACTTCCCACGGCCAATAACACTATGTGATGTGACCTTCGTCACACGCAATTGTTAATTGTTTGTGGACTAACTTCTCACCGCCCGTCGGGAGATGCCGTGCAATCAGCGGTTTTTCAGCCGAATTCTATCCACAGCGAAGCGGAGGTGAACGATGCCTGAACTGCGGGATCACCAGGGTTCACGGGGCGTTAGCTCTGACCCGTTGTGATGCGTGAGTCCCTTGAAACATTGAGAGACCCGCAGCTCACAGCCGCTTCCACCGGCATGCGGACCGCAACCCGGGCACATACCCTGAGCCCGCCGGGATTACGGCACCGCGGGCACGTCGAACGACGCCGTGACTGCACTGCGCGAACACCTGATGAGGAACTCCACAATGCAGATGAAGAAGTACGCCGCCACTGCGGCGCTGTCCATCGCCGCCATGGGCGTTGCCGCCGGCACCGTTCACGCGGACCCCGTCGCCACCGACGCGCCGGCCCCCATCTCCTACAAGGCGACCACCACCGACACCTCGCTGACCTACTCGGTCGACGGTGGCACTCTCGACGTCAACGACGGCCGCCTCGAGGTCAAGAACAGCCAGGGCACCGTCGTCGCGGGTACCCCGCTGACCGTTCAGGTCGACGACGTCGCCTTCCCGATCGACGCCCAGGTCGACGGCAACACCGCCGTGCTGACCCCGCAGATCGACCTCGACCACGCCTCCCTCGCCGCCGACGTGGACCTGCCCTTCCAGGACCAGGCCCCGTGGAAGACCCCCTACGACCGTGAGGTCGCCGCCTTCACCCGCTTCAAGGACACCATCGGCACCGGCGCCACCATCGGCACCGCCCTCGGTGGTCTGACCGGTGCGGCCATCGGTTGCGCCGCGGGCGCCGCCGGCGGCGCCACCGGTGGCGGTATCCTCGGCTTCATCTCCGGTAGCGGCGTTGCCACCGCCCCGGGCGCTGCCGCAGGTGGCCTGGGTGGTTGCCTCGTCGGTGCCGCCGCCACCGGCTTCATCGGCACCTTCCTCGGCCAGATCGTGGTCACCCTGCCGGTCATCATCGGCGCCACCATCCAGTACGTCACCACCATCACCGAGCCCTTCAACCCCCCGGCCCCCGCCAAGTAGGGGCTGGTCGGGTCTACCGAACTGAACGAGGAAGCCCCCGTCCGGCAGCTGCCTGGCGGGGGCTTCTCCGCGCGAAACCCCTTGCCGCAGGACCTGAACGATCGGCGCCGACACAACGCGCGCCACCGAGTACGCGGAGCATTCCACCGGCAGAATCCCTCATGGCGTGCGACCGAGATCGAATCTCACTGATCGCAATCATTCCCGGATCGGCTCGGATCGGGCACTCTCGCCGCACGGATCGACAGGTTCGGCAACCGCCTGGGGCCGCGCAGCACCATCGCGCTCGGTTCGTTCGACGAGTGAGGGAACAAGCAGCACATGCAGATCAAGAAGTACGCCGCGACCGCGGCGCTGTCGATCGCCACGATCGGCGTCGCCGCCGGCACGGCCCACGCCGACCCGGCCACCGACGCGCCGGCCCGGGCCGTCAGCTACCAGGCCGAGGCGACCGACACCAGCCTGACCTACTCGGTCGACGGTGGCACCCTGGCGGTCGAGGACGGCAAGCTCGAGGTCAAGAACGACCAGGGCGTCGTGGTCGCGGGCACCCCGCTGACCGTTCAGGTCGACGACGTCGCGTTCCCGATCGACGCACAGGTCGACGGCAACACCGCCGTGCTGACCCCGCAGATCGACCTCGACCACGCCTCCCTCGCCGCCGACGTGGACCTGCCCTTCCAGGACCAGGCCCCGTGGAAGACCCCCTACGACCGTGAGGTCGCCGCCTTCACCCGCTTCAAGGACACCGTCGGCACCGGCGCCACCATCGGCACCGCCCTCGGTGGTCTGACCGGTGCCGCGATCGGTTGCGCCGTGGGCGCCGCCGGCGCCGGGACCGCCACCGGTATCCTCGGCGCCATCGCCGGTAGCGCCGTCGGCGCTGTCCCCGCCGGCGCCGCCGGTGGCTTCGGTGGCTGCCTCGTCGGTGCCGCCGCGACCGGCTTCATCGGCACCTTCCTCGGCCAGATCGTGATCACCGTCCCGGTCGCCATCGGCGCCGCGATCCAGTACGTCACCACCATCACCGAGCCCTTCAACCCCCCGGCCCCCGCCAAGTAAGGGCCGGTCGCTCGCTTCAGGAGACCCCGTTCGGCCGCTCGGCCGGACGGGGCTTCGCCGTGCGCGCAGCCAGGTGAGCCGAAGCTGGTTGCGGCACAAGAATTTCCGTGTGCCACACGGCCGGACAGCCCATAGCCGAACGAAAACCGGTCCTGCTGGGAAGGCTTCTTCGTTTTCTCGAACTCGAATTCCGACTGCTTGTGCAAGCCCGCGAAGGTTTGCCGCTGGCGCCGAGGACCGACAGCGGTGACCTGACGAACCCGAATTCTGGTGCCGCAGAATTACTCCCGCAAGCCGCCGGTGGCTATCCCAATTCTCCACGCAGCGTCGGCCTTCGGATGCCGGCGAACTCGCCCACAGGGGCGCGCAATCGGATTCCGGGTATACCGAGTTCGACCCGCAAATTTCGCGGCACCCTATCATCACGCAAATCCCTTGAACCCCAGATTATTTCATTGAGCGCACGAATTCATCGCGCCCACATCAGAATTCCCCACCCGCTCGAGCGCTGTGCAGTACGTTTCGCGGCGCGTACACCAGTGCGCACTCGACACTCGATCGGAATCGTCAGCACGGGTTCGTCAGTGATCGCGGCAGGACGGTGGGGTGCCGTGCCACGGTGATCGCCACGGCGTCGCTGGAGAGCGAATCGCCCGCACCGATCCCCCACTTCCGATCGGACCGCATGCGGGGTACACACCACACCGCGGGCGGCGACAGCGAAACAGTCTCGGATGAGCCGCAATCGACTCGCGCTGAGCGCAACCGTTCAGCGATTCGCCCGATTCGGGGATTCTTCATCGCACGGACCAGCGGGTTCGGCGCCGCTTGGGCAGAGCGGCGTCACCGCTTTCCTTCCGTCCGACTAGCGAGGAAGCAAGCAGCACATGCAGATCAGGAAATTCGCCGCCACCGCGGCACTGTCGATCGCCGCGATCGGCGTCACCGCCGGGACCGTGCACGCCGCGCCCGCCGAGGCGCCAGGGCAGACCATCGGCTATCACGTGGACCTCACCACCACCGGAGCGACCGTCACCACCGACGGCGGCAGCCTGGTCGACGACAACGGTGTGCTCGAAGTGCGCAGCGACGACGGGACTGTGGGCGGGGCGGCTCCGCTGGCGGTGCGCGTAGACGACTTCACCTTTCCGATCGCCGCGCAGATCAACGGCAACACAGCCACTTTGACCCCGCAGTACGACCTCGCGCACGCCACCTACACCCCCCAGGACGTGGACCTTCCCTTCCAAGACAGCGCGCCGTGGAAGACCCCGTACGACCGTGAGGTGGCGGCCTGGACGCGGCTGGCCACCACGGTCGGCGTCGGCGGTGTGGTCGGTACGGCGACCGGTGCGGTAGCGGGGGCGGCCATCGGTTGCGCCGCCGGTGCCGTGGCCACGGGTCTCACGGTCGCCACCATCACCGCCCTGTTCGGCGGGCTGGGCGGGGCGGCGGTCGGCTGCCTCGCGGGTGCGTCCGTGGTCGGCTTCCTGGGCACCGTGATCGGCGCCCTGGTGGTGACGCTCCCGGTCGCGGTGGGTGCGATCGCGCAGTACTTCACCACCATCAACGCGCCCTTCGTCCCGGCCGGTACCAAATAACGAGTACAACGGATCGGCCGCAGGCCGAACAGAGATTCCTCATCCCCCAGCGCGAAAATTCCCCGTTCCTGTTCGGAGCGGGGATTTTTCGCGTTCACACCGGTCGATCGGTTTCCCGGCAGTGGTTCCACTCACGGAGCCGAGGGCGAGGCATCGCGATCGGTTCACACTCGCAATTCCGGCCGGAACCCGCCCAAAGTGAACGAACGGTGTCGGTTCAGGTGAACGAACAGAGTCGAACAATGGTCCGACGATCCCGCGACTGTGGAAATTCGGGCATCGGTCTTCGAATTCCCTCAGAATTCCGCGTGGTTTGCCTCACACCGAGCGGTGCACGAAACCCCCATTTCCGGGCGCTGAGCGGGGGATCTTTCCTCTCGGAAACACTGTGATACAGCTAACTAGCCGCAACGGTTAACGGTCACGGTTATATCTCGTTACCCACAGTTAGCTATTGCCCGGTTTGCTACAGGAGTCCAGAGCGGACAACCAGTTCCCTGAACTACCCACCTGCCATAACAATCGATGAGGTATCTCCACCCATGCGTATCAACAAGTTTGCTGCGACCTCCGCCCTGGTCATCGGCGCGATTGCCGCGACCGCCGGCACCGTCCACGCCGACCCCGTCGCGAACGCTGGCGACAAGGTCGTTAACTACACCGCCACCGCGACCGACACCTCGGCCATCATCAAGACCGACGCGGGCTCGCTGGTGAACGAGGACGGCAAGCTGGAGATCAAGGCCCCCAACGGCAACGTGCTGGCCGGCATCCCGCTGAGCTTCCGGGTCGACGACTTCACCTTCCCGGTCGCCGCCGACATCAACGGCAACACCGCCACCCTGAGCCCGAAGTTCGACCTGGCCGACGCGACCTACGCGCCCGTGTCGAACGACGTGAAGGCGGGCCTGCCCGCCAACTCCACCGTCAAGAACGTCGACCTGCCGTTCCAGGACCAGGCCCCGTGGAAGACCCCGTACGACCGTGAGCAGGCCGCGTTCAACCGCCTGAAGGACACCATCAGCATGGGTGCCACGATCGGTGCCGCAGTCGGCGCCATCGGCGGAGCTGCCCTGGGCTGCGTCCTCGGCGGTGTTGCCGTCGGAGGCGGCGCGACCCTCGCCACCGGCATCATCGGCGGCATCTTCTCCTTCCTGCCCGGCGCTCTGGTCGGCTGCATCGCGGGCGCTGCCGCGACCGGCTTCCTGGGCACCATCGGTGGCGCCCTGCTGGTGACCATCCCGGTCGCGATCGGTGCGGCGATCCAGTACTTCACCACCACCAACGAGCCGTTCAACCCGCCGGCCCCGGCTCCCGCCAAGTAAGCCACGCGAGCGCCGTTCGTAGCGCCCGCCTGCCACGAATCCCCCGTCCGGTTCCCGGGTGGGGGATTCGCGCATCCGATGCCATCTGCCCGCGGACACAGGAACGCACCCCGGCCCACCGGGGTGCGTTCCTTCTCTCCCTATTCGAGTTTCGATGCCGGCGCGGACCGGCATTCATCACGCGGTGCGGGCGACCGGGTTCGCTTCGGTGCGGGCACGGATGAAGCGGGCGACGCGGGCCAGGGCCATCCGGCTCTCGGGGAGGCCGGGGGCGATGCTCATGAAGGCGTGGACTTGGCCGCGCCACAGTTCGAGGGTGGCGGGGACGCCGGCTTCGGCGAGGCGGTGGGCCATCAGTTCGCAGTCGTAGCGCAGCAGTTCGTCTTCGCCGACGATCAGCAGGACCGGGGGCAGGCCGTGCAGGGCGCAGTTGACCGGCGAGAGCGCGGGGTCGAGGCGCTTGTCCACTTCGGCGCCCAGACGGACCATGCGCTGCAGACCGGCCAGCGGGATGTAGTCGTCGCGCTCGACGTTCTCGTAGCCGCGCTTGGCCCGGTAGTCGAGGTCGAGCAGCGGCGAGATGCCGACGATGCCGGCGGGGGCGGGCAGGCTCTCCTCGGCGGCGCGCAGCGCGGTTGCGAAGCTGAGGAACCCGCCGGCGGAGTCGCCGGCGAACACGACGCGGCTGGGGTCGGCGCCCTTGCGCAGCAGCCAGCGGTAGGCGGTCATGCAGTCGGTGATCGATTCGGGGATGCGGGTGCCGCCGAGCTGGCGGTATTCCACGTTGACCACGGGCAGGCCGGTGCGGCGGGCGAGGGCGGCCGCGATCGGGCGGTGGGTTTCGATGCCGCCGATGAAGAAGGCGCCGCCGTGCATGTACATCACGGCGCCCTCGCTGAGCGGGCGGCGGTCGCCGACGGTGCGCACGACCTCCATGCGGAAGCCGTTCATGAGGATCTGCTCGCGCTCGACGCCCTGCGGGTCGGGACGGAGCTTGACCGCGGTGTCGATCGCGGTGCGCAGCAGCGGGATGGTGACCTCGTTGATCGGATAGCGTTTCGCGATGGGGCGCACCACATTTCGGAACACCATTCGCAACGCCTGGGACGGGCCGCTGCCCCCCTGAGGGTTGACTACTGTCGAGTCGATGCCCTTCATCGCGCACCTGCTTCAGATCCGGCGCGCCGACGACAGGCGGGCCGGACCCACCTGAACCCCTCGTCGGCACTGACAAAAATTCACCCGGCGGTCGAGCTCCCGGGTGAATGGGTCCAACACAGTGAGTATGCCCACATCTGGCCCGCATTAATCTGTTTCGGCGAAAATCGTCGTACAGACTGCAGGATTCGGTCCGCGACAGCGGATCAGACCGCGCGGTCGGATCCGGCCCGGGCGCGGGGCGACCGCGAACCAGGTGCCCGTCGTGCGCCGATCCGGCCGGGCTGGCAGACTTGCGCGACATGCGCGGAATCATCCTGGCCGGTGGCACCGGGTCACGGTTGCACCCGATCACGCGCGGGGTGAGCAAACAGCTGGTCCCGGTGTACGACAAGCCGATGGTGTACTACCCCCTGTCCACCCTCATGCTGGCGGGCATCCGCGACATCCTGCTGATCACCACCCCCGAGGACGCGCCCGCGTTCCAGCGGCTGCTGGGCGACGGCTCACAGTTCGGGGTATCGCTCAGCTATGTGGTGCAGCCCGAACCCGACGGGTTGGCTCGGGCGTTCGTGCTGGGTGCCGGGCACATCGGTGGCGAGGGTGTCGGCTTGGTGCTGGGTGACAACGTCTTCCACGGACCCGGCCTGGGCACCAGCTTGGAGCGCTTCCATGGCATCGACGGTGGGGCGGTATTCGCCTACCAGGTGTCGGATCCGTCGGCCTACGGTGTGGTCGAGTTCGCGAACGGGAAGGCGATCTCCATCGAGGAGAAGCCGAAGGTGCCGCGCTCGAACTACGCGATCCCGGGCCTCTACTTCTACGACAACGACGTGGTCGAGATCGCGCGCGGGCTGCGGCCGTCGGCGCGCGGCGAATACGAGATCACCGATGTGAACCGCACCTACCTGGATCAGGGCCGGCTCGCGGTGGAGGTGCTGCCTCGCGGCACCGCGTGGCTGGACACCGGCACGTTCGATTCGCTGCTGGACGCCGCCAACTATGTCCGCACCATCGAGGAACGGCAGGGCCTCAAGATCGGCGTGCCGGAGGAGGTGGCCTGGCGGCAGGGGTTCATCGGCGACGACGAGCTGGCCCGGTTGGCCGAGCCGCTGGTCCGGTCCGGGTACGGCAGCTACCTGTACGGTCTGCTCGAACACGGGCGCGAGGAAGAGCCCGCGACGGGAGGAATGCGGTGAGTATGCGGATTCGGGAGCTGGCGATCTCCGGAGCCTGGGAATTCGTTCCGCAGCTACACGGCGACTCGCGCGGCTACTTCGCGGAGCAGTTCAAGGTCTCGGAGTTCGAGCGCGCGGTGGGCCGCCCGTTCGATCTGCGGCAGGTCAACACCTCGACCTCGGCGGCGGGCGTGCTGCGCGGCATCCACTACACCGAGGACCCGCCGGGCCAAGCCAAGTACGTCACCTGCCTGCGCGGCGCGTTCCTGGACGTAGTGGTCGATCTGCGACCGAACTCGCCGACCTTCGGTCAGTGGGACAGCGTGATTATTGATGGCACGCAACGGAATTCGGTGTTCGTCGCCGAAGGCCTGGGCCACGCGCTGCTGTCACTGGCCGACGACTCCACCACGACCTACCTGTGCTCGCTGGAGTACACACCCGAATTCGACCGGGACCTGGACGCTTTCGACCCGGACCTGGGCATCGACTGGCCCACGACCGATCTCGACGGCAACCCGCTCACCTACATCCGGTCCGCGAAAGACCAAGTGGCGCCGAGCTTCCGGGACACGTTCCACCTGTCGGCCACCGACCACTGATCGACCGGGGCCGACCGGTGGCCGTCTCGGCGGCTACTGCCGGGACGGGCTCACTCACTCTCGATGGCGTCCGGGTAGACGATCCGTTGACGGTTCGCGTCGTAGGCGGGCCGACCCTTGGCATCGAACCATTCGTCGGTCTCGGGGTTGCGGGTCCAGCCTTCGAACTCGGTGCCGACCAGGTCATCCCGGTAGTTCTTGCTGCTGCGGTAGTCGGGTTCCCCGGCGGGGCGCGGAGGGGCGTTGCGGACCTTCTCGGCCCATCGCTCACGACGGGCCGCCAGTTCTTCATCTGTCAGCTGTCGCGGTAGGACCATGCCCGCCGCCTCGGCTTCCTCCCGGGTCCAGAACGTCTTTCCGCCGAATTTTTCAGGCACCATGCCTCCTAGATTTCATCCATGACGATGATGGTCATCTGCTTCTGGGGATCCCAATACTTGTCCTGCACAAAGAAGTTGGTGTGATCCTTGAACTGGATCTCATCCTTCGTGCCGCCGTACTGGGAGATGTCCTTACCGGTTTTGCTGACGATCTGGTACTCGACATTGCTGCTGGGCGCGTTCAATCCGCCCCCGGTGCCGGCCGGATTGTGGCTGGTACAGGTGTAGGAGTCCTCGGTGTATGGCTGCCCCTTGACGTACTTGTCGAGTTGCTCCGGGGAGAGGTTCGTCTGCCGGACCACGTCGCCCTCATAGTTGGGCAGCTTGTCGAGCGCGGAGTTGTAGGCGGCAATGTCCTGCTCCTGCTCCGGAGTGAGCTTGCCCTCACGGATAGCTTTAATGAGATCCCTGCCGTTGCGGTCGGTGGGACCGCGATTCAACGTCACGACGTCGTCGTAGGTCAGGCTCTGCGATTTGACGCCATCCGCCGCGTCTTTCGCCGCTTTCTCCGCATTCTTCTTCGCCTGCGCGGCGGCCTTGTCGATCCGCTGCTGCAACTGCTGCTGCTTGCGGGCCGCCTGGGCGAGCGTCTCCGCGCCGTCCAAGTCTTTCTTCGCGGCGCGGGCGTCTTTCCAGACCTGCACCAGGTCTTTGATCGGCTTCGCGAATTTCTCGACCAGCTCGGCGGTCCGGGCGGCCGCGACGACCGCCCCGATACCGAAGGTCACCATGCTCGCCACGGCCCCGACCGCGAGGTTGATGGCCTCCTGCTCGAGCAGCTCTTTCGCCAGGTCCTCGAGCTGGTCTTCGAGCTTGGTCCGCAGGTCGGCCAGGTCCTTCTGGTGGCCGTGACATGCGTCGGCGAGCGCGGAGAACCCGGTCGCCAAGGTGGATGCGGCGTCCTGCATGCCCTTCAGGTCCGACAGGATCGTCCACACCTCGGGGCTCTTGACCGTGTTGACCGCGTCGTAGATGCGGCCGATCTCATCTGACAGCCCGGACACCGATTTCGCGTCGTGCAGCTTGGTCCAGGCGTCACCGACGGCGCCGAGCTTGTCGGTGTCGCCGTCGGGGATGGTGATCCCGACCTTTTCCGCGAGCCCGACCACATCGGACAGGCCGTTGCCCGGTCCACCGGCCGAGGGCGGCGGGACGTCGCACGCACTCACCGCGGGATCCGGGGTCGCCGGTAGCGTCGGGGCGGGGCCCTTGTTGTCGGATACGTTGGCGTTCCAGTCGGCCAGTTCGTGGTTGAACCCGATGACGCGCAGAGCACCGGCGTAGTCCTCCATGGTCTGGGCGAGGGTCTGCGCCGCGAACAGCGCCTGCCACGACTGGTCGTCGTAGGTCTTGGCCCAAGCCTTGGCCTCGGAGTAGCTGCCCGACATGCCACTACAACCCGACAGCGCGGTCTGCGAACCCTGGACCTGCTGGAACAGAGCGACCGCAGCGTTGTGCAGCGACGTGGCCGAGTCGTAGAACACCGATGGCTGGACATCAACTTTTGTCACGTCAGACGCCCAGCGTCTTGCGGTTCGCGGCCAGGGCGTCGGTGTAGGCGGCGTGGGCGGCCTTGGCGGCGTCCCGCATCGCGGCGATGCCTTCGGCAGCAGTCTGGGCGCTGTCAGCCCATTCCTTGTGCGCGGCAGCGTGTTTGTCGGCCGCGGCGCCTTCCCAGGTTTGATGCGCCGCGGCGATGCGGGCATCCAGGGCGGTCAGGGTGTCGGTGATGAAGCCGTGCAATCCAGCGATGCGGGCAGTGACGTCGTCCAGGTGGTCCAGGTCGACGCGGTATCCATCGGTCATGCGGGTGGTTCTTCTCCTAGCGGCGAACGGTGTCGGCCGGCGCGGTCACAGGGGCGGCAGGTCCAGGAAGCCGGCGATGTCCGCGGCGTTGCGGGCATCCTGCGCATCGAGCTGGGCGACGGTCACTCCCAGCAGCTCCCCCATGGCGGTGAGCGCATCGAGAACCTCGACTGCCGCCGCGCGTGCCGATTCCCACCCGATGATGTAGGCGCGGGCCGCGTTACCTTTCCACGTGGCCTCGAGCGCCTTCACATCGGCGTCGGCGGATTGGATGCCGGCGATCAGGTTGGTGGCGGTGTCCTGAGCGAATTTGCCCGCGTCGGAGACATCGGTCGGAACGATCGCGAATTCTGCCGCGTTTGCCATTGATCCCCTTCCGTCGCGAAACGTGTGGCGCGACAACAGCAGATCACGCACCGGCCGGACGCGCGACACCGCGGCGGGGTTGCGGGACCGCACCCGCGACCGAGCAACTCCTGGTCCCCCGATAACGCAACGGACGTCACCCATGCGGGTGACGTCCGTTTCCGTTGCGGCCGAACCGATTACGCGGCGATCAACTCCTCTTCGTCCTGCTCCGCGACGGTCTCGGTGACCGTGCGGCCGGGGAGGAAGGCGGTCATCGCGATCAGGGCGCCGATCGCGCAGACCACGCCGGCGAAGATCAGGCCGGGACGGTAGCTGTGCAGCAGGGCGGCCGGGGAGCCGTCACCGTGCGATCCGGAGGAGATGATCGCGGTGTTCGCGGCCAGCACGATCGCCGCGCCGACCTGCATGCCGGTCTGCAGCACGCCGGCCGCCAGGCCCTGTTCCTCGTCCTCGATACCGCTGGTGGCCTGGATGTTGATGGCGGGGAAGCCGATCCAGCCGATGCCGATGAGCAGTACCGCGGGCAGGATGACCGCGACGTAGGACGGCGCGGTGTCCAGGCGCAGGAACAGGAAGTAGCCGATCGACATCACGGTCGTGGTGACCGCGATGATCGGCCCGGTGCCGAAGCGGTCGACCAGCTTGTCGGAGAACACCGACGAGGCGGCGACCAGCACACCGACCGGCAGCAGGGCCAGCGCCAGGTGCAGCGGCGACCACTTCAGGGTGTCCTGCAGGTACAGGGTCACGATGAACTGCCAGCTGAAGTACGAGCCGGCCAGGGTGATGACCACCAGGGTGGCCCGCAGCAGCGACGGCTTGCGCAGGATGCCGAGCCGGATCAGCGGGTAGCGCACCCGGTTCTCCACCACCACGAACGCGGCGAGCAGCGCGGCGACCGCGGCGAAGGAACCGACGGTCCGCGCCGAACCCCAGCCGGCGGCGGGCGCCGACACGACGGTGAACACCAGCAGCAGCATGGCGGCCGTGGACAGCAGCGCACCGAGCAGGTCGTGGCCGCCTTCGTCGGCCTTCTTGTCCCGCGGGACCAGGAACGCGGCGGCGACCAGCGCGGCCAGCGCGATCGGCACGGGGAGCAGGAAGGTCCAGCGCCAGCCGAGACCGGTCATCAGTCCGCCGAACACCAGGCCCATGGAGTATCCGCCCGCGCCGAACACGACGTAGATGGACAGGGCCTTGTTGCGGGCGGGGCCCTCGGCGAAGTTGGTGGTGATGATCGACAGGCCGGTGGGCGCGGTGAACGCGGCCGCCAGGCCCTTGACGAAGCGGGTCGCGATCAGCAGCGCGGCCGAGCTGACCAGCGCTCCGGACAGTGAGGCGAGCGCGAAAACGCCCAGGGCGATGAGGAATACGCTGCGCCGGCCGAGCAGGTCGGCGGTGCGGCCGCCGAGCAGCAGCAGGCCGCCGTAGCCGAGGACGTAGCCGCTGACCAGCCATTGCAGGGTCGAGGTGGACAGGTGGAGTTCGTCGCCGATGGAGGGCAGGGCGACGCCGATCATGGAGACGTCGAGGCCGTCGAGGAACAGCACGATGCACAGCGTGATGAGCATCGCCCAGAGCCGGGCGGACCACTGGGTACCGGTCGCCGCGGCGGCCGGTTGGGTTGCCGTGGAAGTCATGCCGAGAAATTTAGATGCGCACGCATAATTTGTCCAGACATTTAATGCACTTGCATCTTTCGACCCCAGGCACTAGGATCTGGTCATGTCCAAGCTGTCGACAACGTCCGTCGACCGGCCGGGCGCCCACAAGGCACCCCGGCCCGGCCACCCGGATCTTCCGGCGCCCACCGCGGCCGACGCGGCGGTACCGGACATCGCGAGTCACACCGCGGACGACACACCGGGTCGCGCCGCGGATTCGACTCCGCACGCAACCGCCGATCCGCTGGTGGCCGAATGGCGCAAGCTGCTCTGCGTACACGCCTCGGTGTCCTGCGCCCTGGAGAACGAACTACAGAAGCGGCACGGCATCGGCCTCAGCGAGTTCGAAACCCTGGACCGCCTGCTCGACACCGGCTCCGAGAAGTACCGGATGAGCGAGCTCGCCGAAGACATCCACCTGAGTCAGAGCGCACTGTCCCGCACGGTGGCCCGACTGGAGAAGGACGGCCTGGTCGAACGCGACCTGTGCGACTTCGACCGCCGCGCGATCTTCATCTGCGTCACCGACCAGGGCCGGGCCACCCACGCGGCGGCCGCGCCCACCCACCGCGAAGTCTTGGAACGCACCCTGCACTGATGAGGCCCCGTGGCCCAACGGGCGACCGCGTTCCCGCGAAACCCTATGCCGCACAATGGGATCAGCGGCCATCAGGACCGGATTCGCGGCCTGCGGTCTGGGCCACGCGCGTCAGCGCACCACCCGCGAAGTACTGGCCGAGGACCGCGACGCCGCGCGGCACCGCACCGGACAGTTTCCGGCCCAGCGGATTTCGCGGCCACGGATTAGGAGCGCGGCCCTGGTCGCGCCCGGATCCCCACCGGCACAACCCAGTCCTGGCGGCGGACCCACATCGTCGTTCGCCCGCAGCGGATCTCGTCGCCCCACTCACCCGTCGGCCCGCGGCCGGCGGCTCACAGCGCCTGCAGGGCCCGTTCGATCGGCTCGCGCGCACCTACCGCGGCGGCTTCGATCCCCTGGAAGGCGCCGCGGAAGCGGTCGACCTCGATGTCCTTGTCGAAATAGGCTGAGCCGATGAAGCTTTCGACGTAGACGACCGGCGGTTCGGGCAGATCACCTGCGGCCTCGGGAAATTCGAGCAGCACGAAGCGGCCCGCGTCCAGACCGTCGTGGTAGCCACAGTCGGCGGGCACCACCCGCAGGTCCACGTTCGGATGCTGCGCCAGCTGCAGCAGGTGCTCGAGTTGTCCGGCCATCACGGCCTTCCCCCCGACCCGGTGCACCAGCGCGGATTCCGCGATCACCGCACGCAGGCGGAGCGGTGAGTCGTTGCGCGTGATGAGCGTCTGTCGCGCGGCCCGTACGGCCCAGCGCCGGTCCGCCTCGTCGGGCAGCATGCCGGGTCGGGCACCCGCGAGCACCGCACGCGCGTACTCCTCGGTCTGCAACAGGCCCGGAATCAGTTCGTTCTCATAGGTGTACAGCCGGCCGGCTGCCTCCTCGAGGCCGATGTAGACGTCGAAGCCCTCGGCGATCACATCGCTGTATTCGGTCCACCAACCCCTGGCCTTGGTTTCCCGAGCGAGGCTCGCGAGCGGGCCGACCATCTCGGCGGGCGCGCCGTACACCTTGCACATCGCCTCGACGTCGAGGCTGCGCAGCGAGGTCTGGCCGGTTTCGATCCGCCAGATCTTCGCCTCGGACCACTCCAACTGCTGCGCGGCGACCCGCGTGGTCATCCGCGCCCGATTGCGCAGGTCACGCAGCTGCCGCCCCAGCTGCCGCCTCGGCATCGTCGAACCGGTGATCCCGTGCGGTAAAGCCATGCTTCCCCCTGTCCAGTGCGCCGATCGTACTCGCTCTCGCGGCCCACCGAACGGCAAAACCCTTACGGCAGGTCTGGATTCACCTGCCGTACGGGACGGATTCTTGCACAGTGATGCCAGCACCGGGCACCCAGTTCGTCTCAGTTACGCCATCGGCACCCAAGCGCAGAACAGGATTACTTTCTGGCAGGGCGTTTTCGGAACCGCCAGAACTGGACGGCGCGCACGTCCTCCGACAGCTGGCTCACCGGTTCGGCGACCTCGGACAACACCTGGAACAGATCGTCGGCCAGATCGGTGATGTGATCGACCCGGCGCACCAACAACGATGTGTTGAGCACGAACTCGAGCATCAGGCGAACGACGGCGGCGAGCACCAGCGCCAGCGGTACCGCCACGAACACCGCGAACAGCAACCCCAGCACCAGCGACGAGTGCCAGATCAGCACCGTGAGCACCACCGGCGCCACGACCGCACCGACCAGACCCAGCGGATAGGCAAGCGGCAGCAGGGTTTCGGTGGCCGAGCGCCGGAACTGCATATCCAGCAGCGCGCGACCGGCGGCGTCCACCCAGCCGCGGAAGGTCCGCTCCTCGGCATCGATGTCGTCGGCTTCCAGATCGACGGCCAGATGCCGGGACAGCCGGCGGCTCGCGCTCTCGCGCAACGCGAAGAGCCGAGGGTCGCTCTCCTCGACCGGCTCGATCCGGTCCTGCCCCAGCGGCTCATCAGTCATGTCCGCATCCTCCCCCGGCGCGGGCACCTGGGCAATGGCCGAGCCGACAGCCGCACACCACAGCCGATGTTCCTCGAACCCGCACGGTGTGCTGGAATCCACTCCCGGGAAAAAGTTTTGCCGAGGTGTAACACGGCAGTCGCCACCGAGCGATAACTCCCACGAGCAGATGCGAAGTACCAGAGCTACCCGGGGAATGGAGAAGCCAGTGCGCACGCAGTCGACGACTTCCGTCTCGGCGACGACCCTCGCCGAAATCGTGCAGGACTATACCGAGCGCGGGTGGACGGTTGCCGAAACGGCCAACGGCGTCTGCCTGATCACCGACGAGAACATCTCGGGCGTCGAGGTGACCGGCGAGCTCGCCGCCACCGTCCGCACATTCCTGCAGGTAAACAACCTGACCGGACCGGTCATCGAGTTCCCCGGCGCCGAGCGCCGCGAGGTGCACCTGGTGACGGGAATCCGGAAGGCCGCCTTGGCGATTGCCGCCCTGCGCGCGGCCGGCGCGACCGTGCACACCGACGGCGCCGGGGTTCCGCTGCCACCGTCGCGGGTCTCCGCCAGCTCCGCGACCTGGGGCGTCGCGCCCGCCGACGCCCGCTGGACGCCGCCGGTGGTGGCATTGTCGGCCGCGGTGCGCGCCGTGACCTCGCAGCGCCGCCCCCAGCTGGCCAGCATCGCCAGCTGAGCCGATCCGCGCCACCGCGGCGGCTGTTCACGAACACTCGATCCGCCACTCCGGCGGGCCGATTCGCCCGATAACTGACAAATCGCTGCGCGATTGCTCGAGTATCGCTCGGAGCGCCGGGCCCGATATCGAGCACGCTCCCACCCCGACGCATACAGTCCGGGTGGTGCCGGTTTCCGGCGGCGTATCCGGCAACGGACCCACCGGCATCCACTCGGCTCCGGCGTCCGCAGCGCCGCCCGGAATGTCCGAGGCGGAGATCGAAGATGTTGGGTAACAAGCACTTCCGGGTCACCCCCGCGCAAGGAGTCTTACGCAGCGGACATTTCAGCTTTCCGCCCGCAAATATTGCAATGCAGACAACGCAATCGGGTGAATCTCCTTGTCCTGCAACGATTACAGCTCGTCCCGGCACCCCGCCGGGCACGGCTACCCGGCAGCGATCACCAAAACTGTCCCTTGCGTACCAATTCCGCGCGGAGGAATCTGAATAGGAGGCCCGCGCAGGTTACGGCAAGTTTTCGGGTAGCAGTACTTCTACATCGGGTTTTTTCGTTTCGTCCGGTAAACCTGTTATGCCCGTTACGCTTTGAATCCGATGGGGGTTCAGTGCGGAGCCTCGCGGATGCGGAATCCAGCTACCGAAAGGGGCGGACATGCCACTCGACGGGTATGGCAGCAGCGGCGAGCGGGAACTTCAAGAACGGTACGGCACGACCGACCGAGCCGAGCGCTTCTACGACGAGCAAGTCCTGGACCGGCTGAATTCCAAGATGATCGAGTTCGTCAAGGCCCGCGACATGGCGTTCATCGCCACCGCCGATCGCCACGGCGAATGCGACTCCAGCTTCCGCGCCGGCAAACCGGGCTTCCTGCATATCATCGACGACCACACGCTGGCCTACCCCGAGTACCGCGGCAACGGGGTGATGGCCAGCATGGGCAACATCTCCGAGAACCCGCACATCGGGATCATGCTCATCGACTTCACCGAAGAGCTGATCGGCCTGCACATCAACGGCACCGCGCGCATCGTCGAGGAGTACATCCTGCGGCGTTCCGTCCCCGACCTGCCTGTCAACGAGCGCGGCAAGGTGGCCGAGCACTGGATCGTGGTCGACGTCGTCGAGGCATACATCCACTGCCGCAAGCACATTCCGCGCCTGGTCCCCGCGGAACGACAGCCGCGCGAATGGGGCACCGACAACGTGCGGGCCAAGGGCGGCGACTACTTCGGCGCCAAGTCCGAATCCCGCGAGCTGGTCACCGGATCCTGAGACCCGCTACAGCTTGAAGATGACCGCGCGCTGCACGATGAAATTGATCACCGTCGCGGTGCCCTGAGCGACCACGAACGCGAAGTACAACCGCCACCAGGTGGGATCCAGCGCGAAGTACACGACCTGGTTGATCCCCACCTGCACGGCGAACGTGACGCCGTACAGCGCCACGACCGCCAGGAACCGCTTGCGGCTCGGCTCGGCCCGGAACGTCCAGCGGCGGTTGATCAGGTACGCGGTCGTGGTGCCCGCCACGAAACTGATCGACTTCGCCACCGCGAGCGGCAGGCCGGCCAGATACAGCAGCTTGTACAGCCCGAGGTCGATGATCGCGGAGAACCCGCCGGAGGCCACGAACCGCACCAGCTGCGTCTTCAGGTCGACATCGGTACCACCCGGTTCGTCGACCAGGGGCAATTCGACCGGCAGGGGCAGGTGCGGTTCCGCGTTCACGCGCGCAAGCGTAACGGGTGTGCCCGAGCGCGCCAGGCGGTCGTATCCGGCCCACGGCCGCGGCCGGCGCTGTCCTGTTCAGGCGGTTTCCGGCGCGACCGGCCCGTAGTTCACCCCGGTGAGGCGTCCCACAGTCCGGACGACGTCGGTCCGGACCTGTAGCCTCTATGCCGATGTCCACGAACGCTCAGACCCCCGCCCCCGCGGCCGGTGGTGCGACTCCCGCCGAGTTCACACTGCCCACGCAGGCCCGCCGGCTGACCGGCTGGGGTCGCACCGCACCCACGACCGCAGAAGTGCTGTCCACCCGCGACCCGGAGCTCATCGCCCGGGCCGTCGCGATGGTGGCGGCCGACAACGAGGGCAAGCCGTCACACCTGCGTCGTGGTGTGATCGCCCGCGGCCTGGCGCGGTCCTACGGTGACAACGCGCAGAACGCGGGCGGCCTGGTCGTCGACATGACCCCGCTCAACCGGATCCACCGCATCGACCGCGACACCCACCTGGTGGAGGTCGACGCGGGCGTGAACCTGGACCAGCTGATGAAGGCGGCCCTGCCCTTCGGCCTGTGGGTCCCGGTGCTGCCGGGCACCCGGCAGGTCACCGTCGGTGGCGCCATCGGATCCGATATCCACGGCAAGAACCACCACAGCGCCGGCAGCTTCGGCAACCATGTGCGCGCGATGGACCTGCTCACGGCCGACGGCACCATCCACCACATCACGCCCACCGAGAACCCGGAACTGTTCTGGGCGACCATCGGCGGCTGCGGCCTGACCGGCATCATCCTGCGGGCCGTCATCGAGATGACGCCCACCGAGACGGCCTACTTCATCGCCGACGGCGACGTCACCGCGAACCTCGACGAGACGATCGCCATCCACAGCGACGGTTCCGAGGACCGCTACGAGTACAGCTCGGCCTGGTTCGACGCGATCAGCCCGGAGCCGAAGCTGGGGCGCGCGGCGCTGTCCCGCGGCAACCTGGCCAAGTTCGACGAACTGCCCAAGAAGCTGCAGAAGAACCCGCTCGGTTTCAGCGGTAAGACCTTCCTGACGCTGCCCGACATCTTCCCGAACGGGCTGGCGAACAAGTACACCTTCCAGCCGATCGGTGAGCTCTGGTACCGCAAGGCCGGCACCTACCGCGGCAAGGTGCAGAGCCTGACCGCCTTCTATCACCCGTTGGACATGTTCGGCGAGTGGAACCGGGCCTACGGACCGGCCGGCTTCCTGCAGTACCAGTTCCTGGTGCCGCCGGAGGCGGTGGGCGAGTTCAAGAACATCATCCGCGACATCCAGAAGTCCGGGTTCTATTCGTTCCTCAACGTTTTCAAGCTCTTCGGCCCGGGTAACCAAGCGCCGCTGAGCTTCCCGATGCCGGGCTGGAACATCTGCGTCGACTTCCCGATCCTGCCGGGGCTCAACGAGTTCGTGAGCGCGCTCGACAAGCGGGTACTCGAATTCGGTGGCCGGCTCTACACGGCGAAGGACTCCCGCACCACCGCGGAGACCTTCCACGCGATGTACCCCCGGATCGACGAGTGGATCAAGGTCCGCCGAAGTGTCGACCCCACAGGTGTTTTCATGTCCGATATGGCGAGAAGGCTGGAGCTGCAGTGATCAACGCAGTCGGTAACCCGCAGGCGATCCTCCTGCTGGGCGGTACCTCCGAGATCGGTCTCGCGATCGTGGCGGAGTACCTGAAGAAGGGCCCGGCGCGGGTCGTGCTGGCCGCGCTGCCCGGTGACCCGCTGCGCGAGGAGTCCGCCGCGCAGGTGAAGGCCGCCGGTGCCTCCGAGGTCGAGGTGATCGACTTCGACGCGCTGGACTTCGACAGCCACCCGAAGGTCGTCGAGCAGGCCTGGAGCCGCGGCGACATCGATGTGGCGATCGTGGTGTTCGGCATCATGGGTGACGCCGAGGAACTGTGGCAGGACCAGCGCAAGGCGGTGCTCGCCGCCGAGATCAACTACACCGCTTCGGTGTCGGTGGGTGTGCTGCTGGGCGAGCGGTTCAAGGCGCAGGGCTACGGCAACATCCTGGCCCTGAGCTCGGTGGCGGGCGAGAAGATCCGCCGCGTGCACTTCGTCTACGGCTCCACCAAGGCCGGTATGGACGGCTTCTACCAGGGTCTCGGCGAGGCGCTGCGCCCGTTCGGCCCGAAGGTCACCATCGTGCGCCCCGGCCAGGTCCGCACCAAGCTGTCGGCGCACGTCAAGGAAGCGCCGCTCACGGTGAACAAGGAGCAGGTCGCCGAGATCGCCGTCGCGGCCGCCGACAAGGGCAAGGAGATCGTCTGGGCCCCAGGCGCTTTCCGCTACGTGATGATGGTGCTGCGGCACATCCCGCGCCCGATCTTCCGCAAGCTGCCGGTCTAGAGCGCGGCACGTGAGAGCCCCTGCCCGATGGATCGGGCAGGGGCTCTCACCGTGTCAGCGTTCGACAGACAACTCGATAGTGATCGGGCAGGGGACTGTCGTGGTGAAGTGGCCGGTCACCTCACCGTTGTCGTAGTAGTCCGTACCGTCACCGAGTCGGCAGATCAGCATGCTGACCGGCCGCTGGATATCCACGATCCAGTACTGTTCGATCCGTGCCTCGGCGTATTCGTCGCGCTTGATCCGGTAATCCATGCGATTCGAACCCGGTGACACGATTTCGATGACCAGCAGAGCTTCAGCCGCACGCAACAGCCGATGCTCCTTCTGAGCGGCCTCGACCGCGGCGGATTCCACCACCATGAGATTCGGTCGCCGGACCGTACCGGGCTGCTCCGGCAGAGCCAGCTCGAGATCCAGATCCGTGTCCTGCAGTACCTCCAGGTGAGCGGGGAGTTGCGCATCGAGTTGACAGACCAGATGCCTCGACATCCGCGCCTGATACGGCAGCGGCGACGGCGACATTACGAGTACCCCCTCCTGCAGCTCGTAGCGCACGTCACCGTCCTCGCCGAGCGCCATGTAGCCGGCGACTGTCAGCGGGTGCCGTTGCACGGGCAGTGCTGTCATATCAGGCCCCTACCCCCGGGTTTTGTATCCCCGCTGTCCACCGTAGACGGCGCGCGGACGGGCGCCGAGCGCCACACCGCAGCCGCACACCAGCCCAGTGGCCGGACCGTGGCCGACTGCTCCCCACCGGCCACGAACGGTGCTGACCTCGGCCGATGCTCCAGGTGCGGGTCAGCAGGGCCGACCGGTCGCAACGGCGCGCGACACCGTGCTGACGAAGCTCGACCCGGTGACACAGGTGGATCTGATCCCGTAGTCGCCGTCCGGCACCGTCAGCGGGTCCTGATCGGTGCGTCCTTCACCCAGCCGCCGCGATTCTGCACGGTCACAGCGATATTCGCGGGCGGTGCAGGCAGGTACGGCGTGAACTGTTCGAGTTCGCCCCAGTCGCGGGCCCAGTCGTGATTCAGGTAGGTCGGGACGGTCTGGGCCTTCAGGAGCAGGCCGGTCCAGCCGAGGGGGCCGCCACCGATGTCATCCTGCCAGGCGTTGGCGGCGTCGGAGCCGACACGGTCGGGCAGGATGCGCCAGCGCGGAACTTCGGCGACGCCGTCGCGGTGGTCGAACGGGCGCTGGCAGGGGAAGGCCAGGCCGACGTGCCAGTCGGCGAGGACCGGATCTGTGCCGCCCACAACCGAATTCAGTGTGGTCAGCTTGGGCAGCCGCGGCGGAGTGATCGCGAGCCATTGCCGTTCGGTGAGGTCGGCGGAGTTCGCGACCAATCGGACGGCGTTGGTGCCCCTGGGAATTCGATCCAGCGGCAGGCGCAGGTTGCGCCAGGAGGGTGCGCCGCCGATATCGGACGGGATCGCCTCGCCCAAGGTCTGGACGGTGCCGTCGTCGGCGCGGTGCGCGAACTGGACGCGCAGGTCCTGGCCGTAGGTGACGACCCCGTCCTTGTCGACCGAGCGGATCCGGCCGGCCGCGGTCACCACCAGCACCCGGTAAGCCGGATCCTGCTGGGCGGCAGCGAGATCCAGGCGGTACCAGCCGGTGGTGAGGTGGGCGGGCTGCTTCGGTCCGCTCACGTAGCTGCCCAGGACGGGGGTGCGGGCGGAATCGAGCCCGAAGGGCAGGGCGACGGAGGAGCCGTTGACACCGGGGGCCGCGGTGCTGCCGCCACCGGTTCCGGCCGCCGTGGTGCGGGTGGTCTTGTTCTTGTTGTCCCCGCTGACGGAATTGGCTCCACCGCTGACGGTTTCGTCGGCGTCCGCGGTGAGGTCGGCGGCCACGCCGTCGGGGGTGAAACCGCTGTCGCCGGTCGCCGTACCACCGGATCGAGCGACCGCCGGGGTGGACGATCCGCCGGCGAGCGCGTCGGAGGCACTGCCGTCGTAGGGCTGCAGCAGCGAGTCCGCGGTGTCGGTCTCCACCAGCACCTCGTCGGCGAGCGCGCACGTATCACCCTGCAGCGCACGCAGATTCGACGAGGTGATGGAGTAGGCGGGGTACTGGCCGAGCGCGCCCTTGGCCAGCGAGGCCACCTCGAACAGCACCAGCAGTGCCGCCGCGATCGTCAGCGGTTCGATCGCGAACCGGTCGAACCGCTTGGCCGGGGCTTGCTTTCGATAGGGCTCGCGGTAGTACTGGTAGCCGGCGAGCAGCAGGCTCGCCACCGCCAGGGCCAGGAACGCGGTGGACAGGCCCTTACCGGCGACCAGCGGCGCCTTGTCGAACCACGGCACACCGTAACTCGACACGTACCACCAGCCGTTGGAGCCCGTGAAGGTCACCGCCAGCACGAACAGCGTGGCCGCCGCGAACAGCGACCGGTTGTAGGGCGCGCGAATCCCGTTGCTGCCCACCGCGACCGCGGTCAGCGCCGCCAGCGCACCGGCCAGTCCGGCGTAGACGCCGAAGTGGTGGGTCCACTTGGTGGGGGTGAACATCATCAGCAGCAGGGACATGAACACGATGCCGAGCAGCCGCGCCGACGGGCCCTTGGCGGTGTCGGGGATCCGGCCGCCCTTCCGAAGTGCCACCAGCACACAGACACCCAGGCACAGCAGCATGGCCAGCACACCGAAGCGGCGGGCCAGAGATCCGTCCGGGGAGAGCATCAACAGCGAATCCCAGCGCGTGCGTTCGTCGAACCACGCCACGTTGGGCCCGATGATCTTGCGGACCCGGGTCGCCTCCAGCACGGCCGCCAGCGGCTGATCCGCGAAAACGACCACCAGAACGAGGGTTCCGGCGGCGGCGACGGGCGCGAGGAGGGCACCGTAGCGCAAGAGCGTCGCCGTGATGCCGCGCCGCCGCGCGGGCCCGCGGCTCTCCATTGCGGCATCCGACGAGCCGTCGTCGGTGTGCGCCCGGGCGATGACGGTCCGCAGCACCGGCCGCGAACCGGCGATCAGCGCGGCCAGGCAGATCAGGCCGGTCGGGCCCGCGGCCAGCGAGAAGGCGGCGATCAGCACCGCGATCGCGGCCGGCAGCAGCCGCGCGGTCGCGACGGCGCGCTCGATCGAACACCAGGTCAGCAAGGCGCCCAACGCGATCAGCGGTTCCGGGCGCAGGCCGTTGTCGTAGGGCAGCCAGGCGGCCAGGAACACCAGGCCCGCGGTCCAGCGGGCGATCGTGCTGTGCCGGACCCGGGTACCCAAACGCGGCAGCACTTCCCGGCTGATGACCAGCCAGCACGCGATACCCGCCAGCAGCGCCGGCAGCCGCATCCACAGGCCGGCGGCGCTGATCCGCGTCATCTGCGCCAGCACCTCGTACGGCCAGCCGAACGGTGCCTCCGCGACCCCGAACCAGCGGTAGTAGTTGGCCATGTAGCCGGAGTACTTCGACGCCCGGGCCATGGTCAGGATGTAACCGTCGTCGGATGTGTTGGCGCCGATCACATGCCAGACCAGCAGGGTGCCGATGATCGCCACGTCGGTGCCGCGGATCCGCCACCAGCCGCCGGGCAGGAAGCGGCGCGGGCGCCGGCCGTCGGCGGTATCGAGGGCGTGCAGGCAGACCAGGGCGAGGACGGTGCACAGCACCGCACCGGCAATGGCCAGGTACTTCAGCAGGCTCGGGCGCGAGGAGAACCGGGAGTCCAGGTTCGCGTGCAGGTGCGCGTCACCGAGCTGTGCGCGCGGCAGATCACTGAAGACACCGACGAGTTGGGGCCGGATGTCCTGGCCGACGGTGTTGCGGAACGGAGTTCCGTCCTGCCGGTGCACGCCGCCGAGCTCGACCGTGGTAGCCGCCGCGGTGGAGGTGATGTTCAGGCCACCGCACATCGGGCCAGGTTCGCCTGGTGTGCCGGTGATTTCGTCGAGCGGCGCGCTCAGCAGCGGGATGTCGCGGAGCAGCACCGAGAGGGTGCGTCCGGTCTGCGCCCGGTCCTCGACGGTGACCAGCAGTCCTTTGGCACTGGCCCCCGGCGCTTTCGCCGGGACGGTGGACACCACGGTGCCGCTCGGCAGATCGCGAATCGCGGTGCACGGCACCGAGATCGCCACGTCCAAGGGCACGTAGGCCACCAGGGGCGCCGTCACGTCGACGGTCCCGGCCTGCGGCCAGTCCAGCGCCGCCCGGTCCTGCCGTACCGGCAGCAACGGCGTCAGGACAGCGAGCAGCACCGCCGCAACCCCGAACAGGAGGGCGAGCCACCGAACACGAACCAACCCAGCAGAGTCTGCGCGCACGAGTCCCGATGCTAACGGCTACCAGGCAGCATCGAACGATCCCGCAATCTCCTGCGGAATCCGGACGCCGCAAGCATGTGGCGTGGGCCGGCCCGCGCTGGGTCGCTGTGCTTGTGCGAGGCGACTCGTACCGAGTTCCTCTACTCGGCGACCGGACCCTCGCATCGCGACGAACTCAGCGATCTGCTGGACGAACTGTGCCGGTCGACGCCGGTACCGAAGACCGCGTGGCGGTGGGTCGAGTCCGCGCAATACCGGCTGACCCAACACGGTCAGCACCGGCCAGCCGGGGTGATCGATCTGGTGGTGTGCGCCACGGCGATTCACCATGGGCTCACAGTACTGCACACCGACGACGACTTTGTGACAGTCAGCCGAGTAATTACCGATTTGCGCCAGTACGACATCCGCAAGTAGAGCTGGTCGCTGCGGCCGCGAACCGGATTGTGCACAGTTATCCACAGGTTTTGCGGTTATCCACAGGGGTTATGCACAGTGGGCATCAGGTGTGGGCGTGCGCACTGTGGCGAGTCAGGGCTGGACCACGACCAGGGCGAACGGACCGACCTCGGTGGTGTGGAAACGGGGATCGTCGAACAGCGACGCCGGGAAGGTCACCGTGTAGCGGCGGACGTTCGGGTCGTTCGGGTAGACGTCCTCGGCCAGGCGCAGCGTGTAGGAGTCGCCGCTGCGGCGGAAAAGGAACGCGTCCGGGGCGCGCCACGGGCTGTGGGCCAGGGCGTCGTGGAGTTCGGCCGGGGACTTCGACGTCGACCAGCGCTTGATCTCGGCGGCGCGGGCGGCGAACTCGGACAGCGGGTTGGCGTAATGCACGGTCAGGGCCTGGAAACCGTAGTACGGGTAGATCGACAGGAAGCTGGTGTCGGCGGTCAGCACGACGGTGTGGTCGCGCGGCTTGCCGGTCGCGGCCAGCAGCGCCGCGTCGATGTCGCGGTAGTACGACACCGCGGACGGGCTGCGCTTGTCGGCGCGCTGACCGTTGCCGTCGGTATCGGTGTAGGCGGTGTCGATCTCGGCGGTCAGCACGGCCGGGATGTCCTGTGCGAAGGCCACGACCCCGAGCACCGCGACCACCACCGCGGCCACACGGAACCGGGCCGGCTCGCCGAACGCCCGATACACGCCCCGGGCACCCTCGGCCAGACCGAAGACACCGGCCGCGGCCAGCAGCACCTGCAGCAGCGGCTCGAGCCGGAACGACAGCAGCGTCATGCCGCCCGCGGTCACCGTCATCGACAGCAGCGACCACAGGTAGATCGCCACCACAGCGATCCCCAGCCCCTGCGCCCGCCGCGAATCGGCGGCACGGTAGATCAGCCAGACGGTTCCGGCCAGGCACAGGATCGCGAGCAGCGGATGATCGAAATCGGCCATCGGGAAGGCCAGCCGGGAACCGGTTTCCGGCAGATAGTGCAGCGCCGCGCTGCCGCCGGAGGAGTGCGCGGTCAGCGCCTTCGCCAGGTACGGACCCCACGACAGCAGCGCGATCGACCCGGCGACCGCACCGATCACGATGAGCCGCAACAGGATCGGCCACACCAGCGCGAGCGCGCCCGGCGCCGGATCGGCCCGGTGCCGGTGCCGCAACAGTGCGATCCAGGCGACCAGCGCCATCAGGCAGACGGTGAACACCGCGTCGAAGAAGTACAGGGTGTAGAAGATCGAAGCGAGCCCGAGGAACAGCCCGGTCCCCAGTGCCGCGGCCCAGCCACCCGCGGATTCCGTTGTGGCGCTGGGATCCTGGCCGGGCCGGCGCAGCAGCGGCCCGCCGATCCCGAACCGCTCCGGCCGGTACAGCGCACCCCAGGCCAGCACCGCGACCGGCGGGAACAGGATGTTGAGCACCGCGCTGTAGGCCTCCGGCGAGCCGAAGGCCACCAGCACCACGGTGGTCACGAGGGTTACCGCGATCGCGTAGTCGGCGCGAACCAGCTTGGACCACAACACATGTGCCAGCACAGCGGCCACCGCGATCGAGACGATCGCGTACGGCTTGAACGCTTCCCAGCCCGGCATCCCCAGCAGGTGCGCGACCCGGCCACCGACCCAGAACCAGCCGGCCGGGTAGTACGGCGGCAGGTCGGCATAGGTCATATCGTGCAGCGCGGGACTGTCGGTGAACCGGGTCAGGTATTCGGTGCGGAACTCCTGATCCACCGAGATACCCAGCAGATACAGCTTGGTGGCCGCCAGCGGCATCCCCAGGCTGACCGTCACGAAGCCCGAGATCCCTGCCCAGGCAAGCAGTTTCGCGAGCCACGGGCTGCGCCGCGCCCGGACCAGCAGCGCCGCGACGACCACCGCCGCGATCGTTCCCACCTGCCCGACCGTGGTCAGTGCCCGAGTCACGTTGGACGCGTTGAACGCCGGCCAATGCACGGTGGAGAAGGCCTTCAGGCCGACGGCCCCCACGACCACGGCCACGAGTGCGGCGACCACCGCCTCCGATACCGCCCCGCCAACCTGCCGCATCCCAACTCGCACGCCGCCGCCTCCGGTTCTCTTGTCACCAGCCCGGTGAGCCGTGGGCCAGCCTACAAGCCGCGACCGGGCGGGCCCGCCGCGAACGGACGGCGAAACTCCCGGCCGAGGGTGAGTTCGAGCCGTCGTACGACGCCGTAGCCGGTGACCTCTGCCCAGCCGACCTCCCGGCAGGCAGGACAACGGGCTGTCCGCGTCGAGCAGCCGGAAACATAATCGGCGCGGGTTGCGGATCGGCCGCGACACGACCGCGAGGAGTGACCGATGACCGAAAGCGCCGGGACCGATGTGTTCTCGGGAAAGACCGCGGTGATCACCGGCGCCTCCGCCGGGATCGGCGCCGGATTCGCCCGGCACGCGGCCGCCACGGGCATGCGTCTCGTGCTCGCCGACATCGCCGAAGAGCGATTGACAGCGCTGGCCGACGAGCTGAGCGCGGCGGGCGCCGAAGTCGAGGCGGTGCGCACCGACGTCTCCGATCCGGCGTCGGTCGAGCAGCTCGCCGAACGGACCGTAGCCCGGTTCGGCAGCGTCGACATGCTGATCAACAACGCCGGGATCATGGCGATGGGCTGGTCCTGGGACATTCCGGCCGAGCGCTGGGACGCGATGCTGCGGATCAATATCGGCGGCTACGTGAACGGCCTGCGCGCTTTCGTTCCCCGGATGCTCGCGCAGGGCACCCCGGGCTGGATCTTGCAGGTGTCCTCGATCGGCGGCCTGTTCCCGAGTCCGTTGATGGCGCCGTACAGCGTGACCAAATTCGGCACCCTCGCACTCGCCGAATCGCTGCACTACGAACTGGCGATGCGGCAGGCGCCGATCCAGGTCTCGGTGGTGCTGCCCGATTCGGTGCAGAGCGACATCTTCACCGCGGCCAAACGCGGCGAGGGCACGCTGCCCGAGGCCCAGCAGTTCAACGACGCCCTGCAACAGCGCTCGGAGACCATCGGAATCACCGCGGACGAGCACGCTCACCGAGTGTTCGAACAGGTAGCGGCGGGCCGCTACTGGGTCACGCCCCAGCCCGAGGCGATCGATCAGGGGGTCGTGCCGCGCGCCGAGATGATCCGGGCGCGGGCGACGCCGGTGCTGGACCTGCCGTCGTGAGACAGCGCGGCGCCCGGGAGTGACTCGCGGCACCGACAGATACCATCCATAGCCGTGCCTGCTGCCGCTACCGCCGTACTGAATCGGTCGACCGAAACGACCACTTCACCGGGCAACTTTCGAATCGCCCGGTGGGTCGCGCTGATCGCGGGCCTACTCGGTGCACTGTTCGCGATCGCGACCCCGTTCCTGCCGGTGGTGCAGACCACCTCGGCGCTGAACTGGCCACAGCACGGCCGGGTCGGCAACGTCGAGGCACCGCTGATGAGCCAGGTGCCGGTCGACCTGCACGCGACCATCCCGTGCTCGCTGGTGTCCGCGCTGCCGAACGGCGGCATGCTGCTGGAAACCGCCCCGCCGCTGGGTGATCGGGCCTCGCTGGAAGGCCTGTTCGTCCGGGTGTCCGACTCGAGCGTCGACGTGCTCAACCGCAACGCGGTGGTCACCTCGGCGTCCCGGGACGCGCTCGCGGGCTGCACGTCGATCGTCATCGACTCGGATGTGAACCGGACGACGGCGACCTTCGAGAACCTCACCACTCAGGTCGAGAAGCCGATTACCGACGGCCCGGCCGGTGCCACCGAGACCGTCACCGTGCCGGTCACCGGCACCCAGGAGGGCGACCTGCGGCCGCAGGTGGTCGGTGTCTTCTCCGATCTGACCGGCGCCGCACCGGCGGGCCTGCAGTTCCACATGACCATCGACTCCCGGTTCACCTCGAACCCGTCGCTGCTCAAGTGGTCCGCGATGGGCGGCGCGATCGTGTTCACGCTGATCGCGCTGGTCGCGCTCGGCAAGCTCGACAGCGCGGACGGACGCGGCCGCCGCCGCATGCTGCCCACCCGCTGGCTGCGCCCGACCTGGGCCGACGCGGCCGTGCTGGGCACGCTGGGGGTGTGGCATTTCGTCGGCGCCAACACCTCCGACGACGGCTACATCCTCACCATGGTCCGGGTGGCGCCGCACGCCGGCTATCTGGCCAACTACTTCCGCTGGTACGGCGTGCCGGAGGCCCCGTTCGGCTGGTACTACGAGGTCATCGCCGCGTTCGCGCACTTCTCCACCGCGAGTCCGTGGGTCCGGATCCCCGCGCTGGCCTGTGGCGTGCTGACCTGGCTGGTGATCAGCCGGGAGGTGCTGCCGCGGCTGGGCCGGGGCGCGCACCGCGGCACCGGTGACCGCAGCGGGAACCGCACGGTCGGCACGGTCGCGCTGTGGACCGGTGGCCTGGTGTTCCTGGCGTTCTGGCTGCCCTACGACAACGGCCTGCGCTCGGAGTCGGTGGTGGCGCTGGGCGCGATCCTGACCTGGGTGTCGATGGAACGCGCGATCGCCACGTCCCGGTTGCTGCCCGCCGCGGCGTCGGTCCTGCTGGCCGCGCTGACCCTGGCCGCGGCGCCGACCGGCCTGATGTGTGTGGCGATCCTGCTGGCCGCGATCCGGCCACTGGTCGCGATCATCGTGCGCCGGCATCGCGAGCAGGCCCGGGTAGCGGGCAGCGGCTGGGCGTCCACACTGTGGGGTTCCACGCTGCCGCTGCTGGCGCCGATCGCGGCCGCCGGATTCCTGGTGCTCACCATCGTCTACGGGTCGCAAACGTTCGCCGGGATCCAGGAGGCCGACAAGGTCCGCAAGCTGACCGGCCCGAACCTGGCCTGGTACGAGGACTACCTGCGCTACTACTACCTGTTCGTCAACACCGTCGACGGTTCGCTCTCGCGCCGCTTCGCGTTCCTGGTGATGATCCTGTGCCTGGGCACGACCACACTGATCCTGTTGCGCCGCAAGCAGATTCCCGGCCTGGCCAGCGGCCCGACCTGGCGCCTCATCGGCGCGGTCTGCGGAACCATCTTCTTCATGATGTTCAACCCGACGAAGTGGACCCACCACTTCGGCGCGTACGCGGGCATCGCCGGCGCCCTGGCCGCCGCCACCGCCGTGGCCGTCTCGACCACGGCGCTACGCTCCCGCCGCAACCGCGCGGTGTTCCTCGCGGCGCTGATGTTCGTTCTCGCCCTGTCGTTCTCGGGCATCAACGGCTACTGGTACGTGTCCAGCTACGGCGTGCCGTGGTTCGACAAGACCGTGGTCCTGCACGGCCTGCAGTCCAACACGCTGATGCTGGTGCTGTTCGGCCTCGCCCTGGCCCTGGTCTGCTGGTACTCGCTGCGCGCCGACTATCTGCCCGACGAGCAGCCGGGTAAGGCCAAGCGGCTCAACCGGTTCGCCGCGATGCCGCTGACCGTGGTGGTCGGGCTGATCGTGCTGTTCGAGGTGGCGTCCCTGGTCAAGGGTGCCTACACCCAGTACCCCGCCTACTCGCTGACCCGCGGGAATCTCGATGCGGTGCAAGGCAAACCGTGCGGGCTCGCCAACGACGTTCTGGTGGAAGCGGATCCGAACGCGGGCCGGCTCACCCCGATCGTCGACCCGGCACACCCGCCGAAGAACGACGACCCGCTGTCCGGCGCCGACCCGGTCGGCTTCGACCCGAACGGCGTGCCGGACAGCCTGAAAGCGGACTCGGTGGAGGTCAAACCGGGCACCGGCAACACCTCCAGCCAGTCGGTCGGCGCCAACTTCGCCGAGGGCCAGTCCGCCGGCACCGGCGGCGGCCGCACCACCGAGCCCGGGATCAACGGCAGCACCGTCGCCCTCCCGTTCGGCCTCGACCCGCACACCACGCCGATCATGGGCAGCTACCAGAGCGGGGTGCAGCAGAACGCGCACCTCACCTCCAGCTGGTACCAGCTGCCGCCGCGCTCGGACGACGCACCGCTGGTGGTGATCTCGGCCGCCGGCCGGATCCTGTCCTTCGACATGACCGGGACCCTGCAGTACGGCCAGGACCTGCATCTCGAGTACGGCAAACGCCAGCCCGACGGCACGGTGACCACCGAGGGCACCTACGTGCCGCGCGACATCGGCCCGGCACCGTCCTGGCGGAACCTGCGGATCCCGCTGGCCGAACTCGCCCCCGACGCCGACACCGTCCGCATCGTCGCCAATCGCAACGTGCTCATCGGTGACCAGTGGCTGGCGTTCACCCCGCCGCGGGTGCCCAAGCTGCAGACCCTGGACTCGTACCTGGGCCACACCCAGCCGATCCTGCTGGACTGGGCCGTCGGCCTGCAGTTCCCGTGCCAGCAGCCGTTCCTGCACCGCAACGGTGTCGCGGACATGCCCAACTTCCGGATCAAGCCGGACCGCCCGCTCGCGGTCAGCTCCACCGACACCTGGCAGGCGGAGGAGTTCGGTGGTCCGCTCGGCTTCGCCGACATGCTGGCGGACTCGACCACGGTCCCGACCTACCTGAAGGACAACTGGGCGCGCGACTGGGGATCGCTGGAGCAATACAAGCGCTACTTCCCGAACGCGGACCGCACGCCGGTGCTCGACACCGGGGAGGCGACCCGTTCCGGACTGTGGACGCCGGGCCCGATGCACCTGTACTGAGCGATCCCGACCCGAACGCCGAGGCGGCGCACCGATCCGATCGGTGCGCCGCCTCGTTCGTTGTCATCCGGTCTGGAACCGGGTCGGCCGGACTGCCGTTTCCGGCCACTGACCGGCCTGGATCGTGTCAACGGCCCTGAACCGTCGGCATCTGTTCCGGCTCTGCGATCAGTCGATACGGGCGAACCATTGGTAGACCGGCAGGCTGCCCTCGTCGGTATCAGCCCAGCGTGGGGTCACCTTGAATCGTTCGTAGCCGCCGTTGAAATGGATGCGCAGTTCCACCCCCGGCGGAGTGATCGGCACAATACGCTGGGGCAGGTCGGCCGGCCCGCCCTCCAGGACAGCCATCGGTGAGCTACTCATAGCATGAGACTCTCACACCGGGCACGGTCGCGAGTCCAACTGTCGCAACCGTGCCGATAGGTGTCGTTCACACGTTGTTACCGTGTCGCAGCCGGGTCCCCGGCGGGCCCTACAGCGGCAGCAGATGGTGCTTGCGCGGCGGCTTGTGCACCTTCTTGTCGCGCAACAGATGCAGCGCCCGCCGCAGCTCCAGCCGGGTCGCCGACGGCTCGATCACCGCGTCGATGAAGCCGCGCTCGGCCGCCATCCACGGCGTGGCCACATTGGCGTTGTAGAAGTCGATCATCTGCTGGCGGACCGCGGCCCGCTGCTCTTCCGGCGTCGCCGCGATCTGCTTGCCGAACATCAGGCCTACCGCGCTCTCCGCGCCCATGACCGCGATCCGGGCCGTCGGCCAGGCCAGGTACACGTCGGCACCCAGCGCCTTGGACCCCATTACGGCCCAGCCGCCGCCGTACGCCTTGCGGACCACGATGGTCACCTTCGGCACCGACGCCTCCACGAAGGAGAACAGGAACCGGCCACCCCGCTTGATGACGCCGATCTTCTCCTGCTCCACACCCGGCAGGAACCCGGGTGTGTCGACGACCAGCACCAGCGGGATCTCGAACGCGTCGCACATGCGGATGAAGTGCGCCGCCTTGTCCGAGGCCGCGGCGTCCAACGCGCCGGCCAGGTACATCGGCTGGTTGGCGACCACGCCGACCGGACGGCCGTCGACCCGCGCGAACCCGATGATCACATTGCGGGCGGTGTCGGAACCGATCTCGTGGAAGTTGCCGTCGTCGAAGATGCGCAGCAGCACCTCGTGCATGTCGTAGCTGGCGTTGTCGGAGTTCGGCACCAGATCGTCGAGCTCGAGGTCGGAGGCGGTGACCTCCGGCTCCAGCCCCGGGTTGATGATCGGCGGCTCCTCCTGGCAGCTCGACGGCAGGTAGCTCAGGTATTCGCGCACCCACTCGAACGCGGCGGCCTCGTCGGGCGCGACATGGTGGATGTTGCCGTAACCGGCCTGGCTGCGCGCGCCGCCGAGCTCCTCGAGGCTGACGTCCTCACCGGTGACCTCGCGAATCACCTTGGGCCCGGTGACGAACATGTGCGCGGCCTCGGTGGCGACCACGACGTCGGTGTTGATCGGCGCGTACACCGCGCCACCGGCGCAGTTGCCGAGCACCAGCGAAATCTGCGGCACCGCACCGGACAACGGCTCCTGGCGGCGGCCCAGCTCGCCGTACCAGTGCAGCGAGGTGACCGCCTCCTGCACGCGCGCGCCCCCGGAGTCGTTGATGCCGACCACGGGACAGCCCATCTTGCAGGCGAAGTCGAGGATCGCGGCCACCTTGCGGCCGAACATCTCGCCGACCGTTCCGCCGTACACGGTCTGGTCGTGGGAGTAGACAGCCACCGGGCGGCCGTCGATCAGGCCGTGGCCGGTCACCACGCCGTCGCCGTAGAGCGCGTCCTTCTCTCCTGGATTGCGAACCAGCGCACCGATTTCCACGAAGGAGCCGGGGTCGAGCAGCGAGTTGATCCGGTCGCGGGCCGAGGGCAGGCCCTTACGTGTCCGCTTCTCGATTCCCGCCGCGCCCGCCGGTTCCTTGGCGACGTCTAGCCGCTGTCGCAGATCCGCGAGCTTGTCGGCTGTCGAACTCACTGCTTCTCCTTCCTGGGACGGACCGCGGCCGGTCGGGCCGCGGTCCGTCGAGCCGGGGTCAGGCCTGCGCTCGAGCGGCGATCTCCCCCAGCTTCCGGGTGAGATCCGCACCGACGGTGGCGATCCGCGGCTCGTCGACGATTTGCAGGTGGTCACCGGGAATGTGGATGACCTCGAGGTCCGGGATGTATTCCGACCAGCCACCATTGGGGGCACGGTCGGCGAATCGCGGCTCCAGCTCCATCAATCCGTCGTGATACTTGTCGGCAAGATACAGTACGGTCTTGCCGTCGTAGTGCGACAGCTGGACCTTCTGCAGCTCACGGCCCTCGATCCACGAGGTGCGCTGATGTTCCAGCACTCCCGCCGGGATCTTGGCGCCGGCGAATTCCAGCAGCTGGAAGACGATCTTGATCTGCTCCTCGTCGGACGCCGCGGCCAGCTCCTCGAGCTGCTCCTCGTCCAGCTCACCGTCGAAGCCGTAGGTGGTCTTGGCGAACGCCTGGTACCGGCGCATCCGCTCCACCCGCTCTTCGGCGGTATTGCTCTCCGGCTCCGACGGCATGGCCAGATCGATCAGGCCGACCAGCTCCACCTCGACGCCCTCGGCCCGCATGATCTGCGCGCACTGCAGCGCGAACACCGCACCCAGCGACCAGCCGTAGAACACGTAGGGCCCCTCGGGCTGGATCTTGCGGATCTCCGGAATGTACTGCCGCGCACGCTCTTCGATCGAACCCTCGACCCGCTCGAAGCCGTACATCGGGGTGTCGGCCGGCAACCGTCGCAACAGCGGCTCGTATACCAGCGTGTTGCCACCCGACGGGTGGAACACGAATACCGGTGTGGCCGTGGACCCTTCGGTCCGCGCCCGCAGGGTGCGGACGAAACCGTCCAGGCCGCCGTTGTCGTCCTGGTGGATGCGCACCACGTCCGACATCTGCTCGATGGTCGTGCAGGCCCGCAGCTCCTCGACCGTGATGTCGGCGTCCACCCGCTCCGACAACCGTTGTGCCAGTGCGGTCATGGTGGCGTCGTCCAGCACCGGCAGGGTGTGGAAGATGCCGCCCGCCGCCTTGCCGGTAACCGTCGCCCAGGCGGCGTAGGTGAGTCGCTCGGCACCGTCACGTGGCGGAACGGCGACCACATCCTCGACCGGGACTTCTTGCGTCACAGCCGGTTCCGGAGCGGCTGCGGCGATCTTCTCCTGCACCACGGCAATCGGGTCGGCACCCGACTCGGCCGCCGCCCGGGCCGCCTCGATGAACTCGTCGTCGAGCTTCAGCCCGCCACCACCGGCGGCCTGCTGCTCGGCCATCGCGGCCATTTCGTCGCGGTGCTCGATGGCGTACTCCAGCACCTTGGCCACCTCGGTGAGGCTGGCGTCGCGGACCGCGGCGATCTGCAACTGCGGGATGTCGAACTCGTACTCGACGCGGTTCTTGATCCGCATCGCCATCAGCGAGTCCAGACCCAGCTCCATCAGCGGGATCTCCATGGGCAGATCCTCGACCGCGTAACCCATCGACTCGGCGGTGATCAGCTTCAACCGGTCCACCACGGACTCACCGCTGCCGGCGACCCAGCGCTCGCCCGCGTTCGCGGGCGCCGCGGCGTCCCGCACCGGCTCGGCCGCCACCGGCGCCGCGGCGATAGCGGCGGGACGCGCCGCAGACGTCACGGCCAGTTCACCGCCCGCGGTCACCACCGCGTCGAACAACAGCCGGAAACCGTTGTCCTGCTTGGCATGTACCTGCACCGACGCACCACCGGGGTGCGGGGTCAGCATCGTGGTGAGAGTGCCCGACGCCGGGAGCTCACCGTAGGTGGCGGTCGCACCGAGCACCACATCCGAGAGCACCGACGCGGCGGCCGCGGTGACCTGCGACGCCAGATCGGTGACGCGGTGCGCCTCGACCTCCCAGGCATGCCGGCCGTCGGGCAGCGGCACATGCGTACCCGGCATCCGCCGGTTGCCGACCCCGAATCCCATGCTCGCCTTCAGCCAGTGCTCCTTGCGCAGGAACGCGGTGCGCGGGATGTCGGCATAGGTGTCACCGGCGGGCACCAGCGACACCAGGTCCACCTCGTGGCCGTGCACGTAGAGCTGAGCCAGTGCGGCGATCACACCGGCGGACTCGTCCTCCTTGCGCTTGAGGGTGTAGATCAACGCCGCGTTATGTGCCCCCGCCGCATAGGTGGTGCCCAGAACCTGCATGAGCGACACCGAATTCGGCGCCAGCTCCAGGAACGTGGTGATCCCGTTGTCCACCGCGCGACGCACCGCGTTGGTGAAGTACACCGAGTGCCGCAGGTTCGTGACCCAGTAGTCCACATCGTGGATCGGGCCGTCGCCGGCGCGGAAGACGCCGTCCTTGATCACGGTCGAGTACAGGTCGGTGGCCAGCGTGGTCGGTTCGATACCGGCCAGCTCGGCGGCCAGTTCGCCCAGCAGCGGGTCCATCTGCGAGGTGTGGCCGGCGCCCTTGGCCTGCAGCACCCGGGCGAACTTGCCCTGCGCCTCGACCGCGTCCACGATCGCCTGCACCTGCTCCTCGGGGCCACCGATCACCGTGTTGGTCGGCGCGGCGTACACCGCGACCTCGATGCCCGGGTAGTCCGGCAGCATGGCGGTGACGTCGTCGGCCGACAGCTCGACCAGCGCCATCCGGCGCACGTCGTCGTCGGTGAGCATCTCCTCGCCCTCGGCCATCAACCGGCCGCGCGCGCAGATCAGCCGGACCGCGTCCTCCAGGCTCAGACCGCCCGCGACATAGGCCTCGGCGGCCTCACCGAGCGAATGACCCACGACCGCTTCGGGTTCCGCGCCGTGCGCACGCAGCAGCGCGGCCAGGCCGACCTGGACGGTGAAGATACCGATCTGCGCCCAGCCCGACGTCCAGTCCTGCTCGTCGTCGAGGATGCGCTCGCGCGGCGAGAACCCGGCCTCGAATTCGACCAGCTCGTCGACCTGGTCGACGGCGCGAGCGAAGATCGTGTTCTCCAGGTACAGCTGCTTGGCCATCTTGCGGTGCTGCGCACCGAAACCGGAGAACACCCACATCGCGCCGTGCGACGCCGGAGAGTCGGCGGTGAACACACCGGGCTGCGGCTTACCGGCGGCGATGGCGCGCAGACCGGCGATCGCCTCCGCGTGGGTGGTGGCCAGCACGACGCCGCGCGAGCGGCCGTGGTTGCGCTTGGCCAGCGCCCGCGCCACATCGACCAGCGGAGTCGCCTGTCCCGCTTCGGTTTCCAGCCAGTCGGCCAGATCCGCGGCGGCACGCTTGCGGCGCGAGGGCAGATAGGCCGACACCGGCAGGATCACCGGCAGCGGTTCGGTGCGGGCGTCGGTCCACTCCGCGACCGGGGCCGTGGCCGCGAGTTCCGGTTCGGCCGTGTCGGTTTCGCCCGCGTCGGCGGCGGCCAGGATCGCCTCGGCGTCCGCGACCACACCGGTGTTCTCGTTGTCGAGCGCTTCCTCGAGCGGCTTGGCCGTCACGGCCGGCGCGGCGGCCGACGACACGTATTCCTGCACCACGATGTGGGCGTTCGTGCCACCGAACCCGAACCCGGACACACCGATCGTGGCCTTGCCGCTGTAGCGCGGGAATTCGGTCGGCTGGTCGACGACCTGCAGCCGCGCGGTGTCCCACGGAATGTACGGGTTACCACCGGCGAAGCCGAGGTTCGGCGGAATCACGTTGTGCTGCAACGACATGACCACCTTGGCCAGGCTCGCGGCACCCGCCGCGGCCTCCAGGTGACCGAAGTTCGTCTTGACCGAGCCGAGCAGGGCCGGCTTCTCCGGCGCCCGGCCGCGGCCGACGACCCGGGCCAGCGCGTCCGCCTCGATCGGGTCGCCGATCGGCGTACCGGTGCCGTGCGCCTCGATGTAGTCGACCTGGGTCGGCGCGAACCGCGCGTCCCGGTAGGCCGCCCGCAGGCAGTCGGCCTGCGCGGCCGGGTTGGGGGCGAGGATGCCGTTCGAGCGGCCGTCGTTGTTGACCGCGGAACCCTTGATCACCGCGAGAATCGAGTCACCGTCGCGCTCGGCGTCGACCAGGCGCTTGAGCACCACCAGGCCACCACCCTCGGACCGGACCATGCCGTCGGCATCCGAGGAGAACGCCTTGATGTGACCGTCCTTGGCGACCCCGCCGTTGGTGTCGAAACCGATTGTGGCAGCCGGCGACAGCAGCATGTTGGTGCCACCGGCCAGGGCCAGGTCGGTCTCACCGTTGCGCAGACCGCGCACCGCGTCGTGCACGGCGACCAGGGTCGACGAGCACGCGGTGTCGATGGACTGCGACGGCCCGTGGAAGTCGAAGAAATACGACACCCGGTTGGCGATGATCGACGAGACGCTGCCCATGATGCCGTACGCGTCGGCCGACGCCGGGGTCCCCGGATCGGTGTTGCCGGCGCCCAGCATGGCGATCAGCGAGAAATCGGTTGCGGTCGAACCGATGTAGACGCCGACCTGCTCGCCCTTGAGGGTGTTGGCGGGAATCCGGGCGTGCTCGAGCGCCTCCCAGGTCAGCTCCAGCGCCAGCCGCTGCTGCGGGTCCATACGCTCGACCTCGATCGGCGACAGCGCGAAGAACTCCGCGTCGAAGTTCTTGATCTGCTCCTGAGTGAGGTAGCCGCCCTTGGTGTTCGCCTCGGCGATCTGCTGGTCCAGGATCGGCTGCCCGGCGAACTCCGACCAGCGGCCCTCCGGCAGGTCGCTGATGCCGTCACCGCGGTTGATCAGGAAGTCCCAGGTCGAATCCGGGGTCTCGCCGGCGCCCGGGAACCGGGTCGCCAGACCGATGATCGCGATGTCGTGCGCTTCGTTCGGCGAGTAGGCCGCCGCGGTGTAGGTGATGTCGGCGGGCGCCTCGAGCTCCTCGGGCACACCACCCGCGGCGATCACCTCGGCCAGTGAGGAGATGGTCGGGTGCTGGTACACGACGGTCGGTGTGAGGGTGACGCCGGTGAGTTCCTCGATGTCACCGCCGAGGGCGAGCGCGTCCCGCGAGGCCAGACCGAACTCTTCCATCGGCCGGTCCACGGTGATGTTGTCGACCGGCTGTCCGGTCGCTTGCGCGACCCAGTTCCGCAGCCACTCCCGCAGCTCGGCGACCGACAGCTCGGTCCCCTGGCGGTTGTCGTCGGTGACCGCCACGTCAGGGGCGGTCTCGTTCGTCTGGGTGCCCTCGTTTTCAGCCATCAATTCCTCAAGCTACCTGTATCCGGATGTTATGCGGTCGGGATTGACAGCCAAGAACGCCGTCATGTAAGGCCCATTCTGCCTACCCACCCGGCACGACACCGCACCGGACCCAGCGGTGTCTGGATCCGGTGCGTCGCAGAGTGTGTCGCCGGAACGGCGCCGAGTGTTTCGCCGGGTTCGACGGACTTCGGCTCAGTCCTGGTCGAGCGCGTCCGGGAACGCCTGCTGCTGGTGTCCGCCGCGCAGCGTGCCTTCCAGGTAAGCGGCCTTGCACGCCCGGCGGGCGATCTTGCCGCTGGAGGTCCGCGGAATCGAACCGGCCGGCACGAGCAGGATGTCGCGGGCGGTGACGCCGTGGCGCTGCGAGATCGCGGCGCGCACGTCGGCGGCGATCGGGGCCGGGTCGGCCTTACCGGCACCCGCGGCGCGCTCGGCCACGATCACCAGCTGCTCGGAGCTGTCGTCGGCGTCGAAGCTCAGGCCCGAGCCGCCCTCGGCGAACGCCTCGGCGGGCAGCTGGTTGGCCGGCACCGCGAACGCGGCGACGAAACCGGTCCGCAGCGCCTTGCTCGCCTCCTGCGCGGAGTACTCGAGGTCCTGCGGGTAGTGGTTGCGGCCGTCGACGATCACCAGGTCCTTGACCCGGCCGGTGATGTACAGCTCGCCGTCGACGTAGACGCCGAAGTCGCCCGTGCGCAACCAGATCGCGTCGTCCTTGGCGCCCTCGGCCTTGCTGCCCTCGGCGAGCCGGTTCGGCAGCTGGTTCTTGAACGTGGCCCGGGTCTCCTCGGCGCGACCCCAGTAGCCGATGCCGATGTTGTCGCCGTGCAGCCAGATCTCGCCGACCCGGCCCTCGGGCAGCTCGACCGCGCCGCCGGCGCTGTCGATCGACTCCGGGTCGACGATGGCCGCCCACTGCGACAGCGCGACATAACCGCACGCGACCTGCGCGATGGCGTTGTCGGTGCCCTGCTCGACCTTGACCATGCGGCCCGCGTTCAGCTCGTTGCGGTCGACGTAGATGACCTTGGCCTCGTCCTCGGTCCGGGTCGCCGACACGAACAGGGTGGCCTCGGCCATGCCGTAGCAGGGCTTGATCGCGGTCTTGGGCAGGCCGTAGGGCGCGAACGCCTCGTTGAACTTGCGCATCGACGAGGTGGTGACCGGCTCGCTGCCGTTGATCAGGCCGACGACGTTGGACAGGTCCAGCGTCTCGCCCGGGCGCGGCAGGCCACGCATGGCGGCGTGCTCGAAGGCGAAGTTCGGGGCGGCGGCGAAGGTGCTGGCACCGTCGGAGGCGGCGGCCAGCTCGTTGATCCAGCGCGACGGGCGGCGGACGAACGCGCTCGGCGACATGAAGGTGACGTACTTGCCGCCGATGGCCGGCAGGATCACGCACAGCAGGCCCATGTCGTGGAACAGCGGCAGCCAGGTGACACCGCGGGAGTTGTCGTCGAGGCCGAGGGCGTGGACAAGCTGCACCGCGTTGGTGCCGATGGCCCGGTGGGTGATCTCCACACCGGCCGGGGTCCGGGTCGAGCCCGAGGTGTACTGCAGGTACGCGATGTCGTCGAGGGTCGCGTCCGGGCGCACCCAGGAGTCGCCGAGGGTGTCGGGGACCGCGTCGACGGCGAGGATGCGGGGGCGCTGCGCGGCGGGCAGCGCGCGGAACAGCTGGCGCACACCGGCGGCGGAGTCGCTGGCCGTGAGGATGGCGCTCGGGGTGCAGTCGCCGAGGACGGCGTGCAGGCGGTCGCTGTGGCCCGGCTCGTCCGGGTCGAACAGTGGCACCGAGATGCAACCGGCGTAGATGGCCGCGAAGAAGGAGATGACATAGTCCAGGCCCTGCGGCGCCAGAATCGCCACCCGGTCACCGGGCTTGGTCACCTGCTGGAGGCGGGCCGCGACGGCGCGCAACCGGATGCCGAACTCCTGCCAGGTCAGGTCCTTGTATTCGCCGTCACGCTCGCGGGAGTAGTCGATGTACCGGTAGGCGAGAGTGTTCGCGTCGTTACGCGTGTGCTTTTCGACGTAGTCGACCAGGGTGTGACCCTCCGGGATGTAGATATTCCCGGTGTCGTCCAGGTACTCGTCGAAAGTCTCGTCCGTCAGCATTCCTTCTTCTCCTCCGAGGCACACAGCGCGGCAGCACCGCAGATACCTGTGAGGCCCCGACAATCTCTCTCACCTGCACACAACCCCACGACGAGTCGGGTGTGCACAGCTCTGTTGGGGTGGCTGCGCGCAGACCACCCATGGATTAGATGTATTCGGGCCCCGGCCATGTTACAGAGCACGACCGGCGGCGGTATTCGCAGCCTCCGGGCGCCACGTCGCACCCGTGGAGGACCTCGAGCTCAATCGTCGCACGGTAGGCCCGGGTTCCGCTTCCCACGGCCACCGTGCGGAAGACCACATCCGCCGCACCCAGCCGAGCTGACACGATGCCGCCGCCCGTGCACCACGGCACTCGACCCTGACATGAACTACTGCTCTCCTGCTTCGTATCGAGCCTTGCGACGCGACCACCCGGAGTGCCCGGATCAGTGCGCGTCGTTCGCAGAACTGTACCGGCGAACGGGACGAACTGCGTGGTCTTCGGGGTAGGAAGGACCCATCAGGAATGTTTGGGGTGCGGTGCGCCGTCGATCAAACCGGCCGCCCACTGGGCAGTCCACTGTGTTGCCGTCGTTCCGTTGTCGTCCACCACAAACGAGGCGTACTTGGCGTGCACCGGATTACCCGCCGAGTGAATCAGCTCGTTCAGGCTGGGAATCATGTTGACCGGGTTCAATGCCTGCCGCGGCGCGTCGCAGATCATGTCGCCGGGCGCGCAGATGGTGTTCGTGCGGTCGGCCAGCGCGCCGAAGCCCCCTGGACGCGGGCCGGTCATCGTGATGCCGGGAACTGTCAAGCCCCGCAACGACACTTCGGCGCCCGAACCCGGCAGCGCAGCACCGACCGGATTGCCTTGCCCGGGACCGACATCGCGGCGGCCGTCGGCGATCAGGGTGACGCCGAGAACCTGGTCGGCCGCGACCGGTCCCTGCCCGGCGCCGATCCGGGCGGCGATGTCACCGGCGATCACCGCGCCCTGCGAGAAACCGGCCAGCACGTAGTTGGTCAGCGGGCAGTGCTTCGACATCTGCTGCAGTTCGTCGATCGCCCGCTGCGTGCCCTGGGATCGACTGTTGTTGTAGGACTGCTGCCCGTCCGGCGGGAACGCGATCGGATTCGAGAACTGGGCTACATAGGGAACGGTGTAGACGTCGACCCGCTGGTCCGGAAACTGTTGCTGCACCGGCCTGCTCACCCCGAGCATGAGCGAGATCGGATTGGCGGTCGGATTGTGCGGGTCGTCGGTGGCCGAGGACTCCCAGGTGCCGGGGATCACCAGCATCTGGACGTCGGGGCAGTCGGCCGGCTGCGCGGTGGGGCGGCCCGGCCCGGGCGGCGGCGTCGGCCCCGGCGGCTTCAACCGGCCGGCCGCGATATACCAGGCCACGACGGCGGCGACCACGAAGAGCACGCATCCCGCGGCCGCGTAGCCGAGGACGCGCAACCGGCCCCGCCGCCGCGCGGGGCGGCGGGCGCCGTACTGGTCGCGCCGGGGACTCACTTGTTGCAGTAGGCGGAGGTAGCGGCGGAGATGTACGCGTTACCGGCCTGATCGATGGGCATCTTCTGCGGGTCGTAGTTCGGGTCCTGACCGGCGATGGCGTTGACGAAGGTCTGCATCTGGTCGGCGGGCGCGTTGGCCGCCTTGGCCTGGCAGATGTACTCCGCCGCCGAGATCGCGATATCGGTCTGGCTCGGGTTGACGCCGTTCTTCTTGAGTGCGTCGAGGAACCCCTGCTGCTTGGGGGTCAGCGGTGCCGCGGCGGGCGTGCCGGCGGGTGCGGGTGCCGGCCGCTCGACGGACTGCGTGGTGGTCGGTTCGGGCGCGGGTGTGCCGGAGTCACCGGGCTCGACGCTCGCGGGCGTGGAGCTCGCCGCGGCGGAGGTGGTGACCGACGGCTTCAGCGACGGGGTGCTCGACGCGCTCGACGAGTTGCTGCCGCAGGCGGCTAGCAGCCCGGCCGCTGCCAGGGCGACCAGCGTGCCGAATACCTTGCCACGGGTCCGATGCATGTATCGAGTCCTCGGGTTGTCTCAGGGGTACGGGTCGCGGTCCAGGCTAGTAGCCCACCGGGCCGGGTACCGATTCGGACAACAAACCTCATGTAACTCACAGAACCCAGGTGAGGCAGGTCGCTATCGGGCGAGGTCCGAATTCGGTGTGGTCCGGAACACAGGAGCGAGCCGGGCACCAGTGCGGTGAGCGCTACCCGCGACAGCGAACAGGGGCGCGGCCCGGGTTCCGCGAGCGGCGCTCGCACAGTGCTCGGGTGGCGACTACGCGGGTGTCTCGGTGCGCCACGGAACCACCGGCGTCGGCAGCCCCGGGCGAATCGTCGGCGCAGGCTAGAGCCGGATCACCTTGCTACACAACATGATCAACTTTGATTGACTGCGGACGACTTCGCTTGGTCGAGGACGGCTCGAGCTCAGTGCGTGACGGACGGTGCGCCCAGCGGAGCCTGCGGCTCGGCCGCATTCGGCGCGGGCACCGGAGCGGGGGCGCCGGCTGGAGCTGGTCCGGGCGCCGGGACACCGTCGGCCGGCGACGGGGGCGGTGCTGTGGCCTGCGCAGGTGCGCCGCTGGCCGGTCCGGGCGGGGCCGCCGCTTCTGGCGTGGGCGGTCCGGCGGGGGCCGGTTGCGGCGCCAGGGGTGCGGGCGCAATGGCCGCAGGGGCCGAGGCGTCCGGCGCTGACGCGTCCGGAGCGGGCGCGGGCGCGGCAGGTGCAGGTGCAGGTACATCCAGGGCTTGCACGGGCGCGGCGGGTGCGGATGCATCCGGCGCCGACGCGTCCGGAGCGGGCGCAGGTGCGGCAGGTGCAGGTGCATCCAGGGCTTGCACGGGCGCGGCGGGTGCGGATGCATCCGGCGCTGGCGCAGAAGCGGGTGCGGCCGGAGGCGCGGCGGGCGCCGGTGCGTCCGGCACAGGCGCAGACGCGGGCGCGGCCGGGGCGGATGCGGCCGGGGCCGGCGTGTCCGGGACGAATGCAGGCGCGGCCCCCGCTGGTACCGCCGTGTCCGCCGCGGGAGCGGCGACTGGGGCCGGTGCGTCCGCCGCGGGTGCAGGCGCGGCCGCCGCTGGGACCGATGCGTCCGGCGCGGGTGCGGCTGTCGGGGCCGGTGCGTCCGCTGGCGGTGCGGGCGCGGGTACCGGATCGGCGGGCGTCGGAGCGGCTGCGGGCACACCGGTCGGCGGAGCCGCCGGTGCCGGGTCGATCGGTGCGGGGGCCAAGGTGTCCGGGCCGGGCGCGGCGACCGGGGCCGCCGGGTCGGGTGCGGGTGCGGGCGCGGGTGGCGCGGGCAGCGGCGCGAGCACATCGATCCCCGGTGCGTGCACCTCCGCCTTGCCGTTCACCACGGTGACGAAACCGGCCTGGAAGTTCTGCTGGGTCCCGCCCGGGATGTCGAACTGGTCGCCGACCGGGAAACCCAGCGGCCCGTTCTCGAACCCTTGCTTACCCCAGATGTCCAGGATCGGCCCGGACCGGACCACCCAGGTCCCGGCCACCGGGTGGAAGTAGACGTTGCCGCCCTCGAACCGGCTGTACCGGCCGCCGTCGCGCAGCTGCTGCTCGTCGTCGGCGGGAAATCCGAGCGGGCTGTCCTCGTAGCCGAGCTGGGCGTACTTCTGCAGGATCAGCCCCTGCACCCGATGGGCGCCGGTCTTGGCGGACCAGTAGAGCGGGCCGTTCTCGAAGGCCTGGACCACCCCGTCCTTGTGCGGTGTCTTGACTTCCGCGGCCGCCGGATAGCCGCCGGGACCGCGCTCGTAACCCTCCTTGGCCCAGCCGTCGAGGATCGCGCCACGCACCAGCTGCGCGCCGGTCGACGGCGTCCAATAGATCGAGCCGTTCTGGAAGGCCTGGAACCGGCCGCGTCCGTCGGGCAGTCCCTGTTCGTCGCCGGTCGGGAAGCCCAGCGGTCCGGCGGCCGCACCGGCAGCGGTGTAGGAGCCGGCGACCATGCCGCCGACCGGATGCGCCCCGGTCGCGGCGGACCAGAACATGCGGCCGCCGTGAAAGTCCTGCGCCACTCCCGCGGCGGCCGGGTACTCCGCGGTGAGGCAGTCGCCGAGCCAGCCGTGCGCCAGCGCGGCCGGCGCGATATCGCCACCGGTCCCGCAGTTCGACGGGGTCTGGTCCACGCCGAGCGAGGCCGCGGCCTGCGGCCACGACTGCCGCATCTCGAAGTCCCAGTACGGCCAGGTGTGCGTGCCCGCCGGACGATAGTTGGCCTGCACGGGAATCGAGAGTTTGTTGAGTTTGGCGACGAAGTTCTGCGTGGTGAGCCGGGACAGGATCTCGAGTCCGGTGCCGGCGTAGTTCTGCGACAGCAGCGGAATCAGGTCGCTGGGAATGTCGGTGACGCCGCTGGTTCCGCTGCCGGCCGAGGTGTACAGGCTGACGTTCTTCAGCTTGTCGGCCAGATCGTAGGGATCGTGTTGGGCCCATTGGTCATCGGTCGGCGGACCCCACATGTTCACCGGATCGAATCCGCCCGCGTCGTGCATGGCGAACCGGATGGCGTCGGGCATGCCCAGCGAGGTGGTGGTCAGGAATCCCGAATAGGAGGCGGCGTACTTCGCCCAGCCCGGATTGCGGGCCGCCAGGAACATGGCGGCGGTGCCGCCCATCGACAGGCCCTCGACACCGCGAACCGCGGTCGCGCGGAACGCATTCGTCAACACCGGCGGCAATTCCTGCGTGAGGAACGTTTCCCATTTGTAGAGCTTGCCGTTGTCGGGTTGCAGCCAGTCGGAATAGAAACTCGACTGGCCACCGATCGGCAACACCACGGTGACATTTTTGTCGGCGTAGAAATCCTGGGCGTGCGCCTCTTTCGTCCAGCCGTTCTCGTCGTCGGTGGCACGCAACCCGTCCAGCATGAACATCACCGGGAACTGGGCGTCCGGGTGGGTGTTCCAGTCGCGAGCGAGCAACAGCTGCACCGGAATCGGCACACCCATCGACGGGGAGTTGACCCAGAGCTCGACCCGGCGGTCGGTCAGCCACACCACGCGTTGCAGCGTGGCGGGCACGGCGGCCGCCGCGGGCTGCACGACCGGCTGGGCGGGCGGCGCGGGTTCGGCTGCCGCCGGGACGATTCCGGCCGTGCCGGGCAGCAGCGCGGCCGCCGCCAGCGTCATCAGCGTGCGTCGTGCGTGCCGCGAACTTCTCGAATCATTCGCCAAGGCTGCCACTGTGATGTTGTACCGCGCGTCCGTCCCGATTCCGGGGATAGACGCGCGGAACCGGTTATCGCGATTCGGCGGCATTACCGACAATACGGCGAATGATCGGCAAATCGAGGCAGTGGATCGCCGCGATTTCAGCTGCCGACCGTGGCGAGAATACTGGGCCGCGCTTTGGCCAGCTCGTCCTGCCAGTAGCGCCAGCCGTGGGTTCCGGTGGACGGAAAGTCGTATATCGCGGGGATGTTCAGGTCGGTCAGCCTGCCCTGGAACGCCCGCGTGCCGATCAGCGCCAGGGCCTCGATCGCGGCGCCGTCGACGGTGTTCACCACGCCGGTCAGATCGGCTGGGCGGTCGTAGGCACCCGGCACGCCGGTCGCCGAGGAGATGAACATGGGCAGGCCGCGCAGCTGGGGCGCGAAGATGATCGGATCCATCCGCAACCAGATCGGGCTCCACGGCGCGGCCAACGCGTCGCAATCGAACCGGCCCGCATCCAGCATCATGGCCCGGATCGCCTCTCGCATGCCCGGCCCGTTCATGCTCAGCGGACCCGACAGCGACGCCGCGTATGTGAACTGGTCGCGGTGGAAAGCGGCCAGCCGCAACGCCGCCGGACCGCTCATCGACAGCCCGACCACCGCGTTCGCCGTGGGCGACACGCCGTAACCGGCCAGGAAGGTGGGCAGATCCCGGGTCAGGAAGGTCTCCCACTTGTACGGCGAGCGCTGGCCGACGGCGCCGGCCGCGCCCCAGTCCGCGTACCAGCTGGACTGTCCACCGACCGGCATCACCAGGGTCACGTTGTCCTCGGCGAACATGCCCTGCGCGTCGGTCTCGAACGACCAGGCGTTGCGGTCGTCGCGCGCCCGCAGCCCGTCGAGCAGGTACACCGCACCGCCGCCGCCGTTGCGGGCCCATTGCACCTGCACCTTCACCGGACCCATCTCCGACGGTACCCACAGTTCTTCGTACGCACCGGGAGTCATCCGGTGCACCGGGCCGGCCACCGGCCGGGCCGCGGCGACCCCGGCGGTGGCGGTGAACGGCAGCACCGCCACGGCGAACGCGGCGAGTGCGAGGCGGGCGAGCGAGGCGACGCGAGTACCGAAACGCATGAGCGGGAGGTCTCCTTCACCAGGGGCGGTGCGGCGCCGCGCGGGCGGCGGCGGCCGGTTCGCGCGGCGATGTCCGGACTGCCCGGAACGTCACGATGACAGGGAGGAACGCCGCGGCTCGACGGCGATGTGCCGTCGAGCCGCAGGTCGGGCGAGGTGGATCAGCCGATGTTGTTGGACATGTCCGGCAGCATGCGAGCTGCCTCGTCGGCCCAGTTGAACCAGTCGTGCACACCGACGGCCGGGAAGTCGTAGACGGCGTTCTGCGCACCGATCGACATCATCCGGACCTGGAAGGCTCGAGTGTTGGCCAGTGCCAACGCCTCCAGCGGAGTGCCCCGGACCACCAGGTCGGCGGCGTTGGGCGCACCGAGATCGACCGCGCCCGGGACCGCGCTACCGGCCGCCACCCAGACGCGGGTTCCGTGGCCCACCAGCATCGGAGCGAAGACGAACGGGTCCATCCGCAGCCAGTTCGGGCCCCACGGCGGCGCCATCGAGTCGACGTTGTAGCCGCCGGCGTCGACCATCGCGGTCCGGATCGCTTCCCGCATACCGGGTCCGGAGATGTTCAGATATCCGGAGAACGATCCCGCGTAACTGAACTGGTCCGGATGGTAGGCGGCCAGGGTCAGTGCGGCGCTGCCGCCCATCGACAGGCCGAACACCCCGTTGCGGTCGGTCCGGAATCCGAAGCGGTCGTACAGCGCGTTGCGCAGGTCGCGGGTGAGGAAGGTCTCCCACTCGTAGCGGTAGGACTTGCCCGGCCCGCTCAGGAACGCCTCGGTGGCGCCGGACCCGGAGTTGGGCAGGCCGACGTTCGCGGGCGCCTCGCCCAGCCAGGAACTCGGTGCGTTCCAGTCGGCGTAGAAGCTGGACTGGCCGCCGACCGGCATGACGACGTTGATGTTCGCGGCCGCCATCTGCTCGGCCACATTGGTTTCGATCTCCCAGCCGTTGAGGTCCTCGCGGGCCCGCATGCCGTCGAGCGCGTACACCACTCGATCGGTGTTGCCGTCCGCGGCGCGCAACACGCGGGTCTTGATCGGGCCCATCGCTTCGTTGTCGACCCAGACGTCGAACGCGGCGGGATCGAAGGCGGCGCGCGCGGGCGCGACGTGCCCGCCGAATACGGCTCCCACCGACAACGCGACGGCCAGTCCCAGAGTCAGCGCACCTCGGCGCGTACGGCCTGGTTCTCGCCCGGAGGCGGAGTGTCGTGGTGTCGAACAGGCAAAGCGCATCGTGACTCTGACCTTCCGCTCGTGCAGGCTCCGGGTGTGCCGAGACGTGCGCTGCGCTGTCTCGACTACCCAGATGCGCCTCGCCGTTGCGGCACGCCCGTTGGCTGCGTGTGGTGACCAGTGGTGCGGGTTGCGAAATATCAAACGAGTATTGCCCACCGAAACGGTGGCCGGAGCAGATTCAACACGATGACGCGCCGGAACCCGCGAGCGGGTCGGTACGCAATCATCGCTCCAGAGTAGGGGTCACAACAAACATCGAGCTATCCACTGCTTCCTCGGAGATAGCCGAATCGGCCGCTTTGCAGCGATTTATCGGCTACGTCTTTTCCATATCCGCGCACCGGACAGCGAAAAACCGCAGGCCCCACGCGGTACGGCGAGTGCCGCCCGGGCGGGGCCTGCGGGGAATTCCGTGCGACCGATCAGCCGATGTTGGCCGACAGATCGGGGAGCATCTTGTACACCTCGGGCTCCCAGGTGGTCCAGTTGTGAGTACCGGTGGCCGGCCAGTCGTAGGTGACGTTGTGGTAGCCGAGCGAGTCCATCCGCAGCTGGAACATGCGCGAATTGGCCAGCACGACCGCCTCGATCGGCGTGCCCTGGATGTAGTCCATCGGGCCGGCCGGGATACCCGGGGTCGGGATGCCGCTCGCGGCCGAGACCCAGATCCGGGTTCCGTTGGCCACCAGCTTCGGCGCCTGGATGAACGGGTCCATCCGAGCCGCCTGGCCGGATCCGATCGGAGCCATCGAGTCGATGTTGTAGCCGCCGGCCGACATCATGGCCATCCGCATCAGCGGCCGCATGCCCGGGCCCGACAGGTTCAGCGGACCCGACAGGGACGCGGCGTATTTGAACTGGTCCGGGTGGAAGGCGGCCAGGGTGAGGGCCGAACTGCCACTCATCGACAGGCCGATCACACCGTTCGCGGACGGGTTGAAGCCGAGGCGGTCGTGCAGGGCGCCGCGCAGGTTCTGCGTGAGGAAGGTTTCCCACGTGTACTTGTTGATCTTGCCCATCTGCTCGGTCCAGCCGGTCGCGCCGACCGACAGCGAAGCGGCGGCGCCGTTGGCGGAACCGGTGTTCAGGCCCAGGAAGGAACTGGGCGCGGCCCAGTCGGCGTACCAGCTGGATTCGCCACCGACCGGCATCACGACGTTGATGTTGGCGTCCATCAGGGCCTGAGCGACATTGGTGTTGATCTCCCAGCCGTTCAGGTCGTCCTGCGCGCGCTCGCCGTCGAGCAGGTACACCACCCGGCTGGTGTTGCCGTCGGCGGCCGGGAAGACGCGAGACTTGATCGGGCCCATGGTGGAGTCGACCCAGAAATCGAATCCGGCCGGGTTGAGGGCGGCGTGCGCGGCACCAGCGCCGACCGCGGTCGTCGCCAGCGGCAGGGCCAAGGCCGCGGCGAGGCCCGCTACCGTGCGCTTAACCCATCCGCGACGCTTGCCGCGGCCTCCTTGCTGTGCACGCACGGTCTCGCTTCGCATGTCCTCATCGGCCTTTCGTCGCGCGACCCGCCTCGGCCGCATCCGTTCGTATGCCGCCGAGCAGGTGTGGCGCCGGTGGCATCGGATCGTTCTGTGGAGCGTATCGGTTCCCGGACGGCGGCGCGTTACCGAATCGAGATGTGACGCACGCCTCATGAATACCGAAAGGTCCGAACGGGCTTGGAGCCCGTCCGGACCGCGCGCTAATTATTAGCAATTCCGGGGTGGTTGCGCCAACCGAGTGACGACCGCCACAGAGCGAAGGTTCGCAGTTCAGCCGATGTTCGCCGACAGGTCGGGGATCATCCGGTCGAGTTCGGCTTCCCAGTTCCGCCAGTTGTGTACACCGCTCGGCGGGAAGTCGTAGGTGACGTTGTGGTAGCCCAGCGAATCCATCCGGAGCTGGAACATCCGGGTGTTGGCCAGCGTCACCGCCTCGATCGGGGTGCCCTGGATCAGATCCATGATGTTGCTGACGTCGCCCGGGCCCGGGATACCGCTGGCCGCGGACACCCACAGGCGGGTGTTGTTACCCACCAGCTTCGGCGCCTGCACGAACGGGTCCATGCGCACGTAGTTCGCGCTGAACGGCGGGGCCATCGAGTCGGTGTTGTATCCACCGGCGGCCAGCATGGCCAGGCGGAGGAATTCGCGCATGCCCGGGCCGGACAGGTTCAGCGGGCCGGAAAGCGAAGCGGCGTAATCGAACTGGTCGGGGTGGAAGGCGGCGAGGGTGAACGCCGACGGGCCACTCATGGACAGGCCGATGATGCCGTTGTTGGCGCGGCTGAAGCCGAGCCGGTCGTGCAGCGCCTGCTTGAGGGTGTCGGTGAGGAACGACTCCCACATGTACTTGTTGTTGCCCTTGCCGGACTGGTTCTGCCAGCCCGACGAGCCGAACGTGCCGGAGCCCGCGTCGACCGAACCGCCGGCCGAGCCGGTGCCCAGGCCGAAGAAGCTGCTCGGGCCGGCCCAGTCGGCGTAGAAGCTGGACTGGCCACCGACCGGCATGACCACGTTGATGTTGGCGGCGGTGAGGGCCTGGCTGGCGGAAGTGTTGATCTCCCAGCCGCTGTCGTCGTCCTGCGCGCGCTCACCGTCGAGCAGGTACACCACCCGGCTGGTGTTGCCGTCGGCGGCCGGGAAGACCCGGGACTTGATCGGGCCCATGGAGGAGTCCACCCAGAAGTCGAACCCGTTGGGGTCGAGGGCGGCGTGCGCCGGGGCGGCCACGACGGCATCCATGGCCAGGGGCATGGCCAGGCCGGCGGCTAGACCCGCGACGGTGCGCTTCATCCATCCACTGCGCGTCCCGCGCTTACGGTCTCGTATTGAACGCACAGCCTTGCCTTGCATGTTCTGATCGGCCTCTCGTTTGCGCACCTGCCACCGGGCGCCATTTTCTGCGAAATCGACCCGCACACAACCGAGCTCGGTGCGGCAACAACGGATTCTTCCGTGCACTGTAGCGGTTTGTCCACGCCAACGTGTTACCGAACCGAGATGTGATGCAGGTCTCTAAGCGACCAAATGGTCCGCTTTCTCCCAATAAGTGAAAACGGACCATTCGCAACATCCGGGCTACTGGTGTGCCCGGTGCGGATCAGCGCAGTGGCGGGTAGGGATCCTGCAGGTGGCAGCGCTGGATCTCATACTTCGGCACCCGATCGATGCGGTACTTCGCGAAGCCGAATGCCTGAATCAGGTTGTGCCGGAACCGATCGAAGGTCAGCGGCGCGCGCGAGGAGGCCAGTAGGGCCTGAGTGTCCGGGCAGCTCAACGCGACTCGCGCCTGCGCGACGAACTTCTCGTCCATGTACCAGGGCAGCCACGGGTGCCGATCCACCATGCCGGTGTCCACCACCACCCAGTCCGCGTACAGGTTCTTGTCGTGCCCGATCCGGCCGTCGGTGAGCCGATCGGTATGGGCCGCAAGCGGATACGCCAGGCCCTCCTGGTCGATCACCCGAACGTCGAGCGGCACGTTCATGCTGGTCATGCCGAGATTGAGGAAGTACACGGTGTGCCCGTAGGACTCACCGGGCGCCTGCGCCGGCGGCGGCGCCACGTACCACATCCGGAACGACGGCGAATTGATCAGCAGGCCGCCCTCGGGCGTTGCGCCGATGTCCTGCACCATCGCTCGCATGCGCGGGAAGTCCAGGTAGTCCTCGGCGAGGATCGGATGATCGTGACCGCTGTTGAGCACGTAGTAGATTCGTTCGTCCACGATGCCGGTGGTGCTGATGCTCGCGCCCGCCTGATTGGCGGTGGTGTTGGCGGTGAACAGCGCCCAGCCCACCAACCCGAGCCAGCCAACAATCGGCAAAACTGTGGCCCACTGTCGCCACTGGCTCGGACGCGGCAATCCGACCGGCAGCACCGACACCGGCAGCAGCAGACAGAACACCTGCGGCAACAACATCCGGCCGTGCATGAAGTCGCCACCGACCCGCAATTCGAACACGAGCAGCAGCAGCGAGCCGGTCAGCATCAGCCCGACGACCACCGACGGCCGCCGCAAACCGCGGCGCAACCCGTCCACCCGCCGCAGCAGCGAGCCGCCCGCATCGGACCCGGTCTGTTCAGCCGCTCGCCCGGCCGGACGCCGGAGCCGCAGCAGCACGATCGTGCCCGCCACCAGCAGAATCAGCGGCACCCACAGGTAGTAGGGCCCGGCGAGATCCCAGAGATAGGTGAAGCCCTGATTCCATTTCGCACCACCGGCTTCCTTGGCCACGGCGGTATTCGGATAGGGCAGGCCGTAGTAACCCATCCGCCAGATCTGGTAGCCCAGCGGCACCAGGCCGCCGACCGCGACCAGCAGCGCGCGCAACACCACCGGCCCCACCCGGGTGGCCGGCATCGGCGCCAGCCACACCAGCGCCAGCGTCAGCCCGCCGATCATGACCATCTCCGGCCGCACCAGCCAGGACAGCCCGGCCCAGAACACCACGGCGGCAAGCAGTCCCAGCCGGTCGCGCTGCGCCTGACTCCACCGGATCAGCAGCCACCACAGCACCGCCAGCCAGAAGATGACCAGACAGTTCTCCAGGCCCGACGACGCGTAGTCGCGGGCGGGCGGGAGCGCGATGTAGACCAGCGCGCCGGCCGGCAGCATCAGCACCGCGCGGGTGCTGTCCACACCCCACGGCGCGCCCCAAAGCCGCGCGGTGCCGACCATGGCGAAACCCACCGCCAGCAGCGACAAGGTCAGCGCCACAGCGAGACTCACATACTCCAGGCGCGCCCGGGTCACCCACTCCACCGCGTACACGACGTAGGTCCAGGCCGCGCTGGTATTGGTCTCCACCCGCTCACCGGCGTTGAAGACCGGGCCGTTGCCGGCCATCAGATTGCGCACGGTGCGCAACACGATCAGGCCGTCGTCCGCGATCCACCGGCGCGACCAGGCACCGGCGAAGAACGTGGCCAGGGTCGCGATCACCCCACCGACGAAAACCGCGCGGGAGAACATGGCGGAGCGCCGGGTGGCCGCCTCGCGATTCATCGTGCCGGCCGGTAGTGCTTCGGTCGGCGCATCATGTTCTCCGGCAACAGTCTTCTCGTCAGGTGAGATAGACAGCGACACCTACCACTCCGATCCAGGCGACGGCCAGGACCTGCAGGATGCGGTCCCCGAGGGCAATCTCTTCCGGCTCGCCGGCCTCGCCGCCATCGACGTCGACCGCGTAGCGCAGGATTGCGATGGTAAACGGCACCATCGAGAACGAGAACCACTGGGTGTTGCGCGCGTGGTCCTGCTCGAACGCCCACAGCCCGTAGAACACCACCACCGAGGTCGCGGCCAGCGTCCAGATGAAGCGCAGATAGGTGGGCGTGTAGTACTGCAACGACTTACGGATCTTGGCGCCGGTGTCCATGGCGATCTTCAGTTCCGCGTACCGCTTTCCGGCCGCCATCAGCAGCGATCCGAACGCCATGATCAACAGGAACCACTTCGACAGCACGATCCCGGCCGCCGCGCCACCGGCGACCGCGCGCAGCAGGAAGCCCGAGGACACGATGCAGATGTCGAGCACCGCTTGGTGCTTGAGCCCGAAGCAGTAGGCCAGCTGGATCGCGATGTAGACCGCCATCACGACCGACAGCTGCCAGGCCGCGAGCAGCGAGATCCCGATCGAACCGGCCAGCAGCACCACCGACAGGACGTAGGCGAGGTTCACCGGCACCACACCGGCCGCGATCGGCCGGAAACGCTTGGTCGGGTGGGCCCGGTCGGCCTCCACGTCCATGGCGTCGTTGACGAGGTAGATCCCGGACGCGGCCATACAGAACGCCACGAACGCGATGGCGATGTGCAGCAGCACGTGCGAGTTGGCGACCACGATGTGACCGCCGGTCTTGCCGGCCGCCAGCGGCGCGACCAGGACCAGCACGTTCTTGACCCACTGGCGCGGCCGCATGGCCTTGATCAACCCGCCGGCCAAGGTTTTGGGCGGGCCCTTCAGCACGGCGTCGTCGAGCACGACGTCCGAGGGCTCTTCGCTCATCTCAGCTACGGCTTCTTCCTGTGCGGTCACTATCGAGTCTCTTTTCAGCGGCTAGCACGACGGCAGCGGAGGCGGCGCCAAGCGCGGACCCGGCCATGACATCGGTGGGATAGTGCACCCCCAGGACGACCCGGGACAGCAGCATCGGTGGCACCAGCACCGCAGGCAAGGGTAGCCCGGTGAGCCGGCCCAGCAACACGGCAGCCGCCGTGGTGGAGGTCGCATGCGACGACGGAAAGCTCAGCTTGCTCGGCGTCGAGACGTTGACCTGCACCGACGGGTCGTTCGGGCGCGGGCGGCGGACGATGCGCTTGATGACGATCGACGCGGCGTGCGCGCCGACGGCACCGACTGCGACACCGGCCCATTGGCGACGTCGCGGCTTGTCGAGCAGCCAGCCGGCCGCGGCGATGCCGATCCAGCCGAGCGCGTGCTCACCGAAGTGCGACATCGCGCGGGCACCGGCGATCACCTGCGGGTCGCCGCCGATGGTGCGCTGCACCGCGTTGATGATCGCGACCTCGGCGGGTGCGCCCGGCGCTGGGGCCGGGACCACCCGTAGATGCGGGGCGCTGGTCCCGGGTTCGGGGGCGGTGGCGGTCATTTCTCTCCGATCCCGAAGGCCTTCTCCCAGGCCGCGGTGCTGGTGAGGTACGGATGCGCGGCGCGGTACTGCTCCCGGACCTCCGGGAAACGGGCGGCGAGTTCCTTGCGCAAGCGCATCGCCTCCTTGAACAGCCCCCACGCCTGCCGCGGGTCGCGCTTACGGTAGACGACGCCGCGCCCGTCCGCAGTGGTCACGGTGACGCCGTCGACCTGCGAGAGCAGGTACCAGCGGGCGTCCAGGGTCGGCACGTTGAGCTGCGGCCGGTCGTGGTGCTCGGACTTGGCGGGCCGGAAGTTGTGCACGATGCCCTTGCCGAGCCGCCCGATCTTGGCGATCGGGTTCGCGGGTTCACCGACCGCGCCGACGTCGATGCCCGACGCCAGCGGCAGTTCGGTGGACGAGGGCAGGATCACCGCGTCGGGGTAGGTCTTGCGCAGCGCGTGCACCGCGCCCAGCGCGCTGGGCAGCAGCTGGAACAGCCGGTCCGGGCCCGCGAGATAGTCACGGATGGCGAGGTTTTGGATCGCCACCGTCGAATACTCAAGGCACAGCAGATGTTTCAGCGTGGCCTTGATCGTGTTGATCACCATGCCCCGGCCGTCGCCGGGCAGGTGCAGCGAGGCGACCACGAGCCGGTTGCGGAGGTGGAAGTACGCCTGCCAGTCGATGGCGTCGTCCTTGTCGCTCCACGCCATGTGCCACACCGCGGCACCGGGCAAGGTGACCGTCGGATATCCGGCTTCCCGTGCGCGCAAACCGTATTCGGCGTCGTCCCACTTGAGGAACAGCGGCAGCGGCTGGCCGATCTGCTCGGCCACCTGCCGCGGGATCACACACGTCCACCAGCCGTTGAAGTCGACGTCGATGCGCCGGTGCAGCAGCTTGGAGTTGTCGCGGTCGCGCAGCGGGTTCTTGGCGAAGTCGTGGTCGTACTCCACGTTCGGCGCCGCGGTCCACATGAACACCGAGCGGTCGATGACCTCGCCCATGACGTGCAGATGCGAGCGCTCCTGCAGGTTGAGCATCTGACCACCCACCAGCAGTGGCGATTTCGCGAAACGGGCGAAGGCGAGCGCGCGCAGGATCGAGTCGGGCTCGATCTCGATGTCGTCGTCCATGTAGACGATGAACTCGGCGTTCGTGGTCTTCAGCGCCTCGTACATGACCCGGCTGTAACCGCCGGAGCCACCGAGGTTGGGCTGGTCGTGGATCGAGAGCCGGCCGCCGAGACCCGCTGCGGCTTCGGCGAATCCGGGCTCGTCGATCACCTTGCGGGTGCCCTGGTCGGGGATGATCACGGCTTCGATCTGCGCCAGCACCAGCGGGTCCGAGCCGAGCGCGCGCAGGGTCGCGACGGCGTCGGTGGGCCGGTTGAAGGTGGGCATGCCGACCGCGATGCTGCCGGTGCCGGGCGCGGCGATCGGCGCATACCAACCGCCGGAGAGCAATTCGACGTCGGTGTCGGTGGTGATGTCGAACCAGATCCAGCCGCCGTCCTCGAACGGGCCCAGCTCGACCTCGAATTCGACCGTGGTGGAAGGAGTTCCGGCCGGAGTGGTGAACTCGTTGCCGCGCACGTGGATCCGCGACCCGTCCGCCTTCGAGCGGTACACGTCGACCCGGCCGTGCCCGGCCAGCTCCAATTGCAGCACAACCGAATCCAGCACCGACCAGCGCCGCCAGTAGCTGGCGGGCACCGCGTTGAAGTAGGTGCAGAACGACACCTCGGACTCGGCCCCGATCGACAGCGAGGTCCGGGTCGGTGCGTGCGCCCGGCGCGCGTTGGTCGGCGACTCCTCCAGGTACAGCGTCCGCACGTCCAGCGGTTCGCCCGGGCGCGGCAGGATCACGCGCTGCAACAGCGAGACCGCGCGGCTGGGCGACTCGGACACCGCGACCGCGGCGGCGGGAGCCGACGCGGCGGCCTTCTTGGCCGCTGTCTTCTTCGCGGGCGCGGTCTTCTTGGCCGGTGCGGGCTTGCCCGCGGCGGGCTCGTTCTTCGCGGCCGGCTCGGCTGCCGGAGCCGATTCGGCAGCCGCGGGCCGAGATTCGGCCGGGGCGGCAGCGGACCCGTCCGCGGCCGGGATGTGGTCGATGTCGGCCGGGGCCGAACCGTCGGCTGAGGTCACTGGGCGTCCTCGGCGGTCAGGGCGGCGCCGGACTCCAGGTGCGGGCGCAGCACGTTGTCGAAGGTGCTCAGCGCGGCACCGATCGCCATGTGCATGTCCAGGTACTGGTAGGTGCCCAGGCGGCCACCGAAGATCACCTTGGCGGCTGCGGTCTCGGCCTTGGCCAGCTCCCGGTAGGCGAGCAGCTTCTCCCGGTCCTCGGTCGCGTTGATCGGGTAGTACGGCTCGTCGCCGGTCTGCGCGAACCGCGAGAACTCGCGCTGGATGACCGTCTTGTCCGCCGGGTAGTAGTCGCGCTCGGGGTGGAAGTGCCGCGACTCGATGATCCGGGTGTACGGGAAGTCGGCGTCGTTGTAGTTCATCACCGAGGTGCCTTGGAAGTCACCGGTGTTGAGGACCTCGGTCTCGAAGTCGATGGTGCGCCAGCCCAGCTCACCCTCGCGGTAGTCGAAGTAGCGGTCCAGCGGGCCGGTGTAGACGACGGGGGCGTCCGGGTTTGCGGCGCGGATCTCGTCCCGCACGTCGAACCAGTCGGTGTTCAGCCGCACGTCGATGAGGTCGGATTCGGCCATCTTGGTCAGCCACGCGGTGTACCCGTTCTTCGGCAGACCCTCGTAGGTGTCGTTGAAGTAGCGCGCGTCGAAGGTGTAGCGGACGGGCAGTCGGGTGATGATCCCGGAAGGCAGGTCCTTGGGGTCGGTCTGCCACTGCTTGGCGGTGTAGTCGCGGATGAACGCCTCGTAGAGCGGGCGGCCGATCAGGGAGATCGCCTTCTCCTCGAGGTTCGCCGCATCCTTGGTGTCGAACTCCGCGGACTGTTCGGCGATCAGGGCGCGCGCCTCGTCGGGCGTGAAGTACCGGCCGAAGAACTGCGAGATCATGCCCAGGCCCATGGGCAGCGGGTACGCCTGGCCCTTGTGCAGGCCGAACACCCGGTGCTGATAGCCGGTGAACTCGGTGAACTGGTTCACGTAGTCCCAGACCCGCTGATTCGAGGTGTGGAACAGATGAGCTCCGTACTTGTGCACCTCGATCCCGGTCTCGGGTTCCGCCTCCGAATACGCGTTACCACCGAGGTGGTGCCGGCGTTCGACGATCAGAACACGTTTGCCGAGCTGCGACGCAGTGCGTTCGGCAACGGTCAGCCCGAAGAATCCGGAGCCGACAACAATCAGGTCGTAGGGGGGAGCGACACTCACGGGTGCCCAGCGTAGCGGCAGTCGGCCACCGCGTCTGCAGGCCGGGGAGTTGCCTGGGCGTCGAAGGTGGCCGGGTGGGCGGTGTCACCGCACGCACGAGTCCGTGGGGACATCCCGATTTCCCTCAGAATTCTTCGGAAACCCACAGATTCGCCACATGATGGGGTCTGATGGATCAGAATTGGGCGCCCGTCCAGTCTGAATCAGAGTTCACCGGAGTGTCGTTTCATGCGCTTTACGCGTCTCACCCCGCTCGCGGGGGCCGTCGTCCTGACCTCCGCGCTCGGCGCCGGTCTGCTCGCCCCCTCGGTCGCGAGCGCCGACGAGGTCGACACGCTCGCCGCCACCCCGGTCGCCGGTGAGCTCTGCGACAACCACGCACCCACCTTCGACGAGGTGGTGTCGGCGACAGCCAGCGCGATCCGCACCCTGATCCCCGCCGCTCAGCTCGCCGCCTACGACCAGCAGGTCGAGCAGACCCGGCAGGCGATGGCCCAGCTGCCGGTGCACCGCGACCTGCTGCCGGTGAACCCCGCCACCCTCGGCGGGCGCGTCGACGAGATCGACGATCCGTTCGTCACCCAGATCGTCGCCGACCTCGACGCCATCCGCACCGGCCGCCTCGACCACACCACCCCGCTCAGCACGCTGAGCGTGAACGACGTCGTCGAGATCTTCATCATGGCCACACGCATCGTGAAGATCCCCGCCCAGTTCCTGGCCGGCAGCGTGCCCACCTTCGGATTCGTGCTGAGTTTCGTCGTAGGCGGCATCTTCAGCGGCATCAAATGGCTGGCCCGCAAGGTGCAGGACGCGATCAGCGGCACCTGCGCCCTGCCCAGCGCCTACCCGAAACTGGACCTGAACACCGACGACTTCCCGGTGCAGCACGTCGCCGTGCCGGCCGAACTGGACGCGCTGGCCCACCAGCTGAACCGGGCCGACGGCCAGTGCACCCCGGTCGCGGACCTGAAGCTGTCCACCGTCGTCGACCGCGCCCGCGCCTTCGTGGCCGCCACCGACCTGCCGCTGGACAAGAACCAGGCGACCGTCACCGCCGACCAGGTCCAGGCCTTCCTCGCCAACAACCGGATCAGCGACGCGGCCGTCATGCAGCGCCCCGACCAGCTCGGCTCGGTGATCGACTTCCTGAACTACGGCCCGCTGACCTTCCTGGCCAACCTCGGCTTCGAGATCGGCAACGGCACCGTCACCGGCACGACCGCCCTCGCCGACGTCACCGTCGAGAACGCCTACGACCTGGCGGCCCTCACCCTGGACACGATCAAACTCCTGACCAGCGCCGCCGCCCTGATCCCCGGTACCGCCGCGATCACCGGCCCCCTCGGCAGTGCGGAAACCTACGCGTACCTGCCGTACAGCTACGGCTCGGGCCCGCTACTGGGCGTCATGCAAAGCATGTGCGCTGTGTAGGTCGCCCGTACCGCGACGGATAGCCGTATCCAACAAGCTGTTTCGGCGAGGCGGTCGGGATCAAGGCAGGGGCGCCTCGCGAGCACGAAACCTGCGATGATCATCAGCCAGCCCGCGGCGCCGACCGCCACCGAAACTTCGAGTCCGTTGATCGCCCAGATCATCAGCCTCGGTGCGGTGGTCTCCCGGGGGCGGTCAGCCAGAGGGCGCCGGCACCGCCGGCCGCGGGGTCGGGACGACTTGCGGCGTCAGTTCCAGAGTTCGGCGATGCGGGTGGCTTCCCGGTTGCCTTGGGCGCGACCGGCTTCGGCGGACGGCACGCGGGTGACGGTGTCGAGTGGGTTCACGCCGAACGCGGTCACGGACGCCTCGTCGGGCACGATCAGTTCCACCCGGGAGCCGTCAGCGGTGAGGGCGGCGATCTCGTCGTCGAGGTACTGGTCGGGCATCGGGGCGATGATCAGGATCCGGGCCGCACCACCGGCCAGGTCGGCGTTCGCGGTGGTCCGAATGCCGCCGTCGGTGTAGCGCGCATCGCCGATGGTGGTCACCGGCCACACCAGGGGCACAGCGGAACTCGCGGTGACGGCGTCGACCAGTGCGACGCCGCTGTCGCGATCGAAGACCCGCAGCTCACCGGAGTCCACGTCGACCGCCGTGACCAACAGTCGCTGCTGCTGCGGCCAATCATGCACGGGCAGGCGGGATTCCACGACCGCACGCCGAGCCGCCGCGGGGACGGTGTCGGCTACGACCGCCTGCCGGCCGATCAGCTTCCGCGTCAGCAGCGAATCACCTTGCGCCTCTTCACCGATCCGCGTCCAGGTTGCCATGAGCTCCGGCAGCCGGTTGCCCTCCGGCACGATCTCCGCACTCTGCTTCGCCGGATCCGTCTGCCGTTCGAACAGTTCCGCGAGCGGCAGCCCACTGGTGATCTGCGCGGCCACATTCGACCCCGCGGACGTCCCGACGAACAGATCGGCGCCGGTCACATCCACCCCGGCGTCCGCCAGCCCCACGACGATCCCGTTCGCCCAAGCGATCCCGGCGACACCCCCGCCACCCAGCACCACAGCCCGCTGCACGCCCATACTCTCCCTCTCCACCGGACTCTCCCGCCCAGCTCGAACGGGACAACGGGCACAGGCTATTCCCGGGCGCTGACAAACCGCCGAACCGAAGCGGTCAGCCGGCCGTACTCTCGGCGTTCCAGCACCCGGGAGACCGGCCGGCAGCCATGATCGCCGCGGACCGTCGGCCGGGCACCGAAACCCTCGGCGTCCGGCCGATTCCGAGCTACCGCAGTTCGGTGGCCGCGAAGGCGGCCATGGCGTCACGCACGTAGGTCGCGCCCTCCAGCCCGCCGTAGTTCTTGCCGAAACGCGGGTCCGCGACGTACATCTCGCCCAGGTTGACGAAATACTGTGCGGGTGGGCACTTTCCGCCCTGCCACCCCTGCCAGCCAGCGGTCACCCAGTCGTAGTGGCGGCGAACGATCGCTTGCACTTGCGGATCGTCCACCGCCACACCCGCTTCCCGCACCCGGGCGTAGTCGGCCGCGATGTCGACATGGGTCTGCTGAAAGTTCTTCTTGTCCGCGTCGGTGAGTGACCGCCACCAGCGGTCACCGCTCTCATAGGCCTGTTTGCCCCAGCGTTCGGTGACCTCCTCCCGGTACCGGGTGTGGTCGAATCCGTCGAATACCTCTGCCGCCATGAGCGGTTCACCTTCTTCCGTCTTGCGCAACGTGGTTCGCACCGACGCGATCTGGCGCCCGATCCGCTGCTGCTCCTGTTCCAGCAGCGTCAGATGGGTGCGCAGGGCGGCCGCGGTGTCCCGCTCGCCCGCGAGGACCTCGGCGATGAGCGGCAGGCTCAGGCCGAGTTCGCGCAGCAGCAGGATGCGCTGCAACCGCACCAGCGAGTCCTGGTCGTAGTAGCGGTAACCGTTGCGGCCGATCCGGCTGGGCGCCAACAACCCGAGCTCGCCGTAGTGGCGCAACGTCCGGCTCGTGGTGCCGGCCGCCTTCGCCAGTTCCTGGATGGACCATTCGGCCGCGCTGACCACAACTTCCTCCTCGCCGCGTCGACCAACCAAGGATGCAAGTTGACGTTACGTGAAGGTCAAGGCCGATCGCTGGGGTGCGGCACAGCCCGGTTCCAGGCCGACTTCCGCGACGCCGGGCAGCTACGGGCCGGTCACGTCGCCGTCGTACTCCGCCATGTCCGGCGCGATGTCACCATCGGTGGTCGACCCTGTGTCGACGGCCGGTGGGACGTACGCGGTGCCGTCACCCGACGGGCTGCCCGCGGACGGCTCCTGGGTGGCCATCGGCTGGTTCGACGGCTCGAGCGAGTCCTGGTGTGAGTCGGCCGCAGGGGGTTGGTCCGGCGGACCGGCGAGACCGTGCGGCGTCGAGGTCCCGGGCACGCCCGGTACCGAGGTCTCAGGCACACCGGGCGCCGAGGTCTCAGCCACGCCCTGTACCGAGGTCTCAGGCACACCAGGCGCCGAGGTCCCCAGCACGCTGGGCGCCGCGGTCCCAGGTACACCAGGCGCCGCGGTCTCAGGTACACCAGGCGCCGACGGCAGACCGGCCTGCCCGTCGGGTGCCTGATTCAGGAATTCGTCCAACAGTGCGCCGGCCGCGGCGGCGGCCGCGTTCGCGATCGCGTCCGGACCGGTAGCGGGCCCGGTGCCGGGATTCGGTCCAGTCAGGTTGGGCAGCAACGACTTCAGGGCAGTGTCGGGACCCGGTGCACCGTTCGGTGCCGGGCCGGGAGCAGGGACGCCACCCCCGGGCAGCGTCCCGGCTGGAAGCGCGGGGGCACCACCGGGCAGCGTCCCAGCCGGAAGCCCGGGGACACCTCCTCCAGGCAGCGTCCCGGCCGGAAGCGCGGGGACGAGTCCAGCCAGGCCGGGCGGCGCGGACGCCCCCGGCGCCGGGTCGGCGACGACGTCCTGCGGCCGCGGCCCGACGTCGAGGGTCCGGATGTCGATCGGCTGCCCGCCACCGGGCGCCGACGAGTACTCGGTGCGCAGGATCCGCCCGTCGCGGGTGAGCACCTGCCCGGCGGTGGCGAGCACCGCCGCGGTGCTGCGGTCGTCCTCCTTGTCGGTGCCCGGGTACATCTGGCAGTCGGTGGAATCGCAGCTCTGCGCGTACGGATAGCGGTGCTCAGCGAGCACATAGGACCGGGCGGCCACGGCTTGGGCGCGCAGGGCGGCCGCGCCGCCCTGGTCGGCCCAGCCGGCCTCCATCTCGGCCGGGACCACGCCGCGTAGATAGTCCTCGAGGTCGACGGCGTTCACGGTGCGCGGCTGGTCGCCTTCCAGCGCGACGCCGAGCGCGCCGCGATAGCGGCTGCCGTCGCAGACCGCGAGCTGTTCCGCGGCCGGCCGGTTGGGCCCGTCCGCGACCGGGAAGGCCCAGGGATTGTCGGTGGTGCCGCTCCACACCTGGTGGCCGTCGCAGCCGATGGTGATGGTGACCTTGGCGCCGCCGTCCGGGGTGGGGGTCAGGTGGGCGGCTTCGCCCTTGACCACTCGCCGGTCGCCCACCTGCAGTTCGGTATCGGAGTAGACGTCGAGGGTCTCGTTGTCGTACGCGCCGAGCCGGATCCGAACGGTGGTGGCGCCGACCCGGCCGGTGACCGCGCCGGGGTAGTAGTGCTGCAGGATCTGGTCAGTGCCCGAGCCGGCGACCGCCTGGTTGAAGGCGCCGAATTGGCTCATGCCGCGGCCGTGTCCGGCGTCGGCGAGCATGCGCACCGGTGCGAACAGTGGTGCGCCGACCCATGCGGCGGCGACCGCGCCGGTCAGCGTGAAGGTGAGGATCGCGCCCGTGATCAGCGGCCGCGTCCGGCGGCGGGGCGGTACCTCCGGAGCTGGGGCTCGTCCGGGGATGGTCCGGGGACGAGCCACGGCTAGCTCGGTGTCTTCCGATGTTCGTGAGCTGGGCATAACCACTCCTGGTTCGGCCGTCGGGCGGAAAGGGATGTTTCGCCACCGCTCCGGCATGTCCCCGAGACTTGGCGCCACTGTGGGCTAGTTGCGGGCTATCGTCTGGCTCGATCTGGAATCGAGACTTACATTTGTGACATTTGTGGCTACTGTGACAGAAGTTATTTCGATGCACAACCACCAGAGGTCACAAATCGCCCTGGATGGAGGACTCCGGTGCCACACCACAGGCCGAGATATCCGCTGCTGCTGCCCGTCGTCACCTCGCTCGCCGCCACCGTCGCACTGACGACCTTCCTCCGCTCCGGGGTACACACCGTCCGGCCCGCCGACAACGGTGACCTGGCCTCCGTCACCACGAACCTGGCCGAGGTGGCCCTCTCCGGCGCCCCCGAGGTGCTGCTGCCGCTGCCGGAACTGCGCGGCCTGACCCTGCCGGATCTACACCTCTCGGATCTGCGAAAGCTGCCGCTGCCCACCGCGATCCCGATTCCGCACGACCTACCGGTACCACCGGGCGTACAACTGCCCGAAGAGGTACCGCTGCCGCACCTTCCGGTCCCACAAGCGGTCGCTCCGCTACCACACAGCATCGACCAGGGCACCGACCCGGCGGCCACCACCGTCATCCCCGACCCGGCGCCCGGACCCGACTATTCCGCGCCCGCCCTGGAGCCCGGCGCGGTCCCGCCCGACCTCGCCGACCGGCTCGGCGCGCAGGTTCGCGAGATCACCCGCGACACGCCGTTCAGCATGGTCGCGCTGACCGGAACGGACCTGCACGGACTGACCGCACTGATCCGTACCCGCCACGCCGACGGCAGCTGGAGTGAGTGGAATCCGCTCGACACGCTCGAGACCGCCGGCAACGACCGGGTCCAGCCGACCCGGACCGGTACCGAACCGCTCTACGTCGGCCCCACCACCGGTGTGCAGATCCTCACCACTCGTCCCGGCCACATCCACGTTCCGGACCTGTCCGCGGTCCTCATCGACCCGGGCCGCGGCGCCGTCGACGGCATGCTCGAGGCCACCGCCGCGACCGTCGCCGGCGGGCCGAAGGTGATCACCCGCAAACAGTGGGGCGCCGACGAGAGCCTGCGCTGCCAGGACCCCACCTACGACGACAGCCTGGGCGGAATCACGGTGCACCACAGCGCCGGCCGCAACGAGTACACCAAGGCCGAGTCGGCGGGCATCGTGCGCGCCATCTACGCGTATCACGCGAAAACGTTGGGCTGGTGCGATATCGGCTACAACGCGCTGGTCGACAAGTACGGGCAGATCTTCGAGGGCCGCTACGGGGGACTGGACAAGCCGGTGGAGGGCGCGCACGCGGGCGGATTCAACGAGAACACCGCGGGGGTGGCGATGCTCGGCAACTTCACCGACCAGCCCCCGACCGACGCCCAGCTGCAGGCCACCGGGCAGTTCATCGGCTGGCGCGCGAAGCTCGCCGGACTCGACCCGCAGGGCACCACCACGATGTATTCCGAAGGGACCCAATACACCTCGTACCCGGAGGGCCAGGCCGTGCAGCTGCCGGTGGTCTTCGCGCACCGCGACGTCGGCAAGACCGCCTGCCCCGGCGACGCCGCCTACGCCCTCCTGCCCAAGCTCCGAGCCATCGCCGCGAGCGTCGCCGGCAATCCGAATCCTGCTGCCGGTCCGGCACTTTCGGATCCCGAACCGGACTCCCCGACCCAGCCGGCACCCAGCGCGGCCCCCGCACGCCCACAGCGCAGTCCGCTGCAGCGCACCGCGAACCCGACCGAACAGCTACTGAACCTGGTGGGCAGCAACCCGATCGCCACCTACTGGGCGGCCTCGGGCGCCGCCACCGGCCCGCTCGGCGACGCCACCGCCCTCCCCCGCCCGGCCGGCGAGGGTGGCCAATTCGCCACCTTCGCCAACGGATACGTCTACTCCGGCCCCGGCGACACCGTCACCGAACTCACCGGCCCCCTCCTGGACCGCTACCTGGAATTGGGCGCCGACTCCGGCCTGCTCGGCCTCCCGACCCGCAGCCCCTACCCCGGCCCCGACGGCACCACCCGCGCCGACTTCCGCTACGGCTCACTGATTCTCGATCCGGCCGCCAACACGGTCAGCACCATCGTCAACGCCGTACCGGACAGCGCCCTGACCACACCGGAGCCGGACAGCTCGATTACGTTGCCGGACAGCGGGATTGCCGCATCGACACCAGGCAGCACAGTTGCCGCACCAGTGCCGGACAGCACCCCGATACCGGCGCCGGTGGCCGGCGGACCAGACGACAGCGCCGCCCCACCGGATCCGCCACAGTTCGCGCCGGACGCTCCAGCCGACACCGACGACCAGCCCTAGACCACCGAACCGATCAGGCAGCAGAGAGCTTCTCGAACCGCGCCACGAACCGTAGTTCCAACGCATGCGCCAGACGATCGAGCATCCCGATCGTCGGCGTACCACCACCGGATTCGAGCCGTGAAATATCCGGCTGCCTAAGCCCTGCGCGCTGAGCGAGCTGTATCTGAGTGAGGCCGAGCCTCGAGGCGGCGCTCTCGGATCGCATTGGCGAGCTCGATGGCAAGCACCGCCTCGGCGCGACCGGCTTCGTACTCGGTCCGGGCGAAATCGGGCCGGTCGAATCGCTCGCGCCGCAGATTGCCCATGGATTCGTGATCAGCCATCCTCGGCCACCCTTCTGTCGAAAGCCTCTCGGGCATGGTCATGTTCGGCCTCGATAGGATGGATGCTATATAGCAATCGGCTACCTCAACCCCACCAGCGTTCCAGCACCCGCGCTACGCCGTCGTCGGCGTTGGTGGTGGTGATCTCGTCGGCGGCGGCCTTGGCGGCGGGGTCGGCGTTGCCCATGGCGACGCCGATGCCGGCCATGAGGAGCATGGCGATGTCGTTGGGCATGTCGCCGAAGGCCAGGATGCCGGAGCGGTCGATGCCGAGACGGTCGGCGACGCGGGCCAGGCCGGAGGCCTTGGTGACGCCGGGTGCCGCCACCTCGATCAGGCCGTTGTCGGTGGAATACGTGACGTCGGCGCGGCCGTACAGCTCCGGGGTCAGCGCCGCCACCATGTCGCGGCTGTGCGCGCCGACCTGCCGGATCAGCAGCTTGATCGCCGGCATCTCGACCACTTCGGTACGCGACACATCCGTGTTGTCCGGGTTCAGCCAGGCGTGCTGATATTCCAGCGTGCTGACGAACTGCGGGGTGGCGGCGTCGTGCGCGCTGGCGCCCACCCGCTCGGCCGCCAGACCGCAGCCGGGCAGCACCCGCTCGGCCAGCTCCGCCACCCAGGTCAGCGTCGGCACGTCGAGGGTGTCGGCGTACAGGATGTTGTCGGTGGCGCTGTCGTAGATCACCGCGCCGTTGCCGCACACGCAGATCGGCTCGAATCCCAGCCCGTCGACCACCGGATGCACCCAGCGCGGCGGCCGGCCCGTGGCCAGCACGAACGGGACGCCGTCGGCCACGACCGCGGCGACCGCGGCCTTGGTTCGGGCACTCACCTTCTCGTGCACGTCGAGTAGCGTGCCGTCCACATCGGAGGCCACCATCGTCGGTTTCCGCAATCGCTGGGGGGTCACCTGCCCATCCTGCCGTACCCGGGTGCCGCCACGACATCGATATAGTTCCGGCCCGCGAGCCCGGCCTTCCGGAGATCGGACCGGGGTGGCCGATTCGGGCGCTCTGCATGTCACTCGACGTGCGGATCAGTTTCCGGTCCCTATGATCAGGGCTGACACTGATCAGGGCACACCGCCCGACCCGAGAGGGACCGATGACCGGCTTTCTGCTGCGACGTGCACTCAACTACGTCGTATTGCTGCTGCTGGCCACGTTCCTGGCATTCAGTCTCGCGGCGTGGAACTTCCACCCCCTGGACAGCCTGGAACAGCGCAATCCGCGGCCGCCGCAGTACGTGATCGATGCCAAGGCGCACGAACTGCACCTGGATCAGCCGGTTCCGCAGCGGTACCTGACCTGGGTGACGGGTGTGGTGGAGCACGGGGACTTCGGGAAGACGCTCGCGGGGCAGCCGGTCAGCGACGAGCTGGGGCGCCGGGTCGGGGTGAGTCTGCGGTTGCTGGTGGTCGGATCGATCCTCGGTACGGCCCTCGGGGTGCTGGTCGGCGCGGCCGGTGCGATCCGGCAGTACAAGTTCAGTGACTACTTCTCGACGATACTGTCGCTGCTGATCCTCTCCACCCCAGTGTTCCTGCTCGCCGGTCTACTGAAACTCGGTGCCCTCCAGATCAATTCGGCGACGGGACAGCAGATCTTCCTCTATACCGGAGAAACGTCGGCGACCGCGGTGCACGGCGCCTGGAACCAACTGCTCGACCGGCTCCAGCACATGGTGCTGCCGACACTGACCCTGGCCTTGGCGTCGATGGCCGGTTACAGCCGCTATCAGCGCAACGCCATGCTCGACGTGCTGCAGAGCGATTTCATCCGTACCGCGCGCGCCAAGGGCCTGACCCGGCGGAAAGCCCTCTACAAGCACGGGTTGCGCACGGCCCTGATCCCGATGGCGACCCTGTTCGCCTACAGTATCGGCGGCCTGTTCACCGGCGCGGTGTTCGCGGAGAAGGTGTTCGGCTGGCACGGCATGGGTGAATGGATGGTCAACGCGGTCAACCTCCAGGACATCAATGTGGTCGTCACCGTCACCGCGTTCGCCGGAGTGTTGATCCTGCTGTCCGGCTTGCTGTCCGACATCGCCTATGCCCTGCTCGATCCTCGGGTGCGTGTGTCGTGAGCGAACACGGCGAGCGCCCGACGACCACGGACGAGCCTGCCCCGGCGCCACAACTCGGCGCTCCGGGCGCGGGGATGAGTGAAGTGGAGTTGCTGGCCCAGCAGGATCCGGAACGGGTCGCCATCGGCCGGCGCAAGCTGATCGTCCGCCGGTTCCTGCGCAACAAGCCGGCCGTGGTGGCGGGCATTCTGCTCCTGCTGCTGGTGCTGGCCGCATTCGCCGGGCCGAGCCTGATGAAGTACGACTACCAGTACATGGACAGCGCCGCGCTGCTGCAGCCCCCTGGCCCGGATCACTGGCTGGGCACCAACGAGAACGGCCAGGACGTCCTGTCCCAGACGCTGCGCGGCATGCAGAAATCCCTGGCCATCGGTTTCGGTGTCGCGCTGCTGTCCAGCATCATCGCCAGCCTCACCGGCGCGGTCGCCGGGCTGCTGGGCGGCTGGACCGATCGCATGATCATGTGGGTGGTCGACCTGCTGCTGGTGATCCCCAGCTTCCTGATGATCATGCTGTTCGCCCAGCGCACCAAGGGCTCGAATTCGGTTCTGCTGCTGATCGTCCTGCTCGCGGCGTTCGGCTGGATGATCAGCGCGCGCGTGGTCCGCGGGCTCACGATGAGCCTGCGGGAACGCGAATTCGTCCGTGCCGCACGCTATATGGGTGCGTCGACCTGGACGGTCATCACCACCCACATCCTCCCGAACGTGGCGTCCTTCCTGATCATCGACACCACGCTGGCGGTCGGCGCATCGATCATCGGTGAAACCAGCCTGAGCTACCTGGGTTTCGGTGTGCAGTGGCCGGAGGTCTCGCTCGGCGTCCTGATCGGCCGCGCCACCGACAACGCGCAGACCTTCCCGTGGACCTATCTGGTGCCCGGTGGCGCGCTGATCCTGATCGTGTTGTGCGCCAACATCGTCGGTGACGGACTTCGGGACGCCCTGGACCCGAGCTCGCAGCGGGCTCGTTCGAAGCGAAAGGCCGACAAGTGAGCACGCCACCGCTGCTGGATATTTCGGATCTGCGGGTGTCGTTCCCGTCCGAGGAGGGCCGCATCGACGCGGTGCGGGGTGTGAGCTACACGGTGAACGCCGGCGAGGTCCTCGCCATCGTCGGCGAGTCCGGTTCCGGCAAGTCGGTGTCGTCCATGGCGGTGATGGGGCTGCTGCCGGACCAGGCGCGGGTGACCGGCTCGATCCGGTTCCGCGGCCGGGAGCTGCTCGGCATGTCCGACCGGCAGCTGTCCGACCTGCGCGGCGCGAAGATGAGCATGGTGTTCCAGGACCCGCTGTCGGCGTTGACCCCGGTGTACCGGGTGGGCGATCAGATCGCGGAAGCGCTACTGGCACACGGGAAGATGAGCAAGAAGCAGGCCGAGGAGCGGGCGGTCGAACTGCTCGATCTGGTCGGTATTCCTGATCCGCGGTTGCGCGCCAAGGCTTTTCCGCACGAGTTCTCCGGCGGGATGCGGCAGCGCGTGGTGATCGCCATGGCGATCGCCAACGATCCGGACCTGATCATCTGCGACGAGCCGACCACCGCGCTCGATGTCACCGTGCAGAAGCAGATCCTCGAACTGCTCCGCAAGGCCCGCGACATCACCGGCGCCGGCGTCATCATGATCACCCACGACATGGGGATCGCCGCCACGCTCGCCGACCGGGTGGCGGTCATGTACGCCGGTCGAATCGTCGAGAACGCCGGTGCCGCAAGCCTGTTCAACGCCCCGCGAATGCCGTACACGGTGGGTCTGCTCGGCTCGATCCCCCGAATGGACGGACCCGCCCGCCAGCCGCTGGTACCGATCACGGGGGCGCCCCCGGCCATGCACGCGCTGCCCCCGGGCTGCCCGTTCGCGCCGCGCTGCCCGGTCGCGGTGGACCTGTGCACCAGCGCCGAACCTCCCTTGCTCGAAACGGAATCCGGCCACACCGCCGCGTGTATCCGGGTCGGCGAACTGAATTCGGCCCAGCTGTTCGAGGCGTATCGCTCCGAGGTCCCCCCGCCGCCGCCCGTAGACCAGGTGGATCCGGCTGTGGTGCTGTCGGTTTCGGATCTGACCAAGGTCTTCCCGCTCACCTCCGGCGTCGTGTTCAAGCGCCGCACCGGTGAGGTGCGCGCGGTCGACGGCATCAGCTTCCAGGTCCGCGCGGGCCGCACCCTGGCGCTGGTCGGCGAGTCCGGTTCCGGGAAATCCACCACGCTGAGCCAGATCATGGAACTCGCGCGCCCGGACGGCGGTGCCATCGAGGTGTTCGGCGCGGACGTCGCCACCCTGACCCGCACCGGCCGCCGAGACCTGCGGCGCCGCATGCAGATCGTGTTCCAGGACCCGGCGTCGTCGCTGGATCCGCGGCTGCCGATCTTCGACGCCCTCGCGCAGCCGCTGCGCATCGACGGCATGCCGATCGACAAGATCCGGCCCCGGGTCGCCGAACTGCTGAAACTGGTCGGCCTGCGCCCCGAGCACGCCGACCGCTACCCGGCCGACTTCTCCGGCGGCCAGAAGCAGCGGATCAATATCGCCCGCGCCCTCGCCCTGGATCCGGAACTGCTGATCCTGGACGAACCGGTGTCCTCGCTGGACGTCTCGATCCAGGCCGGCGTGCTGAACCTGCTGCGCGACCTGCAGCGCAGCCGCGGCCTGTCCTATCTGTTCGTCTCGCACGACCTGTCGGTGGTGCGCAACCTGGCGCACGACATCGCGGTGATGTATCAGGGCAAGATCGTCGAATCCGGTGCGGCGGAACAGATTCTGGAGCACCCTCGGCACGAGTACACCCGCGCGCTGATCGATGCGATCCCGCTACCCGTCGTGACCCGATAGGAGACCGCAGTGCGCCAGCCGCCGAACGTCATTCGGTACGCCGTCCTGGCGGCCGCCGCCGTCCTGACGCTGGCGGCCTGCTCGTCGAGCGGAAACCCGGCGCCCGGCACCGCGACACTAGGTACCACCAGCGATATCAATCCCGTTCCGCGCGAACAGGTTCGCGACGGCGGGAATCTACGGCTGGCGACGACCGCGTTCCCCGCCAACTGGAACACGCTGTCCAACGACGGGAACGACGGCGAGATCGCCGAGATCGAATGGCCGATGATGCCGCGCGCGTTCGCCACCGACGCCGCCGGCAACTCGACCGTCGACCACGACTACTTCACCGATGTGCAGCTGACCGGCACCGAGCCCCAGCAGGTCACCTACACCATCAACCCGAAAGCCGTGTGGGGCGACGGCAGCCCGATCACCTGGGAGGACATCCAGTCGGAGGCACACGCGCTCAGCGGTGCCGACAAACGATTCCTGATCGCGAACAACAACGGGTTCGACCGGGTGGCGAAGGTCGAGCGCGGGGTCGACGACCGACAGGCGGTGCTCACCTTCGCGAAACCGTTCGCGGACTGGCGTGGTCAGCTCTCCGGCAATGCCATGCTCTATCCGAAATCGGTTACCGCCGACCCGGATTCGTTCAACAAGAGCCTGGCCGACCACCTCACCCTGTCCGCCGGGCCGTTCGTGGTCCAGTCCACCGATCGCACCCAGGGCCGGATCGTCTTGGCCCGCAACCCGAAGTGGTGGGGCGCGACGCCCAAGCTGGACACCATCACCTACAGCGTGCTGGACCGCGCGGCGTGGGTGGACGCGTTGCGCAACAACGAGATCGACGCGGCCATGCTCAGCAGCCTGGGTGATGCCAAGCAGATTCAGGCCACCTCCGACGTGGCGCTGCGCCGCGCCCCGGGTAATCGCTGGCGGCACATCACCTTCAACGGCGCACCCGGAGCGATCCTGTCCGACGAGAAGGCGCGCGTGGCAATCACGAAGGCCATCGACCGGCAGAGCATCGCCGACGTCACCCAGAACGGTCTGGTGGACAAGCCGGTCCCGCTGAACAACCACGTCTACCTGCGGGGCCAGACCGGCTACCAGGACAACAGCCTCGGTTACGACCCGGATGCTGCCGCAAGGGAACTCGACGCCGACGGCTGGACCCTGCAGAACGGCGTGCGGATGAAGGACGGCCGCAAGCTGGAGATCCGCGACGTCATGTACAACGACCCGGTCTGGGTGACGATCGCAAAGATCATCCAGCAGAACCTGGCCAAGATCGGCGTCACCCTCACCATCGATCTGAAGCCGGGCCAGAACTATTTCACCGACTTCATCATTCCCGGCGACTTCGACACCACCCAATTCTCTTTCCAGGGTGACGCTTTCCCGCTGCAGAGCCTGAACCAGATCTGGGGCCTGCACCCCGACGACGAGCAGAGCAACTTCGGGCGGATCGGCTCCCCGGACCTCAACGACCTCATCGAACGCACGGTGTCGGAACTGGATCCGAAGCGGGCGATCGAACTGGCGAATCAGGTGGACCGAAAGATCTTCGAGGAAGGCCACTCGCTGCCACTGACCCAGTCCGAGGGCAACTGGGGTGTGCGCAAGACGGTGGCCAACTACGGCTCACCCGGTCTGGCCAGCTACGACTACACCGCCATCGGATTCGTGCAATGACCCGCAACAACCTCGCCCAGAAGGAAGGGAGCGATCCATGCGGATTCGTTCGACAGTAGCGAAAATCGCGATACCCGCCGTAGCGGTCGGCCTGATCGTGACCGGGTGCAGCGGTACCAACGGGTCCGGTGGTAGCGCCGTGGTGGGGACCACCAACGACATCAATCCACAGGATCCGGCAAGTCTGCAGGACGGCGGCAACCTGCGGATGGACCTCAGTTCCTTCCCCGCCACCTTCAACTATCTGCACGTCGACGGCGCGGATGCCGACCTCGCCAAGGTGATCGACCCGGTGATGCCGCAGGCATTCACCAGCGACGCGTCGGGCCAAATGTCGGTGAATCACGACTTCTTCACCGATGTCGCCATGACGAACACGAATCCGCAGACCGTCACCTACACGATCAATCCGAAGGCGGTGTGGTCCGACGGCACCCCGATCACCTGGGAGGACCTGCAGTCCGAGGCTGCGGCGCTCAGCGGCAGGAACAAGGACTTCCAGGTCTCGTCTCAGAGCGGATTCGATCGCGTCGAGAAGGTCGAGCGCGGGGCCGACGACCGACAGGCGATCGTCACCTTCGCCAAGCCGTATTCCGAATGGCAGGGCCAGTTCTCGCCGCTGTATCCCAAGGCGGTTACCGCGGATCCGCAGGCGTTCAACGACCTCGACCGCAACGACCTGAAGGTCAGTGCCGGCCCGTTCGTGATCCAGAACCTCGACCGCACCCAGAACCGAATCACGCTGGCCCGCAACCCGAAGTGGTGGGGTGCGACACCGCGACTGGCCAACATCACCTTCAGCGTGCTCGACGCCAGCGCGCTGTTGCCCGCCATCCAGAACAACGAGATCGACTACGCCTACATGTCCGGTCTCGCGAATGTGACCGGCGCCCGGAACACCCCCGGCGTGCTGGTGCGGCGCACTGCCGAACCCTCTTGGAACGTCCTGACTTTCAACGGTGCACCCGGCTCGTTGCTGGAGGACGCCAAGGTACGGGTGGCGATCACGAAGGCCATCGACCGTCAGACCATCGTCAATCAGAGTCAGCACGGCGTCGTCGATCATCCGACCTTCCTGAACAACCACGTGTTCGTCGCCGGACAGAAGGGCTATCAGGACAACGCCGCGCCGTCGACGGTGTTCAATCCGACCGAGGCGGCCGCGGAACTCGACGCCGCGGGTTGGAAACTGAACGGTGACGTCCGCGAAAAGGACGGCCGCAAGCTGGAATTGCGCGACGTCATGTACCAGCAGGACCAGTGGGTCGACACGGCCAAGATCATCCAGCAGAACCTGGCGGCCGTCGGCGTGAAGCTCGACATCCAAACCGTACCCGGCACCGGACTGTGGACCGAATGGGTGAACCCGGGCAACTTCGACATCGTCCAGCACGGCTGGAGCGGATCGACATTGCCGCTGGCCAGCCTCCCCCAGATCTACTACTACGACCCGAACAACTGGCAGGGCAACCACGGCCACATCGGTTCGCCGGAGCTGAACGCCGCGATCGACGCCGCGCTGTCGGAGCTGGACCCGGACAAGGCCATCGAGCTCGGCAACAAGGCCGACAAGATGATCTGGGAAGAGGGGTTCTCGCTGCCGCTGAACCAGGCGTCCGGTAACTACGCGGTTCGCGCGAGCCTGGCCAATATCGGCGCCTTCGGTATGGCTGGAGTCGACTGGACGAAGGTCGGTTTCGTGAAGTGAGGGGTCATCCCCTGACCTATCCGCTGTGGATCACGATCGGCGCCCTGGCGATCTGCCTCGCCTGGGCGCCGTTCGGCGATTCGGATCAGGTCGCGATGCTGGCGACGGTGGCGCTGATCATCTTGGGCTACAGCGGGTTCCGGCTGTCGGTCGCACTGGCCCCGGTGCGGCGGGTGAGCGGGCAGGTACCGGTGCGGCGGATCCGGCAGCAGCACCGGCTGCTCAGCCGCTCCTGGCTGGAGCTGGACACGGCCGGTGGACGTCGGTGGCTGCCGGTGTATTTCGATCCGGCACTGGTCACATTGCCCAGCACCACAGCCGAATTCGGCCGTAATCGCGTCGAACTGCTGGACACCGGGCAACCGGAAACAACAGCGACAGAACACCCTGGGGTGGATACAGCTGGACAGCCCGAGCCAGACACATCCGAACAACCCAAGCCAGATACAGCCGCACCACTCGAAGCGAGCAGCGCACAACAGCCCGAGGTAGATGCAGCCGTTGGTGAACCGCCCACGGGGACAAGCACCCTTAGTCGACTGCGCGTGTATCCGTCCGGCCCCCTACGCAATTCGGAGCCGGTGGGCCGCCTGGTGGACAACCCGTCGCGGCCCACTCCCGACGGCGCCGAGCGCGCGGCAGCAGCGTCCCGGCCCCGCCGGCGGCTGCTGCTGGACGCTCAATCCGTGGTCGCCGCACCGATTCTGGGCCTGCTGTGGATCTACACCGACGGCGGCGGGTTCCCCGCGTTCGCGGGTGCCACCACGGTCGCCGCCGCGGCCGCGGTCTGGTTCGCCGCGATCCGCGGTTCCGATCCGAGCTGAGTCGGGCCGCGGCGCCGGATCCGGTCGCGGCGCGGCGGCCTACTCCTCCTCGATCGCGTGGCCCCGGGCGGCCGCCTTCTCGGCCGCCTCCGCGGCGTCCATGGCGTTCGCCTCTTCCAGCGTGGGCGCGCTGCCGCCGAGCTTCGCCGGAACCCAGTACGCACCGGGCTCGTGGACGTAGTTCTGCTGCAACCGGGCCAGCGCTTCCTGCATCCGCTCGTGGAGTTCGGCGGTCATCTCCGCGGCGACGCCGGGACCGTCCGGGCGGGCCGGGATCGGGGCGCAGACCTCGATCGAGATCGGTGTGTTGGTGCGGCCCAGGCGTTTGGGGTGTCCCTTGGTCCACACCCGCTGCGCGCCCCAGATCACCACCGGGATGATCGGCACCCCGGCTTCGATCGACATGCGCGCGGCGCCGGATTTGAAGTCCTTGATCTCGAAGCTGCGGCTGATGGTGGCTTCGGGATACACCCCGACGAGTTCACCGCGCTTCAGATAGTCCACGGCGGCCTTGTACGAGTCGGCGCCCGCCGAACGGTCCACCGGAATATGTTTCAGCGCCCGCATGATCGGGCCGGAGATCTTGTTGTCGAACACCTCCTTCTTGGCCATGAAGCGGATGTACCGCTTCGGCGTCCGGGCGGGCAGTCCCGCGTAGGTGAAGTCCATGTACCCGGTGTGGTTGATCGCGATCACCGCGCCACCCCGGGCAGGGATGTTCTCCTCCCCCGTGACCTCGAATTTCAAGCCTTGCGCAAAGAAGACCGATCGGGCCAGCCCGATGATCGTCCGGTATACGGGGTCCACAGTTCCGCTAGCGTAGTCGCTGTCATTACCGACATCGAGTGCGCGCACAGGAATGAGGTTCACCGTCGTGAATCACCCGCTCCACACCCGTAGAGTCCGAGTCCTGGCGGCGGCCGCGCTGGCCTGCCTGGCCGCCGGCTGCGACTCCGCGGTGGGGATCGAGGGCACCGACTACACGAACTCCCCGCACACGCGCGCTACGACCACATCCGCTGCCGCCGTACCGGTTCCGCCGGCCGCACCCGTCGCGCCGCCCGCACCGCCGGCGCCCGCCTACCCGGTCGCGCTCGCTGTGCCGGCCCCGGCCACCGCATTCGCGGTCGGCGCGTTCGCCGCCGACCTGCAGCAGTCGACCACTACGACGTCGACAACGACCACCACTACGTCGACAACGACCACGACGACGTCGGCGGCCGCTTCGGCATCGGCCGACACCCCGCTGGAACACAAGTGCTGGAGCCTGGCGCCGCACGACGTCGACACCATGTACACCGACAAGCAGCCGATCCTGGCGGCGCTGGCCGTTCCCGGGGTCGACGACGGCTCGACCGTGACCTGGAAGGGCCCGGCGGTGACGCTGGTCGTGACGCATCGCGATATCGCTGCCGGGTACGCGTGTCCGCGCGTGTTCCAGGCCGGCACCGAACCCGGGTTCACCGACGCCGACGCGCGGCACACGGTCCGGCGCTACCTGTCGCGGCTCACCGGTTCCCCCGTCGACCCCGCCGATACCGAGGACGCGTTCCCGCTCACCTGCACGTCCGGCTGGGACCCCACCGGCACCGGCAGCCCGATCACCCCGCCCTTGGTGAAGAACCCGGAGAAGCTGACGGCCGTGCAGTCCTTCGACGACCAGTCGCTCAGCTCGGAGACGTTGCGCACGGACTATGCGCAGGTCAGCGCCACGGTTACCACCGCAGCCGGAACCAAGGAGCACACCTTCACCCTGCATGCGGGTGAGCAGGGTTACTGCATCGGCGACGTCACCGCGTGAGCGGCGTACGACGGCCGAGAAATTCCGGCCCGAACCGCGCAGCGGGGCGGTAGCGCTGCGCGATCGCCGGGACTGCCGGATTCGAGCTGGTCAGCGGCCGCGGCGGCAGCGTGGGCGCGACCACACAGGCTGCCCGGCCGGGACCCGCCGCCACCGGTAGGCTGAGTGACCGGCAACGGTTCAGGAGGGCTTCTTCGTGCAGATCACCAGCGTCGGACACGCCGGATTCCACATTCGCACCGCAGCCGGGACGATTCTCTGCGACCCATGGGTCAACCCGGCCTACTTCGGTTCGTGGTTCCCGTTCCCGGACAACACCGGGCTGGACTGGGACGAGCTGGGCGATGTCGACTTCCTGTACGTCTCGCACCTGCACCGCGACCACTTCGACGCGCGGACCCTGCTGGACCACGTGAACAAGGACGCCACAGTCCTGCTGCCCGACTATCCGGTGCCGGACCTGCAGCGCGAACTCGAGAAGCTGGGCTTCCACACGTTCTTCGAGACCGAGAACTCGGTCAAACACACGGTGACCGGACCGGGCGGCGACCTGGACGTGATGGTGATCGCGCTGCGCGCGCCCGCCGACGGCCCGATCGGTGACTCCGGTCTCGTCGTCTCCGACGGGGAAACCGTGTGCTTCAACATGAACGACGCGCGCCCGGTCGACATGGACGTGCTGCACGACGCGTTCGGCCCGGTCGACATCCACCTGCTGCAGTACTCGGGCGCCATCTGGTACCCGATGGTGTACGACATCCCCGCACGCACCAAGTCGAACTTCGGCAAGCAGAAGCGCCAGCGCGGTATGGACCGGGCGCGCAGCTACATCGAGCAGGTCGGCGCCACCTGGGTAGTGCCCTCGGCCGGGCCGCCGGTGTTCCTCGACGACGCCCTGCGCTACCTCAACGACGACCGGGGCGACGAGGGCAACATCTTCCCCGACCAGATGACGTTCCTCGAGCAGATGCGCATCCACGGCAACGAGGGCGGGATCCTGATGATCCCCGGCTCGGTCGCCGACGTGCGCGGCAAGGAACTGTCGCTGACCCACCCGGTGGACCCGGACACCATCTACGGCGACAAGGCCGCCTACATCGAGGACATGGCCCAGCGCCTGAAGCCGGTGCTGGACGCCGAGAAGGCTTCGTGGGCAACGGGTTCCGGCGCACTGCTGGAACCGCTGCGGGAGCTGTTCGAGCCGATCATGCGGCAGTCCGACCAGATCTCCGACGGCATCGGCTATCCCGTCGGCCTGGTACTCGGCGACGAAACCGTGGTGCTGGACTTCCCGAACCGCACGGTGCGCGCGCCGATCGAGGGAGAAGGCCGGTACCGCTACGGTTTCCGCATCCACCCGGACCTGGTCCGCACGGTGCTGCGCGACAACGAACCCGACTGGGTGAACACCATCTTCCTGTCCACCCGCTTCGAGGCGTGGCGGATCGGCGGCTACAACGAATACCTGTACACGTTCTTCAAATGCCTCACCGACGAGCGGATCGCCTACGCCGACGGCTGGTTCGCCGAGAGCCACGACGACACCGCGAGCTGCGAACTCGGCGGCTGGGAGATCCAGCGCCGCTGCCCCCACCTCAAGGCCGACCTGTCGAAATTCGGTGTGGTGGAAGGCAACACCCTCACCTGCAACCTGCACGGCTGGCAGTGGAACCTGGAGACCGGCGCCTGCAAAACCTCCAAGGGCCACGAACTCCGCAGCCGCAAGCTGTAATCGGTATCGCGGCCATCGCAAGACCGCAGTCCGAACGGGCTGCACTCGAATTTCATTCGGGGGCGGATGAATCCGTGTGCGAATGGGCTGCCAGTGCGACCGCCACCAAGGTCAGCGCGCAACCCGCTACTGCTGTCACGGACAGTCCGACGCCCGACGAGGGTGTGACCACGTCCAGGAGCAGTGCCATTGCCAGCTGGCCGGCGACCGAGGTCAGGCCGAGTAGCAGGACGCCGATCAGGCGGACCGCTACGGCCGCGGTAGCGATGAAGGTGATGCCGATGAGGCCGCCGCTGTAGAGCCAGGGCTGTGACGGGATCTGCTCGGGCATACCGGAAAACGCTACGTGGATCGCCTCGACCGCGATCAGCGCGAGGAAGCCGGTCGCGAAGTTGATCGTGGTGGCCGCATAGGTGCCGGCCGCCGCAGCCGCCAGGGTGTCACCCGTCGACGCACGGCCCGCGGTCTGCGTACTCGTGCCGCCGCGGACAGGCGCCGCGGCACCGGCGGCGGCGACCCGCCCGTTGACCGCCTGCTGCCAGGCCAGCGTGACACCGGCCAGCGCGGGCAACATGACCAGCGCCCAGGAACCGCCGGCAGGTCCGGAACCGTTGCGTCCCAACGCCGTCAGGGCCACGGCCGCCAGCGCCACCGCGGCCCCGCCGATCCGCCACCCGGTGATCGCCGTCCGTCCCCGCGGCCCGACCCCGAGCCGGTCCACCACCAGACTGCTGACCAGCTGGCCCGCGACCACCGACACCGCGAACACCGTGACCCCGAGCGCCGCCACCGACAAGCCCTGACTGGTCACGAAGAACGCCCCGCACAACCCGCCGAGCAGCTGCCAGGGCCGCAGCACGCCACCGGCCACCGCCGCCCGCACCCGCCCGACCCCGGACCGCGCCTGCCCACTCACCAGATACGCCACCATCAACAGAATCAGCCCGGACCCGAAACTGACCACGGCAGCACCGATTCCGTCGTGTAGCCGCGCCCCCAGCGCGCCGTTCACCCGCCCCTGGGTCGCCACCCCGGCCCCGATGGCGAAACCCAGCCCCAACCCCACCTCGCGCCCCATCACCCGGCAATGGTCCCATCTCGCGTCACCCGCAACCCGCACCGCCGGGCAACCGCATCACCGGACTCCGGCAACCACAGCACCCTTGGATGTGATCTACCGCACTCGGCGACGAGTCCTCCCGACCAGGTCCGTCATCACCGCAGACAGCATCGTTCGACCGAGGAGATCACCATGGCCACCACCACCCGCCCGCACGGCCCCGCCTCGTACTTCCCGTCCATCGAGGCGAAATACGGTCGTCCGGTCGACGATTGGTTCGATGCGCTGAACGCCTCGGGCATCGCGGGGCACAAGGACCTCGTCGACTGGCTGAAGTCCGTGCACGCCATGGGTCACGGCCACGCGAACGCCCTCGTGCAGTTCCACCTGAACCCCGGCAAGTGGGAGCGCTGAGCGCGGTCAGTTGCCCGGGTCGTCCATCGGGATCCAGCCCTTGGCCGCGAAGTCGGCGTCCGGTACGCCCGCGCCCACCAGGCCGCGGTGTTCGTTCAGGTCGTTGATCAACGCGGCGACCGGGTGCGAGTCGCTGTAGTGGTAGCCCTGCGCCAGGGCGAAGCCCAGTTCGGTGAGGACGGCCGCCTGGTACTCGGTCTCGACGCCCTCGGCGATCACCTGCAGGTCCAGTGACTTGCTCAGTGCCGCAATGACACCCAACAGTGGCGGGGCCGGGGAGTCGGAGCGGATGGCTGCCACGAAGGACTGGTCGACCTTGAGGATGTCGCTGGGGATGGTCGCCAGCCGGCTGAGCGAGGAGTATCCGGTGCCGAAGTCGTCGATGGCGATCCGCACCCCCTGGTCGCGCAGCTGGTGCAGATTCGCGATGGCGGTCTGGGATTCGGCCGCCAGCTCGCTCTCGGTGACCTCGAGCACCAGCTGATCGGCCGGCCAGCCGGTTTCGGCGAGGATGCCGGAAACCTTGTCGGCGTATCCGGCTTCGGCCAGTTCCAGTCCGCTCACATTGACGTTCAAGGTCAGATCGAGCTGGGCGAAGGTCTCCTGCAGCCGGGCCGCGTCCGAGCAGGACCGGCGCAGCACGAGTTCGTCGAGGTCGGAGATGAGGTCGTACTCCTCGGCGACCCGGATCAGCCCCTCGGTGGTGACGTCGGGTTGCGCGCTCGACGACCAGCGCAGCAGGGCCTCGACCCCGACGGTCTTGCTGCCGTCGCCGGACAGGCTCACGATCGGCTGATAGTGCACGTCCAGCGCGCCCTGGTCGATCGCCTGCCGCAGTTCCACCGCGAGCGGCAGCTGCCGCGCCGATTCCAGCACGGTCCGGTTGCGGCCGGCCTGCTTGGCCCGGTACAGGCCGACATCCGCGCGGCTGACCAGCAGCGACGCCGATTCGCCCGGCTGCCACGAGGTGACACCGGCCGAGCAGCCGGTGGTCACTGCTGCCCGCAGCTGTTCGGTCAGCAGGATCGCGGCCTGCTCGGTGACATTGGGCAACAGCAGCGCGAACGCGTCGCCGCCGTAGCGGGCGAGCCGCTGATCGGGAGCCAACAGTTTGGACCAGGTGTCGGAAACCCGCTGCAGCACTGCGTCACCGGCCCGGTGGCCGAGGTGGTCGTTGATCTTCTGGAACCGGTCCAGGTCCACCAGCACCAGCGCGAGCCCCTGCTCGGCGCGGGTCGCGTAGTCGATGGCCGCGTTCAGGGCGCGATCGAACCCGCGCCGGTTGAGCAGGCCGGTCAAGGTGTCGATATCGGCATCGGCCGCCATGCGGGTGAGAATGCCCACCACGATCGCGACACCGACGGTGACACCGGCCGGGATCATGCCCGACCACCACGGCAGCCCACGGGTCGGCAAGGCCACCAGGCACAACGCCACCGCCAGGCCGACGTGGACCGCCACCCACTGCCAGGCGAAGAAGATCGCGGCATCGCAGGCCACGAAGACGTAGAACGCGGCGAGACCGATCCCGCCGATCGTGTTGGGGAACCAGTGCACCGCGACGGTCACCAGGACGGTCGCGGTCGCCAGATAGCCGTGATGGACCAGATGCGGCAGCCGCGGCCCCCACACCAGCAGGCTGAGGCCGAGCGCCACCGAGATGGCCGCGGCGATGCCGACCAGTGGGCGGTTGCCTTCGTCGCCCGGCGCGATGGCCGTGATGATCAAGCCCAGCACGCCACCCATGACATAGAACGCACCGGTGGTGCGAGCCATCAACCTGGCCGTCGCCAGCGCCGACGCCGCCCGCACACGTGTGCGGGTGTCCCCGCGAGACTTCATTCCTCGCACGCTCAACAGCCTAGACACAAGTGCCGAAGGCAGTAGTCACAACGACAGGAATCATCGGGCAACGCCGGGCCGGGTCCGACGGTGATAGCGAAGGCATGCTGGCATTGTCCGTGTTCCCCGGGCCGGACGCAGGTCCGCGGCGGCCGAAACCCGGCAATATGAGTGAACTCTCAGTTATCGAGGGGTCCGGCGAGACGAAAGTCACGCCAGCGGTTCGAGAACCTCACGGCCGACGAACGGCACCAGCGCCGCCGGAACCCGGACCGATCCGTCGGCCTGCTGGTGGTTCTCCAGCAGTGCGACGATCCAGCGGGTGGTGGCCAGCGTGCCGTTGAGCGTGGCCGCGATCTGCGGCTTCCCGTTCTCGTCGCGGTACCGCACCGACAGCCGGCGGCCCTGGAACGTGGTGCAATTCGAGGTCGAGGTGAGCTCGCGGTAGGCCTGCTGGCTGGGTACCCAAGCCTCGCAGTCGAACTTGCGCGCCGCCGAGCTGCCCAGATCCCCGGCCGCGACATCGATCACGCGGTAGGGCACCTCGATCGCGGCCAGCATCTCCTTCTCCCAGTTCAGCAACCGCAGGTGTTCGGCGTCGGCCTCTTCGGGCCGGCAGTAGACGAACATCTCGACCTTGTCGAACTGATGCACCCGGATGATGCCGCGGGTGTCCTTGCCGTAGCTGCCCGCCTCGCGCCGGAAGCACGACGACCAGCCGGCGTACCGCTTCGGACCCGCGGACAGGTCGAGGATCTCGCCCGAGTGGTAGCCGGCCAGCGGCACCTCCGACGTCCCGACCAGGTACATGTCGTCGTCGGCCAGGTGGTAGACCTCGGCCGAGTGCTGGCCCAGGAAACCGGTACCGGCCATGATCTCCGGGCGCACGAGCACCGGCGGGATCATCATGGTGAAACCGTTCGCCACCGCCCGCTGCGCCGCCAGCTGCAGCAGTCCGAGCTGCAGCAGCGCGCCATATCCGGTGAGGAAGTAGAACCGCGAGCCCGAGACTTTGACGCCGCGTTCCATGTCGATCAGCCCGGCGGCCTCGCCGAGGTCGAGGTGGTCCTTGGGCTCGAAGTCGAACTCCGGCGGCGTGCCGATGTGCTCGAGCACGATGTAGTCGTCCTCGCCGCCGGCGGGCGCACCCTCCTGGACCACGTTCGAGATGGCCCGGTGGGCGGTGTCCATGTCGGCGTCGGCGGCCTTCTCGGCGGCCTCGGCCTCCTTGACCTTCGCCGACAGTTCCGAGCCGAGCGCGAGCAGCGCGGGCCGCTCGTCCGGGGAAGCCTTGCCGACCTTCTTGCCCAGCGCCTTCTGCTCGGCACGCAGTGCGTCGGCGTTGGCGACGGAGGCGCGCCGCGTGGCGTCGGCCTCGAGCAGGGCATCCACCAGTGCCGGGTCCTCGCCGCGGGCCCGCTGGCTGGCGCGGACCGCGTCCGGGTTCTCACGCACGAATCGCAGGTCGATCATGTGACCAGACTAGTGGGCGCGTCCAGCGCGAATTGCACCTGGTCCGCCCGCGAAACGGCGCGCGGGGGTGGCCCGATTCTGGCGGCGCCGCCGCCACGCTGCCATCATGGACCGCAATGTCCACCGATCATGTGCCCACGAAACCGGCACCCGTCGACGCGGAATCCGGGCCCGCCGCCGGGCCGAACCCGTCCGCGCGTGGCCGCCTGCCCGCGCACAAGCTGCGCTGGGGGCTGCTGGCGGTGGCCGCCGGCGCGATCCTCGCGGCCGGGGCCACGATGGCGCTGTCCGGCGGTTTCCGCACCTCGCATCTGGAGGCACACGACCCGGGCAGTACCCATCCGACCGGGAAGTCGAACGCGGCGTTCGGCAGCGCCAAGTCCGGCGACTGCCTGACCTGGACCGACGCCAAGACCCTGGACCTGACCAAGGTGAACTGTTCGGACAAGCACCTGTTCGAGGTGACCGCCGACATCGATCTGAGCAAGTACCCGGGCAAGGAGTTCGGGCCGGAGGCGCCGTTCCCGGACTCGCTGCGCTTCAGCGAGCTGCGCGACGAGAACTGCGGTCCCGCCGCCGCCGACTATCTGGGCGGCAAGCTGGACCCGCGCGGCAAGTTCGTGGTCGGCATGATCAATCCGGGTGACCCGGGGTGGCGCAGCGGCGACCGGACCATCCGCTGCGGCCTGCAGCTGGTCAGCGCGAACGGCAACGCCACCCAGCAGTCCACCGGCCGGGTGCAGAACGCGGACCAGTCCCGGATCTTCGAACCCGGCACCTGCATCGGCCTCACCCAGAACCTGCCGACCAACGAACCGGTCGACTGCGCGAAACCGCATGCCTACGAAGTGATCTCGGTGGTCGACCTGAGCCAGCAGTTCCAGGGCCCGCCGCCGGACAACGACGCCCAGGACAAGTTCATGCAGGACCAGTGCAGTCACGCGGTGGACGAATACCTGGGCGGCCAGGACGATCTGATGAACAAGACCCTCACCGCGTTCTGGGACAACCTCGACCCGCGCAGCTGGCTGGTCGGCAGCCACAAGCTGAACTGCTTGGTGGGCAAGGGCTCCCAGGACGGCTTCTCGTCCATCACCGGAAGTGCGAAGGGCGACATCCAGATCGACGGCCAGGCCCCGGTACCGCCACCGAGTTCGGGCCGGTCGACGCCGGCGCCGCTGCCCGGCGCCGCGCCGCCGCGCTGAACGTCCGGAGATTGCCGTGGGTGTGCGGATGTCCGACGACCGGTTCGAGGAATTGGTCGCCGACGCACTGGATTCGATTCCGCCGCAGTTGGCGCGCGCGATCGACAACGTGGTGGTGTTGATCGAGCCGCGGCATCCCGACGAGCCTGACCTGCTGGGACTCTACGAGGGCATTGCGCTGACCGAACGGCTGGACAGCGAGTACGGAGGCTCGCTCCCGGACCGGATCACCGTGTACCGCAACGCGATTCTGGACATGTGCGGGAGCGAAGCCGAGGTGGTGGACGAGGTGGCGATCACGGTCGTGCACGAACTTGCCCACCATTTCGGGATTGACGAGGACCGCCTTCATCAGCTGGGATGGGGATAGTCTGTCGTCTGCGGGCGACCGAGTCGAGTGAGGTGCGAACCTGCGGACTCGAAGCAACCGGATCTCGGGGGAACCGGATCGGGGGATGTCGCGTCCAACGATGTGTGGGAAGTTTTGGCGGTCAAGGGGACTGCCGGGGGGCCCACACAGCGAGGTCCGGACCGCTCGGTCGGGCCCGCGGGCCGCGAACCGAAGGAGGTCCAGTCATGTTTGGTCTGGTCAACGTCAGTCACGAGACGATCGAGGCAGCCGCCACCGAGCTGGAACTGCTCGCCGACCGGCTAACGGCCGCGCACGCCGCCGCAATCTCGTCCACCGACTTCGTCGTGCCCTCCGGCGCCGAGGAGGTCTCGATCCACGCGGCCGCGCACCTCAGCGAGGCGGGCGGTAGCCACACCGCGTCGGTCACCCGCGGCATCTTCGAGCTGCAGAACGCGGCGGCCACGCTGCGCGCCCAGCTCGCGGCGTACAACGCGCACGACGACAGCCACGCCGCCGGCATCGCCGCCCAGACCGCCACGATCACCGAGGTCTGACCGGAGCTACCCGGCCACACCGCAGAGCCCGAACAGACTTCAGACAACAGGGGAGAATTGTCATGGCATTTGGCGTTACCGGCGTCTATTGGCTCGCACGACTCGCCGAGGGCAACTCGGCCGCACTCAACGCCGGCACACACGGCGCGTCGGCCACCGCAGCGGCCGGCGCCTGGGGTGGGCTGGCCACCAGCTGGACCGAGGCGACCGCCACGGTCGGCCGGATCATGGCCGAGCTGGGTATCGGCCTGGCCGGCGAGAACGGCGACACGGTCGCCGGCAAGCTCACCAGCTTCACCGGCTGGGCCGGCCAGCAGAGCGCCATGGCCGCCGCCATGAGCGCCAAGGCCACCGCCCACGCCACCGCGTACACGGTCGCGTCGATCGCCATGCCGAGCATGCCGGAGATCCTGACCGCCGACGCGACCCGGGCCACCGCGCACGCGCTGGGCGGCGACCTGACCGGTGCCGCCGAGGCGGCCGAGGCCGCGAAGGCCGCGCTGGACGTGCAGGCGGCCGCGGTCATGGAGACCTACGAGACGGCCACCGACATGACCACGTCCACCCCGAACTCCTTCGAGCAGCCGCCGTCGGTGGCCCAGCCCGGTGGTGCGGTCGAGGCCGCCGCGGACGCGGCCCCGACCGACCCGATCCAGGCCGCGATCGCGGCCGGTCAGGCCCTGCTGTCCGACCCGACCGTCGCGGCCGCGCTCTCGCAGGCGGGCCAGGTGCTCGGTGGCGTGGCCCCGACCGTCGTCTCCACCGCGGGAACCGTTGCGACCGGCGGCATTTCGAACGTCGTGAGCATGCTCGGCGCGGCCGGCCCGCTCGGCGGCCTGGGCATGGCCCCGGCCGTGACGGCCGGCACCGCGGTCGGCGCGGGCGCGGTCACCACCGCCGCGTCGTACCTCGGCGGTTCGTCGACGGTCAGCATCGGCAACAACGCGGGCGCGCTGCGCCTGCCCGCCGGCTGGGGCACGCCCGATATCACCGGCGGCGGTGCCACCTCGGCGGCCACGCCGCAGGTCCAGGTCACCACCGCACCCGCGCAGCCGGGTGCCGGCACCCCGGCCCGTGCGGCCACGACCGGTACCGGCGGCAACCCGCTGCTCGGCCGCGGCCACGCCGACGAGGAAGAGGACGGCGAGCACAAGGGCAAGGTCTACCGGCAGGACACCTCGCTCACCGACCAGAACATGGTCGCCGCGGGTGTCATCGGGGCCGACCTCACCGCCGAGGACGCCTGAGTGACCGTCCTGGGAGCCGGCCGCGGTCCGGCGCAGTTGGATGCGGTCGTGCTCTCGCTCGACGAGATGCAGTACCTCGTCGAGACCTTGCAGATCGAGGTCCCGGTGGTCCTGGACTTCCGGGCCCGCTACGACACCTACGACGTGCACCGGCGTGCGATGCAGGCCGCGGCCGAGTCGCTGGCGGCGCGGGAGCTGATCGTCGACGAGGTGATCCACAGCGAGCTGCAGGACCGGCTGCGGACACTGGATCGCCCGCACTGGGTGGTGGCATTGCGCTGGTACCAGGGCGAGCGGATCAACCGGGCTTGCATCGCGAAGGGCGACGACCTCGAGGTCGTGGTCCTGCGCGGGCCGGACAGCTACACCGTCGACGAGGCCGGGCACGACCTGCCGGGCACACTGATGGCCGCGCTCGGCCCGGCCGAGCCGCTCGAACTGAGCGGAATGAACGTGCTCACCGAGGAATTGGGCCCGATCATCGGCGACGCGGGTGATGCCGCCACCACCACCGCCCGGCTGGAGAAGGTGGGCCGTCCGCCGCGCGACGCCGCGGTCCTGGGCTCGGCGCTGGTGGAGGTGCCCTCGCACGCGTCCGTGGTGGGTGTCGTATACGGCGATGCCACCCGCGATATCAGCGACAACGCGGTCGCGGTGTTCAACACCCGGCACGGCCGCTTCCTGGTGACCACCACCCGCGCCGACGACGGCGTGCAGTGGAGTTCGCTGGCGAGCGGCACGCCGGCGCGGCTGCGTACTGCGCTGCGAGATCTGATCGAGCAGCTGCCGCTCCGGGCGGATTTCACGCCACCGAGCGGAATCATCTGAGCTCAGCGGAATCCGCTCGCTCGCAGCGGATCTCGCTGAGCCACAGCCGATTCCATCGCACTGCCATCGAGGCGAACCCTCGGCGGCGAATCAGCCCATCGGGTCGTCGGTTTCGGTGTGCGCGCCCGAGCCGAACGGTGGCGTGAACCGGCCCCAGCGGACGCAGTCCCAGCCGCCGGCGCGCGGGACCAGTTCGATGGTCTCGGTGTTGTCGAGGTGGTTGTCGGTGCTGAACGGCGGCGTCACCCCGCCGACCACCCGCCCGACCAGCCGCATGAGCGCGCCGTGGCTGACCACCAGGATGTCGCCGGTGGCGTTGTCCAGGTAGTCGGTGCGCAGGCGGTCCAGGACCGGCACGACACGGTCGAGCACGTCGGTGCCGGATTCGCCGCCGGGGATGCGCCGGTCGAGATCGCCTTCGTGCCAGGACCGGTAGATGTCGTGGAAGGCGCCGAGCGCGTCCGCGCCGGATCGGCCTTCCAGATCGCCGGCCTGCACCTCGAACATGTCGTCGAGCACCTGGGCCGCGACGCCGGTGACCGCCTCGATCTGGGCGGCGGTCTCCCGGGCGCGCAGCGCGGCCGAGCTGAACAGTCCGGCGGGCGGCCCGGGTAGCGTGCTCCCGAACGACTTCGCCTGTGCCACACCGCGTTCGGTGAGCGCGAGGCCGGGCAGCCGGGTATCGAGGAGCTTGGCGACATTGCCTTCGGTTTCGCCGTGGCGAACCAGGATCAAGCGGGCGGTCACAGGTCGGCCACCCCTTTCTCGAGATCGTGCAGCCACGCGGTGGCGGCCTCGTCCGACGGCGGCGGGGTACCGGTCGGCGTTGCGGTGGGCCAGGATCCGAGGAACAGGATCCGGCCGGCGGTGCGGTGCAAGGCTTTCAGGGCCTCGGCGACGGCGCGGTCGCGAATGTGGCCGACGCAGTCGAGGTAGAAGACATAGGTGCCCAGGCCGGTTCGGCTCGGCCGGGATTCGATCCGGGTGAGATCGATACCGCGGGTGGCGAATTCGGCGAAGACCCGCATCAGCGCGCCAGGCTCGTTGGACAGTTCCAGGATCACCAGCGAGGTGCGGTCCGATCCGGTGCGCGGCGGCACCTCCTGCGGGCGGGTGACGAGCACGAAGCGGGTCACCGCCTGATCGTGGTCGGCCACACCGGAAGCCAGCACTGCCAGGCCGAGCCGCTCACCCGCCAGCGCGGTCGAGACCGCGGCGTCGGCCTTGCCGGCCGCAACGTCCTCGGCCGCAGCGGCATTCGAGGCGGCGACGCGAATCTCCGCGTGCGGCAGGTGCTTCTCCAGCCACTTGCGAACCTGCGCGGTCGCCACCGGGTACCCGGCGATACTGCGCACATCGGCCAGGTCGATGCCCGGCCGGGCCAGGATCGTGAAGGCCACGTCGAGCTCGGTCTCGGCGACGATCTGCAGCCGCGAGCCGGTGGCCAGCGCGTCCATGGTCGGGGAGATCCCGCCCTCGACCGAGCTCTCGATCGGGACCACCGCGCCCTCGACGACTCCCTCGCGCACCAGTTCCAGGGTCGAGCCCTGGCTGGGTGCCGGGACCCGCTCGACCGGTCCGTCGAACGCGCCGGACTGTTCGAGCTGGGCGAGGGCCATCTCCGTGAAGGTTCCCGAGGGGCCGAAATAGGCGATACGCGGCACGCCTACGAGATTACTGGTCGGTCGCCGCGCGGCCCATGGATTGGCTCACCGGGATGGTGAAACCGTGGCGCGAGCGGCGCCGAACGTGGTCACCGACCGGCTTCCAGGACCGACAATCCGGAGCCCACTGCGTCCGGTTCGCCGGTTTCGATCGCGGTCAGCACGTCGCGGACCGCGTCCTCGGCCGGTGCCGACAGTCCGCGCAGGAACTCGATGTCCGGCATGGCGAGGGCCGCGCGGATGTCCTCGCCGCAGAGTGCGGCCGCGGTTGCCGCGACAACTGCCAGGGCCCGGTCGCCGGAGTCGGTGCGCGCCACGAACCCGGTGTCGGCGTGGGCGATTCGGGCCAGGAACGCGGCGACCTCGGCGTCGTCGGCGGCCAGGTCGAGTACCGGTAGGTCGGTCCGTTCCGATACCGCCCGCACGAGTCCGGTCACCAGTCCGCGGCGGGCGGCCGGTGGCACGCTCAGCGAGACGAGGACCGGTTCCGAGTGCGGGGAGACGTCGTGGGGCACGGTTCCACCGTAGCCAGCACCGCGCCACCGGCCGATAACCCCCCACAGTGATCGCCGGCGCTCTCCGGCAGTACATGGGTAGCCGATATCCCCCATCGGGGTACCCGCGGCCGGACGAGCAACATCCCGGGTCGCGGTGCGGCCCGGGATGTTCGTTCTCGAGTGGTCCCGTAGCGATACGGGAGCGCGAAACCTCCTGCTAGATCGGGAAGAACAGGCCGATCGTGCCGCCGATCACGGCGCCGACCCCGCAGCCGACCACGGCACCGACGAGGAAGAACCAGATGCCGATCGCGATACCGACGAGGCAGCCGACGCTCGCGCCGACGAGAGCGCCGATCAGCAGGGCGTCATGCATCAGCGGGTTGGCCTGCGTGTCGAGCGCCGTCTGGGAGGTCATCGGACCACCGGAAGGAGTGATCGTCAGTTCGGTGTTGTCGTGGCTGAGGACCGGAGTGATGGAGAAGTCCTGACCTGCCTGCGTGGAGTAGTTCGTCGGGATGTTGCCGACGTTCGTTCCATCGTCCGCCAGCACATTGATGGTGCCGTCGGAAGCCAGCGCGAAGTGCCCGGAGGACAGATCGACGGTGGCACTGTGGTGATCGGCTGCCAGTGTCGTGGTGTACGCGACGGGGCCGGCGGAGTTCTGCATCGTGAAGTCGGCGGCCTGCCCGTTGGCCATCACGGTTGCTATCGCGGTGGAGCCGATGGCGACTGCTGCTGTTCCTAGAAACTTCCTTGTTGCGGTCATTGCCCTTCCAATCATCCGATTCCCTGAAAACCCCCGCGTTGAACTGAACACATTTCTTCCGGACCGAATCGATCATCCCGTGCCACACCTTTGGGTGTCCACAGGGGACAGCGTCCGTCTATTACAAACTTCTAGTTTGGTTTCACGGCACAGACCTGCGGTTCATGCGCAGTCCGGACAGCGGGTTCACCCGGTTTTATTACCATCGGCGCGCACCGTTTCCGCGCTACCGGAATCAAAAGTGAATTCAGGGGTGGAAACAGGGGCCTATAATAATGTCCCGGGCCGCCGGCCTGGAGTGGCCGGCGACCCGGGACGTAGGTGGGATCCCGCGTACTAGAACGGGGTGCCCAGGCCGATCGCTCCGCCGATGAAGGCACCGATCACACAGCCGACGATGGCGCCGACCAGGAAGATCCAGATACCGATCAGGACGCCGATGAAGCAGCCGATCCCGATGCCGATGAACGCACCGCCGACCGCCGCCTCGTGCAGTAGCGGGCCGGCCTGCGCGTCCAACGCGGCGGGGTCCGCCACCGGGCCACTGGTCGGTGTCAGCGTCAGCTCGGTGGCGTCACCGTTCAGGCTCGCGCCGAGCGTGATGTTCTGCCCGTTCAGCGTGGTGTAGCTGGTGGGGATGGTGCCGACGTTCGTACCGTCATCGGCCAACACGCCGATGGTTCCGTCCGATGCCATGACGAAGTGTCCGGAGGACAGATCGACGGTGGCACTGTGGTGGTCTGCGGCCAGTGTTGTCGTGTATGCGACCGGACCGACAGAGTTCTGGAGGCTGAACGCAGCGGCCTGCCCGTTCGCCATGGCGGTTGCGATCGCGGTGGAGCCGACGGCGACTGCTGCGGTTCCGATCAACTTCTTGGTTGTGATCATTGCCCGTCCAATCATCCGGTGATCTGAACCCCGACCCAGACGATCATGCCGCGCCCATCGACCGATACCAATGGGACACGAGGGACTATCGGTACAAATTTCCGACGCGGTTCCGACCCTTCTACCTGTGTTTTTGTTGATCTCGGCCAGTTAATTCACCCTGGGTGGACCTCCCACGAACACCGATACCGGGCGGCATCCGCCGCCCGGTATCGGTACCTGTGACCCTCGCGAGTCTCCCGCCTTCCTAGATCGGGAAGAACAGGCCGATGGTCGCGCCGATCGTGGCGCCTACCACGCAGCCGACCACCGCGCCGACCACGAAGAACCAGACACCGAGCACCACGCCGACCCAGCAGCCAAAGGCCGCGCCGAAGACCGCGCCGATCAGCAGTGCGTCGTGCATGAGGGTGTTGGACTGGTCCAGAGCCGTCCGAGTGGGCTGCGGGCCCGTGTTCGGGGTCATCACCAGTTCGGTGTTGTCGTTGGCCAGAGCCAAGTTGATGGAGAAGTCACCGGATGGTGTCGAGTACGCCGTCGGGATATTTCCGGCGACCGTGCCGTCGTCCGCTGTCACGTTGACCGAGCCGTCGGGGAGCGTCACGAAGTGGCCGGAGGCCAGGTCGATGGTGGCGCTGCGGTGGTCCGCACCGAGGCTGGTGGTGTAGGCGATGCCACCGGTCGTGTTCTGTACGACGAAGTCGGCGGCTTGCCCGTTCGCTGTCGCGGACGCTATCGCCAGTGCGGAGATAGCCAGTGTCGTGGTGCCGAGCATCTTCTTGGCATTCATGGCCCTTCCGATCATCCTTTTTCCTTGGCCCTCCCCCGAACACAAAACCGATACAATAATCAATCATTGCGCGTGAAGATTCAAACGTCTACGGGTTGCAGGGACCTTTATTGCAAACTTTTGGTATGATTTATTACCCTATTCTGAAAAATTACTGATTCAGGACCTCGGATTCACCCGGATAATTCGATAGATCACGTCACTGACCCTGAATGTAAAGAAATATTGTGGGTGAATTCCGGACCGGCCGGTGCGCCGGGCCGGCGGCGGCCGCCCTAGATTGACACCATGGTGGCGTCCGAGAACCCGTCCGAATCCGCTTGGCCCGCTGTGGGGGAGCGCGTCGCCCTCCAGCTGGAGATCCTCGTCGTCCTGGTCGTGACGTTCGGGCTCAGCGGCGCAGACGCCGCGCTGTCCCTGCTGCAGAGCGCGCTGTCACCCGGCGGAGTCGGCGGACAGACGGTGGCGCTCAATGCCTCCCGCGCCACGCAATCGACCATCGATCTGCTGTTCCAGTTGCTCGGCGACCTGCGGCTGCTCGGCTGGGGTGCGCTCGGGCTGTATCTGCTGTGGCGCAGCGGGATCGGCCCGAAAGCCTTGGGCCTGGCCCGGATCCGCGGCTGGGACCTCGGCGCCGGCGCCGCCCTGGCGGCGGTGATCGGATTGCCCGGCCTCGGACTGTATCTCGTCGCGCACGCCCTCGGCGCGAGCGTCACCATCGTGCCCAGCGGGCTCGGCGACCACTGGTGGCGACTGCCGGCGCTGATCCTCGCGGCGATCGCCAACGCCGTCGCGGAGGAGATCCTGGTGGTCGGCTACCTGGTCACCCGATTGCGGGCCCTGGGCTGGTCACCGAACCGGCAACTGGCCGCCTCCGCGCTGCTGCGCGGCAGCTACCACCTGTACCAGGGACTCGGCGGTGGACTCGGAAACCTGGTCATGGGCGTCGTTTTCGGCCGGTTCTGGCAGCGCACGACCCGGCTGTGGCCGCTGATCCTGGCGCACGCGACGATCGATACCGTCGCTTACGTCGGGTATACCGCTCTGCACGGACACGTCTCCTGGCTGCCCTGACGTTTTCTCAGGGCTTCGCCACAGTCGGTCCGTACAGTCGAAGCATGTACGGCGAGAACCGCGAGCAGCACGGACGGCGCAGGTGGGTCCCGGCGCCCGATCGCCGTCCCGCGCCCGGCCGCCCGCTGCCCGAACCCGCTCCACGGCCACCCCAGCCGAGACCCGCACCACACCAGCCCCGCCCCATCCCGCCGCTCGGTCATCGACCGGCCGCACCGGCCCGCCCGGTACCCCCGCCGAACCGGCGCGGCCGGACACCGCCACCGAGTTCGCCCGCACCCCACCGCAAGCACCGCATCGGCCGCTGGCTGCTGGTCGCCCTGCTGATCCTGGCACTGATCCCGATCGGATCGGGCATCTACTTCGACACCACGCTGCAGCGCGTCGCCGCGCTCGGCGACTACAGCGGCCGCCCGGCCCAGGGCGGCGGAACCAATTGGCTGCTGGCCGGTTCCGACAGCCGGGCCGGTCTGAGCGCCGCCGAGGAGTCCCAGCTGAGCACCGGTGACATCGCCGACGCGGGAGGTGAGCGCAGCGACACGATCATCCTGGTGCACATTCCCGGTTCCGGGCCGGCGACCGTGGTGAGCCTGCCCCGCGACTCGTATGTCCCGATCCCCGGCATCGGACGCGACAAGCTGAACGCCGCCTTCGCGGCCGGCGGCCCGAAGTTGCTGGCACAGACCGTCGAAACGATCACCGGCCTGCGCATCGACCACTTCGCCAAGATCGGCTTCGGTGGTTTCGCCGGGCTCGTCGACGATCTGGGCGGGATCGACATGTGCCTGCCGTACGCGGTGGACGATCCGCTGGCCGGGATCGACCTGCCGGCCGGCTGCCAACGGCTGTCCGGGCCGCAAGCGCTCGGTTTCGTGCGCTCGCGGGCCACCCCGCGGGCCGATCTGGACCGGATGAACAATCAGCGTCTGTTCCTGTCGGCGCTGCTGCACAAGGCAAGCAGCCCGGCGACCCTGCTCGATCCGTTCACGCTGTTCCCGATGGTCGCCGGGATCGCCGACAACGTCACCGTCGACAACGGGGACCACATCTGGGATCTGGCGAGCCTGGGCTGGGCGCTGCACAGCGACATCGTCGCGACCACCGTGCCGATCGGCGGCTTCGAGAACACGGCCGACAGTGGCAACGTGCTGCTCTGGGACCGGGCCCGCGCCGGCGCCTTCTTCGACGCCCTCGCCAAGGACCGGCCCGTGCCCGACGACCTGATCACGCGGTAGATTCCAGACATGCCGAATGCCACCGGTGACACCTTCGCCGAGCTGCTGCGCACCCAGATCCGGCACGAATTCACCGCTGCCCAGCAGTATCTGGCGGCCGCGGTGCATCTCGACGCCCTGCGGCTGCCCCGGCTGGCCGCGATCTGCTACGGCAACGCCGACGACAAACGCACCCACGCCCTGCGGATGGTCCGGTACCTGCTCGACCGCGATCTGCCGGTCACGATCGGCGAGATCGGCGCGATCCGATCCGAGTTCGACACCGCCAGCAGCACGATCGCGTTCCTCGGCGGGTACGAGCGCAATCTCACCGACCAGATCACCGCGCTGGCCCGCGCGGCCCGCGCGAGCGGCGATTTCCTCGGCGAGCAGTTCGTGCGGTGGTTCCTGAAGGACCAGGTCGACGAGGTGGCGCGGATGTCGACCCTGCTGACGGTGTGTGAACGGGCCACCGACCTGTTCGAGGTGGAGGAGTTCGTGGCCCGTGAGGTGCGGCCGCTGACCGCGGACGCCACCGCTCCCCGTCCGGCCGGGCGCTGAGCCGCGCCGCCGGCAAATGATCAGGTAACCATTACCTCAATAAGGCTTCACTGGCGTCGGCAGGTCCCGCCGCCGCGGTTAATGTCGGATTCATGTCCACACACTCCGACGCTCCGCACAGCAAATTCCACGCTCTGCTGCACGACCAGATCCGACACGAATTCAACGCCGAGCATCAGTACATCGCGATCGCGGTGTGGTTCGACCGGGCGGACCTGCCGGTGCTGGCGCGGCACTTCTACGCGCAGGCCCTCGAAGAGCGCAATCACGCCATGATGATCGTGCAGTACTTCCTGGACCGGGACATGAGCGTGGAGCTGACCGGAATCGACCGGGCCGGATCGGAATTCGGCAGTGCGCGGGAGGCGATCGCGCTGGCGCTGCGGCAGGAGAAGACTGTCACCGACCAGATCATCGCGCTGGTCAGCACGGCTCGGGAAGAGGGCGACTACCTGGGCGAGCAGTTCATGCAGTGGTTCCTCAAGGAGCAGATCGAGGAGGTCGCGCGGATGAACACGCTGCTGACCGTGGCCGACCGGGCCGGCGCGAATCTGTTCGATCTGGAGAACTTCGTCTCCCGCGAGATGGGCGGGGCCGCCGATGCGGCGGGCGCGCCGGCCGTGGCCGGCGGAAGCGTCTAGACCGCAACGAGATCGAGCCCCGGGCAGACCGCCCGGGGCTCGATCGCACGGCGCGAATCAGCGGCAGTCGCCACCGGTCGAGGTGTGGCCACCACCGGAGAGCGTGTTGCCGACCTCCGAACCGGTGGTGGCCGCGCTCAGCGGGCAGTTGAACAGAATCTCGTAGACCAGGCCGGCGACAGAACCCATGGCATTTCCTCGTGTCTCGTATAGCGATTCGGCCACCCCGAGATCGGGGTGGCCGAATGGTGATCGATCAGTGAGCAACCTAGCCCGACCGCCAGGGTGAATTTTCAATGTTTCACAAAGGGGTCACCGGCTCGCTCGGCACATCAGCGCAATGTGACCTGACGCGACCGCAGACCGTCGCGCGACCGCCGCTCCTCCGAAGTCAGCGGCTCGTCCGATGCCAGCGCCGCGGCCAGCCGCGCGCCGAATTCGGTTGCCGGAGCGATCCATTCGTCGGCATGCCGTTCCCGGTCCAGGTCGAACACCGGCACCAGCAGGCCGTGCGTGCGGAACGAGCCCGCGAACCGCGAACCCTCACCCAGGTGCAACCCGCCCGCCGCGTGCACGCGCGCCAACGCGATCATCAGGGCGTCCTCGTCCTCGGGCCGCACCCAGCGCAGGTGCGCGCGCTCACCGGCGTCCACCCACCACGCGGCACCGGGCAGATCCGCGCCCAACTCCAGCCGCGCCGACGGCATGATCGCGGCCGTCGCCTGCTGGATCGTGGCCGCCACCTGCGGGTCCGGGGTCACATCGGCCGGCACCCACCAGTTGAAGTCCTGGTGCACCACGATGTCCAGGCCCGCGCCCGGGTCGAGTACCTCGGTGAGCGCGGGCGCACCTTCGACCGGCGCGTGGTCGAGCGACGCGCCCGGCGCCGCGGTCTGGGTCCACAGGATGGAGGCCGCCAGGTCGGCGGCCGGGTTACCGGACTGGAACTGGGTCTGCAGCCCGATGAAACCGATCGGCTCGGCACCCGCCCGCACCAGCGCCGACACCGCACCCGGCAGCACGGTCGACACGGTCACTTCACGCTCGGCGTTCACCCCGGGCGCGAGCTTCACCACAGCGGTGGCGGACGGCACGAATTCGCGCAGCGCGACCAGGTCGCACTCGGCGGCCAGCCCGGCGTAGGGGCGGGTCTCGGAATTGGCGGCCTGCTCCTGCGCCGCGCGGCGCTCGGCCAGACGCTGAGCCCGATTGCTGTCGGGCTTGGGACTGTTGCGCTTGCTCTTACCCATGGGCGGTGAGCCTACGCCGCCGCGAGCAGTCCCTTGGTGCGGCCCGGATGGTCGGTCGCGATCCAGCTGACGCCCAGCTCGGCGCACAGTCGCACGTCGGCGGGCTCGTTCACCGTCCAGCAGTAGGTGGCACGGCCGGCGGCGGCCGCCTTGTCGACCAGATCCGGATGGTCGCGCAGAGTACGGACCGACGGGCCGACGGCCGTGGCGCCGACCGAGGTTGCCGCGCTGCCGCCCAGATAGCGCGACGACTCGCCCAGCAGCACCGTCGGCAGCAGCGGCGCCGAGCGGCGGATGCGCCACATGGCGGTCGCCGCGAACGACATCACCACGGCCCGGGAGTGATCCGCGGAAGCGGGGGTGGCGATGCCGAAACGGTGCAGTTCGGCGAGCACCTTGTTCTCCACCAGCGCGCCGTAGCGGACCGGGTGCTTGGTCTCGATGAACAGCTTGGTCGGGCGGCTGCGCCAATCCAGGACCAGGGTGATCAGTTCACCGAGGGTCAGTACCGAGGCGGGCCGGTCCGCGGTGCCGAAGTTCAAGTCCCGCAACTCGTCCAGCGTCATCTCGCTGACCAGTCCGGTCCCGTTCGACATCCGGTCCACCGTGCGGTCGTGCAGGCAGACCAGATACCCGTCGCGGGTGAGCCGGACGTCGCATTCGAGCCCGTCGGCGCCAGCCTCGAGGGCGAGTTCGTAGGCCGCGAGCGTGTGTTCGGGCAGTAGCGCCGAGGCCCCGCGGTGCGCCACGACGAAGGGCGCGCGATTGTCACCACTCACCGCGCCGCGACCTTCACCGGCTCGGTCTCCTCCGCTGCCGGCTCGGCCGCCGGTTCCGGCTCGACCGGCGCGATCACCGGCCGTGCCGGACCCGCGGCCGGCACCCAGCGCTTCGGCACCCGGACCCGGCCGCGCAGGTCGCGGCCGTCGACCGCGTGCATCACCCATACGGTGAGCGCGGTGGCGGCCACCGCCACCAGATTCGTGTAGACCGCGAAGATCACGCCGTTGGCCTGCGCCTGCAGCGTGTGCGTGAACCGGAATCCGATACCGATCGCGACCATCACGCCGCCGGTGATCCACACCAGCCACCAGATCCGTACGGCCCGAAGCGCATACGGTGCACCACCGCGCACCCCGCGCGGTCCGGCGGCGCGCGCCCGGACCAGTTCGGTCAGGTACACACCGGGCCAGAGCAGGTTGACCACCGGTACCAGGCAGCCGGTGAACAGCAGCCAACGCGGCCGCGGATCCCGCAGCCCGGCGGCCGCGAACGCCGCCCGTCGGGTATCGGCCAGCCAGCCCACCACACCGATCGCGGCACCCAGCGCGGCCAGGGGCGCCACCAGTTCGGCGATCCACACCGACCAGTCGGACAGGCCCAGCACCAGCGGATCGATCAGGGCGGTGCGGTTGCGCAACAGGATCAGATAGCGGCCGAGTTCGGCGCAGGCGGCGATCAGGAACAGCAGGGCCGTGACGCGCAGCAACCGCAGCACCTGCTCCGGCGACCGGTCCCAGCGGCCGCGCCGCGCCGCGGCGGGCGGCGGTGCCGGCCGGTCACGCAGTCCCCACGTGGGTATTTCGCGATAGTGCGGCGTCGGGGTGCGGTCCGCGCGCAGCGCCGGCCGGGTCACCGGGCCGCGGCGACCGGGGGCGCGCACCACCCAGCGGTAGTTGCGCTGCTCGGCGGGCGCGTCGACCGGGCCGGGCGACAGCAGCACGCCGCGGCAGCGCGGACACCAGTACAGCGGCTTGTTCTGGACCGCCCACCGCGATCCGCAGCGGGCGCAGGGCTGCACGACCGAACCGGTCCGGGCGCCCATCAGTAGATCTTCGCCGGGTGGTCGCCGTCGGTGACCAGCGGCCGCCCGGCCTGCTGCCAGGCCACCATGCCGCCGTTCACCTGGATCGCCTCGTATCCGATATAGGCGAGATACCGCGCGACCTCGATCGACCGGCCGCCCTGCCGGCACACCACATAGATCTCGGCATCGATGTCGAGCTCCTCACGCCGCGCCGGAACGTCCACCATCGGAATGTGCACCGCGCCCGGGGCGTGCCCGAGTTCCCATTCGTCGTCCTCGCGGACATCGAGCAGAACGGCCGCCGGTCCCCCGCCGGCGTCGGCGGCGGTGTCGGGCACGGCGGTAACCGGCACCGCGGGGATTTCCGAGCTCGTCACAGCGTCGATCCTGCCACGGCCACCGGTGGTGCGAACAGTTCCGCCGGAGAACCCGCGCCGGATCCCGGCACGGACCCGAGGTTCAGCGGGATCGGACATCGGTGGACGGAACCCCTGGATCGCCGCGTGGACGAACCGCCCGCGACCAGGGTTATCCACATAATCCACAACCTGATCCACAGGTGGGAACAGTCACCGATCGGCCGGTCCGGCACGGGTGGCGGCAGCCGATCCGGGACTCCCCTCCTGAACAGATCCCGGAGCGGCTGCCTCCTGCCGAGCCCTCGACCGAACCCGACACGACGTTGGACGCGGCCCGGACCTGGGCGGTTCCCGGAATTTCGGAAAAAACCGACGACACTCGTACGAAATCGAAATTCGCCAGTGACCCAGGTCATCCGGCTAGCCTGTGGCCTATGGATGCGACCAGGGCGCTCGTCGATGACGGATTGGATACCGCCGGCCTGAACACTGCTCTCGCCGAGGCGACCTGCCTGGGCGTCACCGTCGACGCCGCCGCCGCCGAACTGCGCATCGACCTGGAAGTCCTGACCCTTCCCGAAGACTCGCCGCCGCCGGAACACCATCGGGTGGTACTACTGCTCACCGGCGTGAGCCGGGTCGCGGCATCCATGCGCCTGCACGACTGGCACGAGCCCGAACCGCGGGTCCTGCCACTGACTTTGGACACGCTGCACGAGGGTGTGGCGGCGTTCGGCGGCGGCGCCCTGCACGGCTGGGAGTTCATCGACGGCGCGTCCAGCGGGTGGTCGCTGTGGCGCGAGCTGCTCAGCTTCGACACCGAGGTCAGCGCGAACCCGGCCGTGCACGTGCTCGAATTCGCCCAGCAGGAGGGCGTCGACCCGCGCGAACTCGACGTGCGGATCTGGTTCCAGGGCATCCGGATCCTCGACCCGGAGGGGAACGACGTTCCCACAGCCGAATTCGTCGCCGGCGCGCAGCGCTGGTGGAAGGCGCACGACAAGTGCGATCCACGCACCATGTTGCCCGACGTCGCACCACCGATGTAACTGTTCACCGCCGGTTGCGGTCGAATCCGGTATGCACCAGCGGATTTTCGCCAGGAGCCCCGCGAAATTCGATCCTCGATGCTGGAATCCGGGGGCTTGAAAGGCTGTTGTCCACGGACGGGTGTACGAATGATGCTTGGGAACGCCGGCGACCCGACGGCGCGAACGGCCTCACACTAGGAAGGGACATCGTGGCTGAGTACACGCTGCCAGATCTGGACTACGACTACAGCGCCCTGGAGCCCCACATCTCCGGGCAGATCAACGAGCTGCACCACTCCAAGCACCACGCCGCGTACGTCGCCGGCGCGAATGCTGCCCTCGAGAAGCTGGAAGCCGCCCGCGAGGCCGGTGACCACTCCGCCATCTTCCTGAACGAGAAGAACCTGGCCTTCCACCTCGGTGGCCACGTCAACCACTCGATCTGGTGGAAGAACCTCTCCCCCAACGGTGGCGACAAGCCGGTCGGCGAGCTGGCCGCCGCGATCGACGACCAGTTCGGTTCGTTCGACAAGTTCCGCGCGCAGTTCACCGCGGCCGCCAACGGCCTGCAGGGTTCCGGCTGGGCCGTCCTGGGTTACGACACCCTGGGCCAGAAGCTGCTGACCTTCCAGCTGTACGACCAGCAGGCCAACGTGCCGCTGGGCATCATCCCGCTGCTGCAGGTCGACATGTGGGAGCACGCCTTCTACCTGCAGTACAAGAACGTCAAGGCGGACTATGTGACCGCGTTCTGGAACGTCGTCAACTGGGCCGACGTGCAGGACCGCTTCGCTCGCGCCATCGCCCAGAGCAAGGGCCTCATCTTCGGCTAGGCTCCGCTCCCCCGCCTCTCCGCGTTTTTTGGGGGCGGCTGAGTGCCGCTGACCGTTTCGCACCCGTGCCGACGGTCGGTGCCGACACAATTTCGGGCGTACCCGGTGAGTTACCCGGCCCGCGCGAAATCAGTTGTCGCCTCGGAAGTACGCACAGACCCGTCGACCACCGCGGTCGGCGGGTCTGTGTTCGTTCCAAGGGTGTTTCTACTGCGTGAACTGCGGTTTTTAGCACTCGCAGGTACTTGTGTGCCAAGCATTGTTCGGGCCATTCTCGGGTACCCAGTAGGTACAGGGACCAGTCGCTCGGACGGGTGTCGGACGAGTGGCAGCCCCCAGCTTCATCGGGAGGCAACCGTGCACACCAATGAACCGGTCGGGGTCACTCCGTTCCAGGCGCGCGGCTCGTTGCAGGGCTTCGTCATCTCCGGACGCTGGCCCGACACCACCAAGGAATGGGCCCAGCTGCTGGTCCTCGCGGTCCGGGTGGCGAGCCTGCCGGGCCTGCTCACCACCACGACGGTCTTCGGCGCCCGGGAGGAACTGCCCGACGATCCGCAGCCGGGCACGGTGGGCCTGGTACTCGCCGAAGGGCCGGTGCTCGGGGAGCAAGCGTTGCTGCCGGGGCGGTTCGCCGGGCACGTGCCGCCGGCCCTGCTCATGCTGCATCCACCGTCGGAGACCCGTCCGTCGCTGCCCGAGTGCACGGGCGCCGCGTCCGGTTGTGTACTGCTGCCGGGGCTGCCGCATCTGGGTCTCGCGCATCGGGCCGCGTGGGTCGAGGCGGAGCTGGACGGGACGGTCACGTCGATGATCAGCCGGGTCGGGGTGGATCCGATCAGCGATCCGGACACCGCGGTCCTGGCGATGCTGCTGGCCGCCTGAACCGGTCCGCGGGCGGGTGTGAAGCCGCCCCGACCGGGCCCTGAACGCCGGTCCAGAATCCTTCCGGCAAACCTGCCGGAAGGTTGACGGGTACCCTAACTTCCCAGGGTGGACCGCCAAACTTATTGCGCGAACAGAGGTTTCGGTTACACCGGGTTGGAATCCGGCAAACCGGTGGAGTACGCTGGCAAACGTACGAAGGGGAGTAGCCCCCAATCACCTGCTCGACATACTGACCCCACCGGGGTCCGGGCACGTGAACCGGTGCACACACCGGTGGGCGAGACCTTCGGCCGACGACACGAACCGAAGATATTCGGGCTGTGGCCGGCTGAAGGCATCCGCTTTCGGTCGGCAGGGCCGGAGACCTGGGAGCCGACATCATGATCACCACCATCGCGCTGAGCTTCGGCGCGCTCTTCCTCGCCGAACTCGGCGACAAATCGCAGCTCATGGCCTTGACCTTCGCGCTGCGCTACCGGTGGTGGATCGTGCTCTCCGGGATCACGCTCGCCAGCGTGCTGGTCAACCTGGTGGCGGTCGGCGTCGGGCACTTCCTGGGCGCCGCGCTGCCCACCGAGGTCATGGCCGTGGTCACCGGTGTCACCCTGATCGGCGTCGGCCTGTGGACACTGCGCGACCTCGGCGCCAACGAGCCCGAAACCGAACCCGGCCCCGAGCCGCGCTCGCACACCCGGGCCTTCCTGATGGTGGTGTCGGCCTTCGTGCTCGCCGAACTCGGCGACCGGACCATGTTCGCCACCATCGCGCTCGCCGCGGACCGGCCCTGGATCGCGGTCTGGCTCGGCGCGGCCGCCGGTATGGTCGCCGCCGGCGCGCTAGCCATCGGCGTCGGGATCGCGGTCGGCAAGCGGGTGCCGGAACAGCTGCTCGCGACGGGTTCGGCGCTGCTGTTCCTCTACCTCGGTGCCGCGACCCTGCTCGAGGCCGCCGGCCTCGGCGCGGTCGCCGGATACGCGCTCGCGGCCGGGGTGCCGGCCGCCGGCGCGGCCGTCCTGTGGCTGCGCGCGGCCCGGCGGGCCCGCTCAGTTACCGGTGGGAACGGTTCCGAACAGGTCGCCGCTGCGGCGGACCAGGGTCAGCAGCGGCGCGCGCAGCGCGCGTAGGCCCTCGGTGTCGTCGGCGGCGACCCGTGCGGTGACCATGCCGCTCAGCGCCGACACCAGCGTCTGGCAGGCGAAGATCTGCTCGTCGGTGGTGGCGCCCAGTACCTGGGCCACCATGGCCACGAACGACTCCTGCATGAGGGCGCGGCGCGCGATCGCCGCCGGCCCGACCGCGTAGACCTCGACCAGGAACAGCCGGGCGTAGGCGGGTTCGGAGGCCAGACCTTCGAGGTAGGCGCCGAGCAGCAGGTCGATCTGCTCCAGCGGCGTGCCGCCGAACTCCCCCAGCCCGGCCGGCTGGGCGCCGGCCTGTTCCTGGATGTGGGCCATCAACAGTTCGACCGCGCGCTCGTAGGCGGCGTCGAAACAGTCCTCCTTGGAACGGAATTGCTCGTAGAAGGTTTCCCGTGAAACCCCGGCCCGCTTGAGGATCACCGCCACCGAGGTACCGACGTAACCGTGCTCCACCATGGCCTCGGCCATGCCGGCCAGGATCCGGTCGCGCTGGGATTGCACGACCACCGCACGGGGTAGGCCGTGACGACCGCGCGGCAGCTGACGTGTCGGCACCGGATCGGGCATACGGCGGCTCCGTGGGATCGGGAACAGGGCGTCACGAAGCGGCGACACCGCGGTCCCGGCTGTCGTGTATTCGACACGGTACCGCCACGGGTGCCGAGTCCGGCCATCCGGTGTGCCCGGGTTCTCCCATATACTTACCAGCGGGTAAGTACCGGCCGGTAAGTCGCCGACGGACGCCGGATACGGTGCCTATCGACCGAAGGCCGGGAACGGCCGACGACAACGAGAGGACAAGACTGTGGAGATTTCGGGTTCCGCCGCGATCATCACCGGTGCGGCATCAGGTCTGGGCGCCGCGACCGCGAAGCGATTCGCCGACGCGGGCGCGACCGTGTTCGGACTGGACCTGCAGCAGTCGATCGACAAGGCCGGCGACAACGTTCCGGCCGGTGTCACCCTGCTCCCCACCGACGTCACCAGCGGCGACGAGGTCGCGGCCGCCGTCGCCAAGGTCGTCGAATCCGGTGTGCCGCCGCGCATCGTCGTCAACTGCGCGGGCGTCGGCTGGGCCGGCCGGATCCTGTCCAAGCACGGCCCGCACGACCTGGAGCTGTTCCGCACGGTCATCACCGTGAACCTGCTCGGCTCGTTCAACGTCATGCGACTGGCCGCGGAGGCCATCGCCAAGACCGAGCCGGTCGACGAGTACGGCCAGCGCGGCGTCGTCATCAACACCGCGTCCGTCGCGGCGTTCGAGGGCCAGATCGGCCAGATCGCCTACTCCGCCTCGAAGGGCGGCGTCGCGGGCATGACCATTCCGGCCGCACGCGACCTGGCCCAGTGGGGTATCCGGGTCAACACCATCGCGCCCGGCATCATCGACACCCCGATGCTGGCCGGCGTCACCGACGAGTACCGCAAGGGCCTCGAGGCCGGGGTGCCGTTCCCGTCCCGGCTGGGCCGTCCCGACGAGTACGCGCAGCTGGCGGAGTACATCGTGTCGCACGACTACCTCAACGGCGAGACGATCCGCATGGACGGCGCGCTGCGCATGGCGCCGCGGTAGTCCGTCCCGCGCGCTCAGCCGTAAGGCACCCAGCGGAGATACGTAAGCAGCTGGCCCGCACCGATATTCGGTGCGGGCCGGCGTGCTTCGAGTCCTGGCGCGCCTGCGACAGCGGGGCCGTCAGTCCTTGCGACCGACAGCCAGGAAGGCCGTGGTCGCCAGCGGGCTGCCGGGAATGTAGTTCTCGCGCAGGTAGTTCTCGATCAGCGCGGTGCGCGCCGCCCAGCCCGCCTCGTCGAAGCCGGTGCGCATCACCGCCATCGGGGCACCGCCTTCGCTCAGTTCGCGATACAGGGCGGCACTGTCGGGATAGGTGAGCTCGACGGTGTGGCGCTGGACGATGACCTCGCCGAAACCTCCTGCGCGCATTTCGGTTTCGAAGCGCTCCGGGTTCTGCAGGGAGAACATGTCGGTCTCGGGCAGCTTCCCCTCGGCCGGGGTGCCCGCCACCATCGCCCGGAAAATCAGCTCCGCGAGCGGTGATTCGTCCATCGGCGCCCAGCTGGACACCACCGCGACCCCGCCCGGCCGCAGCACTCGATGCAGCTCGGCGAAGCCGCGCGACCGATCCGGGAAGAACATGAGCCCGAACATCGAGAATGCCGCATCGAATTCGCCGTCACCGTAAGGCAATTGCTGACCGTCGCCGGTAACGGCGTCGATGTTGTCCACGCCCGCCGCCGTGGCCTTGCGCCGCAATACCTCGAGCATCTCCGTCGAGAAGTCGAGGGCCCGCACCTTCGAAACCTGCTGTGCTGCCAGCAGACTGAGCGTTCCCGGCCCGGCCGCCACGTCGAGCACCCGAGCATCCGCACCCGGGGCGGCGAGCTCCAGCGCCCGAGCAGCGAAGGGCCGCATCATCTTCTCGGCCATCTCGGCGTATCCGACGGCGATGGTGCTCCACGGTGCGGCGGTGGACAGCGGATTCCCGGACATGACTTCCTTACCTTCCACCCGGCTTCGGGTGTGTCGTACGCGATGAACGGTTACGCGTACATCGTACGCACGGCCTAGCGGTAGGGCTCGGGCAGCGGGAAGCCGAACGCGGCAGCGAGGGCCGCGACGTCGTGGCGATCCTTGTCCTCCGGTGGATAGGAGGTCTTGAACCGGAACATCCACTCCGGATCGACGCAGGCGACCGGGGTGCCGTCGATGTGGCCGGTGCCGGTCAGCGAGCCGAAGGGGTAGGGAATTCCGTAGCTCACCGCGCCGGCGGAGTCGTACTCGACCACGTGGATGTCCACCGACCGGGAATCGGGTCCGGTCAGGACGTAATTCCACAGGGTGTCATCGGGTTTCGGGTCCGGCAGGTAGCCGAGGGTCGCGAGGATCTCGCGCAGGCGATCCGCCTGGTCGCGCTGTACGGCGAGATCGAGATCGCTGTGGTCGCGGGTCTGCCGGCCCAGCAGGGCGTCGACGCACCAGCCGCCGTCGATCCAGATCGCCACACCCGCTTCGGTAACCGCGCGGTACAGGCTCAGTACGTCGTGCGCTTGCATCGGTGCTCCGATCCGCAGCAGTCGATTCCGTTGCCCGGCAACGGGTCTCGTCGCCAGGATGCTGTGACGATACCGGTCGGCGGCGGAAACGGACCGCACATCGCCGCTGTGCCCCGAATTCGATCCGGGGCACAGCGGCAACGGCTACACCGTGCGGGTCAGCCGGTCGGTGAGGATGCGGGCGAAGGCCGCCGGATCCTTCAGCTCGCCACCCTCGGCCAGAACGGCTGTGCCGTACAGGAGTTCGGCGGTCTCACCGATCTCCGGAACCTTGCCGGCCTCGATGTCCTCCTTGCGGGTGTCGAACGCATCGCGCAGGCCCGTCACCAGCGGGTGCTCCGGGTTCAGCTCCAGAATCCGCTTGCTGGACGGCAGCGCCTGACCCGAGGCGCGATACATGCGCTCCAGCTGCGGGCTGAAATCGAAGACGTCGCCGACCAGGCAAGCGGGCGAGGTGGTGAGACGGTTGGTCAGGCGGACCTGCTTCACATCCTCCGACAGCTCCTTGCCCAGCCAGGTCAGCAGGTCACCGAAGTCCTTGTCCTGCTGCTCGCGCAGCTGCTCGGTGGCCTTCTTCTCGTCCTCGGACTCCAGGTCCACCTCGCCCTTGGCGATGGACTGGAAGCCCTTGCCGTCGAACTCCGGCACCGACGACACCCACATCTCGTCGACCGGGTCGGTGAGCACCAGGACCTCGATCCCCTTGGCGCGGAACGCCTCCAGGTGCGGGGAGCTCTCGATCTGCTGCCGGGTCTCGCCGGTCAGGTAGTAGATCTTGTCCTGGCCGTCCTTCATCCGCTCGATGTACTGGGCGAGCGTGGTCTGCTCGTCCTGCGAGTGCGTGGACGCGAACGACGAGATCTCCAGGATGGTGTCGCGGTTGTCGAAGTCGGAGAGCAGACCCTCCTTGAGAACTCGGCCGAACTCACTCCAGAACGTCCGGTACTTGGTCTGATCCTCGGCCTTCTGCAGGTCCTTGACGGTCGAGAGCACCTTGCGCACCAGGCGCTTGCGGATCATGGTGATCTGCCGGTCCTGCTGCAGGATCTCGCGAGACACGTTGAGCGACAGGTCCTGTGCGTCGACGACACCCTTGACGAAGCGCAGGTATTCCGGCATCAGCTCTTCGCAGTTGTCCATGATGAACACCCGCCGGACGTACAGCTGCACGCCGCGCTTGTGGTCCCGGTTGAACAGGTCGAACGGCGCGGTCGAAGGCAGGAACAGCAGCGCCTGATACTCGAAGGTGCCCTCCGCCTTGAACGGGATGATCTCCAGCGGCTCGTCCCAGGCGTGCGAGACGTGGTGGTAGAACTCCTTGTACTCCTCGTCGGAGACCTCGCTGCGCGGGCGCGTCCACAGCGCCTTCTGCGAGTTGAGCGTCTGCTCCTCGACGATCGTCTTCTCGGTCTTCTCCTCGCCCTCACCCTCGGTGACGGTGCGCTCCACCGACATCCGGATCGGCCAGGCGATGAAATCGGAGTACTTGCGGACGATCTCGCGGAGCTTCCACTCCAGCGTGTAGTCGAAGAGGTGATCGTCGTCGTCGGCGGGCTTGAGCTGCAGCGACACCGACGTGCCCTGCGGCGCCTCGGCCAGGTCCTCGATCGTGTAGGTGGAGCTGCCGGCCGCGGACTCCCAGCGGGTACCGGTGGTCTCCCCCGCCTTACGGGTGGTCAGCGTGACTTTGTCGGCGACCATGAAGGTCGAGTAGAAGCCGATGCCGAACTGGCCGATCAGTTCCTCGGCGGCGGCGTCGGTCTTGGCCTCGGTGAGCTGGCGGCGCAGCTCGGCGGTGCCGGACTTGGCGAGGGTTCCGATCAGGTCCACGACCTCGGCCCGGGACATGCCGATGCCGTTGTCGCGTACGGTCAGCACCCGGTTGTCGGCGTCGACCTCCAGCTCGATGTGCAGGTCGGAGGTGTCGGCATCGAGGTCCTTGTCCCGGAACGCGGCCATGCGCAGCTTGTCCAGCGCGTCGGACGAGTTCGAGATCAGTTCCCGCAGGAACGTGTCCTTGTTCGAGTAGACCGAGTGGATCATCAGGTCGAGCAGCTGATGGGTCTCGGCCTGGAATTCGAGTTGTTCGACGTGATCTGTCACGCGGGGAATTCTACGACCGGGACTCGACGCGGACGGCCGGGGATCGTCACCGCCGGAAGTCGCTCATGCCGGGAACCTCTGCGTCGGCGCCGGGGCGGCTCGGGTCGCGCGGCACCATCCATTCCCGCAGCGCGAGGGTGGCGCGGACGTCGTCCTCGTTGTATTCGAACAGGCGGGTGCGCTGGTCGAGTTCCGGCTCGGCGCCGTCGTAGCCGACCGCGCGGCGGTACCAGGCCATCGACGCCTCGCCACCGGCCTCGGGGTCACGCCAGGCGAACCCGGCGACCGGCGCGATCTTCTTGAGCCCCTTGCCGTTCGGGCAGATGAACTGGTCGGAGACCGCCTGGAACATGTCCACCCACTCCGGGCTGTCGACGAAGTCGCGGATCTCCTTCTCGGTGGGCACCCCCGGCGCACCGGCGAAGCGACGCGCCGACTCGTAGAGCCACTTGTCCTCGGCGGTGCGCGAATAGCAGTAGGCGGCAAAGGTTTTGCCCTGTGCGGCCGCGTCGGCACGCACCTGGCTCAGCCAGGTCCAGAACTCGGCGAACGAGCGGGCCTCGTCGGCGGTGGGCAGCGGGTCCCAGGTGACGAACGGGCGGTACACGCCGTCGAGCAGCGTGCCCCACAGGTAGGCGCCGTACTCCTGGAAACTCTCCAGGTCGACGTCGACCTCGACGTCGGCGCGCCGCACCTGGACCCGCTCGACCCGGCGCACCAGCGGCGCACCCGACGCCCACGCCCGGGCCGTCACCACCGCCTCCTCGAACGGCTCGTACTGCCAGTCGTCCGGCGGATCGCCGCGCCAGGAGGCCAGGTCGTCGATGGTCTCGACCCCGTGCCGGCGCAGCAGCTCGGCGCGGGAACCGGGCGCGACCAGGCTGACGTCGCGGCCGTCGTTGAGCCGGCGCTCACAGCTGGGCAGTCCGGCGTCGGCCGGGCGACTCCACCACGGGCACTGCCGGCACTCGGGCACCTTCGACGGGACGGTGGGCAGCTCGCCGCGCACGACCGCGATCCGGTCGGCGTAGCGGCGGTCGTAGTCGTCGAGGACCGTGGTCAGATCGTGTACCAGGATGCGGTCGAAGTGCAGGCCGACGGCGCCGCCGACCAGTGCGGGCGAGGCCAGGCCGTGCCGTTGCAGCATCCGGTACAGGTGCGCCAGCCGCTGCTGGTCGCGCGGCTGCGGGCGGGTACGGACGTGCCGGTCCGGACGCGGATTCCATTGGTAGAGATCGGAAGTCACCGGATGGTGGTCGGCCGGTTCGGGCTGGCGCGGATCGGTCACCTTGTGATTGACCACCAGCACCGGGATGTAGCCGCCGCGGTCGGCGTCGCGCAGCAGGATCTCCACCCCGCCGCGGCGGCCGGTGTCGAACTCCTGCGGCAGCAGCGCCCCCCAGATCCGGGCCGCGCCCGCCGCGCAGGCGCGCATGGTGGCCTCGGCGCGCGCGGACGCGGGCTGGTCGGCGGGGATGACCACCCACTGCTCCGGCGCCGCCGCGACCAGCGTGTCGCGGACCAGATCGCGGTGCGCGGCCGCCGCCGCCCGGCGCTGCGCCACCCCGGAATCCTCCGCCACCCCCGACAACACGGACGGGTAGGTGGCCTCGAGATGCAGGCGGTGCCGGCACCCGATCAGGGCGCGTGCGTCGATGAACGGCGCGCGCCGCCGCGCCGCCTCGGTGCCGCCCTCGGCCGCGCCGTCCCCGAGCCCACCCACTACGGCACCACCGCCGTCGAGACCGTTGCTCTCGCGACCGTTTCGGTCGCCGCTGCCCGTATACACACTCCCGAGTATGGTCCCCACCCCCGACAACCCGGTGAACCGCGTAGTACGAGGAGAGCCGCGAACCCGTTTCGGCACGAACACGTCCGGTCCGCGCCGCCTCGTTTCCGCAGCGCGCCGCGGATGTGCCTCGCCCGCGCCGCTACCTAGACGATATGGTTGGGCCGAACCGTGTGGGCGCGGCGGCAGAAGCACAGCATGACGGAGGCCTTCCAGATGGGGTTGTTCACCAAGCGCAAGACGCGCTCGGACCGCAAGGCGGAAGCGAAAGCCCTCAAACACAAGGCGGGCTTGGAAGCCAAGCTGAGCGCGCGCAACGAGCGCAAGCGCAACCGGGCCGAACTGCGCACCCAGCGCGAGGTCGCCAAAGCCCAGATCGCCACGCTGAAGGCTGAGGAGAAGGCCGCCGTGAAGACCGCCGAACGCGCCGATCGGGAGCTGCTGAGCGCCGGTCAGATCAAGAAGTACCTGGGCGTGGCCCGGGTGCTGGTGCCGGTGCTCGCCCCCCTCGTCTACCAGGGCGCGACCCTGCTGCGCGGCCAGATCGACACCCGCCGGGCCCAGCGCCTCGGCATCGGGATCGAACAGCTCAGCGAGTTCTCCGGGCCGGGCGCCAAGCTGCAGGCCCGGATCGCCAACGCCGAGAACAGCCTCACCCAGATCGACTCCCGCGGCGGCGGGCAGCACACCGACACCGCCAAGTTCGCCGCTGCCACCCGCGAGCGCCTCGACAATCTGAGCACCGCGATCCGCGCGGCCGAGCAGATGCCGGCGCAGCGCCGCCGCGCGGTTTACGCCTCCATTTCGACCGAGCTGGGCGGGATCGAAGCGGACCTGCTCAGCCGCCTCGGCGTGCGCTGAATCCAGTCGTGCGGTTACGGAGTTCACCGAGTCGCACCCCGGTGGCTCCGGCCACCGGGGTTTTCCCGGTGACCCGTGGCGCCCTGGTGGCGGTGACCATCGCGGTACTCGCCGTCGCCGCGCACGGTGCGGCGGGGGGCGGACTGCCCACCGGCACCGGGCTGACCCTGCTGTTCGCCGCCGCCGCGACCGCGGGCGCGGTCGCCACCCTGCTGCCGCGCTTCGGCCGGACCGGGCTGTTCGCCGTGCTCGGCGGCGGCCAGCTCGTGGGCCACATGGCGCTCACCGAACTGTGCAGCCACCACACCGGCTGTGGATCCGGAAGCGGCGCAGGCTATCTCGCGGATCTGCCGACCGGCTGGATGGGCCTGGCACACCTGGCTGCCGCGGCCGTGACCGCGGTGCTGATCGCCGCCACGGAGCGGCTGTATGCCGAAGTGGCGCAGGCGTTCCGGCGTGTCGTCGGCCGTCCCCTCCGCCTCGAGACCCGGGTCGCGTCGATCGCCGCGACCGGCCGAACCCCTTCGATCGCACGCTTTCTCGGCAGTGCCGGGCCCGGCCCGCGCGCGCCACCGGTGCCGGCCTGTTAGTGCCGACCCCTATTCCATTGCCAGAGAAAGCAATTCATCCATGTCTCTCGTAGTTTCGCGCGCCCTCATGGCCTCCGCCGCCGTCGCCGGCCTCACCGTGCTCGCCGCCGGCACCGCCGCCGCCCACGTCACCGCCGACGCCCCCGGCGCCACCCAGGGCGGCTACGGAGTCGTCACCTTCAAGGTGCCGACCGAATCCACCGGCGCCACCACCACCCAGGTCAGCGTGGTGCTGCCGAACGTGGCCTCGGCCCGCACCGAGCCGATCGCCGGCTGGACCGCCAAGCTCGACAAGAACGACAAGAACGAGTTCACCGGCGTGACCTGGTCGGCCAATCCGGGCAACCCCGGGATCGGCGTCGACCAGTTCCAGCGGTTCGTGGTGTCGGTGAGCCTGCCCAAGCAGGACAAGGTCAGCTTCCCGGCTACCCAGACCTACAGCGACGGCAAGGTCGTCAAGTGGGACGAGCCGCAGACCGGCAGCCAGGAACCCGAGCACCCGGCCCCCACCATCGCGTTGGCCGCGGCCAAGGGCGGCAGCGACGACGGCGACGGCGACGGCATGAACTCGGCCGCACCGGCGGCGCACGACTCGGACGACACCACCGCCCGCTGGCTGGGCGGGATCGGCCTGGCGCTCGGCGCGCTGGGTGCCGCGCTGGGCCTCGGTAGCGTGATCCGGCGCCGGTCATGATCCGGCGGGTGCTCGCCGGCCTGGTCGCGGTGCTGTTGCTCGGCGGGTTCGCGGCGCTGGCCGCCGGGCCCGCCGGCGCCCACTCGCTGCCGGTGTCCAGTGAGCCGGCGGACGGTTCCACCGTCACCGCCGGGCCGGCGCGGGCCTCGGTCACGTTCAACGAGAATCTGCAGGCCAGTTTCCCGTCGTTGACCGTCGTCGGACCGGACGGGAACCTGTGGTCGCACGGGGACGTCGTGGTGGACGGGCCGACCGTGAGCGTCGCGGTCGGCGACCTCGGGCCGACCGGCAAGTACACGGTGGCGTTCCGGGTGACTTCGGCCGACGGACACCCGGTTTCGGGCACCCGCACCTTCACGCTGACGGTCGCCGGGCACGGGACGCCCGGTCCCAAGCCGGGTGCCGCGGCCGGATCCGAGGGCGGATCCGGTGGCGTCCCGGTGTGGGTGTTCATCGCGGCCGCGGCCGTCCTGTTCGGTGGCGGCCTGGCGGTGGTGCTGCTGGGCGGCCGGGGCAAGCCGCGGCGGTCGTGAACCGGGGGACGACCGGCGGCGATACCCGAGGCGCGGCTCGCCGGACCACTGCCTGGCGAACCGCGCTGCTGCTGGTCGTCCCCGCGGCCGTGATCGGGGTGCTGCTGGGCCGGGCGCTCGCCGCGCCCGACCCGGTGCAGTCCGAGGCCACGCTGCGGGCGCTCGCCGATCTCGCGGCGGCCGTCGTGGTCGGGCTGGCCGCACTGCCCCGGCTGAGCGACCGCCTGGATCCGGCCTGGCGGCCGCTGGCCGCCGTCGCCGGACTCTGGCTGTTCGCCGAGACCGCCCTGCTCGCCGATCAGGCGGCGGAGGTGAGCGGCACGCCGGTCGCCCGGCTGGGCACCGCGGCGTTCGGCCGCTATCTCACCGGATCCGGCAACGGGCAGATCGGCATCGCCATCCTGATCTGCGCGCTCATCGTCACCAGCTGTGCGGCGATCTCCTTCCGCCGCAACGGATCCGCCGCGGACAGCGGCCCGCTCGGGGTGATCCTGGTGTTCGCCGCCGTCGGCCTGGTGCTGCGGCCGGTCACCGGCCACATGTCCCAGCAGCCCTTCGGCTCGATGTTCGCGGCCGTCCATGCCCTCGCCGCGGCCGGCTGGTGCGGCATGCTGCTCGCCGCCGCCCTCCAGTTGCGCAGCCGCGGCGACTGGGCCGCGGTCCTGCCGGAGTACTCCCGTTGGGCGCTGCGCGCGGCTGCGGCCGTCACGGTCACCGGCATCGTGAACGCCCTGCTCCGGCTCCCCGGCCTCGCCGCCTGGACCGATACCGGTTACGGCCGAATCCTGTTGGCCAAGACCGTGATCGCGGTCGTCCTGCTCGGCTTGGGCGGCTGGTGGCGCCGCACCTGGGTTCCCGCCGCGAGCGCGCACCGGCTCACCGCGGACGAGTCGCTGCGGCGGTCGGTGCTCGAATTGGTCGTCATGAGTGTCGTTTTCGGGCTGGCGGCTGCCGTCGCCGTCGCGGCTTGAGGACGGCCCGGTCGAACCAGGCGCCGGATCAGCCGAGCAAGCGCCAGTCCCAGCGGCTTCGAACTCGTAGCGGCGCGTCCTGGGTCACGATCTGCGGCGTGGTGTTCAGCCCGTCCGGTGGACCCGACTGGGGTTCGACGCAAATCCCTTGCGGCAGTTGGTCGTAGACCACGATCCAGCGCACCGGGCTGGTGATGCGCAGTTGCAGCCGGCCCGGCCAGGTCAGGGTGGCGTCGACGCCGTCGGGCATGCCGAAGCAGTCGTCCCACGGGCCCGGGCGGGGTGGTACTCGGTCGCCGGTGGGCAGGTAGTCGTCGCCGCGCAGTTCCTGCCAGGCGGGGGTGAAGTCGAGACGGAGCGGTGGGTCACCGGCGGACAGGGTTCGGCGGAACCACGGGTGCCAGCCGGCCTGGGCCGGAAAGTCCACGGCGGCAGGGGAAATCGTCAATTCCAGGTCGAGGCCGTGGGCGTCGATCGCGATTCGCTGGGTGACCGTGCCACCGAACGGCCACGGCGCGCCCAGGTCGAAGGACAGTTCGGCGGCGGTGTCGGTCAGCGCGGCCGCGGTCCAGCCGGCCGTCCAGCCCAGGCCGTGGAGGGCGTGCGGCGGGGCGTCGCACGGGAACTCGTATTCCCGGCCGGCGTGGCGCAGCACGCCGTCGCGTAGCCGGCCGCACCACGGAACCATCGGGAAGCTGCCGTACTCGTCGCCGTCGACCAGCAGGTCGTGCCCGGCCACCGTCAGCCCGCTGATCCGGCCGCCGTTACCCGGGCTGAGCCGGACTGTCGCGTCCGCGCAGCGCAGTATGACCGCATCCGACCGGGGATTCATGCGGCCGAATCTAGCAATGCGCACACGAAGACCGGACGAGTATCAACAGTTTCGCTCAGCTGCGATGTTCGCATCTGTTAGGTTCCCGGGCAATCTACGCAAATTTCACCGTGAGGAGGTCGACGGCGGTGACCCTCGCACTCGACGCCCCGCTCCGGCTCAACGTCGGCGCACTCGACTACTCGCTGATCACGATCTATTTCGTATTCGTGCTCGGCATCGGATATCTGGCCCGCCGCCAGGTGTCCTCCAGCCTCGACTTCTTCCTGTCCGGCCGGCGTCTCCCGGCCTGGGTGACCGGCATCGCGTTCGTCTCCGCCAACCTCGGCGCGGTCGAGATCATGGGCATGTCGGCCAACGGCGCTCAGATCGGCATCGCCACGGTGCACTACTACTGGATCGGCGCGATCCCGGCCATGGTCTTCCTCGGCCTGGTGATGATGCCGTTCTACTACGGCTCCAAGGTGCGCAGTGTCCCGGAGTTCATGCGGCGCCGCTTCGGTCCCGGCGCGCATCTGGTCAACGCGCTGAGTTTCGCGGTGGCGCAGGTGCTGATCGCCGGCGTCAACCTGTACCTGCTGGCCACCGTGATCAATGCGGTCCTCGGCTGGCCGCGCTGGGTGTCGCTGATCGTGGCGGCGGCGGTGGTGCTCACCTATACCGCGCTCGGCGGGCTGTCGGCCGCCATCTACAACGAGGTGCTGCAGTTCTTCGTGATCCTCGCGGCCTTGGTGCCGGTCACCGTCATCGGCCTGATCAAGGTCGGGGGTTGGAGTGGGTTGCGGGACAAGCTGATCGACACCCACGACAGTCACGGCGCGGTCACCGCGACCGCCGCCGAGCAGATGCGGTCCTGGCCGGGCCAGGCGCTGAGCGGCTTCACCTCGCCGGTGTGGTCGGTGGTCGGGATCGTATTCGGCCTCGGATTCGTGCTGTCCTTCGGCTACTGGACCACCAACTTCGTCGAGGTGCAGCGCGCGATGGCGTCGGATTCGATGTCGGCGGCCCGCCGCTCGCCGATCATCGGCGCCATCCCGAAGATGCTGATCCCGTTCGTCGTCGTGGTGCCCGGCATGATCTGCGCGGCCATGGTCGGCGACATGATCAACCTGAAGAACACCGGCGCGGGCAACGGCGTCACCTACAACGACGCGATGCTGCTCATGATCCGCGACACCCTGCCCAACGGGCTGCTCGGCGTCGCGGTGGCCGGCCTGATCGCCTCGTTCATGGCCGGGATGGCGGCCAATGTGTCCGCGTTCAACACCGTGTTCAGCTTCGACCTGTGGCAGCAGTACGTGGTCAAGGACCGGGAGGACCGCTATTACATCCGGGTCGGCCAGGTGGCCACCGTGGTGGCGGTGCTGCTGGCGATCGGCACCGCGACCATCGCCGCCGGGTACTCGAACCTGATGGACTACCTGCAGACCCTGTTCGGTTTCTTCAACGCCCCGCTGTTCGCCACCTTCATCCTCGGCATGTTCTGGAAGCGGATGACGGCGACCGCGGGCTGGGTCGGGCTGGTGGCCGGAACCGCTTCCGCCGTCACGGTTTTCGTGCTGCAGGAGACCGGGACGATCGACCTGCCCGGGCAGGGGATGGCGTTCGTGGCCGCCTCGGTGGCCTTCGTGACCGATATCGTGATCTCGGTCGTGGTGTCGCTGCTGACGACCCCGCGTCCGGAAGCGGAACTGACCGGCCTGGTCTATTCCCGCACCGACCGAAGCGATTTCGGCGGCGACGACGCGGGAGCCGCCTGGTACGCCCGCCCGGTGCCACTGGGCGCCGCGGTGCTGCTGGCCGCCGTGGCGCTGAGCGTCGTCTTCCACTGATCCCGTATCCCGTTCGCACGCAGAAGGAGTCGCTTCGTGAACACCTCCGAGAAGCCGAGCCGGTGGGCGCGGTTGTTCGACATCCGGTCCATCGTCGCCGCGCTGCTGGGCGTGTACGGCGTGCTGTTGCTGGTCGCCGGGATCGCGCCCGCGCTGGCGAAGGCGGGCGCCGGCACCGCGACCCACACGCCCGACCGCACCGATCTGGCGGCGGGCGGCGTGGCCAACCTGTGGGTCGGCGGCATCCTGGTGCTGATCACCCTGCTGTTCGCGGTGTGGGTCGTGGTGCGCCCGGCCGACCGCGACTGACCGGTTGTTCGGAACTGTTCGTATCTGTTGGATGATGATAGTTTTGTCGGATGCTCGCAGCTGAACGTCGCCGGCGCATCCTTGACGCCGCCATCACGTACGGCGCGGTCCGGGTGTTCGGCCTCGCTGCCGAACTGAACGTGTCGGAGATGACCATCCGGCGCGATCTGGATCGGCTGGCGGCGACCGGGGAACTGGTCAAGGTGCACGGCGGCGCGGTCCGGGTCGAGGGGACCTCGCTCAACCGGGGCGTCGAACCGCCGTCGGCCCGCAAGGCCGAACGCAATATCGCGGCGAAACAGGCCATCGCGCTGGCGGCCGCGGCCCGGATCGAGGACGGCATGACGCTCGCGATCGGCGCGGGCACCACCACTCTGCAGGTGGCCCGGCTGCTACGCGGCCGGGACGTGTCGGTGGTGACCAACTCGATCTCGATCTTCCACGTCCTCACCGACCCCGAGGACGATCACCTGCCGGTCGGGGAGGTGCAGCTCACCGGCGGGCAGCGCACGCCGTCCGACGCCCTGGTCGGTCCGGTCGCCAACGCCATGCTGGAACGGGTGCGGTGCGATCTGGCGCTGCTCGGCACGCACGGCATCGATCCAGCGGCCGGCTTCACTACCCCCAATATCGGTGAGGCCGAGACGGATCGGCGCTTGATCGCCTCCTCCCGGTCGACGGTGCTGCTGGCCGATCACACCAAGTTCGGCGAGATCGGCGCGCACCTGTTCGCCGAGTTCGACGCCGTCGACGGCCTGATCTGTGACGCCGGGCTGAGCGCCGCGGCGCGCGAGGTGCTCGCCGCCGTGGTGCCGTTGACCATCGCGGAAGGAACCCCCGCCCCGTGAGCCGCACCCTGGCCGCGCCCGCCCGCACCCTGCCGACTCCCGTCCGAGGCCGGCTCGCCGACGATCGCGAGATCTTGCTGTACGACTCGGATACCGGGCTCGGCGTGGACCGGCGCGATCTGCCCCGACGGTCGCCGCTACCCGTCACCACGGTGCGCCGGGATCCGCGCACCGGCGACCGGGTGATCGTGGCCCCCGCCCGGCAGGAACGCACCTATCACCCGCCCAGGCAGATGTGCCCGCTGTGCCCGGATCCGGACGGTCGGTCCAGTGAGATCCCGGCAGCGGACTATCGGGTTGCTGTGCTGGAGAACAGATTCCCGGCACTGTCGACGGTCGGGGTGCCGTACCGGGCTGTGCCCGAGGCGAATCCGCTTCGGGTCGAGGAGCTGGGCACCGGCCGCTGCGAAGTGGTCTGTTTCAGTAGTGATCACGACGGCTCGTTCGCCGCCCTGTCCGACGAGCACGCCCGCTTGATGATCGACGTGTGGGCGCACCGCACAGCCGAGCTGTTCGCCCGCGACGACATCGCCGAGGTGTACTGCTTCGAGAACCGCGGCGCGGAAATCGGTGTGACCCTTGCCCATCCGCATGGCCAGATCTACGGCTACCCGTTCCGCACCCGGCGTACCCGCGACCTGCTGCGCACGGCCGCCGCGTACCGCGCCGAGCACGGCACCGATCTGTTCGAGTCGATCCTCGCCGACGAAATCGCGGACCGGACAAGGCTGTTGGTGCGCACCGAGCACACCACGGCGTTCGTGCCCTTTGCCGCGCGCTGGCCGGTCGAGGTGCACGTCTACCCGAATCGCCACGTACGCAACCTCATCGACCTCACCGCAGCCGAAGCCGACGACCTGGCCCTGGTCTATCTCACGGTGCTGCGCGCCTTCGACGCGCTCTACGCCCGCCCGCTCCCCTACATCGCCTCGTGGCACCAGTACCGTGCGGACGCCGAAGAGGGCTACCTGCACGCCGAACTGTTCTCCGTGCGGCGCAGCGCGGACAAGCTCAAATACCTTGCGGGGTCGGAATCCGGGCGGGACGCGTTCCTCAACGACAAGACCCCGGAGACCATCGCCGCCGACCTACGGGCGGTGATCGCATGACCTGGGTGCGGGCGCACGCGCCGGGACGGGTCAACCTGATCGGCGAACACACCGACTACAACGCGGGATTCGCGTTGCCGATCGCCCTCGAGGCCGGCACGGTCGTCGACTTCGAGGTCGGCGGCGCGGACGCGACGATCCACGCCGGGTCGGACCGGAAGCCGGATTCGGTTGCGGTGCCGCTCGATACGTCGCCAAGCACCCACCGCGTCACCGGATGGGGCGGTTACGTCGCCGGAAGTGTCTGGGCGCTACGTGAATTCGGCGTGGCGGTACCGGCCGGCCGGATGCGGATCACCTCGACAGTGCCGGTCGGCGCGGGTCTGTCCTCGTCGGCGGCGCTGGAGTGCGCGGTGCTGTGCGCGCTCACCGCGGCGGCCGGCGCCGTGGTCGACCGCACCGAGCTGGCCCGGATCGCGCAGCGGGCGGAGAACGAGTACGTCGGAGCGCCGACCGGGCTGCTCGACCAACTGGCCGCGCTGTACGGGGAGCCGGACACCGCGCTGCTCATCGACTTCCGGTCCGTGCGGGTGACCCCGGTGCCGCTGGAATCCGCCGGCGGCGTGTGGCTGGCGATCGACTCGCGCAGCCCGCATCGCAACGCCTCGGGCGAGTACGCCGACCGGCGCCGGGCCTGTGAACGCGCCGCCGAACTGCTGGGCGCGCCGTCCCTGCGCGACGTGGCCGATGACGACTGGCGGCAACTCGCCGACGACGAGCTGCGCCGCCGCGCCCGCCATGTCCTCACCGAGAACCGCCGCGTACTCGACGGCGCCGCCGCCCTGCGATCCGGGGACGCCACCGGATTCGGCGCGCTGATGCGTGCCTCTCATGCCTCGATGCGCGACGACTTCGAGATCACCACGCCCGCAATCGATCTGATCGCGGCCACCGCAGACCGGCTCGGCGCGTACGGGGCCCGGATGACCGGCGGCGGCTTCGGCGGCACCGTGATCGCCTTCGCCCCACAGGACGCGGCGGACCGGATCGCCGCCGAGTTACCGGATACGGTGGCGGCCGCCGGGCACCCCCGGCCCGGGTGCACCCGGATCCGCCCCGGCGCGGGCGCGCACCTGCTCCCGGACACCGAACCGGCCCGCCGCACGGCAGCACCGCCACCGGTACACCGTTAACCTGTCCGATATGACCGACGTGAAGATCAGCGTGGAGTGCGCCGCCACGGCCGAGACCGCGTTCGCCTATGTGAACGACTACCGGACCGCGCCGCAGTACATGGCCGAAGTGCACGCCATCAGCCCGCTCACCGACCAGATCGAAGGTGTGGGCGCGACATTCGACGTGACCGTCAAGCTCGGGCCGGCCACCTTGCACACCACCGTCGAGGTGGCTCGCAGCGAACCGGGCGTCGTGCTGGCCATGAAGTCGGTGAACGGCTTCCAGGTCGAGACCACGTACAACTTCACCGACCTCGGTGGCGGCCGCTGCGGTCTGGTCGTCGACTTCGACTACCGGGTCGCGCCCGGCCTGGCGGGCAAGGTCCTGGGCAAGACCATCGAGCCGTTCGTCAAGATCGCCGCCGCGCAGATGACCAAGCGGCTCAGCGCCGAGATCGAGGCATACCACCTGAGCCGCTGACCGCGAGATCGCCCGGCTCTGACAGCAAGGTCTCAGCCACGCACCGGCCGGGCCATGGCAAGCTGATGCGCGTGACGGAATCTGTGAACGCTATTGCCACCGCCGACCTCGCGGACGAGATCGGCCCCGAGATCCGGAGCTGTGACACCCAATTCACGCAGTTCGGCGGGCGGGAGTCGTTCGCCGGCCGGATCGTGACGATCCGCTGCTACCAGGACAATCTGCTGGTCAAGCAGACCCTCGGTGAGCCGGGCGAAGGCCGGGTCCTGGTCGTCGACGGCGGCGGGAGTGTGCACACCGCCCTGGTCGGCGACATTATCGCCGGGCGCGGGGTCGCCAACGGCTGGTCCGGTGTCGTGATCAACGGCGCGGTCCGCGACTCCGCGATCCTGCGCACCCTCGACATCGGGATCAAGGCGCTGGGCACCAACCCGCGCAAGAGCACCCAGACCGGCTCCGGTGAGCGGGACGTCGTGGTGCAGATCGGCGGGGTGACGTTCGTGCCCGGCGAGATGCTCTACAGCGACGCCGACGGTGTCGTGGTGCGAGCCGAGTAGACGGCACTCACATGTTGACGACCCTGGCCAGATGTCCGGCCAGGGCGACGACATCGCCGGCGTGTAGCTGACGGCCGCGCCGTAGCTCCACCTCGTCGTTGACGCGCACCAGGCCGGCGGCGACAACCGTCTTGGCCTCCGCACCGCTATCGATGAGGTTGGCCAGCTTCAGAAATTGTCCGAGGCGGATGACATCGTCATCGATCGGCACGTCGACTGGATCCGACATGGGGTACATCTTTACTTCCCGCACCGACACGGGCAACGGCGGGCCGGTTCGAGACACCGGGCGGGAAGGCATTCACACTGGACCGGTGACCTCGAACCGCGAGCCGGTCCGCGCGACCGCAACCGTGCCGCACCGCGCGCGCGGCCGGTTCGCCGAGGTGCCGCACCTGGCGGGGATCGTTCTGGCGACGTTCTCGGTGCTGGCGGCCCTGTGGAGCATCTCGCCCGGACTGCGGTTCATCACCCGGGTGCCGCGCGAGTACATCGACAGCTACTACTTCGACGCCCCGGACACGAGCCTGGTGTGGGCGCTGGTGGTCGGGTTGCTGGCCGGTGCGATCGCGAGCCGGAAACGGGTGGCCTGGTGGCTGCTGGTGGTCTACCTGACCATGTTCACGGTCGCGAACGCGATCGATCTGACCGACGAGCGCAATCCGAACGTGGTCATCGCGCTGGTGGTGCACGTGGTGGTGCTCGGCCTGCTGATCGCGGCGTGGCCCGAGTTCCACACCCAGGTGCGGCGCGGCGCCGGCTGGACCGCGCTGGCGACGCTGGTCGGTGGTGTGGTCGCGGGCACGCTGATCGGCTGGGGCATCATCGAACTCGTCCCGGGCACACTGCCACCGGGTATCGAACGCCTGCTGTGGGCGCTGTCGCGGGTCACCTCACCGGTGCTGGTCGGCAGCGACACCTTCGACGGCCGGCCACCGCACGTGGTGAATCTGCTGCTGGGTTTCTTCGGGTTCGCGGCCCTGGTCGCGGCGGCGGTGGTGCTGTTCCGGTCGCAGCGTTCGGAGAACGCGCTGACCGGGCTCGACGAGTCCGCGTTGCGCGGCCTGCTCGCCCGCTCCGATGTGGACGACTCGCTGGGCTATTTCGCGACCCGCCGCGACAAGGCGGTGGTGTTCGCCCCCAACGGGAAGGCCGCGGTGACCTACCGCGTGGAGCTGGGTGTGTGCCTGGCCTCCGGTGACCCGATCGGCACGAAGGAGGCGTGGCCGCAGGCGGTCGACGCGTGGCTGCGGCTCGCCGACGCCTACGGCTGGGCCCCGGCGGTCATGGGCGCGAGCGAGGCGGGTGCCACGGTCTACAAGCGCGCGGGACTGTCGGCGCTACGCCTGGGCGACGAGGCCATCATCGACACCCGCACGTTCTCGCTGGCCGGGCCGGAGATGAAGCAGGTGCGGCAGGCCACGAACCGGTTGCGTAAGCAGGGGTTCACGGTCCGGGTTCGCCGTCACCACGAAGTCGATGCCGAGGAGATGGCGGCGGTCATCCACCGCGCCGACACCTGGCGCGACACCGAGACCGAGCGCGGTTTCTCGATGGCGCTGGGCCGGCTCGGCGATCCGCTCGACGGCGACTGCCTGCTGGTCGAGGCCGTGGATTGCGACGGCCGGGTGTGGGGTGAGCTGTCGCTGGTGCCGTGGGGCCGGACCGGGGTCTCGCTGGATCTCATGCGCCGGGATCCCAAGGGCCCCAACGGGATCATGGAGTTGATGATCTCGCAGCTGGCGCTGGATTCCGAGCAGTACGGCATCACCAAGGTGTCGCTGAACTTCGCGGTGTTCCGGGCGGTGTTCGAGGAGGGCGGCCGGATCGGGGCCGGCCCGGTGCTGCGTTTGTGGCGCGGCACGCTGATGTTCTTCTCCCGCTGGTGGCAGCTCGAGGCGCTGTACCGCTCGAACGTGAAGTATCAGCCGCAGTGGGTGCCGCGGTTCTCGCTGTTCGAGGATCGGCGCAATCTGCTGCGGGTGGCGATCGCCTCCGCGCTCGCCGAAGGTTTCCTGCCACGGTTCGGCAAGGAGCCGGATCCGTTGCGGCACACCGGTATCCACTCCGCCGTGCCACCCACCATGCACGGCCTGCACGCCGACGGCAGCCCCCCGGAGCTGGAACCGGAAGAGCTGGAACCGTATTCGGCGCGCCGCCCCGAACAGGTGCGGGTCCGCATGGACAAGGTGGAGCGGCTGGCGGCGGCCGGGATCGACGCCTACCCGGTCGCCTATCCCCCGACGCACACCGTGGCGGCCGCCTGCCGGGCGCCGGTGGGCACGACGGTGCGGGTGTGCGGCCGGCTGCTGCGGATCCGCGACTACGGCGGGGTGATCTTCGCCGAACTGCGCGACTGGTCCGGCGACATCCAGTTGCTGATCGACCGGGAACGGGTCGGCGGCGGCCGCTCCGACGAGTTCACCTCCGACTTCGACCTCGGTGACCTGATCGAGGTCAGCGGCCGGATCGGTTCGAGCCGCCGCGGTCAGCTGTCGCTGCTGGCACAGGACTGGCGGATGATCGGCAAATGCCTGCACCCGCTGCCGGACAAGTGGCGCGGCCTGGCCGACCCGGAGGCGCGGGTGCGCCGCCGCTACCTGGACATGGCCATCAACCCCGACACCCGCGAGGTGCTGGCCAAGCGCAGCGCGGTGGTGCGCTCGCTGCGGGACACGCTGACGGGCTGGGGATTCCTCGAGGTCGAGACCCCGGTGCTGCAGCAGGTACACGGCGGCGCGAACGCGACCCCGTTCGCCACCCACATCAACGCCTACGACCTGGACCTGTATCTGCGGATCGCGCCCGAGCTGTACTTGAAGCGGCTGTGTGTGGGCGGGCTGGAGAAGGTGTTCGAGCTGGGCCGGGTGTTCCGCAACGAGGGCGTGGACTACAGCCACAATCCCGAGTTCACGATCCTGGAAGCCTATGAGGCGCACAGTGATTACCTGCGGATGATGTCGGCCACCCAGCAGCTGATCCAGGATGCCGCGGTCGCGGCGAACGGCAAGTGCGTGGCGTTGCGGCCCGGTCCCGACGGCACGATGGTCGAGGTCGACATCTCCGGTGACTGGCCGGTGAAGTCGGTGCACGGCGCGGTCTCGGAAGCGCTGGACACGATGATCACACCGCAGACCGGAGTGGAGGAACTGCGGGCGCTGTGCGAGAAGGCGGAGGTGCCGTGCCAGCCGGGCTGGGACGCCGGGCAGATCGTGCTGGAAATGTACGAGCACCTGGTCGAGGACCGCACCGAACTGCCCACCTTCTACATCGATTTCCCGACCTCGGTGTCGCCGCTGACCCGCGCGCACCGCAGCATCGACGGCGTCGCGGAACGCTGGGACCTGGTGGCGTGGGGGGTCGAATTGGGTACGGCCTACAGCGAACTCACCAATCCGATCGAACAGCGGCGGCGGCTCACCGAGCAGTCGATGCTCGCGGCCGGTGGTGATCCCGATGCCATGGAGCTGGACGAGGACTTCCTGCACGCCTTGGAGTTCGCCATGCCGCCGACGGGTGGTCTGGGGATCGGTGTCGACCGGGTGGTCATGCTGATCACCGGGCGCAGTATCCGGGAGACCCTGCCGTTCCCGTTGGTGAAACCGCGGTCCTAGGCTGGGCGGCGTGCAACTGGTACTCGTCCGCCACGCCCAGCCGGTGCGGGCCGCCGTCACCGGCGGTCCCGCCGACCCCGAACTGACGGCGCTCGGCCGCGAACAGGCCGCCCGGGTGCCGAATGTGCTTGCGGCACTGAGCAGTCCGGAACGGCCGATCACACGCGTGGTGGCGAGCCCGCAGCGCCGGGCCCGCGACACCGCCGTGCCCACCGCGGACCGGCTGGGCGTCGAGCTCGAGATCGTCGACGATCTGGCCGAATACGATCGCGATCTGCCGGTGTACATCCCGATCGAGGACGCCGGCGCGGCGGGCGCGCACGAGCTGCTGCGGGCGCAGTACGACCGGATCAAGGCCGGTCACCTGCCCGAGCAGATCGATGCGGGCGCGTTCGTGTCCCGGGTGCACAAGGCCGTGGACGGGCTGGTGTCGGCTGCCGGGCCGAGCGACACCGTGGTGGTCTTCGCGCACGGCGGCGTGATCAACGTGCTGCTGCAGGATGTGCTGAGCTTGGCCAGGCCGCTGACCTTCCCGATCGACTACTGCTCGGTGACTCGGGTGCTGTACTCGCGCACCGGCACTCGCACCGCGGCCACGATCAACGAGAACGGGCACGTCTGGGACCTGCTGCCGCGCAATCTGCGACCGGCCGCGGGCTGAACTCACAGATCGTTCCCAGCGCGACCGACTGCCACGCCCAGCCTCGGAACCTTTCATGGAACCCAGTGAGCGCCCGTACCGGCTCACGGTTCCGACAAGAAAGGCACACCGATGCGTACCTCCGTCAAGTCTCGCCGTCCGGCCGCCCGGGTCGCGGCGCTGGCCGCGTTCGCGCTGCTCCCGCTGGCCGCTGTGGCGGCACCGGCACTGGCCGACACCGTCCCGTCGGCCGCCGCCGTCGACCAGGACGATTGGCACCACCACCGCCACGACCACGACGGCTGGCAGAACGGCGACCGGGACGACCAGGGCAACTGGCCCGGCGACCAGAACTCGGACTGGCAGAACCCCGGCTGGCCGGGCGGCCAGGGCTGGCAGAACCCGGCCGGCTGGCAGGACCCGAGCGAGTGGCTGCAGCAACTTCCGACCGGCTCTTTCGGCAGCTGAGGCCGGGTCACAACCATTGCGGCAGCTGCCCACCGGGTTCGTTCCGGTGAGCGGCAGGTTCGGCCACGAGACGATTCGAGGGCCGTCCCGGTCGGGACGGCCCTCGAATGTCTGTGTGCGGCGCAGCCTACGAGATCAGTTCTGACCCGCGATCCACTGGTGCATCCACTGCAGCGCGCTCTCGCCGCCGCCGACGTCGTAGGTGCCGTAGGAGGTGTGCGCGCCGGCGCCGTAGAACTCGGCCAGCTTCTCGACACGTTCCCGGTTGCCCTGATCGTTGCCGATGGCGTTCTGCAGCATGGGGATTCCGCCGTTGGCCAGGATGTCGCCGACCAGCGAGTTGCCGTCGGCCACGAGCCGGCCGAGGTCGCCGGGGTTGACCGCGGACAGTTCGGCGGCGAAGCCGATGGCCCGGGTCAGGTAGTCGCCCTCGGGGGTCGAGCAGTAGAGGTCGCCGTCGACGCAGATGGTGCGGACCCGGTCGGTGAGCACGCCGAAGCCGCCGGGCCGCGTACCGGCCGCGCCGGAGCCCGGGACCTGCGGGCCGACCTGGGTGTCGGCGGGCGAGCGGCTGGGGTCGGAGAGCAGGCCGACCGCGGTCACGCGGTTGGCGGGGATGACGCCGCGTCCGGTGCCGATCCTGGCGGCGACGTCACCGGCGGCGTCGGCACCCTGGCTGTAGCCGAGGATGGCGAACTTGGTGGCGGCGCAGCGGGCGGCCATGTCCTTGATGACGCCCTCGGCGTTCTTGACGGCCACGTCCTTGGACGATCCGTAGACCGCACCCTCCCACGGGAAGGCGGTGGCCGGGTAGGAGATGTAGTCGACCTGCATGGAACCGGGCAGCCCGTCGGTGACGCCGGCGAGCATGCCGCCGCCGATCACGGCCTGGTTCTTCTGGTCGCCGGTCTCCCAGGTGCCGGGGACGGCTACGACGTCGACGCTCGGGCAGCCCGAATCCGCGGCGGCCGTTCCGCTTTCGGCCAGGGTCAGGCCGGACATCACCACGGCGGTCGCGCCGGCAACCGCGATGTACTTCTTCACTCGCATATTGATCCAGTTCGAACACGCCCGAGTCGGGCCCAACCAATGGTCCGGTTCATCCTGCCAAACCGGAATTACATTCTAGTTAATTCCCGGCGAACCGATTCGACTGCCGATAATACGGGCCCAAACCGACTCGCGGACCCGAATGAACCGTGACCAGCTCATTCGGGCCGCGACCCGGCCGTCGTCAGGCCGCGCCGGCGATGAAGCTGTGCATCCAACTGATGGCGGTCTGCCCGCCGCCGACGGCGTAGGTGCCGTAGGACGTGTGATATCCGGTGCCGTAGAAGTCCTCGATCTGCTTGACCCGCTGCTCGTTCGCGTCACCGGTGAGCTGGGACTGCAGGGCGCCGATCCCGCCGTGCGACATCAGGTCGCTCGCCAGGTTCACGGCCTGCAGCTGGTAGCGCCACATGTCGGCCGCGTTGCCGCCGGACACGGCCGCGACGAACCCGGCGAGCCGGGAGATGTAGTCCGTGTCCTCGGTCGCGCAGTAGAGGTCGCCCTCGGCGCAGACCGTCCGGACCCGGTCGGTGAGCTGACCGAAACCGCCCGGCCGGGCACCCTCGGCACCGGAGCCACCGACCGGCGGGCCGACCTGGGTGTCGGCGGGCGAGCGCTTCGGGTCGGAGACCAGGCCGACCGCGACGACCTTGTCGGCCGGGACGACACCGTGCCCGGTGCCGATCTCGGCGGCCACGTCACCGGCGGCGTCCGCACCCTGGCTGTAGCCGACGATCGCGTACTTGGTACCACCGCAGTGCGCGGCCATATCGGCGATCAGACCGCGGGCGTTGTCGCGGGCCTCCTTCTCGGAGGCGCCGTAGACGTCGCCCTCCCACGGGAAGGCGGTGGCCGAGTAGTCGACGTAGTCGACCCGCATCGTGCCGGGTAGGCCTTCGGTGACACCGGCGAGCATCCCGCCGCCCCGGACGTTGTCGTCCTTGTCGACACCGGTCTCCCAGGTGCCGGGCACCGCCACCACATAGGTGTCGGGGCAGGCCGAATCCGCTGTGGCCGTGCCACTTCCGAGCACCAGACCGGACAGGCCCGTCGCGGCGACCGCGGTGGCCGCGACGCACTTCCTCACCCGCATACTGCTCCAGTTCCCACACTCGCCCAACCAGGGCATCACAATCTTGCGCATTGCTCAGGGCGGCGGGAACATTCACGCTCGCCACCGGCGAGCCAAGAATATGGGGCACGGGACGGACTTTCCATTCCGAACCCGCGTGGCGTCCGATTTCCGATCATGGCGCGCACGTGACAGCACCCGCGGACCGAAATCCGTGGGCGCCTACGTTGTTCAGCCGCTGCCCAGCCCGTTTCCGGACCGCTCAGCCCATTCCGGCTACGTAGTCGTGCATCCAGCCGATCGCGTTCTGTCCGTCGCCGACCTGATAGCGCGGATATGCCACGTGCGCACCGGATTGCAGGAAGGACTGCACCTTGTCGATCAGGTCCTCGTAGGATTGCCGGCTCATCTGCGAGGCCAGGGTCGGGATGCCGCCGTGCGCGCCCAGGTCACCGATCCAGACGCCGGTGTCGAGCATGTCCCGCCACAGGCCGGCCGGGTTCATCTCGGTACCGCGCACGATGAGGCCGGCGAGCCGGCTGACGTAGTCCTGTTCGTCGGTCGCGCAGTAGAGGTCGTCGGCGATGCAGACGGTGCGCACCCGATCGTTGACGAAGCCGAAGCCGCCGGGCCGGCTGCCCTCGGCGCCGGCGCCCGGCGCGGGCGGCCCGACCTGGATGTCGGCGGGTGAGCGGCTCGGGTCGGAGATCAGCCCGGCGCCGGCGAACCGTTCCGGCGGGATCACCCCGTGGCCGGTTCCGATCTCGGCGGCGAGGTCACCGGCGGCGTCGGCGCCCTGGCTGTAGCCGACCACGGCGAACTGGGTCGTGGCGCAGCGGGCGGCCATCTCGGCGATCAGGCCGCGGGCGTTGTCGACGGCCTTGTGCTTGGAGGTGCCGTACACCTCGCCGTCCCACCAGACCGCGGTGGCCGGGTAGTCGATGTAGTCGACCTGATGGGAATCGCCCAGGCCGTTGGTGACTCCGCTGAGCATGCCGTGGCCGCGGACGCCGTCGAGCCGGTGCGGCCCGGTCTCCAGCGTGCCGGGAATCGCGATCACCTCGACCGACGGACAATCGTTGTCCGCGACCGCGTTCCCGGCGCCGGACACGGCCGGTGCCACCGCACCCGCCGCCATGAACGCCGCCATCGCAATGCACTTGCGCACCCGCATTTCGCTCCAGTTCGTTCCGGCCCCTATGGGGTATTGGACTGCTGACCAAACAAACACTGCAACAACACCGACAGTTCGGGCACCGAAACCGATTCAGTCGGTAATTGGATACCGAAAGTTCGGTTAGCACCCCAAGGGTCATGGCCCCTAACCTGGGACCAGGGAAGTTGCCCCTATTTTGCCAACAATGCGATGACCCCCCTAAGGTGCCCGGTTACAGTCAATTTATCGAGGTCGACCACATACCGATCGGTTTGCCAAGTGAATGCGAAGAGAAAGGGGAGTCGGATGAACCACCACGGCCAGCGGACTGCCGAACCGACTCCCGACGACACAGCCGCCGCTCTGACCTCCGCAATCGCCGATCGTGACTGGCAGACGGCCATCTCGCTCATCGAGAATAGCTGGGTCACGCTCCTGCTCGACGACCCTCAGCTGCTGCGCGTCGCGGCCGAAGCGATTCCCGAATCCGAACTGTCCGAACACCCTACATTATTGGCCGGCCGAAAACTGTTCACTCACTGGGGATCCACCAATACCAGTGGGTTGATCGAACTTCCGTCGGACCCGGAGGAATTGCGTGCTCTGGGAGAAACGCCGAAAGCGCGCGACGCATTGAGTGTCGGCGCGGTGCGAATGATAATGCAGCGCGCGACCGGAGAATTCCGGCGCGCGGCCGACATCGCCCGCACGCAGACCCCGCTCGTCTCGAGCGCCTCGGAATCCCAGCCCGACACCCTGGGCGCGCCACTGGCCATCGTCCGATTCCAGCGCGGCATCACCTACCAGCTGAGCGGATCCTTCACCGAGGCCACATCCGAACTACAGCAGGCCTACCGCGCGGCCCGCGCCGCCGGCCTGACCCAGCTGGCCCGCGACGCCGCCCTCGAATCGGCGCTGGGCCGGGCGGTCGCCGGCGACATCCTGCAGGCCCGCCGGCGGCTCGGCCAAGCGCCCGCCGGGCTGTCCGGCCGTTCGGTGGGCTCGGTGGCGCAGGCGCTGGTAGCGCTGGAACGGCTCGACCCGCCGGATGCCGGCGCCGTGCTCGACGACATCGGCGAACCCGAAGACCGCGACGAGATGTGGTCGTTCGTGGTGTACGCCCGCGCCCAGTACGCGCTGGCCATCGGGCAGCCGTTCCTCGGCCTGGCCCACCTGACCCGCGGTGTCGCGGCCAATGCCGACACCTGCCGGCCCGGCGGGATCGCCTACTCGCTGCTGACCGCGAGCGAGATCGATCTGCGGCTGGCGGGCGGCGAGGGGAACAAGGCCATCGAGATCGCCGACAGCGTGATCGGCGACGATCCCTGGACGGTGGTCGCCGCGGCCCGCGCGAATCTGTTCGCCCGCCGGCCGACCGTTGCACTCGCGCTGTGTCATCGGGTGGACTGGTTCCAGTCCGCGCAACCCCGCCCGCATCTGGAGGCGCTACTGGTCCAGGCGGCCGCGCACGAAGCGCTCGGCGAGACCGATTCCGCCGACACTCGGTGGGTGTCGGCCTGCACGCTGATCGAACAGACCGGACTGCTGCGACCGCTGGCGCTCGTCCCGACCCGGCTGGTCCGGACACTCAGCGAGCGCACCGGCGTCTCGACCAGCGGGGTCGCGGAATTCCTCGCCGCGGCAACTCCTTCGGTGTTCCCCACCGACGTCCCCGTGGTCCGGCTGACCGATCGGGAGCAGGCCATCCTGCGCGAGCTGGCCCGGGGCGAACCGCTGCGCAAGATCGCCGAGAAACAGTTCGTCTCGATCAACACCGTCAAGACCCAGCTGCGCAGCATGTATCAGAAAGTGGGCGGCCACTCCCGTGAGGAGGCGGTGGCCATAGCCCGGAAACTGGGTCTGCTGCAGCTGTCGTGACCGGATAACCCTCACCCGAACCGGGGGGAACTACTCATCCGGATCCGTGGCGCGCCCGGCAGGCTCGAATCATGTTCGCTACCAGCCCTGCCCTGCCCTCGCCGGCGGCCGTCGCGGCCGGCACCTCGTCCGAGCGGGACCGCGCGATCGACGTCGCCCGCCTGGTCAGCCTCCTCGTGGTGATGTTCGGTCACTGCGCGATGCTGCTGGCCACGATCACCGCCGGCGGAGTCCGGATCGGTGACACCCTGCAGTCCGCACCGGCATTGCAGCCACTCACCTGGGTGCTGCAGATCATGCCCCTGTTCTTCCTGGCCGGCGGCGCGGCCGCCGCCTACGGGCTGCGGGCGGAAACACCGTGGGGCACTTGGCTGGTGGGCAAGGCGCAGCGGCTGTGCCGGCCGGTGTTCTGGTACCTGGCCGTGTGGACCGTGGCGCTGGGCGCGGTGCGCGTGGGGATGGGGGCGGCCTCGGCGGCGCAGCTCGGCGAGCAGGTGGTCTCGCTGCTGTGGTTCCTCGGCGTGTATCTCATGGTGCTCGCGTGTGTTCCGGCGCTCACCCAGCTCGACACCGCACCTCGGCTCTGGCTCGGGATCGCCGCACTGCTCGGTGCCGCCGGCTCGGCCGACGTATCCCGGATCGCCTCGGGCTCCGACCTATTCGGCTATCCGAGCTTCCTCACCGTGTGGTTGATCCCGACGTTGATCGGTATCGGGTACGCGCGCAAGCTGATCGCGCCGCGCACCGCGGTCGTGGCCGCCCTGACCGCGCTGGCCGCCGAGATCGCGCTCGTGGCGTTCGGCCCCTATCAGGTGTCGCTGGTCGTCACGGGATCCGCTGGGATCTCCAATGTCTCGCCCCCGACGGTCGTGCTGGCCCTGCACTGCGTGGCCATGAGCCTGTTCTTCGTGGCCGCCGCCGGTCGCGTCGAGCGCTGGGCCCGCCACCCGAAGGTCTGGTACCCGGTGGCGGTCGGCAATGCCGGCGCGATGACCCTGTACCTCTGGCACATTCCCGCGATCGCGGTGGCCGCGTTCGGCCTGCATCTGGCCGACCTCGACGCCCACGACCCGCACCAGCCGGGCTTCTGGTTCCGGATCGCCCTGCGCGCCTGTGCTTTCGCCGCCGTACTGGCCCTGTTGTTCCCGCTGCTCACCCGATTCGAGCAGCGTCCGCTGCCCTGGTGGGATGCCCGCTTGCCGAGGACTACCGCTGCGCGCAGCACCGTTGCGGGCCTGTTCGTCTGCCTAGCGGGGGCCTCGATCCTGTTGGCCGCCAAACAAGGACTGGGGACCGAGCTCGGATGGTTCGCGGCAGTGGGATTCGTGGGGCTGTGCGCTTCTGCGCGCCACGCAGCGGGAGCCGTCCGAGAGTTGTAGTGCCACACCACCGTGCGGACACGTCCCGAGGACGGCCGGGCCTTGCGACGTTGCCGACCGGACTGACGCGACCTGTGGTGACCGATCCGGAACTGGGGCTGAATCCGATGTCGGTGGCTGTCCGGCGAGTCGCCACGGAACGGAACGACCGCGCATCCGACGGATGCGCGGTCGTAAGGCGCTGAGTCAGTTGGTGATCCGGCCACCGGCGACGTCGATGGTCAGGCCGGTCAGGTAAGCCGAGGCGTCGGAGGCCAGGAACAGGGCGGTCTCCGCAACGTCGGTCGTGGTGCCGAGGCGGCGCAGCGGGTGGGCGGCGGCGACCTGCTGCTGGACCGCCTCCGGCATGTGCGCCTCGACCTTCTCGGTGCGAATCGAGCTGGGGGCCAAGGCATTCACCCGGATGCCGTGCGGGCCGTACTCGGTGGCGAGATGGCGGGTCAGCATGATCAGGCCGGCGTTCGCGACGCCATAGGCCAGGTTCGCCTGGCTGGGCTGGCGGCCCGCCGACGAGGACATGGTGACGATGCTGCCGCTGCCGCGTTCCACCATCGCGGGCAGGAAGGCCTGCACGGTCAGGAAGACCGAGGTCAGTTCCGAGTCGAGCACCTCGTGCCAGCGCTGTTCGGTCAGGGCGCTGGTCGGCGCGGGCGCGCCCTGGCCGCCGGCAAACGGGCAGAGCACATCGACCGCGCCGAAGCGCTGGGTCACCGCGTCCCGCAGCTCCGCGAGATCGGCTGCGGCCGTGACGTTCGCGACGACGCCGAAGGCGGTACCGGCCCCGGCCGCGGTGATCTCGGCGACGACGCTGTCGAGGGCGGCGCGATCACGGCCGGCCACACACACATTCGCGCCCTGCGCGGCGAGCAGGCGGGCGGTCTGGGCGCCGATGCCCCGGGAACCGCCGGTGACGACCGCGGTCTTGCCCGCCAGGTCGGAGTAGGTGCTGAGCATGGGAATCGAGCCTTCCGGGCGAGAGTGCTTGTGGGAGAGAGACGGTGTGGCTCAGCGCCGGACCAGCGTGACGACGGTGACGATCAGCCACAGCAGGCCACCGAAACGGACCACCGGGAGCAGCGGCAGCAGGGCGGGCACCGCCAAGCCGAGAACGGCGACGGCACCGGCGATTCCGATGGCCACGCCGGTCCAGGCCAGCGGGCGCGGCAGCAGGTCGCCGATCAGCGCCGGTACCGCGACGCCCAGGGCGAACAGGCCGAATCCGACCGCGTAGGCCGGACCGCCGGACGCGAAGCTCAGGTCGGCCACGGCCCGCGCCAGTGCCGGACCGGCGGCGTCGGTGAGCCGGGCACCCGCCCAGCCGATGATCCCGCTGACCGTGAGCGCGGCCGCGGCGAGTACCGCGCCGGCGACGGCGATCCCGGGTACGCGGCCGAGCCGGGCCCGCAAGGTAGCGAAGACGAGGGTTCCGATCACCACCAGCGGGGCGGCCGCGGCCACCATCAGTAGCGCGCCGGTCTCGAGCAGTCCGCGGTGGGCGACGTCGTAGGCCAGCACCGCGGCGCCGGAATCTCCGGGATGCGGCATCCGGGCGTTGACCGCGAAGTAGGCGATGGTGAGGGCGGTGAAGGCGCCGGTGGCTGCGAGCAACGGCGCGGTGGTCCGGGTGGGGCGCAGGGTGGTGGTCATGGTGGTCTCTTTCTTCCGGGTGCGACGTCCGTACTCGGTCGACAATAATTACATTCTGTAACGATTGTCAAGGATGCATCGTTTTCCGTCGACTATCATGCTGCTATGAGCATGAACGCAGAGCCGGGCAGTCACCGCCCGCCGGGCGGCGTGGGATTCCTGTTGGCGCAGGTCGGAGCCCATGCCGCCGCGCATTTCGCCGCGGGCATCGCCCCCCTCGACCTCACTCCCCCACAGGCCGGCCTGCTCCGGATGCTCATCGTGCAACCCGGCCGCAGCCAGCGCGAGCTCGCCGACGCGCTCGGGATGCCGCCCAGCCGCTTCGTGAAATTCGCCGACACCCTGGAACAGCGCGGCCTGATCGAACGCCGCCCCAACCCCGACGATCGCCGACTGCACGCCCTCTACCTCACCGAATCGGGCACCGCCCTGCTCAGCCGCCTCGCCGTCGCCGCCCGCGAGAACGAAGAGGCGCTCTGCCGGTCGCTCACCCCCGACGAACGCGCGCAATTGGCTTCACTACTCGGCCGCCTCGCCACCGACCAGGGCCTGACCGCCGGAGTCCACCCGGGCTACAAGACGGTTCGGTAGCGCGGATCTCACCCTTACGCCCACTCGGTCCCCCACCGGCGTCGCCCAGCGGACGCAGCACGGTCCCCGTAGCACTCGAACATGCCTGCTGGACACCGGATTCGTGGCTCACAGGTCAGGGGCGTCGAGGGCGGCCGAGGATCCGCGCGGTCGGTACCGTCGGCCGGATAGGTGCGAAATGCGAACGGCGCCTGTGGAGTTGTCCACAGGCGCCGTACTCGACCCGGGAGTAGCTGGGCCGATAGGGTTTTCGGATCAGGGCAATGCTCAGCGCGGGGCCATGCGGATCGCGCCGTCCAGGCGGATGGTCTCGCCGTTCAGCATCGGGTTCTCCACGATGTGCTGGGCCAGCGCCGCGAACTCGGCGGGGTCACCGAGGCGGGAGGGGTGTGGGACCTGCTTGCCGAGGTGGGAGATGATCTCGTCCGAGGCGCTCGCGAAGAGCGGGGTGTGGAACAGGCCGGGCGCGATGGTGACGACGCGAATCTTCAGCTCCGCCAGGTCACGCGCGATCGGGAGGGTCATGCCGACGATGCCGCCCTTGGAGGCGGAGTAGGCGGCCTGGCCGATCTGCCCGTCGTAGGCCGCGACCGAGGCGGTGTTGACGATGACGCCCCGCTCCTCGCCGGCCGGCTCGACGGCGGCCATGCGCTCGGCGGCCAGCCGGATGACGTTGAAGGTGCCGAACAGGTTGACCGACACCACCTTCTGGAACGCGTCGAACGGGAAGGCGCCCTTCTTGCCGACGGTCTTGATGGCGTTGCCGATTCCGGCGCAGTTCACCGCGATCCGCAGCTCACCCAGCCCCTGCGCGATGTCCAGCGCGGCCCCGACCTGCTCCTCGCTGGTCACATCGGTCGGAGCGAACACGACACCGTCGCCCAGCTCCTCGGCCACGGCCACACCGGGCGACGACGGCAGGTCCAGGACGACCACCTTGGCCCCCTGCGCGTGCAGGGCACGAACAGTCGCCAGCCCGAGGCCCGAAGCCCCACCGGTCACGACGGCGACAGAGTTATCGATCTTCATTCTCGCACCCTAGCAATTGCTTGCTTGGTTACGAAGCGGAAGCGAGCTGCCGCACCGGTAACCGGGACCGGGACCACTTTGCATCCGAAGGGCTCGGGGGATTACCTTCACGACCTACGTCAGCCCGCTCCACACCGGACGGCTGGATCAGCCCGCAGCATCCACAGCCCGAATCACCGGCATGCGAAGTTATCCACAGCCATGTGCAGACTGTGGATAACTTCGCACCACCGCCCGTCACGGCGACACCACCTGTGCGCAAACAGCGAACGGCGCCTGTGGATCGAAATCCACAGGCGCCGTTCGAGCTGTGCAGCGTTTACCGCTGGGCGACCGCCGTCGGGACGATCGGCGACGGCAGAGCCGTCTCGCCCTCGAGGAAGGTGTCGACCGCGGCGGCGGCCGCGCGGCCCTCCGCGATGGCCCACACGATCAGCGACTGGCCGCGGCCCATGTCGCCGGCGACGAAGACGCCGGGGACCGAGGTGTGCCAGTTGTTGTCGCGCTTGACGTTTCCGCGCTGGTCGTAGCCGACGCCGAGGTCCTCGAGCAGACCCGGCTTCTGCGGGCCGGTGAAGCCCATCGCCAGCAGCACCAGGTCGGCCTCGATGGTGAAGTCGGTGCCTTCGACCTTCTCGAACCGGCCGTTGGCGAACACGACCTCGTGCGCCTGCAGGCCGGTGACCTTGCCGTCACTGCCCACGAACCGCTCGGTGTTGACCGAGTAGACGCGCTCGCCACCCTCTTCGTGCGCCGAGGACACCCGGTACATCAGCGGGTAGGTCGGCCACGGGGTGGAAGCGGCACGCTCCTCCGGCGGCCGCGGCATGATCTCGAACTGGTGGACGCTCGCGGCGCCCTGCCGGTGCGAGGTGCCCAGGCAGTCGGCGCCGGTGTCACCACCACCGATGATGACGACCTTCTTGTCGCGCGCGTGGATCGGCGGCAGGCCGTCGGCGTCGGTGATGGCGTCGCCCAGCTGCACGCGGTTGGCGAGCGGCAGGAACTCCATGGCCTGGTGGATGCCGTCGAGCTCGCGACCCGGCACCGGCAGGTCACGGGCGATGGTGGCGCCACCGGCCAGCACGATCGCGTCGAAACGCTCCCGCAGCTGCTCGGCGGTGATGTCCACACCCACGTTCACGCCGGCCTTGAAGATGGTGCCCTCGGCCTCCATCTGCGCGATCCGGCGGTCGATGAAGCGCTTCTCCATCTTGAACTCGGGGATGCCGTAGCGCAGCAGGCCGCCGATGCGGTCGTCGCGCTCGAACACGGTCACCGTGTGACCGGCCCGGGTCAGCTGCTGAGCGGCGGCCAGACCGGCCGGGCCCGAACCCACGACGGCGACCTTCTTGCCGGTGATTCGGGTCGGGTAGACCGGGGTGACCCAGCCCTCGTCGAAGGCGTTCTCGATGAGTTCGACCTCGACCTGCTTGATGGTGACCGGGTCCTGGTTGATGCCCAGGACGCAGGACGCCTCACACGGCGCCGGGCAGAGCCGGCCGGTGAACTCGGGGAAGTTGTTGGTGGCGTGCAGGCGGTCGATGCCCTCGCGCCACGCGCCCTTGTACACCAGGTCGTTCCACTCGGGGATCAGGTTCCCCAGCGGGCAGCCGTTGTGGCAGAACGGAATACCGCAGTCCATGCAGCGGCTCGCCTGGGTCCGGAGGGTGTCGTGGGAGAACTTCTCCTCGTACACCTCCTTCCAGTCCAGCAGGCGCAGGTCGACCGGCCGGCGCTTGGGCAGCTCCCGGCTGGTGTGCTTCAGAAATCCTTGTGCGTCACCCATGTACGGCTCCAGCGTTCAGCGCCGTCTCGGCGCACCCTTCAATTTCGGTGCGTCGCACCGCCATTACGGCAGTCGCGACGTGGGACGGGTTACCCACGCGCGGCCTCCATAATGGCCTCTTCCACGTTGCGGCCGTCGCGTTCGGCCTCGGAGATGGCCAGCAGGACCTTCTTGTACTCGCGCGGCATGACCTTCACGAAGTGGTTCACCTGCTGCGACCAGTCGGCCAGGATGCGTTCGGCCACAGCCGAACCCGTCTGCTCCTTGTGGCGGGTGACGGTGTCGTGCAGCCAGGTGAAGTCGTCACCGGACAGCTGCTCGACGGCGTCGACCTGCTCCGGCGAAACCCGCTGCGCGAACGTGCCTTCCGGGTCGTAGACGAACGCCACGCCACCGGACATACCGGCACCGAAGTTGCGGCCGGTCTCACCGAGGATGACCACGCGGCCACCGGTCATGTACTCGCAGCCGTGGTCGCCCACGCCCTCGACCACCGCGGTGGCACCCGAGTTCCGGACCGCGAAGCGCTCGCCGACGATGCCGCGCAGGAACGCCTCACCGCTGGTGGCACCGAACAGGATCACGTTGCCCGCGATGATGTTCTCTTCGGCCACGAACGACTCGGGCGCGTTGAGCGACGGGCGGATCACGATGTGACCACCCGAAAGGCCCTTGCCCACGTAGTCGTTCGCGTCACCGTGGACCCGCAGGGTGATACCGGCCGGGACGAACGCGCCGAACGAGTTACCGGCGGAACCGGTGAACGTCAGGTCGATGGTGTCGTCGGGCAGGCCGGCGCCGCCGTAGAGTTTGGTGACCTCGTGGCCCAGCATGGTGCCGACGGTCCGGTTCACGTTCGTGATCTTGGTTTCGAACTTCACCGGCTTGCCGCGCTCGAGCGCGTCGGCCGCCTGCGCGATCAGCTGGTTGTCCAGCGCCTTGTCCAGACCGTGGTCCTGGGACTTGGTCCGGCGACGGTCCTGAGCCATGAACGCGGTCTCGACGTCGTCGAGGATCGGCGACAGGTCCAGCTTCGAGGCCTTCCAGTGCTCCTTGGCCGCCGTGGTGTCGAGCAGGTCGACCCGGCCGATGGCCTCGTCGAGCGTGCGCAGACCCAGCGAGGCCAGCAGCTCGCGGACCTCCTCGGCGATGAAGAGCATGAAGTTCTCGACGAACTCCGGCTTACCGGTGAAACGATCCCGCAGCACCGGGTTCTGGGTGGCGATACCCACCGGGCAGGTGTCGAGGTGGCAGACGCGCATCATGACGCAGCCCGAGACCACCAGCGGCGCGGTCGCGAAACCGTACTCCTCGCCACCGAGCAACGCGGCGATCATCACGTCGCGGCCGGTCTTCATCTGGCCGTCGACCTGGACCACGATCCGGTCGCGCAGACCGTTGAGCAGCAGGGTCTGCTGGGTCTCGGCGAGACCGAGCTCCCAGGGGCCACCCGCGTGCTTCAGCGAGGTCAGCGGCGAGGCACCGGTACCACCGTCGTGGCCGGAGATCAGCACCACGTCGGCGTGCGCCTTGGACACACCCGCGGCGACGGTACCGACGCCGGGCTCCGCGACGAGTTTCACGTGAATCCGCGCCTGCGGGTTCGCGTTCTTCAGGTCGTGGATCAGCTGCGCCAGGTCCTCGATCGAGTAGATGTCGTGGTGCGGCGGCGGCGAGATCAGGCCGACACCCGGCGTCGAGTGTCGCACCTCGGCCACCCACGGGTAGACCTTGTGCGCCGGCAGCTGGCCACCCTCACCCGGCTTGGCGCCCTGCGCCATCTTGATCTGGATGTCGGTGCAGTTGGTCAGGTAGTGCGCGGTGACACCGAACCGGCCCGAAGCGACCTGCTTGATCGCCGACCGGCGCCAGTCACCGTTCTCCTCCACCTCGAAGCGGACCGGCGACTCGCCGCCCTCACCCGAGTTGGAGCGCGCGCCCAGGCGGTTCATCGCGATCGCGAGGGTCTCGTGCGCCTCGGCCGAAATCGAGCCGTAGCTCATCGCGCCGGTGGAGAACCGCTTCACGATCTCGCTCGCGGGCTCGACCTCGTCGATCGAGATCGGGTTGCGGTGCTCGGTGCGGAACTTGAACAGACCGCGCAGCGACGCCAGGCGCTCCGACTGGTCGTCGACCAGCTTCGTGTACTCCTTGAAGACCTTGTACTGGCCGGTCCGGGTGGCGTGCTGCAGCTTGAACACCGTGTCCGGGTTGAACAGGTGGTACTCGCCCTCCCGCCGCCACTGGTACTCGCCACCGACCTCTAGCTCGCGGTGCGCGCGCTCGTTGCGGTTCTCCAGGTAGGCGATCCGGTGCCGGGCCGCGACTTCGTCGGCGATGTCGTCCAAGCCGATACCGTCCAGCGGGGACCGCAGACCGGTGAAGTACTGGTCCAGAAGGTCCTGCGAGAGACCGATGACCTGGAACAGCTGCGCGCCGCGGTAGGAGGCGATGGTGGAGATGCCCATCTTGGACATCACCTTCAGCACACCCTTGCCGGCCGCCTTGTTGTAGTTGGCGACGGCCTTGGCGAAGTCGGCCTCGTGGTCGCCGGTCGAGCCGGGGATCTTCAGCGCGCCACGCTCGAGCATGTCCTCGATCGACTCGAAGGCCATGTACGGGTTGATCGCGGCCGCACCGAAACCGATCAGCAGGGCCATGTGGTGTACCTCGCGGGCGTCACCGGCCTCCACGACCAAGCCGACCTTGGTGCGGGTCTTCTCCCGGACCAGGTGGTGGTGCACGGACGAGGTGAGCAGCAGCGACGGGATCGGCGCCAGCTTCTCGTTCGACTCGCGGTCGGACAGCACGATGATACGGGCGCCACCGTCGATGGCGGCCGACACCTGCTCGTTGATGGCCTTGAGCGCCTTGCGCAGGCCCTTGCCACCCTTGCGGACCGGGTAAAGACCGCGCACGACCACCGAACGCAGCTCCTGGCGGGAGCCGTCGTCGTTGATGTGAACCAGCTTGGCCAGCTCGTCGTTGTCCAGGATCGGCTGGGTCAGCGTGATGTGCCGGGCCGATTCCGGGCCGGGGTGCAGCAGGTCGGACTCGGGGCCGATGGTGCTGCGCAGGCTGGTGACCACCTCTTCGCGGATGGCGTCCAGCGGCGGGTTGGTGACCTGCGCGAACAGCTGCGAGAAGTAGTCGAACAGCAGTCGCGAGCGCGACGACAGCACCGCGATCGGGGTGTCGGTACCCATCGAGCCGAGCGCCTCACCACCGGTGGCGGCCATCGGCGAGATCAGCAGGTTCAGTTCCTCGTTGGTGTAGCCGAAGATCTGCTGCCGGATGAGCACGCGGTCGTGCGACATGTGCACGTGCGGGCGGTCGGGGAGCTCGGACAGCTTGACCGGGCCCTCGTCCAGCCACTGCTGGTAGGGCGCCGCGGCGGCCAGCTCCGACTTGATCTCGTCGTCGCCGATGATCCGGCCCTTGGAGGTGTCGACCAGGAACATCTTGCCCGGCTGCAGGCGGACCTTGCGGACAACCTTCGACGGCTCGATGTCCAGCACGCCGACCTCGGAGGCCATGACGACCAGGCCGTCCTCGGTGACCCACACGCGGGAGGGCCGCAGGCCGTTGCGGTCCAGGACCGCGCCGACCACGGTGCCGTCGGTGAAGCACACCGAGGCCGGGCCGTCCCACGGCTCCATGAGGAAGGAGTGGTAGCGGTAGAAGGCCCGGCGCGCCGGGTCCATGGTGGTGTTGCGCTCCCACGCCTCGGGGATCATCATCAGCACCGCGTGCGGCAGGCTGCGGCCGCCCAGGTGCAGCAGCTCGAGCACCTCGTCGAAGCGGGCGGTGTCGGAGGCGCCGGGGGTACAGACCGGGAAGATCTTCTCCAGGCGGTTGTTGCCGTCGGCGTCGTTGCCGAAGACGTCGGACTTCAGCAGCGCCTCGCGGGCGCGCATCCAGTTCTCGTTACCGGTGACGGTGTTGATCTCACCGTTGTGGGCGACGCGCCGGAAGGGGTGCGCCAGCGGCCACGACGGGAAGGTGTTGGTGGAGAAGCGCGAGTGCACGATGCCCAGCGCCGACTCGACCCGCTCGTCCTGCAGGTCCAGGTAGAACGCGCGCAGCTGCGGGGTGGTGAACATGCCCTTGTAGACGAAGGTCTCACCGGACAGGCTCGGGAAGTAGACCGACTCGTGGCCGACCGTGCCCTCGCCGGCGCCCTGCTTGCCGAGCTCGGCCTCCACGCGCTTGCGGATCACGTAGGCGCGACGCTCGAGGTCCAGGCCGGAGAGCTGCTCGGCGCCGCCCTTGGGCGAGGCGATGAACAACTGCTTGAAGGTCGGCATGGCGTCCCGCGCCAGCGCGCCCAGGCTGCTCTCGTCGATCGGCACCTCACGCCAGCCGAGGACCGCCAGGCCCTCTTCGGCGACGATCTTCTCGACCTTGTACGCGGCGCGGGCCGCCTCGCGGCGAGCCTGCGGCAGGAACGCGATACCGGAGGCGTAGGAGCCGAGCGGCGGCAGCTCGAAGGTGGCTCCCTCGTCGGCGAGGATGCCACGGAAGAACTTGTCCGGCAGCTGGATGATGATGCCGGCGCCGTCGCCCGAGTTGGGCTCGGCGCCCGCGGCGCCACGGTGCTCCAGGTTGAGCAACGCCGTAATGGCCTTGTCCACGATGTCGCGGCTGCGACGGCCGTGCATGTCGACGACGAACGCGACGCCACAGGCGTCGTGTTCGTTCGCCGGGTCGTACAGACCGATGGGCCCGGGTGACCGGTGGCCAGGAAGTTGCGTCATGCCTCTGCCTTCAAAAAAATCAGGCCTTCGAAGAAATACGGCCTTCGTCGAATGCCTCCGTCTAGACTGCCCAAGGACTGTTGGGTGCCAGCGGCGGTGGTGGCCGTCCTGTGCAGTCAACTCTCCAGTTGTTCACCCGCTCCGGGTCGTCGCCGGGTGCTCGGCGGTAGCGGAACGCGCGCGCATCCGTCAGCCACCGCGCTCCGGTTTCGCTCGTCAGCCTGAGGCCATGAGCCCGCGACCGCAATGAGCGAGGTAGCCGGGCATTATGTGCCCGGCGTTCAGAGCAAACGATAAGTGCCAACCAGGTCCCAACCAAGTGAGGGTTGGCTAAATAATCCGTCTACCTGGTCTTTGTCATCGGTCCTCTACCTATCTGCGCGTTGTCCAGTGTAAGGCAGGATCGGACCATCTCCGCAGTCGCTTTCGCCACCGTGGCGCGTCGCACCCGAGACAGTCACAGACACCCGCCGCCGGGGCCGCAATGGCTCCTACCTGCACCGAAGCAGAGTTTCCGGGCCGGGCACGGGTAAACCCGATCCACGCACGGCTAACCCACTCGTCACTCGAACGCGACAACCCGGACACGCCCGCGACGTGCCGCGCCAATGTTCCGACCGTACGGCATTTTTTGCTTTTGTGGAGTTCAGCACACTTTCGGCAATTCAGGCCATTGTGACGTTACGCACAGCGCCCTCGGCCGGGCATGGCGCTCGCACTCCACCGGATCGTTCACCGACGTCGGGGCCGCACAGTGAGTTTCGGCGGCACTGCCGCTGCCACCCGTTCCCACCCCGCCGACGGTACGCGCGGCCGGTTCGCGAGGCCCGACTCCGGCCAAGATCAACCGTCGCGACGTGCGGAAATAGTTGCTCGCTATCAGTGTGACCCTACCCACAGAACCCTGGCCGCAGTCGCTCACCGGACCGTCTGCCTGTCACGCTGAGTCCACCCGAACCTCCGACCCCTAGTGCCGTGCCTGGACAACGACCCGGGACCCAGAGGATGTGAGCTCCCGATGACCACCCCCGATGTCCCGCACGCCGGCGACAGCGCGACGCCGCCGGGTGCCGCGGAACCGCACGGCACCGATCGGGCGCAACCGCGAGTCACCGAGCGCGCGCAGCTCACCGGCACCGGGCTCCTCACGTGGCTGGGCGGCGGCACCGGAACCGTCGTGAACCGCCACGACCGGGCGAGTTACGCGATCTCGGGTGCCGCCGTGGCGGTGTTCGCGCTCGCCGCGGCGACCGTGGTGCTGCTGACCGGCCGGGCCGCCGGGTGGCCCGTCGCGGCCGATGTCGTCGTGGCCCTGCTGGCCGTCCTGCTCACCGGTGCCGGCGCCCGGGCCACCACGACCGGTTCCGGCGCCACCCGCGCCGACCTGCTGACTCGCGCGGGCGCGGCCGCGGCGGCCGGCATCGTGGTGGCCGAGCTGGCGACCGTGCTGCTGCTGGGCGGCACCGTGGACCGGGTGCTCGACGATCAAGCCCACCGGGCGACCGATTCGGCGCCGGCGGTGGTCGCCGCACAGTCCCAGCTCGACGCGGCCCGCGGCGACCGGGCCGGCCTGCAACAGCAGCTCGACAAGGCCCAGACCGATATCGCCGACGCGCTGCAGACCGCACGCTGCGAGTACCACCCGACGCCGGACTGCCCGCAGACCAAGATCACCGGGGTGCCCGGGCGCGGCCCGGAGACCGCCACCGACGACGCCATGCTGCAGGACGCCCGCAACCGGCTCGCCGCCGTGCAGGGCCAGGTCCCGGCCGCGGATCAGCGGGTCGCCGACAAGCGCGACGCCCTCGACCAGGCACGGACCGCCGCCGTCGGATCCGCCGACCGCGGCGCCGGTGCCCGCTGGCTCGCCATGAACAGCTACACCGCCGGTCACCCCGGCGGCCTGCTGCTGCGGCTCGCCGACCTCGTGGCCGGTGTACTGCTCGCCCTGCTTCCGCTCCTGCTGCGCCGCTGGCGCGGGGAGACCGCGCTGGATCGCGAGATCGCGGCCCACACGGCCGCCGACCGCGCCGGCCGGGCCGCCGAGACCGCGGTCGCGGTGCGGCGCGCCGAAGCCGGTCAGGAAGCCGAATTCCTGCGTGTCGAACAGGAATTGAATGCCGCCCGGCTGGCCGCCGTCGCCGACAAGGCGATCGACCGGGAGCGGCAGCGCACCCGGATCGTGGCGGCCATCGGCGGCTTCGAGATCGGCCTCACCGGCGCCGCACCACGCGCGCTGCACGAATTCGACAGCGCCACCGGCACTCTGCCCGGCCCAGGGCCGAACACACTTCCGCCGCATGGCAATTCCGCACTGCCGTCGGGCAGTCCCGCAGACACCCTGTCCCAGGAGGACATCGTGACCCATCCCTCGAACCTGCCCGCCCGCCTGCCCGCGGGCACACCGGTCCCGGCCTATCCGATGCTGTCGGCCACCGCCCACCCGGACGTCCTGCCTGCGGCGAAATCCGGTGGCGGCCTGGAACTTCCGATCATCGGCACGGTCCCCTTCACCGACACGGCCGCCCGCATGATCCGCCCGCTGGTACCGAACTTCGTGACAAACGCCATCGAGGGTGCCATCGATACCGCCACCAGCCCGCTGCGCACCATCCGGCAGGCCTTCGAGGAGTCGGAGGAGGTCACCTTCACCTTCCGCCGCACCCGCAAGGTCACCGTCGACGGCGTGGAACAGCCCCAGCCGACCCAGCAGCAATACGCCCCGGCCTTCCCCACCCAGCCGCACCCGTACCAGCTGCCGACAGCCCCCACCGGCCCGTACTCCGTACCGTCCGACCGCATCCCCCACCCCGGCTACCAGTACCAGGACCCCCGCTACACCGCACTGACCCCGGGCCAGGCCGGATACGGACTCCCGGCCGGCGTCGACCCCAACTCCCTGACCGCGCAACAGCGCGCGGAACTGGAATCCCGCGGCACCCGCGAACTCCCCCCGGGCACCGACCACTCCTGATCGCCGACACCACGTTCCAGCCGCTTGCCGAGGGCGGGATGATCCGGTGCGGTGTGGAGACCTTCCGGCTCTGATCGGAACCGTCGGTGGCGGATACACTCGGGCGCGTGTTGTCAGCAGCCGCCGGTGGGGGCGAGGTGGTGCGCTCGGCCGATAGCGGAACCGAGGCGGCCGAGCGGGTTCCGCTGCGGCCGTTCAGTGGGCGGGAGTTGCTCGATCTGCCGTTCGCGGTGCTGCAGGGGCGGCTGCGGGTGGTCGCGGGACTGGTCGGGAGCGCGCTGGCCGTGGCGGCGGCGGTGGACCTCGGGATCATCGCGGTGGCGGACGCGATCGGCGGGGCCGGCGGCCGGCTCGCGGGGGTCGCGGTGCTGGTCACGGTGGTACTCGCGTGGATGCTGCGGACCGTCGTGCGCGGGGTGGTGACGCCGGTCGCCCTGGCCGGGGTACGGCAGCAGCCGCTCACCGCGAAGGCGGCATTGGGAGCGTTCGGCGCGCGGTTCGGGCCGCTGCTCGGATTCCACTGTCTGTTCACCCTGACCGGAGTTGGGATCACAGTGTTGGGCGCACTGGTGTTCCTCGTCGGGCTGGTGGGGTCGGCGGTGTGGCTGAGCTGGTTGCGGGCGCAGCAGTTCGTGACGGTTCCGGTGCTCTTCGCCGAGCAGTTGCCGCTCGGGCAGGCCCGCGACCGGTCCAAACTGCTGGTGAGCGGCGCTGGTTGGCGGCTGGCCGGGATCTGGCTGTATCTGCGGGTGCTCACCGTCGTGCTCACGGTCCCGTTGGCCGGTATCCCCTTCTTCCTCTCCCGCTATACGGGCACGCACCGCTGGACCGTGACCGTACTCGTCGTGTGTGCCGTGCTGACCGCGGTGGCGGTCGCCGAAACCATCGAATCCGCCACGCGCGTGGTCGCATACGTCGACCGGCGCTGCCGGCGTGAAGCCTGGGACATCACGATTCCGGAGGCCCGCCGGTGAATCAGCCCCGCTGGGAGACCGCGCATCCCGCCACTCCCCCGCCACCGGAACTGGGTGCCGCCGGCGAACATCGCAGTGCCGCGGAACAAGCGGCGCAACGCGCCGACTACGACACCGCGCTGCGCGAGCGCTATCGCGCGGTGGTCCGCGGTCTGGAACAGAACGGCCTGCTGGAGGTGCAACGCGCGCGCACCGCGCGGGAGACCGCCGCGGCCGCCGCCGACCGGGCCGCCGCGATCGAACTACCCACCGCAGCACACAGTTTCGACGAGGTGGTGTACGGCGGCCGGCCCGCCACCGCCGACGAGTACCGCTATCTCGAACAGGCGGACCGGTATTCGAACGCGCCGCCACCGAAAGCCGACCTCGTCGACGCCACCACGGCGGCCGGTTCCGGCGAACAGCGCAAGCAACGCACCCGCCGCAAGCGGCTGCCGGGCCTCGAACTTCCCGAGCTGCTGCGTGATCCGCGGCTCTGGGGCGTGCTGTGGGCGATCCTCGCGCTGGTGCTGATCGGCATCGTGTTGGTGAAGGTCCTCGGGGCGCCACCACCGCCGCCGCCCCCGCAGATCCCCGAACCGTCGAAACCACCGCCGCCGGACTTCGGCCGCGGGCAGGACTCGATTCTGTCCGGGATGCCGAACTGGCTGGCGTACGGCCTGATCCAGGCGCTGATCGCGTTCGCGGCGGTCGTCTGGTGGCGGGCACCGCGCCGCGGCGCACTGGTCCCCGAACCCCGGCCGGTGGAGGTCGCCGCCAACGAGGTGCTGGCCGGCCAGGCCGGGCTCTACCGGCGCTCCCGCGACCGCGACTATGCCGCAGGACAATTGCGCGCGGCGACCCTGCGCCGGATCCGGCCCCGCCTGGGCCTGCCCGCGGACGCACCGCCGCAACAGATCTGCGCAGCGGCGGCCCAGCGGTCGGGCACCGACCCGGCCGTGGTCGCCGCCGCGCTGACCGGCCCGGTGCCAGACGATCAGGCCCTGGAATATGTTGCCGCCCAGCTCGACTGGATCGAATCGACCATCGGATGACGGAGATCGGATGACGACCGTGGAGACCACCCACAACCCGGCAGCCGCGGAAGCGCTGCGGGCGCTCGGCGCGCTGCGCACCGAGATCGGCAAGGCGGTCGTCGGCAACGACCACGCCGTCACCTTCCTGGTGCTGGCGCTGCTGTGCCGCGGCCACGTGCTGCTGGAAGGTGTTCCGGGCGTGGCGAAGACGCTACTGGTCCGGGCGCTGGCCACCGCGCTGGACCTGGAGCACACCCGGGTGCAGTTCACCCCCGACCTGATGCCCGGTGACGTCACCGGATCGCAGATCTACGACCCGCACACCACCGAGTTCACCTTCCGGCCGGGCCCGGTCTTCACCAACCTCATGTTGGCCGACGAGATCAACCGCACCCCACCGAAAACCCAGTCGGCACTGCTGGAATCGATGGAGGAGCGCCAGGTTTCGGTCGCCGGTACACCGCAGCCGCTGCCGGATCCGTTCGTGGTGATCGCCACCCAGAACCCGATCGAGCAGGAGGGCACCTATCCGCTGCCCGAGGCGCAGTTGGACCGCTTCCTGTTCAAGGTCGACATCCTGCTGCCGGCGCGCGACGACGAATTCCGCATCCTGCAACGGCATGCCACCGGTTTCGACCCGCGCGATCTGGCCGCGGCAGGTCTCCGGCCGGTGGCCGGCGCCGAGCATCTGGCCACGGCGCGGGCCGCGATCGCCGGGGTGACGGTCAGCCCGGAGGTGCTCGCCTACATCGTCGATCTGTGCCGGGCCACCCGCATGTCCCCGGCGGTCGCGCACGGTGCCTCGACCCGCGGCGCGACCGCGCTGTTGGCCGCCGCGCGGGCCTTCGCCTGGCTGAACGGCCGCGGTTACGTCACTCCGGACGACGTGAAAACCGTTGCGGTGACGGCATTGCGGCACCGATTGCAGTTGCGCCCGGAGGCAGAGCTGGATGGTGTCACGGCGGAATCGGTGCTGGCCTCGCTGCTCGCCACGGTCCCGGTTCCGGTGTAGCGCATGGCCGAATCGGGTGCCGGCCGGGCGGCGGACGCGCGCCGCCGGTACAGCACAGTGGTTCTCACCGGGCGGCTGGCCGCGCTCGCGATCGCGGGAGCCGCGGTGGTGTCGCTGCTGCTGCCGTCGTGGGCCGGCGTGGTGTCGGTCACCGGCGTCCTGACCGTGCTGATCGTCGTCGACGCCGCGCTGGTGGGCCGGGTGCGCGGGCTCGAACTGTCCCGCCCGGAACTGACCGTGGTGCGCTTGGGCCGGTCCACGGAAGTCGAACTGACCGTGTCCAATTCGGGTCCGCGGCCGCTGCGCGGCCGGTTCTGGGACGACTGGCCCGACAGCACGGATCCGGTGCCGCGCGAGCACCGGCTGCGCCTCGCGCCCGGCACCAAACAACGCTTCACCGTGACCCTCACCCCGCGCCACCGCGGCGACCGGGTGGCGGGCCCGGTGACCCTGCGCCTGCTGGGCCCACTCGGCTTGGCGGGCAGGCAAATTCGACGGGAGGCTCCCGCCCGGGTCCGCGCCCTGCCTGCCTTCCGCAGCGAACGGATCCTCGCGTCCAAGGTCCGGCAGCTGCACCACCTGGAAGGCCGGAACGTGACGAACGTGCGCGGCCAGGGCACCGAATTCGATTCCTTCCGTGAGTATGTGGCCGGCGACGACGTGCGCACCATCGACTGGCGCGCCACCGCGCGCGCCGACGACGTGCTGGTGCGGACCTGGCGGCCGGAACGTAACCGGCACGTACTGATGCTGCTCGACACGGGCCGGGTCGCGGCCGGGCGGGTCGGGGACGGCACTCGGCTGGAGGTGGCGATCGAGGCCGCGCTGCTGCTGGGCGGGGTGGCCGCCGCGGCCGGCGATACCGTCGACCTGCTCGCCTACGACCGGCAGGTCCGGGCCGAGGTGCGCGGTACGAGCGGAAAAGCGGTGCAGCCCAAGCTGATGCACGCCCTGGCCGGCGTGGTACCCGCGCTGCTCGACACCGACACCCCCGGCCTGGTCCGCACCGCCGTCCGCCAGACCCGGCGACGCAGCCTGGTGGTGTGGTTCACCAGCCTGGACCCGGCGATGGTCGAGGAGAACCTGATGCCGGTGCTCCCGGTCCTCGCCCAACGCCACCGGGTCCTGCTGGTCTCGATCACCGACCCGGACATCGCCGCGGCCGCCGCAGGCCGGGACGACCTGGAGCAGATCTATCTCGCGGCCGCCGCCGAACGCGCGCTCGCGGAACAGGCAGTGGTGCAGGAACAGCTGCGCCGCAACGGGATAACCGTGATCGCCGCCGCCCCGGCCCGCCTCCCCGAAGCCCTCGCCGACGAATACCTCGAACTCAAGCGCACCGGCCGCATGTAGTGGGTGGCACTGAAGACCTCTGCGCCACCGCATGATCGGGTCCCTCAGGCGTCACCCTGCGTGACGTCCACCCACCCGACGTCGGGCGGTCCGCTGCGAGCGCAGTGCGGTGCTCCGATTCGCGGCATTCACCTCCCGCCGCTGCCGAATGCGTTCGTGCACCGAAACGGTTCCCGCGCTTCGGCTTCGCATCTCAGGCCTGGAGGACCCAGGCGGCTTCTTGCGTCCGCGGTGCTGTCGAGGTAACCGGCTGTCGCGCCGGCGGCACCGCCGGCGCCAGGGTGCGGCGCTGCCGTTCGGCGACCACCGCCGCCAGGATGTGCATCGGCGGGTAGCCCGCGGGTGCGGGCACCCGGAGCCGCCCGCACACCGCGATCACCAGGGCATGGCCCAGGTTGTGCCGGACCTCCGGGGTGAGGGTCGGGAAGCGGGTCAGATAGGTGCGGACCGGGAGGGCCAGGTCCTCGGTCAGGCCGGACAGGTCGAGCCGGTGGGCCCAGGCCGCCAGCCACGGCGGCGCCACCGCCAGGGCCGGGTACGGGACCCGGGATACGTTGTGCACCACCACGGTTCCGGCCAGGATGTCGCCCACCCGGCGGCCGCGCGGCGAGCAGGCCGAGGTGACGACCGCGACCGCGCCGAAGCCGCCGAGCATCCAGAAGTCGACGATCGTCCCGCCCAGCCCCCGGGTCAGGGCGTGCCGGAAATCGATCGGCCCGCCGTCGTCGCGCACCACCCGCAGCCCCAGGGCCAGCTTGCCGGGGGTCCGCCCGTGCAGCAGCGTCTCGCACGCGATCGGATATCCGGCCAGGACACCGACGAAGATCAGCAGGAACCCGGTGGCCACCCAGGCGTCGTCCGGACGCAGCTGGAACACGAGCAACAGCAGGCCGGCGGTCAGCACATTGAGGATCACGGCCTGCACGAGCAGGTCGATCAGGAACGCCGCGGCCCGGGTCGGGATCCGCGCGATCGGCAGGTCGAGGGCGACTCCCTCGCCGGTGGTGAAGACGGCCATGACCTTTCACAGATTAGCCTGTATCGGGGGACGCGGCGCCCCGCGGACAGCACGGGAGGCCATTCGATGGACGTCGACGCATACGCCTACGCGCAGCGGCGGTCCTGGGATCGGCTCGCGGAGCTGAGCGGCCGCGGCCGGCTGTCCGGCGCCGAGGCCGACGAGCTGGTCACGCTGTACCGGCGGGCCTCCCAGCAGCTGGCCCGGCTCCAATCGCATTCCCCGGACCCGGAACTGGTCGGCGGCCTGAGCGCACTGCTGGCGCGGGCGCGGGCGCGGATCCTGCGCGGCCGCATCGACGCCTGGCGCGAGGTGGGCCGCTTCTGGACCGAGCGGTTCCCGGCCGAGCTGTACCGGGCGCGCGGGTGGTGGGCCGGTGTGGGCGCGGCCTTCCTGACCGTCGCGACCGGCCTCGCGGTCTGGGTGGCGAATTCGACGGACGCGCGCCATCTGCTCGGGTTGCACGACGACAACGGCGATCTGACCGGCCCGGGCGGCGCGTTCGAGACCTACTACTCCGAGCATCCGCACGGCGCGTTCGCCGCGCACGTGTGGACGAACAACGCCTGGGTGTCCGCGCTGGCGCTGTTCCTGGGGATCCTGTTGCTGCCCGCGGTGTCCGTCCTGTTCATGAACGCGCTCAACGTCGGGGTCTCCGCCGGGCTGATGGCCGACGCGGGGCGGCTGGACGCGTTCTTCGGTTTCATCCTGCCGCACGGGATGCTGGAGCTGACCGCGGTCTTCGTGGCGGGCGGCGCCGGCCTGAAACTGGGCTGGACGCTGGTGGATCCGGGCCGGCAGAGCCGCGGGCGGGCGCTGGCCCGGCAGGGCCGGGCGACGGCCACGATCGCACTGGGGCTGGTCGGGGTGTTGCTGGTGTCGGGCCTGATCGAGGGCTTCGTCACGCCGAGCGGCTGGCCGACCGTTGTTCGGATCGGGATCGGCGCGCTCGCCGAACTGGCCTTTCTCGGCTACGTTTTCGTGCTCGGCGGCCGGGCGGCTCGCGCGCACGACGATGCCGGGCGCACTGTAGGCGCCGAGAGTGAACAGTCGGCGACAACTCGGAGTGCCGGATAGCTAATCGAAGGCGTACCGCGCCCGGCGCCTGTGCGCCCGGGCCGCGTACCGGTCTGCGAATCCCGATGCGGGAGACCGAAATTTGAGAGCCACTGGCCGCAGCGAGTCCAGCTCAGCTGCGGCCAGCGTTGCCACCAACTGTACACAATCGTTACCGCGACGCAACCCTCGTTGTGACCCGAGTCGCATGCAAGTTGCCTTCCCGTAACCCAGTTCGGATAGGCGTCGACCGCGAGCGCGCAAATTCGCAGCTTTCGATCGACGGCAGCGCGCGCTACCGATCGGACTGCGCTCCGGATTCGGGTCCGGAATGCCGCCGAATGGAAACGATGCGCTACCCCCGGCGCGCAGCACTCCGCCTTCCGGTTCAGCTCGCGGACCACGAAACGCCGAGGTAGGCGGCCCAACAGTTTTACTTGTGACCGGAAATAACCCGATTAACAAACTTGAAGTTTGTTTCGAACCGAATTACTGAACCCGGCATATGCCACAAACCACCGCCTGCGAATGTCCACCCATTTTCCCGCCGGCGAACGCGGCACCAGGTAACCCGGCAGCCGCTCCCGCGACGCCACGATCCGGCACCCCCGCCGGGCCCGTACTGCGACGAACATCACACCAGCTGCCTCGAGCCGCCGCGCGCTCCCCGCGACCGGCCGCGTAACCCGTGGTCGATCGGCCGTTTTCGGCCGCAACCTGGCCGGATCACCGATCATGCTCGTGCGCAACGGATCCGGACAGCATCCTTGCCGCACGGAAGCGCTGCGATCATCGCCGCGAACGACAAAGATGAACGCGTGCGGACGAAGTTCTCATCCGAGCTCGCGGCGCTCACCGACGATCTCGCACGGCTCGCGAAGCTCGCCCGCGACGCCGCCGAACTCGCGATGGTGGCCGTCGCCGACGCCAACCTCACCGTGGCCTACGAGGTATTCGCACTCGGCGAGCAGTTACAGCTCGCCTACGGCGCCTGCGAGAACCGCGCCGTCCTGCTGCTCGCACTCGAAGCCCCCGTCGCGCGCGACCTGCGCCACGTGGTGAGCGCCATCCAGATCGCCGACGACCTCTCCCAGATCGGCCGGCTCACCGACCGGATCGCCGAAACCGTGGTGCGGCACTACCCGAAACCCATTGCGCCACCGGACCTGCTCGCCACCCTCGGCGCGATCGGCAGCAGCGTCGTCACCCTGGCCACCGCCGCCGGGCACACCATCACCGACCGGCACCCGGTTCCGCCCGCCGCCACCGGCAGCGCCGACGACACTGTGCCGCAACGGGTCCAGCAGCTGCTGTCCACGGTCACCGCCGCCGAATGGCCGCACGGCAGCGCCACCGCGGTGGATCTCGCGCTGCTGGCCCATCATTGGGAACGCTGCACCGCGCACCTGATCCGGATCGGCCGGCTCATCCAGTTCTTCCACACCGGCGTCCCGCTCTCCGCCGACCCCGAATGACCTGCGCACCCGACACGCCTGCCGCCCGAACCGGACCCCCGCGACCCCCCTCGGCCGGAGTAGTCTCAGCGAAGCGCACCGCTCGAGTTGCCCACGTTCCCTAGGCGTCGCCGAACCACCGAAGGGATGCGGTATGACGGCCACCGAACCTCGTGACGAGCTCGACCCGTACAACCCCGACCAGGGCCCCAGCCGCCGGCGCGCCGAAGTGGCGCCGCCCCAGTTCACCGGGCCCTACCGGCACCCGGCCGCCGGCTGGGGAGCCGCGAAATCGGTCGGCGCCTTCATGGTGCTCGGCGAGAAAGAGCCGGTCAGCGGCAGTCGGGCCATCCTGAAGATGAACCACGAGAACGGCGGCTTCGACTGCCCCGGCTGCGCCTGGCCCGACTCGATCAAGGGCACCCACCTCGACATCTGCGAGAACGGCATCAAACACGTCACGTGGGAGATGACGCACCGGCGGGTGAAACGCGAATTCTTCGACCGCCACACGGTGTCCGAGCTGGCCACCTGGAGCAGCTACGACCTCGAACACGAGGGCCGGCTCACCGAACCCATGGTCTACGACCCCGCGACCGACAAGTACGTGCCGATCGGCTGGCCGGAGGCCCTCGAACTCGTCGGCCGCGCGCTGCGCGAACTCGACGACCCCAACCAGGCCGCCTTCTACACCTCCGGACGGCTGCCCAACGAGCCCACCTTCCTATATCAGCAGCTGGCCCGCGAGCTCGGCACCAACAACCTGCCCGACTGCTCGAACATGTGCCACGAGGCCAGCGGCCGGGCGCTGCAGGCATCCCTGGGCACCGGGAAGGGCACCTGCGATCTGGAGGACTGGTCGGTCACCGACGCGCTGTTCATCCTGGGCGTCAACGCCGCGTCCAACGCACCGCGAATGCTGACCGCGCTGGCCGACGCCCACCGGCGCGGCGCGCAGATCGTGCACATCAACCCGTTCGTCGAGGCCGGGGCGAAGAGCACGATCATCCCGCACGAGTTCGTCGAGATGGCCATGTTCCATGCCACGCCGACCAGCACCCTGAACATCCAGCCGGTGATCGCCGGTGACTTCGCGCTGCTGCGCGGAATCGCGAAGGCGGTCCTCGAGACGTCCGAGACCGACGACAAGGCCCTCGACCACGAGTTCATCGAACGCTGGACCGAAGGTTTCGACGCGTACGCGGCGCTGCTGCGCGCCACCCCGTGGCCGGAACTGGTCGAGCAGTCGGGGGTCGAGGAGGCGGTCATCCGGCAGGCGGCCCGGATCTACACCGAGGCCGACCGCGCCATCATCAGCTGGTGCCTGGGCATCACCCAGGTCGAACACAGTGTCGACACCATCCGCGAAATCGTGAATCTGCTGCTCCTGCGCGGCAATCTGGGCCGCGAGGGCGCCGGCCCGTCACCGATCCGCGGGCACAGCAATGTGCAGGGCAACCGCACCTGCGGCATCGACAACAACCCGACCGCCGAATTCCTCGACCGGCTCGGCCAGGTGACCGGGATCGAACCGCCCCGCGCGCCCGGCTACGACGTCAACGAGAGCATCAGGGCGATGCACGCCGGCGCGGTCAAGGTGTTCGTGGGCATGGGAAATTTCGCCGCCGCCGCTCCCGACACCGCCTACACCTTCGAGGCACTGCGCAACACGGAACTGACCGTCCAGATCAGCACCAAGCTGAACCGCAGCCATGTGGTGCACGGCAAGCGGGCGCTGATCCTGCCCACCCTCGGACACACCGAGAAGGACTTCCAGCGCAGTGGCCTGCAGGTGACAACGGTCGAGGATTCGATGGCGATGGTGCACCGCTCGGAGGGTATGCGGACACCGCCCGCACCGGACCTGCGGTCGGAGACCGCGATCATCGGCGGCATCGCGATGGCGGCCCTGCCCGACTCGCCCACACCGTGGCAGGAGTGGATCGACGACTACGACCGGATCCGCGATGTGATGGCCAAGGTCATCGACGGTTTCGAGGACTACAACCGGCGGGTTCGGCTACCGCTCGGATTCCGGATCCGCCAGCCCGCACGGGAACTGGTGTTCCTCACTCCGTCGGGCAAGGCCGAGTTCTCCGCGGCGCCGCTACCGGACCTGCGCCTGCCCGCGGGCCGGTACCGGCTGTCGACGATGCGGTCGCACGACCAGTGGAACACCACCGTCTACTCGTACAACGACCGCTATCGCGGCGTGAAGAACCTGCGCACGCTGATCTTCATGAACCCGGACGACATGGCCGACCGCGGCTGGAAGCAGGGCGATCACGTCGACGTCACCAGTCATGCCCGTGACGGCAGCACTCGGACGGTGCGCGGTTACCGGCTGATCCCGTATCCGATCCCGCGCGGCTGCGTCCAGGGCTACATGCCGGAACTGAACGTGTTGATCGCGATCGGCGACACCAGCACACAGAGCGACCAGCCGCTCATGAAGAACATCCCGGTGAGCATCGAGGCGTCGGCATAGGGGCGCGGCGTGACCAGGAGCACACTCACCCGCGAAACAGGAAGAGCCGCAGCTCCATCGAGGAACTGCGGCTCTCCCGCTATCTTGTGGGCGAAGGGGGACTTGAACCCCCACGTCCCGAAGGACACTGGCACCTGAAGCCAGCGCGTCTGCCATTCCGCCACTCGCCCGAGCGACTCGAAAAAGTTAGCACGGCAACCGGCAGAAAAAGAAATCGCCTGGTCACAGGCCGTTCGGACGCCACGCCCGGGCTCGGGAACCGGCTGGACCCGCCAAGAGTTACAGGGGTGGGTAATCGTGGATATCATGCAGGGACCGGGCCCGGACCACGACACGCCTTGTCGGCGCGTCACGGAAACAGGCCGACAATGGGGAGGAGCCGACGTGTCACGAGCCGGCTACACACCACCGACCGAACCGCTACCGCAGCGACCGGCGCCGAACGAAAGGAGTGCGGGATGGGCATCGTTTCGCGCTTCGAGCGCCGCTTGCAGGGCGCGGTCGGTGACGCCTTCGCGCGAGTCTTCGGCGGCAGTGTCGTCCCCGCCGAGGTCGAGGCCGCACTGCAGCGGGAAGCCACCGACCGGGTCGAGGACGTGGGCGGACATCTGCTCGCCCCCAACAGCTATGTCATCACCGTCAGCGCCGCGGATCTCGAGCAGCTCGACGCCGACCACGACCTCACACTTCGGGCATTCGCCAAGCATCTCCAGGACTTCATCCGCGATCAAGGCTGGGAGACCTACGGCGAAGTGCACGTGGAATTCGAGGCATCCCCTACGCTGCACAGCGGACAGTTCAGAACGCGCGGTCGGGTCGACCCGGACGCGGGCCGACGGAACCCAGGAGGGCCGAGCCCTCGAACACCACGGGGTCCGACACGAACCTCCATGCCACCGGATCGCCCCGGACAATCTCGATACCGACCTGAAAACCCGCAACCAGGAGCTGGCCCCATGACGCAGAACTCAGGCTACGACCCCAGCCGTGAGCCCGCGGAGGACGCACGCAATCGCGGGTACGCGCCGCCGGCCGGTCGCCCCGGCCAGTACCGCGACGACTACGGCCACGGCGGCCAGCAGCAGTACGGCGGTGGCGAATACGGTGCCGCCGACGGCCAGTACGGCGGCGGCGAATACCAGCAGAACGGCTACGGCCAGCAGGGCGGCTACGACCAGCCGGGCTACGGCCAGCAGCCCGGCGGCTACGGCCAGCAGCAGGGTGGCTACGACCAGCAGGGTTACGACCAGGGCTACGGCCAGCAGGGCTACGGCCAGGGCGGTCAGCAGGCTTACGACCAGGGCTACGGTCAGCCGGGCGCGCCGGCTCCCGGCGGCTACGACCAGGGCTACGGCCAGGGCGGCCCGCAGGGCTACGGCCAGCAGCCGGGTTACGGCCAGCAGCCGGGTTACGACCAGGGCTACGGTCAGCAGCAGGGGTACGACCAGGGCTACGGTCAGCCGGGCGCGCCGGCTCCCGGCGGCTACGACCAGGGCTACGGCCAGGGCGGTCCGCAGGGTTACGGCCAGCAGCCGGGTTACGACCAGGGTGGCTACGACCAGCCGCAGGGCGGCGGTTACGACCAGCCGCAGGGCTACGGCCAGCAGCCCGGTGGCTACGGCCAGCCGGGCCGGGCCAACGCCGGCTACTCGGCGACCCTGCAGCTCGACGACGGCAGCGGCCGCACCTACCAGCTCCGCGAGGGCAGCAACATCATCGGCCGCGGCCAGGACGCGCACTTCCGGCTGCCCGACACCGGTGTCTCCCGCCGCCACATCGAGGTTCGCTGGGACGGCCAAGTGGCCATGCTCTCCGACTTGGGTTCCACGAACGGCACTCTCGTCAACGGATCGCCCGTTCAGGACTGGCAGCTCGCCGACGGCGATGTCATCCGTGCTGGGCATTCCGAGATCCTGATCCGAATCGTCTGATCCCGTAAGCTCGCCGGTGCCAACGGTGGGGCGCACCAATCCTGCGTCCCACCGTGCTGACAACCGGCCGACGGCCCTATGATGCTGCCCATACTCGGTCGGCACGCCAACGCCGGTCGAGGGTCGGCCCGTACCCACGGAACCAGTCGCGAGGAGGAGGTGGACCGCCGTGCAGGGATTGATCCTGCAACTGACCAGAGCGGGCTTCCTGCTGCTGCTGTGGTTGTTCGTGTGGGCGGTGCTGAAGACCTTGCGCAGCGACATCTACGCGGCTTCCGGAATTCGGATCCAGCCCCGGGCCCCGCGTGGGTCCGCGGTACTGCCGTCCTTCAACCGGGGCCAGAAGGGTGCCAAGTATCTAGTGGTGACTCAGGGCTCACTCGCCGGCACACGAATCACACTCGGCACTCAACCGGTTCTGATCGGACGTGCTGACGACTCCACGCTGGTACTCACAGACGATTACGCCTCGACCCGGCACGCGCGGCTGTCCCCGCGCGGCGACGACTGGTACGTCGAGGACCTAGGATCTACCAACGGAACGTACTTGGACCGCTCGAAAGTCACCACCCCCGTCCGTGTGCCGCTCGGGACTCCGGTCCGCGTCGGCAAGACAGTGATCGAGCTGCGATCGTGACTCTTGTTCTCCGCTACGCAGCGCGCAGCGACCGCGGTCTGGTCCGGGCCAACAACGAGGACTCCGTCTACGCGGGAGCGCGCCTGCTCGCCCTCGCCGACGGGATGGGCGGCCACGCCGCCGGTGAAGTCGCGAGCCAGTTGATGATCGCCGCGCTGGCCCACCTGGACGACGACGAGCCGGGCGACGATCTGCTCGGCAAGCTAGATCGGGCTGTGCGCGAAGGCAATGCGTCCATCGCCGACCAGGTCGAGGAGGAGCCCGAACTCGACGGCATGGGCACCACCCTGACCGCCATCCTGTTCGCCGGCCGCAAACTCGGCATGGCTCATATCGGCGACTCCCGCGCGTATCTGCTGCGCAACGGCGAACTCGCCCAGATCACCCGCGACGACACGTTCGTGCAGTCGCTGGTCGACGAGGGCCGGATCACCGCCGAACAGGCGCACACCCACCCGCAGCGGTCGCTGATCATGCGGGCGCTCACCGGGAACGAGATCGACCCCACGCTCATCATGCGCGAGGCCGTGGCCGGCGACCGGTACCTGCTGTGTTCCGACGGCCTGTCCGACGTGGTCAGCGACGAGACCATCGCCAACACGCTGCGCGAGGGCACCACCGACGACGCGGCCGACCGGCTCATCGAGCTGGCGCTGCGCAGCGGCGGCCCCGACAACGTCACCGTGGTCGTCGCCGACGTCATCGACGTCGACTACGGCCAGAGCCATCCGATCGTGGCCGGCGCGGCTTCCGGTGAGGACGAGGACGTTCCGCCGCCGAACACCGCCGCCGGGCGGGCCGCGGCCATGCGCCCGCCGCGCGCCACCCCGCGCCGGGCACCCGTCGCGGCCGAGCCGCCGGCGCCGCGCAAGCGGCACACCTGGCGGTGGATCAGCCTGGCCGTCGCACTGCTGGTCGCGGTCGCGGTCGGACTCGTGGTGGGCTACAACATGATTCGCAGCAACTACTATGTCGGCGCGCAAGACGACAATGTCGTGATCATGCGCGGCCTGCCCGGTTCGGTACCGGGTTCGGTGCTGGGCCTGACGATCCGCAGCGTCGACCAGGTCGCCTGTGTCGACCGGTCCGGCAACCCGACCGTGCTGGCGGCCGGTGCCGCGTTCCCGGCCGGCTGCAAGCAGCTGAAGGTGAACGACCTCAAACCCTCGGGCCGGGACAAGGTGCGCAACAACGCCCTGCAGCCGGGCAGCGTCGACGACACTCGCCGCCAGCTGCAGATGCTGGCCCAGCAGGAACTGCTGCCGGCCTGCGTCACGCAGACCGTGGTGGTGCCGCCGCCGGTGATCTTCCCGCCGGTGCCGACGCCCGCCCCGGCGCCGCCCGCCGACCCGAACCAGCCGGCCAACGCCAACCCGAGCGTGCCGCACGCCGACACTCCCGCACCGTCCACCATCGCGCCGCCGGTCACCCAGACCCCGGTGCCGCAGACTCCGGGAGAGAACTGCAGGAAGGCGGACTGATGTCCGCACCGGGCCTACCGTCCGTCGGTCCCTTCGCCAATCCGCCGGGCGGCTTCGCCCCCGCTCCGCGGCCCGCCACCCGACGCAATGTCGAACTGATGCTCCTGGCGGGGGCGGCGGCACTCACGGTCACCGGTCTGGTCCTGGTCGAAGCCGGTCAGAGCCAGGAGGTGACCTGGGATCCGGCGCTGCTGGGCCTCGGGTTCGCCGGGCTCTGGGGTGTGGCTCATCTGGCGGTGCGCCGGTTCGCACCGTTCACCGATCCGCTGCTGCTGCCGATCGTGGCCGCGCTCGACGGCCTGGGACTCGTGCTGATCCACCGGCTCGACCTCGAACAGGCCGAGGCCGCGGCACTGGGATCCGGTCCCGCGCCGGTGGCCGACGCACCGCATCAGCTGGCTTGGACGGCCGCCGCGGTCGCGCTGTTCCTGGTGGTGCTGGTGGTGGTCCGCGACTACCGCAGTCTCGCGAGCCGGGGCTGGATCCTCGGGGTGCTGGGCCTGCTGGCGCTGGCACTGCCCGCACTCCTGCCGGCCCGGTTCGCCGAGGTCGACGGCGCGCGGCTGTGGCTGCACGTGCCCGGATTCTCGATGCAGCCCGGGGTTTTCGCGCTGCTCGCGCTGGTCGTATGCGCTGCGTCGGTGCTGGTGTCGCGGCGCGAACTGTTCACCGCCGCCGGCCGCCACCTGTTCGGCCTGGAACTGCCCCGGATCCGGGACCTGTGGACGCTGCTGCTGGTCGGCCTGGTCGCGTTCGGCGTGCTGATCTTCGAACGCGACCTCGGCGCGGCCGCACTGGTTTTCGTGCTCGCACTGGCCATGCTGTACACCGCGACCGAGCGCACCGGCTGGCTCGCGGTCGGCGGGGTGCTGCTGGTCGGCGAGCTGGTCGCCGGATATCAGCTGTCCGAGTCGATTCGGGCCGCGGTCGCGGCCTGGCTGCATCCGTTCACCGAGCCCGGCGGCTATCCGGTGGTGCAGTCGCTGTTCGGCCTGGCCACCGGCGGGGCCGGCGGCACCGGCCTGGGCAGCGGCCGGCCGTCGCAGGTGCCGCTGGCGAAGACCTCGTTCATCGTCGCCGGACTCGGTGAGGAACTGGGCCTGATCGGGCTCACCGCGGTCCTGCTGCTGTTCACCGTGCTGGCCGTACGCGGGTTGCGCACGGCGATGGCGGTGCGGGACAGCTTCGGCAAGCTGTTGGCGGCGGGTCTGTCGATCACGCTGGCGCTGCAGGTGTTCCTGGTGGTCGGCGGCGTCACCCGGATCCTGCCGCGCACCGGGCTGCCCACCCCGTTCCTGTCCTACGGTGGTTCGGCGCTGCTGGCCGACCTCGCGCTGGTCGCGCTGCTGGCGCGGATCTCGGACGCGGCGCGCGCGCCGGCCCCGGTCCGCAAGCGCGAGACCGCGGGCGACGCTACCAGCGAACTGCCCCGCCACACCACGACCGAGGTCCTGCGCCCGACGGACTCGGCCAACCTGAAGGGAGTGGGCGCGTGAACACTCCCCTGCGTCGCGTCGCACTGGCCGTCATGGTGATGGTGCTGGCCCTGCTGGCCAATGCCACCTATGTCCAGGTCTTCGAAGCCGACAAGCTGCGCGACGACCCGCGCAACCAGCGGGTGCTGCTGGACGAATACTCGCGGCAGCGCGGCCAGATCTCGGCCCAGGGCACGGTCCTGGCCACCTCGGTGGCCACCGACGACCGATACAAGTACCTGCGCACCTACCCGACCGACCCGCTCGCCTACAGCCCGGTGACCGGCTTCTATTCGTTGCAGTACAGCCGCACCCAGCTCGAACTGGCCGAGGACTCGGTGCTCAACGGCTCGGACAACAAACTGTTCGGCCGGCGCCTGATCGACCTGATCTCCGGGCGCGACCCGCGCGGCGGCAATGTGGTCACCACGATCAACCCGGTCATGCAGAAGGTCGCCTACGACGAACTGACCGCCAAGCACTACACCGGCTCGGTGGTGGCGATCGAGCCGAGCACCGGCCGGATCCTCACCATGGTGTCGACGCCGAGCTTCGACCCCAACCAGCTGTCCGGGCACGACGGCGCCAAGAGCACCCAGGCGTGGGAACAGTTGAACTCCGACCCGAAGCAGCCCATGTTGAATCGAGCTGTGTCGGAGATCTATCCGCCCGGATCCACCTTCAAGGTGATCACGGCCGCGGCCGCGCTCTCGGCCGGTATCAAGCCCGAGGACGCCTTCACCTCGGCACCGAACATCACGCTGCCCGGAACCGCGACCACGCTGGAGAACTACAACGGCACGCCGTGCGGGCAGGGGCCCAATGCCTCGATGTACGACGCGTTCCGGCTGTCCTGCAACACCGCCTTCGCCGAGATCGGCATGAAGGTCGGTGCGGCCAAGCTCAAGGACATGGCGTCGGCGTTCGGGCTCGGCTCGGAGATGAACGTGCCGATGCCGGTGGCCACCAGCCAGACCGGGCCGATCAGCGACCTGCCGTCCTTGGCGCAGAGCAGCATCGGCCAGCGCGATGTGGCGATGACCCCGCTGCAGGACGCGATCGTGGCCGCCACGGTCGCCAACGGTGGGGTGCGGATGGAACCGCATCTGGTCGACCAGTTGCAGGGCCCCGACCTGAGCGTGCTGTCGCAGACCAAGCCGGTGTCGGTCGGCCAGGCGGTGTCCGCGCCGGTCGCCTCCCAGCTCACCTCTCTGATGCTCGCCTCGGAGCAGGCCACCACCGGCGGCACGCAGCCGCGCCCTTACCAGATCGCCTCCAAGACAGGAACCGCCGAACACGGTGACGACCCCCGCAACACACCGCCGCACGCGTGGTACATCGCCTTCGCACCCGCCCAGAACCCCAAGATCGCGATCGCGGTGATCGTGGAGAACGGTGGTGACCGGGCGCTGGCCGCCACCGGCGGATCGGTCGCCGCGCCGATCGCCCGGTCGGTGCTCGACGCCGGACTGTTGGGGGGCTGAACGATGATGCGTACCAGCCGTGAACGGGGGGCCTCATGCTGACCAACGGTGCGTTGATCGCGGATCGGTACCGCCTGCTGCGCCTGATCGCGACCGGCGGGATGGGCCAGGTCTGGGAGGCGACGGACACCCGGCTCGACCGCCGGGTGGCGATCAAGGTCCTCAAGGCCGAGTTCTCCGCGGATCCGACCTTCCGCCAGCGGTTCCGGACCGAGGCCCGGACCACCGCGCAGCTGAACCACCCGGGTATCGCCGGCATCTACGACTACGGCGAGACCACCGATCCGGCCAACGGCGAAACCGCCTATCTGGTCATGGAATTGGTGCAGGGTGAGCCGTTGAACGCGGTGCTGGGCCGACTGGAACGGCTGTCGGTCGTGCAGGCGCTCGACATGCTCGAGCAGACCGGCCGCGCACTCGACGTGGCGCACACGGCCGGGGTGGTGCACCGGGACGTGAAGCCCGGGAACATCCTGGTCACCCCGATCGGGCAGGTGAAGATCACCGACTTCGGCATCGCGAAGGCGGTCGACGCCTCGCCGGTGACGAAGACCGGAATGGTCATGGGCACCGCGCAATACATCGCGCCCGAGCAGGCCACCGGCGACGACGCCACCTCCGCCAGTGACGTGTACTCGCTGGGTGTGGTGGGTTACGAGGCGCTGAGCGGTGTGCGGCCGTTCACCGGTGACGGCGCGCTGACCGTCGCCATGAAGCACGTGCGGGAGATGCCGCCGCCGATGCCGGTGGATCTGCCCGACAACGTGCGGGAACTGATCGACATCACGCTGGCGAAGGATCCGGCGAACCGGTACGCGACCGGCGGCGAGTTCGCCGACGCGGTCGCCGCGGTGCGCGCCGGGCACCGGCCGCCGCCGCCGCGCAACGCGGCCGTGGCGACCGGCGCGACCCGCGTGCTGCCGCCGGGCACCCCGCCGCCACCCCCGGTGCCGCCGGAGTACGACGCGGCGACCGCCCGGTACCCCTCGGGTCCGGGACGCCCGGCCATGCCGCAGTCGGTGGGTGGCACCACGGTGCTGCCGCCGAACAGCTATCCCGGCCCGTCGAATTACGGCGGTTCGGGGTCGAAGCCGCAGCACATGCAGAAGTCGCGATTCGACATCGCGAACATGACGCGCGGGCAGCGGACGCTGGCCGGTCTCGGCGTCGCCGCGGTCGTGCTGTTCGGTCTCGCGGCGTATGTGCTGTTCAGCGGTTCGCCGCCGGCGCCGACCACGGTGACCACGCCTCCGGTGGCCCCGGTGACCACCCCCCAGACGACGACCTACACGACGACCGCGGCGCCGACCACCACCGAAGAGCCGACGACCACGGTCCCGTACTTCCCGGTGCCGACCACGACCCCGCCACCGCCGCCGCCACCGACGACGACCACGGTGCCGACGACGATCGTGACGACACCGTCGACGACTTCGTCGGTCGTCACGACATCGCCGACCAAGACCACCCCAGGTCACACCACGTTCACGCCTTCGGGCCTACCATCGTTTTCTGTGCCTCCCGGTCCGTTCGGAACCGGGATCGACGAGAGTCTCCCGCCGCCCCCCGGATCTCGAGGACAGTCATGACAACCCCGAAGAATCTCTCTTCCCGCTACGAGCTGGGTGAGATCATCGGGTTCGGTGGCATGTCGGAGGTCCACAAGGCTCGGGATCTGCGGCTGGGCCGCGACGTGGCGATCAAGGTGTTGCGCGCCGACCTGGCCCGCGACCCGACGTTCTATCTGCGCTTCAAGCGCGAGGCGCAGAACGCGGCCGCCCTGAACCATCCGGCCATCGTGGCGGTGTACGACACCGGCGAGGCGGAGATCGACGGTGGTCCGCTGCCCTACATCGTGATGGAGTACGTCGACGGCGACACCCTGCGCGATATCGTGCGCGGTACGGGTCCGCTGCCGCCGCGCCGCGCGATGGAGGTGGTCGCGGATGTGTGTGCGGCCCTGGACTTCAGCCACAAGAACGGCATCGTGCACCGCGACATGAAGCCGGCCAACATCATGATCAACCGCCAGGGCGCGGTGAAGGTGATGGACTTCGGTATCGCGCGGGCGATCCACGACAGCGCGAACCCGGTCACCCAGACCGCCGCGGTGATCGGTACGGCGCAATACCTTTCGCCGGAGCAGGCCCGCGGCGAGCCGGTCGACGCCCGTTCGGACGTGTATTCGGTCGGCTGTGTGCTGTACGAGATCCTCACCGGCGAACCGCCGTTCACCGGTGACTCGCCGATCGCGGTGGCCTACCAGCATGTCCGGGAGGATCCGAAGTCGCCGTCGCACGTCCATCCGGGTGTGCCGCGCGAGCTGGATGCCGTGGTGCTCAAGGCGATGGCCAAGAATCCGGCCAACCGCTACCAGTCGGCCGCGGAGATGCGCCAGGACCTGATCCGGGTGCTGGGCGGCCAGAAGCCGAACGCGCCCACGGTGATGACCGAGGAGGACCGCACCACCATGCTCGGCGCGGTGCCGCCGTCGCGCGGCTACCGCTCCGGTGACCGTGGTGACGACACCGCGGAGCAGGTGGTCGCGACCGGTGACGGTGGTGGCCGGCGCAGCCTGCTCATGGGTCTGCTGCTCGCTGTCGCCCTGGCGGTGGTGGGAACGGTCGCGTGGCTGGTGATCTCGCCGTTGACGAAGCCGGATCAGGTCGGGGTGCCGGATCTGTCGAACAAGCCGGCCGCGACGGCGCAGAGCGAATTGCAGTCCGCCGGTTTCTCGGTCGCGATCCAGGAGAAGCCGGACCCGAAGGTGGGGGTGGGCAATGTGATCGCCACCCAGCCGCTGGGTGGTTCGCGCGCGCCCAAGGGCAGCACCGTCACGTTGCAGGTGTCCACCGGCCCGCAGGAGGTGCAGGTCCCGCGCCTGAACACGCTGAATCAGCAGCAGGCCGAACAGCAGCTGAATGCGGTGGGCCTGCAATTGAATCCGCAGATCCAGCGCGACACGTCCAGTGCCGACGACAAGGACAAGGTGATCTCCTCGAACCCGAGCGCGGGCTCGAAGGTGGACTGGGGCAGCCAGGTCACGATCACGCTGGGTAAGGGACCCGATCAGGTCCGGGTGCCGGACGTGGTGGGGCAGAGCATCGATGTGGCGCAGCCGAATCTGGAGGACAGCGCCGGATTCAAGATCACGGTGCAGGAGGTCCAGTCGACGCAGCCCAAGGGGCAGGTCATCGCGACCAGTCCGGCCGGGGGCACGCTGGCCGACAAGGGTTCGACGGTCACCGTGCAGGTGTCCTCGGGTGATCAGATCACCATGCCGAGCCTGGTCGGGCTGACCCCGTCCGCCGCGGTGGACGCCTTGCGCGCCAAGGGCTGGACCGGGACGGCCGCCAATATCGTGCAGACCTCGCAGGGCACCTTCGACGCCGGCAGCGTGGGCAAGATCGCCAGCCAGACACCGACTCCGGGTGGTCTGGTGGCCCGTAACGGCAGCGTCAACGTGGTCGTCTACGTCCTCGGACCGCCCTGATCCGGGACAGCCTGCCGTGCAGCGCCCTCGGGGACTTCTCCGGGGGCGCTGCGCCGTTCAGAACAGGTGGCGGTTCATCGACATGGCCTCGTCGGCGAGGTCGGTCAATTCGACGACCTCGACGCCGTGTTCACGCAGCGTCTCGATGCCGACGCAGTCGGCCACGAACAGCGCCGGTTCCCGCCAGGCGACCACGACGCGCCGGATACCGGCGGCCAGGATCCGGTCGGTGCACGGCAGCCGGTCGACGCTCGCCCGCTGGGAGCAGGGTTCCAGCGTGCTGTAGATGGTGGCCGTCCGCAGCCGTGGATCGGCGCCGAGCTTGTTCAGCGCCGATTCCTCGGCGTGCACCTTGGGGTCGGTCTCCCGCGAATAGCCGTGGCGCAGTTCGACTCCGTCGGCACCCACGATGACCGCGCCGACCGAGTAGGCGCCCGGGCTGGGCGGGGACAGCCGGGCCAGGCCGATGGCGTGCCGCATCCAGCGCCGGTCGACGGAGACATCGGGTGGTGGATCCCAGCGCACGAGCCCTCCTCAATCGCGGACGGGGGCGTGCGGCCGGGGCCGGTATCGCAGGACCGCGACGTCTCCGACCCGGTCGACGTCCACCAGTTCCATTCTGCGCTCGGAACCGCCCGGGAAAGCGGCCGGATGCAGAAAGCGCGGTGCGGCCGGATCACCGACGAGGACGGGCGCCACGGCGAGCAGCAGCTCGTCGGCGAGATCGGCGGCCAGGAAGGCGGTGTGGACACGGCCGCCGCCCTCGACCATCAGCCGGGTGACGCCGCGGCGGCCCAGGTCGTCGAGCAGGTCACCGAAGTCGATCTCCGGGCCGAGCGTGACGACCTCGGCGCGGCCGGCGAGTCGGTCGCCGAGCGTCCGGGCGCCGGTGTCGGTGGTGTAGACCAGCGCCGCGCCGCCGGGGAGAAACACCCGCAGGCCGGGGTCCAGGTCACCGCTCGCAGTGACGGTCACGCGCAGCGGCAGTTCGGGTTCACCGGCGGCCGCCCGTACGGCCCGGCGGCCCGCGTCGGCGATCCGCAGCCGGGGATCGTCGCGGCGCAGGGTCTCGGCGCCGACCAGGATGGCGTCGGACGCGGCGCGGACGGCATCGACCCGGTCGAAATCGGCCGAGTTGGACAGCAGCAGCCGTTCGACCCGCGCGTCGTCGAGGTAGCCGTCGAGGCTGACCGCGACGGACAGGGTGACGAAGGGCCGGGTCGTCACACCAGGGCCGCTACTTCGGCTTCCAGCGTCGCCACCAAGCCCTCGGCCGGGCGCTCGCCGCATGCGGCCAGCCAGTTGGCGAGCATGCGGTGCCCGCCCTGGGTGAGTACCGATTCGGGGTGGAACTGGACGCCGTGGATCGGCAGGGTGCGGTGCCGCAGCGCCATGACGATTCCGGTCTCGGTGCGGCCGATCACCTCGATGTCGGCGGGCAGCGTGTCCTCGAGGACGGTGAGCGAGTGGTAGCGGGTGGCGGTGAACGGGTCGGGCAGCCCGGCGAGCACCCCAGCGTCGCTGTGGAAGACCGAGCTGGTCTTGCCGTGCAGCAGTTCGGGTGCGCGGGTGACGGTGGCGCCGAAGGCCTCGCCGATGGCCTGGTGGCCCAGGCAGACGCCGAGCAGCGGGGTCGCGGTGCGGGCGCAGGCGTGGACCAGTTCGATGCTGGTGCCGGCGCGGTCCGGGGTGCCGGGGCCGGGGCTGATCAGGATGCCGTCGTAGCCGGTGACCAACGCGTCGAGGCCGCTCGCGGTGGCCGCCGCGGTGGTGAGTTCCGGGTCGTCGTTGCGCCGGACCGTGGCCTCCACTCCGAGCTGCCCCAGATACTGGACCAGGTTGAACACGAAGCTGTCGTAGTTGTCGACGACCAGAACACGCATGGTTGAAGGGTACGTGGGACGCGCAAGAGTATTACCTCCCGCTCTCGATCGCGCCTGGTGGGTTAGCCTTCAAGGGAGACCAGTCTCCCCGAACACGAGGACGTCATGCCCAAGTCGAAGGTCCGCAAGAAGACCGATTACTCCGCCGTCAGCGGTAACAACCGCACTCCGGTCAAGGTCAAGGGTGGGCCGTCGCCGGTGTGGTACGTGGTCATCATGCTCGGGTTCATGCTGGCCGGTCTGGCGTGGCTGCTCGTCTACTACCTGGCCTCGGATCACATCACCTGGATGGCGGATCTGAACGCCTGGAACTTCCTCATCGGCTTCGGCCTCATGGTGATCGGCCTGGTCATGACGATGCGGTGGCGGTAAGGCATCGAGTCGGTGACGAGCGGATAACAGCGATGTCATTCACTCACACCTGTGGATAACCCTGTGCACAACTCACCGGAATCCCTGAATTGGTCGACGCCCCCGGCCGCGCTCGTCGCGACCGGAATCGGCGGCCTGGTGCTGCTCGGCGCGGCGGTCGTGGCCCCGGATCCGCCGGCCCGGCTGCTCGTCGGACTGGCCGCCGCACTGCTGTTGGGGATGACCGCGGTCGCACTGCGCCTCCGGCCGCGCCTGACGGCCCGCCTCGATCCCCCACGGCTCGTGGTGGGCGGATTGCGGCGTCCCGCCGAGTACTCCCCCGCCCAGGTGATGCGCGCCCGCGTGCTCAGTCCGCGGCGGCACGGCCGGTCGGTGCCCTCGCTGGAGATCGACATCGAGGCCGACGGCCACGAGCGGCTGTTGATCTTCGGCCGCTGGGACCTCGGCGCGCATCCCCAGGACGTGCTCGACGCTCTGATCGTGCACGGCGTGGTGCCGCACGAGGACGCGGGCCGCTAGAAGGACTGCATCGACGCGGCCGCCGCGCCGATCAGGACCACCGCCGCGAGCGCCACGCCCGCGACCGCGAACCACCCGATCCGGGCCGCGTCGGCCGGAGTGCGGGCGCCGGCCCGTTCCGGCAGGAACAGGATGCCCGCGGTGGCGAGGGTGCCGGTGGCGAGCCCGCCCAGGTGACCCCACAGCGAGATTCCGGGCAGGGTCAGGCTGATGAACAGGTTGATCGCGATCAGCACCAGGATCTGCACCGGGCTCTGCTTCAACCGCAGCAGGATGATCGTGACGGCGCCGAACAGCCCGTAGATCGCGCCCGAGGCGCCCGCGGTCGCGGCGTCGCGCGCCAGCCACATCACGGCGGCCGAACCGCCCAGCAGCGACGTCAGGTACACCGCGAGATAGCGTGGCCGGCCCAGGGCCAGCTCGGTGTCGCGCCCGAGGATGTAGAGCGCGAACATGTTGACCGCCAGGTGCAGCGGACCGTAGTGCAGGAAGCCGGATCCGATCACCCGGATCCACTGCCCCGCGGCGACACCGTCGGGAATCATCACCCAGTCGCGGAACAGCGGCGACCCGACATTGTCGGCGAGACTGTGGGATTGCGCGACGGTGATCGCGAAGACCAACACGTTCAACGCGATCAGCGCATAGGTGACGTACGGCGTGGGCCGCCGGGCCGGAGCCGGCCGCGCCTTCGCCTCGGCGCGCACGCACTCGTCGCAGTGGCTGCCGACGGGTGCCGCGTGCAGGCATTGCGGGCAGGCCGGCCGCCCGCACCGAGTGCAGGACAGTCCGGTGGGACGGTCCGGGTGGCGATAACAGCTCGGGGTGGGCGGCCGGTCGTGCACGATCTGATCCGATCTAGGCGATGCTGATTCCGGTAATGGTGACCTCGTCCTTGGGACGGTCGTTGCGGTCCACCGCGGTGGTGGCGATGCTGTCGACCACCTTGCGGGAGTCGGGGTCGGTGACCTCACCGAAGATGGTGTGCCGACGGTTGAGGTGCGGCTGCGGGCCCACGGTGATGAAGAACTGGGAACCGTTGGTGCCCGGCCCGGCGTTGGCCATGGCGAGCAGGTAGCCGCGGTCGAAGCGGAGTTCGGGGTGGAACTCGTCGCCGAACTCGTAGCCGGGGCCGCCGCGTCCGGTCCCGGTGGGGTCGCCGCCCTGGATCATGAACCCGTCGATCACGCGGTGGAACACCGAGCCGTCGTAGAACGGCCCGGTCTTGGTCCCGGAGGCATTCTCGGAGGTGTATTCGGCGGTTCCGTCGGCGAGGCCGACGAAGTTGCGCACCGTCTTCGGGGCATGGTTACCGAAGAGCGAGATCTTGATGTCGCCGTGGTTGGTGTGCAGTGTGGCGACTGCGGTCGGATTCGGTGTGGTCACCCGCACATGGTGCCTCATCCGGCTCACCAGTCACCGCATACCCCGCCCGGCGTGGTCGCGATCCGGGCCGACATGCCCCTGACCTGCGGCGGTGCGCGACCGGCGTGTCTGTGACACAGTGGTCGCATGGCACGTACCCGGCTCGTACTGGCCGTCCTCGTCGCATTCGGCGGCGGCGCGGCCTGGTTGTTGTCCACTCGTCGTCCTCAGCTGCCCGAGCCGGCCGCCGAACCGCCGCGCCTGGGGCACAGTTCGCGAAATCGCTGACACCACCGTCGCCGCCGCCGCCCGGATCCGCTGGGCCACCGGCAATCTGCGACACGCCGACAATCGTTGTCCCGGGTGAAATAGCGCCGATCCCGCGGGTTCGGCATACCTCCTGGTGAAAGGCACATTTGCGCCGAACCGCCGCCCGCAACATCGTGTAAATGCTTGCGCGCCAGCCGATTCGATCGCGATCCCTGGCGCATCGGTGACGCGGCAACGGGAGGGCAATCGCCGGGTGGAAAAGATTTTCCGAATGCGGTTTCCCTCATCACCCCACAAAGCGCCGACGTCGCGTAGGATCTGAGTCGTCGGCCCCTCCCCCCCGGGCCGACCTCCAGCGGGCCTCGGCAAACTCCCCCCCTTCGCCGAGGCCCGCTCCCATGCCCGGGGACCTCCGACGTCACGGATGAGCTGCTAGCTCTGGCGAACTCGCGCCCGGCGCACCAGATGCGGCCGCAGCCGGCTGATCCCGCGCACGTGCACCGGACGCAGCCCCCACACCGAGAATTCGGGATCGGCGGCCAGTTCCGCGGCCGCCTCGTCGTCGACCAGAACCGTGCCGGGACGGGCCAGACCGGTCAGCCGGGCGGCGGTGTTGACCACGGTGCCGTACAGGTCCCCGAACCGTTGCAGCACCTCGCCGTAGGCGATTCCGGTGCGCAGATCGGGGGTGGCGTCGGCCTTGCGGATCGCGTCCTGGATGACGAGCGCGATCCGCACCGCCGCGGCCGGGGTGTCGGCGGCGAACATGACCTCGTCGCCGAGGTTCTTCACCACCCAGCCACCGTTGTTCGCGATCACCTCGGCGGTGATCCCTTCGAACGAATGCAGTAGCTCGGTGAGCTCGCCGAGATCGAGACGCCTTGTGAGCCTGGTGAATCCGACCATGTCGGCGAATCCGACCGCCAGCCGGCGGGTGGTGCCGGCGGCGCTGTCGTCGGCCGGGGCACCCGACGCCCGCGTCAGCGCGGCGGCCAGATGCCGCCGCCACACATAGGAGTTCATGGCCTCGAACGCGGACATGACGGTCGCGGTGGCGGCCGCCGCCGCGTCGGCGGGGTCCCGGTCCGGATCCGCGGCGAGCAGCACCTCGACCTGTTTGCCGATCTCGTCGACGACGACATCGACCTGCCATTCGGCCAGCCGGGCCGCCCATTGCCCGACGGCCCGGGTCACCGCCGTCTGGCGGTCGATGTCCAGGTCCGCGAAACTCGGTATGCCGCGGAACGTTTCGATAGCGGTGAGATCGGCGGCCGCATATTCGCGGGCCGAATCGTCACCGGTGGCCGCGAACCCGAGTGCGACCCACAGCCGCTGTGTCACCTCCGACGGCACACCGGTGCGTTCGCTGACATCGACACGACTGAATTCGCGCGGACCGCCGAGGAGATATTCCTCGATGGCCGTCAGCACGACGGATGACAAACCCGGGTTGGCCATGATTCGACCTTACGGCCGAATCAGCGCGTGGTGACCTCGTGCCACAGGTCGGCCTCGTTGCGCTGGCGGAACTTGGTGACGGCGAACACGGCGGCGGCGATGACACCCAGAACCAGAACGAATTTCATGAATCACCTCTGTGTGATGCGGGACGACCCGGAACGGCACGAAGTGCCGGGCAACGGAGCCGAGACCCGGAACGATATGTCGGCATCGAACGTAGCACGCGAAACCCTTGCCGCGCCGTAATGGACAGCGCGGCAACACTATCGGACACAACTGTGGACAACTTTCCTCACCCGGTCCAGGGCGGGGTCCGGCGTAATTCGTTGCGGGCCACCGTGCGGCGGTGCACCGCGTCCGGTCCGTCGACGATGCGCAGTACCCGCGCCCAGGCATAGAAATACGCGAGCACCGTGTCGTCGCTGACGCCCGCCGCACCGAAAACCTCTATCGCACGGTCGATCACCGCGGTCGCCACCGCCGGCGCGGCGACCTTGATTCCGGAGATCTCGGTGAGCGCGCCCTTCGCGCCGTGCCGATCGATCAGCCACGCCGTCTTCTGCACATACAGCCGCACCTGATCGATCTCGATGCGGGACTTGGCGATCAGCTCCCGCACCACGCCCTGGTCGGCAAGCGGACCGCCGAATGCGGTGCGGGACTTGGCCCGTTCCACCATGAGCGCCAGCGCCCGTTCGGCCATGCCGATCGCGCGCATGGCGTGGTGGATCCGGCCCGGCCCGAGCCGGGCCTGCGCGATCCGGAACCCGTCCCCCGGCTCGGCCAGCAGGTTCGCCGCCGGCACCCGGACGTTCTCGAACACCAGCTCGGAGTGTCCGTGCTGGTCCTGGTACCCGAAGATCGGCAGATGCCGCACGATGCCGACGCCCGGCGTGTCGCGCGGGACCAGGATCATCGACTGCCGACGGTAGGGCTCGGCGTCCGGATCGGTCTGCCCCATCACGATGAAGATCTCGCAGCGGTCGTCGGCCACGCCGGTGATCCACCATTTGCGGCCGTCGATCACATAGTCGTCGCCGTCGCGGCGGATCGAGGTGCGGATATTGGTGGCGTCGGAGGAGGCCACGTCGGGTTCGGTCATCGCGAAGGCGGACCGGATGGTGCCGTCGAGCAGCGGCTCCAGCCAGCGCCGCTTCTGCTCCTCGGTCCCGAACAGCTCGAGCGTCTCCATGTTGCCGGTATCGGGCGCCTGGCAGTTCATCGCCTCCGGCGCGATCACCGGGGACCAGCCACTGACCTCGGCGACCGCCGCGTACTGCAGATTGGTCAGCCCCGACCAGGCCGGCAGGAACAGATTCCACAGGCCGCGCGCCCGGGCCGACTTCTTCAGCTCTTCCATGACCGGCGGATGCGAATGCTCACCGTGCTCGCGCAGATACTCGGCCCAGACCGGTTCGGCGGGGAAGACCTCCTCCCGCATGAACTCCCAGGTCCGGTCCACCACCTCGGTGGTCTTCGAGTCGAGCGCGAAATCCATCGGCGGGCTCCTCCGCGAAGTTGCGAACGGGACCAGCCTACGGCGGTCCGGGCCTTTCATCCGGTTCTATCGCCGTGAATCGGCGGAATCGGGGGCACGACGCTAGGTCGGGCGGGCGGCCGTGCCGGGCACCGGCGGCTTCACTACCGTGGCCGGAATGACCACATTGCGCATTCCCGCCCGATTCAACGGCCCGCCGGACTCCGGCAACGGCGGTTACGTGGCGGGCATGCTGGCCGCGACTCGGGACGAGCCGGTAGTGCGGATCATGTTGCGCACCCCGCCACCGCTGGAGACCCCGCTGCGGGTCGCCGACGGCAACCTGCTGCACGGCGAGCAGGTGGTCGCCACGTCCGCGCCGGCCGGGTTCGAGCACGAGCCGCCGCCACCGGTCGCACCCGAGCTCGCGGCCGCGGTGAGCGGCGCCCACAACGGCGGCGAGGTATTCGGGCACTGTTTCGTGTGCGGCAGCCTGCGCACCGACGGTCTCGGCATCCAGGCCGGTCCGGTGGGCTCGGGGGTCGTGGCCGCACCGTGGTCTCCGGACGGCACCGTCGCGATCGACACGCCCCTGCTGTGGGCCGTGATGGACTGTCCCGGCGGCTGGGCCGTGCCGGGCATGTTCGACCGCCCCGCTCTCCTCGGCTCGATGACCGCGACCCTGCTGGATCTCCCCGCCCCGGCCGAGGAGTGCGTGGTGGTCGGTGCCCTGCACGCGCAGGACGGCCGCAAGATCCGCACCGCCACTGCCCTCTACGGCAGCGACGACCGCCTGATCAGTCGCTCCGAGCAGGTGTGGATCCGGCTGGCGGGCTGATCTCCGCGGCGATTCGGCCGGTTCACGGTCCCGATCGGCTCGCGGCCGCGGGCTGCCAAGATGGTTCCATGGTCGAACGACTCAGTCCCACGGTGTCGATGTTCGTGGCCTACCGTTCCGCCGAGAACCGTGTGTTCGCGGACTTGCGGGCAGCCGGATTCGACGACCTCACGCTGCAGCAGGCGCGCGTTGTGGCCCGGCTGGCGCCGGACGGTATCCGGCTCACCGATCTCGCCGAACAGACGCAGGTCACCAAGCAGACCGCCACCCATCTGGTGGACCAGCTCGAGCGGTCCGGCTATGTGCGGCGGGTTCCGGATCCGGCGGACGGGCGGGGCCGGCTGGTGCAGATCGCCGACCGGGGCCGCCTGGCGCTGGAGGTGGCGGCGGCCGCGGACCGGGCGATCGTGCGGGAATGGACCGCGCACCTGGGTGCGGATCGGATGCGTGAGTTCCGCAAGAGCTTGGCGATGTTGCGCGAGATCACAGACCCCTATCAGTAGTTCGATGATAGAACTATATTTAGTTCGAACTTCGAACTGAATAGGAGTGGATCGCCGGCGGAACCATGCTCGAGCTCGGCGGCCATCGAATCTCGGATCGCTTCTGACACTAGCCCTCACCGAACCCGCCTACCGAAAGACATTGCGGGCCGTCATGGGACGCCGGCTCGACGATGCCGAACTGCACCAGTTGTGGCTGGCGACCAGCAGCGACGGCGGCCGCGCGATCCAGCCGAATATCCTGCGCTACATCGGCGAACGGCACGCCAACGCCACCCGCTGGGTACAGGCCCTCGAGTCCTACCCCGGCCCGCTGCTGTTCGTCTGGGGCCCGGACGACCCCAACAGCGGCGGACACGTCCTACCACGCTTGCGAGAACGGTTGGGCCACGCGGAATTCGTCGTCCTCGACGAGGAACCGGTCACCGGCCACTACCCACATCTGGAGAACCCGCAGCCCGTCGGCGCGGCCCTGACGCGGTTCTTCACCGAAGGCTGAGTGCGTGGGAGCGGCTCGACGGGAGCGGTACCCGAAAGGAGCTGAGCCCTAATCGATCTCGGTTCGCAGGTGCGGGGCCAGGTCCATGCCGGCGGTGAGCATGGCGGTGACCAGGTCGACCAGATGTTCCCGGGTCGTGTCGAATTCGCCGCGGAGCCAGGCGGCTACGAGTTCCATTACCCCGCTCACGGCGGCGTAGGCGGCCATGTCACCGTCTACCTGGTCGGGAGCCTTGTCGCCCAACAGGTCTCGGGTCATTTCCGCCATGACGACGGCGATCGTGTGGGTGCTGGTGGTGCGGGCGCGCTGGACCACTTCGGCTGCCTGGGAATTCAGTAGCAGCTGGCCGCGGCGGTGGTCGTCAGTGACGAAGGTGATGGCGGCGTCGACGGCCGCGTGGATCTGACCACGAACATCGGGGGCGGGCGCCAGGGCGGCGGGGACCACCACCTCCAGGCCGCGGGCGGTGACGTCCTGGGCGACGGCGTCCAGGATGGCGTCGCGGTCGGCGAAGTGTTCGTAGAAGTAGCGGTCGTTGAGCCGGGCACGGCCGCAGACCGCGCGCTTGGTGACGGCGCTCGCCCCGCCCTCGGCGTAGAGGTCGAGTGCGGCGTCCAGCAGTGCGGCCCGGCGCCGGTCCCGGCGTTGCTCCGCGGTTTCACCGCCGTAGCTGCGGGTCGCTGCTGTCATCCTGCCATCTTCCCCATTCTCTTGACCGGGCGCCAATTTCTGGTGCATCCTGGCACCAGAAATTATTTGGTGTCATGACGCACCAGATGAGGCGTCAGGACGAAGGAGTCCACATGACCTGCCCGGTGAACCCCCACGGCACGGCGGCTACCGCACCGACCACGCCCGCGGTCGTGGAACGATTCGACGACGCCGCCGGAACCGTGTTCATCACGCTGTTCGCCTCCGCGCTCTTCGATCAGACCCTCCTGCCGGAAGTCTCCGCGGCCCTGGTGTACACCGGCCGGATCCGAAACCAGCCGTGGGGCCGGGCCATGCGGTCGGCGGCGTCCGACCAGATCGTCTTCCACGGCGAGGAGGGCGACCGCCGCGTCGAGATGGAACGGCTCAAACTCCTGCACCGCGACGTCAAGGGCGTGAGCCCCGACGGGATCCGCTACAGCGCCCTGCATCCCGAGAGCTGGAACTGGATCCTGATCAGCACCTTCTTCATGTACCGCGGCGCCTTCCTCGCCCTGACCGGTGAAAAGCTCGATGCCGCAGGCAATCAGGCGATCTGGGACCGGGTCCGCACCAACGTCGAGGGGCTGCAGCTGCCCGGCCGGGCCCGCCTGATCGAGGACTACACCGAGCTGTGCGCCTACTACGACCGCATGGTCGCCGAGAAACTCACCCCCACCGAGACCACCGCCGACGCCTGCGCGACGGTCCGGCGCCCGCCGCGGCCACCGTTCCTGCCCGCCCTCGCCGAACCACTCTGGCGCGCGACCCGCCCGCTGGCCGGCCACGTCTCCGGCGTCCTCGGCTACGGCATCATGCATCCCGGCGCCCGCGCCCTGCTGCCGATCACCTGGACCCGCCGCCACGACCTGGAATTCGCCGTCCTGACCGCCCTGGTCCGCGTCGGCTACCGGTATCTGCCCACCTGGGCCACCGACACCCCACTGGCCCGCAACCGCCGCCAGTACCGGCGGCTGGTCGGCAACTATCGCGACATCGGGCTCACCTCGTTCACCCCGGACACCACGGCGGCGCTGCGGCCCGCGTAACCGTTTTCGCTCACGCAGACCCGGGACAGCCGAGATCCATCGCCGGATTCGGCGCACACGAAAAGACCCTCTCGACCGGCCGTACCGCCGGTCGAGAGGGTCTCGGGTGTGGAGCGTAGGGGAATCGAACCCCTGACCTCCGCCTTGCAAAGGCGGCGCTCTGCCAATTGAGCTAACGCCCCGGAGCGACAGATTCTGTCACCGCGTCTCCGGAACGGTACCCGCCCGGGCGGGACCCGGTCAAAACGTTCGGGGTGGCGCGGCCCTCACCAGCTGGGCGTGGTCAGGTATTCGAAGCATTCGATCGTGCCGCCCTGTTCGGTGTGCGGATGTCCCCGCATCAGCTCCAGCAGGGCCTCGGCATTGTCGGCCTGCATGATCGAGAATCCGCCGACTCCGGGTTCGGCGCCGGGTGAGACCGGTACCAGCGGCGATCCGAGGTCGACGATGGCGTGTCCGACGCGGCCGACCCAGTCCATCCAGGCCTGCACGCCGGCCTGCTGTTCGTCCGCGCTGGACAACGCGAGTTGCTCGGCAGCCGAACGCTCCGACTTGTACAGAACCAGGAACTTCGTCATACGTCGAACCCTCCTGCCGCGTCGCCCGTGGTGACCGGCTCGGCCACCGCGCCCCATCATCGCAGCCGAAGTCCGGAATGAGCGGCCGCCACCAGCGAAAACGGTCGTAGTAGACAACCCGCGGACGCTGCCGGACACGACACCGGGCGGTACGCCGCGGCGGCGGTACTGTGTGCCTGCGTTCGATGCTGTTCCCCGACCGAAGTCTTCGAAGGAGAGCTATGCGTATCGTGCGGGCGAGTCTCGTCACCGCGGCCGTCGCCGGAGCCGTCGTGACCGGAGCCGGTGCGGCACAAGCCGATCAGACCGTGACAGCCAACCTGCAATTCCTGGACTGCGCGATGACCGCCGACATCATGGACATCCCCGCCCTCACCGCCGCCCCACCGGAAACCATCACAGTCTCCGACGAGGCCGCCGCCCAACTCCGCCAAGCCGGCTGCCTCTGAACCCACACAACGAGAAAGGTTTCGAGCGGCACTCGTTCCGGGTCACCCGGTGACGGGGTCGTTCGCTGCCTTCCTGCTGCCCAGCTCAGGAGCCTGGCGTAGTACTCAGGCCGGCTACTGTGCGGCGCTTCCAGCCCATTGCGGCTGGCGCGCTCATCCCGAGCATCACAAGGATCATGAGTTCCGGCCAGCGCACGGTCAGCAGCCAGCCACCGGCTGTGGCGACATACGCCAGCCCCAGGAGTCGCTCAGCAGCCCTGGATCGTTGGGCATATCCGCGCAGGACCAGGTGCCTGAGCCTTGTCGAACCGACCAGGATCACTAGCCCGAAGGTAAGGAAGAGAACGGCCACCCCGACGGTGCATACCTCGGTAAACCCGGTGATCTGCTTTATCTCCACCGGACGTCCCCCTGATCGACCACTGCTTCTCCACAGAGCATCGGTGGCGGGTCCTGAGCTGTCAAGCTGGAGTGCCAGCGGACAGGTCGTCTATCCGCCCCTGAGCTCGAAATCGCTTCCCAGTTGGGAGAGCCCGGGGTCGACGTCGCCGCGGGGCAGGCACGCCGCCTCGACTATCGCCGGTGAATCCAGTCCCGGCCAGCGCCTGGGCGGCACATGTTTCACGTGAATCGGGCACGAAAACGAAAAACCGACCCCAACCTGGTGTAGGTGGGGCCGGTTTTCTTCTGGGTGGGCCTAGGAGGACTTGAACCTCCGACCTCTTCGTTATCAGGGCAGTACCAGGAGACTCCGGGGTGCCTGGCAGTAGCTCTGAGCTGCGCGTTTGTGTCGTTCAGTATCACTCGGGAACAACGGTTGTCGGGCCGTTCGCTGCATTTCTGCTGTATCCCGCCTGCTGCTCCGGAGGCGGCTCGGGGACGTCTTCGGGAGCCGGGACTGGTCATCGACCTGGCGAAACCGTGCAGCCAGGTATCAGGTTCTGCAGGGGTCAGGAGAAGGTCACAGCCGGACTGCAGCCACCGGTGAACGCCATCGGATTGGCGGAGCATGTGACCAGACCGGTATCGACACTGAGCGTGTCCACGACGTTGTCCGTCGAAAAGTGGTCGCCGCTGCCGCCGTAAAACAGCGAGGCGACACCGGCCGAGCCCGACAGCAGGCCGTTTGCCACCGTGCCACTCGGGGAGGTGCCGACGGTACCGGTGATGTCCGAATTCACTGGGGTGAGGGGCAGCGGTTCGGCGCTCGCCGCGCCAGCGCCGACGGTGAGGGCGGTGAGTATGGCGGCGGCGAATACCGTCCCGCCGAGTATGCGATTCGTCATGCGACGGAACCTATTGCGGCCATGCCTCGCCGCCAAGACCCTGCTTTCATGGGCACCGACCCGAATGGCGGCCTATCTCAAGGAGTATCCCGCCGGCCAGCGCGACCCGATCTTCACCAACGAGGCAGGTAACCCGCTGAGCCGGACTCTGTTCCGGTCCCGTGTGTGGCGGCCGTCGCTGGTGCGTGCCGGGCTGCTCGGTGAGGTCTCCGAAGTCGACGGCAAGTTCGAGGCCGTATGGATGGACGATGAAGGCGACGTGCACGCCGAGGTCTTCGCCAAGCACGGCCAGGCGGTGAACCACGTCGCCCGGTCCGAACACGGCGGGCTGCGGTTCCACGATCTGCGCCACTCCTACGGCACCTGGCTGGCTGACGACGGGATCCCGCCGCACCGGGTCGCCAAGCTGATGGGCCACGAGCACATCACCACGACGATGCAGCTCTATGTCCGCCGGACCGACGATCACGACAGCATCCGGGGTCTGCTCGGCGACGACACCGAAAGCTGATGCTGTATTTCTGCTGCATTTCCGGCGCATGGGTCACATGAATCGGACACCGGATACAGAAAACCGGCCCCAACCTTCAAGCAGGTCAGGGCCGGTTTTGCATAGTGGGTGGGCCTAGGAGGACTTGAACCTCCGACCTCTTCGTTATCAGCGAAGCGCTCTAACCGCCTGAGCTATAGGCCCGTATTCAGTTCGGTTCGTGTTCTCGAACCGAGTGCAAAGATTACCCGACCGGGTGCGGATCGGCCAAAACGGCTGGTAGGAGCGCTGCGGACCCTGGGATGCGGCAACGGCCGGCCTCGCCGTGAGGGGCGGGAGCCGGCCGTCGTCAGACCGCGGCGACTAGTCCGGGTCGGCCAGGGTGACCTGGATGCCGCCGACCAAGTCGGTGCACTGGTTGTAGATGAATACACCGACTGTCGACAGTGCGGTGAGCAAAACCACGTTGATGATGCCGATCACCGCGGCGTAGCCGAAGACCGAGCCCGCGTCGATGATCGCGCCCGACGAGGAGCTGTCGGACACGATGTCGGTGAAGCTGGTGTTCAACCGGTCCCACACGCCCATGCCGGACAGCACGATGTACAGCAGGCCGACCGCCAGCATCCACACGAAGAACATGGCGATGCTGATGACCAGCGACACCTTCAACGTCGACCACGGGTCGATGTGGCGCAGCTGGACGGTCGCGCGCAGCGGCTCACCGCTGGACGCGGCCACGGCCGCAGCCGGCACGGACGGCGACACCGGCTGGGACGACTTCCCCGGGATGTGAGCCATCGGCAGATCGCTCGCCGGTGCCGGGGCTGCCGTCGGCAGCGGGTGCCGCAGCTCCGACAGGTCCGGCATGTCCTTGATCAGCTCCGGGCGCGCGATGCTGCGCGTCGGGCCGTCGATGCCGACCGACTTGACCATCGCGGCTTCCTTGCGGGCCGCCTTGGCCGCGAGATCCGCTGTGGTGCGGGCATTTCCGGATGATCCGGACAGCCCGACCTTCGCCGCGCCGGCGCCACCGGTCACCGACTTCACGCCGGGCCGGCTGATATTGGACTGCGGCTCGCGCTGCGGCAGCTGCGACCAGCCCTCTTGGAACCGGTCATCGTTCGGGGCTTTGGCACTCCCGTCCGATTCCGTTGCGTTCTCCGATGATTCGGATTTCACGGTCGCGTCGTCGGGTGCGGATGACGCTATCCGCTCGGTCACGCCGTTGGCGTGGTTCCCGTCGTTCGACTGGTTGGTGGTCAATGGAAAATCCTTCGGTCCTTCGTGCCGCCGCTGCTGAGGAGGAAACTACCTGTTCTCGGAACCGCTGGTGCTGTCATCACCGGAGACCGGATCGGGCTCGTCCGCGTTGCGCGCGATCGCAAGCAAGGTATCGCCCTCGCCCAGGTTCATCAATCGCACGCCCTTGGTCTGCCGGCCGGCCTTGCGCACCTGAACCGCTGCGGTACGGATCACACCGCCGCCGGAGGTGATGGCATAGAGCTCGTCGTCGTCGTCGACGATGAGCGCTCCTACCAGACTGCCACGTCGCTCGTCGTACTGGATCGTCAGCACACCTTTACCGCCGCGACCCTGCGGGGTGTACTCCTCGATCGCGGTCCGCTTGGCGTACCCGCCGGCCGTCGCGACCAGCAGATATCCGTCGCGAACCACATTGAGCGAGAGCAGTTCGTCGTCGGCGTTGAACCGCATACCCTGCACGCCGGAGGTGGCACGGCCCATCGGGCGCAGCACCTCGTCGTTGGCCGGGAACCGGATCGACTGGCCGTGCGCCGACACCAGCAGCAGGTCGTCCTCGGCGGAACACAGTGCGGCCCCGACCAATTCGTCGGCATCGCGCAGGTTCACCGCGACGATGCCGCCGGTGCGGTTGGAGTCGAAGTCGGTCAGCTTGGACTTCTTCACCAAACCGTTACGGGTCGCCAGCACCAGATAGGGCGCGTCCTCGTAGGACTTGATCTGGATGATCTGGGCGATCTTCTCGTCCGGCTGGAAGGCCAGCAGGTTGGCCACGTGCTGGCCGCGCGCGGTGCGGTTGGCCTCGGGCAGCTCGTACGCCTTGGCCCGGTAGACCCGGCCCTTGTTGGTGAAGAACAGCAGCCAGTCGTGGGTGGAGCTGATGAAGAAGTGCTTGACGATGTCGTCCTGCTTGAGGCCGGCGCCCTGCACGCCCTTGCCGCCGCGCTTCTGGCTGCGGTAGAGGTCGGTCTTGGTGCGCTTGGCATAGCCGGTCTCGGTGATGGTGACGACTACGTCCTCGCGGGCGATCAGGTCCTCGTCGGCGACGTCCCCGTCGGCCGCGATGATCTTGGTGCGCCGCTCGTCGCCGTGCTTGTCGACGATCTCCTTGAGCTCGTCGCGCACGATCGCGCGCTGCCGCTCCGGCTTCTCCAGAATGTCCTTCAGGTCGGCGATCTCGGCCTCGAGTTCGGCCAACTCGTCGATGATCTTCTGCCGCTCCAGGGCGGACAGGCGGCGCAGCTGCATGTCCAGGATCGCGGTGGCCTGGATCTCGTCGATCTCGAGCAACTGCATCAGACCGGTGCGCGCGGTGTCGGTGTTGGCCGAACGCCGGATCAGTGCGATGACCTCGTCGAGCGCGTCGAGCGCCTTCACCAGGCCGCGCAGGATGTGGGCCCGCTCCTCGGCCTTGCGCAGCAGGTACCGGGTGCGCCGGACGATGACGTCCAACTGGTGGTTGACGTAGAGCCGGATCATCTGATCGAGCCGCAGCGTGCGCGGCACACCGTCGACGATCGACAGCATGTTGGCGCCGAAGCTGGTCTGCAGCTGGGTGTGCTTGTACAGGTTGTTCAGCACGACCTTGGCGACCGCATCACGCTTGACCGCCACCACGATCCGCAGACCCACCCGGTCGGAGGACTCGTCGTAGATGTCGGAGATGCCGGCGATCTTGCCTTCCTTCACCTGCTCCGCGATGGAGTTGACGAAGTTGTCGGTGTTGACCTGGTACGGCAGTTCGGTGATGACGATAGTGGTGCGGCCGCGGCTGTCCTCCTCGATGGAGACCACACCGCGCATGCGGATCGAACCACGGCCGGTGGTGTAGGCGTCGTGGATGCCCTGCGAACCCACGATCAGGCCCGCGGTCGGGAAGTCCGGGCCCTTCACCCGTTCCATGCACGCGGCGAGGGTGGACTCCTCGTCGGCGTCGTGGTTGTCCAGCGCCCAGTAGACCGCCTCGGCCAGCTCGGTCAGGTTGTGCGGCGGGATGTTCGTGGCCATACCGACCGCGATGCCGTTGCTGCCGTTCATCAGCAGCGCGGGCACGCGGGCCGGCAGCACGACCGGCTCGTCGGTCTTGCCGTCGTAGTTGGGGATGAAATCGACCGTCTCCTGGTCGATTCCGCGCAGCATCTCCATGGCCAGCGGAGTGAGCCGGCATTCGGTGTACCGCATGGCGGCCGCGCCGTCGTTGCCGCGGGAACCGAAGTTGCCCTGGCCGTCGACCAGCGGGTAGCGCAGCGACCAGGGCTGCGCCATGCGGACCAGGGTGTCGTAGATGGCCGTGTCACCGTGCGGGTGGTAGTTACCCATGGTGTCGGCGACCGGGCGCGCGGACTTCACGTAGCCGCGGTCGGGCCGGTACCCGTTGTCGTACATCGCGTACAGGATGCGGCGGTGCACCGGCTTCATGCCGTCGCGCACCTCGGGCAGCGCGCGCCCGACGATCACGCTCATCGCGTAGTCGATGTAGGAGTTCTGCATCTCCTGCTGGATGTCGACCGGTTCGATCCGGTCCCCGCCCGACGGCGGAAGTGAAGTCTCAGTCATGAATTGGTCTCCGTAGAAAGTCTGCTGGGAGCGTTGCTACAGCGGGACAAGAGGATTCGAACCCCCGAGGGACCGGAACGCGGGAATTCCACTGCGCCCCGGTACCACTCACACATCCAGGAAGCGAACGTCCTTGGCGTTACGGGTGATGAAGCTGCGGCGAGCTTCGACGTCCTCGCCCATCAGAATGCTGAACAGCTCGTCGGCCGCGGCCGCGTCGTCGAGGGTGACCAGGCGCAGCACCCGCACGGACGGGTCCATCGTGGTCTCCCACAGCTCCTTCGGGTTCATCTCACCGAGACCCTTGTAGCGCTGCACACCGTCGTCCTTGTTGATCTTGCGGCCGGCCGCGATACCCGCCTCCAGCAGCGCGTCGCGCTCCCGGTCGGAGTAGGCGAACTCCGGTTCGCCACGCTGCCACTTCAGCTTGTACAGCGGCGGCTGCGCGAGATACACGTGGCCCTGCTCGACCAGCGGCCGCATGAAGCGGAACAACAGCGTGAGCAGCAGGGTCGCGATGTGCTGGCCGTCGACGTCGGCGTCGGCCATCAGCACGATCTTGTGATACCGCAGCTTGGCGATGTCGAACTCGTCGTGGATACCGGTGCCGAACGCCGTGATGATCGACTGGACCTCGGTGTTCTTGAGCACGCGGTCGATGCGGGCCTTCTCGACGTTGATGATCTTGCCTCGAATGGGCAGGATCGCCTGGTACATCGAGTCGCGGCCGGACTTCGCCGAGCCACCGGCGGAGTCACCCTCCACGATGTAGATCTCGGACTTCGCCGGGTCCTTGGACCGGCAGTCGGCCAGCTTGCCCGGCAGACCGCCCAGGTCGGTGGCGCTCTTGCGGCGCACCAGCTCGCGCGCCTTCCGCGCGGCCACCCGGGCCTGCGCCGACGAGACCGCCTTGGTCACAATGGTTTTCGCGTCCGCCGGGTTGGCCTCGAACCAGTGCGAGATGTGCTCGTTGCAGGTGCGCTGCACGAACGACTTCACCTCGGTGTTGCCGAGCTTGGTCTTGGTCTGGCCCTCGAACTGCGGGTCGGCGATCTTCACGCTCACGATGGCGGCCAGGCCCTCGCGAATGTCGTCACCGGTGAGGTTGCCGTCCTTCTCCTTGAGAAGCTTCTTGTCCTTCGCGTACTTGTTCACCACCGTGGTCAGCGCGGCACGGAAACCCTCCTCGTGGGTACCGCCCTCGTGGGTGTTGATGGTGTTGGCGAAGGTGTGGACAGATTCGGAATAACCCGAGTTCCACTGCATCGCGACCTCGACCTCGTGGCCGGTGCCCTTGCCGGTGAACGAGACGATCGAGTTGTGGATCGGCTGCTTGGTGCGGTTGATGTGCTTGACGAAATCCTCGAGCCCGCCCGGGTAGTGGTAGGTCCGGGTCTTCACCTTCGGCTCGGCCGGCTCTTCGCCCTCGTGCTTGGGCGCCTCGGCCCGCTCGCTGACCACCTCGTCGGTGACGTCGTTCTCCGACACCCGCTGATCGGTCAGCGTGATGGTCAGGCCCTTGTTCAGGAATGCCATCTCCTGCAGGCGGCGCGCGACCGTCTCGAAGCTGAACGTGGTGGTCTCGAAGATGTCCGGGTCCGGGAAGAACCGGATGGTGGTACCGGTCAGCTTGGTCGGCTCACCCTTGATCAGCCGACCCGGCTTGGCGTCCTTGTACTCCTGCGTCCAGTGGTACCCGCCGTAGTTCACCTCGGCCTCGAGGCGCGTGGACAGCGCGTTCACCACGGAGATACCGACACCGTGCAGACCACCGGACACCGCGTACGACTCGCCGTCGAACTTGCCGCCCGCGTGCAGCTGGGTCATGACCACCTCGATGGTGGGCATGCCCTGGGCGTGCATGTCGGTGGGGATACCGCGGCCGTCGTCGACGACCTGGACGCCGCCGTCGGCCAGCAGCGTGACGTCGACCCGCGAGGCGTAACCGGCCATCGCCTCGTCGACCGAGTTGTCGACCACCTCCCAGATCAGATGGTGCAGACCGCGCTCACCGGTGGAGCCGATGTACATACCGGGACGCTTACGTACTGCTTCGAGCCCTTCGAGCACTGTGATCGAGGAGCCGCTGTATGTGCCCTGGTTGGAGCCGTTCGCGTTGGAGTCGTTGGCAGCCACTGCTGGGTAGCTCTCCTTACTTGCTGATTCCGCCGCCGCGGCTACGCACACACGCTCGACCTCGGCAAATACACTGCTGAAGTCGGCGAACCGCCCGGGAAAACTGGTCCCCGTGCGCAGTACACGCATCGCGTCGAAGGTCTCGCCGCTAGTTACCCCTACATCCTACTGGTACGTCCGGCGCAGGATGCACCTATGACACCCCTGACGGGCCCGTGAGTGCGTGAAATCGACCATCGGCGGGTCCGGTTGTAGGTTTCAGCGCCTGCGGGAGCCTGAGCGGCCAGTCATCGGCAGTGCGGGACGTGCCCGCCGGTACGGCCCCGCCACCGCCGGTGGACGGCGCGCGGCGGCGACCGATCCAGGGGCGGTCTACCCGTAGGTGTCGCGCGGGCCGCGGCCCTTGATATGACGCTCACCCTTGCGCCAGCTCGGCGCTGCCGGGCCGCTGATCCGCAGCGAGGTGACCACGCCCTGGCCGACCGCGGCATTGATCTTGGCGAGCAGTTGCCCTTGCAAAAGCCGCAGCTGGGTGGCCCAAGCGGTGGACTCGGCCTGCACGCTGAGCACGCCGTCGGTCAGCGACACCGGGGTGGCGTGGGCGGCGATGTCCTCCCCCACCACGTTCGGCCAGCGGCCGAAGACCGTGCCCTCCGCGACCCGGCCCGACCAGCCGCGGCTCTTGGCCAGGGCACCGGTCAGGCTGCCGAGGGTCTGCGGATCGCGTTGGTCGGGGCCGGCGCCGGACCAGCCGCGGCGGCCGCGCAGTGCTCGGACCCCGCCCTTGCGCGGCGAGGCCCGGCCCTGGCCGACCGCCTTTCCGCTGGCTCGGGCCGCGGCCCGGGCCTCCTCGAGCGCGCGGCGAGCCAGGTCGACGCCGCGTAGTTCCGGCTCCCCGGCGGCAGGGGTGCCCTGCGCGGGACCGTCGTCGTCGGTCATCGTGTGGCGTCCCTTCCGCCGTAGCCGATTCGCGCCCGGGTGGCGCGAATGTCGTGCCTGACAGGCTATCCGGTCGGCCCGCGAGCCGAATTCCACAACGCGGAGGGCGGTCGGCCGCGAGTTCGGGCGGTTCCCATCCCCCGATTCGATAACAGCTGTGGACAACTCGGCGTGGATTCATCCTCGAGCCCGGCCCCCGGCTCGAGCGGGGGATGTGCCGAAGTTATCCAGAGTTGTCCACAGCCGAGTGGCTGTTCTGCACAGGACCAGGGGTTATCCGGTCCGGTGCGGATTCGTTGTCCACCGGTCCATCCGCATCCTCCTGTGGATGAACGAGCTGTGAGATCCGCGCATCCGCCGCACCGGTGGTCTCCACCCGCAACGGCACCGCCTCGAGTTCGGCCGGCACGTCCTCGGGCACCGCCGCGGTGATCAGCACCTGTTCGGCGCCGGCCGCGACCGCGGCCAGTGCCGTGCGGCGGCGCCGGTCGAGTTCGGCGAACACGTCGTCGAGCACCAGGACCGGATCGGTGCCCGCGTTGCGCAACAGTTCGAAACCGGCCAGCCGCAAGGCGAGCGCGAACGACCAGGATTCACCGTGGCTCGCGAACCCCTTGGCCGGTGCCGAACCCAGCAGCAGGTCCAGATCGTCGCGATGCGGGCCCACCAGGCACACGCCGCGTTCGAGCTCCTTGCCGCGGGCCGCTGCGAGCTCCCGGAGCAGGATCGCTTCGAGGACCTCGATGTCGTCTGGCGCCGGAATCCGTTCGGGCGCCAGGAATTCCGGTGGCAGATAGCCGCTGCGGTAGCCGATGCCGGCGGTCCGCGACTCGGGGGCGATCGCTCGATATGCCTGTGTCACTTGGGGATAGAGCTCGTGCACCAGGCGCAGCCGATGGGCCAGCAGCTGGGCGCCGTGCGCGGCGAGGTGGCCGTCCCACACGTCCAGCGTGCTCAGCTCGTTGCCGCCCGACCGCGAACGGGCCAGGCGCCCCGCGGTTTTCAACAAGGCCGACCGCTGGCGCAGCACCTTGTCGTAGTCCGAGCGCACGCCCGCCAAGCGGGGGAGCTGAGCTGTGCACAACTCGTCGAGGAAGCGCCGGCGCTCGGACGGATCGCCGCGGACCAGGGCCAGATCCTCCGGCGCGAACAGCACGGTGTGCAGGATGCCGAGGATCTCCCGCGGCCGCCGTACCGGAGATCGGTTGATCTGCGCGCGATTCGCGCTGCCCTGGTTCAGTTCCACGTCGATCCGCAGTTCACGGCCGGCGTTCACCACCGTCGCACCGATGCGCGCCTGCCGGGCACCGATCCGGATCAGCGGCGCGTCCGAGGACACCCGGTGCGAACCGAGGGTGGACAGATACCCGACCGCCTCGATCAGATTCGTTTTGCCGTTGCCGTTGGAACCCAGCAGAACCGTTCGCCCGGGCTGCAATTCGAGCTCGACCGCCGACCAGGACCGGAAGTCGCGCAGGGAGAGGGCACGAATGTGCACCTATCCCACCGCCGACGGGGAAACGAACAGCACTGCGGCTGTGGACAACTCGAACGAGGGGTACGAAATCCCCACGCGCACACGGTTGTTCACAGATTCATCAACAGTGTCCACAGGGGATCAGCCGGGCAACCGGACCGGCATCAGCAGATAGGTGTAGTCACCGCTGAGCGCCGCGAACGCACCGGACTCGGTGGTCTCCGGCTCGCCCTCGGCCGTCGGACACATGACCGCGGGACGGCTCGGCGTGGTGAAACCGAAGGTCACCCGGTCCGAATGCAGCGCGGACAGACCCTCGTTCAGGTAACCGGGGTTGAAGGCGATGGTCAGCGGCTCGCCGCGGAAGTCGGCCTCCATCCACTCCTCGGCGCGGCCGGCGTCGTCGCCACCGGCCGAGAGCAGCAGGCCCTGCTCGGAGAACTCCAGGCGCACCTGGGCACCGCGCTCGGCCACCAGCGCCACACGCTTGATCGCCTCGATGAGGGCGCTCACCTGCAGCGTGGCCAGCGAGGTGTGCTCCTTGGGGAGCAACTGACGGAACTTGGGGAATTCGGCGTCCAGCAGCCGGGTGGTGGTGCGGCGGCCGCCGTTGACGATGCCCAGCAGGCCGTCGGTGCCGGCGCCGAACGCGAGCTGCACCGGCGCATCGGAGGTACCGAGCGTCTTCGCGGACTCCGACAGCGTGCGCGCGGGAACCAGAGCGGCGGTCTCCACATCGGGACGGCCCGGTTTCCACTCCAGATGGCGCACAGCCAGCCGGAAACGGTCCGTGGCGGCCAGGACGATGCGCTCGCCCTCGATCTCCACCCGGATGCCCGTCAGCATGGGGAGCGTGTCGTCGCGGCCGGCGGCGACGGCGACCTGGGCGATGGCGGTGGAGAACACGTCGACGCCGAGCTCACCGGTCTGCGGCGGCAACTCGGGCAACTGGGGATAGTCCTCCACCGGCATGGTCGGCAGCGAGAACTTGGCGCTACCGCAGGCGATGAGCACGCGGGTGCCGTCCACCGACACATCCACCGGCTTGTTGGACAGCGCCTTGGTGATATCCGCGAGCAGGCGGCCCGAGACGAGCACCTGACCGGAGCCGGCGACCTCGGCCGCCACCCGCATCTGCGCGGAGACCTCGTAGTCGAAGCCGGAGACGGTCAGGCCGTCCTCCTCGGCTACCAGCAGCACGCCACCGAGAACGGGCACCGGCGGGCGCGACGGGAGGCTGCGGGCCACCCATGCGACGGACTCGGCGAAATCCTCGCGTGCGACCCGAAACTTCATGCCTGCAAGCTCCATCGCCGGGTCTGTCCTTTCCAGTGTCGACCAGTGGTGATCTCTACACGCAGCGCGCTGGTGTGCGTGGAAGTGCTGATCGGTCCCCACATCCGTTGCCGACGAGTCTGGCACAGGCGACCGACAAGAAACCGTAGCAGGCTCGAGGAACGGGTGTGGGGCCGTGTCCTGTGGGTGCCACCGCTGTCCGATGTGGTGCCACTCCGGAGTCCGGTGCGAGGAGCACCGAGGAGTCGAGTGCTCGGACCGGTGCGGGCTCCTCGCGTGAGTTCCGAGTGATCCGGTGGACCCCCTTCCCCTCGATGCCTCGTTCGAGTCCGGTGTGCGGCTGGAGTCCGGTCGATCCGTCCTCGAGCCGAGTTTCCACACATCCTGTTTTGAAGAGAGATTTCTAGAAGAAGAACTGAAGTAGTAATAGGCGCTGTGGATTCTGTGGAGTCCAGCCATCCGCGCAGGTCGGAGCGTGTGGCGCCGTGGGGATGGCCAGGGGGTGTCTCGAGGATGAACAGCGGGCCGCTGTGGAGCCACCGAAACTGTCCCAACTCCATCCTCGAGCCATCCTCGAGTTCTTCCATGATCCGAGCCCACTTCTGCACATTGTGCGCCGACTCGAGGACAAACCCGGGATTCCTCGAGGAGTCGACAAGGACTCCTCGAGGAATCCTCGAGGACAACTCGGCAACGCCGCTGCTCAGGGCCCGTGGACGGATTCACCTGTGCACACTGTGGACTACCGGTTGTGAGTCGATCCCTCCCCAGCCTGGGGGCGAAGCTGTGCGGAAACCGGTGTACAGACTCGGGATTCCTCGAGGACTCCACAAGGACTCCTCGAGGAATCCACATCCGAAAAAAGCCGGTTCCCCCAGGTCGGAGGGGGGAACCGGCTTGTGGATCGGCACTCGAGGACAACTGTTGTCCACCATGGGGACAGACCGCCGAGCCGATGATCGGCTCGCGTCGGAAAAGTCCGCGCGAACTACCGCGAACGTTGCTTGATGCGCGCGGTGAGCTCCTGCACCTGGTCGTAGACCCGCCGACGCTCGGTCATCTCCTTGCGCACCTTCTTCTCGGCGTACATGACCGTGGTGTGGTCGCGGCCGAACGCCTGCCCGATCTTCGGCAGCGACAGGTCGGTCAGCTCCCGGCACAGATACATGGCGATCTGGCGGGCCTGCGCGAGCGGCCGGGCCTTACCGGGACCGGTCAGCTCGTCCAGCGTCGTGTTGAAGTACTCCGCCGTCACGGCCATGATCGTGGCCGCGGTGATCTCCAGCGTCGTGGCGTCGGGCATCAGATCCCGCAGCACCACCTCGGCCAGCGACAGGTCCAGCGGCTGCCCGTTCAGCGAGGCGAACGCGGTGACGCGGATCAGCGCGCCCTCCAGCTCACGGATATTGCGCTCCACTCGGCTGGCGATGAGTTCCAGCACATCGTGCGGCACATCCAGGCGATCCATCCGGGCCTTCTTGCGCAGGATGGCGATTCGCGTCTCCAGCTCCGGCGGCTGCACGTCGGTGATCAGACCCCACTCGAACCGGGTCCTCAGCCGCTCCTCCAGGGTCGCCAGCTGCTTGGGCGGCCGGTCGGAGGAGACCACGATCTGCTTGTTCGCGTTGTGCAGGGTGTTGAAGGTGTGGAAGAACTCCTCCTGGATACCTTCCTTGCCCTCGATGAACTGGATGTCGTCCACCAGCAGGATGTCGGTCTCGCGGTAGCGGCGTTTGAACGCCACCTTGCGGTCGTCGCGCAGGCTGTTGATGAAGTCGTTGGTGAACTCCTCGGTGGAGACGTACTTCACCCGCATACCCGGGAACAGCCGCTGGGCGTAGTGGCCCGCCGCGTGCAGCAGGTGCGTCTTGCCCAAACCCGAAGCGCCCCAGACGAACAACGGGTTATAGGCCCGTGCCGGCGCCTCCGCGATCGCCACCGCGGCGGCGTGTGCGAAGCGGTTCGAGGCACCGATGACGAAGGTCTCGAAGGTGTACTTCGCGTTCAGGCTGGCACCGTTCTGCGCGGCCGCGGGTGCGGCCGGTTCCGGTGGCTTGGTGAAATACGACGGCCAGGAGTTGCGCACCGGCACTACCGGTTCGTCGTCGGCGGGATCCGGCTGCGCCGGACCGCGCTGCGGTTCCGGTGCCGGATGCCGCGGCTGCTCGTCCACGGGCCGGCGCGGCTGCTCGTCCATCGGATGCCGCGGCTGTTCCATGGGGTGGCGCGGTGCTTCGTGCGGCTGCTCGAGCGGACGTCGTTGCACCGCATCGGATTCCGCGCCGAACAGGGATTCCTGCCGGGCCGGGTGCCCGGGTCGCGGCAGCTGCTCGTGCTCGTGGATCGGTTGCCGCAGCTGCTCGTGGCGGACCTGGTGGACCGGTTCCGGGTGGACCGGGCGGCGGGATTCGGCCGGGGGTAGCTGGTCGGAGTAGGTGTCCGCGGACCGCATTTGGTCGGAGTAGGTGTCCGCGGACCGCATTTGGTCGGAGTAGCCCTCGGCGGACCGCATCTGGTCGGGGCGACCGTCGCCGGACCGCATGTGATCGGAGTAGCTCTCGGCGGTCCGCATCTGCTCGGGGTAGCCCTCGCCGGTCCGCATCTGGTCCGAGTAACCGTCGCCGGACCGCATCTGGTCGGAGTAGCCCTCGCCCGGACGCAGCTGTTCGGCATACCCGTCGGCGGGCCGCAGCTGCTCCGGATACGGGTGTCGGCCGGTGTCCGGATGCCCGGTGCGCATCGGATCCTGCCTGGGGATGTCCGGCAATTCCGCGGCCATCGAACCGGTCCGGTACTCACCCTGGGGATAGTCCGCGACCATGGGGTAGTCGCCGGTCGTGTGATAGCGCGGCGCGGCGTACTCCTCGGCGGCCGGGTACTCCGGCACCGACTGGGCCTGTGGATGATCGCGCGGGTCTCGTACGACCTCGCGCATCCGCTCGGGACGGGTGGTCATCCGAGCGTGCCGGGGCGAACCGGACTGCCGGTCCCCCGAGGTGCCGGCCGGCGCGGCGATGCGAACTCCGAGTCCTTCGACCTGGTGATCGAGACGGCGGCCCAGCGAACGCAGGATCGGCTCGCGCAGATCACGTTCGATGGCCTCCTGGGCGAGCGAGGACGGGACCGAGAGCAGCGCGAATCCCTGCGCCACGTTCAGCGGCTTGACCAGGCCCAACCACGCCTTCTGCGCGTTGGTTACCGCCGGGATCGACCCGTCGGCCGACCCCGTGGTCAGTTCGGCCACGACCTCCGGCCATACTGCGGTCAACACGTTCTGCTCGTCGTCCACGGACGTATTCCTCCCCGAATCGGTCGAAAGAAGCAGACAGGCGGACACCGGTCCGCGTCTCCCCGTGCGCGGGTGTGGGTTCGCTCGTCCGGGCTGGCGGGTTGCCATACGATATGCCACCGCGTCGCTGTTTCCACACAATTATCCACAGATGTGGATTACGCGTTCACGGCACGTCCCGTAGCGGGAAGGCCGGGCCGACCGGCCGAGTGTCGCCGGACAGCAATCCGGGGGCTATCGATATTCGCAGGTCGCTGGTGGAGTGGCGCAGGGGCCGTCTGGGCTGAGTTTGACCTGTTTCGCTGCGGTCAGTACCCTCGAACGGTCACCCATCGACGCGGTGGTGGCTGTCTGCTGTCCAGCAGGCCCTGGCCCTACCGCGATGGGCGTCGCGCCTCGGATGACCCGCTTATCCGGCGCGAACCCTACAGTTTCACCGAACAAAGCTTCGGGCGCCGCACGGTGCCCACCAACTCGAGGAGTGTTGACCGTGGCCAAGGGCAAGCGGACGTTCCAGCCGAACAACCGTCGTCGGGCGCGGGTCCACGGATTCCGTCTGCGGATGCGTACCCGTGCCGGCCGTGCCATCGTGTCGGCACGCCGCGGCAAGGGCCGTGCGAAGCTGACCGCCTGATAGTCGGCCTCGACATCGGCGCCATGACCGTACGGCTGTACGGCTCAGGACTCCCGTCCCGCTGCGTGCTCGGACACTCGGGTGTTGCCTGAGCCGTATCGGCTGCATCATCGTGCCGACTTCTCCCGAACGGTACGGCGGGGCCGTCGCATCGGGAGACGGGACTTGGTCGTGCATGCGCTCGTCTGGCCGACCGGTCCGGACGAGCACACCGGCGAACCGTTCGTTCGTTCCGGTGGTCCGCGCTTCGGATTGATCGTCAGCAAGGCGGTGGGCTCCGCGGTGGTACGTCACCGCGTGGCTCGCCGCCTGCGTCATATGTGTGGTGCCCTGCGCGACGAACTGCCCGCCGAGACGGACATCGTCATCCGGGCCCTGCCGGGCGCCGCGGACACTCCCACCGCGGAACTCGACCGGCAGCTGCGGGCCGCGCTACACAAGCTGCTGCGCGCCCCGGCCGAACGCGTCCGGACCGGCACGCCCGTGCCCACCGCGGATGGCGCACCATGACCGCTCTGCGGGTGGTGGCCGGGCTTCCGGCCCGGGCACTGATCTTCCTCATCGAGCTGTACCGCACCTACATCTCCCCCACCCGCCTGCCGACGTGCCGGTTCACTCCCACCTGCAGCGAGTACGCGGTGACCGCGCTGCGCACCCGCGGCCTCGTCGTCGGCCTCGGACTGGCGGCCGTGCGCTTGGCCAAATGCGCGCCCTGGCACCCTGGTGGGTGGGACCCGGTTCCGGAACGGAAACGGGCAGCGGCGGCGACGGCCGCGGACAAGCCTTGTAAAGGGTCGGCGCACGCGGTGAGTGCCGACACGAACGACGGGAGTACATAGGACCGTGCTCAATTTCATCTACTACCCGGTGTCGGGAATCCTATGGTTCTGGCATCGTGTCTTCGGTTTTGTATTGGGCCCGGACCGGGGTGTGACCTGGGCGCTCTCGGTGGTGTTCCTGGTGTTCACGCTCCGGCTGGTGCTGTTCCAGCCGTTCGTGAAGCAGGTCCGCACGCAGCGGCAGATGCAGGAGCTGCAGCCGCACATCAAGGAACTGCAGCGCAAGTACAAGAACGACCGCCAGACCATGGCCGTCGAGATGCAGAAACTGCAGAAGGAACACGGCTTCAACCCGCTCATGGGCTGCCTGCCCGTGCTGCTGCAGGTGCCGGTGTTCCTCGGTCTGTACCACGTGCTCCGGTCGTTCAACCGGGTCGGCAGCAGCGCCGGCTTCATGGGCTTCGGCAAGAGCGGCGGCATGACCGTCGAGCAGAACGCGAACACGGCCAACTACTTCTTCGGTGTGGACGACGTGCAGTCGTTCCTGCGCGCCCGTCTGTTCGGTGCCCCGATCTCGGCCGCCATCACCACTCCGCAGGCACAGCTGGAAGCGTTCGTCCGGTCCGCCGGTGAGCAGATCCATTGGTGGAACATGGCTTTTGTCGCCGTGCCGCTGATGATCCTGGCCGGTCTGGCCACCCACTTCAACGCGCGCGCGTCGGTCGCCCGGCAGAGCCCGGAGGCGGCCGCCAACCCGCAGGCCGCACTCATGAACAAGATGGCGCTGTGGATCTTCCCGCTGGGTGTGATCGTCGGTGGACCGTTCCTGCCGATCGCCATCCTGCTCTACTGGGTCGCCAACAACATCTGGACCTACGGACAGCAGCACCTGGTCTTCGGCAAGATCGAGAAGGAAGAGGAGCTGAAGAAGCAGCAGGCGCTCGAGCGCCGCGCGCAGAATGCTCCCAAGCCCGGCGCCAAGCCCACCAAGCAGAAGAAGGCCGCACCCACAGACGCGGTCGAGGACGCACCGGTCGACGCCGAGCCGTCGGCCAACGGGACGGCCACGTCGAACGGTACGGCGAAGCCGGCCACCAACGGCACCGCGAAGGCGCCCGCTGCCAAGGGCGGCGCGGGCGACCGGAAGCGGAGCGGCAATCGCGGCCGGGCGAATCAGAAGCGCAAGCGCTGAGCGGATTCCCGGCGCCGCGGGTGCCGGACACGACGGATGATGCGGATTGAAGGACGGACCAATGACTGTTGAAACCGACGGAGGGGATGCCGCTGTGGCCCTCAGTGCGAACGGTGTGGCGACCGAGGCGGAGCCGGTGACCGAGAACGAATCGGACGCCGAAGCGAAGACCGGCTCCGGTGCGAACGATTCCGAGGAAGCCCTGATCGAAGAGGGCGAGATCGCCGGCGACTACCTCGAGCAGCTGCTGGACGTGCTCGACTTCGACGGTGACATCGACCTCGATGTCGAGGGCGACCGCGCGGTGGTGAGCATCGACGGCGGCCGCGATCTGTCGAAGCTGGTCGGCCGCCGCGGCGAGGTGCTCGATGCGCTGCAGGAGCTGACCCGCCTCGCGGTGCAGCAGGCCACCGGTATCCGCAGCCGCCTGATGCTCGATGTGGCGGGCTGGCGTTCGAAGCGCCGCGCGGAGCTGAGCGCGCTGGGTGCCGAGGCCGCGCAGCGGGTGCTGGCGTCGGGTGAGCCGGAATCGCTGGCGCCGATGACGCCGTTCGAGCGCAAGATCGTGCACGACGCGGTCGCCGCGGTCGCGGGTGTCACGAGCGAGAGCGAGGGCGCCGAGCCCAACCGTCGCGTCGTGGTGTTGCCTGCCTGATCGTGCTCGAGCTCTTGGGCCCCCGTGTTCCGTCGAACCGGGGGCCCAGTTGCGTCGCAGGGGGATTCACCGGCCGGCTGCGGCCAGGTGTCACCGTGACGAAACCGATCGATGCCGTGGGGTGGGCCCGATTCGGGGCCGATCGGGCCGTGGTGGAGTGCGTGTGGTCGCCGAACGAGATGGAAGGATGTTTCACGTGGAACGAGAAGTGGATCCCGAGGTAGCGTCGGCCGACCCGACCCCGCCGCCGGCCGCGGCCGAGGTGTTCGGCGATCGACTCGAGATCGCGGAGCGCTATTACACCGCGCTGGCCACAGCCGGCGTCGAGCGCGGACTGATCGGACCCCGGGAGGTGCCGCGGCTGTGGGATCGGCACATCCTCAATTGCGCTGTCCTCGGTGAGATCATCCCGGAGGGGGCGCGCGTCGTCGACATCGGTAGCGGCGCCGGCCTGCCCGGGATCCCGCTCGCCATCGCGCGGCCGGATCTGCATGTGACCCTCGTCGAACCGCTACTGCGGCGCACCGTCTTCCTCGCGGAGTTCATCGCCGCAACCGGGTTGGGGCTCACCGTAATTCGCGGCCGGGCCGAGCAGCCGGACGTCCGTAAGGAGGCCGGGGGCGCCGACGTCGTCACCTCGCGGGCCGTCGCCCCGCTGGGCAAGCTCGCACAGTGGTCCATGCCGCTCGTACACGACGGCGGCCGGATGCTCGCCCTCAAGGGGTCGAGCGTCGCCGAGGAACTGGAACGCGACCGGGCCGAGGTGGAGCGCGCCGGCGGCGGACGCAGCGAGATTCTCGAATGCGGCGCCGGAATCGTGTCGCCGCCGACGGTGGTGCTCAGCATCGAGCGCGTCGCCCGGACCGTGGGGCGTGCGGGTCGCAAGTCCCGCAAGAACCGCTAGCCACCCCGCTACCCCGGTATGGGGGCCGCTCGTTCCAGCGCGGGATGCCGGGTTCGGGCACGCGACGGCACGATCGGATGTATGCGATTGCGCCGCAACATGATTCCATTCGCCGCCGCTCTGCTGGCGGTGCTGTCGGCCGGAGCCTGCCGCTCCGCCCCGCCGACCGTCGCCTGGCATCCGTGCCCCGAGAGCGCGGCACTCGACTGCGGTTCGATCGCCGTCCCGATCGATTGGGCTCACCCGGACGGCGCCACCATCGACCTGGCGGTGACCCGCAAGCGCGCCACCGGAACCCACCCGACCGGGACCCTGATCTCCCTGCCCGGTGGTCCCGGCACCTCCGGGGTCGACGAACTCCGCACCCAGGACCAGTTCTCCCCCGCGCTGCACGACGCGTTCGACATCGTCAGCTTCGACCCGCGTGGTGTGGGCCGCAGCCATCCGATCCGATGCGACCAGGGACTGCTCGCCCAGCCCGACACCGCCCCCGAATCGGGGCATACGCTGGCCGAGCTGCAGGCGTACGCCCACCGATTGGCCGACAGCTGTCGCACGTTCACCGGTCCCCTGTTCGAGCATGTGGACGAGATCAGCGTCGCCCGCGACGTGGACGCGCTGCGCGCCGCCCTCGGCCGATCGACGGTCGCCCTCTACGGCCGTTCCTACGGGACCATGTCCGGCCAGGCGTACCTGGAGCTGTTCCCGCAACGGGTCCGGGCGCTGCTGATCGACAGCGTGGACGACCACAGCCTGGATGGACCCGGCTTCCTGGCCGCCGAGGCCCGCGCCGGCGGGGACACCTTCGGCGAGTTCGTGTCCTGGTGCGACCGGGAAGCTGCCTGCGCCCTGCACGGCTCCGACATCCCCGGGCTGTACGACCGGCTGTGGGACAGCGCCCTGCACGGCACCCTGGCCGACTCGCACGGCCGCCCCTCGACCGCGCTCGGCCTGAGTACCGCGGTGACCCAGCGGCTGTACCAGCCGGACTGGACTGCCCTCGCGAACGACCTTGCGGCCCTGCGTGATCGGCCGCCGATCTCCGGCCCGGTCCCCTGGCCGCAGCCCACCGGCGTCGCCGTCTCCGCCGGCCAACTGGCCGTCTGCTCCGACTGGACCTTCGACATCCCCGACCAAGCCCGCTGGACCGACCTGTGGTCGGAACAGAACCGCAACGCGGGCCCCCTGCACGCCCACTTCGCGTGGGCGGCAGCCACTCTCTGCTCCGGCTGGCCTATCCCCCCGGCCGACCCGGCGCACCTGCCGTCGGTCACCGGCGGCCCTGCCGTCCTGGTGATGAACTCGATTCACGACCCGGCCACACCCTACGAATGGGCCGCGGCCGTTGCCGCACACACCCCGCGAGCTACGCTCCTCACCTACGACGGCTGGGGTCACGGCGTCTACAGCCGCACCCCCTGCACCACCGCTGCGGGCGACGCGTACCTGATCTCGGGAACCGTGCCCGCAGCCGGAACCCATTGCCCGGCCGCGTGATCCGGCGGGCGAGGGGGCGTGGCGGCTGCGAACGGCGGCCACCGGATCAGCTGTCTCGCCCGGCCTGGGTACTGAGGACGTCGACCTCGCATCCCGGTGCGGTCGCGTCGACACCGTGCTCGATCAGCCAGCGGACCCCGAGCAGGCTGCGCAACGACCACCAGGCCCGGACGACATCGACATCGACTGCGGTGCCGTAGCCCGCGACCACGTCATCGAGGCGCTCCTCGTGGCCGAGCGTCAGGGCGGCAATGTCGTACAGGGCATCGCCCGGGCCTGCCTCGGACCAGTCGATGACACCGGTGATCGCGTCGCCGTCGGTGAACACGTGGGCGGGCTGCAGGTCGCCGTGCGTGAAGACCGGCGTCCACGGTCGCAGCGCGGCCGCCGCGATCCGGCGGTTGCGTGCGATCACGTCGGCGGGAAGGACATTGTTCGTTGTGAGCCAAGCACATTCACTGTCGAGCTGCGCTGCGATCTCGTCCGGGCCGCGCCCGGGCCGCGGCGGTGGTGGAGCGTCGTGCAGTATGCGGACCGCCGCACCCGCCGCGACCCACGCCGCCGGCGACGCGGTCGACGGTTCACCGCGACGCCCGAGCGCCAATCCCGGGACAGCGGCGAGCGCGAGGACGGGCGGCCGGCGCCACAGAATTTCCGGGGTGGGGATCGGTGCCCTGCGCATGGCTTCCACCTCGATGTCGATACGCGAACGATCGGCATCGATCTTCAGGAACGCATCCCCCACTCGCACAGTCACGCGCTCATGGTGGGCAACAACGATCTCGACTGCTTCCACGGCGGCGATTATGGCTGGGAGGGCGGCCGACGTCGCTGGATTTATTGGGGCCCTTAGGACTTCACCGAGACAGGTCTCCGCCCGGCCCGGCGACGGCACCTCGAATGCACACGGTTCGCCGTTCGCGGGAACCTGAGTGAGAAGTGATCGCGCGGTTTCACGTGGAACACCTAAGGTGCCGCAAGCGGTGCGCCCGACACTTGGAAAGACCTGATGTTCTCCCAGCACGGCAACATCGTCGCCGTGATCGGGGCGTCGCTGCTGGTGTTCCCGAAACTGGTGCTGGGCGCCGCCGCGCGCGTGCACGCGGAAATGAGTGGGCACTCGACGGGAGCCCAGCCGCCACCGCGTTCCACGTGAAACAAGGGATCTCATGGCCCAAATCCCACCCGCCCCGGGGGCCGGGGGTGACCCGCAGGACTGTGCTCAGGTGGCATAGCAACGACGACACGCATCGCCTCGGTGCGGCCGTCGCGGTACCGCCGGGTGGCGATCGACTCATAGTCCGCACCGGCCAAGCCCTCGCTACACCGACGCCCGAGCAGATAGGCGGCTCCGCATCCACGGGCCACGGTCGCGGAGTACGGGCCTCGGACACCACATCTGATTCGAGAAGTGTTCCGGTCACAATCCATCGTGAACACAGTCGACCCGCCACGCTGCTCGGTCGCCCCAGCAACTTCCAGCTGCGTGCGAGTTCCACGTGAAACGAAGCAGGCGGATATCTTCCGGCCACCCGGCCACCCGGCCACCCGGCCACCCGGCCACCCGGCCACCCGGCCACCCGGCCACCCGGCCACCCGGCCACCCGGCCATCCGGCCACCACGACGCGGCCACCACGACTTGGACACCGCGACTTGGCCACTGCGCGACCCGGACACCGCACCACGCGGCCACCTGGTGGCTGGCGACCCGCTAGCTGGCAACAGGCGGCCCGGCCGCCCCGCCAACCCGCTGCGTGGCCTGTCGAGCTGGCGGCCAGACAACCCGGCCGCCGCCAGACGTCCCGGCGGTCTAGCGCGCCCCGGCCAACCCCCTCACGGGGTGCCCTGTCGGCCGACGGTCCGTCAACCAGGCGACCCGGGCGACCTGGTTGCGTTCTGCCGATCTGGCCGCCCCACCACACGGCGACCCGGCCACCTCGCTACCTTCCGACCTGGTTCGATCGCGTTGAGCCGCACGCCCTGCGCTGTAGTCAGCGGACCGGGTCCGCGCGTAGTACACCAGCGCCACCTTGGTCGGCGGTTACGCCTGCACCGCGCGGCGACCTTCGACCCGGCGGTCTGGCGACCCGGCCAACCCGCCATTGGTGCCCTCTCGACCCGACGGCCGGTGACACGGTCACCCGCCAGGTGGCGGTTCGGCGGCTGGCGGCGTCGCGATCTGGCCGCCCCGCCACACGGCGATCCGGTGGTTTGGCGGCGCGGCGACCTTTCGAACCGGGGCCCGGCGGTCTAGTGACCTGGCGAACCCGCTACCGCCAGCCGTGATCTGCGGCCGGCACCGTAACCGCTACGGGGTGGCGCCAGTACCTCAGTTCGAGGTCGGGTGGCCGCCAAACTTCGTGGACCGCAAGCATCGTCACAGCGCGTTCGAATCGGCGATGCGGACTGGACCTGATGTGGCGTGTCGGTGACCGGGACCGGCTGCTCGTTGGTGTCCTTGCTGCGGTACATGATTCGGGTGGCGCGCCCGGGCAGCCCGGGCCGTCGTGGCCGGGGGACAGTTTCAGGTGTACGGGCTGCGACCGCGTGGATCGGTTGGGGTGGACGCCGGACGTGATCGAATCTCGGGAGGATGGACGCGGGATGCCGCTAGCCCCACCTACTTCCGTCACGTGGCGGAAGTAGGCGGGATGTTCGGTGGGGGTCCTGTGGTACGACTTCGGCGCACTGGATGGCTCTTCCTTGGGTCCCGTTTCCGGTGTGGATGAACCGCGCCGATGGATTGCCGGAAGGCGACGCCGAACCGAAGAAGGCTGTACTCCCCACGGTTCCGACAATGCTTCGCCCTTGGCCCGTCGCCGGGGAGACCGTGCGGACTCGGCGGGCTGGTGGCCGTATGCGAACCGTGCGGCGTTGCGCCTCGGGTTCGCGTGGTGTGAATTCACGTTCAAGCTCTTGTGGCGCCCGAGCTCCGGCCCGGGGAGATGTACCGGAGTCGCGGGTGCCCGTGGTGGCGATGTGGGCGGCTGTACCCCTTCAGCACGACCGGCTGCCCGGTTGCGACGACGGCGGCGTGCACCCGCGGATTTGTGCGGAGCTCGCAGTACCTTCCCGAGCTCGGGCTCGGGAAGGTGGATGGGCCCAAAGTCGTTGTCGGGCAGCGGTGGTGCGTGTTTCACGTGGAACCTGTGGTGCAGAACTATGTTCGGGCTCGAGGAGATCGATGGACCCGAGCCGTCGGGCAGTGACGGCGGTGCGTGTTTCACGTGGAACCGTGCCGGGGGCCATGCTCAGGTCCGAGAAGCTGACCCGACGTCGTTGCCGTGCACCGGCGGCGGGTGTTTCACGTGGAGCGCGCCGGCTCGCTCGACGTCGGTGACCGCTGCCTCAGTGCGGCGGTGCCGATCGGCAGGTGGACCGAGCTGCGGATTGCCACGTCGGCGACGACGTACCCGCTGTGCGCCCGGTCGGCGCCCGGCGCCGGGTCGACGACGGTCATCCCGGGTGAGGCGGCGTCTGTGCTCGTCCTGCAGCCACCGCGGCAGTTCGACCAACCGATCTACAACCGATCTCGATGTCTCTTCGCCCGCAGCGCCGCCACGACATACGCGGACAACCCGCGCTCATTCGCCGGTGCTGCCGGACTGCGCTGACGCCCCGGCCCGGCCGACGGGCCGAAATCGTTGTCGGACAGCAAATAGCGGCGCGGGTTTCACGTGGAACCGCGCCGCCGGTGGTGCTCGTCTGTGGCGCCCACGGCCCGGGAGAACGGCACGCTGCGACGCATCTTCTCAGCGGCTGCCTATTCGACGATCTCGGTGTGACCACCGCGGCCGGCAGCCACGCCGAAGTCGTAGACCAGCGGCACGGTCTCGGTGGCGCTGACCGTGATCGGGGCCGCTTCCCAGCGGGGGGCAGTTCGGTGAGCAGCGACCGGCGAGGGCGGCGAACGGTTCGTCCATCAGCAGCACCTGCGGGTCGAAGGCGAGGGTGTAGGCGCCCATACGGCAGACCTCCATCAGGTGCCGGGAAATGGTGGCGCCGTCGGTTTCACGTGAAACCCACGGCGGTGGGCCGAGTTCGCCCGGCTGCGGGACCGGCCCACCGCTGTGCGCCCTCAGGCGAGGAAGCGGTCGCGGTTCTCCTCGGCCCATTCCTGGTACGTCCGCGGGCTGCGGCCGAGGAGGGATTCGACGTCTCCGGTCACTGTGGCGTTCTTCCCGGAGCGGGCGTAGCCGAGGCCGCTGATCATCGTTCGCACCGCCGACTCGGGCATGCCGGCGGCGGTGAGCTGGGCGCGGATTTCGTCCTCGGACAGGTCCACGGTCGACAGGTCGCGACCGAGTGCGGTTCCGAGCGCGGCTACTTGGTCGGCGGTCGTCAGTGCGGCCGGTCCGGTCAGGGTGTAGGTGGTGGCTGTGTGGCCGGGGGTGGTGAGGACGTGGGCAGCGACGGCCGCGATGTCGCCGGGGTGGATCACGCCCTGCCGACCGGACCCCGTCAGGTTCTGGATCGGTCCGCCGGAATTGATCAGCGGTGCCCACGACAGCGAGTTGGAGGCGAAGACGCTCGGCCGCAGCACAGTCCAGTCGAGACCGCTGGCGTGGACCGCCTCCTCCCCCGCCGCGTGGTGCGCCCCGATCATCTCGCCGTCCGGTGCGTAGTCACCGGTGGCGATCGCGGACAGCTTCACGATCTTCTCGACACCGGCGGCGCGGGCGGCGGCCACGAACGCTCGATCGTGTTCGGCGGTCGGCGCCGACGGCGCGGTGAGGAGCAGCGCCGCGGTCACCCCGGAGGCGGCCGCCACCAGAGATTCGGCGTCGTCGAAATCACCGGTCACCGCTTCGACGCCGGACGGGTATTCGGCATCGGTCCGCCGGCTCAGGGCGCGGACCGGAAGGTGCTGCGAGGCCAGGAGTTCGATGAGTGCGCTGCCGACTGTGCCGGTAGCTCCGGTTACGAGAATCATGGAATCCACTGTCGCCGGGCAAGTCCCATCGGTCTTGGAAGTTTCGGCACAGCACGACGCGCGCTCACGGCCTACGGTGGGAGGGTGAGATCCGCACTGCCCGTCGTGATCGACCCGCCCTCGGCCGACGTCCCGATCCATGTCGACCAACCGAATGTCTCCGCGTCGGTGGTCTTCCGCAAGCCGGTCGACGGTCCGGGACAGTTGTTCGTGCGCGGTCCGATCACCGCCGCCGGCTACGCCAGCACCGACGGCCCGCGGCCGCTGTGCGCGGTCGCCCGGCTGCGCCCTGGGTACGGGAGCGCGGCGCTCGGTCCGGCCGACGCGGCGGAACTGGTCGATCGGTCGGTGCCGTTGGCGGAGTTCTGGGGTGACCGGGCCGACCGCCTGGCCGCGGAACTGTCCGAGCTGTGGCCGGATCCGGCGCGGGTGGCGGCCCGACTGGAAGATGCCCTGCTGCAACGAATCTCGTCTGCCGATGGGTCCACCCCCTATCGGGCTCTGCTGGACAGCGCGCAACACGCGCTCACTTCCGACACCGGCCGCGGTGGGGTGGGCGCGATCGCGCGCGATCTGGCGATCAGCGAGCGGCATCTGCGGACGCTGTTCCACACCGAGATCGGCCTGTCCCCTAAACTGTTCGCGCGGATCGCTCGCGTGCGCCGGGCGGCCCGCGCGGCCACTGCCGGTGTCGCGCTGTCGGACGTCGCCCGCGAGTCCGGCTACTACGACCAGGCGCACATGACGACCGACTTCCGCCGCATCATGGGCATCTCCCCCGCCGCCTTCGTATCCGGCGGCCGCCCGGCCCCCCGCCTCTGCGCCGGACCGCCGCCGTAGCCGGAGTGTGGTTCCAGCGGACGGTCGCCTCGGTCGGACTTGTCACTCGAGCCTCATCAACCGAGTCGGCGGCCGATAGTCATATGCGCCCAGCCTGTCTCGTACGCCGGCCTGGAATGCTCCCGTCCCCCATGGGCGCCGGGCAACCGCGCAAACCGAACCCGGATCAGCCGCCGCGTAGCGATGTTTCATGTGAAACCGCGGACCGCGGAGAGCTCAGGCCGGATCGGCTCCCGCCCTGCCACGTTTCATGTGAAACATCGCAACTACCCCCGCGCCCACCCGATCTCGCCCGCCGAGACCGCCCCGAGGCGCTCCGCGGCCCGTTTTCGACGCGTGTCATACGGAGTTTGCAGCGGTTCAACTTCCGTATTGGGCTCGGTGCTGGCAAGCTAGATGTTGTCGAGTGTGAGCGCCGATTCTCGATGTCCGACAGACTTTGTAAGGCCGAGCATCGGTCGAAAGAAGACGACTCGCTCCACTTACCCCGGGTCCGGACGCATCGGTGCAGACCGGGCACGCGAAGAGCATGTTCTGGGTGTTAGGAGCTTCTATGTCGAACGGTCCGACGAATGTTTCACGGGAAACACAGTCTCGCGTGCGAGGCACGCTCGATGGGAGTGGCATCGATATGGACGAGTTCGGGCGCACCGCTTTCGGCAGCATCTCCTCCGCCGAAACGCCGATCGGAGCCGAGGCGCAGCGCGCCAGCCAGGTGCTGCACTCCGACTCCCTGACATTGCCGAAACCCAAGGAACAGCGCATCATCACGATCGCCAACCAGAAGGGCGGCGTCGGAAAGACCACCACCACGGTGAACCTGGCGGCGGCGTTGGCGCTGCAGGGAATGCGGGTGCTGGTCATCGACCTCGACCCGCAGGGCAATGCGAGTACCGCGCTCGGCGTCGAACACACCTCCGGCACCCCTTCCAGCTACGAGCTGTTGATCGGTGAGATCTCGGTGAAGGAGGCGATCCAGCAGAGCCCGCACAACGAGCGGCTGCTGTGCATCCCCGCCACCATCGATCTGGCCGGCGCCGAGATCGAACTGGTGTCGATGGTCGCGCGCGAGAACCGACTGAAGAACGCTGTCCACGAAGCGAATCTGGCCGGCTACGACATCGACTTCGTCATGATCGACTGCCCGCCCTCCCTCGGTCTGCTCACCGTCAACGCGCTGGTGGCCGCCAAGGAGGTGCTCATCCCGATCCAGTGCGAGTACTACGCGCTGGAGGGCGTCGGGCAGCTGCTGCGCAATATCGGTCTGGTGCAGTCGCATCTGAACCAGGAACTGCGGGTCTCGACCGTCATCCTGACCATGTACGACGGCCGCACCAAGCTGGCCGACCAGGTCGCCGACGAGGTGCGCAACCACTTCGGCGACGCCGTCCTCAAGTCGGTCATCCCCCGCAGCGTAAAGGTGTCCGAGGCGCCCGGTTACGGCATGACGGTGCTCGACTACGATCCGGGTTCGCGGGGTGCGCTGAGCTACCTCGATGCGGGCCGTGAGCTCGCGGCGCGGACTGTGGCCACGGTCGGTGCGACAGACGGAAGGGGCCTGTAGTCGATGAGCGCGAAGAAGGGTGGACTGGGCCGCGGCCTCGCCGCACTGATCCCCACCGGGCCGACTGAGGTCCAGGGGCTGGGCAGTGCGGCGGCGAACGCGGTCATCGGCCTCGAACCGATCGGCCCGCATCCGGCGTCGGCCTATCTGCACCGGGTCCCCGACCCGACCGAACCCGATCTGGGCGCGGTCTATCAGGAGATCCCGCCGGAGCAGATCGAGCCGAATCCCAAGCAGCCGCGGCACGTCTTCGAACCGGAGGCGCTCGAGGAACTGGTCCACTCGATTCGTGAATTCGGCTTGATGCAGCCGATCGTGGTCCGCAAGCTACCCGGGTCGGGCGGGCCGCGCTACCAGCTGGTCATGGGTGAGCGGCGCTGGCGGGCCAGCCAGGAAGCCGGCCTGTCCCTGATTCCGGCGATCGTCCGCGACACCGACGACGGTTCGATGCTGCGCGACGCCCTGCTGGAGAACATCCACCGGGTGCAGCTCAACCCGCTCGAAGAGGCCGCCGCGTATCAGCAACTGCTGGAAGAGTTCTCGGTGACGCACGAGGAACTCGCCACGCGAATCGGCCGGTCTCGGCCGGTCGTGACGAATATGATTCGCCTGCTGAAGTTGCCGATTCCGGTGCAGCGCCGGGTGGCGGCCGGTGTGCTCTCGGCCGGACACGCGCGTGCGCTGCTGGGTCTGGAAGCCGGTGCCGAGGCACAGGAGACGCTGGCCGCGCGGATCGTGGCCGAGGGGCTGTCGGTCCGCGCTACCGAGGAAGCTGTGACCCTGGCCAACCGGGACCCGGAAACTGCCACTCCCCCGGCGCCCAAGCGCAAGCCGATCCAGATGCCGGGTCTGCAGGATGTGGCCGATCGGCTGTCCTCGTCCTTCGACACCCGGGTGACGGTCAGCCTGGGCAAGCGCAAGGGCAAGATCGTCGTCGAGTTCGGTTCGGTCGACGATCTGGAACGCATCGTGAAGATGATGGAGCAGCAGCTCTGACGTCCGCCCGCCGGCGCCACAGGCCGGCGTATGAAGGAAAAATCACACGTGAATTCCGAGACCCGGGACCTACACTTGAAACGTCACTGTGACAACGTCACGGTCGCGCTGTGGCCTAGGGACGGGATCGATTCGGGAGCACGTCCGACAGCACAGCGAATGAGAAAGAGGCGACTCGCAGTGATCGCTTATTCTTGCTGGCGAGAAAATGTTGATGCAGCGTGAGTGTGGATGAATCAGACAGCTGGAGGCTGAGCAGAGCGGTGTCGACCAGCGTGACCGCACTAACTCTCGGCGGGCTGGACCAGCTCCCGACGCACGCACGCCGCTGCGTGTTCTGGGAGATCGATCCGGCCGTGGCGCAGGACTGCGCCGGCTTCAGTGATCCTGTCTTCGAGAAGGAAGCCTGGCTGTCGACCACCATGCTCCAGTGGGGGTCCTGCGGGCAGATCGCGTTGGTGGACGGTCAGTCGGCCGGCTGCGCCCTCTACGCCCCGCCGAGTTCGGTCCCCCGGGCGGGCCTGTTCCCGACGTCTCCGGTGAGCCCGGACGCGGTCCTGCTGACCACGCTGCGGGCCGAATTCCCGTACAACCACAACGACATCGCCCAGCGGCTGCTGAACGCTGTGGTGTCGGATCTGATCCGGCGCGGGGTGCGCGCCATCGAGGCCTTCGGTCTACGGAAGGATCCGGCGGCCACGGCCTTGTCGACTCGTGCGGTCGGTTCGATGATGCTGATGGAACGCATCGACACTCCGGCCTCGGGTGCGGCCCGCGGCAGTAGTGCCCCGGCGCATCGGGGTGCCGCGGCCGCCTGCTCCCCCGAGACCTGCATGATCGACGCCGACTTCCTGGAGGACGTCGGTTTCGAAGTGGTTGCCCCACACCACCGTTTCCCGCGGCTGCGGCTCGAACTCGACAGCGACCACCTGTGGAAGGAGGACGTCGAGCGCGCGCTGGACCAATTGCTCGCCGCCGCTTCGATGACCGTACCGACCCGGGTCGGAACCCTCTGACCCGCAAACGAAAAGGCGCCCCGGATAATCCGGGGCGCCTTTTTTGTTGTCCGAGAACAGCTTCCGGCTAGATTCGGTCTGAGGCTGCGAGTTCCTCGGCCAGCAGTTCCGCGAAAGTGTATGTGCCGGTGGGCTGATCGTCCTGGCCCAGCAGGTAGAGCCGCTTCACCGAGATCAGGATCGCCTCGGCGATCACGTCCCGCATCCGCGGATTGGTCAGCACCGACATGTCGTATTCGTTTGTGAGATAACCGATGTCGACCTGCACGGTCGGCATCTTGGTGAGCCGCAACAGATCCCAGGTGCGGGCGTGAGTTCGGCAGTCCTGCAACGACGTTCGGGCCACGATCTCGCGCTGGATGAACCCGGCCAGCACCTGGCCGATCATCGAGGTGGAACCGTGCGAGTTGCCGAAGTGGAAGCTCGCCACCCCACCGGCCAGCGAACTGGCGTTCGCGGCGCAGCGCAGCGAGATCATCAGGTCGGCGTCGAAAGTGTTGGAGATCTCGGCACGTTCGGCGTCGGACAGGTTCGCGTTCCACGGCCGGGACAGGAAGGTCTCCATACCGGTGGCGGCCATCCGGCCCTCCAGCCGGCTCGCCAGATCCCACAGGATCTCCGACTCGTACACGTCACCGAACTCGGTCGGAACCGCACGGCCCTTGTCCGGGCCACCCAGGCCCGGATCGATCACGATCCGCTTACCGGTCAGCTGCGGGCCGGCGCGGTGCACGACCTCCTCCTCGGCGATCCGGTGCGGATTGCCGCCGGTCACCCTGGCGCCCAACAGATCCAGCGAACGCAGCGTGTCCGGGCCGCAGATACCGTCGGCGGCCAAACCGATCTCCCGCTGGAAGGCGGTCAACGCGTCGTGAGTCTGCGGGCCGAAATAGCCGTCGACCCGGTGCACGTAGAAGCCGAGATCCTGCAGCCGCCGCTGTAGGGTGGCGACATCGTCCCCGTACAGCGGCGCGGACAGTTGATAGATCAGCGTGCGGGCACCGAGGCGATACGAAGCCTCCTTGAGCGCACGATAGGTAGCGGGACCGACCACACCGTCCACCAGCAACCCACGGTGCTGCTGGAAGGCGCGGACCGCGGAGTCGAGCGGACCGTCGAACGCCGCATCGGCGTCCTTCCAATAGTGGTCACTCGGTTCCGCCTGGCCCGGCTGGCCGTGTAAGAAGCCGAGACCGGCCAGGGTGCTCCGAACCTCGGCGACGGCTGGGCCGGAATCGCCGTGGCGAAGTCGGTGCATGCGTGAGAGCCCTTTCCTTCCGCCAACCCGGGTACCCACTCATGCGAGGAATACACCTACGCACGACCGGAGTGTCGGTCGATTGCTAGAGACCCGGACCGCAATTCGGCAAAATCGGCCGGGTGCACGGATCGTACACCGGCGACGGATTCCGTACGCCAATCCGACGACGCCCGGGAACCATAGCGGTCGTGCACTACCGCGCACACAGAGTATCGGCCGTCGCCGGTCCGCGCAGCACGGAGGTCGACGACGGCCGAAACTCGGACGATCAGATGATGCCTTCGAGCTCGCGCAGCAGCGCGGCCTTGCCCTTGGCGCCCACGATCCGCTTGACCTCCTTGCCACCCTGGAACACCAGCATGGTCGGGAGGCCGAGAATGCCGTGGTCCCGGGCGGATTCGGGATTCTCGTCGGCGTTGACCTTGGCGATGGTCAGCTGCTCACCGTGCGACACCGCGATCTCCTCCAGCACCGGGGCGATCATCTTGCACGGACCGCACCACGTCGCCCAGAAGTCGACCAGAACGGGCTTCTCGCTGGCCAGGACGTCCTGCGCGAAGCTGGCGTCGGTGACGGTTTTGGTGGCGGATTCGGACATCGTGACTCCTCGTGCGGTGATTCAGTTGACGGTGACGTCGACCGGCGAACCGGCGTTGCCCACGGTGTTGGCGGTGATATCGCCCTGCTCGGCCAGCCAGCGTTCGGCGTCGATGGCCGCGCGGCAGCCGGTACCGGCCGCGGTGATCGCCTGGCGGTAGGTGTGGTCGACCAGGTCACCGGCGGCGAACACGCCGGGGACATCGGTTGCGGTGCTCGACCCGTCGACCAGCACGTACCCCTCGCCGTCGAGCGCCACCTGGCCGCGGACCAGCTCACTGCGCGGGTCGTGGCCGATGGCCACGAACAGGCCGGTGGCCGCCAGCTCGGAGGTCTCCCCGGTGCGGGTGTTGCGCAGTGTGAGGCTGGTCACGCTGTTCTCGCCGTGCACGGCAACGACTTCCGAGTCCAGGCGGAACCGGATCTTGTCGTTGGCCTTGGCCCGCTCGAGCATGATGCGGGAGGCGCGGAACTCCTCGCGACGGTGCACGACGGTGACACTGGACGCGAACTTGGTGAGGAAGGTCGCCTCCTCCATCGCGGAGTCACCACCACCGACGACCACGATGTCCTGGCCCTTGAAGAAGAAGCCGTCGCAGGTGGCGCAGGCGCTCACGCCGCGACCGAGCAGCTCCTGCTCGCCCGGTACGTTCAAATACCGTGCGGCGGAACCCATTGCGAGGATGATCGACTTCGCGCGGTAGACCTCGCCGCCGACGGTGACCGACTTGACCTCACCGGACAGGTCGATCGCGTCCACGTCCTCGGTGCGAATGTCGGCACCGAAGCGCTTGGCCTGCTCCCGCATCTCGTCCATCAGATCCGGGCCCATGATGCCGCTGCGGAAGCCCGGGAAGTTCTCCACCTCGGTGGTGGTCATCAGCGCGCCGCCGAATTGCGTGCCCTCGAACAGCAGCGGTTCCAGCTCCGCACGAGCCGCATAGATCGCAGCGGTGTATCCGGCGGGTCCGGAGCCGACGATGATGAGGTCGCGTACAGGCGTGGTCATGATGCCTTCCAGGTGGGTCGACAGGCCTGCGATGTCCAGGCGCGTAGGTCAACAACAGCGTAGTGGGAGATGTTCCCACCGGGTCAGCGCCGGTCGCTGTACCGACCCGACCGCCGGCCGATTGTGGGCTGCGCCACTGCCCGAACCCGCAGCACTACCGCGTCAGCCGATATCGCGGTGGACGCGCAGCTGCGGGTCGCCCGGCGCGCAGCCGGTGCCGACGATGAGGGCCGTGACGGTGGGCGGATGCGGGCCGGCGACCAGGATCAGCGCGGCCGGCTGCCCCTGGAACGTGGTGTCGGTGGACCCGAGAACCTGCCGGTCCGCCCCGGCGGCCCGGACACAGGCGTTCAGCGCTCCCGGGGCGGCCAGCCGGCCGGTCACGTCGTTGCGGCCCATCGCCCCCAAGAGCGCGGCGGGAGCCAGGTCACCCTCGGAAAGGGTCGTCGAGCTCGGCCGCAGCGCGCTCGGACTGTCCGAATCGTGGTGCCCGGCGACCACCGCGATGATGCCGAACGTCATGAGCGGGACTGCGGCCGCGGCCGCGGCCAGCAACCGGCGGCGGCGGGCCCGGTACTGATCGAGTTCTGCCACCGGAGCCTGGTCCCCACTCGAGCCGGCGGCCTCGCCCGCGCACTGGTCTGTGGCCGGGGCCTGGGCCGCGAGGCGGACAGGTTCGGTAATTGCGCCCGCGGCGGCAGCCTCGCCCGCGGTCGGGGCGGAGTCGGTCAGAGCCGATGCATCGGCCGTGCCGGCGGTGAGCAGCCTGGGGCCGGCCACCGAGGCGGGCCCGCGGGCCACGCCGACGGAGCCAGCGAGCCGATCGGGGTCGGTGCCGGGGGCAACGTCTGGACCGGCATCGGCCGAGAGCTGGTCGAGCAGCGTGTCCAGCCGGTCGCGGACGGCGTTCGGCATGCGGTGCAGCACTTCGGTTTCCGTGCCGAGTGCGCGCAGACTGTCGTTCACCGCGTCCAGTTCGGCCAGATAGCGCACGGCGTCGGGATCCTGGCGAACCGCCGGCCACAGGTCCGCCGCGACCTCGGCCGGGACGTTGTCGCCGTGCAGGTCGGCCAGCAGGGCGGCGTCGAACGGCGGCCGCGGTAACGGACGGTCTGCCATCGCACCTCCTCTGGTCGCCGGTGGCGGGTTTGCTGTAGAGCTCGGATCGGGGTCGGGTCGTTAGGTATGACGCGCGGCGCCTAGCTTCGGTTCCCCCGATCTCGAACCGAACCCAGTCTCTCCTGCAGCCGTTTTCGACCACGCGAGCACCGGCTCTTGACGGTACCCGGTGGCACGCCGAGCAACTCCGCAGCTTCCGCCACGCTCAGCTGCTCCATCTCGACCGCGACCAAGGCGGCCCGCTGATCGGGCGGCAGGTCGAACAGGGCCCGATCCACCACCAGCTTCGTCTCCAGCTCCGACATCTCGTCGCGCGGCGCGGCCGGCTCGTCGATCGACTCCTCGAACAGCGAGGTCGCCGGCCGCGCCCGATTGCGCCGGATCCGGTCCAGGCAGGCGTTCACCACGATGCGATGCAGCCAGCTGCGGACCTCGGCGTCACCCCGGTACCCGGCCGCGTTGCGATGGGCGGACAGCAGCGCGTCCTGCACCGAATCCGCGGCGTCCTCGGGCGAGTACGACGAGCGCAGCGCCAGTTGATAGAGATGGTGATAGTGACGGCGGAACAGGACCGCGAACGCGTGCGGATCGCCGGCGACATGGGCGGCGAGCAACTCCCGGTCCGTCGCGGTATCCGGATCGCCGAGACGCGACCCGGCCCCGGCGGACCGTGACGGTCCCGCACCGGTTCGCTCGATCGCATCGAAGGACAACAGGTTCCCCCAGAACAGCTGCCGCGTCACACCCGGAGAACGACCGCCACCCACGCGGTTGGATCCCACCAGGTCACTCCCGGTCGAGAGTGTGCGGCGATCATAGCGGCAGATCGAAACCGGCAGCAATCGCGCCGAGCGCCGGAGAATCGGCCCGGCCCACAGCGGAATCGACCCGCTCAGCGGATCAGGGCGCTGCCTCGCAACGGATCTCGTTGACGGTGGTCTGGAACTGACCGCCCGAGTTGGCCAGCTGCGTGATCCACACCAGTACGAAGCGGGCCGGCTGATCGGTCTTCACCGGGATCTCGGTGGTGCCGTCGCCCAACGTGGCCTGGCCGACCAGCTGGGTCTGGTCCAGGGTCGCGTTCGCCGCCGGCGCGGTACGGATCTCGACCACCGTGCCCGGGCTCGGCGAGTCGATGCTGACCGCGGTCAGCTTGCTCGGGTTGGCCAGTGAGGCCATGATCCCTTCGCCCTTCTTGAGGGCTGGGAACTGCTGGAAGTACTGGTCGGTGTGCCACCCGGTGGTCGGGTTGCCGTCCACCGTCGCACCGGCCGTACCGGGGCTGTCCGGCGTGCCCTCCGGGGAGAACACCGCGGCACCCGTCAACGGCACCGGCACCGCGGGCGCCGCCGACGACGACGGCGCACCGGCAGCGCTCGGGTTGGCCGGCGCCGAGGCGGCCGTGGTCAAGCCCAGTTTGCGCTGTTCGTCCAGCGGTGCCGTCGACGACGCCGGCGCGAAGATACTGAGCAGCCACCAGATGATCACACCGACCACCAGCGCGGCCAGCATGCCGAGCGCGATCAGGATGTACATCATCCGCTTCGAGCGTTCCCGCTCGGCGGCCAGCAGCTCCGGATCGGCCAGCGACTCGTCGGGAGCCGACGTCGCCCGCTGCCCGAGCCGCAGCACCGGGATGAAATCGGTCTTCTGGTCGACGACCGACGCCTGCTCCAGCACGTGCTGAACGGTCGCGGCGGTCCGCACACCCTTGTTCGACTCCAGCGAGCGCACCGCGACCGCGGAGATCTCGAACGGCACCTCCGGCCGGATCTGCCGCGGCTCGACCGGCGTACCGTCCGGACCGAATTCGGCCAGCGGCAGGCCACCCACCATGGCCGCCTTGCCGGTGACACCACCGGTGCGGATCGGCCAGTGCGCGGTGATCAGGGCGTACAGCATGGCACCGAGGCCACGCACGTCGGCCTGCGCGTCGGAGTCCGACAGCGTGCCCGGGAACGCGAGCACCGCGTCACCGGAGGCACTGATCCGGATCCGGTCCGGACTGTCGATCGACAGCGACCCGCCACCGCGATGCGCCATCTCGGCGGCCGCCGCCAGCACCCGGATCGCGCGCGCCGCGCCGATCGGGGACGGGACGGTCTCGGCCATCTCGCGCAGCGAGCGGCCCGGCGTCCACTCGGCGACCACGATGCCGCCGGAACTACCGCGCACCACGTCCAGGACCCGGGCCAGACCCGGGGAGTTGATCCGGCCCAGCCGCAGCGTGCGCGACAGGATGGCCTGCGGGCCGTCGGAACCTGAGTTCTCCGTGGCCTTCTGGTCGGCGTCGACGAACGTCAGTGCGACCTCGCGGTCGAGCTTGACGTCCAGCGCCTGCCAGAAGATCAGGCCACGCGAACCGCCGTGCGCGGCCAGCAGACGGTACCGTCCGCCGGCCACCGAGGCGCCCGGGATCAGCTTGGGACCGCGCGGGGTCCGGCGAGCCGGTTGTTCCACACGCATCGGGGGCATCTCCGGCGAGTGGACCGGCAGCATGCCGGTCTCGTAGCTCGGCGGAGTCGCGCCGGAGTTCTCCGGGGAATCCTGCTCCCCGGTACCGGCCGTATCCTGGTCGCCGGCCGCATCGTCGGCCGGTGGAACCTCCGCGGGGTCGTCGGTACGCAGAGCGCCCTCCCTAGTCGCGGCAGCATCGGCGGCGGCAGCGCCCGCCGCGTCGTCGCTCACCCTGGTTCCTCCTTCAACCTGCTGTGCGGATACCGGCTGTATCGGTGGTGCGCCGACCCGGTCGTCCTGACCCGGTACCGCGGAACCCGACATATCGGTTGCGCTGGTGCCGGACCCGGCGTTTGCGTTTGCCTGCGCAACAGGGTACGGGAACTCGCTCGTACCGGTGCGGACAACTGTCCCGGGCCGGATGACCGGAAGCACCATCGTCTGCGCGTCCATGTACGGGTCGTAGCGGTAGTAGTACGGGGCGGCCGGCTCGGGCCGCGCCAGCACGGTCGTCGCCTCGAGTTCGGCGGCGTCGAGGTCGAGTTTCGGTGCGGGCGCGGAGATTCCGAGGCGCCGCGTGATCGACACCGTGATCGCCACGATCTCCGGGATGCCCGCCAGGCGCATGAGACCGAAAGCGACACCGAGCATCACGACGGCGTCCACCCCGACTCGGAACAGTGCCCCGAAACCGTGATGGAACCGGTCCAAACCGACCGTCTGGTCGACGATCAGGGTCACGGCACCGGCCGCCACCGACGCCAGGGCCACCCGGGTGACGGTCCGGCCCACGTTCGACATGCGCAGATCGCCGAGACTGCGGTGCAGCAGCCAGCCGCCGATCGCGGCGCCGGCCGCGAAGCCCAGCCCGTTCGCCACTCCCAGGGCGATGACCACGTAGTCGTCGGAGAACACCAGCGGCGCCAGCGCGGACAGCGCGATCTTGACGGCCGTGATGCCGAGGATGACCCACGTCGGCGTCCAGGCTTGTTCACGCGCGTAGAAGACCCGCAGATGGATCAGGACCAGGGCGTACGGGATCAGCGTGAACGCCGACCAGCTGACCGCCTCGCCCAGCCGCGCGGCCTGGTGGTTGCCGAAATGCCCGTACCCGTAGAGCGCTTCGCCCACCTGCGGCCCGGCGATCGTGAGGAAGGTGACGACCGGTAGCAGCGCGATCATCGTCAACCGGGTCGCGGCGGACAGATCGTCCACCACGGCGGGTGTGTCGTCGGCCGCGGCATTGCGGCTGAGCCGCGGCATGATCGCCGTCAGCACGGTCACGCCGAGGACGCCGTACGGCAGCTGCAACAGCAGCCAGGCGTTGTTATAGATCGCGGGCCCGGCCTCGTCGGCGTGCGACGAGATCCGGGTGCCGAACACGAAGCCGGCCTGGCTGATCAGCACGTACAGGATGACAGCGGCACCCATGCCACCGAACTGCTTGAGCCGGTCGTCGACGCCCCACAGCGGCCGCAGGTCGATCCCGGCCCGGCGGATCGGTGGCAGCAGGCTCATGACCTGCACGAACACGCCGAACGTGACGCCGAGGCCGAGGATCAGCAGCTTGGGATCGCCCATGCGGACCGGGTCGAGCGAGATCTCCCCCGGGGTCACCGCGTACAGGCCCAGCACGCCGAGCACCACGAGGTTGTTCAGCACCGGCGCCCACACACCCGGCTTGAAGATCTCGTGGGTGTTGAGGATCGCCATGAGCAGCGACGACATGCCGTAGCAGACGATGGCGGGCAGCAGCAGGTAGGCCAGCGCGGTGGCCAGGCCGGCGCTGACCTTGCCGTCGTCGGACAGGAAGATGTATTTGATCAGCAGCGGCGCCGACGCGGTACAGAACAGCGCGGCGGCGCCGAGCACCACGAACGCCATGGTGACCAGGCGGCGGACGAAGGCGGCGCCGCCGTCGGCGTCCTCCTTCTCGGCCCGGACCAGGGTCGGGACCACGAACGCGGTCAGCACCGCACCCAGCACCAGCTGCTCGACCATCGTCGGGATCTGGCTGGACACGGTGAACGCGCTCGCGATCCGGGGACCCAGCACGGTGAGCAGCAGCAGCTGCTTACCGAATCCGGTGATCCGGCTGATGAGCGTGACGATCGCCATCGACCCGGAGTCGCTCATCAACCGGGCGTTGCGGCCCTGCGGCGTGTCGGGTTTCGGCGCGGTGGCGACCGCGGTCGCGGTGCCGCCGGAAACGCGTTCGGGCGTCTCGGATCCCGCGGCGCGGCGGACCGGATACGCCGGTGGCGTCATCCGGCCACCGGGGGTGACCGGAATCTGGCCGCTGGGCGGCCGATTCGGCGTTTGCGGGTTCGGTACCCGCGGCAGCTGACCGCTCGGCGGGCGTTGCGCGCGGGGCGCGCCGCCGGAAACCTGCGGGAAGTGACCGCTCGACGGCCCGTTGTTCACGGCCGGGAAGTGGCCGCTGGCTGGGCCTGCGGGATGCGCCGGTCCGCGCCTGCCGGGACCGGCACCCGGCACGTCACCGCGGCCGGGTTCGATTCGCTGCGGGGGTGCGGGGGGACGCCGTCGCGGCTGCGCGGGATCGATGCGTTGCGGTTGGCCACCGTCGGGCCCGTTCGGGTGACCCCACTGGAATCCGGGGCGCGGTTCGTGCCGCCGGGATTCCGGGATCCGGCCGCCCGGACGGCCCGGCGGCGGGCCGTCCGGCGGCCGCGGTACCTGCGGCATCGCGCCGCTCGCCGGCGGCACCCGGCGCTGGGCGCCGCTCGGCGGCTGGTTGCCGCGTTCCCAAGGGGCTGCCGCGGTCCGCTGCACCTCGGGCGTGTCGCCGTCGGGCTGGGCCGGGTCACGGCGATCGGGCCGCGCCGGGCCGCGCCGGGCCGGCTGTGCCGGGCCACCGGGCGGTGTGTTGCTGTTCTGCTGGGGGATATCGCCGTGGGTGGGTTTGGAGATATCTGTCATCACGCCCCCCGGGCCGGCGTCACCGCGCGGTCACGCGGGGTTCGCGGCCGCAGCCCGGACCGATCGCGCGATGGCAGGGCGGCACGACCGAGTCCGCCGTCGAGCATCGTCACGAATCCTCCTGCTGCCGTCCAACCCGTCGCCGGGCGCGCAAATAGCGGTTCAACCTGCGCCGCTTGCTGGGGTCGAGCCCCTCGTCCGCCGGATCCGGCTGTCCCCGGAAGCGCCGCCAGAGCCGGCGTCCGGTGAGCAGGAACAGCAGAACACACGCGCATGCCGTAATTATCGCCAATGCCTGACCATAGGCGTTGGAACGCACCTGAACGGATGTCGCGTTGCCCAGCGGGACCCCATCCGGCGTGGTGAGCGAAATCGGAATGACCAGTTTGCGGCTGTCGGACACCTGGCTCGGCACCTGGAACCAGCGGGTGCCCTCGGCCGGCAACTGCTGCTCGCCGATGTCGGTGATGTTGGTCTCAGCGGGCGCGTCGATCTTGAATTTGATCCGGATCGCGACCGGAAGGTCGTTGCGCGCCACCAGCAGCAGCGGGCTCTGTTCCGAGGCCAGGGTGTAGACGCCGCCCGGCGGCAGCACCGTCACCGAGTCGTAGATGTTGTCCAAAGTTCGAGTGATCTGGTCCATCCGGCGCTGCGCCGCGGTCTCCGCACCGGAATCACTGCCCCGGCTGGCCCCCGACAGCACCCGCAGCAGGTCGTCGCGCAGCGGCTGCACGAAGTCGTTCGGGGTCGGCTTCTGCAGCGGCGCGTCCACCAGCGCGCCGAGCAGGTTCTGCACCCGCTGTTCCTGGCTGCGCACCGGCTCGACGTAGTGACCGGGCACTCCGTCGGCGGCGACCTGCGCCGAATAGTCCACGGTGAACGGGCGCGGATCCGGCGCGGTCGTGAGCACGTCGGCGAACGGGCGCGGCGTGATCAGCCCGCTGTGCGCGAGCAGATCGAACTCCCCGAGCAGTGCGGTCGCCTCGTCGCGGCCCGCACCCCACTCCTGCGGCGGCATGATCAGGGCGGCGCGCTGCCCGGCCTGCGGGTTCAGCGCACTCCAGGCCAGCGCGCCCAGCGCGTCCTGCAGCCGGGCCGGCCGCGAGTCGCCGGTCACCTCGAAGCGGGCGCCGGCCGGCGTGAAGGCGGGGGTCGGCGGACCGGAACCGACCGCCGCCATCGCGGTCGCGGTCCACACGTCGAAGGTGGCGACCCGCAGGCCCGGATCCGCCAGCTGCTGACCGGGAGCGCTGGGTGGCGTGACACCCAGCAGGCGAACCATCTCGGGCGCGTCGACCTCCTCGACCGGCGTGCCGGCCGTCGCGGCCGGACCGTGCGCGACGGTCGACGCGGGTGCCGGACCGGCCGGGGCCGGATGATCGCCGGGGACAACGGCATTGGCGGCGAGTACCGCGGTCGTGGTGCCGTGGGCGGCCAGCAGCTGGGCGCCGGCCTCGTCCACACTGCCCGCGGCCGGCAGCGCCACGCCGCGGACCGACTTCACCGACAACAGCGTATCGACGACGGTCGCGGGCGAGTCGAGGGCAAGGCCGCTCAGGTCGGGATCGGCCACCGCCGCCAGGGTGCTGACGTCCACCTGCGCGAACGGGGTCGCGATCGTGCAGACCGCGGCGGCGACCGCCTTCAACCGGTCCAGCCAGGCGCTCGCGGCCCGCGCGCCGGTTCCGTCCCGGGTCGGCCCGCTCGGATCCGACGGGGAGGCCAGGACCTTGTAGCCCCGGGTCATCCCGTCGACGGTGAGCAGCAGATCGGGATCGATCGCCAGGCACAGCGCGCCCGCGGCCGGGTTCGCGCCCGGTCCGGGACGGCCGCTGTCGGTGCGGACCTCGGATTCCACGGCGGCGAGCAGCTGGTCGAGCCGCCCGCCGGTGGTCAGCGAGGCCGCCAACTCGTCGTCGGTGAGCAGCGGCTTCCCGTCGGCCTGGCCCGGAATCCCGGCCACCGTGCGCGGGCGGTCGGCCAGCGGCCAGATGAACGTCGTCGCCACCGGCGCGTCCGTGGGGGCGGACACCGGGCCCTCACCGGTCGGCCGTCCGTCGATCGTCTCCGGCGGCAGCCCGAGCACCGGCAGCAGGAACCGGGCGTCGTCGAGGTGGGCCTGGTTCCCGTAGGCGGGCTGGCCGTTGATATTGAGCAGCACCGGGTAGACGCCCGGCGCGTTGATGCCGAGCGAGCTGACCGGTGGCGTGGTCTGGGTGCCCGGCCGCACGGCGACCTTGAGCGCGAACTGTTTGCGCTGCCCCGGGGCGAGCTGGTCGGTGAGGTCGACGAAGTCGCCGACCACCTCGTCATCGGCTTCGTCCGGCCGCAGCGTGGTGCGCAGGCCGCTCGGGGTTTCGATCGCGCCGCCGCGCTGCACGCGCACACTGATGTCGTCCACGTCGCGGTCGCCGATATTGGTGACCGTGCCGGTAACGGTCAAGAAGCCGTCGCCGGCCGCGGTCACCGCCGTCGGGCCCACCGCGTCCACGGTCAGCTTGACGAATTTCGGTTCCACCGGCGTGCCGGCCGAACCGGTCGGCTGCGCGACCGCGAACGGCAGCGCCGGCAATGTCGCGGTTCCGGTCAGCAGGGCCAACCCGACGAGGATCAGAACCGGCCACCGGCGCACCGGACTCGCCGTTCGAGTCCGGTTCATGCCGCCGGCGGCTGACCGATCGATCGGCCGGCGCCACCGTCCCGCACGCGTCATCGTCTGCCGTTCTCCATCCGATCGATCAGGCGGTTCGCGACCTCGGCCAGCCGCCGTTCGTCGGCGTAGGCCAGTTTCGACTCCAGCTCGGTCAGCGGCACCCAGGCGACCTCGGTGACCTCGACGTCGGCGTCGGTCAGCTCGCCACCCAGGGACCGCATCAGGAAATGGTGCACGGTCTTGTGCACGCGGCGGCCCTCGGTGACGAACCAGTAGTCGATGCTGCCGAGTTCCTCGACCACCTCACCGTTGATCCCGGTCTCCTCGGCGACCTCCCGCACGGCGGTCTGCTCCGCGGTCTCGCCTTCTTCGATATGCCCCTTCGGCAGGGACCACAGCAGTCGGCCGCGGCGGTCGGTGCGCCCGATCAGGGCCGCGCAGCGCAGCGCTGCGGGACCGTCCAGGCCGTCGACGACCAGCCCACCTGCGGATGTTTCGCGCACGGTGCGCATCCGAGGTTTGCCCGCTGAACCGGCCGAACTTCGGCGCCGGGGCTGGCGGCGTCGATTGTTCGCGCGATCGGCCGGAGACACTGCGTCAGTTTAGGCGACGCGGTACCCGCTACGTCGCCTGGCGGCGCCGGTCGGAGTGCGGGCGGTACCGGGTGCGTCGAGCGGACGGACGGGGCCCGGACCGGGCGGCGGGGATTCGGTGTCGGGGGTGTTCGCCAACTAAGCTGCGTGGTCGTGGTTTCGCAGAAGTACGAGGATGCTGTCGAGGATCGTCGTGCGCGCCTGCTGGCAGCTGCGGCGGTCACGCTGGGGCGCCTGTCGGATGTGCTGACACCGCTGGGGGAAATGTTCGCCGCGCAGGGTCACCAGCTCTATCTGGTGGGCGGCAGTGTGCGCGACGCGGTTCTGGGCAGGCTGGGCACCGACCTGGATTTCACCACCGACGCCCGGCCCGAGGTGGTGCAGGGCATCCTGCGCGGCTGGGCCGATCAGATGTGGGACACCGGCGGGCTGGCGTTCGGCACGGTCAGCGGCGCCAAGGACGGGCAGCAGATCGAGATCACCACGTTCCGCAGCGACTCCTACGACCGGGTGTCGCGCAATCCGGAGGTGACCTTCGGCGACACCCTCGAGGGTGATCTGGTGCGCCGCGACTTCACCGTGAACGCGATGGCGGTGCGGATCGGCGGCGACGGCAACCTCGAATTCGTCGACCCGCTCAACGGTCTGGACGCCCTGCTCGCGGGGGTGCTCGATACGCCCGCCGCGCCCGAGGACTCCTTCGACGACGACCCGCTGCGCATGTTGCGCGCGGCCCGCTTCGTGGCTCAGCTGGGTTTCGAGCTCGCGCCGCGCGTGCGGGCGGCGATGACGGCCATGGCCGGTGAGATCGACCGGATCACCGCCGAGCGCATCCACACCGAGCTGGACAAGCTGATCGGCGGCCAGTACCCGACCGAGGGTATCGACGTCATGTGCGAGACCGGGCTGGCGGCGCGGGTGCTGCCGGAGATCCCGGCCATGCAGCTGGAGATCGACGAACACCACCAGCACAAGGACGTCTACCAGCATTCGTTGACCGTGCTGCGCCAGGCCATCGACCAGGAGGAGGGCGACCCGGACCTGGTGCTGCGGTGGGCGGCGCTGTTGCACGACATCGGGAAGCCGCCGACCAAGCGCAACGAGCCCGGCGGCGGGGTCAGCTTCCACCACCACGAGGTGGTGGGCGCGAAGATGGTGCGGAAACGCTTGCGCGCGTTGAAGTATCCGAAGCAGTTCACCGAGGACGTGGCGCGGCTGGTGTATCTGCACCTGCGGTTCCACGGCTACAACAAGGGGCAGTGGACGGATTCGGCGGTGCGGCGCTATGTCACCGACGGCGCCGAGCTGCTCCCCCGCTTGCACAAGCTGGTCCGCGCCGACTGCACGACCCGCAACAAGCGCCGGGCCGCGCAGTTGCAGGCCACCTACGACGATCTCGAGGTGCGGATCGCGCGGCTGCAGGAGGCCGAGGATCTGGCTCGGGTGCGTCCCGACCTGGACGGCAACGCGATCATGGAGTTGCTCGGCCTGCCGCCGGGCCCGCAGGTCGGCCGGGCGTGGCGGTATTTGAAGGAGCTGCGCCTGGACCGGGGGCCGATGACCGCCGAGGAGGCCGAGCAGGCGCTGGTCGAGTGGTGGAACGCCGGGGCGCCCTAGAACAGCACCAGGGTGGTGCCGGTGACGATGGCGGTGCGGATCTCGGCCAGGTCGAACGACCCGGTCAGCTGCGGGATCTCCAGCCGCCAGTGCACCCGGTCGGCGTCTCGGTCGGCGCGCACGATGCGCGCGTCGCGGGGTAGTTCGCCGAGCGGGATCGGCGCGACCTTGATGTAGCGGCGCGGCACTCGCATTCCCCGCCAGTAGGCGCGGTGCACGGCCAGGGCGAGGACGTTGTCGTTGACGGTGGCGTCCAGGACGACGCGAATCCGGCGGCTCGGGTCGCGGGCCACGATCAGCCCGTCCGTGTCGATCGCGAGTTCCCAGTCGAGGCCGGTCTCGTTCAGCCAACCCACCAGCGCCGCGGTGGTGACGGTGCCGCTGACCTCGATGACGCGGGTGCGCAGTTTGGTGGGGACGCCCGGGGTGAGCCGGACGCCGTGGGCCAGGACGGTCATCCGTTCGATGGCGTGCCGGTCCCACCGCATGTCGCTGAGTTCGCTGCTGATCTCGAACTGGGCGCCGCGCCGGCGGACTTCGAGCGTGTCCAGGACGGCGGTGACCTCGTGGCCGAGGACGGCCGCGCTCAGGGTCTGGCCGCCGAATCGGCTGCGGATGCCTTCGCTGAGGACGGTGATGAGTACGTCGGGCAGGAGTGCGGTGACGGTGCCGGCGCCGAGGTCGGCGAACGGGTCGAGCCAGGAGGTGGTGAATCCGGCCCATTGGTCGAGCCAGGCGGGGTCGAGCATCCGCCGGACCGGGTCGACCGCGCGCAGCGGCGACCAGGACCGCGGATCGAAATAGGTGGCCATGATTGCTCCGAGCCTACTTGGCGGGACCGGAACTCGTCACCGAGAAAGTTCCGAGCCCGGCCGCCACGGCCGGTCGCCGTCCGTAGTTGCGGAGGTATCTGTCGCTTGTGTCCGTATCTGCGGATATCCTTGCCGGGTGCCTGCCCTCCGGATCCGAACCGCTGCCGAATTGCTCGGAGTCAGCGACGACACCGTGCGCCGCTGGATCGACACCGATGTGCTGACCGCGCACAAGGACGAGTCGGGCCGGTTGGTCGTCGACGGCGCCCAGGTGGCGGAGGTCGCGGTGGCGGCGGCGCGGCCGCCGCGGGCCCGGCTGGGCAGCGCGAGTTCGGCGAGGAATCGGTTGCCCGGTCTGGTCACCCGTGTGGTGGTGGACGGGGTCATGGCCCAGGTGGAGATGCAGTGCGGACCTTTCGTGATCGTGTCGTTGATGAGCAGCGAGTCGGTGCGCACGCTGGGGCTCGAACCCGGCAGTGTGGTGGCGGCCGCGATGAAGGCGACGACCGTCGTGGTGGAGTCGATCGACGTCGAGTGACGGCGCGGCCGGTCGCGGCGCTGCTGTCGGCCGGCCTGCTGGCCGGAGTGCTTGCCGGATGTTCTTCCGGTACAACTGATTCCGGCACCGCAGCCGCTCCCAGCACGACGCTGACGGTCTTCGCGGCGGCGTCGCTGACGAAGGTCTTCACCGACCTGGGCAAGCAGTTCGAGTCGACGCATCCGGGTACGAAGGTCGCCTTCTCGTTCGCCGGCTCCGCCGATCTCGCCGCGCAGTTGAATCAGGGTGCGCCCGCGGACGTGTTCGCCGCCGCGGACCGGGCGAACATGGACAAGGTCACCGCGACCGGCCGCATCACCGCGCAGCCGCAGACCTTCGCCACCAACGTCCTCACCATCGTCACTCCCCCGGGAAACCCGAAACATGTTGCGACGCTGGCCGATCTGGCCCAGCCGGGCCTGCGGCTGGTGGTGTGCGCGCCCCAGGTGCCGTGCGGTTCCGCGACCAAGAAGGTCACCGGGACCGCCCACGTGACGATCTCCCCGGTCAGCGAGGAATCCTCGGTCACCGACGTTCTGGGCAAGGTCACCTCCGGCGAGGCCGACGCCGGCCTGGTCTACGTCACCGACGCGGCCGGCGCCGGACCCAAGGTCACCCAGGTCTCCTTCCCCGAGTCCGCCGGCACCGTGAATACCTATCCGATTGCCCCCGTGGCTGATTCGAAGCACGCGGACCTCGCTCAGGCCTTCGAGGACCTGGTCGACGGCCCCCGAGGCCGACAGGCGTTGAGCCAGGCGGGATTCGGCGCACCGTGACGCACGATCCCGTCGACGAGCCTGGGACCCTGCGGGATCCGGGTGCCGTCGGCGGGTCCGCTGAGCCACCTCCAGGCGCTGTGCCCGCCCCCTCGGATGAGGAGGCCGACAACCGATCGGCCACCGGCACAACGGCCGCCGACGTTCAGGAAGCCGCTCGGGCTCCGAGCGGACTCGATGAATCGGCCGACGAGGCTCGGCCGGGTTTCGCCCCCGTCGATAACACTGCGGCCCTGCGGGACTCAGGTGAATGCGGTCGGTCCGAAGTAGGGCGGCCGTGGAGCGTGATCGGTGTGCCCGCCGACACTCTCGGTGGCGTGCGGGATCCGGGAGGTGCCGCCGGATCCGTAGGAGACTCCGGGGCGGATGCAGCATCTGGACGTGCCGATGAGCTTGTGGCACTACGTGGTTCGGGGAGACTGCGCGGTTCCGACCGCCGCCTGGCAATGACGGCCGTAGCTGTCGATGGCTGTGCGGCCCGGGAGGACCGGCGCGCGGATGACGGTGCTGGTCGCGAGTCTCGTTCGGGCGCAACGGCTTCCTTGATCCGTGCCATGCGACGGTTGGGCCGGGCGCCGGGGATCGGGGTGCCGCGTTGGCTGGTGGTGCCGGCGGTGCTCGGGGTGCTGTTCGTCGCCGGGCCGCTGGTGGCGTTGACCGAGTCGATCGACTGGGCGCACTTCCTGGAGTTGGTCACCTCCGGATCCGCGCGGGACGCACTGGAATTGAGTATCCGTACTTCGGCCTGCGCCACCGCGTTGTGTGTGGTGCTGGGTGTGCCGCTGGCGGTGGTGCTGGCGCGGGGGCGGCATCGGGCGCTGGTCTTCGTGCGGGCACTGGTCTTGCTGCCCTTGGTCTTACCGCCGGTGGTCAGCGGGCTGGCGTTGCTGGCGCTGTTCGGCCGTTACGGGCTGCTGGGCCGGAAGCTGGAAGCTCTGGGTATCGAGATCGCTTTCAGCACAACGGCTGTGGTGCTCGCGCAGGCGTTCGTCGCGCTCCCCTTCCTGGTGCTGACCCTCGAGGCGGCACTGCGCACGGCGGGCGACCGATACGAGCGCGTCGCCGCCACTCTGGGCGCCGGTCCGACCACGGTGTGGTTGCGGGTCACCCTGCCGCTGCTGCGGCCCGCGCTGATCTCGGGCGCGGTACTGGCCGGTGCTCGCGCACTGGGCGAATTCGGCGCCACGCTCACTTTCGCCGGTAGCCTCCGCGGCCGCACCCGGACGCTGCCGTTGGAGATCTACCTGCAACGCGAGACCGATCCGGCTGCGGCCGAGGCACTGTCGCTCGTATTGATCGCGGTAGCGGTGGTCATCGTGCTGTTCGCCTACCGGCGCAAGGGGGTTCACCGTGTGTGAGCGGAAGTCCCACGTGCGCAGCGGAACCGATGCGGTCGGCATCACGTCGACGTTGCGGGCCGTGCCGTTCGTCCCCGCCGTGGCTGACGCGCCAAGTGGTCGAATGTCGCTTGCCCGAACCGGTGCCGGGGCGTGCAGCGTGGGCGGGCCGATTTCGGTGCGCCGGGCGTCGCCGTCGATCGTGGTAGTGGCGTTCGTAGATCAGTGCTCGTGCGGGTGCAAAGGCGATACGCGATGAGTAACGCACGAAGAGGATCGAATGTCGCTTGCCCTAAGCGGTACCGGGGCGCGCACCGTGGGTCGGCCGATTTCGCTGTGCCGAGCATCGCCGCCGACCGTGGTAGTGGCGTTCGAGCAGCAGCTGGGCGAGGACGAGCCCGACGGCGCCGAGGACTACCGCATCCGGGTCGAGAACACCGACCTGCCGTGCTCGTGCGGGTGCAGGGCGATACGCGATGAGTGCACCGGAAACCGCTGCGGGCCTTGAGCTTTCGGTCAAGGTCGACAGTCGCGGTCTAGACGTGAGCCTGGGGATCGGCGCCGGGGAGGTGCTGGCGGTGCTCGGCCCGAACGGCGCCGGAAAGTCGACCCTGCTGGATGTGGTGGCGGGGTTGGTGGCACCGGACGCGGCGGTGGTGCGCTCGGGTGGGCGCACGCTGACCGATACGCGTGCGGGGATCGCGGTCCCGCCGCATCGGCGCGATGTCGCGTTGCTGGCGCAGGATCCGTTGTTGTTCCCGCATCTGAGCGTCGCGGCCAATGTCGCCTTCGGGCCGCGCAGCCGGGGGATGCGGGCGCGGGCGGCGAACGCGCAGGTACGGCGATGGCTGGCCGCGGTGGATGCGGCGCCGTGGGCGTGGCGGCGGCCGGGGCAGTTGTCGGGCGGGCAGGCGCAGCGGGTCGCGCTGGCCCGTGCACTGGCTGTGGAACCGCGGTTGCTGCTGTTCGACGAGCCGCTGGCCGCGCTGGATGTGGCTGCGGCGCCGGCGATCCGGTCGCTGCTGCGCGGGGTCTTACGCGATCCGCAGCGCCGCGACCATGGTCGCACCGCTGTGCTCGTCACGCACGACATCGTCGACGCGCTGACACTCGCCGACCGCGTGGTCGTGCTGGAGTCGGGTCGGATCGCGGAACAAGGCACGGTGGCGCAGGTGCTGTCGCGCCCGCGCAGTGCCTTCGCGGCGCGGATCGCCGGGGTCAACCTGCTGCTCGGCCCCGCGGTGACGACCGGTCCGGGTACGGCCGGTCTGCGTGCGGGCGACGTCACCGTCGTCGGCCGCTACGCGGAGCTACCGGCACCGGGAAGTGCTGCGGCAGCAGTGTTCTCGCCCGCTGCGGTCGCCGTGCACCGCGCGGTCCCGGAAGGCAGTCCGCGCAACGTCTTCCGCGTCCGAATCGCCGAATTGACCGACCGCGGTGGCGTGATCCGGGTCCAGGCGGCGCCCGCGCACGGCACCGCGACCGGTCTGGTCGCCGATCTCACTCCCGCCGCCGTGGCCGAACTGGGCCTCGCGGTCGGCGCCGAGGTCTGGTTCGTGGTGAAAGCGACCGAGGTACAGGTCTATTCGCTGACCTAGGGATCGCCCGCGAACGTGGCGCGCATAAAGTACACGTTGTAGGTGTCCCAGGCCGAGATGGTGAAGTAGATGTCGTTCCCGGTCGACCACGGGTGGATGAACCCGCCGTAGGACTTCGGATAGTCGTTGGTGTCGACCAGCGGCACCTCGTCGGACCAGTTGCCCTGTGGTTCGTCGGCGATCCGCAGCACGATCGAGTGGGCGGCCGGGTCGAGATAGACCATCTGCCAGTGCCCGCTGGATTCGTCGTAGCGGACCGACAGTTCGCCGGCGATGCCGGGCAGGATCGGTGAGGCCGAGTTCTCCGCCGTGGGCGCCCAGGTCCCGTTGACCCAGTACTGGTACGCGGTCTTGTTCAGTACCTCGGCGGTGGGGACGCGCGCCAGCCCGATATTGCCGACCCGGCCGTTGGGCGTGCCGAACATGTACACGTAGGCGCCGTGCGGGACCATCGCGGCGACCTGGAAGCGGTCGAGCCCGAACATGTTGTCCCACACCGCGTGCTGCGACTTGACCCAGGTCTGGCCGTCGTCGTCGGAGTAGGCGAGGCCGCCCCGGTTGGTCCACCACATGCCGGGGATCCGGCTCCACTTGTTGATCGACATGTAGCTGAGGTACTGCCGGTTGCCGAGCGCGAATCCGGAGGTCGGGATGACCGTGGTCTCGAAGTTCTTCAGTTTGCGGCTGTCGAGCAGTTCGGCGGCGTGACACTTGCTGTCCTGCACCATCCGCTCGATGGTCAGGCCCTTGGACAGATCGGTCTGGGTGCTGTAGCCGAGCACATTGCTGCGCCAGTCCTCGTCGGGCCCGCCGACGGTGTTCACCTGCCAGCCTTTGCCGAAGGTGTCGCCGAAGACGGTCGCGATCTCGCCGGGCTTGGTCTGCCACATGATGCCGAGATCGGTGGCGTTCACCTGCCACCGGACGTCGGTGCGGTTGATCGAGCCGGGCCCGGTCACCTGGTTCACCAGGTGCACCGAGTCGAGTTGCGGGGCGGGCAGCGGCGCCACGGCCGGTCCGGGTTCGGCCGGGTGCACTACCGGTTCCGGCGCGGGTTGCGGCGGCGGCGCGACGCCGCCCGGAACCGGGATCGGGATGGGTTCGATGTCCGGGCTGAAGCTGATCGAGGGGATGTTCAGCACCGAGTTGCCGTTGCTGCCACCGCCGCTCAGCGAGGTGAGCAGCCCGTGCAGCGGGTCGGGGGGCGGGCCGGGGTCGGCGGGTGCGTCGGGTCCGTAGCTGGGCAGTGGTGTCTCGTCGCTGCCGAGTTCGGGGTCGGTGGTGGTGGCCTGGTTGTCGGGATCGCTACCCGGTTCGGGACACGGGTTCCGGCACGGATCGGTGGGCAGCGGTCCGGGGTCGATGCGTTCGTTGTCCGGTGCCGGGCCGGGGATCGGTACCGGGACCAGCTGCGGGACCGGGATCTGGATGTCGATGTGCGGCGGCAGCAGCGGTGGGGGTGGTGAGCCGGGTTCGGGCAGCCGGGCGCGGGGGTCGAATCCGGTTTCGCCGCAGGCGTTGACCGGTGGGGGCGCCCAGGGCGCGGGCGCGGCGGCGGCGGGCGCCGGATGCAGCGCGCAGGCGACGACCAGCCCGAAAACACCGGGTGTGGACGCTTTTCGCAGCCGAAACCCTGAGGCCGTTCGCAGCACAGTCCTGTCCTACTCCTCGTCGGATCGGAACACGCCCGGTTCGTCGCGGCGACGACACACCATCGTCGAATGTAGCCGAGCGCACAGCGTCTCGACCGCAACGGCACCGGCGTTTCACCGGCCGCGCGAATCGGCGGTCAGTGCGTCGGATGGGTGCCGACGAGGGCACGCACAGTTTCGCGCATATCGGCGGCCATCGGCAGTGCTTCGAGTGCGCCGGCGTCGATCCAGCGGTATTCGTCGTGTTCGCCGGGTGCCAGGACGATTTCGCCGGGTTCGGTCTCGGCGAGGAAACTGTATTTGCGGACCCGCGCCTTGGTCCGGGTGGCGTAGTCGAAGCCGCCGACGATGTCGGTGATGCGGGTCAGCCGCAATCCGGTTTCCTCGCGTAGTTCGCGGGCGACGCACGCGGCGAACGACTCACCCGGTTCGACGCCGCCGCCGGGGAGTTCGTACAGGCCGCCGTTCCAGTCGTCCGCGACACGCCGCACTACCAGTAGTTTTCCGGCTCGGAAAACCGCGACACCGACGACGAAGTCGACGATGCCGACACTGTGTGCCTGCTGTCGCAGGGTGCGCTCGATGTCCGCCAGAACCTCGGGTCGCATACGCGGATCTCCTCCGGTTTATGTTGCAGCTCATCATGATACGGTCGGTCGCGGTTGTCCTCTCGGGGGTGCCGTCGAACCGGTACGTGCCATGTGCCGCGTATTTGCCAGAGTGTTGTCCGGACCGTCGTCGAGCCGCGGCGGCGACGGGTTAGAATTTACGAGAAATTCAGGTTGGGCGCGGAATGCGCCAACTACGCTGAAATGGTGATCGGCGCTCGGCCCGAGAGGAGGACCAGGGTGTCCACACTCACGACACCACACATCGACGTCCATCGAGCCGGCGACCGCATGAAAACTCGCGTGTCGTGGCTGGATTCGAAGCACTCCTTCTCCTTCGGCGAGCACTATGACCCGGATAACACTCATCACGGATTGTTGCTGGTCAATAACGAGGACATTGTGTCCCCCGGGCAGGGATTCGAAACCCACCCGCATCGGGATATGGAGATCGTGACCTGGGTGCTCGGCGGATCGCTGGTACATCAGGATTCACTCGGCCACAGCGGCGTCATCTATCCCGGATTGGCGCAGCGTATGAGCGCCGGCACCGGCATTCTGCACTCGGAGAAGAACGACGCCTGGCGCCTGTCCGGCGGCCCGGCGGAACAGCATTCCGATCCGGTGCATTTCGTACAGATGTGGGTGGTTCCCGACGATTCGGGCCTGACTCCCGGTTATCAGCAGCTCGAGGTGGACGCCGACTTGGCCGGCGGCGGTCTGGTGACCGTTGCCTCCGGCTTGCCGCGCTATCAGGACAGCACCGCGATCGCGATCAATTCCAGTCACGCGGCCTTGCATGTGGCCCGGATGGACGCGCAGACACCGCCGGTCCGGCTGCCCGACGCGCCGTACCTGCATCTGTTCGTCGCGCGCGGTGAGGTCGATATGGAGGGTGTCGGGCCGCTGTACGCGGGCGATTCGGTGCGCCTGACCCGGACCGGTGGCCAGCGGATCAGCGCGTCCGGTCCGGCGGAGATCCTGGTGTGGGAGATGCACGCGCGCCTCGGCGCGCAATAACATTCATCCATGTCGCAGTATCCGCCGCCGGGCGGCTACCCCCCGCCCCCGCCCGGTGACTATCCCCCGCCGCCGGGGAACTATCCGCCTGGTCCGCAGCCGCAGCAGGGCGGTGGGCGCGGTCTGGCCATCACCTCGCTGGTGCTGGGCATCCTCGCGGTCGTGACGTTCTGCACCATGTTCGGTGGCGTGATCCTCGGTGTGCTGGCGGTGATCTTCGGGTTGATCGCGGTGCTGCAGGCCCGGTCGGGCCGGGCCGGTGGCCGCGGTATGGCCCTGGCCGGTCTGGTACTCGGTGCCATCGCCCTGATCGGATCGCTGGTCATGGGCTGGTACCTGTGGAGCCACGGGATGCAGGACTACTTCGACTGCGTGAACCGCGCCGGCAACAACAACACGGCCGTGCAGCAGTGTGTGGACAACTTCCAGGACCGGCTGGGCGTCAAGCACCACTCCGCCTGAACGGTTACCCCAGTGGGTTCAGCGGTGTGCGGCCCGGCAGGCGCGGGTCGCGGCCAGGATCGCGGTGAGGTCGGGCCGGTCGCAGCCGTGCGGCGGTTCGATCCAGACGCGGTAGCCGGTGCTCTCGTCGGCCGGTGACGGCAGCACTACGCGAGCGCCGGGCAACGCCAGGTCCACGCCCTGGTGCAGCAGGTCGGCGAGCAGCGGCTCGTCGGCGACGACCGCGCCGACCGGCCCGGTGAGGAAGGTCCAGCGCCCGGAGCGCAGGTGACCGATGATCGGGGAGGGCCGGGCGTGGTCGAGCAGCAATGCGCGCACCCGCTTGCCCAGGGGCACCGGCATGGTGACCGCGCCGACCGGCCCGGCTTCGAGCACGATGCGGGCCGGCGGGGACTCGACGACGCCGTACAGGCCGTTCTCCATGCGGTAGCGCCGGCACCGGGCCACGGCCTCCTGGGTGGCCGCGAACGACACGGGCCGCGGGTCGAGCGTGCTCATCGATGAACCTCGTCTCGGTGTCCCTGTCTGGGTGTACCTGGGTCCCGCAATCGCTGGTGAGAAGGTATCTCGAACTGTCGGCCGCCAGCAAGGAACGCGGCTGGTGGGTACCCGAGTCCGCGGTGCCCGAGCTGCGGATCCTGCGCGGACCCGGTTCGCGTCGGCATACTTGCGACGTGACTTCCGATGCGACTGTGCCCTCCGGTATCGACCTGACCTACCGCGATTCCGCCGTCCGAGTGCAGGACGACCTTTTCGCGCACGTCAACGGCGCGTGGCTGGCCGGCTACGAGATACCCGCCGACCGGGCGGTCGACGGGGCGTTCCGGACTCTCTACGACCAGGCCGAACTGGATGTCAAGGAGATCATCCTGGCGGCCGCCGAGTCCGCGGCCGAGTCCGGTAGCGACGAGCGCAAGATCGGTGACCTGTATCGCAGTTTCATGGACGCCGACGCGATCGAGGCGGCCGGTCTGGCACCGATCGCGGACGAACTGGCGGCGGTCGCGGGGGTGCGCGACCGGTCGGCGTTCGCCGCGCTGCTGGGCGAATTGCAGCGCACCGGGGTGGGCGGCGCGGTCGCGCTGTACGTCGACACCGACGACAAGAATTCGCAGCGATACCTGGTGAACCTCACCCAGTCCGGGATCGGGCTGCCGGACGAGTCCTATTATCGCGAGGACGAATACGCCGATATCCGATCTGCGTACGTGGCGCATATGGGTCGTATGTTCGCGCTCGCCGGTCTCGATTTCGACCCGGCTACGGTGTTCGAATTGGAGCGCAAGATCGCGGCCGGGCACTGGGATGTGGTGCGGCGCCGCGACGCCGAACTGAGCTACAACCCGAGCACTTTCGCCGCGCTGATCGCCGACCATCCCGGATTCGATTGGGCCGCCTGGAGTACCGCGCTGGCCGCCGGTGTGCCGGCGGACGGTTCGGCGATCCTGGCCGAATTCGTCGTTCGCCAGCCTGATTTCGTGCGCACCTTCGCCGAGCTGTGGGCCGCGGAACCGCTGGAGTCCTGGCAGGCCTGGGCGAGCTGGCGCGTACTGCGTTCGCGCGCCTCGCTGCTGAACGCGGCGCTGGTGGAGGAGAACTTCGACTTCAACGGCCGCACCCTCACCGGCGCCCAGGAGAACCGGGAACGCTGGAAGCGCGGCGTGAGCCTGGTGCAGGACCTGCTCGGCGAGGCGGTCGGCAAACTGTATGTGGCCCAGCACTTCCCGCCGCAGGCCAAGGCGCGGATGCAGGAGCTGGTGGCCAATCTGATCGAGGCGTACCGGCGCAATATCACCGACCTGGAATGGATGGGCCCGGATACCCGCCGGGCCGCGCTGGCCAAGCTGGAGACCTTCACCCCGAAGATCGGCTACCCGGACAAGTGGCGCGACTACGCCGCCGTCGTGATCGATCCCGCCGACCCGGTCGGCAACTACCGGCGCGGCTACGCCGCCGAACACGACCGCGACCTGGCCAAGCTGGGCGGCCCGGTGGACCGCGCCGAATGGTTCATGACCCCGCAGACGGTCAACGCCTACTACAACCCGGGCATGAACGAGATCGTCTTCCCGGCCGCGATCCTGCAGCCGCCGTTCTTCGACATGAACGCCGACGACGCCGCCAACTACGGCGGAATCGGCGCCGTGATCGGGCACGAGATCGGGCACGGCTTCGACGACCAGGGTTCCAAGTACGACGGTGCGGGCAACCTCACCGACTGGTGGACCGACGCCGACCGGGCCGAGTTCGGCAAGCGCACCGCGGCGTTGATCGAGCAGTACAACCGCTTCTCCCCCAAGGATCTGTCCGACGATCACACGGTCAACGGCGAGTTCACGATCGGCGAGAACATCGGTGACCTGGGCGGGCTGTCGATCGCCCTGGTCGCGTACCGGATCGCGCTGGAGGGCAAGGAAGCGCCGGTGCTGGACGGCCTGACCGGCCTGCAACGGGTGTTCTTCGGCTGGGCGCAGGTGTGGCGCACCAAGGCGCGCAAGGAGGAGGCGATCCGCCGCTTGGCCGTCGACCCGCACTCGCCGCCGGAATTCCGGTGCAACGGTGTGGTCAGCAATATCGACAGCTTCTACGAGGCATTCGATGTCCGCCCGGACGACGCGTTGTATCTGCCCGAGGGGGAACGCGTCCGAATCTGGTAGCCCCGCATACCCGACCGGGCCGGCCGGAGCGCGATCGTCGTCGCCGCGGCCGGCCCGGCGTGTGTCCGACTTCCGCCCGGTGTGCGGCCGGATCGGGCAGCGACGCACGAGTGCCGTGCCGTACGGACCGGCGGACGTGGCCGCCGGGGCGATCCCGCCGGTGGGAGGGCATTAACTCCCCAATGACCGGAATGCACGGTAGGCTGCCCGAGGGTCGCGCGGATTCGTTTCGGTAACGATCCGGTGCGCTTCGGCGATGCGAAAGTCGAAGCTAGCTTGCGCAGCATGTGGAGAAGTTGGGATTCAGGAATTGCGTAACAAGATGAAGCGTCGTGTGACGTCGTTGGCAGTTGCCGGCATGGTCTCGGCGTGTGTAGCCACTACAGCCGGTCTCGGAACCGCCGCCGCGGACGCCGGTTCCGACCCGATCATCGCGAGCAACGCGCTGCTGGCGAGCCCGGTGTCGGACGACGGTTCGAAGATCGTTTCCGGCACCATCAACGGTCAGAGCATCGTGCTGTCGGTCTACTCGGCCGCCATGGACAAGAACATCACCGTGAACGTGCAGCGCCCGGCCGACGCGTCGGTGCCGCGCCCGGTGCTGTACCTGCTCAACGGCGCCGGTGGTGGCGAGGACATCGCCACCTGGCAGCACAACACCAATATCTACGACATGCTGGCCCAGAAGAACGCCAACATCGTCATGCCGCTCGGTGGGCGCTGGGCGTACTACACCGACTGGCAGCAGGACGACCCGACCCTGGGCCGCAACAAGTGGGAGACCTTCCTGCTCGACGAGCTGCCCCCGCTGGTGAACGCGGCGCTGGGCACCAACGGCGTGCAGGCCATCGCGGCCAACTCGATGACCGCGACTTCGGTGCTGAACCTGGCCGAGATGCGTCCCGGCTTCTACAGCGCGGTCGCCGGTTACAGCGGGTGCGCGCAGACCTCGGACCCGACGGGCAAGCAGTTCGTCAAGATGGTGACCGAGGCCTACGGTGGCGGCAAGGTCTCGAACATGTGGGGTCCCGACGGTGACCCGGACTGGATCGCCCACGACCCGGTCGTCAACGCGGAGAAGCTGCGCGGCACCAACCTGTTCATCTCGAGCGGTTCCGGCCTGCCGGGTCCGCACGACGCGCTCGGCGACCCGACCATGATGAACCCGACCTCGGCGGGTCTGGCCAACCAGATCATCGTCGGCGGCATCATCGAGGCGGCCACCAGCTACTGCACGCACAACCTGCAGAACAAGCTGGCTCAGCTGGGTATCCCGGCCACCTTCGACCTGCCGGTCACCGGTACCCACTCGTGGGGTTACTGGCAGGACTCGTTCGACGCCTCGTGGCCGCAGCTGGCCGCCGGTATGGGCATCGACCAGTAGTCCGCGGACTCGCCGAGTCTCTCGAATCGAGCCCCGGCCCGCACCGATCATGGTGCGGGCCGGGGTTTTTCGTTCGTGTCGGTGGGACGGGGATTTGTCTGTGCCTGAGTGAAACATTTATTTTTCAAAACCGGTGTGGCCCCGGTCACGGATGCCTACGCTGGCGTCGTCGACTGCCAGGTTCGACATGTTCGTTTCGAAAGGCGCGATGATGCGTACGTCCTACAGTCTCACTCGAACCCTCGCGGCCACCGCCGGCTGCGCCGCCGCGGCCGCCGCCACCTTCGCGGTGATCCCCGCCTCCGCCGCCCCGGTCGGCACCGGTACCTCGGTCGGTCCGGCCGGTGCGCCGTTCAGCGCACAGAACATCGGCAACGTGAACATCCAGCTGGGTTCGTTCACCATCACCTGCACCGCGTCCGCGGCCGCCGGTACCCTCCCCGCCGCGCCGGCGAATTCGTCGGCCTCGGGCCCGATCTCGGTCTCGATCGGCGCGCCCACACTGTCCAACTGCTCGACCTCGCTGGCCACCATCGACTCGGTCACCGCGAGCGGCAACTGGACCATCACCGGCCAGTACGGCAGCCCGATCGGCGGCACCCTGACCGTTCCGCAGAACGGCGTGGTCGTGAAGACCTCCGGTCTGGCCAGCTGCACCGTCACCGCTGCCCCGTCCGGTCCCGTGTCGCTGGCCGGAACCTGGACCAACGGAACGGATTCCGCGAGCAACCCGTCGAAGATCTCGGTCACCAACGGGCAGGTCCCGACCTCGGTGAGCGGAAGCTTCCTGTGCCCCAGCGGGACCGCGAGCCTGACCGCCACCTACGGCGTCCGGGACACCGCGAGCTCGGCCACACCGATCGTTGTGGGCCCGGCGAGCGTGCCCACCACGACCACCACGGCGCCGCCCACCACCACGACCACGGTCCCCCCGACCACGACCACTACGGTCCCTCCGACGACCACCACGGTCCCGCCGACCAGCTCGACCGTTCCGCCGACCACCACCACCGCGCCGCCGACCACGACCACCACCACCGGTGGCGGCGCGGGCAGCAGCGCGGGTGACATCCTGGCGGGTCTGCTCGGCGCGCTCGGGGTCCACTGATCACCTTGTAGCGCAACAACTCACACGGCCGGAACCGGCAGTCGGATCGTCCCGCTGCCGGTTCGACGCGATTCCGGTACGCCCCCCCAACCATCGGCGACATCCACCCGACCGGAATACGAAGGGGGCCCGGGCATTACACCCGGGCCCCCGACTTCGGACCGCGATCAGCGGCGCATTCCCAGCGCCGCAGCCGAGCTCAGTTCCAGTCGCTCATTCCGTCACCGGTGAAGGTGCCGATGGAGTTCACCACGACGACCGGGTCGCCCTTCTGGCTGTTCTCCATGAACCACTGCGCGTCCTCGGTGCTCACGTTGAGGCAGCCGTGGCTGGCGTCGGACACACCCTGCTGGGCCAGCGACCACGGTGCGGCGTGCACGAAGATGCCGTTCCAGGACAGGCGGGTCGCGTACTCGACCTCGAGCTTGTAGCCCTGCGGGTCGTCGACCGGGACACCGTAGGTCGACGAGTCCATGATCATCTTCCGGTTCTTCTCCCCGACGTAGTACGTGCCGTTGGGGGTTTCGTGCCCGGGCTTGCCCATCGAGGTGGGCATCGTCTTGATCACCTCACCGTTGCGGGTGACGGTGATCATGTGGGTGGCGTCGTCGGCGGTGGCGATCACCTCGTCGCCGACCGAGTAGGCCACCGTGGTGCCGCCGGCCTCGACGGTGATGGCGGTCTGCGCCGGCCAGAACTGCTCGGGCCGCCAGCGGACCTGCTTGTCGCCCTCCCAGTAGAAGTGGCCTTCGACCGGGTTCGACGAGGTGATCCGGATGGCCGCCTCGGCGGTGGCGTGGTCGGCGACCGGTTCCTTGAAGTTGATGATGATCGGCTCGGCCACACCGACGACGTCGCCGTCGCCGGGGCTGATGTTGGGCGCCGCGAAATTGGCCGCCGGCAGGGCCGGCGGGTTGGCCATCGGCGCGGCACCTTCCGCCGGCTGCGGGACGGCGGCCGCGGCCCCGGACGACGAGCCCGACGGTAGGTCCGGCCCACCGGGCCAGAGCGGGTTGGCCACAGCGGAATTGGCGGTGATGGTACCCGCGGTGACAGCCAGTGTGGCCGCTGCCAGGGTCAGGACCCCGGTACGACGGTTCGGCGAGTTCTTGGCTCCCGGGCGGGAGGGGGTGCTGCGCACAGCCGTACTCGTCCTCTCATCTCGATCACATGCAAACGCAGAGCGCGGAAGGGCGGCTACGCGTTCATGATCACTATCGTGGCCGCTACGGGTTTCATTACTACCGGGGCGGCGGCGGTACGCCAATCCCCTTCCGGCAGTTATGAACTCGGCACAGCGAATGTGTGGTGAACCACACTCTGCCCGAGGTTTGTGTTACCGCTGTGGTGAAAGCCCCGCTCCGCGTGCCGCATCGCCGATTGCGCAGGTGCGCAGGCGGCTTCAGCGGTCATTCGGTGTACACCGTCATGTGAGGCAAATCACGTTATGGCGCAACGGCTCTCACTACGTCGACCGTGATGCCCGCATGCGGTCCGGTCGCGATGTTGTGCGGCACCGCACGTGGCTGCCGACCCCCCGCGTAGCGCGGGGTCAGCGCCAGCTCCACCCGAGACACGATGGTCGCCAACGCGATTCGCAGTTCGTACTCGGCCAGGGTGGAGCCCACACAGCGCCGGTGACCGCCACCGTAGGGGGCGAACTCGAACGGCCCGTAACCGCGGTCCAGGAACCGCTCGGGCGTGAACGTGTACGGGTCGGACCAGGTTTCGGGATCGGAGTGCAGCAGCGGGAGCGCGACCCCCATGGTGTCGCCGGCCGCCAGGTCGACGCCCAGCAGCGTGAACGGTCCGGTGAGCCGGCGCAGCACGATCGGGACCGGCGGGTGCAGGCGCAGCGTCTCGTGGCACACCGCGTCCAGGTACGGCAGCCGCGCCAGATCCTCGGGATCCGGATCGGGGCCTACCGCCGCGAGTTCGGCACGCAGCCGCCGCAGCGCCGCGGGTGTGCGGTGCAGGTGGTACAGCGCCCAGACCAGGCTGGTGGCGGTGGTCTCGTGACCCGCGACCAGCAGGGTGCGCAGCTGATCGAGCAGTTCGGCGTCGGTGCAGCCGCCGCCGTCGGTGTAGCGGGCCGCCAGCAACAGTCCCATGATGTCGGCGCCCGCGCCCGCGGTCTCGCTCCGCCGCCGCTGCAGGTCGGCGGTGAGCAGCTCGTCCAGCCGGTCGCGCGCGGCCGCGAACCGTGCCCACGGGCCGTGGCCGAACACGCTGTGCCGCAACAGCGGAACCAGCATGAGCGGTCCGCCGAAGGCGGAGAGGAATTCGACCACGGCGGCGGTGTAGACCGCCCGGCGACCCGGATCGTCGATCCCGAACACGGCCCGCAGGATCACCCGCAGCGTGATCGCCCGGGCCGCCGCGCGTACGTCGATCCGGGCGCCGGGCGTCCACGCCGGACCGGCTCCGGCGCCGGTCAGTTCCGCGACCGTGGATTCGTGAACGGTGTGTCCGTACAGTGTAATTCGACTGCGATGAAAGGCCGGTGCCAGCAGTCGCCGATCGCGGCGATGGACCGCGTCCCGGGCGAGAATGAGCGATGCCGATCCGACGAGCGGCTCGATCGGATTCGGTTCGGGGGGCCGGAGCAATTCGACCGGCGCCCGGAACAATTCTTTTGTACCGGATGCTGTTCCGGTGAACAGTGCCCCGCCGAAGCCGGGAAATCGCACCAGGAATGGGTCACCGTCGTGCGCCCGGCGATGCCGGAAATAACTCTCGAAGTCGATTCCCGCCCACAACGCGTGCAGCAGTACCGCCCGGGGAGCACGCGGTCGCGGATGGCCGGAGTCGGAGGCGCGCGGCGATTCGGGCTGCATACCAGTGATACGTGCCGGAACGGGTTCCGGTTCGCCGCCTAGGGCGCGACGGTGCCGGAGTCGGCCGCCCGCGGTTCGGTGGTGGCCCAGAAATCCGCCGGGGTGGTGTCCGGGACGGCGCCGGTTCCGAGCTCCGAGGTGGGCGCCGGGCACCACAGGCCCAGCGGTGTGGCCAGGCAGCCGTACCCGGTGGCGAAGTCCCAGACCACGGCGGCGGTGCCCAGGCAGACCGCCCGGTGACCGGCCGGCACCTCCTGGGCGCGCGAGCCGGCGAAGGCCACGCTCACGGTGGTGCCGCCGCCGGTGTCGGTGCCTCGATCGGTGAAGGCGTACGCGTCCGGGCCGAGGGCGAAGGCGAGGGCCAGGCCGGAGCTGCCGTGGCTGGCGCCGATCCCGCCGCCGGTGCCGACACCGACCGCGCTGCCGCCGGACCCGGCCCGGGCGTAGCCGATGCCGTCGTAGCTGAGCGCTCGCGCGTGCCCGCTGTCGTCGACGGCCGCCCGGCACCCGGCCGAACCGCTGATCAGGGTCAGATCCTGTCCGGCCTCGGAGGCGCAGGTCAGGGTGGATGCCGCGGCCGCGCTCGGGGCGGTGGCGGTGACCAGCAGGATCCAGGCCGAGCCGGCCAGGACGGCGAGCGCACCGATTCGCGGGCCGAAATGGTCTCGCCGCACGGTGCCTCCTCGTTCGCCGGTTTTCCAAACAGTAACTGGAATTCCGCGAACATCCCGTTTGGCCGGGCCGAAATGTGGGAACCGGGAATGAATTCTTGTGCCCTGCAGGCGAAAATGTATCGGTTCGGATTATTTGCTGAAACATTGCCGAATGGCACCGACGCCCACCGGTGTACGGCGGGCGTCGGTAGCCGGGTGTGAGCCGGATCGCTAGACGGGCGCGAACCCGGCGCCCACGTCGCCGCGTCCGTTGATGTCGCCCATGATGATGCCCATATTGGTACCGACCTCCGGTCCGGCGCAGGCCACGAGCAGGTAGGCGTTCACCATTCCGACCAGGGTGTTGCCGACGACCACCGGCGCGCCGGAATCGCCCTCGACCACACACATCTGGGTCCAGATGCTCTGGTCGCCGAACAGGTCGCCGTAGACGATGCCGCAGGTGTTGCCGGTGGTCCGGCCCTCCTTGCAGGCGACCTGCGGGAACGACGCGGCCTGGCCGACGTTGGTGATCGTCGTGTTGCCGATCCGGTTGACCGGGGTGACGCGGTTGGGATCGAACTGGATCACCGCGTAGTCGAGGTCGTGGTCGGAGTGGACGAACTTGCCGATCGGCCCCACGCCGCGGGCCTGCTCGGCCCAGACCGTGGACCCCGGGTCACCGCAGTGACCGGCGGTCAGGCCCACCAACCGCCCCGCACCGTCGTATCCGATTGTGGTGAGGGTGCATTCGTACAGGTTGTCGATGATGATGCCGGAGCCGCCGCCCATCACCGCGGATCCGCCGTCCGCGTGCGCGGTTGCCGTTCCGGTACCCAGGAGCGCGGCGGACAACAGGATCGCACCACCGGCGGCCCGGGCCGCGTGGGCCAGTTGTGTCATGAGCATGTCCCTCCAGTGGTCTGCGAACGCACGGTGTCCAGCTTGACTGCCTACATCCTGTCAGCCCGGGGCCGCGAAACCGCGTACCCCGGGCCGCACCGTGTCCGATTCGATTACTACCGGGTGGCATTATCGGCATGAAGAATTCGCCGTGACACACGCGTATCGGTCGGGTGTGCAACTCGCGGCGAGTGGAAACATGAGTATGCGTCGCGCCTGTTAGGGGCGGTTTGCGGGTTCCGTTGCGGCCTCGTTTGGTCAAATGTCCAGGTCAGGCGGATATCCGCTGCCCCAAAGTGTTAGCTCACAAACATCTATGTCTTGTGACCGAGATCTATGACGACAACCACACTTTGCACTGTGGTTCAGCGCTACTCCGTAGTAGGGTGCGTCAAGCGAACAGACGTCGGGGTTGTCGCAATCCGGCGCGAGAGGGGTAGTCAGTGCAGTTCACGAACAGTCCGCCGGCGAAGACGCGAATGAGCGCCGTACTCGGTTGGATGGCGGCGTACTGGCAGGATCACCCGAAGAAGTCGCTGGAGACCATGGGTCGTCAGATGACCATGGGTGTCGCGGCCATCACCGAACTGTTCGTCGCAATCGTGCGCCGGCGCTTTCCCTATGGTGAATTCATTCGGCAATGTTCATTCATGGCCAATGTCGCAGCCGCGCCAACGCTTTTGGTCGCCATTCCGATCGGTGTCATCGTCTCGATCCAGGTCGGATCCGTTGCCGGGCAGGTCGGTGCGACCTCGTTCATCGGTGCGGCCAACGGCCTCGGCATCATTCAGCAGGGCGCGCCGCTGGTCACCTCGCTGATGATCGCCGGTGCCGTCGGTTCGGCCATCTGCGCCGACCTCGGCTCCCGCACCATCCGCGAGGAGATCGACGCCATGAAGGTCATGGGCGTCGACCCGATGCGCCGGCTGGTCGCCCCCCGCCTCGGCGCCGCCATGCTGGTGTCGGTGCTGCTCTGCGGCTTCGTGGTTTTCGTCGGCTTCCTGACCGGTTACATCTTCAACATCTTCGCGCAGAACGGCACCCCCGGTTCCTATATCGGAACCTTCGCTTCCTTCGCCGTCACCACCGATCTCTTCGTGGCCCTGCTGAAGTCGTTGATCTTCGGTCTGCTCGCCGCGATCATCGCCTGCGACAGCGGCCTCAACACCCGCGGCGGCCCCGGCGGTGTCGCCAACTCGGTCAACACCGCGGTCGTGCTCTCCGCCGTGATGTTGTTCGGCGTCAACGTCATCCTGACCCAGGTCTACAGCACCTTGTTCCCCCCACAGATGGTTTGAGCCGGTGTCCACAAGATATGTTCCGCCGCTGCTGCGGCCACTCGACCGGATCAAGAAGGCCGCCGACGCACCCCGCGACATGCTCGCCCGCGCGGGGCACCAGGTCTTCTTCTTCCTGCGCTCCATCGGTTCGATGCCGTTGGCGTTCAAGCAGTATCCGAAGGAAGTGTGGCGTCTGCTCTCCGACGTCACGTGGGGTAACGGGAACCTGATCGTCGGTGGTGGCACCATCGGCGTCATCCTGATCCTGACCGCCTTCGGCGGTATGACCGTCGGTATCCAGGGCTACACCTCGCTGAACCTGTTGGGGCTCAGCCCGATCACCGGCGCCATCTCGGCCTTCGCCACCACACGTGAGCTGGGTCCGATGCTCGCCACCGTCGCGTTCGCCGCCCAGGCCGGCTGCCGGTTCACCGCGCAGCTGGGCTCGATGCGGATCGCCGAGGAGATCGACGCGCTCGAGTCGGTGGCCATCCGGCCGCTGCCGTACCTGGTCTCCACCCGGATGATCGCGGCGATGATCGCCATCGTGCCGCTGTACTGCCTGGCGCTGCCGTTCGCCTACATCGCCTGCAAGGTGACCGTGGCCCTGTACGGCGGTACCGCCAGCGGTACCTTCCAGCACTACTTCTATCAGTTCCTGATTCCGCACGACGTGCTCTGGTCGTTGCTGAAAGCCATTCTGTTCGTGGCGATCACGACCTTCATCCAGTGCTACTACGGCTTCTTCGCCTCCGGTGGTCCCGAGGGTGTGGGTGTGGCGGCCGGCCGCGCGATCAAGCTGTGCATCATCGCGGTCGTCTTCGCCGACCTGTTCATGACCTTGGCGATCTGGGGCGTCGACCCCGGTATCCGGATCTCGGGCTAGGGGGAGACGTGATCATCGATCCGAGTGGTCGGGGCCCGACCATGCGGCAGCTCTATGTCGCCGGCGTCTGCGGCCTGACCGTGTGCGCGCTGATCCTGGGCCTGCTGTTCGCCCGCTACAAGGGCTACATCCTGCACCCGAAGGTGGACGTCACCGCCAACCTCACCACCACCGGTGACGGCCTGCCCTCGAACGCGGACGTGAAGTTCCGCGGCGTGCTCGTCGGCGCGGTGCACGATGTGACCGTCGCCGCCAAGGGCGAGATCCAGCAGGTACACATCGAGATGAAGCCGCAGTACGTCGGCGGGGTGCCCGCCAACGTCACCGCGCGCGTGGTGCCGAGCAACCTGTTCGCCGTCACCTCGGTCGAACTGGTCTACAACGGTCCCAGCGACCAATACCTGCACGCCGGTTCGCAGATCGAAGAGGACAAGAGCAAGGGCACCATCGCCCTGCAGGACACCCTCACTACGATCCGCAAGATCTTCGACAAGCTGGACCCGATCCAGCTCGGCCGGGTGCTGGGTACGCTGTCCTACGCCCTCGACGGCAACGGCCGCATGCCGGGCTCGACGCTCGACCGGCTCGACGAGTGGCTGACCCAGGTCCGGGCCGCGGTGCCCGACGCCGACCAGACCTTCAGCGACTTCGCCTCGTCCTTCCGCGCGCTCAACCAGTCGGCGCCTGACCTGATGGACACCCTGAAGTCGTCGATCAAGACCGCGCAGACGGTGTCGGACAAGCGGCAGGAGCTGGTGGCGCTACTCACCGGCGCGATGGACACGACCGACCGGGTCAACGACCTGTTCGCCCGCAACAACGACACCGGCAAGGTGCTCACCGTCGGCCTGGGCGACATGTTCGGCAACCTCACCGCCGACCCGGCCGCCATCCCGGCGACCATCGCCAACATGAACAACTCGCTGCGCAAGCTCAACACGACCTTCCACTGGGGTCCGCAGCGCCAGATGATCTGGAACGCCGGCGCCACGCTGACCCCGTGGCTGCCCTACACCAACGCCGACTGCCCGCACTACGGCAACCTGGCCGCGCCGAGCTGTGCCACCGCGCCGTCCGTCGCCGACCCGGGTGTGCTGCCGGATTCGCTGCGGCCGCACGCGCTCGCCGCGGCGCAGGGTCTGCCGCCGGCGCTGCCGATGGCGGGACTGCCCGACGGTTTCGGCCAGGCGCCGGCCGAACCGGCCGCGCCCGGTGCGCCGGCCAACCCGCTCGCGGGCAGCCCGCTGGCCGGACTCTTCCCGTGGCTGAACGGACCGGCTCCCGCGCCGACGCCGGCTCCGGCCGGCAACCCGAACCCGGCGACCCCGGGTGACGCGCCCGCGGCCGGGCCGGTCGTCGCGCCCGCCGGCGATATCGCCGCGGCCGCCCCGGGCATCTACAGCGGTGACGCCGCGGTTCTGGCCTTCCTCGGCCGTCGTCCGAATACAGCCGAATACCTGTTGCTGAGCTCGATCCTGAGGGGTGGAACGTTGCAAGTCACCGATAGTGGTGCAGGCCGATGAGTATCCGCAAACCCCTGATCGGCTTCTCCATCTTCGCGCTGGTGTCGATCCTGGTGACGGTCGTCGTCTGGAACACGTTGGCGCGCAGCGTGAAAGGTGAAACCAACACCTACACAGCGACTTTCAGCGATGTGCTCGGCCTGCACCCGGGCGACGACGTCCGGATCGCCGGTGTGCGCGTCGGCAAGGTGTCCGACATCTCGCTCGACAGCAAGCACCAGGCGAAGGTCACCTTCGTCGTGCAGCGCGACCAGACGCTGTTCGGCGACACCAAGGCGCTGGTCCGGTACCAGAACCTGATCGGCCAGCGCTACGTCGCGCTGCAGACCGGCACCAAGGGCGACCACACCGCACTGCGGGACCACGGTGACATCCCGCTGGACCGCACCGAGCCGTCGTTCGACATCTCGGGGCTGCTCAACGGTTTCCAGCCGCTGTTCGAGTCGCTGTCGCCGGACCAGGTCAACGACCTGTCGCAGACCTTCATCCTCGCGATGCAGGGTGACGGAGTCTCGTTGAGCTCCTTCATCACCCGGGCCGCGGCCCTGGCGTCGGACTTCCAGCGCCGCGACGCGATCCTGAGCGACATCATCACCAACCTCGGCGGCGTGATGGCCGGGCTGGCCAACCGCGGCGACGAGCTGGAGACCCTGGTCACCCAGACCCGCGCCCTGATCGGCGGCCTCTACGAGCAGGGACAGTCGCTGGAGAACTCGGTCTCGACGCTGGCCACCAACACCACCTCGCTGGTGGGGATGCTGGACCAGATCAAGCCCGGACTGCAGGCGGCACAGAACTCCTCCACTGCCGCGTTCAACGTGCTGCTCGCCAACGGCGACAAGCTCGACAACGCCGCGGTCGACCTGCCGTCGGTCCTGGCCGACCTCGGCCGCTTCACCCAGGACGGCGCGTACGCCAACGCGTACGTGTGCAGTCTCGACATCTCTCTCTACGGAGTCCTCCTCCCGCGCGGCCTGGTGTCCCAGGTCGGCGGAAACTCGCACTCGGCGGTGTGCCGTCCATGATGACCAAGCTGAAAACAATCTTCCGGTCGAACAGGAACTTCTGGCTGGGTGTCATCGGCGCCCTTGTCGTGGTCGGTTTGCTGCTGTCCTCGACCGTGTACAAGTCGCTCGGTATCGGTAAGCAGGACATCGTGGCCGAGTTCCCGCAGTCCGCGGGAATCCGCAGCGGTGACAAGGTTTCCGTCTCCGGTGTGCCGATCGGCAACGTCTCCAGCGTCAAGCTCGAGGGCGACCACGTTCTGGTGACCATGCAGGTCACGTCGTCGACGAAGCTGGGCTCGGACGCGCACGCCGCCATCAAGATGGCGACCCTGCTCGGTGCCCGCTACGTCAGTCTCGACCCGGGTACCGGTTCGGGCCTGAAGGACAACCGGATCAAGCTCGACCACACGGCCGTGCCCTACGACCTGTCGGACGTGATCCAGAACGGCACCCCGAAGTTCCAGGCACTCGACACCCAGAAGCTGAACGAGGCGTTCAAGGCGCTGGGCGACCAGATCGACGGCTCGTCGGAACTGACCGCGCAGGCCCTCGACAGCGTCGGCGCCCTGGCCAAGACGATCAACGATCGCAAGGACCAGGTCGACGGGCTGCTCAAGAACCTGGACAAGGTCACCACGATCCTGGGCGACAACCGCAACAGTGTGCTGCTGGTGATCACTCAGGGCCAGGCGGTGGCCGGCGCGGTCATGCAGCGGCAGCAGTTGCTGCGCACGCTGCTGGACAACATCGCGGCGCTGACCAAGCAGCTGCAGTCGATCGGCGCGGACAACAACGACCAGCTGTCGTCCACCATCGACCAGCTCAACACCATGTCCGAGGGTCTGCAGAAGAACAAGGACAACCTGGACAAGCTGCTGCAGATCATGCCGCCGTCGGTGCGGCAGTTCAACAATGTGTTCGGCAACGGTCCCTACGGTGAGGTCGGTATGCCGTGGAGCCTGTTCCCGGACAACTGGCTGTGCTTGGCCCGAGTCATCGAGGGGTGCCAGGGATGAGGAAATCCGTCCGGGCCACGCTGGCCAAGGTCGCGCTGGTGAGCGCCTGCGCGCTCACCCTCGGCAGCTGCTCGCTGCCGGGACCGCTGAACAACGACCACCACTACACCGCGGATTTCCGCAACATCGCCGGCATGTTCGAGGGCAACCCGATCACCGTGCTGGGCGTGGAGGTCGGGCACGTCGACAAGATCATCCCCAAGGGGCAGTACGTCGAGGTGCACATGACGGTCGACGGTGACATCAAGTTGCCGAAGAACGTTGTCGCGGCGCTCATCTCGCCGTCCATCGTCACCGACCGGCATATCGAGCTCAGCCCGGTGTACACCGGTGGTGCCACGCTGGCCGACAAGTCGCACCTGACGGTCGAGCAGACCCGCACGCCGGTCGAACTCGACACCATGATCAAGACCATCGACCAGTTCGCCGCGGCGCTGAAGCCGGACCCGGGCCAGCAGCAGGGCCCGCTGTCGGGCACGCTGCTCTACTCGATGGTCAACGGCCAGGGCGACAAGATCCGCGACACCCTCAACGCCCTCTCCGGCGCGCTGAAACTCGGCGTGGACAACAAGGACGCGCTGTCCACCATCATCGTGAAGCTCAACGAGCTCACCTCGATGCTCGCCGACAACGACGCCTCGGTGCGCGGATTCAGCCAGCAGGTCACCCAGATGACCGGCCTGCTCGCCGAACAGGCCCCCGGCCTGCAGGCCACGCTCGACCAGCTCAACGCGTTCCTGGTCAACACCTCGACCGCGCTGGGCGACAAGTCGAGCACGCTCGCCTCGGCGCTGGCCGGCCTGACCAACGTGACGAACCAGTTGCGGCAGAACGCCGCCGGCGTCACCGAGGTCGCGGACGTCGCCCCGCTGCTCATGCAGAACGTGAACTCCTCGATGGACCGCAATCGCAACCTCGTCCGGCTGCACACGCTGCTGCTCGAGGGGGTCACGGCCGACCAGATGAGTCTGTTCTGTGAACGGATCCAGATGCGCTCCGACGCTTGCCGTACCGGCAAGCCGGAGGACCTCGGACCGGACATGGGTATTTCCGCCGCACTGTTGGGAATCACGCAGAAATGACCGAACGCGAACAGAACAGCGGGATCGGCCGGCTGGGGAGCCGGGCGCGCAAGACCGTCGTGGCCCTGGCGGCCGGCAGCACCGTGCTCGCGGCGTCCGGTTGCGGTCTGACCGTGGAGAGTCTGCCGCTGCCCAAGCCGGGCGTCAGCGGCGACACGTACACGCTGCACGCGGTGTTCGCCAACGCGCTGAACCTGCCCGACCAGGCCAAGGTCAAGATCGGTGGTTCCGATGTCGGTGTGGTGACCCACATCTCGACCAAGAACTTCCAGGCCCTGGTCGACATGCAGATCCGCAAGGACATCGTGTTGCCGGCGAACAGCACCGCCGAACTGCGTCAGGCGACCCCGCTCGGTGACGTGTTCATCGCGGTGTCCATGCCGAAAGCCGAAGCGGGAACACAGAATCTGAAGAACGGTGACACCGTGCCGATCCAGCAGACCTCGGCGGGTGCCACCGTCGAGGAGCTGCTGCTGTCGGTGTCGATGCTGTTCAACGGTGGCGGCCTGGCCTCGCTGGCCAAGTTGAGCGGGGAACTCGACAGCGTGGTCGGCGGGCGGCCGGACAAGCTGGCCGATCTGATCAAGCAGATGACCAGCGTGGTGGGCACCCTGCACGCCGACAGTGACCGGATCGACGCCATGTTCAACGGTTTCGACACGCTGGCCAACACGTTGCAGAGTCACCACGACGACCTCAGCCGGGTGGCGGACACGTTGCCGAACATGATCGGTGCCATCGCCGAGAACAACAAGAACATCGGTGACCTGCTGACCAAGGTGTCCACCGCGACCGAGGCGATCGGCGATTACTCCGACACCACCACGCCGCAGCTGAGTCACCTGCTCGACAGCGTGCACGCCCTGATGGGCGCGCTCGCCCAGACGCAGGACACGCTCGGCCCGACCATGGACGCGCTGCACGACATCCGCCCGGGCGTGGATGCGACGTTGCGCGGTAACTCGCTGGCGGTCGCGGCGACTGTGACCAGCCTCGACGCCAGCATTCTCACCGACCCGGCGCACGGCAAGATCTGGGACGGCAGGGACGTGGCCGACTTCGCCGGCAGCCTGACGCAGGTACTGCAGGTGATCCAGTACCGATTGGGGAGTACGCCGAAGTGAGAAAGCTGCTGCGTAACAAGCTGTTCTGGGCGAACATCGCACTGGTGCTGGTGTTGGGTCTCGGCGCGTCCTACCTGGCCGTGGACGTCATGCGGCTCAACCCGCTCAAGTCCACGTACACGGTCACGGTGAGCCTGGACCGGTCCGGCGGGCTGCAGCCGGGCAACGACGTGACCCTGCGCGGCTGGCGAATCGGCAAGATCAACTCGATCAAGCTGGCCGACCAGGGTGGTTCGATCGCCGCCGAGGCGCAGATCGACTCGAACTACCACATTCCGCGCGACACCCGGATCTCGGTGAACGCGCTGTCCGCGGCCGGTGAGCAGTACATCGACTTCCGGCCGGACAGCGACAAGGGCCCGTTCCTGCACAACGGCGAGGTCATCCGGTTCGACCCGGACAAGATCACGACTCCCACCCCGGTGTGGGCGGTGCTCGACGACGCCAGTTCGCTGATCGCACAGGTGGATCCGGAACGGTTCAGCGCCATCCTGACCGAGCTGGACACCGCGCTCAGCGGCGGTCCGGACCAGCTGCGCAACATGATCAACGCGCTGTCCACCGTCACCGCCGGCCTGGACGGGCTGCTCCCCCAGACCGTCAATCTGCTCAAGAACCTGCAGGTGATCGCGGGCACCACCAGTCACGCGCAGCCGGATCTGCAGACCCTGACCAATAATTCGTCGACGTTGTTCAACCAGCTGCAGGCGGCCAACGACGAGGTGAGTCAGGTCCTGGACCGGGCGCCCGCGCAGGTCCGTCAGCTCGGCGCGGTGCTGGACAAGAACGCCGACCCGATCACCAGCCTCGCGAGCAACTTCGTGGCGATCACCAAGGCGGCGGAGCTGCGGGGCCCGGCGCTGCAGGCGCTGTTCCCGTCGCTGGCCCTCGGTCTGGACGCGATGGGCGTGCCCGCTCACGACGGCGAGTTCTACACCATTCTGGACATCTGGCCGCGCCCGTTCTGCCAGTACGACCACGTGCCGATCCGCAACGAGGTGGTCCAGGACGGTACGCTGCCCAAGTACAACTACTGTACGAACCCGGCTCCGAACCAGCAGGTTCGCGGCTCGGCGAACGCGCCACGGCCCGACATCCCGGACAACGGCGCGCAGATGCCGGCCGGCGCCGACCCCAATGCCCGGACACCTCAGCCGGTGCGGTGACATACTCAGCAAACGATCCGCGTCCCTCGGGCAACCCGTGGGACACGGCCTGAACGGTGCGCGCACGCGTGCCGGGAAAGTGACGTAGCAGATCCATGTCTGAAGACGACGCCCAGAAAACCGAAAAGATCGACGTCGCGAGCGGGGAAGACGCGGCGGCGGACGGCGTCGCTGCTGTCACTGTGCTGTCCGAGCCGGCGGAGGAGCAGCCGGCACCGGAGCAAGCCGAAGAGAAGCCGGCCGAACCGACGGTGAAGTTCGAGAAGCAGAAGGAAGTTCCGGCCTCCGCGAGCTCCGACGCGCAGCCGACCAACTGGCTCGTCGTCGGCGGTGCCTTCGCGGCCGGTGTCGTCCTGGTCGGGGCGGCCACGCTGGCCACCGTGTTCGGGATCCAGTCGCACAGCCGCGGCAACGAGCTCGCCTACCGGGACAGCGCCACCCAGGCCGCCTGCGACTTCGGCAACCTGGTCAGCACCTGGGACCCGGCCAAGTTCGACGACTACATCACCAAGGTCAAGGCCCAGTCGACGGGTGCCTGGCTGGACCAGTTCGCCTCCGGCGCCGACCCGCTCAAGGAGCTGGTGCAGCAGGCGAACGTGAAGTCCTCGGTGTCGGAGATCCACTGTGGCTGGCAGGCCGGCGACGCCGACCACGCCACGGTGGTCATGCTGATCTCGCAGCAGGAGCAGAAGCCCGCCGACCCGCAACCGCAGATCTCGGATGTGGACGTGGTGGCGACCCTGGAGCACAAGGGCGACAACTGGGTGGTCAGCGACTTCAAGTCGCCGCGGCTGGCGAACATGCTGAAGAGCTCGCCCGCCGGCGGCCTCCCGGGCGCGGCCCCGGCGCCCGCCCCGGCCCCCGCGCCGCCGAAGTAACCGGTTCGCGGCCGACCACTGACGAGGGCCACCACTGTTCGCGGGTGCGAACGGTGGTGGCCCTCGGTGGTTGTGGGATCAGAACAGGGTGAGGTGTTCGTCCGGGACCAGGACGGTGTTCTCCTCGGATATCGTTGCGCGCCGGGCTGATTCGGGCCGCGCGCGCTCGGTGTGCGCGATCCGCTCGTCCGGCGTGATCCGGGCCGGTTCGGCCGGGGTACTCGAAACCGGCTCGGCCGCGATTTCACCGGCGGCCGCCGCGGCCGCGCGGGCCGCGGCGCCGGCCAGGGTGTCGGCCTGCTCGTTGAAGTAGTTGCCGACGTGGCCGCGCACCCAGCGGAAGCGGACCGGGCCGGGCCGCGACGCGATGGCCTGATCGATGCTCTTCACCAGTTCCAGGTTCTTCACCGCGGCCCCGCTGGCGGTCCGCCAACCGTTGAGCCGCCAGGAGGCGTTCCACTCCGACGAGCATTTGATCGCGTAGAGCGAGTCGCTCTCGATGAGCAGGGGTTCGGCGCTGGGGTGCGCGGTGATGGCCTCCAGGATCGCGCGTAGTTCGGCGACCTGGTTGGTACCGGAGGGCGAGCCGCCACTGGCGGACGGTCCGCTGTGATCGACCCAGGCCCAGCCGATCGCGCCGCCGGGGTTGGCCAGACAGGATCCGTCGGTGCTGACGATGATCATGGTTCGTACCCTACGCAATCCGACCGACAAGGTCTGTTCCGTGGAAGTCCTCGATCTGGCGGCGAAGGCGCTGTTCGGTGCGCCGCACCGCGGTCCGGGCGATCGAGTCGGTGACAGCGGCCGGCATCCGGTTCGATCGGGTCGGGTAGCCGGCTTCGAACGTGAGCATCGAACTGCCCGGACCGAGCGGATCGAAGCGAAGGGTCACGGTGGCCAGCGGGCGGCCGGACCGCGCGGACGCCGCCTTCCCCGGCCGGCGTCCGCGCACCGTGTATCCGATGACCGCGTTGTTGCGGTACTCCGTGATCTCACAGGTGACCGTGGGGTGCCAGATACCCGCCTGCAGGGTGGCGGTATAGACCGCACCCGGACCGTGTCCGGCGTCGCCGAGTGGTTCGAAGGCGGCGATCGCGAACATCCAGTCCGGTACGAACAGATAGTTGTCCGTATAGGTGAACGCGACTTCGACGGGCGCCCCGACATCGCTCGCGTACCTGATGTGGCCCATAGGTGAACCCCTTCTCCCACGGCTATTACAAAAGTACTACACCTTTCCTCTTTAATCTCGAGATCAGTGCTCGCTCGCCGACTCCAGGCGCTCGACGATGTACTCGGCGATCGGCAACGCCGAGGTGGCGGCCGGCGACGGCGCATTGAGGACGTGCACCGAACGCGGCGTGCTCTCGATCATGAAGTCGTGCAACAGAGTTCCGTCGCGCAGCACCGCCTGGGCCCGGATGCCCGCGGTGCGCGGCAGCAGGTCGTCCAGGGTCAGCTCCGGGCAGTAGCGGCGGCACTCCGCCAGATAACCGCGCTTGAACAGCGAATTGCGCAGCTCCCGCACCCCGGTGCGGGCATGCGTGAGCGCGACCCGGCGCATACCGGGGAAGGTGGCGATCTCCAGCGCGTCCCGCAGCGCGAAACTGCCCTTGCGATAGCCCTCCCGCGACCAGCCCAGCACGGCGTTCGGGCCCACGGTGAGCTCCCCGTCGATGGTCGGACTCAGGTGGACACCGAGGAACGGCAGCTCGGGATCCGGGATCGGGTAGATCAGCGTCGACACCAAACCCTTAAGGCTGTCCGGCAATCGGTAGTACTCACCTCGGAACGGGATGATCCGCAACGGAATCCGTAGCCCGGCCATCCGCGCCAGCCGGTCGGCCTGCAGCCCGCCGCACACCACGAGCCGGCGCGCGCGCCGGGACGTGGCCGGCCCGGCGACCGTCACCGCATCGGAAGTCTCTGTGATCGAAGTGATCTCGGTGTTCAGCAGGATCTCCCCGCCGGCCGCGGTCACCTCGTCGGCCAGCGCGGCCGCGACCCGCGCGTAGTCGATAATGCCGGTGGCGGGAACGAACAGCGCTCCGACACCGTCGATCCGGGGTTCACGGCGGCGAAGTTCCTGCGCATCCAGCAGTTCCACGTCGACGTCGTTGCGGACCGAGCGCTCGTAGAGCGCCAGCATCCGGGCATGCTCGGCTGAATCGGTTGCCACCAGCAGTTTTCCGCACTCCTCGTACGGAATGCCATGTGCCGCAGCGAATTCCTTGGTCCAGCTGGCACCCCGCCGGCACATCCGGGCCTTCAGGCTGCCGGGCTCGTAATAGATGCCGGAGTGGATCACGCCGCTGTTGTGACCCGTCTGGTGCGCCCCGGGCCGGTCCTGCTTCTCCACCAGCAGCAGTCGCGCCCCCGGATTTTTGGCGAGCAGCAGATGGGCGGTGGCCAGGCCGACGATGCCGCCGCCGATCACGCAGTAGTCGTAGACATTCGAGTCGTGCACCCCGGCAGTCTCACACGATTCGGCGCGTGACCGGCTTTACGCCGCCAGGTCGGGTGCGAGGGTGACGAACGGCACCGTCAAGGCGTGGTGTACACCCTCGAGTTCGAACCGCCCGGCGGGCAGGAAGCCGACCTGGTCGGCGGAGGGCGCGGTGGCCGGTACCGCCCAGGACGCGGCGCGCAGGCCGACTCCGACCGGACCGGGCCCGGCCGGCGCCGCGGGCCGGCTCGCGGCGCGGTCCCCGGCCGCGACCGAGGACGAGTTGACCGCGTAGGTGGCCGCGGCGACTGTCAAGCCCACGCTCGACATTCCGGCTACGACAATGGCGCCGTGCTGCAGGATCTGGGCGGTCCGGCGGTGGGGTGCGGGAGATTGCGACATGGTGGGTCCCTTCGAACTACCTGTTTCGTAGTTGTTCGTGCCCGCACCGATGAAGGCTCTACTCCGTGTATATCGCTGTCGCGACGTCGGTCACATCCCGCTAAACCGAAATAGGACTCATCTCACAGTCGCGGCCGTGACCGGGTGAATCCGTGCTCCGGCCGAACACGGGGTTTCCCGCACGTGCCGTCCGGGTAACAAATAATCGCGGCGGGTGTCAACTCCGCCTGCTTTCTCGACGGCTCTGGCCAACGTTGTCCCGGTCGGCAACCAAGGCAGGGTTCACCGAGATGGCGCCCGTCCGCTTGATCTTCTCCCGAGCCGGGAGTTCAGGAAGTTCAGTTTCAGTTGCCGACGGCGTCGCGGCCGGTTCCGGGTGGCCCGGCGAAGGCCTGGGCGATGGTCAGCCAGGTCGCGGCGTCGGCGCCGGTCGCGGTGAGTGCCAGGTCGTCGCGATGCCGGCGCTGGGTCACCAGCAGGCAGAAGTCGGCCGCGGTGCCGGTGACCCGCTGCGCGGCGTCTTCGGGACCCCAGGTCCACACGTCGCCGTCGGGTCCGGTGAGTTCGACCCGGAATTCCTCGGCCGGTGGCTGCTGCCCGCGGACCTGGTAGGCGAAGTTGCGGGTCCGTACGCCGATGTGGGCGATGTGGCGCAGCCGGTTGCTGGGCGCGCGCACGACCCCGAGGGTGTCGGCCACGTCCTGGCCGTGCGCCCAGGTCTCCATGATCCGCGCGGTCACCATCGACGCCGGGCTCATCGGCGGCCCGAACCAGGGCAGCTTGGTGCCGGCCGGGGCGGCGGCCAGTGCGGCCACCAGATCGGTGCGGCCGGTGCGCCAGCGGGCCAGCAGGTCGGCGGGCGGGGTGGTGGCGGCTTCCTCGGCGGCCTCGTCGACGAAGGTGAGCGCCTTCGGCGCGGCGGCGGCGACCAGGTCGGTGAATGCCGCGGCATCGGTGGCGGCGAGCACGGAAACCTCGTCGGTCCAGGTCAGGTGCCCGATCTGGTGGGCGATGGTCCAGCCCGCGGCCGGTGTCTGCCGGGCCCAGTCGTCGGCCGCGAGCGGCGCGACCAGGTCGTCGAGGGTGGCGCACTCGGCATCGAAGTCGGCGAGAAGGGTGTCGAGATCAGCCATACCGGTCCTGCCCGCGAAGAGGTGTCGAAGGCGCACGCCGTTGTGCGCACGGATCAGCATGGCAACGCCCGCTCAAAAATGCAAGCACGCCTGATTGTTCTTGCTGCAGGCCCGCTACCAGCCGAAAAGCACCAGGTGGATGATGCCGACGCCCAGGCCCAGCACCGCGCCGTGCACATACAGCAGCCACGCGTCCTGCTCCACGGCCGCGTAGAACATCTCCATGAACTCACCCGGACTCAGATCGCGCAGTTTGCGGGCCGCGAACTCGTCGATCTTGTGCGCCTGCTCCCGCGCGAACTCCTCGTCCGACACCACCGTCGGCGCCAGGCTCACCGCCACCCCGGCGGCACCCACCTTCAGATTGTCGAACTGGCGGGCGCCGAACACGGTCCGGACCACGTTCTTGGTGACCCCCAGCTGCCGGTGGATCTCCTCCGAGATCAGGGTCTCCAGCAGCTGCCGGGTCTTGTCGCCGTTGGGACCGTCGAGCAGTTCGTCGACCAGGTTCGGCAGCGTCAGCACTTCGTAGGCGAGGATGTGCGCGAGATCGTCGGCGGCCTGCGGCTGCCGCTTGGCGAGAAGTGCCTGCTTCCACGGATATCGGTAGCGCGGCTGCGGATCACCCGGCTCGAACACCACTTTCACCGCGATCCAGTTCACCACCACACCGATCAGCGCGGCCGCGACCAGGATGATCACCCACGGCGGGATCCAGCCCCACACCGGAATGTGCTGGTGCACCTGCAGATACAACGCCAACAGCACGCCGAACGGCGCGCCGAGCAGGCCGATGCGCACCATGAACCGCAGTTCCGGTGCCGCGATGGTGGTGAGCAGATCCTTGAGGATCTCCGGATACTGCTGCAGATACCGGATGACGAACTGCTTGATGTCGATCAGCTGATCGACATTGTCGCCCAGCTGCCGAAAGGACTTGCGCGCCAAGGCCGGCAGCTCGCGCTGCACCCGCTGGTAGAGCAGCTGGCGGGCCTGCCGGGGCACCGCGCGCCACAGATCCGGGTTCTCCCGCATCATGACCTGATCGACCGTGGGCTGCACCTGTTCGGAGATCGCGTCGGCAATATGGTCGGCGATCGAGTCGAGGTCGAGTTCCTCGATGAAATCCTTCGGGCTGCCGATCCGCATGATCGCGACATCGACACAGATACTCGCCATTTTCTCCGCGCGGGCTGGGATGAAGCCCTGAAATCCGAGCCGGGAGGCATCGGTCGAGAAAATCGGCAGCACCTGAACTCGCCGTGGGAGATACGGATAGAGCACCCGGAGCCCGGGAACGTAGAAGCCTTTGAAATACAGCGGCCAGATCAACATGATGACGCCGGTCCAGTTGGTGAGCAGACCGGCGGCGGCGCTGAAGATCGGAAACGAGATCAGGTCCACGACCAACTTGGACTGGCCGGTGAGATGCTCCCAATCCAGGAACAGGCCACCGGCGAGTGTTGTCATCGTGCTGCCCCCTCGGTACTGCGCCGGCTCTGTGGGTGTCCATCATTCTGCCTGGTCGTCGCCGGTGTCAAACATTCGACCGATTTACCATTCGGCGTCCGGATCGGCGTTCTGCCGCCGGTTTGGAGCACTATGGGCGTTCTGTCGGCAACTGCGGTGAATCTTTCGGAATTCGCTTCTGGGCAATGGGTCTCGACCGGTTAGGATCGCGCGTCGTACCCGCCGGTTCATTCCCGGCAATCATTGTGCCCGACCTGTTCGCAGAAAGGCGCTCCACACATGAAACAGATCGTCATCACGACGGCGGCCATTGCGATGGCGGCTCTGGCCATGGCGTGTGGCCAGGGGACGAAGCCGGCGTCGACCACGCCCGCGCACCCGTCGCCGGTCACGGCGACCTCGATCGCCGCCGCGAGTGCTTCGGTGGCACCGCCGAATCCGCTGCAGGCGCCCGCCGGTGCCCAGGTTCCGGCCGCTATGCCGGTCGCCGGCGACGGTGCGACGGACGACGGCTCGGCTCCCCCGGCCGACACGCAGACCCCGGGTGACGGTGGCAACCCGGCGCCCGCGCCGCCGGCCGGCAACCCGCCGCCGGCAGCCGGTGCCCCCGAGGTGCCGCCGCCCGCTGACGCGCCGCCCGCCGACGCACCCCCGGCCGACGCCCCGCCCGCTGACGCGCCGCCGGCCGACACCACCTCGGCCGCGCCCAGCACTCCGGTGTCCACCAGTCCGGCCGTGAGCAGCGACCCGGCCACGACCTCGGCACCGGCCCCGACGACCGAGCCCGCCACGACCACCTCGGCCGCGCCGGCGAGCTGACGGCCGATGATTCCGCTCGCCGCCCGCCGGCGGCGAGCGGGTCGCGGCTGTTCTCCCAGGGTGAACGGCGAGCGGAAACAAACGGGGATGCCCCCAGGTTGAGTAGGTAACGCTCAACTTTGGAAGGGGCTGAACCTGTGAGTACGTCACAGAACCTGCCGGTGCTGTTCCTGACCGACCCCATCGTGCTGCCCGGCATGGTCGTGCCGGTCGAACTCGACGAGGCGGCGCGGGCGGCCATCGATGCCGCACGGGCCGGCGGCCTGGACGCCGTGCTCGTCGCTCCCCGGCTGACCGAGGGCTACGCCTCCTACGGTGTGGTCGCCACCATCGAACAGGTCGGACGGTTGCGCGGCGGCGCACCGGCCGCCGTCCTGAAGGCCGAACGCCGCGCCAAGATCGGTCACGGCGTGACCGGCCCGGGTGCCGCGCTGTGGGTCGAGGCCGAACCGGTCGACATCGCGCCGGCCGACGGGCCCACGAAAGACCTTGCCGCCGAATACAAGAAGCTCGTCGTCTCCGTCCTGCAGCGCCGCGAGGCGTGGCAGGTCATCGACGCGGTCAACCAGCTGAGCGAGCCGTCGGCACTCGCCGACACCGCCGGTTACGCGTCCTGGCTGACCAACGATCAGAAGCGGCAGCTGCTCGACACGCCCGACGTGGCCGCGCGGCTGACCACCCTGATCGGCTGGACCCGCGACCACATCGCCGAGGTCGAGGTCACCGAGAAGATCAGCGAGGACGTCCGCGAGGGTGTCGAGAAGACCCAGCGGGAATACCTGCTGCGCCAGCAGCTCAACGCCATTCGAAAAGAGCTGGGCGAGAACGAGCCCGACGGCGCCGAGGACTACCGCACCCGGGTCGAGAACGCCGATCTGCCCGACGCCGTGCGCACCGCCGCACTGCGCGAGGTGGACCGGCTCGAACGCGGCAGCGACCAGAGTCCCGAGGCCGGCTGGATCCGGACCTGGCTGGACACCGTGCTGGACCTGCCGTGGACCGCGAAGACCACCGACTCCACCGATGTCGCGGCCGCGCGCGCGGTGCTGGACGCCGACCACCACGGTCTGGACGAGGTCAAGGACCGCATGGTCGAGTACCTGGCGGTGCGTGCCCGGCGGGCGTCGCGGGGTCTGGAGGTCGTGGGTGGCCGCGGCTCCGGCGCGGTGATGGTGCTGGTCGGCCCGCCCGGTGTCGGTAAGACCTCGCTGGGTGAGAGTGTCGCGCGGGCACTGGGCCGCAAGTTCGTGCGCGTCGCCCTGGGTGGCGTGCGGGACGAGGCCGAGATCCGCGGGCACCGGCGCACCTACGTCGGCGCGCTGCCCGGTCGCATCGTGCGGGCGATCAAGGAGGCCGGCTCGATGAATCCCGTTGTGCTGCTGGACGAGATCGACAAGGTCGGCTCCGACTTCCGGGGCGACCCGGCGGCGGCGTTGCTCGAGGTGCTGGACCCGGCGCAGAACCACACGTTCCGTGACCACTACCTGGACCTGGATCTGGACCTGTCCGATGTGCTGTTCATCGCGACCGCGAACGTCATGGAGACCATCCCCGGCCCGCTGCTGGACCGGATGGAACTGATCACCATCGACGGGTACACCGAGGCCGACAAGGTGGCCATCGCCCGCGACTACCTGGTGCCGCGGCAGTTGGAACGCAACGCGCTGACCAGCGACGAGGTCACCATCTCGGACGCGGCGCTGCGCGAGATCGCGGCGAACTACACCCGCGAGGCCGGGGTGCGGCAGATGGAACGGTTCATCGCCAAGGCCCTGCGCAAGGCGGCGACCAAGCTGTCCGAGCAGGCCACGCTGGGCTACGACGAAGACCTGGGTTACGACGAAAATGTTTCACGGGAAACCAACCGCGTGTCGCTTGACATCGGTTTGGGCGACCTGAAGGAGTACCTGGGCCGGCCGCGGTTCACCCCCGACGGAGTGGAACGCACCGCTGTGCCGGGTGTGGCCACCGGGCTCGCGGTGACCGGTGCCGGCGGTGACGTCCTCTACATCGAGGCCAACGCCGCCGAGGGTGAGCGCTCCCTGACCCTCACCGGTCAGCTGGGCGACGTGATGAAGGAATCGGCGCAGATCGCGCTGACCTACGTCCGCTCGCACCTGGAGGAGATCGGGATCGAGCCGAGCGTGCTGGATCGCAATATCCACATCCACTTCCCGGCGGGCGCGGTGCCCAAGGACGGACCGTCGGCGGGCGTCACCATGGTGACCGCGCTGGTGTCGCTGGCCCTGGGCCGGCAGGTGCGCGCGGATGTCGGTATGACCGGTGAGGTCACGCTGAACGGCCGCGTCCTGCCGATCGGCGGCGTCAAGCAGAAGCTGCTCGCCGCCCAGCGCAACGGCCTGAAGACGGTGTTCATCCCGGCCCGCAACGAGCCGGATTTGGACGACGTCCCCGCCGAAGTGCTGGAAGCGCTGGATGTGCGACCCATCGCCGACGTGGCCGAGATCCTCGCCTACGCCATCGAGCCGGTGGCCGAACCGGCTTACGCGGGACCGCTGGCGGCCACCGCGTAAGGGTCGGCCCCGATCGGGCGCGCTCGTCACCGTCCGATCGGGTGCTCAAGGGGCCGGGTGCACACGCACCCGGTCCCTCGCCGTTTCCGGGCCGGATCGGCGCGGAGAGGCTGGGCACTAACCGATCACGGGCCCGCTGGGATGCCCTGCGGCCGCGATCAGGTCGGCCGGAGTCCGGTGGTGGCCGGGCTTCGGCGGTGTGCCGGTCGTCAGGCGTCCGCGATACCGGGTCCCGGTTCTGGTGCGTCCGTGCCGGGCAGGTCGCGGTCGACGGCGCGGATCGTCCCCTGCGCCACCGCGCACAGCACCGGGTCGCCGCTCTCCGGGACGGCATAGATCGAACATTCGCACACCGCTTGGCGGCGGGTGGCGCCTACGACGCGGGCCTCCGCGCTCAGCAGCTTGCCGTCGGCGGGCCGAAGATAGGTGATGGTGAAACCGCCGGTCAGCACGTTCGGGCCGAGGACCGTGGCACCGGCGTAGGTGAGGGCGTTGTCGGCGGCGTAGGACAGCACACCGCCGTGGACATAGCCGAACTGCTGGCGCAGGTCCTCGCGGATCGGGATCTCCAGCACGGCGCCCTGGTCGCGGCCGAACGCGGCCAGGCGGGCGCCGAGCAGATTGCTGAACGGCTGCGCGGCCAGTACCGAACGGGCCAGGTCGAGGTCGAACTTCGCGATGTTCATCAGTCGCTCCAAGGTGGTCGGGTGCAGCGCGTGCGGCCCACGGTAGCCATCGCGACGGGCATCCGGACGCCGCGATCCGTGATTCGCATGGGTGATTCGCCGGACCGCCGGATCTGCGATGCTGGAAGTGATCATGTAATGCCGCAGGTACGGGCGAGAGGTTTCCTATGAACGAGTTCCGGACGATCACCGTCGACCGATCCGGGCCGGTGGCCCGGATCACCCTGAACCGTCCCGAGGCCGCCAACGGCCTGGATCGGGAGCTCGGCCGCGAGCTCGGCCAGGTGGCGTCCTACTGCGCCGACGACCCCGAACTGAAGGTCGTGGTGCTCACCGGGAGCGGCCGGTTCTTCTGTGCCGGAGGCGATCTGAAGGCCATGGCCGCGGCCGGCACCGACGTCGGCGAGCACCTGAAGGCGCTGACCGACGACCTGAACGATGCCGTGTCGTCGTTCGGCCGGATGGACGCGCTGCTGATCACCGCGGTCAACGGCGTGGCCGCGGGCGCCGGGTTCAGCCTGGCCATGGCCGGCGATCTGGTGGTCGCCGCCGACACCGCCTCCTTCACCATGGCCTACACCCGCGCGGGCCTGAGCCCCGACGTCGGCGCCTCGTACTACCTGCCGCGGCTGATCGGCCTGCGCCGCACTCAGGACCTGATGTTCACCAACCGCGTGCTGTCCGCCGCCGAGGCGCTGGACTGGGGTCTGCTGCACCGGGTGGTCCCCGCCGCCGACCTCGCCGCGACCGTGGACGAACTGGCCGAAACCTTCGCCGCCGGCTCCCAGGTCGCCAACGCGAATGTCAAGAAGCTGCTGCTGGTCAGCTCCAGTCACACGCTCGAGGAGCAGCTGACCCGGGAAGCGTCGTTCATCATCCACGCGGCCGAATCCCCGGACGGCCGTGAGGGTATCGACGCCTTCCTGAACAAGCGCACCCCGAACTTCGGCCACTCGGCCGCGGGTCGGCACTAGCCGGGCGTCGGCCGATCGGTCACTGCCGCAGGGCTTTACGCCGCGAGTGGCGCGCGGTCGCGACCGCCACCGGACCGAGCGCGGCCGAAAGGAACCGGGAACGCCTACCGGACAGTGAAGTCGAGGGCGGAAAACCGGTACACATCCGGCAGCCGCGAATCGGACTGCGGTGCAGCGACAGTGCGGCCGCTCAGCGATCCACTGCGCGGCACCGTAGTGCGGCGGCCCTCGTCTGGTTAGGGTGAGCCATGCAGTTCTGGGCGATGGTCGCGCGCGAAGCCGGAGACGACGTGGTGCTGGCCCGGGAGAAGGTCGGCGACGACTTCCTCGGGACCGGCACGGTCACGATCAAGGTGCACTACTCGAGTGCGAACTACAAGGACGGTCTGGCCGTCACCCGGGGTGGCGGGGTGGTGCGCGAGTACCCGATCGTCCCCGGGATCGACCTGTCCGGCGAGGTGGTCGAATCGCAGGATCCGCAGTTCGCGCCCGGCGATCTGGTGATCGCGCACGGCTACGACATCGGGGTCGCGCACCACGGTGGGTACGCCGAATACGCACGGGTGCCGGCCGGCTGGGTGGTGAAGCTGGACGGCCTGACCCCGCGGGACGCCGCGACGCTCGGCACCGCGGGCTTCACCGCGGCCATGAGCGTGGCCGCCCTGCTCGACCACGGCCTCACGCCCGAGGCCGGTCCGGTGCTGGTTACCGGCGCGACCGGCGGCGTCGGGACCGTCGCCGTCGACCTGCTCGCCGGGCTCGGATTCGAGGTCGTCGCCTCCACCGGCAAATCCGACGCCGGTGATCTGCTCACCGAACTCGGGGCGAGCCGGGTGATCGGGCGGCTGCCCGAGGACCCGGACGCGAAGCTGCGCCCCCTGGGCAAGGCGGTCTGGGCCGGCGCGGTGGACAGTGTGGGCGGCACCTCGCTGGCCTGGGTGCTGTCGGCCGTCAAGTACGGCGGCGCGGTCGCGGCCAGCGGCCTGACCGGTGGTGCCGCGGTGCCGACCACGGTGCTGCCCTTCATCCTGCGTGGCGTCTCGCTGCTCGGCATCGATTCGGTGCAGTTCCCGATCGCGCGGCGGCGGGCGCTGTGGACCCGGCTCGGCGCGGACCTGAAGCCGCGACATCTGGACCGACTGGCGAACGAGGCGCCGGTCACCGAGGTGGCGGCGGTGCTGCGAGACATCCACTCCGGCAAGCACTCCGGGCGCACGGTACTGCGGGTCGCCGGCGCGTTCTGAGCCGAGGTCGGGGCACCGCGGCCCGGAAGGGCTAGCCGAAGTTCTTGTTCAACAGCAGGCTGAGCACGGCCGGGTGCAGGTCCGGGAAGTCCATCGGCACGATGCCGTAGTGCGCGGGCGTGGCCTGGTTGGCAGTCAGGTACGCCTGCACCTTCGGCATGATCGCGGCGGCGTTGTCCAGCGGCCAGGCGTCGTCGGCGAAGCTGGTGAAGTTGATGTACTGCAGCGTGTTGTTCGGGTCGGCCGCGGCCTTGTCGAAACACGCTCGGACGTAATCGAACTTGTCGCCGCCGGAGGAGCCGAGGCCCACCGGTGACGACGAACCGGCGGAACCTGTTCCCACCGAACCGGATTCGAGCCCGGCCAGTCCGGCGCTCTGGTAGTGGTCCTGGAGATAGAAGTGGTCGCTGAGCAGTACTCCGTTGTCCCCGCCCGGCCACTGCAGGCAGGGCAGCGAATTGGCGAACTGGGCGATCAGCACGATCTTGCCGCGGGCCTCGCCGAGGGTGGGCATCCGGTTCTGTGTGAAGAACAGTGGACCGTAACCCTTCGCGCCCAGGTAGCCGTCGAAGATCTGCGCGAAGTTCGCGCCGACGTCGTTGCTGGTGCCGTTCTCCTTCTTCACCCGCATGATCAGCACCTCACCGGGATCGGCGGCGAGGAAGGCCCGGCACTGGTCGAGCACCGTGTCGAAGGTGATGCCCTGGTAGAAGCCGCCGTGGTAGATCCCGAAAGTGTCCGTACTGCCGGGCATTCCGTTGCACCGGATATCGAGGAACCGGATGCCCTGCGCGAATTGCTGTGGCAGCGTCCAGTTCTGGGTCTGCGCCCACGGGGTGCCGTTCAACGCGCTGGTGCAGCACGAGTCGTGGGTTCCGGGAATCGTGAGCCGCAGCATCGAAGTCGCATCCGGCAGCGCCGCCATCCAGCCCTGCGGCGCACCGACCGCCCGATGCACCGGCCGCGCCTGCGCCGAGCCGAGGGCAGCTGAACCCAGCCCGACCGCCAGGGCGGAAACCAGTGTGGTGCGCGTGAACTCTCGGCGGCTCAGATCCATATGCAGTCCCGGTGTGCTAGGTCGATGACGATCGGGGCAGCCTAATCTGGGCAGGCGTCCACATGTGGTCGATTGCGCGATTCGGCCGGGTGATGCCGGTGGCCGAAGGCTCAGCGGCTCCGGCGGCCCGAGGTGATCCCCATGCTGGTGACCTGGCTGTGCGAGCACCTGGTCTGAAGATCGGCCGTGCGGGGCAGGCGAACATGCTGTCCCGCACTGTGATCCACGAGCGTCTAGCCCAGTGCGCTGAGCCGGGTGGCCAGTCGCGCCGCGGCCTCGCGCAGCTCCGGCGGTTCCAGCACCTGCGCGGGAAAGCCCAGGAGCGCGATGTGGGCGGCGATCCGCTCCAGATCGTCGGCGGCCACGACCAGCACACACCAGCCGTCCCGATCGTCTTCGACGTGGCCTACCTGTGGCGGGACCATGCGGCGGACGGTCTCGGCCGCGGCCTGGAGCCGGATCCGTGCCACGTGCCGATAGGGGGCGGCGGCCACCGACTGCTGGACGTAGGTGAGCGGGTCCGGGTGCGCGCGCGGACGGAAGCGAAAGGTGGTGGGGACGGTGTCGCGCATGCGGTCCAGGCGGAAGGTGCGCCAATCGGCCCGGTCGCGATCCCACGCCATCAGGTACCAGCGATTACTGGTGGCCACCATGCGAATCGGTTCGACCGTGCGCTCGGCGGTGCCGTCGCGGCCGGGATAGCCGAAGCGGACCAGCACGGTGTCGCGGCAGGCGCGGGCCAAGGTCATCAGCAGGTCGGTGTCGATGCCGGTGCCGGTGTCGGTGAGCGACTCGGTCGCGGTCGCGACCGCTCGCACCTCGGCCCGCAGGCGCGGCGGCATCACCTGGTCGAGTTTCGTCAGGGCGCGCAGGGCCGGTTCGCCGAGGCCCGCGACGGTGCCGCCGGAGGCCAGGCGCAGCGAGACCGCGGTCGCGATCGCCTCCTCGTCGTCGAACAGCAGCGGGGGCAGCCGGGTGCCCGCACCCAGCTGATAGCCCCCGCCGACCCCTGGGCTCGCGTGCACGGGATAGCCGACCGCCCGCAACCGTTCCACATCCCGCCGCACCGAGCGGTCGGTGACACCCAGCTCGGCGGCCAGATCGCTCGCGGTCCAGGACGCCCGGCGCTGCAGCAGCGACAGCAGCCGCAGCACGCGTTCGGTGGTCGCTTCGACGGACACGGTTCCATGATTTCACGGATCACGGAACGAAACTGTCCGCAATCCAGGACAGGCTGCGTTCATGACCGGGTCAGGCGCCCGGCACGGACAAGGAGGTACCGCATGACCGACCAGACCTGGAACGAGCTGCTACGTGAGCAACTGTCCTGGCACTGGGACACCCAGCTCCGCCCTCGTCTCGACGGCCTCACCGACGCCGAATACTTCCGGGAACCGGTCCCCGGTTGCTGGAACGTCCGCCCGCGCGGCACCGGCACCGCGCCGATCCAGGGCGGCGCCGGTGCGATGACCGTCGACTTCGCTTATCCCGCACCGGAACCGGCGCCGTTCACCACCATCGCCTGGCGCCTGGCCCATGTCGTCGTCGGCGGACTCGCGATGCGCAACGCGGCGCACTTCGGCCGCACCCCCACCGACTACCTGTCCTTCGACTACGCCCCCACGGCCGCCGGGGCACTCGCCCAGCTCGACGCCGAGTACGCCGCCTGGCAGGCCGGGGTGGAATCGCTGGGCGACGCCGGCCTGACCCGCGCGTGCGGCGACGCGGAGGGCCCGTTCGCCGGTCGGCCGCTGGGTAGTTTGGTGCTCAATATCAATCGGGAACTGATCCACCATCTCGCCGAGGTCTGTCTGCTGCGCGACCTCTACCTGCACACCGACCGCTCGAAGGAGAACTGACCGTGGCTCGCGTCGTACAGATCACACTCGATTGCGCCGATCCCGCTGCGCTGGCGGAATTCTGGGCCGAGGCGCTCGGCTACCAGGTGCAGGGGCCGCCACCCGGATTCGAATCGTGGGAGCAGGCCCTCGACGCCATGGGTGTCCCGCCGGAGCGGCGCAACGACGCCTCGGCCGTGGTCGACCCGTCCGGTGCCGGGCCGCGGGTGTTCTTCCAGCGCGTCCCCGAACCCAAACAGGTCAAGAACCGGGTGCACCTGGACATCCGGGCCGCACCCGGCCTGCGGGACGACGCCCGGATGGACGCCCTGGAAGCCGAGGCCGCCCGGCTCGTCGCCTTGGGCGCCGCCCGCCTGACCCGGTACGAACCCGCTCCCCCGATGGGTTTCGGCCACATCGTGATGGCCGATCCGGAGGGCAACGAGTTCTGTCTGGACTGAAGGCCCGGCGGCGGTCAGTCCACGACCGCCGGTGCGGGGGCCGGTGAATCGGCGAACTGGGTGGTGTACAGCTCGGTGTAGCGACCGCCGGCGGCCAGCAGGTCGAGGTGGGTACCGCGCTCGACCACCCGGCCGTCCTCCACCACGAGGATCTGGTCGGCATTGCGGACCGTCGACAGGCGGTGTGCGATGACCAGCGCGGTGCGGCCCTCGAGTGCCTCGCCCAGGGCCTCCTGCACGGCGGCCTCGTTGGTGGAATCCAGTGCGGCAGTAGCCTCGTCGAGGATCACCAGCCGCGGCTGCTTGAGCAGCAGGCGCGCGATGGTGAGCCGCTGGCGTTCGCCGCCGGAGAGCCGGTAGCCGCGTTCGCCGACCACCGTGTCCAGGCCGTCGGGCAGCGATTCGACCAGCTCGCCGAGCCGGGCTCGGCGCAACGCGTCCCACAGTTCCTCGGTGGTGGCGCCGGGCCGGGCCAGTTCCAGGTTGCCCCGGATGGAGTCGTGGAACAGGTGCCCGTCCTGGGTGACCAGGCCGACGGCGTCCTGGATCGAACGGCCGGTCAGCTCACGCACATCGACGCCGTTGAGCCGGACCGAGCCGGAGTCCACGTCGTAGAGTCGTGAAACAAGCTGGGCGACAGTCGATTTACCGGCACCCGACGAACCGACCAGCGCCACCATCTGCCCCGGCTCGGCGCGCAGCGAAATACCGTGCAGCACTTCGACTCCCCCGCGGGTGTCGAGCGTGGCGACATCCTCCAGCGAAGCCAGCGAGACCTTGTCCGCCGACGGATACCCGAACCGCACATCGGAGAACTCCAGGGCCACCGGGCCTTCGGGGACCTCGACCGCGTCGGGCGCGTCCTCGATCAGCGGGCGCAGGTCGAGGATCTCGAAGACCCGCTCGAAGCTGACCAGTGCGGACATCAGGTCGATCCGGGCACTGGCCAGGGCGGTGAGCGGGGTGTAGAGCCGGGTCAGCAGCAGCGAAAGGGCCACCACCGCACCGGCATCCATGTCGCCGCGCAGCGCGTACCAGCCGCCCAGGCCGTACACCAGCGCGATGGCCAGCGCGGACACCAACGTCAGCGCGGTGACGAAAGTCGTTTGCACCATGGCGGTCCGGATGCCGATGTCGCGCACCCGGCCCGCGCGCAGCCCGAATTCCGCCGACTCCTGGTGCGGCCGGCCGAACAGCTTGACCAGGGTGGCGCCCGGCGCGGAGAACCGCTCGGTCATCTGGGTGCTCATGGCGGCATTGAGCTGCGCGGCCTCGCGCTGGATCCCGGCGATCCGGGTGCCCATGCGGCGGGCCGGAATCATGAACAGCGGCAACAGGATCAACGCGAGCAGCGTGATCTGCCAAGACAGCCGCACCATGACGGCCAGGGTGAGCAGCAGCGTGACGATATTGCTCACCACACCGGACAGTGTGGTGCTGAACGCGCGCTGCGCGCCGATCACGTCGCTGTTGAGCCGGCTGACCAGGGCGCCGGTGCGGGTGCGGGTGAAGAACGCGATCGGCATCTTCTGCACATGGTCGAACACGGCGGTGCGCAGATCGTAGATCAGGCCCTCACCGATCTTCGCCGACAGCCAGCGGATGACCAGCCCGAGGGCGGCGTCGGCGACGGCGACCGCGGCGATGATCAGCGCCAGCACCACCACCGACCGCGGCGCGGCGTGCCCGACGATGTCGTTGACCACCCGGCCGGCCAGGATCGGGTTGGCCACGGCGAGCACCGCGGAACCCAGGCTGAACAGCAGAAATCCGATCAGCTGCGCGCGGTGTGGTGCGGCGAACCGCAGGATGCGCACGGCCGTACCGCGGCTCAGTGCGCGGTGCTCCGGCGCCGTGGCCTGCCGGTACATCTGGCTCCAGGCCACCTGTTCGATACTCATCGCCGCGCCTCGCCGGTCTCACATCGTTCGGTCATGGCACCCTCCCGGTCCTGCTCGTCCGGGTAATTCAACCCCGGACCACTGACACTAGGACCTCAACAAAAGTTCAGGTCAACGGCTTCCGGCCCAGGCTTCGCCGACGGCGAAATCCGGCCGTGCCGTTTTGCCCGGATCGATCGGTGAGGCCCTAGTGTTTCGAGCATGAAGGCGATCCAGTACGCGTCGCTCGGCGGTCCGGAGGTCCTCGAACTGGTGGATCTGCCCGTGCCCGAACCGGTGGATGCCCAGGTCCGAGTCGCGGTCCGGGCCGCGGGCGTCAACCCCGCCGACTGGAAGATGCGCGCCGGGTTCATCCCCGGTGGCCCGCTCCCCCGCCGCGCCGGATTCGAGGTCGCCGGCGTGGTGGACGCGGTCGGCCCACAGGCGCACTGGAAGGTCGGCGACGAGGTGCTGGGCTGGGGCGCGGGCGGTTACGCCGACTACGCGGTGGGCGAGAATCTGGTCGCCAAACCCGAGGAACTGTCCTTCGCCGAGGCGGCCGCCGTACCGGTCGCCGCGGCCACCGCCGCCCGCGGCCTGCACGAACTCGATCTGCAGGCCGGGGAGACGCTGCTGGTCCACGGCGCCTCCGGTGCGGTCGGCGCGATGGCGGTGCAGTTCGCCCGCCGGCTGGGCGCGACCGTGATCGGCACCGCGTCGGCCGCCAATCAGCAGGTCGTGACCGGACTCGGCGCGCTCGCGACCACCTACGGCGCGGGTCTCGCCGACCGGGTGCGCGCGCTGCAGCGAACCGGCGGGCCGGAGGCGGCAGCGGAGCGTAACCACGTAGGCTCTCGGGAGCTGCGGCATCGGATTCAGCCTCCCGACGGTGTGGACGCCGTGCTCGACTGCGCCGGCCACGATTTCCTCGACACCGCCATCGAACTGCGCGGCGGCACCGACCGCATCGTCACCTTCGTCGACCCCGCCGCCGCATCGAAGGGCGTGGCCTTCTCCGCCGGCGGTCCGCCCGACCTGGACGCCGTGGAACGCGCCGCGGACCTGCTCGCCGTCGGCACATTCCACCTCCCGGCCCCACCGCGCACCTACCCGCTCGCCGACGCGGCCCGCGCGCAGATCGACAGCGAAACCGGCCGTGCGCTGGGCAAGATTGTGCTTCTGACCAGCTAGACGACCGGGCCCGAACCCGCCTAGCGCATCGTGGCAGTTCCGGTCCCCGGTAGGCCCGCAACCCGCCCAGGGCATCATGGCAGTACCCGGTCCCCGATGCGGCCGGCCTACCTGCTCGCTGCGGCGACGGGCTGGTGTCCCGGGCCGCCGTCTATCGCGCCGGACAGCGACTCGCACTGACTAGGCTGGACCGGTGACCGAGGTGGCGCGGGGAGTCGGGCCGGTGGCGGGGGTGGGTGAGCCTGCCTGGGTGCGCGGTTTGCGTGAAGTGCTCGACGGTGAGGTGGACGCGTCACCGCGGCGGAGGGCCGAATACTCCTCGGACGCGTCCAATTACCGGGTGCCGCCGGCGGCCGTGGTGTTTCCGCGGTCGGACGCGGATGTGGCAGCGGCCCTGGGGTTCGCGCGCGCGGAGGGGCTGTCGATCACGGCGCGGGGTGCCGGTACCTCGGTGGCGGGGAACGCGATCGGGCCCGGTCTGGTGCTCGACTTCAGCCGGCACCTGAACGCGATTCTGGAACTGGATCCGGCGGCGGGCGTGGCGCGGGTCCAGCCCGGGGTAGTGCAGGCCGCGTTGCAGCGACGAGCTGCGCCGCACGGGCTCCGGCTGGGTCCCGATCCGTCGACGCAGGACCGCTGCACGCTGGGCGGCATGATCGGCAACAACGCGTGCGGGCCGCGGGCCGTGGCGTGGGGGCGCACGTCGGGGGCCGTGCGGCAGGTCCGGATCATCGACGGTACGGGCAGCGAACGCGTCCTCGGCAACGACCTCGCGGCGGTCCCCGGGTTGCCGGAGTTCACCCGGTCCCGGCTGGCGACAGTGCGCACCGAACTCGGCCGGTTCGGGCGCCAGGCGTCTGGGTACGCGCTGGAACATCTACTGCCGGAACAGGGTTCGGCGGTCGCGAAGGCCTTTGTCGGCACCGAGGGCACCTGCGGGCTGCTGCTCGACGCCACCGTCGGACTCGTGCCACTCCCCCGCGCCACCGTTCTGGTCGTGCTCGGTTACCCCGATATGGCAACTGCCGCGGACGATGTGGCGACGGTGCTGGCCGCCGCGCCGATCGCGGTCGAGGGGATCGACGCCCGGCTGGTGGATACCGTTCGGGCACATCGTGGTTCGGTGCCGGAGCTGCCGCGCGGAGGCGGCTGGATGTTCGTCGAACTCGCGGCCGAGACCGGCGACGAGGCCCGGGCGCGGGCAGTCGAACTGTGCCGGACCGCGCACGCGCAGGACAGCCGGATCGTCATCGACGCACGGGATGCCGCCCGACTGTGGCGGATTCGGGCCGACGGCGCCGGGCTGGCCGGCCGCACTCCCGACGGCCGCCCGGCCTGGCCCGGCTGGGAGGACGCGGCCGTTCCCCCGGAACGGCTCGGCGCCTACCTGCGCGAATTCGGCGAGCTGATGCGCGATCACGGCGTCGACGGCCTGCTCTACGGGCACCTCGGCGACGGCTGTATCCACGTCCGGCTCGATCTGCCGATCGCGGTGGCGCCCAGCCGGTTCCGGTCCTTCCTGTTCGACGCGGCAGATCAGGTGGTGCGGTTCGGCGGCTCGCTGTCGGGCGAGCACGGTGACGGCCGGGCGCGCTCGGAACTGTTGGCCCGCATGTACTCCCCCGCCGTCCTGGCCGCGTTCGCCGAGTTCAAAGCGCTGTTCGATCCGAACGACCTGCTCAACCCGGGAGTTCTGGTGCGCCCCAGGCCGGTCGACGCCGATCTGCGCCTGCCGGGGGTGCCCATCTGGCCGGCGGCGGGCGGCTTCGCCTACCCGGGCGACGGCGATCTCGCCACCGCAGTGCACCGCTGTGTCGGAATCGGCAAGTGCCGGGCGGATTCTCGCGGTTCCGGCGGTGTGATGTGCCCGTCGTTTCTGGCCACCGCCGACGAGAAGGACAGCACCCGCGGCCGGGCCCGGGTCCTGCAGGAGGTGGTGCGCGGGGAGCTGGATCCCCGGTCCGTGGCGGTGGCCGAGTCCCTCGATCTGTGCCTGTCCTGCAAGGCATGCCGATCCGAATGCCCCGCCGGGATCGACATGGCCACCTACAAGTCGGAGGTCTTGCACCACCGCTACGCCGGTCGGCTGCGCCCCCGCGACCACTACGTGCTGGGCCGGCTGCCCAGCTGGCTGGCCGCGGCCTCTCGGCTGCCACGCGTGGCCAATGCGCTGGCGGCGAATTCCTTCCTGCGCCGGTGGGGGTTGCGGGCGGCGGGAATGGATGCGCGCCGCGAGATTCCGGTGCTGGCGGACCGAACCTTCCGGCAGCAGTGGGCCTCCCGGGCCGATCGCACCGGACCGCCGGGCGGTCCGGGCGTGCTGCTGTGGGTGGACACGTTCACCGACACCTTCGATCCCGATATCGCCTGGGCCGCAATCGAACTCATAGAGTCGACCGGCGTCCGGGTGCGCCCGGTCGAACGCCGGGTGTGCTGCGGGTTGACCTGGATCAGCACCGGTCAGCTGGACGGCGCGCGGAAACGGTTGCGCGCCACTCTCACCGAGCTGGACGGGCACGTGCGCGCGGGCGGCACGGTGATCGGGCTGGAACCGTCGTGTACCGCGGTCCTTCGCTCGGATCTGCCCGAGCTGCTCCCCGACGACCCGCGCGCCGCCCCGACCGCCGCCGCGGTGCGGACCCTGGCGGAGTTCCTGGACGCGCAACCGGGCTGGCAGCCACCCGACCGCACCGGCACATCGGTTGTGGTGCAACCGCATTGCCACCAGCACGCGACAGCGGGCTTCGACGCCGACCGCCGGATCCTGGCCCGGGCGGGCGCCGAGGTCACCGAGATCGCCGGATGTTGTGGTCTGGCAGGCAATTTCGGGATGCAGGCCGGCCACTACGACATCTCGGCCGCCGTGGCCGAGAACGGGCTGCTGCCCGCGCTGCGCGACCACGGTGACGCGGTCCTGCTGGCCGACGGCTTCTCCTGCCGCACCCAGGCGCTGCAGCTCGGCGGCCGAACCGGCACCCACCTGGCACAGTTCCTGCATTGATAGCCGTGTGACATACTCGCAGGACAACGGGGCGGACCCGCCGCCGGAACGGGGTTGCGGCCTCAGGCACAATGGCAGCATGTCGGACAGGAACGGCGCGGAGCGCACGGTGACCGCCGGCCGCCCCGTTCACCTGGCCCTGACCTTGGCGCCGCTGCGGCGCGGCCCCGGTGACCCCTGCCATCGGGTGACCGCCGGTGGTGCGCACTGGCACGCCTCGCGGACGGCGACCGGCCCGGTCACGGCGCGTTTCACGCAAGGCGCGCCGGACACGGTGACGGTCCGCGCCTGGGGTCCCGGCAGCGCGGAGTTCCTCGACCGCCTCTCGCACATGCTGTGCCTGGATGAGGACGTCGCCGGCTTCGCCCCGGAACACCGGCTGATCGCCGAGGCGCACCGCCGGTTCCCCGGGCTGCGGATGCTGCGCACCGGGCAGGTGTTCGAGGCGCTCGTCCCCGCGATCCTGGAACAGCGGGTGCACACCGTCTCGGCGCACGCCTCGTGGCGAAAACTGGTGGGGCAGTTCGGTGATCCCGCGCCGGGCCCGACGCCCGAGCCCATGCGGCTGCCGCCCACCGCCGAGGTCTGGCGCCGGATCCCGTCCTGGACCTTCCACCGCGCCAACGTGGATCCGCAGCGCGCCAAGACGATCGTGCTCGCCGCCCGGATGGCCGACAAGCTGGAACAGGCCGCGACCATGGACCACGCGGCAGCCGCCGAACGCCTGCGCGCCGTGCCCGGTGTCGGCGTGTGGACGGCGGCGGAAGTAGCCCAACGGGCCCTGGGTGACCCGGATGCGTTGTCGGTGGGCGACTTCCACCTCGCCGCCATGGTCGGCTGGACCCTGCTCGGGCGCCCGCTCGACGACGAAGCCATGGTCGAGTATCTGGAACCCCTACGCCCCCACCGCTATCGAGCGATCCGCCTGCTCCAGGCCGCGGGCTTCGCCCACAAACCGAAGTTCGGCCCGCGCACCTCGCTGGTGGACATCAGCGGAATCTAGGCCGGGTCGTGGGGCGGCTGTCCCCTGGCGGGACGAGCGAATCGAGCTCGCTGAAACGACAGCGGCCCCGCCGCAGACGAATGTTGCAGCGGGACCGCTGAATTCGGCTTCAGTAAATCCCGGATCTAGTCCATCGGACCGCCGGCCACGTAGATCACCTGGCCGGACACGAATCCCGCGCCCTCACTGACCAGGAACGACGCGGTGTGCGCGATATCGGCCGGCGTGCCGACCCGCTGCACCGGGGTCTGGGCGGCCACGCTGGCGTGGAAGTCCTCGACCGAGACACCCAGGCGGGCGGCGGTGGCGGCGGTCATGTCGGTGGCGATGAAGCCGGGGGCGATGGCGTTCGCGGTGACCCCGAACTTGCCCAGTTCCTTGGCCAGGGCCTTGGTGAAGCCCTGCAGGCCGGCCTTGGCGGTGGAGTAGTTGACCTGGCCGCGGTTACCGAGCGCGGAGGTGCTGGACATGTTCACGATCCGGCCCCAGCCCGCGGCGACCATGTGCGCCTGTGCCGCCCGGGTCAGCAGGAACGCGCCGCGCAGGTGCACGTTCATGACCGCGTCCCAGTCGTCCACGCTCATCTTGAAGATCAGGTTGTCGCGCAGGATGCCGGCATTGTTGACCACGACCGTCGGCGCACCGAGCGTCGCGGTGAGCTCGTCCACCGCGGCGATGACGGCGGCCTCGTCGCTGACGTCGGCCCCCAGCGCGACGGCTTGCCCGCCGGCGCCGGTGATGGCCGCGACCGTCTCGGCGCACGCCTCGGCGTTCAGGTCGAGCACCCCGACCTTCATACCGTCGGCGGCCAGTCGCTGTGCGACCGCGGCTCCGATTCCGCGCGCCGCACCGGAAACAACTGCAATACGTTCGGTCATGCCGAAAGTGTAAAGGGATCGGCGCAACCCACCGGCCGGGCCGCGCGCGTCAAGCTGGTTACTCGCGACTCGCGGGTAACGACGCGCCGTCACTCCACCCAGAGCGCCCAGGTGGTGGCCGATCCCGAGCGTTCGCAGACCAGTGCGTGCCCGTCCGCGGTCCGCGCGCCCTTGTCGGTGCCCGCGGTGCACGGCGTTCCGGCGTCGTGAGCGGTGGTGGACAGGGTGTAGGGCCCGGCCCAGCGGTATCCGTTACCGCTGTGCAGGCAGATGACGGTGGTTCCGTCGCTGGCCTGCCCGATCAGCGCCGATTGGGCTGGAGTGCAGGCGGTTCCGGCGACCGCCTCGGGCGGGGCCGCCGGCGTGGTCGGCGCGACGGTGGTGGGGACGGGCGCGGCGGTCGTCGCGGTGGTGGTGACCGCCACGGTTCCGGTGGCGTTCGACGAGAGGTCGTGCGGCAGTTTCGCGCCCATGATCGTGAGCACCCCGGCCAGGACCGCCGCCTCGACGATGCCGAGCAGCACCGAGACGACGGCCATGGCCTTTCCCTTGGGGTGCGAGAACGCCAGCAACCCGAACACAATCGCCACCGGCACCAGGAACAACAGGGCAGCCGCGAGCGCGACGATCGCGTACGGGTTGACGACGGGCCGCTCGGCCGCTCCCGATAGCACGGCGGCACGCCGGCGGGCCGACTCCCAGCGTTCGTCCTCCGATTCGGTGATCGGCCACCGTTCGTCGGCGTCGTCGTCGGCCCACTCGTCGGCCTCGCGGTACTGCCTGCCGCGCATGCGGGTTCCTCTCGCACAACTCGAGCAGGAACCGCTTCTCCGCACCCGCCCCGGATATCGAGCAAGGATAGGTGGCGGAGCTGGGAGCGCAAGGCGAGACGAACGGGATTATCCGGTCAGACCGGGTCGATCGGATGGCTGCCCGCCACCATGGTCCGGACCGCGAGCAGGGATCCGCACAACCACAGCACCGCTCGGTCGGAGCGGGTGAGCGTGGCGTGCCGGGGCCGGGGCGTGGTCGCACCCGGTTCGGGTGCGGCGTGCCGGCCCCCGGTGCTGCGCGGCGGCAGGGGCAGGGCGGTGACGGGGGAGGGCGGACGGCCGGGGCCGGCGGCGTGCCGGGCTCCGGTGCGGCGCTGCGGCGGGAGCGGGACCACGGTGCGCCCGTACGCGGGCGCCAGGTCGGGCATCACGGCAGTGCCCGTTCGTCGAGGACGCAGTGTCTCGACTCGACGAGCACCGTGCGCGCGGCCCGCCGGATCCGGCAGGTGTCGACGGTGCAGTCGAGGTGCAATTGCATTGCCGCGTGCGCCTGTTGGACGGTGAGCGGGCCCGGATCGGTGTGGCAACCGAGCAAACCGGGCAACGGTGGCAATTGATGCTGGAGGATTGCCACACCTACTTCGGTGGGGTAGCCGCAGCCGCCGTCGTCGGCTGGTCGGTCGGCGGTGCTGTCTGGGATCGGAATGACATGAACAGCCATGACTCCTCGTTCCTGCAAGCGATTCCGTACCGGACCCGGTGTTCCGTGACAGCTGTTCGGGCAGGCCGCCACCATCCCGGGCATACCTCCAGCATCCGGTATGCCGGAGATTCGCGGGCCTCGACTCGACGATCCGGAGCTAATTGGCGCGAATTCCCAGCATCGAAACCACTTGGGGGAGGAACATTCTCCATAGTGGATGAGAACCCCCGTCGCTCGAGATGCCGGGAGGTGGCCGGCCGCCGGGTGCGGACGGCCGCGCGCCCGGGGAACGGAGTCTGCGATGTCGCGAGAACCGGCGAATACGACCTCGACCGTGCCACGGCGGCAATTGGGAAAGTATCTGCGGGACTGGCGAACTCAGTCGGGCCTGACCATAGCCGACGCCGCTCGCCTGATGGAGTGGGGGGCCAGCACGCTGCAACGTCTCGAAACGGGTCATTCGGATCGTATCCGGCTCATCGATATTCGGGAACTCTGTCGCATCTACGGCATTCCGGGCGAAATCGCCGAGGGGCTGGAGGGTTTGGCTTCCCAGTCGGTGGTGCAGAGCTGGTGGCACGCCTACGACGACGCGATCCCGGAGAGTTTCGACGTCTATGTCGGGCTGGAAGCCGCTGCGCAGCAATTCGTCTCGTATCGATCCGAACTGGTGCCGGGTTTGCTGCAGACCGCCGACTACGCGCGGGCGCTGTATCGCCTGGACAATCCGGACGCAACCGATGCCGAGGTGGAGCGGCGGGTCGCGCTGCGGGTGCAGCGCCAGGCGCCGATCAATCGCCGCAACCACCCGGCGACTGTCGACGTCGTCCTCGACGAGTCGGTCCTGCGGCGACTGGTGGCCGGTCCGCGCGTCATGGCGGCGCAGTTGCGGCACCTGGCCGACCTGAGCACCCGCGAACACGTCACGCTGCGCGTGCTGCCGTTCGCTGCGGGGATGCCACTGGGCCTGCCGACCGGCCCGTACGTCATTCTCGGCTTCGGCACCGACGCCAAGGGCCGCGCCGGCGAACCCCCGGTGGTCTATGTACAGGGCTTCACCGGCGAGCTGTACCTGGAACGCGCCGCGGACGTGGACCGGTACCGGCGAGCGCACGCCGCGCTGGCCGCCTGCGCCCTGGACGTACCCGAGACGCGGCGGCTGCTGCGGCAGCTCGGCAAGGAATACGCAGCGGCCTAGTCACGCCACGACGGCTGCCCGGCCGCGGAAAGGTGTTTGGTCCCGGGAGGGCCGGGTAGCCCGTTAGGCATGGAACGTGGGCGCAAGAACGCCCCGGTCCGTTACCGCAAGGTGTTGCCGGGGGACGGGGTAGAACGTTCGATCGTCGGCATCCTCTTCGCTGTTTCGGCCGTAGGCGTGTATGTAATGACCGGAGCGACAGTGACTGCCGTGCTCGTCGGGGTTCTGCTCGCACTCGTGGCGCTGGGGGTGGTCACCCAACTGTAGGACGGGCAGCGGCTCGCGACGCGATCGACCCCGAACCGCACTGTGCCCCGGCCGGAGCCGGGGCACAGTGGGTTTCTCAACGGCGGAACAGCTTGTTCCCCAACCAGACGATGGGGTCGTACTTCTTGTCGGCTACCCGTTCCTTCAGGGGGATCAGGGCGTTGTCGGTGATCTTGATGTGTTCGGGACAGACCTCGGTGCAGCACTTCGTGATGTTGCACAGCCCCATGCCGAGCTCGTCCTGGGCCAGATCGCGGCGGTCGGCCACGTCCAGGGGATGCATCTCCAGTTCGGCGACGCGCATCAGATAGCGCGGGCCGGCGAAGGCTTCCTTGTTCTCCTCGTGGTCGCGCACCACGTGGCAGGTGTTCTGGCACAGGAAACATTCGATGCACTTGCGGAACTCCTGCGAGCGCTCCACGTCCACCTGCTGCATCCGGTACTCACCGGGCTTGAGATCGTCCGGCGGCGTGAAAGAGGGGATCTCCCTGGCCTTCCGGTAGTTGAACGACACGTCGGTCACCAGATCGCGCATGATGGGGAAGGTCCGCATCGGTGTCACAGTGACGATCTCGTCCGGGGTGAAGGTCGACATCCGAGTCATGCACAGCAGCCGGGGGCGGCCGTTCACCTCCGCGGAACAGGATCCGCACTTGCCGGCCTTGCAGTTCCAGCGAACTGCCAGGTCGGGTGCCTGCGTGGCCTGCAGCCGGTGGATGATGTCGAGCACCACCTCGCCCTCGTTGACCGTGACCGTGTAGTCCTGCAGCGCACCGCCGTCGGTGTCGCCTCGCCAGACCCGGAAATGGGCGTCGTAAGCCATGGCTAGGCTTCCCCTTTCGCGCCCGAGTCCGGTGTCGCGCCGGGGTGACCGGCGAGTTCGGCGGGGCTGTAGTACTTCTGGACTTCGGTGTAGTCGAACAGGGCGAGCAGGTCGTCGCGCATGGGGATCTGGTCGGCGGGGGTGACCGTGGCAGCCGGCACCGTCTGCCCGAAGTCGTCGGGGTCGACGCTGCAGACCAGCAGCTTGTTCCGCCAGAACGGGTCCATGCCCGGGTGGTCGTCGCGGGTGTGGCCGCCACGGCTCTCGGTCCGCAGCAGCGCCGCCTGCGCGACACATTCGCTGACCAGCAACATGTTTCGCATGTCCAGCGCCAGGTGCCAGCCGGGGTTGAACTGCCGCTTGCCGTCGACGCTGACCCGATCGAAGCGCTCCCGCAACTCGGCGAGCTTCTCGATCGCCTGCTTCAGTTCGTGCTCCTTGCGGATGATGCCGACCAGGTCGTTCATCGTCTGCTGCAGATCGTGGTGCAGGGTGTAGGGGTTCTCCGGGGTGCCGTCCGCCGGTGGATCGAACGCCAGCAGAGCGGTTTTCGCCGCGGTCTCGAGATCGGATTCGGTGATCCCCGGCCGGGTGCCGCCCAGCCCTTCGACGTACTCGGCCGCACCGAGACCGGCCCGCCGGCCGAACACCAGCAGGTCGGACAGTGAGTTGCCGCCGAGCCGGTTGGAACCGTGCATGCCGCCGGAACATTCACCGGCCGCGAACAATCCGGGCACCTTGGCCGCGCCGGTGTCGGGATCGACCTCGATGCCACCCATGACGTAGTGGCAGGTCGGGCCGACCTCCATCGGCTCCTTCGTAATATCCACGTCCGCGAGCTCTTTGAACTGGTGGTGCATGGACGGCAGCCGCTTCACGATCTCCGCGGCCGGTAGCCGGGACGCGATGTCGAGGTAGACGCCGCCGTGCTCGGTACCGCGGCCCGCCTTGACTTCCTCGTTGATCGCGCGGGCGACCTCGTCGCGGGGAAGCAGATCCGGTGTGCGCCTGGCGGAGTCGTTGTCCTTGAGCCACTGGTCGGCTTCCTCGATCGACTCCGCGTACTGGCCCTTGAACACCGTGGGGATGTAATCGAACATGAAGCGCTTGCCGTCCGAATTCACCAGCACGCCACCGTCACCGCGCACACCCTCGGTGACGAGGATGCCCTTGACGCTCGGCGGCCAGACCATGCCGGTCGGATGGAACTGCAGGAACTCCATATTGATCAGCGTCGCGCCGGCCCGCAGCGCGAGCGCATGGCCGTCGCCGGTGTACTCCCACGAGTTCGAGGTGACCTTGTAGGACTTGCCGATTCCGCCGGTGGCCAACACGATGGCCGGCGCCTCGAACACGACGAAGTTGCCGGATTCGCGGTAGTAACCGAAGGCGCCGGCAATGGCGTTCGTGCCGGCCTTGCCGGGCGCGGTCAGCAGATCGGTGATGGTGACTTCGGCGAAAACCTTGATCCGGGCCTCGTAGTCGCCGGTTTCGGCGAAGTCCTCCTGCTGCAGCGAGACGATCTTCTGCTGCATGGTGCGAATGAGTTCGAGGCCGGTCCGGTCACCGACGTGGGCGAGCCGGGGATAGGTGTGACCACCGAAGTTGCGCTGACTGATCCGGCCGTCGGCGGTCCGATCGAACAGTGCGCCATAGGTTTCCAGCTCCCAGACGCGGTCCGGAGCCTCCTGGGCGTGCAGTTCGGCCATGCGCCAGTTGTTGAGGAACTTGCCTCCGCGCATGGTGTCTTTGAAGTGGACTTGCCAATTGTCCTTCTCATTGGCATTTCCCATCGAGGCGGCGCAACCGCCTTCGGCCATGACGGTGTGTGCCTTGCCGAACAACGACTTGCACACCACCGCGACCGACAGGCCGTGTTCCCGGGCCTCGATGACAGCGCGCAGCCCGGCGCCGCCGGCGCCGATGACCACTACGTCGTATGAGTGCCGTTCGACTTCTGGCATGGAACCGAATACTCCTGGCAGAGAGGGAAATTAGTGGACGAACCGCAGATCCGAGATCGTGTGGGAGGACACCAGCATCACGTAGAAGTCGGTGAGCATCAGTGTTCCCAGCGTGGTCCAGGCCAGCGCCATGTGGCGGGTGTTCAGCTTGGACACCTGGGTCCAGAACCAGTACCGGACCGGATGTGCGGAGAAGTGCTTGAGCCGGCCGCCGGCGATGTGCCGGCAGGAGTGGCAGGAGAGCGTATATGCCCACAGCAGAACGACATTGACGGTGAGGACGATATTGCCGAGTCCGAAACCGAAACCGCCGTCGCGGCCGTGGAAGGCCATGATCGCGTCGTAGGTGTTGACGATCGAGACCACGAACGCCGCGTAGAAGAAGTAGCGGTGGACGTTCTGGATGATGAGCGGAAGCTTGGTCTCGCCGGTGTATTTCGCGTGCGGCTCGGCCACCGCGCAGGCCGGCGGCGAGAACCACACCGAGCGGTAGTAGGCCTTGCGGTAGTAGTAGCAGGTGAGGCGGAACCCGAGCAGGAACGGCAGCACGACGAAGCCGAGCGGGATCCACGACGGCAGCGCGCCGAACCAGTGGCCGAAATGGCTCGACCCCGGCACGCACGAGCTGGACAGGCAGGGAGAGTAGAACGGCGTCAGGTAGTGGTACTCGGGAACCCAATATGCCGTTCGGACAAAGGATCTGATCGTCGCATAACCGACGAAGATCGCCAGTCCGGCGACCGTGATGGCGGGTGGCACCCACCATCGATCGGTGCGCAGGGTGCGGGCCGCGATCGCGGCGCGGCCGGTCGAGAAAACTCCGGTGCCCGATGTGGGGACACGTGTGGGTGCGGCGCTCACTGGTGGCTGCCTCGCTGATCTACCCCGAAGAACGTCATTCGTTACCTCCGGCAGGGACTGTGATGGTGAGCACCCTACGACACCGTGGCTATCACAGGTGCCCGGTCGGAAGAATATAGCGACGCTCGACGGGGGGTGATCTGGGTCATAGTTTGCGCGGCGAATTCCCTGGTGAGGGTCGCGAATGTCTGGCTACGGCCGCACTTTCGGCGGTCCGGCAGCTCGGTCCGGGGGCGGCGCGGACGGTGCGGCCGCGGATTCGGCGCCGCGCGATCGGCGGGCAATCGGGGCCGAATGCGGTGTGGCGCAATGTGAATCGCGGGCCGGACGAGACCGGCCCGCGATGTGGGTGGGGATCGGCGCCGGTGTCATCCGGCGGTGCTGGTCGATGTGCGCTCAGCGCTGTGGTGCCGGAAATGCCGGAGCCACAAGTTGTCCGAGCCGCGGGGTTACTGGTGCCGAGGCCCTCGCCGCCCGACTGGGGTTACTTGGTGCGGGGGCGGCGATGTGACAGCCCGAGGCCCTCGCCGCCCGACTGGGGTTACTTGGTGCGGGGGCGGGAGTGGAAGCCCAGTCCCTCGTCCTGTGCGCCCATCCAGGCCGCCTCGTCGGACTTGCTGTCGGGGACGTAGATGGTCTCCTGCCGGCCGGCGGCGGGCTGCTGCTGTGGGGGTGTCTGCTCGAAGTCGTCCGCGTCGAGGCCGAGGCGCTCCACGTCGTTCTCGAGCCGGCGCACGACGTTCGCGTCGCCGTACTGGGACCGCAGTGTGGTGACGCACTGCCGGAGTTGTCCTACCGCGAAGCGGAGCTCCGCGATCTCGCTGCGTGTCAAGAGAAACCTCCTCTATCGGGTGCCGGCGCGTGGCAGAGCCGTGTGACCGACCACACATCGTGATCTACAACACAGTACGGGATCCGGTGGATTCCGGCACCTGTACCTGCGGAAATTTTCCGGTCCACTTTTTTGTGCGGGTTCACGACCAGGGTCGATCGCCCCGCTGCTCTCCAGTGAACGCCGGTCCGCGTCATCCCGCCACCGCACCCGCGAGCTCTGGCGCCGGCCGCTGCGGTGGCGCCCCGGCGAAGGCGTGCAGTGCCCGCTCGGTCAGCGCGGCCACCGCCACACCGACCTCGGCGGCGCGCTCCAGGATCACGCTGTGTCCGGCGCCGTCCACCCGGACCAGTTCGGTGTGCCGCAGCTGCGCGGCCAGCAGCGCCGAATGCGTGAACGGCACCAGCAGGTCGGCCGACCCGCTCAGGACCAGCGTGGGCAGGTCGGCGAGTTGCGGCAGGGTCGCGGTCTCGTCGAAGTGGATCAGCGAGTCCAGGAAGCCGGCCATGGTCTCGAGCCGGGTCTCGTTGATCATCGCGGTGGCCACCGCAACCACCCGCGGGCCGACCCGGCGGGTGCCCAGAGCGGCCTCGCGCACGATCGGCGTGAGCAGCCGGCGGCTCAGGCGCTTCGAGGCGTACATCAGGCGCGGGGCGCGGCGCACCGCCAGGCGCAGCGAGCCGACGGTGTGCCGGTTGAGGTAGCGGGCCAGCCCCATCGTGGTGAGCCGGCCGGAGGTGCCCGCGATGAAGCCGGCGCCGATCACGCGGGTGCCGATCATCGCCGGGAACTGACGGGCGTAGCTGAGCAGGACCATGGCGCCCATCGAGTGGCCTACCAGCACGATCGGGCCGGTGGGCACGATCGCGCGCAGGACGGCGTCGAGGTCGTGGCCGAGCTGGTCGATGGTGTAGGTGGTGGCGTCGGCGGTGCCGGACGCGCCGTGCCCGCGGTGGTCGTAGGTGACCACCCGCACCCGGCCGCCGCAGTGCTGTCGCAGGTGCGGGTGCAGGAAGGCCCAGGACTCGCCGCGCAGGCAGTGGCCGTGCACGAACACGACGGTCAGGGGCGCGTCGGCGGGACCGTGGTCGCGGACCGACAGTGGGGTGCCGTCGTCGGCGGCGACGGTGTGGCGATGGCCGTCGTGATCAGCTGCCCGGGCGCGCGGGACGGGCTGGGGGTCGATGGTCACGGTGTGGATGGTCATCGGGTGCTCCTGGAATCCGCCGTCATCCATGTCGTCGGGCTCCGGGGTCGCCGCGTTAATCGGCTGTGACCTGGAGTTGCAGACCCGTTGTCGGATGTCGAGGCGGGTGGTCGTGCTGTGCAGTCGTAGTTTTCTACGGATTTCTAGCGCAGAGGGCAGAAATGGCCAGAAAGGCATGCGGACCTGGGCCTTGACGAAATGGTCAATCTATTGGACTATTTGGTCAAGTAAATTGACTACTGAGGAGTTGATGACCATGCCGATGATTCGTGCCGACGAACGACGCCGCACCGAGACCCCGAATGCCGTCATGACCACGCTTGCCTCCCCCACTCAGGGCGGTGGCGAACTCGCGGTCTGGCAGGTCGACATGGCTCCCGGCGCGGCCGGGCCCGACCACGCCTTCGATACCGAGCTGGTGTGGACCGCGGTCGGCGGCGCGGCCCGCATCGAACTGGGCGCCGACGAGCTGACCGTGGCCGCCGGCGACACCGTCGTCATGGCCGCCGACGTCCGGCGCCGGATCTTCGCCGATGCCGAGCGCGGCTTCGCGGCGATCGTGTGCGCGCGCGGCGGCGCGCTCGCCTACACCCTCGACGCCAACGGACGGGCGGGGGCCGACGCGGCTCCCGCATGTGCGCAGCGGATCGGGGATCGCCTGCTGCCGGCCTGGGTCGCCTGACCGGTGAGGGCAGATCGATCTGCCCCGATCTAGGTTTTCGGCTAGATCGGGGCAGAATTCTGTTCGCTTCGGCTCAGGGCCGTGTCGACGGCAGGAACGGGCTGAGCAGGTTCGGTTCGGTCGAGGCGCCGAACTCCCATTCGGCGATCCACGGCCCGGTGCCCTCGCTCGGATCGATCACGCCGGCCTCCAGCCACCGGTAGCGGCCCTCGAGGATGCCCTTGGTCAGCGTGGTGTCGGCGTCGTCGGTGTTGTCCCACAGCTCACCGAACAGCGCCCGCACCCGCTGCCGGGACTGCCGGCAGAAGGTGTCGGCCAGTTCCATCGCCGCGCCCGCGTCCGGGTCGCCGGCGGCCCGCATCTCCTGGGCCCGCACGCAGGCCGCGGAGATCGCGAACAGTTCGGCGCCGATGTCGACGATGCGCCCCAGGAAGCCCTGGCGGTACTCGAGCTTGGCCTGCCAGCGGCCCATCGCGTACATCAGGGCTCGCGCCTGCTTGCGCGACTTGCGTTCCACGAACCGCAGATGCTTTGCCAGCGGCCCGAATTCGGCGTAGACGCCCGGCAGCGCGCCCACGCCGACCGCCAGCTTCGGGAACCAGGTGGCGTAGAAACCGGTGGCCCCGACCGCGGACTTCGCCTTGGCACCCAAGGTGGAATTCTTGTCCACCAGAGCGCCGGCCGCGGCCATGTGCGCGTCGGCCATCTCGCGGGCGATCAGCAGCCGCATGATCTCGCTGGACCCTTCGAAGATCCGGTTGATCCGCAGATCGCGCAGCAATTGTTCTGCGCCGACGGCACGTTCGCCGCGCGCCCGCAGGGAGGCCGCCGTCTCGTAGCCGCGGCCGCCGCGGATCTGGACCAGCTCGTCGGCGATCCGGCAGCTCATCTCGGTGGCCCACAGCTTGGCCAGGGCGGCCTCGATCCGGATGTCGTTGCGGTCCTCGTCGCACATCATGGCCGACATGTCCTGCACCGCGTCGAGCGCGAAACTCGTTGCGGCGATGAAGGACAGCTTGCTCGCTACCGCGCCGTGCTGCCCGACCGGGCGGCCCCACTGCACCCGGTGCGTGCTCCACTCGCGGGCGATCTTGAGCGACCATTTCCCCGCTGCCGCACACATTCCCGGGATCGCGAGCCGGCCCGCGTTCAGGGTGGTCAGCGCGATCTTGAGGCCGTCGCCCTCGCGGCCGATCAGGCTCGACTTGGGCACCCGCACATCGTGCATGCGGGTGACCCCGTTCTCGATGCCGTGCAGGCCCATGAACGAATTACGCCGCTCCACAGTGATTCCCGGGCTGTCGGCCTCGACCACGAAGACCGAGATACCGCCGCGGTGTCCCTCGCTGCGCGGGACCCGGGCCATCACCACGAGCAGTTCGGCGACCACGCCGTTGGTGGTCCACAGCTTCACGCCGTTGAGCAGATACGCCTCGCCATCCTCGGTGGGCGTCGCGGTGGACGCCATCCGGGCCGGGTCCGAGCCCACGTCGGGCTCGGTGAGCAGGAAGGCGCTGACCGCGCCTTTCGCGCAGCGCGGCAAGTACTCTCGCTTCTGCTCGGCGGTGCCGGCCAGCTTCAGCGGCTCGGGTACGCCGATGGACTGGTGGGCCGACAGCAGCACACCCAGGCTGGGGTGCACCGAACCGACCAGCATCAGCGCCCGGTTGTAGGCGTGCTGCGAAAGCCCTTGTCCGCCGTACTCTTCCGAGATCTTCAGGCCGAAGCAGCCGAGGTCGGCGAGGCCCTTGACGTATTCGGCGGGGATCTTGGACTCCGCCTCGATCACGCCGCCGTCGACGGTCTCCATGAAAGCCCGCAGGCGTTCCAGGTACTCCTCGGTCTTGGCGGCCGTTTCGGCGGAGGGCTTCGGGTACGGGTGGATGAGATCCAGCCGGAACCGGCCCAGGAACATCTCCTTGGCGAACGACGGTTTGGACCAGGTTGTTTCGCGCGATTCCTCGACCAGCGCCCGGGCTTGTTCCTCGGTGGCGTCGACCTTCGCATGAGTAGTCATGCCGTCTCCTACTCGGAGGTGATCAGAGTCACATTCGAGTGTAGGAGCGTGGGTTACCGGCCGGTAGTAGTTCGGGTTGCGGTTTATAACGATCTCTAATCGGCCCGCTAGAGAGGCAAATAAAGGGTTACTGGACGCCCCGCAGATACCGGCCGAAGTGCGGGACCGTGAAACCGATCGTGCCGCGCTCGGCCGAGTAGATCAGCCCCTTCTTGATCAGACCGTCCCGAGCAGGGGAGACCGAGGCCGGCTTGCGGCCCAGCTCGGCCGCCACCGCGGCGGTCGACACCGGGCCCTCGTCACCGGCCAGATCCGCCATGGCCCGCATATAGTCCCGCTCGGCGGGAGTTGCCCGCTCGTAACGGGAGCCGAAGAAACCGACCGCCAGCTCCTCCTCCGCGGCCGGCGCGGCGAGCTCCACATCCTCCGCCGTGATCGGGCTGTCCGCCGCGGCGTCCCAGGTCGCCTTGCCGTAGGCCTGGACGAAATACGGGTAACCGTCGGCCTTGCGATACAGCGCCGCCAGGGCCTCGTCGGTGAACTTCACCTGCTCGCGTTCGGCCGGTGCGATCAGCGCGCGGTCGGCGGACTCCCGGGGTAGCCGGTCGATGCGGTGGTAGCCGAACAGCCGCTCGGAGTAACTCTTGGACGCCGACAGCACGGCGGGCAGATGCGGCAGCCCGGCGCCGACCACGATCACCGGCGCCGACTCCTGGCTCAGTTCGTGGCAGGCGCCGCAGATGGCCGAGATGTCGTCGGCGCCCAGGTCCTGCAGTTCGTCGATGAACAGGCCCAGGCCGACACCCGTGCCGGCCACTAGCTGCCCGGCCTCGGTCAGCAGCTCCACCAGATCGATCTCGATGTCGCCGGAATCGGCGCGACCGGTCACCGCGGGGACGTCGATGCCCGGTTGCCAGCGGTCCCGCATGCCCTTGTCCGCGGTCGCGCGCAGCGCGAAAGCCTTGAGAATGCCGAGGAAGTCGTCGACCATCTCCGGATTGCGATGTTCGGCGGCTATCGACCGGACGGCCATGTGCAGGGCCGAGGCCAGCGGCCGGCGCAGGCCCTGGTCGGGGCGCGCCTCGAGCTTGCCCGTGCCCCAGCCCCGCGACCGGGCGCTGGAGCGAAGCTGGTTGAGCAGCACCGTTTTCCCCACGCCGCGCAGTCCGGTGAGCATCACGCTGCGTTCCGGGCGTCCGGCGGCGACGCGTTCCAGGACGACGTCGAAGGCGTCGAGTTGTTTGTCGCGACCGGCCAATTCGGGCGGTCGCTGTCCGGCGCCGGGAGCATACGGATTCCGTACGGGGTCCATGCTTGCCCAATGTAGCGTCGACGGGGGAAATTCTCGGCTCGTCTAAGCCAAGACCTAGAAACGCCTATCGAGAGGTGAGCGCTGCCATGCCATCCGATGGATACGACGAATCCGATCTCGACGACGAGGCGCGCGCCGAGGCCCTCGCGAAGGTGGTCGAATCCTGGCGGATCCCGCCGGGCGCGGCGATGGCCCAGCAGATCCGCGCGAACCTGCTGGCCGTCATCGGTACCGGGGTGGGCGATGCGCAGCTGGTCGCCGATCTGGCGGTCGGTCCGCTGGTGATGGTGGTGGGCCGGCTGGAGGTGGCGCTGGCCGACGCGGAACGCCGCATCACGGCCTTGGAACAGTCCGGTAACCCCCCTGACGAATCGTGACGCATTCGAGACATCTGCTCGGTATGCGGTGCTGGGGAATGACTCTCCCGATCGGAAGTTTCGCGGCGCCCCGGCCGGAATCCGCTGTGGCGGCGGCGTGTCCGGCGGTTTCGATAACGGAAGCCGTTTCGCCGACACAGTTCCGTTACCTGGGCAAAACATTCCGTTTGCGGTGTTCCCGCAGGAATTTTCGCCCTTCGGGTGGCTTGCCGAGGCCACGGGCTAGACAACCCTGCGGACGGGTCGTAATCTTCTCGTGACCAGACGCAGTCAGTCACTCCATCCCAGAAGTGGCGCGGATGGTCACCGCCTAATCGGTGCACGGATTCGATCCGTTACCGAATCGGGGACCCAGGTTATCGGGGTGAATCTGCTACGGCCGCAAGGCCGTAGCGGTAGGGCCGAGCTTCCCGGCCCGAACCCGTCAGCTAACCCGGTCGGCGGACGGGCAGGAAGAAGCAGGAGAAAAAGCTCGGTGGGTAAACACAGCATGCAGCGGGAATCCAAGCTGCCGAACTCCGTCAAGGGCGCGCTCGTAATGGGAGCCGCTGCCGTGACGACCGGCGCTTTCCCGGCCCTCTCGGCCGGTGCCGCTACCCTCAACATTCCCGGGGTCGGCAACTTCGACGTTCCGCCGGAGTTCGACCAGCAGGTCACGCAGGCGAACCAGCTGCTGTCCGACCATGCGGACGACATCAAGGCGGCCGAGGCGGTCGTGAACCCGCAGGCCCTCGCGCCGGCCCAGGTTCCCACCATGCCCAGCCTGTTCGGTCAGCCGCAGGTCCAGAACACCGCCGGCGAGCGCGCGCTCGACGCCGCCAAGAGCCAGATCGGCACCGAGTACGTGTGGGGCGGCAACCGCCCCGGCGGCTTCGACTGCTCCGGCCTCACCTCGTGGGCCTACGAGCAGGCCGGCGTCGACATCCCCCGCACCAGCTTCGAGCAGTCGAACGCCGGTCAGCCGGTAGCGCTCGACGACCTCCAGCCAGGCGACCTGCTCGTCACCAATGGTGGCGGCCACGTGGTGATGTACGCCGGTGACGGCCAGATCCTGCAGGCCCCGCAGTCCGGTGAGACGGTCAGCTACGCGCCGCTGAACACGAGCGACGTGGTTACCGCCCGTCGCATCGTTGCCTGATTCACCCGTCACGGCCCGGGTCGACGCCTGGGTCTGGGCAGTACGGCTGTTCAAGACCAGATCAGCCGCCGCGGCCGCGTGCCGCGCCGGGCATGTCCGCGTCAACGGCGTCGCGGTCAAGCCTGCCCATTCGGTTCGTCCGGGCGACGAGATCCGGCTGCGCGTCGGCGGACTCGAACGGATCGTGCTCGTCGAGCAGGTGGTGAACAAGCGCGTCGGCGCGCCGATCGCCGTCACCTGCTACATCGACAAGTCGCCGCCACCGCCGCCGCCGGAGATCCTGGCTGCTCAGCCCCGCCGTGATCGCGGGTCCGGGCGGCCGACCAAACGGGAACGCCGCGAGACCGACCGGCTACTGGGCCACCCGTCCCAGTAGCCGGTTCGATTCGCTGTCCCGCAGGGCCGGTCGATCCCCGCATCGGGTCGGGCAGCCGGCCTGAGGTTGCCGGTATCCGGCGCGCCGCCGCTCAGTGCGCCGTCGGTGCCTGGGCCGTCTTCCGCGCCGCGAGCGCCCCGCCGATGCCTGCCGCGGCGACCGTCACCAGCGCGCCCAGCATGATCGCCGCGCCCTCCCCGGGCCGCAGGACGTGGAGTTGACCACCCACCGTCACCGCCGCGACCGGTAACCCGATCTGCGCTGCGGCCAGCATGCCGAGCGGAATCGGCTGTCCCACCGCGCGCATCGCGATATGCACCGCGACCGCACCGGCACCGAGCGCCAGACCGAGCACGATCAGATGTGGTTGTTCGCTGAATTCGCGGAGGTTGAGCCGGGCGCCGAGCCAGACGAAGAACAGCGGACCCAGGAAGCCCTCGGTGATCGCGAACAGCTGCTCGGCCACCCGGCGCGGCTCACCGGTGGCGCTGACCGCCAGCCCGGCGGCGAATCCGGCCAGCATGATCGAGACCCCGGCCCGGGTCGCGACGGCGGCCAGCGCGAACAGCAGCACCAGCCCGATTCGCAACTCCAAGGCGAACTTTCGCTGCTCGGAGATCTGTTCCGCACGCCGGCGCAGGCCGATCCGGTCCAGGTACCGCAGTGCGCCGAGCATCACCCCCGCGGCCGCCGCGACCGCCAGCGCGCCCAGCGCGGCCCGCCCGGCGTGCGCCGGGTCGATCACCAGCGGCAGCGCCACCACCCCGACCGTATCGGCCACCGCGACCTGTGCGGTCATCTGCAGCACCGCGGGCCCGGTCAGCTGTTGTGAGTCGATGATCGGCAGCACCACCGCCGCGGACGACGATGCCATCAGCACCGCGTAGATCGCGCCGTGCGGCAGATCGAACCAGGAGGCGATCCCGTATCCGGCGCCGGCGGCGCAGAGCCCCACCAGCGCCGCCCGCAGCAACCCGGTACCCAGCGCGGACCGCACCTCCGCGCTCCGCACCGGCACATGCGTGCCCGCCACGAACATCACCAGCGCGAACCCCATGTCGGCCAGGAACGCGAAGGTCGGCTCGTCGGGATGCAGCACGCGAAATCCACTGGCACCGAAGATGATTCCGGCAAACAGTTCACCGATGACGATGGGGACGTGCCAGTTCGCCCGCCAGGCGAGCAACGGTCCCGCGGAGCCGAGGACGAGCACGAGGGCGAGGGTCGAGAACGTCACGGCCGACCACCCGGCGATCCGATGCGGCCCGGACGGATGCGACTACCTGGAATGGGGACGAACATCCCGGCATCATCCGCCCCCGGCGCGCCACACGCGACCGACACGCCCGGCTGTCGTTCTCGGGCTGGACACCCGGGCGCGTTCGGTATCGACGTCCAGCGTGATCGGCTCGGATGAGCTCGGCGGTCAGGCGCTCTCGGCCCCGCCTTCGTCGTCCAGAGAGGTGAGTTCCATACCGCGGCCGACGCCGATCAAGCGGCGGTCCGGGTGGGCGCGGGCCAGGCCGACCAGGGGGTCGGTGGTGGGGGAGGGCCCGGGGCCGGCGAACAGGACCATGAAATCGATCGGGTCGGTGTCGGTGAGGTCGAGCAGGTCGGCGGCGATGCGTTCCGATTCGTCGGCGTCGTGGGCGTCGGGGTGGTGCAGTTGGAGGCCGTGGACCAGCCCGCGGATGATCGAGCCGCAGGAACGGATGTCGTCGATGGCGGCGGCCAGGTCGGCGCGGTCGCCCACCTCGCAGCCGACCACGACGACCCGGTCTTCCCAGCCGGACAATAGCGGGGGGAGCGAATCGGGATTGCGGGTCAGGACGACGACATCGTGGGCGCCGGCGGTGAGCAGCCAACGGGCCGCCGCCGCGCCCAGCGGGCCGAGACCCTCGGTGACGACATAGGTGCCGTCCGGCTCCACCTGCACCGGATGCGGGGTGCGGGCATGGTCCGGAGTGTTCGGGCGGCCGAGCGCCAGGTGCAGCACCGGTCGCAGGCGCTGCTCGGGTTGCGGTGCCGCAGCGCATGATTCGAGGTCACTACCGGTCGTCGCGCCGGGAAGCTGTTGAACTCCCGTGGGATACGGATCTGCGAAGTTCGGTTGGTCGCCGAGACGCGGCAGCGGTTGCGCGGCAGTGGGATACGGATCGCGGAGGACGGCCGGTTCGCCTGGCTCGGATGAGGTGGTCGAGATGATCGGCAGTGGTTGGGCTGCGGTGGGGTACGGATCGCTGCCGGATCCACCGGATTCGGGGGCGAGCGGCAGGATCGGTAGCGGTTGCGCCGCGGTGGAATACGGGGCACGGAAGACTGGTGGATCGTTCGGATCGGACGCGTTGGTCGGCAGTGGTTGGGCTGCGGTGGCGTACGGATCGCTGCCGGATCCACTGGATTCGGGGGCGAGCGGCAGGATCGGCAGCGGTTGGGCGGCAGTGGGGTACGGGTCGCGGAAGGCTGCCGGTCCGTCCGAGTTCGATTCGGAGGTGGTCGGCAGGATCGGTAGCGGTTGCGCCGCAGTCGGATACGGATCGCGGAAGCCCGCCTCGTGACCGGAGCCTGCTGGGATGCCGGGGCGTAACACCGGAAGCGGTTGCACCGCAGTCGAATACGGGTCGCGGAAGGCCTCCGGCGCCCCGGTTGCGGCGACCGGTGGGGCCGCGGTCGGTTCCGGGCCGGGTGTGGCCGACGGGTACAGGCGGTGCCGGACCTGTTCGAGGGCGTCGAGCAGGGTGGATGCCTCGTCGGCGCCGCCGGTGACGGCCTGGATACCGGCGCGGAAGGCCGGATGGGTCCGAACGGCCGGCACCGCGGCGGGTCCGATCTCGACGACGGTGGAGAACCCGTCGCGGGCAGCGGAATCCAGGGCGCGGGGCAGCTCGACCGGGCCGCTGCCGTGGTCGGCCCAGTAGCCGGCGTCGAAGCGGCCGGTGGCCGCGCCGGTGCGCAGCCGGGTGGTCGAATAGATGGGTACCGCACCGGAATCCGCGCGCAACGGACCCAATTCCGCGATGAACAGCTGATTGTCGAGGACCGGCCAGGGCTGGTGCCCGGCCCGGGCCAGCTCCTGGGCGGCCATGCCCCGGCGGCGGGCGCGCCGCAGGACCGTTCCGATCGTGCCGGGTGCGCCGGTGACCAGCACCGAGCGCGACCCGTGCACCGCCGCGACGGCCACCTCTCCGCGCAGCGGCTGGACCAGCTTGTGCACCTCCTCGGCGGGTGCCGCGAGCATGGCGGCCGCGCTCGGGTGCCGGGCCAGCAGCCAGCCGCGCACGACGGCCAGCCGGGCGGCGTCGGTCCAGCTCAGTGCGCCGGCAACCGCGGCGGCCGCCACTTCGCCGGGCCCGTAGCCGATCAGGGCGGCGGGCCGGATGCCGCAGGCGCGCAGCAGTTCCGCCATGGCTACCTGGTAGGTGAACAGCGCCGGCTCGGCGGCGCGCGGGTCGTCGATGCTGCGGCCGAAGCCGTAGCGCGGGGTCCAGACCCGGGGACCGCCGGCCGCCGTCACGGCGTCGGCGGCGGCGTCGAGGGCACGCGCGAAGACGGGATAGCGGGCGGCGAGCATCCGCCCCAGTCGTGGTTGCAGGCCGCCACCGCCGGCGAACAGCAACAGGGGTGCGGTGGCGCCGGCGGTGAACGGTGGTTTCATGTGGCCCGCCTGCCGCGACCGGTCGTAATGGGTGAGATGTCTAGTGTGTCAACAGATTTGGAGATGGCGTGGCCTGAGTGTCGTGTCACCAGGTCTCCTCCCGCATCCGGTGGAATCCGCCGCCCTAGGGTGTGCCGGCCCAGCTCCGCGCAGTCGGGTACCCGACCCGGACGGGTCCTGCGGTGGTGGGGGCACAACAAGTGTAGGCGTTCTCGCCGCGATGCCGACATCGGCGAAAACTGTTGTCGGGTAGATCGGATTCGTCCCCCACGATCCACCCGGAGCGGGCACCGGGAAGCGGATATAGTGCGCGGTATGCCTGTCTCCGCACCGGATCCCGTGCTCGGCCGGCCCACGCTGGCGCGCACGCTGCTGGATTGCTGTTCGGCTCTGGCGGCCACGCCCGGCAAGTTGCTGCGGCCCCGGCAAGCCGACCCGGAGTTCCTGGCCGCGCTCACGATCGCGGAGCTGCCCACCGCGACAGCCACCGTCCGGCTGCGCGCCCTGCGGCAGGCCGGTGGCGACGTGCCGATGACCATTGCGGCCGAGGGCGTTCGGACCTTGCGCACCGCGCCGATCTGGTACGGCTGCTTCCTGGTCGAACATCCGACGGCGCGTTTCCTGGTCGATCCGGCGCTGTGCGGCGACGTGCGACGCAGCGTGCTGCCCGGCCAGCCGGTGCCGTTGCGGCAGCTGGTGGAGCCGCACGGGGCGGTGGCCGGGCTGGCGGAAGTGTTGTCCGCACAGGGCGTTTCGGTCGATCAGATCGATTTCACCGTCGCGACGCATCTGCACTGGGATCACGTCTCTGGTCTGCTCGAACTACCCGCGCCGGTCGAACTCCGGGTTCCCGCAGTGGAATACGACTGGGCGACCGCGGGCGAGCACGCACCCTACGGTGTGGTCCGCGCCCCGCTGTCGGGCCGTACCGTGGCGCCGGTCGAGCTCGACGGGCCGCCGGTCCTGACCTTCACCGCCAGCCACGACCTGTTCGGTGACGGCTCGGTGCTGCTGGTGGCCCTGCCCGGTCACACCCCGGGCAGCCTCGGCGTGCTGCTCGCCGTCGACGACGGCACCCGCGTGCTGCTGGCCGGCGACGCGGTGTGGAACACCCTGCAGGTCACCATGATCCGGGAGAAGGCGCCCATGCCCGGCAAGCTGTTCGACGCCGACCGCGACGAGGCGTTCCGCACCATCCAGCGCCTGCACGCCCTGCCGCCCGGCATCGAGGTGATCGCCGGCCACGACGCCGCCGCGGCCGCGGCCCGCGCCTGAGCCGGTCAGCGGGCGGAGGCGGCAGCGCAGTGTAACCACGCAGGCCGCCCGGTCCAGGCGCCGTCGGCCCGCGCCTGAGCCGGTCAGCGGGCGGAGGCGGCAGCGCAGTGTAACCACGCAGGCCGCCCGGTCCAGGCGCCGTCGGCCCGCGCCTGAGCCGGTCAGCGGGCGGAGGCGGCAGCGCAGTGTAACCACGCAGGCCGCCCGGTCCAGGCGCCGTCGGCACAGCCTGAACGGTCAGATCAATTCGCGGGCGGTCAGCCAGCGCATCAGCGGCCAGCCGCAGAACACCGGCAGCCAGCAGGTCAGCACCCGGTACAGCAGCACCGCGGGCACGGCGATCGCGGCCGGCACGCCGAAGGCGGCCAGGCCACCGATCAGCGCGGCCTCGACGGCGCCCACACCGCCCGGGGTCGGGGCCGCCGACGCCAGCGTGCCGCCGATCATGGTGACGATGGTGACGGTCACGAATCCGGTTGTCCCGCCGAAGGCTTCGACCGCCGCCCACAGCGCGCCCGCCGCGGCCAGTGTGGTGGTGGCACAGCCGCCCACGATCATCGACAGCCGCAGCGGATGGCGGGACAGGATTTTCAGCTCCTCGCCTACCGTCGCCAGCTGCGGCCGGACCTCGGTGCGCAGCCAGCGCCGGACGGTCGGCACCAGCAGCGCGACGCCCGCGACCCCGAACAGGGTGCCCGCGGCCAGGTACAGCACGGTCGCGCTGGGCACGAAGTGCGAAAGGTTCGCCGACACACCCGCGGTCACGCTGAACACGATCAGCAGCAGCACGTGGGTGACCACCTGCACGGTCTGGTTCAGCGCCACCGCCGCCGTGGCGCGCACCGCGCCGAGCCCGCTGCGCTGCAGGAACCGCACACTCAGCGCCAGGCCGCCCACCCCGGCGGGAGTGGTGGTGGCGGCGAAGGTGTTCGCGACCTGCATGGCGAGCAGGTTGCGGATATCGATCTTCCCGCCCGCACAACCCCACAGTGCCAGTGCCGCACCGACATACGTGGCCGCCGACATCGACAACCCGACCAGCGCCCACCACCAGTCCACGGTGCGCAGTTCGGTGAAGAAGGTCGGCACCTGGCTGATGTACGGGTACGCCACGTACACCAGGCCGATGAGCAGGACCAGCTGCACGATCTGGTTCTGCGAGAACCGGGTGATCTGGGCGGTCTCGATCGATTCGGCACCGGTCTGCAGCAGCACCTGCTCGCGGACCCGGTTCATCAGATCGCCGGGGGAGGGCACCGAACGCCGCACGGTCGCCGGTAGCGCCCAGCGGGTGAGCCGGCGGGACGCGTTCAGCACCGCCTGCGCGCCCAGGATGTCGATCGCCGACTCGACGACCCGCTCCGGGCCGTACAGGTGGGCCGAGGTGAGCAGCAGCTGCGCGACATCGGCGGAGAAGCGGGCGTCGAAGGTGCCGAACTCGGCGTTGTAGAAGCCGCCGAACAGCACCTGGCCGTCGGCGAGCCGGATCTCCTCGGTGCGCAGGTCACCGTGGGTGATCTGGGCGCGGTGCATGCCGCGCAACGCCCGCCACACGTCGGGCAGCCGGTCGGCGTCCGCCCCGGACAGCGGCGCGCCGCGGGGAACGGTGTGCGCGTACAGCATCCAGCCGCGGTCCAGGGCGGCCACGGTCAGCGGCTTGTTGTTGGCCAGCCCCAGATCGCCCATCGCGATCCCCATCAGGGCCCGGTGCTCGACGGCCCGGCGCATCGACGCGAAACCGGGACTGCGTTCGGAACTGCGGAAGGCCAGGAATCGCCGCAGCTGCCGCAGCATGCCGGTACTGCGCTGGTTCTGCCCGTACAGCTCGACGACCAGCTGCTGGGTGCGGGCCTGGTCGCCGGGGTCGCCCGTGGTCGCCGACAGCAGCAGCGGCCCGGGTCCGGCCGGCCGGATGACGGTGAATTCCGCGACCGTGTACCCGCGCCGGGCCAGCACCCGCACCGCCGCCTCCAACGGCACCTCGAGTGCGGGCGTGCCGACGAGCAGCACGATGATCGCGCCGATCAGCCAGCCGACCGCGACCCCGAACATGGCCCGGGACGGCACCACCAGACTGACGAACAGGTGCAGCGGCACGAACGCCAGCAGCAGGGTCCACCACCAGCGCCGGCCCTTCGGCGGCAGCCACGGGCTCGCGACGGTCAGCATCGCGGTGAGCATCGCGATCCAGCGCGGGTCGTCGAGGAACTGGGCCAGGAAGGTGTCGAGCTGGTTCGGGACCCCTAGATGCCAGCTGGGCGCGGAGAACCCGGTGTGCGTGATCGACAGTTGGACCACCGCGATCGCGCCCGCGGCCAGGTAGCCGGCCAGCAGTTTCCACTGCATGCGCAGGATCAGCCGGACCGCGATCGCGAACGGCAGCGCGAAGATGGCGATGCTGTAGAGCAGATACACGAGGTTGGACTGCTCGGGCGTGAGGAAGCCGACGATCCCGGACACCGAGCGTTCCAGGGCCTCCCAGCGCGGCCGGGTGATCAGCGAACCGAGGACCACCAGGGTCATCAGGATCGCCGACGCGATGACCCGCAGGATGTCGCTGGTCCGGCGGATCCGGGGTTGCAGCAGGTTGCCGGAGACCGAGATCTCTCGTCCGTCGACTCGCATGTCGTGTCGCGTCTTTCGGATCGTCGGCGCGACCTCGGGCCCGGGGCCGGCTCCGCTGTGAGTATGCCGGATCGGGGGCTGCCCGTTCCCGGCACTGTCGCGTGGCTCGGGCTGATCGGCGGTGCCGACCGCTCCCGGGCGCGGCTGGTCGCGGTCCGGCTGGTTGCCGGACCGCTGCGGTTCGTCGTCGCCGGTATTCACCCGACCGCGGTGCCTGTGGCGGGGGCGGCCCGGTGACCCGGAGGTGCGAGCGACACCAGGGCATTGTTCAACGGCGGGACCGCGCGCGCGGGCGCTGACGCGCCGTCGCGCGGATCGACGGCTTCCGGCAGCGGTGACGGGTGCACGGTCTCTCCCTCCGGAACGGACGACGGTGGCCGGGTTTGCCGCGCGGATCCGACGGGCAACCTGCTCGTGATCATATTGGCGTGGTCGTGCCACCATCACTCGGGTGATGTCCGATATTCGCATCTGTTTCGTCGGGGACTCGCTGGTCGCCGGGGTCGGTGACCGGACGGCCCTGGGCTGGCCGGGCCGACTCGCTGCCCGCGCCCAGGCCGTCGGATGGCCGCTGACCTGGTACAACCTCGGGATCCGGCGCGAGACATCCGCCGATATCGCGGCGCGCTGGGAGGCCGAATGTGCCCGGCGGCTGCCCGCGGGGGTGGCCGCCGGTGTGGTGTTCGCGTTCGGTGCCAACGACACGGTGTTGGAGGACGGGCGGCCGCGCGTCGAGCCGGAGAAATCGGTGGCGAATCTGGTGGCGTTTCTCGATACGGCTGCCGATCGGGGCTGGCACCGGCTGGTGGTGTCGCCGCCACCGAACATCGATCCCGAGCACAACGCGCGGCTGGCCGAATTGGACGCGCGCTTCGCCGCGGTCTGCGCCGCCGCGGACGTCGGGTACCTGCGGGCGCTGGAACCGCTGTCCGCCGACGTGGTCTGGCAGCGCGAGATCGCCGCCGGCGACGGCTACCACCCCGACGGCGCGGCCTACGAACGGTACGCGGACTTGCTGTCCCCCGGCTGGAACCACTGGTTCACGACCGCCTTCGGGGTGGTGTAGACATGGCGGCGTGAAGGTCCCCGATTCCGATGCCGACGGCCGAAAGTATCGGGGCCGCATGCCCGAACAGCGCCAGCGGGAGCGGCGCACGCGGTTGATCGAGGCCGCCGTGGCCGAGTTCGGGACCGAGGGCTACCGGGCCACCACCATCAACGCCGTCTGCGCGCGGGCCGGGGTGGGCAAACGCTACTTCTACGAATCCTTCGACGGCAGTGAGGCGTTGCTGCTCGCCGCGTACGAGGTGGTGACCGGTCGCATCCGGGACGCCATCGTGCGTGGCGCCGAGCGCGGCGGCACCGACCCGGCCGCGCGGGCGTTGGGGATGTTGACCGGCTATTTCGAGTTGATCGCGGACGATCCGCCGGTGCCGCGGATCGCCTTCTTCGAGATCCTGGGCGTGAGCCCCGCGGTGGACGAGATCTACCGGGGGCGGTTCCAGGCGCTGGTCGAAGTATGCGTCAGGGCACTGGGTTTGCCGCCCGGACCGTCCGGGCAGCGGACCGTGGTCACAGGACTGGCGGGGGCGATGCTGGTCATCGCCCAGCAGTGGGTGCTCAACGGTTACGACCGGCCACTGCGCGAGGTGGTGGACAGCGCCCACCTGGTGGTCTCGGCGGTCCTGGACCGGCTCGACGATACGTCACCGGCCGGAGCGGGACCGGTCACCAGCCCGAATCCGCCTGAACTGGAACGTTGATCCAGCTCGGCTGATCCGGGTCGAGCGCCAGATGCTGGGTGCGCAGCCCACTTTCGTTCAGCAGCGGGCGCACCGGAATGCTGCTCGGCAGGTTGCCGGCGAAGACGTCCAGGCGCAGCCGGTGTCCGGGCTGCAGCATGCCGTCGGTGGCGCGGATCCCGATATCGAGCACGGTCGGCGCACCGGGCACCACCGGCTGCCGTTGGTCCAGGGACAGCGCGGGATAGGGGTCGGTGTAGTCGCCGTTCGCGGACCGCTGCGCCTTCGACTCGTCCACCGCCCGCAGGGAGGCCTGCAGTTGGCCCGTGGACCATACGGTCGAGTGTCCGTCCGGGGCAACGTCGTTCACCGTCACGGTCCAGTAACCGTCGGTGGCGTCGAGCACCGTGTTCAGGTGGACGCCGATCGGGCCGGAGATCACGGTCGGCCGGTCCACCGGCGCGCTGGTGAAACTCAGTGCGGCGCCCTCGCTGATCCGGGCGTCCTTCGCGCACTGGTCCGGTTCCGGGACCAGGCCCGCGGTGCCCTGGATCGCGTCGCGCGAGCACATCGTGAGCATGCTCGGGTCCACGGAAACGGTTGCGGGACCGTCGGGTTGCGCGGCGAGGCTGCCGTCGTAGCGGCTCTGCGGCGCGGTCCCGGAGGTCGTCGCGCCGAGATACATTCGCCGGTAGTCCATTCCGGCGCGCGGGAAGCTGTCGTCGGTGGTCCACTGCTCGGTTCCCTGCTGCCACAGGGTGACCGGGCTGTACCGGTCGATGCCGTTGTCGATTCCCTTGAGCCACTTGTCGAACCAGGCGCGCTGCAGCGCGTCCAGGGGTGCGGGTGCGCCGGGGTCGCCGAGTCCGGCGCTGGTGGTGACGTGGTAGGTGTCGCCCATCAGCAGCTTCTTCTGCTCGGCCGGCACGTCCACGGCGTTGTACACCTGCGGCGAGGAGTAGGTGAAGATGTCGTGCCAGCCGCCGTAGACGAAGGTGGGTACCTGGATCTGTTCGGGGTGCCCGAGCCAGGCCTGCCGCAGGTCGCTTCGGTTGTTCAGGACCGAATAGAGCTGCGGTGGAATCTGATCCACCGACGGCGTGGTCAGCGCCGCGATCACGGTGTCGATGAAGGTGAGCGGGTCGGCGGCGCGGTCGGCCAGCCAGGTCCAGTCGAACTTGCCGGTCAGCAGTGCGGTCAGGTCGGGGATCAGCTTCGTGCCGTCCACCGCGGCCAGCCATTCCGGGATGAAGCCGATCCCGAGGGCGCCGCCGGGCGCGGCGACGTCGCGGATCAGGTCGCTGCCGGGCACGATCGGGAAGATCGCGCCGAGCGCGGCGGGATGCCGTTCGGCGGTTTGCAATTGGTTGATGCCCGAGTAGGAGATGCCGTTCATGCCGATCTTGCCGTCGGACCAGGGCTGCTGTGCGGCCCAGTCGATCACCTCGGCGCCGTCGGCTTGTTCGCGGTCGCCGAAGACCTGCCAGTCGCCCTGGGAGAACCCGGTGCCGCGCACGTCGACCACTACCTGGGTATAGCCGCTGCGCACCAGGTTGGGGTCGACCGCGAAGGTGCGGCCGGCGCCGCCGGGCACCGCGCGCAGGATGTCGCTGAGCGAGCTCATGCCGAGCGCCGAGAAGTCTGCCTTGGCAAGCACTTTCACCAGCGCGTCGGACAGGCCGGGAACGGAGAGCGCGGCTTCGGCGAGGGCGCCCACCAATTTGGTGTAGGGCGTGAGGTTCACGATGGTGGGCAGCTGTTCGTCGACCGGGTGCCCGGCGGCATCGGCCGGGCGGTAGACGTTGGCCTTCAGCACGGTGCCGTCGCTCATCGTGATCGGGACGTCCCAGTCGATGGCGATGTTCGGGTACTGCTGGGGTGCTTGATAAGTCGCTTCGAACTGGGCGTCCAGCGCGGAGGTGTCCGCGTGCCCCGGCGCGGCCGCGACGACACCTCCGGTGGTGAGTGCCAGTGTGGTCATGACGGCGGCCAGCGCCCTCGGCCGGTGGTTGACCATGTACTCGCACCCCTCCAGAATCAGGAACTTCATAGTTCCTGTTGATCGCGAGGAGTGTAACGGCGATCACCCGGGGTGGGCAACCGCCGGCACGTTGGCTCAGCGCGGCGTGTTGGCGGGGTCGGCCACCGTCGGTGTGCGGCCCTCCCGGCGGGCGCGCTTGGCGTCCTCGAAGAACTCGCGGGAGAACAGTGCCGACAGCACCGCGATACCCGCGCGGTGGACCCGGATCTCGCCGGAGGCGACGGTGCCGGTGAGTCGCACGACCCGGCCGGCCGCGTCCTTCGGGCGGGCCATGTCCTTGACCCGGCCGCGCCCGGTCCAGGTCAGCCCGGTCTGGTCGATCACCGCGTCGTCGGGCACGAGCAGTTTGATCATGCCGTGGTCGATCGCGACCTCCACGACGATGTCGTCGCTGCCCGCGATCTCGGGGGAGCGCAGGTCCACCACGGCGCTGCCGTAGCGAGCCGAGATGTCGAAGCGGGTGGCGTCGGTCCAGTGCCCGAGGCGCTTGGTGGTGTCGTGGTCGACGTGGATGGTGGTGGCGTTCACGGCGTGTTCCTTGTCCCTGTGGTCGGTGCTGCCTGCTCCTCAATAGTGGCATGGCAACTAGTGTCTTTGCAACTAGTTGTCGAGAATCTATCGGAAGAAATCTGGGTACTATGCCCCTGTGACCGCATCGCCCCAGTTCAAGCGCTCTCCCCTGGCCATGACGGTGCTCGGCATCCTCACGCTGGAACCCATGCACCCGTACGGCATCCAGCGGCGCATCAAGGAGTGGGGCAAGGACCAAGTGGTCAACGTCGGCCAGCGGGCCGGGCTGTACAAGACCATCGGCCGGCTGCAGGAGGCCGGGCTGGTCGCGGTCCGCGAGACCGGGCGCGATCAGCAGTACCCGGAGCGCACGGTGTACGAGATCACCGACACCGGACGCGCCGCGTGCGTCGGCTGGCTGGCCGAGATGATCGCGGTGCCGCGCAACGAGTTTCCCGAGTTCCCCGCCGCGCTGTCGTCGATGATGCTGCTCGGGCCCGACGGCGCCCGGGCGGAACTGGCCCGCCGCGCCGACGCCCTGCGCGCCCGGCTCGCGGACATGGACCGCGACGCGGAACTCGCCGCGAAACTGGGGCTCCCGCGGGTCACCGCCCTCGAGGACGAATACCTGCGCGCGGTCACCGTCGCCGAACTGGCCTGGGTGGACGGCGTGGTCGCCGACCTCACCACGGGCCGCCTCACCTGGTCGTGGGAATCACTGGCCCCGCACGTCGACCGGTCGTCCGACGCCTAGCGCGACAGCACCGCCATGGCCGCGTTGTGGCCGCCGATACCGCTGACCCCGCCACCGCGCACCGCCCCCGCCCCGCACAGCAGGACGTTCGGCACCTCGGTCGCCACACCCCAGCGGACCGCCGGGTCCGTCGCGTCCGCGTTCGTCGCCAGATAGGGAAAAGCCAAGTCGCCGTGGAAGATATGGCCGCCGGGCAACCCGATCTCCCGCTCCAGGTCCAGCGGGTTGCGGGCCTCCAGGCAGGGCTTGCCGTCGGCATCGGTCACCAGGCGGTCCCGGATCGATTCGGCCAGAACGGCATCGAGGCAGTCGAGGGTGGACTCCACCAGCGTGGCCGTGGACCGCTCCGGATCGTTCGCGAACAGTGCTGGGGGCGTGTGCAATCCGAACAGGGTCAGGGTGTGCATGCCGGCCGCGGCCGGGCCGGGACCCAGGATCGAACGGTCGGTCAATGTGTGGCAATAGATTTCGGAGGGCGGTGCCGCGGGCAGCCGGCCGGCGGCCGCCTCCAGGTAGGCCCGCTCCAGGGCGCCGTAGCCCTCGGCGATATGGAAGGTGCCGGCGAAGGCATCCCGCGGATCGGTGCCGTCCAGCAGGCGGGGGAGCCGGTCCACCAGCATATTGATCTTCAGTTGGGCGCCTTGGGGTTTCGGTGGCGCGGCGGTGCCGAGCAGCGACGCCAGGGTGTAGGGCGCGACATTGGCCAGCACGTAGCGCGCCCCCGCGCTCGTCTCGGCCGCGGTATCGGGCGCGCGGCTCCCCCCGGTCCCGCCCGTCCAGGTGACCTCGGCGGTCCGGCCGTCGGCACGAACGGCCGTGACGTTCGCCCCGGTGACCAGTTTCGCCCCTGCCGCCCGCGCCGCGTCCGCCAGGGCGCCGGTCAACGCGCCCATGCCGCCGATCGGGACGTCCCACTCGCCGGTGCCCCGCCCGATGACGTGATACAGCAGGCAACGATTCTGCCGCAGCGCCGGATCGTGCGCCCCGGCGAAGGTGCCGATCAGCGCGTCGGTGAGCACGATGCCGCGCACGGCGTCGTGGCCGAACTCGGCCTCCAGCGTCTCGCCGATCGGGCGTTCGAAGACCGTCTCCCAGGCCACCCGGTCGTCGATCCGCCGCTGGAGTTCGGCGCGGGTGGGTAGCGGCTCGGTCAGGGTGGGGAAGACCTGCTGGGCCATCCGGGTGGTCATGGCGTAGAACCGCTCCCAGGCCCGGTACTCGGCCGCCGAGCCGGTGAGGGCCTCGAACGCGTCCCGGGTGCGGTCGGGGCGCGCGGTATCCACCAGCAGGGATGTGCCGTCGACGGGGGTATAGGAGGAGATCCGCCGGCGGCGGGTGGCGAAGTTCAGGTCCAGATCGCGCACGATCCGCTCGGGGAGCAGGCTGACCAGGTAGGAGTAGCGCGACAGGCGCGCGTCGATGCCGTCGAAGACTCGTTCCGAGACCGCCGCGCCGCCGAGCCGGTCCTGCTGTTCCAGTAACAGCACCGAGCGCCCGGCCCGGGCGAGGTAGGCGGCAGCGACCAATCCGTTGTGCCCACCGCCGACGATAACCACGTCGTAGGAAGCGCCCATCGGTCTTGAATAGCACGATTGCCAGGTGCTTTCCACTGCTGAACCGGGAAACGCCGCAATTGCTCCGGCGAGCCGGCCTCGGGACGCGAATATGCCCTCAGCGCAACGGCATCGAGAATTGGACAGTTGCTTGACTTCGTTTCGGTAACCGGCCAGTATTGCCGAGTCGGTCGCTGACCCGAGCGCATCGAGAAGGAGAAAATTGTTATGACCGGTCTCGACGCTCGACGCACCGATGCACGGTTGCTCGACACCGCCGAAGGGGTGTTGATCGCCCTGCGTCGCTGTGGCGTCAGCGAGGCGTTCGACGAGATCCTGGCGACCGCCCAGCAGCACCACGTTGCCGCGCTGGGTCTGGCGCGGGCACTGGTCGATCTCGCGTGTGATCAGCCCGCCCCCGCGGGTGACAAGTTCGCCGACGCCGCCCGCGCGGCCTGGGGCGAACTGTTCGAGCGCCACCCCGAGCCGGCCGCGCTGTAGTTCCGAGTCGGCGGCCGCGTCCGGCCGCCGACCCACCGGTCGGTTTCGATTCGGGATCGATGTCGGCAAACTCTGGCCGAACAAGCGGATGCGGTGTCGGTGAATTAGCGGTCAACGGATACCGAGTGCCCGAATCGAAGCGATTCTGAAGGGACGAAGTCCGTTTCGTAATAGGGGTATTTTCCTCGAAATTCCGGTGTATCCGAATCGTTACTTCCTTCCGAATAGAAGTAGGGTTAAGTCGCTCACAGATTCGGACAAAACCATTGCCCGGCGCTCGCACTCGTGTTGAACTCTTTGCTACGAGAACTCGGAAAATCTGCAACATCCCGCCGAACCGCCGAGAAAAGTAGGGCCCACAATGCCTTCACGCAGTCAATTTCGCCCCGTCCACCCCGGTCAGCTGATCGTCGACCGCGACGCCACCCTGGCGGGTGATCTGGACCAGCGGCCGCTGCGTCGCCTGCTGTCCAACGCCGCCGGGCTCACCGACCAGCATCTGCGTGAGCTGGTCGACGTCGCCGAGCAGCTCCGGCTCAGCGAGGGACTCACCCCCGAACACGAATCCGTCTGACACCCCCGATCCGCCGCACGGTGCCCCGGCTGCCCGTGCGGTGATTCAGTGCGCGCCGCGGTGCGCCGTGCGGAAACGCGCGCGATAAGCCGACGGTGTGACACCCAGCCGGCGCAGGAACACGCGGCGCAGCGATTCCTCGCTGCCGATCCCGGATCGCTGTGCGGCACCGGAGACCGATTCCCCGGACTCCAGCAGCTGACGCGCCGCCTCCAGTCGCACGCTTTCCACGAAAGTCGCTGGCGTAACAGATAATTCGTCGTCGAACAGGCGGCTCAAATGGCGGCCGGAAAGATGTGCGCGCGCCGCCATCGCTGGCAGCGAATGATCCGCGGCCGGATCGGCGAGCACCGCGTCCAGCACCGCGCGCAATTCCCGGCGCCGCGGCCGCCCGGTCCGGGCCGCCACCGAGAACTGTGACTGCCCGCCCGGACGCTGCAGGAACACCACCAGATCGCGGGCCACCTCACGCGCGAGATCGGGCCCCTCGTCCTCCTCGACCAGCGCCAGCGCCAGGTCGAGCCCCGCGCTCACCCCGGCCGACGTGGTCACGTGGCCGTCGCGGACGTAGATCGCGTCCGGTTCGACGGCGACCTTCGGATACGACCGGGCCAGCCGCTCCGCGTACCGCCAATGCGTGGTCGCGCGGCGCCCGTCCAGCAGGCCCGTCGCGGCCAGCGCGAACGCCCCCGTACACACCGAGGTGACCCGGGTCGCGGACGCACCGGCCGCGGTGATCGCGGTCAGCAACTCCGCCGGCGCCGGGGCGGTAGTCAAGCGCGGCGAGCCGGGCACGATCACCGTGTGCGGCCGGTCCGCGCCGGGATACGCGCGGTCCGGGAGCAGCCGCGTGCCCGACGCCGTGGTCACCGCGGTGCCGTCGGGGGAGCAGAGCGCGACCGTGTAGTGCCCGCCCAGCCGGTTCGCGGTGCTGAACACCTCCAGCACCGCCGTGGTGTCCAGCAACCGGACACCGTCGAACGCGAGCACCAGCACCTGCCTGTTGTCCACCACGGGAGGATAGGTGCGCGGGGATCAGTGCGGCAGGCGGTCGAGCACGACCTGGGTGAGCTGCTGCTCCAAGTCGGTGGTGAACGGCTGGCCGACCGACTGCAGGGTCATCGTGACCAGCGCGCGGCCCGACCGGACGGTGATCACGTCCGAGAACGCGTCCTGGTCGTTGGTCGCCATGTGGGCGGTGGTCCGGATCGCGGCCGAGTCGTCACCCATCGGGGGGAGATCGGTCGCGCCCACCGAGGTGAAGTTGATCGCCGCGTTGCCCTTGGCGCTGTCCCGGGCCGAACTCAGCAGGCACGCATCGAGTTTGGGGTCGTGCACGATCGACATCTCCTTGCCGGCGATGTCGGTGTTCGGCTCGAACTCGACCATCGAGGTCACCACCGCGTTCTCGGGAGACTTGAAGGTGCCCGAATTGGCCATCGGGCCGAAGCGGCCCAGCGCGTCCCGGGAGGTGCCGATGCAGTCCAGTGTGGGCTTGCCCCAGATGTACCCGGCGTTGCTGTCTCCGGCGCGGTCGGGAGTGGAGGCGGGCTGGCTCGCCTGGGTGTAGCCCTCGGGCAGGTCGGTGAGCACCAGCTGCGCCCCCGCAGCGGCCTTGGTGTCGCCCGCCGGATCCGCCACCTTGGGTACCGCCCGGGCGGTCGTCGCCGGCGACGACGTGGAGTCCGCGGATTCGTCCTTCGCGCAACCGGCCGACACGGCCGTCGCGAGTACGAGAATGGCCACTGCAATCGTACGGCGCACGGTCCGGGTCCTCCTGTGGTTACAAACGTAGAGCGCGCCGATACTATCCGGAACATCCTCGTTTGACTAGAAAACATTCGAATCGGAGCATTCGAATCGACGGATTCGCCAACCTGGTCGTATGTCCGGAAATGTGGGAATCGTGTCCGGATGCGGACGGCACCGGAACCCGCCCATCAGCCAAGCTGGACCCATGGCACACACACCCATCGATCCGGCGAATCCGCTGGTCCCGCCCTTCATCGACGAGGCGCAGGCGCGCGCGAAAGTCCAGCGCGCCGAGGACGCCTGGAACAGCCGCGACCCACAGCGGGTCGCCCAGGCCTACACCCCCGATTCGATCTGGCGTAATCGCGACGAATTCGTCACCGGGCGAACCGAGATCATCGGATTCCTCACCCGGAAATGGGAACGCGAACTGGAATATGCCCTGCGAAAAGAACTCTGGGGATTCCGCGGCAATCGCATGGCAGTCCGGTTCCAGTACGAATGGCACGACCACGACGGCGCCTGGTGGCGCAGCTACGGCAACGAACTCTGGGAGTTCGACGAGAGCGGGCTCATGCGGCGGCGCGAAGCCTCCATCAACGACCTCGCCATCACCGCCGAACAACGCCGGATCTTCGGGCCGCGCCCCGAATCCGAATACGGCACACCGCTACCCCTCGCCTGAATCGGCGGGCGGGGCCGCCGACCGCTGCGCGGCCTGCGCCTGCTTACGCCGCTTGCGCACCGAGGTGGTGCGCTCGATCCGCGGATCCTCCGGCACCTCGTACCGGGTGATGTACTCGCTCAGGAACGCCTGCACGGTGGCGGTGGCCGGAATCGCCAGCAGCGCACCCACCGCCCCCAGCAGCGCGCCACCCGCCAGCACGGCCAACAACGCGACCGCCGCGTTCACATCCACGGTCCGCGCGGTGATCCGCGGCTGCAGCAGATAATCCTGGAACCACTGATACAGCACCACGAAGATGAAGATCCACACCGCGTCGATCGGATGGATGGTGAGCGCCACCAGAATCGGCAGAATTCCCGCCAGGTACGTGCCGACCGTCGGCACGAACGACGCCAGCACGCCGAACCAGATCCCGAGCGCCACCGCATTCGGGATATCGAGAATCCACAGGAAAAATGCGTGCGCGACCGTCGAGATCACCGCCAGCAGCGCACGGGAATACAGGTAACCGCCGGTCTTCTCGATCGCCAGATCCCACGCGTGCAACACCGTCGCCTGCCGCGCCGGCGGCAACAGCGAACACACCGCGCGCCGCAACTTCGGGCCGCCCGCCGTCATATACATGCTGAACAGCGCGATCGTGAAGATCTTCGCCAGCTCACCCAGCAGCGTGCTCGACACACCCCAGATGTTCCCGGCCGCGGTCTGGGCGTAGTTGTTGATGATGTTGGAGTCGTGCAACAGCCGATCGGTCAACTCGTGCAGCGAAAAGTTCTGGTGGAAGGTGCGATTCACCCACCGCACCGTGCTGTCGACCAGACTCGGCAACTCGTTCACCAGATGCGTGATCGTCTCCACCAGCAGGGTCACCAGCGCGAACATGAACCCGGCCGCGCCCGCGAACAACAGGATGAACACCACCGCCGTGGCCAGCGCCCGGTTCACACCCTTGCCGACCAGCGCACCCACCGCCGGCTCCATCGCCAGCGATACGAAGAACGCCACCAGCAGCAGCGTCAGAATGCCGGTCAGGCGCTGAAAAGCCCACACCGCCAACAGGAACAACGCCAGATAGACGAACACGGTCGCGATCGCCCGCGGCAGCCACTGCGGCATGTGCTCGCCCAGCACGTGCGCGCCGGCGCCACCCCCACCGTCGTCCGCCGGCTCGTCCAGGTCCGTCTCCGTGCCTGCCATGGCATTAGTGTGGCAGCGAATTCGCCGATCGCGTGCGCCGCCCGCCGGTGAGGTACGCGCGGATCGCCAGGTAGCCGGTGCGCACCGCCCGCAGCCCGCTCACCGCCGCCACCGCGATCAGCACCACGAACGTCGACGGCCAGTGCTGCTTGTCGTGGCCGACGTGCCACCACACGAACGCGAACAGCAGCGCCGCCACGAAGATCGTCAGGTCGCGGCCGAAACCGCGCGAGGCTCGGGCCGCCTGCTCGAGCCGGAAGGTTCGTTCGTGGGCCTCGATCAGGCCGTCGATATTGCGGTCGACGACGGCCTGCAATCGGGTACGGCGTTCCACCTGGTCGGCCGGCATCCGGTCCAGCAGGTCCAAGTCCTTGCTGATCATCTCCCGCAGATTCGGGCCCCGCAGGTTGCCGGCCACGATTCCCACCAGCGCGCCGGCCGCCACGGGAGCGGCACCCATCGCCACATTGGCCCAGCCCATGCACGCACCGCCTCAGTCGTCGGCACCACCCGGTCGAGCCCCGGCCGCGATCGCGTCAGGACAGCGAGAACAGCGGCCCGGTCAAGGTCAGGCCCAGATCATGGTTGTGCGCGAAGAACGCGAACAACATCAGGCACGCGCCCGCCAGCGAGATGTTCTTGTTGAAATTGACCATTTCCATCTGCTTGGCCTGCGGATCGGTCTGCGCCCAGAAATCGTGCATGATCAGCGCCGTCGGCACCAGGAACGCGAGCAGCAGCAGGCAGCCGAGATCGGCCCACACGCCTAGAAGCACACTCAACGCGCCCACTACCAGCAGCACGCCCGAGCCCAGCACCGACATCTCGGCCATCGGCACGCGCTTGGCGGCCGCGTACTGCGCCATCGCCTTGGATTGGGTCAGATGCCCCACGGCCGAAGCCAGGAACAGGGCCGAGAAGAAGATCCGGCCGATCAGAACCACAACGTCCACGGTGTGCCTCCATATGGTGATGGAACGGTGACAACCAGGCATTCAGTGTGGCGGATCGGCAACACCGCGTAACCGCTGTGGCAAGAGTGTGTCGAAGGTGTGACCAGTCAGGATGCCGGCCGTCGATCGGCGTCGCCGCCCGCGTCCGGCTCCTCGATCAGGCGGCGATGCAGTTCGGCGGTCATCTGGTGGATCGCGCGGGTCAGCTCGGTGTTCGTCTTCAACTCCAGCTCCTGGGCATTGAAGTCGTGGTCGGCCTTGAGCTGCTGGAACTCCGCCTGCCGGTTCTGGCCGATCATGACGAACGTGGACAGGAAGATCGCCTCCAGCGACACCGCCAGCGTCAGCGTGGGCCACGGGTTCTTCTCGGCGAAGATCATCCAGATCGCGAATCCGACCGCATGGATGTAGACGAACGCCATCGAACCCGCGAACTTGGTGATCCAGTCCGCGATCCGCAGCTGGACATCGGCCTGCCGCCGGGCATGCAGGTCGACGACCGCGGGATGGCGGCGGCGCTTCGGGGTTTGGGTGGACACGACTGCTCCAGACGTCGGCTTTCCTGGTCTCGCCGAATCCTAGGCGTGGTCGGCCGACCGCGAGAGCTGAGCCGGATCAGGCGCCGCGCAGCGCCAGCGCGGGGAATCCGTTCGCCAGATCGGGGATGCCCGGCAACGCAGAACCGGCTTCCCACCAGGGTGCGGCCGGAGCCGGTGCCAGATCCGCCTCGGGTGCCTGCTCGTCTGGGGCGGCGGGCATATTGTCGACCGGCTGCACCGCCACTGCCAGATTCTGATCGGACTGGTCGCCACCGGTGGTCACGCCCGGCTGGACCGGCGAGGCAGCGGCGGCGGCATCGAACGTGGACAAGGCGATCGGCAGCGCGCACACGGCGGCGAGGACGGCATTACGACGGCGATCGGTCACGAAATCTCCCCGGTGCGAAGGTGTTCGGACAAATGCCCCTGGCGCCCCCGATACCGCTTCGCACAGGCCACCGCCGCACTGTACGGCAGCGCCGGACCGTTTCGGCGCCCGGTCGCGGACTTCCGTTCGCGGACACCGTAATAGCGGACTATTCAGGCGAAACAATGCCCGACACAGGCGAATTCGATATAGCCGCCTGAACGCTGCGGGTCAGCCGCGGGCCATGTCGACGAAGCGGCTGAGGTGCAGCTGGTGGGCGACGGTGATGGTGGCGGTGGGGCCGTTACGGTGCTTGCCCACGATCAGGTCGGCTTCACCGCCGCGCGGGTCGTCGCGTTCGAAGGCATCGGGGCGGTGCAGCAGGATGACCATGTCGGCGTCCTGCTCCAGCGAGCCGGACTCACGCAGGTCGGACACCATGGGGCGCTTGTCGGTTCGCTGCTCGGGGCCACGGTTCAGCTGACTGATCGCGATCACCGGAACCTCGAGTTCCTTGGCCAGCAGCTTCAGGCTTCGGGAGAATTCCGAGACTTCCTGCTGCCGGGACTCGACCTTCTTACCCGAGGTCATCAGCTGCAGATAGTCCACCACCACGAGCTTGAGATCGTGCCGCTGCTTCAACCGCCGCGCCTTGGCCCGGATCTCCATCATGGTCAAGTTCGGCGAATCGTCCACGAACAGCGGCGCTTCCGAGATCTCACTCATTCGCCGCGCCAGCTTCGTCCAGTCGTCGTCACTCATCCGCCCGGCCCGCATATCCCCGAGCTTGATCTTCGCCTCCGCCGACAACAGACGCATGACGATCTCGGTCCGGCTCATCTCCAGCGAGAAGATGACGCTCGCCAACCCGTGCTTGATCGAGCAACTCCGCATGAAATCCATTCCTAGAGTTGACTTTCCAACTCCAGGTCGGGCTGCGACGATGATCATCTGGCCGGGGTGGAGGCCGTTGGTCAGTTCGTCGAGTTCGGTGAAACCCGTTGGGACGCCGAGGGAGATACCGCCACGGCTGGCGATGGAGTCGATCTCGTCCATCGTGGGCTGCAGCAGCTCCTCGAGCGGCATGAAGTCCTCGCTGGCGCGGCGTTCGGTGACGTCGTAGAGCTCGGCTTGGGCGCGGTCGACGACCTCGGCGACGTCCTGGCCGTCGGCGCCGGCGTAGCCGTACTGGACGATGCGGGTGCCGGCCTCCACCAGGCGGCGCAGAATCGCCTTCTCCGCGACGATCTCGGCGTAGTAGGAGGCGTTCGCGGCGGTGGGGACGGTCTGGGTCAGGGTGACCAGATAGGGGGCGCCACCGATGCGCTTGAGTTCGCCCTTGCGTTCCAGGGTGGCGGCGACGGTGACCGGGTCGGCGGGTTCACCGCGGCCGTACAGGTCCAGGACCGCGTCGTAGACGGCCTGGTGTGCGGGACGGTAGAAGTCGCCGGGGCGGATGACCTCGACCACGTCGGCGATGGCGTCCTTGCTGAGCAGCATGCCGCCCAGGACCGACTGCTCGGCCGTCATGTCGTGCGGGGGCTGGCGCCCGAAATCCTCGCCGGGTGGTTCGGCCACGTCGGCACGTCCGCGATCGTCGACGACTGCCATCGGATGCGACCGTCCTCTCCCTAACGTTCGACCTCGACAACGTTTGTACCCGCAGGGGCCGACAGATTCGCCGATCCCACCGGCGCACGGCAAGTTCCGCTGACCGGGGCACGGCAAACGGACACCTACCGCGTCGAGCGTGGGATTCCGGTCGTCCGGCACGGCACCCGGACGAACTTAGGGGACCGACCTGGGGAGTACCAAACGCGACTGTGCACACGGTTGTGGATAACTTGTGAAATGTTCACCCGCCGTTGTGCACCCTCTGTGTATCACTTGGGGAATTCTGCACTCGGATACGGAGAATTACCTGCTAGAGCAGTGTTTCCACAGTTGTGGACTTGTGGATCGATATCACACCGGCGTGTCGTGGAAGATGAACTGCTGGGCGTGTTGGGGAAACGGCCAGCGCACAGCAAGTGGCGCGGGTCACATCGCAACCGGATGGTTCGCAAAGTTGTCCACACCGAAGGCCGGACCTGGGGATATTTTCGCCGACCGGCGCGACGGCACCGGCCCGGCAGGAGTGTGCGGTTCGGCTATCACCGGGAAAACCGCACGCGAGCGCAGCGTGAGACCGCCCCTCGACGAATCGAAAGGCGGTCTCACGCAAGCGAAGCGAGCTCGCACCCGGGCGAACCCGGGCGGGGAACTACTCGGCGCCGACGACCTGCAGGTCGAACTTGGCGACGACGTCCGGGTGCAGGTGCACCTGGATACCGTGCTTGCCGGTCGCCTTGATGTGCGCCTTCGGCAGCTCGATCGAGCGCTTGTCGACGACCGGGCCACCAGCGGTCTTGATCGCGGCCGCGACGTCCGCCGCGGTGACCGAACCGAACAGCTTGCCGGTGCCGGCGGTCTTCACCGTCAGCGACACCGACTCCAGGCCCTGGATGGCCTGCTTCAGCTCGTTGGCGTGGTCGAGGTCGCGCACCTTGCGGGCGTCCTGCGCCCGGCGGATGCCCTGGACCTGCTTCTCGGCACCACGGGTGGCCGGGATGGCCAGACCGCGGGGCAGCAGGAAGTTACGGCCGTAACCGTCCTTGACCTCGACGGTGTCGCCGGGAGCGCCGAGGTTGTCGACGTCAGCAGTAAGAATGAGCTTCATTTGTCTGCCTCCGTTCTCAGCGAGCCGTGGACACGTAGGGCAGCAGCGCCACCTCACGCGAGTTCTTGACCGCGATCGCGATGTCGCGCTGGTGCTGCACGCAGTTGCCGGTGACGCGACGGGCACGGATCTTGCCCCGGTCACTGACGTACTTACGCAGCAGCGTCGTGTCCTTGTAGTCGATCGAGACGATGCCCGACTTGGACTCCTTGCAGAAGGCGCACGCCTTCTTCTTCAGCACCTTTTCGCGCGCGGGTGCTTTCGCCATTGTCTTACTCCTGTGGATGAGCCGTTTGTCAGAACGGCGGTTCGTCGTCCATCTGGCCCCCGAAGGAGCCGGCCGCGGGCGCGCTGCCCCACGGGTCGTCGCCGGCGCCACTCTGGCCGCCGCGACTGCCCCCGCCGGAGCCGCCGTAATTACCGCCACCCCCGCCACCACCGGCGTTGCCGCCGGAGAAGCCGCCACCGCCACCGCCGCCGCGCGTGGTCTTGTTGACCTTCGCCGTGGCGTAGCGCAGGGAGGGACCCACCTCGTCGACCTCGAGCTCGACGACCGTGCGCTTCTCACCCTCGCGGGTTTCGTAGGAGCGCTGCTTGAGTCGTCCGCTCACGATCACTCGCGAGCCTCGGGTCAGGCTTTCGGCAACATTCTCCGCGGCCTCGCGCCAGATGTTGCAGCGCAGGAACAGCGCCTCGCCGTCTTTCCACTCGTTGGAATTCCGGTCGAACACCCGGGGCGTGGAGGCGACGGTGAAGTTCGCCACCGCGGCACCCGCGGGTGTGAAGCGCAGTTCCGGATCGGCCGTCAGATTTCCGATGACGGTGATGACCGTGTCGCCTGCTGCCATGGTTCCTCCTGCTTTCCGGTGCAGTACCGCATGCACTCGTGACTGTTGCGTCAGAGCCTAGAGACAGGCACCGACGGAAACGAGTAGTGCGTGCGGGGAGGGTAATTACGTGCCGCTACCGCGGCGCGGTCACGGATTGCCGTGACCGCCGTGCGGTCTACTTGCCGCGGCGCAGCACCTTGGTGCGCAGCACCGACTCGTTCAGCCCCAGCTGACGGTCGAGCTCGCTCACGGTGGCGGACTCGGCGGTCAAGTCGACGACCGCGTAGATGCCTTCGGCCTGCTTGGCGATCTCGTAGGCCAGCCGGCGGCGGCCCCAGATCTCGACCTTGTCGATCTTGCCGCCCTGCTGGGAGACCACACCAAGCATCTTGTCCAAGTTCGGACCGACGGTGCGCTCGTCCAGGCTCGGATCGAGAATAACCATCACTTCGTAATGACGCACGGAACCCATCACCTCCTGTGGACTGGAACGGCCACGGACTTTCCGTGGCAGGAGGGTTGTCGCGTCAGCAACCCGGTAAGGCTACCCGACCGGCCGTTGCTCGGTGAAATCGGGTGCGGGCCGGTCCGGCCCGTCCCCGTACGCGGCCGCCGCCATCGCGAATTCCTGTGCCGCCCCGCCGAATCCGTCGACCTGCTCGGTGTAGACCGGCGCCACCCGCGGCTGCAGGAAGCCCGGCAGCCAGGGCAGCAGCGGATCGGGCAGGCCGTCGAGCAGCCCGCCGGCCGGGTCGTCGAGACCGTCGCGGCGCACCGGGTCCTCGGCGGGCCGGTAGATCTGGCGCAGTACCAGCGCGCACATCACGAGCACGGCCAGATCGCGGACGATCACCGTGCCGGTGAACCACTGCTCGGGCACACCCTTCTTGTCCACGCCCAGATAGAAGTACATGCGCGGGAACCACAGGAACGCGTCGATCGTCATCCAGGCCAGCAGCACCTTGCGGTTCGGCAGCGCCAGCGCCGCCAGCGGTACCAGCCACAGCGAGTACTGCGGACTCCACACCTTGTTGGTCAGCAGGAACGCCGCCACCACCAGGAAGCACAACTGCATCAGCCGCGGCCGGCGCGGTGCGGTCAGCGCGATATAGGCGATACCCACACAGGCCACCAGGAACAGCACCAGCGAAAAGCCGTTCAGCACGGTCGGCGGCGCGCCCGGCGCCAAGCCCGGGTCGAGTCCCTTCCAGCCAGTGAAGGACGAGATCACGTTGTAGATCGAGTCCGGGTCCTGGCCACGCGTGGTGTTGAGCCGGATGAACTCGTGCCAGCCGTCGAAATACGGGACCGCGATCGGCAGGTTCACCGCGGTCCAGGACAGCACCGCGCCCACCACGGCCAGCGCCGCCGCACGCAACGGCCGCGCGGGAGCCGCGGTCAGGTAGGCCCGCATACCGGTGACCGGACCGAATTTCCGCAGGTCCGCGAACGACCCGCCCGGCTCCTTGCGCCGGCTGTCGGCCCGCAGACACAGCAGCACGATCGGGGCCAGCAGGAACACCGGATACAACTTGGCGGCCGTACCCAGGCCGAGCAGCACACCGGCCAGGATCGGCCGCTTACGCGCCCACGCCAGCAGACCGGTCGCCGCGAACGCGGTCGCCAGCGCGTCGAAGTTGGTGAAGATGTGCACCGCGACCAGCGGCGACAACGCGATCAGCGCCGCATCCCAGATCCGCCGGCCGCCCGCCAACTGCGACGACGCCCACACCGTGATCAGCCAGGCGATCGCCAGCCCGAACGCCACCACATCGAAATACACGACCACGGCCAGGGTTCCGGGCAGGCTCAACTGCTGCCAGGCCCGGCCGACCTCCATCGCCGCGTACTGGTAGAGCCCCGACAGCACCGGATACTCCATGTACCGGACCTGCGTTTTCCCGTTCGCGCCCGGCTCGGTCCAGGACTTCTTGTACGGGAACGCGCCCTCGTTGAGATGTTCGGCGCCGTACAGCGGGACCGTGTCCGAATAGCACATGGCCACGTACTGCCGGCTGTTGCTCCAGTCCAGCATGTAGTGGCCGTCGCCGGTCTTGGCCTGCTGGATACAGGGCGCCTTCGCGAACCAGCCCAGCGCCAGGAACATCAGCGCGAAGACCAGCAGGATGCGCAGCGGGGTCCAGAACCGGGACCGGCCGATCAGCGCGTGCCGACCGACCGGGCCGCCGATCAGGGTGGAGCCGGCGGCGGCGAGCGTGTCGTTGCGACTGGGGAGGTCCCGGTCGTCGAGGGAGCGCAGGTCGGATGCCAGCGGGGCCGGAGAGTCCGACCGGAAATCCTCCGGCAGGTCTGCTCCGGCCCGCGTTGACACCAGTTGTTCGATCACGGCATCCGAGGCTACCTGCCGTTGCGGTTCCCCGGGGGTGTCCCGGCTGCCGGATTTCCACCGGGTGCGGCACCCGGTGCCGCGGGGTCGGTGGTGGCCATCGGCTGGCCGGGTGCCGGTCCGCTCGGCTGGTTGGGATCGGGAGCGGGCGCAGGCGTCCAGGCCGGGTTCGGCACCATCGTCACCTGCGGCACACCGGGCAGGCCGAACGGCCCGGGCGGTCCGGGAACCATGCTCGGAACGAACTGCGGGACCAGCGGATTCTGCGTCGCCGGCGGTGTGTACGGCGTCGACCACGACGGCACACCGGCCTGGCCGGCGATGGCGGCGGGCTTCGGGAACTGCTCGACCGGCGTGCCCTTGAGCGCGCCGTCCATCGTGGCCTTCCAGATGTCCGACGGCAGCTGCGAACCGTACATCGGCCCGCCGCTGGCGGTCTTCAGCGGTGCCGGGGTGTCGTGCCCGATCCAGACCGCGGTGGCCAGCGACGGGGTAAACCCGATCATCCAGGCGTCCTGGTCGGCGCCGGCGTCACCGCCGGTCCCGTACTGCGTGGTACCGGTCTTGGCGCCGGACGGGCGGCCACCGGCCAGATCGTGGTGGTTCGACCAGCCGGCGATCGGCCGCATCGCGTCGATCACGTTGTCGGCCACCGCGGCCGACACCCGCTGCTCACCGGTGGGTGTGCCACGGTCGAGCAGCACCTGACCGTCGGCCGCGACGACCTTCTGCACGAAGTGGACCGCGTGGTACATGCCGGAGTTGGCGATCGTCGCGTAGGTGGAGGCGATGTCGATCGGGCGCACCGTGTACTCACCCAGCACCACACCGTCGTTCACGCCGCCGTCGGCGTTCTGCAGCGTCTTGCCTTCCATGCCCGGAATGGTCTCCGGGATACCCAGCTTGTGCGCCATGTCGGCGATCTTCTGGGCGCCGCTGTTGGCCGGCTGCATGGCCATCTCCATGCGGATGAAGCTGGTGTTCAGCGACATCTTCAGCGCCTGGGCGATGGTGCAGGTACCGCAGCCCTCGCCCTCCACGTTGGTGATCTGGATGCCGTGGTCGTTGACCGTGGAACTGTCGTACATCTCCGAAAGCGGTTTGCCCAGTTCGAGATTGGTGGCCAGACCCCAGACCTTCGCGGTCGAACCGGTCTGCTCCGGGGAGTTGGCGTAGTCCAGGCCGACACCGTTCTCGCCGCCGTAGTACGCCTTCACGCCACCGGTCTTGGGGTCGATCGACACCACCGCGTACCGGTTGTCCTCGCGCTCGCCGTCGCTGTATTTGTGGACGGCGTCGAGCGCGGCCTGCTGGGCCTGCGGGTCGATGGTGGTGGTGATCTGCAGGCCCAGGGTGCTGATCTGGGTGTCGGTGATCCCGGCGGCGGACAGCTCGTTCATCACCTGGGTCTTGATGTGCCCCTCGGGCCCCGTGCCGCTGCCCGGCTCGTTGTCGACGTCCGCGGACGAGCGCACCTCCGGGTACTGCATCTTCGCCCGGTCGGCCGAGGGCAGGTTGCCCATTGAGACCATGCCGTCGAGGACGTAGTTCCAGCGTTCCTGCGCGCCCTTGAGGTTGTGCTCCGGGTCGAGACCGTAGGGCTGCTGGATCGTGGCGGCCAGCATCGCGCCCTCTTCGACGGTCAGGTCCTGGACCTTCTTGTTGAAGTAGACGTGTGCGGCGGCGTCGATGCCGAACGACCCGCGGCCGAACGGAATGGTGTTGAGGTAGGCGACGAGGATGTCGTCCTTGCTCCACGACCGGGCCATCTTCGCGGAGATGACCAGCTCGTGCATCTTTCGGGTCAGCGAGTGCTCGTTACCGACCATCGCGTTCTTCACGTACTGCTGGGTGATGGTGGAACCACCACCGGCGCTCTCCTTGCCCAGCAGGTTGTCGCGGAACGCGCGGGCGAAGCCGCCGACCGAGAAACCCGGGTTGGTGTAGAAGGACCGGTCCTCGGCCGCGATCACGGCGTTGCGCACGTGCGGCGGGATCTGGTCGATCGTCACATCGGTCCGGTTGCCTTGCGGCGGAACGATTTTGCTGATCACCGTGGTGTTGTCGGCCGCGAGGACGGTCGCGGTCTGACTGTTCTTCAGGTCGCCCGGCCGGGGCACCGACACCGTGTTGTAGGCGACCAGGAACACCGTGCTCGGAATGATGATGAGCAGCGCGAAGAACACGTATGCCGCGCGGCGCACGTACTTCCATTTGAAGTTCCGCAGCCAGGCCGGGCCGCGGCCGTCGCCGCCACCACCGCCGGTGCCGCGCCGCCCGTTCGGCGGCCGGTTGGGCGGACCGCCGACACGCTGCCCGGGGCCGACGGCGCGCTGGGATCCGGTCGCCGGTCGCGAGCCGGCGCCGGGGCGGTTCGGATCACCGGGACGGCTCGGATCGCCGGGCCGGCCACCGGGGCGCTGTCCACGCTGGGCGACGGCCTCGCTCAGCGAGCCCATGACGCGGCGGGTCGAGTCGTCCATCGGCATGTTGGACTGGGCGCCGGTGTCGCCGGGGCGCGGTGCGGGCCGCCGCTGCGGATCGCCCTGCGGTCCACGCGGGTAGTCGCCTTGCGGCCGACGGGGGTAGTCGCCTTGCGGCCCGCGCCGGTCACCGCCCTGTGGGCCGCGCGGATCGCCGCCCTGTGGGCCGCGTCGATCGCCGCCTTGCGGTCCGCGCGGGTCGCCGCCCTGTGGCCCCCGCGGCGGCATGCCGCCGGGACCGCGCGGGGCGGGGCCGCCAGCGCGCTGGGTCTCGTCCGGGCGGTACGGCATCGAACGTCCCGGTGGGGGACCGGCCGGTCGTTGCGGCTGTCCTCCCGGCCCCTGCGGTGCGCGCGGAATGCGGCCACCGTGCGGCCCGTCGTCGTAGGGCGAAGTCACAGGAACGTTCTCCATAACTTGATCGAGTCGGCAGCAGGCGAGCGATCACAACGGTGTGCACGCGCCCGCTCACCAGATATATCCGCGGGTCCCGTCATTCCGCAGCAGTCCGGCGGGTGCCGCTGCGACGCCGGGTGGGCGTCGGGGTCCGGCCCAGCACGTAGGACTGCACCAGATGGTTCCAGCTGCAGGTCCGGCACACTTCCACGACGTGCACCGTGAACTCCTCGCGGGTCTCCGCCATCCGCTGCAGTTCCTCGGGGGCGCGGGCGGATCCGGCGGCCGGACCCAGGCCCTCCCCGTACACCCAGGAGACCTGGGTGAGCTGCTCTTTACGGCAGATGGGGCAGGTGACATCACTGCCGCGACCATGGAATTTGGCCGCCCGGAGCAGGTAGGGGTTGGCGTCGCATACCTCGCCGACATCCACCCGTCCCGCGTAGACGTCGGCCAGCAGCGACCGGCGCCGGAGCGCGTAGTCGACCACCTGCCGCTGAATTCGCACGCCCCCAGAGTACTTGCCCGCGCCCCCAGCGGGTCGTGGTGTGAACAACGCTGCATCAGATGTATCGCTCCGATATAGTGTCTGTCGTATCCATCGGTTAGGTGTGGAGAGAACAGTCAGGAGGTGGCGCCCGAAATGCTCGAACTCGCGATCCTCGGGCTGCTCCTGGACACGTCGATGCACGGCTACGAGCTGCGCAAACGGCTCACCGGCCTGCTCGGACCGTTTCGGGCCTTCTCCTACGGGTCGCTCTACCCCACCCTGCGGCGCATGCAGGCCGACGGACTGATCGCCGAGGAGGTGCCCGACGGCCTGTCCATGACCCGCCGGGCCCGCCGGGTCTACCAGCTCACCGACGCCGGTCGGGTCCGCTTCGGCGAACTGCTCGCCGACACCGGCCCGCAGAACTACACCGACGACGGCTTCGGTGTGCACCTGGCGTTCTTCGGCCGCACCCCGGCCGAGGCCAGGATGCGAATCCTCGAAGGCCGGCGCAGGCAGGTGGAGGAGCGTCGAGAGGGATTGCGCGAGGCCGTGAAACGAGCCAGCGGAACCTTCGACCGCTACACCCGCCAGCTCCACCAGCTGGGTCTGGAATCAAGCGAGCGCGAAGTGCGCTGGCTCAACGAATTGATTGCCGCGGAGAAAGAAGGAAGAACCGGCCATGAGTGAGAACAAACCCGGCGGCGAGATTCGCGTCGCCATCGTCGGCGTCGGTAACTGCGCCTCGTCGCTGGTTCAGGGTGTGCAGTACTACAAGGACGCGGACGAGAACTCCAGCGTCCCCGGCCTGATGCACGTCAAGTTCGGCGCCTACCACGTGCGGGACGTCAAATTCGTCGCCGCGTTCGATGTCGACGCCAAGAAGGTCGGTTTCGACCTCGCCGACGCGATCAACGCCAGCGAGAACAACACCATCAAGATCGCCGACGTGCCGCCGTCCGGTGTCACCGTCCAGCGCGGCCCGACCCTCGACGGCATCGGCAAGTACTACGCGCAGACCATCGAACTGTCCGAGGCCGACCCGGTCGACGTCGTCGCCGCCCTGAAGGCCGCCGAGGTCGACGTCCTGGTGTCCTACCTGCCGGTGGGTTCCGAGGAAGCGGACAAGTTCTACGCCCAGTGCGCCATCGACGCGGGCGTCGCGTTCGTCAACGCGCTGCCGGTGTTCATCGCCTCGGACCCGGTGTGGGCGAAGAAGTTCGCCGACGCGGGCGTGCCGATCGTCGGCGACGACATCAAATCGCAGGTCGGTGCCACCATCACCCACCGCGTGATGGCCAAGCTGTTCGAAGACCGCGGCGTGGTGCTGGACCGCACCTACCAGCTGAACGTCGGCGGCAACATGGACTTCAAGAACATGCTCGAACGGGAGCGTCTGGAGTCGAAGAAGGTCTCCAAGACCCAGGCCGTCACCTCCAACCTGAACGGCCCGCTGTCGGGCAAGGTGCACGACCGCAACGTGCACATCGGCCCCTCGGACTACGTGGAGTGGCTCGACGACCGCAAGTGGGCGTACGTCCGGCTCGAGGGCCGCGCCTTCGGTGACGTGCCGCTGAACCTGGAGTACAAGCTCGAGGTGTGGGACTCGCCGAACTCGGCGGGCATCATCATCGACGCGGTGCGGGCGGCCAAGATCGCCAAGGACCGTGGCCTGGGCGGCCCGGTCATCCCGGCCTCGGCCTACCTGATGAAGTCCCCGCCCCAGCAGATCGCGGACGACATCGCGCGCGCCCAGCTCGAAGCCTTCATCATCGACGCAGACTGACTACAGCACGTCAGTACGGAAGCCGACCGGGACCTACCCGGTCGGCTCCGACGTTTCAGGACAACTGATCTCGTGCGGGCCGGGTAACTCGGCGGGTACGCCCGAACTGGATCGCTACGCACCGTAGGCACGGATACGAAACAGCCGACGGCTCTCAGCCGCCCGCAAGAAACGCGGAGAGGCGGGCGAGCTTAGTCCAGGGAGACGTACACCTCGACCGACGTCGGCCCGGTGTAGCGCTCGATCTCAGCGACGTGCGAGCGGGTGATGGTGCCCGCGGCCTCCGCCTTGGCGACCTGCGCCCACGCCGTGCGCAGCAGGTCGTACGGCTTGTCGGAGACCACGAACTTGGCGTAGCGGCCGGCCGGTACCCGGGTCAGCACGTCGCCGGTGTCGAGCTGGTCCAGCCCCTCCAGCTCGTAACCCAGCACGGCCACCGCGTGGTCGTCCTGGCCGATGTAGGCCGCGATCCGCGGGACCGGCTTCTCCCGGGCCAGATAGCGGTCCCAAGTGAAATTGACCAGGTCCAGGTCGCGGGCAGTGACCTCACGGCCCGCCAGCGGCACGGTCAGGCCGCCCACCAGGCTGCCGGGAATGGAGACGATCTCGAAGTCCACGTGTCGTTCCTACCTGTCGCCCTCGTCGCCGGTTTCCACCGCGACGTAGATCTCGACCGTGCGGGCGTCGGGATACCGTTCGAAATCTCCGGTGTACGCACGGGTGATGGTGCCGGCGGCTTCGAGGTCCCAGACCGAACGCCAGACCGAGACGATGGCGTCACCGAGATTGTCGCCACCGGTGACGAACTTGGCGAAGGTGCCGCCGGGCACCCGGGCCAGGACGTCGCCGGGCTCCAGATCGTCCAGCGACTCGCAGCGGTAGCCGATGATGTGGGTCAGATACGAGCCGATCTCCGGCGCGTGATCCACGTACGCGGTCGCCGGAGGTCCCGGCATGGTCCGGGTCAGCTGCGCTTTCCAGGCGTCCTCCACGCGCTGTCTGCGCGGGCCCTCGACCGCCAGTGCCGGGCTGCGGAGCACAGTTCCGGCGACCAGCGTCTCCGGGCGCTCGACGATTTCGAAATCCACCGGTGTCGCCCCTAAGTCTCGTGCGGTGTGGCGGGCCGCCCGATGCCACTCGGTCCGGTCACCCACTTTGCTGCCAGCGGTGCCTGATCGGATCTACTGCGGTTGCGGGCGGCAGATCCGATCGGGGCGTCCCGTTGGTCGATCACTGCGCCTATCCTCCCGCATCCATCCACTATCACTCCACAGCGGCCCGCCCCGAATAGTGTTCAGTTTCATATCCCTGTTTCACAACTCCGGCACCCGGGGGCGTGCGCCCTACCCTATCGGCGCGGGCCGGACAGTGGCCGCATAACGAGGATTCACTTCGTCACAAAACAGGCTCTGACCGGTCAGGCGGCGGACCGAACACGCCATTGCGCGTCAGCGTGACCCGGTTTCACCGGGCCACCGCTGTTCGCGCCTGCGCGGGTGACACTTTCTGTCCGCCGGTGCCGCCGGGATTGCGCATCCGCGCCAGTTCGAGAATCGGTTCGGCAATTCCATGTCAGCCCGGCAGCTGAATGGTCAGTCCGGGCAGGATCTGCACCTCCCGGGGCGTGTTCGGCGGCGGTACCAACAGGCCCGGCGCCGGGTCCTCCGGCGGGGGACCCGGGTCCGGTGTGTCGAACGGGCCGCCGCGCAGCGGGGCCTGTTGCGGCGCGGGAGCGGGTGCCGGGGCGGCGGGCCCGATCGCGGACGGGTCCGGACCGGACCAGGCCGGTGCGGGCGCCGGTGGGGCCGGGGCCTCGCCCGGCGGGGGCGGGCCCGGGTCGAGCAACAGCGGCGGGTCGGTTGGCTGCGCGAACTGTTCGACCGGGCTGTCGGCCAGGGCGCCGTCCATGGTCCGCTTCCAGATGTCGGCGGGCAGCCCGGAACCGTAGATCGGGCCACCCCAGCGGGTCGTGATCGCTTGCGGCTGTTCGGTTCCGATCCACACCGCGGTGGACAGCGACGGCGTGAAACCGATCATCCAGGCGTCCTTGTCGGCGCCGGTGTCCCCGAGCTGGGTGGTGCCGGTCTTGGCGGCCGAGGGCCGGCCGGCCAGGTCGTGGCCGTTGGAGTAGCCGGCGATCGGCAGCATCGCGTGTGTGGTGGTGTCGGCGGCCGCCGCGGTCACCCGCAGGGTGCCGGCCGGGTTTCCGTGGTCCAGCAGTACCCGGCCGTCACCGGTCACCACCTTCTGCACGAAGTACGGCGAGTGGTACATGCCGGAGGCGGCCAGCGTCGCGTAGGCCGAGGCCATGTCGATCGGCCGGACCGAGTACACGCCCAGCGCGATCGACGGGGACGGCGTACCGGTGTCCGAATCCGTCAGCGAGGTGCCCGCGACGCCGGGGATCCGTTCCGGGATCCCGGCGGCGTGGGCGGCGTCCGCGACCGCCTGCGGGCCCACGGTCTCGGTCAGCCGGTAGAAGCTGGTGTTGAGCGAACGCTTGAAAGCCTCTGCCAGCGAACAGGTTCCGCAGGTCTCGTTGCCCACGTTGCTGACGCTCACGCCGTTCACCGTGATCGGACCGCTGTCGAGCTGATAGGACAGCGGCACGTTCTGTTGGACGGCGGCCAGCACCGCGAACGTCTTGAACGAGGACCCGGTCTGCAACGGCGCCTGCGCGAAGTCGTAGCCGACGCCGTCGTCACCGCCGTAATAGGCCCGCACCGCACCGGTTCTGGGGTCGATCGACACCACTGCGGTGCGCAGGTCGGGCGGTTGGTTGTCGAGGGTGCTGTGCACGGCGTCCACGGCGGCCTGCTGGGCGCGGCGGTCGATCGTGGTGGTGATTCGCAGTGCGCCGGTGTTGATTTCGTCGTCGGTGATGCCGGCGGCCCGCATCTCGTCGAGCACCCGGGTGCGGATCAGCCCGTTCGGGGTGTGGGTCGCGTCGTCGAGCGCCGATGGGCCGATGATGTTCGGGAACTGTTGTGCGGCACGCTGATCCGGTGTCAGCTTGCCCATGGTGACCATGCCGTCGAGCACGTAGTTCCAGCGGGCCACCAGTTGATCGTGGTGGGTCTCCGGGTCCAGCAGGGACGGGGTGCGAATCACCGAGGCCAGCACCGCGCCCTCCGCGAGGGTCAGATCCGGCACGTGCTTGTCGAAATAGGCGCGCGCGGCGGCCGAAATCCCGTAGGCCCCACGGCCGTAGTAGATCGTGTTCAGGTACGCGGCGAGGATGTCGTCCTTGCTCCACTGCCGCGCCATCTTCGCGGAGATGATCAGTTCCCGCATCTTGCGGGTCAGGCTGCGCTCGGAGTCGAGGAAGGCGTTCTTCACGTACTGCTGGGTGATCGTGGAACCACCACCGGCGTCCTGGCGCCCGAGCAGATTGTCGCGGGCCGCGCGCAGGAACGCCTGAGTGGAGAAGCCCGGGTTGGAGTAGAAGTTGCGGTCCTCGGCGGCCAGCACCGCGTCGCGCACCGGCATCGGGACGTCGTCCAGCTTGACCAGGGTCCGATTGCCTTCGGGCGGAATGATTTTCGCCAGCACAGTGGTACCGTCGGCGGCGGTGACCGTGGCGATCTGATTGGTCTGCACCGCGCTGGGGCGGGGGACCTGGGCACTCCAATAGGCCAGCGCGCACAACAGCGCCGGCACCACCAGGAAGATCAGGAACAGTGCGAGGACCAAGCGCCCGGCACGGCGGCCGGACCGCGTCCAGTCCGCTACGGCGGCTCGGGTTCCGGTGTCCGTGTCGGCCGGGGCGGCGGGTGCGGGAGCCCGGTGGCGCACGGGCCGCATCTGCAGGCCCTGCCGCATGCGCCGGCGATTCGCCGCGGTGCCCACGAGTTCGTTCCAACGGTGCAGGAGGTCGCGCAGGCTCGGCCTTCCCGAACCGCCCGGTCTACCGCCGGAACTCACCTGTCCACCTGAACCGTGCCGCGACTGGCGGCTGGGTCGGGCAGGGCCGGCCGGATACTTCGCTCGTTCACGCGATCATCTCCTCGGGAGGATGTTCGACGAACTACACCGAAGTCTCCACCATACGACGGCCCCGGTGCTCGTTCGAGCGCCGAGGCCGTCTCTGTTACTACCTGTGATCCGGAGTGCCGGTCAGCTCTTGACGCCGCCCGCGGTCAGACCCGAGATGATGCGCCGCTGGAACACCAGCACCATGACGACCAGCGGCACTGTGACGATCGTCCCAGCGGCCATGATCGCGGTGTACGGGGGCACGTGCGGGTCGTTGCCGGAGAACCGGGCGATCGCGACCGTCACCGGCTCGGTGCCGGACGAGGACAGCAACGACGACAGCAGGTACTCGTTCACGGCCGCGATGAAGGCCAGGATCGCGGTGGTGAACACCGCGGGCGCGGCCAGCGGCAGCATGATCAGCCGGAATGCCTGGAACCGGGAGGCGCCGTCGATCCGGGCGGCTTCCTCCAGCTCCCACGGCAGTTCGGCGAAGAACGACGCCAGGATGTAGACGGTCATCGGCAGCACGAACGAGATGTTCGGGATGACCATCGCCTGGTAGTGCCCGATCCAGCCGATGTTCGTGAACAGCTGGAACAACGGGGTCACCAGCACGACCACCGGGAACATCGACGCCGACAGGATCAGCCCGGCGATCAGCGACTTGCCGCGGAAGTCGATGCGGGCCAACGCATACGCGGCCATGATCCCCAGCACCAGGGCCAGCGCGGTGGTCAGACCACCGATCACGGCACTGTTGAGCAGGGCCCGGCCGAAGTCGTTCCCGCGTGAGGTGTCGAACGCGTTGCGGAAGTTCGTCAGCGTCACATGGGTCGGCCACGGCGAGTTGTCGAAGGTGTAGGCGGGGTCGCGGAACGCGGTGACCACCATCCAGTAGAACGGTCCCAGTCCCCACACCAGCACGATCAGCGCGCCCACGTAGACGCGGGCCGAACCGAGCCGGGCCGTCCACGGCACGGCGGGCCGTTCGGGCGCGTCCATCGGGGTCGTCACAGTCGCCATCAGTGCGCCTTCCGCTGTTCTTCCTGGGTCGCCACCGCGTTCGCGCCCAGCACCTTCACCAGGACGAACGCGACCGCGAAGATCAGCAGGAAGGTGAGCACCGACAGGGCCGAGGCGCTGTTGTCGGTAGAGCCCTGACGCAACTGGTCGACGACCAGGATCGAGACGGTCCGGGTCGCGGAGTTGCCCTGGGTCATGATGGCCGGCAGGTCGTAGAGCCGCAGCGCGTCCATGGTCCGGAACAGCACCGCGACCAGCAGCGCCGGCTTGAGCAGCGGCATGGTGATCTGGGTGAACCGCTGCCAGGCGGAGGCGCCGTCGACCTTCGCGGCCTCGTACACGTCCGCCGGGATGACCTGCAGCCCGGCCAGGATCAGCAGCGCCATGAACGGCGTCGTCTTCCACACGTCGGCGATGATGACCGCGAACCGGGACGGCCACGCGTCCTGCTGCCACAGGATGTGTGTGCCGAGCACCCGGTTCACCACACCGTCGTACTGGAACATGAACTCCCACAGCCGCGCGGTGACAGCGGTGGGGATGGCCCACGGGATCAGCACCGACGCGCGCAGCAGGGCCCGGCCCTTGAACGTCTTACCCATCACCATCGCCATGCCGAGCCCGATGGACGCCTCGAGCGTGACCGTCACCACCGCGAACAGCAGGGTGATGCCGACCGCGACCCAGAACTGCGAGCCCAGGTTGCCGGTCGGGCAGGTCTCGGTGCCGCCGCCCGGCAACGGGCACTGCTGCAGCAGCCAGTGCGAGTAGTTGTCGAACCCGGCCGGGCCGCCCTCCTCGAACATGCCGGTGGCCTCGTTGAGCCCGGCGTCCTTCTGGAAGGACATCCAGATCGCCCGGACCACCGGATATCCGATGACCACGGCCAGCGACAACAGCACGGGCGCGACGAACAGCCAGGGCCGCCAGCGTTGTGACACCGTTCTTTCTCCTACCGGACCGATGTGTGAAGGACGTCGCGGCTCACGCGCCGGCGGCCGCGATGCCCTTCTGCATCTGGGCGATGGCGGTGTCGACGGACTCCTTGCCGGTCATGGCGGCGGTGGCGTTGTCCTGGATGGCCTTGGACACGGCCGGGTAGAACGGGGTCACCGGGCGCGGCACGGCGCTAGCGATCGACTCCTTGAGCGCGGTCAGGTACGGGTACTTGGCCTTCAGGGCCGGGTCGTCGTACATCGACTTGAGCACCGGCGGGAAGCCACCGGTGGCGATGAGCCGCTGCGCGTCCTCGCCGATCAGGAACCGCAGGAAGTCCAGTGCGGTGGCCTTGTGCGTGGAGTAGGTGCTGATGGCGGCGTTGTAGCCACCGAGGGTGGAGGCGCCGACGCCGTCCTTGCCGGGCAGCGGCGCGACGTCGAAGTCGCCCTTGACCGCGGAGGCGTCGGAGTTGGCCACGTCGAACAGGTTCGGCCAGGTGCGGACGAAGAGCAGCTTGCCCTGCTCGAACGCGTCCTGGCTCTCTGCCTCCTTGTAGCCGATGGCTTCCTTGGGAATGTCACCGTTCTTGTAGGCGTCGACCAGCACCTGCAGGCCCGCACGGGATTCCGGGCTGTCGACGGTCGGCGTGCGGCCGTCGGAGCCGATGAAGGTGCCGCCGTAGGCGTTGATGACCTCGGACGCGTTCACGGTCAGACCCTCGTAGGGGGCGAACTGGCCGGAGTAGCAACCCATGTTGTGGTCGCGGGCGATGGCGCAGTCGGCGAGCATCTCGCTCCAGGTGCGCGGCGCGGTGGGGACCAGGTCCTTGCGGTAGTACAGCAGGCCACCGTTGGTGTTGCGCGGCACCGCGTACAGGGTGTTCTTGTAGGTCGCGCTGGTCACGGTGGGCGACAGCAGGTTCGAGGTGTCGATCGCGAAGGAGTCCTTCAGCGGCTGGATCCAGCCCTTCGCGGCGAACTCGGCGGTGTCGGTGACGTCGAGCGCCATCACGTCGTAGTCCGACTGCTTGGCCTTCATGTGCTGGGCCAGGTCGTCGTACTGCTGGGAGGCGTCCGCGGACTGCTCCTTGAAGGTGACCTTCTCGTCCGGGTGGGTGGAGTTCCACCGGTCGATCATCAGCCGGACCGCGCCGTTCTGGGTGGTGTCCTTGCCCTCGACGTAGGTGATGGGCCCGCGACCGGTCAGGTTCTGCGCGGACGGGTCACCGCCGCTGCTGCTGGAGCAGGCGCTGGTGAACGTCGCCGTGAGCAGTGCGGTCGACACCGCGGCGAGGGCGGCGCGCGAGACCAGGGAGGTACGTCGCGAGGATTTCAAGGCCATCGATACTCCAGGGTTGGTCCGTGAGCGCCGGCACACTCAGCGTTTGCACAACGGAAGATACATTGTCGGCCTGTGGACGCGCCTCTGAAGGCCCCGATTGCCCGGGCCGCGCGGGGGCAGGGTTCGAGGCCCGGGGCCGGTGTCGGTGCGCTCTCGTATCGTGATCGCATGAGCACCAACCCGGCCCAGGACAAGGTGTTGACCCGCATCGGCGGGTTGCTGCGGCAGGCCGAGTCGACCGACAACGAGCACGAGGCGGAGGCGTTCCTGACCGCCGCGCAGCGGCTGGCGACGCGGTCCTCGATCGATCTGGCGGTCGCCCGGGCCCATGTGGCGGTCCGGGAGCGCCGGACGACGCCGGTGCAGAAGATCGTTCCCATTGGTGAGCCCGGTAAACGCGGATTGCGTACCTACGTCCAGTTGTTCGTGGCGATCGCGTCGGCCAACGATGTGCAGTGCGATGTGGCGCGGTCGTCCACCCAGGTGTTCGCGCACGGCTTCGAGTCCGATATCGCGACGTGTGAGGCGCTGTACGCGAGCCTGCTGGTACAGATGGTGCGGGCGTCGGACCACTACATCAAGTCCGGGGTGTACAAGTCGGCGACCGTGGAGAAGGTGGTGGCCGAGAAGCGCTGGGGCAGAACGGTGCAGCGCCGGGTACAGGCGCCGGTGGCGGCCGTGACCGCGCGGCTGAACTTCCAGATGGCGTTCGCGGCGCGGATCGGCACACGGCTGGACGAGGCCCGCGCGGAGGTGACCCGGGAGGCGGCGGCCGAGCCGGCGGCCGCCACGGGTACCGCACTCGTGTTGCGCGACAAGGAACTCGAACTGCTCGACTTCTATCGCAGTACCTCGCAGGCCCGCGGGCGCTGGCGTGGCCCGCAGGAATCGGCGGGGTATTCGCGCGGTGCCCGGCAGGCGGGCGACCGGGCGGGCCGGGCCGCGCGTCTGGGCACCGCACCCGAATTGGGCGCTGCCCGTGCACAGTTGGGTCCCGCGGGGTGAGTGTGCGCGACACCCAACGGTCCCGGGTGTACGACGCGGAGGGTCTGGTCCGGCGCATGTTCGAGGTGGCCGACGCGTCGGGGGTGCGCACGGTCGAGGTGCTGGGCTCGCAACTCACGCTGCCCGTCGAGCGGCGCTTCGGTTCGGTGGAGTCGGTGCAGAGTTATGTCGACCGCGTGCTGGCATTGAATTGGGTTCGGGCGCAATGGGATCAGGCCGCCACCCCGATCCGCGTGCGCGCCCGGGCGGGCACGTCCGCCGCCCACTACGAGACCGGCCGCGCGGTACTGGCCGTCCCGGTGCACGGCAGCGGGCCGGGCTGGGCGCTACGGGAACTCGTCGTCCTCCATGAAATCGCCCATCATCTCCAGCCCGCCGGGTCCGATGTCGCCCCCCATGGCCCAGAGTTCTGTGAGCGCTATGTGGAACTCGTCGACGGCGTCGTCGGACCCGAGGCCGCCCTGGTGCTGCGTTCGGGCTTCCTCGGCTGCGGGGTACGGGTCGGTTGAGGTGTCGGACGGGCTGCTCGGATCGGCCGATGCCGCTGGGGCTACCGGTGTGTCGAGGCCGCCGCCCGGGGTGGCCGGGGCGTGGAAGCCGGCGGGTGACCGTGGATCGAAGCCGGTAAAAGCGGCGAACTCGTCCTCGACCGGGAACATGCCGAACAGCTGCCGGTCGGCGCGGCGGCCCAGGGAGGGCTTCGGCGGCGGTGGTTGCTCGAGTTGCTGTGGCTGTGCCGCGAAGGGCTGGGTCGGGGTGGTGTCGTCGGTGGCCGGTTCGACGGGGACGGCGGTCAGGCGGCGTTCCCACACCTGCTGCGGGCGCACAGCGGGTGGTCGGTTGTTGTCCGGCAACTGCACGAGCACGTCCTCCATCGTCGGACCCGTCCGGGTGGGGGCACAGAGGTGTGACTGCCGCAATGCTGCCAGAGGTGGGGGCGGTACGGGTGGTTAACAGAGAGTTTGCGGGGGTGAATTCGGGCGAACCCGGCTGCGCGCGGACCGCCGCGCCGCCGGTTCGATCGAACTCGGCTCGTGCCGGCGCGTATTTCGGACCGCACTCGGCGAGTTCTCGGCCTCCGGTGGCGACTATTCGAGCAGCCGGGCGACCCGGGTCAACCGGTCGAGCCACCAGCGGGTGCGCTCCGGGTCGGGGTGGCGGTAGCGGTCCAGCAGGTTCGGATCGGGAACCGGCGGCGTGGCCGGCACGTCGAGGAAGCCGTCGACCGGCAGCAACGGCGTCGCGGTCACATCCCCCTCGAACAGGCGCAGTGTCCCGAGGCCGCAGGCGAAGGACGGTTCCGGCAGGCACGCGGCCAGGGCGAGCTGCGCGGACAGTCCGACGCTGGTCTCCAGCGCGGACGACACCACACACGGCAGACCGGCGGCCGCCGCGACCTCCAGTGCGCGCCGCACGCCGCCCAGCGGGGTGCATTTCAGGATCGCGATATCGGCCGCGCCGGCGACCGCGACCCGCAGTGGATCCTCGGCCCGCCGGATGGACTCGTCTGCCGCGATCCGCACGTCGACCTTGCGGCGCACGGCGGCCAGTTCCTCGATGCTGCGGCACGGTTGCTCGACGTATTCCAGACCACCCGCCGCTCGATCGATGCGCCCGATGTGGTCGACGGCGATGTCGACGTCCCACACCCCGTTGGCGTCGATCCGGACCGCCCCGCCCGGCCCCAGCGCATCCCGCACCGCCTCGACCCGCGCGAGATCCTCGGCGAGTGACCCGGGATGGTCGGCGACCTTCACTTTCGCTGTCCAGCAACCGGATCCGGCCACGATCGCATGCGCCCGCTCCGGATCGACGGCCGGCACGATGCAGTTCACCGCGATCCGGTCCCGGATCGCCCCCGGCCACCCCACGCCGACCTGCTCGACCGCGGTCGCCAGCCACTGCGCCGCCTCCCGATCGTCGTACTCGGGGAACGGGCAGAACTCACCCCACCCGAGCGGGCCCCGGATCAGGACACCCTCGCGCACGGTGATCCCGCGAAACCGGGTCCGCAACGGGATCGCGTAGACCACCGCCGACCCGACCTCCACCAGCTCGTCCATCCCGCCACGTTATCCGGCCGCCGCAGCACTCGAGCGTGCTCGGTACCGATCGGCACGACCCGTCGATTATTCACCTGCCGCCTGCCGAAGCGGGACGCGCGGATCGCTGTCATACGCACATGTGCGCATGACAGCGATCAGGTCGATTCTCGGCCCGTGCCGTGCATGTTGGGGCCGGGCGTGCTCGCAATTGCCCGTAGTCGGCGACTGGCCGGGCTCCGCTCGCTCAGAGTCGCTCGTACACCGTGGCGTTGGCCAATCCGCCTGCCTCGCACATGGTTTGCAGTCCGTACCGGGCACCAGTGTCGTGCATGGCGTGCACGAGCGTGGTGGCCAGGCGGGCGCCGGACGCGCCGAGCGGGTGGCCCAGCGCGATGGCGCCGCCGTGCACGTTCACCTTCGACAGGTCGGCGCCGGTGTCGGCGGCCCAGGCCAGTACCACCGAGGAGAAGGCCTCGTTCACCTCGAACAGGTCGATGTCGGACAGCTGTAATCCGGCTCGCTGCAGGACCTTTCGGGTGGCGGGGATGATCGCGGTGAGCATGAGCAGTGGGTCGTCGCCGACCACGGTGGTGGTGTGGATGCGGGCCAGCGGGGTGAGGCCGAGTTCGCGGGCCTTCGCGCTGGTCGTGATCAGTACCGCAGCGCTGCCGTCGTTGATCTGGGATGCGTTGGCGGCGGTGATGTTCCAGCCGATCTCCGGGAAGCGCGTCGCGTACTCCGCGCTGTAATAGGCGGAGCGGAGACCGGCGAGCTGTTCCACGGTGCTGCCGGTCCGAATGCCCTCGTCGGTGGAGAGTCCGTGCACCGGAATCAATTGGCGCTCGAAGAGCCCGGCTTTGGTCGCGGCTGCTGCCTTCTCGTGGCTGGCGAGCGCGAATTCGTCCATCCGGGTGCGGCTGATGCCCCAGCGCGCGGCGATCAGTTCGGCGCTGATGCCTTGCGGCACCAGTCCTTCCGGGTAGCGGCCGGCGAGGTCGGCGCCCACGGGGTCGCTGGTGCCGATCAGGTTGGTGCCCATGGGTACTCGGCTCATGGATTCGAGCCCGGCGGCGACGACCACGTCGTAGGCGCCGGCGATGACGCCCTGCGCCGCGAAGGAGATGGCCTGCTGGCTGCTGCCGCACTGCCGGTCGACGGTGGTGGCGGGTACGGATTCGGGGTAGCCGGCGGCGAGGGTGGCGCGCCGGGTGACGTTGTTGCTCTGCTCGCCGACCTGGGTGACCACGCCGCCGATCACGTCGTCGATCAGGGCCGGATCGATTCCGGTCTGCCGGACCACTTCGCGCAGGCTGTGGGCGAGCAGGTCGACGGAATGGACCTCGTGCAGGGCGCCGGTGGGCTTGCCCTTGCCGATCGGAGTGCGGACAGCGGCGGCGATGACTGCGTCTCTCATGACCAGTTCCTTTCGTGAACTATAGTCAGCCTAGGAGCTAACAATACTCAACGCAAGCCAGATCGAGTTATGATGGATCACATGTCCGTAATCCTGGAAGACCGGTTGCGGGATCTCAGCCGCTGGAAGCCCGACGGCTGCTCGATCGCCAAAGCCCTCGACATCGTCGGCACCCGCTCGGCGATCCTCATCCTGCGCGAAGCCATGTACGGCACCACGCGCTTCGACGCGTTCGCCGAACGAGTCGGCGTCACCGACGCCGCGGCCGCCGCCGCCCTGCGCAAACTGACCGCGGCCGGCCTGCTCCGCAAGCAGCCCTACCAGGAGGAAGGCAAACGCACCCGGCACGAATACGTCCTCACCGACATGGGCCGCGACGTACTGCCGGTCGTGCTGGGGCTGTGGCAGTGGGGTGACAAGTACCTGCAGGACGGCATCCCGCCGCTGCAGCGCGTGACGGACGCGACCGGGGAACCGGTCCAGCTCGAACTGCGCAGCGCGTCCGGGAGCGAAGTGCCGCTGGAAGGCGTTCAGGTCCGGGTCAACCCGGACTACCTGGCCCAGCGGCGATCCGCGCGCTCGCGCTGACCGATCAGGCCAGGCGGCGCCCGTCGTCGGGAGCGAAGAAATAGGTGTGCTTCGGGTCCGGCGCCAGATACAGGCGGGTGCCGCGCGGCGGCGGGTTGCGCCAGTCGGCGCGGGCCACGATCGACTGCGATCCGTCGTTGGGCAGGATCGGGGTACGGCCGTAGATATAGGCGTCGGAACCCAGCTCCTCCAGCACGTCGACCTCGGCGGCGATGCCGATGCTCTGCTGGGTCAACATCAGATGTTCGGGCCGGATCCCGACCACGACCGAACCGTTCGCCGCGGAGGTCACCTCGCGCGGAACCTGGATGGTGAACCCGCCCAGCACCACCGAATCACCCTGCAGCGGCAGCGTGAACAGGTTCATCGCCGGTGAACCCATGAACCCGGCCACGAACAGGTTCGCCGGATTGCGGTACAGGTCGCGCGGCGCCGCGCACTGCTGCAGGATGCCGTCCTTTAGCACCGCGACCCGGTCACCCATGGTCATGGCCTCGACCTGGTCGTGCGTGACATAGACGGTGGTGGTTCCCAGCCGACGCTGCAGCTGCGCGATCTGGGTGCGGGTCTGCACGCGCAGCTTGGCGTCCAGGTTCGACAGCGGCTCGTCCATCAGGAACACCTGCGGCTGCCGCACGATCGCGCGGCCCATCGCGACGCGCTGCCGCTGACCACCCGACAGCGCCTTCGGCTTGCGGTCCAGGTACTGCTCGAGGTCCAGCAGCTTCGCCGCCTCGGCGACGCGCTCCGCGATCTCGGCCTTGCCGACCTTCGCCATCTTCAGCGCGAAGCCCATGTTCTCCGCCACGGTCATGTGCGGGTACAGCGCGTAGTTCTGGAACACCATCGCGATGTCGCGTTCCTTGGGCTCGGCGTGCGTGACGTCCCGGTCGCCGATCAGGATGCGGCCGCCGTTCACCTCTTCGAGCCCCGCCAGCATGCGCAGCGAGGTGGACTTGCCGCACCCGGACGGCCCGACCAGCACCAGGAACTCGCCGTCGGCGATCTCCAGGTTCAGCGAATCCACCGCGGGCGTGGTGCTGCCCGGGTACAGCCGGGTGGTCCGGTCGAAGACGACTGTGGCCATGACGAATGAACGTCCCTTCACCGGCAGGAACGTGCCGGACGATCCGAATAGAGGGGAGCCGGGGCGAACCGCAGCCCTCGAATCCTAGCCGTAGTTCGTCGCCCGTCGGCGGCCTGAGCGGTTCCGCTCGGCTACCGGCTGCGGGCCTTGACCGATCGGGCGGTGGGCCGGGTAGCGTGTGGAACGGTCCGTTCTGCCCTGTTCCGCTTGTGCCGTCGACGAGGAGCGATCATGAGCCGCCCGATCCGCATCGGTGTGCAGATCCAGCCCCAGCAGGCCCCGAAGTACGGCCTGATCCGCGACGCCGTCCTGCGCGCCGAGGACGTCGGGGTGGACGTGGTCTTCAACTGGGACCACTTCTATCCGCTCTACGGCGACCCCGACGGCGCACATTTCGAGTGCTGGACCATGTTGGGCGCGATCGCCGAACAGACCGAGCGGGTGCGGCTGGGCGCGCTGGTGACCGGCGGCGGCTACCGTAACCCCGACCTGCTGGCCGATATGGCCCGCACCGTCGACCACATCTCCGGCGGGCGGCTGATCCTGGGCCTCGGGGCCGGCTGGTTCGAACGCGACTACGACGAGTACGGCTACGAATTCGGTACCGCCGGAACGCGGATCGACAAGTTCAAGGACTCGCTGGCCCGGATCACCGACCGATTGGCGCGGCTGAACCCGCCCCCGGTGGGACCGATGCCGATCCTGATCGGCGGTGGCGGCGAACGCAAAACCCTGCGCCTGGTGGCCGATTACGCCGACATCTGGCACACCTTCGCGGATCTCGAAGTGCTGCAGCGCAAGTCGAAGATCCTCGCCGAGCACTGCGCGGTCGTCGGCCGCGACCCGGCGCTGATCGAACGGTCCGTGCAGTGGCCTGGTGCCGAGGCCGCCGGTGCGCTGGCGGCCGCGGGCGTCACCCTGTTCACCGTCGGGGTCGGCGGTCCGGACTACGACCTGAGCGCGGTGGTCGAGGCGATCGGATGGCGGGACGACTACAACCCGGAGCCGGTCACCGGCATCGCCTGAACGGGACCCTCCGGTCGGGTGGCCGGCGCTGGAATCACCGTGATCGCATCGGTTCCCGCTGGCGGGATCCGGCCGCACCATGACTGCTGACCGTGGGTGAACACCCCCGCGGCCGGTGTGGCTAGGAGCAGTCATGAGTGAATCGGGCCCCGCGCCCACCCCGGATCGGTCCGTGCTCGCACGGATCGGGTTGGACTGGTGGGCGGTACTTTTCGCGGCGGTGATCGTGATTCTCGTGATCACGGGCCTCGTGTCGAAGATCTCGTGGTGAGTGCCGTGTCTGCCGAGAACACCACTGTGAGTGGAACATCCGTGCCCGCGAATCCGTCCGAGCCGGCGGGCGTACCCGCCGAGACGTCCGTCCCGATCGAAACGCAGGGCGCTTCCGCCGAAACAGTCACGCCTGAAACGGAATTCACGTCGGCCGAGGCGATCGCGCCACCGGTGACGGAACTGCGTCGGTTGCTCGGATATCTACCCGGGATCGCGCTCCTGATCGTGATCGGCCTGGCGGGCAAGTACACCGAAATCTGGCTCAACCGGTGGGCGAAAGCCCATCACCATTCGTTCCCCGATATCGAATACGTGCTGTGGGCGATCGTATTCGGCATCATCATTGTGAATACCGTTGGTGTGCACCGAATCTTCAAGCCGGGCGTCGGCAGCTACGAGTTCTGGCTGAAGGCCGGAATCGTCCTGCTGGGCTCCCGGTTCGTGCTCGGTGACGTCGCGAAACTCGGTGGCACCAGTTTCGTGCTGATCCTCGTCGACATGACGGTGGCCGGGACAGTCATCCTCACCGTGTCCCGATTGCTGGGCCTGTCCGGGAAACTCGGCTCCCTGCTGGCGATCGGCACGTCGATCTGTGGCGTGTCCGCCATCGCCGCGGCGCGCGGCGCGATCCGGGCGAAGAACTCGGATGTGAGTTACGCGATCGCCGCGATCCTCGCACTCGGCGCGGTCGCCCTGTTCACGCTGCCCGCGATCGGCCACGGAATCGGCTTGAGCGACCACGAATTCGGGCTCTGGGCGGGTCTGGCGGTGGACAACACCGCGGAGACGACCGCGACCGGATACCTCTATTCGGATGCGGCGGGCAAGCTCGCCGTGCTGGTCAAGTCGACCCGCAACGCCCTGATCGGTTTCGTGGTCCTGGGTTTCGCGCTCTACTGGGCGGGGCGCGGCGAGGCCGACGCGATCGCGCCCGGGGTGCGCGCCAAGGCAGAATTCGTCTGGGCGAAGTTCCCCAAGTTCGTGCTCGGCTTCCTGGCGGTGTCGGCGCTGGCCACCCTGCACTGGCTGAACAAGGGGCAGTTGACGAGTCTGGGCAACGCGTCGCGCTGGGCGTTCCTGCTCACCTTCGCGGGCGTCGGCCTGAACACCGACTTCCGGGAGCTCGGCAAGACCGGGTGGCGCCCGCTGGCGGTCGCGGTGGTCGGGCTGGTCGTGGTGGCGGCGGTGTCGCTCGGGCTGGTGCTGTTCGCGTCCCGCGTCCTGCACTGGGGCGTGGTCAACTGACCTGGGGCGCCGGGGAACACACGGTCGTGAACGCCGCCCACAGCAGCGGCGAGTCGACGACCGAGCCACCGGCGCGCCAGGCCGCGAGCCGGGCGCGCTGCCAATCATTCAGTGCGCGAACCGGATCGGCGGCTTCGTGCGCGGCGTCGATCGCGCAGATCGCCTCCTGCAGCGGATGTGTGTGCGATTCGGCCCCGGCGAACCGGTGAAAGGCCAGGTCGGTGGGCAATGCCCACCGACCGGCCGTCACGAGTTCGGCCCCACCGTGCAGCATCGCCGCCACCAGGCCGAGAGGTTCACCGAACCGCAGGTCACCGCCGCTCTCACAGGCGATCAGGGCGACCCGGCTGGGAATCGGCCAGTGCCGGGGTCCCTCGCCCGGCGCACCGCCCGGCCCGCCGAGGATGAGGTCGCGAGCGGACAGCGGGCGATGCGTCCGTTCGGGCTCGGCCCACCCGTCGGTGTCGTCCCGGCACGCCAGGTGCAGGCGAGCCAGTTCACTGAGCCCGGTCTCGGGCGCCGCAGCGGTCACGTGCCCCACGTAGAGCAGCCGGGCGGCCCCGGAACGCAAAGTGTCACTGAGCCATTCGCGATCAACGTCGGAGCGCCGAAACGCCTCCACCGCACTGTCCACCTTCGGCCGCAACAGATCTCGCTGGCGGTACTTCTCGACCCGTTGCAGCAGCGGCGATTCCGCGGCCATCCGTCCGAGCACCGATCCGAGCGCCGAGTCGGCACGGAATCCCGGTACCCGCGGATCCAGAACCGCCACCCGAGGCAGATCGGCCGACTCACCCCACGACCGCTGCGTGCGCCCCGGTGTGTGGATCAACCCCGCCGGCGCGAGCTGACTGATATCGGCCAGATCGAGCAACCGCACTGCGGGGTCGGGAGCCATGAGCTCCCAGGGGATCTGGGCGACCCGCGGCGACGGCTGGATCCGAATCCGCGGCCGCACCCCAGCGGTGTAGTACCGATACAGTTGCTCGGCCAACCGATAGGGCAGAAACGTCCGCGACAACTGCTGAGCCAGGTCTAATTCGGCTACCGGGTCTACCAATTCACTGGCAGTGAGCGCGGATTCGAGACCGTCAGGTCGCGTCGGATTCGGCAGTGCGGCGGCCACCCGCTCCACCAGCGCGACCACCTGATCCTCGGGGACAACCGCGATCCCCGGCTCGGACACCGCACGGCCCCACTGCCAATACAGGTACAGTTCACCGGCATCGGCCATGCGGAGGAGCAGTGTCGGCGGATCCTCCTGCCCGTCGGCAGCTTCCCCGGCGGCAGGGCCGAACTCGACGGCCGACTCGGCGATCTCGGCCGAGGTGTGCAACGCGGGTACCCTCCGATTGCGAAGCTCCAGCCGGTACCGTCGCTCGGCGGCCGTCAAGTGGTCGGCGAGAGCGATGCGGTCCGGTGGACCGACCCGCAGCAGCGGGGGCAACGAGACTCGCAGCCCGGTCACCGCGACGGCGGCGGCGAGCGTGACTCCGAGCGCCAGGGTCCCCGGCGGTGGATCGGGAGTCGACGGTTCAGGCAGTTGCAGCGGCAACCGTCGCGGTGGTGCGTGTTCGGGTCGCTCCGGCTGCACTGTCGAACCCGCACACTGGGTTTCGACCAGCTCGGCCAGCAGATGCGCGGCGCCGGAGAGGGTGGCGAACCGAAAGGCCAGCCGCTGTGCCGGTCGGGCCAGGTTCTGCTCCCATTGCAGCCGCTGGGCAGCGCTGGGGAAACTGAACCGGACCGCGTCGATGGCCAAGGCGGAGGCCACGGCCAATCCGGTCGCACGACCCACCACAGCGGGATCGGGTCGCTCGTAGTCGAGCGCCGATTCCAGCAGTGCCGCATGCCAATAGTCGATCTGAGCGCAGCGGTGGCCCAGGTCGTGCGCGGCGTATACCCGGAACGCGTTGTCCAGCAGCTGTTCCGCCTCGTCGGGACGGCCCAGCGCGAAGGCTGCGGTGGCGAGTCGAACCCGCGCCTCCGCTGCCTCCAGATGCGCTGCTGCGGAATCGAACTGCTCGGTGCTGCGGCGGTACAGCGCATAGGCCCCGGCCTGGTCTCCGCGGCACTCGGCCAGGAACCCCAGTGCCTTGAGCCCGATCCCGGCCCGCGGTGCCAACCCGGCCCGTTCGAAGTAGTCCTGCGCCGCGACCAGCAGCGGCTCTGCGTCGTCCGGCCGATTCCGGCGAATGTGCATGAGCGCCAGGTTCTGCCGAGCCTCGGCCACCCCCGTGGCATCTTCGGCTACCTCGAACGCCGTCAGCGCCTGCTCCGCGAAATCGATCCCCAGGTCGGTCCGTCCGGTCTCGAAATAGGCTGCCGCCAGATTCATCAGCGGATGCCCCGCCAGCTCCGGGGCGAGCCGGGCGGTCGTATCCAGCGTCTCCTGTGCCAGTTCGATCGCCGCCGCCCACTGCTCTCGCGCAATCGCCACCGCCGTGGACGACAGCAGGCAGGCGACCCACAGCGAGCCGGGTTCGAGCTCCGCCAGCAGCTCCCGACACTCGGTCAGCGCCACCTGGGCTCCGTCCAGATCACCCAGATGTTGCAGTGCCTGCGAATAATTCACCAGTGTCGAGGCCCTCAGGTCCGCGTCCTCGTCCCCCATCTCCGCGAGCGCTTCCCGCATCCACCGCACCGCACGGTCGTGATCCCCCATCCGATCCGCCATGCTCCCCGCATTGACCATGGCAGACACCCGAATCCGGCCCTCGGCCTCAGTTGCCAACGCGGTGAAGATCGCCAGCGCCGCAGCGGTGTCACCGGCCTGGTACGCGGCCGCTCCGGCGAGTAGGCGCTCCCGACCGGCTGCACGCGTATCACTCTGCGGCACTGTGGAATATGTGCCTCCGCTGCCGGAGGCACCGGGGCTCGGATCCGGTGGGGACATATCAGAAGTCGGGCTCTTCGGCGGCCGCCGTCTCCGCAGCCAGCGGCTCGAGGTCGGTGCGGTCGGGAGCGTGCAGTCGCTTACGGGCGAAGCGGCGGATCTGTTCGCGGGTAGCGGCTTCGGTGGGTGAGTCGCTGCCGTAACCGACGCCAGGAACTGAGATGTCCACGGCAGTGATGCTTTCCATGCCGGGGATCGCCACCGACCCGATCCAGTCGTCACCGGTCAGAGTGAGCGCCGCGGTGTGGGTGCCGGCCGCGGTGCGAAGGTGGGCATACGGGCGCAGGTGTGCCGGGACCGGCCCGCGCAGTTGCGGAGCCGCGACCGCGCGCACCGACGCCAGAATGCGCCCGGCTTCGCGGTGAACTTCCCAGGTCACGGCACGTTCCGAGGCGTCGATCAGACCCGGCGGGCAATTGCGCCAGTCCCACCCGGAGGTTCCGCGTGCGAGAACCGAAGTGGCACTGGTCGATTGCGGGCCGGCCGCGAGCGCATAGTCGGACTGCCGGGGTGATTCCACAGCAGTCGTGGGTAACTCGGCGTCGGCGCCGTCGGCAAGGAGATCGCACTCCACCGTCAACGCGGCGATGTCCAGCGCGAGCAGCCCCTCGTCCAGCGGCGTGATGCCGTCCACGGTCGAGGCCGGCCACCACCGGGATGCCCAGTGCGCGTAAGCCAGTCGCCGCGCCGATACCACCGTCTGCGGCAGCACGGCCGCCGCGACGACGGCAACTGCCTGCCCGGGCTCGGCTGCTCGGCGATCGGGACGGCCCGTCCCCACCGGCCCGGCGAACGTGGCGACCGCCAGCGCCGCAGCCTCCCCGTACACCGCCCACAGCCAGTCCTGCGCCTCGTCGGCATCGTCGAGCGTTGCGGTCGGAATCCGTTGTCCGGACAGCAGACTCCAGCTCAGATGCCCCCCGGGTACCCCGAGTACCAGCGTGTCGACCGGAGCCGGTCCGTCCACCGTGACCGCCGCGTCGATCGGCGTGACCAGCACCGCGCCGCCGGGCGCCCCGGCCACCACGATCTCCCCGCTCATGCGGCCTCCCCGCGGTCCGGCGGAATGCTCACGCTCAGTGCCTGTTTCACCCGGCCGCGATGATCGAGGATCACCGACCGGGCCACGCCGTCCAGCAGATCCCACAGGTCGGTGGCGTCGTACAGATCGAGTTCGCGGGCGTCGCGGCCGTGCAGCCGCACCCACAGGCGACGCAGGTACGGCCGCCAGGGTTCGCGCAGCTCCGCGGCGATGACCGCCAGCGGACCGGTCGGCTCGTCGGTGTCGCGGATCGCGAGCCGCCGCGCCTGCAGCACGTACGCCTCCCGCCGCCAGCGGCCGTTGATCACCTGCTGGGCAACGGATTCGTCGTCGGACCCCGCGCCGTGATCCACTCCGAGCGGCCGGAATCCCTGCGCCAGTGTGGTTCCCGCGGCCGCTGCGACGCGCAGAGTCTCGGTGAGCAACGCCCACGGCGCCGAACTGCGGGCGATCTCCGCCTCCACCAGCTCCGCCACGGTCGGCAGCGCACTGCGATCCGATTCGCTCTGCAGCACGGTGAACACCCGCTCATAGATGCTGCGGTCGAACGGAAGCCCCAGTGTCGCAGTCGAAGCCGAGGCGCCCAGCTCCGGCTGATGCGGCACCGGATGCACAGTCAGCCCTAAATGCCTCGCAGTAGGGGCAATCTCGGTCCCCCAGAGCCGAATCCCGCTGTGTGTGCCTGCCCGGTCGCCCACCAGGTCGTCGAACCGTCGTTGCTCGGCGGCCCCGCCGCCGGTGGATCGCGCGGTGGCGCAGGCGTTCACCAGCCCCAGCAGCCGACCGCTGAAGTCGGCCCCGGAAACGGCGTTCGCGGGCCGGCGGCTCCAGGCCAGCGCGAGCAGGGACTCCAGCTCTGCGGCCTGCTCCGGATCGGTGAGGTGATCACGCAGCGCCCGCGTGGTGCGCCCGGCGGTACCCTCGTGCACCTCGCGCAGCGTGTCCTCGGCTACCGGCCGGCTCCCTTCGGGATCGGGCCGCCCCAGCGTGGTGGCCAGTTCGAAACACCGCTGGAAGTACAGGTCCTGCGGATGCCCTTCGGTGATCCGGAGCGACCGGCGCAGTCCCTTGAGCAGCCGGAACCAGTCGGCGGTCGCCCGCAGCACCGGTGCGGCATCGTTGAGCCGGCTCGCGAGTTCACTGGCGCCCTCGGCGGACACGATCGGCCCGGCGCACAGCGGATGCTGTACCGGCCGGATGACGAGGGGGTCCAGGATCAGTTTCACGGTTCGGCGCAGCGGTCCGCCCTGTGGTCCGCTGAGGACCTCCACACCGTCGAGCCCGCGCCAGACCTCGTCCAGCACCATGGCTCTCGGTCTCTGCATTCGCCCAGGTTAGCCGCCGGTCGGGCGTCCCGGTAGCCCGAATCCGCCGGCGTCGGATCCGGACGATTTCTGGGATCGGTAGGCGGAAATCCGTTCGTACTGTTCTGTCATCGGCTCCAGCGGGGGGCCAACACGGAAGAGGAAACACCATGAATGCCACCACCATCCGCCGGGTCACCGTCGCCGCCGTCGCCGCCGCCACCCTGGCTCTGGCCAGCACGGCCTGTAACTCGGGCAGCACCCCGAGCGCGGCCCCGACGTCCGCAGCGGCGGGCTCCTCGGCGGCCCCGGCCGCGCCGGGCGGTGCGGCCCCGTCGGGCACGTCCAGCGTGTCGCTCGACGGCAAGGCCCTGACCGGCAACTTCGAGACCACCTGCGCGAAGACCGGCGGCACCATCGCGCTGAGCATCGACGACGCGGCCAACAGCGCCTACGGCAACCTGGCCGTCAGCGCGACCGTCGACGGGACCACGGTCACCGCGGTCGCCATCGCCGGCACCAAGGGCGGCGCGAACGGCGTTCCGCTCGCGGTCGGCTACGGCAAGGGCGCGCCCGGTGGTTCGGCCAAGGTCTCGGTCACCGGCAAGACCTACCACGTGACCGGTGAGGGTGTCGGCACTCCCGACCTGACCAACCCGACCGCGGTCAAGACCGACGCCTTCGACATCACGTTCGCCTGCACCGACATCGTCGGCGGGTAGTGATGGCGAGCAAGATCCGCATCGGCACACTGGTTTTCGCGGCCCTGGCGGTCGGCTACTACCTCTACTACGGCATCACCTACCAGCCCGACGAGTTCACCGGCGCCATGCTGGGCTGGGTGAACTGGCGGATGAGCCTGCCGATCGTGGCGCTCACGATCGTGCCGATCGTGTTCGCGTTCAGTGGTGAGGGCATCATGTCCGCGTTCACCGGCCGCAACAGTGCCGCGTTCCGGGACATGCCGGTGGGGATCGCGACGGTCCGTTCGGTCCGCCAGACCGGGTTGACGGTCAACGATCAGCCGCAGGTTCGCGTGGAGCTGTCGGTGGAGGGTGCCGACGGGGTGCGCTTCGACTCGCACACCAAGATCATCGTCCCGCTCACCGAACTGGCGCTGCTGCGACCGGGTGTGGTGTTGCCGGTGCGGTACCAGCCGGGCCGCACCGACAAGGTCGAGATCGATCGCTCCAACGACCGAAATGCGATGCAGCAGGCCGTGAACGAGTCGATGATCCGCCGCGGCCTCACCAGCCGCCGCAACCTCGACATCGCCGCCAGCGGTGTCGCGGCCCGGGCGGTGGTGCAGTCGCTGTCGGTGACCGGCGAGATCCGGGAGGGATACACGAAAGTCGATCTGGGGTTGGTCGTCACCCGCCCCGACAGCTCGACCTTCGCGGCCCGGGTCCAGAAGTTCGTCCCGCAGGGCAGCATCGACCACGTCCAGGTCGGCCGGATCGTGCAGGCGCACTATCTGCCGGGCGCAGAACAGGACATCGTCCTGGCCCTCCCGCTGGATGCCTGAGCCGGTACACGAGCAGGGCACCGACGAATGTCGGTGCCCTGCTTCGTGTTTCAGCGAGTTACGCGCTGCCGAAGCCCATGTTCGCGTAGTTGGCGAACGGTCCCTGGGCGCCGCTGTAGACGTTGATGTCGGTGCCGCCGTTGATTCCCGGGACGTGGCCGGAGTCGGTGGTCTGCCAGAACGACCAGGTGTTCCAGCCGCCGGGGACGTCGGGCCCGTCGTTGCCGTTGTAGTCCGCGATCCACAACGGGTACTGGGCGAAGTCGTGGGTGTCGGCCATCGCGGTCCGCCAGAAACGCGGATAGGTGTAGATGATCGGCGTGCGGCCGGTGAGCGCCTGGACCGTGTTGAGGTAGCGGTGGGTCCAGTCGATCAGCGCCCCGGGTGCGAGGCCGCCGGAGGTCTCCAGGTCCAGGACCGGGGGCATGTCGAGCGGGCCGTTCTGGCCGAGCACGAGCGTGGCGTAGAACGCGCCCTGGAGTTCGGGGGACAGTTCGGGGTGGGCGTAGTGGTAGGTGCCGCGGGCCACGCCGGCGGCACGCATCAACACGCTGTCGGGGACGAAGTACGGGTTGACGTAGTTCAGTCCCTCGGTGGCCTTGAGCATGGCGAACTGGTGTCCGGCGGCCCGGACGGCATTCCAGTTGATCATGGTGCCGTTGATGTGCTGCCAGGACGACACGTCCGGGCCGGTCGGTTCAGCCGCAGCAATTCCGGTTGCGGATAAAATGCTGGACGTTGTGAGAATGAGGGCAGTTCCGGCAAAACGGCGGAACCCCCGAAAAGTCGTACCGCGTTGATGCATGTCAAAGAGAGTAACTTGCCCACCTGCCGCGGACGGCGCGGACGGCGCTAGAGGTTGCTCACAGCGTGCTGATGTAACGCTCGCGAAGCTCAGCCCAGCCAGTCCAGGACCGACGCCGCCGTCCAGGACTGCTGCATGCTGCCCAGCGGTTCGCCGGTGAACGGGTCGTAGTATTCGGCGAACGAGCCGTCGCCGGCCTGGCGCAATCCTTCCGCCCGCAGCATGAACGACCGCTCGGCCCAGCCGCGCCGCGCGAACACCCAGGAGAACAGCCAGCTCATCACCGGCCACACCGGCCCGCGCCAATACTCCTGCGGGCGGAAATCCTTCGAGACCGGCGAGGTGGACGGTGGCAGCGCGTACCGCAGATCGGGATGCCCGCAGAACCGCGGCCCCTCGAACAGCCGCAGCAGCGCGCGTTCCGCGTCGCGCGGCAGGCCGCCGCACAGCAGCGGCGCGAACATGGCCAGGGTTTCGGTGCTGATCCAGCGGTCCAGGCGCACGTCGTAGTCGCGGGCGGCGCCGGTGCGCGGGTCGGTGGTCGCGATGACGCCGGCGCGGAAGTGCTCGGACCAGCCGTACAGTTCCCGCACGTCGGCCAACGGCATGCGGTGGTCCTCGCCGATGGTGGCCAGGACGTCGCAGGCCAGGGCGAAGATCGCGGTCACGAATACGTCCTCGACCGCGAAACTCATGGTCGACGCGAGCTCGTAGTCGTCGTAGCCGCAGCGGCGCATCTGCTCGACCAGCCACAGGTATCGGTCGTATTCGCGGTCGGTGGGCCGCTGTTCCGGGTCCACCAGGTGCACGTCCTCGCGCTGGTAGGGCGGCAGGTCGGCACCGACGACGACGTTCTGGTAGGCGCGGTCCCAGCGCGGCGAGTTGTCCATGCCCGATTCCCAGCCGTGGTACAGCGTGATCCGGCCGTGCTGCTTGGTGTCGCGGGCGTTGGCCAGCCAGCGATGCCAGCGCATCAGGTCCGGCCAGCGGCGGTGCAGGAACTCCTGCGCGGTGGCGCGGGTGCTGCGGCCGTGCCGCTGCGCGTGGTCGAGGATGCGCTGCACCGCGATCGCGTGCACCGGCGGCTGCGTGATACCGGAGGTGTCGGGGCCATCGGGTGCGTTGGCGGCCAGCCGCCGGCATTCCCAGCGGGCCGGGCCGGGAAAGTATCCGTCGACCCCGTTCGCGAACACGATGTGCGGGATCATGCCGTTGCGCCACTGGGCCGACAGCAGAGTGTCGAGTTCCATGACCGCGCGTTCCACGCTCAGCGGCGCCAGCCCGACCGCCACGAACGCCGCGTCCCAGCTCCACATGTGCGGATAGAGCTTGGGCGCCGCCGTGGTCATGGTCCCTAGATCGTTACCGCGCAGCAGGTACGCGGCGCGGGCCGCGAGCTGGGTCGGGGTGAATCCGGGACCGTTCATTTTCCCATTCTGCGGTGCGACGCGCAGGTACGCGCTGCGAGGCGCGGGATTCACCGGACTCGCGGCGCGCCGCGTCGCACCGAACCGGGTCCGCGGCGGGATCGCCGCCGCCGGCGTGTGGTCGTCCCGAGCGGCTGTTTCGCGGTTCGGCACCACCGGATCGCCTGTGGGCTCGGGCGTCGCGGCGGCCGTGGCCGGCACGGCCGCGCTGTGGTCGACATCATGATTCACCAGGCGCAGGGTCACCGCCGGTGTCGAGTCCGGTCCGCCGACCGGGTGCGGAGCATTCAACGTTTCGCCTCGTGGGTGTTGAGGTTTATGTGACGACGCCCACGATGCTGAGCGTTACGCATTGAATCGGTCAAGCGTCCGATTCGTTACCGGGGTTCTATCCGCGCAAACCGCGAGGACGATTCGGGTCGACCATGGGTAGGGTGGCCGCGTGACCGAACCCACCGCCCTCGTCACCGGTGCCAGTCGTGGTCTGGGGGCCGCGATCGCTCGTGAATTGGCGCCCACTCATTCGTTGTTGCTCGGGGCGCGTACGGCGGCCGCGTTGGGACCGATTCTGTCCGAGCTGCCGGGAGCGGCGGGGTGGCCGGTGGAGCTCACCGACTATGCGGCGGTGGCCGCGGCGGTGGCGCCGATCGAGCGGCTGGATGTGCTGGTGTGCAATGCGGGGGTCGCGGATCTCGGTACCGTCGAACAGTCTTCGGTGGACCAATGGCGGAACACGCTGGAGGTCAACCTGATCGCGGTGGCCGAGCTGACCCGCCTGCTGCTGCCCGCGTTGCGCGCGGCGGGCGGACATGTGGTGCTGATCAATTCGGGGGCCGGACTGCGCGCCAACCCGGGGTGGGGTGTGTATGCCGCGAGCAAGTTCGGGTTGCGGGCGTTCGGGGACGCGCTGCGGCTCGAGGAGCCCGAGTTGCGGGTGACGTCGGTGCATCCCGGGCGGATCGACACCGAGATGCAGCGCGAGATCATCGCCGGCGAAGGCCGGGAGTACCAGCCAGGCGAATTCCTTTCCGCCGCAACGGTGGCGCAAGCGGTGGGGCAGGCGATCCGTACGCCCCAGGATGCGCACCCGACGGAGATCGTGTTGCGGCCGACCGGCCGCTGATTCCGCGGGACGCCGTCGCGAGACCGTGCGGCAGTCGATCATGTCCCGGAAATGTTGCGCTGGCGCGATGTTCACCGTCTGGATGCTGCGTCTCCGGTGGCCGGGCGCCGCTCGCGCGTACGGTGGGACGGGTATTGATCGGCTGTCCTGTAAGTGGTTACGATGCACCGTTTGTCCCGGCGGCAATGGCTCGCCGTCATCGCAGCGGGTTCCGCCGCGATCCTGTCCGAAACTCCGGTAGCGCAGGCGGATCCGCCCGATAGCGGGTCCTGGGGTGGTATCCCCGGCCTACCTGCGATCCCGGGTCTTCCCCCACTACCCGGTCTCCCGCCGCCCGAACCTCGATTCCCCCGCACCGCAATCGGTCCCGGCACGATCAACGCCCTCCCGGGCGCGGGTACCACGATGGCCCTCACCATCGACGACGGCGCGAGCAGCGAAACAGTCGGGGGTTTCATCGATTTCGCGCGCCGGACCGGCACCCGGCTCACCTTCTTCGTCACCGCCTACTACCCGTCGTGGACCGACCATCGCGACGAGCTACGGCCACTGGTGGATTCGGGGCAGATCCAGCTCGCCAACCACACCTGGAACCATCCGGCGCTCACCAAGCTGCCCGCCGGCGCGATCGCCGATCAGCTGAATCGCGCGAAGGACTTCCTGTGGAACACCTTCGGTGTCGACGGTGCGCCCTACTACCGCCCGCCGTTCGGCTATCACAACGACACCGTCGACCAGGTGGCCGCCGACTGCGGTTACACGGTCCCGGTCATGTGGTACGGCACGCTCAGTGACACCAGCCCCACCATCAGCGAGGACATGCTGCTCGACGCGGCCCGGCAGTGGTTCCGGGCGCAGGCGATCGTAATCGGGCACGCCAACCGGCCCACGGTGACCGGCATCTTCGATCGGCTGCTCGATATCGTCCGGGACCGCAACCTGAGCCTGGTGACGCTCGACGACGTCCTGATCCCGCCTGGTCACTGATTCGTCACCTTTGGGTCGTTGTACCGATTGGTCTGTTTCGTTACGCTGCCGAAACACCACTGGCTAACGATTGGCACATCGGAGGCGTAACCCATGCTGAACCGTCGGCAATGGCTGACGATGCTCGCCGCCGGTACGGTCGCAGCCGTGTCCGGCTGCGGCACAAAGCAGCCCACCTCGCCGGATGCGACGATCGCCCCGCCGGTGCCGGTCGCGGCTGCCCATCCGCCGCTGCTGCTGCCGCCGCCGCGCGGGCCCAAGGCGGTGCTTCCGCCCGGCACGATCACGGCGCTTCCCGGCGAGGGCAACGCGCTGGCACTCACCGTCGACGACGGCGCCGATTCGTCGGTCGTGGCCGCGTACATCCAGTTCGCCAAGGACACCGGCGCCCGGTTCACCTTCTTCGTGACCGCGTCCTACGACTCGTGGACCGACAACGCCGCCGCGCTCCGGCCGCTGGTGGAGTCCGGCCAGATCCAGCTCGGTAACCACACCTGGGACCATCCGGCGCTGACCAAGCTGTCGGCGACCGGCGTCGCCGACCAGCTGGGCCGCACGAAAACCTTCCTGCGGAACACCTTCGGCGTCGACGGCACCCCGTTCTTCCGCCCGCCCTACGGCTTCCACAACGCCACCGTCGACCGGATCGCCGCCGACCTCGGCTACACCGTCCCGACCATGTGGTACGGCTCGTTCGGCGACTCCAGCGTCGTCACCGAGGACTACCTGGTCGACCAGGCCCGCGCCTACTTCAACCCCCAGGCCCTCGTGATCGGCCACGCCAATCACCCCCCGGTCACCCACTGCTACGACCGCCTGGTCGCGATCATCCGGGAACGAAACCTGGCCATGGTCACCCTGAACGACGTCCTGACCCCCCTACCGGCCTGACCGCCGCGACGTCAACGCCGCGGCACCGGCCGGGCTGGTGGTGAATACCGCGTGTCACCTGCCGGGCTCGCCAACCGACGCTCCAGCGCGGTGCAAGCGGCGATCACCTCGAGTGATTCGAAGGCGCGATTGCGGCGGCCGACCGTGACCTGCCGCAGAATCCCGGCCGCGACCAACCGGTCGACGGCTGCGCTCACCGCCGGGAAGCTGCGATCGACGAGCTGGGCGGCAGTGCCGACGGTGAGGATCGGCGCTCCGAACAGCTTGTGCAGCAACAGATCCAAGGCCGAACCCGAGCGTACCGGGCCGAGTCGGTCACGCCACTGCTGCTGCGCCCGGGCGGCGTGCCGCTCGAAGCCGGAGGCGTCCTCGATCGCCCGCGTGCAGGCGGCGGCGAACCGCCCGACCCACAGAGCCGTTCCTTCCGCGGCGGCCGGTGAGTCGGCCGGGCCGAGGTAGCGGTACGCGGTCAAACCGTCCAGGTAGCTCTGCGTCCGTGTCGCCAGGATCAGAGAGACCGGCGGGGTGATGTGCCGGGTGAGTCCGCGCCGTCGAAAGATCATGTGTATCAACGCACGTCCGCTCCGGCCGTTGCCATCCGCGAACGGATGTATGGTCTCGAACTGCGCGTGGGCGATGGCGGCTTGGGCAACCGCGGGGACGTCGTCGCTGTTGCAGAACTCGATCAGATCGGCCATCAATCCGGGAACGAGTTCGGCCGGCGGGGGCACGAATACGGCTCCGAACGGGTTGTAGGAGCTGCCGCCGATCCAGTTCTGCTCGGTCCGCCAGCGCCCGGCGTGCGCGCTCAGGCGCGTCCCGTCGAGCAGTCGGCGATGCACCTCGGTCACTGCCTGTTCGGTGATGTCGCTGCCGGGATCGGTCGAGTTCACAGCTACCGCCATGGCGTCGATGTTCGCCAGTACTTCCGTGGCGGTCACGTCCGAGGATCGTCCTTCGGTCTGCTGCGCCATCTCGGCGCGCAGCAACCGTCGGACTCCCACCTCCAGGCCTTCGATTCGCGACGAGGCGACCGCCTCGGCCCGTAGCAGCAGCCGAGACAGCGCTTCGGTGTCGACCAGGGTCTTCGCCTCGGTATCGAGCAACGCGATCGCCCGTTCCGCGTCGGCTATGTCCGCGGCGGTGCCGACATCGAGCGGCAGCGCGCGCCCGACCAGGAAATCCGGACAGTATGCCTCGAACGTGCCGGACCGGCGGTCGCGTCGGGACAGCCCGCCGCCACTGAGGTCGGCGACCCATTCCTGCCGTACAAGCTGTGCCATGGCTCCTCCTTATTAAAGGTTACGGCACAACCTTTAATAAGGCCCGCGGGATTTCGGTGTTTCTCTGGGGTGCGGAGCTCAGGGTTTACCGGTGGCCAGGAAGATCGGGGACTTGACCACCTTGGTCGCCGTCACCGACCGGGCTGCGGGGGTCAAGGCGGTCAGGGCTGCGTCGATTCCGGCGATGTCGCGGTAGGCCGTCGCGGCCAATGCGTCGGTGCGGGCCTCGATGTGTTCGCGCAGTGCCTTGCCCGCGGGGGTGACCGCGCCGTCGGTGTCGAGGAGGGCGCGCTCGGCCAGGCGTGATTGTGCTGCGGCCCAGTCGGATTCGCTCCAGCCGCGGATCGGGAGCCATACCTCGGGGCCGCTGCCGGTGTCGGCGGCGAACAGGACCAGGGCCTCGATGCCGTCCAGGCCCGCCGCGACCAGGGCCGCGACGTGGCCGTCGCCGCGGTGTTCCCGCAGGGCGGTCAGCGCCTGCCAGAGTTCCTCGACCGGGTCCGCTGGGTTCGCGACCTCGCGGTTGGCCGCGAACAGCGGGCGCCCGCCGCTGGGCGCGCTAGCCACTGCCGCCCGCAACGCCGGCAGCGCGGCGTCGGCGGCCGCGGCGATCTCCGGCGCCATCGCGCGCAGCGCCGCCGCCGCGGCCCGCTGCCGCACCTCCAGCACGGTGTCCGGGTCGGCGAACCCCCACGCGTCGGGCAGTGCCCGCGCCACCATGGCGGGGCTGAAGTTGAAGAAGGTCGCGGTCACCAGCTCCGGTCCGGCGGCCCCGAGCGGCGCCGACCGCGCGGCGAAGTAGCCCATCCAGTACCCGCGCAGACCGGCGTCCTTGTTCGCGGCGATGCATCCGGGTTCGAAATAGGTGACGCTGTGCAGGGGTTCGAGTACCCGCCACATCGCGCGGGCGAAAGCATGATCCATGAATCGAGCGTACCTACTGGATTTACTTTACTGAAGCTAGATTGAGCGGGCAGTTCACCCGGACATCGGCGCGGTTGCGCCTGGCTCCCGGCCGGCATGTGCTGAACGCGAGACCGGTAGTCGGGTGTGATCGGCCCGGCACGCGACCGATGCGGCCGCGCCTGCGGTCGGCCGTGGAAATGCGAACTATGCTCGGAAATCGGGTCGGTGCTCCGGAACTGCGCCTGCGGGCCGGGGCACCATTTGCGTTATGCCGCACAGCCGGATCGTCATTCGGACGAAATCTCTAGGCTCGGGAGGTAAGCAATGCCGAAGGGTAAGCCCAACATCCTGGTCATCTGGGGTGACGACATCGGAATCACGAACCTCAGCTGCTACAGCGACGGCTTGATGGGTTATCGGACGCCGAATATCGACCGGCTCGCCAAAGAGGGGATGAAGTTCACCGACTCCTACGGTGAACAGAGCTGCACGGCGGGGCGGGCGGCGTTCATCAGCGGGCAGAGCGTGTACCGCACCGGCATGAGCAAGGTGGGCGCGCCCGGCGCCGATATCGGCTGGTCGGCCGACGATCCGACCATCGCCGAACTGCTCAAACCGCACGGGTACGCGACCGGTCAGTTCGGCAAGAACCACTTCGGCGACCTGAACAAATACCTGCCCACCGTGCACGGCTTCGACGAATTCTACGGCAATCTCTACCACCTCAACGCCGAAGAGGAACCCGAGCAGTTCGACTACCCGCACGCCGACCAGTTCCCCCGGCTGTACGACCTCGCCAAGCCCCGTGGCGTGCTGGATTGCAAAGCGCTCGACCATGTTTCGGATGAGCCGGACGACCCCAAATTCGGCCCGGTGGGCAAACAGTCCATCGTGAACACCGGCCCGCTGAATATCGAGCGGATGAAGCGGATCGACTACGACATCGCCGATCGCACAGTCGATTTCATCAAACGCAAGCACGCCGACGACCAGCCCTTCTTCGTGTGGTGCAACTTCACCCACATGCACCTGTACACGCACATCGACGAGTCCAAGCGCGGGCAGGCCGGGCTGTGGCAATCGGAATACCACGACACCATGATCGAGCACGACAAGAATGTCGGCACGGTGCTGAACGTGCTCGACGAACTCGGCATCGCCGACGACACCATCGTCATCTACTCGACCGACAACGGCCCGCACCGCAACAGTTGGCCGGACGCCGGCACCACGCCGTTCCGCAGTGAGAAGGACACCAACTGGGAGGGCGCCTTCCGCGTCCCCGAGCTCATTCGCTGGCCCGGGCACATCGAGGCCGGTTCGGTGTCCAACGAGATCATCCAGCACCACGACTGGCTGCCCACGCTGCTGGCCGCGGCCGGGGACACCACCACGCCGGAGGAACTGAAGACCGGAAAGACCATCGGCGACAAGACCTACAAGGTGCACATCGACGGTTACAACCTGCTGCCGTATCTCACCGGCGAGGTGGAATCGAGCCCGCGGCGCGGATTCTTCTACTTCTCCGACGACGGTGACCTGATGGCCATGCGCTTCGAGAACTGGAAAGCGGTGTTCATGGAGCAGCGCTGCCAGGGCACGCTGCGGATCTGGGCGGAGCCGTTCACCACGCTCCGGGTGCCGAAGCTGTTCAACCTGCGCACCGATCCCTACGAGTACGCCGACATCACCTCGAACACGTACTACAACTGGTTCCTGCAGCACGACTACTTCATCTTCTATATGACCGCCATGGCCACGGCGTTCCTGAAGACCTTCGAGAAGTTCCCGCCGCGGCACGCACCGGCCAGCTTCAGCATCGATCAGGCGGTCGAGAAGCTGCACGAGTTCCTGGCGAAGGACTGAGAATTGGCGGACGCGCTCAGCGCCTGGCGGGACGCGCCCGCGAAATCGGCCATCGTCGATTTCGTCGGGCGCGTCACCCGTCCGGGTTCCGATTTCGTGCCGCCCGCCGAGCGGGTGGCGGTGTTCGACAACGACGGCACGCTGTGGTGCGAGAAGCCGGCGTACGTGCAGTTGGATTTCATCGTGCGCTCGCTGGTGCAGGCCGCGCAGGAGGATCCGAAGTTGCTGGACCAGGCGCTGTTTCGGGCCGCGCACGACGGCGATCTCGCCTGGTTCGGTCGGGTCGTCGAAAAGCATTATCAGGGTGACGATTCGATGTTGCGTGAATTCGCCGGGGCGGCACTACATATCGCGGGGGCGGAGTCGACGGAGGATTACGCGGCGCGGGTGGCGAGATTCTTCGACAGCGCACGCCATCCGTCGCTGGATCGTCCCTATCCGGACTGCGGCTATGCGCCGATGGTGCAGTTGCTCCGCTATCTCGAGGGCGAGGGGTTCACCTGCTACATCGTTTCCGGCGGTGGTCGCGACTTCATGCGTGTGGTCAGCGAGCGGATGTACGCGATCCCGCCCGAGCGAGTCGTCGGCAGTTCCCTTGGGCTGACCTATGATTCGGGCCGGGTGCGCACCACCACCGAGCTCGACATCTTCGACGACGGTCCGGCGAAGCCGGCCCGGGTGTGGTCGAGGATCGGCCGCCGCCCGATCCTCGCGGCCGGAAACTCCAACGGGGACATCGAAATGCTGGAGTACGCGACGAGCGGCCCGGGTCCCGGACTCGCGCTGCTGGTCGAGCACGACGACGCGGACCGCGAATTCGCTTACACGGCAGGCGCGGAACGAGCCGAACAGCGGGCCGCGGCCGACGGCTGGGTGGTCGTCAGCATGGCACGGGATTGGGCGGAGGTGTTCGATGACTGAGACCGGCACGATCGAGGCGGTGGGCGAGCTGGTGCGGATCCCGGCGCAGACCCTGCTGCAGGGCGACGACGGAGATCCGGAGGAGGGCCCGGTCCGGGAAGTCACCGTGGAGTCCTTCCGCATCCAGCGGCACCAGGTCACCAACGCCCAGTTCGCCGTGTTCGTCGCGGCAACCGGCTACCGCACTGTGGCCGAGCGGGACCTCGACCCCGCGAATTACCCTGGCGCACCGCGAGAGAACCTGCAACCGGGCTCGATGGTGTTCCACCGCACCGCCGGACCGGTGGATCTGCGCGACATGAGTCAGTGGTGGCGCTGGACCCCCGGCGCCTGCTGGAACCATCCGCGCGGACCGCGTTCGGGGCTGCGCGGCCGCGACGCGCACCCCGTGGTGCACGTGGCGTACGAGGACGCGGCCGCGTACGCCGAGTGGGCGGGACTGGCTCTGCCCACCGAGGCGCAGTGGGAGGCGGCCGCCCGCGGTGGGCTGCCGCATGCCCGGTTCACCTGGGGCGACGAGCCGGAACGTCCAGGTCAGCGGCTCGCCAACTACTGGCACGGCGAGTTCCCCTATCTCCCCGACACCGGGTACGGGCAGACCACGCCGGTGGGTAGCTTCGCCCCCAACGGCTACGGCCTCTTCGACATGGCCGGCAACGTCTGGGAGTGGACCTCCGACCTTTACGGCCCCACCCGCGCCACTCGCCCGTGCTGCGCCGCAGACACTTTCGACCCGCGCCAACCCCAGTTCGCGATCGAACGCCGCGTGGTCAAGGGCGGCTCGTTCCTCTGCGCCGACACCTACTGCCTGCGCTACCGCCCGGCGGCCCGCCGGCCGCAAATGGTGGATACCGGCATGAGCCACATAGGTTTTCGCTGCGTAGAGTGATCCGAGATGCTGATAGCGTAGCGCTATGAATACCACTCGGATCCGTGATCATTCCGACGACGAGGCGCGCCGCCGCATCAAGGCCGAGGCTTTCGCGGCCATTCGAGCTGAGCTCGAAGCCGATCCCGGGCCGGGCGGAGATGCGGATTCGATCCTCGAAGCATTGGCGGCAGCCCGCGGCGAATGACGAGTGCGGGGAAGAATGGTGCCGCTGTGTAGCTCGGAGCTGCACAGCGGCACCGGTGTTACGCGACGACGTTGATCAGGCGACCCGGGACCACGATGATCTTGCGCGGTTGCTTGCCGTTGAGGAACTCGCGCAGCTTCTCGTCGGCGAGTGCGGTTGCCTCGACCGTCGCGTTGTCTGCGCCGGCGGGGACGCTGATCCGGCTGCGGACCTTGCCGTTGACCTGGATCGGGTACTCGATCGAATCCTCTACCAGCAGTGCGGGATCCGCGGTGGGGAAGGGGCCGTGGGCCAGGGAGGTGGTGTGGCCCAGGCGTTCCCACAGTTCCTCGGCGATGTGCGGGGCCATGGGGGCCAGCATCAGGACCACGGGCTCGGCGACCTCGCGCGGGGTGCCCTGCGGGTACTCCTTGGTGAGGTGGTTGGTGAGCTCGATCAGTTTCGCCCCGGCGGTGTTGTCGCGCAGGTTCGCATAGTCGTCGTCGGCGCCGGCGATCGTCTTGTGCAGCAGGCGAACGGTTTCCGGCTTCGGCTCGGCGTCGGTGACTCGCACCGCGCCGGTCTCCTCGTCGACCACCAGGCGCCACACGCGCTGCAGGAACCGCTGCGCGCCGACGACGTCCTTGGTCGACCAGGGACGCGAGGTGTCCAGCGGACCCATCGCCATCTCGTAGAAGCGGAAGGTGTCGGCGCCGTACAGGTCGTACATCTCGTCGGGGGAGATGGCGTTCTTCAGCGACTTGCCGATCTTGCCGTACTCCTGGAACGCCTCGATCTCGAGGCCGTCGGCATCGGTCCAGAAGAACTTGCCGTCGCGCTCCACGATCTCGGCGGCGGGCAGGTAGGCGCCGCGCTCGTCGGTGTAGGCGAAGGCCTGGATGTAGCCCTGGTTGAACAGGCGGCGGTAGGGCTCCGGGCTGGAGACCTCGCCCAGGTCGAACAGCACCTTCTGCCAGAACCGCGCGTACAGCAGGTGCAGCACCGCGTGCTCGACACCACCGATGTAGAGGTCCACGCCGCCCGGGTCGTTCGGGCCGTGTTCGGCGGTTCGCGGGCCCAGCCAGTAGCGCTCGTTCTCCGGGTCGCAGAACTTCTCGCTGTTGGTCGGATCGGTGTATCGCAGCTGGTACCAGGAACTTCCGGCCCAGTTCGGCATCACGTTGGTGTCGCGGCGGTAGGTCTTCGGGCCGTCGCCCAGGTCCAGCTCCACGGTGACCCAGTCGGTGGCCTTGGCCAGCGGCGGGGACGGCTCGGAGTCGGCGTCGTCGGGGTCGAAGGTGACCGGCGCGAAGTCCTTCACCTGCGGAAGCGTCACCGGCAGCATGGATTCCGGCAGCGCGTGCGGGCGGCCCTGCTCGTCGTAGACGATCGGGAACGGCTCACCCCAGTAGCGCTGGCGGGCGAACAGCCAGTCCCGCAACCGGTACTGGACGGTGCCGCGGCCGTGACCGTCGGCTTCGAGCCGCTCGATCACCGTGACCTTGGCCTCCTCGACCGGCAGTCCGTCCAGGTAGCCGGAGTTGACCAGGGCACCGTCACCGGTGTGCGCCGACACCGAAATGTCGCCACCCGCAATGACTTCCACGATCGGAAGGCCGAGGGCGGTCGCGAACTCCCAGTCCCGCTGGTCGTGCCCGGGCACCGCCATGATGGCGCCGGTGCCGTAGCCGCTCAGCACGTAGTCGGCCGCGAAGATCGGCAAGCGGGCACCGTTGACCGGGTTCACGGCGTAGGCGCCGGTGAAGAAGCCGGTCTTCTCCTTGTTCTCCTGGCGTTCCAGGTCCGACTTGGCCGCGATCGACTTGCGGTAGGCCGCAACGGCTTCCGCCGGAGAACCGGACCCGTTGGTCCAGCGCGGGTCGGTGCCCGCGGGCCACTGCGCGGCGGCCAGCCGGTCGACCAGCGGGTGCTCGGGGGCCAGCACGACATAGGTGGCGCCGAACAGCGTGTCGGGGCGGGTGGTGAAGACCTCGACGGTCTCACCGGTGGCCGCGCCGTCCGCGGTGACCGCGTCGAACCGCACCTGGGCGCCGCGCGAACGACCGATCCAGTTGCGCTGCATGGACTTCACGTTGTCCGGCCAGTCCAGCCGGTCCAGGTCGTCCACCAGCCGGTCGGAGTAGGCGGTGATGCGCATCATCCACTGGCGCAGGCGCTTACGGAAGACCGGGAAGTTGCCCCGTTCGCTGCGGCCGTCGGCGGTGACTTCCTCGTTGGACAGCACCGTGCCCAGGCCGGGGCACCAGTTCACCGTCGAATCCGACAGGTACACCAAGCGATACGCGTCCAGCGCGGCCGCGCGCTCGTCCGCCGACAGTTCCGCCCAGGGCTTGCCCTGCGGGGTTTCCCGGGTGCCGGTGGCGAATTCGGCCTCCAGCTCGGCGATCGGCCGGGCGGTGCCGGCCGCGTCGTCGTACCAGGAGTTGTAGATGCGCAGGAAGATCCACTGCGTCCACTTGTAGTACTCGGGATCGGTGGTCGCGAACGAGCGGCGGCGGTCGTGGCCCAAGCCCAGGCGGTCCAGCTGCCGCTGCATGGTCGCGATGTTCGCCTCGGTGGTGTCGCGCGGGTGCGCGCCGGTCTGCACCGCGTACTGCTCGGCGGGCAGGCCGAAGGCGTCGTAGCCCAGCGCGTGCAGGACGTTGCGGCCCTTCATGCGGTGGTAGCGGGCGAACACGTCGGTGGCGATGTAGCCCAGCGGGTGGCCCACGTGCAGGCCCGCGCCGGACGGGTACGGGAACATGTCCTGCACGAACAGCTTGTCGGCGGGCGTCGGACCGGCCAGCGGGCCGACCGGGTTGGGCGCGTGGAAGGTGCCGCGCTGCTCCCACGCCTGCTGCCACTTCCGCTCGAGCCGCTGGGCCAAGTCGGCGTTGTAGCGGTGTGCGGGCAGCTCGGCAGCCGGGGTTGCCTCCGCTGCCTCGGTTGCGCGAATGTCCTGCACGGTCCTGCCTTCATTCATGCCGAGGGGCCCGGATAACGTCGCCCACCAGGGTAAAGCGTCACCGCTTCGGAACCGAAAAGGGGTTGTCGAGAACCGGTCGGCCGACCGGCTACCGACCGCCGGAATCCGGTGGGTGGCCGGGTTCGGGTAGCCTGACCGCGTGTTCGTAGTCGCCCTGATCCTGTTCGTGCTGGCGGCCGTGGCCGTGGTGACCGGGGTCCTCGGCTGGACCGGGAAACTGCCGCGCAACCGCTTCTTCGGTGTGCACACCGAGGAGGCGCTGCGCACCGACGAGGTCTTCCGGATCGCCAATCGCGTCGCGGCGCCCACCTCGGCCGCCGCCGGTCTGCTGCTGGCCTGCGCCGCCGCGGTCGTCGCGGTCGCGCCGGTGATCCCGGCTCTGTCGGTCACCGCCGGTGCGCTGCTGATCGCCCTGTTCACGATCGGTGCGGGCGCGGGGGTGGCGGCCAAGTCGATCGCGGGTCTGGCCCCGGCTCCCGAGATCGGTGGCTGTGGCAGCGCCTGTGCGTCGTGCACGCTGCGCTCGGCCTGCGACACCGCGAACTGAGCGACACCGCGAACTGGGCGACGCTAGGGCGCCAGCGTCCCCGCGTCGGCCGCGGCCGCTGCCGCGGAGGCCATGTCGATCTGCCGCCGCGCGTTCGCCACACACGTCACTATGGTGGTCCCGATCCGTCCCGACCGGTCGTACATGGTCGCGGTTCCCACCGCGACTCCCGCGGCAGCCACGTGGTCCTGGGCCTGTAATCCCACCTCGTTGCCCTCGGGCAGCCGCGCCAGGGTGACCGTCATATCGCTGTTGATGTAGCCGACGCCCGCGGAGCCCCAGTTGCAGACCATGTTGGTCGAGTCGCCGAGGGCCGCGACGCGCTGCAGCGGCGACATGGCCTCGCCCTCGACCACCGGCGGAAAATTCTGCCACACGTGCTTGCGGTCCGCGTTCTGGGCGGCGGCGAAGTCCGGGCTCCAGCCGGAGTCGCCGGTCTTGAACTGGGGCACGTTGCCTTCGGGGTCGGTGAGCCGCACCATCGGGACCGGCGGCTGCTCGTCCGGGGCCCAGATCTCGCCCGGCGGCTGCTCGGACACGGCGAGGTAGGACAGGGTCGCGCGGGCGCGGATCTCGCCGTGCTGCACGATCGACGCGTCGGCGACGACCACCCGGTTGCCCTCGCGCACGATGTGGCTCTCCAGGGCGATGGGCTCGTTGAGCACCGGCATGAGGAATTCCACGGTCAGCCGGGCGGGGGTGAAGGCGGGTCCGGGGTCGTGGGTCTCGAGCTGCCGGGCGATCAGCGCGCAGGCGGCGACGCCGTTGACCTGTTGCGGGGACCACCAGCTGACCGCCGGGTAATCGGGTACGAACCGCCCGTCGCGGACCTTGAAGAACGCCACCGAAACCTCCTGACCGAAACCGACTCTAATTAGAACACGTTTCAGTTCTGTCGCGGTGGCGGGCGGACTGTCCGCTGCGTCACTGTCCCCGCAGCCGGTCACCGGCGATCCGGGCACCGACCTGCCGCAACAGCTCCGCGGCCGCGACCATGCTGCGCACCGGGTCCGGTTCCAGCGCCGCCAGCTCGTAGCACTGTTCGAAACCGGCGCGGTGCAGCTGTTCGGCGGACAACGCGTTGCGGCCGGCCACCGCCACCACCGGGACCCCGGCGGCCCGGGCCGCGGCGCAGACCCCGAGCGGGGCCTTGCCCTGCAAGGTCTGCTCGTCCAGCGCGCCCTCGCCGGTGACCACCAGGTCGGCGCCGGTCACCCGAGCCGGGAAGTCGAGCAGTTCCAGGACCAGATCGATGCCCCGCCGCTGGGTCGCGCCCAGCTCGGCGAGCGCGGCGAACCCGGTACCGCCTGCGGCGCCCGCACCGGGATGGGTGGCCAGCTCGGGATTCAGCAGTACCGACCAATTCGCCAGGGCCGCTTCGAGTTCGGAGACCTGCTCGGGAGTCGCGCCCTTCTGCGGGCCGAAAACCGCTGCGGCACCGTCGGGTCCGAGTAACGGGTTGTCGACATCGGTGGCCAGCGTGACCGCGCAGCCTCGGACGGCCGCGTGCACCCGTTCACCGAAATACCGGGTCGCCTCCGCCAGAGCCGCACCGCCCCGGCCGAGTTGGCTGCCGTTCGCGTCGAACACGTCCGCGCCCAAGGCCTGCAGCATGCCGGCGCCGCCGTCGGTGGACGCGCTGCCGCCCAGCCCCAACACCAGCGACCGCGGCGACCGCGTGAGAGCGGCCGAGATCACCTGTCCCAGACCGTATGTGCTCGCACCCAGCGGATCCCGGACTCCGCCCGGCAGCTTCGCCAACCCGACGACATCGGCCAGCTCGACGACCGCCCGGTCCCCGGACGCGGCGTAGGACGCCTCACTCAGCACCCCGGTAGGTCCCTCGACCCGCACGGTCCGGCGCTCCCAGCCCGCGGCCACGAACGCGTCGACGGTCCCGTCGCCGCCGTCCGCGACCGGCAGCTGCAGCACCTCCACATCCGGTGCGGCACTGCCGATTCCGGCCGCGAGCGCCGCCGCGACCGCCGGCGCGGTCAGCGAGCCCTTGAACTTGTCCGGTGCCACCACAACCCGCAATCGCGCTCCCATCAGGCCATTCTGTGCCATGACCGCCGCCCCGGCAGTGCACGCGTACCCGCGCGCCCGCTGGGCCTACACTCCGGACATGGCGATCGAAGTTCGTGACAGGCCCGAACTGGACCGATTCGAGTTGCTCGTCGACGGGCTGGTGGCCGGTCACTGCGACTACCAGGACACCGGTTCCGAGCGGGCGCTCGTGCACACCGAGATCTATCCCCGCTACGAGGGGCAGGGCTACGGGAAGATCCTGGTCCAGGCGGCGCTGGACGCGACGCGGGCCGACGGATTCCAGATCCTGCCGCTGTGCCCGATGGTGCACCACTTCGTGGAGAGCCGGCCCGAGTACCTGGCCCTGGTCCCGCACTGGGCGCGCGAACGCTTCGGTCTGCCGCAGTAGATCCCCGGACTCCGCGCACATGAGCGGCGTCGAGCCGCTCCCGGTGCGATGATGGATCGGTGGCACGCGCAGAGGAACACGGCGACCGATCCCGACGCGAGTACCGGCACGAAGATCATGTGGTGCGCCCCGGCACCCTGCTCGTGTCGGCTGTCGACCTGGTTGACCCGTCCTTTCGCCGCACTGTCGTGTACATCGTCGAGCACAACGACGCCGGGAGCCTGGGTGTCGTGATCAACCGTGCCAGCGAGACCCCGGTCGCGGACGTACTGCCGCAGTGGTCCGAGCTGGCCGCCACACCGCGCGATCTCTACATCGGCGGACCGGTGAAACGCGATGCCGCCCTCTGCCTGGCCACCGTCCACATCGGCACCGCCATCGACACCGTCGAGGGGTTGCGCCGGGTCGACGGGCGGGTGGCGCTGGTGAACCTCGACGCCGATCCGGTGGGTATCGCACCGCACATCGAGGGCCTGCGCATCTTCGCCGGGTACGCGGGCTGGACGTTCGGGCAGCTGGAGGGCGAGCTGGAACGCGGTGACTGGTTCGTGCTCTCGGCCCTGCCGTCCGATCTGCTCACCGACCGGATCGACCTGTGGGCGCAGGTGTTGCGCCGCCAGCCGCTGCCCTTGTCGCTGTTGGCCACCCACCCGATCGAACTCGAGCGAAACTGACCGGTTCCCGCCGATCGAACTAGACTCGGCGACGAGAGTGAACCCCGGACACCGGGTGGAACGTACAACCTCGGTGTGGCCCTGCGACCGCGTCCGGCGCGGCAGATGAACCGGTGAGGCTATGAGTACGACACCACCGATGCGTAACGACCGATCCGATACCGAGCCCGCCCGTGACCTGCGCCCGTCGACCCCCCTGAACGGATCCGATACCGATTCCGCGCTGCTGAAGGTGCTCTACGACCAGCATGCGGCGGCCCTGTGGCGCTACACCTACAGCCTGGTGGGTGACGCCGGCCGGGCCGAGGACATCGTGCAGGAGACGCTGTTGCGGGCCTGGCAGCGGCCGAACGTGCTCGATCAGGCCACGTCCTCGGCGCGGGCCTGGCTGTTCACGGTGGCCCGCAATCTCGCGGTCGACGAGCATCGCAGCGCCCGGAATCGGCGCGAGTTCGGCACCGACAGTCCGCCCGAGCAGGCGACCGAGGACCAGGCCGACCGCAGCGTCGACGGCTGGTTGATCGCCGACGCGCTGGCCCGGCTGCGTACCGACCATCGGGAGGTGATCGTGCGTGCCTATTATCGGGGTCTGTCGACCCATCAGATCGCGACCGAGCTGGCCATCCCGGAGGGGACCGTCAAGTCCCGGATGCACTATGGGATGCGGGCACTGCGCAGCGCGCTCGGGGAGATGGGGGTGACACGATGATCGACGAGGTCGCTTCCGGCTCGGACGAGCCCGTCGCCGACGCCTACGCGAGCTGGGACGGCGCGTATGTGCTGGGCGCATTGAGTGCCGCCGAACGCCGGGAATACGAACGGCATCTCGCCGACTGCACCGGTTGCCGGCTCGCGGTGGCGGATCTGGCCGGGGTGCCCGGCCTGCTGCAGCGAGTGGAGCCCGCGGTGGCGCTCGCGCTGATCGAGCCGGTGGCGGCGGAACCCGAACCGGAAGCTGCGCCGGTGCCGTCGAACCTGTTGCCGCAGTTGGTGTCCGGTACCCGGGCGCGGCGCCGGCGGAACGTCGCGCTGGCGTTGGCCGGTGCGGCCGCGGCCGCGGTGGTCGCGGTGCTGGTCGCGGTCCCGGCCACGCTCGCGGTCCACGACCACGGCGCGCCGACCGCGGTGGTGGCCGAACACACGATGAATCCGGTTGTACCCACACCGGTTTCGGCGTCGTTCCGGGTGATCGCGGCCGACGGTGGCAGCCGGATCGACATGACCTGCAGCTACGCGAAATCCGAGACGGCGTACAGCTGGCGGGGTTCGCTGTGGGTGGTGGGTGTGGACGGCACCGAATCCCGGGTCGCGGACTGGACGGCGTTGCCCGGCACCACGATGTCGCCCAGTGGCACCGTGGCGCTCGCGCCGGACAAGATCAAGTCGGTCCAAGTGCGTTCCGCCGCAACGAATCAGGTGGTTCTGTCCTCGAACTTGTGACACACGGCGGCCGGGCCGTCACAGTGACGACCCGGCCCCGGTGCCGAGGTGTCAGGCGGACTTCTTGCGCAAGGTCGACATCGACCAGAGGTAGCCGAAGATCCCCAGCCCCAGGCACCAGATCACCGCTGCCACAGCGTGTCCCGCCACCGGCCCGCCCATCAGCAGACCGCGCAGGGTCTCGGTCAGCGGGGTGAAGGGCTGGTACTCCGCGAACTGGCGCACCCCGACCGGCATGGTGTCGGTGGGGACCATGCCGCTGCCCAGGAACGGCAGCATGATCAGCGGCATCGGCATGTTCGACGCGCTCTCCGGGGTCTCGGCGACCAGACCGAACGCCACGCCCATCCAGGTCAGGGCCAGGATCGCCAACATGACCAGACCGTAGGCGGCCAGCCATTCGACCGGGCCGCCGTGTGGGCGCCAGCCGACCAGCAGCGAGACCAGCACCATCGACGTCACACCCAGCAGGCCCTGGACCAGCGTGCCGAGGACCTGCCCGCTGAGGATCGACGACTGCGCGATCGACATGGTGCGGAATCGGTTCACGATGCCCTTGGTCATATCGCTGGCCACCATGACGGCCACGCCGACCACCAGGTAGGCGGGGATCATCAGCATCATGCCGGGCGCCAGGTAGTCGATGTAGCCGCGGCCACCGGTCGAGGCGTGCAGCGCGCCGCCGAAGATGTAGCGGAACATCAACATCAGCACGATCGGCATGATGATGATGCTGACCGTCATGGACGGATAACGGCGGGCGTGCACCATGTTCCGCCGGAACATGGTTGCCGTGTCGGCGAGCAGGCGGGATCGGGCGGTGGTGGTCATCGCAGGGTCTCCTCGGTGATGGCAGCGGTGGTGACCTGGCCGGTGAGGGTCAGGAAGACGTCGTCGAGGTCGGGGGTGTGCACGGCCAGGCCCTCGGGTTCCAGGCCGGCGGCGTCGAGCAGGTCGAGGACCGAGCGCAGCGAACGCACGCCGCCGTCGCTGGCGACCGCCAGGCTCAGGTTGTCGCCGGGCACGCCGCCGAGGGCGGCCGCGGCGGCGTCCCGCTCGGCGGCGGTGGTGAAGGTGAGCCGGATGTGCCCGCCGGGGACCAGCCGCTTGAGTTCGGCGGGGGTGCCTTCGGCGACGATGCGGCCCTGGTCGAGTACCGCGACCCGGTGTGCGAGCTGGTCGGCCTCTTCCAGGTACTGAGTGGTCAGCAGCACCGTGACACCACCGGCGACCAGCTCCCGGATGACGTTCCACATGGCGTGCCGACTGCGCGGGTCGAGGCCGGTGGTGGGTTCGTCGAGGAAGATGATCCGCGGGTCGCCGACCAGCGTCATGGCCAGGTCGAGGCGGCGGGTCATGCCGCCGGAGTAGGTGGAGGCCGGCTTGTCGGCGGCCTCGACCAGGTCGAACTTGGCCAGGAGTTCGGTGGCCAGTTCCTTGCCGTGGCGGCGGGGCAGATGGTGCAGGTCGGACATGAGCAGCAGGTTCTCCCGGCCGGTCAACAATTCGTCGACGGCGGAGAACTGGCCGGTGACGCCGATGGCGGTGCGCACGGCCTCCGGGTCGGTGCGGACGTCGTGCCCGCCGACCCGCACGGTTCCGGCGTCGGCGCCGGTCAGGGTGGACAGGATCGCGACGGTGGTGGTCTTGCCGGCGCCGTTGGGCCCGAGCAGGGCGTAGATGCTGCCCGCCGGGACGGTGAGGTCGATGCCGTCGAGGACGACTTTCTCGCCGTAGGACTTGTGCAGTCCGGAGACGGCGATGGCCGGTTCTCTGGTGGTCATGGGGTGCCCCTCATATCAAGTAATAGTGATGAATGCATGAGTTATCCGGCTTCGGTCGCGACGATTGCGATCGAAGAGGGGTGGTCGGTCGTATTCGGTTGTGGCCGGATCGGTTCCGGTCCGCGGGATCAGATGTCGAGGTCCTCCACGGCCGGGCGGTCGGCCAGGTCGGCGACCCGGGCGTAGAGCTTGTCGGGGATACGGCCGCGCAGATCGGTCAGGTTGTCGTAGATGTCCATGGTGAACTCGCCCCACTCCTCGTCCGGGACGACGCCGAGCATCTTGCGCCAGTTGGTGAGGTCCTTGATCCAGTTGGTCTCGGTCGGGTAGTCCTTCCAGTCCGAGCGGCGCAGATGCAGGACGAACTTGCCCTTGCGGCTGCGGTACACCTTGAAGTGCTCGAGCCGTACGCCGTCCATCTCCTGCAGGTCGCCGAGCAGCCGGCCGGAGAACCGCACCTGCCGGGCTCCGTTGTGCCCGAGCCGCAGGACGACCTCTTCGTAGCCCTCGGCGCGGCCCTCCTCGAGCTCGATGTACCGGCGCAGGGCGGCCACGATGGTGCCGGACAGGTTGCCGCCGACCAGTTCCTGGGCCCGCTGGAACAGGGGTAGGTCGTCGTCGGAGACGTAGATGGTTTTGTTCGGCATGAACCCACTATAAGTAGATGTATACGTATAAGCAAGGGTTGCCGCGACCCGGTTCGATACCGGGGTGAACCGGACCCCGTCCCGCGTCGTATCACCAGTACAGCGATCAAGGTTCGGAAGGAATCCTCGATGCCGGTACGAGTGGTGGACTACCTGGTCCAGGCGGTCGGAGCATTGGGGGTGCGGCACGTCTTCGGTGTCGGCGGCGCCAATATCGAAGACCTCTACGACGCCCTCCATGCGGCCGGCGGCCCGGTGACCGGTGTGGTCGCCAAGCACGAATTCGCCGCCGCCACCATGGCCGACGGCTACGCGCGCACCGGCGCGGGACTCGGTGTCGTCTGCGCCACCTCGGGTGGTGGTGCCATGAATCTAGTTGCGGGACTGGCGGAATCGCGCGCATCGCGGGTGCCGGTCCTGGCGCTGGTCGGCCAGCCGCCCCGGGCCCTGGAAGGCCGCGGGGCGTTCCAGGACACCAGCGGACTGGCCGGCACCTTCGACGCCGCGGCCCTGTTCGGATCGTTCGCTGTCTACTGCGCCCGGGTGGAGACCCCCGACGCTCTGCCCGGGCACCTGACTCGCGCGGTCGCGGCCGCGCGGGCGGGTGGGCCGGCAGTTCTGTTGCTGCCCAAAGATGTACAGCAGGCCGAGTCGATTGCTGCAGCATTCGACCCACCACTGCCGGTCCACACCTGTGACCATGCGGCGCTGGAACGGGTCCGGGACGCGCTGCTGCGCGCCCGCACCGCCGGCAAGATCGTGATCATCGCCGGCGACCAGGTCGCGCGCGACGACGCACGGGCCCGATTGGCCACGCTGGCAAGCGTTCTCGACGCTGCCGTCGGAGTCACCCCGGAAGCCAAGGACGTCTACGGCCACGACGAGGCGGGCTACTGCGGAATCGCCGGGAGCATGGGCCATCCCGAGCTGATCGACGCCGTCCGCGGTGCGGCACTGTGCCTGCTGGTCGGCACCCGGCTGCCGGTCACCGCGCGCACCGGACTCGACGAGTTGCTCGGGGCCGTGCCCGTCGCCAGCGTCGGAGCAGAAGTGCCGTACCCGGATTCGCTGCACGCCGGCACCGACGACCTGGACACGGCGCTGGCTACGCTCGTGGCCGAATGCCGCACCGGCAGCACGCTGTCCACCGTCCGCGGTGCACGCAGCGTCACTCCGCTGGCCGTGCCACCGGCGGCCGGGCCCGGCCTGCGCTACCACGACATCGTCGAAACCATCAGTGCCGCCCTGGAACCCGGTACCGATGTGTTCGCCGACGCGGGCAACACCGGTGCGTCGGTCGTGCACCACCTGCGGCTGCCGCACGGTGGCCGGTTCGTGGTCGCGCTCGGCATGGGCGGGATGGGATACGCGTTCGGCGCCGGAATCGGCTCGGCCTTCGCGCGATCGGCGCGGCCCACCGGACCGCCGCGGCGCACGGTCGTCATCGCCGGCGACGGCGCCTTCTACATGCACGGGCTCGAGTTGCACACCGCCATCGAGCACCGATTACCGGTCACCGTCGTCGTTTTCAACAACAACGCGCACGCCATGTGCGTCACCCGGGAGCAGCAGTACTACGGGGACCACTACAGCTACAACCGTTTCCGCCGCGCCGACCTCGGCGCCGGGCTGGCCGCCATGTTCCCCGGCCTGCCCACCTTCAGCCCGGAGACGACCACCGAACTGACTGCCGCCCTGCGACATTGCTTCGCCACCGCAGGGCCGTCCTTCGTCTCGATCGACTGCGACCCCGACGAGATCCCACCGTTCACCCCGTTTCTGCCGGAACAGAGGAGACACCCTTGACCACGAGCGCCCTACCCGCCCTCAGCGACATCGGAGACCGGGAGCTGCCCGGCGTGCTGCGGATCGAGAACTCCGATCGCGACGCCACCGCGCCCATCATCATGGACATGCTGCGGTCGGTGTACCCGCACGATCAGATCTACGGCCCGTTCTGCCCGGTGCAGGACTACATCGCCGCGCCGCCGCGTGAGCTCTACGAATACCTGGCCGACACCCGCAGTTTGGAGGAGTGGACCTACAGCCTGCGTGGATTCACCGAGACCGACGAGCCCGGACTGTGGGTCTCCGCCGACCGGCTCGGCCCGAACACCGAGATCTACACCCGCACCGTCGCCAACCCGGACGCCATGACCGTCGACTACCACTGTGCCTGGGACCAGGGCGAACACCTGTGGATGATCTACCTGATGCGGGTGATCGACGCCCAGGTCGTGCTGAACAAGCCGGGGTCGGTGGTCACCTGGATCAACTGCAATCACCCTTTCTACGAACAGAATCCGTTCCCCGAGGCCGCGCCGCCCGGACGCAAGGTCTGGGTGGGCGACTTCTGGGAGATGTTCTCCGCCGGTCACCGGCTCGAACTAGCCAATCTCAAGGCCATCGCGGAATACCGCGCCACCCACGGCCTGCCGATCAAGCCTGACTGGATGAAGTGAGCGCACAATGGATTTCACCGACATCGCACCCGCCCTGCCGACCGTGAGCCTGGTCGACGTCGCGAGCTACCTGCCCGGCGAACCGGTGCCCACCGACTACTTCACGCAGTACTCGCGCTCGGATCGGATGGCCCGCAACGTCATGTTCCGATCGCCCCGGACCCGCCATCACGTCGCCCGCGACGAGACCGCCGTCGACATGGTCGAGCGCGCGGTCGAACCGCTGGTGCAGCGGCACGGCCGCGACGAGATCGCCGGCATCGACGTGCTGCTCACCCACACCCAGCTGCCCGACAATCCCGTGCTGGGCCCCGGCTCCGAGGTCGCCAAGCGGCTGGGAATGAATCCGGGCTGGGTGATCGATGTGCACAACGGCGGCTGTGCCGCCTTCGTACACATGATGGGGCTGGCCCGGATGATCCTCCAGACCACCTCCGCGCGAACGGCATTGATCGCGACGTCGCAGAACTGCGCCGGTCCGGTGTTCACCCAGACCGAGATCCGCAAGCTCGCCCAGGCGCCGGTCCCCGGCGACGGCTGCGGCGTCGGGCTGCTGGTGAAGAACTCGGACGCGCCGATCCTGGACGTGCAGACCCGCACCTACCCGGAGTTCGCGGGCGACATGAGCTTCTGCACCGACGTGAACCGGGACGGCGACTTCGATTTCGCCACCGACCGCAAGTACTGGGAGCCCGGTACCGGTCAGGCCTGCGTCAGCTTCACCGAGTCCCGCATCACCAAGGTGTTCGCCCGCGGCAACCGCCTGGTGCCGGAGCTGGCACACGCGGTGTGCGACCGGATCGGCGTGAAGGGCCGCGATATCGACACCTTCGTCACCAACCAGCCGAACCGGCTGTTCCTGCGCAACTGGCACGAGGCACTCGAGCTACCGGCCGAACGCCATCCCGACACCTTCGACAGCTGCGGGAACCTGTTTGCCGCAGGCATTCCTGTCACATTGGATACGGAGAACCGGGCGGAAAGGCTGCGCAACGGGTCGGTGGTACTCATGGCCGCGTTCGCGCACGCCGGCGACTTCGCCGGTGCGGCCGCCGTACGCTGGGGAGCGGCGCGATGAGTGCGCACGACAAGCGAATTCCCTGGCAGCACAGGGTGGTTGCGGTAGGCCCGGGCAGGGTACGTGGCGCGGTGAGTGGGCGGAACGGCCGGGTGTGCTCATGAGTCACTCGATCACCGGCGACGAGGCCCCGACGCGCACCGCGCGGTTGCGGCCGGTGTTCACGACGCCGGAGCCCGCCCACGGGCCGACGTTGCTGTCCGGCAAGCGTTCTGCGGAGCGATCACCGTTGCCGCGCAAGCGATTCGACCTGGCGCTCAGTGAACATCCGTTGCCGCCACTGCCTTCCGTCCAGCGCGCGCTGCACGCGACGATCGCCGGTGCCAACCGCTATCCGGAGTTCCTGCCCCACCGCCTGCCCACCCTGATCGCCGATCACCTCGGTCTCGCACCGGATCAGATCGTGGTCGGTGCGGGCGCGACCGGTGTGGCCCTGCAGGTCATGCAGGCGCTGACTCGCGCCGGGCAGACCATCGTGTACGCCGAGCCGACCTTCGACGGCTATCCGATCCTGGCGGCGATGTGCGGCTTGGAAGGTGTCGGTGTGCCACTGGATGTGGCAGGCCGCCAGGATCTTTGGGCGATGCTGCGTGCGGTCGGCGAGCGGACCGGGCTGGTCGCGGTGTGCCGGCCGCACAACCCGACCGGCACGCTGATCCCGGGCAGTGAGCTCAAGGCGTTCCTGTTCGCGCTGCCGCGGCGGGTGCCGGTGCTGCTGGACGAGGCGTACGTCGAATTCCTGGGTGCCGCCGAACGGATCGATCCGGGCACGCTGCTGCAGCGGTACCCGAATCTGCTGATCCTGCGCACCTTTTCGAAGGCGTACGGTCTGGCCGGGTTGCGGATCGGGTACGCGATCGGCCGGCCCGAACTCATCGCGCGGGTGCGGCGGCTCCAATTGCCTTTCGGGGTACCGGAATCCGCGGCGGTCGCGGTCGCGGCCTCGTACGCCGCGGCCCACGAACTCGCCGATCGCGTCCTGCACATCACCGTCGAACGGGACCATCTGCGAGCGGCCCTGCGGCGCAACGGTATTCCAGTGCCGCGAAGCAGCGGCAACTTCCTGTACCTGCCCGGCCGGACCGTCACGGCGCGGCTGACCGCCGCCGGGATCGCGGTGAAGGGCTACCCGGACGGCAGTGCGCGGATCGCGGTCGGCGATCCGGACGCCGGCACCGCGGTCATCACCGCACTCGAACCGCCCGTCCAGATGGCGGCGCTGCCGTCCGAGTCCGACGACACCGACAGCTACTCGACCTCGTGGTTCCGGTCGCGGTAGCTGCCGTCCGGCGGGGTTGCGTGAGGCAGCCCGGCCGATGCGCGATGATCGGCGCATGTCGTTGCTGCCAGAGTTCCGGTCCAACCCGGCACCCGCGGTCGGGACCCGCAGCCGGTTGCTGCTGCGGTTGCGGCTGGGGCGGCGGGAGGTGCTGTTGCGGCAGACGATCATCGAACCGGGCGGCGATTCGGGCTGGCACTACCACGACGGCACGCTGATCGTGCTGGTCACGGGTGCGCCGCTGGATCATCCCGGCTACGACTGCCGGCCGGTGCGCTACCGGCCGGGCCGCGTCTTCCGCGAGCCGAGCGGGCCCGGCCACCGGCACCTCGCCCGCAACAGCGGTGACCGGCCGCTGCGATTGACCGTGCTGTACCTGAACCCGGTCGGCAGCCCGCTCTCGCGCGGGGTGCCTTCGCCGCCGTGTGCCGGCTGACCGGTCAACGGGTGCAGAGGAATTCGACTGCCGCGGCGTAACCCTGAATTCCCATGCCGGCGATCACCGCGGTGGCGATCGGCGAAATATAGGAATGGTGCCGGAATTCTTCGCGCGCATGCACATTCGAGATATGCACCTCCACGATCGGCACTTCGGGAATCACCAGTGCGTCCCGCAATGCCACCGAGGTGTGGGTCAGCCCGCCCGGATTGATCACGATCGCCGATTCCACTCCGCGCGCGGCGTGGATCCGATCGATCAGCGCCCCTTCGTGATTGGACTGGAAATCGGTGATCGTCCGGTCGAACCGCGTGGCGGTGTGCCGGCACAGGTCGAGGACGTCGGCGAGGGTGTCGGCGCCGTACACCTCCGGCTGGCGGGTGCCCAGCATGTTCAGATTCGGGCCGTTGAGCACGAGGATCGGTCCCATGCCGGACACCCTATCGTTCAGAGGTCCTTGGGTCCCTCGGCACGCAGGTCGTCGACCTTGCGCATCGCGGCCCGCAGCTCCTCCAGCCATTCCTCGGCGTGCTTGCCGGCCAGCTTGACCGTCCAGGCGAGGGCGTCCGCGCGGGAGCGGGCGACCCCGGCGTCGACCAGGGTGTCGAGCACCTTTCGTTCGGGCTGCCGCAGCCGGGTCATGACCGGAACGGCCAAGTGCGTGAACAGGATCCGCTGGTCGCCGACCCGGACACCCCAGGCCACGCTGCGGCCGTAGCGCCGCTGCGCCTCGTCGGCGATCTGCATGCGCGCGGGCCGCGTGGATTCGCGGAACCGGGCCACCAGGCCGTCCTGGGTCGCCTCGGGCGTCTCGCCGTCGGGCAGGGGTAGTTCACCCACGACGACGATCTCGTCGCGGTCGATGTCGATGGTGGGCGGTCCGGTGAACCAGTCGGCGGGCAAGCGCCCGGCGAACCAGTCGGGTGCGTCCGCCGCGTCGGGCAGGTCGGCCTGCTGCCAGCCGCCGGGACGGCCGAAACCGCGTCCTCGTTGTCCGTGTCTCATGATGCATACCTTCTTACAGACGAAGCAGTGTTGCAGTGATTACAAGATTACGCCGCAATCGATGCCGTGGCTTCTGCCGTGGGAGAACGGCGGTAAGGTGATGGCTCGCCGAGGACGCCGTCGCGTCCGGGCCGGGGCGGCCGGATGTTGAGAAACGGTCACTATTGTGAGGCGCGGGCGTGCAGAATGCGCAGGGTTGCCGACGCGGCGGCTACGGTAATTGTTCGGGTACGGTTGTTCTTGTTGCTGGTGTGACAAGAGTGAAAAGTGGGCGACATGGATGTGTGGGGATCCCGCCGCTTCCGCGTTCGGGGTGTGATGGCAATCGCCGGGGCTGCTGCCCTCGTGATGGGCCTCGGTGCGTGCGGAATTGCGGGCAATGACAACGACCCGCAGTCCGTGGTCGATCATTTCGCCGGCCTCCTCGACAAGAAGGACGCCGCCGGCGCCGCGCAGCTGACCTCGTATCCCAACGGCGCCGAGGACACCCTCAAGCAGATGTTCGGATCCCTCAACGGAGGGAAACCGGATTACCGTGTCGTGCAATACATTCCGCTCGACAAGTCCACGGCCAACTTCAACATGAAGGCCACCTGGAACTTCGGCCCCGGCAAGGAATGGGACTACGACCTGCACGGCACCGTGCGCAAGCTGGCAATCGGCTGGCGAATCTCCTGGGACCCGACCGTCGTGATCCCGCAGCTGGATGCCAGCCGCACCGTCAAACTGGTCCGCACCGAGGCGACGCCCTCCCCGAAGGTCAACGACAGCTCCGGCGCCCTGCTGATGAGCGAGCAGACCATCAACGCCATCAAGGTCGACCCGGCGCAGACCACCGACCTCGTCGGCACCACCAACCGGCTCGCCGACGTCATCTCCGTGGTCGCGCCGCTGATCACCGGACCCTCGCTGATGCAGCAGCTGTCCACCTCGCAGGGCAAACCGGTCGACGCGGTGCGCCTGCGCGCCGACGACTTCGCCGTCCTGGAGAGCAAACTGACCTCCATCCCCGGCGTCGTCGTGGACAAGCAGCCCACCCTGATCACCTCCGACCGCCGGATCTGGTCGCCACTGCTGGACGCCTACAAGAAGGTCTGGCAGGAGAACCGGGACGCGCACGCAGGCTGGGGAATCCAGGTCTTTGGCCCCGACGGCGCCATGGTCACCCAGCTCGCCGGCCAGCAGGGCCCGCCCGGACCCGACATCGCCGGCACCCTCGACAACAAGCTGCAGCGCGCCGCCGAGGACGCCGTCGTCAGCGTCGGCACCGCAGCCTCCATCGTCGCGATCCAGCCGTCCACCGGGGCCATCGTCGCCGCCGCGCAGAACAACCAGGCCAGCGAACAGGGCAACCCCGCCTTCACCAACGCCTATCCGGTCGGCGGCATGTCCGAGCTGTTCAAGGCCGTCGAGGCCCAGGAGAAGGGCAAGCAGCCGCAGGAGATCACCGCGGTGTCCGACGTGGCCCAGGGCGCGGCCCAGCTCGGCGTCGGCATCGGATTCAAGGTCGACGGACTCGACGAGACCACCGGCCACCTGCCCATCGGCGGCCGCGGCGTGGAAGCCGTACACCAGGGCAGCACCGACCCGATCACCGCCAGCCCGCTGGGAATGGCCATCGCCGCCGCCACCATCGCGCGCGGCTCGGTCGCCCCGCCCATGATCGAGATCGGCCGGCCCGGCACCACCGACGCCGACCTGAAACCGCTGGACCCGGCCGTGGTCGACCGGCTGCGCCGGCTGCTCACCGACGGCGTCGGCAGCGACGAACTGACCACCGTGCGGCACTACGCCGGGGTCATCGCCTACGACGGCATCGCGGGATCCGCGGGCTGGCTCATCGCGAACATGGGTGACCTGGCCTTCGCCATCCACATCGACGACGTCGACAGCGGTGACGCCACCGCGCGGATGGCGGCCCGGCTGCTGCGGTCGCTGGCCACGCCCGACCAGTAAGTCCTAGCGGCCCAGCGCCTTCCAGGCGCCGCGCCAGCCCAGCAGGAACAACGCCAGCACGGTCGCGGCGACCCCGACGAAACTGAGCGCGATGCCCTGATGGCTGAGCACACGCAACACCATGCCGCCGGTCAGGGTGCACAACCACACCACCACGCCGGTCGGCCACAGCCGTCGGCCGTCGAAGCGGCGCAGCGTCGTCACCAGATCCGTGCCCGGCTTACCGGCCGCGGCCCCGGTCGCCTCCGGCAGTGCGCTCGCCGAGATCGCGATCGCGGCAACCCACCCGATCAACAGGCCGGTTCCGAACGGCCACACCGTGCGGAACAGTCCGGAGATCGCCGACTCGTCGTGACTGTGCCGCCCGATGGCGCAGAACACGATCACCAGCAGGGCATCCACACCGAACGGCACCAGTTTCTTCACGCCGCACAGGGTAGGGCACCGGCGCACGTCAGTCCGGCTCACCCGTCGTCCGCACCAGGCCACCGCCCAGGAAGGCGAACACGATCCAGCCCGCGATCGCTACCAGAATGAAGCTGACCAGGCGATATATGAACGCCGCGGCCACCGCCTGAGTGGCCGGCAGCCCCGCCGCGGCCGTCAGGCTGTAGATCAGCGTCGCGTCGACATAGACGATGCCGCCCGGCGCCAGCGGAATCGTGCCCACCGCCTTACCCGCGCTGAACGCCACCGCCAGCCCGGCCCAGGTCGGATCGGCGCCGACTGCGTAACACGCCGCGCCGAGACAGGCCACATCGGCGACCCGGTGCACCACCGCCCACCACGTCACCAGCAGCGCGTCCCGGCGATTCAGCTGCACCGAATCCAGCTGCCGCACCAGCTCCTTGACCCGGTGCAGGCCGTGGTCCGGCGGTAGCCGCCGCACCCGGTTGACCAGGCGCAATACCGCCCGCACCGGTGCCTCGAGACCGTCGGGGTGGCGGGCCGTCCAGTTGCCGGCCCAGGCCAGGGCCACGATCGTGCCCACCGAGATCAGCAGTTGGGCCGGGCCGATCCGGTCACCGGCCAGCAGCGTGCCGCCGAAACCGAGCAGCACCATGCCCGCCGCCGCCACCACGCCCGACATCAGCAGCTGCCACGACGCCAGGACCGGTCCCGCACCCCAGCGCCGGGTCGCGCGATAGGTGAAGGCTGTGGAGAAGACCTGCCCGGCGGGCAAGGTCACCGCCATCGCCGTCGCGGCGTAGACCACCGCCACCGACTGCCGGTGCGTGACCTGCACACCACCCGTGTGCAGCAGTTGTTTCTGGATTCCGCCGAATCCGCTGATCGACACCATCTGCATGAGCACGCAGCCGGCCACCGGCACCCAGCGGATCTCGGTGAGACTGCGCGAGGACTCGTGCAGGCGCGGCCACAGATACCACGCCTCGCCGGCCAGCAGCACGGCGAGCGCGGCCACGATCACCCATTGCCACCACCGCAGCCGGGCGGCCCGTTGCCGGGGCCGCGGCGGCTCGCCGGCGAGATCACCCCGGGCCCTCACCTGGCCAGATTAGCGAAATCGGCCGCTAGGGGGTGATGGGCTCGCGTTCGGATGCGACGGACTTCGGCACCGCCAGCGTCGTCATGCGCCGGCGGCCACGCAACTGGACCTCCGCGCCGGTCACCCAATGCTGCTGTTCGGCCGCATCGGCGAAATACAGGGCGCTGCCCGAGGTCAGGACCCGGCCCGGGGTCTCCTTCGCGAGTTCGGTGAGCCGAGCCGCCTCGTTGACCGGATCGCCGATCACGGTGTATTCGAAGCGGTTCGCCGCGCCGATGTTCCCGGCCACGGCCAACCCGGCCGACACGCCGATGCCGACATCGAGTCCCGGTACGTCGCGCAGCGCCTCCCGCAGCTCGCGGGCCGCGACCAGCGCGGCGGTCGGCGCGTCCGGGCGGTCCAGCGGCGCACCGAAGATGGCCAGCGCCGCGTCCCCGACGAACTTGTTGATCAGGCCGTTGTGCCGGGCGACCACGTCGACCACCACCCGGAAGAACTCGTTGAGCAGGCTGACCACCTCGGTCGGCGGGCGTTCCGCGGCCGCCGACGTGGAACCGACCATGTCCACGAACAACACCGCTACGAACCGGGTTTCCCCACCCAGCTCGGTGCCGTAGTCCAGCGCGCGGCGCGCGACCTCCTCGCCGACGTGCTGACCGAACAGCTCCTGCAACTGCCGCCGCTGCTCGGATTCCGCCATCATCCGGTTGAAACCGACCTGCAGCAGCCCGATCTCGGAGCCGTCGAAGACCTCCACCTGGACATCACGCGCGCCGCTCTGCGCCCGGTCGATGGCATCCGACAGCTGCCGCACCGGATCCGAGATGCTGGCACCGGTCAACATCGACAACGCCAGCGCCTGCATGATCACCACCCCGGACAGCAGCAACACCGTCACCGCCAACGACCGCGCCGAGAACTGCACCTTCGACGTGATCTCCGTGACACACAGCAGCATGATCGCGATCGTCGGCGCGAAGGTGCCCAGACCCCACGTCATCGCCATCCGCACCCCGACACCCGCGGTCAGTGTGCGATCGAACCGCCCCGCCTGCAGGGCCTGCGCCGCCACCGGCCGCAGGATCCGCTCGCCCAGCATGTAGGTGAAGCCGAACACGAATGTGGCGGCCATACATTCGGTGACGATCACCGCGGCCGCCACCTCGGGATTCGTCCGGATGATCGACGCCGCCACCACCGCGCCGAACACGATCCACAACGCCAGATGCAGGATCGCCTGCCGCAACGGCGTGTGCAGCGCCGCCGCCTGCTCCTCCCGGGTCGGCGCGCCACCACGCACCTGCCAGCGCATCACCGGCCGCAACATCTTCGTGGAGGCCAGGATGCTGAACGCGGACGCGACCAGGAACACCGCCACCGGATACAGCAGGCCGATGTTGTGGATACCGTTCGGCTGACCCTCGGGTGCGGGCAGGCCGTAACGGATGAAGGCCAGCACGAGGACCCCGCCGAAGACATTGGCCGCCACCATCGACGTCAGGTACAACGGCCAGCGGGTGTGCATGGTCTGTTTGACCGCTTCCAGAGGCGCTGCCACAGAGACCAATCTAGCCTTCGACCCCGGCACCGGACGTTCAACTGTGGCGAGGAGGTGCCGCTATCGGGCCGCACGGCTAGGCTCGCGTCGTGACCGAACAGGTAGTACGTGGTGGGGAGGGGACGGGATGGAACCCGTCGGCGACACCGTGGACACGGTGACCGAAACCGACGAGCGGCCGGCCGCCGGGTCGCGGTCCGCTGTCGACGCGGTACCGATGTTCGTGCGGGTGACCGCGGAGTGGTGCTGGCGCCTGCTGATCATGCTGGTGGCGCTGATCGCCCTCGGCTATCTGGTCAAGTCGCTGTGGACGGTGTTCATTCCGCTGGCCATCGCGCTGCTGGCCGCCGCGCTGCTGGCGCCGCTGGTGAATCTGCTGCAGCGGCTGGGGATACCGCGCTCGATCGCGGTGTTCGTGGCGCTGGTGTCCTCGCTCGGTCTGCTGGCCGGCATCTTCACCTTCGTCATCGAACAGTTCATCACCGGTGTGCCGCAGCTGTCCGACGAGTTCAAGACCAGCGTCCACAAGGTGCAGGACTGGCTGATCAACGGGCCGCTGCACCTGAGTCAGGAACAGATCAACAACGCGGGCAACAGCATTCTGCGGGTCGTGGAATCGAACCAGGACGCGCTGACCAGCGGTGCGCTCACCACCGCGGCCGCGATCGGTGAGTTCCTCACCGGCACCTTCCTGACCCTGTTCATCCTGATCTTCTTCCTCTACGGCGGCGACCAGATCTGGAACTTCGTCACCCGGATCGTGCCGAGCGCGCAACGGGAGCGGGTGCGGATCGCGGGCCGGCTCGGCTTCGGCACGCTGATCGGATTCGTCCGGGCGACCGTCGCGGTGGCCGCGGTGGACGCGGTCGGTATCGGTACCGGTCTGGTGATCCTGCATGTGCCGCTGGCACTTCCGCTGGCCTCGCTGGTGTTCATCGGCGCGTTCATCCCGATCATCGGTTCGCTGCTGGCCGGCACCATCGCCGTGTTCCTGGCGTTGATGACCAAGGGACTGGTGACCGCGCTGATCGTGCTCGGCATCACGATCGCGGTGATGCAGCTGGAAGGCCATGTGCTGCAACCGTTGCTGCTGGGCCGGGCGGTGCGGATCCATCCGCTGGCTGTGGTGCTCGCGATCACCTCCGGGGTGGTGCTGGCCGGTCTGATGGGCGGGCTGCTGGCGGTCCCGTTCGTCGCCGTGATGAACACCGCGATCCGATCGCTGCTCGCCGAAGACCCGGAACAGCTGTTCCACGAACTGAATACGGGCTCACCGGGCGAGCCCATGTTCCATGCCGAACCGGATGATCCTGACGCGGACAAGTATTCGCTGCCCGACCCGGACGGCGATGCCAGCGACTGACGGTGCGGCCGATACCGTCGCGACTACTCCGCTGTGGCGCGGCGCGCAGGTGTTCCGGCTGGTCACCATGCTGTACGCGATCGGGCACCAGGTCGTGTCGGCCCGTTACTACCGGCACCCCGAGCTGAGCTGGACCCTCACCGGCGTTCTGGTCGGCTGGTCCGTGCTGTCGGCATTCCTGTTGGCGCGGTGGAAGACTCCGCGCTGGTTCGACCAGCGGATGCACACCGCCGTCGTCTGGTGCGACCTGCTGGTGGTGCTCGGACTGATCGCTTCCACCCGGCTGGTCGCCGACTACGGCTGGTACCACGACCGCGAAACCTTCGCCACCACACTGTGGTCGGCGAATCCGGTGATCTCGGCGGCCGTGCTGTGGGGCGCGACCGGCGGCACCGCCGCGGCCCTGGCCGTCTCCGTGCTCAGTCTGATCATTCGGGGGCAATGGAATTCGGAGCTGTGGAGTGACCCCATCACGCCGGTGATGGTGTCGGTCGGGCTGGCCATGGGCCTGGCGTCGGTGACCGCGCGCCGCGCCCAGCAGCGGCTGGAACAGGCGGTGCGGATGACCGCCGCGGCCACCGAACGGGAACGGCTCGCCCGCGAAGTCCACGACGGAGTGCTACAGACCCTGGCCTACATCTCCCGCACCGGAACCGAGATCGGCGGCCGCACCGCAGAACTCGCGGCCCGTGCCGCGGAACAGGAACTGGCACTGCGGATCCTGATCTCCGAACAGGGCCAACAGCCCGACGGCGGTGGCGCCGAAGTCGATCTGCGGCCGCTGCTCACCGCACAGGCCGCGCCCGCCGTACAGGTGGCGACCCCCGGCGAACCGGTACGGCTGCCGCGACGCACCGCCGCCGAACTGGCCGCCACCGTCGCGGCCGCCCTGGCCAATACCGCGCAGCACGCCGGTCCCGCCGCGAAAGCCTACGTGCTGTTGGAAGACACCGGGGACGAGGTGATCGTCAGCGTGCGCGACGACGGGCCCGGCATCCCCGCCGGCCGGCTCGCCGCGGCGGCCGCCGAGGGACGAATGGGTGTGTCGCGCTCCATCATCGGCCGGATCACGGAACTCGGCGGCACCGCCGACCTGCTCACCGTGGACGGCACCGAATGGGAATTCCGGATGCCACGCTCGAACGGGAGGCAGTGATGACCGAACCGACCACACCGATCTCGATCATGGTGGTCGACGACCACCCGATGTGGCGCGACGGGGTCTCCCGCGACCTCACCGCCGCCGGACACGAGGTCACCGCCACCGCCGACAGCGTCGCCACCGCCGTCCGCCGCGCCGCCGCCGTCCGTCCGGCGGTCGTGCTCATGGACATGCAACTGCCCGACGGCAACGGCGCCGAAGCCACCGCCGCGATCCTCGCCGTATCACCACAGACCCGGATCCTGGTGCTGTCCGCGTCGGCGGAACGCGCCGACGTCCTCGACGCCATCAAGGCCGGCGCCCTCGGCTACCTGGTCAAGAGCGCGTCCTCGGCCGAACTGATCGCCGCCGTCGCCGCGACCGCGAACGGACAGGCGGTGTTCACACCCGGACTGGCAGGCCTGGTGCTCGGCGAATACCGCCGGCTGGCGGGCACCAGCCCCGCACCCGACGAACCCGCCCGCCCAGTCCTCACCGACCGCGAGACCGAGGTGCTGCGCCTGGTGGCGAAGGGGTTGTCCGCCAAGCAGATCGCCACCCGGCTCGGGCTCTCGCACCGCACGGTCGAGAACCACGTACAGGCCACCCTGCGCAAACTGCACCTCGGCAACCGGGTGGAATTGACCCGATACGCCATCGAACAGGGGCTGGAATAGGGGAACCACCTCAGGGTTCGCCCTGATGTGGGCCGCAGCGGCCGTCGGTAGCCTGGACCCATGGGTGGCGAGACGGTATCGACTCCGGGCCAGCAAGCCCCGTCCGGCGTAGCCGGGGGCTCAGTGGCCGACCGGGACCTGCGGGTCTCCGACGCCGAGCGGGAGCACGTCGGCGAACTACTGCAGAAGGCCGTCGGCCTGGGCATGCTGTCGCTCGGCGAATTCACCGAGCGCATGGACACCGCCCTCGCGGCCAAGACCCGCGGCGAGCTGAACGCCGTGCTCGTCGATCTGCCGGGCATCCGGCTGACCGGCCAGCAGGCGCCGCAGCCGCAGTACCCGCCGACCGGCCCGCAGTACCCGTGGCCCGGCCCCTGGCACCACGGCAACCCGTGGCAGGGCGGCCGGGGCCGCATCCGGCATCCGCGCCCCGCCTGGGGGCGCCCGCGGCCGATGCCCGTGGCGGGCGGCAACGTGATCCGGTCGCGCATGTCGTCGGTGATCCGCAAGGGGGCGTGGCAGGTGCCGCCCACGCTGTACCTGAACAACCGGATGTCCAGCATCACACTCGATTTCACCGAGGCCGTGATGGCTACCCAGGTGGTCGAACTGCAGATCGACGACGTGTGCAGCTCGATGACCATCGTGCTGCCGCCGGAGGCGACCGTCGACGCCAACGAGGTCGAGATGATCGGCTCCACCATCAACAGCAAGGTGCGGACCGCGCCGCTCGGCCCGCTGCACCTTGTGCTGCGCGGGCAGATCCGATTCGGTTCCGTCACAGTGAAATACTCGCTCGGCGACCGCTGGCGCCGGCTGATGAACGGTTTCTAGGCCGCTGCTCCCGCGGGGTCCCCGGTGCGCACAGTGACCGTCGGCTCAGCCGGTCCGCGGCCGTATGCGCCGACCGGCCGGTAAGATGCGGGCATGATGGAGGTCGCCCCCGCGGAGGCGTTTCGCAGTGGTCGGGGCGAGCCGATCCTGTTGCTGCACGGGGTGATGCTCAACTGGCAGTCGTGGGGCGCGGTCCTCGACGACCTCGCCCGCGACCACGAGGTGCTGGCCCCGACCCTGCCCGGCCACTGGGGTGGCCCCGACGCGCCCGAGCACGTGACGATCGCCGCACTCACAGACCACCTGTGTGCGCTGCTCGATCGAAACAACTGGGCCACGGCGCATCTGGTGGGCAACTCGCTGGGCGCCTGGCTGTCGCTGGAACTCGCGGCGCGCGGGCGGGCACGGTCGGTGACCGCCATCGCGCCCGCCGGCATGTGGCGCCCGCCGTCCAGCGCGCCCACCGAACTGATCCGCCGCTACCGCGCCTACGCCCCGATGCTGGGCGTCGGATCCGACGGCGCACTCGCCTCGCCGATGCTGCGCAGCGTCGTCACCCCGCTGCTGTGCCACGACCCGTCCCGGGTGCCGGCCCGGCTGGCGATGGCGGTGACGGCCGCGTTCGCGCACTCCGAGGTGCTCGGCGATCTGCTGGGCAACGATCCGGCTGTCGCGGCGGGATTCGACGGACTGGACGACATCTCGGTGCCGGTGACCGTGCTGCGCTGCGAGCACGATCGGGTGCTGCCCGCCCGCACCATCACGGTGCCGCCCGACACCGCCCTGCTGCGGACCGAAATCCTTTCCGGCGTAGGGCATGTGCCGATGATGGAGGCGCCGGAGCTGGTCGCCGGGCACATCCGCGACAATATCGCCAAGGCTGCGGCGGGGCAGGCACCGGCCTGACTCCGGGGGGTCGGCAGCTGTGCGTCCGCACCCGCCGAGGGGATCGGGGCCGTTACGACAGTGCCCGCGTCGAGGCTGGCCGTGAACCGAAAGTTGTCCTGCGGCAGGACGACACATGTGGTGGCCGCCGCGTCGGGCGGCTTCTCGGCCGATCGTCAGGCCGCGGTGTAGGTGGTGGTCACGTCCAGTGTGTCGTTGTGCAATGTGACGTGGGTCAGCTCCGGGAGCTTCGGTTCGATCTGTTCGAACAGCCAGCGCGTCACGTACTCGAAAGTCGGTGTCGCGTCGAAGATCTCGGTCCAGGTCTGGGCCTCCAGCCGGTCGGCGTACTCGTCGAGTAGCTGATCGGCGGTCTCGGCACCGAGAAACCGCTGGTCCCGGTCGAGCCGGTCGTCGCCGAAGGCGAAACCCAACCGCATCGTGACCGCGCACCGCACCACGGGAACCCGCCCGTCGGTGCCGCGCACAGTCGACGGCAAACCCTGCACGGCGTCGAAGCGCCGGCTCATCTCCACGCTGAACACCGCACAACTTTAGGAGAACCGTTGTCGCAATGCAGAACTCGGTACCCATGACTCGAGACCGGTTGTGCTCCAACCGCAGCCGGTCATCGTGTCACGTGTGGGTCAGTCGCGGTTCTGGCGGCGCAGTATCTCGTTCACGCTGACCGTGCGGTTGGAGTTACCGCTGTGCCGGCCCGGCTCACCGGCGGAGTCCGTGCGCCGCCGGGCATTTCGCAGATCGGCCATCCAGCGTTCGATGCTGGATCGGCCCGGATCCGCGGTGCCGGTCTCCTCCGGGTGACCGGGTTCCGGCTCGGCCGGTGCGTCCGGAGTTTCCGGTTCGGGCTGGGGCTGGGGAGCCTGCTCCATAGGCGGCTGCTCCTGCGCCTGCTGCTCCTGCTGCTCCTGCGGCGTCTGCTGCGCCTGCTGGTCCGGCTGGGGACGCCGCATCGGCAGCACCGAAGGAGCCTGCGGCATCGACGGTGCCTGCTGGACCGGCGGTTCCGGTGCGGTCGGTGTGGCGGCGGACGACGGGAACGAGACCGTCGGCGCCGGTGCGACCGTCGGCTCGGACTGCGGAACAGCCTGCGCGGCAACCGTATCCGCTTCGTGCGGGTGCAGTGCCTGAGCTCGTTCGGCCGGGTGCGGTGCGACCTTCGCGGTCTTCAACGGCACCGGTCGCAGTGTGGCACCGGCCGGCGGCGTCAGGTCCAGCGCGGTCGGAACCGCCACCGGCCCGGTCGGCCCGCTCGCCGGGGTGCTGATCGTCGGCGTCGGCGGAGTCAGCTCGTTCGGCACCTGCGGCACCGGAACCGTATGCGCCGCATTGGCATCCGCGCGCGCCTCGGTGGGGATCGGCACGCCGGGCGGCAGGATCCGGGAGGTGGCGGCGGTGCGCTGCGCGGGCCGCGGCAGCGGCTCGGACGGTGGCTCGTCGAACGGGATCGGCGGGATCGGGGCGATCGGTGCCGCGAGGTCGCCGGCCGACCGCAGCGGCGGATATCCGGTCGACACCTCCGGCGATCCGGCGGGCGACGGGTAACCGGCCTGCGCGTCGCCCGCGCGGACGGTGGGCGGCGGGTATCCAGTCGGCGAACCAGACAGGTTGGGGGACAGCGGGTGTCCGGCCGATTCCGGCTGAGCCGGCGGATATCCGGTCGAGGACTTCGGTGCGCTGAAAGCCGACGGGTAGCCGCCTGCGGATTCCGGCTGGGCCGACGGGTATCCGCCCGAGGCCTCCGGTGCGCTGAACACCGGCGGGTAGCCGCCTGCGGATTCCGGCTGAGCAGGTGGGTACCCGTCCGAGGATTCCGGCGCGCTGTAGGCCAACGGGTATCCGCCTGATACTTCCGGCGGGTTGGTCGGCGACTGCGGGTACCCGGTGAACGACTCCGACGGGTTACCGGGCGCCTGCGGGTATTCGGCGAATGCGTCCGAGGATGTCCCCGGGGCCTGCGGGTATCCAGCGGCCGTTTCGGTCGAGTTGCGCTGCGGCAGTGGGTAGCCGGAGAACGCTTCGGAAGCGTTGCCAGCCGACTGGGCGTATCCGTCGACCGCTTCGGGAGCGTTGCCGGACGACACCGGCCGGACACCGCCTGCGGATTCGGTCGAGTTGCCGTGCGGCAGTGCGTGTCCGGTGCCGGCCTCGGGAGCGTTGCCCGGCGACTGCAGGTACCCACCGGGTGCTTCCGGCGAGTTGCCTTGTTGCAGTGAGTATCCGGCCGATGCACCGGGAGCGTTGTCCGGCGCCTGCGAGTACCCGCTACCCGTCTCGGGCGAATTACCCGGCACCGGAGGGTATCCACCGGCTGCTTCGGGCGAGTTTCCGGAGGACTGGGGGTATCCACCAGTCGCTTCGGGTGAGTTGCGGTGCGGCAGAGCGTATCCACCATTGGCGTCGGACGAGTTGCGGTGCGGCAGAGCGTATCCACCATTGGCGTCGGACGAGTTGCGGTGCGGCAGTGCGTATCCAGTGGCTGTCTCCGGCGAGTTGCCGCGCGCCTGCGGGTAGTCGTCAGCCGCTTCGGGCCGGTTACCGGGCGACTGCGGGTAACCACCGCCCGTCTCCGGCGAGTTGCCCTGCGACGGTCCGTAGCCGTCGGCATTGCCCGGCGAGCCGCCGAGCGGCGGTGCGTAGCCATCGGCCGTGCCCGGCGAGGTGCCGAGCGGTGCGTAACCGGCGGAGGATTCCGTCGAATTGCCCGGCGCCGACGGATATCCGATCGGTCCCTCCGGCGGATCGGCGGGCGACTGCGGGTAGCCCGTCGACGAGTCCGGTGAGCTGAGCGGCGGGAATCCGGCCGACGACTCCGGTTCGACCGCAGGCGGCTGGAACGGCGTAACCGGTTGCGGCGCGGGCGGAGTCGGCTTCGGGATCGCGCCGAACCCGACCGTCGGCGCCTCACTGCCCCGGAAGCCGCGGCGCTTGAGCTTGCGGGCCGGTTTGGCGGGGGTGCCGTCCTTCAGCACCGGCATGATCATGGTCACCGGGTCGGTGACCGGCGTGGCCTTCACCAGGTCGACCACCTCGCCGCGACCCGGACGCTCGTCGGTGAGCACCGGTTCGGCCAGGCCCACGCGGGACTGCACCACCTTCATCCAGTGCGGCGCCCACCAGCAGTCGTCACCGAGCAGCTTCATGGTCGCGGGCACCAGCAGCATGCGGAGCACGGTGGCGTCGATGAACAGCGCGGCCATCATGCCGTAGGCGATGTACTGCATCATCACCAGATCGGAGAACGCGAACGCGCCCACCACCACCAGCAGGATCAGCGCGGCCGCGGTGATGATGCGGCCGGTCTGCGCGGTACCCGAGCGCACCGCTTCCGTGGTCGACGCACCCTGGGTACGGGCCTCCACCATGCGCGACAGCAGGAAGACCTCGTAGTCGGTGGACAGGCCGAAGATCACCGACATGATCAGCACCAGGACCGGCGCCATGATCGGTTGCGGGGTGAAGTTCAGGATCGAGGCACCGTGACCGTCGATGAAGATCCAGGTCAGGATGCCCAGGGTCGAGCCGAGTCCGAGCGCACTCATGAGCGCCGCCTTCAGCGGCAGCACCACCGATCCGAAGCTGAGGAACATCAGCACCGCGGAGATGATGACCGCCAGCGCGATCATCAGCGGCATCAGCCCGGTCAGGGCGTCCATGCTGTCCTTCATCAGGGCAGCCTGGCCGGTGACCATCAGTTTCACGTCGCCCGGAGTGTCGATCGAGCGCAGATAGGCGATGGTCTCGTCGTGATCGCCGTCGGCGAGCGGCGTCTCGATGGTGTAGACGTTCGAGCCCTTGGGCGGCGGCGTGACCGTGCCGGAGGTGAACTTGGCCTGCAGGCCGGGGGCGGCGTCGGCCTTGCGGAGAAGGCCGCCGATCTCCTTGGAGTTGTCGGTGACGATCACCAGCTTGACGGTGTCGGAACGCTTGCCCGGGAACAGCCGGTCGAACTTCTCCTGGGCGACTCGGGTCGGATTGTCCGGCGGCAGATAGCTTTCGCTGATCCCGCCGAACTTCAAGTGCTGCACCGGGATGATCAACAGCAGCAACAGGATGCAGATCGGGATGGCGATCTTCAACGGGTGCTTCATCACCCACGCGGTGCTGCGGCCCCAGTAGCTGTTCTCGATCTCGTCGGCCGTCTTCGTCTTGCGAATGAACTTGAGGCTCAGCATGTCCACGCGCGGGCCCAGCATCGCCAGGATGCACGGCAGCACGGTCAGCGAGGTCAGCGCGGCCAGCGCGACCGTCGACATGGTGCCGTACGCGACGGACTTCAGGAACCCCTGCGGGAAGATCAGCATCGCGGTACTGCCGGCCACGATCATGATCGCGGAGAAGGTGACCGTCCGTCCGGCGGTCATGATGGACCGCTTCACCGCCAGGCCGGGCGGGTAGCCCTCGGCCATCTCCTCGCGGAAGCGGCTCACGATGAACAAGCCGTAGTCGATCGCCAGACCGAGGCCGATCATCGACACCACGGCACCGACGAACGAGTTCACCTCGGTGAAATTCGTGAAGATACGGATGATGCCGTTCGAGGCCAGCACGGTGAGCACACCGGTGATCAGCGGCAGCAACGCCGCCACCACACCACCGAAGATGAAGAACAGCAGGACCGCGACGGCGGGGATGGCCAGCATCTCCATCCGCTTCTGGTCCGAGGCGATGGTGTCGTTCAAGGTGCCCGACACCGCCTGCATGCCGGCGACCTCGGTCTTGATTCCGGGGACGGTGAAGTCGTCCTTCACCGCGCGGAAGTTGTTCACACCTTCGGTGTCGTTCTCACCGGCGATCATCACCGCCGCGAACGCGACCGTGCCGTCTTGGCTGATCAGCCCGGTCCGCACCGTTTGCGCCTTGGGGTCGTCGAGGCGGAACGGCGACGCATAGATCCCGGAGATCTGCGGGTGGTCCTTGGGCAGCGCGTTGAGGCTGTCGGTGATCTTCTGGTTCCACTCCGGCGGCGCCGTATCGAACGTCGTACCGGGCGGGGTGGTGTACATGACGATCACATCGCCCTTGTGATCCCGGCCGAAGGTGGAGTCGGCGAGCTGCGAGGCCTGCGAGGACTCGGCGTTGGGATCGAACCATCCGCTGGAGCTGAGGTGGTTCTCCACCCCGAATCCGTACCCGCCCAAGGCGAGCAGACCGGCCACCGTTATGCCGAGTACTGCGTAACGGAACCGGTAGACCAGATCGCCCCAGCGGGTGAACACTTAACAGACTCCTTCGACGGAGCGGGACGTGAGCGCCCCGGCTGGCGGCTCCGACTCTCCGCGCAGCAATGCCACTGCGACGCGCGAGAATTCGGCCCCGCCGAGGGTGCCCGACGGGCACCGCTGTAAGCAGGGCGCGGAGGCCGTGAGCATCTACGCGACTCCTTGCGCGGGGCGGGAGGTGAGCAGGGCGGACAGCGGTCGGAACGGCTGCAGCCAGGCACCCTCGTCGGGCAGCGACTCGAGGCTCACTCGCGGCAGTGGTTCGCGGAACACACTCGGAATGTCCTCGAGGTCGATGAATTCGAGGATATCGGAAGTCACCGCCCAGCTCGCGTGCTCGCGGAATCCCAGTACCTGGACCGGAACTCCGGTGGCCGCGATCTCCTCGAGCGGTTCCCGGAACGCTTGGCCGTCGGCGGAGGCGACCATGATTCCGGCCAGTCCCGCTCCGCGACGGCGCATTTCGATGTGCGCGAGCATGTCGGAGTCGACGTCGGAATCCTCGTCGATCTTGGGCTTGGCGAACACCGCGTATCCGACGTTGCGCAGCGCTTCGACCCACGGTCGGACCACGTCGGCGGTGCCGGGCGCGATATTGGTGAAGACCGTCGCCTCGGCCTCCACCCGGGTGGGGGAGCCCACACTCAGTTCGGCGGTGCGGGCGAGCAGCCAGCGACCCAGCGCGTCGAACCGCGGCCGGTACGCGGCGGTCGGGCGGCCGCCCAGGATGGCACCCAGGCCCATGTCCAGGTTGGGCGCGTCCCACACCAGCAACACCCGCCGGACGTCGGGCCCTCCCGCCAGCCCGGGAACCATGCCGATCCCGGACCCGCGGCGGGGTGCGCCGTGGACGATGTCGCTGACGTCGATGACCTCGGAAGTCAGTTCGTTCACGACTCGATCTTCCCCCAGACGAGCTCGGTAATCGCGCTGCCCGCGACGTGCGCCCTGCCCTCGAATTTGGTCACCGGTCGTTCCACACTGATCGGCGCGTGCTTGCGCAGCAGCTCCTCGCTGCCGCCGGCGTGTGGGCTCAGGCCGGTGAACAGGGGTTCGCCCGCGCCCACCTCGGCGATCCACTCGGCGTAGTCGGCGTGGTCGGTGGCCACGTGCAGGATGCCGCCGGGCCGCAGCCGGTTCGCGATCAGCGCCGCGGTCGCGGGCTGGATCAGCCGGCGCTTGTGGTGGCGGGCCTTGGGCCACGGGTCCGGGAAGAACACTCGCACACCGGTCAGGGAACCGGGCGCGATCATGTGCTCGAGTACGTCGACGGCGTCACCGCGCAAGAGACGAATATTGTCGATCCCCTCGTTCTCCATGCGCTGCACCAGCACCGCCATGCCCGGCCGGTAGACCTCGATCCCGATCAGGTTGAACTCGGGCTCGGCCTGCGCCATGGCCGCGGTCGCGATCCCGGTGCCGACGCCGATCTCCACGACCAGCGGCGCTTCCCGACCGAACCAAGCGGTCGCGTCCAGCGGGTCGTCGGAGACGTTCCCGCCGATTCGCGGCCACATCCGCTCCCACGCGGCCTGCCGAGCGGGCGACACCGCGCCCGACCGCTGCCGGAAGCTCGTGACCCGGGGATAGATGCGGGACCGGCCGTCGGGGCGCGCACCGGTGGCGGGGCGCCCCGTCCCGGCGGTGGTGTCGGGCGTGGCGTGGTTCGGGGCGTCGTTCACACCCTTCATTGTCCAGTACTCCGCGAGCAACCCGGCAATCGACCGCGAGTAGCGGCTGTGCCCTCGCTCACGCGACCAGGCGCAGTCTCCGGGCCGGCGCCGCCGTCATCGGCCGGCGCAGCGGCCGGCCGATGACGATACGTATTGCGGTAGTGGCCAATTCGACGTAACCGAGCCAGTTGCGCGGATCCAGGACCACCGCCGTGGAGTGGGTACCCGTGTCCTCGACCGGTTTGCCGGCCACTCGGTCGGCGAGCCAGTCCAGGGTGAGCGGCACCGACAGCGGCAGCAGGGACAGATGCTCGCTGGCCCGGTCGCACAGGTAGGTGACCTCGGCACCGGCCCGCCGGTACCGGTCCACCTGGCCGTCGACCGCGGTCGTCGCGATCACCTGGTCCCGCTGCGGCTGGATCACCAGGACCGGGCAGTCCGGTGCGGTGGCTCCGGGCCGGAGATCGTCGAAGACGGCCCGGATGCCCGGATCGGTCAGCACCTCCCGGACCGGGCGGCGCAGGTTGTCGCCGAAGTCGTGGTCGCGCAGCCGGCGCACGGCCTGGAAGGGTGTGAGACGACTCGCGTAGTCGATGATCTGTCGGCCCGCCGGTGTCATCTCGGTGTCGACAACCCGGGCGAAGGCGGGGTAGATGTGCCGCAAGCCCGCGAGGGCAATCGTCGGCAGGCCGGCGAACGGGCCGCCGTTGAGGCGAAGGAACACCTCGACGGGGTCGCCGATCGGCGCGCCGAGCACCGCGCCCACCAGGTCGAGTTCCGGCGCGTATGCGGGCGCCAGCTCGGCCACCCAGGACGCAGCCAACCCACCACCGGAATATCCCCAGGTCGCGATGGGTGCGTTGGCCTCGAGGCCGAGCGGCTTGAACCCCAGCGCCGCCCGGACGCCGTCCAGCGCGACATACCCCGATCCGCGCGGAGCCAGGAAGTGACCGCCCGCGCCCTCGTGATCGGCGACACTCACCACCCAGCCGCGACGCAGGGCCTGCGCGATCAACAGCCATTCGACCTGCGTGATCGAGCCGGGCACCCAGCCGCCGCGCCGCAGCGCATACGACGGTGCGCACTTCTCGTCCACGGCGTCGATCGCGGATTGGAAGGCCAGCACCGGCCGCCGGCCGTCGGGCAGCGCGCCGGCGGCGTCGGGCAGTAGCACCGTGGTCATCGCGATATCGGGTTCGCCGTGCAGGTCGGTGCTGCGATACAGCAACTGCCAGGCCGACACTCGCTGCGGGATCACGCCGAGGAACGCGGTCTCGACCTCCCGGTGGCGCAGCACGGTCCCGGGCGCGTCGGCGGCGAATCCGGCGGGCGGATCGAAGAACGGATCGTCGGAACGGACCAGCGGCCGGTCGGCGCCGAGCGCGATACGTTCGACGACCGCGGTGACATTGCCGGTGGCTTTCGGTGCGGCGGTGACCTTCCCGGCGGCGTTGTCGGTGGCGGTCATGACAACCTCCTTGTTGTCCGGCGCGACCGACTGCTCGTCGCGTGCCTGGCCGTCTTCGGTGTGGCCGTTCGTTCCGGGTTACGGACTCTACCTGCGGTGACAGTCCCCACCGGGGTCGCCGCGCGCCCGATGTCCGATTTATCACCGAAAGTCGCGGGCCGGACTGGCCGGGCACCGCCGACCTGGGCATCGGTCTGACAGAATCCCCGGGGAAGGGGGTGTCGTCCGTGTCCACAACCGCTGCACCCGAGCTGGATCGGCTCGTCGAACGGCTGCGCACCGGCGGTGACCGCGCCCCGGTCGATCAGGTGCTCGCCGCGGTCGCCGCGTGGCGGCGGCCACTGCGGATCCAGGTGACCGGGCGGGCCCGGGCCGGTAAGTCGACGCTGTTGCGGGCGCTGGCCCTGCTGTCCGCCGAGGAGACCCCGCCGGTCGACGAACCGGACGTGCCGGTGCCGGTCCTGGACGCGGACCTGATCGTCTACGTCCTGGGTGGTGCCCTGCGGGACGGGGATCGCGGCGTGCTGGCCACACTGCCCGCCGACCGCACGGTGGTGGTGCTCAACAAGGCCGACGCGGTGGGAACCGGCTGGTCGGAGGTGGTCGCGACCGCCGGCCAGTGCGCCCGCGGCATCGCGATGCCGGTGTTTCCGGTGGTGGCCGACCTCGCGGCCCGCACCCGGGCGGGCATCCCCGACCAGCACGAACTGACCGTCCTGGCCCGGCACACCGCCGCCGCGGATTCGCTCACCCTCACGCCCGAACTGTTCACGGCGGCCACGGCGGGCACCGACGTGGACGACCGGGCCGCGCTGCTGGACCGCTGGGGGCTCTACGGCGTGGCCTGCGCCCTCGCCGCCCTGCGTCACCAGCCGGATCTGGGCCCGCAGAGCCTGCTGCAGGTGCTGCACGCGGGGTCGGGCATCGACGAGTTGTACGCCGAACTGCACACCCGCTACGAGCAGGTCACCGCCCGTCGCGGCGGCGAATTCCTCGACGAGCTGGCCCGGATCGCGGCGCGTGCGGTGTCCGGCGGGGCCCGGGAACTGATCGAGGACTATCTGGCGGGTACCGAAGCGAAGTGGCTGGGACTGTGCGCGGGCCTGGCCCAGCCCGAGGTCCGGCACCTCGGTGCCGGTTATCCCCAGCCGTACCCGGCCGACGCCGACGACGCGCTGACCCGCGCCCGGCGCTGGCGGGCCGTGGTGGCGAGCGATCTGCCGCCCGCCGCGCGGCGGGCCGCGGTCCGGGTGCACAACGGGTATGTCCAGCTGTGGGAACGGATGAGCGGTGCCGGCCTCTGACCCGGTCGCGGAGCTGCCCGCCGAGGCGCGGGCCGTGGTCGGACGCTGGAATCCGCAGGGTCTCGCGCTGCTGCGATCGCTGTCCGACGGCGGGCGGGCCGTACCGGTCGTCGCGTTCGGGCCGTCGGACGCGAACTCGCGGCAATTGCGCGCCGAGCTCGCGCGGTGTGCGCCGCAGGTCACCCTGGTGGATCCGCCGGTACCGCAGCACGAATCGGCTCCCGCGCCGCCGCCGGCGGCCCTGATTCTGTTGGACGCGGGCGGCAGTGTCGGGGCCGCGACCCTGAACCTGGTGGGATGGCTCGCCGCGAATCGGACGCGAATGGTGTTCGCGCTGGACGGGATTCACGCGCATCCACAGTGGCGGACGACACAGGCGGAGGCCGCGGCGGTGCTGGGCCCGGTCGCCGGGGCGGTCCGGATCGTGCCGGTCTCGGCCCGGCTGGCGGCGGCCGCGCGGACCGCGGCTGACGCCACGCTGCTGGACCGGTCCGGGCTGACCGCGCTGCACGCGGCACTGGTCGAGGTCGCGGGCACGGCCGATCGGCAGCCGTCGGTGACCGTCGAGCAGGTGCTGACCGCTACCCGGGTGCGGATCGAGGAACAGGTGCAGGCCCTGCGGTCCGGGACCGAGGAGGCGCGGCTGCGGGAACAGCGCGCGGTGCTGCTCGCGGGCCGCGACGGCGGGCGGGCGCAGGCGATGTCGGCCCTGCGTAATCAGCTGCAACTGGCGCGGGTGGACCTGTTGCACGAGGTCGGGGCCCGCATCCGCGCCTTGCACGCCGCGTCCCGCGCCGAGGTGGAACGCCTGGGCCCGTCCGCGGTCCGGGACTATCCCGGGCAGCTCGAGGCCACGGTGCACACCCTCGCGGCCGAGTTGGACGAGGTCGCGGCCCGCCGCCTGGCCGAGATCGCCCGGGGTCTCACCCCGCCCGATGCCGAACCGGTCGCGCCGCTGGCTGCCCGGATCGACCCGCCGCCCTCGGCGGGGCCCGGACCGGAACCACGGCATCGTGGTGTCGAGGATCATCTGATGGTCGCGCTGGGCGCCTCGGCTGGTTTCGGCCTGGGCCGGCTGGTGGTGGCGCCGCTGGCGCTGGTGCCGACGCTGAACTACGCCAGCATGCCGGTGACCTTGCTCCTGGGCGGTGGTATCGCGTACTGGGTGGTGCGCGCGCGGGGACAGCTCGCCCAGCAGGCGCATCTGCGTCAGTGGGCGGCGGACGCGCTGGTCAATGTGAAGGCCCAGCTGGAACAACGGGTCTCGACCCGGCTGGTCGGAGCGGAGTCCCGGTTCACCGATGACGTCGTCCGCTTGACCACCGCGCGGGCGGTCGCCGACCAGCATCGGCTCGCCGAAGTCGAGTCGCAATTGCGTCAAATGCGCGCCCAGCAGCCCGCCCAGCTCGCCGCATGTGACCGAGATCTCACTGTCGTGGCCGCGGCCCTGACCGACAACGCCGCGCGAATCGCCCGGGGCGTCGAAATGTCATGACACGCCGGTGCCCGGATGGTGCTTCATGGCGTGGCGCACCGCATTACCGCTGATCTCGGGCCCGTAGGTGGCGGGTGACCCCGTTCCGCAGATCGCGTCATACCGCGTTAACCTCTATATCAAAGGAAACCTGGGCGTCCGCTTCGTCCTTGTACGCCGCCCAGCCGGGGCGTGCTGCTGGCAAGGTGGTGCGGGGGTCCGTCGCCACGGTGGCCTCGTTCGGACTCACGCCGCTCGAAGCCGCCTTACTCAGGAGAGTTTTCATGACTTCTGCGACCATTCCTGGTCTTCACGGATCCGATGGCACCGCACCGACCAAGCACGCCGGTCTGCTCGCCTGGGTGCAGGAGGTCGCAGAGCTGACTCAGCCCGACCGCGTCGTCTGGTCCGACGGCTCCGACGCCGAATGGGACAGGCTGACCACGCAACTGGTCGAGGCCGGGACCTTCAAGAAACTCAACGAGTCGAAGAAGCCGAACTCCTTCCTGGCGCTGTCCGACCCGTCCGACGTGGCGCGTGTCGAGTCGCGCACCTACATCTGCTCGCGCAACGAGGCCGACGCCGGCCCCACCAACAACTGGGTCGACCCGGCCGAGATGCGCGCCACCATGACCGAGCTGTACCGCGGCAGCATGAAGGGCCGCACCATGTACGTGGTGCCGTTCTGTATGGGCCCGCTGGGCGCCGAGGACCCGAAGCTGGGCGTCGAGATCACCGACTCCGAGTACGTGGTCGTCTCCATGCGCGTCATGACCCGCGCCGGCACCGCCGCGCTCGAGAAGCTCGGCACCGACAAGCCGTTCGTGAAGGCGCTGCACTCGGTGGGTGCCCCGCTGGCCGAGGGCGAGGCCGACGTGCCGTGGCCCTGCAACGACACCAAGTACATCACCCACTTCCCCGAGGACCGCGAAATCTGGTCCTACGGTTCGGGTTACGGCGGCAACGCGCTGCTGGGCAAGAAGTGCTACTCGCTGCGCATCGCCTCGGCCATGGCGCACGACGAGGGCTGGCTCGCCGAGCACATGCTGATCCTCAAGCTGATCTCGCCCGAGAACAAGAACTACTACATCGCGGCCGCGTTCCCCAGCGCCTGCGGTAAGACCAACCTCGCCATGCTGCAGCCGACCGTTCCGGGCTGGCGCGCGGAGACCCTCGGCGACGACATCGCCTGGATGCGGTTCGGCGCCGACGGCCGCCTGTACGCGGTCAACCCGGAGTTCGGTTTCTTCGGTGTCGCGCCCGGCACCAACCACAGCTCGAACCCGAACGCCATGAAGACCGTCGAGGCCGGCAACACCGTCTACACCAACGTCGCGCTGACCGACGACGGCGACGTGTGGTGGGAGGGCCTCGAGGGCGAGCCCGACCACCTGATCGACTGGAAGGGCAACGACTGGTACCTGCGGGAGACCGAGACGCTGGCCGCTCACCCGAACTCGCGGTACTGCACCCCGATGGCGCAGTGCCCGACCCTGGCCCCGGAGTGGGACGACCCGCAGGGTGTGCCGATCTCGGCGATCCTGTTCGGTGGCCGTCGCAAGACCACCATCCCGCTGGTGACCGAGTCCTTCGACTGGCAGCACGGTGTGTTCATGGGTGCCACCGTGGGCTCCGAGCAGACCGCGGCCGCCGAGGGCAAGGTCGGTACCGTCCGCCGCGACCCGATGGCCATGCTGCCGTTCATGGGCTACCACGTGGGCGACTACCTGGCGCACTGGATCAACCTGGGCAAGAACGCCGACGCCACCAAGCTGCCGAAGATCTTCTACGTCAACTGGTTCCGGCGCGGCGAGGACGGCCGCTTCCTGTGGCCCGGATTCGGCGAGAACTCCCGCGTGCTGGAGTGGGTCGTCAACCGGATCGAGGGCAAGGCCGACGCGGTCGCCACCCCGATCGGTAACGTGCCCACCGCGGGCGACCTGGACCTGGAGGGTCTGGACGTGGTCCTGGCCGACGTCGACGAGGCGCTGAAGGTGGACCTGAACGAGTGGCGCCGCGAGGTCCCGCTGGTCGAGGAGTGGTTCGAGTTCATCGGTGACCGGCTGCCGTCCGGTCTGCGTGACGAGTTCGAGGCTCTGAAGGAGCGTCTGGGCTAGTCCCGGTACTCGTGAACCGCCCGCATCGTCGAATTCGATGATGCGGGCGGTTCGTTTTATCCGGCAGGAATTCCGTTCGGCGGCAACAGTGCTTGGATCGCTCTTTACGAATTGCTTTCCTGGGGAATCGATTGCTCCGACAGTGTTGCGTTCCGGCCGCCACTGCCGCGGGCTGCCGGAGGTTTGCGGGCGGTGCCGGCGGCGGGCCGGCGGGCGGGGATCGTGGCGGCTCCCGGGGTCGACCGGGATCGGGGGCCGCGGGCCGAGTGGGTGCGAGGTTGAACGTAGAACTCCGTTTCGCGCAGCGTAATTCGTTCAAAACGGCCGAAACCCGCCCGGCAGTTCACTTTTCGTGAAACGCACTATTGCGTTGTGGATGCGCGCGGAGCATGCTTATAGCTATCTGCTGGTGTCGCTCGATATTTCATCTGCAATTGCAAGGGGATCCGAGTCATGGCGGTTCATCTGGTCGACCGGTCGCTGATGACCAGCGATCAAACTCTCCATCAAGCCCGCAGCGTGGGCACCGGTGGCTGGGTCGTTTCCTTTCTCCCGGGCCGCACCTTGACTTTGGAGCAGGCCACGGCCGCATTGCAGGCGGCCGAAGCGGTTGCCGCGCTCCGGGCCCTGGCCGGCCGGGTCGGGCTCACCACCCTCGAGGCGGTCGGTCTCGCCACCCAGGAGCCGCCGTGGCCCGGCCGTGCCGAGCGGCGCCGCCGGCGCCTCGAGCGCTAAGTTCCCGCAGCCACGATCACGAACCCGGACGCTCCGATTCGCTTGTGCCGGTGCGGAATATCGGCCAGCCGATCTCGGTGTGCCAGCGATCGCTGTCGGTGGTATCCCGCTGGCCGACCAGGTAGTACTCGCGGATCGGGCCCGGAACGCCCAGCGCGTGCCCAGCGACGTAGGCGGCCAGGGCGCTGTAGGTGCGGTCGACACCGGCCGGTGAACCGAAGTGTGAGATCACGGCGAGCTCGGCGGCGGGAACGACCGCCGATCGGACCCGCCCCACCGGGCGTACGGTACCGGCGCAGGGCACGAAGATCGTCGATTCGCCGCGGTGCTGGGTGAACACCTCGTCGGAGTAGATCCCGCCGGCCGGGCCGGTCGGGGTCAGGCGCTGCGCCGTGAGGGTTGCGTGGAGTTCGCCGAGCGCGCCCTGCAACCAGGCGGGACCATCTTCGGCCGCAACGACATCCGTGATGGCGGCGGCCGTGACCGCGGGCGTCGACCGCTGTTCGACGGTGGGTCCGCCGGGCGCCCGGGTCAACAGGTCGCGGAGCTGGTCGACGGCCTGCCGGGTGCGGTCGAGTTGTTCCTCCAAACGGTCCAGGTGACCGACGATCCGGGTATTGCGTGTGTCGGGGTCGGGCGTGGCCAGTACCGCCCGGATGTCGTCCAGCGGCATGTCCAGGTCCCGGAACCGCCGGACCACCTGCGCGATCGCCAGCTGTTCGGTGCTGTACCGGCGGTATCCCGTGTGCGAGTCGACCGCAGCGGGCACCAGCAGTCCGACCTGGTGGTAGTGGCGGAGGGTCTTCACGGTCAGGTGACTCGCCCGGGAGAAGTCACCGATCGACAGATACGCGGACATCCGCCCATTGTTGCCCCTCCCCCTAGGGGAGAGTTCGCCCTCGGGTTGCCGCTGGACTGTCCACCCACGGGAGCGCCGACTGTGGTGTCAGCGCAAGTAGCGCTGAAACATGCACCTCTGCAAAGGAATCGATAAGTGTCTTATCTGACCACAGTCGACGGAACCGAACTGTTCTATCGCGACTACGGCACCGGCCGCCCGATCGTATTCGTGCACAGCATGCTGATGAGCAGCGACATGTGGCAGCACCAGATGCTGCACCTGGTCGCGCACGGCCATCGAACCGTCGCCTACGACCGCCGGGGACACGGCCGGTCCGACGATCCGGGCACCGGCTACGATTTCGACACTCTCGCCGACGATCTGGCCGCGCTGCTCGACCGGCTCCAGCTCACCGACGTGACGCTGGTCGGCCATTCGATGGGTGGGGGCGAGGTCATCCGTTACCTCACTCGCCACGGCGATCACCGCGTGTCACGGATCGCGCTGGTCGGTGCGACCGCACCGCACCTGAACATCGACCCGCACGCGGCGGAATCGCTGCTCGAACAACTGCGCTGCGGGTACGGACAGTGGGTGAGCGACAATGCGGGCCTGTCCTTCGGCGACGGCCTTCCCGGCTGTGCCGTCCCGCAGCTCGAGCGGGACGCGACGATCCGCGACTGGATGCAGGTGTCGCTGCACGCGGCGGTCGAATGCAGCCGCGCCAACCTGGCCGCCGACTTTCGCGCGGAGGTCCGGCGAATCACCCTCCCGACATTGGTGATCCACGGCGACAACGACGCGTTCGCGCCGCTCGCGGACTGTGGGCGGCGCACCTCGGAGCTGATTCCGCACAGCACACTGACGGTCTACGACAACGCCTCGCACATGCTGCATCTGTCGCACCGTGAACGGCTCAACCGCGATCTGCTCACGTTCGCAGCCGCCTGACCGGTCACAGGCGGCCCACCGCACCGTCTCGCCCGGCGTCGGGGAGCGTCAGGCCTTCGCGGCCACGATCACCAGGTTGCTCACCAGGAATTCCCGCACCACCGGAATCCGGACCAGCCACCACGCCCAGCGCGGGTGGTAACGCGGGAACACCGCGAGCACCGTTGCCCGCGAGCCGATTCCACGGGCCCAGCGCACGCCCTCGCCGGCGCCGACCGCGAACAGTGAGGTGCCGAACCGGTTCTTCGGCTCGCGGCCGTGCTTGCGCCGGTACCGTGCCGCCGCGCGTTCACCGCCCAGGTAGTGCCACGGGCCGGTCTCGTGGCCACCGAACGGGCCCAGCCACACGGTGTAGGAGAAGACCATCAGCCCACCGGGTTTGGTGACCCGCAGCATCTCCTGCGCCATCCGCCAGGGCGTGGCGACGTGCTCGGCCACATTCGACGACAGGCACACGTCGACGGCGTCGTCCCGGAACGGCAGCGCGGTCCCCGAACCGCGCACGGCCGCCGGTACCTGCAGACCCGCCGCGTGCATTTCCGCCGGGTCGGGTTCGACCGGGATGTAGCGGGCCCCGCGCGCGGCGAACTCGTCGGCGAAATAGCCGGGGCCACCGCCCACGTCGAGGACCACCAGCCCGGACAGGTCCCGGCCGGTGTGGTCGGCGTAGAAATCCTCGATCAGCTCGGCGGTGTCGACGGCGATCCCGCCGTAGAAACGGGCCGGGTCGGTCTGTTCGAAGCGGAAGCTGCCCAGTAGCCGCAGGGACCGGCGCAGGGTGGCCCGGCGGGCGAACCGCGGCCGGCGGCCGGGCCGCGGAGCTGCGGCGGAACGGGCGGTCGCGGGCACCGCGCGCCGGAGGTCGTCAGGGGCAAGCATGGCCGACTCAGTCTCGCATCACCGGTTGCCCGGTCGGCGCGGGGGCCTCGAGACCCTGGTCGGCCACGACCGGAACGGGTGGCCCCCCAGCGAGGCCCACTGTGCTCACCGGCGGCCTACTCGGACCGGCCCGATGCAGCTGACAAAGCACCGGTGGCGCAACCGGGCATCCGCCGCCTAGTCTCTTTCGACTGCGGGCGCTGCGGGATCAGCTATACAGAAGGCCTAGTGTGTACCACTGTTCGTCGTCGATCCAGAATTCCGAACCGGGAGATGTGCGCGTGCGCGAAGTGCTGCTGCTGTGCTGGCGCGACAGCGCGCATCCCCAGGGTGGTGGCAGCGAGCGGTATCTGGAGCAGGTCGGCGCTCAGCTGGCGGCCCGCGGCGTGCGGGTCACCCTGCGCACCGCGCGGTATCCGGGTTCGGCGCGCCGGGAGCGGATCGACGGCATCGACATCAGCCGGGCGGGCGGGCGCTACACCGTGTATCCGCGGGCACTGGCCGCGATCCTGGCGGGCCGGTTCGGGTTCGGCCCGCTGCGCGGCGTGCGGCCGGACGCGATCATCGACACCCAGAACGGGATCCCGTTCTTCGCCCAGCTGACCGGCGGGGTGGCGACGGTGGTCCTGGTTCATCACGGGCATCGGGAGCAGTGGCCGGTCGCCGGGCGGCTGGTCGGGCGGATCGGCTGGTGGATCGAATCGCGCCTGTCACCGCGGGTGCACCGCCGCAACCAGTATCTGACGGTGTCGCTGCCCTCGGCCGACGAGCTGGTCACCCTCGGTGTGGACCGGTCGCGGATCGCGGTGGTCCGCAACGGGATCGACCCGGTGCCGGTGGGTGCCGCGGCCGAACGCAGTGACCGGCCCCGGCTGGTGGTGCTGTCCCGACTGGTGCCGCACAAGCAGATCGAGGACGCGCTGGCCGCCGTGGCCGCCTTGCGTGCCGAAATGCCGGGCCTGCATCTGGATGTGATCGGCGGCGGCTGGTGGGCCGGAAACCTGCAGGCGCGCGCCGCCGAACTGGGCATCGCCGACGCGGTCACCTTCCACGGCCACGTCGACGAGGACCGCAAACACGAACTGCTGGCCCGGGCCTGGGTGCATCTGATGCCGTCCCGCAAGGAAGGCTGGGGGCTGGCGGTGATCGAGGCCGGGCAGCACGGCGTACCCACCATCGGCTACCGCAGCTCGCGCGGACTCACCGACTCCATCGTCGACGGCGTCACCGGCGTCCTGGTCGACGACCCGGACCAGCTCGCCACGGCCGCGGGCGAACTGCTCGCGGACGCGGAAGCGCGGCGGGTGATGGGGGCGAAGGCACGGACGCGGGCGGCCGAATTCTCCTGGGTGCATACCGGATTCGGGGTGTATCGGGTGCTGGCGGCGGCTGCGCGGGGGGAGTACACGGCGGGGCTGGTCGCGGCGAACCCGACTGCGAGCGAGCTCGCGAGCTGAGTACCTGCGGCTCGCGGAAAGCGCTGCGGCGCAGGGTGCCATCGGCGTACCCGGCTCGGAGGTCTGCCCGTGGCCGATCAAGATCCGAGTCTGCGGCGCGGCAGGACTGCGGCGAGGCCGATCAATAGCATTGCGGCCCACAGGATGTGAGCGGCGACAACCAGTATTCGGTTGCGGCCGTGGTGCGGTGGCGTGTGGTCTACGGCTTCGGGTACTCGGTACAGCGCGAGATCGTCGTCGGTGTAGACCGGGATCAGTTGTGTCAGTGTGACTGCCGAAGCGCCGAGCGGGCCGGGGGACGTGCGTTCGACCAGTACCCAGCCGACGCCGAGGACGGCCAGCCGGTTCGGTGCGGCGCCGGCCTGCAGGGCTTTCTCGGCGTCCCGGGCCCGGGTCCCCTCGCCTGCCACTGTTCGCCCGCGGACCGGAAGCTCGCCGGTTTGCAGTACATCGCGGGGCAGCAGGCGGGGTGCCGGATCGAGGACGGGAACCCTTCCGCTGAAAGGGAATTCGCGAAACATGCCGCCCGGCAGCACCGCCACATCACCGGGACCGTCCAGCCGGGTCGCTACCGCCGCCCAGCCTGCCGGGTACTGCACCGGGCGCAGGTTTCCGCCTACCCCCCAGGCGATATCGGGCAGGGACAGCAGGATGAGGACCACGAATGCGGTGGTGATCGACAGCGTCGCGTCGAACTGCTCGGTGCGGCGGCGCAGCGCGGCGGCGAGGGCCGCGCAACCGGCGGCGGCGCCCAGCGTGTAGGCCGGTGCGGCCAGGGCGACGAATTTCTGGGTGTCGCGCAACAATCCGGTGCCGGGCACATGGCCGACCAGGAATTCACCGGCCGAAACACCCCAGCCGGTGGCGCCCAGCGCCGGGAGCACGATAGCGGCGGCTGCCAGCGCGAACAGGATGCGGCCGGTTCGGTGCCGGACCGCGGTGGGTAACCCGCAGGCCACCACGGTGAGCAGGATCAGCGTGCCGGCCAGCGCGAACAGTGAAGTCCGTGAACCGGGTACGGCCGAACCGTTCCAGATGCCGCCGAGTCCGGCGAGGCTGCCCACGGTCGCCAGCCCGGGTTCCGCACGGGCCGCGAAGGCCGCGATCCCGGCCGGGTCGGAGGGCCCGGATCCGGCCCCGGACAACGCGGTCGCGATCAGCCACGGCGCCGCGGCGGCGAGCCAGAGAGCCAGTGCCGGAAGCAGATTCCGCCGTCCGATCAGCAGCGCCGCCACCACCGCGGTGAGCAGTGCACCGGTGGGAGTGAGTCCCCCGGCGGCCAGCGCCCCACCGAACACGGCCCAGTCCCGCCGCGTGCCGCCCGCCCGAATCCGCTCGGCCACCAGCACCGTCCACGGCAGCGCCGCATACCCGGTGAGCAAGCTCCAATGGCCCTGCAGCAGCCGTTCGGCCACATACGGATTCCAGATCGCCACGGTCGCCGCGACCAGCTGCGGTCCGGTGGACACCGCCAGTACCGTCCGCGCCAGTGCCGCCGCCCCTGCCCCAGCCGCGCACAGCGACCCCACCAGGATCAGCTTCACCACCAGGCAGCCGTCGACCACCGGCGACAGCACGGCCAGCAACCAGTCCTGCGGCACCGCCCGCGCCGCCGCGTCACCCAGCCCCAGCGCCGAGTCGGTGAGATACGACCGCGGCGTGCTCACCGCGTCCCGCAGCAGGAGACAACCCGGCCCGAGCAGCGGCCCGAGCACCAGCAGCGCGAGCACCAGGCTGTACAGGCCTGGTACCAGCCGCCGCGCACTTCTGCCGCCGTCCGTCACGCCCAGCACCTTAGGTGCTGTCCGATGCGTCCCGTCCGGCGCCTCCACCGTCCCAGCGCGCGGCGGACTCGACCCGCTCGCGCCGGTCCTGATCGGCGAATGCACCGGGATCGCCACCCCGGTGCGACGCACCGCCTGGCAGTATCGAGGCCCGCCCGGCCCGCGGCCGGCGGTTCGTGGACCGAAGAACCCGGCTCAGTTCCAGGCCCGCGCGGCTTCCCACATCGCGACGAACGCTTCGGCGCCGTTCAGCATGTCCTGCTGCAACTGCGGTCCCGCGTCACCGGCGACCTGGACGACGTCGGCGTACCAGTCCGCGTACAGCCCGTACTGGGCGACGCCGTCGGTGTTGAGGTCGAAGGTCCGCTCGCCCATGCGCATTCGATCGAACCGGGTGCCGTTGGGCGCGGTGAACGGGTACGGGAGCGGGTGGGTGGCGGCGTCCAGGCGCGGCGCCGCCTGCGGGCCGAAACCGTTCACGTCCGAGCCGAAACCGTAACCGGCGAGCGCGGATCCGCTCGCACCGCACCGATTCGCTTGCCATTCGGCCACATACGTGGGCCGGTTGCCGCCCTGGCAGCAGGCGGCGTTGGCGTAACCGGCCGCGAATCCGCCCAGGGCCAGGGTGCGTTCTAGCACCGACCGATCCGACCAGCTGTGGGCCGACATCACTCCCGCGTACCCGGCCGCCTCGGCGATATCGAGCACGGCCGTGGCGGTCTTGGCGCTCATGTGGTCGACGTTGATGATCATGCCGCGCCGCATCATTCCCTCGATGAGGTAGCGGCCGAGATCGGTCAGCCCGCGCACGTTGCGGATCGGGCCGGCCGGGTAGACGGGGGCCACGGCGCCGGCGGGGATCTCGCTGTGCCCGCCGGACAGCAGCCGGGCGATCGAGTCGTCGGCCAGCGGCTGGTGGTTGTCGGGCGGGCCGTCGACGGCGGCCTCGACCTCCCACCAGTGCCCCGTCGACAGCAGGTTGCCGACGTTCACCGCGGCACCGTTAAGTCCGGTGTCGAACCGTACGCCGCCGAACGCGTTGTCGAACTTGTGTACCGGGAACAGATTGCAGATCCCGAGCGCGACCATCTCGTCGAGTCCGGCGTCGACGTCGGAGGTCGTGATCCGGGCGACGTCGCCGATCGCGCGGCCGCCGAACAGCTCCGAATTCTCCGTGCCCAGAACGACAGCCAGCTTGCCCTGCGCCGCGATCGACCGGATGTCGGCGGGCGTGCGCGCGATCCGGAACCAGCCCTGGCCGGGTCCACCGTGCAGCGAGTCGATGTAGTCCTGCATGTCGACGATGAACCGGGCCTGTGCGCGGATCTCGTCCATCTCGTCGCACGGCCGGCCGGCGTCGTACAACTCGGTGATCACCCGGTTGCTGACCAGCAGGGTGTTGACGACGCGCAGCCCGGCCCGCCAGGCGCGTTCGATGCCCTGGTAGTAGGCCTGTTCGTGCAGCAGTGTGTTGTGTCGCGGCCACGCGGAGAAGGCCGGCCAGCCGGATGCGTCCGGGGACAGCGGATCGGTGTTCCCGATGATGGCTTCCAGCAGGGAGCCGGGCCGGATTCCGATGTGCGAGTCGCAGGGTGCGAGTGCCGCGCGGATCCCGCCGGGCGCGAACGGTGTCCCGCACCGCATGTCGCCGCCGAAGCCGGCGCATGCCGTGAGGTGGGCGTGCGCGTCGACCATGCCGATGATCCGCCCGGCCGCGTCCAGATTCGGTAGCCGCCCGGCATCGGACACCACCGCGAGGTCGACGTCCGCGATCGTCTCGGCTTCCGCCGCGGGGGCGGTGCCGGTGGCCGGGTCGGCGCCGGAAGTGGCTGCCGCGGTGGTGGTTCCGGTCAGGCCGGCGGCGGCGAGCCCGGCCGCCTTGGCCGTGAACCCGAGCACGGCTCGTCTGGTGTGACGTTGGGTCATCGCATGTTCCCTGGGGTCCCGCCGGGCGCGTCTGCCCGCCCGGACACCTCGCATCAAATCAGACAAGTGACCAATTCGCGGGGCGGTCGCGGGAGGAGACCATCGGGTATGCGTGGGTGCGCGGCTAACCTGGACCGGCGTAACCGGGTAGATCGTCCATGTCGCCGTCGTCGAAAACCGACAGCACCGTGCACCGCCGCCGGATCTCGGCCGGCTCCGAGTCGAACGGAACGGCACCGGAATGGGCGGCGCCGGGCGCGGGAGAATCCGGATCAGGCTGCTCGACCGTGCGTGACATGCGGCGATTGTGCACGGTCGCTCCCGACACGCCGGGCAATGTCCGGTTCCTCCGGGTCGGAGCGTCGCGCGGACGTGCGGGGTACGCGGCGACACCACTGTGACAGCATGGCCGTGTGCCCAGCCTTCGTCGCCCGCCCGTGGTCGCGGATCTGACGTTGGTGACGGCCGGTGCGATGACCGCCAATGTGGCGGGATATCTGCTGCAGCTGGCGGCGGCACGGTGGCTGGGGGCCGCCGGGTACAGCGCGTTCGCGAGCCTGCTGGCCGTCCAGTTGCTGTGCGCGGTACCGGCGCTGGCGCTGCAGAACGTGGTGGCGCGGGAAATGGTGCGCGGTGCGGTGGTCGCCGAGATGCGCGCGCTGGGCCGGCGGTGCGCGCTGTCGGTGACCCTCGTGGCGCTGGTGCTGGTTCCGGTGGTGGCCCTGGTGCTGCAGGTTCCAGGGACGGCGGCGGCCGGCGCGCTCGCCTCGGCGCCGGTGCTGGTACTGCTGTACGCCGAGCAGGGAATCCTGCAGGGCCACAGTCGTTTTCGAGCTCTAGCCGGCGTCCTGGCCGGAGCCGGCGTGGGCCGGGTGATCCCCGCGCTGGCACTGCTGGCCACCGGTGCCGGGACCGGCGCCGCGCTGTGGGGTGCCGCCGCCGGCCTCACCGTGGTCGCGGGGTGCGCCTGGTGGACCGTCGGCCCGGCGCCCGCCCCGGCGGGCGCAACCGGAGACCTTCCGGACCGGCTCGACGGAGTCCCGACCGACCGACCTGACCGAGACCGGCCGGACCAGCTCGACGCTGTTCGGCCGGACCGCCTGGGCACCGTCGACCCGATCGGCGGTATCCGGGCAGACCCGCCCGGCGAAATCCGAACGGGCAGCGGCACGGATCGCCGCGCGGATGTGCTCCCCGCCCGCCTCACCGCCGGCGTCCTCCCGGTCCTGCGTGCCGCACAGGTCCAAGCCGCGTTGATGGCGCTGTCCTCGGCCGACCTGATCGTGGCCCGGGTGGTGCTGAGCGGATCCGACGCCAGCCGGTACGCGCTCGGCGCGGTCGCCGCGAAGATCGCGTTCTGGCTGCCGCAGGCGGTCGGGGTGGTGCTGTATCCGCGGATGGCCCGGCCGCAACACTCCGCCCGGGCGTTGCGTGAGGCGCTGGCGGTGCTGTCCGGAATCGGGGTGGTGGCGGTGCTCGGTGCCGCGCTGGCCGCACCCCTCGCGCCCCTGCTGGCGGGTGGCGACTACCGGCCGGTGCAGGGCCTGCTGTGGTTGTTCGCGCTCGAGGGCGCGCTGCTCGCGGTCCTGCAGGGCGCATTGCTGTCCGCGATCGCCGCCGACCGCACCGCCCCGGCCCTGGTCACCTGGGCCGGGCTCGGCGTAGAGGTGGTCGCGACCCTCGTGCTCGCCCGTTCCATCCTCGCCCTGGCTGTCGTGACGACGATCGTGGTCGCGCTGGTCACCGCCACCGTGGTCGCCATGGTCCTGGCCCGCCCGCACCCGCCCGAGACGGCCGACTGAACCGGAAACGGCTGAGGGGCACCCCTTTCGGGATGCCCCTCAGCCGTACGGTTCGAGCGTGCCTACCGCAGCGGGTCGCGCGCCACGGCCGGCCGGTGCGTCATGCCGAGCAGGACGCCGGCGACCAGCAGGATCAGGCCGAGCACGCCACAGATGATCGGGATGATCCGGCCGTACAGGGACAGTTCGTCCATGAAGTGCTTGGCGGTGGAGATCTGGGAGTTGACGGTCTTGTCGTCCATCACCAGGGTCGCCTTGAGGGCGGTCACCTCGGGCTTGGCGGCGTCGCGGGCGTAGAAGACGTTCAGCTGCTCCTGGCCCTTGACGATGGTGCCGGTCTGCGGCTCGATCCACACGTCGCGGGTGTTGCCGTAGAAGCGGTTCATCGTCACCAGGCCGTCACCCTCCACACCCCACTTGGAGGCGTCCACCGCGACCTTGTTGGTGGCGGAGTTGGCCACCTTCGACAGGTCGGTCACCGGGACCTCCTGGCGGAAGTGGTAGACCTTCAGGTCGTTGATCTGGGTTTCCTCGACGAACTTCATGTCGTAGGACTTGCGCACGTTGATGTCGAAGAACGGGTACGAGGTCTTCTCGGTGCCGATCGGGAACCGGTACTGCAGGCCGGTGTGGCGCACGGTCTCGGCGACGCTCTGGCCCTTGGTGTTCACCTGCAGCGCGATGGTGCCGTTGTCGTCGGCGTCGATCGGGAAGCCGGTCTTGCGGTCGATGGTGACGCGGTCGATGGTCGCGGTCAGCAGCCCGGTGTCGCCCTGGACGTCGATGCGGCGCAGTGTCTGACCGGCCTGCACGGTCATCGAGTCGGCGCCGGACGGGTCCTCGACGGTCAGGTAGCGCTGGGAGATCAGGTGCGCGTTGGTGTCGATCTTGACCGGGCCGTCGCCGGTGGTCAGCGACTTCGCGTCCATCACTTCGCTGGGAGTGTTCGGCGCGTTGGTCGCGATCGTCGTAATCTCCAGGTCCAGTGGGGTTTTCGCGAGCCGACCCACGGTATAGAAGGGGACCATGATCGCCGCCACGACGAGCAGTGCGCCCAGCCCGACGAGCAGGCAGGCCACCGTGGTGCGGGTGTTGGCACGCAGTGCCATACAGACTCTCCTCGTTTTCCGACAGCGCCGTTGCGCCCCGACACTAACAGCCCCGGTCGAAGGCAGCCGCCGGTGCGCCCGAAATCGCCTCGACCGCACCCGGCAGACTGGGCGGCGATGACCACCACCGCCACCGCCGCACCGCACAGTTCCGCGCCCCGGCCCGCCGCCGGCTCGGCGCGGGCTTTCGTGCCGGCGCTGGAGGGAATGCGCGGGTTGGCGGCCCTCGGAGTCGTCTTGACGCACACCGCCTTCCAGACCGGTGCCACCGCGACCCCCGTGCTGGGCCGGGTGTGGGAGCGGTTCGACATGGCGGTCGCGGTGTTCTTCGGCCTGTCCGGTTTCCTGCTGTGGCGTCCACACGCCGCCGCCGCGCGCGGGATCGGCACGCCGCCGCGCACCGGCCGCTATTTGCTGCACCGGGCCGCGCGGATCCTGCCCGCTTACTGGGTGGTGGTGTGTGCCGTGCTGATCCTGCTACCCGGCGCGGCACATTCGGCGGGCAAGACGGTGTGGCTGTCGAATCTGGCGCTGCTGCAGATCTATATCCCGTTGACACTCACCGACGGGCTCACCCAGATGTGGAGTCTCGCGGTCGAGGTCTCGTTCTATCTGGTGCTGCCGGTACTGGCGTTGCTGCTGTGCCGGCTGCGCGGGCCGCGGGCGCGCTGGCGGGCGCCGATCGTGCTGGGACTCGGTCTGGTGGCACTGGTGTGGAACTTCCTGCCGGTGCCCGCGCCCGGCGCGATCCACAGCGACAACTGGCTGCCGGGCTATCTGCCCTGGTTCGTGTCCGGCATGTCGATCGCCGAGCTGGCGGAGATCCCGGTGGTCGCGGGCCCGCAGCCGCGCTGGCGGCGGCTCGCCGCGAACCGCCGGTGGATGACCCTGCTGGCGGTGACCGCGTTCGCTCTGGCGGCGACCGATCTGGCCGGCCCGCCGGGACTGACCCGCGGCGCGCCGTGGCAGTACGCGGCGAAGATGGGCCTGGGCGCGCTGATCGGTTTCGGGCTGCTCGCGCCGCTCGTCCTCGGCCCCGGACCGCACCGTTGGCTATCGGGTCGGGTCGCGGCCGCGCTGGGCCGGTGGTCCTATGGCGTATTCCTGTGGCACTTGGCCGTTTTGGGCATCGTGTTCCCGGTGTTCGGCTGGTTGCCGTTCCAGGGCGAGTTCCCGACGGTGCTGGTGCTGACGGTGGGATTCACGTTGCCGTTGGCCGCGGCGGGGTACGCGCTGATCGAGGAACCGGTGCGGCACTGGGTGCGACAGCGGACCTGAGTCGATCCCTCTGGCTCTGCGCGTGGGGTGAGCGGTCCGCTGGTCTGCGTAGTGATCGTGCGTGTCGACGGACCGAGTACATCCAGTGGCACGTTGAGCACGGTCGACCCTGCGCCAGCGCCTCCGAGCCTCAATACGGCTGCACCCCGTGTGGTTACGCTTCCTCGCCGCTGTCGGCCTCAGCGCCGTCGGCCAGGCAGGCTGCCAGCCCCGTGGCCACGACCGCGATCAGTGCCGGGAGCTGCACCCAGATCGAACCGCCCAGGTAGCCGTCGGGCGAACGCCACGGTCCGGTGGACAGTGCCGCGGCCGCAACCGCAGCGAACACCCCGGCCACGATCGGAAGTACCCGGGCGGTGCGGTCCGGCCGCCACCACCCCGCAACCGCGCCCACCGCCGCCAACACGAGCCCGACCGGGCCCGAAACCACCAGTGCCGCAGCCGAAACCGCGACCGTGCCCCATGTTGGGGCCTGCCAGGTGCGGGGACCGGGACCAGGATCGACGTCCGGCGCGGACCGGCGCCGCCACGGAATCGCCAGCGCGAACAACGGCAACAACAGCAGCAGCCCGCCGAAGATGGCGATGCGATACCAGCGGTCGGCCGGGAACGAAACCGTGATCGGGCCGGTGGTCCCGGCCGGCACCACCCAGCCCTGCTGCCACCCGTCGACGACGATCGGGGTCAATGCGTGCCCGTCCGCGGTGGTCGCGCGCCAGCCCGCGTTCGTGCTCGACGGCAAGACCAGGACGCGGGTGCCGGCCGGCGCCGCGAGTGGTGCCGGTGCGGTGGGCCGGGTCAATTGCAGGCGGTCCACGGTGAACAGGTCGGTCGGGACGACGGTCACGTCGACGCGGCCGGTGGGCAGGTCGACGGGCGCGGCGTCGGCCGGGCAGACCGTGGCGGTGACGGGCGCACCCGAGAGCAGGTCGGCGTAGCTCGCCGTGACACTGGTGTGCACGACCCGCCCCGCCAGCGAGACCGTCGGACCGTGCGCGCAGTCGACGGTTACCGGCCGGTTCGGGTCGGCGGGGGCCGGATAGTCCGGGCCGAGGACCTCGATATCGGCCAGACCCGGCGGCTGATCCTGGGCGAAGCCGAGTGCGGTGCGGTCCAGCACCGGCTTCCACTCGGTGAGGCTCAGCTCGATCCGGTCGGTTTCGTACGGGTGCAACGGGATTCGTACGGTGGCACCGGCCGGTTCGGCTCGGTCGATCGGGCGGGTCTGCGGGCCGTCGCCGAGATTCACCGTCACCCAGGTGGGCCGGGCCGGCAGATCGCCCGCCGGGAGGGTCATCGCGATGCCGTCCACCTCGGTCTTCGCGGGCAGCTCGAGGGTGAGTGTCGGTGCGGGCCCGGTGCGATTGCGGACGGTGTCCTCGGGCGCGGTCCAGCTGGTGGCGGGGTCGCCGTCGGTGGCGGCGAAGGCGGATCCGCGCAGGTCGCCGACATCGGCCTGGCCGCGGGCGACGGGCCGCGCGGGATCGGTGAGCAGCGCCGCCAGACCGGGCCCGGGCCGGGTGCGGACGGTGAGGGCGGTGGTGACGGACGCGGGATCGGGCACCGTGAGGGTGCGTTCGAACTGGCCGGGCTCCTCGGCGGCCAGGGCCAAGCCCTTGCTGCAGCGGATGCGGTCCGGGGTGTCGAAACAGCCACTCCGGCCGGGGAATTCCTGCCCGAGATCCCAGCCGGCGACAGCGGTGCCGACCGGTGGCGGCGGCACGATCACCCGGTGCCGGATGTCCACGGCCACCGGGTCGTCTACGTTCGAATAGTCGTCGAGCGAGAGCTCGCTGATCCCGAATTGCCCACCCGCGGTGTCGTTCTCGGTCTGCGTGGCGGTGATCTTCACCCAGCCCGTGCGGCCCGGCGGCAGCGAAACCGACACCGGCACACCGGGTTCGGTGACGCGGGCGGCGGTGGTGCCGCCGCTGGTCCGGACCTCCATCCACTTCACCGGATCGCCCAGCGCGGCCGGGCTGGTGGTGACAGTCAGGATCCCGGCGTCGATCGGATGATCCAGGTCGAGCCGAAGCCATTGGCCCACAGCGTGTTCCCCGCTGGTGGACAGCCACGCGGTGGACGGATCACCGTCGACGACGGCCGCGGTGGAGCTCCCCGGCGAGCTCCCGCCCAGCTGGGTGGCGTCGGCGGCGGAGCTGGAAGCGGTGATCGTCGCACCCGACCAGGCCCCTTCCACGAGTGGCGCTCCCGGTACGGCGTAGTCGGGCAAGCGGTTTCGGGTCCGCCGCGGATCGGTCGGTGCGCGCAGTGCCGAGTTGTGATCGTCCACCTTGCCCACATCGCTCTCGCGGTCCATAGGGGTATCGGTCACCGTGACGCCGGGCAGGGAGGTCTGTACCGGGCTGGATGACGGTGTCTCCGCCGGGTTGTGCGGAGTAGCCGACCCCGGGGGTTGTCCGGGACCTGGAGACGCAGCCTGCCCCGGAACGGAGGAAGACGGTTGTCCGGGCGCAGTTTCCGGGTTCGTACCGCTCGGCGACGAAGTGTCCGGTAGCCCGGCGCGCGCGGCATCCGCGGCGAGCAACACCGGTCCCGATGGAGGTACGGGGGTGCTCGGCACGGCACCGGATTCACTGCGCCGCAAGCGTTCCAGCACCTCCGGACCACCCTGCACCACCGGCATCGAATCCAACGGAACGCTATACGCGCCCGGAAACCCTTGCGGCGCACCGGTTCCGCTGCGCAGCTCGGCCGGAGTGCCGGGGGCGGCCGCGTCCACCCGGTAGATCTGCACCGCCGGATAACCCGGCCGCAGATCACCGTCCGCCACGAAGCCCTCGATGTGCCGGGTCGAGGTCCGGTCCCCGAACTCGGCGACCTTGTGCAGCCCCGGCGACCCCTCGATCGCCGCATGCGCCAACAGCGGCCGGGCGGCGCGGGCCGTGTCGGGGTCGAGATCGTTGCGCAGCACCAGGATTCCGATGCCCTGCGCGATCAAGGTCGGGGCCAGGGCGGTGGACGGCCGGCCGTCGGCGATCAGGCGCTGGACCGAGTCCATGGCCCGGATGGTGCCCGGCGGGGTCAGCGGGATGGCGTCGCGGACCGCCCACGGGGTGCGGGCCAGGGCCTGCAGTGGTTCGTCGCGGGTGAGACCCCAGGTCTGGGAGCCGAACGGCGCGCCCGGCACGACGAGGGCGCGGGTGTCGGCGGCGTTGTGCGCGAGCCAGTCCGCGGTCTGCTGCCAGTAGCCGGGCACGGCCCGGTAGGCGCCGCTGGGCGCCAGCCGGCCGGTCCAGGCCAGCGACGACGCCAGGGTCAGCGCGGCCAGGATCAGCGCCGCGACCGCGACCCGGCGCTCCCGCTCGGGATGCGCGAAGGCGCTGCGCCACACCCGCATCGGCGCGGCGCCCGGCAGCGGGACCCGGCGCAGCAGATGCGCCAGGCCCAGCACCAACGGCAACCGGATCAACGGTTCCAGCTTGTGCACGTTGCGCAGCGGCGCGCCGCCGCTGTCGAGGAACGTCCGCACGGCGTCGGCGAAGGGCCCGCCCAGTGCCCCCGCATACCCGGCGCAGATACCGACCAGGCCGGTGAACAGGATCAAGGTCAGCCGGCCGCGGGCGGGCATCGAGCGGCTCGCCAGCCCGGCCAGCCCGGCGGCCGCGAGCAGGCCGGTGGCCAGCACCGCCGCGGGCTGGGTCACCAGCACCGCGCCCGCGATCCGTTCCGGCGAGACGAACGGCGTCCAGCTGTCGGTGCCGCGCAACACTTCGCCCAGCGACGCCCACTCGGTGGTGACGCCCGCGGATTCGATGTAGTCCAGGAACGGCGGACTCACCTTGCCCAGCAACAGCAACGGGACCACCCACCAGCAGGTGGCCAGGACCAGCAGCGGAATCCACGCCCGGGTGAACCGCCACCAGCGCCGGTTCGGCCGATAGCTGATCCACCACAGCGCGGCCGGCAGGAACGCCGCCGCGGTCGCGACCGCGTTCACCGCGCCCATCAGGGCGAGCGCGGCCGCGCTGCCCGCGGGCGAGTAGACGCCGTGCCGATCGTCGCGGCGGCGCGCGGTGACCGCGCCCAGCGCGACCGGCGCGAGAAGTACCCAGGGCGCCAGCATCATCGGCGCCGTCTCCGACGAGATCGAACCGAGCGTGGTCAGCACCCGCGGCGACAGCGCGTACGCCAGCGCCGCCACCACCCGCGAGCCGCGGTTGCCGATCCCGAGCAGTTCGGCGAGCCGCACCACGCCCCAGAATCCGGCGAGCAGCAGCAGCGCCCACCACACCCGCTGTGTCACCCACGCGGGGACGCCGAGCAGATGCCCGGCGGCGAAGAAGGTTCCGTGCGGGAAGAAGTAGCCGTAGGCCTGGTTCTGCACCTGACCCATCGGGGCCTGGCTGTTCCACAGGTGGGAGGCGCGGGCCAGGAAGCCCAGCGGGTTCTGCGCCAGATCGTATTTGGTGTCGGCGACGGTGTAGCCGGGTGCCTGCAGGAATGTCAGCAGGAAGGCGACGACGACGGAACCGAGGACCCAGCGACGGCCTAGCCGGTGGGTCGCAGGTGCGGGGTGACCGTCGAGGGGCTCAGCGGCTGCCGTACTCAACGTTGTTGAGCAGCGACGACGACGCGTCTCCGTTGTGCCCGATGTCGGGACGCGAGTCCTGTGCCGCGCCCATGGTGATCAGCCACACCGCGACCGCTCCGACCACGGCACCCGCGGCCGCGCTCACTGCACCGGGAACGGCGAACTTCATGGCTGTACTCCCCTGAGCTGGACGGTGGGCGTATCGCGAGTCAACCTACCGCATGCCTCGCCCGGCCACTGTTGTCCGGGCTCAGATCGCACAGTCGAGGGCACCGAGGAAGGTCCGGAGTTTGACCGTCGTTTCGGCCAGTTCGGACGCTGGATCGGAGGCGGCGACGATGCCGGCGCCGCCGTAGGCGCGCAGCGTGCGCTGGTCGGCGGCGAGTTCGGCGCACCGGATCGCCACCACCCATTCGCCGTCGCCGCGGTCGTCGCACCAGCCGACCGCGCCGCCGTAGAAGCCGCGGTCGCCTTCGAGTTCGCCGATGGTGTCGAGTGCTTCCCGGGTGGGTGTGCCGCAGACCGCCGGGGTGGGGTGCAGCAGCCGGGCCAGGTCGAGGGCGGTGGTGCCGGGGTCGCGCAGCCGGCCGCGGATCGGGGTGGCGAGATGCCAGACCTCGCGGGTGCTGATCAGTTCCGGCTCGGCGGGGATGTCGAGGTCGACGCAGATCGGGGTGAGCTGGGCGCGCACGGTGTCGACGAGGTAGGCGTGTTCCTCGCGGTTCTTGGTGCTGGCGAGCAGTTCTCGCGCGCGGGCGGTGTCGGTGGCCGGATCGGGATGGCGGGCCGTGGTGCCGGCGAGCGGGCGCAGGGCGACTTGGTCGCCGTGCCGGGTGACCAGGACTTCCGGGGTGGCCCCGATCAGGGTGGCGCCGGCGCGGCCGGCGGGTGTGAGGTCGACGGCGAAGACGTTGGCGGCGGGATGCCGGACCAGCAGCGCCGCGGCGATCACCTCGGGGTCGAGCGGTTCGGCGGCTTCGGCCAGTACCGAGCGGGCCGCGACCACCTTGCGCACGGGATGCGCCGGATCGGCCAGCAGGTCGACGAGTTTCGCCACCCGGGCCTGGTATTCGCCGGTGGCGGGCAGTTCGGAGACGACACGGACGGCGGGCAGGGGCGGGACGGCGGCCGGCCGCCAGGGCCCGGCGGTGTGGTTGGCGTGGGCGGGGGCGGTGAGTGCGGCCGGGCAGCGCGGGTCGAACGGCAGGGCGCCGACGATCAATGCCGCGGTGCCGTCTCGCAGTGCGGCCGCGGCTCGGTCGGGGTCGGCGAAGGTGTGCCGGGTTCCGGTTGCTCGTAGCACGTTCCGAGTCTGTGCGAGCAGAAAACCGTCCATTTCGCCGACTGTAGTCCGCTACGCGTCGGGCTCTTTGCAGGGAGGGACCAGCAGGACCGGGCGATGGCAGTGCTTGAGCACGGCTTCCGCGACGCTGGCGTGCACGAGTGCGCGCAGTCCGGTGGCGCCGCGGGTGCCGGCCACGATGATGTCGGCGTCGAGGTCGTCGGCGACGTCGACGATGGTGTTCCAGATGGTGGAATCGCATTCTTCGATCCGGGCCTGAGCATTCAGTCCGGCGAGCCGGGCCAGCCGCACTCCTTCCTCGTTGGTGTACTCGGCGTCGGAGTGGGCGATGTCGACGTACTCCTCCTCGGGCAGCCATTCGGTCTGGGTGAGGCCGGAGATGCCGGACAGCCGGGCGGCCTGCCGGGCCATCGGCTCCCACACGGTCAGCACGACGGCGCGTCGGGGGGTGAGAATTCGGCCGGCGTAGGTAATGGCGCGCTTCGCGTTTTCCGATCCGTCATAGGCGATGAGCATCGTGTCGCAAGGCATATTCGGAGAATACTCGCGCGGGTTATCGGTGGTGAGATTTACCGTGCCGACCGGACGGTCTCTGTACGGTTCGTCCGGGATCGATATTTCTTCATCGAATTTGCTGTGTCGCAACATATTTCGATCGGACTGCGAAGTGTGTGCGACCGACCCAGTCGTTCATGACAATTCGCGCGCGATTCACCGGATCCAGTGCTTACGATACTTCTGCCCGGCTTCACTGGATCGACCGGAGAACCGGCATTCGTCAGCACTGCCGGACGGTCCCGATGTTCGAGCGAGGTGTATTCATGCGGTTGGAAAGTCTTGCAACGCCCCAAGATTGGGCTGGTGCCTATCGTTCGCTGTTCGGCCTGCCGCACGTCCGGGTCACCTCACCGGGTTTCGTGGTACTACCACTGGTGGATTCGATCGGCGCCGTCAATACCCCGGAACCGTTGGGGGCCTTGATACTCGACGAACTCACCGCCCGCGGCATCCCCGGCCCGGTGCTGGTCCGCGACCGCCCGCCGCGCCGCACCTTCCTCGCCGTCTACGACGGAAGCCCCGACCGCGACCGCCTCAGCGAACTGGAACGCAACGGCGTCGACATCGGTGCCTACCGCAGCAATGTCATCCTGCCCACCGGATTCGGCCGCCACACCCACGAGGGCCGCTGGTGGGCCCATCCCCCCGGCCGCGACGAATCCCTCCCCCTGCTCTCGGAGATCCTGGACATCGCGGTGAAGGCGCGCGACATAGCGCCCCGCAGATGAAACGAGGCGGTGCCATAGTGTTTCGCACTACGGCACCGCCTCGGCCGGTTCTTACCGCTCGACGATCGCCACGACGCCCTGGCCGCCCGCGGCGCAGATGGACACCAGGGCCCGGCCGCCGCCGTTCTCGGCCAGCTGCTTGGCGACCTGGGCGATGATCCGGCCACCGGTGGCGGCGAACGGGTGCCCGGCGGCCAGCGAGGAGCCGTTGATGTTCAGCTTGCTGCGGTCGATCGGGCCCAGGGCGCCGTCGAGGCCCAGCCGCTCCTTGCAGTACTGGTCGGACTCCCACGCCTGCAGGGTGCACAGCACCACGGAGGCGAACGCCTCGTGGATCTCGTACATGTCGAAGTCCTGCAGGGTGAGGCCGTTGCGGGCCAGCATGCGCGGCACGGCGTAGGTGGGCGCCATGAGCAGGCCGTCGGGGCCGTGGATGTAGTCGACCGCGGCGACCTCGCTGTCGATCAGGTAGGCCAGCGGGGTGAGGTTGTGGTCGGCGGCCCACTCGTCGGTGGACAGCAGCACCGCGGACGCGCCGTCGGTGAGCGGGGTGGAGTTACCGGCGGTCATGGTGGCGTCGCCGGCCTTCACGCCGAACACCGGCTTCAGGGTGGCGAGCTTCTCGACGGTCGAGCCGGGACGCAGGTTGTCGTCGCGGGTCAGGCCCAGGAAGGGGGTGATCAGGTCGTCGAAGAAGCCGCGGTCGTAGGCGGCGGCCATGTTCCGGTGCGACTGGTAGGCGAGCTCGTCCTGCGCGTCGCGGGCGATGCCGAATTCCTTGGCGGTGATGGCGGCCGACTCGCCCATGGACAGGCCGGTGCGCGGCTCGGCGTTGGCCGGCGCGTAGATGCCCAGCATGGACGGGCGCAGCTGGCCGATCAGCTTGACGTAGTCCTTGTTGGACTTGGCCTGGTTGGCCTTGAGCAGCCACCGGCGCAGCGGCTCGCTGACCCCGATCGGCGCGTCGGAGGTGGTGTCGGTGCCGCCGCCGATGCCGGAGTCGAAGCGGCCCAGCGCGATACCGTCGGCCACGGTCTGGATGGCCTGCAGGCCGGTGCCGCAGGCCAGCTGCAGGTCGTGTGCGGGTGTGTAGTGCGACAGCTCGCTGCCCAGCACCGATTCGCGGATCATGCCGTGCTCGCCGACCCGCTTGAGCACGGCGCCGCCGACGACCATGCCGAGCCGCTCGCCCTGCAGGCCGAACCGGCTGACCAGCCCGTTCAGCGTGGCGGTGAACATGTCCTGGTTGGAGGCCTGGGCGTAGCGGCCGTTGGACCGGGCGAAGGGGATGCGGTTGCCGCCCAGGATCGCGACCGGGCGCGTCTGCTTGGTCACACGTGCATCGATAGTCACAGTTGCTGTCTCCATGTCTCGGGTCCGTTGGCGGAAACTCCGCCCGCGGTCGGCTCGGAAGTGCCGGGTCCGTGTCGGTCGCCGGTTTACATTAAACTTACTCCGGAGTAAGTTGGTTGTCGATACCGGGACCCGGTGACATGCCCATGTGGCATCACACGACTGACGCGAGAAAAGGGAGTAGCTGTGGCGGCCAAGAGTAAGGGTGCACCCAACCTCTACGGATCGTTCATCAACTCGGCGCCGGGCGCGTTCCTGGCCGGCAAGCTGGGGTTGCCGCAGCCGGAGACGCTGCGCCGCTACCGTGCGGGCGAGCCCGCCCTGCCCGGGCCGGTGCTACTCGGCGGCAAGGGCCGGGTGTCGGGCGCGATCCGCGGCCTGCTCGGCGACTACACCTTCGAGGACGACATCACGCCAGGCGTGAAGTACGGCGCCCTGGTGTTCGACGCCACCGCCCTGTCCTCGATCGACGACCTGGCCCAGCTGTTCGAGTTCTTCCAGCCGGCCATGCGCTCGATCGCCGCCTCCGGCCGCGTGCTGGTCATCGGCACCACCCCGGAGCTCACCGCGGGCGTCGACGAGCAGATCGCCCAGCGCGCACTCGAGGGCTTCACCCGCAGCGTCGGCAAGGAGCTGCTGCGCGGCGCCACCTGCAACCTGGTCTACCTGCACCCGGACGCACTGTCCGCGGCCACCGGTCTCGAATCCACCCTGCGCTTCCTGTTGTCGGCCAAGTCCGCGTTCGTCGACGGCCAGGTCTTCCGGGTCGGCGCCGCCGACAACGCCGCCGCCGGCATCGACTGGAACCAGCCGCTGGCCGGCAAGGTCGCCGTCGTCACCGGTGCCGCCCGCGGTATCGGCGCCACCATCGCCGAGGTCTTCGCCCGCGACGGCGCCAAGGTCATCGTCGCCGACATCCCGGCCGCCGGGGAGGCGCTGTCCGAGACCGCCAACAAGGTCGGCGGCGTGGCCCTCGCGGTCGACGTCACCGCGCCCGACGCCGCGGAGAAGATCGCCGAGTTCGCGCAGGAGCGCTTCGGTGGCCTCGACATCGTCGTCCACAACGCCGGCATCACCCGCGACAAGCTGCTCGCCAACATGGACGCCGGCCGCTGGAACTCGGTGCTGAACGTGAATCTCGCTGCCCCGCACCGCATCACCACCAAACTGGTGGAGCTGGGTGTGCTGAAGGACGGTGGTCGCGTGATCGACGTCTCCTCGATCGCCGGTATCGCCGGTAACCGCGGCCAGACCAACTACGGCGCCTCCAAGGCCGGTGTCATCGGCATGGTGAACGCCGAGGCCCCGAAGCTGGCCGAGCACGGCGTCACCATCAACGCCGTCGCCCCCGGTTTCATCGAGACCGCGATGACCGCCGCCATCCCGCTCGGTACCCGCGAGGCCGGCCGGCTGCTGTCCTCGCTGCTGCAGGGCGGCCAGACCGTCGACGTCGCCGAGACCATCGCGTACTTCGCGAGCCCGGCCTCGAACGCGGTCAGCGGCAACACGATCCGTGTCTGTGGCCAGGCCCTGATCGGCGCGTGATGAGTCGTACCGTGACCCTGACCGAGCCGAACCTCGGCCGTACCTACCTGCGGGCCGCGCTCGGTGCGCTCCCGCTGCCCGGTCTGGCCGATCGCGGCTCCGACCTGCCCGACCGGGCGGCGGAGCTGAACGGCCTGAAGGTCGACGTCGGCAACCTGGCCGCCTACTGCGACGCCACCGGGCTGCGCTTCGGCGACCAGCTGCCGCTGACCTACCCGTTCACGCTCACCTTCCCGCTGGTGATGGAACTCATGGTGGCGCGGGACTTCCCGTTCACCGCCATGGGTTCGGTGCACGTCGAGAACGTGATCGAACGGTTCCGGGAGATCTCGGTCGCCGAACCGCTCGACCTGACCGCGCGGATCGAGAACCTGCGTGAGCACCCGAAGGGCCTGCTGGTCGATGCGATCAGCGAGGTCCGGGTCGGCCGGGAACTGGTGTGGCGCCAGACCTCCACCTTCCTGCACCAGCAGCGCACCTCGCTGTCGGGTGGCCCGAAGCCCGAACCCAAGCCCGCGGAGGAGCCCCCGGCGCCGCTGCGCAAGGTGAAGGTCGACCAGGCCCGGATCCACCGCTACGCGGCGGCTTCCGGCGATCGCAACCCGATCCACATGTCGTCGATCGCCGCCAAGGCGTTCGGTTTCCCGCGCGCCATCGCGCACGGCATGTGGTCCTCGGCGGCGGTGCTGCAGGTGCTCGAGGGCCGGATCCCGGCGGCGGCAACCTATTCGGTGCGCTTCGGCAAGCCGATCCTGCTGCCGGCCTCGGTCAATGTCTACGCGGATGCCGTTCCGGGCGGATGGGACGTTTCGGTCCTGGATGCCAAGAAAGGCTTCCCGCACCTGACCGCCACGCTACGTTAGGCTTCGGCCGTAGTTCGGCTGTAAGACGCTGAGCCGCACCAACTTCGACATCCCGGATCGGACCGCAGGGGGTTCCGACGCGGGAGGGGGACCGAAGCTGGTGCGGCTCAGCGTATTTCCGGATGGGTCAGTTGCAGTTGCAGTCGCACCCGTCGCAGCAGCAGTCGCAGTCACAGTCGCAACAGTCACCGTCGCAACAGTCGCCGCAGCCGCAACCGCCACCCCCGTCGCCACCGCCGGAATCTCCGCAGCCCTGGCAGCAATCGCAACAGTCACAGCAATCCAAGCGATCCCAGCACCGCGCGATGATCGCCCGCTTGCGTCCGCCGTGGCACGGGTCGTCGTGACTGTGACAGCACGCGTAACCCGTGCAGTACTGGGTGCAGACGATCCCTGTCGCCCCGCCGCAGTCGGGCGGCGCGGGCGGCCCGTCGAAGCCACCACCGTCCGTGAACGGCGGCGGAATCTCGTACGGCTGCTGCTGACTCGGCCACGGCTGCTGCGCATTCGGGTCACCGCCGAACGGCGGCGGAATGTGATAAGGCTGCTGCTGATTCGGCCCGAACCCGGGATCAGGTTGCGGGCCATAGGGTCCCGGCCCGCCCGGGTACTGTCCGTCGAGTCCGCGCGACTGCGCGCCCGGCGCACGGAACTGCTCGTCCAGCGCGCCCAGCGCGACCGGGTACCCCAGCAGGGCCGCGGTCCGACCTGCATCGGTCCCCGTCGGCAGCGTCCGCCCGCTCGACCCGCACCCGCACGCGTGCCGCGCTGTGTCGCAGGCGGTTCCGGCGATCCGGCCGATCCGCCGGATCGCGCTGCGCAGCGGATCCAGCAGCAGCCAGCGCACTTCGGCCCGGTCCGCCAGCCCGGCCCGCCGCAGCCCGTGCCCGACCGCGGACTGTGATTCGCGCAGCAGCGAGTACGCCTGTTCCGGGCTGGTCCCGGTCGCGGTCAACGGATTGAACCGCCCGCGGCGCCGATCCTCCGCCAGGTCCTCGAGTGCGTCGGCGAGGTGTGCGATCCGCCCGAAATGCCATCCGGCCTCCCGCAACGGGGCCACGTTCTCCGGCCGCCCGGCGAGAACCGCACTGTGCGCGAACAATTCGGCCGCACAGACCTGGCTCGCCCGGGTCAGTGCCGCCAGCGACTCGGCGATCCGTTCGCCCTCGACATGCGAGACCTGAAGTCCGGCTGCGTGATTCGCGGGTGAAGTCGCGCGGTCCGGAGCCGGAGTCGCCGTGCGGTGATTCGCCGTCGGGGGCGCGGCGGATCCCGCACGCGCGATCGCGCGGTGCGGTCCGCGACCCTGGGGACGATTGTGGACAACTTCGGAACCCGCTCCGGCCGAGACCGATTCCTCGACCCGCGCCTGCGCCGAGATCGCCGCGATCAGCGGTTCGATGTCCAGTCCGATCTCCGCGGCCCCGTTGCGGGCGTGCGTGAACCAGCGCTTCGACATCGCATTCAGCGGCCGCGCGCGGCCGAAGCCGGCCTCACCGTCCTCGACGCGGTCCGCGACCTTGGCCGCGCCCAACAGTAGGGATGCGGTAGCGGCCAGCCGCACACCGGGGGAGCCGGCGGCCGCCACCTCGGCCCGTCGCATGCCGCGCAACGGGCAGGGGCCGGCCGCGGTCCGGCGGGCGCTGCGGGGCTGCTGGGCCTCGGTCAGCATGGTCAGCACGACGGCGTCGGTGTTGGTCGCGGCCCGGGCCAGCTGACCGTGGCCGTCCCGCAATCCCAGGCAGAGTCCGCACAGCTGCGCGAACCACTCCTGTCCGTCGATTCCGTAGCGGGCCGCGCCGTGCGAACACGGCCGCAAAAGTCCGAACATGGGTTCCCTCCCGAACCGAACCCGGTTCGCACACAGACAGTCTCCGGCACCCTGCCAGGGCCGGGCCGGTCCGCGCAACCGGGAAAGGGGAAGGGTCAGGAGGCGGTTTCGGGGTCCGGTTTCTTCTTGCCGGACAGGCCGCGCCAGGCGAGATTGTCCAGCAGGTCGACGGCCTGCGCCACGTCGACGGAACCGGACGCGATGTGGTCGGCGATCGCCTCGCCGGCGCCGATCACCGCGACCGAGACCAGGTTGTAGTCGGTGCCGGGGTCGGCGTATTTCGCGCTCGACTCCAGCAGCGCCGCGGTCAGTTCGATGACCCGGTCGCGGCTGCCGGCGATCTCACCGGAGAACGCCTGCTGCCCGAGCGCCTGCCGGTACAGCACCTGCCACGACAGCCGGTGCTCGTCGACGTAGGACAGGAATGCCTCCAGCGCGGCCCGCAGCTGTTCGTGCGGGGTCAGTGCCGGGTTCCCGGCTACCGCGACGGCCTCCAGGAACCGGGCGCTCTCCCGCTGGATGCTGGCCCGGAACAGTTCGTCCTTCGAGCCGTAGTACAGGTACAGCATCGGTTTGGAGATCTTGGCCTCGGCGGCGATCGCGTCCATCGAGGTGTCGTGGTATCCCTTGCGGGAGAACACCTCGACCGCGGCGTCCAACATCTGCTGCTCACGGACGGCGCGGGGAAGTCGCTTCGTTCCGCCTGCCATGCACACTCCTCGCCGGTTCGAAACTTACATCTTACTCCAAGGTAAGTTTCGAACCGAGACACTCGGAGGATCCGGTCGCGGCAGTCCGGAAATCCGCAGTTCAGGGCGCGGTCGCCGCCGGCGGGCGGACCGGCCCCGTACTCAGCATCGCGGCGCGATGCCCTTGAAGGTGGCCACGCGCAGCACCGAGGCATCGACCTGCGCCTGCGGCAGTTTACCGGACTGCACCTCACCGACCAGATGATCCAGCACCGCGGACAGCTGGTCGGTGCTGATCCACAGGGCTTCGTCGGCCCCCGCCTCCAAGGCGGTGGCGACCGCGTCTGAGATGTCCATCCGGTTGGTGATGGCCGCCATTCCGGACAGGTCGTCGGTGAAGATCACCCCGTCGAACGGCTGCGCGCCGTACCCGGTGCCCTCCCGCAGCAACTGCATGGCCTGCGGGCTGATACTGGCCGGCACCCCGGGCGAGGTCAGGCCCGGAACGTCGAGGTGCCCGACCATGACGGCCGAGCCCGAGCCGACCAGATTCCGGAACGGAACCAGATCCACCTGCTGCAGCTGATCCAGCGGCGGCGTCTGCACCGCGCCGGTGTGCGAGTCGCCCGATCCGTGCCCGTGCCCGGGGAAGTGCTTGATCACCGTGCCCACGCCCGCGTCGTGCAGCGCGCGGATGAAGGCACCCGCATACGTGGTGACCACCTCGGGGTCGCTGGAGAAGGACCGGTCGCCGATCACGCTGTCGTCGGGCTGATCACTCACATCGGTGTCGGGCGCGAAGTCGACGGTGATCCCCAGGTCCCTGAGTTTCTTGGCCCGGGCCAGGCTCTGGTTGTAGAACTCGTCGGGCGACATGGTCTGCGCGATCACCCGGGCCGACGGTTGCGATCCGATCAGGTTCGCCACCCGCGACACCCGGCCGCCCTCCTCGTCGATGGTGACCATGACCGGCACCTTCGCGGCGCCCTGCACGTCGGTGAGCCCGCCCGACAACAGGGTCTGATCGGTCCAGCTCCCGATGAAGATCCCGCCGACCTGCTCGTTCCGCACGACGTTCAGCGCATCGGTCTCGCCCTTGACCCCGACGGTGAGCAGCTGCGCCAGCTTCTGCCGCAGCGTGAACTGCCCGAGATACCGCCCGTCGCAGTCCTGCGGTCCGCTCGACGCCGGCGTGGCCTCGCTTCCCGGCGCCACGCTCGTCTGCGTCGAGACCGCCGGGCTGGGCGCCGACGTCGAGGTGCCCCCGCTCGAACAGGCGGCCGCCCCGACCGCCACCACTGCCAACACGACCCCGCGAATCATGCGCATGCCGAAACGCTACCCGCACCGGATTCGGTGGATACCCCCGCCCGGCACTGCCGCCGCACCGGCGGCATCGCCCGACCCCGCCGCCCGGGAAACGACGGTGGCCCACCCGGTATCAGGGTGGGCCACAACCATTTTCGCGTGCTACTGACCCGGCAGCTCGTTGTGGCCGCCGAAGCCCTTGCGCATGGCGGACAGCACCTTGTTGGCATACAGGTCCTCGTCACGGGACGCGAAGCGCTCGAACAGGGCCGAGGCGAGCACCGGGACCGGGACGCCCTCGTCGATCGCGGCCTGGATGGTCCAGCGGCCCTCACCCGAGTCGGAGACGCGGCCGCCGAAATCCTTCAGGTCGGGGTCGGCGAACAGCTGCTGGGCGGTGAGGTCGAGCAGCCAGGACGCCACCACCGAACCACGCCGCCACACCTCGGTGACCTCGGGGATGTCGATGTCGTACTGGTAGTACTCGGGATTCTCCAGCGGGGCGACCTCGGCGGAGTGCTCGTCGTCGCTCGCCTTGCCGATGTTGGCCTTGTGCAGGATGTTCATACCCTCGGCGTAGGCGGCCATCGCGCCGTACTCGATGCCGTTGTGCACCATCTTCACGAAGTGGCCGGCACCGGCCGGGCCACAGTGCAGCCAGCCCTGCTCGGCGGGGCTCGGCGCCCCGGTCCGGCCGGGGGTGCGCGGGGCGGCGTCGACACCGGGGGCGATCGACTTCAGCAGCGGCTCGAGGTAGCCGACCTGCTCCTTCTCGCCGCCGATCATGAGGCAGTAGCCGCGGTCCAGCCCCCACACGCCGCCGGAGGTACCGATGTCGAGGTAGTGGATGCCCTTGGGCGCCAAGGCCTTCGCCCGCTCGATGTCCTCGTGGTAGCGGCTGTTGCCACCGTCGATGATGATGTCGCCCGGTTCCAGCAGGGCCGCGACCTGGTCGATGACCGCCCCGGTGGAGCCGGCGGGAATCATCACCCACACGATGCGCGGCTTCTCCAACAGCGCGACGAAATGCGGGAAGTCGGTGGCACCGGAGAAACCGTCACCCAGTTCCTCGCTCATCTTCGCGATCTCTTCAGGGTGTCGCGAGAAGCCGACAGCGTCGTGGCCGTCGCGCACGATACGGCGCACGATGTTGGCGCCCATCCGGCCGAGCCCGATCATTCCCAGCTGCATGTCACATCTCCTCAGCCATTTTTCGGTAACGCTTGCATATCGGCGCCTGGCCGATGTAACACCGGAAACGGCGTCCCGATAAGACGGTTGGCTCCGTGCTGTTGCCAGACCCCCGACCCGGCAACAGTGCGGAGCCGTTCGCATTCTCGCACCCGGGCGCGCCCGCGGGCCGGGCGGTCACAGCGGGGTGCGCATCAGGACCGTGTTGTATTGGTTGTGCATGGTCAGCGCGAAGTACAGGCTGTTCCCGGTCTGGTACGGGTAGATCATCGGCGCGTACGCGGTCGGGAGACTGTGGGCGTCGATCAGCACCCGCGGCGCGTCCCACGGACCCTCCGGCGCGGGTGCGGTACGCATCACGACCGAATCGAACGGGTCGGTGGTGAGCATGACGTACTGGTGCAGGTAGTCGTTCCACATCACCGACAGCTCGCCCACACCACCGACGATCGGCGCGGCCGCATCGGCCTTGCCGGGCACCCACTTGCCGCCGTCCCAGTACTCGTAGGCGTCGATGTTCGCGATGTCGCCCTCGGGCACCCGGGCGACGAAACCGGCGTTGTTGCGGCCGCCCGGCGTCCCGTAGCGGTACACGTAGCCGCCGGACTTCAGGAACGCGGCCTGCTGGAAGTTCTGGAACCCGTTCTCGTTGGCGCGCCGGGTGGCCGGCAGCTGCACCCAGCTGCGTCCCCCGTCACCGGAGACGGCGAGCGTGGAGAAGTTGGTGTCCCAGTGCCCGTCCGGACCCCAGTCCTGCACCGACATCATGCTCATGTACTGGGCGCCGTTGGCCGCGATACCGGCGGTCGGGATGAAACTGATCTCGATGCCCGGGATCTTCGGGCTGGGCAGCGGATTGTCGATGAATCCGGTGTAGTTGATCCCGCCGCTGGGGTCGGCGCCGGCCGGGCTGGTGAACAGCACGTTCGACCGCCAGGCCCAGATGCTGCCGGCCAGGAAGTTCGGCAGGCCCAGGCCGGCGGTGTCGCCGTAGGCGGTCAGCATCTGCCCCTGGCCGTTGTCCCACATGATGCCGAGGTCGGTGCCGAGCACGTTCTGCTGCTCGGTGTGGTTCGTCGAACCCATGCCGGTGAGCTGCGAGACCGCCACCGTCGGCCCGGGCAGGTTGGGCAGCCCGGCGATGCCGTTGAGGACTGGGATCGGGTTGATGTTGTTCGGGTCGGCGCCGGCGGGTGTGCTGCCGAGCAGCAACAGTGCTGCGGCGGTGCAGCATCCGGTCAGAGTTGCCAGTGGTCGCACGTGCGATTCCTTCCAGTGCGGCGCCCGCGAAAAGGCCCTGCCGGTTTCGCACAGCCAGGCGCTGGGTATCGGATCGAAGCATGCACATCGTTCCCCGGCTCGCCGCACCTCGCAACGCTTGCGGTCGGTGTGGCGGGAAAACCGCAAGGACAACGCGGCGGGGTTGCGCATATACGACAGGGTTGGCGTCGATACGCAACAGCGGCCCTGCCGCCGGAAGATCCGGTGGCAGGGCCGCTGTCGATGTGCCGGGTCAGGCTCAGAACGCGGCCTCGTCCAGCTCCATGATGTCGTTGTCCAGGTTGGCGAGCACGGCCTTGGTGGCGGTCAGCTCGGGCAGGACGTTGCGGGCGAAGAACTGCGCCACCGCGACCTTGCCGGTGTAGAAGTCCTTGTCCGCACCCTGCGCGCCGTTGTCCAGCGCGGCCAGGGCGACCTCGGCCTGGTTCAGCAGCATCCAGCCGACCATCAGGTCACCGACGGCCATCAGGAAGCGCACGGCACCCAGGCCGACCTTGTACAGCTCCTTCGGCTCCTCCTGCGCACCCATGAGGTGCCCGGTGAGGGTGGCCGCCATGCCCTGGATGTCCTCGAGGGCGGTGTTCAGCAGCACCCGCTCGTTCTTGAGCGCGGAGTTGCCGTTCTCGGCGCCGATGAACTTCTGGATCTGGCCGGCCACGTGCGCCAGGGCCACACCGCGGTCGCGAGCGATCTTGCGGAAGAAGAAGTCCTGCGACTGGATGGCGGTGGTGCCCTCGTACAGGGAGTCGATCTTCGCGTCGCGGATGTACTGCTCGATCGGGTAGTCCTGCAGGAAGCCGGAGCCACCGAAGGTCTGCAGCGAGTCGGTCAGGTACTGGTAGGCCCGCTCGGAACCGACACCCTTGACGATCGGCAGCAGCAGGTCGTTGACGCGGAACGCGGTGTCGGCGTCGGCGCCGGAGACCTGCTCGGCGAGGGCGGCGTCCTGATGGGCGGCGGTGTACAGGTACACCGCGCGCAGGCCCTCGGCGTAGGCCTTCTGCATCATCAGCGCGCGGCGCACGTCCGGGTGGTGGGTGATGGTGACGCGCGGGGCGGCCTTGTCGGCCATCTGGGTCAGGTCGGCGCCCTGGACGCGGGTCTTGGCGTAGTCCAGCGCGTTCAGGTAACCGGTGGACAGGGTGCCGATGGCCTTGGTGCCGACCATCATTCGCGCGTTCTCGATGACGTCGAACATCTGCGCGATGCCGTTGTGCACCTCGCCGACCAGCCAGCCCTTGGCGGGGATGCCGTGGCCACCGAAGGTGACCTCACAGGTGGCGGAGACCTTCAGGCCCATCTTGTGCTCGACGCCGGTGACGAAGACACCGTTCTTCTCGCCGAAGGTCTGGGTCTCGAAGTCGAAGTGGCGGTCCGGCACGTAGAACAGCGACAGACCCTTGGTGCCCGGGCCGGCGCCCTCGGGGCGGGCCAGCACCAGGTGCATGGTGTTCTCGAACAGGTCGTCGTACACGGCCGAGGTGATGAAGCGCTTCACACCCTCGATGTGCCAGGTGCCGTCCTCCTGCTTGATGGCCTTGGTGCGGCCGGCGCCGACGTCGGAACCCGCGTCGGGCTCGGTGAGCACCATGGTGGAGCCCCAGTTGCGCTCGGAGATGACCTCCGCCCACTTCTTCTGCTCGTCGGTGCCGTTGTTCCAGAACACCTGGCTGAAGGGCGCGCCGGCGGAGTACATGGCGACGGCCGGGTTGGAGCCCAGGACCATCTCGCTCAGTGCCCAGGCCAGCGCCTTGGGGGCGTTGAGGCCGCCGAGGGCCTCGTTGTTGGCGATCTTGGCCCAGCCGCCCTCTTCGTAGGCGCGGTAGGACTTCTTGAACGCCTCGGGGATCTTGATGGTGTGGGTCTCGGGGTCGAAGACCGGCGGGTTGCGGTCGGCCTCGGCGAAGGAGTCGGCGATCGGGCCCTCGGCGAGGCGGCGGACCTCGGCCAGCATCTCCTTGGCGGTGTCGGTGTCCAGGTCGCCGAAGGCGCCGGCGTCGAGGAGCTTGTCCAGGCCGAGCACCTCGAAGAGGTTGAACTCGAGGTCGCGGACGTTGCTCTTGTAGTGGCCCATGGTGATCGCTCACTCTCCATTGAGTCGGGGTGCGGTCGGTACGGAAACCGTTCCCGCCCTGTGTGCCGTCTCCTGTTCGTGAGGGACCCTCAGGTTCCTACTCGCAGGTAACTTACGCTGTATATTACTTACGAGTAATGGACGGTGTCCACGCCTGGACCTGCGGATGTGATGAGAAAAACACCACACTCCGAACCGGTTTCCCGGCGCCGGGAGCTTGGTAGGCGATCGCACCGCGCCGCGTCGGCGACAGTGAGCCGTACCGACCCGCGTTACCGTGAGCCGGTGCAACTCGACACTGCGGCCGGACCTGCGGAAACGGATCTGCGCAAGCCGCGCGGGGCCCGCTTCCTGCTGATCCTCACCCACGGCGCGGGCGGTGGCGTGGACGCTCGCGACCTGCTCACCGTGCGCGATGCCGCGCTGGAACTCGGCGGTGCGGTGGCGCTGGTGACGCAGCCCTATCGGGTCGCGGGCCGCCGGGCGCCGGGCTCGGTACCCGCCCAGGACGCCGCCTGGCTCGAGGTCGTCGCGGCACTGCGCAAGAAGGTGCGCACCGGCCCGCTGCTCGTCGGCGGTCGCAGCAACGGCGCCCGCCTCGCCTGCCGCACCGCGGTGCAGGCCGGAGCGAAAGGTGTCGTGGCCCTGTCGTTTCCACTGCACCCGCCGGGCAAGCCGGAACGGTCCCGGCGCGACGAACTCCTGGCGGCCCGCCCGGTCGAGGTGCTGGTCGTCAACGGTGCCCGCGACCCGTTCGGCATCCCGGATCCCGCCGACGCCGCCGAGGTCGTGGTGATCCCCGGCCAGCCGCACTCCTACCGCGCCGGCTTCGATCAGATCGCCGCGGCGGTAACACCCTGGCTCACCCGCTGGTCCGCGAAGTAGTGGTGACCATTCCCCGGTCAGTCCTGCGTGCGGGTCGCGACCACCAGGGCATCGATGGCGTCGCGGCCCTCGGTCGGGCGCAGGATGCGCTCGGCCTTGTCGATCCGCACCGGCACCCCCGACGCCTCCAGGTCGGCGACCACGCCCTCGGGCGTGAACAGGATGTCGGGGTCCTGCGGGCCGCCGAAACCCTCGTCGATATTGGTGCGGTCGTGGCCGAGGACCACCAGCGTGCCGTCGAGCGACAGCCGCCGGGCGCAACCGGCCAGCATCATTCGGCGCTGCGCGGCGGGAAAGTGCAAGTAGGACACCAGGATCAGTTCGAAGTGGCCGCCGATGTCGGCGTCGTCGAGATCGGTGACGTCGGCGCACTGCCAGGTCATCCGGTTGCGGACCGAGCGGGACAGCCGGGCCGCGACCGTGCGTGCCTTGTCGATCCCGACCTGGGCGAAGTCCACACCGTGCACCTGCCAGCCGTGGGTGGCCAGCCACAGCGCGTGCCGGCCCTCGCCACAGCCCAGGTCCAGGGCGCGCGGATGCTCGGGCACGCTGCCGTCGGGGTCGGGATGGGGCTGGCGGCGTTCCAGCCCGAACACCTGCTCGACGACCGTCGCGTTCGGTGGCGCGCCCCATACCAATTCGGTACCCGCATACCGGGCATTCCAGTCGGCAGCGTCCATGGGTTCAGTCTATGGTTCGGGGCAGTGACACCCCCGAGCCGGTTCGGGGCGCATCCACGCCGGGATCGGCCGCCAACTGTGGCCTGGGTCGCACATCGGCAGGTAGCCTTGGCCGCGCTGTCGAGACCGAAAGAGGATCTGTTGAAGAAATCGCTGATCGCGGGCCTGCTCGCCGTGGCCGCCTGCACCGCTCCGCTGCTGAGCGGCTGTAGTTCCTCGTCCAGCTCGCAGCCGACCATCACCCAGGCGGACCTGTCGAAGTCGCTACAGGACGGTGGGATCAAGCAGCCGGCCCTGGCCGACTGCTTCGCCAAGATGTTCATCGACGCGGGTATCTCGCAGGACGGCCTGCGCCTGCTGGTCAAGCCGCACGACCCGTCCGCGTCCGGTATGCCCGCGGACATCTCCGGCTTGAGCCAGGACGACCAGGCCAAGCTGCAGGGTGCCAGCCAGAAGGCCCCGGACTGCCTGAAGGTCGGCTGATCCGGCGCGGGGCGCTCCACCGCGCCCCGCATCGGAGCGGCTATTTGTCGGCGACCAGGACGCCGCCCACCGCGTAGTGATCGGCGGGGTAGTCCTGGACCCAGACGTGCACCTTGTCGGCGGGGGCCTTGGTGGCGTCCACGACGGCGTCGGTGACGCGGCGGACCAGGTCGCGGGTGACCTCGGGGTCCTTGGGCAGCTGCTGGATGATGATGTTCGGCATCGTCGTGCTCCTGTATCTCACTGTCGCCGTATCGGTTTCGGCGACCTGTGCACCAGTTCACCGCAGATCGCGGCCGTGATCGAGAACCAAACGGTGGCCCGCAGCGATCACGAATCGTGATCGATAGCGGCCAGGAGGGCGGGCAGTCCGGCGGCGGGGCGGCCGCGACGTACGACGAGCGAGGTCGGCAGGGTGAGGGCCGCGCCCGCGATCGGCCGGAACACGATCCGGCCCACGGCCAGCCGGACCGCGTGCGCGGCGTAGGCGACGGTCCAGCTGGTGTCGGTGCCGATCAGGGCCAGGGTTTCCGGCAGTGCCCCGGCGCTGCGGCCCGGCACCGGCTCGAATCCGGCGGCCTGGCAGGCGTTCAGCACCAGATCGACCAGCGCGGGATTCTCCCGTCGGTCGACCAGCCGCAGGGGATGGGCGGCCAGCTCGGCGAGCGGGATCGCGTCGCGGGCCGCCAGCGGGTGCTTCGCCGACAGCGCGACCACCAGCGGCTCGTCCCACAGCGGAATCCGTTGCAGCTCAGGGTGATCCGTCATATTGCGCACAAACGCCGCATCCAGCTGCCCGGACCGCACCTGCTCGATCCGTTCGCGGGCGGGCACGGCCACCAGGTCCACGGTGAACTGTTGCGGCAGCTGTTCCAGGATCCGGTCGAGGTGGTCGCCGAGCCCGCCGCAGGTGCCCAGCCGCAGCGTGGTGGCCGGGAGCAGGTCGGCGACGCTGGCCCGAGCCCGTGCGGCCGCGGCCAGCACCTCGCGGGCGGCGGGCAGGAACCGGGCGCCCGCGGCAGTGAGCGTCACGCTGCGTGAAGTCCGTTGGAACAGTTCGATTCCCAGCTCTCGTTCCAGCCGCCGCACCTGCTGGCTGACCGCCGACTGCACGATGTGCAGCCGTTGCGCCGCCCGCCCGAAGTGCAGTTCCTCGGCGACGGTGACGAAGTAGCTCAGCTGGTGCAGCTCCATGGGCATGCCCCCCAGATTGGCACTACGCCGTTTCGGCCATTTTGTCGGTGCCGGTGGTTATTGTCTTGGGGCATGACGGCGGTATCTGCTACGTCCGGTCAGGATCCCACCACGGTGGATCCGATCATGGTTGCCATCAGCGACGCGATCGTCGCCGGTCGTCGCGGCGAACTCGAACAGGCTCGGCACCGGCTGGCCGAGCTGTGGGACGAGGTCGGCGCCGAGGGCGATCCGCTCCACCGCTGCACCATCGGCCACTATCTCGCCGACCTCTTCGGCGACGACCCGGCCGAGGCCCTGAACTGGGACGTCCGCGCCCTGGAAGCCGCCGACGGCCTCACCGACGAGCGCACCCAGCGTCACCACGAAACCCTCTCGGTAGCCGGCTTCTACCCCTCCCTCCACCTCAACGTCGCCGACAACTTCCGCCGCATCGGCTCCTTCGCCGCCGCCCACCGCCACCTGACCGCCGCCCGCGAACGCTTGGCAGCCCTGTCGGCGGACAACTACGCCCACACGGTCGCGACCGGTATCGAGAACGTGGCAGCGGCCCTCGCGCTCGGTTCGACCGACCGGCTACCGAGCCACTGAGATCGCTCGGTTCGCACTCAGGCGGGTGCGGCCCAGGTCGGACCGGCCGCATGTGCGGCCTCGCCGAGTCGCTTGTCCGGATAGAGCATCGGTAACGCTCTCCGTCACGCAGCTCGCGCAGAGCCGTACGCACCCGGCTCGACTCGATTCGTCGCCGAAGGTCGGCCAGGAGTCCTCTTGCCATGGCGGCCCGGATCCGGGGAGGGTCGGGACGGTGGTTTCGGTAGTCATGCATCAATACCTGCCCTGAACGATCGGGGGCCGGACGAAGTTACGTACGGCCGCACGAGCGGGGCGTGGTTTCGGACCGCTGCGACGGCCGGGGAATTCGCGTACTGCCGCGGACGGTGTGCGTCGCGGTTCGCGGTGCGGTGTGGCGGGCGGTGCGTATCGGCCCATGCGGCGCCGCCCCCTGCCGGTCGTGGCCTTCTCGGTCGTGAACTCGGCAACTGTCCTGGCCACGGCGGTGGACGGTGGTCGGCGCGGTCCGGTAGCCGGTCGGCGCGGTGTCGACCGGGCTGGGAGGGCCGATCCACCGGCTGGATCGCACGAGCTCCCGTCGGTTGTGCCGATCGAGCCGCTCGATGTCGATGGCGACAGCCGGGGTACCGGGCGTTCCGCGATCGAAACAGGCGGAGGCGAGCGAGGAAATGGTCGACGGAACTGCCGATCGCGACGGTCAGCGCGAGGAGGTGTACGGCACTCATGTCCAATGAGTATCAAGAGAATCCGTCTATGGCAATACTGAGCCCAGGTTCTATAGATATATAGACCGAAGCGTCCGGTTTGGGTGAGTTTTGATGAGTGCTGCTGTGGTGCAGACGATTCCGTTGTCGATCGGCCGCGGGGCATGCGGTAGGTCGTTGACGCTCACGGCTGTTGCGCTGGTTGTCGCGGTGTCGGCTGCGGCCGTTGTTGTGTCGGAGCGGTATTCGGCGGCGGCGCGATAGAGCGCTGGCGCGGCGCAGACGTATGTCGCTGTGCAGCGGAGAATCTCGTTGCTGGCATTGGGCCCGCGATCTGCTCCGCCGGCCCGCAGTCGACGGAGCAGATGGGACCGCATCGGTCAGGCGGTGGTGTCCGGCTCCGGCAGGAACCATGCCAACGCTGTTGCGACGGCGGCGATTACGCACAGCACCGCCATCGCGGCCGGGGTGCCGTGGTGGTCGGCGAGCAGGCCCAGCGCCGGGACGAACAGGCCGCCGATACTGACGGCCAGGCCGAGGGTGACGCCGGCGGCGGTGCCCGGGCGGGTGGGCAGGTAGTCCTGGCCCAGTTTGACCAGGACCGCGAACGGAATGTTGATCGCGACACCGGCCGACAGGACCAGGAGCAGGCCGGTGGTGGGGCCGGGTGCGAGCCGGACCAGCAGCAGGGCCGGGACGGCTGCCGCGGCGCCGAGGCGAACGGTGCGGGTCGCGCCGATCCGATCGGCCAGCCGGCCACCGGCCAGGGTGCCCGCCACGCCGCCGGTCAGGAACACGCCCAGCGCGGTACCGCCGAGGCCGCGAGAAGCGCCGAAGTGCTGGATCCAGAACAGAGCGACGAAAGTGTTCATCCCGAAATACACCACGGAGCGAACTACCTCCACGCCGGTCAGCAGGGCGAACGGCGCCCAGCGGTCGCGGCCGGAACCTGTTGCGCGCGAACCGGTTCGGCCACCCGTCCGCAGCTGGTGCCGCCACAGCACGTACCCGGTCAACACCGCGGGTGGCAGGAACAGTGCCGTGGCGCCGACGCCCAATGCCACCAAGGCGGGTGTGGCCAGCACCGGCGCCAGGAAGAACCCGACGCTGCCGCCGGTCGCGAACAGACTCATCGAGGAAGCACTGTCACCCGCGGCCTGCCGGGCCGCCCGCCCGGCCGCCGGATGGAAGGCGGCCACACCCAGCCCGGACACCAGCAGCAGCACCCAGACCAGCGGATACACCGGGGCGAGTCCGGCCATGCCCGCGCCGACGCCCGCGACGGTCAGGCCCAGGGGCGCCAGCCACGGCAGCGACCGCCGGTCCGCGAGCACGCCGAACAGCGGCTGCGGCAGTGAGCAGCCGAGGGTCGCGGCCAGCGCGAGGCCCGAGGCCGCGGTGTAGCTGTAGTGCCGTTCGAGGACGAAGAACGGGATGCTCGCCGGCACCAGGCCCTGATAGAAGTCGTCCACGGCGTGCGCGATCGCCCAGTGCCGCATGCGTTTCCAGGGTGTGGTCGCCGCCGGGGCGAACCCGGTGACTTCGGTGCTCATCGGCCGGTCTTTCGGCGGTAACTGTTCATGCTCCAGACGCTAGGAAGATCCAGCCCGCACTACTTCCGATAAGATGCCCAGATATGTCGAAAAACCGCCACGAGGGTCTGCCGGTCACCGGCGCCCACGACCTGGCGGCCGGCGACACGATCGTGCGGCACCGGCACGACGACCATCAGATCGTCTACCCGAGCAGTGGTGTGGTGGCGGTGACCACCGAGGTGGGCAGCTGGATCGCCCCGCCCGATCGCGCACTCTGGATCCCGGCCGGCGCCTGGCACGAGCACCGGTTCTACGGTTCGGCCCGATTCCATTGCGTCGCATTCGAACCCGCGCAAGTGCGGGCGCCCTTCGCGACGCCCGCCGTGGTGTCGGTGTCGCCACTGGTGCGCGAACTGATCGTTTCCTGTTCGCTGGCGACCGACCTACCGCCGGGCGAGGGCGCGCGGCTCCGGCAGGTCCTGATCGACCAGTTGCGGCACTGTCCCGAGCGCCCGTTGCACCTGCCCGCACCGATCGACGACCGCCTGCGCCGGGCGTGCGCCCTGGTCGAGTCGGATCTGTCCGTCGCCCGGAGCCTGGCCGAACTCGGCCGTGCCTGCGGCGCCGGCGAACGCACCCTGAGCCGGCTGTTCCGCACCGAATTCGGCATGACCTACCCGCAGTGGCGCACCCAGCTGCGCCTGTACCGGGCGGTGCAACTGCTGGCGGAGTCGATGCCGGTCACCGCGGTCGCCACGGCCTGCGGCTGGTCCACGCCGAGCGCCTTCATCGACGTCTACAGGCGCGTCCTGGGCCACACGCCCGGCACCCGTTTCTAGAACTCGATCCGCTGCCAGGGCAGGGTGTCGAAGTCGCCGCGGTCGCCGGTGGTCCACGCCCAGATCGCGTCCGCCACCTGCGCCGGATCCTGCAGCAGGAGACCGTAGTGCCGGTCCGGTCCGCCGTCGCGGTATTCCAGGGCCCAGGAACCGTTGCCGTCGGTGAAGGTCTGGATATAGGACTGGGGTCCGCGCTCGACGATCAGATAAGGGTTGGGCGCGGCCAGCTCCGGCACCCACATGTCGACGAGTTTGCGTGTGAGGTAAGGAAATTCACCGGCGCCGCCGTGGTTGACGGTCACCGGCACGCTGTCGGCGGGGTCGATCAGCCAGGTCAGCTGCGGGTCGTACACGGCGTAGCCGCGCGGTGTGGCCAGCTCGAACAGCAGGCCGCGCAGGTGCCCGATCGCGTCGTAGTCGCTGGCCACGTACAGGGTTTCCCCGGTGGCACCGCCGCCGACCGGCGATTCGGCGAGGAACGCGTCGACCTCGGGCAGTTCCGCGTTCCGCTGGTTCAGCTCGGCCGCGATCTCGGCGATGGCCTCGGACTCGGGCAGGCCCTGCTGTCCGGTCAGGTATTCGTCGACCTCGGCGGGGGTCGACGCGACACCGGACGGCAACAGGACTTGGTCGTAGCTCACGGGGTGAGGCTAGCGGACCGCAGCCGTTACAAGCCGTAACAGCCCTGATGGGCGCTGATGTGGTGAACTGGGAACATGGGGATCAAGGTCGCTGTCGAGCACCGAACCACCTACTCCTTCGACCGTTCGGTCGAAGTGCATCCACATGTCGTGCGCCTGCGGCCCGCACCCCACACCCGAACCAAGATCGAAGCGTATTCGATGAAGGTCACCCCGAGCGGGCACTTCGTCAACTGGCAGCAGGACGCTTTCGGCAATTTCCTTGCCCGGCTGGTGTTTCCGGACCGTGCGGAGAAACTCGAGATCGTCGTCGGCCTGGTCGCCGACCTGGACGTGGTGAATCCGTTCGACTTCTTCGTCGAGGAGTACGCGGAGCATTTCCCGTTCAGCTATCCGCCGGAACTGGCCGCCGATCTGGAGGCGTACCTGCGCCCGGTGGCCGAGGGCGAGCTGGGCGGTCCCGGGCCGGAGGTCCGGCGCTGGGTCGCCGCGCATCCGCCCGAGCCCGGGATCCGCACCATCGATTTCCTGGTCGGCGTCAATCGGGCTCTGGGCGAGGACGTCGGGTATTCGGTCCGCATGGAACCGGGCGTGCAGACCCCGGATTTCACCCTGACCTCGGCGATCGGGTCCTGCCGGGATTCGGCCTGGCTGCTGGTGTCGATTCTGCGCCAGTTCGGCCTGGCCGCCCGCTTCGTGTCCGGATATCTGGTGCAGCTGGCCCAGGACATGCCCTCGCTGGACGGACCGTCCGGTCCCACAACGGATTTCACCGACCTGCACGCCTGGACCGAGGTGTACCTGCCGGGCGCCGGCTGGGTGGGCATGGACCCGACGTCCGGCTTGTTCGCCGGCGAGGGCCATATCCCGCTGGCCGCCACCCCGCATCCCAGTTCGGCGGCCGCGATCACCGGCGCCACCGGCCCGAACAACACCACGTTCGACTTCGCCAACACCGTGCGCCGGATCCATGAGGATCCGCGAGTCACGTTGCCCTACACCGACGCCGAGTGGGACCGGATCCTCGCCTCGGGTGCCGCGGTGGACGCGCGGTCCGAGGCCGCGGAGCTGGGCCTGACCGTCGGCGGTGAACCGACCTTTGTCTCGGTCGACGACCGGATCAGTCCCGAGTGGGTGACCGAAGCCGACGGTCCGCACAAACGCGAGCGCGCCGCGGATCTTGCCCGCCGCATGGCGGCGATCTACGCCCCGGGCGGTATCCGCCAGTTCCGTCAGGGCAAGTGGTACCCGGGAGAACCGTTGCCGCGCTGGGAGATCGCGACGGTCTGGCGCACCGACGGGGTTCCGCTGTGGCCTCGCCAAGACCTGCTGGCCGAACCGTGGCCGAAACCGTTGCGGGACAGGCGGCCGGAAACTCGTACCACCGACAATGACAGTGCCGCAACAGAATCCGGCCCATCGGACAGCGAAGCCGACCCCAGTGCCGCCCGCGCCCTGATCGCCGCCCTCGCCGCCGGACTCGGCCTTCCCGAGCGGCAGATACGCCCCGCCTACGAGGACCCGCTCCTCGCCCTCGCCGCGAAAGTCCGCCTGCCCGAAGGTGATCCGATCGACGAGCGCGAAGACCCCGGCCCGGACCGCGATTCGCCCCGCACCCGCGCCGAACTGCTGGCCCGCCTGGACGAGTCGGTCACCGAACCCGCCGCGTGGCTACTGCCCCTGCATCGCCGTGCCGACGAATCCGGTTGGGCCAGTGCGGATTGGAAGCTGCGTCGCGGCCGCATCGTGCTGACCGAGGGCGATTCGCCCGCCGGACTGCGGCTTCCGTTGCAGGCCATCAGCTGGCGCCCGAGTCCGCCGGTGTACCAACGGGATCTGTTCGCCCCACCGGACCCGGACCCCGGCCCCGACGATGGTGCCGCGCCGGTCGAGCCCGCCGACTCCGCACCCACCACCGCGGTCGTCGCCGAGATCCGCGCCGGCCGGCTGTTCGTCTTCCTGCCGCCGCTCGAGGACGCCGCCCACTTCGTCGACCTGATCTCCCGGGTGCACGCCGCCGCCGTCGCGACCGGGCAGCCGGTCGTGCTGGAAGGGTACGGCCCGCCCACGGCGCCGCAGCTCACCACCTTCTCGGTCACCCCCGACCCGGGCGTGATCGAGGTGAACGTCCAACCGACCGAATCGTTCGCCGACCAGGCGGCACTGCTGGAAACCCTCTACGAGCAGGCCCGCCAGGCCCGGCTCAGCACCGAGACCTTCGATCTCGACGGCGTGCACACCGGCACCGGCGGCGGCAACCACATCACCCTGGGCGGCGAGATCCCTGCCCGCTCACCGATGTTGCGCCGCCCCGACCTGCTGGTGTCGATGCTGCGCTACTGGCAGCGGCATCCGGCGCTGTCCTACCTGTTCGCGGGCCGGTTCGTGGGCCCGACCTCGCAGGCACCGCGCGCCGACGAGGGCCGGCCCGACGCGCTCTACGAACTGGAGATCGCCTTCGCCGAGATCGCGCGGCTGGCGGCCGAGGGCGGCGGCTGGCCCGCCTCGCTGCCCTGGCAGGTGGACCGCTCGCTGCGGCACCTGCTCACCGACCTCACCGGCAACACCCATCGGGCGGAATTCTGTATCGACAAACTGTTCAGCCCCGATTCGGCCCGCGGCCGGCTCGGCCTGGTCGAGCTACGCGGGTTCGAGATGCCGCCGCACTTCCGGATGGCGATGGTGCAGTCGCTGCTGGTCCGGGCGCTGGTGCTGCGCTTCTGGTCCGACCCCTACGACGCGCCGCTGCTGCGGCACGGCGAGAATCTGCACGGCCGCTACCTGCTGCCGCACTTCCTGATGGCCGATATCGCCGAGGTGGTCGCCGATCTGCGCGCCCACGACATCGACTTCGAGCAGAGCTGGCTGGACCCGTTCACCGAATTCCGGTTCCCGCGGATCGGCACCGTGGGGCTGAGCGGGGTGGAGCTCGAGCTGCGTGGCGCGATCGAACCGTGGCAGACGCTGGGCGAACAGTCGACCGCGACCGGCACCGCCCGCTACGTGGACTCGTCGGTGGAACGCGTCCAGGTTCGGCTGGTCGGCGCCGACCGCGGCCGGTTCGTGCTCACCTGCAACGGGATTCCGGTGCCGATGCTCGGCACCGACAAGGCCGACGTGCAGGTGGCGGGGGTACGGTACCGGGCGTGGCAGCCGCCGAGCGCGCTGCACCCGTCGATCACCGTCGACGCGCCGTTGGTGTTCGATCTGGTCGACCCGGCGGCCGGACTGTCGCTGGGCGGCTGCACCTACCACGTCGCGCACCCCGGCGGCCGCGCGCACGAGTTGCCGCCGGTGAACGCGGTGGAGGCCGAGTCCCGCCGCAACCGGCGGTTCGAGGCGATCGGGCACACGCCGGGACCGGTGGACGTGGCGCGACTGCGGGCGACCATGGCCGTGCAGTCCACCGATGTCGGCGCACCAGGAATTCTCGATCTGCGGCGCGCCCGGACCGTGTGGAACCGGCCCGGCAATCGGTAATCGCGGCCGGTCGCCGATCGCGTTGCGCGGCGGTGTGATCGGCCGGCCCGGCCGGCGAAATCGCTGCGTGGGGGCGGTCGGCGTTACCGATCAGCGTCCCGCGAAGCGATATAATTCACCCACGTCGGCGCGCCGGGGCCTTCGATGCGCCGCGCTCGGGCCGGATGGGGACGGCCGGCCAACGTACGAGCGGCGGAAGCGAGGCGCGCAATGACGCACGACACGGTTCGCGGCAAACGCGCGCAGGCGGAAGCCGAATTCCGGCGCTATCGCGCGGACGCCGAATCATCCGGTGACTACGACGAACTCGTCGACCCCACCGGCCGGGTGCGCCCGATGTGGTCGGAACTGTCGCACGACTTCGTGACTCAGGGCGCGGCCGCCCTGAACCGGATCGACAGCCGGGTCCGCCGCATCATCGAGGACGACGGCATCACCTACACCGAGACCGGGGTGGCGACGCCGAACGGGGTCGCGGTGCCCGCGGCCCCGACCCCGTGGCGGCTGGACCCGGTGCCGCTGCTGGTGTCGGCGGAGGACTGGACGGGCCTCGAGGCCGGTCTGGTCCAGCGCGCGCGGCTGCTCGACGAGGTGCTCACCGACGTGTACGGTCCGCGCCGGCTGCTGCGTTCCGGCCAGCTCCCGCCGCAGATCGTCTTCGGCAGTACCGGGTATCTGCGTGCGGCACATGGCATTACGGTGCCGGGCCGGCATCAGTTGTTCCTGCTGGGCTGTGATGTGAGCCGATGGGCCGACGGCACGTTCCGGGTGCTGACCGATTGGGCGCAGGCGCCTTCGGGCGCGGGCTACGCGCTGGCCGACCGCCGCGTCGTGTCGACGGCGGTCCCCGACGCGTTCGAGGGTGCGGTCCCGCGTCCACTCACCCCGTTCGCCCGGGCCATGCGGTTGATGTTGATCGAGGCCGCGCCGGAGGCCGGTGACGACGCTGATCCGGTGGTCGTCGTGCTCAGCCCGGGCGTCATGTCGGAGACCGCGTTCGATCAGGCGTATCTCGCGTCGGTGCTGGGCTTTCCGCTGGTCGAGAGTGCGGACCTGGTGGTGCGGGACGGCTGCCTGTGGATGCGTTCGCTGGGCACGCTGCGCCGGGTGGACGTGGTGCTGCGCCGCCTCGACGCCGAATTCGCCGACCCGCTGGATCTGCGCGCCGACTCCCAGCTCGGGGTCGTGGGCCTGGTGGAGGTGCTGCGCCGGGGCGCGGTGACCGTGGTCAACACGCTCGGCAGCGGCCTGCTGGAGAGTCCGGCGCTGGCCGCGTTCCTGCCCGAGCTGTCCCGGACCGTGCTCGACGAAGAGCTGAAACTCCAAGGCGCACCGGCCTATTGGTGCGGTGACGACCGCGCCCGCGGCAAGGTGCTGGCGGATCTGCCGAAACTGATCGTCCGGTCGGCGGTGGACGGCACCACCTATTACGGTCCGGCGCTGGCCGCGGCCGAACGCGAGGAACTGGCCGCCCGGATCGAGAGTCACGGCTGGCAGTGGGTCGGTCAGGAGCCGCCGGAGTTCTCGGTGGCGCCCGCGTTGAGCGAAGGCACCGGGCTGGTCGCGGCGCCGGTCGGGGTCCGGCTGTTCGCGCTCGCGGGCCGGGTCGGCTACCGCGCCATGCCGGGCGGGCTCGGCCACCAGTACCTGCGGGAACCCGGCACCCCGGTGGTGTCGTCGCCCGGCCGGCCGATGATCCCGGTCGCGGCCAAGGATGTCTGGGTCCGCATGGCCCCCACCACCGTGGCGGCGGTCCCGGCGGAAACCCAACCCGAGGAACGCATCCGGATCCCCTCGACCGTCCCGGTGGTGGAGGCGCTCAGCTCACCTCGCGTCCTCGACGACCTGTTCTGGATGGGCCGCTACGCCGAACGGGCGGAGAACTCCACCCGTCTGCTCGCCGCCATCCACAGTCAGTCCCAGGACTACCGTTACCGGCCGTGGCTCGAAGGCGCGGCGGCCGTGCCGGTGCTGATGGCGGCCCTGAGCCGGGTCACCGGAACAGTGCTGCCGTACGAACACCCGAATTCCGGTGTTTCACCGGAATCACCTGTGCCACAACAACAGCCGCCGCGCATCGACCCGGATCTGATCATGCCCGCGGGGGGCTACCCCGACAGTGCGGCGGACTCGGCCGGAAGTTCGGCGGACGGCGCCGCGGAGCCGAACGAGGTTCCACCGCCGCAGCCGCAAGACGGGATCGTCCCGCCACAGGGCACGACGGCCGCGCAGGCCGGAGCCGCGCAGCAGGGGACGGCTGCGGCACCAGGTGGGGCGGCGAGTGACGAAGCCGCTGCGCAAGGTCGGGCCGCAGCGCCGGGAGAGGCCAAGGGAGTGGCCGCATCACGGGGAGAGGCCGAGGGCGCTGCCGCATCACGGGGTGAGGCGGGGGATACTGCCGCATCACGGGGAGGGGCGGGGGATACTGCCGCATCACGGGGAGGGGCGGAGACTGCCGCGCCACAGGGAGCGGCCGACGGAGTGGCCGCGCCACAGGGAGCGGCCGACGGGGCTGCCGCATCACGAGGAGAGGCCGCGGGGGCCGCGGCGCCGGGAGCGGCCGACGGGGCTGCCGCATTACAGGGAGCAGCTGCCGCATCGCCTGAGCCCACTGAACCCGCAGCCGCACAACCGGATTCGCTTGAGCCGCCTCAGCCGCAGGTCGTTGGCGCCACCGCCGCCGGCTACGACTACCTGGTTCGCGTCACCCTGGACCGCGAGCTCCCCGGCTCCGTCGCCTTCGCCATCGAGCACTACGCCGCCAACGCCCGCGCGGTCCGAGATCAGTTGTCGCAGGACACCTGGATGATCCTGAGCGCGGTCGACCGGGCACGGCAGGCGTTCAGCGCGGCCGGTCGCGATATGGAAGCCGAACTGTCCGTGGTGCATTCGGCGATCCTGGTGGCATTGCTGTCGCTGTCCGGGGTGGACGCGGAGTCGATGGTGCGCGATATCGGCTGGTACGTATCCGATATCGGCAAGCGCATCGAGCGCGGGCTGTCGATCACCGCACTGCTGTCGTCGGTGTTCGAGCACACCTACCCGGAAGAGGTGGAGGGCAAGGTGACCGAGGGCGTGCTGCGCGCGACCGAATCCAGCGTGAGTTACCGTCGCCGGCACCGGGATTCGGTGCGGGTGGCGGCGGTCGCCAGCCTGCTGCTGTTCGACGAGGCCAACCCGCGCTCGTTGGCCTACCAGCTGGACCGGCTGCACACCGACCTCAACGCCCTGCCCGGAAACTCGGGATCGTCCCGGCCGCAACGTCTGCTGGCCGACGCCCGGCGGCTGCTGCGGCGCCTCGACCCGGCCGATCTGGAGGCCACCGACGCCGACGGGCGCCGGACCGACCTGGTCGAACTGCTCGACGGTGTCCACCTGCGCCTGCGCAAACTGGCCGACTCCTTCCAGGCCTCGCGGCTGGCCGGTCCCGGTGCGACCCAGCCGCTGTGGGGTAGTACTCAGGTGGTGCCGTGACCTCCCGCCGGTACCGGGTCGAGCACCGCACGACCTACAGCTACTCCGACATCGTCTCCAGCTCGTACGGGCGGGTTTTCCTGGAACCCCGGGAAATGCCCGGTCAGCGCGTACGGGTGCACGACGTGTTCATCGATCCGGTGCCCTCGGACGGCTCGGTGGGCGCCGACGTGTACGGCAATATCAGCCGGTACTTCCACGTCACCGCCGCGCATCGCAAGCTCGAGGTCGTCGCCGAGTCGTATGTGGAGGTCGACCCGCCGGAGTGGCCGGAGGATTCGCTGCCGTGGGAGAAGGCACGGCCCACCGCTTCGACCGGGCCGCTGGCCGTCGAGTTCACCCTGGATCTCATCCCGCCGGAGATCACGCCGGTGGTGAGCGAGTATGCGGCGCAATCGTTTCCGCCGGGCCGGCCGCTGCTGGAGGCGGTGGCCGAGCTGACCAACCGGATCTACACCGACTTCACCTACCGCTCCGGTTCCACGACGGTGTCCACCTCGGTGCCCGATGTCTTCGCCGCCCGCAACGGCGTCTGCCAGGACTTCGCACGCGTGGCCGCCGCCTGCCTGCGCTCGCAGGGCCTGGCCGCCCGCTACATCTCGGGCTATCTGGCCACCGATCCGCCGCCCGGCAAGGAACGCATGGTGGGTGTGGACGCCACCCATGCCTGGGCGGCGGTGTGGCTGCCGGACGACGGCGACCGGAACGGACGGTGGATCGGGTTCGACCCCACCAACGACCAGTTCGCCGACGAGCGCTACATCACCGTCGCCTGGGGCCGCGACTACGTCGACGTTCCCCCGCTGCGCGGCATCATCTACACCGATGCTACCGAGAGCGCCATCCAGGTGTCGGTGGACGTCGCCCCGCAGGACTGACCGTGACCCACGGGGATTCCGATTGTCCGCGCGATGAATTCGACGCGTCCGCGTCGTCTGTGCCGGTATGAGCACGACTACGCGCAGATTCGTCCTGGTTCCCGGTGCCGGTGGCGTCGGCTGGTACTGGAGCCGGGTGGCCGCGGCCCTCACCGAGGCGGGACACATCGCGATCCCGATCGACCTGCCCGGCGACGACACCGCGGCGGGTCTCGCCGAATACCGCGACCTCGTGCTCGCGCAGGCCACCGACGGTGACGTGATCGTGGCCCAGTCGATGGGTGCCTTCACCGCGGCTTCGGTCTGCGAGCAACTCGACGTGGCGGAACTGGTCCTGGTCAACGCCATGATTCCGGTGCCCGGCGAAACGGCCGGCCAGTGGTGGGGCGACGTCGGCTCGATCGATGCCCGCATCGCGGCGGCCGACGCGGGCGGCTACAGCCGGGAATTCGACCCGGAAATCTACTTTCTGCACGACGTACCGCCGGAGATCGCGCGGGAGGGCGAGCCGTTCCAGCGTCCCGAGGCCGACCGCGCCTTCGGCGATCCGTGCCTGTTCACCGGCTGGCCTGCCCGGACCCGGGTGCTGGCCGGTGCCGGCGACCGCTTCTTCCCGCTCGCCCTGCAGCAACGGCTCGCCCGCGAACGGATCGGTGTCGAACCCGATGTCGTTCCCGGCGGTCACCTGGTCGCCCTGTCGAACCCGCGGGCGGTTGTCGACTACCTGCTCAGCGGGGACTAGTCACAGCACGTCTCGCAGCAGCCCTCGCCGCAGCATTCGCACGAACAGCAGCAACAGTTCTCGCCGCAGTTGCAGCATTCGGCGCAGGCGAAGCCCTCGCAGAACGGCAGGCAGAAGCCGCCGCGGCGGCGCGGCGGGCGGCCGTAGTACTGCGGCGGCGGATAGCCGTAACCTGGTGGGGGATAACCGTATCCGGGCGGGGGCTGGGGATAGCCGCGCCGGCGGCGCCCGTGCAGGGTGCCGCGGGTGGGCGGGGCCAGCAGTTCCCGTGCGTCGCGTGGGATCTCGACGGTGGCCCGGTGCCGGTGCGAGCGCCCGGACTGCCGGAACGTGCGGCGGACCGCGCGGCCCAGTTCCTGGACCAGCAGTTTCTCGATCAGCCGGCGGTCGGTGAATTCCACATCGGCCAGCGACAATTCGATCGCCAGCACGGCGTCGGTGCACAGCCGGTAGGCCTCCGGCGCGGGAGTCGCGGTGACGGCCAACGGATTCCACTTGCCCTGCGCGGCGTCGTCGACGTAGTCCTCGGCGGCATCCAGCAGATGCGCCACCCGGCCGAACATCCGGCCGATCTCGGTGAGCGCGGCCGCATTGCCCGGCCGGCCCGCCAGGATCGCGGTGTGCCCGAACGCGGCGGCCGTCGCGGTCTCGGTCGGTTCGGTCAGGTCGAGCAGCCGGGTATCCGGTCCGGCGGTGGCCTCGACCACGGTCTGCCGTTCGACGGCCTCGAGTAGGACAGCGGTGTCGAAGCCAAGTTCCGCCCCGGCGTCGGTGCCCTGCCGCGCCCACCGTTGCGCGATTCGCCGTGCGGCCGGGCGGATTCCGGCGGTGCCCGCCATCCCGTCACCGTCGGCGACATGGTCGCGGACCTTCGCCGCGGCCAGCACCAGCGACACCGTCGCCGCCAGTCGCACACTGTCACCGGTGGCCACATCGGCCCGCCGCATCCCGCGCAACGGGCACGGACCCGCGGCCCGGGTGGTGGCGCCGCCGGCCGCCTGCGCGTCGACCAGCGCCGAGATCACCAGTCCGTCGTAGTTGGTCGCGATCCGCGCCGACTGGCCGTGGTCGTCGCGCAGCGCCAGGCACAGGCCGCACAGTTGCGCCAGCCAGGCCGCGCCGAGTTCCTCGCCGAGCCGGTGCCGGCAGGGCCGAATGATGCCGAACATGGGATCGACCGTAACCCGGATGCCGGGTCCGCGCCTCCGGGAAAACCCCTGAGTATCCCGAGAATTCGCTAAGAATCGGCTCAGGCGAGCAGGCGCACGATGGCCAGCGCGCCGACCGCGACGATGACGCCGCGCAGCACCGTCGGCGACATGCGGCGCCCGGCGCGAGCGCCGATCTGGCCGCCCAGCACCGAACCCACCGCGATCAATCCCGCCACCCGCCAGTCGATGTGGGCGACCGAGATGAAGATGGCCGCCGACACGGCGTTGGCCAACAGCGCCAGGAAGTTCTTGATTCCGTTGAGCCGCTGCAGATCCTCGTCGACGAAGACCCCCAACAGGCCCATCAACAGCACACCTTGCGCCGCACCGAAATACCCGCCGTACACGCCGGTGCCGAGAATGCCGGTGAGCAGCAGCGGGCCGCCGTGCGCGGGAACCCCGCCGCCGGCCTCGCGCCGGCGCTTCACCCACGCCGACAGCTTCGGGCCGGTGACGACCAGCACCAGGGCCAGCGCGATCAGCACCGGCACGATCGCCTTGAACGCGCCGGCCGGCAGCACCAGCAGCAGGACCGCGCCGACCACCGCGCCGGCCAGCGTCGCCGCGCCGTAACGCACCAGCCGCGGCCGCTGCCCGGCCAGCTCCGCACGGTAACCCAGCACGCCGCTGATCCCGCCCGGGACCAGCCCGACCGTGTTCGACACATTGGCGGTCACCGGCGGCAGGCCGAAGGCCAGCAGCACCGGGAAGGTGATCAGCGTCCCCGAGCCGACGATTGTGTTGATGCAGCCGGCCCCGATGCCTGCGCCCAGGACGGCCAATTGTTCGAGCAAGGTCATCGTGGCGATCCTTCGGGCGCGCGGGTACGAGTGTTCCGGGTCACAGACAGTGCCCTGACCGGCCGGTTTCCGGAACGACGCTATACATCCGGCGATCACGTCGCATGTCCGGGGCCCGCGCCGATCCGGCCGGTGGGTGATCCGAATCAACCTCCATGACGGCGCGTGAGCGGATGTCGTAAACTAGCGGACATCATGCAGCGGGCTCTCCTCCTCGGCCGCCGCGACGGGTTCTGATACGGACCGGCTCCCGTCGCGGGGTTTTGCCGTGCCGGTCTAACTCACAACCTGGCACCCTCACATTCGGAGCACACACCCATGTCATCCGCTGACGCTTTCACTTCCGGTACGCGCACCATCACCGCGCCCGCCAAGCCCGCGCCCGCCGACCAGCCCGCGTGGAACAAGCAGAAGAACTCGTCGATGCCGACCTTCCGGTACCGGCCGTTCGCCGAGGAAGTCGAGCCCATCGACCTGCCCGACCGCACCTGGCCCGGCAAGGTCACCGACGTCGCGCCCGGCTGGTGCGCGGTCGACCTGCGCGACGGCAACCAGGCCCTGATCGACCCGATGAGCCCGGCCCGCAAGCGCCGCATGTTCGACCTGCTGGTCCGGATGGGCTACAAGGAGATCGAGGTCGGCTTCCCGTCGGCCAGTCAGACCGACTTCGACTTCGTGCGCGAGATCATCGAGGACGGCGCGATCCCCGACGACGTCACCATCCAGGTGCTGACCCAGTGCCGTGCCGAGCTGATCGAGCGCACCTTCGAGGCCTGCGCCGGCGCTCCCAACGTCATCGTGCACTTCTACAACTCGACCTCGATCCTGCAGCGCCGCGTCGTGTTCCGCGCCGACCGGGACGCGGTCAAGAAGATCGCCACCGACGCCGCGACCCTGGTCAAGCAGATCGAGCAGAACTACCCCGACACCAACTGGCGCTACGAGTACAGCCCGGAGTCCTACACCGGCACCGAACTGGAGTACGCGCTGGAGGTGTGCGACGCGGTCTCCGAGATCATCGCCCCCACGCCGGACCAGCCGCTGATCATCAACCTGCCCGCGACCGTCGAGATGGCGACCCCCAACGTGTACGCCGACTCGATCGAGTGGATGCACCGCAACCTGGCCCGCCGCGAGTCGATCGTGCTGTCGCTGCACCCGCACAACGACCGCGGTACCGCCGTGGCCGCGGCCGAACTGGGTTACCTGGCCGGCGCCGACCGGATCGAAGGCTGCCTGTTCGGCAACGGTGAGCGCACCGGCAACGTCTGCCTGGTCACCCTGGGCATGAACCTGTTCTCCCGCGGCGTCGACCCGCAGATCGACTTCTCCAACATCGACGAGATCCGTCGCACGGTCGAATACTGCAACCAGCTGGCCGTGCCCGAACGGCACCCGTACGGCGGTGACCTGGTCTACACCGCCTTCTCCGGCAGCCACCAGGACGCCATCAACAAGGGCCTGGACGCCATGAAGGCCGATGCGGACGCGCAGAACGCCGACGTCGCCGACATCACCTGGGCGGTGCCGTACCTGCCGATCGACCCGAAGGACGTGGGCCGCACCTACGAGGCCGTCATCCGGGTCAACTCGCAGTCCGGCAAGGGCGGCGTCGCCTACATCATGAAGACCGACCACGGTCTGGCGCTGCCGCGCCGGCTGCAGATCGAGTTCTCGCAGGCCATCCAGAAGATCACCGACGGTGAGGGTGGTGAGGTCAGCCCGAAGGAGATGTGGGACGTCTTCGCCGAGGAGTACCTGAACCCGATCCGGCCGCTGGAGCGGATGCGCCAGAAGGTGACCGCCTCGGAGACCGACGGCGGCACCGACCACATCGACGCCGTGGTCAAGGTCGACGGGGTCGAGCAGGAGATCTCCGGTGACGGCAACGGCCCGCTGGCCGCCTTCGTCGACGCGCTGGGCGGGATCGGTTACGACGTGCGGGTGCTGGACTACAGCGAGCACGCCATGTCCGCCGGTGACGATGCCCAGGCCGCGGCCTATGTCGAATGCGCCGTCGGCGACAAGGTGACATGGGGTGTCGGTATCGCGACCTCCATCACCACCGCGTCGCTGCGCGCGGTCGTGTCCGCGGTCAACCGGGCCAACCGCACGGCCTGACCACCACTGTTCGAGGGTCCTGGCCCGGTTCCGGCAGCCCGGGCCGGGCCAGGTCCGTCGTGCTAGCTTGAAAACTGATTCGCGTCGAGCTGCCGCTCGCCACTCCAGCAAGATGGGGGAAAAGTGACGACCAAGGACAACTCGACGTCGCCTCCGTGGCTGCCGGGTTCGAGTGCCGGAACCGATTCCGACGCGGGCGACGCCGCAGGTGCCGAGCTCACGGGCACCGCGGCGGGCGACGCCAAGCACGCGGCCGACGACTCCGGCACCCACGATCAGCACGGTGCCGGCCTGTTCCCGCCGGTCCCGGATACCATCGAGGCCACCACCTTTCAGCCGGTGACGGGTGGCTTCCCCGCGCCCGGACCCGAGAATTTCCCGCCCGGCGGCTTCCCACCACCGGAAGGTTTCCCCCACGGTGGTTTCCCGCCGCCGGGACCCGACGGTTTCGCGCCGCCCGGATTCCCGCCTGGGCCGGACGGTTTCGCGCCACCCGGTCTGGCGCCCGGTCCCGAAGGCTTCCCGCCGCCCGGATTCGCGCCGGGGCCTGAGGGTTTCCCGCCGCCTGGCTTCGCGCCGGGGCCCGAAGGCTTCCCGCCTCCCGGATTCGCGCCGGGGCCTGAGGGTTTCCCGCCGCCGGGTTTCGCACCGGGCGGATTCCCGCCTGGCCCTGGGGGTTTCGCGCCGCCCGGCTTCCCGCAGCCGGCTCCCGAGGGTCCCGCCCTCGGTGGATTCCCGCCGCCCGGTAGCCCTTTCGCGCCGCCGGGCACGCCCGGCTTCCCGCCGCCCGCCGAGCCCACGACCTTCGCCGCGCCCGCCGGCTACCCGGCCGCGCCGCCCGCTGCCGACCCGGGCGAACAGCCGGCCGTCGACCCCGGCGCGGGCTGGG
>NZ_RFFH01000019.1 GCF_003696265.1 Nocardia stercoris | reverse complement strand
CCCGCCCGGGTCCGGTGCCGCCGCCGCCCGGCCGTCCGGCCCCGGGTGGCCGGCCGAATCCCGTACCGCCGGTGCCCCCGGCCGGTGGCCGCCCCGGCGGACCGGTCCGCCAGGCGGGTCCCGCCGCATGGCAGCGCGCGACCCCGCCGCCCGGCGCCGACCGCACCATCAAGATCACTCCCCCGCAGGCGAATACGGACGACATCACCGTGACCACCGGCAAGCGGCCCGACGCGGCCGACGACTCCGAGACCGTCGCGTTCCCGCGCAAGAAGCCCGAGAACGCCACCGCGACACCGGTTTCCGATGACCCGACCGTGGCCGGACGGGCCGTCGACGCGAAGAACGCGCCGCCGGCGGTGTCGATGCCCACCGCGCGGGGCGGGCAGGACGGCGAAAAGCCCGCTGCCGCAGCACAACAGGGCGCGGCGGCCGAAACGCCTGGCGCCGCAGCACAACAGGGCGCGGCGGCCGCAACACCCGGCGCCGCGGCACAACAGGGCGCCGCAGCCGGGAAGCCCACTGCCGCAGGACAACCAGGCGCCGGTGACGCGCAGCAGGCCGACTCGTCCGGTGCTGGAAGCACTGCTGCGGGCGGGAAGACCGCGAGCGCACCAGCTTCGGCCGCGTCCGGCGCTGCGGCAGCTGCTGCGGCAGCTGCTGCGGCTTCGGCTGCGCCCGGCACTGCGGCGCCCGCTGCCGCCGCACAGGCCGCCGCGAAGGGCGCGATGAGCGGTGGCACCGCCCCCGAGGCAGCCGAGACGTCCGCGCAGGCCCCCGAGGGCGAAGCGGCATCTGCAACAAGCGGTTCCGCTCAGAGCAGGGACGCCGCCCAATCCGGCAGCACCGGCCAGACAGGCAACCCGACGCAGTCACCTGACGCCACGGGTGACGTCGGGTCGGGTAATACCCAGTCCGGCAACGCGACTCAGTCCGCTGCCGCACCGGGCGGTGCCAACGTCCGATCCGGCGCCCCGCAACCGAGCAACGCCCAGCCGGGCAGCACCGCGCAGCCGGGGGACGCTCGAACCGGCAACGCGGCCCGGCCCGGCAGCACCACTCCGGCAGACGGGAATGCACAGTCGGGTAATACCCAGTCCGGCAACTCGGCTCAGTCCGCCGCCACGACGAGCGGCAGCAACGCGCAGTCCGGCACCGCTCGGCCCGGCAACGCGCAGTCCGGCACCGCTCGGCCCGGCAACGCGCAGTCCGGCACCGCTCGACCCGGCAACGCCCAGTCGGGCGGCACCGGGCAGCCGGGTAGCGTTCGAACCGGCCCCGCCGCTCAGCCGGGCGACGTTGCACAATCGGGTAATGCCCAGTCCGCCAACGTGACTCGGCCCGCCGTCGCATCGGGCGGCGGCAATGCACAGTCCGGCGCCACCCAGACCGGCAACACCGCGCAGTCGGGTAATGCACAGTCCGGCAACTCGGCTCAGCCCGCCGCCACACCGGGCGGCAATGCGCAGTCGGGCAACACGGTCCGATCCGGCAGCAACGCTCAGCCGGGTAACGCAGCTCAGTCCACCGGCAACGCTCAGCCGGGCAACGCAGCCCAGTCCGGCGGCAACGCCCAGCCCGGAAACGCAGCCCAGTCCGGCGGCAACGCCCAGCCCGGAAACGCAGCTCGACCCGGCGGCAATGCGCAGTCGGGCAACACGGCCCGATCCGGCGGCAACGCCCAGCCCGGAAACGCAGCCCAGTCCGGCGGCAACGCCCAGCCCGGAAACGCAGCTCGACCCGGCGGCAATGCGCAGTCCGGCAACACGGCCCGATCCGGCGGCAACGCCCAGCCGGGCAACGCAGCTCAGCCCGGCGGCAACGCCCAGCCGGGCAACGCGGCTCGATCCGATGCTGCCCGATCGGGCGGTAGTGGCGCGGCCGACGGCGGCGCCGCACCCACCGGTGGCGAGGCGTCCGGTCGCACCGGCACCACTCCGCCCAGTGGTTCGTCCGGGCGTGCCGGTGCTGCCGAAAGCGCGGGGGCAGCGGCGGCTTCGGCGGCGGGTGCCGCTGCGCAGGGCGCTCCGGCCGGTGGTCCTTCCACCGTGGACGGGAAGGCTTCCAGCGCACAGGCTCCGGGGAAGGCACCGGCCGCCGGGTCCGCGAACGCGCCCAGGGCGAACGGACCGGCGCCCGCGTCGACCGCAAGCGAAAAGACCGCGGGCGCGGCCGATTCCGAGCAAGGCACCGGTTCCGGTACGGATCAGGCTGCCGGGCAAGATGTTCCACCGGCGGGAGCCGACGCGCCCACCGTGGTACACGGATTCCGGGCCATCGCCAAACCCGGTGCGGCGAAGCGGGATTCGGCGCCCGCCGACGACGAGACGCAGACCGTCGCGATCCGGCGGCAGCCGGCACCGGGGGCGTCGACCCCCGCCGACGATGCCGCGACCGCGATCATCCCGATCCAGAAGGGCCTCGGCAAGGCTCCCGCACAGCCCGGCGCTCCGAAGCCCGGCACCGACCGCGTCGTCAGCCCGCGCCCACCGGCCGGTGCGCGCCCGCCGGCCACGCCGCGCCCCGGCGGGCCGAAGAACCAGACCCCCGGCGGGCCGGTCGGTGGTTCGGCGCCGGCCGCGCCGGCGAAGAATCCGGCGCCGGGTGACCGGAACCGGGTCCAGCCGGACGCGCAGCGTCCCGGTAGCGCACCGTCACCGGCGGATGTGCAGCCTACCGTTCCCGGGCAGGTCTCGGACCGCCCGATCGCCACACCGCAGAAGGTCGGTGCCGGCGCCCCGGTGGCCGGCGCCCCGCAGAAGGTCGGTGCGAGCGGCACGGAAAAGCCTGCGGCGTCGGGCAATCGCACCAAGCTCATCGCCGCGGCCGTGGTGGCGCTCGTCGCCGTCGGTGGCCTGGTGGCGTGGTTGATGCGTGGCGGCACGGACGATTCGCCGCAGGGGCAGGTCAAGTCGGCGGTGTCGGCGTACACCGACGCCCTCGGCACCGGCAATCTGGACACGCTGCGGGCGACGACCTGCGGCCCGCTGCACGACTTCTATCAGAACATCGCTCCGGACCAGTACGCCGGCGTGCACAAGCTCGCGGCCGATCAGCGCAAGATCCCGAAACTGTCGGAGGTCACCTCCGTTCAGGTCGACGGTGCGAAGGCGGTCGCGACGGCCGGTATCTACACCGATGCCGACCCGGACCACCCGGTGGCCCGCACGTTCGACCTGCAGAAACAGCCGGAAGGCTGGAAGGTTTGCGACCCGGCCGACGGCGCGCACTGACCGCGCCCCGGCGGGGCGGTCCGCCCGGACCGCACACATCCCCGAAGGGCTCGGCGACCGTAAGGTCTACGGGCCCTTCGGGAACGATCCGTGAAGAAGTCCGGTGCGACCGCCGTCGTCTCGATAGCATGCCTTGTCCGCTGAGATACCCGAGGAGTTCGTAGTTATGCCGGAGCAGTCACCCGAAGCAACGGCACCCGATGTGGCGGGCAAGTTCTACCGGCTGCCCGACCACTACGAGGTGGGTCGCGAAAAGGTCCGTGAATACGCTCGGGCGGTTCAGAATTCGCATCCGGCGCATATCTCCGAACTGCACGCGGCGAAGCTGGGTTTCGACGGGGTGATCGCGCCCCCGACGTTCGCGTCGGCGATCGGCTTCCACCCGACCCGGGCGCTGTTCGAGACAGTGTTCGAGGATTTCGACATCTCCCTGGTGCTGCAGGTGGAGCAGATCTTCGAGCTGTATCAGCCGCTGGTGGCGGGTGACCGGGTGCACGCGCAGATCGAGATCCCGTCGATCCGCAATGTGCGCGGCAGCGACTTCGTCACGGTGAAGGTCAGTTTCATCGGCACCGACGGCGTGGTGCGGCAGAGCGCGACCGTCCAGCTCGTCGCCCGCAGCGGTGAATTGCCCCCCGAGGTCCTGTCGATGATCGAGGGCGTGGTCATGCACCTGACCCCCGACGAGACCGCCGGACTGGTGGAGATCGATCCGGCCGACGCGGCCGCGCCGCGCGAACTCGCCGACGCCCGGGCGAACACCGTGGTCAACACCCGGCCGCGGTTCGAGGACCTGTCGGTCGGCGACGAACTGCCGATCGGGATCCGCTCGGTGACCCGCGGCGACCTGGTCAACTACGCCGGTGTCTCCGGCGACCACAACCCGATCCACTTCAGTGACCGGGCCGCCGAGGTCGCGGGTCTGCCGACCGTGGTGGCGCACGGCATGCTCACCCTGGGCCTGGCCGCCGACTTCCTGAGCTCCTGGCTGGACGACCCGAGCGCCATCGAGAGCCTGAGCTTCCGGTTCTCCGGTTTCGTTCCGGTGCAGCAGATCGGCGCGACCGAGATCGAGTTCACCGGCAAGGTGAAATCGCTGGACCCGGTGCGCCGGACCGCCCAGATCCTGCTGAGCGGCACCAGCGAGGGCAAGAAGCTGTTCGGCCGGGCTCTGGCCCAGGTCCAGCTCAGCTGACTTCCGGCAGTCGGCGGGCACGGGCCCGGCCGGCTACCGGACCGTCAGTTGTCCGCCTCGAAAACCAGGACGGTGGAACCGATCCGGATCGCATCACCGTCACCGATCACGGCCCCGGACTCGATCGGCTCCTCGTTGAGGTAGATGCCGTTCGCGGAATTGAGGTCCTTGATCAGCAATCCGGCTCGACTGGACCAGATCTGGGCGTGATACCGGCTGGCCTTCGGGTCGTCGAGCACCAGATCGTTGTCGGTCATCCGGCCGATCTTCAAGCCGGCGGGCCCGATCCGCGCCACCCGGCCGTCGGACAACCGCAGCCGCCCGCTGCGCGCGGCCAGCGGCACCTCGGTGACCGTCTCGGTCATGGACTTGGCCAGGCGCTCGACCTGGGCGACCGCGACGATATCGAGCGGCTCCTGCCGCAGTACCCGCCGCTCCACCTCGACCAGTGCCGGGCCCGGGTCGATCCCCAGTTCGTCGGCGAGCAGCGCCCGCACCTGACGGCACGCGTCCAGCGCGTCGGCCTGTCGGCCGGACAGCGACAGCGCCGTGATCAACTGCACCCACAGCGGTTCCCGCAGCGGATGCTCGGTGGTGGCGCGCTTGAGTTCACCGACCACGCCGGTCGCACGGCCACAGGCGATCTCGGCGTCGATCCGCGCCGACACCACCTGCAACCGCTCCTCGTCCATGGCGGTGGCGAAGGTGTCGGCGAAGCCCAGACCGGACAGGTCGCTCAGCGCCTTCCCGGACCATTCATCCAGCGCCGCAGTGTATTTCACCGACGCGGCCGCGGGATCACCGGCACCGGCGGCCTCGTCACCGGCACGCCGTGCCGCCTCGAAACGGCCCAGATCGCAGTCGGCGTCTGCGATTTCGAGCCGATACCCCGCCGACTCGGTGCGCAGCACCGCCGCCGAATCGATGCCCGCATTGCGCAGCATCTTGCGGATATTGGAGACGAACACCTGCAGGCTCGCCTGATAGGAGTCCGGCGGCTCCTCGTTCCAGACGATGTCGGCCAGTGCCTGTGAGGACACCGCCCGGCGACGGTTCACGGTAAGGGCGGCGAGCAGCGCCCGCGGCTTCGGCCCACCCACCTGGATCGGTTCGCCACCGACCAGCATGCGTACCGGGCCCAGTACCCGGACATCCAGACTCATGTGGAATTACCTGACAAGTGCCGAATCGTCCGCCGCCCCTACCGTTTCCGACTACTTGGCGCTGACGGAACGGCCGGCCGACTTCAGGTCGCGGCACGCCTCCACGACGCGCTCGGCCATCGAGGTCTCGGCCTTCTTCAGGTAGCTGCGCGGGTCGTAGACCTTCTTGTTGCCGACCTCGCCGTCGACCTTCAGCACGCCGTCGTAGTTGGCGAACATGTGGCCGGCGACCGGACGGGTGAAGGCGTACTGGGTGTCGGTGTCGACGTTCATCTTCACCACGCCGAAGCGCAGCGAGTCCTCGATCTCCGACTTCAGCGAGCCCGAACCGCCGTGGAACACGAAGTCGAACGGCTTGCTGCCCTCGGCCAGGCCGAGCTTGGCCGACGCGACGCGCTGGCCCTCGGCCAGCACCTCGGGCTTGAGCACCACGTTGCCCGGCTTGTACACGCCGTGCACGTTGCCGAAGGTGGCGGCCAGCAGGTACTTGCCGTTCTCGCCGGCGCCCAGGGCGTCGATGGTCTTGGCGAAGTCCTCCGGCGAGGTGTACAGCTTGTCGTTGATCTCGGCCTCGACACCGTCCTCTTCACCACCGACGACGCCGATCTCGACCTCGAGGATGATGTTCGCCGCGGCACACTGCTTCAGCAGTTCCTTGGCGATCTCCAGGTTCTCGTCGATGGCGATGGCCGAACCGTCCCACATGTGCGACTGGAACAGCGGCAGGCCGCCGGCGCGCACGCGGTCGGCGGAGATCGCGATCAGCGGGCGCACGAAGGTGTCCAGCTTGTCCTTCGGGCAGTGGTCGGTGTGCAGCGCGATGGTCACGTCGTACTTGGCGGCGACCACGTTCGCGAACTCGGCGAGCGCGACCGCACCCGTCACCATGTCCTTGACGGCCTGGCCCGAGGCGAACTCGGCGCCACCGGTGGAGAACTGGATGATCCCGTCACTGCCGGCCTCGGCGAAGCCCCGGATAGCCGCGTTGACCGTCTCCGACGACGTGCAGTTGATGGCCGGGAACGCGAACGAGTTCTCTTTGGCCCGGCCGAGCATCTCGGCGTAGACCTCCGGAGTCGCGATAGGCATGCAGTGACCTCCGTGTGCGGGGGTGAAAAGGGATGTGTCGGGTCATACACTAAGGTCCGGCACCCACTCGTGGGAACCCGGCCCATCGGTTCACCGTGGTTGCAACCACCTGAGGACAGCCTGTGACCTTGCCCGATAGTGCCTTCGAAGCTGCCGCGAGGTTGGGCGGAATATTCGGTCGCCCGGTACTGTAGGCCGGGTGACCCTGCTGGCCGTGTCCGACGTTCTCGCCAGCAGCTCCGGTATCAAGGGGCTGCTGGATCCGATGCACCTGCTCACCGAAACCGGTTTGAAGCACGCGGTGCTACCGGCGATCATGATGATCGTCTTCATCGAGACCGGTCTGCTGTTCCCGCTGCTCCCGGGCGACTCGCTGCTGTTCACCGGCGGCCTGCTCGCCGCGCAGACCCCACATCCGGTGTCGATCTGGGTGCTCGTCCCGGCCGTGGCATTGACCGCGTGGGCCGGTGACCAGTGCGGCTACTGGATCGGCCGGGCCATCGGTCCCGCGCTGTTCCAGAAGGAGGACAGCCGCTTCTTCAAGAAGCACTACGTCACCGAGACGCACGCCTTCTTCGAGAAGTACGGGCCGAAGACGATCGTCCTGGCCCGGTTCGTCCCGGTGGTCCGGACCTTCATGCCGGTCCTGGCCGGTGTCTCGCAGATGGACTACCGCAAGTTCGCCACAGTCGACATCATCGGTGCCGTGCTGTGGGGTGGCGGCGTCACCATCCTGGGTTACTTCCTCGGCAACGTCGACTTCATCAAGAACCACGTGGAGTCGATCTTCCTGGCGATCGTGTTCGTCTCGATCCTGCCGGCCATCATCTCCTTCGCCCGCAAGCTGCTCGCCAAGACCGACGCCCCCGAGCCGGTCGCGGCCCGCGAAACCCGCTGAACCCTTGCAGGCGACGGAACTCCTCGCAGTGAACAGTCTGGACAGCCTCCAGTCCGCCGGCCCGGCGGTCGTGTGGACCGCCGTCCTGGTGATGGTGTTCCTGGAATGCGCGCTGATCATCGGCCTGTTCCTGCCCGGTGACTCGTTGCTGCTGACCGCCGGGATCGCGCTGGCCGCACAGCCGGGGGGCTCGACCCAGATCTGGGCGCTGTCGGTGGGTGCGATGATCGCAGCCGTCGCGGGCAGCCAGGTCGGCTATGTCATCGGCGGCCGGACCGGCAGCCGGCTCGTGGCCCGCAAGAACGGCCGCTATCTGAACGCGCACAATCTCGAACGGGTCGGCAAGATGCTGCACCGGCACGGGTTCCTCGCGGTCCTGGTCTCGCGCTGGATTCCGTGGATCCGCACGCTGGCACCGCTGGTCGCGGGCGCGGCCGGGATGAATCACCGCCGCTACACCGTCGCCAGTGTGCTCGGTTCGGTGTTCTGGGCGCCGGTCATCCTGCTGATCGGCTTCTATTCGGGCGGCTTCCTGGAACGCGTGTCGTGGCTGCTGCCGACGGTGATCGGCACCCTGGTCGCCGGGCTGATCGCCGGCACCGTGATCGGGCTGCGCCAGTACCGGCTGGAGATGTCGCGGCCGGTGGAACGCGTGTGCGCCGGGGTGGAAGTCCCCGCGAGTCAGTAACCGGCGGCGCTCACCAGGTACGCCGCCTCCATCGCCAGCCAGCCCGACAGCTGCACCGACAGCGCCCGTTCCGGGCGCGCGGACAGCAGGTCGTTACTGCCCGGGAGCTGGGCGGCGTGTGTCCAGTCCGGGCCGAACAGCGGTTCGCCCTCGACTTCGAGCCGGTGGTCCCAGGCCGCGCGGGCGGAGGCCAGCACGATTCGGGCGGCCGTGCGCCGGGTGGCGACCTGCGCGACGTCGGCGCCCGGCAGCATGACCGCGACCAGGCCCAGGTAGCGCAGCAGGATGCCGTTGAACAGGCCGCCGTCGCCCCCGCCGCCACCGGCCACCACACCGTCGTGGGTGAGGTGTTCGTCGACCGCGTCCAGCAGGCGTTGCGCCCGCTCGACGTGCCGGGTCTCGCCGGTGCGCAGGGCCAGTTCGGTCTCCAGCCCGAGCACCACCCCCTGGCAGTAGGTGAAGGTGGGCCGCTCGATCTCGCCGCCGGGTAGGTGGATGCCGTCGAGGATCAGGCCGGAGTCGCCGTCGCGCAGGTTCTTGTCCAGCCAGTCGGAGATCTCCAGGGCCAGTTCGGTGTGGCCGAACCGGGCCAGCGCGATACCGGCCGGGCCGTTGGCGGGTGCGTTGAAGTAGTCGTCGCCTTTGCGCCACGGCAGCGCACCCACCTGCGGCTGGAAGCCGCCGGCGAGGTCGGCTTCCAGGGCGGCCAGGCCGTGGCGCAGATCGGTCAGGCCTTGGGTTCGTTCGGCGCGCTCGAGCGCGAGTGCCAGCCAGGCCATGTCGTCGTAGTAGCGGTTGGTCCAGCCGGTGAGGTTGCGGGTGCGAATGCCGCGCGCTACCGCCGAGATCCGCTTGGTGCGTTCCGGGGACGGTGACCGGTTGGCCGCGTCCACCGCGCAGTCCACCAGATGCGCCTGCCACCAGTAGTCCCAGGTGAGGAAGCCGCGTTCGGCCCGGGTGGCGGGCCAACCGATGACCGCGAGCTCGACGCCCGGCACGCACAGTCTCCGGAGATGCCGGGACACGACGGCGGCCTCGGCCATATCTGCGCGCTGGGACCAGGCCGTGGCGATGGGCTCCGCAGTCATGCGTTCCATGGTGCCAGCCACGACACCGGCCGACGGCGGTACTGTTCGGATCCACTCCGGCGCGACTCGAAACCGCTACGGGCTCACCAGGACTGGGTCAGGTCGGCGTGCCGCCGGATCCAGGCGTGCATGGCGATGCCCGCGGCCACACCGGCATTGATACTGCGAGTGGAACCGAACTGCGCGATCGACACCGTCATGACGGCCGCGTCTCGGGCGGCGGCGGTCACGCCGGGCCCCTCTTGACCGAACAGCAGCAGACAGTCGCGAGGCAGTTCGGCGGTCTCCAACGGCACCGACCCGGGCACATTGTCGACGGCCACGACCGACAGGCCGTGCGCCGCCGCATAGTCCATCAGCTCTCCGATATCGCTGTGGTGGCGAATGTGCTGGTAGCGGTCGGTGACCATGGCACCGCGCCGGTTCCAGCGCCGACGGCCGACGATGTGCACTTCGGCGGCGGCGAAGGCGTTCGCGGTGCGCACCACGGTGCCGATATTGGCGTCATGGCCGAAATTCTCGATCGCGATGTGCAACGGGTGCCGGCGGCGGTCGATGTCGGCGACGATCGCCTCCCGCGTCCAGTAGCGGTAGGCGTCGACCACGTTGCGCCGGTCGCCGTGGGCCAGCAGTTCGGGGTCGAGACGCGGGTCTTCCGGTGGCGCGCAACCGAATTCGTCCACGTATGGCCCGACCCCGTGCGGGTGCTCACCCCATTCGGTGGGCCCCTGGGCGTCGTCGGGCGCTGGGGTGTTCATCCGGGAGATCGTAACCGGGTCCGGGAAGGGCCTAGGGTGTGGCCAGCACTACCCCCGATCCACGGGGCTGCGCCCTCGAACGACCGGGGCGTCCCCGGCCAGCATGGAAACCATGACCGAGACCCTTGCCGTACCGCCGGCCGCGATCGCATCCGCCGCACCGGAACCGGCGCGGCTGCTACGCACCGTCCTGCGGGCCCCGTTCCGCGCCCGGCCGTGGAAAGACCTGTGCTACTTGCTGTTCGCGTTCGTGCTCAGCGGCGTGCTGTTGGCGTACCTGTACGCCGGCCTGCTCGCCGCCGTGTTCCTGTCACCGTTCCTGGCGGGCGCGCCGCTGGCGGTGCTCGTGCTGAGCGGGCGGACCTGGGGGTCGATCCACCGTCCGGTCGTCCGGGTACTACTCGATGACGACCTGCCCGGCCCGGCCGAATTCCGGGCGCGCCGTGGCTTTTTCGGCTGGCTGGGCAGCGCGTTCGGCGATGCGCCGGGCTGGCGCGGACTGCTGTTCGTGGTCGTCGAGGTCCTGCTCGGCTTCGGAACGGGGATCGCGGCCTGCGTCGCGGTCTTCACGACGGCGATCCTGGTGACGGCACCGGTGACCACCGTGGTCTTCCACCCGAAGTCGGTGGACGACCAAGGGCACACACATAATTCGGTGTTCCAGTTCGGCGACTTCTACTTCGACACCTTCCCGCGGACGCTGCTGATCGCTGCCATCGGGCTGGTGGCCCTGCTCGTCCTGCCCTGGCTGCTGCGCGGGCTCTGCCTCCTGCACCTGGGCCTGGCCCGCCTCCTGCTCACCCCCACCGCGCGCGACCGCCGGCTGCTCGAACTGCAGGCCGGCCGCCGGATCGCCCTGGAGAACGCCGCGTCCACCGTGCAGCGCCTGGAGCGAGACCTGCACGACGGCACCCAGGCCCGGCTGGTCGCCATCGCCATGGCCCTGGGCCGCGCCGAGGAACGCCTCACGACCGGCGGCGACGCCACCGGCCTGATCGCCCAGGCCCGCACCGACGCGAAGGAAGCGCTGACCGAGCTGCGGGAACTGGTCCGCGGCATCCACCCACCGGCCCTGGACCTGGGCTTGGCACCGGCCCTGGAAACCCTGGCCGCCCGCTGCGCGGTCCCCGTCGAGCTGGACGTCGATCTGCCGGCCCGCCCGGAGCCGGCGATCGAGGCCACCGCCTATTTCGCGGCCGCCGAACTGCTGACGAACGTGGTCCGGCACGCCGGCGCAGACCGCGCCGAGCTGCTGGTGCGGCCCGACGGCACCGGCCTCGAGCTGACGGTCCGGGACAACGGCCGCGGCGGCGCGGTGGCCACACCGCACGGCGGACTGGCCGGCCTGACCGAGCGCACCCGCGCGGTGGACGGCGCCCTCACTGTCGACAGCCCGCCGGGCGGACCTACTGTCGTGACCGTGACCCTTCCGATGGCGGTTCCGCGGTGACCATCCCGGCCGGCCTGCGCGTCGTGATCGCCGAGGACAACGCGATCCTGCGCGACGGGCTGGCCGGGCTGCTGACCGACCGCGGCCATGAGGTAGTCGAAATGATCAGCGACGCAACCGATCTCGTCGACATCGTGGCCAGCCTCCGGCCCGATGTCGCCGTGGTCGACGTGCGGATGCCGCCCACCCACACCGACGAGGGCCTGGTCGCCGCACTGGCCCTGCGCCGCCGGCATCCGGAGACCGGAGTCCTGGTCTTCTCCCAATGGGTCGAGACCCGCTACGCCACCGAACTGCTGGCCGCGGGCGCCGCCGGCGTCGGCTATCTGCTCAAGGACCGGGTCGCCGACGTCGGCGAATTCGTCGACGCCCTCCAGCGGGTCGCCACCGGCGGTACCGCCCTGGACCCCGAGGTCGTGAGCCAGCTGATCGGCGCCGGCCGCCGGCAGCAGGTCCTGGACCGGCTCACCCCGCGCGAACGGGAAGTACTGGAGCTGATGGCCCAGGGACTGTCGAACAGCGCCATCGCCGCGACCTTGACCGTCACCGAGCGGGCGGTCGAAAAACACGTCGGCAACATTTTCGTGAAGCTGGACCTGCCACCGTCGGACACCCACCACAGGCGGGTGCTGGCCGTGCTGCGGCTACGCGGCTGACCCGCGGCCGAGTTGCAACCATAGGGGCAGGTCGGCGGGGTAATTCGACACTATCCTGAAATTACCCGGCCCATGGGGGAGGCAGTCATGGACCATGCGCGAATCCTGCGCACCGTTGTCGGGGTCACCGCCGCATATCTGGTGGTGCTCGGCTTCTGGCTGGGCTGGGTCATGCCACACACCCCACCGGGTACCGCACCGTTCCAGATCATGGCGCTGGTCGGCGCGTTCGGATCGTGTGTCGGGCTGGGCATGGTGCTCACCCAGCGTCCGAGCCGGGCGGACCGGGCATTGCGCCGGCGCGGGCTGGAGGGCTGGGCAGTGATCGAGGGCATGCATCCGCTCGAGCGCACCGACCATCACACCGAACTCACCGAACTGGATCTGGAACTGACCGTCCCGGGCGCCGAGACCTACCGCGGCACGATCGTCTACGACCTGCAGCCGGTGGACCGGGAACGGATCGCGGTCGGCGAGATCGTCTCGATCAGAGTCGATCCGGCCGACCGCGACCGCATCATCCTGTGCTTCGGGAAGCCACGCAGCTGACGGCTCAGAAGCTCGGCTCGACCGGGGCGGGCGGCAGCACCGCGACCTGTCCGGCGTAGCTGAGCCCGGCGCCGAAGCCGAGCAGCAGCGCCAGCTGGCCGCCCTTCGCCTTACCGGTGACCAGCATTTCCTCGATCGCCAACGGAATCGAAGCGGCCGAACAGTTTCCGGTGTTCTCGATGTCGTTGGCCATCGGAATGTCATCGGCCAGACCGAGATTCTTGCGCATCAGATCGTTGATCCGCGCGTTGGCCTGGTGCGGGACGAAGACCTCGAGGTCGTCCTTGGACACCCCGGACAGCTCGATCGCGCTGGCCAGGGCCCGCGGCAGCGTGACCGCGGCCCAGCGGAAAACCTTGGGGCCCTGCATGTGCAGGCTCATCCGGCCGACCTTCTCGACCTCCGGATCGGTGCCCTGCAGGCGCTGGGCCCGTTCCATGTACTCGAGGAAGTCGACGTCCTGCGCGATCGCCTCGGCGTTCTCGCCGTCGCTGCCCCACACCGTCGGCGAGATGCCGTTCTCCTCGCTGGGCCCGACGACGACCGCGCCGGCACCGTCACCGAAGATCATCGCGGTGCCGCGGTCGGTGGGGTCGAGGCCGACCGTCATGGTCTCGGCACCGATCACCAGGATGTATTCGGCGGAACCGCTGCGGATCATGTCGGCGGCGATGCCGAGGCCGTAGCCGAAACCACCACAGCCCGAGGTCAAGTCGAAGGCCGGAACCCCGTTGAGGCCGATGTCGCAGGCAACGGTCGGCGCGCCGTGCGGGGTCAGCTTGAGCCAGCTGGAGGTGCACAGGATGACCGCGCCGATCTTGGCCGGGTCGACCTCGCTGTTGCGCAGTGCACGGCCGCCGGCGGCCGCCGCGATGCTGCGCAGGGTTTCGTCTCCACTGATCCAGCGGCGGTTGCGGATGCCGGTGCGTTCGTAGATCCACTCCGGGGTGGAGTCGAGAATCTCACACACCTCGGCATTGCTGACGATGCGCTGGGGGCGGTAAGCCCCGATGCCGAGCATCGCGACATTCGCGTGCCCGGACTTCACTGCAATGCTCACCACAGGTGACTCACACGACCCTTCACCACCGTTGGACAAATGTTGCTCAGGCTATCGAAGCCCTCCGGGTCACCCCAGAGCCAGATCCTTCAGCCCGAGGATCGAACGATACTCCAAGCCTTCTTGCGCGATGACCTGATCGGCACCGGTTTCCCGGTCGACGACGGTGGCGACGCCGACGACGGTCGCACCGGCCTCACGCAGCGCTTGGACGGCGGTGAGCGGCGAGTTTCCGGTGGTGGTGGTGTCCTCGACGACCAGCACCCGCTTGCCGACGATGTCCGGACCTTCGATCTGGCGCTGCATGCCGTGCGCCTTCGCGGCTTTGCGCACCACGAACGCGTCGATCGGCCGGCCGGGGGTGTGCATCATGGCCAGGGCGACCGGGTCGGCGCCCATGGTGAGGCCGCCGACAGCGTCGAAGTCCCAGTCCGAGACCAGTTCCCGCAGCAGGGTGCCGATCAGCGGGCCCGCCTGGTGGTGCAGGGTCGCGCGCCGCAGGTCGACGTAGTAGTCGGCTTCCTTGCCCGACGACAGCGTCACTCGCCCGTGCACTACCGCCAGCTGCCGTACCAGCTCAGCCAGTCGGTCCCGGTCGGCCGTCGATTCGATCATGAGAGTTCGTATCCTTTCCGGCGCGCGGGCCCTGCGGCCGGCGCGGCTATGTCCTCCCGCGGCCGTTGAGCAGGCCCCGGTTGAGCCGACCCACCAGACCTCGCGGAATCAGTCCGGCGATCGTGGTGATCGCCTTGTACTGCACACCGGGCACGCAGATCACGCGGTCCTTGTCGAGGTCGGCCAGCGACCCGGCCACCACCTGGTCGACGGTCAGCCACAGCTGCTCCGGCAGCGACGACATCTCGATCCCGGCACGCTGATGGAACTCGGTGTGCACGAATCCCGGGCACAACGCCTGCACCCGGACTCCGGTCCCGGCCAGCCCACCGGCCAGCCCTTCGGTAAAGGATATGACGTAGGCCTTGGAGGCCGAATAGGTCGATCCCCGTCCGGGCACCAGACCGGCGACGCTGGCGACGTTGACCACCGAGCCCTTCGCGGCCGCGATCATGGAAGGCAGTGCGGCCCGGGTCAACTGGACGACGGCGGTGACATTGACGTCCAGCTGGCGCTGCAGCTCGGCCGGTTCGACGGTCCAGAATTCACCGGTGATGCCGAAGCCGGCGTTGTTCACCAAGAAGTCGACGCCCTCGGCCAGCCGCTCGCACACCAGGTCGCGGTCGGCGCTCACCGACAGGTCGGCGGGCAGGAGCTGGGAGCGGGTGCCGAAGCGGGATTCCAGGTCGGTGGCCAGTTCGGCGAGGCGGTCGGCCGAGCGCGCGACCAGCACCAGGTCGTAGCCGAGGGCGGCGAGCCGGGTGGCGAAGCCGGCGCCGATCCCGGAGGTGGGTCCGGTGATCAAGGCCACCGGTCGGGTGTGGCCGGGCAGTCGGGCAGCGGCGGGGCCGGACATCACGTCACCTCTCGCGACGGGTGGTGGGGGTCACCGTGCCGGACCCTGATAGGGCCGGAATCCCGGATGGAACGGGCCGCCCCGGGGTTCGCCGTCCGCGTCGGATTCGTCCGCGTGGTCGTCGTATTCCGGTGCGGCGGAGCGCTTTTCGCGGCCGTTGCCGCGGGCGGGCGGCTCGCGCCGGTCGCGCGGGTCCGGGACGACGGCCAGTGCGGGGCGGCGCGGCGGTTCCGGGTCGGCTTCGCGTTCGGGCTCCTCGGACTCCGGGTAGCCGGCGAAACGGTCGTCGTAGCGGTCCCGCTCGTACTGCTCGTCGTCCTCGTACTGTTCACCCGCCTCGTACTGCCCGTCGGGGCCGTAGCCCTCGTAGTAGTCCTCTTCGTTGCCGTAGTCGTCGTCGAAATCGCCTTCGGCATACCCGGATTCGGGTTCCACGCCGCGGGACTCGGCACCGATCGGCGGCAGCACGTGCAGCAGGCCGGACAGCCGCAGGACGGCGTCGATCGCGGTCTCCCAGTCGCGCGCGCCGGTACCCACCGGCAGCACACCGAGGGTCCAGTTGCCCTCGCTCCACAACTGCTGCACCGTATCCGGCAGCGATTCGATGAAGGCGACCATGCGCTGGTCGACGGCGTGGCGGGCGATATCGGGGTTGGTCGCGAACACCACCCGGTCGCCGATCGCGCCGAGCAGATCGAGGTCGGCGTCCTTCGGCGGCGCCGCGGTCTTGAGCCGCAGGTCGATGTCGATGTCCGAACCGATCTGGCGGCGGACCGCGATCAGCGTGGCGGCGTCCTCCAGATCGAACAGGACGAACTTCTCGCCCTTGCGGATCCCGGACACGACGTCGACCGCCGTCAGGTATCCGAGCTTGGCCATCGCGCCGCGATGCCAGGTGGCCGCCAGCGACGGCTCCACCGAAACATAGGTGTAGCCATGGGATTTCGCCCACACCTGCCGGACGTGACCGGTGCGCTGTCGCTGCAACCGATCGAAATACAGCAGTACGATCGCACCTACCAGTGCGACCGCCGCCAGACCGAACCACATCGCCGTCATCGCCATCGCCCCCGAGTCTAGGCTGTATTACCGCCGCCTGCTCGGAGGCCCTGCGGGGTCACACTTGCGCGGCCGACGGTTTCGCTCAGCGCGTCGGGAGCGAGGCGCCGAAGATGATCTTCGCCTGGATCGACCCGTCGGCCGACTTGTCGCCCTGCACGACGATCAGATCGCCACTGTGCAGGTCGGTGACGGTACTGGCACCCAACGCCAGGATCTGGGTGTCGGCGTCGGTGTGCACGGTGACCGAACTGCCGCCGAGCGACTGCACGGTGAGCGTGCCGGCATTGTTGGACTGCACCGTGCCCATCGTGGCGCCGTCGTCCGGATTACCGAGACCGGGGATCTCGCTCGGCCCGTTCGGTCCCGTCGAGGGTGTCGGGTACGCCGGTGTGTGCGCGGGCGGGAACAGGCTCGTCGTGGACGGCGACGCCGCGTTGTTGGTCGACACCGAACTGTGGCTGCCCAGGAACATCCCCACCAGCGCACCGCCGACCACCACCGCCGCGAAGATCGCCGCGCTGACCGCCAGCCACATCCCGGTCCGCCGCTTCGGCGGCTGCGGTCCGCCGGGCATCGGCATGCCGGGTCCGCCCGGGCCGACCGGCGGATAGCCCTGACCGGTCGGATAACCCGGGCCGCCGGGATAGCCCGCCGCGGGTGGATAGCCCTCGGCCGGATAACCCGGTTCGGCCGGATACCCCGCCGTGTACCGGGCCGTCTCGTCGACCGGATAGCCCGGTGTGGGGTACTGGGCGGTGGGTTCGGGATACCCCGCCGGGTTCTGCGCCGGTGCCCACTGCTGTTCGGGCGCCCACTGTGGTCCGGCGTTCCACTGCTCGCCCGGCCCCCACTGCTGTTGACCCCATTCGGCCTGCCGCGGCAGCTCGGCGGTGCCGCCGATCACCTCGGTCGGCTGCGCGTTCGCCACGCCGCCCGACGCCGGAATCGTCGCGTCCTCCGGGCGGGGGCCGTCCACCGGCTCGTCCGGCCGCTGCGCCCACGGGTCACCCGAAACGTTCTCACCACCGGCACCGCTCGGAGTAGTCATGGCTTCGATACTAGGCACGAAACATGTGCGCCCTCTGAGATCACGAACAGGAATTTCGGTGGTCACCCGGATGCCGGTGCCCCGCACCGACCTGCGTCGATGCGGGGCACAATCGGACGATCCGCCCGTCAGCGGCCGACCAGCAGCCCGTCGCCGGTCGGGTCGATGTTGACCTTGACGGTGTCACCGTCGGTGACCTCACCGGCCAGCAGTTCCTTGGCCAGCGTGTCGCCGATGGCCTGCTGGATCAGCCGGCGCAGCGGCCGCGCGCCGTAGGCCGGGTCGTAGCCACGCACGGCGAGCCAGAACCGGGCCGAGTCGCTGACATCCAGGGTCAGCCGGCGCTGCGCCAGCCGCTTCTGCAGTTGCTGCAGCTGGATGTCGACGATGTGCTCGAGCTGCTCCTCCGACAGCGGCGCGAACATGACCACGTCGTCGAGCCGGTTGAGGAACTCGGGCTTGAAGGCCCGCCGCACCGCGTCCATCACCGTGTCCCGGTCGCCGCCGGCGCCCAGGTTGGAGGTCAGGATCAGGATGGTGTTGCGGAAGTCGACCGTGCGACCCTGGCCGTCGGTCAGTCGGCCCTCGTCGAGCACCTGCAGCAGGATGTCGAACACGTCCGGGTGCGCCTTCTCGATCTCGTCGAACAGCACCACGGTGTAGGGCCGCCGCCGGACCGCCTCGGTGAGCTGACCACCCTGGTCGTAGCCGACGTAACCGGGCGGCGCACCGACCAGCCGGGCCACCGAGTGCTTCTCGGCGTACTCGCTCATGTCGATCCGGGTCATGGCCCGTTCGTCGTCGAACAGGAAGTCCGCCAACGCTTTCGCCAGTTCCGTCTTACCGACACCGGTCGGGCCGACGAACATGAACGAGCCGGTGGGCCGGTTGGGGTCGGCGACGCCGGCCCGGGCGCGGCGCACCGCGTCCGACACAGCCTGTACGGCCTCCTTCTGGCCCACAACCCGTTGTCCCAGTTCGTCTTCCATGCGCAGCAGCTTCTGGGTCTCCCCTTCGAGCATGCGGCCCACCGGAATTCCGGTCCACGAGGACACCACCTCGGCGATGTCGTCGGGGTTGACCTCCTCCTTCAGCATGACGTCCTCGGCCGGGTCGGTCGTGGCGATCCGCTCCTCGGCCTCGGCCAGCGCCTTCTCGGCGGCCGGAATGTCGACATAGCGGACCTTCGACACCTTGGCGTAGTCGCCGTCGCGTTCGGCGCGCTGTTCCTCGCCGCGCAACGCCTCCAACTGCTCCTTGGCGACCCGGATCTCGTCGATGGCGTTCTTCTCGTTCTGCCACCGGACGGTGAGCTGGCCGAGCTTCTCGCGGTCGTCGGCGAGTTCCTTGCGCAGCTTCTCCAGCCGCTGCTTGGACGCTTCGTCGGTCTCCTTGGCGAGCGCCATCTCCTCGATCTCGAGCCGGCGCACGGCCCGTTCGACCACGTCGATCTCGACCGGGCGCGAGTCGATCTCCATGCGCAGCCGGGACGCGGCCTCGTCGACCAGGTCGATGGCCTTGTCCGGCAGGAACCGCGAGGTGATGTAGCGGTCGCTGAGCGTGGCCGCGGCGACCAGCGCGGAGTCGGTGATCCGCACCCCGTGGTGCACCTCGTAGCGCTCCTTGAGCCCGCGCAGGATGCCGACGGTGTCCTCCACCGAGGGCTCGCCGACCAGCACCTGCTGGAACCGCCGCTCGAGGGCGGCGTCCTTCTCGATGTGCTGGCGGTACTCGTCGAGCGTGGTGGCGCCGACCAACCGCAGTTCACCGCGGGCCAGCATGGGCTTGATCATGTTGCCCGCGTCCATGGCGGATTCGCCGGTGGCACCGGCGCCGACGATGGTGTGCAGCTCGTCGATGAACGTAATGATCTGTCCGGCACTGGATTTGATGTCCTCGAGTACCGCCTTGAGCCGCTCCTCGAATTCACCGCGGTACTTGGCACCGGCCACCATCGCCCCCAGGTCGAGGGAGATGAGCTTCTTGCCGCGCAACGACTCCGGGACGTCACCGGCCACGATGCGCTGGGCGAGCCCCTCCACGATGGCGGTCTTGCCCACACCGGGCTCACCGATCAGCACCGGGTTGTTCTTGGTGCGGCGCGACAGCACCTGCACCACCCGCCGGATCTCGGTGTCGCGCCCGATGACGGGGTCGAGTTTCCCGTCGCGGGCGGCCGAGGTGAGGTCGGTCGAGTACTTCTCCAGCGCCTGGTACGAGCCTTCGGGATCGGGTGAGGTCACGCGGGCACTGCCGCGGACCGAGGGGAACGCCTCGCGCAGCGCGGACACCGACGCGCCGTACTTCAGCAGCAGCTGGGAGACGTCGGAGTCGCCCTCGGCGAGACCGACCACGACGTGCTCGGTCGAGACGTATTCGTCGCCGAGTTCGGTGGCCAGCTTCTGGGCGGCGTTGAGCGCGGCCACGGCCTCGCGGCCGAGCTGCGGCATGGTCGAGGAACCGGTCGCGCGGGGCAGCCGGTCGATGATGTCCTGGGCCTCGCGCCGGACCTGGCCCGGGTCGACGGCGGCCGCCTTCAGCAGCGGCGCCGCGATGCCGTCGGTCTGATCCAGGAGCGCCACCAGCAAGTGCGCCGGACGGATCTCCGGATTACCCGCTGCGGCGGCAGCCTGCACGGCGGATTGGATGGCCGCCTGGGTCTTGGTGGTGGGGTTGAACGAGTCCACTGTCACCTTCCTGCTCGTCGGTTGTATCGCAACAGTGCAACGCGGTAGAAGTTGAGTCTGTTCCGCTCAAGTCTGCCAAATTTCCGGGAGCGCCGGAAGCCCGATTCGTTCGGTGATCAACGCTACGCCCGCAAGCCCGCGTTTCATCGTCCATACCGGTGGGTATGCCGTTCGGTCCATTACCGTGCAGCCCGGCCGGTTTCAGGGATACTTGACACAAGTTCGGCGGTATCCCGCCGTACCGGATAGACAGAAAGGAAGCTGCTCGACAGTGGATGCGCGTTCTGCTGCGCTGGTCCGCGCCAATTTCCGGGCGGTGGTCGACGCTCCACAGGGTCCGGAACGCCTCATCGGCGCCTTCTACGGGCACTTGTTCGCCGAGAACCCCAGCCTCCGTGAGCTGTTCCCGCCCGCACTCGACATGCAGCCGCGCAAGCTGTGCGCGGCCGTGCAGTACGTCCTGGACAATCTCGAGGACTTCGGGCGCGCGCAGACCTTCCTCGAACAGCTGGGCCGCGACCACCGTAAATACGGTGTCGTCGCCGCCCACTACGACCTGGCCGGGCAGGCTCTGCTCAACGGGCTGCGGACCTACCACGGCCCCGCCGGCTGGAATCGCGAACTGGACGACGGCTGGCGTGACATCACCATCCTGATCTCGGCGTCCATGGCGATCGGCGCCAACTCCGACAAGTCGCCGCCGTACTGGCACGCGCGCGTCGTGGGACACCGCAAGGTCCTCGACGACCTGGCGATCGTGCGGCTCCAGTCGGAGTCGCCCATCCCCTATCAGGCCGGACAGTACGTGCCGGTGTCGATTCCGCAGCGGCCGAACATGTGGCGGTACCTGTCGCCGGCCATCCCGACCAACCCGTACGGCGAGATCGAATTCCACATCCGCAAGGTGCGCAGCGGCTGGGTCAGCCCGGCCATGATCAACGAAGTCCAGGTCGGCGACGAATGGAAGATCGCCGGACCGCTCGGCGGCCTGCACGTGGACCGCGAGAGCGGGCGCGACGTCCTGCTGATCGGCTCCGGCACCGGGGTCGCCCCGCTGCGCTGCGAACTGATCGACCTGGCCAAACGCGGCGTCAACCCGCGAGTGCACTTCTTCATCGGCGGCCGCTACCCGTGCGATCTCTACGACGTGGAGAACATGTGGCAGCTGTCGTTGAGCAATCCGTGGCTCACGATCGTGCCGGTGTGCGAGAACGCCTCGAATCCGTGGTGGCACCCGTATCCGCCGTCGGATCCGCCGTTCGGCATGCACCGCCGGCTCATCGGTAACCTGGGCGCGGTAGTGGCCAGTTTCGGTTCCTGGTCGGATCGCCAGATCCAGATCGCCGGATCGAAACGCATGATCGAGGACACGCGGCGGGCCCTGCTGGCGGTCGGCACCCCCGACCATCTCATCAGCGCCGACCCGGTCTGACCTGGACGGCCAACATACGAAGTCCGAATGTAAAGGTGGCACAGTGACTCTCGGCCCGGACCAGACAGGGGAGATCCGGATCGATGGGCAGGAGTGGACGTCCACCGTGGTGGGCCACCACCGGCTGCGCCAAGATCTGGCGGTGATCCGCCTGATCGGCGAGTTCGTGCCGTTCGCGGCCGGACAGTCGGTCGAGGTGCGGGTGCCCGGGCATCCGACCCTGCGCCGCCGGCTGTCGCCGGCCATGCCGCCGTCACTGGACGGCAAGCTGGAATTCCATGTGCGGACCGTGCCCGGCGGCTGGTGCAGCGGCTCGATCGTGGCCGACACCCGCCCCGGCGACCAGTGGCTGATCTCCGATCCGGCGGGCTGGCTGAGCGTCGCCCCGGACGGCCGCGATGTCGTGATGATCGCGGGCGGAACGGGTCTGGCGCCGCTGGTGGCGCTGGTGCTCGACATCTCGCGCTGGTCGATCCCGCCCCGCACCACCCTCTTCGTCGGCGGCGCGACGCCCCGCGACCTCTACGCCTCCGACATGCTGTTCCTGCTGGAGGGCCGATTCCCTTGGCTCACAGTCGTTCCCGTGGTCGAGACACCCGTGGACCCGGGCTGGGTGGACCCCTGGTTCGAAAGTTGCCGGGTGGACATCGGTTTCGAGCCCGACGAGATGCTGGAGGGAACACTCGCCGACGTGGTCGGCGACATGGGCCCGCTCACCCGACACCAGGTCCTGGTCTGCGGCTCCCCCGGCATGACCCGCGCCACCGTCAAACGACTGATCGACACCGGAACCCCGGCGGAAGCCATTCGCTACGAAGGGGTTTGAGCGCCGAGGTCGGAGCCCTTCACCCCCACAATCGCGCCGGCGCCACCGCGGCGTAAGCACTGTTCATGTCGATGCGCACCGATTCCTGGTCGACGACATAGGGAACCAACAGATCGATGGCAACCCCCTCGACATGTTCCGCGGCCACCTTGATCGCATCTCCAGGAAACGGCTGCCGCGCCGTCACGTCGTATACCGTTGCGCGCGCCCGCAACTCGCGCGGATCCCGATCCATCGTCAACGTGTCGCGAATCGTGTTCTCGTCGGCCCCTTCCGCCTCGAACCGGCGCAGCTGCTTGCTGCCGTCCACGCCGATAACCAGCATGAACGGCGCGAACGATCTTGTGGCGCCGAGTGATTCACCTGCCAGCGTTAAACTGTCCCGCAGCAGATTGTCCAGATCGTCCTGGGCGCGTCGCGACGCGGTGCTTCTCCAGTCCATGTGCGACTTCCTTCGGGCGGGCGATCTGTAGGGGAAGGGGATACCGTGGACGACAGTACGCTGAAGGTCGATCCGGAGAAGTTGCGTCACGCCGACCAGGCACTGACGCAGCTGCACGGCGACATCCGATACGAGCTGGGGCGGATCCATACCGACCACTCCGACCTCCAGGACACGTGGCAGGGTGCGGCAGCGGATCTGATCGCCACATCCTGGGACACCCTGCACACCGAACTGGGCGCCCACACCGATCAGCTCGCCGGATTCGCGCAGAACCTTCGGACGTCGGCGAATGCCTTCACCGGCCAGGATGCCGACTTCGCGAGCGGGATAGGAAAACTCGGTCTCGATCTGCCGCCGCTCGACCGGGGGTGAGTCGGCCGTGGCCCGCTTCAGCTACGACCTGCCCGCGATGGAGCAGTTCATCAGCAATCTCGACCAGCGCATCTCCGCAGTCGAGAGCCACCTCACGGCCGTTCGCACCACCGCGAGCGGGCTCACAGACGACTACTCCGGCGCCGCCGCAGATGCGTTCACCGACGCCCACGACGACTGGCAGACCGACTCCGCGCAGTATCTCGACAAGCTGAAAGCCCTGCGGCAGCAGGTCGAGACCTGCCGGCACAACTATGCCGATGCCCGGGAGGCCAACCGCAAGATGTTCGGCTGGAGCAGCTAGTGACGGACATCGATCCGGAGTCGTATTACAACGCCGCCCGGCAACTCGCCTTTGCCAGCCGGGATACCGAACAGAAGCTGCGGGACCTGGACAAGAATCTGACCGTGTCGAATTCGGCCGGGAGTTATGCTCCGGGTGGCACGACCTGGGGACAGAACTACGACCAAGCCGCATCCGACATCTTCGAGGTGGCGTCGACCAGCGCCATGGCGGCCCGAGAACTCGCCTATCAGATTCACCAGGCCGGGCTGAATCATGCAAATGCCGAGAATCACAACAACCCGGCCGCGAACCAGCCCACCCCGGCACCGCCACAGGGCACGAGCCTCGATATCAACCTCCACCCGTCCCAGTACGCGGCGGGCGGACTTCAAGACACTCCCGAACATTGGGATCTGATCACGGGGCTCGTCGTACATCCGTGGGCAGACAGCGATCCCACTCGGATAACCCAGGCCGGCACCGACTTCGGGAACTGGGGCCGAACCACGAAGATCAACGCCGACACCATGAAATCGTTCGCACTGTTGAAATGGTCGGATGACGAGAAGAAGGACCCCGAGGTCAGCGGGATAATCGACGAGATCAACAATGTTCACTTCGCTCTGCACGACGCCGGCGAGCTCGGCACTTACCTGGAGACCGCCTGCAAGGCTGTCGGCACCATCTCCGATGCCAACCGGAACGACATCACGTTCTCGCTGCAGCTGCTGTATCTGATCTCCCTGTCGTACGAAGCCGACCGCTTGGCTCTGAAGAAGCTCCCCGGATTCATGCAGCGCTGGCTCGAACCGGCCATCGACAAGCTCGATGAGGCTACCAAGGTCGCGTACGCATCACAGATCGACGCCGCACTGAAGGAGATCAACGACAAGATCGCCGAGGCGATCGGGAACTGCCAGGGGATCTATTCGACCGCAACCGGTGATGTGCAGTTCCTGTCCTCGATCCTGGACCGGACCCCGCGCAACGCGAACCCGATCCGGAACAGGGACGACAGCGACAACCGGGACGCGGGCAAAGAAGGCGAACGGCGGGCCGGTATACCCGATGGATACACTCCGAAACGAGTCGATATCGCTGGACAGGCGATCTACCCAGACTACGTCGATGACATCGATCGCCAGGTGGTGGAGGTCAAGAACGCAAACAAGCTGGACGACCGCTCGATCAACCAAATCAAGCTGGAGACGGCCTACGCCCAGTCCCAGGGGTACAGCATGATACTTGTTACCGATCATCGAACCCAGATCAACGACCCAGATATCCAGCATTTGATCGATACCGGTCAGATCCAATTGGTCAGAAAAGAGCTGGACGACAACGATGACCACTGACGGGCAGAACGATGAAGCTGCGGTTCTGCGTGCCTTGCGCACACAGATCTCGCGGATCGAGAGCGGAACCGAGAGTATCGCCGAAGCCGCGGCCGCCGCGCGAGCGCGAGCGAAGGAGAAGCTGAACGAGGAGCCGCAGCAACCGAAGTGGTCGGGATCGAACTATCCCGGCATGCCGGAGGGCGATGACTGGCTGGACAACCTGCCCCCGCGGTATGTCGATGGTCAACGCGGGTTCGAGATGCGGCTCGCCCGCGAGCTCGCGGCGGTCGGTGTACGTATCTACACCGTGGGGGATCTGCAGAAGTACTCCGGTACGGAGCCCGAGTCGATACCCATCCTGGTCGACTGGCTACGGAATCTGGAGCAGAAGATTCCCGGCCCGGAGACACGGCACCGAGACAGTGTCCGAGCCGGCCTGTTGCGCAAACTGGCAGATCCGGCAGTTTACGGCGATCAAGAGGCCATTGCCGCGGTCATAGCCCAACTCCGGCGCGATCCATCGATCCGCAGTGGGCTCGAGTCGTATGCCGCCCAGGCTCTGGAGGTGATCGCTGGACCAGAGAACTATCCGGAGATCCTCGCGCTGTTCGATGAGCTGACCGACGACAGCGCCCGCGCCGCGCTCCTGCCCTACCTCGGCCGGTCCAAGACACCGGAAGCCATTCAGCGAGCCGTTGACGAACTCGCCTACCCCGGCACGCGCCAATACGCGATTCAGGCGCTCATCCTCGCCGAGGCCGACGACACCCTACCCCTGATCGCCCGCTACGCCGACGACCCCAACGAGCAGGTTCGCGACTGGGTGAAGACCGCCATGGAGCAACTCGAATGAACTCCGGCCCTGTCGATCTCGATGCCGTCACCCGGCAATTCGAGGCCCATGTCACCACTGTGCGAGAGACCGCGGCACAGGTGGCCCGGATCGAGGGCGAGGCCAGTTCCCGCGACGGGTCGGTTCGTGTCCGTGCCAACGCGACCGGCGCGGTGACCGATGTGCAGCTCGGCCCGACTACGGCCGGAGTCAGCCGAGAGTGGCTGGGCCGCACCATTGTCGAGCTGGCACACCGAGCCGCACAGCAGGCGGCCGCGCAGGCCGACACCTACTACGCCGGTCTGCGGGAGGCACAGCGAGAGCTCCAGGACCGGATCGCCGCCGTCGATCCGCTTGCAGCCCAACGGCTTCGCGCAGCCACGGATGCGACCCGCGCACCCGTGCACCCCGCTCCACCGGCCGAGCCGAGACGTCGGACCTGGTGACGCAGCTGCCGTTCTAGAACAGCGGGTCGTGGCGGATGTGCTCGGCGGGGGTGCCGGCGGCCATGAGGCGGAACTTGGTGGTCTGCACCATCGAGGGTGAGCCGACGATCTGGACGTCGCGGTCGGCCCACGGGCCGTAATCGGCCACCACCTTGCCGATCTGGCCGATCCGCAGTGGTTCGATGTTCGGGAAGCCGTCCGGCGATTCACCGGAACCGAAGTACCACCAAGGGTTTTCGTCGTTCTCTACGACGGGCGTGACGGTCAGCCAGCGATTGACCATCGCCATCCGGCTGAGCATCTCCAGATCGTAGAGGTCGCAAGGGAAGTGGCCGCCGACGAACAGGTGGGTCATCGGATTCGAGCGGCGCTGCGTCATGGCCATCAGCTGGGCGCGCAGCGGCGCGATGCCGGTGCCGCAGGCGATCATCAGCAGCTTGCGGCGGGTGTTGCGCGGCACGCCCAAACCGCCCAGCGCGGAACCGAATTGCCACTTGTCGCCGATCCTGGTGTGGCCCACCATGGCCGGGCTGACCCAGCCGCCGGTCACGCCGCGGACGTGAAACTCGATCTCCCCGTTGGGACTTGCCGGAGTCGCGGGCGACATGTAGCGCCACATCCGGGGCCGGGACGGGATCTGCACGCTGAGGTACTGGCCGGCCGCGTAGGCCATCGGCTGGTCGAGCTGCAGCCTGACGATCGCCAGATTGCGAAGGACCTCACGGTGTTCCACGACGGTGCCGGTCCAGATCGGGGGTGTGGTCTCCCGATCGGCCGCCTCCACCATGGTGTCGGAGATCAGTCCGATCGCCTCCGCCCACGCCTTGTCGACGTCGTCGGTCCACAGCTCGGTGCCCGCGAAGGCCTTCAGCGCTGTGTGCAGCGACTTGCTGACCGCCACGTAGTGTTCCCCGGTAATACCGTATTTCCGGTGGTCACGGCCGAGTTGCGCCAGAAAAGGGAGCAGCGCCTCGGGCTCCTCCAAGCGGTCCACGGCGTATCCGATGGCCTTGACCAGCCGGTCGCGTTGCGCGTCGAGTGCCGCGGGGAAGAAGTCCCGTACCTGGGGGTAGTCGGTGAAGAGAATTGCGTAGAACGAGCGGGCTAGGCGTTCGGGGCCGTCGTCTTCTGCAGCAACCGCCTTGAACGTCGTTCTGATCAATGCGATCGTCTGCGAATCCATTTGTCTCACAATCCCATCTCGCACGAGAACCCGGTCCGGGCCGGAACGCGCAATGTCGCAGAACACGCGTCGGCCGCCGATGGCACCGAGTGTAGGCGAGGTTTGCCAGCTACGGACAGACACCGGCGAATATCACGGGTGTGATTCCTCTAAACAAGCACAACTCTGGCAATCAGCCCAGGAAACAGACCGTTCGACTAGGTCCAGCGCTTAGTTCAAGCATCAACCTCAGTGAACTTGCATGCTTCGGTCTGCTTATTTCAGGTTTGTTGGCAACCTATCAGCTATCACGGCGAACGTCGAGCTAGCCGTTTTGCACACCCCCGGAATGTGATCTCCCGCAACAATCACGCGAGCCGTTATCTACGCCACAACAAAACCGACCGGTTCCGAATGTCGGATAAAACTGGCAATTCGCAGCACACGCCGCGCAACAGAACACACAAGTGCGAAGTCTCAATCGCGTCCTGGGCACGGGCGCGTCAACATCCGGGCGCGCCGGACCCGTCGGCGAGCCCCGGCAGCAGCGTTGCGGGCACGCCGCTGGCGTTCGATATGCGCCGCAACGCATCTCGGAACAGGTCACGTTCGGCGGCGTCCAGCGGGGCAAGCAGCTCGTCCTCGAGCGACTGCATGACCCGCTCCGCGGCCGCGAGCAGCGGGGTTGCCGGCGGCAGCGGGTACAGCGCGTAGGCGCGCCGGTCCGCCGGATGCCGGCGGCGTTCGACCAGTCCGGCGCGTTCCAGATCGTCGATCACGCCGACCATGACGTTGCGATGGATTCCGAGCGCCTCACCGACCTGCTGCTGCGTGCTGCCCGGTTCGGCGTGCAGGAACCGCAGCGGGCCGAAGTGCCGCGGCTCGATCCCCAGCGGGGCCAGCAGGGCCTTGAAGCGCATCCCCACATGACCGCCGAGGCGGCGCAGCAGGAAGGGCGGGCGGTCGCCCAGGGGCACGAAAGAGCTGGTCATGGGCCCATCATACGACAATCTAGGCACTCATATTGATTGCACTCTTGCAGGATAATCACTTCAGGTGCATAGTTTGGAGTACATCGACCCCCACGAATCGAGCCCCTCATGGACACCACACACCCGCCCGAGACCGGTGCCGTCCAGACCCTGAGTCGACGGCACTGGATCGCCTTCGGCGTCGTCCTCGTCGCCGGCTTCATGGACCTGCTCGACGTCACGATCGTCAACGTCGCGGCGCCCAGCATCCAGCGCGAGCTGAACGCCGCCTACTCCCAGCTGGAATGGGTCGTCGCGGCCTACGTCCTGGCCTTCGCCGCCACCCTCATCACCGGCGGCCGGCTCGGCGACATCTACGGCCGCCGACCCGTATTCCTTTCCGGCATCACACTGTTCACCGCAGCCTCGGCCGCCTGCGGCCTCGCCGCGAATCCCGACCTGCTGATCGGCGCCCGGTTCGTCCAGGGCATCGCCGCCGGCCTGATGGTGCCGCAGCTGCTCGCCACCATCTCGGCCACCTTCCCGGCGGACAAACAGTCCCGCGCCATCGCCATCTACTCCGGCGTCGGCGGATCCGCCTCCGCGGTCGGCCTGTCCCTGGGCGGCCTGCTGGTGCAATGGGACCTGTTCGGGCTGTCGTGGCGGCCGATCTTCCTGGTCAACATCCCCGTCGGCATCGCCGCCGTCGTGGTCGCCTTCTTCGTCCTGCCCAACTCCCGGTCCGCGACCGCGCAGCGCCTCGACCCGATCGGCATGGTGCTGGCCGTGTCCGCCGTACTACTGCTCGCCTACCCGCTCACCGAAGGCCGCCGACTGGGCTGGCCGACCTGGACCTTCGCCATGATGCTCGGTGCCGCAGGGGTTTTCGCGGTCTTCGTGCTGTACGAGCTGCGCCGGGCCCGCACGGTCGGCTCACCGCTGGTCGAGCCGGCGCTGTTCCGGTCCCGTTCCTTCGCGTTCGGGCTGGCCGGGTGGCTGCTGTTCTGGATCGGGCTGGGTGCGTTCTTCCTGGTCTGGACGCTGTTCATGCAGTCCGGCCTGGGCTGGACGCCGATGCGTGCCGGACTCACCGCCGTCACCTTCGCCGTCGGCGCCGGAGTCGGCGCCGGGACCTCGCTGGAGCAACTGACCCCGCGCTTCGGCAGCCGGGTGATCGTCGGCGGTGTGGTGGTGAACGCGATCGGCTTCGGCCTCTACGCGGCCATGGCCTACCGCTACGGCGCGGACTTCTCCTCGCTCATGATGATCGCGCCGCTGCTGATCACCGGGATCGGCTTCGGTGTGGTCGTCGCGCCCACCATCGACCTGCTGCTCGCCCAGGTCCCGCGGTCCGAAGCGGGTTCCGCCTCCGGCCTGCTCAACACCGGGCAGCAGCTGGGCGCGGCCCTCGGCGTCGCCTTGGTCGGCGTGCTGTTCTTCGCCCAGCTCGACCACGGTTCGGCGCACGGCGTCACCGCCGCGACCCCGCAGATCCGCGCCGAACTGTCCGCCGCGCAGGTCCCCGCCGCCGTCCAGGAGGAGATCCTCGCCGGCTTCGCCGCCTGCGTCCACGACCGCTCGGCCGCCGCCGACCCCACCGTCGTCCCCGCCAGCTGCCGAGTCCAGCCCGCCGGCCCCGGAGCCGGCACCGTCGCCGACATCCTCACCCGCGCCAGCCGTAAAGCCAACGCCGACAATTTCTCCCGCACCTTCGGCTACACCCTCTGCTGGGAGATCGGCCTGCTCGCCTTGGTCGCCCTTGGCTTCCTGGCGCTGCCCCGCGACGCCCGCCCGGCCGACCGCGAAACTGCCTCGCCCACAGCCGAACCCGCCCTTGTCTAGGAGACCCTGTGAAACTCCTCGTCATCGGCCGCAACCCGGAAGTCGTCACCGCCGCGGTCATCCGCCTCACCGAACACGACATCCCCACCGACGGAGTCACTCTCGACACCGACGCCCTCACCCACCTCGCCACCGGCACCGTCACCCACCTGGTGATCGGCGGAGGGGTGGCGGCCGACTCCCGAAAGCTCCTGCACGACACCGCCGTTACCCACGACGTCGCGGTGATCGACGCCGAGCGCGGCGGCCGCGCGGTGCAAGACTACATCACCGAAGTCCTGGTCCCCCAGCTGACGGGGAAGTAGGGCTCGACCGCACATTAGCGACAGAACGCAGTGCCCCTGGGAATCCCCAGGGGCACTGCACTGTCCAGAACAGGGCAGCCAAGAATCAGTCCGACGATGCACTCACCGGTTCACGCGAACTCCGGGCCACAGCGTAGGTCCGATCCGGGAAGAGGACCGAGGCCCCGAACCCGCCACGGAAGGCCCATAGGCGCTGCTGTTTCATGCTGACGGCGCATCGACTCAGTGCGCGGCGAGCCAGGTGCGGGTCTGTCGCTGGGCGATGTCGACGAGACGGTCGAGTCCCCAGTTGATGTCGGCGAGATGGGTGTTCGCCAAGGGAAGTTCGTTGATCGCCTCGGGGACGGTGAGGTCGATGTGATAGCGATGGAAGCCGTCCGGGTCGACGCACCGGCCCGTACCCTGGCCCCGGCTGGTGGTCCACGCGGAGGGCGAGGTCGGCAGTGCGTCGGGGAACGCCGTGTAGGCCAGGAGCAGGTTGATGCCGCCGGGGGCGAACGGGGCGCTCGGGATGGTGAGGCCGACCGGGCTGTCGTCGCCGGCCAGGACCGCGGGGTCGGTACAGGCGACCTGGTAGCCGGGGCCGTGCGGCAGACCCATCGCACCGGAGAGCAGATCGAGCTCGCTGTCGCCGAAAATTGAAGGGATAGGGGCAATTTCGGTGGAGTAGGCGACGACGCAGCCGTCCTGGCCGGGCTGGGTGCACAGCGGCAGGTCGGCGAAGTCGCCACCGGTCGTACTGTCCCGAGCCGTGGTGACGTTGCCGCCCATGAGGAATGCGCCGACCACCCGGTCCCGCAGGGCCGGATCGGGGTCGACCTGCTCGCGAATGAGCTTGCGCAGCATCATCGTGCCCTGAGAGTGGCCGATGAAGACGACGCCGCGCCCGTCGTTGTCGTGCGCCAGGTAGTCGTTCCAGGCGGCGAGCACGTCGGCGTAGCCGGTATCGAAAAGGCTTCCCGCGCCCAGCAATCCGGGCCCCAGGCCGGCCAGCGGCACCTCCCGATAGACGGGCGCGAAGACCCGGCACATGCTCGAGAAGCGGGCGGCCTGGAACTCCGCGATGGACCGGTACTCCGGCGCGGCCACGGGGTCGCCGTGCAGCGAGATCTGGTTGCTCACCGTGGGATAGACGTAGAAGCAGTCGACCGGCCGGTCCGCGTCGGTGGCCGGTCGGTCCGGCGTGACCGCCCCGGTCAGCAGATCGGTTGTGCCCGAGGGCAACTCGCACGGATTGTCGACCATTCCCGGTCGGCACAGCCAGGTGGTGCCCACGCTCGGCTGCGCGACCGCGAGCGGCGCACCCAGCAGCGTGAGGGCGGCCGCCGCTAACGCGCTCCATACCATCCGGGCAGTTCGAGGACGACATCCGCTCGCGGGCATCGGTTCGACATTCATTCGGCTCTCCGTTTCCTGTGACCGGAAACACGGTAAATCCGGCACCGGCGGTTGGCAAGTCACTGACTTGCTTCCCCTGACCGGCACTCCGACAGCTCGAGAGACCGATCGGCTGCTCCAACTCCCCCCGTGCGCCGCGCTCGCCGGTCACCGCGGGCACCCCTGGATATGCTGTGCCGATGCCGGCGCTTCGAACGACCCGATGACCGAGCCGGGAACGCCCAGACCCGCCGCCGTGCGCGATGCGGTCCTGGCCGCGGCGGTGCAGGTACTCACCGAATCCGGTTACGCGGCAACCTCGGTCCGCGCGGTGGCACGCCGGGCCGGGGTCAGCCAGGGCGCGCTGCAACACCACTTCCGCAGCAAGGCGGACCTGGTCGCGGCGGCGCTGGCGCACCTGGCCGGCGAGCTGAGTACGTATGCCGCGCGGGAATTGGGCGCTCTGCGAGGCACGCCGCGCGAGCAAGCAGAGACGCTGCTGAATCGACTGTGGGAGATCCACACTCTGCCGGTGTCGGAAACCATCGTCGAGATCCTCTCGCTGGCCCGCAAAGATCCGGACCTCGCCGCGCGAATGACTCCGGTGCTCGACACCGCCCACACGCTCACCTTGACCGCCGGCGCGAATGCGGCGCCCGAACTGGCCGCGCGCGACGGATTCGATCAGTGGCTGCTGGCCTGCGTGGCCACCATGCGGGGACTGGTCGTCGTGCACGACCTCGACGCGGCGACGACACCCGACTGGCCACAAGCACGCCGAATTCTGCTCCGCGCCTTCGACCTCACCTGATACGAGGCCGGAAAGCACTGTGCCCCTGGGAATCCCAGGGGCACAGTGCCGTCCGTACTACTTGCGTTTGTTGCGTGGCTGCCACACCACCAGTGCCGTACTGCGCACCGGCGGAGTCAGGTCGGGACGGTATCCGGCCCGCAGGCGGTCCACCTCGGCCGACAGTTCCGCGACCCGATCCTGCAGGGCCTCGACCTGATTGGTGAGTTCGATGATCCGTTTCACGCCGGCGAGATTGACGCCCTCGTCCTGGGACAGGCGCTGCACCTCGCGGAGCAGTTCCACGTCCCGAGCCGAATAGCGCCGCCCGCCGCCCTGGGTCCGCTGCGGCGTCACCAGGCCGAGCCGGTCGTACGTGCGCAGGGTCTGCGCATGCATGCCCGCCAGCTGAGCGGCCACCGAGATCATGAAGAACCCGCCGGCCACCGGTCGCTGCGACGGCTGTTCGGCCCCCGGCTCCTGCTTCGGATCACCGTTCATCGTGTATCACGCACCTGTCCAACCGGCTCGGGGATCGAAACCGCCCGCCTTCTCCGCATCCGCGTAGGCGCGCAGGGCCTCGGTCGCTTCGTCGTCGAGTTGTTGCGGCACCGCCACTTTCACCGTGACCAGCAGGTCACCGGCACCACCGCCGCGCTTGGGCACACCGCGCCCGCGCACCCGCAGGGTCCGGCCGTCGGCGGTGCCCGGCGGCACCTTCACCCCGACGCGGCCCTCCAGCGTGGGCACGGAAACCGTTGTGCCCAGGACCAGTTCGGCGTAACTGACCGGCAGCACCAGGGTCAGGTCGTCGCCGTTGCGGCCGAAGACCTTGTCCTGGCTGACGTGCACGGTGACGTAGAGGTCACCCGCGGGAGCCCCGCGCAGACCCGCCTCACCCTGCCCGGCCAACCGGATCCGTTGTCCGTCACGAACACCCGGCGGGATCCGGACCGTGATGGTACGGGTCCTGTTCTGGATACCCGTACCCCGGCAGTCCACACACGGGTCGTCGATGATCGACCCGGTACCGCGGCAGTCCTCGCACGGCTCACTGAAACCGAACGCGCCCTGGTTGCGGCTGATCACACCGGCACCGTTGCAGTGCGGGCACACCCGCGGGCTGGTACCCGGCTTGGCACCACTGCCGTGGCAGGTGGTGCACGGGGACGGACTGGTCATCCGCAGCGGAACCGTCACACCCTGGGCCGCCTCGCGGAAGCCCAGCGTGGTCTCGGTCTCCACGTCCTGACCGCGGCGCGGCCGCGACGAGGTACGGGTGGCGCCACCACGATTGAACAGGCCACCGAACAGGTCGCCCAGTCCGCCGTCGGCGCCGGCGGCCTGGCCGAAGATGTCGCCCAGGTTGAAGTCGCCGGCGAACCCGCCACCGCCACCCGCGGAGTAACCACCACCGGGGGAGAATCCACCGCGGCCGAAACCGCCACTGGCGAACAGCCGTCGAGCCTCGTCGTACTCCTTGCGCTTGTCGGTGTCCGACAGCACGGAGTGCGCCTCGCTCACGGCCTTGAACCGCTCCTCGGCCTTCGTGTCACCCGGGTTCTTGTCCGGGTGCAGGTCACGGGCCAGTTTGCGGTACGCCTTCTTGATCTCCTCCGGCGTAGCGCTGGAGGAAACACCCAGCTCTTTGTAGAAGTCCTTCTCGAGCCACTCCCGATTCACCGGGCATCCCCTCCTCTCGGCTTACTGTTCGTCGGGGCCGGCATGGCTGCCAGCGTTCGAGGAATCCGGCTCCTCCGCCGGATCCGTGATGCCGTCGGTGACACCGACCAGCGCCGGGCGGAGTACCCGATCGCCGAACCGATATCCCTTGCGCATCACCACGCCGAGCACCGGGTTGTGTCCGTCGCCCTCGTGCTGCACGGCCTCGTGCAGCGTCGGGTCGAACGGCTCGCCCGTCACACCGAACTCCTCGAGCCCCGTCTTGCGCAGGGCGTCGGTGAGCTTGTCGGCCACCGACTTCAGCGGGCCCGACTCCAGGTCGCCGTGCGCACGCGCGCGGTCCAGGTCGTCGAGCACCGGCAGCAACTCGGCCGCCACGGCCGCCTTGGCGCCGTCGATCGCGGACTTGCGGTCCCGCTCGACCCGACGGCGATAGTTGGCGTATTCGGCGGTCAGGCGCTGCAGATCGGCTGTGCGCTCGGCCAATTCGGAACTGATCGTGTCGGCCAGCTCTTCGCCGGACGGTTCCGCCGGCGCGGCGTCCGAGAGTTCCTCGGGCGCCGCTGCGGTTGCCGGTTCCGGCGGAGCCGGTGTCGACGCCCCAGCCGCCGTCTCGTCGCCGAGCGACTCGTTCTTCGGATTCGGGGTTGTCACTTCTGACCGGGCTCCTCGTCGACCACCTCGGCGTCGACCACAGTGTCGTCGGACTGCGGGGTCGCACCATCGGTGTGGCCGGCACTCTCCGCCGCCGAAGCGTCGTAGATGGCCTGGCCCAGCGCCTGCGACTCGGTCGCCAGCTTCTCCACCGCGGACTTGATGGCGGAGATGTCCTGACCCTTCAGCGCCTCGTTGGCCTCGGCGATGGCCGCCTCGACCTTGGACTTCACATCCGCGGGCACCTTGTCCTCGTTGTCCTTGATGAACTTCTCGGTCTGGTGCACCAGCGACTCGGCCTGGTTGCGGGTCTCGGCCTCCTCGCGGCGGGCCTTGTCCTCGGCGGCGTGCGCCTCGGCGTCGCGGACCATGCGGTCGATCTCCTCCTTGGACAGGCCGGAGCCGTCCTGGATCTTGATCGTGTTCTCCTTGCCGGTGCCCTTGTCCTTCGCGGTGACGTGCACGATGCCGTTGGCGTCGATGTCGAAGGTGACCTCGATCTGCGGCACGCCGCGCGGAGCCGGCGGGATGCCGGTCAGCTCGAAGGATCCGAGCAGCTTGTTGTGCGCAGCGATCTCGCGCTCACCCTGGAAGACCTGGATCTGCACCGACGGCTGGTTGTCGTCGGCGGTGGTGAAGGTCTCCGACCGCTTGGTGGGGATGGTGGTGTTGCGCTCGATGAGCTTGGTCATCACACCGCCCTTGGTCTCGATGCCCAGCGACAGCGGGGTCACGTCGAGCAGCAGGACGTCCTTGACCTCGCCCTTGAGCACACCAGCCTGCAGGGCGGCACCGACGGCGACGACCTCGTCCGGGTTGACGCCCTTGTTGGGCTCCTTGCCACCGGTCAGCTCGCGCACCAGGTCGGTGACGGCGGGCATACGGGTGGAACCACCGACCAGCACGACGTGGTCGATGTCGGCGACCGAGATGCCGGCGTCCTTGATGACCTGCTGGAACGGCTTGCGGGTGCGGTCCAGCAGATCGGAGGTGATCTTCTGGAACTCGGCCCGGGTGAGCTGCTCGTCGAGGAACAGCGGGTTCTTGTCCGCGTCCACGGTGATGTAGGGCAGGTTGATCGAGGTCGACTGCGAGGACGACAGCTCGATCTTCGCCTTCTCGGCGGCCTCACGCAGCCGCTGCAGGGCCATCTTGTCCTTGGTCAGGTCGATGCCCGAGGTGCCCTTGAACTTGTCGACCAGCCAGTTGACGATGCGGTTGTCCCAGTCGTCACCACCGAGGTGGTTGTCACCGGCGGTCGCGTTGACCTCGACGACACCGTCGCCGATCTGCAGCAGCGAGACGTCGAAGGTACCGCCACCGAGGTCGAAGACGAGGATGGTCTGTTCCTTGTCGCCCTTGTCCAGGCCGTAGGCCAGCGCGGCCGCGGTCGGCTCGTTGACGATGCGGAGCACGTTCATGCCGGCGATCTGGCCGGCTTCCTTGGTGGCCTGCCGCTGCGCGTCCTCGAAGTAGGCCGGGACGGTGATCACCGCGTCGGTGATCTCCTCGCCCAGGTACTCCTCGGCGTCGCGCTTGAGCTTCATCAGCACCCGGGCGCTGATCTCCTGGGGGGTGTACTGCTTGCCGTCGATGTCGACGTGCCAGCTGCCGTCACCCATGTGGCGCTTGACCGACCGGATGGTGCGGTCGACGTTCGTCACCGCCTGGTTCTTCGCGGGCTGGCCGACCAGCACCTCACCGTTCTTGGCGAAGGCGACGATCGACGGGGTGGTCCGGGACCCCTCCGAGTTGGCGATAACCTTCGGCTCGCCGCCTTCCAGCACGGCGATGCACGAGTTGGTGGTCCCGAGGTCGATACCGACCGCACGAGCCATTGTTGTTCCTCCCTGAGGTATTACGACGAAAACTTGTGTGGGTAGCAGGGCGGGTTGCCTTGCTGCGGAAGCCCTGCCGTGGAAGCCCTCGCGGACTTCATCGGACCTGACCCCAACACCGCACGGAGCACGGTCCCAGCAATACTGAGCGTGGTCGGCTCAATCTTGCTCCTCCGGCGATCCGGAGTCAACCGCAAAGTTGAGTGACATCGACTCAATGTTGTCGAAGTGGACAACCCGGCACCCCGAAAGCCCATTCCCGCCATACCGATATATGTGACGCACATCACAAAGTAGTCGCACAACCGCACGGTACCGTGCCGACATGAGGGCAGTTCTGTGCAGCAACGGCCGACTCGACGTCGCGGACATCCCCACTCCCCGCCCCGGCCCCGGACAGCTTCTTCTGACCGTCAGCCGCTGCGGCATCTGCGGCTCCGACCTACACGCCCGCACCCACTGCGACGACCTCGCCGACCTGGCCGCCGCCGTCGGCTACCCGCAGTTCATGCGCTCCGATCAGCAGATCGTGCTCGGCCACGAATTCAGCGGTGAGATAGCCGAATACGGGCCCGGTACCCGCCGCCGCTGGAAGGCCGGCACTCCGGTCGTGGCGCTGCCGATCCGGCGCGAAGGACGCACACCGCAGCTGACCGGCCTCGCCGAACCCGCGCCCGGCGGTTACGCCGAACAGGTCGTGGTCCAGGAATCGATGACGTTCCCGATCCCCAACGGGCTCTCCGCCGAACACGCGGCACTGACCGAACCGATGGCCGTCGCCTGGCATGCGGTGCGCCGCAGCCGAATCGGCAAGCGCGAGACCGCGTTCGTAATCGGCTGCGGGCCGATCGGGCTCGCCGTGATCTCGATGCTGAAGGCCGCCGGCGTGCGCACGGTGGTCGCCTCCGACCTGTCACCGCGCCGCCGCGAACTGGCGGCCCGCTGCGGCGCCGACGTGGTCGTCGACCCGCGCGATACCGACCCGTTCGGCGCCGCAGCGCGCCCGCCCCGGATCACCGGCGTCACCGATGTCCTCAACCTCGGCTTCGACACCATGGACCGGCTGCGCGCGGTCCCGCAGTTGCCCTGGTGGTACCTGTTCCGCGGCCTGCACGCCCTGAACGCCGCGCCCAGCGGCCCGGTTGTCTTCGAATGTGTCGGCGTGCCCGGCATGATCGACGGAATCCTCACCGCCGCACCGCCGTTGAGCCGCGTCGTGGTCGTGGGGGTGTGCATGCAGGCGGATACCTTCCATCCGGCGATGGCGATCAACAAGGAGATCGACGTCCGGTTCGTCCTCGGCTACGACCCGGGCGAGTTCCGTGACACCCTGCACATGCTGGCCGACGGGCGGGTCGATCCGGCACCGCTGATCACCGGAACCGTCGGATTGGACGGCGTCGCAGCGGCTTTCACCGCTCTCGGTAACCCGGAGCGGCACGCGAAGATCCTGATCGACCCGAGCAGCGCGGTCACCGACGTCTAAGGGAAGTTGCTGGTAGGAGCGCGAAAGCTGTTGCAAGACCCCAAAATTGGGGGCGGGCCGAAGCGTATACAGACAATGCTGTACGCAATAGAGTCGGCCGCATGATCGCCACGATGTCTCGCACCATGTTCGTCTCCCTGGCCATCGGCGCCGCCGTGGTCGCCGGTACCGGCGCCGCCTCGGCCGATACCACCCCGACCACATCCGACACCGGAAGCAGCTCGATGTCCGGCTCGCTGTCGGGCACCTACAGCGCCTTCATGAAATCCTTCGGCTCGGCGAACGGGCTCGCCGGCGCCGTCTACCCCGCCAGCCCGTTGCTGGCCGACCTGGTGTGCATCTTCGGTGGCGCCGGTTCGCAGTACTCCGCGCCGTACCTGCCCCCGGGCGCCGCCCCGGTCTGCAACAGCGACCTCAACCTGTGACGGTTCGGTCGGGCCCGCCACACCTGGGCAGGCCCGACCATCTCCGAGGTAGCTCGGCCGGTCGGCTCGGCGAGCACTTGTCCGTCGACGGCGAACGAGAGGCGCCGCCTCGGAGCTAACCGACCTGCGCCGCAATACCTTCCGCGCTGCGGACAGCGGTCCGCGCCGCCTGCGCGGTGAACTGATCCGCCAGCGGGTGCCCCGCCCGGCCCCGCCACTTCCGGACCGCGGCGAGTGCGTGCTCGTGCACCTCGGCGGCCGAAGCGGTCGGCGGCAGGCCCAGGCGCACGTGTGGCGCGAGCCCCGAACCACCCAGCAGCAGATGCAGTTCCGCGATATCCGCAGGCCCGTACGGTAATTCGGCTGTCCGCAGCCGCGCCAGCAAGCGCAACTCGGCGAACCCGTGTACATCGGCCAGCAGCGAACGCACCTGCGGCAGCAGGCTGTCCGCGTCGCTGCCCGGATGCTCGGTCAACACTCGCGCCAGCGCGGTCAACGCCGAATGCGCCTTCAATTGATCGGCGCGCTGCGCGAATTGGATGTCGAGCACCCCGCGCAATTCGTCCAGGCCGGAACGCTTGGTCAATTCCTGTGCCAGCAGCGAGGAATCGCGTGCACCGAACTGGATCAGCTTGATGGCCAACCGGATACCGAACATGCCGAACCGGGCCGCCAGATGCGCCCGCAGTTCCGGCGCCACCGGCAGCGGCAGATCGGGACGGGCGAACCGGTCCGCCGACAGCATCGCCGCGTCGAGCTCCAGGATCGGCACCCCGGCCAGTGCCTCGAACGCGTCGAATTCGCGTTGGCGCAAGGTCGCCGCCGCGTACGCGAGCAGGCCGGCCACCGGAATCACCGCCTGGCACAACCCGGTTCGTTCGAGTTCCCCGGCGAACCGCGACGCCACGTCGCGGGCCGACTGCAGGGCGTCCAGTCGGCCCGAACCGATCTCGTCGGCGCGCGACACCACACCGATCACGCCCAGCGGTCCACCGAAACTCTCGCCCTGGTGGGCGCCCAGCGCCTCCAGGAAGTCGATATCGACGTCGTCGAGCCGGCGCAGCAGGTAGACGACCGCGTCGACACCCGACGACACGGTGTGCGGCGCGTCGGCGGGCGCCCGCGGCGGCAGCACCCGCCTGGCGCCGGAACCGTCCGCGCCCGGCATCAGCAGGGCCGTGGTGCGCTGGGAGACCTCCCGCGACAGCGACGAGGTGCCGGGGGTGTCGATGACCGTGGTGCCGGCCAGGTCGGCGGCGGGCCACTCGACCTCCAGGTGGTCGACCTCGTGCAATCCGGGCGCCGACCAGCGCAGCGCGGACAGATCGAAGCTGAGGCCGTGCGCCCCCGGCAGACCGTCCGCGCCCGGTACGCGGCGCACCGCCACGTCGGCGCGCGCGCCGTCGGCCGACAGCGCCGACACCCGCGGCGCCAGGCCGTGCCGATACCAAGTGACCATGCGGGTGCACTCGGTGGCGTCGGTGGGCGCGATGTCCTGGCCGACGAGCGCGTTCAGCAGCGTCGATTTGCCGGCCTTGAGCTGACCGGCCAGCGCGACCCGCAGCGGCTGCTGCAGGCGCTCGGCGCAGTCGGCGAGCTGCCGGCCCGGACGGGACAGTTCCGGGAACGCGGACCGGGCCCGCGCGACCAGCTCGCGGGCCTGCTCGACCAGGCCGCCGGCGGGCGCGGCGACCGGGATACCCACAGTTCGAAGGCCTGGCTCGGGCTCGCGACGATGCCGCCCGGCGGCGGTGAACTCCGAATTCACTCGGTCACTGTAACCGAGTTCGCCACGGTGGCGATTCGGGACGAAACACGCGAATCACCCGGGGAGCGCCGCCGCTGGTCGAGCGTCCAACATGGTCTCGGCGTACCGCCGCAACTCGGCCACGATGCGCAGCTGCCGCTCCAGTTCCGCCGCCCGCTCGGCCCGCCGCGCGGACTCCACACCGGCCGCGTCCTGAGCCGCCTGCAGCGAATCGTTGATCGAGCGCAGACTGCGCTCGGCTATCCCGCTGAAGTGATCGCGCAGCACCCGGTGCACCCGGTGCAACCGGTCGCGGGACTCCTTGCCCGCCTGGAACCCGACATCGTCGAGGAACTGCCGGACCGCCAGCTTCGCCGTCGCCCGGCGCCGCGCCAGCCGCTCCTGCTGATCGTCACGGAACGCCTTGCCGCCCAGCAACATACCGGCGCCGAGCGAGATCGGATTGATCAACGCCAGACCGGCGACGGTACTGACCAGGCCGACCATCACCATGCCGCCGTAGGAGCCGCGCATCCCGACCAGCAGCTTGTGCCCCAGCCCCAGATCAGGTTCCAGATCCGACAGGGTCACCGACTCGACCTTCGAATCCTCAGGTTGCAGACCGGTTTTCACATTGGGCAGGTCGACGCCGCCGAACTCCACGAAGTGCTCGGCGACCCGTTCCGCCAAAGCCAGCGCGCGGGTGTGAGTCCACAGCAGATTGTCACCGAGCGCGGTATCGACTGTGCCGGTGAGCCATTCGCGCATCCGCTCCCAGTGCTTGCCCGGATCGTTGGCGTCGAGCCATTCTTCGGCCGTGCGGCCGACGCCCCGAAGTCGTTCCCGCAGATCGTGATCGATATCGCCCGCCAGATCGGTGACGCCGTCGCTCAGCGTCTGCTGCCAGGTCGCGGTGCGCCGGTGCAGGTCCTCGGCGGCGATCTTCGCGGTGCGCAGTTCGGCGATCGCGGCGGCACCCTGCTCCGGATCCTTCAGCGCCACCAACTCACTACCCAGCGCGAGCGCCAGATGTTCTGCGGCGGAGGAAATGTCGACGGCCACGGCGTGCACCGTCTCCGCCTGGTCACGCGCCACCACCTGGACCCGCAGGAAGTCGTAGAGCAGACCGAAACCCGACTCGCGGCCCAGCTGCTCGTCCTGCAAACGCAGCGCGTGGGTCCGCAGCAGCGACGACACCGGGATGATCGGAACGTCCACCCCGCCCCGCGCCAGATGCGCGGCATCGGCCTCGCACACCTGCCGCCAGTGCGGGTACAGGTCGGTCTTGGCCAGCACCAGCGCCACCGCGGGACACAACTCGCGCACGCGGCGCAGCAGTTCCAGCTCCGGTTCGGTGAGTTCGGTGGACGCGTCCGACACGACCAGCACCGCGTCCGCGGTCGGCAGGAAACTCATCGCGCCCGCCGCCCCCTGACCCCCCACGGCCGGCGTGTCGACCAGGACGATGCCGTCCGCGAGCAGAGCGTTCGGCGCGGCGATCTCCACCCGCGCCACCTGGCCGTGGGGGGTACGGGGCCGCACCGCGGGAATGTCCGGCAATGCCAACGGAACTCGCTGCCCAGCCGGTTCGGACAGCACGAGATGTGCCTCGGTCCGCAGCCCGTGTGCCAGCAGCAGCGGCACCGTCGTGGTCGTGTCGTCGCCGACCGGGCAGAGCTCGACATCGAGCAGGGCGTTGACGAATTGGCTCTTGCCCTGGTTGCCGAGCCCCACTACCACGATGCGGCGGCGGGGATCCCGGACCCGTTCGACCAGGGCCCGCAGGCGCTCGACCAGGTCGCCCCGGTTGGCACTGCGGGCCGCGGTCAGGGTCTCTTCCAGGGCCGTCAGCAAGACCGGCGCGGGTGCGCCGGTCTTGCTCGGGACAGTGGTCACCTCCACGGTTCCTGTCTACTCCTCGATCTCAGTGCAGCAGGCCGCCGAGGTCACCGGCGGCGTGTTCGCCACCCGCCGGGGCGATGTGCGGGTCGACGCCGGCCGCGTGCGGGTCGGCGTGCACGCCGCCGGTCACCGCGCCGGTCCCGCCGAGCGCGCTGTCGACCGGGTTGTGCGTCACCGCACTCGGGTCGACGGTGCCGAAGGTGTGCGAAACATCCACCGTCGACCACGGATTGGCCGCTCCGGCCCCCACCGCCGCATTCGCGCCGGCCCCAGTGAGCCCGTGGATCCCGGTGTCGACCGCACCACCGGCAGCCGCTCCCCCGGCCGCCCCCGCACCGCCGGACAACGCCGACTCGAGCCCGCCGGTGGCCCCACCGTGCGCCTGCAACGCCGAGGTGAGACCACCGGCAGCGTCACCACCCGCGTGCAGCGAGGTGTCCAAACCCGAACCCGCACCAGCACCAGCGGCCGCACTCCCGGTCACATCCGAACCAGCGTGCAGCGCCGAATCCACACCACCACCGGCCGCACCCTGCACCGCGGCATTCAAACCACCAGCCGCACTCCCGGTCACACCCGAACCAGCGTGCAGCGCCGAATCCAGACCACCACCGGCACCCGCCGCACCCTGCACCGCGGTATTCACGTTGCCGGCCGCGCTTCCGGTCACATCCGAACCAGCGTGCAGCGCCGAATCCAGACCGCCACCGGCACTGCCCGCGCCCTGCACGGCGGCATTCACGTTGCCGGCCGCGCCCTGCAGCGCCGAGGTCAGTCCGCCGGTCGCACCCGAGTGCAGCGAAGTGTCCAACCCGGAACCCGCACCGACCGCACCCTGCAGCGCGGCGTTCAAGCCGCCGGTCACATCGGCCCCGCCGTGCAGCGCCGAATCCAGTCCGCCACTCGCACTACCCGCACCCTGCAGCGCGGCGTTCAGACCACCGGTCGCATCCGCACCGCCGTGCAGCGCCGAGTTCACACCCCCGGTCGCACCGGCGGCACCCTGCAGCACCGCGCCCAGACCACCGGTCGTCCCGGTGTGCAGCGCGGTGTCCAAACCACTGCTCGCACTCCCCGCACTGCTACCGCCCGGCAGCACCGAGCTGAACCCGCCATCCGCAGCACCGCTCAAGGCACCGGAGAGGTCGGCACCGGTGTGCGCCGATCCGGTGGCCGCGGCCGCGAGCCCGGCATTGGCCACGCCGGCCAGTCCCGCCCCGGCCCCCGCCACACCGCTCAGCCCGGAAGCCGCAGCCCCACCGAGCCCCGCCGCCGCACTCCCGGCAGCGCCCGCTCCCGCAGCACCCGAAACCGAACCACCAAGTCCAGCAGCCGCATTCGCCGCACCACTCAAAGCGCCGGACAGCCCACCACCGGCACTACCCGCAGCCCCACTGAGACCACCGCCCAGCCCAGCCGAACTCCCCAGCCCCGCCCCGACACTGCTCCCGGCCCCCGCCGCAGCACCGAGCCCAGCTCCCGCACTACCGGTCAACGCACCACCCAAACCGGCAGCGGCGTTCCCCGCAGCGCCTACAGCGGAACCCAAGCCCGCACCCGCACTACCGGATACGAGCCCACCGAGGCCAGCACCGGCACTACCGGCAGCACCCACACCCGCATCAGCACTGCCAGTCAACGCACCACCCAAGCCCGCAGCCGCGTTACCGGCGGCACCGGCAGCCGAACCCAAACCCGCACCGGCGCTTCCGGACACAAGACCGCCGAGGCCAGCGGCGGCATTACCCACAGCACCGACACCTGCATCAGCACTACCGGTCAACGCACCACCCAAACCGGCAGCCGCGTTACCGGCGGCACCGGCAGCCGAACCCAAACCCGCACCGGCGCTTCCGGACACCAGACCGCCGAGGCCAGCAGCAGCATTACCCACAGCACCTGCAGCCGAACCCAAACCCGCACCCGCACTACCTGATACAAGGCCGCCCAGGCCAGCACCGGCACTCCCAGCAGCACCGACACCTGCATCAGCACTACCGGTCAACGCACCACCCAAACCCGCAGCCGCGTTCCCCGCAGCACCCGCAGCCGAACCCAAACCCGCACCGGCGCTTCCGGACACCAGACCGCCGAGGCCGGCGGCTGCGCTCCCAGCGGCACCGGCACTACCCGCGGCACCGAGCCCGGCGTCCGCACTACCGGATACAAGGCCACCCAGGCCAGCACCGGCACTACCAGCAGCACCCACACCGGCATCAGCACTACCGGTCAACGCACCACCCAAACCGGCAGCGGCGTTCCCCGCAGCGCCTACAGCGGAACCCAAACCCGCACCCGCACTACCGGATACAAGGCCGCCGAGACCAGCACCGGCACTACCGGCGGCACCGACACCGGCATCAGCACTACCGGTCAACGCACCACCCAAACCGGCGGCGGCGTTCCCCGCAGCGCCTACAGCGGAACCCAAGCCCGCACCCGCACTACCAGATACGAGCCCGCCGAGACCAGCACCGGCACTACCAGCAGCACCCGCAGCCGAACCGAGACCGGCGCCGGCCGCACCCGAAACACTGCCGCCGAGACCGGCAGCTGCATTCGCCGCGCCGTTGAGCGCACCGCTCAATCCGGCGCTGCCCGCAGCGCCCAGACCAGCCGCCGACCCGAGGCCCGCACCGGCGGAACCGCCGAGGCCGGCTTCGGCACCACCGGAGAGGGCACCGCCCAACCCGGCACCGGCGCCCGCAGCTCCCGAGATCGCGCCGCCCAGGCCCGCCTCCGCCGAACTACCAAGTCCCGCAGCCGCATTCCCAGCCAGACCGGCCGCGCTGCCCAGACCGGCAGCGAGGTTCCCAGCTGCCCCGAGCCCGGCATCCGCGCTACCCGAAACGATGCCGCCCAGACCGGCTGCCGCACTCCCGGCGGAACCGGCGGCCGCACCGACAGCACCCGAAAGCCCGCCACCCAGACCAGCGGCCGCATTCGCCGCGCTCCCGAGCGCACCGGTCAATCCGGCACTACCCGCGGCACCCAAACCAGCCGCAGATCCCAGACCGGCTTCCGCCGAACCACCGAGACCGGCGTCAGCACTGCCCGAAACAAGTCCACCGAGACCAGCAGCTGCGTTACCGGTAGCGCCGACAACAGAACCCAGACCGGCGCCCGCACTACCCGAGACCAGACCACCGAGGCCGGCGGCCGCGCTACCGGCGGCACCAGCACTACCCACGGCACCGAGCCCGGCGTCCGCGCTACCGGATACGAGGCCGCCCAACCCAGCGGCGGCACTCCCCGCAGCACCGAGACCCGCTTCCGCACTTCCGGAGAGCGCACCACCCAAACCTGCTCCCGCGCCGGCCAATCCGGAGACCGCACCACCCAGACCCGCACCCGCGGCGCCAGAAAGCGCGCCACCCAAACCCGCAGCAGCGCTACCCGCGGCACCAAGACCCGCTTCAGCCGAACCACCGAGACCAGCTTCGGCACCACCGGAAAGCGCACCACCCAAACCCGCACCCGCGCCGGCCAATCCGGAGACCGCACCACCCAGACCCGCACCCGCGGCGCCAGAAAGCGCGCCACCCAAACCCGCAGCAGCGCTACCCGCGGCACCAAGACCCGCTTCAGCCGACCCGGCCGCACCGGCGGCAGAACCGAGTCCGGCGCTGCCCGAGATACCCAGGCCAGCACCGGTTTCCGCGGACAACGCGCCGCCCAGACCCGCTGCGACATTGCCCGCGGCACCGGCAAGCCCACTCAGACCTGCCGACAAACCGGCGGCAGATCCGAGTCCGGCACCTGCTTCACCCGACAGCGACCCACCGAGGCCTGCTGCGGAACCGACACCGGCGCCGACCGCAGCGCCCAGTCCGGCCGCGGCGCTTCCCGCGGCACCGAGGCCCGCGCCCGCTTCACCGGACAGCGCGCCACCCAGACCGGCGGCCGCACTTCCCGCGGCACCGGCGAGACCGCTCAGCCCGCCCGACAGACCCGCTGCGGAACCCAGTCCGGCACCTGCTTCACCGGAGACCGACCCACCGAGACCGGCCGCGGAACCCAGTCCGGCGCCCGCCGCGCCGCTCAGGCCCGCGGCGAGGTTTCCGGCGGCGCCCGCCGCGGCACCGAGGCCCGCGGTTGCGCTACCGGTGAGGTCCGCGCCGAGTCCGGCTGCGGCACCGGCGAATCCGCCGAGGGCGGCGTTCAGGCCCGCGGCGGATCCGGCGCCCGCGCCGGCTGCACCGGACAGCGCACCACCCAGACCGGCGGCCGCACTTCCCGCGGCACCCGCGACACCACTCAGCCCGCCGGTAAGGCCGGCGGCGGAACCGAGGCCCGCCTCACCGGAGAGCCCGCCACCGAGCTGCGCACCGAGCTGACCGCCCAGGTTCGACGCCCCGCCGAGGGCGGCGGCCAGTCCGCCGGCCGCACCGGCGCCAGCGCTCGCACCCGCCGACAGCTCGCCGCCCAGTCCGGCCGCCGCACTGCCGAGTCCGTTCACCACGCCACCGAGCGCACCGCCGGCACCCGCCGTGACACCTCCGACCGCACCACCGAGACCGTTGACGACACCACCGAGCGCACCACCGGCACCGCTCTCGACGCCACCGACCGCGCTACCGAGCCCATTGGCCACCCCGCTCAGCGAGGCACCGAGCCCGGTCTCCGCGCTACCGAGTCCATTGACGACACCACTCAGGCCGCCGCCCACCCCACCGACCGTGCTTCCCAACCCGTTCACGACGCCGCTCAGCGAGCCACCAGCACCAGCCGCCGCACTACCAAGCTCATTCACCACGCCACTCAGCGAAGCGCCAGCACCCGCCGCCGCACTCCCGAGCCCGTTCACCACACCACTCAGCGAGCCACCGGCACCCGCCGCCGCACTTCCGAGCCCGTTCACCACACCACTCAGCGAGCCACCGGCACCAGCCGCCGCACTCCCGAGCTCATTCACCACGCCACTCAGCGAAGCGCCGGCACCAGCCGCCGCGCTACCCAGTCCGTTCACTACACCGCTGAGTCCGGCCTCCGCACTGCCGACGGCACCGAGTGCCGCGCCGGCGCTGCCGAGCCCGGCCAGTCCGGCGCCCAGGCCCGCCGCGGCCTCGCCGACGGCACCCACTCCGGCACCGAGGCCGGCGGTCACGTCGGTCACCGCGCTCAGGCCGACGTCGGCGGAAGCGCCCAGGCCGGCGGTCACGTTCTCGGCGCCGCTGAGGGTGCCGGTCAGGGCGGCGGCGACGGGGATGCCGGCCGCGACCGCACCGCTGAGTCCGGCCGCGATCGGGCCCAGACCCACCTCGATGCCCGCGCCGGGCGTGACGGTCGCCACCGTGGTCAGGCCGGGGAGGGAGATGCCGCCGAGCCCGATCTGCAGGCCGCCCGCGGACCCACCCGAACCGGAGACCGAGCCGCCCCCGCCGAGGTTCAGACCGCCACCGATCCCGCCGGTGAGTCCGGTATCGATGCCGCCGGTGAGTCCGGTGTCGATTCCACCGGTCAGCCCGGTGTCGATCCCGCCGCCCACGCCGGTGTCGATCGCGGCACCGGGCACCCCGGAGGCCGCGGCGACGATCGCCGCCAGCTGGGACCCGCCGCTGACCAAGGCCGACTCGGCCACCATCGGGGCGGCAGCGGCGATATCTTCCGGCGTCACCGACTCGAGGCCTGCGGCACTGAGGGACGCGGTGGGGTTGGCACAGAATCCGGCTGCCGCGTCCGAGTCACGGAGCAAACCGAGAATGAACTCGAGAATCGCGTTGGGGCTCATCGTCATCGTCTCCTGGATCGGCGGATCGGGGCGACCCGCAGCAGTCGAATTGACTTTCACGCTACGAACGCGAGTCGTTACAGGTAACGGGGTCGAGCCCCCCGAAATCCCCCGGGGCGGGGTTGGGGGTGGAACCGGCATTAGGGGAATTTCCCCATGTTTTTCCGACCTCGGTAACGCGGAACCCCCAGCAACCGACAGGCGGGGTAGGTCGGAGTGGTGTCCGCATGGTTACGGACGTCAACCGTTTCGAACAAAATGCACGCGCACTATGTTGGAACAGCGACGTTCACAGTAACGTCCCAGTTCGAGTGACTAGGGGTTCTCGGATGACTCAGGGCCAGACACTCGGCGTTACGGTGGGTTCGTCGTATACGACCGCCGTGACGACGTCGGGCGGTATCAGCACCCGCGCGAAGGCTCAGGTCCGGCCGACTGCGCCGCGCCTGGCGCCGGAGCTGGCGCACAGCCTTCTCACCCGGGTCGGTGACCCGGTCGATATTCGCTGCGACGACGGATCCTCGGTGGCAGCAGCCGATTTCGTGGCCGACGTGATCGACAGCGTCATGGTGAAGAGCCCCAGCGAAGGTGTTGTCGCGGGTTACCCGGCGTGGTGGACGCCGCAGACCGTGGAGGCCCAGCGGGCGGCCCTCGACCGGGCCGGCCTGAATGCGGTGGCCCTGGTCCCCGAGTCGACGGCGGCGCTGCGCTGGCTGGCCGATGCCGACAATGCACCGCACGCCGGTGTGGTGGTCGTCTACGACCTGGGCACCACCGGGCTCACGGTTTCGGTGGCGGAAGCGGGCCCGAAGCCGGGCCTGCTGGCCGAGCCGGTCCGCACGACCTCGGTCGCCGGCACCGAATTCGACCTGCTGACCATGCGTTATGTTCTGGCAAATGCCGTCGGCGACACCGATCTGGACCCGTTCGATCCCGCGGTCGAATCGGAATTGGCCGCTTTGCGGGACCGCTGCCGAATTGCGAAAGAGGATCTGTCCCGGGTCACCGCCACCACGGTGGAGGTGGCGCTGCCGGGTATCTCCCGCAACGTCCGCCTGGTCCGCGACGAACTCGAGGAACTCTTCCGCGGCACCCTGCTGAACTCGCTCGACCTGGTGCACACCGCGCTGCGGCGCGCGCACATCGCCCGCACCGACCTGGCGGCCGTACTGCTGACCGGTGGCGGCGGCGCGATCCCGCTGCTGACCGAACTGGTGTCCGCCGAGTTCGGGGTGCCGACGGTGTCGGATGTGGCGCCGGGCACGACGGCCGCCCACGGCGCGGCCCTGCTGGCCGCGGATCTGCTTGCGGAGGGCCAGAACACGGCCGCGATCCCGGCGCTGGCGGCCGAGTCCGCCCCGACCGTGATCGCCCGGCCCGAGGCGGTCGCGGCGCTGGCGACGGTGGAGGCGGTGGCCGCGGAGATGGCGCGGCCGAAGGTTCCGCCGCTACCCGAGGCGGTTCCCGAGAAGGAGCCACGCTTCAACCGCTGGCAGCGCACGGCCTTGATCGGCGGCGGCGCGGTGATCGTGGCGGCGCTGGCCACCGGCACCTTGGCCCTGGGCACGGCCGTGTTCTCGAACTCCCCGACCGGGAACTCCTCGGCGACCACCCCGGCGAGCCCCGCGGCTTCGGCGGCACCGGGTGCCGCGACCTCGGCCGCCCCGGGCGCTGCGGTACCGGCGGGCATGCCGGGCGCACCGGTATCGGGTGCGGCGGCCGGCGCGCCGGCGCCGAACGGCAACCCCGGGGGCGTGGCGGGTGCGCCCGGCAGTACGGGCGGCAACTCGGCCCAGTCCGCTCCGGGCGCGGCAGCCCCGGGCAGCGCACCGGCGGCCGGCGCGCCCGCCCCGGATCAGCAGCCACCGGTCGTGAGCGGCGGCGACCCCGCCGCACCGGCTCCCGCAGCACCTGTTCCGGCGCCTGCCCCGGCCCCGGCCCCAGCCCCGGCGCCGGCCCCGGCACCTGGTCCCGCACCCGCTCCGGCACCCGCACCTGCCCCGGCTCCCGCTCCCGCACCCTCCCCTTCCCAGCAGGGCCCGTCGCTGCCCGGCGTGATCGGCGGCGTGGTGAACGGCCTGGGCAACACGGTGGACGGCACGGTCGACGGTGTCACGAACACCGTCGGTGGCGCGGTCAACGGTCTGCTGGGCAACTCCCCGCAGACCTCCACGTCCCGAGCGCCACGATGAGGCTGCCATGACCAACAACACTGCGATCGCGCTCGAGTCGTTGCCGGGCGCCCGGGAGGTTCTCCGCGAGCTCGAGTTCGCGAACGGGGAACCGTTGGTCCATCTGATCCGTGGCCGTTCGGGCACCGGGAAATCCACGCTGCTGAGCGCGATCCGGGCCCGGCTGCGAGCGCACGGGGTCACCGCGTGTGAGGACATGGAGGCCGCGCTCAACGGCAGCGGCCCACGTGCCCTGATCGTCGACGACGTGCACACCCTGGACGCCCCCGAGCTCGACAAGCTGTGCGCGGCAGTCGAATCCGGTTCGTGCACGGTGGTGATGGCGACCCGGCCGCATCCGCACGATCAGGCGCTGCGCACCCTGACCGACGCGACGGCCCGGCGGGGCCGGGTGCTGGAGTTGCGCGCCCTGGGAGTCGCCGATATCGCGCCGTTCGCGCGGGAGCTGGGCATGATGGTGCCGCGGGCGGTGGCCGCGCACATCCACCGCCAGACCGCGGGTATCCACAGCGGTGTGGTGGCGGCGCTCACCGCGGCGGCCGCGACCCGGCTCGACGGCGGGATCGCCGCGGTCGAGGCAGCGGTGACGGAGTGGGCTCGAACCTTGTTGAACCACACCGATCCTCGGCTACTGGAGGTGCTGGCGGTCGCGGCGACGGGCGCCGGGCTGGACTCCGACGAACTGTCCGAGGTGCTCGGTGTCGACCGCGACGTCGTGGTGACCCTGATCGACGACGCGCGCGCGGGCGCCCTGGTGACGGACGCGGATCTACTGCTGGAACCGGCGGTCGCACCGCTGCGGACCCTGCTGGGCGACCGTCGCTACCTGAGCGTGCAGCGCCGCTTGTTGCAGACCCGGCTCGACACGGGCCTGCTGCGCGACCACACCGCGCTGCTGCTGGCGGAGTCCGGTGTCCAGGACCCGCGCTTGGCCGAATTCCTGTGTGCGCATGCGGAAAAGGTCGGCGCCGACGCGCTCCGCTACTACCGGGCCGCGGCCGCCGCGGGTGCCGATCCGGAGGCGATCGCGGTGCGCTGGGCCGATGCCGCCGCCCGCGCCGGTGACAGCGACACCGCGCTGCGCTTGGCCGAACCGGTGCTGGCCCGCGCGTGCGCGCCCGAGAACGCCACGGACGCAACAGGTCCGGCCCCGACACCCACCGATCTGGCGCTGGCGGTGCGAACCTGCGCCGGTGTGTGGGCGCGGCGAAGTCTGATGAACCGGGCCGCGCAGTTGTACAGCTGGCTGGGCGCGCACCGGGTCGGCGCGGACTGGGCGAACGGCGCGACGGTGCTGTACCTGTCCGGGGAACCGGAGCAGGCGGCGGCGTTCGCCGCGTCGGCGGTGCACTGGCCCCCGACCGAGACGACGGTCCGTTCGGCGACGATCGCCGGCGCGCTGGCCCGCACGGTGACGACCGGCCCGGTGGCCGAGGTGCAGTTGCCGCTGCCGCCGGTGAACCGCCAGGAGTGGTCGCTGGCCGGTTTCGACTCGGACGCGCCGCCGCGGAACGCGGGTGGCGAGCGCACTCGTTCCGCGGTGGCGGCCCTGATCCAGGCGGCCCGTTCGAACGGCGCGGCGGGCGCGGAACGCTCGCTGCCGTGTTCGTCGGCCGCGATCGCGACGCTGTTGTGCCTGAGCATGGGTGAGCCGCGCCGGGCGGCCGACGCGCTGCGCGGCTGTGCCAAGGATCCACAGGCCCCGGTGCTGTCGGCGTGGGTGTCGATGCTGGGCGGTGACGAGCAGGCCGCCGCGACCACGATGTCGCAGGTGGACGTGGCGGAACTGCCGCCGCGCGACCGGCTGCTCGCGCACGGGGTGCTGGCGGGCCTGGCCCGCCGCGGCGGTGACGACGCGGCCCTGGCCTTGGCGTGGGAGTCGGCGTACCCGCTGCTCGACGAGGTGGGCCCGGATCTGTTGGCGCTCTTGCCGATCGGTGAACTGTGGCTGACCGCGATCCGGTTGCGCGACGAGGGCCGGGTGCTGTCGCTGGTCGACGGCGCCCGGGAACTGTTGGGCCGCTTGTCGGATCCGCCGGCGTGGGCGAATGCCTTCCACTGGTATGCGATTCAGGCGGCGATCGCGAAGGGCTCGCCGGACGAGTTGCTTCCGCCCGCACACCGTTTGAAAGAGGCTGCGGCAGCGGGTGATCCGCATGCGGCGGTCCTCGCCGACGCGGGCCGCAACTGGGTGCTGATGCTGCGCGGCCAGGTCGATCCCGACCGCGTCACCGCAGCTGCGGTTCGCTTGGCGGACATCGGCTTACGCTGGGACGCGGCGAAGCTGGCGTCGGAAGCCGCTCTGGTGGTGGGTGATTCGGCTGCGGCGACGACACTGCTGAAGTTGGCGCGCACGATCCGCGCGCAGGCGCGGCCCCAGGTCCGCCCGGTCGTCCGGCCGGAACCCGCGGCGCCGCCGCCCGAGCAGCGGGTCGCGCCGGCCAATGACGTGTTGTCGGAGCGGGAGCGCGAGGTTGCCGAGCTGGTGCTGCTGGGTCTGACCTATCGCGAGATCGGTGCTCGCCTGTACATCTCCGCCAAGACCGTGGAGCATCATGTCGCGCGGATCCGCCGCCGCATCGGCGCGGGTAGCCGCTCGGAGTTATTGTCGATGTTGCGCGCCATGGGTCACGGTTCACTCCTCGTGTAACGGTCACTGGGTGCCACGGATTGCGGGGTAGACCTACCGAGACACCGATTGCGAGGTATTCGACGATGGCCACTGGCGTGGGCCTGCGCGTCGCAGACGACGAGTCGGTCGCCGCAATCGTCACCGTGGGTGATGCCGAATCGGATTCCGAGTCACAGTTCCTGGTGCGGCCGTCGATCCTGCACATGAGCGACGACGGCGACACCGTCCTCGGTGGCACTCCGCCGCCCGGGCACACCCACAGCGTGCGCGGGTTCGCGAGTTCGGTCGGTGATCCGGCGGGCGTCCACGTCGACGACGGTGACGCGTATCGCGGCGAGGACATGGTGGCGACCGCGCTGTTCTGCCTGATCGAACTGACCGCGGAGATGGTGTCGGGCGCGGTCGAGGTCTACGCCACCCATCCGGGTGACTGGTCGGCTGCCCGGGTGGCCGCACTGCGGGGTTCGCTGGACTATCTGGGTCTGCGGGCGGTGGTGCTGGTCAGCGAGGCCGATCTGCCGAGTTCGCTGACCGCGGCGGGTGCTGCCTCGGGCCTGCTGCTGGCGCACGATGCGGCGCGAGCGGCGCTGGCGGCGGTGTTGTCGACGCCGGCTGGTGCGGCGGCGCCGGATCCGTCGCCGGCCGAGAACGCCCTGGATTCGACGGATGTGCTGCCGACGCTCACCGCTCCGCCGCCCACTCAGGCGTATTCGGTGGCGTTGCCGGAGACGACGGTGGTGCCGGCGGCCGCGGTCCCGGCCACGCCCCCGGCGCGGAGCAGGCGCCGCGGTACCTACCCGGTCGTGGCGGCGGCCGCGGTCGGTGTGCTGCTGGGCGGTGTGGCGGTGGCCGCGGTGCTGAATTCCCGGCATCCGGCGCCGGCGACACCGCTGCCCGGTGCGCGGCCGTCTTCGGCGGCGTCGGCGTCGCCGCAGTCGATCGCGACCGAACTGCCCGCGCCGGCGACCGAATCCGCGCCGCCCGGTGCGCCGTCGGAGGCGGCGGCGCCGGATTCGACGGTCGCCGAGCCACTTCCGGTGACCGAGGAGGCGGATCCCGGTGATGTCACTACGACGTCAACGGCGCCCGCTTCCACCGACGCCGCGGGCCCGCCGCAGAGCGTGCCGACGACGACCAACCGCCTCGGCCAATTACCCACGTGGACTTATCCTTTGAGTCCGATTCCGCCGATTCCGCCGCCGCCTCCGCTGCCCTCCCCACACTGGCAATACCCGTGACGCCTTAATGACCCCTTTCCGCGGTCGGTGCCTTAGAGTGGTGCGCTGACCCGTGTTGTCGTCAACGGCTCTTACCGAGCACGGCTCACCATCGCAGTGGGGGGCTTTGCCGGGCACCGGATCATGACCCACGCTGGACCCGGCACCTGTGGGTGCCTGACGAAGGGAACCCATGCTCGAGCTGCCAGTCCGCCGCGCCACCGTCTCGCCCGCGCGACGGGTGGCTGCGAAATCGGCTGCGGCCGCGCTAGCTTCCGCACTATTGCTGGGTCCTTCGCTGACTTCCGCGCCGGCCGGCGCGGATCCCGATGTGCCGGTCGCGCAGCTGACCGCGGACCAGCTGCCGCCGGAACTGGTGCAGGCCATTCAGCGCGACCTGAAGATGTCGCCCGCCGAGTACCTGGATCGCGCGGCGCGCGCGCAGGAGCTGCGCACCTACGCGGCCGACTTCCGCGCCCAGCGGCCCGACGACTTCGCCGGCGCCTGGCTGACTCCGGACGGTAAGCCGATGGTCGCGGTGACCTCCATGGACGCGGCGAAGGTCGCGGCCGCGGCCGGCTATCAGACCCGGCTGGCCCCGGTGTCGGCGAACCATCTGGAGGCGGCCGCCGGCCAGCTGAACGACTGGATCGCCCAGCAGCCGTTCGATCTGGGCCGGGCGATCAACTCGGTGGCGATCGACTTCCTGAACAGCCAGCTCGTGGTCATAGTGTCCAACAGCACGGTCGGTCAGTTGCTGAACCTGCCGACGCTGGTGGCCACGGTGAAGGTGGTGCTGTCACCGGACGGTGGCGGCCCGGTGGAGAACCGCCCGATGGGTGGCGACACGTACGTGACGGCCCCTATGGCGCTCGACGACCCGGCGCTGCAGCAGGTGACGGTGTGCTCGTTCGGTTTCAACGCGGTCGACCAGGCCGGAACGCCGCTGAATATCAGTGCGGGACACTGCGACCCGAAGGTCGACGGCACCGACCAGAAGGCGTCGGTGTGGGTGCCGAACCCGGACAACCTGGGTGCGAGCCCGCAGGCCGGTGACTTCGCGCGGGCGACGCTGGGCGGGAACACGGCGCTGGACTACTCGGTGATCAAGCTGACCGATCGCGCGGTGCGCGCGGGGATGGACCGGCCGTCGGTGCGCGGCGCCAACGGCACCACCCTGACCCTGACCGGGACGGCCGATCCGGTGGTCGGCGCCCCGGTCTGCAAGTCGGGCCAGTCGTCCACGTTCACCTGTGGTTTCGTGGTCGCCGACCATGTCGAGACGCAGCTGTTCACCGATTCGGGTGATTCCCGCACGATCCGCGGGTTCGCCACCAACGCCTGCACGCTCAGTGGTGACAGTGGCGGCCCGATCGTGACCGGCACCCTGGCGCTGGGCATCACGAGCGGTTCGAACACGGCGGAATCCGAGGACTGCAATGCGGCGAACCTGGATCTGGCGGCCTACGGCGGTACCGCGTCGCTCGGTATCCCGATCCGGCGGATCCTGGCCGATGTGGACGCCACGTCCAACGGCGGGGTCGGCGCGGGCGCGCAACTGCGGATCCAGCAGAACGCGGGCTGAGCCGTTACTTCCGGTGCCCGCAACAGCCCGTGAATTGTTCGCAAATACCCGGCGGACATGCGGTGATCCGTCCAGCGGGCCCTGTCACAATCCGGTCGATCGGTAGGCATCATGTCCACGAACCCATATAGTCGCCTCATGCTCCTGCCACGTACTCACTCGAGCACTGCGGCCCGCACGGCGCAGTCCACCCTACGCAAGGCCACGGTGGTGGCCTCCGCCGCGCTGCTGGTGGCCGGTCCGTTCGTCGCACAGGCGGCCGCCGACCCCGCTCCGGCTCCGGTCCCGTCGGTGGCACTCCCCGCGGACCTGGTCGACGCCGTCCAGCGTGACCTGAAGCTGTCCCCGGCCGACTATCTGCACCGCGCGGATGTGGCGCAACAGCTGGGCGCGTTCGCAGCTACCGCGCAGCAGCAGTATCCGGCGGTGTTCGGCGGCGCGTGGCTGGACCAGGCCGGCAACCCGATCGTGGGCCTGACCCACGGTGCGGGCGCGGGCGCGGCCCGCCAGGCCGCGCAGAACGCCGGTTTCCAGGTCCGGGACGTCGCCAAGTCCGCCGATCAGCTGAGCGAGGAGAAGGCGGCCTTCCAGATGTGGCTGACCGGTCAGCCGCACGACACCGCCGAGGCGGTGCGTGGCGCCGTGGTCGACATCGCCAACAACACCGTGGCCGTGCGCGTGGACAAGGCCGGCCTGCCGATGCCGAGTTTCATCGACCCGACGCGAGTGCTGGTGACTGCTCCCCCGGTCGTCGCGGAACCGATCGACGGTTCGGCCGTCGGCGTGAGCGCCGGTGGCGGTCCGGGCGGGTCGGAGGCCGCGGGTGACGGGTACGTGGCGCGGACGCCGGAGCGGTCGCTGCGGTGCTCGCTGGGCTTCAACGGCACCGACGCGAACGGCAATGTCGTGAACATCACTGCCGGACACTGCAACCCGAATGTTTCCACTGCCGGTACCGACGCCGCCGCGACCGTGTACGACCTGGTCGGTGACTCGACCGGCGTTCAGGTCGGCACGATCTCCCAGTCTTCGCTCGCCAACGAGGACTACTCGATCGTCGCCATCAACGGCGACAACGCCGGCCGGTTCAGCAACTCGCTGGTGCGGGTGCCGGGTCAGGCGCCGGTCACGCTGACCGGTACCGCGCTGCCGGTGGTGGGCGCGCCGGTCTGCAAGTCGGGTTCCCGCAGTGGTTTCAACTGCGGCACCGTGAACGCGGTCGACCAGGTCGTGCAGGTCGGCAGCCGCCAGATGACGCACAGCTTCTCGGCGAACATCTGCGCCGTGCAGGGCGACAGCGGTGGTCCGATCATCACCGGCACCTCCGCGCTGGGTATCTCGAGCGCCTCGTCGGTGCCGGACAACAAGATCGTCGGGCAGCCCGACATCGACCAGGTGCTGAACCAGTACTGCCAGGTCGCCGACATCAACGGCATGATCACCGGCAACACACCGCAGCTGTACGGGCAGCCGATCCAGGCGGTGCTGGACGAGAACCCGGGTCTGTCGATCCGCACCAACTGACATCTCACCGACGAAGCGAACGGCCGGTCGGTCCTGCGGGACCACCGGCCGTTCCGCTGTCCGGGGGGCAGCGTGCGGTGGGGTTTCGGCGGTGTTCCGGCGTTCCGATTGTTCACCGACGTCCGGCATCCTGGAGGTATGTGTCTGGTGTTGGCGGGGTGGCGCGCGCACCCCGAGTTCCGGCTGATCGTGGCGGCCAATCGCGACGAGTTCTTCACCCGCCCGACCGAATCGCTGCGCTGGTGGGACGAGTTACCCGGGATGCTGGCGGGCCGGGATGTGGGCGCGCCGTCCGGAGTGCCGGGCACCTGGCTGGGCATGCAGGCACAGGCGCGGCGGTTCGCGGCGGTGACGAATGTGCGCGGCCCGCGGGAGGCGCGGGCCGATACCCGCTCGCGAGGGGCGCTGCTGCTCGACTTCCTGGGCGGCGGCGCGGAACCGGAGAAGTTCCTGCGGTCGGTGGCGGCGGCGCCGGACGAATACAACGGCTACAACCTGCTGGTGTCGGATCTGGATTCGCTGTGGTGGCACAGCAACCGAAGTGCCATTGCCCCACTGGAACTCGGCCCGGGACTGCACGGACTGTCGAACAGCGCGGTGCTGGCGTCGCTGCCGGTGGGCGCGCGCGAGCCGCTGCGCACCGATACCGGCAGCGTGGCGTGGCCGAAGGTCGCCTCCGGCCTGACCGAGCTCGCTCGGGTGGTGGAGCACGATCCCGCCGACCCGGACGCCTATTTCACCCTGCTGGCCGACGCGGTCGTGGCACCCGACGCGGACCTCCCGCAGACCGGCCTGCCGCTGGACCTGGAGCGTTCGGCGTCGGCGCGCTTCGTGCACAACGACATTCACGGCACGCGCGCGAGTTCGGTACTGCTGGTGCGCGCCGACGGCTCGTTCACCATGGCGGAGCGGGTTTTCGGGCAGGGCGGCCGGCAACTGGGCGCGACCACCCTCATGGGGCGGCTCGAGCTCGCCGACTGACCGGCCGACGGCCGCTACAGCGCGTGCAGCCCGCTCAGCACGTCGAACGCCGTGTCGGCGGCGCCGTACAGGCCGCCGATCTCGGCGGCGGTGGGGTCGTGCAGGGCCGGATTCTCCAGGCTCAGGCCGTTTCCGAAGATGACGACGTTGGCGCCGACATCGGCCAGCACCAGCATGGGCCGGGTGGCGACGCCCTTGCCGACGAGCTGGTCCAGGCCCTCGCCGAGGAAGTAGAACCGCCACAGCGGTCCGAGATCCGCGTGGTACACATCCTCGGTCCGGTCGACGATCTCGTCTCCGGCGGCCGCGATGGTGGCGACGATCTTGAAGTAGTCGGCGGAGTTCTCGATCCGGCTGCCCATGGCCGCGACCGAATACGACAGGTCCACGGTCAGGTGCGCGTCGTACCCGGCCATCGCGACCCGGGCCGGTGAGATGTCGCAGCGACCGGCGAGGTCGAAGTAGTGCGCCCAGTGCGGTTCCACTGTGCCACCGGTGAATTCGGCATGCAGGTTCCGCAGGTACCGGCTCAGCAGGTCGAGGCTGATCGCGTGCGCGTAGTCCCGATTCTCGAACGCGCCCGGATCGCGCTGCAACGGCATCACCGCGTCCTGTTCGACGGCATCGAGCCCGATTCCGAAGAGCCCCCGCCGATCGCCGTGCGAGTTCAAGATCGCGGTGATCTCGTGCAGCCGCGCCACACCGGATTCCAACTGCGCCAGCGCATCTTCGCCAGCCGCCACTGAATCCGACAGCCGCGCTATGGAGTCCAGTTCGCCGTCGGACAACGGAGTTCCGCACACCGTCGCCGGAACCCCGACCTCATCAGCGGATGCCCCTGCAGGGGTAGCGAAAACAGCACCGACAGTGAGCAACAAGGCAACCCGGCCCCAGATCCGCATACCTCGGATCCTAGGGCCGCACCTCCGACCGTGCCCGCACGACACCTGTCCGACATCCATCGCCCCCAGCCGAATCCATCGTTGCCCCGGCCCGAGCACGCGGTGACGTACGCCTATCAACACAACACTCACCGACAGCGGGGCGCCGCGGTGCGGCCCTGCGAGCGTGCTTGCATCGAGCACATGCAGGATGTTCCACGCAAACGCACGGCACACCCGGCGATGGGGCGCAGCGGAGCCGAATGTGGTTGTCGCCGAGACGAGTCGAGCGGCCCGCCGGAGGGCGGACCGCTCGAGGTCGTTACGGCCCGAAGGCCTGGTGATCGCTAGTTGTCGCCGGCGGGGGCCGGGGCCGGGGCCGGGACAGCGCTGGTCCGCGAAGCGGCCTGGTCGCCACCCTGGGCGGCCGCCGCGGCGAGCGCCTGGTCGGTCCAGCGGGTGGTGCCCGGCGCGGCCCGCATGGTGTTCAGCAGATCGATGCCACTCGACATGAGCACCGGGCCACCGGTGAGCATGGTGCCGACGATTCCGCCGACCGCGGCGCCCGGCGCGCAGCCGACGAAGATGGTGAGGATGCAGCCGAGAGCCGTACCGACGAAGGTCCCGATCGAGGTGGCGAGGCCGAACTTGGTCGAGAAGTCGGCCATCGCCCGCTGGTTCTCGGTGTCGGAGGCGATGTCGCTGAGCTGCGCGGCCGCCGGTGCCTGACCAGCGGCCGGGGCGGCGGGGGCCGGGACGGCGAGCGCGTCGATCGGCGCGGACGTGTCGACGACCAGGCCGGTCGGGGCGGTGGGGACCAGCGCGACGCTGGCGCCGTTGTCGCCGATCTGCGGCTGCACCGGGATCTGGGTGCCGGCGAGGCGGAAGTTGAGCGGCAGCTGGGCGGCGAGCGCGCCGGTGGCGTCCTTGATGTCGAGGACCTGCTGGGCGGGAGCTTCCGGGGTGGCGCCGGGCAGGGTGCTCAGCGCGAAGGTGCCGCCGGCGAGCTTGGCGACCACGGTGTGGTCGACGAGCTTGACCGAGTAGGCGATGTCGGCCGGTGCGGGTGCGGGCGCTGCGTGCGCGGTGCCGAAGCCGACCGCGAGCGCGCCGACCACCAGGGCCGCGGCCGCAGTGGAGCTACTGAGCTTCATTCAGTTGATCCAATCCGTCATCAGGTTCGGGCTGTGTCCGCGTTTCGCCTGCGCGCGCCGGGCTGACCTGGCGCAGCCGGAGGCTGTCGAGCCTCCGAACCCTCCCCGAGCGAGGCGATTTCGCGGACAAACGAGTGGGTCCGGATGCAGCGTAGTCGAATGCGCGTCCAGATGCGAGACGCCTTTTCCCACAACAGGTCTGTTGACCAGCAGTCTTTCCGGTCGGCATTGCACCTTTTGCCGATTCCGCCCGGCCGCGCTAGTGCGGATTCCGTGCGGGATAGCGTGAAATGTCTCACAGACAATGCTGGTCAGGGCCGGTTCAGCTGCGGCCGGAGACCTGCGACCATAGAGTCACGCGGTAAGTTACTAGCGAGTAACTTAACGATCGTTACGATACGTGCAACCGAGGCGGCATCAGCCCTGCCGCCTCAACGCACGTCGAACCGAAGGAAGGTCGCGACATGAATGCCCTGACAGTGACGCTGGGCACCATAGGAGCGCTGCTCAGCTTGGTGGCCTGGGGCTCCTTCGTCCTCGGCGTCGGGAAGATCGTCAACGTGATCCGGGTGGGCCAATCGGCCCCGGACCGCTGGCGGCCGTTCATCCCCCGCTTCAAGACGATGCTGGTCGAGTTCATCGCCCACACCCGGATGAACAAGTTCCGGACCGTCGGCTGGGCGCACTGGCTGGTCATGTTCGGCTTCATCGCCGGCGCCCAGTTCTGGTTCGAGGCCTACGGCCAGACCTTCAAGCCCACCTGGGCGTGGCCGATCGTCGGTGACCAGTGGTGGTTCCACCTCGGCGACGAGATCCTGGGCATTGCCACCGTGGTCGGCATCGTGACGCTGATCATCATCCGCCAGCTCAACCACCCCCGCGTCCCGGCCCGGCTGTCCCGCTTCAGCGGTTCGAAGTTCGTCCCCGCCTACGTGATCGAAGCGATCGTCCTCATGGAGGGCATCGGCATGATCTTCGTGAAGGCCGGTGTGCTGTCGCTCGAGGGCGAGTACGAGTGGACCGACTTCCTGACCGGCCCGCTGTCGACGATCATCCCCGCGAACGTCACCCTGATCTCGATCTTCGCCTTCGTGAAGCTGATCTCGGGTATGGCCTTCCTCTACTTCGTCGGCCGCAGCGTCACCTGGGGTGTGGCGTGGCACCGGTTCGCCGCGTTCTTCAACATCTACTTCAAGCGCGAGAAGGACGGCTCGGTCGCCCTCGGTGCCGCCAAGCCGATGATGTCGAACGGCAAGGCCCTCGACATGGAGAACGTCGACGCCGACACCGACACCCTGGGTGTGGGCAAGTTCGAGGACTTCTCCTGGAAGGACATCCTCGACGTCACCACCTGCACCGAGTGCGGTCGCTGCCAGTCGCAGTGCCCCGCGTGGAACACCGGTAAGCCGCTGTCGCCGAAGCTGCTGATCATGTCGCTGCGCGACCACGGTTACGCCAAGGCGCCCTACCTGCTGGCCGGTGGCCGCAAGGACATGGGCGGCGACGAGATCGGCCTGGTCGACGCGGACGGCAAGCCGAACGAGGCCGCACTGGCGAAGATCTCGGCCGACGCGCGCGCCGAGGCCGAGCGGCCGCTGGTCGGCGGCGAAGACGTCAACGGCATCATCGACCCCGAGGTGCTGTGGAGCTGCACCACCTGTGGTGCGTGTGTCGAGCAGTGCCCGGTGGACATCGAGCACGTCGACCACATCATCGACATGCGCCGCTACCAGGTGCTGATCGAGTCGGAGTTCCCCTCCGAGCTCGCGGGTCTGTTCAAGAACCTGGAGAACAAGGGCAACCCCTGGGGCCAGAACGCCAAGGACCGGATCAACTGGATCTCCGAGCTGGACTTCGACATTCCGGTCTTCCAGCAGGACGCCGACAGCTTCGACGGCTACGAGTACCTGTTCTGGGTCGGTTGCGCCGGTGCCTACGAGGACCGCGCCAAGCGGACCACGAAGGCGGTCGCCGAACTGCTCGCCACCGCGGGCGTGAAGTTCATGGTGCTGGGCCAGGGCGAGACCTGTACCGGTGACTCGGCTCGCCGTGCCGGTAACGAGTTCCTGTTCCAGCAGCTCGCGCAGCAGAACATCGAGATGCTGAACGAGGTGTTCGACGGTGTGCCGCAGGCGAAGAAGAAGATCGTCGTCACCTGTGCGCACTGCTTCAACACGCTGAACAACGAGTACCCGCAGGTCGGTGGCACCTACGAGGTCGTGCACCACACCCAGCTGCTGAACCGCCTGGTGCGGGCCAAGAAGCTGGTGCCGGTGTCGCCGGTGACCGAGAAGGTCACCTACCACGACCCCTGCTACCTGGGCCGGCACAACAAGGTCTACAACGCTCCGCGTGAGCTGATGGAGGGTGCCGGCGCGGTGCTCACCGAGATGCCGCGCCACGGCGAGCGGTCCATGTGCTGTGGTGCCGGTGGTGCCCGCATGTGGATGGAGGAGAACCTCGGTAAGCGGATCAACATCGACCGGGTCGACGAGGCGCTCTCCACGCTGGACGGCGGTAACTCGCCGTCGATGATCGCGACCGGCTGCCCGTTCTGCCGCGTGATGCTCACCGACGGTGTCACCGCCCGCAAGGACTCGGGCGAGATCGGCCAGGCCGTCGAGGTCGTCGATGTGGCGCAGCTGATGCTGCAGTCGATCGAGAAGGTCGCGCCGGAAACCCTGTCGGAGAACCTGAAGGTGATCCAGCAGCCGAAGGCCGCCCCGGAGCCGGAAGCCGAGCCCGAGCCCGAGGTGGTCGCGGAGGCGGCTGCTCCGGCCGCCGCGCCTGCGGCGAAGCCGGCCGGTGGTGGCCTGGGTATGAAGGGTGCCGCCAAGGCACCGGGTGGCGGACTCGGCATGAAGGGCGCCGCCAAGGCACCCGGCGCCAAGGCCGCGGCTCCGGCCGATGAGGCCGAAACCCCTGCTGCCGCACCGGCTCCCGCGAAGGGCCTGGGCATGAAGGGTGCCGCCAAGGCGCCCGGCGGCGGACTGGGCATGAAGGGTGCCGCCAAGGCACCGGGCGGCGGACTCGGCATGAAGGGTGCCGCCAAGGCCCCCGGCGCCAAGGCCGCTGCCCCCGCCGAGGCCGAGGCTCCGGCCGCCGCCGAATCCCCGGCTACCCCGACCGCCAAGCCCGGCGGCCTGGGCATGAAGGGTGGCGCCAAGGCACCGGGCGGCGGACTCGGCATGAAGGGTGGCGCGAAGGCCCCGGGCGCCAAGCCCGCCGCCGCGCCGGCCGCCGCCACCCCGGCCGAACCGGCCGCTCCCGCAACGGAATCCGCCGCTCCGGCCCCGGAATCGGCTGCGACCGAAACCAAGCCGACCCTGCCCGCCAAGGGCCTGGCCATGAAGTCCGGCTTCAAGCGCCCGGGCGTCAAGGCTCCGGGCGGCGCGGCTCCGGCAGCGGAAACCGCCCCGGCACCGGCCGAATCACCGGCCGAGGCTCCCGCATCGGCCGCCGCGGCCCCCGCGGCACCGGCCGCCACCGACGGCAACGGCAACGGCGCGGCCGCCGCCCCGCCGGCGGCCAAGCCGGGCGGCCTGGGCTTCAAGTCCGGCGCGAAGGCTCCGGGCAGCCGCAAGAGCTGACCCGAGCCGCCCACACCGACAACTCGGCCCGGCCGTCTTCGGACGGCCGGGCCGAGTTCGTCACTGCCGGTACCCCCAACGCGACCGCCGTCGCCGACCCGGCGACCGAATCCGCGGCGATCAATTCCGCCAGCGGAATTCTCGTGACTCCGTTACTGGTCGCCACCGCCGCGCTGGCCGTCATCGCCTGCGGTGCAGACACCCTGTCGGGGAAGACATGCCCGTTGAACAGCCCCGGGCTGTGATTTCGTATCTGGGCCACACCGATCGGACCGGCACTGCACCGCATCCGCCGTCCCGATCCGCACGCCGCGGATTCGATCCCGGTTCCCCGCTCGATCTTGAACTTGCCCGGCCTCCGGCCGAGTGGACCGGAAATAGCAGCTCCCCCAATCGATCTCGCCCCCGTGTGTGGCTACCCGCCCGTAACCTGGTATGGGCCCGCGCCCACCGCGGGGTTCGACGCGAAAGGGGTTCTGCCATGCGCAAATTCGTAGTCGCTGTTTCTGCCCTCACCCTATTGTTCACCGGAATCGGCACCGCCGCAGCCGATCCCGTCACGACACAGACGGCGGTCACGCAGCCTGCCGCCGATGCGTCCGGGAGCGTCGATCCGGCCGGCATCCTGAACACCCTGTCCGCACTCGGCGCCGGCCCGGTCAGCCTCAGCGGCACCGCGAGCACCCAACTAACGAGCAGCGGCAGCCTCGCTGAGGCCGGGCAGTTGGGCGGCCAGCTCGCGGGCCTCGGGCACGTAGCCTGGTGCTTCGCCAGCGCGGCCTTCTCCGCCACACCCTGCGTGTAATCCCAGGCCGACCGTCACCGAACAGCACTGTGGGTGGTACCGCTGAATCGCGTTACCACCCGCAGTGCTTTCCACTCCCGGCGGTACCCCCCGGTGCGCAAACCCGGCCCTATCTGAAACATCTGCGATTAACCTCACTCATTGCTTCTCTGCCGCGTTGAAAGAGGTTGTCCTATGCGCACATTCGTTGTCGCGACCGCCACCACCGCACTGCTGGTCGCTGGAATCACCACGGCCACAGCGGATCCGATCGCCCCCACACCAGCCGCACCGGCGGTCGCCACCGAAACCGCCGGCACCACCACGGGCAGCGCCGACCCGTTCGCACTGCTCTCCGGCGTGTCCTCCCTACCCAACGCCATCTCGTCCACGCTGTTCGAGCCCTTGCTCATCGGAGGCGCCGTTTTGGTGGCCACCATCTGTATGGCGAGGAATCTGTCCGGGACACCGACGACTCCCACCGCGTGTTTGCCCATCTGACCCGACGCGAAGCGATCCCCGTTGCCTCCGGTCAGGCAACTTGTCCACTGCGGACGCCGTCGATCGCATCCATGTGACGCCGGCACCACGTTCGGTGAGCGGAGTCCGAACGCGGTGCCGGACCGTCCTCCGCACAGCGGCGCAGCTGTGGCACCGGCAGCGCTGTCACTTCGAGGCCATCTCTATGCCCAAGCCTCCGACCTGCGGAAAGTGACCGGATTCACCCTCGCGGACCCGTTCGAAAGTTCCGAAACAACAACCGTTCACACAACGCTCGACTACCCTGCCTGGTGCTTCACCTCCCGCGTGGAGCGGATCGAAACGAGGTTCGAGCAGTGGCACACAAACTCATCCGACCCGCCGGCATCGGGCTCGCCGGTGCCGCCGCGGCACTCGCCGTCGCGACCGCGGGCCCGGCGGCGGCCGACGTGAGCGCGGCCTACATCAACGTGGTCGGCACCACCTTTGTGACCGGCCAGACGTACACGATCCAGGTCACCGTGCCGCCCGGGGCTTCCGCGACGGTTCAGGACACCACGTCCGGCGGGGCGCAGACGAACCTCCTCGGTATTGCGCACACCGCCACCGCCGACTCGACCATCGCGACCCTGCAGTGGATCCCGAGCAACCCTGGCACGCACGGCATCTGGGCGACGGTACTCAGCACGAGCGTCTCGACCGGCACGGCCATGGTGAACGTCACCGGCACCACAACCGGCAACGGCACCGGCAGCGCCAACTACGAGTACGGCACCGGCAGCGACACCACCAGCCTGAAGGCGCTCCCCGTCATCGGCCCGATCCTCACCGCACTCGGCTTGTAGGACACGCGTGACCGGCCCGCCCCGTCGACTGTGCAGCGGCCCGGTCACGCTCCCGCCGCGAGTGCGGCGGTGATGACCACCGACAGCGGTGGCACGGTTCCCGCCGCCACCGGCGGGACGACCCAGTAGCACCCTTCCCGGGTCCAGCGGCCGAGCCCGGTCGGCAACATGACCGCGCTGCCCACGCCGGGCAGTCCGATGTCGTGCCGGCCCAGCTCGGCCTGCACGTCGTCGTCCGGGCGGCCGTCGGGGGTGACCAGGAAGCTCCATCGGATCTGCCGGGCCAACATCGGCCCCTCCAGGTTCCGGCCGATCAGGGCGATCCGGACCGTTTCGGCGCGCGCGACCGGCAGGTGCACGACTCCGACGCGAGCGGTGATCGGCAGCATCACGAAACCGCCGCGCTCGGCCACCGGTAGCTCGAGCTCGTGCCGGTAGTAGTGCACCCATTTCGTCACGGTCCGCAGCTCGTCGGACATCGCGTCCTCCCTCGGTCCCTCCCAGGGTCCAGCGATGCGGGCGATGTGTGAATCGCCCGCCCGCGCACCTTGCACTGCCCTTCCGCTGCCCCTCGTCCCGCAGATCGCAATGCCCCTGATACCAGGTCGGTTTCGGGTGTGGCCGGGCTCACCGCCTGCTCGTACTCTGGACCTCGAATGCGCGCGGAAGGGATGACATCGTGGTCCGGCAATGGTCAGGCAGGGAGGCCCGTGCGCTCCGCGATGCCAAACGAATGAGTATCCGCGAGTTCGCCGCTCATCTCGGCGTCCACGAACGCCTGGTGTCCAAGTGGGAGGCCGGCGGCGCCCGCGTGCATCCGCGGCCGGTGAATCAAGCCGCACTGGACACTTCACTCGCGAGGTCCGACGAGGTCGTGCGGGCCCGGTTCGCGGAACTGATCGATGTGACTGCCGATCGATCCGCGTCCGATCTGCAAGCGCCCCGGGCGAATTCGGTGCGCGCCAGTTATTCGAGCGACGCGGAACTGTTGGCACTCGTCGACTCCGGTGCGATGAGAGGTGATGCGTCAGCGGCTATTTCGGAGAGGGATCTGATCATGGCGGCTGCCCACGAGGCGAGCGAGCATGCCGGTCGCGCGGAGGCGACGAATGTCGGCCCGACGACCCTCGAACAGCTCGACGCCGATGTCACGCGCATCGCGAACGATTACGTGCACGTGCCACCGGTACCGATGATGGTGGAGATGCTGCGGGTGCGCCGACGGGTGTACCGGCTACTCGAGGGCCGGCAACGGCCCGCGGACACCGGACATCTCTATCTGCTGGCGGGCACGCTCTCGGGCCTGTTGGCGAATGCCAGCACCGATCTCGGCCATCACGACGCCGCCGGTGAGCAGGCTCGCGCGGCGTGGGCGTACGCGGAGTTGTGCGGGCACAACGGTTTGCGCGCGTGGACGCGCGGCATGCAGGCGCTGATCGACTATCAGGCCGAGCGCCCGCGTCGCGCGGTGCTGCTGGCCCAGCACGGGCAGCAGTACGCCGAGTCGGCGACGGCGCAGGTGCGGCTGCACAATATCGAGGCCCGGATCTGGTCGAAGCTGGGTAGTACCGAAGACACCGAACGGTGTGTGCGAGCCGCGGACGCGGCCCGCAGCGGCGGGGTGACCGACACGCTGCACGACGAGATCGGCGGGGTGTTCGGGTTCACCGAACCGAAGAGCCACTACTACGCGGGCGCCACCTTCATTCATCTCGGCCAGGCCGAGCAGGCGCTGGCGGCCACCCGCCGGGCGATCGAGCTGTATGCCAGCGGTCCGGTGGAGCAGCGTTCGTACGGCGCGGAGGCGCTGGCCCGCGTGGACAACGCGACCGCGCATCTCATCAACGGCAGCCTGGACGGCGCGGCGGAAGTGGTCGGCCCGGTGCTGGAGCTCGCCGAGGACAAGCGCATCGCCCAGCTGGAGGAGCGGCTGACCGGCCTGCGGCACCGGCTGGCGGGCCCGCGGTTCCGTACGGCCGCGCAGGCGCACGCGCTCGACGAACGGATCGAGGAGTTCTGCGGCGCGTCCGCGGGGCGGGAGCAGCTCGCGGCCCCGCACCCCGGCTGACCGAACGGTCGACGCGGTCCCCGCCCCGGTCACGGCACTCTTCCCGCAAACCGGAACCAGATGTCGGCGCATATCACCGTTCGCCGGTTGCGCGCCGATGGCACGATGGTCCGGTGAGCCCTAGCAATCACCCCTATCGGCCGGCACGCCCGCTGGAGCAGTCGACCAAGCTCCAGAACGTCCTCTACGAGATCAGAGGGCCCGTTCACGCGCACGCCGCACGGCTGGAGGCCGAGGGGCACCGCATTCTCAAACTCAATATCGGCAATCCGGCGCCGTTCGGGTTCGACGCCCCGGACGTGATCATGCGCGACATGATCGCCGCGCTGCCGTACGCGCAGGGCTACTCCGAGTCGAAGGGCATCCTGTCGGCGCGGCGTTCGATCGTCACCCGCTACGAGCTGGTTCCCGGCTTCCCCGAGTTCGACGTGGACGACGTGTACCTCGGCAACGGCGTGTCCGAGCTGATCACGATGACCATGCAGGCGTTGCTGAACAACGGTGACGAGGTGCTGATCCCGGCGCCCGACTATCCGCTGTGGACGGCCATGACCAGCCTGGCCGGCGGTACGCCCGTGCATTATCTGTGTGACGAGGGCAACGGCTGGCAGCCGGATCTGGCCGATATCGAAGCCAAGATCACCGACCGGACGAAGGCGTTGCTGGTCATCAACCCGAACAATCCGACGGGTGCGGTGTATTCGGCGGAGGTGCTGCAGGGTCTGGTGGATCTGGCGCGCAAGCATCAGTTGCTGTTGCTGGCCGACGAGATCTACGACCGCATCCTGTACGACGACGCCAAGCACACGTCGCTGGCGACGCTGGCGCCGGATCTGCTGTGTCTCACATTCAACGGGCTGTCGAAGACGTACCGGGTGGCGGGCTATCGGGCGGGCTGGCTGGTGATCACCGGCCCGAAGGAGCACGCGTCGGGTTTCATCGAGGGCATCGATCTGCTGGCGTCTACTCGCTTGTGCCCGAATGTGCCTGCGCAGCATGCCATTCAGGTGGCGCTGGGCGGGTATCAGAGCATCGACGATCTGATCCTGCCGGGCGGGCGGCTGTTGGAGCAGCGGGATGTGGCGTGGGAGCGGCTGAACATGATCCCGGGCGTCTCGTGTGTGAAGCCGCGGGGTGCGCTGTACGCGTTCCCCCGGCTGGATCCGAATGTCTACGAGATCCACGACGACGGCAAACTGGTGCTCGACCTGCTGTTGCAGGAGAAGATCCTGGTGGTGCAGGGCACCGGGTTCAACTGGCCGCATCATGATCATCTGCGGATCGTGACGTTGCCGTGGGCGCGGGATCTGGCGGTCGCGATCGAGCGGTTCGGGAACTTCCTGTCGAGCTACCAGCAGTAGGGCCTTAGGCCCCTAAACAGACCGGAAGTCTGAATACGAACCACTTTTCGATACCTCCTAGCGCAAACACGCTCTGTTTGTGTACAGTAAGACTCGGCACTCGGAAGTGCCCCGGCCGAGCCGCCTACCCCCCCTGGGCCGCTCGGCCCTGGACCTGGCGCCGCCTACCCCCCCTGGGCCGCCGGGCTCCCGGGCGGCGGAGACATCCCCCTGCTCTCCGCCGCCCCCTCTACTTTCCCCGCAGCTAGCGGACCTTTTCCCACTCGGGACTCACCCTGGCATTCACAGCCGATCCGGCTAGTGTCTGTGCGGTGAGCCACCACCATCATCACCACGACCACTCCGGCCCGATCCCGATCGGCGCGACCGCCGCGCGCGTCGTCGTCGGACTGCTGGGCGGGATCCTGGTGCTGGTGCTGGCCGGCGCGGTGTGGTTGTGGCCCGGCAAGGTCCACATCGACATCCCGCTGCCGATGCAGAACGGCGGCGGGGGCGCGGTGGTCACCGAAACCGGCCACGTCGTCTCCCAGGACATCGGACCGTGCGGCAGTCCCTCCCAGGGCAAGGCCTTCGACGACACCCCCGCCCCGCCCCGCGCCGGCTACAACTGCCAGCGCAGCACCGTGGCGATCGACTCCGGCCCCGACCAGGGCCGCCACACCCTGCTCGAAATCGCCCCCGGCCCAGGGCAACCCGACCTGCACGCCGGCGACACCATCCGGCTGGTACGACAGGACGACCCGTCCGGACAGCGGCTCTACGCCTTCGACGACTACTCGCGCGGCGCGCCCCTGACCTGGATCGTGGTGGCGTTCGTGGTGGTCATCGTGGCGGTGGCGCGCTGGCGCGGCCTGCGCGCAGTGCTCGGCCTGGGCATCGCGTTCGGGGTGGTGGTGCTGTTCATGTTGCCCGCGCTGCTGGACGGCAAGCCGGCGCTGCCGGTGGCCGTGGTCGCGGGCGCGCTGATCCTGTACTCGGTGCTGTATCTGGCGCACGGGGTGAATCTGCGGACCAGCTCCGCGCTGCTGGGCACCCTCTCGGCGATGGTGCTGGCGGCCGTGCTGTCCTGGCTGGCACTGGACCTCACCCACCTGACCGGGCTGTCGGAGGAGGCCAACACCAACGTCGCCACCTATCTGCAGCACGTCAGCATCACCGGACTTCTGTTGGCGGGCTTCATCATCGGCTCGCTGGGAGTGCTCAACGACGTCACCATCACCCAGGCGGCGGCCGCGTTCGAGCTGGCCGGACTCGACGAGGAGGCCTCCCGCCGCGAGATCTTCGCCGCCGCGATGCGAGTCGGCCGCGACCACATCGCCAGCACCGTCTACACCCTGGTGCTCGCCTACGCAGGTGGCGCGCTTCCCCTGCTGCTGTTGTTCAGCGTGTCGCAGCGTTCGTTCTCCGATGTGCTGACCAGTGACGCGGTCGGCATCGAGATCGCCCGCGCCGCCGTCGGCGGCATCTGCCTGGCCCTGTCGGTCCCGCTGACCACCGCGATCGCGGTCCTCCTGGCCCGCCCGCTCGGCTACCAGCCCGGCGAGGGACCTGAAGATGATGCCGCACACGACGATTCGAGCCACCGGCACGCCCACCACGACGAGGACGACCGCCCGGTCGCGGCCGCCCGCCGTCTCGAACCGGCCGGGTACGCCACCGCCACCCCGCCCTACCCGGCCACCGGCAGTTTCGCCCCCGTCCGCCCCGCGCCGCCTGCCGAGGCCGGATTCCGTTCCCCCAGTGGCGGTTTCGACGGCTTTGCGGCCGAAAGCCAAGTCGCCCAGCCCGAACCCCCGCCCGCCGCCGGGCCCCGCACCGGCCGCCACCCGCACGTCGGCTACGGCACGGGCTCCTACCCCTACGTCCGCCTGCAGCGCCCCGGCAGCCGCCCGGATCTCGAAAGTTCTGACACCACAGCGAATTACGACCAGCAGACCAGGCGTGTCGAACGACTTCCCGCCGACCCGACGCAGCCGGGCCACCAGCAGCAGCCCGACCCGGAGTTCGGCTGGAACCCGCCGCCCGCCACCGGACCGAACACCGGCGAATATCGCTGGGGGCGGCACGGTTACGCGAACGACGACTACGACGGACGCTGACATCAGCCGATAACGAGCTCCCGATCTTGTCGGCGATCGGAGGCCGATCACTCGCCATCGGACCGGCCGATCCCGCTCAGTCCGCCTGCGGGCCGAGTTCCTTGTCGAAGCCTTCCTCGATGCGGGCAAGGAAGTCGGTGATCACCATGAGTTCCTCGACCGTGTAGGCGGACAGAGCGCGCCGCCAGGTGCCGAGCAGGGGCCCGTAGAGGGGGGCGATATCGGCGCGGGCACGGGCATCGTTCAGATGGATCAGGACCCGGCGCCGATCGGTGGGATGGCGGACACGCGTGACGAATCCCGCATTCTCGAGCCGGTCGATCAGGCCGGTCATGGACGCGGTGGTCAGGCCGATGAGTTTCGCCAGTTCACCGGACGTGCGCTCGCCCGACTGCAGCAGTTGCAGTACCTGCATATCGGTGGCGTTGATGCCCAAGCGTGCGGCGGCACTCTGGTTCATTCGCATGCCGCGTTCGACCGTTCGGCCGGTGCCGGCCAAGGCAGCGTCGATCAAATCCGCCTTCCTCGTTGACATCTCGCATACCTCTCGTCATCCTTGTTGCTAGGAATCCTAGCAATAAGGATTCCGTTCGTTCATGATAGTCAATCGAAGGACCGTGCGAGTCATGTACCGATCACCACTTCCCGCCTTGCCCCTGGTGGCCGTCGCCTGCATCGCCGCCGCCCCCGCGGCCGTCGCCCAGCCCGGCTCCGGCGCGGCCTACCTCGGGCGCTGGAACTACGACTTCCCCGACCACTCGACCATGCTCGACTACGCGACCGAGAACATCCCCGGCGCCCCGGACGCGCCACAAATCGGCGACATCATCTTCACCTCGTCCGCCACCGGACGGGTCACCGGCCGCACCGACGTGGGCTGCACCTGGGAATTCGCGCCCACAGCCGACGGACTGACCCTCGACCCGCCCAACCAGACCTGCCACAACCCCACCTTCGGCTACACCTACACCACCACCGCCTGGACCGTTCGAGTGCACGGCGACAAGGAAACCGAATCCATCACCGCGGTCAGCCACCACCAGGACACCGACTACACCTTCACCCTGCAACACGGGGCGCGGACCAGAGTCCCCGAGGACGACCCGGATTCCGCCGAAGCTTTCGAGGGATCCTGGCACGACCCCCAGCAACCGGGGAATGTCACGCTCACAAGGAATTACGGCAACCGGCTGCTCGCCCGCACCGACGACGGCTGCACCTGGACCCTCGTCGCCCGCGGCGACACCGCCAAACTCGACCCGCCGGTTCAAACCTGCACCGCAGGCGATTCAGCTGTGACACTGACCTTCTGGACCATTGCCGACTCCGGCGACCACCAGTTCTCGACCATGGTCGGCACCGACGCCAACGGTGGTCCCATCAGGATCAACAGCGAACTCACCCGACAGTGAGGGACAAGCCGGCCGCGGCCTGAACCTGGAGCACCGCGCCGGACCGGCCGGGCAGGCGTACACCGCCGGCCGCGTCGAAGCCGTTCAAGCGCAGATCATCTGCGCCGAACTGGCGAACATCGCCGAGGAGATCACCACCGAACTGGAATCGCGCATCGTGGCCTATGCCGAGATGGCCGACCCGGCCCCCTGAAGCGCACCCGACCCGGCACCCGAAGCGGTGTAGCCGGATGCAACCACGACGGCTCAGCCCGTGCGCCCGACCTCGGCTACCATGCTGCGCAGGTTCTGGGGGAGGAAAGCTATGCAATCGATGGGTGCGGGGGACCAGCGCACGGCGGGCCGGTACGCGCTCCTGGCAGTGATCGGGGCCGGGGCGATGGGTCGGGTTCTGCTGGGCCGCGCGCCCGAGGGCCGTTTCGTGGCGATCAAGCAGATCCACGCCCACCTGGCCCGCGACCCCGAGCTCCGCGCGCGCTTCCGCCGCGAGGTCGAGGCTTCTCGCATGGTCACCGGCGCCTACACCGCCGGCGTCCTCGACGCCGACCCCGACGCGGAAGTGCCCTGGCTGGCTTCGGAATTCGTTCCCGGCCCCTCCCTGCGCGAATTGGTCGACCAAGAGGGCCCACTCCCATTGCGAGGCCAGTGGCTCCTCGCCACCGGCCTCGCCGCCGCCCTGTCCGCGATTCACCGAGCCGGCCTCATTCACCGCGACCTCAAGCCCGGCAACGTCCTCCTGGCCACCGACGGCCCCCGCGTCATCGACTTCGGCATCGCCCGCGCCGCAACCGAATCCGCCGACCTCACCGGTACGGGAACCGTCATCGGATCCCCCGCCTACATGTCCCCCGAGCAGGCCGAAGGCCGCGAACTCACACCGGCGAGCGACGTCTTCTCCCTCGGCGCCATCCTGATCATGGCGGCCACCGGCGAAAGCCCCTTCGTAGCAGCCTCGACCGCCCAGTCCCTCTACCGCGTATTACATTCGAACCCGGATCTGTCGGGGGTCCCCGAGCCCCTTCGCGCGGTCACCCAGGCCTGCCTGGCCAAGGACCCTGCCGAACGGCCCACTGCGACACAGCTTCTCGACCATTTGTCGGCCCGACGGACAGTCGATCCAGGCTGGCCCGCCGCGGTGCACGAGATGATCGTGCACCGCCGCGCAGCTGCGGAGACAGCTGCGGCAGCCGCTGCCACCGGCGAAGACCCGGCCCGGATCGCACCGGTGCGCAGTGGAAAACGACTGCGGTGGGCGGAGATCGGCACCGCGGCGGGGGGCGTAGCGGCGGTCGCGATCGCCGTCGCGGCCTTGATCGTGGGAATGCGCCCGGTCCAGGGGACGGCGGTCGCGGGCACCGAACCCTTGCGAATTGCTCTGACCGCCGACAGCTTACGAACCGTGGATGCCTGCGGGCTGATGACCGACGCGATTCCACGGACCACCGGACTGGTGAAGCGAACGAATTCCCGTCGCACCTGGGCGAACTGCACCACACAGTACGACGGGCCGAACGGCGGCGTGAACGCGACACTGCGGCTCGCGGAGCTCGACGTACCGTCCCATCTCCCGGAGGCGGCCCGGGTCGCCGGGGCACCGGTCTACGAGCAGCCGGACCCGAACGACAGTGAGAAGTGCACGGAATCCGCTCGCGTACTGGACAACCCGAAGGCCGTGGTCCAGCTGACCGCATCGGTCAGCGGCGCCGCCGGCTGCCCGACCACCATGGCGATGTTGAAGGGCACGATCGAGCGGATGGCCGTCGCCGCCCCACACAGCGGGAACCCAACGGGCTCGTTCCTGTCTCTCGATCCGTGCAGCATGCTCAGGCCCGCCGATGTGGCCGCAGCGATCGGCGAACCGGCGCCCCCGGCGATGGCGACAGCCTTGCACCGCTGTGTCGCCGAGGGCCGGACGGTCTCCGTCACACTCGATTTCGGTGATATCGACGATGTCAAGAGCGAGAACGGCGTGACGGATACCGAGGTCCACTACGGCAACCACGGCGGCGACGGCACGGTGCGTTCACTGCCGACGCCGCCGGGCGTGACGCCGATGTGCTTCCGGCAGGGGCGGCGCTATGGCGACAAGACCGACCGCGAATCCGTCGCCGTGACCGTCCGCGCCCAGCCGGGTGCCACGGTCGATTGGGCCACGGCCTGTACGGAAGTCGACTTCTTGTACAACGCAATCGACCCCAGGCTCCCGCAATGACCAGTACCGAACTACCGGCGGCCGTAGGCCGCTACCGAGTCGCGGCTTCACTCGGCGAAGGCGGGATGGGCCGAGTGCTGCTCGGCATCGGCCCGGACGGACGCTACGTCGCGATCAAGCAAGTTCACCCACATCTGCTGGGCACCAGGGAGTTCCGAGAGCGCTTCCGCCGCGAGGTGACGACCTCCTCCCAGGTGTCGGGCGCCTTCACCGCTGCCGTGGTCGATGCCGATCCGGACGCCGACCTGCCCTGGCTGGCGACCGTATTCGTGCCCGGCCCGTCCCTGCACGATGCGCTGCAACTCTTCGGCCCGCTGCCGACGCCCGCGCTCTACGTGCTGGGCGCCGGCCTCGCGTCGGCCCTGCTCGAGATCCACCGAGTGGGCCTGGTGCATCGAGATCTGAAGCCCTCCAACGTATTGCTCGCGGCCGACGGTCCGCGGGTGATCGACTTCGGCGTCGCCCGCACCCTCGAAGCCAGCGAACTCACCCATACCGGCGCGGTGATCGGGTCGCCCGCCTTCATGTCACCGGAACAGGCGGAGTCCGATCGGATCGGCCCGGCCAGCGACGTGTTCTCGCTGGGTTCCGTCCTTGCCGCTGCCGCCACGGGGCGCAGCGTATTCGCGGGCCCGTCGACCCCGCTGACCTTGTACAACGTGGTCTTCCAGCAACCCGACCTCACCGGAGTCCCGCCGGAACTGATCCCGATCGTCACCGCCTGCCTGGACAAGCAGCCCACCGGACGCCCTACGCCACAACAGATCCGGGACTTCTTCGCGGTCGCCACGCCACTCGGCCGGCCGTGGCCCGACGCGATCCATCAGCACATCGCCGACGAGGAGCGGCGCCTGAGCACCCTCGCGCGGCCGGACGCGACGATCATCCGCACGGTGGTCGATCCCGGTCCCGCAACGCCGGTTGTGAGCCCACCGCCGGCGACCGTTCCCGAACATCGCCCACGGCAACGACTTCTGATCGTGCTCGGCGCGATTGCGCTCTGCGCCGTCATGGCAGCGGCGGCAGCCTTCGCCCTCACCAGAGGCGGCAGCGGTAGTTCGACCGCCATGGCGACCTCGACCGCGGCAGCTACGACGACAGCGACCATCGTGTCGCCGGACAAGCTGTTCGACCCGTGTACGGCTATCCCTCAATCATTTCAGAGCGCGCACACCTGGGAATACAAGACGCCGGATAACTTCGCCTATTCCTCCGGCGATTCACAAGGGTGCGATTTCTCCTCCCAGAGTCCGCGCTACCAAATTACAATTCAAACCACACACACGATGATTGAGGCGGCCGCGACAAAAGACCAGGGCCCGCTTACCCAGATCGACATCGATGGGCGACGCGCCGTCCGCACTCCCGATACCGGAACGACACCGCACGAGTGCCAAGTATTCGTACGCATGCGAGGTGGATCCTTGCTGTTCCTATTGATGGAGAGCAGCGATTCCCCCGCCGACGCCTGCGCGATCGCCGTCGACATCGCATCCGGCGTGGTGCCGATGCTGCCCCCGGACAGCTGACTCGGCTCCTTGCATCGCCTGGCTGAGAGGCACCCGATATCCGGGTAGACGCCTCGGCCCGAGGATCGCTGACGGGTCGCAAGACGCCAAGCAGGGCATTGCGGCCGCTGGTAGTCTGCTGCACAGTAGGTTTCGGTTAGGAGGGGGGACCGTCATGGCGAGCACCAGCCCGTTTGCGTCGTTCCACGGGGATGCGCAGTCCGGGGCACTCAAGGTGACGATGGATCCGCAAGGTTTCGTCGACATCGACAAGGCATGTGAAGAACTCAGCTCACAGTTAGTCGGTGCACAGATCGACGCTCGATCGATCGCAGAGAAGTCGACGTGGGGTTTGGGCGAGAACGATGCGAGACTGACATCCGCAAACGAACTCGTCAATATGTTCATAAAGAAGGGTTCCGGTGGTCACAACAATGCGGAATCCACCTTGAAAGAATACGTCACAGTCGTCAAGGATATGCAGTTGATGTTCAAGGAGATCAGAGATCGATTCGCTGCAGTCGACGACAACTTCGCCGCCGAATTGAAGAGGATTCAAGCCAAATGAGCATACGGCGTCCGGCATACATGATCCCGGCAGTAGTGGCGGTAATCGGGGCGCTGTATCTCTCCGGGTGCAGCAGCTCGAACGGAGGAACCAGCGAGTCGAACGCGATGCCGTCTCGGACTACATCCGGCAGTCAGCAGGCCGGCACATCTTCGGCGGTGCCCGCTGCACAGTTCGATCCGTGTACGGCGTTGACGACCTCGTTTCTCGCCGCGCACGCGTGGGACGCGCTGCCGCCTGCACCTCGACACGAGTCGTCCGGCGGCATGCAGTGGCAGGGTTGCCGATTTGTGGCAAAAGCCAGCTACGGCTTCGAAGTTCAGACGACCAACGGATCCCTGAAGCAAATCCGGCAGAAGTTCCCCGCTGCGGCCGATCTCACCATCGGCGGCCGGAATGCTCTTCGGTACGAGGCGCAACCGGATAATCCCGGCGGATGCACCGTCAACGTCGAGATGGCGAACGGATCTCTGTACATCCTGGTGGACGATCCCGACAGTTACGCCGGTAAAGCTCCCTGCGAGACCGCGACCGACATCGCGACCGCGGTCGTCCCGCTGATCCCGGCCGGTGCCTGATGTCACCTACCGACGGTCAGAAGATTGCCAACGCCGAGAACGCCTACGGCTTCAAGCATCAGGAGATCAAAGACTTCGCCGACGCGATGAACCCGGACTCACTTGACGACGCGTTCGGCATGTGGGAGACGTTGGGCAAGACAGTTTCCGACGCCAAAGACAAATTCCAAGCGGCTATGAAGAAGGCGATCGAGGCCAATTGGGACGGCGCCTCGGCCGACAAAGCGCGGACCAGTGTTCGCGACTTCACCGAGCGACTCGGTGATCTGTCGACGGCGATCAACAACCAGACCACACCGATCGCCGCGGCTGCCACTGCCGCAGCGAAGTTCAAAGCGGCGGTGCCGGCGGTGGTCGCGGTCGACGACTCATCGAGCGCGACCGTTGTGCAGGCGGCACACAAGGCAGAGGATTCCGCACGGGACGCCATGGCGAATCAGTACGTCAAGCCGTACGGAGCGACCGCGCCCACGCTCCCCACTCTGCCCCCACCGGTTCCGGTAGTCGCCAACGACGGCAAGGACCCCAGCTCCCCCGGCAATACCGACCAGGGCTCACCCACCTCTCCCGGCAATACCACCCAATCGCCTACCAACACCGACCAGAACGACCAGAACAACCAGGACGGCAAGAACTCGAACGACAACACCTCGAAGGACAACTCCGACAACACCAGCTCGACACCGTCGAGCACCACCACGTCGGACACTCCGTCGACCACCACCAGCGGTACTCCGTCGACGACCACGAGCGGGAACCCGTCCGATACCTCGCCTGCGAGTGTGACGCCGTCTTCGGAGACTCCGTCACCCGGGAGTCCGGGGAGCCCAGGTGGGCCGAGCAGCCCCGGTAGCCCGAACTCGCCGACACCCGGGTCTGCGGTGCCGGGCAGCTCGGTGCCGGGGAACACCGCGCAGACCGGGCAGCCGGTGGCGGTGACCAATGCGCGGAACGGGGCGACCGGCATGAGCGGGATGAGCGGGATGGCGCCACATGGCGCGAACAGCAAGGGTGAGGACGACGGGGCGCACAAGAGTGCGGACTACCTCAAGGGCGACTACACCCCCGAGCTGATCGGCGACATCCAGGCCGGGGTCGGCGTGATCCAGGCTCCGGACGAGATGGACGAGGCCTGACGGTGACCGATGTTCGTTTGTCCGCAGAGCAATTCGCTGCGGTGTGGTTCTCGACCGGCTGGGACCGGCTGCCGTTCCCGTTCCGTTTCACCAGCCGGTTCACTCTGCTCGACGAGTTCGAGAGCTTTCAGGCGGAGACCCGTAACACCTTGAACGAGCCTCGGCACGCTCCGCTGCGGCAGGCGCTTTCGGTTCTGGCACAACCGGATTGGCGGATCGAGTTGTTCGGTTCGTCGGGCGGGCCGGGGGTCGACGGTACTCAGCTGCGTACGCTCGGGTGCGGGCGGCGGGACGGTTCGCTGGTCATCGCGACGCAGGAGCCCGCCGAAGACGGTGGGCCGGTGACTATCCGGTCCTGCCGCGACCTCGCTACCGCTGTGGCGCAGACGATTCCGACCTTGTCACCCGGTACCGGGACCGAGAAGCGTTTCCTACTGGACGATCTCAACGACACTCAGCCCGACCCGTACGGTCAGCGCGCCAGCAGCGAGACCAAGGCCCGCTACGCCAGGTTCTGGCAGCAGCCGGCGCAGGGGCGGGGCACCCTCACGGTCATCATGGGGGCGCGCGGTCAGGACGAGCGTGGCATCGGCCGGTTGCGCTGGCTCGATGTCGCCGACGGGCGCTACCTGGAAGTGACGTCGAACGGAGCACTCATGATCCGTCCGGGCTCACAGCGCGAAATCGCCAAGTACCTCGGCGAAGTCGGCGAGCGGGCCCGCACGCTCGCCGATCGGGCCGCAACCTACTGACCCGAAACCGTCGGCGCACCACCATGTTCGGTGCGCTGACGGGGCTCAGTGCCCCGGCGGTGGTGGTGGTGGTGGGAGCAGCGGCGGAATGGTCGGCATCACGATCGGCGGCAGGAACGGCAGCTGGATCGTGTTGGGGCCCTGGGTTGTCGGTGCGGCTGCGGCGGGCTCCCACTCTTCGGTGGTTGCGGTGGGCGGCATGGTCGCGTTCGTCGACTCGGGGGCGGTGACGGGCGGGAGAACCGTGGTGGGGTGCGGTTGCAGCGGGGGTGGGGTCGTGGTGGCGGCGACCTTGCTGGTCGCGTCCTCCTGCAGGACGTGCTGGCCCCAGCCGAGGCCCACGGCGACGGCGATGACCACGACCAGTGCGCCGAATCCGGCTCCGGCCAAGCTCAATTCGCGGCCGCGGATCAGTGCGGGGCTGCGGTCGCCCATGGGGACCAGGATCTCGGTCGGCATCGAATCCGGCGACCATGCCATGTCGGCGGGCGGCCAGGCGGCCGCTTGGCCGGCGTCGGCGGGCGTGGGCAGCGCGCCACGGCTCGGGCGCGCCAGCATGGCGGCGCCGCGGGCGACCACCGACTCCGGCTCCGGTGGCACCAGCACCGGCATACCCAGCCAGCGGCCGAGAACCTTGGCCACCAACGGGATTCGCGCGCAACCGCCCAGTACGACCACGGCCTGCACCGGCTGTTCGGCGCGCATGATGGCGTCGCGGGCGAGCCGGGCCGAGGACTCGACCGCGAGCATGATCAGCGCTTCGAAGTTCTCCTGGGAGATCAGCACCAGGCCGTGCTCGGACGGCACCGCCACCGCAGTGGTCCCGGTGAGCTGCTCCTTTGCCTGCCGGCAGACCGCGTCGAGCGCGGCGAGCCCCGCCTGGTCGTGCGGGTGTGTGATCCGCCCGGAAGCGATCTGCTGTTCACGGATCAGGGAATCCAGGTAGTCGCCGCTGATGTCGCTGGTGCGCTCGCTGTGGAAAACCTCGCCGGTGACCACGTCGACGACGGTCACGGTCAGGCCGGAGGCACCAAGGTCGTAGAGCGCGATGGTCCGCAGGCCCGCCACGTCACCGGAGGTCTTCAGGAATTCGCAGGCCGCAATGGTTTCCGGCACCAGCTCGTAGTTGGTGAACTGGCGGCGGGCGAGCGCGGCACGCAGGCCGCGGGCCTGCTGATCGTTGCGGTAGGCGACGGCGACCGCGTCGACCATGGCGGCGGTGATCGAGTCGGCGGCCAGTTCGGCCGAAGTCGTTTGGGCCGCAACAGGAGTGGAGGTGACGTCGAATCCGATGGGACGCAGCTGATCAGCAGTGGTTCCCGGTTGCGGGCGTGCGATTCGGAGGGCGGATGCCCCCACCGATGCTCCCAGAACCGAGTTCATCTGCTGCCCATCTCGTCTCGCCCTCCGGACACGCCGCCGCCGCGAGGAGCCGCCGTGCCGTCTACACCGAAATGTTATAACTGTACATGCATCAGCCTACGCAGTGCCGAGGCCCGCGTATACCCATCCCGCGGATCGCCAAACGGCGCGATCGAGACAGTTCCGCCCATCGATGATCGACCGGCGACGGACGACCGGGTCCAGATCCTGCGGTTGCAGCGCGGCGAATTCGGCCCATTCGGTGAGTACCAGCACCACATCGGCCCGCTCGCAGGCGTCGGCCACCGAGGTGGCGTAGTTCAGGGTCGGGAAAATCTTGCGCGAATTGTCAACGGCCTTAGGGTCGTACACCGATACGACGGCACCGTGCAGCTGGATCATGCCCGCCACGTTCAGCGCCGGCGAGTCCCGCACGTCGTCGGATTCGGGCTTGAACGCGGCACCCAGCACGGCCACGTTCGCGCCCAGCAGCGAACCACCACACGCCTTGGCCGCCATGTCGACCACCTGGGTGCGGCGCCGCATGTTGATGTTGTCGACCTCACGCAGGAAACCGGTCGCGCCACCGGCACCGAGCTCGCCGGCGCGAGCCATGAACGCGCGAATGTCCTTGGGCAGACAGCCACCACCGAAACCCAGTCCGGCATTGAGGAACCGGCGGCCGATCCGCGCGTCGTAGCCGAGCGCGTCGGCCAGCACCGTCACATCAGCGCCGGTCAGCTCGCACACCTCGGACACGGCGTTGATGAACGAGATCTTGGTGGCCAGAAAAGCGTTGGCCGACACCTTCACCAGCTCCGCCGTCGCCAGATCGGTGGCCAGGAACGGGATGTCGGCGGCCAGCAGGTCGGCATAGATCTCCCGCACGACCGCCTCGACCTGCGGGGACGCCGCCCGGTCGCGGTCGGTACCCAGCACCAGGCGATCGGGGCGCAGCGTGTCCTGGACGGCGAAGCCCTCCCGCAGGAACTCCGGGTTCCACGCCACCTCGACCGGCACGCTCGCCGCGGCCCGGGCGCGCGGGCCCAGCTCGGCGGCGGTACCGACCGGAACCGTCGACTTGCCGATGATCGTCGCCGGCCGCTGCAGCAGCGGGGCCAGCGTGTCCACCACGGCGTTCACGTACTTCAGGTCGGCGGCGTACTCGCCCTTCTTCTGCGGCGTACCGACCCCGAGAAAATGCACGTCCGCGTGCTGGGCGGCCTCCTCGTAGGAGGTGGTGAAGCGCAGCCGGCCCGCGTCGATATTGCGGCGCAGCACCTCTTCCAGGCCCGGCTCGTAGAACGGCACCACGCCTTCGGACAGCTTGGCGACCTTGCCGGGGTCGACATCCACCCCGAGCACGTCATGGCCGAGCTCGGCCATGCAGGCAGCGTGGGTGGCACCGAGGTATCCGGTCCCGAAGACTGTGAGGCGCATAACGGATTGATATTCGCTGGCAGTGGCCAGGTCAAGTCTCTCGAGCGAGGCTGGAGACAACATCGGGTGTACAACTGCTGACCGCCGCGTCGCGGGCCCGCCAACCCGTGGTTATTGTCACAGGTTTGCGCTGATGAGAGCTCAGTTGCGGGTGGGTGGCAGCGGGAAGTTCAGGTACGCCCGCGACGGCGTCGGACCGCGCTGGCCCTGATACTTCGACCCCGCCTGCGAACTCCCGTACGGGTGCTCGGCCGGGCTCGACAACCGGATCAGGCACAGCTGGCCGATCTTCATCCCCGGCCAGAGCGTGATCGGCAGATTGGCCACATTCGACAGCTCCAGCGTGATGTGACCGCTGAACCCCGGATCGATGAACCCGGCGGTGGAGTGGGTGAGCAGCCCCAGCCGCCCCAGGCTCGACTTGCCCTCCAACCGACCCGCCAGATCGTCCGGCAGCGAGCACAGTTCGAGCGTCGACCCGAGCACGAACTCACCGGGATGCAGCACGAACGGCTCCCCCGCCGTCGGCTCCACCAGCGTGGTCAGCTCGTCCTGCCGCTGCGCCGGATCGATGTGGGTGTACCGAGTGTTGTTGAACACCCGGAACATTCGATCCAGCCGGACATCGATGCTGGACGGCTGGACCAGCGCCGGGTCGAACGGATCCAACCCGAGCCGCCCACTGGCGAGCTCGGAACGAATGTCGCGATCGGAAAGCAGCACCCCCGGAGCCTAGCGCCCACCCCATCGATCCCCACGCCCACCAGGGAACTTGCCCCGACAGCCCCCGCTTCTGCTAGCATCGCACGAGCGTCTCACGACGCAACGCCGGTGTAGTTTAGTGGTAGAACATCAGCTTCCCAAGCTGAGAGTGCGAGTTCGATTCTCGTCACCGGCTCTCGATCTTCCTTCCGCCGGTCCATGCAGGCCAGCGGGGCTGTTGACCCAGTCGCCATCTCCGTAAGACCCCGCCGTTCTCCGCGCCAAGCCGTTGTAGCGGTCTCCCGGTCCCGCGCCACTTTGGCATGGCCGACGACACCGCGAAGGTCTCAATCCAGATATCGGCGGCTTCGGTTCTCGGTCACGGGAATTCCAGGTTCTTCACCGCTTGTGCGCAGCGAGAATTGCCGAATAACCGGCTTTGCCGTGCGGCGTCTGAACATGATCTTCGGCCGGAGCCGAGTCCGAAATCACCGGTTGACATTGCACCAGACAGGTGTCTAGCGTGGTGTCCAGACCCCTCGTTCGGAGGGGTGGACCGTCAAGCCGGAAAGGCCAGATCGTGTCGAAAGTGCCTACCCGCGAAGCCCGTTTGGCGCATGCCGCGCACCATGCCGAGTTGTGGAACGCCGGCCGTAAGGACGAATGGGTGGCCTCATGGCGCACCATGATCCCGGGCGGAGTGCGCATGTTCGACCCGGTCGGCACCGAGGAGAAGACCGGTTTCGACACCGTCACCACCCACGCGTGGGATCTATTCCAGAGCCTGCTGCGGATCACCATGCTGACCGTGCAGGTCAACGGCGACGAGATGGCCTGGGTCTGCGAGAACCGATTCGGCACCGGCGACGACGTGATCATGGTCCACAGCATCGAGACCTTCGCCTGGGACGCCGACGGCAACCTGCTGATCAAGACCTACTACCCGATGCCCGAGCACATCGGCGCCGACGCCGATCCGTACACGCACATCCTGAAGTCTTGACGTTGCAGCTTCATTGGTGGCTCGAAGGGAAGTTGTTCGCGGCCTACCCGGAGCTGATCCGCGGCTAGTTGCCGATATAAGTGGAATCCCCGCCGGCGTAGCCGCGGCCGTCGCGCAGCTGGGTCGGATTCCGAACCTCACGGACCCGCACAACAACCAACGGCACCACCAAGAGACCGAGAAAAGCGGCCAAGCCAAAGACGTTTGCTATCACAGTGGTCTCCCTGTCGGGTCCGGGGAAATCGACCGTACAGAGCTCAGCCGTCGCTGTCACTGCGGATGTCGCGAGCGGCACAGAGACCGCGCGGCCTCGAGCCATCGGCAATTCGGCCGCTATTCGATCCGAACAACTTGTCCCGCAACGGGTTCGGTCGGCGGCATTGTCCGGCACCCGATGCCCACCCGGGACGCGTACCGCACACAATCTCTGTGAGTAAGACACGACGTTTACCAATCAGGTGTCCAGCTCCTACCGTCGACGCACTCGCGTCATCTCGGGCGCGGGTCGGCTGTCGGCGGGGCGGTCAGTCGTTGCTCGACGAGGAGTTTTCGTGAAAAAGATCATCAGCGGTGCCGGGCTCGGTGTCATGGGGCTCGCGGCGGCAGCTATCGCCGCGGCACCGATGGCGGCGGCCGACACCACCAATAGCGGCCTGACCGTCACCGGCACCCAGTGGGTGGTCGGCCAGTCGTACACGCTGCTGGCCAACGCCGGCGTGGGTGGGCTCACGGCCCACTTCTACGACAACGGGGTCGAGATCGGTTCGGTCGGAACCTCTCTCGGCCAGGGCAGCCCCGGCAATGTTCCTGTCACGTGGGCGTGGAAGCCGACCACCACCGGCGCGCACACCATCACCGAGAAGACCATGGACCCGATCCTCGGCAACGTGATCGGCACCGAGGGCCCGGTGACCATCACGGTCATCTCGCAGTGGGACTCCGTCGTCGGCGGCATCCCCGGCATCGGGCCTGTCCTGGGCAGCCTGAGCTGATCCCCCGGCCCGGGTCCGCCACGGTGGCGCGCCCGGGCCATCCGAGCACATGCCGACCTCGTGAGCTGGTTGTTTCGGACGATCCACCGACGGCGAGACCAGCAAGCTGTACAAGTGACCATCTCTGTGAGTAAGACGCATCGTTTACTTACCGCTCAGTCAGATCCTAGGGTCGAGCGCACTCGCGCCGTCTCGGGTGCGGGTCGGCTGCCTGCGGGGCGGTCAGCCGCTGCTCGACGAGGAGTTTCAATGAACAAGATCATCAGCGGAACGGGAATCGGCGTCATGGGACTCGCGGCCGCGGCGATCGCGGCGGCGCCGATGGCCGCGGCCGACGTCACCAACGCGAATCTGACCGTCGCGGGTAGCCAGTTCGTCGTGAACAAGTCCTACTCGATCACCGCCAACGCCCAGATCCCCGGCGTGGTCACCCACTTCTACGACAACGGCGTCGAGATCGGCTCGGTCCCGACCCTGCTCTCCCAGGGCTCCCTCGGCAACGTCCCGGTCACCATCTCGTGGACGCCGACCACCACCGGCTCGCACGTCATCACCGAGAAGAACCTCGATGCCATCCTCGGCACCACGCTGAGCAGCGACGGCCCGGTCAACGTCAACGTCATCTCGCAGTGGGACGCCACGGTCGGCGGCATCCCGGTCATCGGCCCCGCGCTCGGCAGCCTGAGCTGACGAACCGGCCGCCTGGTGGCGGAACCCGAACCCGCAGTGCGGATTTCGAGTCCGCCCCCGGTGGCACGCGATGTCCTCACCCACGTCCGGCGGTCCCTGTGAGTAGGACAAACCGTTTACTAGACAACCGTCCAGGTTCTAGGGTCGAGGCCGCTCGCGCCGTCCCGGGCGCGTGCCGACTACCCACCGGTGGTCAGTTTGCGCTCGACGAGGAGATGTTATGAACAAGATCATCAGTGGCGCCGGGATCGGCGTCGTCGGGGTCGCCGCGGCGGCGATCGCACTGGCGCCGACGGCTTCCGCGGACACCACCAACAGCGGCCTGACCGTCTCCGGCTTCTCGTACGTGGTCGGCGGCACCTACACGCTCACCGCCAACGCGGGCCTCGGCGGCCTCACCGCCGTCTTCTACGACAACGGCACCGAGATCGGCCGCACCGGATCGGCCCTCGGCCAGGGCACCGCGGGCAACGTCCCGGTCACCCTCCCCTGGAGCCCGACCACCGCCGGCACGCACACCATCACCGAGAAGACCGTCGACCCGTTCTTCGGCAACGTGGTGGGCGAAGAGGGCCCGGTGACCGTCAACGTCTCCGCGACCGGCTCCGGCTCCGCCGCGGCCGGCCTCCCCGACATCGGCGGCCTGTTCGGTGGCCTGAGCAGCGCCACGGGCAGCGGCCAGCACTGACCGACCGGCCACCGGAGTGGCGGAATCCGAAGCCGCGGTGCGGATTCCGATTCCGTCGCCGGTGGATTCAGCGATAGGCGCGGAACGTTTCGCGCAGATCCGCGACCACGAGGTCCGGGACCTCCATCGCCGCGAAGTGACCACCGCGCTCGTATTCGGTCCAGCGCACGATGGTGTGATTCCGCTCGGCCATCCGGCGCACCGGCACGCCCAGATCGGCCGGCATGACCGCCACCGCGACCGGCACGTCCGTCTCGGGTTCCGGCGCGCCCCAGGTGGCGGCACCCTCGTAGTAGTAGCGGGCCGACGAGCCCGCGGTTCCGTTGAGCCAGTAGATCATCACGTTGGTCAACATGGCGTCCCGGCCGACCGCGTCCTCGGGGACCTCCTTCGAATCGGTCCAATCCTTGAATCGTTCGACGATCCAAGCCAATTGGCCCACCGGCGAATCGGCGAGCGCGTAGGACAGCGTCTGCGGCCGGCTTGCCTGCAGCAGCGCGTACGCGCCCAGTTCGTACTGCGCGCGGGCAGCCTTCTCCAGCGCCCGCCGCTCGACCGGATCGTCGAGATCGGCAGTCTCCGGAGTGACCGTCGCGGACGCGATCATCGTCAGATGTACGGCGGCAAGGTGTTCGGCGTCGATGACGGCCAGCTGGCGGGAGATCGCGGCACCGGTGTCCTCGCCGTGCGCGACATAGTGGTCGTAGCCGAGCCGGTGCATCAATTCCTTCCAGGCCCGCGCGGCGCGATCGGTCGACCAGCCGACCGCCGGACCGGACAGCCCGAACCCCGGAATGGTCGGCACGACCACATGGAACGCGTCCGCCGCCGAACCACCGTGGGCCACCGGATCGGTCAGCGGCCCGATGACGTCGAGGAACTCCACGATCGACCCCGGCCAGCCGTGCGTCAGCACCAGCGGCAGCGCGTCCGGTTCGGGCGAGCGGACGTGAACGAAATGCACGCTGTGGCGGTCGATTTCGGTGCGGAACTGCGGAAAGGTGTTGAGCCGCGCCTCCTGCGCCCGCCAGTCGTAGGTCGCACGCCAGTAGGCAGCCAGTTCCCGCGTGTAGTCGAGCGGGATGCCCTGCCGCCACCCCGCGCCGGGATCGGCGTCGGTCCAGCGCGTCGCGTCCAGGCGCCGATTCAGGTCGTCGAGCTGCCCTTGGTCTACGTCGATCCGGAAGGGAGTGATCTCTGTGCTCATGGAAAACACACTAGGAAGCAGCTAGGACGACTTCCGCCCTAGGTTGTGGGCAGAATACCGACCGTGTTGGAGACCTCCGCCCGGCTGCTCGAACTGCTCTCACTACTGCAGACCCCACGTGACTGGACCGGCGCCGACCTCGCCGAACGCCTCGGCGTCGACGTGCGGACCGTCCGCCGCGACATCGGCAAACTGCGCGACCTCGGTTACCCCGTGCACGCGGTCGCGGGCGCCGCCGGCTACCGGCTCGGCGCCGGTGCAAAACTGCCGCCGCTGCTGCTCGGCGACGACGAGGCTGTCGCGGTCGTGCTCGGGCTGCGCACCGCCGCGGGCGGAACCATCGCCGGGATCGAGGAGAGCTCGCTGCGGGCGCTCGCGAAACTGGAGCAGATCCTGCCCACCCGGCTGCGCCACCGGGTCGCGGCACTGCAGGCCGCCACCGTCAGCCTGCCCGCCGGCACCCCCGCTGTGGACGCCGACGTCCTCACCGCGATCGCCGCCGCGATCCGCGACCACGAACAACTCCGCTTCGACTACCGCACCCACGCGGGCGACGAGATCCACCGGACCGCCGAACCGCACCGGCTCGTGCACACCGGTCGGCACTGGTACCTGGTCGGCTGGGACATCGACCGAAAGGATTGGCGCACATACCGAGTCGACCGCCTGCGGCCCCGTGTCCCGAATGGGCCACGCTTCACGCCGCGCGCGGCGCCCGAGGTGGATCCGGCGCGGTTCGTCTCGAATGCGGTGAGCACCGGGGCATATCGCTATCGAGCACGCATCACACTGGAAGTACCTGCGGCCGTCGCGGCGGATCGCATCCCGCCCACCGTCGGCGTGATCGAGGCGATCGACGAAAGGCGCTGCATGCTGCACACCGGGTCGAACTCGCTGGACGAAATAGCGGTCTACACAGGACTTTTCGGCTTCGGGTTCCGGGTGCACGAACCACCGGAACTCATCGAGCACCTGCGCGCGCTGGCCGACCGGGTCACCGCAGCCGTTGCGCAGGAATGACTTTCAGGCCTCGTCCCGGTAACCGATCCGCAGCTCGGGCCACACCAGCGCGAAAGCCGGGTGCAGTGGGCGTAATTCGACCTCGCCCTCGGGAATCCAGGCGATCTCGACGCTCTCGTTGTTGGGTGTGACCGGCAAGGCTTCGACCACGTCCGCGACCACCGTCGTATACGTCCAGCCGCTCGGCGCCACCGCCGTCACCTGCTCACCGCGCACCCGGATGGCCTCGGCGGCGATCCCCGCCTCCTCCAGCGCCTCCCGGACCGCGGCCTCGGCGGCCGTCTCGTGACTGTCGCGGGCACCACCGGGCAGCGACCAGGTGCCGCCGTCGTGCGTCCACAGCGCGCGATGCTGCAGCAGGATCAGCGCGGTGCCGTCGGGCGCGGGCGCACGCAACAGCAGACCCGCGGCACCGTGCAGACCCCAGTGCTTGGTTCCGTCCGGATTCTCCACAAAGCCGTTGCCGTCACCACGCATACGTAACCCGACCCACTTTCCACCGAACCCGGCTGCCACCGAGCCTCCAGCCCGAGTGTAGGTGCCACAGCGACGCCACGGTCCACGAAGTGCACCTCACCTGCGCAGGTAGGACGGGTTCGGCTGTTACACAGCTGTGCACGATCCGAGCGCCCACAATAAGCTCATCCCCGAACGAATACGGTGGGCGAAGGGAGGTGTGGTGTTGCCGACCAGTCGACTCCAGCGACCGGGCCGCCTGCTCGTACCCCGCCTCGACGAGCTGTCACCACGTGCGGCGGCCGCCGCGGTCCGCCATCACCTGGACCGGACCGATCTGCAGAGCTTCGCCCGATCCTCGCCGGCCCGGCTGCTGGCCTTGGGCGTGGTCCTGCTGCTGCTGTGTCTGAGCGCGGGAGCCGTGACCGCGAGCACCGTCTCGAATCGGCGGCATTCGCTGCAGACCGTGCTCGGCCAGTCCGAACCCGACGCCGTCGCCGCCCAGGGCCTCTACACCTCGCTGTCGGTCGCCGACGCCGCCGCCGGCGCCGCGTTCATCGCCGGTGGTGTCGAACCGAAAGAACTGCGCGACCGCTACGACCAGGCGATCGCCCAGGCGTCGTCCGCCCTGGTCACCATGTCCGACGGCAGCGCGACGGACTCCGCGCTGCGCGCCGACCTCGCGACCGGGCTGCCCGTGTACACCGGCCTGATCGAGACAGCGCGCGCCAACAACCGGGCCGGCCGCCCGGTCGGTGCCGCCTACCTGTCCGAGGCGTCGAACATGATGCAGACCACGATGCTGCCCAAGGCACAGCAGCTGCTGGCACATCGGTCCGCCGCCATCACCGAGATCCAGCACGAGCACGTGCAGATTCCGTGGGCGGCCCTGGTCGCGGACCTGTTCGCGCTGACCGCGCTGATCGCCGCCCAGTTGTATCTGGCCCAGTACTGGCGGCGCATGTTCAACGCCGGGCTGCTGCTGGCGTCCGGCACGCTGACCGTGCTGCTGGCCTGGACGATCATCGCCGGGGTGATCTCCGCGATCCAGGTCGACTCGGCGCGCGCGCACGGCGCGACCCCGATGGCGACCCTGACCTCCAGCCGCATCCTCACCCAGCAGGCGCGGTCCGCCGAAACGCTGAAACTGGTTCGCCGCGACGCCAGCGGCGACTACGACCGCACCTTCGACACCGCCGTCGCGCAGCTCGGCGACCAGCTCGCCCACTATCCCTCCGATGCGCCGGGCGCCCGGAACGTCGCCGCCGCGAAGGGCATGCTCGCCGCCTGGCGGCAGGCCCACCAGCGCATGAACGACGCGCTCAGCCGCGGTGACTTCCCCGGTGCCAGCCAGGTCGCGGTCGGGCCGGGACCGACCGAGGCCACCGCCCAGGTCGACAGCCTGGACAAGGCCCTCGCCGACGGCATCGTGTCTACTCGCACCCAGTTGCGCGACGACGTGTCCAGCGGGTACCACGCGACCAGCCTGCTGTCGCCGGGCGGGCTGGCGGTGTCCCTACTGGCCGCCGGATTCGTCGTCCTCGGCATCTGGCCTCGACTCCGGGAATACCGATGAGGTACACCACCCGCGCCTTGGCCGCGCTCGTCCTGCTGCCGGTGCTCGCCGGCTGCGGCACGATCGAGGCGACAGCACCGCAGCCGGGCAGCTTCACGGCACCGCCGCTGCCGGCCCGAGCCGATCCGTCGCCGAGCCTGTCCGCCCTGCCCGCGACCCCGAACTGCGGCGACGTGACCGCGGGACCGCGGCCCAGCCGTGCGGGCGGACCGGCGCTGGACGCGGTGCGCGCCCGCGGGCGGCTGCTGGTCGGACTGGATCCGGGCAGCAATCTGTTCAGCTTCCGCGACCCGATCAGCGGCAGCCTCACCGGATTCGACGTCGACGTCGCTCGGGAGATCGCGCGCGACGTGTTCGGCGACCCCGACAAGATCGAATACCGGATCCTCAACTCGGGCGACCGGGAGAAGGCACTACAGAGCCACGCCGTCGACGTCGTGGTGAAGACCATGACCATGACGTGTCAGCGCCGCACCGAGGTCGCGTTCTCCACCACGTATCTGATGGCGCACCAACGGGTTCTGGCGCTGCGGAGTTCGGGGATCAACGGCATCGGTGACCTGGCCGGCAAGCGGGTGTGCGTGGTGGACGGCACCACCTCGCTCGACCTGTTGCGCCGTGTCCAGCCGGCCGCCGCCGTCCTCACCGTCCCGACCTGGGCCGACTGCCTGGTCGTGCTGCAACAGCAGCAGGCCGCCGCGATCACCACCGACGACGCGGTCCTGGCCGGCCTGGCGGTCCAGGATCCGTACACCGAGGTCGTCGGCGACAATCTGAGCAACGAACCGTACGGTGTCGGCGTCCCCAAGGACAACGACGACATGGTCCGGTTCGTCAATGCGACACTGGAACGGATCCGGTCCGACGGGACCTGGAATCGCCTGTATCAGCACTGGCTGGCGGACGCGCTGGGTCCGGCCTCGGGTCCCCCGCCACCGGACTACCAGGATTGAAGCTCGATGTCGGACACCCCCGCCCCGCTAGCCGGCGACGAGCCGACCGGAGAAGATGTTTCGACCGCGCCGATCGAGCGGACGGCCGGAACGTCGGGTGCGCTGGTCGGCGGGATCGAATTTCCGGCGTCGGCGGACGACTGCCTGCCACCGGTGAGTGCGGCTGCGTCGCCCGAGCCGGATACGGACTTTCTGCCGTCTACTGCGGGAACGACTCGGGAGCAGACGACTTCGGGGATGCGGGAAGCGACAGGCTCCGGGAGCGCGGCTCCCGAGAGCAGCGGACCGACCGAACGCCATGCTACGCAGGCATTCTGGCGCGGAAGGCCCGGCAGTGCCGAAACGTCTGCGGCAAAAGGAGATTCGGCACGGCAGGAAAGCCTGCGGGCCGACGACCTTCCCGGCACCCAGTGGGTGCTGCCGACGTGGGCAGATTCCCGAGCGAGCGCCGGCACGGCCGGTAGCGAATTCCCGCCCACGCAGGCGGCATCGGATGCGGGCATGCACCCCACGGAATTCACTGCCACGCAGGCGGTTCCGGGGACAGCGGCAATCTCTCGCGCCGAGCTGTCAGCGGAGACCACCGATGCGGTGCACCGGCCCGGTGCCGAAGGCTCGGCTCCCGCGTCGTCCTCGGCTCCGTCCGGTCGCAGCAGCCGGGCCACGCGCAGCGCCCGGACCCGGCCCACCAGTCGGCTGGGCGCCGGTCTGGTGCCGATTCCGGCTGTGCCGCAGTCCGATCCGCGCGATGCGGTACTCACCGATCCGGTGGTCGAGGAGTCGCGCCGATATTGCTGGCGGTGCTCGAAGCCGGTCGGGCGCGGTACCGAGAGCACTGTGGGCACCACGGTGGGCGTGTGTGCGAGCTGCGGCGCGCCGTACGATTTCCGGCCGTCGTTGCGGCCCGGGGAGCTGGTCTCGGGGCAGTACGAGATCCAGGGGTGTATCGCGCACGGTGGGCTGGGCTGGATCTATCTGGCGATCGACCGTAATGTGAGCGACCGGTGGGTGGTGCTCAAGGGGCTGCTGCACTCCGGTGACGCGGAGGCGCAGGCGGTCGCGGTCGCCGAGCGGCAATACCTTGCGGCGCTGGCACATCCGAGCATCGTGAAGATCCACAACTTCGTGGAGCATCCGAATCCCGACGGCACCCCCGTCGGCTACATCGTGATGGAGTACGTGGGCGGACGCTCGCTGCGCACCCTGCTCGACGAACATCCGCGCCCGGAACGGATGCCGCTGCCCGAGGCGATCGCCTACGTCCTGGAGATCCTGCCCGCCCTCGAATACCTGCACGGCCAGGACCTGGCCTACAACGACCTCAAACCCGACAACATCATGGCCACCGAGGACCGCGTCGAACTCATCGACCTGGGCGCGGTGGCCGGATTCGACTCGTACGGGAACCTGTACGGCACCAAGGGTTTCCAGGCTCCCGAGATCGGGCGGACCGGCCCCACCGCGGCCACCGACCTCTACACCGTCGGCCGCACGCTGGCCGTGCTCACCCTGAGCAAGGTGCTCGACTCCGGCCGCTACCTCGACAGCCTGCCGCCGGCCGACGCCGAACCGGTACTCGCCGCACACGAGTTCTATCACCGGTTCCTGCTGCGGGCCACCGATCCCGATCCGGCGCAACGCTTTCCGTCCGCACGGGTGATGACGACCCAGCTCGGGGGTGTGCTGCGCGAGATCCTGGCGACCACCACCGGCACCGAACATCCCCAGCTGTCCACGGTTTTCAGCCCCACCCGCACCAGTTTCGGCACGGCCGAACTGATCGCGCAGACCGACGTGTACGCCGACGGGATCGAGCGGGGCACCGAGCTGGCGGCCCGCGACGTGGCCGCCGCGCTGCCGGTCCCGCTGATCGATCCGGCGAATCCCGCCGCGGCCCTGCTGGCCGGCACCGTCCATCCGGAACCGCAGCACGCCCTGGACGCGGTCCGCACCGCCCGGCAGCGGGCGGCGACCGACGGGATCACCTCGCCGCAGGATCCCGATGCCGACACCGCCGCGCTCGCCGAATCGTTCGAGATCGAGTGCACGCTGGCCGAAGCCCGCATCCAGCTCGATCTGGGCAATCCGTCGGTCGCGCGAAACTTGTTGCAACGCATCAATTCCGACGACTGGCGCGGCAACTGGTACCACGGCCTCGCGGATCTGCTCGAAGAACGCTACGAGCACGCCTTCACCCGTTTCGACACGGTGCTGTTCGCGTTGCCCGGCGAGATCGCCCCGAAGCTCGCCCTCGCCGCCACCGCGGAACTGGTACTGCAGCAGTGGGATTCACCGGACATCGAACAGTGGCGCGGGTACGCCGAACGGTTCTACGCCACGGTCTGGCGCACCGATCGCGGTGTGGTCAGCGCCGCCTTCGGCCTGGCCCGCCAGCTCGCCGCGGCCGGCCGGGTCGACGAAGCCGTCCGCGCCTTGGACGAGGTCCCCGCCGCCTCCCGGCACTTCACCGACGCCCGCATGACCGCGGTATTGCTGCTGCTCACCGCCGCGCCGGTCGCGCAACTCCCGGAATCGGCCCTGCACGTAGCCGCCGCCCGCGTCCAATCCCTGCCGCCCGGCGAGCACCGCGTCGCCCAGATCCGGGTCCTGGTCTTGGGTTCCGCCCTCGCCTGGCTGCAGGCGGGCAATGCTCCGAAGACCCCGGGTGCCACCCTGCTGGGCGCGCCGTTCACCGAACGCGCCCTGCGGCTGGGTGCCGAGTCCGGCCTGCGCGGTCTCGCCCGCTCGGCGCCGGGCCGCACCCACCGCTATGCCCTGGTTGACCTGGCCAATTCGATGCGGGCCAAGAGCTGGTTCTGACCGCGCCGGTGCACCGGCCGGCCGCCGTTGTCAGCCCGGTCGGACCAGATCCGCCGCGGCCCTGGCGATCGCCAGCTCTTCGTTCGTCGGGACCACCAGCACGGCAATCTCACTGTCGGACTTCGAGATTCGATGAGCTGACCGGTTCCGGACGTCGTTGAGTTGCGGGTCGATCGCGATGCCGAAACGCTCCAGCCCGGCGAGCGCGTCGAATCGAACCTGCGAACTGTTCTCCCCCACACCGCCGGTGAAGGTGATCACGTCCACCCGGCCCAGCTCGATCAGGTAGGCGCCGATGTAGTGGCGCAGCCGGTGGATGTAGACGTCGTAGGCCAGCCGGGCCGCCGCGTCGCCGGATTCCATGTGCGCGTGGAGTTCTCGGAAGTCGTTGATCCCGGACAGGCCCTTGAGACCCGATTCCCGGTTCAGCAGGACGTCGATCTCGGCGACGTCGAGACCGTTCCGTTCCAGGTGCAGGATGATCCCGGGGTCGAGGTCGCCGGAGCGGGTGCCCATGACCAAGCCTTCCAGCGGGGTCATGCCCATGGTGGTGTCGACGGCGCGGCCGGCGCGAATCGCGCTGCCCGAGGCGCCGTTTCCCAGGTGCAGCACGATCTGGTTCACGTCCTCGGGCCTGCGGCCGAGGAATGCGGCGGCCTGCCCGGACACGTATTCGTGTGAGGTGCCGTGGAATCCGTACCGGCGGATACCGAATTTCGCGGCGATACCGGCGTCGACGGCGTACGTCTTGGCCGCGGCGGGCAGTCCGTGGAAGAAGGCGGTGTCGAACACCGCCACCTGCGGCACCCCGGGCAGCAGCCGCATCGCGCACTCGATGCCGATCACGTTCGCCGGATTGTGGAGCGGGGCAAGGGAAGACAGGTCACGAATGGTCGCCAGTACCTCGTCGGTGATCAGCGTCGGCCGGTAGAAGACCTCGCCGCCGTGCACCACCCGATGCCCGGCGGCGGCCAGCCCGGCCGTGGCGAGATCCTGCCCGTCCGCGGCGAACAGGCCGAACACGAGTTTCAGGCCGGCCGCGTGGTCGGGAATCGGCCCGGTGTGCACGATTTCGCCGCCGCGACCATGGTGTTCGATGGTCGGTTCCCCGGGGCCGACGTCCTCGCCGATCCGCGACACCAGTCCCGAAGCCGACACCGTGCCCGAATCCGGTTCCAGGAGCTGGTATTTGATCGAGGAGGATCCGGAGTTGAGGACCAGGACCAGCATGGGGTCTCCCGTCGTGGCGGTCACGCGTCGGCCCCGTCCGGGCTCACCTGGGGCGATTGCGCCTGGATGGCGGTGATCGCCACCGTATTCACGATGTCGGCCACCAGCGCACCCCGCGACAGGTCGTTGACCGGCTTGTTGAGCCCCTGCAGCACCGGCCCGATCGCGACCGCGCCCGCGCTGCGCTGCACCGCCTTGTAGGTGTTGTTGCCGGTGTTCAGATCCGGGAACACGAACACCGTCGCCCGCCCGGCCACATCGGAATTGGGCAGCTTGGTGCTGGCCACGGTCGGCTCGATCGCGGCGTCGTACTGGATCGGGCCCTCCACCAACAGTTCCGGTGCCCGCTGGTGGACCAGGACCGTGGCGGCCCGCACCTTGTCCACGTCGGCGCCGCTGCCGGAGTCGCCGGTCGAGTAGGACAGCATGGCCACGCGCGGGTCGATCCCGAACCGGGCCGCGGTCTGCGCGGAGGAGATGGCGATGTCGGCGAGCTGCTCGGTGGTCGGGTCGGGCACGACCGCGCAGTCACCGTAGGCGAGTACCCGGTCGGCCAGGCACATCAGGAACACGCTCGACACCGTGGAGACTCCCGGCTGGGTCTTGATGATCTCGAAGGCGGGCCGGATGGTGTGCGCGGTGGTGTGGGTGGCGCCGGAGACCATGCCGTCGGCGAGCCCGCGATACACCATCATCGTGCCGAAGTAGGAGATATCGGCCATGACCTCACGCGCCCGCTCCAGGGTCATGCCCTTGTGCTTGCGCAGCGCCGCGTACTCTGCGGCGAATTCGGCTCGCAGCGGCGAGGTTTCGGGATTCAGCACGGTCGCGTCCGTGATGTCGACACCGAGTTCGGCGGCGCGGGCGCGCACCGTCTGCTCGTCACCGAGCAGGGTGAGGTCGGCGATATTGCGCTGCAGCACCCGGCCGGCGGCCCGCAGGATCCGGTCGTCGTCGCCCTCGGGCAGCACGATGTGGCGGCGCTGCTGCCGAGCCTGCTCCACCAGCTGGTATTCGAACATCTGCGGGGTGGTCACCGACGGCGGCGGCACCTCGATGATGCCGAGCAGATCCCGCGCCGGCACCCGCTGTTCCATCACCGCCAGCGCCGTGTCGACCTTCCGGATGCTCGACAACGACACGCGCCCATGGGCTTTCGCGGCCGCGCTGGCGGTGTCGAAGGTGCCCAGGGGGGTGGTGACGATCGGCAGCCGGGGCCGCAGGCCCGCGATCAGCCGCGCGATGGCCGGGTGCGGGTACAGGCCGCCGTTCATGATGATGCCCGCCAGCGACGGGAAACCCTCGGCCTCGTGCGCGTTCACCAGGGCCAGAAGCACTTCCGAGCGGTCGGCGGGCACGATCACCGCCACCGAGTCGGTGAGCCGCTCCAGGATGTGCTCGGCCGTCATGCCGCCGACCATCACGCGCAGCGCCTCGCGCTGCATGAGTTCCCTGTCGCCGGAATAGATCTCGCCGTCGATGGCCATGCACAGCTCGGCCATGGTGGGCGCGGACAGCAGCGGCACCTCCGGCAGTGTCCAGGTCGGGACGCCGGTCGCCGCCACCGCCTTCTGCACGTCGTCGAGCCGGTCCGGGTCGCAGCGGTTGACCACGATCGCGGCCGCCGAGGCGTGCTCGGCCTGCAGTTCACCGCGGCACAGTTCGGCCATCGCGTAGATATCGGCCGGTGAGCGCTCGGCGCCGCGCAGCACCAGCACGATCGTGGCGCCCAGGTTGACCGCGATGCGGCCGTTGAAACGCAGCTCGCTGGGCCCGGCGACGTCGGTGTAGTCGCTGCCGACCACTACCACCGCGTCACAGGCCTTGGCGACCCCGTGGAACTTCATGACGATCTCGCCGATCGCGGCGTCGGGGTCCGCGTGCAACTGCTCGTAGGTGACGCCGCACGCCTGCTGGTAGTCGATGTCGGCGGTGCAGTACTCGAGCATGAGTTCGAGGATGTAGTCGGGTTCGGTGGCCGACCGCATGATCGGCCGGAACACGCCGACCCGCGGGACGCTCGCCGTCAGCATCGCCAGCAGTCCCAGCGCGACGGTCGATTTGCCGGTATCCCCTTCGAGAGAGGCGACGTACACGATGGACGGCGACGGCTCGGTCATGATTCGACCTTACTGACCGGACCGTCCGGTTCGGCGCGCACGCACGCACTCGGGCTCGAGGTCACAATTCGGGCGGCCGTGGATCGAGCGCCTACGATCGCTGCGTGACCGAATCGTTCCCCAGCCGGGAGTGGGGTTCCCGTACCAGCCCCCTCGGCCGCTTCGCCAACTGGTTCGCCGCCACCGACGGCGGTTCCCGCGCGATTCGCGCCCTGATCCCGCTGGACCGTTCCCTGCTCGAGCGCACCCGGGGCCGGTTCACCGTGCTGGGCCCGATCGGTGTGCCGATCATGCTGCTGACCACGACCGGCCGGAAGTCGGGTGTCGCCCGCACCAGCCCGCTGCTGTACGTGCACGGCGGCGATGTCCTCTACGTCATCGGCAGCAATTTCGGCCAGGCGCATCACCCGGCGTGGACGGTGAACCTGCGCGCCGACCCCAAGGCGACGGTCGTCCTCGCCGGGGAGACGCTGCCGGTCGAGGCCACCGAGATCACCGACGCCGACCACAAGGACGAGATCTTCCGGCAGTTCGCCGAGGTCACCGACGCCTACACCGCCTACAAGGACCGCACCAGCCGCGACCTGCGCATCTTCGCTCTACGGCGCAGCTGAACCTACCGCAGTCCACCGACCGTTCGGAAAGCCTTGCGGCCGTGCCGAATCCGGCCTGCTGCGACGAACACGCGAAACACGACGGGCCCGTCCGAATACGGACGGGCCCGCGTCGTGCCGGAACTCACCGGTTCGCGAGCAGCACTTCCGCGATCTGAATCGTGTTGAGCGCCGCACCCTTACGCAGGTTGTCGCCGGAGATGAACAGTGCCAGCCCGCGGCCCTCCGGAGCACCCGGGTCCTGCCGGATCCGGCCGACCAGGGAGTCGTCGCCACCGGCGGCGGCCAGCGGAGTCGGGACGTCGGTCAGGCGCACACCGGCCGCACCGGCCAGGATCTCCTGCGCCCGGGCCGGGGAGATCGGCCGGGCGAATTCGGCGTTGATCGACAGCGAGTGCCCGGTGAAGACCGGCACCCGCACGCAGGTGCCGCTGACCAGCAGCTCCGGCAGGCCCAGGATCTTGCGGGACTCGTTGCGCAGCTTCTGGTCCTCGTCGGTCTCACCCGAGCCGTCGTCGACCAGCGCACCCGCCAGCGGGATCACGTTGAACGCGATCGGCGCCACGTACTTCTTCGGCGCCGGGAAGTCGGCCGCGGACCCGTCGTGGGTCAGCTTCTCGATATCGGGCTCGACCGCGCGGACCTGGCTCGCCAGTTCCTCCACGCCGGCCAGCCCGCTACCGGACACGGCCTGGTAGCTCGACACGATCAACCGGACCAAACCGGCCTCGTCGTGCAGCGGCTTCAGCACCGGCATGGCCGCCATCGTGGTGCAGTTGGGGTTGGCGATGATGCCCTTGGGCAGGTTACGCACCTGCTCCGGGTTCACCTCGCTGACCACCAGCGGGACCTCGGGGTCCTTGCGCCACGCCGAGGAGTTGTCGATCACGGTCACACCGGCGGCCGCGAACCGCGGCGCCTGCACCCGCGACATGGTGGCACCGGCCGAGAACAGCGCGATGTCCAGACCTGTCGGGTCGGCGGTCTCGGTGTCCTCCACCACGATCTCGCCGCCGCGCCACGGCAGCGTCTTGCCCGCCGAGCGCGCCGACGCGAAGAACCGCACCTCGTCGGCCGGGAAGTTCCGCTCCTCGAGCAGCTTCCGCATGACGGCGCCGACCTGACCGGTCGCGCCGACGACTCCAACCCGCACACCCATGGCGATTACCGTCCTGTTCCAGCGTGGACGACCGCGACCTCGTCGCCGCCCAGATCGAAGGCCTTGTGCAGGACCTTGACCGCCTCGTCGAGCTCGGTGTCCTTGACCAGCACCGAGATGCGGATCTCCGAGGTCGAGATCAGGTCGATGTTGACGCCCGCGGCGGCCAGCGCCTCGCAGAAGGTGGCGGTGACGCCCGGGTGCGACTTCATGCCGGCGCCGACCAGCGACACCTTGCCGATGTGGTCGTCGAAGAGGACCTGGGCGAAACCGATCTCCTCCTGCCGCTTGGTCAGCGCCTCGACCGCGCGCGGGGCGTCCTCCTTCGGCAGCGTGAAGGTGATGTCGGTCTTACCGGTGTCGATCTTGGAGATGTTCTGCAACACCATGTCGATATTGATCTCGGCCTCGGCGATGGTCCGGAACACCTTCGCGGCATAGCCCGGCTCGTCGGGCAGGCCGGTCACGGTCACCTTGGCCTCGCCGCGGTCGTGCGCGACGCCGGTGAGGATTGCTGCTTCCAAGGGGATGTCCTCCATCGATCCGTAGATGTAGGTGCCGGGGCGGTCGGTGTAGGAGGACCGCACATGCACCGGAACGTTGTAGCGCCGCGCGTATTCCACGCAGCGAAGCATGAGCACCTTGGCGCCGCATGCGGCCAGCTCCAGCATCTCCTCGAAGGAGACCTGCTCCAGCTTCTGGGCATCGGGCACGATCCGCGGGTCGGCGGTGAACACGCCGTCCACGTCGGTGTAGATCTCGCACACGTCGGCTTCCAGCGCGGCGGCGAGCGCGACGGCGGTGGTGTCGGAACCACCGCGGCCCAGGGTGGTCACGTCCTTCGAGTCCTGCGAGACGCCCTGGAAACCGGCGACCAGCACGATCGTGCCCTCGTCGAGCGCCTGGCGCACCCGCGACGGGGTGACGTCGATGATGCGGGCGTTGCCGTGCGCACCGGTGGTGATCACACCGGCCTGCGAACCGGTGAACGAACGAGCCTGCGCACCGAGCGAGTGAATAGCCATCGCCACAAGCGAATTCGAGATACGCTCACCTGCGGTCAGCAGCATGTCGAGTTCCCGGGCCGGCGGCGCGGGGGCCACCTGCTGGGCGAGGTCCAGCAGTTCGTCGGTGGTGTCGCCCATCGCGGAGCAGACCACCACGACATCGTGGCCGGCCTTCTTCGTCTCGATGATCCGCTCGGCGACGCGACGGATCCGCTCGGCGGACTCGAGCGAGGATCCTCCGTATTTCTGAACGACGAGAGCCACGGCGGGGGTCCTCCGAGATCGTTTTGTGCTGGTTGTCGATGGTCCAGAGTACCGGCCGGGGTCCGGGAATTTGCTCCGGCCGTCCCAGTCGACCGCGTCGGGCCGCTCGAGCACCATCGGACCGCGTCGCGCGCCGCACGCGGCCGCACACGCGCAGCGGGGCGCGGGCAAATCGTCGGCGATCGAGCCGACCACGGCCTGGGCGGCCCCGAGCGGGCCGGCGCCGTCGGGCCCGATCGTCGGAAGTCCCCTGAACACGCCATCGGACAGCATATTTGCCCAGGATTCTCCCGGGTTTTCGAAAGACATCCTCAGCAGTGGGAATGCGGTGTAGCGGAACGAAGCTCGCGGATCGTTGGCCCGGTGCCCGGTTGACTCGGGACTGTGACGCTGTAGACAATCTGGCGCAAGCGTTATGGGGGGTGGAGGGCAGCCATGCGTACGAAGACCGACCACCGATTTATCGTCGATGTTCCATCGGACCAGGTGCTGGCGACGTTACTCGCGGTGGAACGGGCACCGGAGTGGTCACCGGCACACCTCGACGTGCGTGTCGCCAGCCGCGACCCCCAGGGGCGGCCGCTACGGGTGTACGCGACCGTCGCGCCGACCGGGCGCTCCGACCGCCAGGTCATCGAATACGAGTACTCCCCCGGCCGCATTGCCTGGACGGTGATCGAGAGCGGTGCCGGTGGGGGCGGCGGCGGCTGGTTCGAGGTCGAGGATCTCGACTCCGGCGGCACCGAGATCTGGTATCACAACGAGCTCTACCTGCCCATTCCCATGCCCGGGATCGTGCTGAAGCGGACGTTGACCCGGATCGTGGACGAGGCCGTGCACAATCTGGCCCGGCTGATCCGCCGGTCCGCGGGCTATCCGACCGGCACGTTCCGGGTGCCGGTGGAATATCAGCAGCAGACCTACGACGACGCCGCGGACCAGCAGGGCTACGCACCGCAGCAGTACGAGGAGCAGCGCCCGAATCCGTTCGCCCGGCGGTACCCGATCGAGGGCATCGGCTGAGCCGATCACGCCACCTCGGCTGAGCCGATCACGCCACCTCGGCTGAGCCGATCGTGAGCGGGAACCTGCCACGATGAGTCCATGACCGATGGCACCGCCCGCCCCAGCCGGCCACGATTGCGCCTTCTCGCCGAAGACGCGTCGGTCACCGAGCTGGAACTGTTCTTCGACCTGGTCCTGGTGTTCGCGTTCACCCAGGTGGACGACCTGGCCGCACACCACACCACCGCGGTCAACATGTTGCGCGCGCTGCTCGTGCTGGCGGTCATGTGGTGGGTGTGGATCGGCTACGCCTGGCTGGGCAATGTCGCGCAGGCCGATGTCGGGCTGATCCGGCTGGCGTTGTTCTCGGCCATGGGCGCCGGCCTGATCGTCGCCGTCGTGATCCCGGAGGCCTTCGAGGACATGTCCGGCGGCCTGCACGGGCCGCTGGTCTTCGCGCTGGCCTACCTGGTGATCCGGCTCATCCATCTCGTGTCGTTCTGGGTGATCAGCGCGAAGGATCCGCAGCTGCGCCGACAGGTGACCCGCTGGTCGGCCGGATCCATCACGATCGGCACCACCCTGCTGATCATCGCCGCCCAAGCTCACGGAACCGCCCAGATCTGGTGGTGGATCGGCGCGGTAGTCGGCGACATGGGCTGGACGCTGCTGGCCGGGAACGAGTGGCGGTTGAACTCGGCCGGGCACTTCGCCGAACGGCACGGGCTGATCGTGATCGTGGCGCTCGGCGAGTCGATCGTCTCGATCGGGATGGGTGTGGCGGGGCTGCCGGTGTCGTGGCCGATCATCGCGGGAGTGCTCCTGGCACTGAGCGTCTCCGGGCTGCTGTGGTCGGCCTACTTCGACGCCGCCGCCGACCATGTCGAGAAGGCGCTGAAGCAGGCGCGCGGTCCCCGGCGCGTGCAGATCGCCCGAAACTGCTACACGTACTGGCATTTCCCGATGGTGGTCGGGATCGTGGCGCTGGCCCTCGGGTCGAAGAAGGTGATGGCCGAACTCGGTGGTACCGAGGACCACGCGCTCACCGGTATCCCATTGCTCGCCCTCTACGGCGGCCCGGTGCTGTACCTGCTCGCCCTGATCGGATTCCGGCACTACGCCACCGGCGTGGTGCTGTGGGCCCGGCTGCTGACCGCCGGGATCCTGGTCGCGCTGACCCCGCTCGCCTGGCATCTGCCGGCGCTCGGGGCGCTGGCGCTGCTCGCCGCGGTGCTGGCGGTGCTGATCAGCTGGGAACGGTGGCGTTACCCGGAATGCGTCTGATCGTCGGCGCGGCGGCGTTGCTGCGACAGCAGGAACTCGCGCGAGGGCGCGTAGCCCGGAAGCAGCTTGTTGTCGACCGTCTCGGTCACGTCGATGCCCTCCTCGACGGCGCGGCGCATCTGCTGGATGTTCTCGCGCAGCACGTCGCCGATGAGTTCGTCGATCCGGTCGTCGGCCAGCACCTGGAACACCACCCGGAAGCTGGCGTTCGCGATCCCGCGGATGATGTCCTCGTGGAAGGGCAGGTATTTCACCCGGCCCAGCTGCGGATCGGACCGGATCACCTCCAGCATCATGGCGTCCAGTTCGGCGCGGTTCTCGTCGAGCGCCGAGGCGATGTTCTGCGCGTACTTGCCGGCGCTCATCACCTGCGCTATCTCGTCCAGCACGGCCGCGGTCACCGGGCGTTTGATCGCGCCGACGATGGCGTCGACGAACCGGTTGAACAGGACCACCACGATCCGGTCGGCGTAGGCGCGTTCGACCGCGCGCGCGACCCGGATCCCGACCGGGATGATCCGGAACAGCCGCCAGGCCCGGTAGTACAGGTTCGTCACCGGGATCATGCCGAGGACGTCGAACCAGCGCACGAACGGGAAGGTCCAGCTCCAGCCGTAAAGCCGCCAGCGCCACAGGAATTCGGCCGCGAAGACCAGGCAGATCGCGTAGTCCAGGAGCAGCAGGTCCTGGTGCACCTGCTTCGAGGTCGGGACGAACAGCAGCACCGAGACCAAGACGATCGCCACCAGCGCGAGCACGATCATGAGCAGCTCGAGCCAGAGCGGTATCGCCGTGGCCGTGCGGGCGGCGCGCACGGCGGCCGACTCCTTCGCGGCTGCCTTCGGCGGTGGTGTGACCGCGCCCGGGCGGGCGGGCCGGTTCGGCGCCGGATTCTGCAGCTCCACGGATGTCCCTTTCACAGCGACCGGCCGCTGCAACATCGCACGGCCGACTGCACCGAGGGTAGCGGCGGGCCGGGCCGCGATCACCGGGTCAGCTGAACCGGCCGCGACGGACCGCTCACTTCCCCGCGCGGATGATTTCCTCGATATTGCGCTCGGCGATGGCCGCGATGGTCAGCGACGGGTTCACCAGGCCGGCGCTGCCGGGCAGGCCCGCACCGTCGGTCACGTACAGGCCCGGGTGCCCGATGACCCGGCCGTAGCCGTCGGTGGCCTGGCCGAGGACCGCGCCGCCCAGCGGGTGCGCGGTGAACCAGGCGTTCGCGTCCAGGCCGACGATCGAGTAGTCGAGCATCGAACCCGAGGCCGCGGCGACCCGGCGGTCGACCGCGCGGGCGGCGGCGGTGATCGCGTCCTGGGCCTGCTTGGGCCAGTTCAGCGCGATGGTGTCGCGGTGGGCGTCGTAGGAGAATCGGCCGCGGGTGGTGTCGTGCACCATCGCCAGCGAGGCGATCATGCCCAGGTCCATGCCGAAACTGCCTGGCGCGTACCAGTTCTCGAGGGTGAGCGGGGTGCCGGTGGTGTCGGTGATGCGGCCGGCGCTGGCGGCGCCGAAACCGGTTCCGGTGAGCTGCGATTCGCCGCGGGCCAGCACTACGTCACCGTTGGTGCCCCAGCCGTCGCCGATGTACTCGTTGAGGTTCGGCAAGGCGCCGGTGGCCTGGGCGCGGACCAGCAGTTCGGTGGTGCCGATCGAGCCGGCGCCGAGGAACAGCCGGTCGCAGGTGAGGGTGCGGGTGGCCAGGACGGCGCCGCTGGGGTCGAGCTTCGCGACGGTGACCACATAGGTCCCGCTGGGGTCCTGCTGGATCGAATTCACCTGGTGGCCGGGATAGATCGCGGTGTTGCCGGTGTCTTCGGCGTAGCGCAGGTAGTTCTGTGTGAGGTCGAACTTGGCGCCGTTCGAGTTGCCGAGGTTGCTACGACCGATGGTGGCTGATTTCTGTACGGCACCGGCCAATTCGGCCCGAATGATGTCCCAGTTGAACACCGAGTCGCTCGGAGTCGGCTCGTATCCGGCCTTGCGTATCTGGGCATCCCATTGCCGCGAGTGGGTGAACGGGGCGGAGCCGTACACGTCGGCGGGCATCGGACTGAGCGCCATCATGTTTCGCACGCGCGGGTAGTAGGTGGTGTCGAGTTCGGTGTAGTCGACCGAGCCGCCGAACATGTCGTCGAACCAGCGTCGTTCGGGGGCGATCATGCAGCCGGTGTAGACGATCGAACCGCCGCCGACCGCGGCGCCCCGCCATACCTGGATGCCGCCGAAGTCTGTGGTGTCCAGCACACCGCCGAAGTAATCGCACGGTGCGGTGACTTTGGACACGGTGGTGAACGAGGTGCGGTGCCAGTAGCCGCGGCCGTCGGGCAGATCGTCACTGCAGAACACGTCGCGCCACGGATCGGTGGGCCAGCGGGATCCGCGCTCCAGCACGGTGTTCGCCACGCCCGCCTGGGACAGACGCAGCGCGGTCACCGCGGCACCGAAACCGGAGCCGATGATGATCACGGGCGAGTGTTCCGGCGGGTCCGGTAGCGGCGCAAAAATTTCCGGCACCCAGCGGCGAATTTCCCCGATATCGGCGACGGCCGGAGCCGTACCACGAGCGGCGCCTGCCGCGCCGAGGACTGCCGCAGCACCGGCGGCCTTGAAAAAGGCACGTCTGTGCACCGCGAGCCTCCAACATCAGGTACGAACCTGCGGAAGAATACCGCTTCACACCGTGCGACGGTACATTTCGGGCGGATCCGGAATGCGTGGAGTTATGCGGTATAGCCATGATTGTCGACCAGGCAGGCCTGGGCAGTCAGTGTTCCCAACGACTTCCGGCCCGCAGCCGCGAGGACTACGAACCATGAAGCACTCCAGTCGAATTCGATTCGAAGGCTGGAACGTTCAGGCGCGCAACCGCTCGCGACGCAACAGGGCTACCTCGGGAAGATCCAGGGGCGGAAGGCTTTCCACGCCCATGGCCCGGCTCAACAGGTAGTCGGCCAGCTCCGGATTGCGGGCCAGCGCCGGACCGTGCATGTAGGTGCCTATGACCGAACCCTGCACGGCACCCTCCAGACCGTCACCGACGCCGTTGCCGACACCCTTGGTGACCCGGCCCAGTGGTGTGGCGTCGGGGCCCAATGTGGTTCCGCCGCCGTGGTTCTCGAAGCCGGTCAGCGCCTCGGACAGACCCGGGAGCAGCGGGGTGGTGGCGACCTCGCCGATGGCGCGGCGGCCCTGCGGGGAGGTGGTCACGTCCAGCATCGAGACCCCGTCCACCCGTTCGCCGGTGGAGGTCTCGTACCAGTGCCCGAGCACCTGGATCGCCGCGCAGATCGCCAGCACCGGCACGCCGCGCTCGGCGGCCCGCTGCAGGCCCGGATACTGCTGCAGGTGGCGGGTGGCCAGGCGCTGAGCCGAATCCTCCGCGCCGCCAAGGGTATACACGTCCAGCGACTCGGGAACCGGGTCGTTCAAGGTGATCTCGACGATTTCGGCGTCGATTCCGCGCAACCGCAACCGCTGTCGCAGCACAACCGCGTTGCCGCCGTCGCCGTAGGTGCCCATCACGTCGGGCAGCACCAGCCCGATCCGCACGGTGGATTCGGTCACTGCCCCAGCCCTTCCAGATCGCGGTTCAGGTCCCGGAAGGCGGTGTAGTTGGCCAGCACCTCCACCTGCCCCGGCGGACACGATGCGATGGCGCGCAACGGATCCGAGACCAGCGTGTGGTCCACGCCGGCGTAGGTGAGGCGCACCGCGAGGTCGGTGCCGCGCTCACCCGAGGCCACCACCTGCGTGCCCTCGAAATGTTCGAACCGCACGTCCCACAACCAGGACAGATCCTCGCCGTCAGGCACCTGCCCGTTGACCGCGATGACCAGGCCGGTCGCGGACGGATCGATCATCGACAGCGCCTCCTGCCAACCGGCCGGGTTCTTGGCCAGCAGCAGCCGCGCCGAGTGCGCCCCCACCCGCACGGTCCGGTACCGGCCCGCGATCTCCTTGACCGTGGCCGCGGCGTCGGCGGCCGCTTCGGGCGTCGCGCCCAGCGCCACCGCGGCCGCCACCGCCTGCGCGGCATTGCCCCGGTTCGCCCGGCCCGGCAGCGCCAGGTGCAGCGGCACCTTCACCCCGTCCGGCCCGTACAGGAACTCCTCGTCCACCGACCAATCCGGTTGCGGGCGTTCGAAATCGGCGCCGGTACTGCGCCAGTGCTCGCCCTCCCACACGATCGGCTCGCCGCTGCGCGGGCAGCTGGCCGAGTCGACCGCCCAGCCGCTGCCGGCGGCCACCCACACCACGTTGGGGTGGTCGTAGGCGATCGAGGTGATCAGCACGTCGTCACAGTTGGCGATCAGCGTCGCGTTCGGGTGCCGGGCCATACCGGCGCGCAGCCGGCGCTCGATGGTGGTGATCTCGCCCACCCGGTCCAGCTGGTCGCGCGACAGATTCAGCAGCACCACGGCCGCCGGCTCCAGCGCATCGGCGACGTGCGGCAGATGCAACTCGTCGACCTCGATGGCGGCCAGCGGCGCGGCGCGGTGCGCGTTGAGCGCGGCGATGATCCCCGCGTCCATGTTCGCGCCGTCGGCCTGGGTGGCGACCCGGCCCATCGTGCCCAGCGCCGCCGTGGTCATCCGCGTCGTGGTGGACTTCCCGTTCGTCCCGGTGATCAGCACCGTGCGCCGGTTCCGCCCGAGCTGGGTCATGATCGACGGATCCAGCTGCTGCGCGATCAGCCCACCGATCATCGACCCCTTACCGCGCCCGGCCTTCTGCGACGCCCAGGACGCCAACCCCGCCGCCGCCAGCGCCAACCGCCCACGAACCGATATGTCTGCCACGGGGTGAGTCTAGGGGTGGGGCGGGTGTGGTCGCGCGGCGGCGCTGGCGATGCCCCGGCGGCCGAGGTCGCCCGCGCCCACGAGGACGCCATCATCTCCGTTGCGCGTCTGGAGGCGGGATTCGGTGCACACTTGGCGCCGTTGTCGGACTTTCTGCTCCGGAGCGAATCGGTCGCCTCTTCGAAGATCGAACATGTCGACGCCGGCTGGCGCGCCTTCGCGCGAGCCGTTGGCGGTGGCAATGCCAGCGCCGAGGCACAATCCCAGCTCGCGGCCGTCCGGGCGTTGATCTCTATGGTCGACGCGGCCGACATCGGCCCGATGACCGTCAACACTCTGCTCGAGGCCCACCGCCTGCTGATGGCACCCGACTACTACGCCGCGCGCGAGTCGGGGCGATTCCGCGAGGTTCAGAACTGGATCGGCGGCAGTGACTACACCCCACTGCACGCGGCGCACATCCCGCCGCCGGAACTGGTTCCGGATCTGATGGACGACCTGCTGACCTTCGCGAACCGGAGCGATCTTCCGATTCTCGCTCAGGCTGCGCTCACGCACGCCCAGTTCGAGTCGATCCATCCGTTCACCGACGGCAACGGCCGGATCGGCCGAGCATTGCTGAGCGCGGTCCTGCGTCGGCGCGGCCTGACGCGGCGCATCACCGTGCCGCTCGCCTCGGCCATGCTGGCCGATACCAGCCGCTATTTTGCCCAGCTGAACAGCTACCGAACCGGCGCTGCCGACGAATTCTCGAGTACGTGGCCCGAGCGACAACGCGGTCATGTGCCGCGGCCGAGGATTCCGCACTGACCTTGTCCGGCCTGCTCGGTCATTGGTACACCCGAGTCCGGCCGCGCGCCAACTCCGCCGAGGCCGCCATCCTCGATCACTTGCTCGGTACTCCGATTCTCAACTCCAATTCTGCCCAAACCCTCACCGGCACATCCGAAGTCAGCACTCTGCGGGCACTGAACAACCTCACCGAGGCCGGCATCCTGGAGGTGTTGTCAGCGAACAAGCGCAATCGGGTGTGGGGTGCGGTGGATGTACTGGCGGAGCTGGACGAGCTCAACGCGGCGATCGGGCGGCGGACGCTCGGATGACTTCACCGGGACGGTCATCCGCTGGGTTCGCGATCGTTGCCGTCAGTACAGCCCACGCGTGTAGTTGGTGACCGAGTAGTACTCCTCCAGTTCCGGCAGCGATTCCGGGAGAGTCGGGGCCACGTCCTTGGAGATTCGGGCGTGGGTGGGGAGGGTCACTTCCGGCCAGTCTCCGGGATGCCAGAGTCCGCTGCGGAGGGCCGACTTGCCGCAGTGGAAGAAGACCTCCTCGATCGCTACCTCGCACGCCAGGATCGGGCGGTTGCCCTTGACGATCAGGTCGTCGAAGTAGGGGGCGTCGCGGACCAGGCGGGCGCGGCCGTTGACGCGGAGGGTCTCGTTGCGGGTGGGGACCAGGAACAGCACACCCACATGGGGATTGGTGAGGATGTTGCGGTAGCCGTCGCCGCGGCGGTTGCCGGGGCGTTCGGGGATGACGATGGTGGAATCGTCGAGGACGCGGACGAATCCGGGCGGGTCGCCCTTGGGGGAGGCGTCGCAGGTGCCGTCGGCGGCGCTGGTGGCCAGCACGATGTAGGGGGACGCGGCGATCCAGGCGCGGTCGTGGGCGTGCAGGGCGGTGCGCTCCTTCAGGGTCGCACGGTGGCCGACCTCGCCCAGGAGGTTCCGCAGTTCGGCGGGGTCGGTGATCGTGGTGTCGCTGGTCTCGGACATGCTGTGCCCCTTCGGATCCGGTGGGAAGTCCGTCCGTGTCCGGCTGCCGGCGTCCCGCCACTGTCGGAGGGTGGGCGCCCGTCGACAGCCCGCACTTCGATCCAACCGGGCACCTGCCGGACTGACAAGGGTTTCCCGCGGAACGCCGGAACCTGCTGCCGCCGAGCGACTTACGCGGTGTCGAACTGATTCGGTTGCCCGGCGGCGTAGCGCGCGATGTCGGCCTGACGCAACGGTTCCAGGATCGGGGACCGGAACAGCGAGAACATGCGGCAGCGGGGCGCGGACGATCCGGTCACGTCCAGCAGCGCGTTGACGGCGGCCCGAGCGGACTCGTTGGCACCCTCCATCGTGGCCAGGTCGATCGTGGTCTGCACGTAGTCGCCGGCCAGGAACAGGTTGTCGACGGCGCCGTGCGCGGCGGGCCGGGCCGACCAGGTACCGACCGTATTCACCAGCAGCGGATCGGCATTGGTGTTGACCGACCGGTTCGCGTCCCAGGCCACGCCCGGGTCGAGGAACCACGAATGCAGGTCGGCGTCGGAGAGCCGACTGTCGCCGACGAGATGCTGTTTGACCTGTTCCCAGACCTCCCGAGCGATCTCGTCGTGGTTGCAGTCGCGGGCGGGCTTGCCGTACAGCACTCCCGGCAGGTTCCAGTTCGAGATGTCGACCGACAGACAGTCCTGCACGGTGCCGTCGCCGAAGGCGGGCAGTTCGGTGCGGGCCCAGAACTGGTTCTGCGAGATCGAGGTCAGCGACCACGGTGAGTCGACGTAGGCGGTGTGCCCGCGCGCGATGTTCGCCGGCCGGTTCAGATAGAACTGGATGCCGGTCATCCATTCCACATTGAGCCAGCTCATGTTCGCCAGTTCCGGTTGCAGGGAAAGGATTTCGGGCGTCCAGAAGGTGCGGGCGACCTCGGCGGGCACGGCCAGCAGATAGTGGTCGGCGGTGACCGGGGTGCCGTCGGTGAGCCGCGCGCCCGAGATCCGCGAGCCCGCTATGTCCAGGCCGGCCAGTTCGGCGGTGACGAAGGTGACGCCGAGGCCGCGCAGCCGGTCCACCCACGGGTCGATCCAGGCCTGGTTGGTGGGGCCGTTGAGCACCCGGTCCATCGGGCCGTCGTTGCCCTGCCAGAGCGGGTTGCCGAGGAACTGTTCGCCCATCGTGCCGATGGTCCGGGTGCTGGCCTGGTCGTCGCTCATCGCCACCAGCATGGTGGTGAGCGTGCGGGACAACAGGATTCGGAAGTCCTCGGATCGTTCGTTCGCGCCGACGAAGTCGCGCCAGGCGACCTTCTCCCACTGCCCGAGCCGGCGGTCGTCGCAGCTGGTGAAGAAGACGAGCAGCCGGTTGGCGAAATAGGCGGCGTCGGCGGGCGGCATCTTGGCCGAGGTGGCGATCATCGACCCGAGGGTCTGCTGGAATTCGCCGGGGCCGGACCAGGGTATGTCGCTGTAGCTGGTGGGCACGAAGGTGCTGTCCGCATCCTTGCGCGCGAAACGTGCTTCGGGCGTGGAGATCAGGTTGTCCCAGACGCCGTTTACGTTGCCCGCGAACGGGATTCGGCGCATGGTGTCGGGCAGGTGGTGATAGAAGCCGGGGAAGAACCGGAATCCGTGCTCGCCGGGCAGATCCGGGCGTCCGCCGGTGCCGGTGCCGGTGAACGGGATCGAGCGCGCCTTGCCGCCGAGGGCGCGGCGCTCGTAGACGGTGACCGCGAATCCCCGCTCGGCGAGTTCGTGTGCGGCGGTGAGACCCGCGACTCCGCCGCCGAAGATCGCGACGCTGGGCCCGGTGTTCGCGGTGGCGACCGGTGAGCATAGTGCGCCGGCCGCCACACCCGCACCGACACCCATCGCACCGCGCAGCACTGCGCGTCGGGTCACCCCTGACCGCCGTTCAGCCATACCGAACCTCCAGATCGCGGCTAACTGTAGGCGATTGCCACGAAACCCGAGTCGATCAGGGGTCATCCACGATTTTAGAGGTCGATTTTCTGCAATATTCCGGATCAGCGATCGGCCAGCAGTTCAACCGGACAATACCGACTCGGCGGGCGCGGCTCACGCTACCGGATCGAGGTCCGCGATCCGCCGCGTACCGCCGGAGCCCACGACGCCGCGATCCGAACCCGCCGACACGGCGGGCGACGTGACCGCGAAGGCGCCCGCGATGACGATCACCCCGCCGGTCAGCGCGAACACCGACGGCCGCTCCCCCAACAGCGCCCAGGACGCGGCGATACCGACCACCGGAACCAGCAGCGAGAGCGGCGCCACCGTGGTCGCCGGATAGCGGCCCATCAGCGTCGTCCACAGACTGGAACCGACGAGCGTGGCGAGAATCGCGGTGAACGCCAACGCGATCAGCGCCGAACATCCCGCCGGAGTGAAGGCGTGCCGCAGCGCTCGCGGCCCGGCCGCGGGACCCTCGACGAACGCCGACAGGACGAACATCGGGATCGGCGGCACGACCGTCATCCACAGCGTGAGGGCGAGCGGGTCGGGCCGCTCGCCGTCCGGCCCGGGCGCCGCGGCCAGCCGGGACCCGAGATTGCCGAACGCCCAGCCGAGGCCACCCGCCAACGTGAGCAGCACCGGGAGCAGCGAAGCGTGCTGCGCCCGATCCCAGCCGATCACCACCATTCCGGTGACGGCCACGGCCAGGCCGGCCAGCTGTACCGGCCGCAGCCGCTCGCCCAGCAGCAGCGCGCCCAGCAGCACCGTGAACAGCGCCGAAGACTGCAGCACCAGCGACGACAGCCCGGTCGGCATTCCCGCGCGCATGGCAGTGAACAGGAAGGCGAACTGCAGGATCCCGAAACCGCTGCCGTACAACACGAGCCAGCGCAGCGGCACCCGTGGACGCCGCACCAGGAGCACGACGGGGAGCGCGAGCACGGCGAAACGCAGGCCGGCGAAGAACAGGGGCGGGAACTGCTCGAGCCCGATGTGCAGGGCGACGAAGTTCAGTCCCCAGAGCAGGACGACGGCCGAGCCGAGCAGGCGATCACGGGGGGTCATGCGGCAATCGTGCGGGGTGTGGACAACGTAGAACAATCGAATAATTATGGATGGTTCATGTAGAAGTTCTACACATTCATCCCCAGAGGACGGCGCTTGGATCCCACCACCGGACCGCAACACCCGACCGGACCGGCGCTGTCGGTGGAACGGCTGCGCGTCCTGCGCGAATTCGCCGACCGCGGCACTGTAGCGGCGACCGCCGCGGCCCTGTCGATGACCCCGTCCGCGGTCTCCCAGCAGTTGAAGGTGCTCGCCCGCGAAGCCGGCGTCGAACTGCTGGAACCCGACGGGCGCCGAGTGCGGCTCACCGCCGCCGGGCAGGCACTGGTGCTACGCGCCGACGAGGTCCTGGCGGCAGTCGACCGGGCGGTCGCCGAGATGGCGCACTACCGCGGCTCGCCCCGCGGACTGGTCCGGGTCGCGGCCTTCCCGTCCGGCGCCGCCCTGCTGTTCCCTGGGGTGCTGACCGCGCTGGCCGGAACCGACGTCGAGGTGATCCTGGCCGACGAGGACCTGCCACCCACCGAGGTGCCGAAACTGTTGGCCGACTACGACATCGTGCTCACCCACCGCGACGAACGCAGTCCCGCCGTGGCGGGCCCGCGCGTGCGCACCCTGCCCCTGATGCGCGAGCCCATCGACGTCGTCGTCGCCACCGGTCACCGCCTGGCCGGCCGCGGCGCCGTCGTCCCCGGCGAACTCGCCGCCGAGACCTGGCTCAGTGTCCGCGGCGGCTTCCCCGTCGACGACGTCCTGCGCTCCATCGCCACCGTCACCGGCGTCCAGCCCCGAATCACCCAGCGCATCAACGACTTCACCGTCACCGAGGCTCTGGTCGCCGGCGGCCACGCCGTCGCCCTGATGCCGCGGTACGCGGTCCGGCATCCGGAGCTGGTCGTGCTCCGCCTGGCCGGCGTGCGGGCGGCCCGGCGCTACGACTTGGCGATCCGGCCGGGGGCCGACCGCTCGCCGGCGGTCGCGACAGTGCTGCGGGCGTTCCGGACCGCCGCAGCGGCTGTCACCCACTCCCGGCCCCCGCGTTAGGCGGTACGACCGCGCACCCGAACCGGAACAGGTTCGGGTGCTTCGGATCGGCGCTCTGCGGCGTGTGTTCGGCTCAGGCCGGGACCGCGATCCGGGCGACCGATACCGGCCCTGTGATATCGCGACGTGCCCACGCGGTCGCCGGGACCCAGACCAGCAGGACGATCCCGGCGACGTAGGCGGCGGGCGCGAGAGTCGTACTGAGCAGCAGATATCCGATGCCGGAGATCGAAATGGTCAGGGCCAGAGCGAGACCCGTCAGGTGCACCCACACCGGGCCGATGTGGTTGCGCAGCGCGGACACCGACACCAGGAACGCGGCCACGGCCAGGAGCAGCATCTTCACGCCGTCCAGGCGATTCACCAGAGCGAAGACAGTCTGCGCGGCGTCGGCGGACCCCGCGGACGACCATCCCGACATGTGCACGCCCAGGGCGCACTGGGTCAGCGAAACCGCGACGGCCGACAGGCCGGTGATCCGGGCCCATCCGGTGAACGTCGAAACGATCACGGCGAGTGCGATTCCCGCGATGCCCTGGGTGCAGACATACTGGGCGATCGCGACCGGGACATGACCGTGGAGAGCGGCGGCGATCTGCGTGCCGGATGCCCGCACCGAGGGGTTGGTGGGCCAGACCGAGAGTCCGACGATCCAGGCGAAGAGGTAGACGATCCCGGCGACGCGAACGGTGCGGCGGTCGAAGTTCATGACAGTTCCTCTGCGACAGCTTGTTTCGGATGGTCAGGACAGGGCGAGCCAGGCGGCGGTGCCCAGGTGGACGGCGGCGAGCCCGATGCACGTCGCGGCCATCGGAAGGTTGCGGAGCCGGAAACCCAGTGCGGCATCACCGATCTGAGCCAGGCCGGCGACGACGAGGACCGGGGCGATCGCGGTCCGGTTCCCGGTCGCCAGCACGGCGAGGGTCACTGCGCACAGCGGCAGGGCTCGGGCGGCGTAGGCGCCGAGGAAGAACGTGATGCCCGGCGTCACGGACTCGCCCGCCGGCAACGCCAGGCGCGGCCGAACGAGTCCCACCAGACAGGACACACCGGACACCACGGCTACCAGTGCGTTCGAAGCGGCGATCACAGTCAGCATTTTGCTTCTCTTCTCAAATCGTTCGAGGCGTGAATCATTTGAGTAGAGATATACTCGACCCCGTGACGAGAGTCAACAAGAAGACGACGATCCCCAGCACCGTGGCGTACCGGCTCGGAATCCTGGGAACCATTGCGGCGAACAGTTTCTCGGCGGAGATCGAGTCCCTGAACCTCAAGCCCAAGCAGGTGGGGCTGCTGGTCGCCCTCGACCACGATGTCGCGGCCTCGCAGCAGGAACTCGCGGCCCGCCTCGGCGTGGTGCCGAGCCTGGTGGTGTCGCTGGCCGATCAGCTCGAGCAGCGTGGCGCGGTCCGGCGCGAACGTGATCCGGCCGACCGGCGCCGGCAGATCCTGACTCTCACCGACCGCGGCCGGGAACTACTCGATCAGGCCGCCCAGGCCGCCGAGCAGGTCGATCGCGCCCTCACCGCGCGTCTCACCGCAGCGCAGCTCGGCGCCCTCCACGAGGCGCTCGCGGTGCTCGCCACCGACGCCGGTCTACCGGGAGCCTGAACAGCGGTTCCTCGTGCACGACAGCGCCCGCATCAGCATTCGGCGGAACTGCGATAACCGATGCGGCACTTCATATTTCGGTGATACACAGCAAGACACCCCCGACGCGGCGGACGCGTCGAGGGTGTCTTTCGAAGCGAATTCAGGACCCGGCAGGTTCCCCGAAGCCCGGTGGCAGTCCGTTGTAGCCGGGCGGCGGTACCGGGGCGCCGGGGTATGGAGGCTGGCCCGGGTAGCCCGGCTGGTCCTGGTACTGCGGCGGCATCATCTGCCCCGGATACTGCGGCTGGCCAGGGTATTGGGTCTGGCCCGGGTACTGGCCGGGCATCGGGGCGCCCGGGTAGGGCGGCTGGGGCAGGTGGTAGCCGAAGTCGTCGGCGACCAGGGCGGCCAGTTCCAGCAGGGCGCGGCGGGTGGGCTTGCCGACGAGTTCGAGGTCGATCTCGGCGCCCTCGGCGAGGTGCTCGTCGAACGGGACGACCTGCACGGCGCGGGTGCGGTCCAGGAACAGCTTGCGCAGCTGGTCCAGGTCGACGGTCGACGCACCGCGGCGAGAAGCGTTGACCACCACCACGGTTCGCTCGACGAGCTTGCCGTAGCCGTGGTGCTCGAGCCAGTCCAGCGTGGCCGAGGCGCTGCGCGCGCCGTCGATGGCCGGCGAGGTGACCAGGACGAGCGACGAGGCCTCGTCCAGCACACCCTTCATGGCCGAATGCATCAGTCCGGTACCGCAATCGGTGAGGATGATGTTGTAGAACTGCTGCAGGATGGACAGGGCGCGCCGGTAGTCCATCTCGCTGAAGGCTTCCGACACCGCCGGATCCTGCTCGCTGGCAAGCACTTCCAGTCGGCTGGCGGCCTGCGAGGTGTGCGCGCGCACATCGGAGTACCGCGAGATGTTGCGGTCCTCCAACAGGTTTCGCACCGTCGAGCGAGTCTGGCGCGGCACCCGGTGGGCGAGGGTACCCAGGTCGGGGTTGGCGTCGATGGCGATCACGCGGTCGCCGCGGGTGGCGGCGAACGTCGAGCCCAGGCCGACAGTGGTGGTGGTCTTGCCGACGCCACCCTTCAGCGACAGGATCGCGATCCGGTAGTCGCCCCGGACCGGCTGGTTCACCCGGTCGACGAGCTCGCGATGCACCACATCGGCCGACGACTCACCGGGGTTGATCGAACCACCGGACACCTGGTGCACGGCCCGGCGCCACCCGCTGCGCGGTGCCCGCCGGGCCCGCTTCAACAGGTTGAGGTCGTTGACCGACGACGCCGGCTGCCCGGGGATCTGCCCGTACTGCGGCTGGAAACCGGCCGGCGGACCCGGCGGTGGCGGCGCCCACCCCGGCGGCGGACCGGCCGGAGCCGACGGCGCGACGGGCGGCGGCGCCCAGCCC
>NZ_RFFH01000018.1 GCF_003696265.1 Nocardia stercoris | reverse complement strand
CCCTCCGCGGCAGGACCTCGGGTTCTGCGCGGTCGGCGGGCCGCCATCGGCGCCAGCGGATCGACGGGTCCTTCGAAAGACACAACTCGAAGGTCGGTCAGGAAACTTCCGGGTCAGGTCCGCTAGGGCCGGTGGCGGCCCGTCGTGATGATCATGACTGGAAACTTCTAGACCCGGAACGCCGGCGGGCGGCCGTGGCGCACCTGATGCGGGTGCTGACGGTCAGTGAGCGGTTCGCCTGCCGGGTCACCGGGCAACACCGAAGCACCCAACGCCGCCCACCGGCCGACCAGACCGCGACAGATCCTGATGCGGCGCTGCGTGATTGGTTGCGGGACTGGGCGAAAGCGCATCCACGGCAGGGTTTCCGCCGCGCCTACCACGACGCTCGCGGTGAGGGTTGGACGGTCAACCACAAGAAGGTTCAACGCCTCTGGCGCGACGAGGGACTACGAGTGCCGCAGCGACGACGCCGAAAACGCCTCGGCACCTCCACGACCACCCAGGTGGAGGCGAACGCACCGAACCGGGTGTGGGCAGTGGATTTCCAATTCGACGCCACCGACGACGGGCGCCCGGTCAAGATCGTCTCGATCGTCGACGAGCACACCCGCGAATGCCTCGGCGGGTTGGTGGAGCGGTCGATCACCGCGGAACGGCTCATCGACGAGCTCGACCGGATCGCTGTCGATCGCGGTTACCCGGGCGCGCTGCGCTGCGACAACGGACCCGAATTCGCGTGCGCGGCCATGGCCGACTGGGCCGGGGAACGAGTCGGTCTGGCGTTCGTTCCACCCGGTCAGCCCTGGCGCAACGGATACATCGAGTCGTTCAACGGCCGCTTGCGCGATGAATGCCTCAACATCAACAGCTTCTGGTCTCTCACCCATGCTCGTGTCGGGATCAGCGACTGGAAAGACGAATACAACCATCGCCGAAGGCATTCCGCGCTGGGCTACCAGACCCCGGCCGGATACGCTGCAACCTGCATCCACCGATAACCGGCTCTCACACGCGGTGGACCGACTTCCGGGGTCCCGTCAGCAGTACAAGACAGACCGAGCGCTTCGCGCGAGGGGCCCCGCTTCCAGAACCGCTCGATGTGCGGCAGAAGAGTGCGTTGATCCGAAGCACTCTCGACTCATGATGCCCTCCGGATTGCTCGCAGAACCGTCAGTCTCGGATGTCCTGTGGGCGGCGAAAGCGATCACGGCTTGCTAGCTAGATGCCGTCGAACGGCAGCAGGGTGAAATAATCTACTCCCCAGAGCGGGGCGAGAGTTCGGAAGTGTCGCTGGTCCAGCGTCATGATGCGGAACGTGCGTTCCCGATCGGCAATCACGACGTTGCGGTGTGACTGTTGCGCAAGATCTCGGCTGGAGCACCCCGTGCCGCCGGCCATGGCTACACGCGGGCGGTTCGGCTGGAGCTGAGCTGCCCGCCCGTCGATCCGCGGTAAGCGCAGCCTGGCGGCGCGATCCTCTCCGGCGGGTTCGGGTGTGCGACGGCCCGGCCGAACGACGTTGCGCTATGCGAAAAACGGTGTGTTATGGGATATTTCACAGTACGGCAGTCGCCGGTCGGTGCCGCCGGAAAGCGCGGTGACCGGTCTTCGCATGGTGGCGCCGACGGCAACTTCCTGGCTGCCTGAGGTGCGGCACTCTACTCGAATCTTCCTACGGGTACATGAATTCGGAATCGGGCGTCGTTCGGAATGGCGAGATTCCGTTCCGCCGCTGACTTTCCGGATTCCGGAATCGGATTTCGGCCCGGATATGCTAGCGCCGGTCGCGTCGACAGTGACGGCGACTTGCGTGAGGTATTCGAAAGGAAGTCTTCATTATGGGTTCTGTTGGTGTCGGTTCGGCCGACCTTGCTCTGACCGGTGTTGCGGCGCTTGTCGATGTCGAGCAGGCCATTGCCGCCGTGACCGCCCTGGGCTCCGCTGCCACCCTGGTTCCGCTGGCTGCCGTGGGCTCCTCGGTCACTCCGGGCCCGCTGTCCTGATTCCATCCGATCGTCGCTGACCGGAGGTGTCACTTCCGGTCAGCGACAATCGGTGTCGATGAGCCGGCTCGGGGCTATTCGGTCCCGCGGCCGGGGGAATGCGCAGTCAGCGGGGTCTCGACATCACCGGGAATCCCCGCATCGGCGCAGCGGTCGCGGTCGCTTGTCCACGATTCGGGAACATACAGCTGACGGTCGATAAGGGCATGCCCGTGCTGCGAGGTGTAGGCGAGGAACACACCGATCTGGCAGTTCTCGATCCGCCCGGCCGTGCCCGAGTACTGGCGTTGCACGCCCGCGGATTTACGGCCCTTCTTCAGGAAACCCGTGTCGTCGGCGATCACGACAGCGGCCGGATCGCCGAGGTGCTCGATGACGTATCCGCGCACGTCGTCACGAACCCCGTCGACGTCCCAATCCGCCTTCCGCAGCAGCCGCTGCATGCCGTCCGGACTCACATCACCAGCACGTTCGGCCTGGGTCCACCCGTTCTTACGTTCCAGCCCGGACATCAGGCCCGACACGTACTCCCGCGCCCGGCCCCGCGGTTCGGGCCGGGTGAACCGGCCCGCGATCCTGGTCAACCGGCCGCCCCAACGCAATGCGCTTCCTGGGGCACCTGCTCGCGGAGCGTGGTGAGAAGGCCGAAGCCGAAACTTGGATGCGACGTGCCGCAGACGCCGGCCACCCCGGCGCGATGAACAGCTTGGCCATCCTGCTCACGGAGCGTGGCGAGAAGACCGAGGCCGAAACCTGGATCCGCCGAGCCACCGAGGTAGGTCGGACAGCGCACTGAATGCTGCGGCAGCGTTCGGAAAACGACCGGTTCCGAACAGCGGTCTGCCTCAGCCGCAGACGATCAGCCAGGCTACCTGTCGCTTCGTTGTACTCCCGCCCCGCGATGAACCGCTGCGGCAGGATGATGTTGTGCCGCAACGAGACCCGGAACTGACGATCCGCACCGAGAGCAATTTCGACGAGCTGCTCGCGCCGGAGCGGTGGTCACCGCGCCGGCGGTTCCGGACCATCGCACTCACGACGACTGTCGTGTCCGTGATAGGTGCCGCACTGGCCATCCCCTGGGCACGGGCGCACACTGCTCATCCGCACTCCAACACCATCCCAGTTGGTCACCATCCGCAGGACGTGGCGGTGGACCCCGCCACCCACACCGCCTACACCACCAACCAAGACGACGGAACGGTGTCGGTGATCGACACCGCCACCCGGACCGTCACCGCTACCATCCCCGTCGGTCGCGCTCCGTGGGGTGTGGCGGTGGATCCCGGCAACCACACCCTCTACACCGCCAACCAAGGCGACAGCACGGTGTCGGTGATCGACACCGCCACCCGGACCGTCACCGCTACCATCCCCGTCGGTCACCATCCGACGAATATGGCGGTGGACCCCGCCACCCACACCCTCTACACCGTCAACTTCTCCGATGCGACCGTATCGGTGATCGACACCCCCACCCGCACAGTCACCGCTACCATCCCCGTCGGTGACCATCCACAGGATGTGGCAGTGGACCCCGCTACCCACACCGCCTACATCACCAACGTCTCCGATGGGACGGTGTCGGTGATCGACACCGCCACCCGCGCCTTCACCGCAACCATCCCCGTCGGTCGCGCTCCGTGGGGTGTGGCGGTGGATCCCGGCAACCACACCGCCTACACCGCCAACCTCGTCGATAAGACGGTGTCGGTGATCGATACCGTCACCCGCACCGTCACCGCCACCGTCCCCGTCGGGAGAGAGCCGTCGGATGTGGCGGTGGACCCCGCCACCCACACCACCTACATCAGCAATAGCGGCGACGGAACGGTGTCGGTGATCGACACCGTCCCTGCCACCATCCCCGTCGGGGAACAGCCAGCGGGTGTGGCGGTGGATCCCGGCACCCACACCGCCTACATCACCAACCTCGCCGATGGGACAGTGTCGGTGATCCCGCGCGGTTGACTGCAGCGACAGCGGCGACGCTTTCAGGCTCTCCGACACCGCCAGCGATCGCTATATCGGGTGTTCGGAAAACACCGATTCCCGAACACTTCGCCGGGATCGGCGCGTCGCACGGCCGGGCGTGGGTGCAGGATATTCCTGTGACACACGGGAATCCGGATTTGAGGATCCACAGCTATCGCCGCGCTGCAGACGCTGGTGACGCTGGCGCGATGGTCAGCTTGGCGAGCCTGCTCATGGGGCGTGGTGAGAAGGCCGAGGCCGAAACCTGGTACCGGCGAGCCGCAGACACCGGCGACCCCGCCGCAATGAGCCTGCTAGGGCACCTGCTCGACGAGCGTGGTGAGAAGGCCGAAGCCGAAACCTGGAGCCGACGCGCGGCCGAAGCCGAAACCTGGTACCGGCGAGCCACAGACACCGGCGACCCCGGGGCGATGTGCACCCTCGGGCACCTGCTCAAGCGGCGTGGTGAGAAGACCGAAGCCGAAACCTGGATGCGACGTGCCGCAGACGCCGGCCACTCCGCCGCAATGTACAACTTGGGCGTTCTGCTCACGGAGCGTGGCGAGAAGACCGAGGCCGAAGCCTGGTACCGACGAGCCGCAGACAACGGCAACCCCGGCGGCATGTTCAACCTCGGAGAACTGCTCGCGGCGCGTGGTGAGAAGGCCGAAGCCGAAACCTGGATCCGGCGCCTCGCAGACACCGGTCGCCCCAACGCAATGCGCTTCCTGGGGCACCTGCTTGACGAGCGTGGTGAGAAGGCCGAAGCCGAAACCTGGATGCGACGTGCCGCAGACGCCGGCCACCCTGGCGCGATGGACAGCTTGGCCATCCTGCTCACGGAGCGGGGCGAGAAGACCGAGGCCGAAACCTGGATCCGCCGCGCCGCCGAGGTAGGTCGGACAACTCACTGAATGCTGCGGCAGGTGTTCTGAAACGAACTTTTCCGAACATCGCAGCAGCATTTCAGTGATCCGTCCGACCCGCCTCTGCGGCGCGTCGGTACCAGGTCTCGGCTTCAGCTGTCTCACCACGCATTTCGAGCAGGCGTCCCAGATGACCCATCACGTCGGGATCGCCGCCAGTGTCGGCGGCGCGGCGCCACCAGGTTACGGCTTCAGCTGTCTCACCACGCTTCTCGAGCTCGTACCCGAAAGTGATCATCGCGGGGATGTAGCCGGTGTCGGCGGCGCGGCGGAACCAGATTGCGGCTTCGTCTGTCTCACCACGCCTCGCGAACAGGCGCCCCAGGTTGCGCATCGCGTCGGGGTGACCGGTGTCTGCGGCGCGGCGGTACCAGGTCTCGGCTTCGGCTTCAGCGGTCTCACCACGCATCTCAAGCAGGTGTGCCAGGCGGTACATCGCGTCGGCGTCGCCAGCGTTTGCGGCGCGGCGATAGGCGTGTACTTGTCCCGCTTGGCCGAATAATTGGAGTTGTCCAGCGATGTCGATGCTGCGGCGCCTGGGACGAGGGTGCCCGTCGCGGTGTAGGTGCCAGTCGGTTTCCTGATACAGATCGTCGAGGCTGCCGCTGGGTAACGCGGTAGCCGCGGCCAGCAGGGCGCCAGTGAACGCAGTGTGGCGGTCACCGGCGGGGGCGTATGAGGGCTCGTTGGCCGAGGACGAGGTGATCGTGTAGGTACCGCGCAGATCGGTCTGTCCAGCGATCAGGCCAGGTATATCGGCCATGGCTTCGAAGGCGCGGCCGGCGAAGCAGCAGTCCAGGATCAGGACCCGGGCCCGTGCCGGGCTGTCGAGGATCTCCTCGCGCAGTGTCTCGAAAGGCACTGTCGTCTAGCGGATATCGTCCGGATCGCTAGCCGGCACCGTGAGGTGCAGACGCCCGCGCCGGTCGATCAGGCCATGACCTGCGTAGTACACCAGCAGCAGCCTGGTGGCTGCTCGCGCGGCCCGGCCGACAGCGGAACCGAGAGTGTCGCGGTCCGGGTCGAGCACGGTCGCGCACTGCCCGCCGGTGAAGGCGCCGCCGGGTCCGGTGAGCACATCCGCGAGGTCGTCGATATTTGCCGCGGCGGCAGGGATATGGTGCAGGTGGTCGTACCGGGCTGTCCCGATCAGTACCGCCTGTGACTGCTCCGCGTGAGGAGTATCGGTCACGGTTCGATGGCTGGTGGGTCGAGCAGTTCCCGCAGCTCTTGCAGGACTTGCGGGGAATCGACTCGTGCGGCGTCGATTTCGAGGTGGGTGCCGTCACTGCGGGTGAGAGTGAACTTCAGGTGGCTGCGGCGGTGAGTGACCCAGGCTGTCAGTGAATCGGCGAGTGCTGACGCGACTCCGCCGGCGCCGAGGGCCACGCCCAGCGCCTCGTACACGCCGCCGTTCATCGCCCCGCTGCCGGCGGGTGCGGACACCGGATGTACCCGGCCGCGCAGGGCGTCGTCGTGGTCGAGCCAGTCCAACATCGCCAGCAACTCGTCCGGGCCACCGTCGGTACGGATCCTCAATTCCTGATTCCCCTGCGTCACAGGATCATCCTGCATCCCCGCTCGCCGTGTGGCTCGTCGATCCCGGGGAAGTGTTCGGAAATCGCGTTTTCCGAACACCGGCAAATGGATTCACACCTCAGTGCGGGATGCGCTCGTGCAGGGTGAGCAGGATGTGGTCGAAGGCCGCCACGGTCGTGTCCTGCGCGACGGGCAGCCGGGGCAGTTCCGCCATCAGCTGCTCGGCGAGATCGCGCACACGAGTGTTGGACTCCTGGGACAGCCACACCAAGACCTTGAACGCCTGGTCGGCGGAGATGCCGTAGATACGTATCAACACACCCTTGGCCTGCTCGATCGACGCACGGGACTCCACCAGGTCGGGGACCTGCCGATGCAGGAATCGATGCGACACGCGGCAGCAGTCGCGCTCGATCTCGTTGCGGCACGCGACATCACCGCTGAAGGCGACCTCGCCTCGGCGCTGGTGACCCCGCCGCCGACCTCGGTCTACGAGGGCGACAGACCGACGCCGTTGGTGACCGCCTGGAGGCGGGCGATCACCGAAGTGACCGCGGCGATCGACCGTGCTCGCATCGATCCGGCCACCGCACAGCAGCTGCTCACACTCGCGACCCTGTCGACCCGGACGCTGGACCACTTCCAGCGCGAGCGCGCCTTCCTCGTCGAACTCGGCATTCCGACCGACTTCCTGCCCACGGCAACCGAATACGCCACACAGCTGTGCCCGATGTGCGACAACGACGTCCACGCGGTGATCCGCACCATGGGCGCGCGACTGGACGAGCTCCCCTCACCGATCCGCATCGGGCATGGGCTGCCGGTCCTTGCCCGAGAGGACGCGCTCGACCGTCTGTGACTCGCACAGGACACTACGATTGTGACCCTCGGAAGTTCCCGCACGATGGGCCCGAGGTCCTTTGGAGATAGGTGAAGATGGTCAACCGGGTCCTGGCAAGCACACTTACGGGGTCGCGATGAAGGTCAACCTCATCGTGATCTACACCCCTCGTCTTGAGCAGTGCCATCGGTTCTACACTGACCTCGGCCTGCCTCTGACACTCGAACGCCACGGCCGCGGTCCCGAACACTTTGCGGCCGAACTCGCAGATGGCAGCGTCTTTGAGCTCTACCCGGCGCGTCCCGACAGGACCACCGGTGACCTACGACTCGGTCTAACCATCGACGGCTCGGCAGCAAAACCCCCACTGGCGACCGGCCGTCATTTGCTCACCGATCCGGACGGCCGAACGATCGAGGTGCTCGCCTGAGCCCGGAGCTCACATCAATCGCGCACGGGAACCTCACTCCGCCACCGCGCTCGCTCACTGCGGAGGTTTCCATCCCTGGCCGCTGCATCGGGTAGCAGCGTCCAATCGCTTCACCCTTCGCGGTCGGCTAGGTACTACCAAGCGGCAATACCAGGTGATGAATCCCTTTGGGATTTGGGACCCCTCCCTGGATTCGAGGTCTGCAAGCCCGTCCCAGTAGGGGCGCCCCATCAACTCCGCCAGCCGGCAGTCGAGCTGGTACACGGCTCGGCGATTCCACAGCACAAACTGCGCTGCCAGGACGCCGACGAAGTACATGAGCACGGCCAGGGTTACCAACAGCCAAAGCGGCACGCCCTGTACGGACGCGACCAATGCGAGAACCGTGAGCGGCCAGAACAGGATAGGCGCGGCGGTGCGCATGAACCTGCCCAGCCCGGTCCGTGCGACATCTGCGGCGACTACAGCTCCTAACAACACCTTGTCCTGCTCGGTTGCCGAGAGGTCACTGAAGCGCGCACCGCCGATCACGACGTATGGCTGCCACTTCCTCGCATGCCGAATCTGCACACCGCCGGGCTGCCACTCCGGCATCTTTCCTGATTTGACAGTCGGCGGCTCCACACCAGCTCCCGTAGCGAGTTCTGCGATACGCGTGCTGATTTGATCTACGTCCACGCGCATATCATGCAGCACCCTGGCGTGTCGCCGGTCCTTGCCCGAGAGGACGCGCTCGACCGTCGAGCGGCATCCTTTGATGTCGTCAAATGACCCTTTGGCGACAGGCGGCCGGGCACGCCTCTCAGCGACCGGAATAGTGCGGAAACGCCCCCGCCGATCCAATGCGATCCGATCCCTATTGACGACAGGGTTTGACGACAGACAGTCCTGTGAACGGAGGCCACCTCGCGCACGGAAGGGACTCCGCGATGGCCGAACTCGTCTACACCCGCGTCTCCACCGATGAGCAGAGCACCACCCGCCAGACCCATCTGCTCGCCGAGGCCGGCCTGGCCGAGGGAGTCGACGGTGTGCGGATGTTCGCCGATCCGGCCACCTCGTCGAAGATTCCCGCGCTCGAACGCGAGGGCTTCCGCGAGCTCGCGGGTTACGCACGCCACGGCGACCGGCTCACTCTGTCCGAGTTGTACCGGCTGTGCCGCGATCTCGCCGACATCCTGTCCGTGCGCGAATGGTGCCGCCAGCACGGGGTGAAGCTGCGGGTGCTGTCGGGGGCGCTGTCGGGCATCACCGACCTGGCCGCGAGTGATGCGACCACCACCATGCTGGTCAAGGTGCTGATCTCGGTCGGCCAGTTCCAGCGTGACCTGCAGAACGAACTGACCCGCGAAGGACTGGCCGCGGCCTGGGCGGGAGGCGCGACGTCCGGCCGCCGCCCGCAGGTCGCCGCGAACGGGGACCTCGAACAGGTCCGCCGGCAATACCGAGATGGCGTGAGCATCGCCGCGCTCGCTCGCCAGCACCGGGTGAGCCGGGTCGCGATCCGCACCGCCGTCGCCGACCTGCTGCCCGGCAGGGCTGAACAACCCGCTCGCGCAGGCACCGGTGAACCGCTCCCGATCCGAATCGAGGTGCCGGGCAAGGTCGCTCGCCGCCTGACCGGGCGCCTCGGGGATCTCGGCGACCACGAACGCCAGGCCCTGCAGCAAGGCCGGGAAGTGCGGCGCGGCCAGGGCTACAGCCTGCACGTCACCGCGTCGCCGTCGGTTCACCGGGCACTGCTGGCCGCGGCTGAAGCAATGGACGAGGACGCTTCGGCAGCCGACCGCAAGGCATTTCGGATCTACCGAGATCGCCTGAACGCCACAGCCAACTCATGACGAACGCGCTGATCGTGGCCTTCCCCGCATCGCGACGCCGGGCCGAGTCTGGGCGGTCTCGCTTGTAGTGGTGCGTGATGGCACTTCGCCGTAGCTACGCGAGCGGACCCCGCGATGAGCGGTGCACCACGCCCAGACAGGTGCTGCCCCAACACCAGTAGGCTCGCTCGATCTCAGCTAGGTACTGGCTCAGGTCGAAGCGGACTTCCTCAACGACCTGGTCGTCGGCGCCGGGGTACATCAGATCGCTCCAGATGACAGTCTGGCCTCGGAGTTTGACCCGGACTTCGACTCCCGAGGAGTCGCTGGACGTTTCATCCTGCTCGGCTACCTGTGCGGTCCGGGCTTGCTCAGTCGGATAGAGCGGTCCGCCCGGCCGGAGTAGCTGGCTCGGGTGGCCGCCGACCGCGCGGCTGTTGCTGCGGGTGATGAAGTCGAGGCCATCAACAAAGAGGTAGGTGTGCACGGCGCTGCGAATCGTTGGTCCGGGGCAGGCGCTGATCAGCAACGTGCTCACTGAGGGGCAACCCGAACGACTCGTGAGGGTGGCGCGTACCGCGCGCGGGGACCTACGAGGCATGCGACCTTCGTGACGTCATGGAGCAGATCTTAGATGCGCTCTGGCCACCCCGTCTGCGGGCGGTGCTGCGGGTAGGCCTCCGTATTGGATCGGAATGGCCAGTAGCGGAAGCGATCAGCCAGAGGGGTGCGGACATCAGTGCAGTCGACTTCGAACATCGACAACAGCTTCAGGATTCCCAGGCCTGCTCAGGTGGTTCTGGTCACAGGCGATCTCACGTTATAACTGCTGGTCAAGCCATTGTCGTTGTTTTCGCCCGTTTACTACCGGAACCCCAGGTCACCCCGCATCTGACGAATTCTCTGCTCAGCCTGCCAGCGTCGATGCGCCGAACCTTCACCTGGGACCGCAGCCGGGAAATCGCCGGCCACAAGTCCATCACCGCGGCGACTGGCACACAGATCTACCTGTGCAAACCTCGAAGCCCGTGCCAGCGGGGCACCAACGAGAACACCAATCGCCTACTGCGCCAATACCTGCCGAAGAACGCCGACCTGCGCCGCTGGAGCCAGAGCGACCTCGACACCATCGCCGACGAACTCAACCACCGCCCTCGCAAGGTCCACGGCTACCGCAGTCCCGTCGAGGTCTACGCTGACCACCTGAACAGCGATGACGCACTGACCGTTTGAGCCTGCCACCCCAGCACGCCGTGTGGCTGTCGATCGCACTATTCGGCCGCATGCCGTGCGCACCGAACCGGCCAGAGTGGAGCGGGCGGCAGTTGGAACTGGCTGCGGCGCGGAGACATTCGAACGGCCTGGATAGGCGCTTCCGAAGATCAGTCGGCTGTCCGAGCCGGCTACTGACCTCGATATGGCCGCCATCGGTATCCGGGCTGGAAGACGGCATAGTCGTCTTCCAGCCCGAGCTCGGCGTGCAGAGCGTCGGACAGAACGAGACCATCGAACCCTCCGTCACGCAGCTCGTCCATGAATGTCGTCTTCAGCTCCGTCGGGTCGATCAGGGATTCGGGGTCCCACCCGACCGTCGCGGCGACGTATCCGTCGAACGTGGCGAGCGTCTTGTACAGGCCGTTGCCGAGTTCGGTCATCTCCGCTGGGGTGAGTTCGAATCGTGGGAGGGAGCCGTCCCCCGCGACGGCGATCCCGACGGCCATCGGGCATATCGAGAGTGTGATGTACGGCCCGTCCGAACTCAGCACAGGCCCGTGCAGGGGGATCCACCGATCTCCTACGGGCAGCACTCCGCCCCGGCCCTTGGCGCGCGTAAGCACGGCCGATCGAGCCGCGTCCATGTTGTTGCCGAAGTTGATTACCAGCTCGAAGCAGATCGCCACGGTCACTCCATCTCTCGCGTCGATCAACTCCAATGCCGCGCAACGCTGTACACACTGTAATGCTGCTTACAAGGCCGTTCGGACCAGCCAGGCCGCGCGGTCCTGCGACCAATTGAAGATCAACAGCCTTTGGGGCCGTTGGAGTTAGGGTTGGTGGTGCCCGCTCGGGCTCCGGCCCGCAGTGTCTGCCTTGGGCAGCCTGGGGCAAAGGGGGGTGGCTGGACGGTCCCTCTGGTACGCCTCAGGGAGCGGAGTAGACGCCCGATCCCACCCCCCTCATCCCTGCCGCGAACATCCTGTACTGCCGCATACCGCGCCTCGCGGTGACTGATGTGCTGATCAAGTGACAGATACGGCGGCCAGCCACATCTCCTGTGGCTGACCACTACATCTGTCACCACGAGGTGCCGTGTAGCGTGCGAATGCGGTGGCCTGATCACGACATCTGTCACCGTTTTTCCACTGTGGGTGTCACCAATCTGTGCGTTCCACGCCGCGTGACCGACGATGTGAGGTTGTATGTCGCGGTGCCGATGAGCCGTGATCCGCTGTGGTCGCACTCCTGTCGTTGGACCGAGTTGGCTGTTCCCGCGGTGCGTGACCCGAAGGAGAAGATGATGCAGATCCTGCGCCGGCCCGCAGAGCCCGCGCCCGCGGTGCTGTTGGACTATCGGGTTCGTGGTCGAACGGTTGATCCTGTCCCGAGTGAGCTCTCTGGCCGGTGCTCGGACTGTGGCGGGCCGACGCTTGCAGGCCGATACGATTCCGATCATGTCTGATTGCATAATCGGGGTTGGTCGGAGAAGGAAGCAGTAGTGGCGGGTGGAATCACCGTCTGGCCAGCCGGAGCGTTTCCGCTGCAGCCCGAGCAGGTTGAGACGGCGTATCGAACATTGCGGGAAGCCCTGGCTGCCGAGATCGGTAGGGTCGATGCGGATGGCCTGGACAGCTGCCTGGGGCCCGTCCCGGAGGACCTGACCGATGCCGAAGCGTTTCATGCATGGCTCGGAGGCCATCTGCCGCTTGAGTGGGTGGGGCTTCGGCTGATGGCCGAGATTTTTCCCGCTGACGACCGCGTGGAACTGTCCGGCCGGATCGTGGTACCCGAAGGGCAGGTCCGCATCGTCGACGGTGATGTCACGGTCGACGGCGACCTCCTCCTCGAGGACGGAGCCCGGGTCATGGTGCTTGGCACGCTGACCATCACAGGGTCCCTCGTCGCGCCGACAGACAGCTATTCCCTGGTGGCCGCAGGTCGTATCGAGTGCCGCGACGGGGTGACCGGCAGGACCATCATGGCGTTGCAGTCCATCCACTGTCCGGGCACGTTTTTCCTCAGCTCGGACCACCACGACTCGATCGCGCCCCTGTACACCGGTGGGGTGCTCGTCGACTTCATGTGGCCGGCGCAATTCGACCGTGTCGAAGTCGCCACACGGGTCACCGGAGGAATCGAGGAAATCGACTATGACGCCGCAGTGGCTGCGCTCGCCATCCCGGAACCTGAAGACGACGACTGGGACGACCTCGGCAGTATCTATGCGGCGAAATTGCTGGCCAGCGTCTCCTGACTCGTTTACGCGTGACGTCCCGCTGTCTCGCTGAAAGATCCACTATCAGCCAACTACGTTCAACCGGCCGAGTATGGGGCTCGGTGCTTGCGAGTAGCCATACTCTCCCGACATCCTCCGTTGCCCGGCACCTTACATGCGATAATCGAATACATGTTCGATGAACAGCTCACCAGTGCGCTGTATCTGGACCAGAGGAAGGATATCGACCCATACCGGCTGATCTTCGACGGCCTAAGCATCAAGGCCCTCACGCCGGACCAGTCGATGAAGCGATTGCGGTCTATCTCCGACGATCTGCTGAGGCGCGTGCGGACCTCGCGAGCCATCTTGTCGACCAAGTGAATCGGACGACTGCGCGCGACGGTGGCTCCGAAACAGTCCGGCGGTCGTACATCGGGGCTGCTGCAGGGGTAGGTGACAACCGAGATGGCTTGCCGAGGGGCTGGCCTGAGAGGATGTCGCAGTGCCCAAGCCGTATCCGAAAGAGTTCCGCGACGACGTGGTCCGGGTCGCCCGTAACCGTGACGACGGGGTCACGCTGGAGCAGATCGCGGCCGATTTCGGGGTGTGCATCCGATGACGTTGTCGAAGTGGATGCGCCAAGCCGATGTCGATGACGGAAACAAGCCCGGAACCACCCGTAGTGAGTCGGCCGAGTTGCGTGATGCCCGCCGCCGGATCCGGTTGCTCGAGCAGGAGAACGAGGTTCTGCGCCGAGCGGCGGCCTATCTGTCGCAGGCTCAGATCCCGGGAAAAGGCTCTACCCGCTCGTGAAAGAGCTTGCCGCCGAGGGGATTCCCGTGGCGGTGACGTGCCGGGTGTTGCAGCTCGCTCGCCAGCCCTATTACCGGTGGCTGGCCGCTCCGGTGACCGTCGGTGAGATCGCCGAGGCGTATCGGGCCAACGCGTTGTTCGACGCGCACCGCGACGATCCCGAATTCGGATACCGGTTCCTGGTCGACGAGGCTCGCGAAGCCGGTGAGTCGATGGCTGAACGGACCGCGTGGCGGATCTGTTCGAGCAATCGGTGGTGGAGCGTGTTCGGCAAACCGCGGCGGGGGCAAGAACGGCAAACCCGGGTCGCCTGTCCACGATGATCTGGTGCTGCGGAATTTCCGTAGCGATGCACCGAATCGTTTGTGGCTCAGTCCCTCGCGCACTTCAGGATACCGTCGCCTCTGGCCCGTGACGTGCAGCCGATCGCGACCGCGGTCTGCGGTAGTCGGACGGAGCCGCAGGACAGGGGTGGTTACGGCGAACGGGTAGAGCCCAGCCTGGAGCCGCGCCAACGGTAGTTGGCCCGTTCACGCGGGTTCAGGCCGCCCCAGATGCCGTACGGCTCGTGTGCGGTGATCGCGTAGTCGCGGCAGCTGGCCAGGACCGGACAGCTCGCGCAGATGCGCTTGGCTGCATCCTCGGCCTGGCCCGGCCGTTCGGTGTAGAAGATGTTCACGTCGAGGGAACGGCACTCGGCGCGCAGCTGCCAGTCCCAGGTGACCGCACGCGGCGCCGGGAGTTTGAGGGATCGGTGGGATACCACATGAACTCCTTCCGACATCCCTAGGAAAAGGCATAATATATCGTCCACAGTTTTGTGAACTCGGGTTTCGGCGCATGCCGATCCCCCTGCAGGGTGGCGGCGCAGGCGGGTGGTGCGCCGCCGCTGGGATCAGCAGGGTCCTCCGATGATTCCGCTGTCGTGCAGGGCGCCCAGTTCGGCGTCGGTCAAGCCGAGCGTTTCGGCCAGAACGGCATCCGTATCGGCGCCCAGGGCTGCGGCAGGGGCGACCGGGCCGTATTCGGAGGAATCACGGATCGGGTTGCGGGCGGACACGACCGGGCCGATCCCGGGCTGGTCGAGTTCGGTGAGAACGGGGCTCGCGATACCTGCCTCGAAATCGGTCACCACGTCGCTCATGGTGCGATAGCGGCTCCACAGCACGCCGGTGGTGGTCAGTGCTTCGGCCGCCTCGTCGATGGTGCGGGCGGCGAACCAGGGGCGCATGATCGCGGCCAGCGTCTCGCGGTGGGTGTAGCGCGCGGCTTCGTCGTCGAAGTCGGCGCCGACGGCATCCGACAGGGCCGCAACGACTTTCGCGGTGCCGGTGGCCTCGCACAATGCCTGCCACTGGCGTGGGGTGAGAGCCACCACCATCACGCGCTCGTCGTCGCCGGTGCGGAAGTCGGCGCCGAAACTGCCGTACACGAAGTTGCCGTGCCGTGGACGGTCGCCGCGCTCGCGGACCTCACTGAACCAGCCCAGGTTCGCGACGCCGGCCAGGGCCACGTCGGCCAGCGCGATACGCAGATCCGAACCGTGGCCGGTGGTGCGGCGGCGGTGCAGTGCGGCGAGCAGGGCGGTGGTCGCGGTGGTTCCGGCCAGCAGGTCCCAGGCCGGCAGCACGTGGTTCACCGGGGTTCGGGTGTCGGCCGGCCCGGTGAGATCGGTGACGCCGACCTCAGTGTTCACGGTGTAGTCCACGGCCGGCCCGCCGTCGGAGCGTCCACCGATATGCACCTTGATGACGTCGCCGCGCCGGGCGGCGAGCGCGTCGTAGGAGAACCAGGGGCGGCCCACCGCGTTGTCGACGACGAGTCCCGCGTGGTCGCCGGGTGCGGTGGACAGCGCCAGGACCAGTTCGCGGCCTCGTTCGGTGCGCACGTCGATCTCGACCGATCGCTTGCCCCGGTTCAGCGACGCCCAATACAGGCTGGCACCGGTCCGCTGGGAGACGGGCCACCGGTGGAAATCTGCCGCGCCGCCCGCCGGGTCGATCCGGATCACCTCGGCGCCGAGCTGGGCGAGCGTCATCCCCGCCGACGGTCCGGCCACGAAACTGGCGAACTCGACGACCCGTAGGCCGGTCAAGGGTGGGGTGGGCGGGCCGTGGAGAACCGGGGTCATCGGAGCCTCACTTCGAGCTGGGGTTTGCGGCCATGATACTAATATTATATATTATCCATGAACGCGATCCGCCTGATCGGTTTCTTTTGGAGGGGATCGCGAAAAGGGGCCCGGCCTGCCGGGTTCCAATGGAGGGGCTGGTTCTGGTCGTTCACCACAGTGCGGTGGCAGCTATCCGACGACGAGGTCGGATGGGAGTGATCGGCGGCCTCCTTCGAATCCTGGCTCCCGAGACCCTTCTTCCCACTCCTTTGAGTGGGGTCTCGGGCTTGTGCGGTGCCGGTAGCCGGCGAGTGGCCGTCGATGCGGCGACCGGCACCGTCTCCTGATCGCAAATTCAACAGGTCGCTTGTCCGGTTCGGCTCTATGTATGAGGCATAATGCATAATGAGCCTACCGGGAAGGGATCCAGCCGCACATGAACCCCACGATGCGAGAGTTACCGCGCAGCTCCGGCGCCCAGCGGCAACAGCTGTCGGAGGATGTGGCTAGCTACGTCCGGGAACTGATCATCTCCGGGCAGGCCCGCCCGGGCGACTTCCTGCGCACCGATCCGATCGCCGAGGCGGTCGGGGTCAGTAATACGCCGGTACGTGAGGGGCTGTTGCTGCTCAGCGGTGAGGGTTTCGTCGAACTGGTTCCGCGGCGCGGGTTCATGGTGTCGGCGTTCTCTCGCCAGGATGTCCGCGATCTGTTCTGGGTGCAGGCCACACTGGCCGGGGAGCTGGCCGGACGGGCGGCGAAGAACATTTCCGAGCGCCAGCTGCAGCATCTGGCAGATCTGATCGCACAACACGAGCAGGCCGTTGCGTCGGGTGCGGATTCGGAGCGAATTGGGGCTCTGGGACACGAGTTTCATCGCACCGTGAATCTGGCGGCGGACTCGCGGCGGCTGGCGATGCTGCTGGGGTCGGTGGTCAAGCAGCTGCCGAACCGGTTCTATGGGGCGATCGAGGGTCGCGCCGGCGAGAGCTCACGTGACCACCCGGCCATCCTGGAGGCGATGCGCAAGCGCCGGGTCAAAGCCGCGAACACCTTGATGTGCGATCACATCATGTCCGGTGCCGACGAACTCATCGCCATGCTGGAGAAGCAGGGACTCTGGTCGGAGGAGATCAAGTCGACCGCGTGAGGTGCCCTGCCTGGGAAGGATCTTTCCCTGGATGTGCCGAGTAGTCGGTTATAGCCTCATGTCATGACCGATCGAGCGCCGCACCTGCGGGAACTGGGAGAATTCCTTAAGACCCGGCGCGGGGAACTCGACCCCGCGACGGTCGGCCTGGTCGTCGACTCCGGCCGCCCGCGCCGGGTGCGCGGACTGCGCCGCGAGGAGGTCGCGGACCTGGCCGCCATCAGCACCGACTACTACACCCGGATCGAGCAGGGGCGGCTCGCGCCGTCGGAACCCGTACTGGCGGCGTTGGTTCGAGTGCTGCGCCTCGATCGGGCCGAACGCGATTATCTGGAGAACCTGATCGGCCCCGGTGCCCGCCGAACTCCGGTACGGCGCGGACGACAGCGGGTGCGCCCGCAGATCCAGCGGCTGCTCGACCAGCTCACCGACACTCCGGCGCTGGTGCTCGGGCGGCGCCTGGACATCCTGGCCTGGAACCGGCTGGCTGCCGCACTGCTCACCGATTTCTCGGCTGTTCCGGCCCGACAGCGAAACTATGTGCGGCTGATCTTCACCGATCCCGCGGTCCGAGAGCTGTATCAGGACTGGGAGGCGGTCGCCCGCACCGGCGTGGCGATCCTGCGCATGGATGCCGCGGCCAACCCCGCCGACCCGGACCTGGCCGCACTGGTCGGCGAACTGTCGGTGACCGATCCGCAGTTCCGCCAGTGGTGGGCCGACCGGCACGTCGCGCATCAGGAGTTCGGGACGAAAGTGCTGCGGCATCCCGAAGTCGGTGAACTGACACTGGATTGGGACACGTTCACCTATGCGGGTGACCCGGCGCAGCAACTGGTGCTGTGGTCGGCCGAGCCCGGCAGCGCCTCGCACGAGCGGCTGCGGATACTCGCGTCCTGGTCGGCTGCGCCACCCCACCCGGTGGCCGTCGACGACCCGCTGGGCACCGAACGGGAGTGAGGCAAGGCAATGACCGAATCGCCGACCCAGCACCCGCGCCCCCTCGAAGGGTTGCGGGTGCTGGATATGACCGTCGCCCTCGCCGGACCCTACGGGACGTTGCTGTTGGCGGCGCTCGGCGCCGAAGTGATCAAGATCGAGGCGCCCGGCGGCGGAGACATCGCACGCCACAACCCACCATTCTACGGCGACAACGGCATTCACTTCGGAGCCCTGGCAGACGGCGATGTGTCACTGTCCGTGCTGGCGCGCGCCCGCAACAAGAAGTCGGTGACGCTGGACCTGAAATCCGAAGCGGGCCGCGAGCTGTTCTACGAGTTGGTCCGGCACGCCGACATCGTCTTCGAGAACTCCAGTGACGGTGTGACACAGCGGCTCGGTGTCGACTACGAAACGGTCCGGGCGATCAATCCGCGCATCGTCTACGCGTCGGTCAGCGGCCTGGGTATTCCGACCCTGTATCCCGGAGTGAAGGCCATGGACATCACCGTCCAGGCGCTGAGCGGTCTGATGGACACCACCGGAAACGCCGACGGACCCCCGACGCGGGTCGGCATCGCGATCTCCGACCTGTTGGCGCCGCTGTACGCGGTGATCGGGATCCAGTCCGCACTGCTCCAGCGGGCGATCACCGGTGCGGGGCAGCACGTCGTGGTGTCCATGCTCGAGTCACTGGTCTCGCTGCTGCCGTTCGAGCACTTGGATGTGTTGCAACGCAACGGGTTTCCGGCCCGTTCGGGCAATCGTCACAATCGGCTCGCGCCCTTCGGTGTCTACGGGACCCGCGACGGCCACGTCTCGATTGCCGCCGCCAACGACGACTGGACCCGGTTGTTGTTCGCCGCGATGGGTACCCCGCAGTTGGCCGACGATGCCCGGTTCAGCGGTCGCGGCCCGCGGGCCGTGCACGCCGGCGAACTCGACGACCTGATCGAGCAGTGGACTGGGGCGCATACCTCAGCAGAGGTGATCGCGGAACTGGCCGCACGTGGCGTGCCCTGCGTTCCCGTGCGGACCGCGCTCGAGGTGCTCAGTGATCCAGAGATGTTCGAGCGCGGCGCCCTCGAACGTCTCGAACATCCGCGGGCCGGTGTGATCGACGCGGTGGCCGGCGGAATCCCGATCCATATGTCTGCGGCGACGGTCGGCCTCGGTCGGCCGGCGCCCGAATTGGGGGACGACAACGACGAGGTCTTCGGCACACTCCTCGGTCTCGACGCGGACCGGCTGCAGGTCCTGCGCGAGAAACGAGTCATCTGAGACGGCGCCGGCACATTCGGCTGCGCCGGGAACGCCCGCGACGCTCCGTGTCGCGGTTGCACGGCGTCGCCGGAGCCTCGAACCGCTGCGGCCCTGGTCCGTACGGGCCAGGGCCGCAGCGCGAGGGTCCGCGATGTCCGGTCAGTGGCCCGGTACGAGCGTCAGTGTCCGTCCGTCCGCTACGGCCGTGCCGTCGATGTACTGATCGACCGAGTCGTCGCGGGTGAGGACGCCGTCGTCGCCGATCATGAAGCGGCGCAACACTTCCTCGGTACCGCGCATCGGGTCCTGGCCCAGTGCCCACAGCGCCCGCCCGCTCGGGGACATCACGGTCGCCTCGGAGTACACACCGGTCTGCGTCGAGAAGTCGACATTCGGCAACGGCTGCAGGGTGCCATCGGGCTGGATCGCGTAGGAGCTGAGGAACGACGAGCCCATATTCGGCACGTACAGGTAGCGCCCGTCGGGCGTGATGCTCGAGACGTGCGGCAGGATGCCCGCCGGGTACGGCGACCCGGCAACCTCGGTCAAGGTGCCGTCGTCGGCCCGGTTGAAAGCCTGTACGGTGCCGCTTAGTTCGTTGGTGATGAACAGGTGGCGGCCATCGGGAGTGATGGTGGGAAACAGCGGATTGATGCCGCCGCCGACGCGCTGTTTCGCCGGAGACACAGTGCCGTCGGGCCGGATGTCGAGGACCAGCACCTGCCGGTCCGGGACGCTGGCCACATAGAGGCTGCGGCCGTCGGGAGATACCGCGGCGGAGCCGATCCCGTCCATGGCGGCACCGAGCGGTGTCGCGGGACCGTTCTGCACCGGGACGCCGTCGGCGCCGATCCGCACCGGCACCACGGCCGCATTGACGAGACCGACGACGACGTAGGCGTCGCGGCCGTTCGGGGCGAACGTGATATCGATCGGAACATCGGGGAGCGGCAGCGACGCGCCGGGAGTCAGGACACCCCCGGGGCCGATCGCATAGGAGATCAGGCGCGGATCCGTGGTAGGCGCCGTGTAGAGGAAGCGTCCGTCCGGTGACGCCGCTTGAGGCCAGTTGGGCATCCCGGTGGCGGGTCGTCCGGCGATCGGCGTCGGCTGCCCGGTGTCGGCGGCGGCATACCCCGCGATGCCGTCGCTGAGGTAGCCGTGGGCGTAGATGTAGTAGCCGATCGGGTCGGCGGACGCCGGCTGTGTACCTGCGGTCAACCCTGGTAGAACAGCGGCTGCGACAGCCACCGCCCAGCCGGCCCGCCGGCGGATACTGCCACCGGAACGCAGCGGCCGGCGCGCCGCAGCAGCATCGGTCGTCGTTGAATCGATTGCCATGCCGGAAGGCTACGTGTGAACTTTCATACGCAATGTACAAAATATTGGACATAGAGGGGTCTCCGAGAACCTGGCTGGAATCCGCCGCCGGTCAGCTCGGGCGGCGGTCGGCAACACGGTCCGACCCTGCGCGTCCGCCGCTGAAACGTTCTGCTGCTGTCTGCCGAATAATCTTGCGGGAGAAACGATCCCGGGTCCATATGCGACACCTGAGAGCATGTTTTGCTGCGGCTCGGTGTCCAATTATCTGGACACCGAAAGGTCAGATTTCTCCGTACGCTCGGATTGATAGCCGATGTGAATCACCTTTCCATGGAGATAGCCAATGACGCTTGCCCCATCCATGGCGCCGGTTCTGCCCACGTTCGTATCCGGCGCCAAACAACTCCTCATCGACGGGCGCTGGGTCGGCGCGCAGGACCTCTGCCCGATCGAGGTGATCGACCCGGCCACCGGCCGGGTGCTGTCGCATATCGCCCCGGGTGGCGCCGCCGATGTGGACCGGGCGGTCACCGCCGCGCGCCGCGCCTTCACCGGCGAATGGAGCCGGTGGACCCCGCATCAGCGCCGCACGCTGCTGTCCCGGGTGCACGACGTGGTGATGGCGAACTTCGACGAACTGGCGGTCATCGAAACTCTGGATGTCGGCGCGCCGCTGCGGCGCACCCGCGCGCTCGCCGACTGGACTTCCCAGGTATTGCGCTTCTTCGCCGCCCAGTGCGATGCCGCCACCATGACGACCGGCGCCAATTCTCTACCAGGGACGGTGCTCACCCTCAAGCACCGCAGCCCGATCGGAGTCGTCGGGGGTGTCGTGCCGTGGAACGCGCCGCTGATCTCGGTGTGGTGGACTCTCGGCCCGGCGCTCGCGACCGGCTGCACAGTAGTCCTCAAACCGGCCGAGGAAGCCTCGCTCACCGTGCTGCGGGTCGCCGAGTTGCTGATCGAGGCCGGCGTGCCCGACGGCGTCGTCAATGTCGTGACCGGTCGCGGTCCGACCGGCCGCGCCCTTGCCGAGCATGCCGGCGTGGACCGGCTGACCTTCGCCGGATCGATCGGCGGTGCGCAATCGGTGGTGCGGGCCTCGATCAGCAATTTCAAACGGCTGCAACTGAATCTGGGCGGCAAGTCGCCGGATCTGGTGTTCGCGGACGCGGATCTGGACAAGGCGGTGCCGGGCGCCGCGATGGGCGTGTTCGCCAACAGCGGTCAGGCCTGTGTGGCCGGTAGCCGGATCCTGGTGCAACGCCCGGTGTACGACGAATTCGTGGAGCGGCTGGGGTCTTTCACGCGCGGGCTACGGGTGGGGGAGGGTATGGACCTGGCGACCGATCTCGGCCCGTTGATTTCCCGGCGGCTGCGCGACCGGGTGGAGCAGTACATCGAGATCGGGCGTGAGGAGGGAGCCGAGCTGGTCTGCGGTGGCGGCCGGCCTACGGGGGTGCCCGAGGGCGGATTCTTCATCGAGCCAACGGTTTTCGCCGGCGCCACCAACGAGATGACGGTCGCTCGGGAGGAGATCTTCGGCCCGGTCGCGACGGTGATCCCGTTCAGCACCGTCGAGGACGGGCTGCGGCTGGCCAACGACACTCGCATGGGGCTGGTCGGCGGTGTGTGGACGCGGGATCTGACCACCGCGCACCGGGTTTCGCGCGAGCTCGCGGCCGGGACGGTGTGGGTGAACTGCTACGGCCTGATCGATCCGGCGATCGGATTCGGTGGTCACCGGATGAGCGACCACGGATGGAAGGGTGCCCGCGAGCACGTGGAATCGCATCTGCGGCAGCAAGCGGTCTACATCGATCTCGAATGAGGTGGCGCCCGGGGATGGGGTCCCCGGGCGCGTGCAGCGGCCGATCAGAGGCGCTTGATGCCCTCCAGTACCGCCCGCAGCAGGACGGGGTCGACCGCGCTCTCCGGGGTGGGTGGCGCCCGGAAGATCAGGTAGCCGGCATCGATGAGATCCGCGACCAGTACCTTGGCGGCGGCCACGAACAGGTGGAGATGCGCGGCGATCTCGGCCACGGACAGGGTGGCACCGGCGCACAGCCGCAGGATCTCCCGGTACTCCCGATCCAGGGTGTCGCCGTCCGTACGGACGCCCGCGGTCGATACGAGGGTCAGGATGTCCAGGTCCTGCGACCCGGACGCGGTGCGCCCGCGCGTGACCGCGAACGGCCGAACGAGTGGACCGGGATCATCCTGGTATTCCTGCGACCACGGGTCGTCCGTACGGTGACTCACTGTTGGTGGCGCCCGGTGAAGGTCGACGTCGGGATCCGGGGAGTAGCCGCCAGGTGCTCGTGGACCTGTCCGACGAGAACGGTCATCTCGTATCCGATCAGTCCGAGGTCCGCGTCGCTGGCGGCCAGCAGGGCCAGGCAGGCGCCGTCGCCTGCCTCGCTCACCACCAGGTACCCACCGTCCAATTCGATCACGGTCTGTCGCAGCGCTCCTTTGCCGAAATGGGTGCCCGTCCCGCGGCCGAGGCTGTGCAGCGCGGAGGCGATGGCAGCGAGATGTTCGATCTGTTCGCGGGTGAGCCGGTTCGAGCCGGCAACGGGCAGGCCGTCGGCGGACAGCACCACTGCGGATTCAGCGCCGGATACCCGGTCGATGAGGTTGTCGAGGAGCCAGTCGAGGGTGCCGGAGGGTGCGCCGAGCAAAACATCGTTGTTCATGTTCCGACCATTCTTCTTACCGATGGGGATCCGCACCGGACGCACGCGCGCGGCGTGTGCCGGTTTGCAACGCGGCCAGCGACGCGCGAGCGGCGTCGGCGGTGCGTGCCGGGCCGACTGCGGTGTCGGCCACGATCTGGTCCCCGGACAGCTGCGGCGCGAGGTTCTGCTGCCGTGCGCGCCGCGGTAGGGGTGGTTTAGACGGATCGCTGTAACCGTCGGCGAATCCGCCGGACATCGCGTGGCGGGCGTTCCCGGGGCCGAGGCCGTTGGCCGGGGCCGGGCCGGTGACCCGGCCGGTCACGGTCACCGAGATGAATTCCGGAGTGGCGCGTTCGGTTTCGGCGTATACGGGGCCGGTGTTCTCGCGATGTACGATCGTCCAGGGCAGAAGCACGACGGAAGTCACACCGCCGTAAGCGGATTCGTTCAGACTCACCGAGATCTCGTGCCGTCGGGCCAGCTGCCCGATCACGAACATCCCCAGCCGTCGCCGGCCCGAGAGTGCCATCTCGTGGAATTCGCGCGGCTCGCGGAGCATTTGGTTGAGTTCCTCGCGTTCGTCGAACGGAATGCCGACACCCTGATCGATGATCTCGACGACCAGGCCGTGCGCGACCGAACTGCCGTGCACCAGAATCGGTGCCTCCGGTGGGGAGAACGAGGCGGCGTTGTCGAGCAGCTCGGCGAGCAGGTGGATCAGGTCGGCGACCGCGGCGCCGAGAATGCCCACCTCGGGCAGGCGCACGGTGGCCACCCGGGTGAAACCCTCGGTCTCCGAGGCGGAACTGCGCACCACCTCCTCGAGCCCGACCGGATTGCGCCAGCGCCGGCCCGGCTGCCGCCCGCCCAGGATCAACAGATTCTCGGCGTTGCGCCTGGCCCGAGTCGCCAAATGGTCGAGGCCGTACAGCAGTTGCAGGTGCTCAGGGTCGAGTTGCTTGGATTCGGCCACATCCAGCAGGTCGAGCTGGCGGCGGACCAGGGCCTGGCTGCGGAAGGCGATGTCCAGGAAGACCCGGTTGAATCCCTCGCGGGTGCGGGCTTGCGCGACCGCGCCGTCGATGGCGGCCCGCTGGGCGATCGCGAACGCCGCCGACACCTGGCCGATCTCGTCGCCACCGTGGTCCACGACCGAGGTTTCCGCGGCCGTGTCGACCTCCTCGCCGCGCCGGATGCGGTCGATGATGGCCGGCAAGCGTTCCTCGGCAAGTTCCAGGCTGGCGGTACGCAGCGTGCGCAGCCGGCGGACGAGCCGGTTGGCCAGGGCCAGGGCTGCACCCAGCGCGGCGAGGGTGACGACCAGCAAGGTGCCGCCGGCCACCAGCGAGCGGACGAACTGCTGATCCGCAACGTCGGCGCTGCGGGCGGTGGACTGCTGGTATTGGTGGTAGAGCATGGAACTGATCCGGGTGCCGACCGCCTGCTCGGCCGTGAGCCATTGCGGGTACGGCACCGAAAGGGCTCCCGTGTCGGAGATTTCGTCCTCGGCAGTCGTCGCCAACCGCCAGTCCGAGCTGGCGGTGAGGGCCCGATAGTCGGCTTCGACCGAAGGAATCAGCTGTGGCGCAAGGGCATCGAGTTCGCTCCGGTAACTGCCGATCAGCTGGGTGAGGTTGCGTCGCTGTGCGGTATCCAGATTGTCCGCGGCCAGTCCGGCCTCGATCAGCCCGATGGCCTGTGAATGCCGGTCTCCGGCCAGAACGAAGCCGGATCCGGTGATCTCCTCGGCCAGTGCGTCGTTGGCGGGGGAGGAGTGGATACTGCTCTCACGCCCACCGTCGGCAAGCGCGGTCACCATCTTGGTGTAGTACGTGTCGATGTCGGCGATGCTCACCTGATGCTGGTCCACCGACCGCCGGATATCCGGGAGCTGGGCGACCAGGGTGCCGAACTCGACGGTGAACCGGGAGGCCCCGGCCTTGTCCAGGTTCGCGCCCTTGGCCGAGATGCGCGTCGCCTCCGCCAGCGCGGCGTCCATTCGATTGCGTTTGCCCTGCAGGTCGGCCTGCGCAGCCGGCGTACCGGCCGCGATCAGCAGGCTGGCGGCGCGTTCGTCCTGCACGGTGCCGATGTAGTGCAGCAACGGCGCGATGATCGTCTTGCGGAAGTCGGCCAGTTCTCGTGCCGAATAAGCCTGCACGGTCAGCACCGAGACGGTACCGGTGGCGGTCAGCAACAGCGCGGCACTGGGCACCAGGGCGATCGCCAGCACTCGGGTCCGGATGCCGATCGTTCGGGAACGCGTGCCGCGCAACGGATTCATGTCTGCCGACGGTAATTCGGCCCGGGGGCCGACAGTGTCCAGATAGTTGGACAGTCAGGGGCATTGCGGACTGCGACGCTGCTGTAACGCAGATCACCTGCGGCGCACGCGGTGCGATGATTTCCGGAAGGACCATTTCTATGAGCAACGAGACCCTGACCAGCAAGGAAGCTGTCGCGCAGACCTGGGTTCGGGCCCTGTCGGATCTCGACCTGTTCGCCCAGCTGTGCTCGGCGGACTGCCAGGTCTGGCACAGCAACGACAACCTCTGGGTCACGGTGCAGCAGGCGGTCGACGCGGCCAAGGCGCGGCCGGACTTCCCGGAGTTCGTGGACCCGCGGGTCACGATGACCGACGCCGGGTTCATCGTGCAGTCGTCGGTGTCGCTGGAGCTGGGTGGGCACGCGCAGCAGTTGCACATCCTCCAGGTGACGGATGTGGTGGACGGCAAGGTCGTACGAGTGCAGGAGTACATCTCGCCCGAGATGCCGATCTAGGTGGCCCGGTGTGCGGCCGAGTCGCGCGATGCCGCGCCGGCCGCACACCACCGTGTCCAGAAAGCTGGACACCCGCGTCTCGGGCAAGGCTCTAGCGTCGGAATCGGCGCCGAAATGACCGGCGTCACAACGGCTCTCGCAGCCGAATGACCACCCTCGCGCCGGATGCTCGGGATTTCCGCCCGAATCGCGGCGAATTCCTTTCCGTTTCGCTCCCGGCTCTGCACAGCACTGCCGGGCCGGTCCGCGATCCGTGGCCAGCACAGGAATCTAGGAGACAGTACGTGTTCGGGAATGTAGTTGCTCTTTCACGGTGTGCCGCAGTCGGTGTGGCCTCCCTGGTCGTCGCCGGCTGGCTCGGTGCCACCCCGGCGGATGCGGCCGCGCCGTCGCGGTTTCTCGTCATCGGCGGGACCGGATCGTCGAACGTGGCCGTGCTGGGGGTCGACCCCGCCGGTCAGTTGTCGACCGTGGCGGGCTCGCCGTTCGCCTCGGGCACCGGGGCGCTGTCGGTGGCGGTGACGCCGGACAGCCGCAATGTGTATGTCGCGCAGACGGTCTCGGGCGCCATCAGCGGATACTGGCTCGGCACCGACGGCAAGCTCACCCCGAACGGGGTGCAGCTGGACTTCGGTCAGCCCGTGGTCGGCATCGTGATCAGCCCGGACGGGACCAGGTTGTTCGCCACCGTCGGCGGGCTGACCGACGAGATCCGATCGTACCGGATCGGCCCGACCGGGGCGCTGACGCCGACCGGCGCCGCGCCGGTGCAGATTCCGGGACTGAGCGCACTGACCCTGCCGGCCTTCTCCCCGGACGGCCGGTTCATGTTCGTCGCCAGCTATCTCGAAGGCCAGGTGTACAGCTACGCGGTCGGGACCGACGCGAACCTGACACCGGTCGGTGGCCCGCAGCCCGCCGGCGCTATGCCGACTCTCCCGGCGGTCACTCCGGACGGCAAGTTCCTGTACGTCAGCAACGAGACCAGCGGTGACCTGTCGGGGTACGCCATCGGCGCGGACGGGTCGCTCACTCCGACGCCGGGTTCGCGCTACAGCACCGCGCTGGAGCCGCACGGTGCGCAGTTCACCCCGGACGGGAAGCGGCTGTACGTGCCGGCCGCGGGCGGTGGTGTCATCAACGGGTTCTCGATCAACGCCGACGGCTCGCTGACCCCGCTGCCCGGTGCGCCCTACCCGGCCGCGGCCGGCGCCCTGGTCGGCCGGGTCATCCTCGATCCGGAAGCCAAGAGCGCCTTCGTGATCGATGCCCTGACCTTGCACGGCACCTCTCAGGTGCACAGCTACTCGATCGCCGCCGACGGCAGCCTGACGCCTTCCGGCCAGACGGTGGACACGGGTGTCACGTTCTCCGACGGCCCGTCGGGAGTTCTCACCAACGGCCTCTGAGCGGGACCGTCGCACCCCCGGTATTCCTGCGGAAGGCGTCGCAGGCCGGAGCGTGGCCCGAGACGGGTCCGGCATCCAGGAAGCGGATGCCGGACCCTTGTCGTCGAGCGGTCCGTTCGGGCATTGCGGCAGCTAAAAATATATTATATAGTATGGATGAATGTAGTCCGGGTGGGCGGATCCTTCCGATCGGGCTACAGAACACGGCTCGCGCAGCGGGTTCGTGCGGAGGGGTCCGGTCGTTCGCCACGGCGTAGTGGTAGGGACCCGACAGCGTGGTCGGGCGGCAACGGCGGGCCCAGCTCCGAACTCTGAAACTCCCGAGGCTCCCTGCGCTCCACCAGGGTGCCTCGGGCCGGCGGTACCGATCGTCTGTGAGCTGCCCCGTTACCCGGCGATCGGTACCGCCTTTTCCGCTATTCAGTGCCTGCGGTCACTCCCGCGGCCAGTGTCGGCCACGAATCATGCAGTGCTGTCTGCCAGTACGGCCACGAATGGGTGCCGATGAGGTAGTAGTGCACGTCGGCCGGCACGCCCTGCAGGCGGAGCTGCGCGTCGAGGGCCAGGGTGCAGTCGCGGGCACCGTCCTCGATGGCCATGGCGGCGGAGACGGTGAGCGGCAAGGTGGGTGACGGATCCAAGGCGAGGTCCGCGGCGCCTGGGACATCGGTGCCGGCCGAGATGAAGACCTGCTTCCCGCGCAGCGCGTCGGTGTGCAGGCTGACATCGTGCGCGGCCCAGTCGGGGTCTGTGATGCCGCCCCACATATTGTCCGCGTCGCCGCCCCGCCCGGCCACCGCGGCCCGGACATACGCCTGACCGACACCGGCGGTGTACATGCATCCGCTGTACGACGCGACCGATCGATACAGCGACGGATAACGGAAGGTCAGGCTCATTGCGGCCTGTCCGCCCATCGACAGACCGGCTACCGCGTTGCGTCCGTTGCCGTGAAATGTGTTGTCGATCAAGGGCGGTAACTCCTGGGTCAGAAAGGTCTCCCAGCGAACGTGACCGAGCCGCGGATCGTCGCGTTGCCAGTCGGAGTAGAAGGTGCCACCGCCGCCGACCGGAAGAACCACATTCACCGGCTTGTCGCCGAAGAACTGGACAGCATCGGTGCGCATCGTCCAGGTGCTCTCGGTTTGGGTGGGGTCGGCGCCGTCGCCGTCGAGCAGGTACAGCGTCGGGTGGGGGGAGTCGCGGTCGGGTGGCAAGAGAACGTCCACCTGCACGATCCGCTGCATCGCAGGCGAATCGACGAAGACCTGGATCCAGCGGTCGGTCCGGGCCACCACATGGTCGACGGACGCGGTCGGGGGTGCGGCTACCGCTGTGCCCGCACCCGCGCACACCAGCGCGGCACAAGCCGCCGATGCGGCAGCGGCTCGCAGCCGCCTAATCGTTCGAGATCTACTGCCGGACAAACGGTTTCGTACTGGTGACGTGATGCGGTGTGTCATGCTGCGGTCTTTTCGTCGAAGTCGATTGATGCCCCGGTGGACGGAAACGTATGTGCGATCATGCTCGACGACTGTCCACATAACTGGACACCGGCAGCGCTCGGCCGGAGGCACACTCTCCGGTGGCGAATCCTGCATGATGCGCAATCTGGCGTCGGCCGAGGGCGCGGCCCGAATCAGCGGGCCCCGCACCGGTTCTCGATGCCACCTACCGAGGGAGTTGAGCGCTGGTGAAGGCTGTGCGGTACTACGGCAAGGAAGATGTGCGGTTCGAGTACGACGTGCCCGAACCGCACGTGCGCCCGGGTACGGTCCGGATCCGGCCGGCCTGGACCGGGCTGTGCGGTGTCGATCTGCACATGTACTTCCATGGCCCGATTCCGACGGTCACACCGTCGGCCGATCAGCCGCACCACGTGACCGGCGAGACCTTGCCGATCGTGCTCGGACACGAGTTCTCGGGTGTCGTCGAGCAGGTCGGGGAGGGCGTGACCGGACTGGCTGTCGGTGACCACGTCGTGGTGGAACCGGTCAGCGGGTGCTCCGAGTGCGCCGCATGTAGGTCCGGGCGGTACAAGCACTGTCCGCGGATGGCCAGTCTCGGCATCTCGGGCGGTGGCGGTTGGCCTTGCGGAATTGGTTGTGGCCGAAGCGAATCGAGTGCACCGCATCGGTGACATCCCGCTCGACCAAGCCGCCCTGATCGAAGAGTTGTGCATCGGCTACCACGCTGTCCGCCGCTCCGGCGCGCTCGCCGGGGACATCGCGGTCGTCGCGGGCGGTGGTCCGGTAGGTCTATTGACCGCTGCCGCGCTGCGTGGCCTCGGCGTCACCACGATCCTCCACGAGCCTGCGGAGATGCGCCGGCGAACCGCCATCGACGTCGGAATCGCCGACCGGGTAGTGGATCCCGATACCGAGTCGCTGACCGATGTCGTCGCGGCGGTCAGTGGCGGCCGGGGTGCCGATGTCGTATTCGACTGTGCCGGTGTGCCGGCGGCGTCGGGCCGGCTGCTGGACCTGCTGACCGTCGGCGGCAGGCTGGTGCTGGTCGCGCTCTACACCGAGAGCCCCGTGTTCGACGTGAACACTCTGATTTTCAAGGAACTCTCGATTCAGGGCTCGATGGGTTACGTCGACGCCCACCGCGAGGTGATCGACCTCGTCCGCGCGGGCAAGATCGACCTGGCCCCGTTCATCACGGCCCGCGTGCGAGCGCGCGACCTGGTCGCGGGCGGCCTGAAAAGGCTGCTCGACGAGCACGACACCCAGGTGAAAATGATCGTGCGCCTGTGACAGGGGCAGCTGATCAAGCTCGCGGGCCGGGCCACGGCTTCGACTCCCTGCGTGACCACCCACGATTCCGGAAGCCCTGCGCGGCCATCGTCCGGCTTCATGCGGTCGACGTGCCGATCATCCGAAGTGCCCGTCTAAGAAGTTGGACATCTGCGCCGGCCTCCGCCTTCTTACGGTCGAATCGTGCCGGATGACCGGCATCACAGTTCGAGTGCCGACCGTGATCGGCAGACAGACCGAGAGGTGACCATGACGGCGACATTGGCCGAGACCGCGGCGGTGGCGCGGGACGGGGTTCCGCACTATCGAATGTTCATCGACGGCGCCTGGGTCGACAGCACCACGGCGATTCCGGTGGTCGATCCGGCGACCGAGAGCATTGTGTGCACCGTTGCCGGTGCGGACACCGAGCATGTCGACGCGGCGGTGGCCGCCGCGAAGCGGACCTTCGACGCGGGTACGTGGCGGAACACACCGCCGGTCGAGCGGGCGGCGGTGTTGGACCGGGTGATCGGCGCGGTCGCCGCGCGGATGGACGAGCTGACCGTGCTGAGCAGTCGCGAGACCGGCATGCCGGTGCGGCTGGCGGCCGGGATCGGCGTGGGCTTCCCACTGGTGCACATGCAGCACTACGCCGAGCTGACCCGCACCTACGAGTGGGAGCGTTCGGCTCCGGTGAGCGGTCAGGTGTTGCACGCGGGCTACATCCGGCGTGAGCCGGTCGGCGTGTGCGCGGGCATCGTGCCATGGAACTTCCCGGCTGTCATCGCGGTGTGGAAGGCGATTCCGGCGCTGATGGCCGGCAACAGCGTGGTGCTCAAGACCGACGAGAAGACCCCGATCTTCGCGCTGGAGCTGGCAGCGATGCTGCGGGACGCCGGTCTGCCGGACGGCGCCTACAACGTGGTGGTCGGTGACGGCCCCGTGGTGGGCGGGCATCTGGTCGCGCATCCGGATGTGCGGCTGGTGTCGTTCACCGGGTCGACCGCGACCGGCCGCCAGGTGATGGCGAACGCGGCGGGCACCATCAAGCGGGTACTGCTGGAGCTGGGCGGCAAGGGCCCGAACATCGTCCTCGACGATGCGGACCTGGACGCCGCGGTCGACGGTTCCATCTACGCGTTCCTGCTGCACGCCGGCCAGGCCTGTGAGTCCGGTACCCGGCTGTTGCTGCCGACGTCGTTGCACGACGAGTTCGTGGCGCGGCTGATCGCGCGCCTGGAAACACTGAAGATCGGCAACCCGCTGGACCCCGCCACCGACATCGGCGCGGTGATGAACCGGACGCAGCAGGAACGGATTCTCGGCTACATCGAGAGCGGCAAGGCCGAGGGCGCCACCCTGGCCTTCGGTGGCGGCACCCCGTCGGGCGCCGGCTTCGAACAGGGCTTCTGGGTCGAGCCGACCGTGTTCACCGGCGTGACCAACGAGATGCGGATCGCCCGCGAGGAGATCTTCGGCCCGGTGCTGTCGGTGCTGAAATACGACACCGTCGAGGAAGCGATCGCGATCGCCAACGACACGGAATACGGCCTGGCAGCGGCAGTGTGGAGCCGGGACAACCAGCGGGCACTCGAGGTCGCGGCGCGGATCGAAGCCGGATCGGTGTGGATCAACGACTACCACAACATCGACCAGTACCTGCCGTTCGGTGGCTACAAGCAGAGCGGCACCGGCCGGGAGCTCGGCCCGGACGCCCTGGACGAATTCACCCAGGCCAAGTCGGTGACCGTCGACCTGTCCGGGGACGTCTCGCGGCGCGCCTACGGCCTTGTGCTGGGTACCCCGCCGGCGACAGCGTGATCGGGAGAATGCCGTGCCCAGATATCAATACGTCGTATTGACCAACCCGGTCGACGGCCGAGAAGGCGAATTCCACCGGTGGTACACCGAAACTCATCTGCACGATGCGCTGCGGGTGCCCGGTTTCTCGTCCGCCCAGCTGTTCAAGATCGCCGATGGGGCTCAGCGCGCCGAACCGCCGTACCCGTGGACCTACTGTGCGCTGTACGACCTGGAGACCGACGATCTGCAGTCGGTGGTCGACGCGCTCGCGGCTCGGTACAACACCGCTGACATGGTGATCAGCACGGCGTTGCACCCGCAGCGGCTGGGGCTGATCTTCGAGGCGGTCACCGGTCGCCTCGAAGCGGCGGTCTGAGCCCCTCGTCCGGTGCCTCGCTAGCACGGGCCCCGGACGAGCGCCAGGGCGGGATTCCGCCCTGGCTGCCACTGAACATCGGTGGCACTTTCGGAATTTCCGGGAAGTGTGCGGATAGGGAGAGTCTTTATGGCCGGACCGCTCGACGGCGTGCGGATCGTGGATCTGACCTCGAATTTCATGGGCCCGTTCGGATCGTTGCTGCTGGCGGACCTGGGTGCGGATATCGCGAAAGTCGAGTCTCGCGAGGGTGATACGACCCGAGGTGTGGGGCCGTGCCGGAACCGCGGTATGAGTGCGATATTCCTGCATTTGAATCGCAACAAGCGCAGTATCGTGCTCGACCTGAAGAACGAGCAGGGCAATACGGCGCTGAAACGTATGTTGGCCGGTGCCGACGTCCTGCTCTACAGCCTGCGGCCGCAGGCGATGGACCGGCTCGGCCTGTCGTATGCCCGGGTCCGGGAGCTGAATCCGCGGCTGATCTATTGCGGCGCTTTCGGTTTCGGGCAGAACGGCCCGTATGCCGATCGGCCGGCCTACGACGACTTGATCCAGGCGGCGGTCGGCATGCCGGTGCTTCAGAGCCGGAAGTCCGGTCCGCCCGAGTACGTCGCGACCGCGATCGCGGATCGAGTGGTGGGAATGGCGCTGTCCACGGCCGTGTCGACAGCCCTGTTCCAGCGCGAGCGGACCGGGTCCGGCCAGGAGATCCAGGTGCCGATGTTCGAGACGTTCACTCAGTTCGTCCTGGGCGATCACCTCTACGGCCACACCTTCGTGCCGTCGATCGGCGAGTCGGGGTACGCCCGGATGATGAATCCCGACCGCCGTCCCTATCGCACGTCGGACGGCTATCTGGGGGTGAACGTCTACAACGACGAACACTGGCGGCGGTTCTTCGAGATCTCCGGTCATGCGGAGATGGCTCAGGATCCGCGGTTCGCCGATATCCACGGCCGCACCCAGCACATCGGCCTGCTCTACGAGTTCCTGGCCCAGGTGCTGGCGACCAGATCTACGGCCGAGTGGCTGGAGCTCCTGACCGAAGCCGACATTCCGGCGATCGAGATGAACACTGTCGAATCGCTCCTGGAGGATCCGCACCTGAAGGAGACCGGATTCTTCTTCGAGGAGGACCATCCTTCCGAGGGCGCGTTGCGATCGATGGGAATCCCGCAGCGCTGGAGTGGGGACGCACCCGAACAGCGGTACCCCGCACCGCGACTCGGCGAGCACTCGGTGGAGTTGCTCGCCGAGTACGGATTCGGCCGCGACGAGATCGGAAATCTGCTCGCCGCCGGTGCGGTATACACCCCGGAGAATCTCACGGCCAGATAATTGGCGACCCATCGCCGGTTGATGAATTCCGAACCGGCGCTTCGAAAATGATCAACTCGAAGCCGGTGCGCGGTGAGCGATTTCTCTGGTTCACTGACTGGGCGGCGAACATCTGCCGTCGAATTCGACTGAAAATCAAGGGTAAAGGAGACGGTTGTGGCCGTTCAGGTAGCAATCGATATGACCGTCAAAGCCGGCCGCTACGAAGACCTCCATGCGTGGATCGCCGAACATCTGCCGGGAACGCGGGGGTTCGAGGGAAACATCACTGTCGAGGTGGCCCGCAACCAGGACGAGCCGAATCGCATTCTCTTCGTGGAAAAATGGGTCGACCGGGAGAGCTTCGAGAACTACCTCGCATGGCGTGACGAGACCGGAGTGATCGCAGAACTCGCCGAATTGCTCGACGGGGATGTCAGCTTCCGTTACCACGACTTCATGGGTGTATAGCCGGTCCGCTACCGGTGTAATGCTTGCTCGAACTGGAGAACAGATGTCGAATACGAAGGCCGCGAATTCGGTCGTCCCGGATTTCGTGTCCGGGACCAAGCAGCTGCTGATCGGCGGCCGCTGGGTCGAGCCGGTGTCCGGCGGCGAGATCCCGGTCGTCAATCCGGCGGACGGCCGGGTGCTGGCGCACCTCGCACAGGGCGGACCGCAGGACGTGGATCGTGCGGTCGCCGCGGCCCGCCGGGCATTCGAGGGGGAGTGGAGCCGCTGGACCCCGCATCAGCGTCGCGCGCTGCTGCTGAAGGTCCATGACGTCGTGCTGGACAATTTCGAGGAATTGGCCACAATCGAGACGCTGGACATGGGTGCCCCGCTGCAGCGCACGCGCGGCTTGGCCGAATGGACCTCGCAGGTGCTGCGGTTCTTCGCCTCGCATTGCGACGCCGCCACGACAGCCACGGCGGCGAACTCGTTGCCGGGGAATTTCCTGACCCTCAAGCATCTTGCTCCGGCCGGGGTGGTCGGCGGAATCATTCCGTGGAACGGCCCGCTGATCGGACTGTGGTGGATCTTCGGGCCGGCACTGGCGACCGGTTGCACCGCGGTCCTCAAACCGGCCGAGGACGCGTCGCTGTCGGTGCTGCGGGTGGCTGAATTGCTCACCGAGGCAGGCGTTCCGGATGGTGTGATCAATGTGGTCACCGGATACGGGCGGGAAGCGGGACAGGCGCTCGCCGAGCACCCTGACGTCGATCGGCTCGCCTTCACCGGGTCGGTCGGCACCGCTCGGGAGATCGTGAAGGCATCGGCCGGCAATGTGAAACGCCTGCAACTGGAGTTGGGCGGCAAGTCGCCCGATATCGTCTTCGCCGACGCGGATCTCGACCGGGCCGTCCCCGGCGCTGCCATGGGTGTCTACACCAACAGCGGGCAGGTGTGCGTGGCCGGTTCGCGCATCTTCGTACAGCGCGCCATCCACGATGAATTCGTCACGCGGATGGGTGAATTCGTGAAGACGATCCGCGTCGGAGACGGGCTGCAGCCCGACACCCAGCTCGGGCCGCTGATCTCGGCGCGCCAGCTGGACCGGGTCATGGGGTACGTCGACCTCGGCGGTTCCGAGGGTGCCGAGCTGGTGGCCGGCGGCAAGCGCCTCGGCGGTGACCTGTCCGACGGCTTCTATCTGGCGCCCACGATCTTCGCCGGCGCCACCAACGACATGACCATCGCTCGTGAGGAGATCTTCGGCCCGGTGGCCACCGTCATCCCGTTCGACGACGTCGATGATGCCCTCCGGCTGGCCAACGACACCCGGTTCGGCCTCGGTGGCGGCGTCTGGACTCGTGATCTGTCCACCGCGCACCGAGTCTCGCAGGGCATTCGAGCCGGAACTGTCTGGGTGAACTGCTACGGCGTCCTGGACCCGGCCATCGGATTCGGAGGACAGAAGATGAGCGGCTACGGCTGGAAAGGAGCCCGCGAACACGTCGAGTCCTATCTGAGCACGAAGGCGGTCTATATCAACCTCGATTAGGTCCGGCCGGGCGATCGTTCGCCGCGCGAGAGTCGAGCCGTGCGGCGGACGAGCCAGGTCGGTGCGCACCCCGGGGATGTGTCGTCCCGGTCGACCGAACCGTGTCGCCACAGCTGGTTAGCTGTCTCGGCGTCCTCTGGCCGGTGCCTGGGAAGGAACTTTCCTATGCACCGTTCTGACCTTCCGCTACTACTCGAACGGTCATAAATTGATGTTGTAGCTAGGGAGTAGCCAAAGAATGGGAGAGGACGACCATGGCAGACAACATCGAGACGGTGGCGGTCAAGGGCTGGGCCTGGGACATCGCGACGGATATCTACTTCCCGCCGGACTTCGACGAATCGAAAGTGTACCCCACGATCGTCTCCGGTCACCCGACCGGCAGCTGTAAGGCGCAGACTTCGGGCAATGTGTACGGATCGGCGCTCGCCCAGGCGGGCTTCGTTGTCGCGGCCTTCGACGCGAGCTTCCAGGGCGACAGCGGCGGCGATCCGCGGTCGGTCGAGGATCCCGGCTTCCGGACCAGCGACTTCAGCTTCGTGATCGACTACCTCGTCAACTTGCCGTATGTCGACGCCGACAACATCGGCGTGCTCGCGATCTGCGGCGGCGCCGGTTACGGCGTGGCGGCCACCAAGATCGACCGCCGGATCAAGGCGCTTGGGACCGTTGTCGGAAGCAACGTCGGCCGGCTGATGCGCGAGGGCTTCTCGCAGTACGACCCGATGGGCATGCTCGAGGCCGTCGCCGCGCAGCGCACCGCGGAGGCCCGCGGGCAGGCCCAGGTGATCAACGACCTGCTGCCCCCGTCGGTCGACGCTGCGAAGCAGGCGGGCATCACCGATATCGACATCGTCGAGGCCACCGAGTACTACAAGACCCCTCGTGGCCAGGCTCCCGGTGGCAAGACGAGTTTCAACTTCGCGCGCCAAGCCGCCCTGGCCGATTGGGACGCCTACGACCGGGTCGAGGTCTTCCTGACCCAGCCGCTGTGCATCGTCATCGGCGACAAGGTCGGTGCCTTCGCTTCGCAGCGGCTGAGCATGGAGCTGTACGGGCGTGCCGCGTCGAAGGACAAGCAACTCGTCGTGGTGGAGGGCGCGTCGCACTACGACCTGTACGACCAGCCCGGCCCGACGGGTGTGGCGCTGGACAACCTGGTGCCGTTCTACCGTAAGCACCTGGGCTGATCGGCACGAACACGGCGCAAGGGCCACCTGACACCAGTGGCCCTTGCGCTTTCGTGCGACGCTAACCGACGGGCGCCGCGAGACCGAAGTGCTGACGCGTTCGGGCGACCAGCGCCGTGGTCCACCCGTCGAGTATGCGCCGGCCGTCGATCGGATCCGCGGTGGTCGGGTCGCCGAGTACTCCGTTGGGGCTCACCGCCGCGACGCCGGAGTGTCGCAGTGTGTCCATCAACTGCGGCAGGGCCGTCGTGTTTCCCGGCCGTGCGGCGTGTATGGACACATCCTGCGGGCGCAGGTACAGCAGCGCCGAGGTCTCGGTGTGTCCGGCGTGGCTGTCGGTAGTGGGGGCCGACGGTGACCAGGCCAGGACGTCACGTCCTTCGGACCGCAGGGTGCGAACCGCGGACCGAAGCGGTTCGAGATTGCCGCCGTGGCCGTTGACCAGCACCACGCCCGCGAACCGGTCCGCGGAGCGGACGAGTTCGAGCAGCACCAGGCGCAGCGCTTCGCATCCGATCGACAGCGTGCCGGGGAAGCCAGCGTGCTCACCGCTCGCGCCGTAGGGGACAGCGGGCGCGGCGAGCACCTCGGGCAGCTGTGTGGCCAACCGCCGAGCCAGCTCCGTGGCAATGGTGGTGTCGGTGTGCAGCGGCAGGTGTGGCCCGTGCTGCTCGGTCGCGCCCAGCGGAATTGCGAGCACGGTGTGGCGGGCGCGGGCGGTGACGTCGGGGAACCGGAGTGCCGCGAGTTCGGTCATGCGCGCCGCCGTTTGCGGATCCGTACCCGGGGCAGGAGTGGGGCGAGTGTGCGCTCGCGCAGACAGCCGGCCCAGACGCCGAGCCCGTACGCGCTGTCGTCCACGACTCGCAGCAGCGCGCAGATCGGGTCGAGGGACATGGTGGTGGCGGAGGCCAGGTGGACGGCCAGTAGCAGCCTGCGCCCCCGCCGGGTGCACAACGCCAGCGGCCACCAGGCGCGGCGTAGCGCGATAGTCCACTGCTGCAACACCATTCGTTCGCGATTGGCGGCGAAGGACAGTGCCGCCGGTAGTGGGACGCCTTGGCGGTGGACCGTCCGCGCGAGGCGGAGCGTGGTCGCCAGGATGGGAACGGCCGCGGTGACCGGATGGGCGGTGAGCGCGAGCAAACCCGGCGCGGCCGTGACCGGGGACAGATAGGCGGGATGCAGCAGCCCCGGGTGGCGGCGCGCCAGCGCGGCGGCCGAGGTGCCGTAGTCGTAGCGCTGGCGTGCGAAGGCCGCGACGGTATCGCGCGGCTGGTGGTGAACGGTCGAATCCGGTTGGTAGCGAATCGAGTATCCGGTGGCGTGCAGCCGCCAGACGAGGTCGACGTCCTCCCCGAATCGCAGCGACTCCTCGAAGCCGCCGATCGCGGCCAAGGCTGCTACTCGGACGACCAGCGCGGCCGAGGGGACGTAGCGCACCCGGCCGTGCGGACGGACGGCGGCGGGCACCGGGCCCATGTCGAGCGCTGAGCGCCGGGATTCGTATCGGCCGATCGCCCCGTTCGCCCTGGTGCGGACGCGTGGTGCGACGGCGGCCACTCGCGGATCGTCGAACAGCGGCAGGATCGAGCCGAGCCAATCCCCGCGCGGTACGACATCGGAGTCCAGGAAGGCCACGAATTCCGTTGTGGCGGAATGCCATCCGGTGTTCCGTGCGGCGGCGGGCCCGCGTCGACGGTGGTGGCGGTGGGTGGCCGCGGGGATCGGAACCGCGGAGGCGTCGTCGACGACCACGGTATGGAGGGAGTCCTGGATGGCCGCGAGCAGGGCGGCGAGTCCAGTGTGATTGTCGCGTACGGGAACGACCAGCGTGACTGAGCTTTTCGTGTTCGCTGGGACGTCGGTAGGCCCGACCGCGGGATGAGCCAGACCGGCATCGAGCAGGCGGCGAGCGAGCGCTCGTGCCTCGTTGGTGACCACCGCTCCCACGAGCCACGCGTCCAGGAGGCGGCTGCCGGATTCGCTCAGGCGCAGCACCCGTGGCGGCGACCCGCCCAGCAGCACCCGCCCGTTCGCGCTCCGCCGTACCTCGGCGTCCAGTATCACTCTCACGGTCGGAACCCACCGTCGGCGTGGACGACACTGCCGGTGATACAAGCGGATTCGGGTGCGCACAGCCACGCGATCGTGGCGGCGACCTCCTCGGGCTCGAGTACCCGTCCCACCAGCTGATGGCGGGCGAAGTCGTCGACGCTGTCCAGGCCGTAGATCCGGGCGGATGCGGTGAGCAGATCGGTGCGCGTCGACCCGGGGGAGACCGCGACCGCCGTGACCGCCGTGCCGCGCAGGTCCTCGGCCAGTCCCTTGATCAGCCCGACGACCGCGTGCTTGGCGGCGTTGTACCCGGCCATCCGCCACATGCCGTGGTGCCCGGCGGCCGAGGCGACGGCGAGGAAACGGCCACCTCGTGGCCCCGGCCTGCGCAGTAGGGCCGGCACGGCAGCGCGGGCCAGATTGGCCACACCGTGTACGCCGACGTCGAACATGGGTTCCCAGTCCGCGGTGGTGGTTTCCCACAGCGGCCGTCCGCCGCCGGTGATCACCGCGGCGGCGGCGACCGCGGCGTCGAGACCCCCGAACCGGACCTCGGCGGACCGGACCGCGGCGGTCAGCGCTCCCGGATCACGCACATCGGCGACGAACGGCAGCACCGAATCGCCGTAAGGGGCAGCGACAGTACGCAATTGCTGTTCAGTGGCCAGTGGATACGGTACGCGTGGATCGTCGGCACACAGGTCGACGGCCACCACCTGCCACCCGGCGTGCGCGAGCCGGTGCACGGTGGCCGCTCCGATGCCACGCCCGGCACCGGTGACGATCGCGACCGGGGCGGCGCCCATCACAGCCCCCGGGTGAACCCGTCCGGGATCACAACGTCGTCGGGGGAGAGGTCGTGAACCGAGCTGTGGCCGAGCCCGTACAGCGTGGAATCGATTCCCTGGCGCAGGATTTCGAGCACATTGTGCACGCCCTGTTCACCACCGGCGGCCATACCCCAGAGATAGGGCCGGCCGATCATGACCGCGTCGGCGCCCAGGGCCAGGGCCTTGACCACGTCGCTGCCGCGCCGGATGCCACCGTCGAGGAAGACTTCCAGCTGCCCGCCGACGGCTTTCGCGATGCCTGGAAGCAGCCGGATGGCCGCGGGCGTGGAGTCGAGGTTGTTGCCGCCGTGATTGGACACCGAGATGGCGGTGGCGCCGGCATCGATCGCCCGCTCGGCGTCGTCGGGCCGCGAGATGCCCTTGATCAGGAAGGGGCCGTCCCACTGCGAGCGCAGCCAGGCCAGATCGTCCCAGGTGGGCGGCGGGGTGCCCATCCATTCGCCGTATGCGCCGAAGAAGGTCGGCCCGGGCTCCCCGCGAGCGGCGAGATTCGGGGTGGTGAGGTCCGGCAGGTGTCCGGTGCGGGCGAAACGCCACAGCCATCCCGGGTGGGCCAGCACAGCTGGCGCGAACCGCAGCGCCGTGCGGAGGTCGATGCGTTCGGGCAATGCTGGGCTGCCCCAGTCGCGGGCGGTCGCGAAGATCCAGTCGAGGGTCACGATCAGGCCCTTGGCACCGGCATCACGGGCACGCTCCAGGCGGGCGGTCATAGCGTCCCGGCTGCCGAGCCAGTAGACCTGAAAGAACGTCTTGTCGTTGGCGGCCACCACCGCTTCTATGGGCTGGGAGCCGAAGGACGACAATCCCAGCGCGGTGCCGGAGCGGGCCGCAGCCCGCGCGACCCCGACCTCACCCGCCGGATCGACCGCCTGCACGCCGGTCGGTGAGCAGATGACCGGCATCGAGATGTTCTGCCCCAGAACAGTGGTGGACAGATCGCGGGTTGCCGGCAGATCGGCGATGCGGGGACGCAGACCAAGTTCGGCGAATGCCGCGGCATTGTCGGCGAGGGTCGTACCGGCCTCGGATCCCGCCAGCAGGGCCAGATAGACCGGCTTCGGTACGCGCTTCTCGGCCCGGCGCTGCGCCTCGGCGACGGACTCGAACCAATCTCGTGTGCTTGCCATGGTTTTCCTTGTCGATGGATCGGCTACCGCATCCCGGCGAGAGGACTGGCGTCACAGGCGCGATCGGGTGCGAAAGGGGTCATAGGAAGTCCGAGCGCGACGGGCCGGCGCACGGTCCTGGAGTGGTCCTTGTCTGGTTGCGGAATTCGCGTGCCGACCCCGGCGAGCGCGAATTCGGCGTTCCCGCGTACACATTCGGGGTCGGGTCCGGTCAAGGGCAGTCCGGTGAAGAACTTCGCCGCCATGCAGCCGCCCCGGCAGGAGTCGAACGCGGAGCAGGACGCGCACGCCCCGGCGGCCTGCGGTTCGCGCAGGCGCGTGAACAGCTCCGAGTTGCGCCACACGCCCTCGAATCCGCCTGATTCCCGAACGTTGCCCGCCAGGAACTGTTCGTGAATGGCGAAGGGGCACGCGTAAACGTCGCCGACCGGGTCGATCAGGCAGACCACGCGCCCGGCGCCGCACAGATTCAAGCCGGGTAGCACGGCGGAGCCGAGGGCATTGAGGTGGAAGAACGAATCGCCGGTCAACACGTCCTCGCCGTGCGCGAGCAGCCAGTTGTACAGGCGGAGTTGTTGATCCGCGGTGGGATGCAGATCCTGCCACACCTGGGCACCTCGCCCGGCTGGACGCAGCCGGGTCAGGCGCAGTTGTGCATCGAATTCGTCTGCGAGGGCCTTGAATTCGTCGAGTTGCGGAACGTTGTGGCGCGTCATCACGACCGAGATCTTGAATCCGGATTTGCCCGCGGCGGCGAGATTCGCCATGGCGCGGTGCGCGGTGGCGAACGAACCCGGTCCGCGGACGGCATCGTTGACCTCGGCGGTCGCGCCGTCGATCGAGATCTGCACGTCGACGTAGTCCGCGGCCGCCAGCTGGGTCGCGCGCTCGGGTGTCAGGCGAATCCCATTGGTGGAGAACTTGACTCCCACCCGGTGGTCCACGGAGTAATCCAGCAACTCCCAGAAGTCGGCGCGGACGGTCGGCTCGCCACCACCGATGTTCACGTAGAACACCTGCATTCGCTGCAGGGTGTCGATCACGGTCCGGCACTCGGCAGTGGACAGCTCGCGCGGATCGCGTCGCCCCGAGGAGGATAGACAGTGCGCGCAGGCCAGATTGCAGGCGTAGGTCAGCTCCCAGGTGAGGCAGATCGGGGCGGCGAGACCGTGCTCGAAGTGGTCGACCAATCTCATGGGTGTCCTGTCCGGGTGATGCGGCATCGGATGGTTCCGGACTCGTGGAGCCCGGCCAGTGCACGCAGGTAGTCATCGTGCTCGGCGTCGGGGATCGCTGCCGCCGCGAGCGCGGCGAACACGTCGGGAACACATTCGAGTGCCTCGACGACCCCGACCAGCCCAGGGGTTTTCAGGAACGACAGTCGTCGGGTGCGGTAGTCGTAAGCCAGCGCGCCGAAGGTTTCCGGCCGCAGCGACACCGACTCGGCTAGGGCATAGGGCCGGGCGGGGTCGAATGTGGCGGGGTCAGTAGACACCGCACATGCCGTCGATCGAGACCTCCTCGACAAGGAGATCGTCCTCGATCACGGCGTCAGTGCCGGTCGCCGCCGGCTGCTCGGAGGGTGGGTACGACATGGAGATCTCCTTCGGATCGATACCGGGCTTGCGGGATTCGGTCACCGGTGTCAGGAGCCTTCTTCAGCGCCCGGCGGGCCGACAGTGCATACCGGAATCGATGCGCAAATGCCGGAAATACTGACATGGGTGTTTATTCGACTTGTTCAGCCGAATTCCGACGGTAGTCCGTGTCGTGCGCCACATCCATTGAAAAATCGCGAAGTGGTGATTCGGCTCGATCGAATTCGCTGGATAGATACACGAATGTGAAATTACGGGTGCGTGAGCTGTGTGGTCAGCGTCGCGGCCTGGGCGACGACGGCGCGGCGCAGCGGATCCAGCAGGGGCTGAATGCGCGAAATCGGCCCGGCCACAGTCAGTACCGCGACGTGGGTGCCGTTGCGGAACACCGGGGCGTGCACCCCACCGAGATCGGGAGTGACGCGCTGGTCGGCGTAGGCCACCCCGTCCCGCACGATGCGAGCCAGTTCGTCGTCCACCTGGGCGCGCCGCGCGAGGTCGGGGAGGTGGCGACGCAGATAGTCCGTGCGGAATCCGGGGCTGCTGTAGGCCAGGAAGCAGCGGCCGGCACTGGAGGGATACAGGGGCCGGCGTTCGCCCGGCTGGGCCGAAAATCGTACGGGCCGTGTGGATTCGATGGTGTCGGCGTAGATGATCTGCTCCCCGGCCCGCAGGCACAACAGCACCGTCTCGTCGAATTCACGGTGCAGCGATTCCATGGCCGGGCGCGCGATGCGCTCCACGGACGCGGTACCCGCGCCGAGCAGGGCCTCCACGGCCGGCCCCAGCGTGTAGACACCGTCGTCGGTGAGGTAGCCGGTGGCCGCCAGGCCCTTGGCGATGTAGTGAATCGACGAGCGCGGTGCTTCCAGGGCGGTCGACAGTTCGGCCAGCGTCAATCCCGCGGGACTGCGGGCCACGAGTTCCAGGATCGTCACTACGCGCGACACCGTCCGGTGCTCCTGCGCCGGACCCTGCTGTCTGGTTGACATCGACACATCCCATCACACGACCGCAGTTGCGGGCTGTTCATATGTACGAACACTCTGTTCGTACATATGATGTAGTCTAGAGCGCGAAGTGGCGCACGTCATAGTTCTCGCTGGGCGCGCGCCGAAACCGACGGGATCGACGCCGATCCCGGAGCTGATTCGCGAGGTCCAGATGGCAACGTTCAACCGGCTTCACCTGATCCGGCAAGTCGATCTGTTCACGCTGCGCTTGTTCTTGTCTGCGATCGAGGAGCGCCAGATCGGTCTCGCCGCGATCCGTGAGAACATCGCCCCGTCCACCGCGACCAAGCGGATCCAGGTCCTCGAGGACATCGCGGGCGTCGAGCTGCTCGAACGGGGCCCCAAAGGGGTGGTGCCGAGCGCGGCCGGGGCGGTCCTTGAGCGTTACGTGCGCTCGATCTTCGGAGATCTCGACGCTATGCGCTCGGAGATCGCCTCGCTCACCGAGAGCGTGCAAGGCGAGCTGTCGATCGTCTCCGCGCGGTCCATCATCGTTCCGCTGCTGGCCCGCGCGATCGGCGAGTTCGGTGCAGAGTATCCCCGGGTCGAGGTCGCGCTACAGGAGACCGAGAACGCCGATGTGGTCCGCCAGGTGGCCCGCGGCGACGCGGACCTCGGCGTATTCGCCGCCGCGCATCATCTCGATCTCAGCGGTGTCGACGTGACGCCCTACCGGCAGGATCGCCTGGTCGCGGTGGTGCCGCCGGACCACGCGCTGGCCGCGCGGGGCGCGGCGGGTTTCGGCGAGCTGGCGGCCGCCGGGCTGATCGCGCCGTCGTCGCTGCTGGGTGCGTTCCGGGCGGCGGCGGTGCGGCTCGGGGTGGAATTCCGTTCGCCGCACCGGGTCCGCAGTGGCGAGGTCGCGATCGGTCTGGTGCAGGCGGGACTGGGGGTCACGGTGGTGCCGGAATGCCTGCTGGACTACGCCGTACTGTCCCGGGTCGCCGTGCTCGACTTCGACGAGCCCTGGGCGGTTCGTCACATTCACCTCGCGACGCCGAGCGGGCGTGCGAAAAGTCCTGCCGCGCGGACGTTCGTCGCGCAGCTACTGGACCGTCCGATGGACGGCGACGCCACCGTGCGGGAGGTGCTGCAGACGCCGCCCGCGCACGTGGCCACCGCGAGCTGATTTCCGCACGTCGCATCCGTATCGGGTCAGTGGGAATGCTGACGCGTGTGTATAATTCGATAAATTCGAATCGGCACTTCCTGAATATTCAATAGGCCTTCGGTGTGATGCACGTTACCGTCGAGATCCCGAAAGGGAATCATCTTTTCGGGGACGAAGTCATCTCACAGGAGAGAGTCGATGAAACATCAAGCGCGACGTGTCGTTACCGGCCATGATTCAAAGGGGCGCTCGATCGTGGTATCGGATTCAGTGGTGGAGGCATTCGAAGCGTCTCCTACGGCATTAGCTATGCGGCTCTGGGCTACCGACGAATTCCCGTCGAACAATGCCGATGAGCGCGACGGTGCGCAGCTCATCGAGGCGTTCGCTCCCGAGAACGGCACGGCCTTCTATCTGGTGGACTGGGCCCCGGACAGTGAGTTTCCCGCGCACCGCACGTCGAGCATCGACTACGGCGTCGTGCTGAGCGGCGAACTCGAGGCCGTGCTCGACGGCGGACACATCGTGCGACTCGGTCCGGGCGACAGCATCGTCCAGTGCGGCACGATGCATGCCTGGCGGAATCCGACCGGCGAATGGACCAGAACCGCCTTCGTCATGGCCACCAGCCGGCAGTTGTCCGTGGACGGCCGGGCTCTCGAGCCGACCATGTAGCCGTTCGCAGTCGTGTCCGCTGTCCACGCTGCGGATTTTCATATCGCTTGTTTCGAGAAACCCTAGGAGATTCCATGTCCGCACAACTGCTCGACCGCAAGGTCGCGATCATCACCGGTGCCGCGAGCGGGATGGGGCTGGCGACTGCCGCGACCTTCCTCGAGCACGGTGCGAAGGTCGTGCTCGCCGATATTCAGCAAGACGCGGGGCAAACCGCCGCGGACCAGCTGGGGCCGGCAGCTCGCTTTCGCCGAGTCGACGTCACGGACGCGGACCAGCTCGAATCGCTCGTCCAGTACGCCGCCGACGAATTCGGTAGTCTCGATGTGCTTTTCAGCAATGCCGGCGCTGCGTGCGACTTGTCGCCGGTCGCCGAACTCGCCCCGGAGGGGTTGCGCCGGACACTCGCGTTGAACCTCGACGCGCACGCCGCGGCGCACAAATTCGCTCTGCGCCAGTTCCGACGGCAGGGCAGAGCCGGCTCGATCATCACCACCGCGAGTATCGCCGCGCTGCAGGCCGGATGGAACGGCGCCGCCTACTCGATGGCCAAAGCGGCTGTGCTGGCACTGGTTCGGCAGACCGCGCTCGAAAGCAAGGGCACCGGAACGCGATCCAACGCGATCCTTCCTGGCGCTGTACTGACCCCGATGATCCCGCCCATGTTCGGCATCGCGGATGCGGACGCATCTCGGTTCCTGTCTCGGGTCAGCGCGGCCATCGGCGGCCAGACGCTGATCGGGCGGGCCGGCCTGGCCTCCGATATCGCGAATGCCGCGCTCTTTCTGGCCAGTGACCTGTCGTCCTGGATCACCGGTGCCGATCTCACCGTAGACGGAGGTGCGATGGCTTTCACCAAGGACGCGACCGTCGACCTCATCACGCAGGTCGCATGCGAATTCGCGTCCGACGAGGTACGCGAATGAAGACGATGGCGGCGATTCTGTGGGAGGCGCCCGGGACGTGGGACGTCCGGGGCGTGGATCTCGACGAGCCTGACGAGGGCGAAGTTCTCGTCAAGGTGATGGCCTCGGGTCTCTGCCATTCCGACGACCACTTCGCTAAGGGGGACATGCGGTTTCATACGTATCCGGCGTGTGGTGGGCACGAGGGTGCGGGCATCGTCGAGGCAGTCGGGCCGGGAGTCACCCGGGTACGACCCGGGGACCACGTGGTGACCTCGTTCATCGCCGCGTGCGGGCATTGCCGGATGTGCGTCACCGGCCATCAAAATCTCTGTGACGCGGGTCATCTCATCACCGTAGGTACCCGCCCGGACGGCACGTTCCGGATGCACGCGGACGGTCACGGCGTTGCCCAGAACGCTTGCCTGTCTACGTTCTCGGAGTGGACGACGGTACCGCAGGAATGCGTGGTGCGGATCCCCCGCGACATCCCGTTCACCACTGCGGCCATCGTCGGCTGTGCGGTCCCGACCGGATGGGGATCGTCGACGCGTGCCGCCGACATCGATGCCGGCGACGTAGTAGTCGTGGTGGGTACCGGCGGAATCGGCATGAGTGCCGTGCAGGGTGCGGCCTTCCGCGGCGCGGGACGAGTGATCGCGGTCGACCCGGTGCCGATGAAACGGGAGTTGTCCCTCTCACTCGGCGCTACCGACGCCGTCGACTCGATCGATGAGGCCGGTGAGCTGGCGCGATCGGCCACCAACGGACAAGGCGCCGACTCGGTGGTCGTGTGCATCGGCGTTCCCACGCAGAAACAGCTGAAGCAGGCCTACGACGCTCTGGGTAAGCGGGGAACCCTGGTGGTGACCAGCGCGGCGCCGCACACGCTGACCGAGATGTCGGTCCCGGTGCTGGATCTGACCATGAGCGAGAAGCGCATTCAGGGCGCGCTGTACGGGATGGCGGGGCCGCAGCACGAGGTCCCGATGCTGCTGGAGCTCTACCGGAGAGGCGCGTTGCGGCTCGACGAGATGATCACTACCACCTACCGGCTCGAACAGGTCAACGAGGCGTACGTGGACATGCACGCGGGCCGCAACATCCGCGGCGTCATCGACTTCCAGGGCAGGCACTGAATGCCGGGTCGTCCGTGGTACCGCCGGGCGGTGCCACGGACGACCTCGTTCAGGAACCGACCCGCTCCACCAGTGCGACCTTCACATGATCGGGGCGCTTCAACGTGCCGTCCGGAACCAGCTCGACGATGCTCTTCACATTCAGCGCCGAGCGGACCCGCTCCTCGATGGCGCCCTTCAAGCCGTCTCGGCGTTCCCGGCTCAGCCCGTCCGCGTGCTCGACAACCAAGGACAGCGGGCGCTGGGTCGAATGTCCTTCGAAGTCAGCGCGAATCCGCATCTCGCCGGTGGTCTCCGGCCGCATCTCGACGATGAGCTGCTGAACCGCGGACGGAAACAGGTTGATGCCACGCACGATCAGCATGTCGTCGGTGCGTCCGACGCAGCGCACCTTGTATCCGATACGGCCGCAGGAGCAGTCGGTGCCGGTGACCACGACGTGGTCGCGGGTACGGAACCGCAGCAGTGGCGAGGCCTGGCGGCGCAACGCGGTGTACACGAGTTCGCCCTGGGCTCCGGCGACCGGGGCGACGATGTCGCCGGTGACCGGGTCGATGAGCTCCGCGACCATCAGGTCGGGGGACAGGAAGTGCATGCCGTCCCCGGCCTCGCATTCGCCCCAGTACGTGCAGGCGATATCGGTGCCGCCGAGCATCTCCCGCGAGGTGGCGCCCCACAGCGTTTCGAGTCGATCTCGCATCGCGGGCAGGCCGCCGCCGGGCTCACCGCCGACACTGATCGCGCGCACGCCCAGATCGCGGGCCTGCTGCCCGATGATGTCGGGTGCGCGCTCGGCCAGATGGATCAGGAAGTTCGGTGTGCCGATCATGGCGTTCGGACGCTGGTCGGCCTGGACCCGCAGTAGCCGATCGGCGCCAGCCTCGGCGCCGATCGGGATGTCGACGATGCCCATGTACTGCAGGATTTGCACGATGGGCAGCCCGCCGACGAAGCCCTTGCTCATCCCGAACCCGTGCAGGACCCGGTCGCCCGGGCGGAATCCGTTGGCGTAGAGCGCGCGGGCACCGAGTTCGCACCAGGTATCGATGTCGGCGCGGGTCAGTCCCACGTAGCTGGGGCTGCCGGTGGTGCCGGAGGAGGCCTGGATCTGCACGATCTCGCTCGCATCGGCGGCGACGTGTGCGCCCAGTGGGGGTACCTGGGCGAGGCTGGCGCGCAGTTCCTGCTTCTCGGTGAACGGCAGCGCCGCCAGGTCGGCGGTGGTGCGAACCGCCTCCGGATCGACACCGTGCTCGGCGAATTTCGTGCGATAGAACCCGCTCCGGGTGGCCAGATATCGGATCTGTTCGCGCAGCCGGTCGTCCTGGATTCTTTCCGCCTCTGCCGGTGCGGCTCCTTCGATCTCGCTCCACCACGACTCCGAGAACGGAGTTCTGCTCATGGGATTCCTCCAGATACCTGCCGGAATTTCCGGCGAATTACTTCCGTCGACCCGGTTGCCTCTCATATGCTTCGGCATATCCGCGGGTGGACCGGACTTCATGATATGCACACCGCCGATGTCATCGGAAGGTAGAAGTAGTTCGATTATCACCAAGCCGCGATTCCGAAAATTTCAATTGGAGTCCCGGTGTGTGCGGAATAGCCTCGGGTCGAGGTCCGTGTGTCGTGCCGGATCACGAACTCTTCGAATTCAGGAGCAGACACGATGGTGTGGGACGGCGAGTACGACTGCCTGTTCATCGGCGGGCGGTGGGTTCCCGCGGCGACCGACGAGCGGATCGAGGTGGTGTCGCCCTATACGGAGCAGATTGTGGCGCGCGTGCCGTCGGGGTCGAATGCCGATATCGATGCCGCGGTGGCCGCGGCGCGGACCGCGTTCGATCACGGGCCCTGGCCACGTCTGCCCCGTGCCGAGCGGCTCGCCGCGCTGAGCCGGCTCAGCGCGGGGATGAGCGCTGCCGAGACGACGATGGCGGAGCTGGTGACGACCGAAATGGGTTGCCCGATCACACAATCTCGGGCGATCCACGCGCAGCGTCCGCGCCTGATCGTGGATTCGATGATCGAGATCGGCCGCACCTATCCGTTCACCGAGGTCCGCTCGTCGGACTCCGGCCGGGCCCGAGTGACCCGAGAGCCCATCGGTGTCGTGGCCGCCATCGTGCCGTGGAACGCACCGCATCTGGTGTCGATGATGAAACTGGCGCCGGCCTTGCTGGCGGGCTGCACCGTGGTGCTCAAGCCGTCGCCGGAGACTCCGCTGGATGCCTATCTGCTGGCCGAGCTCGTCTCCCGCGCGGGGTTCCCGGACGGCACCGTGAATGTCGTTCCCGCACATCGTGGTCCGAGCGAATATCTGGTGACGCATCCGGGCGTGGACATGGTGTCCTTCACCGGCTCGACGGCGGCCGGACGGCGCATCGGTGAGCTGTGCGGCGGCATGTTGCGGCGCACCGCGCTAGAGCTGGGCGGTAAGTCGGCGGCGATCGTCTTGGACGACGCGGATCTCGCGGCGACCGTCGAGGCGGTGCGGGTCGGCGCGTTCCGCAACACCGGTCAGGTGTGCAGTGCCAAGACTCGGGTGGTGGTCTCGCGCGGGCGCGCGGGCGAGTTCGTCGAGGCACTGCGGGCCGCCACCGCGGCGATGACCGTCGGTGATCCTTTCGATCCAGGAACCGAATTCGGCCCGCTGGTCACCGCTCAGCACCGGGAACGGGTCGAGGCGCTGATTCGGGTCGGACAGCAGGCCGGGGCGACCACGGTGCTGGGAGGCGGACGTCCGCAGGATCTGGGCACCGGCTGGTTCGTCGAGCCGACCATCTTCACCGATGTCGAGCCGTCCATGCGTATCGCCCAGGAGGAAGTGTTCGGGCCGGTGCTGTGCGTGCTCGAATACGAGGACGAGGATCACGCGGTCGCGATCGCCAACGATTCTCGCTACGGGCTCAACGGCGCGGTTTTCTCCGCCGACCCGGAACACGCTCTGGCCGTGGCCGATCAGCTCCGTACCGGCACCGTCGAGCTGAACGGCAACCCAGCGGGTCTGGCCGCTCCCTCGGGCGGGGTGAAAGACAGCGGGCTCGGTCGCGAACTCGGACCGGAAGGCATCACCGAGTTCGTCGAATTCAAATCGATCGGCCTGCCGCGAGACCTGGTGCTGTGATGACCGCCGACACGACGGTCCGCCAGGGACCACTCACCGGGGTGCGCGTCATCGAACTGGGCGGCGCCGGACCCGTCCCGTTCTGCTGCCAGTTGCTGTCGGACCTGGGCGCGGACATCCTCCGCATCGACCGCCCGCCGGGTTACGACGGTGGCGCGCCGGTCGATGCCCGATTCAACCTGCTCAATCGCGGCAGACGCAGTGCCGCACTGAATCTCAAACATCCGGACGCCGTGGCGACGCTGGTGGAGCTGGTATCGCGAGCGGACGTGCTGGTCGAGGGATTTCGCCCGGGCGTGGCCGAGGGGCTCGGCCTCGGGCCCGATGACTGCCTGGCAGTCAATCCCGGACTCGTCTACGGCCGGATGACGGGCTGGGGCCAGGACGGCCCACTGGCAAAGGTTCCCGGTCACGACATCAACTACATCGCGTTGACCGGCGTCCTGCATTCGATCGGCACCGCCGGCGGTCCGCCGGTACCACCGCTGAACCTGGCCGGTGATTTCGGCGGGGGCGCACTGTATCTGGCGCTGGGGGTGGTCTGCGCGCTGCTCGAGCGGGCCGGATCCGGGCGCGGCCAGGTCATCGACGCGGCGATGGTCGACGGTTCGGCCTCGCTGATGACGCTGATCTACGGGCTTCGGGCCGCCGGATACTGGCACGACGAACGTGGTACGAACCGGCTCGACTCGGGCGCGCCCTGGTACGGCGTCTACCGGACCCGTGACGACCGCTGGCTGGCGCTTGGCTCCAACGAGGCCCGGTTCTGGCGCAACACTTTGCGAGTGCTGGGGCTGGACGAGGCCGGCATGCCCGACCAGCACGACCGGGCGGCGTGGCCGGCCGTGCGCGAACGACTCGCGGCCGTGTTCGCCACCGGCACTCGTGCCGAATGGCTGGCGCTCGCCGAAGGGGAAGAAGTCTGTTTCACGCCGGTGCTGTCCCTGGACGAGGCACCCAGCCATCCGCATCTTCGGGCCCGGCAGACCTTCGTGGAGGTCGATGGGATCGTCCAGCCGGCGCCGGCCCCACGATTCAGCCGTACCCCGGGCGCGATCGCGCGTCCGCCGGCCCGGCCGGGCGAACATACCGATGAGGTGCTGGGCGACTGGGGCATCTCCGCGCGGCGGCGCGCGCAGTTGCGGTCGGTCGGCGCGATCGTCTGATCGGCGCGCAATCGCACAACCGGGCCGTTCGATTTCGTCGAATCGCTTGTTCGAAAGATATCACTTGAATGCGGTGTTCAACGGCGAATAGCCTCGATGGCGACATCCGATCCAATTCTGGGGCTCATGACCCGTACTCTGGAGTGAACAGACAATGAATGCGAATTTCCTGACCGAATCCCAGTCCGACTGGCTCGACGTGGTCAACAAATTCATGGACCACGAAATCACCGTGGAATATGTACGGCACTGTGACTCCAACCGTGAATACCCGTACGAGGCGTACGAGAAGATCGCGCAGCAGGGCTGGCTCGGGATCCTGATCCCCGAGGAGGAAGGCGGCTCCGGGGGCGACATCTTCGACTACTCGCTGATGGCCGAGGGCCTGGGCAAGTTCGGTTTCGACTTCGCCTGCTCGGTGCTGGTCCCCACCTTCACCGCGATGAACATCATCAAATACGGCACCGCCGAGCAGAAAGCGCGCTACGTCAAGCCGTTCATCGACGGGCAGATCCGGTTCTCGGTCTCCATCTCCGAGCCCGACGCCGGCTCCGACGCCGCGAACACCAAGACCCGCGCGCGCCGGGATGCCAACGGCGACTGGGTGATCAGCGGCCAGAAGCTCTGGTGCAGCGGCGCCGCGGCCGACAACACCGTCATCGCGATGCTGGTGCGCACCGACCCCGACGACAAGCACGGCGGCCTGTCGGTGCTGCTCATCCCGAACGACACCCCCGGTGTGGTGATCCGCAAACTGCCGACGCTGTCGCGACACGCCACCGGCACCACCGAGATCTTCCTCGACGAGGTCCGCGTTCCAGCCGACGCGCTGCTGGGCGCCGAGGGCGAGGGCTGGAAGGTGATCACCGAGCACCTGGAGCTGGAACGCTGCGCGGTCGCCGCGGCCTACGTCGGCAATGCTCAGGAAGCGGTGAACGCCGCGAACAAGTATGCGCACCAGCGCATTCAGTTCGGCAAGCCGATCTACGAGTTCCAGGTCCTCAAGCACATGCTGGCCGAGAACCAGACCCGCGTCGACGCCGCCCGGCTGCTTTGCTATCGCGCCGCGGCGCTGAAGGCACAGGGTGTCGCCGCGGCGCGGGAGACCTCGATGGCCAAGCTCTACGGTTCGGAGGCGCTCAAGCAGTGCGCCTTGGACGGCATGCAGATCCTCGGCGGCTACGCCAACCTGCCCGAGGCCGATATGGAGCGCTACCTGCGCGAGAGCGTGCAGTCGACCATCGGCGGCGGTACCTCCCAGATCCAGCGCACCATCATCGCGAAGTCGATGCGCCTGTCGTCCGCCTCGTAATCACCAGTTCCGCAAGAGTTTCCAGGAGAGAATCGTGGCCACTATCAACAATCGTATCGACATGCCGCTCGACGAGATCGAGATCGGTACCGTCTTCCGCTCCGGCGGTCGCACCATCACAGAAGCCGACGTGGTGAACTACTGTGCGCTGACCGGCAATTGGATCGAGATCCACTCGAACACGCACTACGCCGCCCAGACCCGCTTCGGCGAGCGGATCGTGCAGGGATCGCTGACCTATTCGCTGTTGACCGGCTTGATCCAGTTCGGCCCGTCGATCCAGGCGAACTACGGCATCGACAATCTGCGCTATCTGAAGCCGGTGCTCATCGGCGACACCATCTACGCCACCGCCGAGGTGATCGGCAAGAAGGACAAGGACGACGAGTACGGGGTCGTCACGTTCCTGATGAAGGCGCTCAACCAGGACGGCTACGTCGTGCAGAAGAGCGAGTGGAGCCTGCTGATGCTGCGCAAGCGCGACGACCTCGACGCGCTCGTCGGCTCGTCCGTGCCCACCGAGCGTCCGAAGGACTGATATCCGTGCCTGCCACTCCGGTCGCCGCGATCATCGGCATGGGCGACGCCTACACCTCGCGGGACAATCGCAAGGATCCCATGCAGCTGGCTGTCGAGGCTACCTACGCTGCCCTGGCCGACGCGGGCATTCGCAAGGATCAGGTCGACGCGGTCTTCACCGGCCGCTCGCCCTGGGCCGACAAGCGCTCGCAATGGTCGAACATCTTCATCTCGCACCTGCACATGCCGGTGACCATCAACAGCGAGATCACCATGCACGGTGCGGGTCTCACCTCGACCATCGCGATCGCCACCCAGATGATCGCGGCCGGCCGGGCCGAGTACGTGCTGTGCCTGCAGAGCGATGCGACCGAGTTGTTCGTCGATGCCGTGGCGATGGGAGCGGAGGCGGATTCGGACCCGCAGGTCGAGGGGCCCTACGGGGCGACCATCCCGTCGCTCTACGGGCAGGCGGCGTGCCGGTATCTATACGAATTCGGTCTCACCGAGGCCGATCTGGCCGATGTGGCCGTCGCGAATCAGCGGTGGGGCGTGCGTCATCCGCATGCGGCGAAGGCGCGCTTCGGTGAGATCGACCGGGCGAAAGTGCTGTCCTCGCCCTATGTCGCGACGCCGCTGCGGCGGTGGATGTGCTCGACCTGGGGTGGTGGCACCGGCGGCGCGCTGATCGTCACCGCGCCCGACAACGTGGGCGACCGCGACGACGTCGTGTACGTCCACGGGTACGGCTCGGCGACCACGCACGAGTACCTCACCGACCGGATGAACCTGCGGCACAGTCGATTCCCGGGCCTGGGCGCGATGCCCAATCTGACCTACACCGCGACCGCCGAGGCGGCGCGGCAGGCCTGGGACATGTCCGGTCTGACGCCGTCGGACATCGACATGTTGCAGCTGTCGGTGAACTTCGCCCACATGGGCCCGATCGTGCTCGAGGATCTGGGCTTCGCGAAGAAGGGCCGCGGCATCGACATCTACCGCGAGGGCCGTACCGGTATCGACGGCGATCTGCCGACCGACACCAACGGGGGCTGGCTGTCGTTCGGACAGCCCGGAATCTCCTGCAACATGGACAGCCTCGTCGAGGCTGTCCGGCAGTTGCGGGGCACCGCGTTGGGTGCGGCGCCGGCGCGGCGGCCCGAGACGGTGCTCGTGCAAGGAGCCGGCGGCATGCTGGCGGCAGGCAGCGTCGTGCTGCTGTCGTCGGCGGCGTGACCGGCGGAAAGGACTACGACATGAGCGACACACAGTCATCTGACGGCTGGCCGCAGCCCTACCGTCAGCTCGATTCCGAACCGTACTGGCGGGCCCTCGCCGACGAGCGGCTCACCTATCAGCGCTGCGACGCCTGCCACGAATCGGTGTGGCCGCCGCATTCGCGCTGCCCGCACTGCGACGCGGCGGAACTGACTTGGCAGCAATCGAGCGGAGTCGGAACGGTCTACTCCTTCAGCACAATCGGCCGCGGGCCCACACCGGTGTGGGCGGCGATCGTGCCCTACACCGTCGGGTTCGTCGAACTCGCCGAGGGCTATCACCTGTTCACCCAGATCGACGGTGATCCGGCCACGATCGAGATCGGGATGCCGGTGCGAGTGCGGTACGTCGAGCGCGGCGAACAGAAACTGCCGGTATTTACCGGTGCGCCCATTTCTTCGGATCGGAGCGAGCCATGACCGGCGATCTGCCCCTGGCCGGCACAACCGTGGTGGAACTGGGCGACAGCGCCTCGGCGCCGTTCGCCGGCAAGATACTCGCGGAGCTGGGCGCCGAGGTCTGGAAGGTGGAACGGCCCACCGGGGATTCGTCGCGCGGATGGGGGCCGAGCATGTGGCAGGGCAGCGGTGCGGCCTTCCACGCCCTCAACCGCGGAAAGCGTTGCCTCCGTATCGATATCAAAGACCAGGAGCAGCTGACCACGCTGCACGAGCTGATCGCCACGCGCGCCGACGTATTCCTGCACAATCTGCGGCCGGGTTCGGCGGCACGCTACGGACTCGACGCCGACAGCCTTCGGATCACCAAGCCCGAGCTCATCTACGCCGAGGTCGGCGCGTTCGGTCACACCGGCCCGATGAACACGCTGCCCGGTTACGACCCGCTGATGCAGGCGTTCTCCGGAATCATGAACATCACCGGCGAGGAAGGGCAGGCCCCGGTGCGGGCCGGGGTGTCGATCGTGGACTTCGGCACCGGGATGTGGGTGGTGATCGGAATCCTCGCCGCCCTGTTCCGGCGCCAGGCCAAACACACCGGCGCGACAGTGAACAGTTCGCTGCTGGAGACGGCCATCGCCTGGATGAGTATCGGCATCGCCAACTACACCGCCGACGGTGACCTGGGTGGCCGGCACGGATCCGGGGTCGCGTTCATCGTGCCGCACCGGGCGTACGAGGCCACCGACGGACATCTCGTGATCAGCTGCGCCAACGATGCGCTGTTCGGGCGGCTGTGTGCGGCGCTCGGACATCCGGAGTGGGCTGATGACGCCCGATTCGCCACCAACGCGGCGAGATTGACCCATCGCGGCGAGATCGACCGGCTGATCGGCGAGCGGATCGCAACCCAGACCCGCGAACAGTGGCAGCGGATTCTGCAGGACGCCGGCATACCGGTCGCTCCGACCCAGAACACGGCCGAGATCGTCGCCCACGAACAGACCCGTGCATTGGGGATCCTCGGCAAGCCCACTGCGGACGAGATCGCGGTGGCCGGTCTGCCGCTGTCGTTCGACGGCAAACGCCCGGATCCATTGCATTCGGCGCGGGCCATCGGCGCGGACAACGACCTGCTCGAGCAGACCGTCGGCGGGAGCTGAGCCAGGTTCGACCCCAGCCGGTCCCGGTCCGGTGCGCGTACTCGCTCTTCGAGCGCACACCGGCCCCGGAGCCGGCTGTCCGGTACTGTCTATCGAGGTGAGGTCTCTCCGATGCGGTCCGGCGAGAACGATCTGCGGGTGTTCGCGGCCAATCGGTCGATCGCTGCCGATGCTCGGGCGGTCGCGATCCCGCTGTCGGTAGCCAGCGGCGCAGCTGCGCTTGGTCGCGCCGGAAATACCTTGGAGCGCATGTGGTCTAGCGTGATGGTCACGGCCAGATCTTCGAGTTGTGTCGCGATCCGTACCAGCTGGTCGCGGGTGTCGCGGGCTACCGCTTCGGTATCTCCAGGACCCAGGCCGACCACGACGGACACCTGCTTCGCGATCTCGCCCACCAGGCCGGAAACCTCGTCCACGGCACGATCTGTCCAGACTCCGGTGCGGTCGGGTGGTTCATGGTGAGCCTGCTGGGACGCGTCGAGGAACTCCAGCCGGGCCAGCCTGGTGCGCACGGTGGCGCGTGCGGTCTCGGCTCGGTGTGATGTGCTGTAATCGTCCCACATCCGGCATAGGGCAGCGATCTGATCGGCTTGGGACCGCAACCACGCGACAAGCAGCCCGTTCAAGCGGGCGCGTTGCCAGGTCGGCAGCATCAGGAACACAGCCAGGGCGAGGGCGGCGCCGACGACGGTGGCCAGGCCGCGCGTGACGGCTCCCAGCGGTCCGTTCGACAGCACCGAGATCCACATGACGACCCACAGCATGGTCCACGGCTGGCCGCAACTGCGGAATGCGAGATACCCGAGGAACAAGACGATCAGCAGTGCGCTGTGCAGCACAGGGTGCTGAGGCAGCAAGGACAGGGCGGCACCGCCGAGTGCGCCGGCCACCGTACCCACGGTGCGAGCGATGCCGCGGCTGGAGGCATCGCCGTAATCCGGAAACAAGATCAGCACAACGGTCAGGCAGACCCAGAATCCGTGTGCCGGTAGCAGACTCGATCCAGCCGCGGTGCCGATGGCTCGACCGATCACCTCGCCGAGCACGCCCGCGACGGCGAGCCGCACGGCATGGCGGAACATGGGCGCGCCGGGGCGCAGTTCGTCGCGAACCAGCTCCGCCGGTGTCGGCGGCCTGCGATCGTCGAGAGGCTGCTCGAGCGGTCCGCCCGCGACCAACTCCTCGGCGTGCCCGACCGATCGTCGTAGCTTGTCCCACAACGGGTCCTGTGCGGACTCGGTGTCCCGCGATGTACGGAATCCCGGCCGGCCACCGCGGTCCCAGCGAACGGCGGCGGCGATCGTGGTGAGCCGGTGGCCGATGTCGGTGCGGGCGGGCCGGTCCGCGGCGCTGCCTTCGCCGCGATTGTCGACCGCGTGCAGTAGCTGCCCGATCTGTTCGGCCTGCTCGGTCAATGCGATCAGGCCGAGGATCTGTCGATCACGGGAACGAGCTACCAGAGCCAAGCTGTTGTCCGCCACAAGCAAAGCGGGGGCGAACGGCCCGGGGCCGGTCAATGCGGTGTAGAGGTCGGCGACGGCGCGGCGCTGCGCGAGATGCCGGGGCTCGAACGGTGGGAGGAGTTGGCATCCCAGCATGATCGCCACCCCGCCGGCGAACAGGGCGAACTCGCGCCCGCCCGTCCCGGTCGATGGGGTGATCTCGGCGAAGGCGATCATGACGATGGTCACCACGATCACCCGCATGGAGATTCCGACCCCCACCACGCGCATGATGCCGCCGACGAAGAAGCCGGCTGCCAGCAGCGGGAGCAGTGCCCACCAGATGCCGTGCAGCACGATGCCGGTCAGCGCGGCCGCGAGTTCCGCGCCGCCGGTCCATGCTGCCGCGGCGATGCGGCCACGCTGGTAGGGCATGAGGGCGGCGATTCCGCCGAGGAACGCGCCGACACAGAGCAGGTTCTGGGCCGCGACATCGTGCAGGAATTGCCCGAGGAGCGTGGCGGCGATCATGGCGACGGCGACGCGGCACAATCGCGTCGGATCCTGAAGTGGCCGACCGGGTTTCATCCCGCGCGCCGCCGCTCGTGCGATGGTGGCGGCACCGCCCGGATTGGGGAGGAGCTGTGCGATCTGCCTCGCATTCATAGTGTATCGGTCCTGACTCCCGCCTCGGACCGGGCGGGAACGATGACGATTCGCTGACTACCGGACGCCCGGTCGTCGAAGGACGACCAACTGGCTTGATGGGATATAATATATTATACATGTCGCGCCAATGGGCATGAAGCGGCACTTGTTCGGGCATGAAGCGATCCGGTGCGACCCGGGTCGGAAGCCGGCGATCATCGATTCGATTCCGGTGAATCCGGGATTCGCATCTCTTCAATTGGAATGCACTGTGATGCTGATTACGCTCGGGTGCGGCGAAATTCGACATGGTGTCGGAATTGACAATGAAGTCGCCGCAAATGGAGGAATGCATGAGCCGCGAATTCGTGACGGTGGTACCGGGATGTACATACCTGGAAGCGCCGCGATGGCACCGGGACCGGCTCTGGTTCTCCGATCTGTACACCCATCGCGTGCTGTCGGCCCGCGAGGACGGCAGTGACGTGCGGGTGGAAGCCGAGCTGGCCGGCCCGCCGGTGGGCCTGGGGTGGCTGCCCGACGGGCGGCTGCTGGTGGTCTCGGCGGAGGACAGCCGGCTGCTGATCCGCCGAGCCGACGGCACGCTCGAGGTACTGGCCGATCTCTCGGCGCACACCCGCGGCTGGCTCAACGAGCTGGTCGTGGACAGTCAGGGACGAAGCTATCTGGGGCACTTCGGATTCGATCTGTTCGGTGGTGAGTTGATCGAGCCGGCGAGCCTGCTGCGGGTCGACCCGGACGGCACGATCACCACGGTCGCGACGGACCTGCTGTTTCCGAACGGCTCGGTCATCACGCCCGACGGTGTCTTGCTGGTGGGTGAGTCCTTCGCCAACCGTGTCACCGCCTTCGACGTGGCCGAAGACGGGTCGCTGCGCAATCGCCGTGTCTGGGCGTCCTTCGGCGAACCGGTCGCCGAACGTGATCTGATGCGGGCAATCGGTGAGTTCGCGGTGGCGCCCGATGGGTGCTGCCTGGATGTCGAGAACGCATTGTGGGTGGCCGATTTCACGCACGGCCGGGTGCTGCGAGTGGGTGCCGGCGGCGAGATTCTCGATGAGATATCGCCCGGCACCGGGGTATTCGCGTGCACGCTCGGTGGTGCCGACGGTCGCACGTTGTTCCTGTGTACGGCACCGGATTTCGACCGCACTGCCCGAACGGCCGAGCGAGCCGGGCAGGTGCTGTCGGTGCGGGTGGAGGTACCGGGCATCGGCTGGGTCTGACCGCTGACCTGGTTGCCGTCCCGGCCGAATAGTGCTGGGACAGCAACCGTAGCGGTCGGGCGAGACCAGGTCAGCCGTCGTGCACGATGATTCCGCGCAGATTGCGGCCGGCTTTCATGTCCTCGAAGCCCTGGTTGATCTGGTCCAGGGTGTAGCGGGTGGTCACCAGCTTGTCGAGTTGGAGTCGTCCCTGCTGGTACATGGCCAGCTGGGCCGGAATGTCGGCGGTCGGCGCGCAGGCGCCGAACAGCGCGCCTTGCAGGCGCTTCTGGTACAGCGTCAGCTCGTGCAGGTTGATGTCGCCGTCCTTGACGTAGGTGTCGCCCAGGCCCACGGCCACGCAGGTGCCGCCCTTGCGCACTGCCTGCAGCGCCTGCCCGATGTGCCGGCCGGTGGTCACGCCGACAGTGACGATCGAGGCATCTGCCCCCTGCCCCCCGGTCAGCGAACGGGCCAGCTCCTCGGCCTCGGCGATATCGGACACCGCGTGTGTCGCACCGAGTTCCAGCGCCGATTCGCGCTTGAACGGCACCGGATCGACAGCGATGACCGCACCGGCGCCGGCATGCGCCGCGCCCTGCACCGCATTGATGCCGATCCCGCCGATGCCCATCACGATGACGACGTCATCGGGACGAACATTCGCCGAGTTCACCGCCGCACCCCAGCCTGTCGCGACGCCGCAGCCGGTCAGTACCGCGACGTCGAGCGGAATCTCGGGATCGATGCGGACAGCCGACGCGACCGACACGGTGATGTGCTCACAGAAGGTGCCCAGTCCGGCCAACTGCCCGACCGGCCGGCCCCCGAACGAGAGCCGGAACGATTGCGGGTCGTCGAATCGCGCGCCCGTCGCGAGGAATGCGCCCAGATCACACAGGTTCTGCATGCCCTTGGCGCACCATCTACATCGTCCGCACACGGGCAGGAACGAGAACACCACGTGGTCGCCCTCAGCGAATCCGATGGTTCCGGGCCCGACCGCTTCCACGACGCCCGCACCCTCGTGGCCGCCGGCGATCGGCAGGATCCCCGGCGTCTGATCGCCGACGGCGAAATGGTCGTCGGAATGGCACAGCCCACTGGCGACCATCCGCACCCGGATCTCCCCGGTCCGGGGTTCGTCCATGTCCAACTCGACGATCTCGTATCTACCTGGGGACTCGAGCAGGACAGCGCCACGCGTCTTCATCGACCGAACTCCTCTTGCTGCTGAACGTGTCCGGGCACGAATTCCCAATCGATGAATTGTCCATGGCCCGGATCGATTGTGGCCAATACGACTGTGAATGTTTCCACGGCATTCCGACGTGGTCAATTCGCATTTTTCGAACCCCGCGCTTCGGAAACGATAAATCGGCCCGCAATTCGAGCGTGCACGGAAATTCGACCAGAGGGATTTGATCGGCAGCCGCACGACGAACTTCCGAAGCGAGCGGGAAGCGCAGTCGGGCCAGCACGTCGACATCGCACACAGGAAGACCGCCCGCACGCTGATCGCGCTCACAGAGGCCGTGGCGGTCGGCTGACCGCGAGCCGCCCATCGAGTGCCCGGCCAGGTTCCGGCCGGCACTCGAATTGTGTTGTCACGCAGTTGGGTTCCTGCGGACGGGGAACACGATTGCGCTCGGTCCATCGGCGAATTTCAGCCCGGTCGGGATGGGCTGGTGGCCCGACGGGGTGAGGGAACCGTCGGGCTGGATCCGATGGCTGGTGACGACCACAACCGAACCCGCCTGCAGGATCGGTGACGAAACCAGATAGAGCCAGGTGCCGTCGGTGGATCGAGCGACGGTCGCCGGTTCCACCGGCATCTCGAATGGGGAACCGGGCACCGGTACGAGGTCACCGCACGCTTGCACCTCGTATCCGGTGACGGTGTGGGACAACGTGTTCGCGAAGTAGACGAAGCGGCCGTCCCGGCTGAACACCGGGTTGTGGGGAATCTTCCCGGTCGGATAGGGGGAACGGGGGAGTTCGTCGAGTGAGCCGTCGCGGGCGACCCGGAATCCGGTGATCGACTGGGAGAGTTCGTTGGCGACATAGAGGAAGCGCCCGTCGGGTGCGAACGCCGGCGTGATCGGGAATACCCCGGTGGAAGGGCTGCGCGCGACGGCCTGCGATAGGGCGCCGTCCGCCTGGATATCCAGGCGCACTATGGCTTTCGCGATGACGCTGGCCACGTACAGGCGCTTCCCGTCGGGGGAGACGATCGGCTGCGCCACACCGTCGAGGAACCGGCCGAGCCGGACGACCGCACCGCTCGCGGTGGGAATCCCGTGCTCGTCCAGGCGGAAATGGGCGATGCTACCCCGGAAGAAGCCGGCCGGCCCACGGCCGACGCCGAGGTACAGATTGCGGCTGTCCGTCGATACTGCCATGGACACGGGCATGGACAGCCGGGGCAGCGCCAGCGGGGCGCCGGCACGTTCGAGGGTGCCGTCGTCGCGGACGTGAAAGCTGAACAGCTCCGGCGCCAACGTCTGACCGAGGCTGAACGGCGTGCCGAGCCCGACGCCCGTGGCGACATAGACGACCCTGCGCTCCGGGCTCGCGGCGACACAGAACGAGCCCGCCGAGGTCCGGTAGGGCGATCCCGCGAGCGGCTCGAGCGAACCGTCGGCGAAAAGGTCGAGGACGGCGACACATCCGTTCTGCGCCACCACATACAGCCGATCGACCGGCATCCGTATCTTCGGCATCCCCGCCACCGTCCGTTCCCGATCGACTGCGTTGTCGAGAGGAAAGATAGAGTTCGCCGGCGACCGCGAAATGTCCAAGTTTTCGGACATTCGTGGGGCCCTGGACACCGAACATGCCGCAATCACGAACTTGTTGTCAGGTGTCCGAGAACAGATCGAGTTAGAGGCCTGTCGATATGAAGCAACTGCTCCCTCCCGTGTCGAGAGGAAGCAGTTGCGTGCAGGGCTGCGGTTCCGATCGATCCGCGGGCCTCGCGCGTCAGGCCGTCGCGCCCGCCAGGCCTTCGTCCGACCGCAGATCTGTACCGTCGTTACGGGCTGCGGCCCGCACGACGAAGACGACCGCGGCGGCGGCCGCGAACGCCGGTATCGCGAAGGCGTAGAAACTCCATTCGCCGCCCAGTCCGGCGCCGATCACCCAGCCGCCGACCAGCGGGCCGACGATGGCTCCCACCCGGCCCAATCCGACGGTGATTCCCAGGGCCGAACCGCGGCACGACGCGGGGAAGTGGGTGGCGATATAGCCGTAGCCGAGCGCGGTTGTCCCTATCGATCCGAGTCCGGCGCCCGCGACCGCGAGCATCAACAACCCGACCTCCAGCCTTTGGCTCAGCACCACTAGCGAGATTCCGCCCACGAGGAAGAAGGCTGCGACCACCCATCGGGGACCGAAACGGTCACCCAGCAACGCGCCGCCGACCATGCCGACTATGGCGCCGATCTGCATGACCAGCAGGAATTGCAGCGCGGACCCGAGCGGATAGCCTGCCTGCCGCATGAGCTGTGGCAGCCAGGTATTGAGACCGTAACTGATCAGCTGCCCGCAGAAGCAGACGACGGCGAACAACGCGACGGCTGTTCGATTTCCGCTTGCGATTACCTGGCGGTACCCGCGCGACGACCCGGGCTCCACAGCGATCGGCGATGTCCCGTGCTCGGCCACCGCCTCGTCGAGGTCGAGTCCGTAGCGTTCGGCCGCCTTGCGTGCTTCATCAGACTTTCCCTGCAGCACAAGGAAATTCAATGATTCCGGCAGGGTGAAATACATGATCGGCAAGATCAGCGCGTAGAGCGCGGCGATGGCGTAGAGCATGCGCCATCCGTGATCGGGCAGCAGTGCGATCGCGGCGAGCGCGGAAATGATGCCGCCGATCGAGTATCCGGTCAGGGTGAGTCCGTTGTACAGCTGCCGCCGATGTTTCGGCGCGAATTCGACCGTCAAGGCGATAGCCGAGGGCACCACCCCGCCGAGGCCGATGCCGGTCAGAAATCGCGCGGCGCCCAAGAACTCTGGCGATTGCGCCAGGGAACAGACCAGGGAGCCCACGGAGAACCAGGCGACACCCATGATCATGATCTTGCGCCGGCCCAGCCGATCGGAGAGCGGACCGGCGACCAGGAACCCCACCATCAGTCCGGCCAAGGTCCAACTGCCGATGGCACCGGCGGCACCCGGCGTCAAGTGCCAGCCGGGCTCGTGGAGTAGTTTCGGCACTGTCGCGCCGTAAACGATCAGGTCGTAACCGTCGGCGACGGTTGTGAGGAAACACAACGCGACTACGAAGAGGCCGGCCCTGGATCGGGATTGCGAACGTCTCATCTGTTTTCTCCTGTCGATGCGGGTTCGCGGCTACTTCGCGGGAGCGGGCATGAACGGCTGGTTGACGGTGGTCAGGTACTGAATCGCCGCCATGATCGTGACCGGAGCGGTGACGAGCAGCTGACCGGTCAGCGTCCCCAATGCGCCGACCGCCACGATGCCGCCCAGGCACCCGAGGGCCGCGGCGGGGATGAACGGGCCGAACAGGCCGACGAGGGTCGCCGCGGCCACCGTCGCTCCCGCGAGGCCGCCGAGCACGCAACCGACGCCCGCTCCGGCGACACCGCCCACCATCGTGCCTACAGCCGCACCGGTGGTGATGGTGGTGGCCAGGCGGCTCCACGCGGCCTGCTCGCGGTCGTACGGCGTCTTCCACGGCGCGGTGTCCTCGTAGGGGAGCGCTACCGGCTCGTACACGGCGTGCGCGAGATCGAATTGCGGGGTGAGGGTGGCGGTGTGGTCGGCGATCTGCGCCGCGATCGGGAAGGTGAAATCGTCCACTCGGAAGGACAGTGCGGTCCCGGCCAGCACAGAGCCGTTCGCGGCCTCGATCTCGAGTACGTCGTTGTCCGTGGTGATGGAACCCGCGTCGGTCGTGATGACGGTGCTGGAGTTGTTCGTCGTGGCTGTGTAATTCACCGCCTCATCTGTGGTCGGTGCTGCGTTCGCCGAGGCTGCCGCGACTCCGATCGCCATCGCGAGCAGGGCGGATGTAGCAGCGGTCTTCACGCCGTTCATGGAATTCCTCATCTCTTTTCTCGTGACCCCGGTGAATGCACCGGGACACCGAGCACGTGAAGGCGCGCGAATATGCCGCGGCGCTTCAATTTCTGGACGCTCGCCCAGGAATTGAAGCCGCGGAAGTATTCGTCGGTGGGGATCGCGGATTTCGCCGCGAATGGTCCGAGTCGCGCCATGCCCGGTGTGATTCAGCACTATATATTATGTGTGCGAGGTGGTCGCCAGAATCGATGGGGAAAACGAAATCCCAGGTCGCGCACTGTTCATCGGCCCGAACTCACCGGTGTCGCGTCACGGCCTGCCTCATATCAGGTGTCCAAGAACAGATCGAGTTCGAGGTCGGCGCGGCCGGGCGCCACGCGGTACTTGTCGAAGTCCGTGACGCCCGCCGCGGCCAGTACGTCCTCGTCGAGGAAGAAGTTGCCAGTGGTCTCGGCGGCCGGTGAGGTGAGTACGACGTGGGCGGCGTCGGCGCAGATCTCGGGAGTTCTCGAGCGGGCGAGCAGCTCGTCCCCGCCGAGGACGTTCTCGACCGCCGCGCTCGCGATGGTGGTGCGCGGCCAGAGCGAATTGACGGCGATACCGTCCGCGCGCAGCTCGTCGGCCAAGCCCAGGGTGGTCAACGACATGCCGTATTTGGCGATCGTGTAGCCGAGGTGCGCGCCCGCCCAGCGTGGATTCGGATTGATCGGCGGCGACAAGGTCAAGATGTGTGGGTTGCGTTCGGCCACAGCGGATTTACGCAAAGCCGGCAGGCAGGTTCGGGCGAGCAGGTAGCTGCCGCGACAGTTGATGTCCTGCATCAGATCGTATTTCTTCATCGTGAGCTCGCCGGTGCGGGACAGGTCGATCGCCGAGGCGTTGTTCACCACGATGTCGATGCCGCCGAACCGGTCGACGGTCTGCCGGACCGCCGCTTCGACGTGGTCGTCGAAGCGGATATCGCCCACGAAGGGGAGTACCTGCCCGCCGGCGCGCTCGAGCTCGGCGGCGGCGGTGTGAATGGTGCCGGGCAGCTTCGGGTGCGGGACATCGGTTTTGGCGATCAGGGTGATGTTGGCGCCGTCGGCGGCGGCGCGCCGGGCGATGGCCAGTCCGATGCCTCGGCTGCCGCCGGACATGACGATGGTGCGGCCGCGCAATGACTCGGTCCGGTTCACGAGGTACTCCTGGTAGTCGAGGTGGCGGATTCCCGGTGCGGTAGGTGTCCGCCCAGTCGGCGCAGGGCGCGCTCGGCGGCATTGACACCACACATGCCGTGTGCGCCGGGGCCCGGCGGGGTGGCTGCCGAGCACAGGTAATGGCCGGGGAGGCCGATGTCGTAGGGCTGCAGTGTCTTTCGTGGGCCGAACAGCAGCTGGGGGATGTCCTTGGCGCCGGTCATGATGTTGCCGCCGACGAAATTGGGGTTGTCGTCGGCGAATCCGCCGGGGGAGCGGTGCGACCAGCCGACCACGCGGTCCCGGAAGCCCGGGGCGAAGCGTTCGATCTGCGCGATGATCGCCTCGGTGGCGTCGCCGGTATAGCCGTGGGGCACATGGGCATAGGCCCACACCGGGTGGACCGCGCCGACCGAACGCTGCGGATCGGCCAGGTACTGCTGTCCCACCAGTACGAACGGGCGAATCGGCATCCGGCCCGCGTGGATGTCGCGTTCCCCGGCGGCAATCTCCGCGAACGAGCCGCCCAGGTGCACGGTCCCCGCGCGACGGGCCGCGGCGGCGACCCAGGGAACGCCGCCCTCCACCGCGAAATCGACCTTGAAGGCGCCCGGCCCGTACCGGAATCGCCGGTAGGCGGCGGCGATTCGCGGCGGTAGCCGGTCACCGAGGATATCGGCGAGCGCGGTCGGCGCCACATCCCAGATCGTGAGGTCCGAGGGCGGCAGCTCGGCCGCGGAGCGGACCCGGACCCCGGTCTCGATCGTGCCGCCGTGCTCGGCGAGCGCCGCCGCCAGGGCGTCGGCGATCCGCTGGGAGCCCCCCACCGCCACCGCCCAGCCGTAGCGGTGCCCGGAGGTCAGGATGCCCAGCCCGATGCTCGCGCTCAGCGGCCGGTCCAAGGGGTGGAAGGCGTGCGCGGCGACACCCCCGAACAGGGCCCGCCCCCGGTCGGTGCGGAAGGCGCGTGCGAGCAGTGTGGCGGGCGCGGTCGCCGGAATCCCGAAGCGCGCCAACCGGAACGGATGCCGAGGTATCCGCAGCAGTGGCCGCATGATGTCGCCGCCGAGTTCGTCGTAGACGGCGACCGGTCCCTCGAACAGCCGCCGCCACAGGCGTTCGTCGGCGCCCAGGCCGGTCGCGGTGGCGGCCACCGAGCGGTGCAGCACCGCGGCGCTGCCGTCGTCGAGCGGGTGGACACAATCGAATTCCGGCCAGGCCCAGCGCAATCCGTGCCGTTCCAGGCCGGCGCGGCGGAACAGCGGCGACCCCACGGCCATCGGGTGGATGGCCGAACAGTGGTCGTGCAGCAGTCCGGGCACGATCGCCTCGTGTGAGCGGGTGCCGCCGCCGATGGTGGCGGCGGCCTCGAGGACGGTCACCTCGACCCCGGCGAGGGCCAGGGTGAGAGCGGCGGCGAGCCCGTTGGGTCCGCTGCCGATCACCGTCGCCGTGGTCATCGGATCGCCCTGACCGCGGGTTCACTGTCGTGATCGCGCCGCCAGGTCACCGTGTGCGGAATGGGACCGTCGGGCAGCCAGGGCTGTACGTCGACCGCGTCGGCGACCTGCCAGAAGCCGCGTTCGATCACCCCGAGTGCGGCGTCGATCACCTGGTACGACTGGGTGTCCCGGTGAACCGGCTGCGACTCGACCCACACCACGATCCATTCCCCGGGTTCGAATCCCACCCGGGCCTGGACGGCGTCGATGAGATCGCGATTGTGCAGGTGGCCGTCACCGAAATTGAAGCCGATCAGCGAGTTGCAGGCGAATTCGGCTTCCCGCACAGTCCAGCGGTCGAGATCGGGAATGTGCTTGTACAGCAGCGAGAACAGGCCGCGGCCCTGGCTGTGCATGGAACGCCAGGCGATGGTCTGCTGCATGGTGATCTCGGCGATCTCCGGGGCGTAGCCCATGGCCAGCAGCTGATCGAACTGGTTGAGCGAGGGCCGGTGCGCGATAGTGTTCAGTTTGGCTTCCGCGCCGGGGGCGAAGGCCCACAGGGCTGAGGCCCAGTTCCCGGCGTACTGGCGCATCGAGGGCAGGAACGAGACCAGATCCGGCCGCAGGTTACCCAGCACCGGGAAGAAGAGTAGTCCGGCCGCGATCGCGGCGGTGAGCCACGGCGAGGACATGTCGAACACCCCGTAGCCACCGGAACTGGGGAAGCCGACGAACAGGAACACCGTCAGATAGGCGAACAGGATGTTCCATTCCAGCGGCACGGCCAGCGGGAACGTCGAGGTGATGAACAGGTGGAAGATCACCATCACCGCCACCCCGGCCAGGGTCAGCCAGCGGTTCGTGGCGAACAGCAGGACGACGGGCGTGATCACCTCGACGGTGGTGCCGCCGACATGGGCCATGAACGAGGCCAGGCCCGAGGGACGGATGTCCCGCGGAAAGTCGCGGTAGTGGGCGCGTTTGATCGCGGTGAACGGCATGCTCGGGCTGTTGGAGATCATCGGCGGCACCACGTTGGTGAAGTGCTTGCCGAACTTGGAGACTCCCGCGCCGAGCCACACGATCACGATCAGCAGTTTGGCGGCGATGATCATGTCGGTGAACGGCAGTACCGCGAAGAACATCAGAGCCGGGAGATACTGTTCGCCACGCGCGGCCAGGAAGATCGTCTTGTCGCGCAGGCCGCAGAGCACGTACAGCACGACCGGCGCGATCAGCAGGACAGGGCGCACCAGACCGGAAGTGTTGTCCGGCAGCGCTTGTAGCAGCGCCGGCGTGGTGTGGCCGGGTGCCAGCAGAGCGAGGGTCAGTGTGGCCAGGAAGGTGACGTAGAGGATCACGTCGAACGCTGTGCGGGTATCGCCGCCGGTCAGCGGCACCCGGCGCCAAGGCCGCAACCGGATTGTGCCCGGGCGGGCGAAATACCGTGCGCCGCCGGTCATCGGCTTGAACTTACCCGCTAGCGGTCCCCACGAGCCGGCGACGCCGATCGCCTCGAGCAGCACCGTCCACAGCACCAGCTTCTGGTAGACGATGGGCTGATTCCACCACTGCGTGACGTCCCAGAACGGTCCCGAGCCCGAGGTGGCGGTGGCGATCACCACGCCGCCGAGCATGTAGAGCACCAGCACTTTCGCCACGTAGATGGTGTGAATCATTTTCGGCGTGCCGAAGCCGTATTCCGCCCAGTGCAGCGCGAGTGTTCGAATGCGGTCGCGCAGTGGCAGATCCAGGAAGGTCTGTGTGTCCACCGGGGGGAAGTTCCCCGTTTTGAATCCCATGACTCGATCCTTTTCGTTCGTGCTCCGGGCGCGCGTCATCGCGACCGGAAGCTCTTCTTTCGTTCGAATTGAATTGCGGGGCAGTGCTGTTCAGGCTCGAACAGCGAGTGCCCGCAGTTGTTTCTTGTCGATCTTGCCGACCGCGTTGCGCGGCAGCTCCGCGGTGACGACGATCGCGGCAGGCACCTTGAACGGTGCGAGGACACCGCGGCAGTGGTCGGTCAGCTCCGCCGCGGTGACGGCGGCCTCCGGCACGGTCACCACATGCGCGACCGGTACCTCGCCCAACACGGGGTCGGGAACCCCGACCACCGCGGCCTCGTGGACCGCCGGGTGCCGGTAGAGCGCGTTCTCGATCTCCTTGGGGTAGAGGTTCTCTCCGCCGCGGATGATGAGGTCCTTGATCCGGTCCACCAGGATCAGATAGCCGTCGGCGTCGAAGCGGCCCACGTCGCCGGTGTGCAGCCAGCCGTCCACGACGGTTTGCGCGGTGGCCTCGGGATTTCCGAGGTACCCCCGCATCACGTTCGGGCCGCGGACCACGACCTCACCGGATTCGCCCGCGCCCAGCAGGTTTCCGTCCGGATCCATGATCGCGACCGTCTGTCCGGGCAGCGGCAGGCCGACGGTGCCCGGTTTGCGTGGCCCCGACACCGGGTTGAGTGTGGAGGCGCAGGTGCCCTCCGAGAGTCCGTACCCCTCCACGATCGGCACGCCGAACCGCTCCTCGAACCGCGCGATGAGCTCGGCGGGCATGGGCGCCGCGCCGCAGATCACCCGGCGCAGCGACGACAGATCCGGCCGGTGTGTCCGGGGCTGCGCTACCAGCAGGGCGTAGATGGCGGGCACCGCGGAGAAGTAGGTCGGGCGGACCCGTTCGACCGTACGCAGGAACCCGGACGCGGAGAACTTTCCCGCGAGGGTGGTGTGCCCGCCCGCCAGCAGCGGCGAAAGTACACTCACCACAATGCCGTTGACGTGGAACAGGGGCAACACCAGCAGGCTGTGGTCGGTCCGGTCGAGGCCGAGCGCCTCGATGATCATCGAGCACATGGCGGCAAGGTTGGCGTGGTCGAGCACCACACCTTTCGGCCGGCCCGTGGTGCCGCTGGTGTAGATGATCAGCGCCGGCCCTTCGGCCGGGGCGGCAGCGACCGGCCCCGCCGGGTGCGCGAGTCGCGCGACGTCGAGGGTCACCCCGGCCGTGTCCGGCTCGCCGACCACGACCGTCGCACCGGAATCCTCGATCTGGTAACGGATTTCGTCGCTCGTGAGGCCCGGGTTCACCGGGGTGACGGCCGCGCCGAGCTGCCAGGCGGCGAACAGCGTGACCACCAGCTCCACCCGATTGGGCAATACGACGGCGACCACCTCGCCGGCGCGGACGCCCGCCCGGTGCAGCGCCGACACGGCGATTCGTACCCGCTCCCGGAACTCCGCGTTGGTGAGCGTGGTGGTGTCGTCGGCCAGGCAGGGCGCCTCCGGAGCGGAATCCGCTCTGGCGTCGGGCAATTCGGCGATGTGTCGCATGATTCCTCACCTGGTGGCGAATGTGATGTGGATTACATAACCCAAGGTAGGACGCATGCCTGGTGGCGACTACGGGCCGACGGACCAGCGTTGTGCGGCGGTGTTGTGCCGCGAGTACAAACGGCGCGGATCGGGCGGGACCCGGGAGTACTGTGATCGGCCATGGCAGTCGACGTCGATCTCCTGGTGCGTGAGGTGGCGGGCCGGATCAAGGCCGGCCTGGGCCGGCTGACGCCCACCATGACTTCGATGTTCGTCGAGGTCATTCCCGAGTTCCGGCACGACGACGAGGTGCGCAGGCTGATGGTGGCCAGCACCGAGTCCAATCTCGCGGCCATGCTGGACATGCTCACTCTGACCATCGGTCTCGACGACTTGGCGGTGCCGCCGGCCGCCGCCGAATACGCCCGGCGGTTCGCCCAGCATGATCTGTCGTTGGAGGCGCTGTTGCGTGCCTACCGGCTCGGCGAGCACATGTTCGGGCAGTGGATCCTGACGGTGCTGGCCGAGCTGGACCCACCGGCCGACGTTGCCCTGGCCACCGCGGCGCGGATCGCGGGCCTGGTCAACGGCTATATCGATCGGGTGATCGAGGGACTGATCGACATCTACGCGAGCGAACGCCGGCGCTGGGACGCGCGCACCGACGCCACCCGGGCGGCCCAGGTGCGCGCGGTGCTCGATGCCGAAGACCTCGATCTCGCCTCGGCCGAGCAGATGCTGTCCGCGTCACTACGCGGCTGGCACCAGTTCGCCGTGCTGTGGACACCGCCCGGCACGCGCGACCCGGCCGCGATGCTACGGGCAGGCGCCGCGCTGGTGGCCGCCGCGACCGGTAAGCCGCCGATGACGGTCGAGATCGACGATCACACATGGTGGGTCTGGATCACCTCGGTGGCGCGCACCGCACTCGACGCCGAACAGCTGCGGCGCGACCTGGGCGCGCAGCCGAAACTGTCTCTGGCCGTGGGTGATCCGGCCACCGGACTGAACGGGTTCCGGCAGACCTTCCGCGACGCCGAGGCCGCTCGGGCGGTCGCGCTGGCCACCCGCGGTCGCGGGCTGACGATGTATTCGGAGGTGGCGCTGCCGGCGCTGTTCGCCGACCACTTGCCCGCGGTCGAGGCGTGGGCTCGGCGAGTACTGGGCGGGCTCGTGGGCGGAGACGAGAACGCCGCCCGGCTCCGGGAGACGGTCCGGGCCTTCCTCGACGCTCGCGGCAGCTACACCGATGCGGCCGCCCGGCTGCACGTCCACAAGAACACCGTCCACTACCGGGTGCGCAAAGTCGAAGAGCTGCTGGAGCATCCGCTCACCGAGCGTCGGCTGGAGATCGAGGTCGCCCTGCTGGTCTGTGCTCGGCTCGGGCTACCCCGGCAGTGAGCGGCACTCGCATCGCGGATGCCGGATTCGTGGATCAGGCGTGCAGGCCGGTCATTGATCGCATGGGAACCGGTCCACTCCAGCCGCACGGCAGTCCGCAGGTGGCGATGATCTCCCGCTCGGACGTGCCGTCGCTGTACTGGTGTTGCGCGACGCGTGCCGAAGCGGGGTAGCCGCATCTCGGGCAGCGGCCGAAGTAGTTGAGCAGTTCGGTGACCGTGGTCCGGGTGCGTATCGACATCGGTTCGCTCCGTGCGTGGGCTCCGGCCGGGTGATCGTATCGACCGCCGGAGCGCGATGGTGTCACACCCGATTGGGCGCGATCAGGGATTATATACAATATATTGAGATCTGGCGGCGGGTCGCGCGTCCTGTTCCCCGCTGTCGAGGCATGGCGAGATGTGCTGGCGAGGTCGTTCGGGATGTCCGGCCGAGCCTCCTTGCGGCGGTCGGTCCGACTGCGCGGGGCGCGTCGGCGCCCTACAGCCGCGGCGTTCCGTGTGATCGGGGTTACCCTGGCATCGAATATAATATAATATCGCTCTCGGTTGAACGAGAGCCGGCTCACACCGGACCGTAGGTAGCAAGGATGGTGCCGCGTGCTGACCACTGTGCCGCAGCAGGACGTCGAGGGCGTTCGCCCCGAGATCGCCGCATCCTGGGCGCGATCACGATTGAGCGGATTGCGCGCGGACTCGCCGCCGCTGTTGGAGCGCGATCCGGTCGGTGGCACCGCCCTGGCCCGCGCCGCCGCGCCGGTGTTGCGCTGGATGAGTGCCGAACTCGAGGGGGCGTCGTTCGGATTGGTCCTCGCCGATCGGGACGCCCGCGTCGTCGACGTCGCGGCCACCGACCCGGCGATCGGCGACGCCATGCACCAGCTCGGATTCCGGCCCGGGGTGCGGATGGGGGAGGACGTCATCGGCACCAACGCCATCGGGACGCCGCTCGAGACCCGGCAGGAGGTATTGATCCGCGGCCCGGAACACTTCCTCACCGCACTGCGCGGGTTCACCTGCTACGGGCATCCGATCTTCCATCCGGGCACCCGGCGTCTGGCGGGAGTGCTCGACATCGGCGGTCCCGCGACCGGCGATCACCGGTCGCTGCGCCCGCTCGCCCGGCGGATGGTGCACGACATCGAGGAGCGGTTGCTGCGTGACGTGAGCCGGAATCAGGACCGGCTGCTGCACGCGTTCCAAACCGCTGCCCGCCGCCGCGGCCGGCCGGTCATGGTGGTCGGGCAAGGCTTGGTGCTGGCCACGCCGGCCGCGCTGGACCTGCTCGACCCCACCGACCATGCCGCCGTGCGCACGTGCGCCGAGCAGACCGCCGTCGCGACGGTCCGGCTGACGCTGGCCTCCGGCCGAGACGTCGTACTGGAGTGCACGCCGGTCGCCGATGCCGACGGTGTCCGGGTCGATATCGTCCCCGATCACGGCGGACGTGCGACCGAACCGAGAGCCGCGGCGCGACTGCCGCTGTTGGTGGTGGGCGAACCGGGCAGTGGCCGGACCACCGCCGCCCGCAAGGCCGCCGGCCCGGAAGCGCGCACCCTGGACGCTGCCGAGATCGTGCGGGTGGGCGAAAGATCCTGGGCGAACGCGCTGAGCGCCGCGCTGGACGGGCAGGGGCCGACTCTGATCGTGGAGAACGTCCAATTGCTGTCCGAGCAGCTGACCACCCTGCTCGCCGGATATCTGCGCGCGGATCACCGCGATCTCGTCCTGACCGTCACGCCGGGGGACCATCTGTCCGGTACGCACGCGGCGCTGGCGTCCCTCTGCGGTAGCCGCAGGGACCTGCTGCCGCTGCGCCGCCGTCGGCACGAGATCCCACATTTGGCGCAGCGCATGCTCGCCGGTGTCGACGGCGCGGACCGGCTGCGGCTGACCTCGGATACCTTGCGGGTGCTGGCCGCTCAGCCGTGGCCCGGCAATCTGGCCGAACTGGATCGGGTGGTCCGGGCGCTGGCTCGGGCCCGCTCGGCCGGCGACCTCATCCCCGCCGATCTGCCGATGGCCTACCGTGGTGGGCCTGCTCCCGGTTCGCCGTTGCGGCAAGCCGAACGTGAGGTGATCGTGGCCGCGATCGAGGCCGCCGGCGGGAACAAGCAACGAGCCGCGCGGGCCCTCGGCGTGAGCCGGTCCACGCTGTACAACCGGATGCGGGCGCTGCGGATCTCGTAACGACGAGATCGACGCGAATCAGTCTGTACCACAGCAAGTCTCGACGGCAAGTGGCACCCGGGCGAACCACCCGGGTGCCACCTGGACCGCGCTGCGCCTACGAGGGCAGCAGTCCGAGCTGGGACAGGAACAGGGCGTTGTCCCAGTACCCGCGGTGCTCGACGACCTTGCCGTCGCGCGCGGTGAAGATGTCGATCAGCGGGAAGGTCACCGACTTGCCGGTCGGCGGCACCTCGCCCTCCGGGGTGACCAGCGGGCCGGTGTGGGTGCCGGAGAAGGTGACCTCGGCGACCGCCGAGTCACCGGACACCCACACGTTGCGCCGGGCCAGCTTCAGGTCCGGGAACGCGGTGATGAAGGCCTGGATCAGGCCGCGCAGTGCCTCGATGCCCTCCATCGGGCCGGAGGGGAATTCGGTGGCGACGTCCGCGGTGAATGGGCTCGCCGCGAGCTCGAGGTCGCCGGATTCCAGTCCGCGGTAGTGGGTGTCGACGAGTTCGAGCAGCTCGCTCATGGTGTTCGCCCTTCTATGTCGGTGCGGCCCTCGCGTTTTCGAGGGCGTCCACCGCAATGTAGGCCGGGTCGAATCGATCGACTGTCCAAGATTCTGCACACTCCGGTTCGGCGGCCGGTCTTAGCGTCGACCTGTCAGACATACTCCGAACGGAAGAACCAACATGGCTGGAATCGAAGGACGCTCCATCATCGTGACGGGCGGCGCCAGCGGCATCGGTGAAGCGGCGTCGCGGCTGTTCGCCGAGAACGGTGCCCAGGTCACCATCGCCGACATCACCGCCGAAGCCGGCGCCGCGCTGGCGAAACAGTTGACGTCGGAGGGCTACACCGCCCAGTTCGTCACCGTCGATGTGACGGACGAGGAGCAGGTCCAGGCCATGGTGGCGGCCGCGGTATCGGCCTACGGGAAGCTGGACGGTGCCTTCAACAACGCTGGGGTGCCCAACACCGGCAAGAAGCTGGTCGACATCACCCGCGCGGAGTTCGACCGCATCTTCGCCATCAATGTCACCGGCCCGTTTCTCTGTATGAAGTACGAGATCCCGGCGATGATCGCCAACGGTGGCGGCTCGATCGTCAACACCACCTCGGTCGGCTCGATGATCTATGTGCCACTGGCCGCGGAGTATTCGGCGTCCAAGCACGCGCTCGCCGGCCTGACCAAGACCACCGCAGCCGAGTACGGCGAGCAGGGCATCCGGATCAACTCGATCGCACCCTCGACCGCCAAGACGCCGATGTACCTGGAGTACCTCGAGAAGAATCCCGCCTACGCCGACACCGTCGCCGCGACGCACGCGCTGCGCCGGGCCAGCGAGCCGGTCGAGCACGCCGAGGCCGCCATGTTCCTGCTGTCGGACGCGGCGTCGTTCATCACCGGGGTGAACCTGGCCGTCGACGGCGGGTACACGCTGTACTGAGCGAAGGCCAGGCGGCCGGTGACGGATGTGCGGCGCGAGCGGGAGCCGGGCCGGTGGGCCGCGTTGTGGACCTTCCGGTGGGACGGTCGGTCGTGCTCGGTCGCCGGTCGCCGGTTGCCCGGGCTTGCCGCAGAGACCGGCCCCGGCGGCGCGCGGAACGGCCCGTGTGCGGTTGATCGCAGGATGCTGTGTAGGCCGAGCCTTCCTGCTAGACATATATTATGTATAAATCCGTCGATGTGGACGGGGTCCCGTCCGCCATGTTCCACCCGGCAGCGGAACCGGACGGCGAGGTGCTGCTGCCGTTCGGCTCGGCCGTGAGCGGCTGGGGTTCGGGCCGAATGCGAGGGATGGCGGTCAGCGGCGCCCTGGCCCGGGCGGCCGAACGCGCCGCGGCGGCCTGCGGCCACGCCGATCTGCAGCCGATGCGGTGGACCGTCGACCTCTTCCGCCCGGCCTCGATGGCGCCCTGCCGGACCACGACAACGGTGGTCCGCAGCGGCCGGCGGGTGTGCCTGATCGATGCGACCCTGATCCAGAACGGTGTCGCGGTCGCCCGCGGTACCGCGCTGTTCGCCCGGCCGGGTGACAGTCCGCAGGGGCGAGTCTGGTCCGGCGGCACGCCGCAGCAGCTCCCGCCCGGGGACTCGCCCGCCGGCGCCGAGCGGGAACGCCTGTACTACAGCCCCGGCGTGGGCTGGACGCCGGCGCAGCAGGAGCACCACACCGACACCCCCACCCGAATCTGGCACTACGCCGTCCCGGTCGTGCACGGCGAACGTCCCACACCCTTCCAATTCGCCGCTGCCGTCGCCGATGTCGCGAGTCTGGCCGCCAACCTCGGCACCGAGGGCCTGGAATTCATCAACGCCGACATCACCCTGGCCCTGGCCCGGCTGCCGGTCGCTCTCGAGCTCGGCATCGCGGCCGACACCCGCGTCGCTGCCGCCGGCCTGGCCACCTGTACCGCGCTGCTCTACGACCGCGACGGAACCCTCGGCACCGCAACAGTTTCCGCGCTCGCGACCGCGGCCCCCGCCGCGGTGCTTCCTATCCACGCCGCCAATTGATGCCGGACCGGTGGCGTTCCCGGGTGAAGGCAACTCCCGCGCGATCTCCCACCTGACTCGGCGGCTGCGCGGCTCCAGCCCGGTGGTCGCTCGCGTCTCAGCCGTGCCGGGCGGCAGAAACTCGCTCCTCGGTGGGGCATTCGAGAGTGGCGGACCTTGCTCGGTGTGCAATTTTCTGGACAGTCGAAAGCGGTTATGCGGCTTTACATTCGAACAGCGTGAGCGTATTCGGGGGCACGCGTTCCCGAAGTAGCTTCGCGAAATGGACTGCGCGGCAAGCAGATTGCTGCGCAGCTGAGACTTTTGTCGCACCGAGAGGAAATTCATGGGGACATTCAGGAGCGTGGGCACACGGCGGAGGCTCGTATTCCGCGGCATGACAAAGAATGTCGCAGCCGCACTGTGTGCCGCGTTCGTCGCGATCGGCGGCCAGGTCCCGGATGCCGCCGCGGCGCCCTCGGCGCCCGCACGGTTCCTGATCGTCGCCGGCACCGCGTCGATGGGGATCGGTGTGCTGCACGTGGGTGACGACGGCACGTTGTCGCAGGTGCCCGGCAGTCCATTTCCAACCGGATTCGGCATCCTCTCGCTGGTCGTCTCGCCCGACGGGCGGACCGTGTATGTCCCGCATGTCGGCGATCAGGCCGTCACCGGTTACCGCCTCGACGACAACGGCGCGCTGCACCAGATCCCCGGCGCCACCGTCACACTCGACGGGCCGCCGACCGCCGCGCGGTTGACTCCGGACGGATCACATCTGTTCGTCGTGGTCGGCGGCGTCCCGGGACATGTCGTGTCGTTCGCCGTCGCGGCGTCGGGTGCGCTGAGCCCGACCGGTGCGCCGCCGGTGACGGTGGACGGCCTCAGCGCGGTAGGGATGGCAGCCGTCGATCCGAGTGGCCGATATCTGCGGGTGGCGACCTATCTCGGTAATACCGTGTCCAGCTTCGCGATCGGACCCGACTACCGACTCACTCCGCTCGGTCCGACCCGGGTCGATCCCGGCCCGGTCGGCCCCGGTTACACACCCGACGGCCGATACCTGTACGAGAGCAACGAATTCGGCACCGACCTGTCCGGATTCGCGATCGGCGCAGACGGCGCGTTGACCCCCACCCCGGGATCGCCGTACCCGACCGGCGGAGTGCCGCACGGCGCGGTCGTCACCGCGGACGGCCGGCGCCTCTACGTGCCCAACGCCATCGGCGGATCGATCGCCGGATTCGATGTGCACCCCGACGGCGCCCTCACGCCACTCCCCGGATCACCGTATGTCGCCCCCGCAGCCACGCTGCCCGGCCAGGTCGCCCTGCACCCGGATGGTCGGCACCTGTATCTGGCTGATGTCCTGACCGCGCATGTGACCACGATGGTGCATTCCTACGTCATCGGTGCCGACGGCAGCCTGGCTCCGTCGGGGCAACCACCGGTCGATACCGGGGTGGTCATGTCGGACGGTCCGGTCGTGGCGCTGACCCCATAGTGAAAAGGCAAGCACGCCAAGTGAAAGCGCGTCGACCGGGCAATCCGGCCGACGCGCCTTCCCTCGGTGTTCGCTTCCGCATGCATCGGCGGCGTTGTGGCGCCCTACTTGCCGACTGCGCCGAGGTCCTGCTTGTCGACCTGTTCGAACGGCACATGCGTTGCGGGGTCGAGGATCTCGGCCAGGTGTTGCTGGATCAGTTCCGGCGTGAGGTCTGTGCTCGTGAAGCCGGTGTTGAATCCGAGCACCAGCCGCTGTACCTCGCCGCCTTGGGCTTGGAGCACCTCACCGTTGATCGCGCAGTCCTGATGGGCCAGATACGCCACCACCGGGCTGACCAGCGAGGTTGGCAGGTTGTCGCGCATGAACTGCTTGAACTCCTCGGAGATGTCGGCCTCGTCCGACATCCGGGTCGCGGCGGTCGGAGCGATCGCGTTGACCTTGATACCGACCTCCGCCCCCTCCAAGGCGAGGGTCCGGGTGAAAGCGAAGATCGCGCCCTTCGCCGAGACGTACGGGGTCTGCTGCGGGAAACCGATCAGTGTGGGGGAGGTGGTGTTCACGATGCGCCCCGATCCGCTCTGCACCAGGTGCGGCCAGGCCGCGGCGGTGACACCGGCGGTGCCGAAGAAATGCACTTCCATGTGCTGCCGGATCGACGGCAGCACATCGGGGCCGAACGGGCGCGCCTGATTGATACCCGCGTTGTTGACCAGGATATCGAGGCGGCCGAACGCGTCGATCGCCGTCTGCACGATGGCTTCCGGGTTCTCGGTGACCGAATCGAAGTTCGCGACCGCGCGTCCGCCCGCGGCCACGATCTCGGCCACCACCTCCTCGGCGGGCGTCGCGCTCGCCCCGGTGCCCTGGGCGGATCCGCCCAGATCGTTGATCACGACCGCCGCACCGCGGGAAGCCAGGAACTTGGCGTGCGACGCGCCGAGGCCACGCCCCGAACCGGTGACCACGGCAACGCGTCCGTCGAACGACAACATCTGTTTCTCCTCCATCAGTTCGTTGCCGGCAGCATGACCGCGACCATCGTCACGGGCTTGTCGGTGCGGTTGCTCCAGGCGTGTTTGATACCCCGGTTGATCACGGTGTCGCCGGGGCGAAGCAGGGTCTCGCCGGTCTCGTAGATCGCATAGATCTCGCCGTCGAGGATCGTGGCGATATCGATCGTCTCGGTCGCGTGCAGACCGACGATGCCATCGCTGTCGGCATTGGCGTCCTCCCCGTGCAGATTCCCGATCGACTCGGTGTAGACCGCGGAATCGATCTCACTGTCCGGCGGGAACGTCGCGAGCCGGACCACCAGCCCTTTCGCCGGCGGATCCAGCTCCACATCGGCGGACAGCGTGTCGTCGTCGGCGTACCGGCCGGGCAGGGAGTCCATCCGCCAGACGTCGTTGACTGTGAACGCCGGAAGGGCGACGCGGGTGGCCGAAACCTCGTCCGCGACGATCGTCGACCTGCCGTCGCTGTCCACGCCCGCGATCACTCTGCGCGCGGTCTTGTTCAGATGTTCACCACTCATGAAGGTCCTTCCTTCGGAAATGCACTGTGCTTCCGGCGAGAAACCGCCGGAAGTCGAACATTCCGATCATCGGTCCCGGATTTGCCGTGAAGTGTCCGGATATCTGGACACTCGGTGCGTTACAACGGCCACTGCATGTGCTTGATCTCGAAGAATTCGCGCAGTCCTTCCTCGCCGCCCTCGCGCCCGATCCCGCTGTAACCCGGTCCGCCCCACGGCGCGTCGGCGCGCATCCCGCCGCCGCCGTTGATCGTGACCGTGCCCGAGCGAATCCGGCGGCCGAAGGCGACAGCTTCAGCGGTCGGGCCCCAGACGTTTGCGTTCAGCGCGTATTTGGCGTCGTTGGCCAGCCGGACGGCGTCGTCGAGATCGGTGTAGGGCAACACCACACCGACAGGTGCGAAGAGTTCCTCCTGCGCGATTTCCGCCGCGTTCGATACGTCGGTTACCAGCGTTGCTTCGAGGAAGAACCCGGCGTCCAGACCCGCCGGGCGGCCTCCGCCGACCGGTAGTTGCGCACCCGATTCGGCGGCGCGGGACAGGAAGCCCTCGACCTTCGCGCGGTGTTCGCCGGTGATCAACGGTCCCAGGACGGTGTCGGGTGCCAGCGGGTCGCCGATCGGGAGACCGCGCAGAAAGGCCGCCGACCGCTCGACGTATTCGTCGAAGTCCGCCTGTGGCACCAGAGTTCGCGTGGTGGCACCACAGGCCTGGCCGCTGTTGCGGGTGAATCGAAGCACCGAGGCGGGGACCGCGCGCTCGAGGTCGGTGCCGGGCAGCACGATATTCGGCGACTTGCCGCCCAGCTCCAGCACGACCTTCTTGATAGTCGGCGCCGCCAAGGCGAGGATCTTGCTGCCCACCGCGGCCGAGCCGGTGAAACTCACCATGTCGACCTCGGGTGACTCGACCACCAGAGTCGTGGTTCCCGGCGGACCGAACACCAGATTCACTGCGCCGGAGGGAAATCCGGCTTCCTCGAACATGCGGACGACGGCAGTGGTCAACAGGATCGCGCGCGGCGAGGTGACCAGCACGGTCGAACAGCCCGCCGCCAGTGCGGCCCCCAGCTTGTAGGCGCACATCATGACCGGCACGTTGTAGGCGACGATGGCGGCAACCACGCCCACCGGTTCCCGCACCAGCATCCCGCTGGAGGTGATCGGATCATGGTCGAGGGGCAGCGGTTGTTCGTAGCCGTCGCGGGGCCCGCGGATGGCGGCGTCGGCGAACCAGCGAAAGAATTTGGCCGGCAGATCCACGTGCAGGGTGGTCGCGCTGCTGATCGGGGTGCCGACTTCGATGGCGGCCAGATGTGCGATGACATCCCGGCGTTCCACGAGCAGATCCGCGAGCCGGTGCAGCAGCGCGCCCCGGTCGGCGGGGCTCAGCCGGCGCCACTCACCGCCGTCGAAGGCGCGCCGCGCGGCGGACACCGCGGCGGCCACCTGCGCCGGGCCGGTCGACGGCGTGAGGGCCAGTTGCCGGCCGGTGGTGGGATTGATCGACGTGATCGGCTCACCGTCACCGACGACCCAGCGGCCGTCGACGTAGCTCGCGGCCGCACCCATCAAGGCAGTCATGCGTAATTTCCTTGTCCTGTCACGCGGCCGGCGCGTAGCGGCGCGCGGTCGCGCGGTCGTCGTGGATACGTCCCTGCAGTGACAGGACGTCGAGGTGGGCCTCGATTTCCATGACCGCGAACAGTTGATGCTCTGGCAACAACTCCGTCAGCCGCAGTCGGTGATGCGTCCACGGCAGGACGGCGGCGATATCGTGGGCGCTCGTCACGCCCGCGCCGACCTGTTCGAACACCTCGTCCAGTCGGCGTCGGTGATGGTCGAGCAGGGCGTCGACGCGCGCGTGGGAGCTGCAGGTCACCGGGCCGTGTGCCGGTAGCAGCGCCGTGTCGGGTAGGCCGCTGATCAGATGCAGCGACTCCAGATACGAGCGCAGCGGATATGGTTCGGGCGCCTGCTCGACGCCCAGGGATGGGGTGATCTGCGGGAGAATGTGATCGCCGGAGAACAGGATTCGGGTCTCGGGGTGGTGGAACACCACGTGCCCGCGGGTATGTCCGGGCGTCGCGATCACTTCGAGCGCACCGCGGCGCAGCGGGATCACCGCGCCGTTGTCCAGCCATCCGTCCGGCGACCCGAAGGGGAGCTCGTCCCATTCTGTCGGCCCGGTGTCCCAGGCGTAGCGCGGTGTGGCTTCCGCTGCCCCGCGGCGCGCCAGCGGCTGGTTCGGGAAGCGGCCCGCCACGTCGAAGGCGTCGATGCTGTGGCGTTCCTCCCGTCCCGTGAACAGCTTGCAGCCCAGAGTGTCCCGCCACGCGTACGCCTGGGTGTAGTGGTCGGCGTGATGATGGGTGGCCAAGCAGATCGCGATATCGGCGAGGTCGTAGCCCAGTTGCCGCAGTGCGGCGCCGACGGCCCGCTCGGTGTGGGGAGACGCCCAGCCGGGATCGATGAGAATCAGGCCCTCGTACGCTTCCAGCAGATAGGCGTTCACGGCCGGGAGGCCGTCGATCGGTAGCGGCAGCGGGATTCGGTGGACGCCACGCACGACCGGGTGCGCTCCGGGTTCGGTCCAGTCCTCGGGCTGGGACACAACGGTCGTCATGGGCAACACCTCTGTCGCGGGTAGATCAGCTCAACGCCTTATGCATGATATATTATATGTGTACAAAGTGGTCGCTGTCACCCTCGCGCCACATATCGGACCCTCGTCCGAAGGTCGTATGCGAATCGGACCGGCGGCCGATGTCTGCGACTTCGATCCGGGCGATCGTTGGTATCGGCGCCGCGATGCGCGGCAGCAGGGAAAGGATCTCCGTTCGTGTCGAAGACCATCGTCGAACAATTGGCCGATTTCACCGCGGGAGTCGATTACGACCGCCTCCCGGGGGAGGTCGTCGTCGAATGCAAACGCATCCTGCTCGATTCGATGGGCTGCGGTCTGGGCGCGGTCGACCAGCACAAGGGGAAGATCGGGATCGACTACGCGCGGCTGGTCGGTGGCACCGGCGGGGAGGCGACGATCATCGGCACTCCCGACCGCGTGACGGTCCTCGGTGCCGCCTTCGCCAACGGGGAACTCATCAACGCCCTGGACTTCGACGCGGTGCTCCCGCCCGGCCATGTGACCCCGTACGTGCTGCCGCAGACGATGGCGGTGGCCGAGAGTCGGGGGCGTTCGGGCCGCGATGTGATCGCCGCGATCGCGCTCGCGCACGAGATGTCGTTCCGGTTCTACAAGTCGGTCGACTACTTGCGCGACCGCACCGACACGGAGATGAACCTGTCGCCGGTGCTGGGATACAGCAACACCGTCTTCGGTGCCACCGCGGCGATCGGAAAACTCGAGGGCAGCACCCCGGAGGTGATCTCCCACGCGCTGGCGATCGCGGCCGCCACCTCCCCGGTGAATTCGATGCGCTCCTGGCTCGCGCACGCGCCGACCGCCACGATCAAGTACTCGCTGGCGGGCGCCCTGACCAACGCTTCGTTGACCGCGGCGTATCTGGCCGAGCTCGGCCACCGCGGTGATCTGCCGGTCCTCGACGACGCCGAATTCGGCTACCGTCGCTTCATCGGGACCCGGCGCTGGGAACCGCACAACATCACGGCCGGCCTCGGTGACGAATGGCTGTTCCCCGCCGAGCAGACCTTCAAGCCGTACCCGCACTGCCGGATCCTGCACGCGCCGCTGCACGCCCTGACCGAGATCGTGGTGGACAACGACCTGAAACCGGAGGAGATCGACGCGATCCGGTGCTGGGGCGAGGCCGCGGTCCTGCATCCGCTGTGGCTGAGCAATGCCATCGAACACACCCACGACGCGCAGTTCAGCATCGCCCACGGTCTGGCCGTCGGCGCGCATAACATCACCCCGGGCAAGGCATGGCACGATCCGGAACTGGTCTTCGGTCGTTCGGTTCTGGATCTGATGGAGCGCGTCACGTTCCAGCCGCACCCGGACTATTTCCGGGCGCTGTCCGCGCATCCGTCCGCCCGGCCCGCCCGGATCGAAGTAGACGCTCGCGGAACGACTTTCGTCGCCGATCGGCTGTATCCGAAGGGTAGCCCGACGCCGGATCCGGAAACGCGGATGACCGATGCCGAGCTGATCGCCAAGTTCCGGGTCAATGCCGAAGGCGTCCTGGAGGATTCGCGGCAGGATGACATCGTCGACGCGGTCTTCGGTCTCGAGCGGATCGACGACTTCGCGCCGGTCATGCGGCTGCTCGGCACCCGGTAACGGCAGCGCCGGCGGCGGCTCAGCGGATTCGCGAGCCGTTCGCCTGGCGCAGCCAATACGCCACGGCCTCGGCCCGGTTCGCCGCACCCAGTTTGCGGAGGATGTGGGTGACGTGGGTCTTCACGGTGCCCTCGGAGATCGACAGGGTGCGGGCGATCAAGCGATTCGGTTCGCCCGCGGCCAGCAGTTCGGCCACCTCGGCCTCTCGCGCCGACAGCAGCGGATGGGTCGGGGCGGACACCGGAACCGGTTGCGGCACGGCGATGTTCGCGTCGATGCTGAGGCGCTCCATGCCGCGCCGGAGATCGGCGAGGCCGTCGAGCACGCGCAGCCGGGCCACCGCGTGGCCCAGCCCTTCGCCGAACAGGTCCAGGACGGCGCGATCGGTGGCGTCCACATCCCGGTACGGGTAGCAGTCCCCGTGGACGAGGCCGATCACGGTGTCGCGCACCACGAGTGGCGCAATGGCATACGACGACGCCTGCGAGATGCGGACCAGTTGCCGGTCCACGCGTGGATTGCGCTGGACATCGAACACCAGCCCCGGCCGCGCCCGGGCGACGACGTCCGACTCCACCAAGGTGCCGTCGAGCCGACGGGGACTGCTGCGGCCCGCAGCCACCATTTCCGCCGCCAGCCGGGGATTGCCCACTACATGCATGGTGTGCAGGTTCCACACCGATTCGTCGACCGTGGACACCAGCGTCCGGCCGAATCCGAGGGTCGACAACTCCTCGGGTGCTCGGGTCAGCAGTTCGTCGACCGAGGTGGCGTCGTGCAGCCGGCCGAGGGCCTGCCGCACTCCGCGCAGCAGGTCGGTTCCGGTGCGGGCGCGCAAATCGGCGATCCGGTGCTCCGCGGAACGGATCCGGTCCAGTAGTGCGGTCAGGACGGCGATGCGGTCCGGTGCCGCTCGGATCAGCTCGGTCAGCGTCTCGTCCCACAGCTGCCGCAGCAGTGCGTCGGCCGTGCGGGCCCACGCCGGGTCCGCGGCCGGAAACTCGCGGTCCAGGAGGGCTGTCGCGTCCGCCGCCAGTTCGCGCAGGAGTTCGCCGAGTCCGGTGCCGAGGTCCAGTTCACGCCGGGGCGCACCGATCGGTTCGTCCACTCCACACCTCCGTCCAACGGAAAATATTATATCAAATCGAACCGTAGCTTCGCGGCGAGACGGCGTCTCGGTGTCCGCCGAAAGTCGTAGCCGAATCCGACCGGCGCGGGATGCCGCCGGGCTGTGTGCCGGGCCACAGTATGGGGACCCGGCGGCGCCCGCACTGCGCCGCGGGTTGCCGGTGGGTCGGCCCGGCTGCGAATGCGACCGTCGTCGTGAAGTCGAACCATCGCCGGGTACAGCGGTGTGCGCGAGGAGAGAAATCATGGTCTGGCAGGACAATGTCACGAAACTGTTCATCGGCGGGCGGTGGCTCGATCCGGCGACGTCGGACACCATCGACGTCGTGTCGCCGTACACCGAACAGGTCGTGGCCACGGTGGCCGCGGCCGCGGCACCGGATGTCGACCGCGCGGTCGCGGCGGCCCGGCAGGCGTTCGACCACGGGCCGTGGCCGCACCTGACGGTGGCCGAGCGCATCGCCGCGCTGGCCCCGATCAGCGCGGCCCTGGGGGAGCGGCAGGAGGAGATCGCCCAGACCATCACCACCGAGATGGGTAGCCCGATCACGTTGTCGCGCGGCACCCAGTCCCTGGGCGCGAAACTGCTGCTGGACGCCTTCCTCGAGCTGGCGCCCCGCTACCCGTGGAGTACCGTCCGGCGCTCGAGCCTCGGCACCGGGCTGGTGACCAGGGAACCGGTCGGCGTGGTGGCGGCCGTGATCCCGTGGAACATGCCGTTGCAGATCACCATGCTCAAGGTGGCTCCGGCGCTGCTGGCCGGCTGCGCGGTGATCCTCAAGCCCGCGCCCGAGGCTCCGCTGAACGCGTACCTGTTCGCGGAACTGGTGGCCGCGGCCGGGCTGCCCGACGGGCTGGTCAGCGTCCTGCCCGGCGGGCGGGAGGTCAGCGAATATCTGGTGACCCACCCGGGCGTCGACAAGGTGTCGTTCACCGGGTCCACCGGCGCTGGTCGCCGGGTCGCCGAGTTGTGCGGGCGCGACCTGAAGCGGGTCACCCTGGAACTGGGCGGCAAGTCCGCGGCGGTCGTGCTCGACGACGCCGACCTGGATCTGGTGATCGGGCAGATCCGCAAGCTGTCCATGCGCAACAACGGCCAGGCGTGCAGCAACAAGACCCGGATCGTGGTGGCCCGGTCACGCGCTGCCGAATTGGTCGAGCGCATGGTGGCCATGGCCGAATCGATGCCGGTGGGCGATCCGGGCGACCCCGACACCGAGATCGGTCCGCTGGTCGCGGAACGGCAGCGGGATCTGGTGGAGAGTTACATCGAAATCGGCCGCAACGAGGGCGCGAAGCTGGCTGTCGGCGGCGGGCGACCGGCCGGGCTGGACCACGGCTGGTTCGTCGAACCGACGATCTTCACCGGTGTGGAACCTGGCATGCGGATCGCCCAGGAGGAGATCTTCGGCCCGGTGCTGTCGGTGCTGAGCTTCGCCGACGAGGACGAGGCCGTCGCGATCGCCAACAATTCCAGCTTCGGCCTCAACGGTTCGGTCTTCGCCGCCGACGACGAGCACGCGCTGGCGGTGGCCCGGCGAATCCGCACCGGCACCGTGGAACTGAACGGTTTCGTGGTCGGATTCCATTCCCCGATCGGTGGATTCAAGAACAGCGGGATCGGGCGCGAGACCGGTCTCGAGGGCTTCGATGCCTATACCGAACTCAAGTCCTACGGTTTGTCGCCGGCCTTGGCCGACGCTCGTTCCTGAGGAGGCCGCAGGCGGCCTGACCGCGGTTGGCCGCCTGCGGCTCGCGCGCAGCTCCCCGCCGTTCGTACCGGCCCGGTACGCCCGGCCGGGCGCTGAGTATATTGTATATTATCTACGAAATCTGTGCGATCGGATGAATCGCACGAATGCGCGAGGAGGCGTGATGAAACCGTATCGGTCGATGCTGTTCGTACCCGGGCACAAGGCCGCGTGGGCGGACAAGGGTGTGGCGTCGGGCGCGGACGCCCTGATCCTCGACCTCGAGGACTCGGTCCCCGCGGCGGACAAGGTACAGGCGCGCGCTACCGTCGCCGCGACGATCGACCGGCTGCGGGGCGCCGGGGTGCGACCGGAACTGTGGGTGCGGGCCAACCCGGCCGACACCGGCCTGCTCGCCGGCGATCTGGAGGCGGTCGTACGGCCCGGGCTGCGTGGTCTGTTCCTGGCCAAGATCTGCTCGGCCGCCGACATCGTGCGCCTGGACGGCGTGCTGACCCACCTCGAGGAGCGGGACGGGCTGGAACCCGGCTCGATCGAGTTGATCGTCTCCTTCGAGACCGCCACCTCGATGGCCCAGTGTGAGCAGATCGCCGCCGCGAGCCCTCGGGTGGCGTCGCTGCTGGGTGCCACCGGGCCCAGCGCGGACGTGGGCCGTTCGCTGGGCTTCGAATTCACCCCCGAAGGCATGGAATCGCTGTACCTGCGCAGCCGCCTGGTCCTCGCCGCCCGCTCGAACGGCATCGACCATCCGGTGACCGGAGTCTGGCAGGACATTCGCGACCTCGACGGCTGTCGCACCTTCTGCGTGGACAACCGCCGCCTGGGCTACCGCGGCCTGGTGGCCATCCACCCCTCGCACGTTGCCGTCGCCAACGAGGTGTTCGCCCCCACCCCCGACCAGATCGACGAAGCCCACCGCATGATCGCGGCGTTCCGCGCCGCCGAGGCGTCCGGTAGCGCGGCAGTCGATTTCGAAGGTCAGCACATCGACATCGCGCATGTGAAGACCGCGGAGGCGCTCATCGCTCTGGCGGAGGCCGTCGCCGCCGTGTGATTCCGCGGGCGGGGCTACACGCCCCGCCCGCTGCGGTCGTCGCGGGCCGAACAGCAAGTGCGCCCGGCACCTTCAACGCAAGGTGCCGGGCGCTTGTCGATCTCGACCGGTGTTCGCAGGAGTACACGCGGACGGCTCCAGCTCTGTACCGGCAGGCGGTGCCGAGCTGGAGCCGGCGGGGAGCGGTCAATCCACGATCAGGACCAGGGATTCGGCGACGCAAGCGGGTTTCGGGTCGCCGGCATCGACGACGGTCCGCAGTGTCACGGTGGCGCCGGTGGGTCCTTCGGTGACATCCGTGACGGTGACCGTGGCACGCAGATCGCTGTTCACCCGAACGGGCGAGGGGAAGCGGACTCTGTTGAGCCCGTAGTTGATTCGGGCGGACCCGAACGCGAATTCGTACACCGAGGTGCCCAGGGCAGGGAGCAGGGACAGACTGAGGAAGCCGTGGGCGATGGTGGTGCCGTAGGGGCCGGTGGCCGCGCGGCCGGGATCGGTGTGAATCCACTGGCCGTCACCGGTCACGGCCGCGAAGGCATCGATGTGCAGCTGGCCGACGTGTACGGCGGCGCCGGGGCCGAGCGGCTGGCCGATGGCCGCCTTGACCTCGTCGAGGGTAGTGAAGACGTGAGTCACGATGCTCCTGTGGTCAGATCGACGGTGGCGTGTGGGCCGCCGGATTCGCCTCGGGGACCGAATAATTCGAGGGCGATCCCCTCTGGGCCGGCGGTGGTGCGCAGCAGGGCGCGGTCCCCGCAGAACAGGGGAGCGCGACCACGATGCTTCAGTGTCGTGACGGGCAGTCCACCGGCCAGCCGGTGGGTCTCCAGCAGCGCCAAGGCCTGCAGCGGCCCGTGCACGACCAATCCCGGATAACCTTCCACCGCAGTGGCATACGGCCAGTCGTAGTGGATGCGGTGGGCATTGGCCGTCGCCGCCGAGAAGCGCATCAGCAGGGTCGGGTCGGTCCGCAAATCCCATGTGGTGTCCGATATCCGGTGCAGGGGCGGACCCGGTTCGGTGTGCACCGCGGGCGGTTCTGGCGCCGGGCCGGTCCGCGGGGGTGCCGCCTCCCGGTAGATCAGGTCCTGGGTCTCCTCGACCGCGAGTCGATCCGATTCGTCGAACAACCGGATCGAAGCCCGCACGACCACCAATCGGCCGGTGCGCCCGTCTTTCTCGGTCACCGAGAGCACCTCGGCCTCCCGGCGCACCCGACTGCCGACCGGCAACGGCCGAAGGAACCGTGCCTCCCCACCGGCGAACATGCGCCGCGGCAACGTGATCGGTGGCAGGAAGTCCCCGCGCCGTGGGTGTCCGTCCACCCCGAGCGACCCCGATGGCGACCACCGGGGCAAGGCCACCCAGTGCCACAGCGGTGGGAGCGGATCACCGGCCGCCGGGACCGGCAGCCCGTCGTCGAACAGGGCCGCCAGCGCGGAAACCGGTGCCGGATCCAGCAATTCGAACGAGGTCTCGGTATATGGCCGCCACACCGCCGCAGCGCCGTCGGTACTCACATGAACCGCCCGCCGGTCACTTCGAGCACCGTGCCGGTCATGTACGACGACAGGTCCGAAGCCAGGAACAGGGCCACCGAGGCGATCTCGCTCACCTCGCCGGCGCGGCCCATCGGGATCTCGCCCATCTTTGCCTCCCAGACCTTGGCGGGCATGGCCTCGGTCATGGCGGTGCGGATCAGGCCGGGCTGGATCGCGTTGACCCGGATGCCCAGGTGCGCAAGCTCTTTCGCGGCGGCCTTGGACATGCCGACGATTCCGGCCTTGGCGGCCGAATAGTTCGTCTGCCCGGCCAGTCCGATCTTGCCGGACAGCGAGGACATGTTGACGATGGTGCCGCTGCCGCGCTCGCGCATGATCGCGGCGGCCAGCCGGGTGCCGTTCCACGTGCCCTTGAGATGCACGCTGATGACCTGGTCGAACTGTTCCTCGGTCATCTTCCGCATGGTCGCGTCCCGGGTGATTCCGGCATTGTTGACCATGATGTCGACAGGGGAGAAGGCGGTCGCGGCGGCGTCGAGCAGCGCCTGGACGTCGTCGGCGACGGTGACATCGCAGCGCACGCCGTGGGCGACGGTGGCCCCGCCCAGCCGTTCAGCGGCGTCCTTCGCGGCACCCTCGTCGATGTCGCCGACGACGACGCGCGCGCCCTCGGCGGCGAAGCGTTCGGCGATGGCGTAGCCGATTCCCTGTGCCGCTCCGGTGATGACGGCGGTCTTGTCCAGTAGCAGTGGTCCGGGCATGGGGTGGTTCCTATCGGTTGTCGGTGGGGATGCGTTCGGCGAGCGCGGAGATCCGGCGAGCGCGCTCGAGGACGGGCTTGTCGACCATGGTGCCGTCCACGACGGCGACCCCGGCTGTGGTGTCTGCGGCCAAGATGCGCGCAGCCCAATCCTGTTCGACTGCAGTGGGATACAGCGCACGCGCGGCGGGTTGGAGCTGGCGGGGATGGATGCAGAGCTTGCCGGTCATGCCCAGGCGGCGGCCGTAGCGGGCGTCGTCGGCGACCTGCTCCGGATCGTCGATTCCGGCAGTCACGCCGTCGACCGGGCCGGGCAGCCCGCCGGCCGCGGCGGCCAGCACCAGGGCGTGCCGGGCTGCGGCCATCGCCTCCCGGTCGGCCGGGTCGACACCGAGTTCGGCGGCCAGGTCGAAGGTGCCCAGGGCGAGCCGGTGCACCCCGGGCACGCCGGCGATCGCCTCGGCTCGCAGCACGCCGTTCGCGGTCTCGATCAGGGCGATGAGCGCCGAGTTCCGGCCCAGCAGTCCGGCGGTGCGCGCGATGGTGGCGGGCTTCTCGGCCTTGGGCAGCATCACTGGGCAACCGAGTGCCGCCATGGCGATCAGGTCGTAGTCGTGCCACGGTGTGCCGACCGCGTTGATGCGGACCGCGCACGAGTTCCCGGCAGTGACCCATTCGGCGACATGCGCACGGGCCGTGTCCTTGTGGTCGGGCGGCACCGCGTCTTCGAGGTCCAGGATCACCAGATCGGCGCCCGCGGCGGCGGCTTTGCCGAATCGCTCGGGCCGGTCGCCGGGCACGAACAGCAGGGTGGCGGCGCCGCGCACGCGCGCGGCCGGGTCCAGCGCGGTGGTCATGCGCGCTTCTTCGCTTGCCGGACCAGGGCGCCGCCGATGATGAGCTTCTGGATCTCGCTGGTGCCCTCGTACAGGCGCAGTAGCCGCACATCGCGGTAGATGTGCTCGACGGGCACCTCGCGCATGTAGCCGGAGCCACCGTGGATCTGCACCGCGTGGTCGGCGACCTTTCCCACCATCTCGGTGCAGAACAGCTTCGCCACCGACGGCAGCACCCGGCGGTCGGCGCCGGAGACGTAGGCGGCCGCAGCTTCCCGGACCAGCGCGCGGCCGGCCGAGACGCCGGTCTGCTGCTCGGCGAGCATGGCCTGCACCAGCTGGAAGTCCCCGATGGGGGTGCCGCCCTGGGTGGCGGTCGCCGCGTAGGAAACGGATTCGTCGAGGCAGCGCTGCGCGGTGCCGACCGCCAGCGCCGCGATGTGGACCCGGCCGCGGGCCAGCGAACTCATGGCGGCCTTGTACCCGACGTCCTCGGCGCCGCCCACCAACGCCTCGGCCGGCACCCGGACGTCGGTGAAGGTGACGTCCGCGGTCCAGGCCCCTTCCTGCCCCATCTTGGCGTCCTTCGGGCCGACCTGGACGCCGGGCGTACCGGCCGGGACCAGGAACACCGCGATGCCGGGTCCGTCCGGCCCGGGCTCGGCGGTGCGGGCGAAGACGACGAACAGGTCGGCCAGCGGTGCGTTGGTGATGAATCGCTTCTGCCCGTCGATGATCCAGTCGTCACCGGCGCGTCGTGCCTTGGTGCGCAGGCCGGCCGGATTGGAACCCGCCCCGGGCTCGGTGAGCGCGAAGGAGGCGACCACGTCGCCGGAGGCGATGCGCTCCAGCCATTGCTTGCGCTGTGCGTCGGTGCCGTAGTTGACCAGGACCTGGCCTGCGATGCCGTTGTTGGTGCCGAACATCGAGCGCAGGGACAGGCTGGTGTAGCCGAACTCCATGGCCAGCTCCACGTCCTGGGTCAGGTCCAGGCCCAGGCCGCCCCATTCCTGCGGGATGGCGTAACCGAACAGGCCCATCTCGGCGGCGGCCCGCCGGATGTCGGCGGGGATGGCATCGGTGGCCAGGATCTCCGGTTCGCGCGGAACGACTTTCGTTCGGATGAACTGGCGGACCTGGGCCAGGATCGGCGCGAAATCCTCGGCGCTGACGTCGGACACGGTCGGCTCCCTTCGAGCGGGTTCTCAGTGGATCAGCATGTGATATTATATATAATACGTCTGGAAGCAAGCGGTGTGCGCGGCCGGTTGCATTGCATACATAATATATTTTCGCATAAGCTACTGATGGGCACCCGGCGGCGCTGCCGGGTGCGGCGAAAGGACATGACATGCCGGGTTTGTACCTCGAGGAGCTGGAGCCGGGGCTGGTCATCGACCACCCGACCCGCCGCACCGTCACCGAAGCGGACAACACGTTGTTCAGTGTGATGACACTGAATCTGGCGCCGCTGCACCTGGACGCGGAGTACAGCAAGAACTCGATCTACGGCCAGCGCTTGGTCAACAGCCTGTTCATCCTCGGTCTGGTCTCCGGCATCACCGTGCCGGAGACGACTCAGGGCACCACGCTGGGCAACCTCGGCTTCGAGAAGATCACCTTCCCCAAGCCCGTGTTCCACGGCGACACCATCCACGTCCGCACCGAGATCGTCGACCGGCGCGAATCCAAGAGCCGGGGCGACTCCGGCATCGTCACGTTCCGCCACCTGGGAATCAACCAGCGCGACGAGATCGTCTGCGACGCACTGCGAGTCGGCCTGATGCTCAAGCGGCCCGCCGAGCAGGCCTGATCGAGAGGCAGCGATCTGATGGCAGATGTGCAGCAAGCCGAAGGCCTGGCATGGGTGCCGGGCGCCACGGTGCGCGAGCGCAGCCGGCTGCTGGCCGCGATGCGCGGCTGGGGGCTGGGATCCGACGCGGCCGCGGTCGCGGAACTGAACCGGCGAGCCGACGCCGATCCGGACTGGTTCTGGCGAGCGACGGCCGCCGATCTCGGTGTCGAGTTCACCGTGCCCTTCGACCGAGCGGTGGACGAATCGGCGGGTAAGCCGTTCCCGCAATGGTTTCCGGGTTCGCGGATCAACATCGCGCAGCTGTGCGCGCACCGACACGCGATCGGCGAACGCGCCGACCAGCTCGCGGTGATCTACGAAGGTGACGACGGTCAGCGCCGCACCCTGACCTTCGCCCAGCTGGACACCGAGGTCAGGCGTTTCGCGGCCAACCTGCGCGAGCTCGGTGTCCACCGCGGTGACCGGGTGGCGCTGTTCATGCCGGTGGTGCCCGAAGCCGCGGTCGCCTACCTGGCGATCGCCATGCTCGGCGCGGTCTCGGTACCGACCTTCAGCGGCTACGCCCCCGACGCGCTGGCGACCCGGCTGCAGGACTCCGAAGCCGTCGCGCTGGTGACCGCCGACGGGACCACCCGGCGCGGCAAGATGGTCGAGCTGAAGGCGACCGCCGATGCGGCCCTGGCGGATTCGCCGTCGGTGCAGACGGTGGTGGTGGTCCGCCATCTGGGCGCGCAGGTGCCCATGACCCGCGGCCGGGACGTCTACTACGACGAATTGGCTCGTGACCCGGAGCCGATCGAGACCGTCGAGACCGAGGCGAACGATCCACTCACCGTGGTCTACACCTCGGGCACCACCGGGCGGCCCAAGGGCATCGTGCACTCGCACGGTGGCTTCGCGATGAAGACGGCGGTCGACTTCGCCTACGGTTTCGACGTTCACGCCGGGGATGTGGTCTCCTGGGTCACCGATCTGGGCTGGCTGGTCGGCCCGATGCTGATGACCGGTCCGCTGCAGCTCGGCGCGACCATCGTGATGATCGAGGGCCTGCCGACCTATCCGACCCCCACCCGCATGTGGGAGATCGTGCGCCGCAACGGAATCACCGTTCAAGGCATCGCGCCGACCGCGGCGCGGGCGCTGAAGGCCGCCGGTGCGGCCGCCCCGGCGATGGACACCCTGCGCACCTTCGTCTCCACCGGTGAGGCCTGGGACGAGCCGACCTGGTGGTGGTTGTTCGACGAAGTCGGCGGCCGGCGCGTCCCGATCGTCAACTACAGCGGCGGCACCGAGATCGGCGGCGGCCTGCTGATCGGTTACCCATTCCTGCCCATGGCGGCAGCGGCGTTCAACGCCCCCCTGCCGGGCGTGGACGCCGCGGTGTTCGGCGACGACGGGCACCCCGTGGTCGGCGAGATCGGGGAACTGGTGGTACGCAACACCTTTCCCGGCATGACGCACGCGTTCTGGAACGACCGCGACCGCTACCTGGACACCTACTGGAACCGGTGGCACGGCATCTGGGTACACGGCGACCTGGCCAGCGTCGACGAGCACGGCATGTGGCGCATCCACGGCCGGTCAGACGACACCCTGAAACTGTCCGGCCGCCGCGTCGGTCCCGCCGAGATCGAGGCGTCGCTGTTGCGGGACAACAGAATTGCCGAGGTCGCCGTGATCGGCGTCCCCGACGAACTGCGCGGCCAGCGAGCCGTCGCCTTCGCCGTGCTCCGCGACGACGGCCCCGTACCGGCGGACCTGCAGGAGACCGCCACCGAGCACGCCGGTCGATCCTTCGCACCCGAGGTCCGTGTCGTCGCCAGTCTGCCGAAGACCAAGAACGGCAAGATCATGCGGCGCGCCATCCGCGCCCGCTACCTCGGGAGCTCGCCGGGCGACCTGTCCGCACTCGACCCCACCACCCCGCTCGAGGCCATTCCCGTTGCGGGCGAACACGATCAGGAGAACGCACTGTGACCACCGTGGAAGCCGAGGACAATATCGAGGTCGTCCGTCAGGCGACGCGAGACCTGGCCCGCCGGTTCGACAACAACTACTGGCTGGACAAAGACCGTAAACACGAATACCCGTGGGAGTTCGTGAAGGCCTTCGCCGCCGGTGGCTGGCTGGGTGCCATGATCCCCGAGGAGTACGGCGGGATCGGTCTGGGTCTGCGCGAGGCTGCGGTGATGATGGGGGAGATCGCCGCCTCCGGCGGCGGTATGAGCGGTGGGTCCGCGATCCACTTCTACGTGTTCCCGCCGGCACCGATCGTGAAATACGGCTCGGAGCAGATGAAGCGCGAATACCTGCCCAAGCTGGCGGCCGGTGAGCTGCTGATGGCGTTCGGCGTCACCGAACCCACTGCGGGCGTGGACACTTCCCGGATCAAGACCAAGGCCACCAAGGTCGACGGTGGCTGGGTGATCAACGGGCAGAAGGTGTTCATCACCAACGCCCAGAACGCCCAGAAGATCCTGCTGCTGGCCCGCACCTCACCGCGCCGCGACGACAAGCCGCTGTGGGGCATGTCCCTGTTCTTGTGCGACATGGACCGCTCGGCGATCACCGTGCGCGAGATCGACAAGCTCGGCCGCGCCGCCATCGACACCAACGAGTTGTTCATCGACAACTTGGAGGTGTCCGACGACCGGCTCGTCGGCGAAGTCGACAAGGGCTTCTATTACCTGCTCGACGGCCTGAATCCCGAACGCATCGTGGTCGGGATGGAGGGCATCGGCCTGGGCCGGGCCGCCCTGGAACTCGCCACCGAGTACGCCAAGAACCGCGTTGTGTTCGACCGGCCGATCGGGCAGAACCAGGCGGTCGCCCATCCGCTGGCCGACTCGTGGATTCGGCTCGAAGCCGCCGAGGGCATGGTGATGAAGGCAGCCGAACTCTTCGACCGGGGCCTGCCCTGCGGTCCCGAGGCCGCCGCCGCCAAATATCTCGGTGCCGAAGGCGGATTCGAAGCGTGTGACCGTGCCTTCTCCACCCTCGGCGGGTACGCCTATGCGAAGGAGTACCACATCGAGCGGTTGTGGCGGGAAGTGCGGCTGCTGCGCAACGCGCCGTTCTCGCAGGAGATGGTGCGCAACTACATCTCTCAGCAGGTGCTCGGCCTGCCGCGCTCCTACTGAGAGGTGATCCGATGACGGGACCGTTGCACGGGGTCCGGGTCCTGGTGCTCGCGGGCATGGGTCCGGTGCCGTACGTGTCGATGTTGCTGGCGGACATGGGCGCCGACGTGGTTCGGGTGGTGCGCCCGGTGCACCGGTCCGCGCGGGCGCTGGAGCAGACCGACGGGCTGACCGCGGAACTCGACGTCGTCAACCGTGGCGTGACGTCGGTGCCGGTCGATCTGAAACACCCGGCCGGGCGCGAGGCGGTGCTGCGGTTGGCCGCGGCCGCCGAGGTGTTCGTCGAGGGTTTCCGGCCCGGTGTCGCCGAACGGCTCGGCCTCGGTCCCGTCGAGGTCACCTCCCGCAATCCGCGGCTGGTGTATGCCCGGCTCACCGGGTACGGGCAGACCGGCCCGCGAGCGGAGGACGCGGGGCACGACATCAATTACGTGGCCCAGTCCGGGGTTCTGCACGCGTTGGCGCCCGCCGGCGGCGCGCCGCGCCCACCGGTCAACCTGCTCGGCGACTACGCCGGCGGTGGGGCATTCGGCGCGTTCGGCATCGCCTGTGCGCTGGTGGCGGCACGCACCACCGGCCGCGGCCAGGTTCTCGATGTCGCCATGGTCGACGGTGTCGCGCTGCTGAGCGCCAAACTGCAGGGTCTGCGCGCCGCCGGGCTCTACTCCGACGAACCGGGAACGAACTTCCTGGACTCGGGTGCGCCGTTCTACGACACCTACCGGTGCTCGGATGGTCGCTATCTGGCGGTCGGCGCGCTGGAACCGGACTTCTACCAGGAGTTCGTCAGCCGTCTCGGCGTCGACACCGCCGAGTGGCCCGCGCAGAACGACCGGGTGCGCTGGCCGGAACTGCGCGAGCTCGTCGCCGCCGCGCTGGCCCGGCGCACCCGCGCCCACTGGGAGGAGGTGTACCGGGGCACCGACGCCTGTGTCAGCCCGGTTCTCACCTTCGAGGAGGCGGCTGCCGACCCGCACAACGCCGCCCGCGGGTTGTATCAGCGGGTGGGCGGCGTGCTGCATCCCGCACCGGCTCCCCGCTTCGGCGACACGCCGGCTCGCGCCCCGTCGGCACCGCCGTCGGACACACAACAGGTGGCCGACGTCGCGTCCCGGTGGGACGCCGAACCGGCCGAAGAGCCGGCCACCACAGCCACCGTGTACCGCATCAGGTAACGAGAGGATTGAATGTGCCTGGATACGAAGACTTTTCGTCGCTGACGATCGATCGCCCCGTCGACGGGGTGCTGCGGATCGTGCTTGACTCCCCGAATCTGAATTCGGTGGGCCCGGTCATGCATCAGGAACTGGCCGACATCTGGCCGGTCGTCGCCCGGGACGAATCGGTGCGCGCGGTCCTGGTGCGCGGGGCGGGGGAGCGGGCCTTCTCGGCCGGCGGGAGCTTCGACCTGGTCGAGGACATGATCGGCGATCACGCGTCGCGGACCCGGGTCATGCGCGAGGCGCGCGACCTGGTGCGCAATCTGATCGAAGTACCCCAGCCGATCATCTCGGCGATCAACGGTCCCGCGGTCGGGGCGGGACTGGTGGTGGCGCTGCTGGCCGATATCTCGGTCGCCGGGCGCCGGGCCAAGATCGTTGACGGGCACGTCCGGCTGGGGGTCGCCGCCGGTGATCACGCCGCGATCTGCTGGCCGCTGCTGTGCGGCATGGCCAAGGCGAAGTACCACCTGCTGACCAACGAGGTGATCATCGGCGAGGAGGCCGAACGGCTGGGCATGGTGTCGCTGTGCGTCGACGACGACCAGGTGCAGGACCGGGCGCTGGAGCTGGCGATCCGGCTCTCGACCGGGTCGCGGGCGGGTATCCAGGGCACGAAGATGGCGCTCAACGGCTGGTACCGGCAGGCCATGCCGATCTTCGACGCCTCACTGGGGCTGGAGTTCTACGGTTTCGGCGGGCCCGACGTGATCGAGGGCGTCGCCTCGCACCGGGAGAAGCGGGAGCCGAAGTTCCAGTGAGCGAACAGTATTCGTCCGGCCCGCTGGCCGGCATCACGGTTGTCGGCCTGGAACAGGCGATTTCGGCGCCATTGTGTACCCGGCATCTGGCCGATCTCGGCGCGCGGGTGATCAAGGTCGAGCAGCCCGGGTACGGGGATTCGACCCGGCACTACGACACCGTCGTCGGCGGGATGTCGGCGCATTTCACCTGGCTGAACCACGGAAAGGAGTCGGCCGCACTGGATCTCAAGGATCCGGCCGACCTGGATGTGCTGCGCAATCTGCTCGCCGCCGCCGACGTGCTGGTGAGCAACCTGGGGCCGGGTGCCCTGGACCGCCTGGGGCTCGGTGTCGATACGCTCAGCCGTGATCACCCGCGGCTGATCATCGTCGACATCTCCGGCTATGGCAAAGGCGGTCCACAGGACCACAAACGGGCCTACGATCTGCTGATCCAGGCCGAGGCCGGCTCGTGTTCCATCACCGGAACCCCCGGGCATCCCGCCAAGCCAGGCATCCCGATCGCGGACATCGGGACCGCGCTGTACGCCTACTCGGCGGTGCTGGCCGCGCTGTACGACCGGGAGCGGACCGGGCGCGGTGCGGTGATCCCGCTGGCGATGCTCGACACCGTCGCGGAGATGATGGGTTTCGCGCTGAACCAGGTGCTGCACGCGGGGACCGAACCGGTCCCGGTCGGTATGGGCTCGCCGATGATCGCGCCCTACGGTGCCTACCGGACCGCCGACGACCAGGTTGCGGTGCTGGGCACGACCAGCGATCGGGAATGGCGGCGGCTGGCCGGCCTGATCGGGCGGCCGGAAGTGGCCGACGATCCACGCTACGCGCACAACGACGACCGGGTCCGGTGCCGCGCCGAGCTGGACGAGATGGTCGGTCAGTGGTGTGCCACACGAAGTCTCGCTGATGTCCAGGCCGAGGCGGACGCCGCCGGTATCGGCAACGCGCGCTTGAACGGGGTGGCCGAGCTGGCTGTCCATCCACAGCTGGGTGCCCGGGACCGGTGGCGTGCGGTGGGGACGCCATCGGGGCCGGCGCCGGCCCTGGTGCCTCCGGCACTGGCCATCGGATGGCCGGTGCGGCACGGCTCGGTCCCCGCTCTGGGCGCCGACACCGCCGCGATCCGAACCGAATTCGGCACAGCGGCCCACACCACATAGAAGATATAATATTTTCTATGTCGAATCCGTTCGGTTCGCAGAGCTCGGCGCCGGTCAGCCTGAAAACGGCCGCGGCGCAGGAGATCCGCCGCCGCATCTTCTCCGGTGAACTGCGTCCCGGCGACAAGATCGACCAGGACGCGATCGCCGGCTGTCTCGGTGCCAGCAAGTTGCCGGTGCGCGAGGCGCTGATCACCCTGGAAGTCGAAGGCGTGGTGGAACTTCCGCCTCGGCGCGGTGCCTATGTGGCCCGGCTGAGCCGCGACGACGTACGCGACCACTACTGGATTCTGGGGGTTGTGTCCGGGCTGGCTGCGGCCCGGGCGGCTGCCGAGATCACCTGTGCTGTGTTGGACCGGCTGGACGCCCTGCTGGATCGGATGGAGACCACCGGGTCCAGTCCCGAGCGGGAGCTGCTCAACTTCGAGTTCCACCGCGCCATCAACCGGGCGGCCGGGTCGCGGCGGCTGATCTCCGAGCTCAGGGTGCTGGGATCTGCTGGGCCGCACGGGTTCTATGAGGCGCACCACGATTGGCCCGAGACGGCCGACCGGGATCACCGGGAGATCGCAGCCGCACTGCGGGCGCGCTCGGTGTCTGCGGCACGCAGCCTGACCGAAGCGCACTTCCTACGCGGCGGCAACCGTGCGGTGGAGATGCTGGAGTCGCGGGGCTTCTGGTTCGCCGCCGACCGGGGCTGAGCGATCACGTTCGCGCGGAACTCCCCCAAGTCGGCGGATGATATTATATTTTATGTATGACAACCTGGAAGGGGTGCGTCGAGGATGAGCCTCACGGCCGATGAACAGCAGATGGTGGACCTGGTCGCCGAATTCGTCGCGGAGCGCGTCCGTTCCCGGGTGCGCGAATTCGAGCAGGACGACATCTATCCCGAGGCCTTCATCGAAGAGATGAAGAAACTGGGCTTCTTCGGGTTGCTCGCACCCGCGGAACACGGTGGGGTCGACGTGAGCACCGCCTGCTTCGCGATGGTCACCGAACAGCTGGCGCGCGGCTGGATGAGCCTGGCCGGCGCCATCGGCGGCCACTCCGTGATCACCTACCTGATCAAGACATTCGGTACTTCCGAGCAGCAGGCGAAGTATCTGCCGAAGATGGCCGACGGCTCGATCCGCGCGACCATGGCCCTCACCGAACCCAGCGGTGGTAGCGACCTGCAGGCCATGCGCACCACCGCCGTGCGCGACGGCGACGGCTGGTCGATCAGCGGATCGAAGACCTGGATCTCCAACGCCGCGCACTCTGGGCTGATCGGGCTGCTGTGCATCACCGACCGCGACGCCACACCGGCGCACCGCGGCATGAGCGTGCTGCTGGTGGAACCCGGTGACGGACTGATCATCTCGAAGAAGCTGCCCAAGCTCGGCTACCGCGGAGTCGAGGCCTGCGAGCTGGTGTTCGACGGCCGCCGGGTGGGCCCGGACGCGGTGCTCGGCGGCGAGCCGAACCAGGGGTGGAACCAGATGATGCGCGGACTAGAGGTGGGCCGCATCCAAGTTGCCGCCCGTGCGCTCGGCGTCGGCCAGGCCGCCCTCGACGCGGCGGTGAAGTACGCCCAGGAACGCGAATCGTTCGGCAAGCCGATCTGGAAACACCAGTCCATCGGCAATCTGCTCGCGGACATGGCCACCAAGCAGCAGGCCGCCCGGTTGCTCACCCTCGACGCCGCGCGCAAGCTGGACGCGGGCGAGCGCGCCGACATGGAAGCCGGAATGGCGAAACTGTTCGCCTCCGAAACCGCCATGCAGATCGCGCTGGACGCGGTCCGGATCCACGGCGGCTACGGCTACTCCAAGGAATACGACGTCGAGCGGTACTTCCGGGACGCCCCCCTCATGATCGTCGGCGAGGGCACAAACGAAATCCAGCGCAACGTCATTGCCGCGCAACTCGTTTCGCGGAACAAGATCTGACCGGATTGGAATTTCGACCATGACTTCCTCCCTCCGTCGTGCCGCGCTGGTGGCACCCACCCGCACCCCCGTCGGGGCCTTCGGCGGATCGCTACGGGACGTGCCCGTCGAGGATCTCGGCGCCACAGTGGTGCGGGCGGTCGTACAGCGCTCGGGCATCGACCCCGAGCGCATCGACGACGTGGTGTTCGCGCAGTCCTACGCCAATTCCGAGGTGCCGTGTGTCGGCCGCTGGCTGGCCCTGCACGCGGGCCTGCCGATCTCGGTGGCCGGAATGCAGCTGGACCGCCGGTGTGGTGGCGGGCTGCAGGCCCTGATCACCGCCGCGATGATGGTGCAGACCGGCGCCGCCGACGCCGTGCTGGCCGGCGGCGTGGAGTCCATGAGCCGCATCGAGTACTACTCGACCGCGACCCGCTGGGGCGCCCGCGCCGGCACCGTCCGCCTCTACGACCGCCTGGACCGCGGCCGCGAACGCTCACAGCCCGAGCAGCGTTTCGGCAAGATCTCCGGCATGATCGAGACCGCCGAGAATCTCGCCGCAGACTACGGTCTGGGCCGGGAAGCCGCGGATGTCTTTGCGGCACAGAGTCATCGGCGTGCCGCCGCGGCCTGGGCTGCGGGACGATTCGCCGACGAGGTTGTGCCCGTGACTGTTCCGCAGCGCAAGGGCGACCCCGTGGTGTTCAGCGCCGACGAGGGTGTCCGTCCGGACTCCACGCCGGACACGCTGGCGAAGCTGCGCCCGGTCACCCCGGGTGGCACCGTCACCGCGGGTAATGCCGCGCAGCAGAACGACGCCGCCGCCGGGATGCTGGTGGTCGCCGAGGACCAGCTCGACGCTCTCGGCCTGGAACCGATCGGCTTCCTCACCGGCTGGGCAGCCGCCGGCTGCGAACCGTCCAGGATGGGGATCGGACCGGTCCCCGCCGTCGCCCGCCTGGCCGCGCGCCTGGGCACCGACACCACCGCGCTGCTGGAGTCGATGGACCTGGTGGAGCTGAACGAGGCGTTCGCCGTCCAGGTCCTGGCCGTGCTCGAGGGCTGGGGCTGGAAGGATCAGGACCGCTTGAATGTCAATGGTTCCGGCATCTCCCTCGGCCATCCCATCGGCGCGACCGGCGCCCGCATGGTCACCACGCTGCTGCACGAACTGAAGCGCCGCGGCCTGTCCCGCGGCCTGGCGACCATGTGCATCGGTGGCGGCCAGGGCCTGGCGGCCACGTTCGAGACCGCCTGAGTTCCCGGCCGGCGAGGGCTGTGACGCGAATTCTGTCAGTCCTCGCCGGCCGGAGACCGGCCATCGCTCAGCCAGATCGTGTTTCCGCCGGCCTGCTTCGCGCGGTACATCGCAAGATCGGAATTGTGCAGCAAGGTGGCGAAATTCCACCCCGGTGAGCGCCGCTCGGCGGCCGCCACTCCGACGCTGACGGTTACCGGCTCGACGGCCCGCTCGATCGCACGGCGGACCCGGTCGGCCTCGCCGGCCGCGGCCGCCGGACTCACCTGGGCGGCGACGACGAACTCCTCTCCGCCGGTGCGGGCGACCACGGCGCCGGGTGGTCGTTCGGCGCGCAGACAGGCCGCGATTCGGGTCAGCAGGCGGTCGCCTTCCGCGTGCCCGAGGGTGTCGTTCACCGCCTTGAACCGGTCGACGTCGACGGTCAGCACGGTGACGGGGTCGTGATCGTGCGGGCCTAACCATCGCGAAACGTAGCAGTCCAGACCACGACGGTTGAGCAGTCCGGTCAGTGGATCGGTCATGGCATCGACGCGCAAGCCCCAGCAGCAGAAATGGATAGTGGGCAGCAGGCCCGCTGTCAGGCCGCCCATCATCATCATGGCCGACAGCCAGGCGATATTGCCGCCACCTTCGCTCATCATGCGGTACCCGGACACTGGCACGATCACCGCCAGCGACCATCCGGCGTGCGCGATCAGGATCCGCGGACCGTGGAAGACGGTCAGATATCCGCCGACGGCGATCAGCCCGAGCACACTCAGCGAACCGAAGAAGCCCCACGTGTCCACGAGGGTGCTGGCGCCGATCAAGCCATCGGCGAGGGCCATCAGGGCCAGCGACGTGCGCTCACCCGGCCACGGCCCGACCGTCCAGTACACGCCCCACAGCAGGCCGACCACCATATCGACGATCAGCACCACAGCCAGCGCGTGATGTGCCGCCGACCAATTCAGTGCCGCGATCACGGTCATTCCGAAACCCGCCGTCGCCACGACCGGTTTCACCGGAGGCAACACGCCGCGCCGCTCGAGGGTTCGAATCAGCCACCGATAGTCCAGCGGATCGTTCCACCAAGCGGTAACGGCACGCCTCGTTGCTACCTCTGATTCGCCCACCGGTCTCCGACACCGCCGATCTACCGCGCACAGCTACTGGATGGCAAATACTAGCGCGGGCGGTGTGGCTTGACGTGCCTCGCCTCCGGGCTAGTTGCGCAGCAGCGCCGTGAACTCGTCCACGGGCATGGACGTGTCGCCGGCGGCCAGGGTGTCCAACAGGGTCTCGGCGCGGTCGGCCCCCAGCGCCGCCACGGTGAGGTCGCGGAACTTGGCATCGAAGTCAGCTGGGGACAAAGGGTTTTCGGCAGTGCCGGCAGGATTGTCGACGAACAGATGATCGGTGGTGCCGTCGGCATAGCTGACGGTCAGATCGCCGACCCAGCGGCCGGCGTATTCGGTGTCGAGGTCCGCGTCGACCTCGATCCGGACGCGACCGGCCAGGTCGGCGGCGGGGGATCCGGGGGAGAGGTCCAGTCGGCCGGTCAGGTAGTCGTGGTGGGTGGTGAAGCCGTTGCCGAGGCCCAGCGCGGACAGTGCGAATTGGAACGGCAGGCTGTACTGCAGGTGCTCGATGGTCTGCGGCGCATAGGCATTGGCGTTGCGGTTGCCGACGATCAGATTGCCGCCGGTCTGGATGGCGAGCCGGACCGCCGTGATCTCCCCCGCACGGGCGGCCACGCGGCGGGCGCCGTCGATATAGGCGTGGTTGATCCCGCAGCAGCAGTACGGCTTGATCCAGACGCGGGTGATCTGGAAGTCGGCGGCCGAATCCAGCAGGTCCACGGCGTCCGCGCCAGCGTCGCGCCCGGCGAAGACGCGGAAGAATCCCTTCGCGCCGCTGAGGAATGTGGTGGGGCCGGTGATTCCGGCCGCTGCCAGCTCCGCGGCCCGCAGCCCGTTGCGCGTGCCGATGCCGGCGTGCAGGCGCTTCACCGACCCGCCGGTGGAGGTGTACTCCGTGGTGCCCGAGCAGTGACTGAACGCGATCGACAGGGCGTGCAGCGTGCGCTCGGCGTCGAATCCCCTCATCCGTGCCGCCACCGCGGCCGCGCCGAAGGTGGACAGGACGGCGTGTGGGTGGAAGCCGCGTTCGAGCAGGTCGGGCGCTGCCAAGACGCCCAGGCGGGTGTACGCCTCGTATCCGGCCACGACGCCGGTGACCACCTCGCGCATGGTGCAGCCCAGTTCCTCGCCGAGAGCGAGCGCCGCCGACACCACACAGCTGCCGGGATGCGACGAGCTGGCCCGGTGCGCGTCGTCGTACTCGAAGCCATGGCCGTAGGTGGCGTTGACGAAGGCCGCGTCGGCCGCGCTCATGGCGTCCCCGTCGACGGTGACATGGGCGCGTCCGGGTGCGTGGGTGGCTCGGGTCAGCTCCAGTACCGCGCGGCTCCACGGCAGAGCAGCGCAACCGATCTGCACCGCCAGCTGGTCTTGGATGAGCCGCCACGCGCCGTCGAGTGCTGCCGGCGGGATCGCGTCGTGCTCGAGGTCGGTCACGAAGTCTGCGACCGCTGCCTCGAGCGGAGGGACATGCTGCATAACGGCGTCTTTCGATCGGCGGGATACGCGGCAGCCCAGGGGATCGGGAGGCCACGTGATCGGGTTCATATGAAGTATATAATATATTGTGAGTCACATCCCGTCGCTCGCATACGTCGACGAGACGGGATGTGACTCGTGAATCGAGATCGATGCGGTCTCGGCCACGCACAAGATTCGCTCAGTTGGTCCGTGGAGGTCAGTCCATGCAGCACAAACCGCTCGCCGGTATCCGGATTCTGGAGATCGGCGGGTATATCTCCCTGCCGTTCGCCACCTCGATGCTGTGCGCGCTGGGCGCCGAGGTGGTGAAGGTCGAGAAGCCGCGGACCGGTGAGGACTTCCGGCGCCACCAGAACGACGGCAGTCCGTACTTCCGGCAGTACAACACCGGCAAGCGCAGCCTGTCGGTCGATCTCAAGCGGCCGGAGGGCATCGACCTGGTCAAGGCGCTGATCCCGCGGTTCGACGTGGTTCTCGAGAACCTGCGGCCCGGCAAGCTGGCCGCGATGGGCCTGGGTCCGCAGGACTGCCGAGCGCTGCGCCCGGACTTGGTGTACGGCTCGGTGACCGGCTTCGGATCCGGTGGCCCGCTGGCCGACCGCCCCGCCTACGACACCATCGGCCACGCTTTCGGCGGCCTGTACTCATTGTTCGGCGATGAAGGACATCCGCAGCTGGCCGGCGGGCTGTGTGCCGATCTGGTGACCGGCCTGGCGACGGCGACCGGTGTGCTGGCCGCGCTGGTCGGCCGCCTGCGCACCGGCACCGGTCAGCATCTGGAGACCTCGATCATGGAGGCGGTCAGCACCCTCACCGCGGACGGCATCTCGCAGCTGTTCGAGCTGGGCGCCGACCCGAGCCGGCAGAGCCGCCACCCGCAGGCGCAGAACTTCTGCGTGCGCACGGCCACGGGGGAGTATCTGGCAATTCACCTGTCGTCCTCGCAGAAGTTCTGGCGCGCACTGTGTCTCGCGATGCAGCGGGAGGATCTGCTCACCGATCCGCGTTTCGCCGAGTACCGCCCCCGCGAGGCCGCCTACTTCGAGCTCGCCGAGATCGTCGAGGCGGAATTCGCGAAACATCCGGTCCAGCACTGGGATCGGGTGTTGACCGCTCATGATGTGCCGTTCGCGCCGGTCCTGACCATGTCCGGCTACTTGGCCCACGAGCAGGTCCGCTGGCTCGACCTGGTCGAAACCCAGCCGGACGAGCTGGCCGTCCTGCGGCCCCCGTGGCGCTTCGGCGGCACCCGGCCGGACCGCCGTGGCGTAGCCCCGCGCGTCGGCTCCGATAGCCGCGCCGTCAGCGCCGAGGTCTACACCGACGACCGGATCGATGCGTTGGTCGCCGCGGGCGTGCTCTTCCTCGACGATCCTGCCGAGTCCTGACCCAGGCCCCAGTAGGTCGCTCGTCCGGTTGGGCGCTACGCATGAGGCATAATGCGTAAGAAGCCTACTGGAAGGGATCGAGCCGCCATGGACGCAACGATGCGAGGCTTGCCGCGCAGCTCCGGCACGCAGCGGCAGCAACTCTCCGAGGATGTCGCGGGCTATGTCCGGGAGCTGATCATCTCGGGCCGGGTCCGCCCCGGGGATTTCCTGCGGACGGAGCCGATCGCGGAGGCCATGGGGGTCAGTAACACGCCGGTGCGCGAGGGGCTGTTGCTGCTCAGCGGTGAGGGCTTCGTCGAACTGGTCCCGCGGCGCGGATTCATGGTGTCGGCGTTCAGCCGTCAGGATGTGCGGGACTTGTTCTGGGTCCAGGCGACCTTGGCCGCCGAGTTGGCCGGGCGGGCAGCGAAGAACATCTCCGAGCGGCAGTTGCAGCATCTGGCGGACCTGATCGCGCAGCACGAGCAGGAAGCGGCGTCGGATGCGGATTCGGAGCGAATTGTGGCGCTGGGGCACGAGTTTCATCGCACGGTGAATCTCGCGGCGGACTCGCGGCGGCTGGCGATGCTGCTGGGGTCGGTGGTGAAACAGCTGCCGAACCGCTTCTACGGGGCGATCGAGGGCCACACCGAGGAGACATTGCGCGATCACCCGGCCATCCTGGAGGCCCTGCAGAAACGCCGTGGCAAGGCGGCGGGAACGCTGATGCGGGACCACATCATGTCCGGTGCCGACGAACTCATCGCCATGCTGGAGCGGCAGGGACTCTGGTCGGACCAAGCCAAGTCGACTGCGTAGCAGGCGATCACAGCTCGCCGGACAGTGATGCCGGTCGCTCGTCAACCGGATCGGTTGCGGGCGACCGGCATCAATGGTGACAGCGGGCCATGGAACTGTGACCAGGCTCGGAAGCCGGTGGATCTAGTGGGTTTTCACCAGTACCGGTCCGTCCGACATGACCACACCGGCGTCGATGTCGGGTAGCGCCGATGGCCGCAAGCTGCCGTCCGCCGAGACATCGAAAGTATGGACGATGGTGGTGATGTGCGTGGTGAGGACGTCGGCGACGTACAGATGCCGTTCATCGGAGCTGAGTAGTACCTGCCCGGGCATGGCGAGCGCGCCAGGTACGTGATAGGGCGATCCCGCGAGCGGAGTCAGGCTACCGTCGGTCGCGATCGAATATCCGCGCACGTCACCGCTGGCCGCCTCGGGAACATAGAGGCGATGACCGTCGCTGGTGATCTGCGCACCGTGGGTCATCTGGCCGGCCGGGTACGGGGATCCTGGTGTGGGCGTCAGTTTGCCGTCGGGGCCGATTGCGTAACCGCGTATCTCACTGGCGAGTTCGTGGCTGACGTACACGAATTTGCCGTCCGGGGTGTATCCCGGATTGTTCGGTCCGCCACCGGTGGGAACCGAACCGATCGGGGTCAGTTTTCCGCCGGTGCCGACCGCGAAACTCTGCAGATTGCCGTCGAGATAGTCGGTGACGCGCACGAAGTGGTTGCTCGGGTCGACGGTCACCATGGTCAGCGCGCTCATGCCGGGGACTTGCGTCTGTCCTTCGGGGGACAGAGTGCCGGTCGCCGATACGGCGAATGAGCTGATGTGCCCGGGGAATCCGCCGACGGCTACGTAGTACTGCGTGCCGTCCGGGCTGAGCGCGCCGGTGATCGGCGGGCCGTCGAGGGATGCCTTCGCGCCCGGAATCTCGTGCAGCAGGCCGTTGTCGTCGATCTTGTATCCATCGGCCGCCGAGCCCAGCGCCTGGGTGGCGTAGACGGTGCGGCCGTCGGGTGCCATCGCCAACGACAACACGCCCGTGCCACTGGCGAACGGGGAGCCCGAGACCTTCGACAGCGACCCGTCGGAGCCAACGCGCAGCACCGCGATGTTTCCGGAGACGGTGCCGCCTACGAGTACGAATTGTGGTGCGGCGGGCGCTGCGCTTGCGCCCGGACACGAGGCGGTCAGGCAAGCGGCGGCTACGGTGGCCAGGGTGATCGTGGCGCGGTGCAGACGTTGGCGCGCCCGTGTGACGGTGTTCGAATTCAGCATTGTGACAAAGACTTTCGGTCAAGCGGTGCCAGCGGATCGGGAGACCGCTGGGCTGGAGCGATGCCAACTGTAGGAAGCGGATCCGGTTCCGAACGTCCAAGGATCTGGACACTGACCGACTCGATCGAGGCTGAATAGTGAACTGCGCCAACGCCATTCATGTGGGCAATGCAGTGATCGCGCGGTGCGCGGCGGGGCCGCTCACCGCGCGAACATCAGCTCCGGGTCAGACGGCTGTCACTGTGCCGGAATCGGATTCGGTCGCTGACGCTCCGCCGTCCATCCGGACGTGCCGGTTGTCGGGAAGCGCGAGAATCGACACCAGACTGATCAGGCAGAGGACGGCGAGGAAGCCGCCGAAAGCAAGGCTGCCGTAGGAATCCATGATCGGAGCGGCGATCACCGGCGGGATCGCGGCACCGAGAATGCCGGCCGCGTTGTAGGTCGCACCGCTGGCCGTGTAGCGGTAACGGGTGGCGAACAACTCCGGCAGGAACGCGCCGATCGGGCCGTAGGCGATGCCCGCGATCGCCACGGTGACGGTCGCGCACACGCAGTAGGTGATCACGCCGCCGGCCTCCACCACCGGGAACAGAACCAGCGCCCACGGCACGGCGATCAGGTTGGCTGCCACGATGATTCGTTTGCGCCCGATCCGGTCCGACAGCCATGCGCTGGCGGCCATCGAGACCCCGAACATGGTCGCGGGCACGAGGCTCAGGGCCAGTACAGTGGTCCGGCTCAGCCGAAGATGGGAGGTGCCGTAGGTGAGGAAGTAGCTGACCGCGATGTAGTAGAAGGCGAAGACCATCACCAGCAGACCGCAGGCGAACAGCACCTCCCGCGGCTGCCGCCGGATCGCCTCGGCGAGCGGGACGGGCGCGGTGCCGCGCCGGGCGGCTTCCTCAGTGAACACCGCCGTTTCCTCGATGCGGAGCCGCACGACCAAGCCGATCCCGACCAGCAGCAGACTGGACAGAAACGGTATCCGCCACCCGACCTCGTCGAATGCCTGTTCGGACATGGTGGCGCCGGTGACGAGGAAGGTACAGCTCGCGAGTACCAGTCCGACCGAACCGCCGAACGACCCGAACACCGACCAGAATCCGCGGCGGGCCACCGGCGCGTTCTCGGCGGCCATGAGGGTGGCGCCCGCCCACTCACCGCCGACGGCGAGGCCTTGCAGGAATCGCAACGCCACCACCAGGATCGGTGCGATCATGCCGATCCGGCTCGCGGTCGGCATGAGACCGACGGCGGCGGTGGCCAGCCCCATGGTGAGCAAGGTCGCGACCAGAGTTCGCTTGCGGCCCAGGCGATCTCCGAAGTGGCCGAACAGGACCGAGCCGACGGGCCGGGCCACGAAGGCTACGCCCAGGGTCGCGAAGGCCGCCGTCGTGCCGGCTGCGGAGCCGAGCGCGGGGAAGAACACCTTCGGGAAGACCAGTGCAGCCGCAGTGGCGAAGATGAAGAAGTCGTAGTACTCGATGACGGTACCGATGCCGCCCGCGACGGCGATCCGTCGGAGCGTAGCGAGTGGTACCCGAGCGTCGTCGGTCATTGTGCGCCTCTGCTTGTGTGTTCGACCGGAGCCCGCGGCAGGGAGTGACGAGGGCCACCCGGAGTTAGATACCGCATAATATAAAATGTGGCGCACTTCTCAACTTGTCGACCGTCCGGTACCGGCGTCGGCAACGGCCGGTCGGGTGGAAAATCGGACGAAACCTCCCGGAAAGATAAAGATAATATATTGTGGACATAGATTGACGGCGGCGTCGCCAGCGAGTGGCGGCGGAGACGAGGTGGTCCCGCATGCACGGCACAGCAACAACGGTCGAGCCTCCGGTGATGCGTCCCGAGATCGCGTCGTCGTGGATGCGGTCGCGGATACACGGGGTACAGGCGGACGGCACCCTCCGGTTGCGCCGCGCCGGCGACACCCCGGAAGGTGGCCTGCTACGGGCGGCCCGGCCGGTGCTGCAGCGGATGATGGGTGAATTGGAGGACACCGCCGTCGCCGTCCTGCTCGCGGACGAGGATGCGCGTGTCCTCGACGTCCGGGCCGCGGCCCGGACCGTCGACCGCGGGTTGGCCGATCTCGGAATCGAGCCGGGCGTACGGCTCGGCGAAGACGTCGTCGGTACGAATGCCGTGGGTACACCGCTCGAGACCCGGCAGCCGATGCTGATTCGCGGCCCCGAACACTTCCTCGCCGCGCTGCGAACCTTCACCTGCTTCGGGCATCCGATCGTTCACCCCGCCACGCGCCGACTGGTCGGAGTACTCGACATCGGCGGTCTCGCCGGGAAGGACGACGACCTGTACCGGGTGCTGGTCCGCCGGATGGTCCGCGAGATCGAGGACCGGCTGCGGCTCGACTCGACGCGAGACCAGACCCGGCTGCTGGACGCCTTCCAAGCGGTGACCTGCCGGCGAGGTCGACCTGTTCTGGTCGTCGGCCAGGATCTGGTGCTGGCCGCTCCGGAGGCGCTGGAGATCCTCGAACCCGCCGACCATGCCGCGGTCCGCGCCCGAGCGGTCGAATCGGCGTACGCCCACGCTGGTGTCCACCGGATGACGCTGTCCTCGGGCCGCAGTGTCTTGCTTGCGTGTACACCGATCGAAGGCGCCGACGGTATGCAGATCGAGATTGTGCCGGATCACGGCACCCGGCGGCGCGGCCACCCGACGACTGCCGGGTGGCCGCTGCTCCTCGTCGGTGAGAGCGGCAGCGGCCGCAGCACCGAGGCGCGGCGCGTATCGGGCCCGGACGCCCGCTCCATCGACGCGGCGCAAGTCATTCGCCACGGTGAACAGGCCTGGGCCGCTGAGCTTTCCGGCTTGCTGGCGGACGGCGATGTCATAGTCGAGAACATCCAGCTGCTGCCCGAATCGCTGACCGCGTTGCTGGCGCAGGACCTGCGCGGCACAGCCCGTCGAGTGGTTCTGACCTCGACTCCGGGTGACCACCTCGGCGCCGTTCACGCTCCGCTGGTCGCGGCGTGCGCGGTGCGGCGCACCTTGGTTCCGTTGCGCCGCCGGCGCCAGGAGATTCCCCAGCTCGCGCAGCGCATGCTGGCGCGGGAGGACAGCACCGGCAAGCTCCGGTTCGCGGCGTCGACCCTGAGCGCACTGGCCGCACAGCCCTGGCCCGGCAACCTCGCCGAACTGCACCGCGTCGTCCGCACCGTCGCCACCGCACGCACCGCCGGCGACATCATTCCCGGCGACTTGCCGGCGGAATACCGCAGCGGTCCCCGTCCGGGATCTCCGCTGCGTCAAGCGGAACGAGAGGTCATCGTGGCCGCGATCGAGGCCGCCGGCGGCAACAAGGTGAAGGCGGCACGGGCGCTCGGGGTGAGCCGGGCGACGATCTACAACCGCATGCGGGCGCTCGGTATTTCGTGACGGCTGGTCAGGCATCCGTATGCGAGTGGGCTACGACCCAGGCCGCGATCTGCGCGCGCGAGGTGAAGCCGAGTTTGGTGAGGATGTGTTCGACATGTCCCTGTGCGGTGCGTAGCGACACGACCAGGCGATCGGCGATCGCCTTGTTGGTGAGCCCATCGGCGACGAGGTCGGCCACCTGGCGTTCCCGGCGGGTGAGGCCGGTCGGCGAGCGGTCGCCGGGTGGCGAGCCGGTGCGGGGCCGCGCGCCGAGTTCCTGAGCGACCGCTGCATCGAGGCCCAGTGCGGCGCCGGCGTTCCGGGCTGCGTCGAACTCGCGAGTGCCAAGCAGTTGGCGGCTGCGCTGCTCACATTCGTCGTGGTAGGTGCGTACTTCGGGGAATATGACGGGGGAGCCGCCGGCCAAGTGTCCCAAGGCATCGGCCGCGCCCATGAGTGTGGCCGCTCGCCGTGCATTGCGGGCCTCAGCGGCGATCCAGGCCAGGGTCTCCAGGCAGCCCGACACGACGAGCGGGTCGACGGCACTGTGGGCCAATCGAATTCCAGTCTCGAGCGCGCAGGTGGCGCTGTCGGTCTCGCCGTAGCGCCACGCGGCGAATCCCTTGCTCCACTGCAACCAGGACCGATAGATCGTCTCACCGGCGGACTCGGTGACAGCTAGCGCTTGCTCGAGGCAGGCGAGGGCCCGGGAGGGGTCACCCTGCAGTGCGTAGGCCCAGCCGAGCGAAATCCGCGCGCCCAACTGCATTCCGGTGTCACCGCCGCGCTCGTAGTTGCGCAGGGCGTCCTCGAGGTCGGTCACCGTCTGGTACGGGTCACTGGCGCCACCGGCGAACGCGTAGTTCGCCCGGGTGTGTGCCAGCAGCCCCGTGACGACCGGATCGGTCGCGTCCTCGGCCAGGCTGGCCAGCTCGGTCGCCTCGGCTTCGGCGGCTACCATGTCCCCCTGGACCAAGGCCATGACGCTCGCGGCATAGAGCGCTTTGGCCCGGTCCACGGACCGGCCGCCGACCGGATGGTCCAGAACCCGCTCGTACCAGCGGCGCCCTTCGCCGATTCGTCCCCGCAACAACCAGAACAGGTACAGCGAGGTGGCGATCCGAAGCGCACCGTCCTCGGACTCGGTCAGGCTGAACTCCAGTGCTTTCCACAGGTTCGGCACCTCGCGCTCCAGCCGTTCCACCCAGGTCGACTGGGCGGGCCCGATCCAGGCGGCATCCGCGTCGCGGACCAGATCCTCGCACCACTGCCTATGGCGGCGACGCAGCGCCGGGTATTCGCCGGCGTTCTCGGCCTTCTCCTGGCCGAACTCCCGGACGGTCTCGAGCATCCGGAACCGCACCGAGCCCGCGACTTCCGTCCGGACCAGGATCGACTTGTCCACCAGGCCCGACACCGCATCGTGCAGCTTCGACTCGGTGAGGCCGACGGCGGACACCCGCAAGGCTGCGTCGAGTTCGAATCCGCCTGCGAAGACCGCCAATCGGCTCCACAGGCGCTGTTCGTCCGGAGTGCACAGGTCGTAGCTCCAGTCCATGCAGCAGTGCATGGTCTGCTGCCGTTGCGGGGCGCCGCGACTACCCAGGGTCAGCAGGGCGAAGCGGTCGTCCAGATGGGCGAGGATCTGTTCGACGGACATCGTCCGCAGGCGGGCGGCAGCGAGCTCGATCGCCAGCGGCAGCCCGTCCAGCCGAGCGCAGACGCGGGCGATCAGCAGCCGGTTCTCGTCGGTCACCGTGAATCCGGGCACTGCCGCGGCAGCGCGTTCGGCGAACAGGGTCACCGCGTCCAAGCGCGCCATGGTCGGTAGAGGCAGTCCGCCCGGATCGGAGGTCTCCAGTGGCGACAGCGGGTACACGGCCTCACCGCCGATGCCGAGCGGCTCCCGGCTGGTGGCCAGAAGGTGCAGGTTCGGACAGGCGCGCAGGAGCGATTCGCCCAGTTGTACGACCGCCGCGATCACGTATTCGCAGTTGTCCAGCACCAGCAGTAACTCGCACGGTGCCAGCAGCTCGACCAGCGTCTGCAGGGGCGATCCGACGCCGTGGTCGCGCACACCGAAAGCGGCAGCGACAACGGTCGGTAATGATTCGGCGTCCCGTGCCGTGCTCAGTTCGACCAGCCAGGCCCCGTTCGGGAACTTCCGGCGCATCGTGTGCGCAACCCGCAGGGCTAGCCGGGACTTGCCGACGCCCCCGATCCCGGTCACGGTCACCAGACGCGATCCGGACACGAGGTTCTTGACCTCGGACTGAGGAGTGCGCCGATCGACGAAGCTGGTCAGCTCGAGCGGCAGGTTTCCGGATCCCGCCTGCAGGTCGTCGCCGCGTGGCCGCCGAATATGGTGCGGTACTGCGTCTTTCGAGGCGATATCGGATCCCTGAGGGAGATCGAGCTCCGGTGGCAGAGCCATCTCGTCGACCGGAAACCCATAATCGCGCTGTAGCTGCCGCAGCTGCTCGCCCACTCCGGCGGCGCTCGGGCGATCGTGCGGGTCGCGCGCCATTGCCGCCTCGACGGCGGCGCAGACATCCTCCGGAATACCGGACTCGCGCGCGTCCGGTATCGGATGCGTGGTGATCCGTACGAATTGCGCCACCAGCTGCTCGCCACTGCGGCGCTCGAACGCGGCGTGCCCGGTGAGGGCGCAGAACAGGGTGGCGCCCAGCCCGTACACGTCAGCGGCCGCGCTCTGTGGTTTCCCGCCCAGCACCTCCGGTGCGGTGAAGGCGGGCGAGCCGGTGATTGCCCCGGAGGTGGTCTCGTACCCGCCGGCGAAGTGGGCGATTCCGAAGTCTGTGAGCGCGGGTTCGCCGTAGTCGGTCAGGAGGATGTTGGCCGGTTTGACATCCCGGTGCAGTACGCCCATCCAGTGCGCCGTCTCGAGCGCGCCCGCGACCCGTACGCCGAGGTGCAGCACGTCCGCCAGCGGCAGGGGCCCGTCGCGCCGGATACGGTCGCTGAGCGAGCCCCGGGCGTAATAGGGCATGACCAGATACGGCCGGCCGCTTGTGGTCTGGCCGATCTCCAGCATGTCGGCGATATTCGGGTGGCCGGTGAGCCGTCCCATCGCATGTTGCTCACGAACGAAGCGTTCCCGATTCTCCGCCGATTCACCGGTGAGGACCTTGACTGCCACGGTGCGGTCCGCCGCGATCTGAGTACACCGGTACACCGCCCCGAACCCGCCGCGGCCGATCTCGTCAGCGTCGTCGAATCCGGCTGCGCTCAACTCCGCGCTGAGGTCGATACCGCCGACATCGCGCTGTGTTTCGAGTGGGTCGCCGTCAACCATCCGTTGCTCGCAACCGCGACACATCAGTCAGGATATCCCCGCTGACCACCGTCGACCACGCTGTTCCTGCCTGGCCTGCGGTGGGTGCTGCGACGCCAGGACATCGACCGGCGGTGGTGCGGCCCGCTCGGGAGTCGCCAGCCCGGTGCCGTACACCGCTCCGAACCGAACCCGTGGCCGCCGCCAGTGGCAATCGGAGTAGGCGCTCGTACGCTCCGTCGGTGGCGGTTCGCCACGTCAGCCCGCAGCCGTCTAGTAGCTGCTCCACTCGATACCGGACCGCTGTTCTCCGCCGCGTCGCTGCTGGTTCCGGGCCGCCGACGGTGTCCACCGTGAAAGTGTCTGAAAACCTGGACAATTTCTGTGGCCTGGCTGTCTCTACTGTCGATGACGAGCCATTTTTCATTTCAGGCCCTTGCCGCTATCACGGCAAACTTCCAAGAATTCCGAGGTGAGAGCATGACCGCCGTGCTGCCTGAGACAGCTGCCGTCGACCGGGACGGTGTGCCGCATTACCAGTCATTCATAGAACTGGTGCCGGCCGTCGAGGACGCGCATTCCGCGGAGATCGTCGCCGCCGGATACCAGCTGAAGGTCGAACCGACCGACTTCGGTCCCGTCAGCCTTGCCCTGGTCGCCGACCCGGGCGGCTACGTGGTCGAGCTGGTCGCCGGTGACCCGAACGCGGCACAGAGCCCGCCGCTGGGTACCAAGATCCCGCACCCGGTTCCGCACATCCACGAGCACGCGTGAGCGCGGCGGTGACGTCCGCGGATCCGGTGGTGGGGAACCTGCTCATCGATGGTGAGTGGGTCCCTGCCGCCGAGGGCCGCGTATTCGAGGTGGTCGATCCAGGCACGGAGGAGGTGATCGGCCGGGTCGCCGACGCTGCACCCGCCGATGTCGACACTGCGGTACGTGCCGCTCGACGGGCGTTCGACGACGAGCGGTGGTTGGGGCTGTCGGGATCGCAGCGGGGTGTGGTGCTCTGGCGGGTCGCTGATCTGCTGGCCGACCGGGCCGAGGAGTTTGCTCGGCTCGAGAGCCGCGATGTCGGCATGCCGGTGTCGCAGGCGACGCTGATGGTGGCCGAGGCGGTCAACCAGTTCCGGTACTACGCCGGCTGGGCCGATAAGATCCACGGCAGCACAACCGATCTCGGACCGGCCGAACGCCGGATGCTCGGCGCCACCTACAAGGAACCCGTCGGCGTGGTGGCGATGATCGTGCCGTGGAACGCGCCCCTCATCGCGATGTCGATGAAGATCGCGCCCGCGCTGGCAGCAGGTTGCACTTGTGTGCTCAAACCGTCGGAGGAGGCACCGCTCAGCGCACTGGCACTGGGCAAACTCCTGCTCGAGGCCGGCGTGCCCGCCGGTGTGGTCAATATCGTCACCGGGTTCGGTCCTACCGGAGCGGCCCTGGCCGAGCATCCGCAGGTCGACAAGATCAGCTTCACCGGCTCGACCGCGGTGGGCCGCAAGATCGTTGCCGCGGCGACCGGCAACCTGAAGAAGGTTTCGCTCGAACTCGGTGGCAAGTCGCCGGTGATCGTGCTGCCCGATGCCGACATCCCCGCCGCGGCGGCCGGGATCGCGCTCGGTGTCTTCTGGAACTCCGGGCAGATATGCACCTCGGGCACAAGGCTTTTCGTGCACGAGTCGGTGCACGACGACCTGGTGGCGGCTATCGCCGAACAGGGCAGGGCCATGAAGGTCGGTTACGGCAACGAGCCCGACGCTGTGCTCGGCCCACTGGTGTCGGCGCGGCAGCTGGAACGGGTCGCCGGGTTCGTGGACCGGGCCCGCGCCGACGGCGCGCGGGTGGTCACCGGCGGCGAACGGCTGGGAGATCGCGGCTTCTACTACCCGCCGACGGTCGTCGCCGAGGTCAGCGCGGATATGGAGATCGTCCGCGAGGAGATATTCGGCCCGGTGCTGGCCGCCATGCCCTACACCGATCTCGACGCGGCCATCACCGCGGCCAACGACACCGAATACGGTCTCGCGGGCAGCGTGTGGACCCGCGATGTCGCCGTCGCGCACCGGGTTGCCCGGCGACTGCGGGCGGGGCGGATCGGGGTCAATGTCCACCGCGCCGGCGGCGTGCAGATGCCTGTCGGCGGATACAAGCAGTCGGGCTGGGGTCGTGAGAACGGGCCCGACGCTATCGAGGAATACCTCGAGACCAAATCGGTCGTCACCCTGCTCGACCGTTGACACCTCACCGAATCGACAAAAGGACATGTCATGGGAACTCTCGACGGCAAAGTCGTCTTCATCACCGGAGCCGTACGCGGACAGGGCCGTTCGCACGCGGTGACTGCGGCACTTGGAAGGTGCCGACGTGGTGCTGTTCGACATCGCCGCGCCGGTGGCCGGCATCAAGTATCCGCTCGCCACTGAGGGCGATCTCGAAAAGACCCGGAAACTGGTCGAAGACCAGGGCCGACGCGCCCTGACCGTGGTCGGCGACGTGCGCGATCAGGCCGCCCTGGACGCTGCGGTGGCCCGGGCCGTCGACATCCTGGGCGGTATCGATGGCATCGTCGCCAACGCCGGGGTGTGGGATCTCGGTCCGGCGGGCTGGCAGACCAGCGAGGAGGACTACCAGGCCGTCGTCGACACCGTTCTCGGTGGCGTGTTCCGCACGATCAGGGCGGTCGCACCGCACTTCGTGGAACGGCGTGCGGGTGCCATCGTGGCGATCGCCTCGGTCGGCGGACTCGAGGCGACCGAGGGCTACACCTCCTACATCGCCGCCAAGGACGGCGTGGTCGGCCTGATCAAGAACACCGCCCTGGAACTCGGGCCGCACAACGTGCGAGCGAACACAGTGTGCCCGGGCGCGATCGACACCAAGATCTGGGACAACCCCATAGGCCACACCATGTTCGTCGCCCCTGGCGATCCCGTCGACCGCAACATCGCCCTCGACGGCATATACGGTTACGCCCCGCTCGCCGGCCGTACCGCACTTCCTCCGCAGGCCGTCAGCAATGCGGTGGTCTTCCTGCTCTCAGAACTGGCCGAGCACATCACCGGTGTGGCGCTGCCCGTCGATGCCGGCCACCTGCTGCTCCCGGGCTTCAATCACGCACCTGTCAGCTCCGGCCCTGAGGCCGAGCGCTACCGCCCGCCCGCCGTATCGCCCGACGACCTGTAGACCTTCAGCAGCACGCGAACACAGACAGGAACACCCGGGAGCCGAGCGGCCCCGAAACCCGTTGCCCGCAGGAGGTCCAGCCACCTCCCGCTCGCACTGCTGGCTCGGCCAGCGCTGTAAGGATCATTTGCGTGGCTTCAGCGACGGCCACATACGTTATGTGACGGGTTTGAGTTTGCACGGGGTCCGGATGATGGGGAGACCGTGTTGCATGTGGCAGTTCTCCATCACTAAGGAGAGTTGCCTGTCGCCAACTCGGACGATCGATTCCGCCGCGATCGCGAGTGAGCATCCCACTTCGTTCGCTACCCACGGTGTCCCGTTCGCGATGCCACAGACGGAGGTAATACTGGCCCGCTGCTTCCACCGGCTGAACCGCCCCGGGTTTGGTGCCCACCATCTTTCTTGGGAAGGATGGGCAGACCATGCCTGCGAAGTACGACGAAGCGACCAAGGCCAAAGCTGTCCGGCTGGTCGTCGAACACCGTGACGACTACG
>NZ_RFFH01000017.1 GCF_003696265.1 Nocardia stercoris | reverse complement strand
TCGAGCAGGTCAAGAACTGGCGTGGCGTGGCGACTCGGTACGACAAGCTGGCCTCGACGTATCGGGCGGGGATCGTAATGGCCCTTGCCGTGGAATGGCTGAAGCTATTGGGAGACATGACCTAGTAGAAGGGGAACCGTCGTGGGAACACCAACGGTCAGTCAGGTCCGGACTCTCGATGTGAGCCCGCTGCTCACCCTCGCCGACGAATGGCGACAGGGACATCGAACCGTGAGCGGGCAGCAGACCACTGTCGCGTCGAATGTCGTCGAATCGCAGTCCTTCTGGCAGGGAACGGGTGGCGATCTCATGCGCGATCGGCACGGCGCGACCGATGAGTTTCTGACGCACACGATCAATGCGCTCGCAGCCGGTGACACCGCCGCCCGCCAGGGCCATGCGGCGTGGTCGCCACCAGCTTCGGCCCCGACTTCGGCCGTCCAGTCTTCGCCATTGCCGAATACGCAGTTATGCAGCGGATTTCAGGCGCAGAACACTAGGCGCCGTGGGCGACCGGGCATCTGGCACGGACGAGGGCGGCCGAATGATCGGTCGGGCCGCCCTCGTCGTTTCGCGTGACCACTTCCACGGCTATCGGCGCTGTGGCCACAGCCTGGCGAGTTGCTAGTGCACTACGCAAGCGCTGCCGAGATTGATACCGTTGCCGACCTCGACTGTGACAGTCTGAGACGCGTCATCGTAGCGAGCCTCGAGGGTGTGCTGACCCGTGGCGGCCGGAATCCATGTCCAGGTGATCGTGTTGCCCGACAGCACGGGAGTCGGCCCGTTTCGCGGCTGCCACCCGTTATCGAGAAGGATCACGTGGGCGGCATCTTCCTCGACCGTCGCCGAGACCTGGTACGAGCAGCCGGTGCCGTAACCGTTGCCGAGACCGGGTGTAACCGTGAAATCGGTAATCGTGTTGGCTGTCGCATGAGGCGCGGCCAGAACCAGTCCCGCCGCTGCCGTGGCGAATACGGCGACAGGTCCGGTTCTCCTGACGTTGTTCAACATGTCTCCTGAGGGGATGCGACGCGCCGCTGCACAAGTAGGTGCCGGCATCGCGTCGAGTAAGCGAACGGCCTGATATTTCCGTTCGGATATTTCGCCGTCAAATTGCGAGTTCCCATCGATGGGGATGGGTCCATCGGGTGGACATGTTCACGTCGTTCTACGGGCGGCGGCTCTACGAACTGATGTCCGCGTACTGGCCGACCGCTGACAAGGCTCCGGACGCCGGCCCCCTGATCGTCGACTTCGCCCGCATCTGGCGCGACATGCCCAAGGTCGTGTTCTCACGCACCCTGGAATCGGCCGACTGGAACTCCCGCCTGGAACGCGGCGACCCGGTCGAGGTGGTAACGAAACTGAAGCCGAAACCGACGGCAGGCTGGAGGTGGCCGGCGCGACACTGGCCGCACCGATCGTGCGGGCCGGACTCGTGGACGAGTACCGGATCGTGGTCACTCCCACCGCCGTAGGCGGCGGCACCCCCTTCTTCCCGACACTGCCGTCATGGATATCACTGCGACTGTTGGAGAATCGCACTTTCCCGGGCGGCACGGTCCTCCTTCGTTACGAGGCAAAGCGCGACTGATCGAGCATCCGCAGGTATGCCCTTGGTATGCCGCTGACCGCGCTGGTGTCCGCTGGTGCTGCGCTTTATGTCGAGAGGCGGTGGGGATTTCAGTGTCAGACTGGGTGGTGGTAGATCCGAGTTGTGCTCGGGATAAGTAAAAACTCGCGTCCGAAGAGTTTCCGGCCCCTCACGTGGGTCTGGGCATACGAGGACTCGGTTGCACCGGCTACCGCTGGAGAAGCCTGCTGTAGCGGGTACGAGGCGGTCATGCCTTTTCCGAGGGCGACCGCGTCGATCGTTGCCGCCCAGTCACAATGGGTGCGGGGTGCGGGGGACTAGATCCCGGATGCGGCGAAGGCACTGCCGAACAACGGAATCGAGGCAGCGCTGCCGGTCGATCCGCCTCCGGAGGGCAGCGTCACCGTCACGGGTGCTCCGACGGCCACCGGTCCGCCCCCATCTCCGGAGTCCCCGCACATGGGCTGTACATGAAAGGTGCCGACCGTTCCCGCCGGCAGTTGCCACCCAGACAACGCCCAACCGTCCTCGGTGACAACCACTCCGTGCCTGTCCTTTTGGCCGACCGTGCTGATGTAACAGGTCGCTGTGGGATCGCTATTGCTGGTCACGCCGGTGAAGACCGCCTCGATGGTCGTCCCGGACACGGTGACGGTGGCGCTGCCGGTGAGGATGCCGGCGGCGGCGTCACCGGCAGCCGCGACCACGCCGATGCCGGTGACGGCGAGCGGGATCAGCGCCGTGGAGGCGGTACGAACGATGCTCACGGTAGTGCTCCGTCTCATGTCGAACAGGTGCGGAGCCGGATTCGTGACGGTTCGTCCTCGGATCTGGGGTGCCGCGGTGATAGGCCTTGCAGGATTCATGAACTCGCGCTGTGTTGCTGAATGGTGAAGTCAGCGAACATCATTGAACCCGGGTGATCGTAACAGCACTCGCTGGGCGGGGGCGGGTACCGTCCGAAGAGGCGTTGCCGCAGAGTCGGCTGCCCGGCCGGACGGACTCCCCGCTTGCGGTCATACCGGGCACCTTGTTCCGGCAGCTGGGCCGGCGCGGCAAGGCCGAAGAGGCAGGATTCCTTGCAGCACCAGGCGGCTGTCCATCTGCGCGGATCCCGGTGTCCCGGCCGGCTTCACTGGCAGTAGCGGATCGATAACCGCCCACCACTGTGCACGGAATCGCCGGGATGGCCGTCGGCGCCGGTCGCGTTGCCGAAGTACACGCGGAAATCGTTGGCGCACAGCTGGTCAGCGATATCGAATGAACCGTTCCAAAATTGTGTCCAGGTGTCCGCCAGCTGAAACCCACCCGCAGGCGCCCTCGGTGCAGTTGCGGCGAAACATCCGCACCGGGCTCCGGGTACGCCGGAAGGCCTCAGGTGGCTTCGGGTGATGCCGCGGTACGCCGCCACTCGGCGGGACTGCAGCCGTGGTGGGCACGGAACCATCGGGAGAAGTTACCGGGGGCGGAGAAGCCGAGGAGTCCGGCCGTCTCGGTGAGGGAGCGGCGCGGATTGGCAACCATGTGGCGTGCCAGTTCGGCGCGGGTCGTATCCAGCAGCGAGCTGAAGGTCTCGCCCTCGGCGGCGAGCCGGCGGTGAACGGTGCGGCGGTCCACGCCGAGACTGCGGGCCACCTGTTCCACCGAACAGCGGCCGGTGGGCAGGAGCAGTTCGATGAGCTCGCGGACCCGGCCGGAAGTGCTTGCGGCACGGTCCGGGCGCACAGGGTCCAGCAGCCGCTGGGTGTAGGTGCGCAGCTGGGGATCGGCCATCGCATTGGGTGCGTCGAGATCGGTTGTGTAGGTGAGGATTCCGTTGAAATCCTGCTCGAAAGTCACTCGTGGCCCGAACACTCGGTGATGGGCACGCAGATCGGGCGGGGCGGAGTGGGTGAAGCGGACCTCTACCGGCTGCCAACCCGGTCCGAGGAACCCGGCGAGCAGGCCGTGCAGGACGCCGACCGCCAATTCGGCGGATTGGCGGGTATCGCCCGGCTGTCCGACATCGAGGGTCAGCCGGATGGTGGCCAGCCCGTTCTGTTCGGTGACGCGGGTGTGCAGCGCCTCGTTGTACATGTCCTCGTGCCGCGCCATCACGGCGACAGCGCTGCGGACGTCGGGCTCCTCGCGGATCACCAGGCTCAGCGGGCCCAGGTTGGCGAAGCGGCGGCGCTCGGCCAGGCGCAGTCCGAAATCGGCGCAGTCGGCGGCGGTGGCGGAGCGCTCGAGCAGTTCGGCGATCGCGGCGGCGGGCGCCCAGCGGTCCTGCAGGCTCAGACCCGCCGGGTCCAGGCCCGACTCGCGGAGCAGTGCCACCGGATCCATGCCCAGCGATCGGCCCAGCTCCACATAGCCGTGGAGTGCGCCGTAGCGGGCCAAGGGCTTCATATCTCTCTCATGTCCCGAAATGAACAGAATACTGTCCCGCCATGATAAGCGATCGGCCTCGGGTCTCCCTACTGTGGGTTTCGTTCCCAGCTACCGACGCGAAGGAAGAGGCGACAGCATGGCTACCACCAATCAGGATTGGTCCACGCCGGCAGCGATGGCCATCCCCGAGACGGGTTACTTCGAGTACGAACAGGGCAGGTACGGGCCGGTCTATCCGAGGACCCCGGCCAACTACGGTTTCTCCATCGTCGCCAAGGTGAAGCCGGGCCGGGAAGCGGCGATCCGGGAGCACGGCAGGGTGATCCAGGCCGCGGTCGAGCAGGATCCGACCGTGCTCGCATCCCTGCGGCTGCACTACCTGCGGTGGGTACTGTTCGATATCGGCGACGGCCTGACATTCCAGTACCAGGGCATCTTCGACACCGATTTCGACAAGTACCTCGAGGACGCCCTCGACCTGTTCCTGTCGACGGGCATCACCACCGCATTCGTGAATCTCGAGGGCTTTCCCGAGGATTGGCGCACCGACCGGGCCGCCGCCATCGAATTCTTTCGCACGCACCAGTTCCCGAGCTTCCTCGAATACGGCGAATACCCGTATGTGACCTCCGACGAGATCAAGAAGGCGCTGCGGCTGAAGGCGGCGTTCTCCGACATGCTCGACGAGATGCAGTAGCGGGAGCGATCGTGCTCGAATTCGACGATATCCAGCACATTCTGCTGACCCGGGTGCCTGCGCTGACCGGGCGCTACGAGTTCCTGTCCTTCACCGATGCCGCCGGGGCGCGGGCCTGGCTCGCCGCGATGGCGGACCGGGTGCCGTCGGTCGCCGACCTGCGGGACTCGGTGGACGACAAGCAATGGGTGTCACTGGCTTTCACCTGGACCGGGCTGCGTGCCCTGGGCGTCCCGGCGGGGGCGCTGGCGAGTTTTCCGGAGGAGTTCCGCCAGGGTATGGCCGCCCGGGCCGAAGTCTTGGGCGATACCGGTGTCAACCATCCCGACCGGTGGAACGACGGGACCGCCGGTGACGATCTGCACGCGATCGTCATCCTCTTCGCCCGCGACGCCGCCGAGCGCGATCGCCGGGTGGCCGAACATCGGGCACTCCTCGCCGCCTGCCCGGGTGTCGAGGTGCTGTCGTCGCTGGATCTGGAGGCGGTACCCCCGTTCGGCTACGCACACGACCACTTCGGCTACCGGGATCGCTTGTCGCAGCCGGTGATCGAAGGCACGGGGGAGGAGCCGACGCCCGGCAGCGGCGCTCCGCTGAAGGCCGGGGAGTTCATCCTCGGCTACGACGACGAGAGCGGGCCACCGACGGAACTGCCGGTGCCCGAAGTCCTTTCGCGCAACGGCACCTTCATGGCCTATCGGCGGCTGCGTGAACACGTGGGGCGGTTCCGCGACTTCCTGGCCGAGCACGGCGATACGCCGGAGGATCGGGAGTTGCTCGCGGCGAAACTGATGGGCCGCTGGCGCAGTGGCGCACCGCTGGTCCTCGCCCCGGAGGCCGACGATCCGGAGCTCGGCGCGGATATGCAGCGCAACAACGACTTCGGCTACCGGCAGCTGGATCCGCACGGCTACGCGGTACCGCTCGGGTCGCACATCCGGCGGATGAACCCCCGCGACACCGGCGTGAACATGCAGCGCCGGCGCATGATTCGCCGCGGCGCGACCTACGGCCCGCATCTGCCGGAGGGGGCACCCGACGACGGCGCCGACCGCGGCATCGCGGCCTTCGTGCTCTGCGCGAGCCTGGTGCGCCAATTCGAGTTCGCGCAGAACGTCTGGGTCAACGACACGTCCTTCCACGAACTCGGCAACGAGCGGGATCCGATCATCGGCAACCAGGACGGCACCCTGGACTTCAAGATTCCGCGGCGCCCGATCCGCAAGACCATCAAGGGAATTCCGGCCTTCACCACCGTCACCGGCGGGGCCTACTTCTTCCTGCCGGGGCTGCGCGCCCTGCGCTATCTGACCACTCTCACCGACAGCGAGGTAACCGCATGAGCTCGTTCACCCCGGCCCGTACCTACAACCAGGCCCACCTGGCCCGCCCGTACACCCCGGGCAAGCGCCGCATCAGCATCTACTGGTCGTGGAGCTATCCCTGGGAGGCGCAGCGCGATCCGGCCGAACTGGACAACCGCTTCTCCACCATGACCGAGGTGCGGCAGGCCACCTGGCCCGCCTACGAGACCCCGGAATACGACGCCGCGCACTTCCTGCAGGGCATCGCCGGCACGCTCGAACTGTTCCATCGCTCGACCCTGGAATTCCAGCGGGTAGCGGGTGCGGTGACCGGGCACCCGGTGGCGGTCTTCCAGCGCATCGACCAGGCCGGCTTCGCCCAGCCCATCGACGAACGCATCCTGGCCGACACCGACACTCTGATGGTCTTCGGTCTCGATCACCTACTGGCACAAGAGGAAGCAGCTCCCGAGGAGATCGCCGCCATCCAGCAGTGGCTGCAGCGGGAGGGGACCACGCTGCTGCTGGCTCCCCATCACGATGTCGGCTTCACCGACGACCTGTTGCAGCGCCAGATGGAATTCGAACACCACGGCGACCCGCTGGTGCCACGCCAGCAGCGTTTCGGCGCCTACACCCGCTCGCTGATGACCGCCCTGGACGTCCCGGTCCGCAACGTCTACGGTCTCCGTCCCGCCGTCGTCGAGGGCACTCGCGCGATCGCGCCCCTGAGCACCTACCGGGATCTCGACACCCCCGGCCTGCTCGACGGCGTCACCACCTTCAACTTCCACCCCCACCTCCCGCACTACGAACTCACCGGGCCGGCAAGCGATTCCGTGCGCCTGCTCGCCCGTCAGCCCATCGAGCTGTCCCGTCCCCACCCCTTCATCGAGGCGGGCAATACCGAATTCAACTCCCTGATCTGGCTGCCGCCCACCGCCACCCGCGCAGGTGACATCGTCATGGCCGACTCGACCAACTTCACCACCCTCTTCGGTGGCACCGACAGCCTCGCCAACTTCTGGCGCAATCTCGCGGCGATGAAATGACCGCGACCGTCAGCGGCTTGCTGCCCCAGGCGATCGGCGTCGCCCTGTCGCCGATTCCGGTGGTGGCGGCGATTCTCATGCTGCTGTCCGCCAACGCGCGACGGGCAGGCACGGGATTCGCCCTCGGGTGGGTGGCCGGGATCCTGGCGGCCACGGGCCTGGCGACAGCCGCGGCCGCCTCGGGCCTGATGAACTCGGCCGGCCACCCGTCTGCCGCGGCCTCGGTGCTCAAGACCCTGATAGGTCTGTTGCTGGTCGTCATCGCCGTTCGGCAGTGGCGCAGCCGCGCGGACGATTCGCAACCGGCATGGATGAAGGCCATCGACGAGCTCGGAGTCGCCAAGGCGGCGGGCCTCGGCCTGGTGCTGTCCTTGTTGAATCCCAAGAACCTGCTGTTGTGTGTCTCGGCGGGTGTGACGATCGGCACCGCGGGGCTGAGCCCGGCCGCCGGCGCGTCGGCGATCACCGCCTTCGTGCTGCTGGGCGCCGCGTCGGTGGTCGTCCCGGTCGGCGGCTACGCCGTCGCGGCGAATCAGCTGCGAGGCGGCTTGGCGCGGCTGAAGAACTGGCTTCAGGCGAACAATCACACCGTGATTGCCGTGGTGTTCCTGGTGATGGGCAGCACGGCTCTCGTCAAAGGGGTCAGCGGATTCTGAGCGGTCGCGGTGGCGGTGGCCGTGCCGACCGGAACGGCCGGGCGAACTCTGACCGCCTCGACGTCTCAGCATTCGCACAATGTGCGCTGTTACTGTAGCTCGGAGTTAGCTGCCATTGCCGGAACGTGCATGGCGGCACATCACCGAGGGAGAAATGGCGAGATGGGCGCAAGGTTCGCCTTGGTACGACTACCAAACAGAATTGCCGCGCCCAGGCTCACGGTGTGGATCGAGGCGCTGGCGGCACTGCTCGGATCGGCGGTGGCGGGTCTGCTGCTGATGGCCCCGCTGATGGCCCCGACCCCGCTCGGCGGAACCTCGGAAATTCCGATACTGCAGACGGACCTGCTGGTGTCGGACTTGCCGCGGGCCGTGGCGTCCGGAGCGGCGCTCGCGGTGGTGTCGGCGGCGCTGGTGGTCGCGCTGGGGCGGCGCAGCGCCTGGATCACCTCGTGTGGAAGCGCGGTGATGCTGTTGATCATCCAGATCTGGAAGGCGAGCGCGGCCACCACGGGAGGCTTCGCCACCGCCAACTACGTCGACTGCGTCTTCAGCGGCATCCTGCTCGGCGCGCTCTCGGTCGCGGTCCTGGGCAAGCCGACCGCGATGGGCGGGTACCTGGTCGGGGCGCTGGGCGCGATCCTGGTCGGCGACCAGACCTCGCTGCCGCCCCCGGGTGGTCACTCCAATCCGCTCCTGCAGTGGGCCTCGACCGACATGCTGCCGATGTGGCTACTCGCGCTGACCGCCCTGCTGCTGGCAGCCGGGATCGCCCTGCAGCATTCCGAGCCTCCGACGGAGGAGGAGAACACCGATCTGGCGATGGGCCCGATAGTGTCCGTACTGGTGGTGGTCACCGCGACCGTACTGTCGACGGAATGGCTGGTGCGCCACGACGGTACAGCCGCGCAGATCGGGGTTGCCGCGGCCGTCACCATCGGCGCGGCCATGGTCGCTGCTTTGTTGCTGCCGGGACGCGAAGGCACTGTGGTCCTGTTGGCGGTGGCGGTGGCCAATGCGGGCAGCGCGGTCATCGTGGTGCCCCGGCCGGACTGGACCGCGCCGCTCCCGGTCATCGCCGTGGTAGTGGGGTTGGCGGCCGGCCGGCGGTGGCGCTCGCCGTGGGTGGCGCTGGCCGCGACCGGTGGGCTGGCGGTCTTCGCGGCCCTCACCGCCGACGCGGCGCACCGGTATGCGTTGATTCCGGTACTCGGCGTGACGCTCACCGCGGTGACGGTCGGGTTCTGCTTCGGTGCTGCGGTGCCCAGAACCGCAGGTAGCGCCGTGGTGGCGATCGCGGTGATGATCGTGCCCTGTCTGGTGGTGGCGCTGCGCGGCGGCAGTTTCGGCCGCGTCGCCTACTCGCCGCGCTGGTATCGGGATCCGAACGGAGTCGTCTCCGCGATGCCCGGCTGGATGGCCTTGGTGGTCAGCCTCGGCTGCGCGGCGGGGGTCTACCTGCTGTGGCGGATCCGGTCCGCGCGCCCCCTGGCCGCGCCCGAGCCGTCGCCTGCCGCCTGGGCACGGAACGGCGTGCCGCAGCATTGAGTGTCCGCCGTCGGAGGTCCGGGATCGCTGTGCCGAGCGGCTGGCGCGCTGCCCTTTCAGTCGAACGGTGCGCCGACCGGTTGAGATCAAGGTCGTTTCCGAACGCCGAGAAGCGGATCCAGATGCATCAGTGCGGGATGCGTTCGTGCAGGGTGAGCAGGATGTGGTCGGACCTCGCCACGATCGTCTCCGGCGCGGCCGGGATGTCGGGCAGCTCTGCGATCAGTTGTTGGGCGAGGTCCCGGAGGCGGGTGTTGGTCTCCTGGGACCGCCACACCAGCAGCTTGAACGCCTGGTCGGCGTCGATGCGATAGATGCGCATCAGCACGCCCTTGGCCTGCTCGATGACCGCCCGCGACTCGAGCAGCTCGGGAATCTGCTCGTCGAGGGCCTCCTGACCGACATCGGCGAGGGTGTTCGACAGGTCGACGTAGTAGCCGGCGGTGCCGACCGCGCGGCCGTCGGCGTCGTGGATGCGATCGGCGACCACCAGCACCTGATGTTCGACGCCGTGGGTATCGAGAAACCGGTGGCGGCTGGAGAACGGTGAGCCGTCAGCGAGCGAGGCAGTGATGATCGCGGCGACCTCGTCGCGGTCGTCGGGATGTTTGTGCTCGAGCAGCAGGTCGGTGGTGGGCTCGACTTCGCCGGGGGCATAGCCGTGCATCAGGTACACCTCGGGTGACCACTCCCAGCGGCGGGTGGCGAACCAGAACCGGAAACTACCGGTCCGCGGGCGAGCGGACCTATTCATCGGTTCCGGCGACGCCACCGGCTCGGAGGGTGTCGTCTCGGGCGGGCCCGGCTCTGCCGGCGGCTCGACGGGAGATTCCACGCGATCATCTTCCCACCGCGGGATCCCGCTCACCAGTGCGGATCGGCCACCCCGAACGCCTTCTTGCCCAGCTCCTGGTCCGGTGGTTCGGAGCGGGAATCTGGGTGCCAGCTGATCGCGGATCTGCAGACCATCCACAGGTTCGGCGAAGTTCCGGCCTGCCGGGTCGCAGCAGGGTCTGGGGCCGTTCTATGTCAGCCCGGCCAGGACGGTTCGCACCGGAAGGGCGCCGTCGAGGGCCGGATCGGCTGGTTCCGGCACAACCGATCTCGTCCCGGCCTGGTGAGCACCTGGCAGCGGGGCAATGTTGCTGTGCCGAGGTCCGGAGTGCGACTTGACTGAAAATTCAGTCAGGATCTATGGTCGTTCGTCGAGCGGCTCACTCGACTCGACAGGAGACCCGAGCACACGGAGCCGGGTGTAGGGCTTCCGCCGCCGGCATACCGCGGGGTGCTCGCGGCACACCCGCGACAAAGGAGAATTCCCATATGCGGCGACGCACATTCGTTCACACCTCGATGGCCGCGATCGGCGGCCTGCTCTTGGCCGGCTGCGACGACCAAGGCCTGCTGTGGGGCGGAAGCTCGAACGGGCCGACCAGCACAGCGCACGACGGGAGAAAGTGGATGATGCCCGAGGAGGGGCAGCCGCATCAGCGCACGTGGATGGCGTTCGGCCCCAGTGAACGGATCTGGGGCGGGAAGCTGCTCCCGCAGGCGCAGCGTGACCTGGCGACTATCGCCACGACGATCGCCCGGTTCGAACCGGTGTCGATGTTGGTCCGCCCGGGGGAGATGGGCATCGCCCAGGCCCTGATCGGTGGCGCGAACGTCGAGCTGATCCCCGCCGCCATCGACGACCTGTGGATACGCGACACGGGCCCGGTGTTCGTCACTGGTGACAACAGCCGCGCCGGCGTCGACTTCAACTTCAACGGCTGGGGTGGCAAACAGCAACACCGCGACGACTCGAAGGTCGCCCAATTCGTCACCGACCGTGCCGGAGTGGAGACACTGCACACCGATCTCGTCCTCGAAGGCGGTGGCATCGAGGTCGACGGCGACGGCACCGCGATCATCACCGAGAGCTGCGTGCTCAACAGCAACCGCAACCGGGGGTGGAAGAAGAGCGACGTCGAAGCGGAACTGGCGTACCTGCTGGGCATCGAGAAGGTGATCTGGCTGCCCGGTATCGCGGGTCACGACATCACCGACGGTCACACCGACTTCTACGCTCGCTTCGCCGGCCCGGGCGTCGTGGTCGCTGGGCTGGACAACGACGAGTCGTCCTTCGACTACGACCTCACCCGCCGTCACCTCGACATCCTGCACTCGGAGACCGACGCCCGCGGCCGCTCACTGCGGGTGGAGGCCTTGGAAGGTCCCTCGACCATCCGGATGAAAAGCGCCGGAGACGATTTCGCCGCCGGGTACGTCAACTTCTATGTCTGCAACGGTGCGGTGATCGCCCCCGAATTCGGTGATCCCGATACGGACTCGGCCGCCAGGTCCACCTTGGAGTCACTGTTCCCCGACCGTCAGGTCGTGCAGATCAATATCGACGCCATCGCGGCCGGCGGTGGCGGGATCCACTGCACCACTCAACAGCAACCCGCCTAGTCCGGCCCGCGAGTCGCATGCCCGAACATCGCGATTCGCCACAATCGTGTGCGGTCGGTCCGGTATACCGCCTGCCGGGCCGGCCGCACCGTAGCCCTACTGTGAGGACTCGTGTCGAAGCGCCGTATCCAGATCTTGGAAGCCGCCGTCCGCGTCATCGCCCGAGACGGCGTGCGCGGTCTGCGCGTCGAAAACCTAGCCGCCGAGGCGAACGTCTCCACCGCACTGATCTATTACCACTTCGACGATCGCGCGGGCGTGCTGCACGCGGCTCTCGAACACATCAACCACCGAGCCGTCCGCTACACCGACCCCGCCCTCACTCGAAGCGACCCCCGCAGCCGAGTCGAAGCCATGCTGCTGCTCGAACTGCAGGACATCGACGAGATCCGGGAAACCAGCATTGCTTGGGGCGAACTGCGTGCCAGCGCGGTGTTCCATCACGACCTGCGCGATGCCTTGCGCGCCACCACCGACGCCTGGAACACCGACATCGCGACCCTGATCCGTGAAGCTCAGGACACCGGGGCCATCAGTTCCGACGTCGACGCCGACGCCACCGCCGAACGGCTCACCGCTCTTGTCGAAGGGCTCAGCGAACGCTGGCACAGCGGCACGATCGACCTCGGCCGCGCCCGAGCGCTGCTCACCGACGCCGTCCGCCTCGAACTCGACAGCCCATGAACCCCAGCCTGCTGGGCCTGGCGGATCCATTCCTCAGGGTCTCGGTGGAAGTCGAGCGAGGATCGAGGATCCCTTGGACCCATAATTGGTGGATCAGTGCCCGCGCTGATCGTGCAGGGCCAGACCTTCCTTGGCCTTGATCCTGCGGTGCTCGAGCAACAACCAGCCCCCACCGAAGGTGAAACTCACCGCGCAAATCGCGCCCGCCACCCATGCTCGCCCGGCAAATCCGTACCCGGCTGCGGTCAAAGCGCATGCCAGCGCGATGATCCCCACCGCACACAACACGATGCCCGGAATGTTGTAGCCGTCCTCGATCGCCTCACCGGCGTGGGCGCGCGATGTCCGCGCATTGTCGGGGAATCCGCTGCTCTTCGGCCTGTCCACCTGGGTACCCGGCCACATCCTGGACACCTCGGTCATGGCTTCCTCCTGTTTCGCTGCCGGCGCTCCCGGTGGGACCGCCTCGGATATCCCGCGTGCTACCCGAGGGTCGTCGCCCGAATCATCGGCGGCAGCCCGAACGGGCCGGCGCCGTCGGGGTGTTTGGCCGTCCACGCCCCGGGTAGGTCGCAGGAGGTTGTGTTCGGCACAACCGTGATCCGCATTCGACTACGGAGGTAGGACAGATGCCGACCGAGGATGACGTCATCTCTCTGTTGGAGGGGCAGCACACGCAGATCAAGGATCTGTTGCGGCAGGTCGAGGTAGCAGTGGGAGAAGCCAAGCAGCGGCCGTTCGAGGATCTCGTGCGTCTGCTGGCCGTGCACGAGAGCGCCGAGGAGCAGGTCGTGCACCCTGCCTCGCGGCATGCCGACGTCGCGGGGGAAATCATCGACGATCGACTCCACGAAGAGGACGAGGCCAAGCATGTGCTGGCCGAACTCTACGAACTCGGTGTCACAGACGACCGATTCGCGAGCAAGTTCCACGCATTCTCGGCGTCGGTGATCGAACATGCCGAGATGGAGGAGAAGGAAGAATTCGAACCGTTGCGGCAGAGCTTGTCCCCGCGGGACCGCACTCGCCTGGCCACCGCGGTACGGGTCGCCGAAGCTGTCGCGCCGACGCGACCGCATCCGCACGCGGGTGAGTCCGCGACCGCGAACTTCGTGTTCGGGCCGCCGCTGGCGCTGTTCGACCGGATTCGTGACGCCGTGCGCGATTGGCGGACCGAGACCGACGGCTGATCGAGGCCGGGGTATTGCCCACGTCCGGGCACGGCCGCAACAAGAATGCGAGCGGTGATGCGGTCATGCCGAAACTGGAAGAGATCAGCGCGGGACGCGCTCGTGCAGGGTGAGCAGCATGTGGTCGAACCTGGTCACGGTCGAGTCGCTCGTGGCCGGCATGTCGGGCAGTTCCGCCATGAATTGTTCGGCGAGGTCGCGCACGCGGATATTTGTTTCCTGGGACCGCCACACCAGCAGATCGAACGCCTGGTCGGCGGTGATGCGGTAGATGCGCATGAGCACGCCCTTGGCCTGTTCGATGGCCGCGCGGGATTCGAACAGCTCCGGTAGCTGCTCGCTGAGGACAGTGGCGATGGTGCTCGACAGGTCGATGTAGTAGCCGGCGGTGCCGACGGGGTGCCCGTCGTCGTCGAGGATGCGATCGCCCACGACCAGTACCTGGTGTTCGATGCCGTGGGTGTCGAGGAAGCGGTGGCGGCCCGAGAACGGTGAACCCTCGGTGAGGGAGCGGGAGATGATCGCGGCGACCATGTCGCGGTCGTCGGGGTGCTTGTGCTCGAGCAGCAGATCGATGGTCGGTTCGACCTCGCCGGGGGTGTATCCGTGCATCCGATACACCTCGGGCGACCACTCCCAGCGTCGGGTGGCGAACCAGAACCGGAAACTGCCGGTTCGCGGGCCGGCGGACCGATTCTTCGCCTCGCCGGTCGATACTGGCTCGGAGAGTGACCTCTCGTGCAGGTCGGACGCGACTGATGACTCAGCGGGAGATGCCACGCATTGATCATCCCATTGTGGAAGCCGTCCGGCCCAGCCCAAACCCGGCACCAACCTCCTCGGGCGGTGGTACGCGGTTGCCCCCCTGGGGGCACCCCGTGGCGTGCGTGGTTCTCTCCGCGTGCGGGTAGCCGGAAGATATGACCGACTATCTCGGCATCTATCTCAACGATCAGCTCGCGATGGGCGTCCTGTGGCGGGAGCTGGCCAGGCGCGCGGCGCGCAACAACGCCGGCACCGAAGCGGAGTCCGCATTGAACGAGGTCGCGCACGAAATCTCCGAGGACGTCGAAACATTCCGCGCCATCATGGACCGAACGGGAGTCCGGGTGAGCCGGGTGAAATCGACCGCTGCGGTCGCTGCCGAACGCGTCGGCCGGTTCAAACCGAACGGCAGGGTGTTCAGCTGCTCTCCGCTGAGCCGGTTCACTGAGCTGGAGATCCTGATCATGGGCATCGATGCCAAGAAGCAACTGTGGTCGACCCTGCGTGACGCGGCCGGGCTCGGCGAGTCCCTGCCCGATATCGATTTCGACGGTCTGATCGAGCGGGCCGACAGACAGAGCACGATGCTGAAACCTTGGCGAGAGACGGCGGGCCGCGCGGCCTTCCGAACCTCATCGTGATCGAAGCGCAAGATCTGCGAGACCCTCGCCACCGCAACGGCATTCGCCATAGCTCCGGCCGACGCAAAATCGAGACCCCCGTGCCGGGAGCGGCGGGCTTCGTGCGCCCGTGGCCGGCCTCGAATCGGTCTGATCGCCGTGGCGCTACGTGCCTCGTTTGGGTGGCAGATTCCCGGGTAAGACGGTCACCGGGCTGAGTCATCGGCTCCGAACACATCGAAAAGAGGCAGTTGCTATGAGTACTACCGACAAGATCAAGAATAAGACCCAACAAGTAAGTGGCAAGGCCAAGGAGAAGGCCGGCCAGGCCACCGGCAATGTTGCCCGCGAGCAGGAGGGCAAGGACGACCAGGTGAAGTCCGACCTGAAGTCGGCTGGAGAGAAAGTCAAGGACGCTTTCAAGCGCTGACGACGAGGATTCCGGGGCGAGCGCATGCGGGTGCACCCCGGTCCGTTCATCGCTCGACTATCGCAGCGGCTGTGCCGTGGCACCAGCGGTCGAGCCAGCAAGGAGTGAGCCATGAAAGGTGGCACAAGAATTGCGATAGGGGTGGGAATCGGTTATCTGTTGGGTCGCACACGCAAGATGCGCTTTGCCTTGGCGCTGGTAGGTGCCTCGATGGCCAAACGGTCTTCGGAGGTGCCCGGTGCGCTGGTGGAGCGCGGGATTTCGTTGCTCAAATCGTCGCCGGAGCTGACTCAGCTCACGGATTCTGTTCGCGGCGAGCTGGGAGGTGCAGTGCGGTCGGCGGCGGTGACCGCGGCCAGCAATGGCATCGACACCCTCAACGCCCGACTCCAGGAGGGGTCGAAGCTCGTCCCGGCGGTTCTGGGCCAATCGAGTGAATCCGATTCAGACGAAGACAGTGAATCCGATTCAGACGAAGACTATGACGAGGAAGACACGGTCTCGGACTCCGGCGAAGAATCCGCCGATGAGGGCGGCGACCGAGACGATTCGGCAACAGACGAAACCGATGAGGAGGGCACGGAAGAATCCGCCGCCCGGCCGAGGCGGCGGGGAACGACACGAACGCGGAAAACCGGTTCTCGAGCTCCGGTTCGTAGGTCTGGGTCCGCGGATCGCAAGGCCGCCTCATCCACTCGGCGCCGTAGCCGTTCCGATGCCGACGAAGCGCCTGTGCGCCGCACGGGGAGGTGAGGACGATGCCGAAGACATTGCACGACAGAACCGACGGGGTCGGCAAGAAGACGGCTCACACCGGCAGCCGGTCGGCGCGAAGCGGGCACCGGAACACGGCGACAGCAGAGAAATCGGCCGACCCGACGGATTTACTCAAGCAATCCGTACAGGGCCTCGCCGGGACGCTGGCCGAACGCGCGGTAGCCAGGCTGTCGGACCGCGTATCCGGGACTGCTGACCGGCTGAACGACTACGCCTCCGGCGGCGGCGGGAATCTGTTGGCGGCCGTGACCGGCGTGGAGAAGTTGGCCGGCGGCGCGTCGCCGTTGAAATCCTTGATGAGCGCAGGGACAAGCAAGCTCGGGCACACGGTCCAGGACACCTTCGAGTCTGTCAAGGAGTCGCTGACCGGCGGGAAGGGCAAAGGCGGAGCGGCGAAGCCGAAAGTGACCAATATTGTCGAGCACATCGATGTGGGCGTGCCGATCGATCTGGCCTACGACCAGTGGACTCAGTTCGCGGACTTTCCGAAATTCACGAAGAAGCTCGAGCAGGTCGAGCAGGTGTCCGACGAGAAGCTCAGCTGGACGGGCAAAGTGTTCTGGTCCAGACGCACCTGGGAGTCCACGATCGTGGAGCAGGTGCCGTTCGAGCGGATCGTGTGGCGCTCCAAAGGCGCCAAAGGCTACATCGACGGTGCCGTCAGCTTCCACGAGCTCACGCCGGATTTCACCCGCATTCTCGTGGTGCTCGTGTACCACCCGCAGGGAGTGTTCGAAAAGACCGCCAATCTGTGGCGGGCCGCGGGTCGCCGATGCCGGCTGGAACTCAAGCACTTCCAGCGGTATGTCATGACGGAGGCACTATTGCACAGCGACGACATCGTGGGTTGGCACGGCGAGATACACGATTCCGAGGTCGTGGAAGACGACGAGACCGCGCGGCAGCGCGAGCAGCAAGCGAACACCGACGATGACGCGGACGACGAAGGCGCGGACGCCGACGAAGGCGCGGACGACGAAGGCGCGGACGCCGACGATGACGCGGACGACGAAGGCGCGGACGACGACGAAGGCGCGGACGAGGTAGGCGAGGTCGAGGACGAAGAAGTCGACGACCAGGAGGAGGAACCGGACTCGTCGCCACGCAGAACCGAGGCCCGGGGCAGGAGCCCGGTGACCCATTCGAAACGTGTGAACCGAGGAGCAAGCTGATGAGCATCGAACCCGCGGGCGCAGGCGGCGGAACCAGCACGTTGGCGCGTCCGAACTCTTCCAGCCTGGCCGATGTCGTGGACACCATTCTCGACAAAGGCCTGGTTATCGACGCGTTCGCCCGAGTGTCGCTGGTCGGCATCGAACTGGTGACCGTAGACGCGCGCGTCGTGGTCGCCAGTGTCGACACGTATCTGCGATTCGCCGAGGCCGTGAACCGGCTCGAGATCTCGAGCAACGAGCCGAAGGGCTTGACCGACATCGTCGGCGACGTCACCGAAGGCGCGTCGAAGCACAAGACGAAGGGCGCACTCGAGGCAGCAGGCGAAAAGGTCACCGACTTTCTCGGTGACGTACAGGGAAAGCGCGAGAAAGCGCGCAAGGCCGAACGCGAGGAGGAGTGATGGCTGCCGACTCGACAGCGGTATACGTCTACGGAATCGTGCCCGCCGACGTCGAACCCGAAGAAGATGCGACCGGAGTCGGCGATCCGCCGGGGAAGGTCGCGACGGTGCGGCACGGCGAGATCGCCGCGCTGGTCAGTGCGCTCGAGTCCGATCGGCCGCTGGGCACGCCCCAGGATCTCACCGCGCATGCCGAACTGCTGGACGGATCGGCCGCCGTCGCTCCGGTGCTGCCGCTGCGGTTCGGTGCGGTGATGACCGATACGGATGCGGTGGAGAACGAACTGCTCGAGGCGAACGAGGACGAATTCCGCGCCGCGCTGCAGGAACTCGAGGGCCGGGCCCAGTTCGTGATCAGAGGGCGCTATGTCGAAGAGGCGATCTTGCGGGAACTACTCGACGAGAATGCCGAAGCCGCCCGATTGAAGGACGAGATCCACGGCAAACCGGAGGATGCCACCCGAAATGAGCGAATCGCTTTGGGCGAGCTGATCAATCGGGCTGTCGAAGTCAAGCGAGCAGAGGACACCGCGACGGTGATCTCCGAACTCGAGCAGCTCGACGTGCTGGTCAACCAGCGCGATCCCAGCGACGAGGAGGACGCCGTCCATCTCGCGGTGCTGATCGAATCGGCTCGGAGGAAAGAGCTGGAGGAAGCGTTGCGTCGGCTCATGGCGGAGTGGGAAGGCAGGGTAGAGCTGGACCTGCTCGGCCCGATGGCGGCCTACGACTTCGTCACGAAGCGAGCACCCCAGGGGTGAGGCATGGGACTGCTCACCTGGGTCGTCTCGTTGCCCTTCGCGCCGGTTCGCGGCGTGATCTGGGTGAGCGAACTGATCCAAGACGAGGTCGAACAGCAACTACATGACCCGAAGAATCTGCGGCGCGAGCTCGAGGAAATCGACCGCGCCGTAGCGACCGGTGAGCTGTCCCCCGACGAGGCCGAGCAAGTGCAGCAAGAGGTCCTGGATCGCATGACCGGCCCCGAGAAAGGCGTGGCGACAGACCGGAAGGAGTGACGATGGCCCGCGACACCATTTCCGATGACTCCGACGCTGCTCGCTCGGCACCGGATGAACAGCCGGACCTGACCGCGGAGGAGGCGGCCGCGGTGGCGGTCGATCGCCTTGTGAACCTGACCTCGAAAGACGTTCAGGGCGTCACCAGGGTGCAACCGATCGACGAGGGTTGGCTCGTGGAGATCGAGGCACTCGAGGATCGCCGCATTCCCTCGTCCGCGGACATACTGGCGCTCTACGAGGTGGAAATCGATTTCGACGAGAATCTGCTCGCGTACCGCAGAATCAAACGCTTCAGCCGTGGCAGTACCGACATCGAGCCGGGTGAGCGACGATGACGGTGGTCGGAGGCGGTTCGTCTGTACCGCAGCCCTATGGGGGCGGGCACCAATCCACAAATCTCGCCGATATCCTGGAGCGAGTACTCGACAAGGGACTGGTGATCGCCGGCGATATCCAGGTGAACCTCCTCGACATCGAGCTGCTCACCATCAAATTGCGTTTGGTGATCGCCTCCTTGGAAACGGCCAAGGCTGTGGGCATCGATTGGTGGGAGGCCGATCCCTGGCTCAACAGCAAGGCTCGCACGCTGGAACGGCAGCAGCCGGATCTCGAACTCGAGAACAGGCAACTGCGCGACCGGATCGCCCAACTGGAGTCCGCGAACGATGGCTATCGGCCTATCGAGCGCGGCCACGAGTCCGAACGCGAACGATCGTGACCGCCGGTTTCGCAGTGTGGCTGTACGTGGTGGCACCCCGCCACGACGGCCACCCCGATCCCGCCGAACTGACCGGAGTCGCGGGCGAGCCGTTGCGGGCCGTCGTTTCGGACGACCTGACGGCTGTGGTGGGCTCAGTGCCGCTGGAGGTTTTCGGGGAACAACAGCTGCGCCGGAACTTCGAGGATCTGGACTGGCTGGAGGCGACAGCGCGGGCACACGATGCGGTGGTGTCGGCAATGGTTCGCAGCGGCCCGGTCGTTCCGCTCCGGCTGGCCACGGTCTTCCACGACGACAACCGCGTACGTGCCCTGCTGGGCGAGCGCCGAGCAGAATTCGCCGCGGCGCTGAAGCTGGTGAGCGGTCGTACGGAGTGGGGCGTGCGGGCTTATGGCGATCGCGCCGCACTCACGGCCGCTGTTGCCGGTGCCAGGATCGGCGAAGCCGGCACGATGACGCCGGGTGCGGCGTACCTGGCCCGCCGGCGCGCGCAACTGTCCGCGCAGGAGACCGTCGAACGGGACGCGGCACAGCAGGCGGACGAAATTCACGATCGTTTGGTGCGTCACGCTGTTGCCGGGCGACGTCAACCGTTGACCGACCCGGCGGTCAGCGGCCGCTCGGATTGGGTGGTACTCAACGGAACATACCTCGTGGACGACGACCGAACCGAGGACTTCAGCGCGACGGTAGCGACGCTCGACGCCGAATTTGCGGGTATCCGGCTCGAGCTCACCGGGCCGTGGCCACCGTATTCGTTCGCAGGCGTCCAGCGAGGGTCGGAATGAGCCGGGCCGTCGACGCCGACCGGCGCATCGCGCTGGTGGATCTACTGGACCGCGTACTGGCCGGTGGCGTAGTCATTTCCGGCGACATCAAACTCGCCATCGCCGACGTCGACCTGGTCCAGATCTCGTTGCGTGCCCTCATCTCCTCGATCAGCACCCTGTACGCACCGGCCGAGTCCGCGACCGACGATGTACCGGAGTCGATCACCGATGTCTGAGTTCGGCGGCATCTCACCGCGAATCGACACCGACCCGGAATCCGTCGAGCGAGGCTTGGTAACGCTGGTCCTCACCCTGGTGGAACTCCTGCGGCAACTGATGGAACGGCAAGCGATACGCCGAGTCGACGCAGGCGACCTCACCGAGGCCCAGGTCGAACGCATCGGCACCACCCTGATGTTGCTGGAACAACGTATGGACGAACTACGCGAACACTTCGGACTCACACCGGAGGACCTCAACATCGATCTGGGCCCTCTCGGCCCCCTCCTCCCACCTGCGGCGATCGATCGCCCGTAGAAGTGTGAGGTGTGGAGGATCGGGTGTGCGGTCTCCACGGCCCACAACACCGACGACGGTACTGATGCTGGGCGGCGACGGTGAGGAAGCGGATCGCGGAGGCCGACACCACGATCGAGCGCCACCGTGGCGCGATCGAAGCCGGAGTGGATCCGGCAATGCGGGTGTGCCCGCGACCGGTCCCCGCGTACGCACCGGATCGGCGAGAACTAATCCAGGTCGGCTCCACGTCGGTCACGGTTCTGGTTTCGCCGGGGCGGCGGTTCGCAGTCCGGTGCAGACCACGTCGATGACCCGGTCCGGGTCCGGGCCGTCGTAGGCCAGGCAGCCGGCCATCAGGGCCTTGAGGTCCGCGAAGGTGATTGCGGAACGGACTGCTCCGAATCGTTGGGCATCGGACAGCAGGCGACGGAGGCGGTCCGAAACGTTGCAGTCCGCGGCGGTGGCGGCACCTTCGACGTCGAATCCGGAGCCCGCGAGAGCTTCTGCCAGGCCGCGATGGGTGGCACCCTCCTGGACCAAGCGCGTGAAGAGCGTGAAGAAGGCTGTGCCGGGATCGTTGTCGGTGGCCAGGTTCTCGGCGTAGGTGCTGAGGTCCCGCATCCGGTCGAGCAGGACCGCCGCGTAGAGGGATTCCTTGGTGGGGAAGTGACGGCTCACCGTGCCTGTGCCCACACCGGCACGGCGAGCGATTTCGTGCACCGGTACCGCAAGTCCCTCAGCGGCAAAGACTTCCGCTGCGGTACGCAGGACGCGCGCGCGGTTGCGCTGTGCGTCGGCCCGCAGCGGGCGATCAGCAGGTTCGGTCACGGCGCCTCTCGATCCATTGACAAACGGGATGGCCGTCCCGGATAGTCGTAACCGGGATGGCTATCCCGATTATGCCTCAGGAGGGTGCGATGACTCGGTGGACCACAGCGAATGTCGGAGACCAGCGCGGCCGGACGGCGGTGATCACGGGCGCGAACACCGGGATCGGATGGGAGACGGCGAAGGTCCTCGCCGAATGCGGGGCCACCGTGGTGCTCGCCTGCCGTGACGACAGCAAAGCCGAGCGGGCGGCAGCTGCGATCGGGGAATCGGTGGTCACCTGCCGAATCGATCTCGCTTCTCTGGACTCGATCCACAGCGCAGCGCAGCGGATCAAGGACCAGTTCTCGCGGGTGGACCTGCTCGTCGCCAACGCCGGGGTGATGATGACGCCGGCCGCAGTCACCGCCGACGGCTTCGAATTACAGTTCGGCACAAACCATCTCGGTCACTTCGCGTTCATCGGCCTGCTACTGGAACGGATGGTAGACGTGCCCGGCTCGCGTGTCGTCGTGGTCAGCAGTTAGGCCAATCGGCAAGGCGTGATCGATCCTGCGGACCTGCATTTCCGGCAACGAAGGTATCGGCCGATCCCGGCCTACGCGCAGTCCAAGCTCGCCAACCTGCTGTACGCCCTGGAACTGAACCAACGACTGGCCGGGGCCGGCGCGGAAACGATCGCGGTCGCACTGGAACCCGGCGTCACACCGACCGACTTGGTCCGCCACGTCCGTGGTGCGACTCGGCTGGCGACACTGGCGATCACCAAGCTGCTCGGTCAACCCGACGCGAGCGCGGGCGCTCGGGTGGTGTTGCGCGCTGCCACCGATCCGGAGGCCCGCGGCGGCGACTATTACGCGCCCGACGGCCGGCCACCACTGCGTGCTCGTGGATACCCGATCCGCATCGCGCCCCCTGGCACCGACGCGGAGATCCGGCACGCCCTGTGGGCCGAGTCCGAGCGGCTCACCGGCGTCGACTACGCCGTCCTGGGTCCGGTCCGATGAAAACCCGCCTGCTGCTGCGAGGTTCGGCCCTCTACCTGGGCGCCGCCGGCGCCTTGGCTCTGCTGGCGCCACGCTCGGCCGTCTCCGGTTTGAAGTCTGATCCTGCCGCATTCGACATCTTCACCACTCGTACTGTCGGCGCCACCCTCGTCGCCCTGGCGATCACGAACTGGTCGGCCACCCCCGGCCGCGGCATTCTGCTCGCCAACCTCGTCCTGAACGCGGTGCTGGGGGTTGTCGACGTCACCGCCATCGCCGAGGGCACCATCGGCAACGACGCTTGGCAGGGCGCAGCCGTGCACGGCGGCCTGATCGCGGCTTTCGGTTCGGCGCTGCGAGCACAGCCTCCGGCGTTCCCGAGCCGAGTACAGCGCGCGCCTCGGCTGAACCTAGCGGCCGGGGGCGCGAATGCCGGTAGCCCACAGCAGTATCCGGCCGCGTGACGACAACCACAGCCGGTCGGCGTTACGGACACGGCGCGGGCGGCGTCCAGTCTGCGACCGAGCTGAAAGGCAGACCGAACATGTCGATCGACAGGACACCGCAGCGCCGCAGATGGCAGCTGCTTCTCATGGCACCCGCGCTGCTGACGGCAGCCGTACTCACCCCGGCCCAGGCGGCCCCGGTCGCGGCGGCGGACGCGTCGCCGCGACCGGGGCCGGTCGCGGCGGCGGACGCGTCGCCGGCGGCCGACGCGTCGCCGGTGGACGGATGGCAGTTCGCCGACACCGGCGTGGCACGGTTCCACTACCGCAGGGCCGGGGAGGGCCCGCCCATCGTGTTGCTACCCGGCGGGTCGCTGTGGTCCTACACCTATCGCGATCTCATCCCCGCGCTCGCCGCCAGGCACACCGTCTACGCGGTGGATCTGCCGGGCTCCGGATACACCACCCTCCACGACCCTGATTTCCGTTACGACGTGCCGGCCATGACCGAGGCGCTGCGCCAGTTCCTCGACGCCGTCGGGCTCACCCGCACATCGGTGCTCGCGCATTCCCTGAACGGTTCCGTCGCGGTGGATTTCGCCGCGCGGTATCCCGATCGGGTGGATCGGCTGGCGCTGCTGGCGCCGCTGGTTCTCGACACCACGCTGAACACGAACATGCAGTTGATGCGGCTGCCGGTCGCCGGTGAACTCGCCACCTCGGTGCTGACCGAGGACATCTACCGGGCCGGTCTGCGCGACGCCTACGCCCACCCCGAGCTGCTGACCGACACACTCGCGCAGCGATATTGGGATCCGCTGAGCCGGCCGGAGAATCGGCTGGCGATGTGGAAGCAGCCCCGCAACCTGGATCTGGCCGCCGTGCAGGCCGAAGCGGGCGCGGTTCGGGCGGACACTCTCCTGATCTGGGGCGATCACGACCACGTCGTCGATCCCGCGCAGGGTGCGCCGCTGCGGGCTCGGATGCCGGCCGCGCGGCTGTGTATCGTCGCGGGCGCCGGACACATTGTGCACGAGGACGATCCGGCCGCGGTCGCCGCAGCGCTCACCGAATTCCTCGACACACCATAGGCGGCACCGAGTGAACAGCCCGCCGGGTGCGCCCGGCGGGCCTTCGGAACAGGTCGGTGGTCCAGGTGCGGCCAGGCTCGCGATCGAAGGACGATCTGCCGGACACAGTGCGCACGAAGACGATCCGGACACAGGACTCCGGTGCCGCACTCTGCGTCATACCGCTGATCGGCGACGCCTTCGCTATCCGGTGCGCAGTGACGCCCGTCACGCCGCGTTATGCCGAAGGGGGTGCGCGCAGTCTCAGGGGCATGACTACATACACAGACATCGCCACCGTGAACGTCGTCGTGATCGGCGGCGGCTACGCCGGGACCGGCGCGGCCAACCGCCTCCTGGCCAGGCCGGGGGTGAAGGTGACCCTGGTGAACCCGCGCCCGCAGTTCGTCGAACGGATTCGGCTGCACCAGTACGTGGCGGGCACCCGGAACGCGACCCTCGACTACGGCACCCTGCTCGGCGACCGCGTCACCCTACTGGTGGACCGGGCGACCCGCATCGACGCCGACGCCCGCAAGGTGCATCTGGCCTCGGGACGCACCCTCGGCTACGACTATCTGATCTACGCCGTCGGCAGCACGGCGGCCATTCCCGCCGCGGTGCCCGGCTCGGCCGAATTCGCCTATCCGATCGGGGAGTGGGAGCACGCACAGCGGCTGCGGGCGGCGATCGACCGGGCGCCGGCCGACGCCTCGGTCACCGTCGTCGGTGGCGGGTCCACCGGCATCGAAACGGCCGCCGAGCTTGCCGACCAGGGTCGCAAGGTCACCCTGGTCTGCGGTGCACAGCTGGCGCCGACGTTTTCGGCGCCGGCCCGTCGATCGGTGGCCCGATGGTTCGGCAAGCATGCCGTCGAGGTCCTGGAGCAGGAGCGGGTGGCCGAGGTCGGGCCGGATTCGGTGGTGCTCACCGACGGGACCGTCCTGCCGAGCGCGGTCACGATCTGGACCTGCGGCTTCGGCGTCCCGGAGTTGGCCGCGGCCAGTGGCCTGCGGACCGACGAGGCCGGCCGGCTGCTCACCGACGAGGCCCTGGTCAGCGTCGACGACGACCGGATCGTCGCGGCCGGGGACTCGGCCGCGCCCTCGGGCCGGGCGCTGCGCATGAGCTGCCAGGCGGCCGCGCCGCTGGGGCTGCACGCCGCCGACACGGTGCTGGCTCTCGTAGCGGGTGTCGCGCCGGTCAACCAGAACATCGGATTCGTCGGCGCCGGTGTCAGTCTCGGCCGCAAGGCCGCCACCGTGCAGTTCACCCGGCGCGACGACACCAACAAGAACATGTACCTGCGCGGCCGCTGGGGTGTGCCGATCAAAGAACTGGCCAGCAAGGGGGCGGTCATGGGAATCCGCAACGAGGCTCGCAAGCCCGGCTCGGCCTACACCACCAAGGGTCCCGGTCATCGCCCCGCGGCGATCGCGGGGGAGTCGGATCGGATCGCGCGCCCGTGACCCTCACCGACGCCCACACCGAGCGGTTCACCCTGCTGCGACCGTTGCTGTTCACGATCGCCTACGAAATCCTGGGCTCCGCCACCGAATCCGACGACGTCCTGCAGGACAGTTATCTGCGGTGGTCGCGGGTGGATCTGGCGACGGTGCGCGACACCAAGTCGTATCTGGCGCAGCTGGTGACCCGCCAGGCACTCGACGCCCTGCGCGCCGGCGCTCGCCGCCGCGAGGACTACACCGGCCCCTGGCTACCCGAGCCGCTGCTGATCACCGATCAGGACGCCTCCACCGATGTGCTGCTGGCCGAGTCGGTATCGATGGGGATGCTGGTGTTGCTCGAAACGCTCGGCCCGGACGAGCGGGCGGTTTTCGTGCTGCGCGAGGTCTTCGGCTTCGAGTACGACGAAATCGCCGCGGCAGTCGGCAAGTCCTCGAACGCGGTGCGCCAGATGGCCTATCGGGCCCGCGCGCACGTCCAAGCGCGACGCAGCCGTTTCGGCCCGGTCGACCCGGCCCGCACCGCGTTGCTCACCGAACGGTTCATGGCCGCCGCGACCTCCGGCGACCTGGACGGACTGCTGGCGCTGTTGGCGCCTGAAGCGACCTTCACCACCGACAGTGGTGGAAAGGTCGCCGCCTGGAGCCTGGGTGCCACGGGCGCGGAGAAGGTCGCCGGCCTGCTGATCGGGTTCTCGCGGGCGGTTCTGAACACGCCCGGCGTGCGGGTCGAGGCGGTCACCTACAACCACACGCCCGCCCTCGCGATCTACCGCGGCGAGGTGCAGGAGGCGGCATGCCTGTTCGAGAGCGCGGGCGACCGCATCACCAGCCTCTACGTCATCCGTAACCCGGACAAACTGGCCGCACTCGCGGTCCCCCGAACCGTCACTCGCACCGACGCGTGACACCCACCCAACACCCTCGAACCTCCATCACGAAGGGATCTGTCGAGCACATGACCGACATCACCGACACCGCCGCCGAGAACCGCCGGATCGTCACGGAAGCTATGACCAGGTTCGCCGCCGGTGACCACGCGGTCCTCGCCGAGGTGCTGGCCGACGATTTCGTCGAGCACAGCCCCGGCAACCCCTCGGGTCGCGATGCGTTCATCGCCCACATCATCGGCGCCCCCGTGGCTCGGTCCCGGCTGCACATCGCCCGGGTGATCGCCGACGAACACCATGTCGTCGTGCATTACCACCTCGATCCCGCCGACGGCACTCGCGGCGACGCGGTCGCCGACATCTGGCGCGTCGATTCGGGCCGCATCACCGAACACTGGGACGTCGTCCAGTCAGTCCCGGAACCCGCACTGACCCCACACGGCATGTTCTGAAGCGAACCCACGCTCGCAGTGGTGCAGCGGGGTCACTCCCCGCACCCGCGCCCAGCGAACCGGGGCCGGACGGTAGGCGCCGAGCTCCGACCGCCGTCCACTACCGGTGCTCGGCGCGATGCGTTTGATCCGCAGATCCGCTACTCGCACACAGGGATGGCGGCCGCTGTGGCCGCCATTCCATGTGCGGTCAGCACTGGTGTCCGGAGGGGGCACATCCGCTAAACACGCGGATCGACCTGCGGAAATGATCGCCCAGGCCGGGTGCGGCAGGGCAGGCCACTGCTTCGCAGCTGCGAATGCCTGACTGCAAACCCAAGCAACCACGCGGCGTTGTTGCAGGGTTCTGTGCCAGGTAGGACCCGGCCTGCTCGATTGCCGAGGGCAGATATCCGAGCACCGCACACAATTCGGTAGCCCCGTCGAGTAGCCGCTGTCCGCCGGTGAGAGACATTGTCCCGGAAGGGAATCCCTGGGCCGTGATCTGCACGCCATCGCCGAGCGGCCGGGAAATCCGGTGGGATGCGCTCGAATAACCTACGGGGGAGCGGTTTTCAGGTCGACACCGAACCTGTCGCTGCCGTGCGATACGAATCGAGGCCTGGTCAGCTACCGGCGCCGCCGTGATCGGTCCAGGCGACGGCGCGCAACGGGAACGAGCCCATCCCGCGCACTGGCGCCGGCAGCGCGACCAGCCTGGCACCGATGTCGGGAACCGCGTCCAGGTTCGTCATCTGCTCGATGATCGGAATTCCCGCACCCAGCAGCGCGTGATGGCACGGCCGCGTCGGCAGCGACGTGTCGTCGATGTCGAGCGAATCGATTCCGACCAGAGCTACATTGGCGGCGACCAGTGCATCCGCGACCTCGCGGACCAGGTATGGATGGTCAGGGCTCCGGTACGCCGGCGAACCCCATCGGGCCGACCATCCGGTGTGCACGAGCACCGCCTTGCCCCACAACCGCGCGGGATCGCCCAGCACATCCGGCCCCACCGCGCGGGTCCCCATCGCGCGGATCACCACGATCGCCACGTTCAGCAGCCGTTCCAGCGGCAACTCGGCGATGTCGGCGCCATCGGCGTGGAAATGAAAAGGCGCGTCGATATACGTCCCGGTATTGCCGACCATATCCACACGCGCGATGTCGTAGGTCATGTCGATCAGCGACGGCTGCTCACGCGAAAGCTCTCTGGTAACTCGGGGCCCGGGCAGGCCCGCGCAGGTGAGCATGCCGTCCGAGATCGGATGGGACAGCTCCACAACCGCCCTGCTCATACCAGGGACCATACCGGCCGACTCCATCGGTGTGTAACGCTGTAATGAAGTTCGCCGGTCAGTGTCGGATGTTCCGTCCGTCGCGTCACGGTCCTGGTCGATGCCGTCGAAGGCTAATGCCGTGTCAGGCAACGGCGAATACACCGAGACCCCTCGTCGACGATCCGAGCTGAGCGGCCTACCGCGTCATCGGGAACTTGGTATCGCCACCATGCCAGCCGGGCACGATCGGCAGCAGCACGCTCGAGGGGTGTGTGGCGTCGTGCAGGATCGTTTGCGTGGCCCCCTGCGTAGCGGTGCTGGTCCCGAACGGATCACCGGTATTCGGGTTCGGCGCGAACTGGGGGTAGTCGCTGCTGGAAACCTCGACGCGCAGCCGATCCCCGGCCTTCACCAGGTAGCTGGTCGGCCAGATGTCGATCGAATACTGATACGGCTGCCCGGGCACGATCGGCGTGGGGTGATCCAGCGAATCGCGGAACGCGGTGTCGAGGATGCCGTTGTTCAAGTTCTCCGTCCCCCCGTCCGGCGTCACCACAACCAGCTTCGCGGTGAAGTCGGTGGCGGTGGCGGTGGATTCGGCCCACAGCTTCAGCTGTATCGGCCCGGTGAGTTCGGTATCGGCCTGTATCGGGTCGGTGGTGTAGGTCAACACGTCACTGCGTTGTTCCACCGGGCCCTGATCGTAGGGCCCCTGCGGTCCGGTGTTCGCACCGCAGCAGGAGTGCCCGCCTGCACTGGGCACCGGGTCCAGCGGGTCGTAATAGTAGGTGTCGGGCGCCTGTGGGGTGGTCGGCTCGGCCGTGCTCAGCCCGCCGGTACGACCGGTCGGTCCGATCCCGCCGGGCCCGGACAGATAGTAGGTCGTGAAACGTGTCCCAGGCACCGGCCAGGCTGATGCCGTCTTCCAGACGTTCGCGCCTCGTACGAAGTAGTCGACCGTCGGCTGCCCGGCGCTGACGTGGTTGTCTTTTCCTTTGAGGAAGTGGTCGTACCAGGCCAGCATCAACTCGTTGATCGGGCTGTCGCCTGCCGCCCCGGCGGCCTCGCCGAGCCGGGGCGCGGATATCGGGCTGCCCGGGCGGCCCCACCCCAGGTGGTCCCACGGGCCGATGACCAGCCGCTGGTTGGCGCGCGCCGCGGCCGTACCGCCATGCGCGACCATCCCGGTGAAGTTCTCCACGCCGCCGGACAAGAAGGCGTCGTACCACCCCTCGAAATCCAGTACCGGCACCTTGACCTGGGGGTACCGGTCGCGAATGCTCCACTGCTTCCAGTAGGCGTCGCGGGTGGGATGGCGCAGCCAGTCGTAGAACCACGGTGCCACGTTCGGATCACCCGGATGCAGCGGCGGAAACTGTTGGTATGGCCGGAAATTCAGCCATCGGGTGTATTGCGCGGCGTCACCGGCAAGCTGCTCGGCCGTCGCCGTGTCACCGCGGTTGAGCGCGGCGGTGGCGCCGATGGTGGCCATGGCCCAGGGCTCCACGAAGGCCAACCGGAACTCGCCGCCCTGATAGGTCCACCCGTCGTAGTAGTCCGACGCCGTGTTGGCGGGCACGATGGTGGCCAGATGCGGCGGGGTGGCGGTGGCGGCCAACCATTGCGTGGCACCTACATACGAGGAGCCGTACATGCCCACTTTGCCGTTGGATCCGGGCAATGCGGCTGCCCATTCCACACTGTCGTAGCCGTCGTTGTTGTCGTTGGCGAACTCGGTGAAGGTGCCGCCGGATTCCCCTTGTCCGCGAATGTCTTGGACGACCACGAGATAACAGTGCGAGGCAAACCAATCCGGCGACCGGTAGCGGTGCGGGTCCACCTGCGCCCCAGCCTTGCCGTACTGGGTGCGCATCACAATGACCGGCACCTGGTCCGAGGTCTGCGGCCGATACACATCAGCCTTCAGCACCACTCCGTCGCGCATGGTGGCGGGCACATTCTGCTGCTCGGCCACAGCGCACGGCCCGCGGTCGCCGGCCGGTGGCCAGGCGTCGGTGCGTTGCGCGGCCGGGCCTGATGGGCTGGTCCCGCATGCCGAACTGAGCAACGCGAGCGCGGCGGCCACTGCGCAGAATTGTCCGACTCTGCCGATCCGATCGCCTGCTCCCGCGTTTCGGCTCACCAACTGACCCTAGCAGCGTGCAGATCAGCCCATTGATCAGTTGACAGCCTGACCTGAACGACGGTGGGAGGGTCCGCCGCCGACTCTCCCACCATCTCGACCAGTGTCCGGAGAGACCGGACACCTGGAAGCCGCCGGCGCTCATCGAGCCGTAGCGCCGACGCCGTTCGGATTGCGAACTCTCCGGCGCCGAAGCTCGGTCCAGGTTCTGTTTCGAAGTGAGTGATGGGGGTGGCGTAGTCAAGAGCCGAGCGCACACCCTGCTTCAGGACTCTCGGCGGCCGACCGGCGTGATCGCTGGGTCGAAACTGTTGGCGCGCTGGTGAATTCCGTCGCCGATGCCTCTCTGGTTCGAGCTCGTCACTGCGCGGCACATGCGTGAGATCGCCTCGGTCAGCACAGCGGAAGAGGTGGCGAAGTTCATCCGGACGTGCCCTTCGCCTCCGGTGCCGAAGACATGGCCCGAACTGAGCGCGACCCTGGCGTTCTCGAGGAACATGCGGGCCGGGCCGGACACGTCGGTGACCACGCGGAGCCCGTCGGCATCGGCGCCCTCGTCGATACCCAATGCGCGGCAGTCCAGCCAGGCCAGATAGGTGCCTTCAGGTGGTGTGTAGCGGACAGCGGGCAGGTGTTCGGTGAGCAGGTCGCCGAGCAGGCGGCGGTTGGTGTCGAGGCCGGCGAGGAGGGCGTCGAGCCATGCTCCACCGTGCCGGAAGGCGGCGGTGTGAGCGATGATGCCGAGGTGGGACGGCCCGTGACCGACCTCTTCAGGGAGGCGGCGGAGTTCGGCCTCGGCTCCGGTTCCGGCGATGAGCAGGGCCGCCTTGAGGCCGGCAAGGTTCCAGCCCTTGGAAGCGGACATGAGGGCGAACGCGTCCTCGCTGCCGGGCACGCTGAGGTACGGCGTGAACCGGGCCCCGGGCAGGACCAGCGGGGCATGGATCTCGTCGGCGACGACCCGGATGCCGTATCGCCGCGCCAATTCCGCGACCGCCCGGAGCTCATCCGCAGTGTGCACGGTCCCGGTCGGGTTGTGGGGGCTGCACAGTAGGTAGGCGGGATGGCCGCCCGCGGCGCGTGCCTGCCGGAACGCCGATTCGAGGGTCTCCGGGCTGATGCGCAGGTCCTCGCCCAGCGGAGCCTCCAGAACTCTGCGGCCGTCGTGGGAGATGAAGGCGTAGAACGGTGTGTACACCGGGGAGTTGACCACCACGATGTCGCCGGGTTTCGTCACCAGCCGCAGTGCTTCGACCGCGCCCATCATGACGTCCGGAACGATCGCGGTTCGGTCGATGTCCAGACCGTGCCAGTCCCATCGCCGGGACGCGAAGTCACCGAGCGCCTCGGCATACCCCGTGCCGGCGGGATAACCGGTGTCTCCGGCGTCGATGGCGATCTTCAGCGCCTCGGCGACGGGTGGCGCGAGGCGGACGTCCATCTCGGCCACCCAGAGCGGAAGGACGTCGGCGGGATAGGTGCTCCACTTCAGGCTGGTTCTCGTCCGCAGCTGGGCCAGCGTGAGCTCCTCGAGTGGGTTCGCCGGGTACCCCATGGGTCGACAGCTCCTCCCTGCCGGCGCAGCGCCGGCTCGTACCGATCACGGGTTCCGGGGTGGCCTGACCCACGTCGCCGGCCATTCGTCGAATTCCGCGACATCGCTTCCGTCGACAATCAACGTATACGGCAGGGGCAGCGACGGTAGCGCTGCCTGAATCGGGCGCGCCTCGACCCGGGTTACCTGCGCGGGACCGCGGCGGCCAGCTGCTGGGTCAGGATCTGGCGGGCATCGATCAGGGACGGGCCGTACCAGGTGAGGCTGCGCCCGGAGACCATGGCGGCGGGAATGGCGGGGAACATCTCGGGGCCGTCGTTCTCGGTGAACGGGTACGGTTCGTCCGGCAGCACAGCGAGTTCCACTCCGGTGGTGAGTTCGTCCGGTGACACCGTCGGGTACCGTTGCGGCCGGTCGGCGTGGACCAGCCGCAGTCCGAGCCGGCGGGCGATATCGCCGGTGAAGGTGGACCGGCCGGCGGAAAATGGCGCCGGATTCGGCGGCGAAGCTGGCCGACACGGTGACCTCGAAAGCGCGGATGTCGAACCTGATCACGGAGGTGCTGCCGATCGTGCCGGCCGTCCTCGGCATCGGGTGCTGGGTCGTCGCGTTCGTGCGTGGCCGATTTCTGGCAGTAGGCGGCGAGTGTTTCCGGGATTTCTTCAGAGGTGCTGGGCAAGTACGGCTTTGAGCCGGGTTTGGAGTCGGCGGATTGTACCGGCGTCGCGGCCCGTAACGCTGCTCTCGGATCCGGCCACCGGGCAAGGCTTCTCGGCGCACGGCCGCACAGGCACTCGCGCGTGGTTTGAGACAATCGCGTGCGAGTCGTGCCCTAGCCTGCGATAGGAGCTGTCGATGGATGTTCGCCGTGTGGTTCCGAACCTGAGGTCGAAGGCGGTGGAGGAGAGCCGTGCGTTCTACGGCCTGCTCGGCTTCGAGGAGGTGATGAACCACGGTTGGATCACGACGCTGGCCGCACGGTCGGCACCCGAAGCGCAGATCAGCTTCATGGTCGAGGACAAGACCGCGCCGATCGCACCCGATCTGAGCATCGAGGTCGACGATATCGACGCGGCCTACAACGCGATCCGCGACAGCGGAGCGGAGATCATCCACCCGCTGCGGGACGAGGATTGGGGGGTACGGCGCTTCTTTGTCCGCGACCCGACTGGCCACGTGGTCAACATCCTGGGGCACCGATAACTGCCGATCGAGGCGCCGGTGCCGTTCGACCAACGGTTTCCGGGGAGTACGCCAAGGTGGAGATCCAGGACCGCCGGGTGTGGACACAAGATGTGGACACGACCTGGTCAAGACCATAGAAGATGGTCATCGGATCTGTCGTCGTATTTGATCATCGGACCGCTGGCAACAGTCGGCGGCTGACGAAGCGCTCACCACGTCCAGCATGCCCCCGGTCCAAACCGCCTGACCCCAACTCGTGTGCTCGCAGCACCTCGGGCAACGGCTCGGACCGATGTCGCGCCAGAACCTGCGGGCAACGATAACCGCATCGTATCCAGTGCATTACTCGGGGGCAATTCGGTCGTCCACGGGTTGCGTGGCCGCGAGGGGATGTTCTATACGCTCTGGAAGGGGACTCTCTTCGGCCGGACCAGGCGAGAATGGCGGGGTCGATCCCGCCAGGCTTACGTAGCCGTCGATACTCTGCTGAAGGGAAAGTGAGAAGTTGTCAGAGGTGCGCGCATATGCCGCTCGTGGCCGGGGGCCGTGATCGGTTTGGATCGGCCACCCCAGTTCGATCCAGAATCGTATGACGCTCTCGAAGATCCCGTCGACATTGTCCGGAGTTGTGCCTATAATCCAGTACGCGATATCGAAGAATTCCGCACGAACATCCTCGTCGGAGTCGTCGCAGGGTAGCGTGACGCCGTTGTGAAACCGGGCTTGCGGGATTTCGGGATGTACGAGTGCCAAGGTCAGATTCGCTGGGAGCGCGCGCAGCGTTCCCACGAAATATCGATGCAACCGCTTTCGGGCCGCTGTTTGAGTCAATTCTGTACGCATACAATCACCCTCGTCCACGTCACCTGTTCCGCCTGGGAGATCATTTCACCAGAGCCCCGTTTCCGGTAATAATCAATCCGATGTTCCGAGAAGCCGGATTGCCGGAGTCGAGATAGTGTTCCGAAGAGTGGTCCTGAGGATTCCAACGATACTCTCCCGGGGTTGAACTGGATCCGAAAACGGTAGCACCGAAGCTCGGATCAACCGGAGACGGCCCATGCGTTTTGGGCATCAATTGCACAGAATCGCTCGGCGCCATGGTGGCGAACACATGTTCGCCGATGTTCTCAGGCGCGACGCCCGACAGGCTCAACTCGCCGACGTTGCGCACTCCCGTACCCCAACTGCCGATAAAGACCATATCATCGGTGTTCAGAGTAGCCCCGTGACCCGCAGCATGACCGGCGAGGACACCTCCGTACGAGTGCCCTATGGTAGTAGTGTGCGCGGGCGGTCCTTCGTGCGTAATCTCCAGTCCTTTATGGAAATCGCGCGCCATGGCGGCCCCATCCTCAGCGTACCGGGGAAACATGGACTGCACCATCGAGTGCGGATTGTCGTAGGCGCCGAAGAACGTCACCCCGGTTCTAGCCTTGGGATCGATCCGCAATGCCGTTTGGCGTAGTTGCCGCATCGTGTCTTCGGCATAATCGATCGGGAATCGTGCCGCAGGTTTGAGCAACACCACCGCATGATCCGCGGAATCCAGGTCGTCGAGGTCGATTGCAAATCGGCCTTCACGGTCGAGATACGATAGGTAGAATGACGGATGCCCGCGCTCGCTCGTATAGAGAAGTTTCGTCATCTCGTCGTATGTTCGAGCCTGCGAAAAATCGCCCGAAGCCTGCGCTCGGTCCCACAATGTTTGCAAAGTGCTACGATTGTATATATCGCGCTCCAGCCGCGGAATACCGTTCCGGTTGCCAATGAAGGGATCCGCGCGGAACAGATCTCCTTTGTCTTTTTTGGACAGGCCCGACCAGAATTCTCGGAGTTCCGCCGGGTCCTCAGGAATCCCGATACCCGGGTTCCTGGACAGCGAACTCTCGGCTGACCGTTCAGCCTCGCCAATTATGCGGGAAACCTCCCTGTCGGAAGTCAAGAATTCATACTCTCCACGCCGCACCGATTCGGATATACCGCGATACAGTTTTTCGGCGACGCCTTCACCCGCCTCGCGAATTATCGACTCCAGCCGACGCGCGATTACATTCGCCTGGAGAATGCCTCGATGCATGGGGAGCGAAAGAAAATTGAGCGCATTCTCTTCCGGGTCGAGTGCGCTCATCTGCACCTCTTGATGATCGCGAAATCCGCTGCATGCGCCGGTGCCGCGCACCGTCCGGCCGATGTCGCCGCCCGCTCACAAGCTGGGTCGCGATCAATTGGCTGACCTATCACGTCGACAAGTTTGTCAGACGGCGCCTCCCGATCACCACACCGGACACCGACCCGGACGGCACATCCGGCGGCGCTCCCGGCGATGAGCCCGAGAGTCTCGCAGATGATCACCCATTCGATGGGTATATCACCGTTCCGGCAGCTGTACATGCCGCGGCCGGGCAGCACCTAGAGTGGCTATACGACTCGGACGAGGGTACCGCGTCCCCGCCGGACCTGACCCGAAACCTGATGGCTCACAGGATGCTCCCGGCTGGACCCGACTCGAACCCCCCACGGGCCTGACCAGCAGACATCGCATCGCCGACGAAAACACCCACCGCTGTGCTCGCATTATCGCAAATCAAGCACACTGCAGTGGGTGTCGAGATGTGCCCGGAGGGGGACAAATCCGCTAAATACACGCCTCTACTTGCGGAAATGGTCGAGCGGGGAGTCGTCCAAAGAAGTGGATGATTTCGGGCTTGGTCCCGACGCAGCGGGCTGGCGGTGGCCAGTGGCGTCGAGTCGTGCCGGATGCGCAGGTTCGGGCCCACGGGGCGAGGTCGCCGGACAGGGCGATCGAGTGCGGTGCACGGTGTCCACGACCAGCGCACCGGAGTGTGCCGATGCACCGACGCAAGAACGTCCGCCGCCACCGACAGTTTCTGCCGCCGCTCCGCTGTTCGCGGTCGGGACCTGCACCAGTGTGGCTGCGCTCATCCGGCCTTCAACCCGGTTCGCCACGCCGCCGGCCGGGCATGACCGGCGCGACACGATCAGGAAAGATGGCACCCGAGCTCATCACAAATCACCGACTTCAGCAATCACCCGACTCGATGACCCGTCGCCGGATCCCCACCGAGCGGGTCACCACGACGCGCTGCGACCTCGGCCTCTCGGCGTCGCGGCCCGTCCGCATGGATACCGCGGCTGCAGGCGACAACTCCACAACCCGTCGCGCGGCACGAACCCCCGGAGGCCGCCGGTGTCGGGCGTTGCAGACCAGTTCGTCGCGTTAGCCGATCGTTTGTCCACATACCTGCGGAAGTACGTTCAGGAGGTCCACGCCCAGGCGGGCCACCTGATCGATAGCGGGTTACGAGTGCCGCAGGAGCTGCTGGACAGTGACGCGGTGGGGGCCGGGCAGATTCGGGATGCGATGCGGGCCGAGAACTCGGCTGCCCGAAAGGACGCAATCGAACCGGATCGGGGTACCCGCGCAGAGGCGTTGACTCCTCAGTTGCCGGAAGGGCAGCGTCCCATTTTTCCTGATCGCCAGAACGTAGCGAAGATCGTGCACAGCGCTGGCGCACGGAGGGGAAACTTCGGTATCGGCGAAGGTGGCCGAGCCGAAGCGGATGCTGCCGGCCTGGCCTGGGTCGGTGTCGATGCGCGCCGGCTGCCGTATGGAGACACCTACCGCCTGGTCAGCAAGGATGGGTTGCGGCAATATCGTCCGCCTCAGCAGAAGCCGTCCGGCCGCGGAGTGGAAGCCAACTACGAGTGGCGGTCCGAATCCGGCAGGCACTGGGAAAGCAATGCCCACCTAGTGATCCAGGAGCGGTGATGAAAGCCGAACTCAAGGGAATCCATAGCCCGGACGCCGATCTCACCGACAGCGCAGACGTGCTTTCCGTCGATACGCTGCTGGTGCAGTTGATGATCGGCCCGCAGGACGCACCGGGGGAGGAGTCTTTCGACATCGTTGTCTGCACTCCCGAACGGCACGCGCGGGCCGGCGACGCGCGCGGGCCCGAACCGGATGAATACACACTGGTCCTCGACCGAATCGATCTTGCACTGATTCGCCGATACATCGAAAACTTCCTGCGAGATCTCGAACGTCCCACCTGGGAAGAATTGGCTACGGAAATAAGCCGCATCGGCAAGTGGGAATTCCAGGACTACCGCCCCCACCCGGGCGAGGTCGAGTAGACGTTGGCCGAGCACCCCGGACTTTTCGGGTTCTCGGTGATAGGCGGCGTGCCAGAGCAGCGGGCAGGGCGCCGCGAGGAAGGATCTGAGACCGTTCAGCCGCCCACCTGTTGCCACGGAGAACAATCGGCGAGCCTGTTGGGTCGTGGGCAGATCATGTATCCAGAGACGTTCGCATCCGCGATGAGCTCGGCGAACTGCTGGTGGAACGGCGTGGGTCCTGCCACGATGCGGTCGGTGGTCGTGAGGAAGTGCACGACTTGGTTTCCGCCATCGTGGAGGTTGTCGGGGGCAAACGCCAGGACGTACACCAGAGTGACCGGTGTGGGGATGACGTCCATTCCGTCGGCAATGTCGGAAGGGGCACCGTCTCTCCCGTAGATGAAGGCATGCGCTCCCGACACCTGGACCAGGTCGTTGTGCCACTCCAGCTTTGACTCGGGCGGTTCCCGGTAGCCCTCCGGCTTCTGAAGTGACAGCACCGACGACGCGACCAGGATCGCCAGGCCAGCCAGAGTTGCCACGACAGAAGCCGGGGTGGGGTCGATCTTTGTCTGGCCATCAGTGTCCGTCGTCGCCAGCGCGCGATCTGTCGGTGGCGGTACCTGCTCAGCAGCTTCAGTTCGGTCCGGTTCCATCCCCACATGGCGATCGCGACGATCGGAAAGCAGGCGAAGAACCCGGTCAGATCGAATGCGGGCGAATCGGTCCAGGCTGTGGGCAAGGGCACCAGAAACAGAAGCCACCAGTACACGGTGGTGACGATGGCCGTCAGCAAGGTGTACCTGGGCACGGAGTGGTTGTGGCGCACGGTCCACCGGGCCAGTGTCACCAGGAGACGCAGTGCCAGCCAGAGGACCGCGGCGAAGGTGACCAATGTTGTTGTGATGAAAACCGGTCCGAACCATCCGAAGGCCGAGATGCCGCCCTCGCGCACCGCCTCGAGCACGTCGTTGGTCGACTCGACAAAGCTGAGGAACAGCCCTCCGGCCACCAGAAGGGCAACCTGCAGCATGAGCGACGACGGTCTGGACCTCGGACGCCTACCCTCGAGTAGTAGCGCGTTACGAACCCGCTGTCGCTGGTAGGCCCAAAAACCCTGCTGCCGGGCGTTGTTGAGGTGATCGATCCGTTCAATCTCTCGATGAATCGCACGAAAACACTCACCGCGGTGCTCGACCGAAAACACTCACCACGGTGCTCGACCGAAATCTCAGGTCGAGCGCACCGCGATGGATCTCGAGATGTGTCCGGAGGGGGACACATCCCCTAACCACACGGATCGAACTGGGGAAATAGCGCAGCTGACTGGGCGGAGCCGCACACATCGTTTCGAAACTCCGCCCTCGTTGGGCGTGCGCACCGCGCAGTGGCCGGCCGTTCCCGGACGGGTGGCCCTCCGGCCGTGAGCGGCCCCTCAGTGGCGTGTGGTGATGACGACCGGTTTGATCTCGGTGGGGATCGCGGCCAGGGCCGAGACCGGGACGCCGAGCACGGAGGCGGTGACGTCGCGGGGCATCGAGTTCATGGCGGCGAGCAGGCCGATGTCGTCGCTGGTTTCCGGTGCGCTGGTGTTGAAGACGATCAGCAGCTCGAGGGGTGCATCGGTGCGGGCGTTCTCGAAGTAGTGGAAGAAGCCCTGCGGGGCGAAGACCAGATCGCCGGCGTGGGCTTCGAATACATCGGTGCGGTAGCTGCCGTCCGGATGTGTGCCCAGCAGTGTCCATTTCGCGGTGCCGGAGATGTGGTAGTTCAGCTCCCAGGCGGTGGGATGCCAGTGCGGTTCGCGGATGCCGCCAGGTTCCAGCCGGACGAAATAGGCTGCGCCGTTCTGGCCCGCGAGCACCGGGAAGTTCTGTTCGTGCGCGCCCTGGAGCGTGCCGCCGTCGAAGCGGTCGGGGGAGGCGGCCGTGAGGTGGAACAGATGGGTCGATCTGTTCAGGTTCGCATCGACCTCGCTCGCACTGGGCAGCGTGCTCGGTGTGGTGTCCGCGCAGGCCGCGGCGGCGGTCAGCCCGGCTCCGAGCGCCGCGCCACCCAGCGCCGCCGCACCAGCGCCCAGTGCGGACCGGCGATTCACCGTGGGCTGGTCCTCGGGTAGATCGTCGGACATGTCGCTCCGTTCTGGCGCAGAAGGGAATTGGCGATGCCTCCGAACTCGTCTTCGATCCGGAAAGCTTAACGTCGCGGCGCGGGCGCGGAGCGAACGACTCGCGCGCCGCATTCGTCGCCTGCCTGCCGGTACGGCGGCACGGTCCGGGCTCGAACGGCGTGGCACCCCTCCGACGAAAAGGCATCGCATGAGCTGCGTGACAACGTCTTTCGAGCGTCCGTTCGTCGTCGCCAACCACGACTGTGTTCGTTCCGAAGCTTCAGACAATGCGCGACGGTGTGGCGAGGAAGGCCGACCTCGTTCTCGGCGCTGCCGTTCTGCGTCGGTGTGGCGAATTTCCTCGAGGTCGAGGCAAGATCGGAAGTACAACGGCGGCTTGCTCGTTGAGACCCTGAGGTCACTGACGAAGGAGATCATGATGGCGGAAGCGTTCGTGCTCGGTGGCGTCCGGACCCCCTTCGCGCGGTACGGTGGTTCGCTGTCGCACATTCGCGCCGACGACCTGCTGGGGATGACCATGAAGGGTGCGTGCGAACGAGTCGGCGTGGGGCTCGATCAGATCGAGGACATTGTCGCGGGCTGCGTCAACCCGGCCCACGAAGGTATGGGTGATGTCGCACGGTGGGCGGCACTGGCAGCGGGATTCCCCGACACGGTGGCCGGAGCGACGATCAACCGGTTCTGCGGGTCGTCGCTGAGTGCGACGATCAATGTCGCGCACGCGATCGCAGCCGGGGATCTGGGCGTCGGAATCGCCTGCGGCGTCGAGTCGATGTCGCGGTCGGGATGGGCGTACATGAAGGGCGACGCCGCGTTCGGCCCCCGCGGCCCGGTCATCCTGCTCGACACCATGTGGGCGGGTGCGGGTGGTCCCGCCAATCCGGCGCTGCTGGCGCGCAATGCTTACATCGGAATGATCGAGACCGCACAGAACGTCGCCGACCGCTACGGGCTGACCAGAGCGGAAATCGACGCGTTCGCGCTCAGGACGCAACGAAATGCCAAGGCGGCCAGGGATTCCGGGCGGCTGGCCAAGGAGATCATGCCGATCGAGATCGCCGCGACCAAGAAGACCCCCGGCCGCCTGTTCGAGCACGACGAATTCATCCGCGACGACACCACCGCCGAAGGGCTCGCGGCACTGCCCCCGCAGCCCGGCACGACGCAGATGACCGCAGGGAACTCGACGCCACTGACCGACGGCGCCAGCGCCCTGGTGCTGGCCTCGGGTGAACGAGCACGCGAACTCGGCGTCGAACCGTTGGCGCGGGTGGTGTCGTCCGCGGTGTATGGGATCGATCCCCTCTATATGGGTCTGGCTCCGGCGTGGGCGCTGCCACTGGCGATCCGACGTGCGGGCCTGACAGCCGACCAGATCGACGTGTGGGAAGTGCACGAGGCATTCAGCGCCCAAGCGCTGGGTGTGCTACGTGAGCTGCCCAACCAGCTGGGCGGTTTCGTCATCCCCGACGAGAAGCTGACTCCGAACGGCGGCGCGGTGGCGATCGGTCATCCGTTCGGCGCGACCGGTGCCCGCTACGTCCTGACCCTTGCCACCGAACTGCGGGAACGCAACGCGCGGTACGGCGCGATCGGAGTGTGCATCGGATCCGGTCAAGGAGTCGCGATCGTTCTCGAAAACCCGTCCGCCGCTTGAAGAATTTCACCGAAGGTACGCGGTGCGTCGCATGTCTCCCCCGCGCGGTCACGAGAACGCCGACCGCGCGCGGGGGGAGACATGATCGGGTCCATGCTCATCGATACGGACCCACGCGTGCCGCGTCGAGTGTGGGTCTAATCGGCCGCGCGTAGATCGAGCCGGAGAACGGAATGGCCGGCTGTGACCCTCTCGTCAACAATGGGGGCGACGTTGGACAGCAGGTGGCGGGCCGCGGTGTTTTCCGCGAGCAGGTCGGCGCGAAACAGGGTGATGCCCGCGTGCCGTGCTTGTTCGACGAGCCGGTGCAGAAGTTGACCTCCGACGCCGTGGTGCTGCCATTCGTCGGCGATCAGTATCGCGATTTCGGCGGTATCGCTGTCGACGGCGTCTCGAGCGAACCGGGCGACGCCGGCGATACCTCGGGCGTCGACGGCGACGACGGCTTCGCGTTGTCCGGGCTCCAGGTCGAGTAGACGGTCGAGTGTCGGCTCGGTGAGCATTTTGACCGCGCCGTGGAAGCGCAGGACGGCGCTGGTGGGTGAGACCCGATCCGGCAGTCGGCGTAGTGCGGCGCGATCCGCTGCGGTGAGGGGCCGGATGGTCGGACGTGCGGTGGCGGGGGTGGGATCGTTGTCGTTCATATCTACGGCGCGACTTCCGCTTTGGTCGCGGCCGACGTCGACGTCGTGAGCGTCCGGTCGTTGGTCATTCGCTTCTCCTCGGTGCGGGTAGCGGCAGTCCAGGCTGGCTGAATCGGCGGCGGGAGGCTCACTGTCGCGCGGTCAAGGCCTTCGCGGCACGCTTTTCGTCGATCGGCTGGAAGTCAGGATAGGCACCTTCTGGCCCCAGGTGACGGCGCCGCAGACGTGATTGCACCGGCGATCGGCTCCGGTCGGCTCGCGGGCACCGGTCCCCGGGTGCCGACCAGGGATCAACACTGGTTCGACGAGCCCGGCCCGAGCGCACTCTGACAGATGCAAGCACCACCGCTGGCATCTGAACAACAAGGAGTGCAGGGCTATGAACACCACACGGGTTCCCGCGCTGAAGCTCGAAGCGGTCGTCATCCCGGTCGCCGACGTGGACCGCTCGAAGAAGTTCTACGACGGTCTGGGCTGGCGCCTCGACGCCGACTTCGAGTTCGACAACGGCTTCCGGGTCGTGCAGTTCACGCCCCCGGGATCGCCGGCGTCCATCCAGTTCGGCACGAACATCACCAATGCCCAGCCGGGCACCGCCGAGGGCCTGTACCTGGTGGTCTCCGACGTGCAACAGGCGCGCGACGCACTCGCGGCGCAGGGCGCGGAGATCAGCGAAGTCTTCCACCCCGGCGCTCCTGGATCGCAGTTCCAGCCCATGTCGGGTGACGGGCGCGTAGCGGGAGCGGCGGACGAGCGGGCGAGTTACGGGTCGTTCGCGACCTTCACCGACCCGGATGGCAATGCGTTCCTGCTCCAGGAAGTCACCATCCGGTTCCCCGGCCGCGTCGAGGCCGCCGAGACGTCGTACGCCACGACGAGCGACCTCGTCGCCGCGCTCGAACGCGCTGCTCTCGCGCACGGCGCGCACGAGGCCCGCAACGGCGGTGAATACGACCGGGCCTGGCCGCAGTGGTATGCGGCCTACATGGTCGCCGAACAACACGGCGAAGAACTCCCCGAGTAGGCCATCGCCGGCACAGCAACAACCAGCCGAAAACCGATGCAGCACAAGCAAGGAGAAAGACGATGACAACCATCCGAATGCACGCGAACACGCGTGTGACACCCGAGGAATTCGTGGCAGCCCTCACCGACTTCGGTCCGGACCGGTCGAAGCTGTTCGGCAACAGCGACGGCGAGTACCTGAAGGTCCATTCCCTGGGCGACGGTCAGGCGGACGTCACCGAGGGGTCCGGCGGCGTCTGGGAGCGCCTCCGCTACGACTGGAGCAACCCGCAGCACGTGGTACTCACCACCACGGCGTCCAACGCGTGGGGCCACGCTTCGGGCCACACCTACGACCTGACCCGGCGCGCCGACGGCACCACCGATGTCGACTACGTGGTGGTGCGGGAGGGCAAGAACCTGCGCGGCTGGTTCCTCGGCGCCGTGCTCGGCACGGTCGGAAAGAGCGTGCTGACCAACGCGTTCCGCAACTCGGTGTCCGCGATCGAGGCTCGCAAGGAGGTGCGGTCGTGACCGCGGTGGACAAGGTGATCGTGACCGCGGTGGGCACGGACCTCGAGAACAACATCGCCCTGGTATCCGAGGCGAACCTCACGGCAGGCGCCGGTGAGGTCGTGGTCGAGGTCGAAGCGGCACCGGTCAACGGCGCCGACACGCTCTTCGCCATGGGCTGGTTCGGGGTCTATCCCGAAGTGCCCGCGGCGATGGGTGCCGAGGGCGTGGGCCGGGTCGTCGCGGTGGGGTCGGGCGTGGACGCGGCCCTACTCGGGCGGCGCGTGATCATGATCCCTACCTTCCGGTTCGGCACCTGGGCGACCAGAACGGTGGTTCCCGCAGCCAACGTTGTTCCGGTCCCCGAGGACGCGGACCCCCTGCAACTGGCGATGCTCGCGGTCAACCCGGCCACCGCCCACGTGCTGCTGCACGAGTACGTCGACCTGGAGCCCGGCGACTGGATCGGTCTGGATCTGGCCAATTCGGCTGTCGCCCACTACCTCGTCCCGCTGGCGAAACGGGCGGGGCTCGCGGTACTGGCCGTCGTCCGGCGTGAGGCAGTCGTCGACGAGGTGAAGGATCTGGGCGCCGACATCGTGCTGGTCGACGGCGAGGATCTGTCTGCCCGGATTGCGGATGCGCTTGCGGGAGAACGTCTTCGGGTTTTGTTCGAGGGCACCGGTGACCCGGCCCAGGTGGCCCGGCTGGTGCCGGCGGTGGCAGACGGCGGCACGGTGGTGGCATTCGCGTCGGCGACGGGACAGACACCCGCGATCCCGCTCGCGGACTTGATCTACCGGGGCATAGCGCTGCGGTCGGTCTACATCGTCGGCTAGCTGCACAACGCACCGAGCGAGAAGGTTCAGCGGATGTACACCGAACTCGCCGGCCTGGTGTCCGAAGGAGTGATCGGCGCCGAGATCACCGCGACCTACCCGCTCGAGGACTTCGCCAAGGCAATCCGGCACGCCCAGCAGACCGAGCGCAACGGCAAGGTCCTCATCGTCCCCGTCACCCGACCCTGACCGCGCCCGTGGCGCGTGCCCGACCGCACGCACCACGGGCGCCCCCACGGAGATCGCCGACACAACACTACGAAACAGAGCGAGAAGCACATGACCACGACCGAGATCGCCGAGCAGTCCCAGCTGACCGCCCGGATCCACACTGTCGACGCCGCCAACGGCGTCACCTACGCCTACCGTCGCTTCGGTAACACCGCCGGAGCGCCGCCTTTGGTTTTCCTGCAGCACTTTCGGGGCAACCTCGACAACTGGGACCCGATCCTGGTCGACAGTCTCGCCCAGCACCGCGAGGTGGTGCTGCTCGACAACACCGGCGTCGGTCTGTCCACCGGAACGGTCCCGGTGTCGGTGACACAGATGGCGCGCGACGCGATCGCGTTCCTGGACGCGCTCGACCTCGACGAGGTCGACCTGCTCGGGTTCTCGCTCGGCGGCATGGTCGCCCAGGAGATCGCGCTGCTGCGGCCACGGGTCGTGCGCCGGCTCGTGCTGGCCGGCACCGGGCCGCGCGGCGGCCGCCAAATGCACGGCTGGACTTTCGATATCGAGCGCACCGCGATCCAGGCGGACAACGGACTCGAGGATCTGCTGCACATCTTCTTCGGCGTCACCGAGAGCAGCCGCGCACTCGGCATCGAATACGTGCAGCGCATCTTCAGCCGAACCGAGAACGCCGACCGGCCCACCGGCCCCGAGGTCGCGCGAGCGCAATACGACGCGATCGTCGAGTGGGGAATCCCGGACCCGAGCAGGCTGGCCCGCCTGGCGGGTATCACCGCGCCGACGTTGGTGGCCGCCGGAGACAACGATCTGATGATCCCCACGGTGAATTCGCAACTCCTCGTCGACCATCTGCCCAACGCCCGGCTGCGGATCTTCAGCGACGCGGCCCACGGGTTCCTCTTCCAGTACCCCAGCCAGTTCGCCACGCTGGTAGACGAATTCCTCGGCGGCCGAACCGCGTAGCGGCGCGTGCGGTACGACACGAGGGCGGTGGCTAGTGTGGCGGGATGGCCGCCACACCGACCACCGCCCTTCGCGGTCGCACGGAGGAACTGTCCCGCCTCGACGACGCCCTGTACCGGGTTCGGCACGGTGCGAGCGGTGCGCTCGTGCTCCGCGGCGAAGCCGGTATCGGCAAGACCACGCTGCTGGCCTACCTCTCGGAGCGGGCGACCGGATGCCGGGTGGCCGCGGTGACCGGGATGGAATCCGAGCTCGAACTGCCGTTCGCGGCCCTGCACCAGTTGTGCTCTCCGATGCTGGATCTGATTGCGGGCCTGCCGGATCCGCAGCAGCGGGCGTTGCGGATCGCGTTCGGATATGTGGCGGGGGATGCGCCCGACAAGTTCGTCCTCGGGCTGGCGGTCCTGGGGCTGTTGGCGGAGGCGGCGAACGACCAGCCGGCCGTGTGCCTGATCGACGATGCCCAGTGGATCGACGACGCGTCGATCCAGATCCTGGGTTTCGTGGCCAGGAGGCTGGCGGCGGAGTCGGTGCTGATGGTGTTCGCGGTGCGCGAGCCCGAGGGCGAGAAGCTGCTGGCGGGCATTCCCGCACTCCCTGTCTCGGGTCTCGGCCACGACGCGGCGCTCGCGCTGCTGACCGCGACCCTGCCCGGGCAGTTCGACAGCCGGGTTCGGGACCGAATCGTCGCTGAGACCCGGGGGAACCCCCTGGCTCTGCTGGAGCTGGCCCAGCGTGGAAAGGCCGAGCTGATGGGCGGGTTCGCATTCCCCGCGATCGGCGCCGGCAGCCTGCACGACCACTACGTGCGGCGGATTCGAGCGCTACCTGACCCGACTCGGCACCTGTTGCTGCTGGCCGCGGCAGAACCCACCGGAGACGCCACCGTGCTGTGGCGGGCCGCCGAGTCACTGGGCTTGCGGCCCTCCGCCGCGGCACCCGCAGGGGAGGAGCAGCTCTTCGAGGTCGGGGGACAGGCGCGGTTCAGCCACCCGCTGATTCGCAGTGCCGCCTACGCCGCCGGAACCGCCGAGGAGCGCCGCACGGTGAACGCCGCCCTGGCCGATGCGCTCGATCCGGAGTCCGAGCCGGAGCGCCGGGTCTGGCATCTCGGCGCCGCGACCACCGGACCCGACGAAAAGGTCGCGACCGCGCTGTACGACGCGGCCGAACGGGCCAGGACGCGCGGGGGTGTCGCGGCGGCCGCGTCCTTCCTGCAGCGGGCGGCGGCGCTCACCGCAGACGCACGACTACGCACCGAACGAACCCTGGAGGCGGCGCAAGCGCAGCTCGACGCGGGACGATACGACACGGCGCTCGGTCTCGTCGCCGAAGCCGAGGCCGGCGCGGTCGACGAGCTGCAACGCGCCCGCGCGGATCTGGTGCGCGGTCTCACCGGCCGTGCGGCGAGATCCGGCAGCGACGCCGCATTGGCGCTGCTGCGGGCGGCTCGGCGCCTCGAATCGCTCGACCGAAGGCTGGCGCGCGACACCTATGTGGACGCGTGGGGTGCCGCATTGGTCGCGGGCCGCCTGGCCGATGCGGACGCCGACCTGGTGACGGTGTCGGGAGCTGCCTGCGCGGTACCGGCCGCGGATCCGCCGGATCCCGCCGACGCGCTGGGATCCGGGCTGGCCACCATGGTCACCGCCGGAACGGCGGCCGCGGCGCCTGCGCTCCGGGAGGCAGTGACGTACTTCCTCGATGCCGAACTCCCCACCGATGTCTTCCTGCGCCGCGGTGTCCTGGTCGCAAACGCGGCCCTGTCGCTGTGGGACTTCGAGGCATGGGACGCGGTCAGCAGCCGGCACGTGGAGCTGGCCCGTCGAGCCGGAGCCCTTGCGCCGCTGGCCAATGCGCTCAACGCACATCGCGTGGTGGCGCTGTGGCGCGGCGACGTCGAGCACGCGCGTGCTCTCGGCCTGGAGGAGCAGCGGGTCAAGGAAGTCACCGGAACACTGCGGGCGTCGTACGGCGATCTGTTCCTGCTGGCCTACCAGGGAAACGCCACCCGGGCCGAACCGGTGCTCGCGACGGCGGCCGCTGAGGCCACGGCTCGCGGCGAAGGGCTGGGACTGCAGATCACCCATCGCGCCACTGCGCTACTGCAGCTCGGTCTCGGCCGATACGACCTGGCCTTCGACGCGGCGGTCCGGGCGGCCGACGGGAACCTCGGTCCGTTCACCGCGCAGGCGCTGCCGGATCTCGTGGAAGCCGCCGTACGCAGCGGGGCCGTCGCGGCGGCGATGACCGCGCTGGACCGATTGACCACCTACACAGCGGTTCCGGACTCGGATTGGGCTGCCGGGTTGCTGGCTCGCGCACGGGCCCTGACCGGTCCCGACGACACGGCCGAGCATTTCTACGCCGAGTCGGTGGACTGTCTCGGGCGCACCCGCCTTCGCTTCGAGCTGGCCCGCTCGAGTCTGTTGTTCGGTGAGTGGCTGCGCCGGCAACGCCGGCGCGGTGATGCGCGCACCCATCTGAAGCGAGCCTTCGAGGAATTCGTCGCGATGGGAGCCGACGGCTTCGCCGAACGTGCCCGGCACGAGCTGCTCGCCACCGGCGAGAAGGTCCGCAAACGGACAGCCGATACCCGTAACGATCTGACCCCACAGGAGCACCAGATCGCGCAGCTGGCGCGCGACGGCCGCACCAATCAGGAAATCGGCAGCGAGCTGTACCTCAGTGCCCGCACCGTAGAATGGCACCTGCGCAAAGTCTTCGACAAGCTGGGGATCACTTCCCGACGCGGCCTGCGCGACGCGCTGCCCGACCGCGTGGCGGACCGCGTTCGGGCTGAGTGAAGGCCGGCGAGGTGGTCGTTCTCGCTGCCACCCCGCCGCAGCCGGTTGCCGTCAGCCGACCGTCACATTGTCGAGCGCGACGGTGACGAGGATCGGATCCGCTACGCGGTGTCCGGACGCGTCGCGGCCGTAGACGACGCGGTTGGTCGGCAGGACGATGCCGTCGACACTCAGAAAGTCGCTCGAGTAATGGGCGGCAGGCGAATTCGCCGAGATGTCGACCTCGTAATCACGCCGGCGAATCAGGCCGTCGGCGTCGATGTAGAGCACCTGAACGGCACTGTGCGTAGCGATGGTGTCCGGGTATCGCACTCCTAGCCGCCGCCAGGTCTGCCCGTCCTCATGCCAGGTGCTGAGCTCCTCGGTGTACACCCCGGGCAAGGTCAACGAATAGGGCTCGGACAGGTAGGTCCACATGGCGTAGCCGGAGAAATACGCCAATTGCAAAGTCGACCAGGGGGTTTCCAGGGTATGACCGGCGAACGAGTCGCGCGGATCGGCCAGTTCCTCGACCACCCGGGCTGCGGGATCGTCGGTCTCGATCGTCACGCGATCGGGACCGAAGGACAGCCGTACATCGGGTGTCGACGCCGGCCGGAGCCAGGTGCGTTCCTCCTGCACCCGGATCTGCACGGTCGAATCGTCGAGGATCCCGTCGACACCCTTGAGCGTCCACAGCACCCCACCGACGCGCTGATGCGCGGTGATGGTGTCGAGCTGCCGCCAGCGCTCGATACCGCCGTACGCGTTGACCACATCATCGAGTAGATCCATGTCCGTCGCTCCTTGCCTCACCCGCAGGAACATCCCGCGGCATAGAACACGGTCCGTCACTGCGCCTGTGCTTCGCACCCGTGATCACCCCTGGCCGTGCGCCCGGACCATCGGGCCAGGGGTCGGGGCCACGCGAGCGAACCTCGTCGGGGAACGTCGGTAACCCGGTCGGTGCCCGTGGGCGGTGACCGTCATACTTCTTCGGCTGCGAGTGCGGTGATTGCGGCGACCTCTGTGGGCGAGAGTGCGATGCGGCCGGCAGCGATATTGTCCTCGAGGTGCTCGATGCTGGTTGTGCCGGGGATGGGCAGTGTGTGCTCGCCGCGATGCAGCTGCCAGGCGAGGGCGATCTGCCGGGCGGTGGCGTGATGCTCGGCGGCGATCGGATCGATCACCGCGCGGGCGTTCTCATCTCGAGGAATCACGCCGGGATGCCACGGGGAGAATACGATGCCGGTGCTGCGCGCGATCTGCCCGACGGCGGCACCGCCGCGCTCGGCGATGTTGTAATGCACTGTGACCGCGGCGATCTCGGTGATCGCCAGCGCGGTGCGGAGCTGGTCGCCGCTGACGTTGGACAACCCGATGTGGCGGATGAGCCCGTCCTGGCGCAGCTGCGCGAGGGTGGCGATCATCTCCTCGAAGGGCGCATCGGTCATGGTCGGGGTGTGCAGGTAGTACAGGTCGAGGTGGTCCAGGCCGAGCCGCCGGGCGCTCAGGTACGCGGCCTGCCGCAGATAGTTCCGGTTCCCGACAGCACCCAGATCGGTGTATTCGGGTCCGCCGCGGACGAATCCGCCTTTGGTGGCGATCACCAGATCCCGCGGATAGGGGTGCAGTGCCTCGCGGATGAGTTCCTCGTTGGAGTGGGGGCCGTAGACGTCGGCCGTGTCGACGAAGGTGACGCCCAGGTCGACGGCGGAGCGCAGCAGGGCGATGCCGTGGTCGTGGTCGGGGTAGGGGCCCCAGACTTTGGGCCCGGTCAGCTGCATCGCGCCGTAGCCGATCGGGCCCACCGCCAGATCGCCGCCGATGGTCACGGTTCGGGTTGCGGGGGTTGTCATTTCGAGTCCTTTCGATCGACGGAATCCTGATCCATGGCACCTGCGTCGGGTTGGACGAAGTCGGTGCGCGCGCTGAGCCGGGCCCACTTGCGGTCGGATGCGGCCTGCCGGGCGAGGATGTCGGCGGCTTCGGCGGCCACGACTTCGGAGAATCCGCCGAACTCGCCCCGGTGCGGCTCGCGGCCGTCACGAAAGCGCCTTCAGCCGTCGGCGCCGGCGCACCGGCCCGCCCGATTGCGCTGCCACCACCTGTGCCGAGCGCCGTTTCCGGTCAACTGTGTCACTTACTTTGTCTTTCCGGTGCTTTCAGCCCTGCAACGAGCTGGTCGAGCGAACGATGATCTCGTTGACGTCTACGGTGTCGGGTTGGCCGACCGCGTATTCGATGGCGGCAGCAATGGCGGAGGCGTCGAGACCGACTGTGGCGAGGGCGCTGCGGACCCCGTCCTGTAGCTCGGGTGTTCCGCCGGAGTGAGTGAGTTCGGTGCGGGTGAGCCCGGGATTGACCAGGGTGACGCGGATGTCCGGAGTCTCCTGGCGCAGGCCCTCGGAGACAGCGCGCACCGCGTATTTCGTTGCGGAATACACCACCCCGGTCGGGTCCACCCGCTCGGCCGCGGTCGAGGCGATGTTCACGATGTGTCCGGACCTGTGTACGCGCATCGACGGCAGCACCGCCGCGATGCCGTGCAGCACGCCGCGCAGGTTGACGTCGATCATTCGGTCCCAGTCCTCGACCCGTAGGTCCGCGACCAGCGATAGCGGCATTACACCGGCATTGTTGACCAGCACGTCGACCCGCCCGTGGCGGGCGAGCACATCGCTCACGACAGCACGCACATTCTCCGGGTCGGTCACATCCAGCTGCGCGTACTCCGCGTCGTATCCGGCTTCCTTCAGCTCGGTGACCAGTTGAGCCAACCTGTCCACGCGCCGCGCACCCAGGACGACGTGATGTCCGGCCGCGGCCAGACGGCGGGCCGTGGCCTCGCCGATACCGCTGGACGCACCGGTGACCAACACGATCTTCGACCTGTCCATTTTCTGCTTCTCCTGTCAGTGGTGTACGGGACCCATTCAGGACACCACTGGAGTGAATCGCCAGGTAGAGGGCAGTTTTTACCGGGGTACGGCATACCGGGGGCACAAAGTTACCCCCTCTGCGGCCCACCCGTCGTTAGCCTGGGTGATCGTGATCGAAACCGACCTTCGGGAGTTCCTACGGTCCCGGCGGGCTCGCGTCAGCCCCGAGTCCGCCGGCTTGTCCCCACACGCCGGAGTCCGGCGTGTTCCCGGACTCCGGCGTGAGGAGGTCGCCCAGCTGGCGGGGGTCAGCGTATGATTAGTGGCCCCAATTCTTTTGGGAGTGGTCACTGTGTCGAATGCCCTGGTCGCGGGTGCCGGTGGGTTGATTCTAGACATTTATGCGCGGGTATCGCGGGTCGGTGACGACCGGCAGCGGTCTACCGGCGGGCAGGTCGGCGACTGCCGGGTCCGGGTCGCCGAACACGGTGCGACCGTGGGGGAAGTGTTCGTGGACCAGGGCCGGTCGGCGTGGAACCCGCGCGTACGCCGCAAAGCGTGGGAGTCGTTGATGGAGCGCCTGGAATCAGGCGCTACCGGGGGTGTGGTGGTCTTCGACATGGCGCGGTTCTCCCGCCGCCCGATCGAGGGAGAGCGACTGATCCTGGCCGCCGAGAAGGGCCTGGTGATCCTTGACAGCGAGGGTGAATACGATCTGTCGACCGCCAACGGCCGCAAAACGTTTCGTGATCAGCTGAACGCAGCAGCCTACGAATCCGATCGCCTGTCGACCCGTGTGAAACGCGGGAAGCGGCTGAAAGCGATTGGGGGCGAAACGAATCACACCCATCGCCCGTTCGGGTACGAGCGTGACGGCGTCACCGTGAGGGAGTCCGAGGCGGTGGTGTTGCGGGAGATGGTGACCCGGCTGCTGGCCGGGGAAAGTCTGCGCAAGATCGCGATCGATCTCAACGGGCGCGGGATCACCACGACCGTGAAGGCGAAGTGGTCCGGGGACAAGGTGAAACGAGTCGCGCTCAATCCCCGCAACGGAGGGTACGTCGCTCATCTGGGCGAGATCGTGGCGCGGGCCCCGGGCACGCCGTTGATCGGTGAAACCGACTGGGAACGGCTGACAGCGCTGTTCACTGCGCGAGGCAAAGGCCGGCCTGCCTCGGCGGAGTACGTGTGCTCGGGACTGGTCCATTGCGGTCATTGTGGCCGTGGATTGACCGGGCGGCCGAACCCGAATCGGGGCTCCTACCCCGATGGTGGGGTGCGGCGGCGGTATTGGTGCCAGAAGCGGGTGACCGGGGGCGGCTGTAACAAAGTGTCGGTGGACATGCGGATTTTGGATACCGCGTTGGGGTCGCTGGTGGTGACGATCCTGTCTGACCCGCGTCACGCCGAAGCAGTCAACACCGCAGCGGTCGCAGCGGCGGAGAAACGCCGCCCGATCGCGGACGATCTGGCGACGGCGGAGGAGCTGGCGACTCAGTTGTCGGGGCGGTTGGGTCGCGGGGAGATCAGCTTGGAACGTTACGACGCAGCCGTGGAACCCCTGGATCGGCGGATCGCTGAGCTGCGCGGCAAGCTCGACGCGCTCGATGCTGTTCATGCGGTGGATGATTCGCAGGAGGCGGTGGCGGAGTCGGTGGAGGTGTGGACCGCGCGGTGGGACGCGGCGAACGTGGCCGAGAAGCGGGCGTTGATCAAGCGCGCGCTGCGGGGCAAACGGGTGAAGATCATGCCTGCCACGGTGCGGGGTCCGGTGTTCGACCGGGACCGGGTAGTGGTCGAGGACCGGACCGCCACCGCGTAGGCCGGGCGCCGAGTGACCGAGCCCCCGCCCACAGGCATCCCTCATGGCATGCGGTCTGGGCGGGGGCTCCACGATCTCGCTGCGTTCACGAGTGTGCAGCGAGATGTCGTCTTCTGACGGATTCCGGTCCTCAGCCGGTCGTCTCTAGGCGAATCCCGGACTCGACTGGCGGCGTGCTGCTGTGGCTACTGCCGTGCGGAAACTGTTGGTGGCCGCTGACATTCGCCGACACCAGCGCGTCAGGCGGCGTGTGGCCGTTGCTGCGGGCCGCCGGCGTGGGTGGCAGTGGCCCGGCGCTGGTCGATGCGGGCGACGATGGCGGCGATGGCGTCGATCTGGTCGCGGTCCAACGGCGGCCAGGCGCGGGTGTAGTTGCGCCAGTAGTCGATCCAGTCTTCGTCGAAACTCAGCTGCTCGGGCTGGGTTTGACTGGCGCGGGGTGGGCGGAGTCGGCGGACGTTGTCTGCGGTGGTGTCGTCGGGCATGGCGGGGCCTTCCGTGATCGTCCGGGCGGGGCGGCGGCTGCCAGCGCTGGCGGGTCGCCGCCGGGGTGAGCGGGCGGTGGGGCTCACTGATTAGTGTCTGGATTTCGGCCGTTTTTGGACAAGGACCGGTGAGCATCACAACGGCCCTGGTATGCGCGGCGTGGCGTGGTCACGGTGCCGACGGGTCCTCGCGCCACAGTGCGGGGCATCGCGGCGGCGGTACGGGCAGGCTCACCAGCCCGCCGCTGGTGTGCGGGACCTGTTCGGACTCGGGGACCGGTGGTGCCACGGTGCGGGCGGGCCATACCGCGGCCAGCTCGTGCAGGAACAGGCGGCCGGAGGTGGTGGGGCCCAACGGTATCCACACCCGGTCGGCTGGGCCGGGATGCGGCGCATCCGGATCCAGCAGAGCGGCGGCAGCGGTCGCGACCGGCACCTGTTGCCAGTTGGGCAACTTCGCCCACACCTTGTGCAGGGCCACCCGGGCGTGTTTCTCGCGTGCGAGGCTGGGGAACCAGAACAGGACCGGGGTGACGACGCCGGTGGATCGGGCGAGGTCGGCATAGCCGAACAGTTTCGCCGCGACGCGCGGCAGGCTGGTGGTGGCGAGGTCGTACTCGAGGAAGAAATCCAGCACCGCGGTCTCTGCGGTGGTGGTGTGCGTGTAGCGGCCGTAACCGTCGGGGCGGGCGAGGTCTCCCCACCGGCGTGCGGCGCGGGTCTGCGACCACCAGATCACCAGTTCCGGTGTCCCGCCGCCGATCCCGGCCCCGGTACTCGCGTCGGCCGGGTCGGTCCGGTGGTCGGTGGTGGCGAGTGCGGTGAACCATTCGTTGATGCCGAGGGTGTGGTTCAGGTGCAGGCTGTGGGCGATGGTCTCGGCGTGATGGGGCAGGTAGCCGAGCTTGCGTGGCTCGGTCCCGGCCTGCGCCGCGAGAATCGTCGCGCCGGCACGGGCGAGGACCCAGTGCGAGGGCGCGCTGCCGACCGGGAGCAGGGGCCGGAACCGGTCGAGGACCCCGTAGGAGTGCAGGCGGGCGAGGCGGCGGCGGGCGAGGTTCTCGGTCGGGAACGCCAGGGCGGCGAGATGCATGGTGGTCAGGACGCGGTGCTCGTGCAGCATCGCCAGGATCCACGAATCCCGGGCGGTGAGCTTCGAAACCAGGTGCATGGGGTCGATCGGCGAGCGGGGGGTGCGGGTGGTGTGTCGGTCGCGCTGGTTCATGTCGGCGGGGCCTCCGGACAGGTCGCGAGAGAGGTCGTCTGTACACCTATCAATGTTCGAAAAAATCGCCTTTTGAGACACCGAGACCCTGAATTGTTTCTGAGAATCCCGGTGCCTCGACCGGGTGCGCGGATTTCACGAAACCCCGTCGGGTAGCGGAGTATTCGCGTGAGTGGGTTGGAGATGTTCTCCGGGAGCGTCTCCGAAACGTCTCTGTACCATCTCCGCTACAGGTAGCAGCGGGTTTTGCTTGTGGTGCTGCGCCACAGGCGTGCGAGTGTTGCAATCGGGTTGCCTGATGTGGTCGGAGACGTGGCGGTGATGTTCCGGAGAGACTGCGTTCGGGTCTAGGGGGCTTTCCGGGAGGTTCTGTGTTCTGGCGAGATTCGGACTCGCCGTCTCGGCGCGCAGCCGACGTATGGCTCCGTGCACTCGGCGACGGCCGTGGGGCCGAACGACGCGCGTCGTTCGGCCCCACGGGGACTTCTACGGTGCTCTCTCGCTGGTCAGGAGGCCGGGTCGAGGGTGTATTTCTTCGGCCGGGCGCTGGTCTTGCGGGCGGTTCCGAGCGCGGTCAGCTTTTCCAGGGCATTGTGCACAGCCCCGCTCGACCGCCCGATCGTCTTGCCGATCTGGTGCGGGGTGAACTCGCTGCCGGGGTGGTCGCGCAGGAAGTCCTCGACCTGTCCCCGTAACGCGCCTGCCGCCAGCCGTACCGGCGACTCCTGCTGCCCCGCTGCGGCATCGGTCCCGGCGGCCGGGGCGTCGGCGGCCTGGGTGGCGCTGTGACCGTCGTCCGTGCCGTTGGCGGGCTGTTGCGGGCCGGGTGTCCCGTCGGGGACGGTCAGGGCGGGCTGGTCGGCGCTCGTGTCGGGTGCCGGAAGCGGGGTGGCGTCGGTGGGTTCGCCTGCGGCATGGTCGGTGTCGGGCTCGGGGCGGGTCAGTGGTCCCGCATCGTCGTTGTCGGCGGCAGTGTCGGGCTCGGTGGTGGCGGGAGTCCATCGGTCGGCGACGCGGGGGCCCGCCTCGGTACTGCGCAGGCGGAGCGCGGCCCCCACGGTGGCCCAGCGCGAGAGGATCGCGCGGGCGGTCGATGCACCGGTTCCGGCGGCGTCCGCCAGTTCGGCGGCGGTCGACCCCGGATGTGCTGCGAGGGTGGGCCACAACGCCTTCTCCGCGTCGGTGCGCAGCAGCGGCACGACCGCCGATGGCGTGGCCGGACCGCTGTTCGTGGCGGTGGTGGCCGAGGTGGGGTCGGTGGTGTTGGTTCGTGTGGACATGACAATGCCTCCCAAGCATTCAGGGGTGAGTGGGTGTACTGGTCATGTCCCGGCCGGGACGGAAACCGGGCCGCTCCGGGATATTTCCCCGTTCGCGGTGCAGTTCCCGTAACTATGGACGCTCGATACCGGTGCCGATGTCAAGCGGATGTGAAGCGAAACCCGTTTACGCGCAGGTGATTCCACGTTCCCGTTGCCGGAATTCTGTCACCGGATACTCGCTCGGTTGCGGGAGTTCGACTCGGCCGCCGCACGATTCCGGTGCCCGAATGTGTCGCCGGATCTCGAGGCGGGTCGGACACTCGGCGTGTGGCGACCAACACGGGAATGAAACGCGCTGACCGCGACTCGAGAGTATCTTGAACCGCCGGCACTGTGGAGGCGGAAAGGAAACGACAAATCGAAAACTAATGATAACTAAACTGAAGCGAGGATGAGCGGCATGTTTATCGCACCGAAAAGCCCCGCGTGCGGGCGGGGTGATCATGTTCCTAGTCTAACCAGTTAGGAACAATCCCGGGTTGGAGACGCTGCGGCGGAACATCGGTCTACCAGCTGTTATGGCGGCCGATGGTGTGGTATTGGGTGGGTTGATCCAAAGGCAGCCGTCGGACAAGCCCCCGGGATATTGCACGGAATACCCCACGGAATCCGTTTCAGTATCACCGAAACAGTTGGAATACTCGATTATTATCCGCTACCGAATGTGGCGCCATCAGAGGCCGCATTCGGCCATCCCTGGCCGACGTTTCAGGGGCCGTCGGTGGTGCGTCGGATCGGATCGGATTTCGATATTACTATACATTCTTGTGTCCACATTCGGTGGTCGGCAAGCATGGCATCCTTTCCTGTGGCCGAGTGCGTTGCCTCGCCGCAGGCCGGAATCAGAGGGTGTCGACGTCTGTTCCTGCCCGCTCTTCGTCGACTCCTCCGAGGTGATAGTCGGAGCTTCCAATAATTCCTTGACATTGCCCCTATATGGAGCGTCCATGGACGTGTGGGAAACAAATAGATTACCGCCGGACGTGCGTTCCCCTGATGTCGAATCGTCCGGTCTACGCGCGACATTTATTGATTCGAGGAGTGAACCGTGCCCCCGACCCGAGAATTCACCGGACGCCGACACCGTAGGGAGTATCGGTGATGACGAGCCCGCACCCCGCAGCCCGCGCCACGAGCGGCGTCCCCGACCCGTATCGGGCCGATACCCGGGCGCGCCCGCACCGGGTGAAGCTACCGCCGTTGTGCTACGGCTACGTGCGCACCGACTTGATCGATACCGACCGGATCGGTGAGTTCGACGAGGAACTCGCGCTCATCGCGCGAGTCCAGTTCGGGCACGAACTCGCCGGGGTGTTCCACGAGCCGCCTCCGCAGAACTGTCAGCTCCCGCCCGCGCTGGTGTGCTTGGCCACCGAATGCGCACGCGCCGAAGCGAACATGATCCTCACCCCGGTCGGGCACCTGTCCGGGTTGGCAGTGGCCCGGATGTCCATCCTGGACTACCTCGCCGCCAAGACCCCCGCCCATGTCATCGAGATCCGCATGACAACCTGACCTGCGAAATTGGCACCGAGACCGGGCTGGCAACTCTACCGAGTCGCCAGCCCGGTCTTCTCTCGTCAGTGGCCGTTCCACAGCGGTGCGCCTCCTACCGTGGAGTACCGGGATAGGAGATGCCGTCGAGGTGGTGACGCATGCTGTCCAGGATCCCGGCGATCCTTCCGGGACCCCAGGAGGCGACCTCCGCGTTGTGGTTCATCGCCTCGGAAACGAAGTTCAAGACGAACACGTCACGCAGCACGAGGAACGGTTCGAGCAGTTGTTCGAAGTTGTCTGGGAGGCTCACGATCCGGGAGTACCCGTCGATGAAGGTTGCGTAGAACTTCTCGTATTCGCCTGGGGCTTCGGCGATTCGGTGGATGCTGGACAGAACGGTTGCGATGTCGAGGATCGGGTTGCCCCATCCGCAGTCGTCGAAGTCGATGATGCCGACCGCACCGTCCGGCATGCCGATCATGTTCTCGCGGTGGAGGTCTCCGTGTATGCGGAGTTCGATGTCGTGGTGACCGGCCATGGCACGCCTGAGTTGTTCGCCGATCGCTTGGAGTGTCGCGCGTCCGTTCTCTCCGAGGTTGGCTTGTGCTGCTGGGTTCACCGTGGTGGCGCCAGTGGTGAGGATGGTGTCGAGGTTCCAGCGCGGGCGGTCGAATGGGATGTCGACGGTCGCGGCGTTGTGGTGCAGGTGTGCGGTGGCCGCTCCCATGCCGGCGGCGTTGGTGGGGTTGTGGAAATCTGGTTCGGCGGTTCCGGGGACCCAGTGGAGGATGGCGAGGGTCGCCTCCTCCGGGTGTCCGGGGATGTCGAGGCTGAGTACCGGCTCGCCGGCTGTGGTTGTGATCGGTGAGGGAACGGCGACTTTCTCGGTTTCGGCGAGGCTGGTGAGCCAGCGCATTTCCGATTTCTGTTGCGGCACTGTTCTTCCGGCGCGGACCGACAGGCGGGCGACATACGGCTGGCGTGGTGTGTCGATGCGCCAGACCGCGTTGTCTTCGTACTGCTGCAGGGTCATTTCGGCGTCTGTGTCGATGTCGTATCTGCTGAGTTCGGCGCGGACGGACTGCTCCAGCACAGCGAGCTGCTCGTTGTGCCCGAGAGCGGAAAAGCTGGTCATCGGTGGTGCGGTTCCTCTCGTCGCTATCGTCGAATGTCGGTGGTGGGTGACGCTTGGTTCGGTACGCAGTCGTCTCCGGGGGTGGTTTGAGTGGCTGCGAGTTCGGCGAGCAGCTGGTAACGGTAGCGCTCCCATGCGGCCCGTATGTGGTCGTCGTCGGTGTTTCGTTCCGCTGGTGGGTGGGTGAGCAGGGTCCGGATCGCGGCAGCGGTGGCTGCGACGTCATCGACGGGCACGAAAGTGGCAGGGCCCGATTGCGCGCCGTCTCGGTGTCCAGGGATGTCGGTGAGGATCAGGGGCAGGCCGTGTTGGCAGGCTTCGAGGATCGAGATGGGGATGCCTTCGAATCTACTGGTGGAGATGAACGCTGCGGCGCCTTCGAGAACCGTATGAACGACGTCGCGGTGCCAAACCGCACCGAGCCAGACCACTCGATCACCGATATGGAGGTCTTCGGCCAGCCGGTGTAGCGCGATGGTCTGGTCACCGTCGCCGATGATGACGAGCCGGACGTCGCTGGGACGGTCTCGGGTGGCCTCGGCGAACGCCTGCAGCAGTGTGTCATGGCCTTTGTGCTGGTAGAGGCTCTGGACTGCGACGAGGTATCCCGTTGCGGTCCATGACCAGGGCGGGGGCTCGGGAGCGGCGTGTATGGGTTCGATGGCGTTGGCGAGCGTGACGACCTTGTGGCCGGGAATTCCGACGTCGTCGAGCAGGAATCGTGTGGATCGGCCGCCGACTGCGATGATTCGGTCTTCGCCCGCTGCCAGTAGGCGGTCGAGCAGGTTCTTGGTCCGATTGCGCAGGTGAGAGTAGTCGGAGTGGCAGAACCGGATCACTCTCCGGGCGGTCAGTAGTGCCGGCCGGATGGTCGGGTAGAGGCGGCCGTCGCCGAATTCGAGGATGACGACCCGGTCGTGGACGATCTGGCGCAGGAACGAGTGCCGCTGCAGGGGGTTCGCCGGTGCGGTGACGAGGTGGACGGCGGGTGGGAGTTCGAAGACGAGAGCGTTGTCACGTCCGGGGTCGAGGACGCAGACCGTGACGTCGTAGTTGGCGTCGAGGAGTATTCGGACGTGGGACAGCAGGACGCGTTCGAGGCCGCCGACCGTGAAGTGCCGCAGGATCAGCACGATGTGGTTCATCGGGTGCTCGCTTCCGCGGTGGTGAGGCGGTGGACTTTGTGTTGCGCTGCTTGGGCCAGGGGTCGGACTTCGAGGAGATCGATGTCGACGTGGGGTGGCCGGGTGGCGACCCAGCTGATGCAGTCGGCGATGTCGGCGGGTGTAAGGGGTTCGGGGACACCGGCGTAGACGGCGTCGATGGCGTCCCGGTCGCCCCCGAAGCGCCGCTGCATGAACTCGCCTCCCTGGGCGTTGCCGCGCATCATGCCAGGGGCGATTTCGCTGACTCGGACCGGTGTTCCGTTGAGTTCGAGTCGGAGTGTGGAGATCAGGGCGGCGACGGCGTGTTTGCTGGCCGCGTAGGCGGCGCCGCGTTCGTAGGCGACGCGCCCGACGGTGGATCCGATGACGATGATGTGGCCGTGGTTGCGGGTGAGGTCGGGCAGGAACGCTTTGATGCATCGAACGACGCCGACGACGTTGGTGTCGTATATCGTCCGCCATTCGTCGGGGTCGCTGTCGGCGATTGTGGCTGCGGTGCAAGGGATTCCGGCGTTGGCGACGAGCAGGGTGAGTGGCTGCGGGTGGTCGGCAACGGTGCGCGCGAGCCGGTCGATGGAGGCGGTGCTGCCGACGTCGAGGTTGTGGGTCGAGGTTCCGTCCGGGTCGGTGGAGTTGGGCAGACGGCGTGCGGCGGCGATGACGGAGTATCCGGTCGCGGTGAGGGTTTCGGCGGTGGCTGCGCCGATGCCGGCGCTGCCACCGGTGACGAGGGCCAGGCCGCGAGAGATGTTGTTGCTCATCGTGTGTAGATCCGTTCAGTGGGTGGGTGCATGAGCCAGGAGTGGGCGGGGTCTGTGTGCATGGCCAAGGTGGTGTCGGGGCCGTGGGCGGCCCACAGGTAGAGCAGATCGTGGCCTCCAGCAGCGGCGACGGTGTGATAGCCGGACGGGACGGAGGCCAGAGCGTTGTCCTCCAGGATGTGCGTGCGGCCGTCAGCCGGGGTTCGGTCGTAGGTGAGCAGGAACCCGAACCCGGTCGCGGGTTTGAGGCGAAACAGGAAGACCTCTTCGAGGTTCGACTCCTCGGGTAATCGGCTGTGGTCGTGCCGATGCGGCGGGTAGGTGGACCAGCGGCCGTCGCGGGCGATGGTCTCGCCGACCAGGAGCCCCGCGGTGTGCGGTGGCGTGACGAAGGTGGTGGCCTCGCGCTGCCACGAACCCTGCCCCCGCTGCTCAGGTGGTGGTGCGGTTGAAGTGGTCGGCAAGTTGATCGTCGGGGGTTGGGTCAGCGGGGCGCGGATTTCGGCGATCTCTGCAGGTGCCTGCCCTGTCCTGATGGTGGCAGCCGTTCCCGGCGGCAGGTACCAGATGGTGGCGGGCGTGGTGAAGGGGTCGTCGCGATGGCCGCTCGACAGCGGGCCGCTGGCACCGAGGTCAACGATCACGCGGCCGGTGATAAGGACCAGCACGATTTCGGCACCAGCGGGCGCGGTGATCCTGGTGCTGGTACCGGTCAGGTGATGCCGGATGAGGGTCAGGCCGTTGGGGGTGCTGATAATCGACATGGCTGGTTCTCCGGTGCGGTCAGGGAGTTCGGAATATGTACGGCGCGAACGGTTTCGGCGGATTCGCGGATCGCGCTGCCGGTCGCGACGGTGAGGGCGGCCTCGGCGGCGGTCGCGAACGACGGTGATCTCCCGCCGCGGGCGGCGCTGGGAAGGGCGGTGAGCATGCGGGCATCGGCGCCGGCGTGCGTGCCGGGCTCGCGGGCGATGAGCCGCGGCCATCCGGTGCCGTGACTGCCGGTGCGGATGTGGACTTCGTGTGGTCCCGCCGCGGCGTTGTAGGCGATCTGGAGGCGGCCGTCGGTGCCCTCGATCGTGCAGGTGTAGCTGTCGTGGCGAGCACCCGGCTGCAGTGTGTATTGGGCGGTCTGCCCAGTGTCGTAGGTGATCAGAGCTTCGATGGTGTCGTGGATGTCGGCGCCGGTTGCTCGGTAGTCGGCTGCGGGCAGGCGGCGGTCCATCCGGCCCCGGACTCCGGTCGGTGTGGCGTCGAGCCACCAGGACAGCAGGTCGAGGTGGTGGCAAGCCTTGGTGATCTCAAGGCCCCCGCTGGCGGCCCGATGGCGGTGCCACCGGTACAGGTAGGAGCGGGCGTGGTCAGTGGTCAGGTGATAGGAGAACTCGACCGTTCGCACGGTTCCGATCAGCCCGGCCTGCAGGCTCGTGCGCACCCAGGTGTTCAGGTTGACTGATCGGAAGTTCGTGGCAACCAGCACCCGGTCGGATCGCACCGATCGTGCAAGTTCCAGCGCATCGGAAAGGGTTGTCGTGAGCGGCTTCTCAACCAGCACGGTCACAGCGGCGGTCAATGACCTCCGCACGTAGCTGGCGTGCGCGGCGTCCGGCGCCGCGACGATGATCAAGTCCGGCTGGGTGTCCGCGATGACAGACTCCACGTCGCCAGGTCGGGCTGCGACGGCTCTAGTGAATTGTGCCGCTGCGCGGTGCGCGGCGCCGATGTCGGAGTCGACGACGGCGACGCACACGGCGGCTCCCGAGCGCGACAGCCAAGGCAAATAGACCTTGTGGGTGCGGGTTCCTGCACCGATCAGCACCACACGTAGCGCCCTCACGAGGCACCTACCAGTCGGCCGGCGATGATGACGGCGGCTACTTCCAGGTCCGGCGTGAACACGACTGCGTCACCGTCGGCAGCACCGGGGATATGGCTGCCTTTCTGGGGGTAGCGGCCGAGGACTCTCGCCGGTGTTGCGGTCGCCATGGTGAGAATGTCCGGCACGGAAGTGTCTGTACGCTTCCGCATTTCGGCGACACAACCAGCCAGCGTGGTGGTGCTTCCGCACAGGCTGTGGCCGTCGAGGGTGGTGGCATAGCCGTCGTGAACTACGCCGGTCGTCGCGCCGACCCGGAACTGGGAACCGCGCGGCAGGCCGGTGGCGGCGGTGGCGTCGGATACCAAGCACAGCCGGTCCGCGCCGAGGCAGCGGTGGGCGATCGTGAGTAGTTCGCGTGGAAGGTGGTGCCCGTCGGCGATGATCTCGGCTGTCAGGCCATCGGAAGCCAGCGATGCCTCCAGCAGCCCCGGAACCCGATGCGCGGCAGGGCGGGTCAGGGTGGACTGGCCGCTCCACAGGTGCGACAAATGGCTGAGACCAGCCGATTTCGCGGCGTCGAGTTGAGCGGAGGTCGCGGCACTGTGCCCGGCGGCGACTACCACGCCCTGCCGGACGAGGTAGGTGATCACCTGTTGGGCACCGGGCAGCTCGGGTGCCAGGGTCACCATCCGCAGTGCGGGCGGTATCGGTGTCAGTTCCTCGAGCAGTTCGCGCGGCTCGCGCAGATGGTTGCGATCGTGAGCGCCGCGCTGCTCGCCAGCCAGGCAGGGGCCCTCCAAGTGGACACCGGCGAGGTTGAGAGCCTCTGGCCCACCGGCCAGTTCGTGGGCGGTAGCGAGCGCTGCTCGGGCCGCTGCCGGGCTGGTGCTGGCGATGGTTGCCAGCGCGGTCGTGGTTCCGGCGGCCAAATGGGCGCGCAAGATGGCCGCCCAGGAGTCCGGTTCGGCGTCCGCAAAGTCGTGTCCTGCGCTGCCGTGCAGGTGTAGATCGACCAGACCTGGGCTGATCCAGCCTCCAGCTGCGTCGACGAGCCTCGGTTGGTGAGCGCATTTTGCCGCAACCACATGACCGCGGCAGACCGCGACGCGCGCCCGATCCATGTCGGAGCTGCTGACCGATCGGCCGGAATGTATTACGACACAGCCTGGTTCGATGTCGTTGCCGGTCATGCGCTCACGCTCGCGGCAGTGGTCGACAGTGTGCATGCGCAGCGAGTGCCGTGTGAGCCGCCGGGCAGGTGCCGGTCGTAACTTCCTCCATCCCACAGGAACCGGGTTCCGTCGAAGTCGAGAGGATCGTCGATCGCGGTCGCGACCACGTGATCGAGCGCTCCGTCGAGTGCGCGAGACAGGCCGACTCGGCGGACCAGGCCGAGTGCGTGGAGCCGTTCGGCGTGCACGTTCTGCTCCACCTCACGGACCTGGCGAGGGATCGCGATGGCATTGACACCGGTGGCGAGGACTTCGCCGAGCATGTTGGCGCCGGCGGCACCGACGAACAGATCGGCCGCCTTCATCCACGGCATCAGGTCTGGCTCGTAGGTGCGCACTGCGACACCGGAGTCGTGTTTCCATAGCTGGCGCAGGGCGCGTCGGTCGGCGGGTTCGAGGTACGGTCCGGTGACCAGGACCGCTCGGTCGAAGCGGGAACGGTTGCGGTTCAACGCAGTCGACAGTGACCGCCATAGTTCGCCGGCGCCCTGCCCTCCGCCCATGGCCGCGACGATGAGACGTTCGTCCGGGGTCACGCCGAGCCGGGCGCGGCACTCGAGCCTGGGTTCTTTGTACGGTTCGGCGAGATAGCCTGTGTAGTGCAACCTTTCACTCATCGATCCCGGAAGCCCGTAATAGTCGGCGAGGTCGAAGACAGCCGGGTCGCAGTGGACGTTGAATTGGCAGTAGTTGTCGGCCAGCCATGGTCCGCGTCCGTGGTCGCCGAAGTACTTGCGCATGGTCTTGTCCCGGTCGAACAGCACACCGCGCAGGGTCAGCACCGCATGCTGGGCATAGCGCCCCTCCAGTGAGGGGACGAGTTCGTCGTCGGCGCCACGCGGGATGTGGTCGCTCATCAGCACTTCGGGGCGGAAGCACCGTAGGAACACGGTGATCAGGTCTGAGCGGACGCGGTGCAGTTCGGCTTCGGAGATGGCCAGGCGGGGTCGCAGATGCCAGCCGTCCGGGTCGTCGCGGTTGGTGAAGGAGGGGATTTTCACCAGATCCACGTCGGCCGGGAGCAGATCCAGCCCGTGATAGGCACCGGTGATGCCGGCGATCGAATACGGGTCAGAGGACCGCAGCAGGTAGCGGGCGACCTTGACGGTGCTGGCCGTGTGGCCCAGGGACCGGCCGTTGTGCCAGTACAGGGCGACGGTGCGAGGCTGAGATGTCATGGGGATCGTTCCTTCCTCACCGAATTTCGCTGGTCGGCGTGGGGCTTGTGCGGCGTGCGCTGGCGGGGACGGGATCGTCGTCGAGCGCGGCGCGGAACTGCCGCAGGTCCCATCTCGGGTCGACCTGGATGCGCGGCAACTGATTCGGGTCCAGGCCGGTGGCCTGGCGTTCTCGGGTGGCCAGCGCGAGCGGGTACACCTGCGCCACTGCGGCACGGACACGGGCGTCGTGGGCGCCATAGGGGTAGGCGAATATTCGTGGTGTGACGCCGAGGCGCTCGGTGAGGGTTTCTGCGTCGCCGTGGATCTGCCAGTGCAGGGCGGTGTCGGTGAGTGTGGTCAGGCGGGGGTGGGTATAGCTGTGTGCGGCGATTTCTCGTCCGGATTCCAGCCAGGCTGCCACGGCGGCTGTATCAGCGACCTCTTGGCTGGCGTGCGGCAGATGGAGGGGAAGGTCGTCGGTCAGGTAGCCGCCGCACACCGCCATGACAGCGGGCACCCCGTAGTGCTTCAACACGGGCAGCGCCGTGGTGAGAGTGTTGGTGTAGCCGTCGTCGAAGGTCACCAATACGGCGTTGTGCGGCAGTGGCTGCCCGTTCAGCAGCGCGTCGTGAACCTCGGAGCCGGTGACGAGCCGGTAGCCCCCGCCCGCCAGCAGGGCCATCTGCTCGGCGAATCGGCTGGGCGGCACCGCCATCGGGCTGTCGATGTCGTCGATCAGGTGGTACATCAAGATCTTCATCACCGATCACCCGCCGACAACGCCGCCGTCCTCTGGCCGTCGGAGTGATGCCGGCGATGCCATTCGAGCGTCTCGGCCAACCCGGCACGCAGGTCAATCGGCCGCACGGTCGGGAAGAGCGCCTGGAACCGGTCCGGGTCTGCGGGTGAATTCCTCACGTCACCCGCCCGAGGCGCTGTGTGCCGCACGGCGACGGGAGCCCCGAGCAGTTCGCTCACCATCGTGACCAGGTCGAGTACCGAAGTTGCCGATCCGAATCCGACGTTGACCGGATCGGATGTCACCCGCCGCGTGAGTGCGTCTTCGATAACGTCACAAACGACGTCGACGAAGGTGAAGTCCCGGCTCTGGTGCCCGTCGCCGTGCACGGTGAACTCCTGGCCGGTCAGCGCGGCGCGGCACAGTCGCGGCACCACCGCGGCGTACGGGTGATCGGCGCGCTGGCGCGGCCCGTACACGTTGAACAGCCGCAGCGGTAGCGCTGGCAGCTCGTAGGTCTGAGCGAACGCACGTACGTAGGCTTCCCCGGCCAGTTTGCTGGCGCCGTACGGACTGACCGGGAGCGGACAGCTGTGCTCGGTGCGGGGAACCTTCGGCTGTGATCCGTACACCGACGACGAGGATGCCGTGACCAGCAGTGAACACTCCGCTGCCCGCGCTGCTTGCAGAACATGAACGGTCCCAGTCACATTCGCGTGATGGGTTGCCACCGGATCCGACACCGACCGTGGAACCGACCCCAGTGCCGCCAGATGCACGATCGCATCGGCCCCGAATGTGGCGGCGTCGACGGCGTCGGGATCCAGAATGCTGCCGCGCCGAAAGTCCACGTGCGCCAGATCGTCGCCTAGCATCGCCGGGCTGCCGGTGGAACAGTCGTCGATGACGGTGACCTGGCCGATGGCCGCGTGGCGAACCAGCCTCGACACCACGGTGGACCCGATGAACCCGGCTCCGCCGGTGACGGTGACCCGCAGCCCGCTCACAGCTGCACCACGTGCTGCGCGCCGAGTCCCCGCAGGCGGCCACAGCAGTCCAGCACCGTTGCCGCACTGCTGACCAGGGCGGCGTAATCGAACGCCGGGTGCGCGGTCGCCAGCACCACCACATCCGCTGCAGCCGCTTCGTCCTCATTCGCGTCTACCAGCGCAATTCCGTCCAGGGCAACAGCTTCGAGATCCGACACCATCGGGTCAGCCGCCCGCACAGTCGCGCCTGACGCGTACAACAGTCGCGCAACCTCCCGCGCCGGCGATTCCCGAAGGTCTCCGGTACCCGGCTTGTAGGCCAACCCGAGCAGAAGGATCCGTGCACCGGCGACCGCGCGCCCGGCCTCGGCGAGCAATTGAGTCACACGTTCGGCGACGTATGCCGGGCGGGACCGGTTGATCCGGTCGGCCAGCTCGATCATTTCGCTGGGCTTTCCGGTCTTCTGCTGCCGCGCCCACCAGGCCAGGAACATCGGGTCGACCGGCACGCAATGTCCGCCGACGCCCGTTCCCGGCCGAAACGCCATGAAGCCGAACGGCTTCGTTGCGGCAGCGTCCATCGCGGCAGCGAAGTCGATGCCGGCGGCGTGCGCGATCTCGGCCAGCTCGTTGACCAGCCCGATGTTCACCGCTCTGAAGGTGTTCTCGATCGTTTTGGCCAACTCGGCCTCCTCACAACGGCCAACGGTCACCACCTCGGCGACCAGATCGGTGTAGAACCGCTCGGCCGCGCGTAAGGACCACTCATCCACCCCGGACACGAGCTTGGGAGTGTTGTCCAGGCGGTGATGCGGATTCCCCGGGTCGATCCGCTCCGGGCTGTAGCCGAGGTGGAAGTCGCTGCCCGCCGTGAGCCCGGACTGCTCTTCGAGTACCCGGCCGAGAACGGTCCGGGTCGTGCCCGGGTAGCTGGTCGACTCGAGAATCACGAGCGCGCCAGGCCGCAAGTACTTGCCGACCAACCGTCCCGCCGACTCGACATACGACAGATCCGGAACTCCGGCCGTCAGCGGCGTCGGCACCGCGATCACCGCAACGTCGAATCCGGCGAGGTCTTCGTGTCGCGCGGTCGGGTGGTAGCGATCCGCCGCCGACACAGCCGCGATCTGGTCATCGGACACGTCTTCGATCGGTGAAATCCATTCCCGCAGTAGCGCAATCCGACGCTCGTCGTGATCGAAGCCGATACAGCGGTATCCCGCCTGAGCAGCGCGAACCGACAGCGGAAGACCGACATAGCCTTGTCCGATCACAGCCAGCCGACCGCGCTGATCAGGGTTGGCGTGGTGGCCGCGATAGTCCGACAGGCCGTATTCATCGGCGTCTGCCTGTCGGCTGAGTGCATCCTCTGTCGTGGCATTGAAGTGCATGGAACCTCCTCGGTATCGGGCGGAAGAAGAGATCCGTCCCCGGAGTCGGGCCCGCTCGGCCCGGCGTTCGTGATAGCTACCGAGAGTTCCACCGGCACGTGTCGGTTCGTAAGCTGCGCGGCAACCCTTGCCGGGCATGGCGGGATGCCTTGCTGGGCAAGTCATTTCGCTACGGCCACGATCGAGCTACCGTCATAGGCATGGAACTGGGGCACACAGCGCCGGTCGCTGCAGTGGAGTGGGAACGCGAACGCATGCGCCGAGCGCTCGCCGAGCGCGACTTCCGGCGCGTCTTCCAGCTACTCGCCTCTGTCGGAGTTTCGCAGCGGCGCATCGGCCGACTCACGGGCCTGAGCTCTTCAGACCTCTACGAGATCCTGCACCGGGACCGCGTTCTCAGCGACATCAACGTGCTGCTGCGGGTCGTCGATGGCCTCGGAATCCCTCGGGGATACGCCGGCCTGGCCTATTCCGACTCGACGCGAACCCTGCTCGATATGGCCGCAGCCAGCTGCACGGCAAAGCCGTCCGAACAGGACGAAGTCCGTGATCTGCTCGCATACGCGTCCACGGTGGCCACCGGCACCGCCAGCGACGACCTTGCCCAGTGGTGGGAGCCCATCACGCAGTCGACCTCGCCTCCGTCGACGGTGTACCTCACGGACGTATCCGGCGTGCAGGGCTTTACTGCAGCGATGCGGAAACTCGACTACCGCTTCGGCGGCGGCTCGGTGCGTGACGCGGTGATCGCGCATGTCCGCTACGCCGAGGGCTTGCTCACCGCCGACTACACCGACGGTGTTGGGCCACAGCTGCATTCCGCAGTCGCTGACCTGCACAATCTCGCCGGCTGGACCAGCTTCGACATCGGAAACTTCCGGCAGGCCCGCCGCCACTTCCGGCGCGCCCTGAAACTTGGTCTGCAAGCCCAGGATTCGTCGCTGTTGTCGAACATCCTCTACCGCGCCGGGCGCTTGCACTTGCACCGCGGCATGCCGGACATCGCGCTGAAGTACTTTCAGCTGGGCCAGCTGACCGCACAGGACTCCGGATGCGGACTGACCGTCGCGATGCTCCACGTCAACGCGGCGTGGGCCCAGGCCATCCTCGGCAACCGAGCCCATATGCTCCAGTCCATCGGCCGAGCCGAGGACGAATTCGCCAGAGCCAACAGCGCTTCCGCCAACCCATGGGTCCGGTTCTTCGGCGAAGCCGACCTGCACGCCTCTACTGGGGTCGCACTCGCTTCCAATGCCGCCGCTACCTCCGCTGACCTGGCCGCGAGCATCGAGCACATCTCGGCGGCGGTACAGTTGCGAGGACCCGATATGACACGAAGCCAAGCCTTCGAACGAACCGCATTGGCGACCGCGTACCTGCGGCACGGAGACATCGACATGGGCATACAGATTGGGATGAAGGTCCTCGAGTCGGCCGCGGAGATCCGATCGGTTCGTGTCATCGACCGACTCGCCCCTCTGCGCAGAGCCGCCAGCACCCGCACAACCGGCGATCAACGCGAGCTCGTGCAGATGATCGACGCACTCGGCCCCGCGAACCCGACAGAAATCGAGCCATGACCCCCACATCATCGAGCGACACCCTGCTCGACAACAACCTGCAGCACATCCTGTACGAGGCATGTGGCGCAGCGGGATTCGATCCACATGGCGCCAGTCTCGTGAAGTACACCAACAATGCAGTCTTCCGACTTGCGCACGCCCCTGTTGTCGTCCGTATCGCGGGCCCTGCCACCGCAATTCGAGTACCCAAGGTCGTAGCCGTCGCCCGATGGTTGGCCGACCACGACATGCCCAGTGTGCGCTTGATCGACGAGATCCCTCAGCCCATCAACGTTAACGGGCGACCGGTAACGTTCTGGCACGCCGTGCCCGTGTCATCGCCGGCTCCGACACCGGGCGGTGCGGAACTGGGAGAAGTCTTGCGCCGTTTCCATGCACTTCCGGCTCCACTGTTCGATCTTCCGCGCTGGGATCCGCTGAACTCCATCCGGCAGCGTATCGGCGCTCAGAAGGTTCTGACGGACAGCGATCACGAGTTGCTGGCCGGCCGAGTCGACCACCTGGCCGACGAATTGGCCGCCGTCGAGTTCATTCTGCCGCAGGGGCCGATCCACGGAGACGCCTTCGTCGGAAACTTGATCGCCGGCCCGACCGGTGCAGTGATATGCGACTTCGACAGCGCCTCAATCGGTCCCCGAGAGTGGGACTTCACACCCGCTGCCGTCGGACAACTACGCTTCCGCTACAATCCCGACCACCACCGCCGACTCGCTGACACAATCGGGTACGACGTGACCAACTGGGCGGGCTTCGAGACACTGCGTGAGCTTCGCGAGCTGCAGCTCGTAACCAGCGTGCTGCCGACCCTCGACGAAAACCCGTCATTGCGGCCACAGTGGGCGGATCGCTTCCGCAGCTACATATGCCGTGACCTGACGGCCCGCTGGACACCGTATGCCTGAGTACAGACCCCGCTGGCGTGCGGGTTTCCGGTGCGGAACAACGCGATTCGGACCAGGTCTGCATGATCACTGTGAGCGACACCGATCGCGATGTCGGCGACTTCTCCGGCGAACGCTTCGCCGATACTGCGCCGGTCGACGAGCACGAACGGGTCGTCCATCGCTGTCTCGGCCTCGAAGTCGGCCAGCGCCCGCTCCAGCCGCGCCAAGCGCCGCGCGGCGGCGACCGCGCCGTCTCGGGCGGGTTGCGGCCGACGCTGGGCGCTTCGCGAACGGCCCGCACCAGTGAGATCGCCTGCCACATCATCCGCCAGGTCGGGTTGATTTGTTCGCTAATCAGTTCCCGCAGCTCGGTCCGTGCCGCCGACAGTGCGGACTGGTCACCGCAAGCGCGGGCGTCATCGAGGTCGCGCAGCGCCGGAACCCGACCTTCGACACGAAGGACCCGCGCTGGTCAACACGGTGCCTTCGGCATGGTAGCCGTTGCGGACAATCAGCCGGTGGCCGCTACCGTCGACCTGGCCGGCATGCTGGGCGATATGTGCGGCGACCTCGGCCTGCAGCGGCGCGGTCAGCATCCGCCGCGCGCCCTCGCAGACGATCTCGTCGATCGGCGAGAACGACTCGCCGCCCGCCACACCGTTCTGGATTGGAGCCAGCACAGCCGTCGATTACCTTGAGCATGGGACATACCCTCCCGCCCGGTGTTGGCGCGCCGAGACGATCGAAACCTGTTGTCTTTCAGATCATCCGGGAGGGTACTCCCTCCCGGTCATCCACAGGTTTTGATCATTCCTCGATCGGATGCCAGAGATGTCGGCGGTCTCGGATAGCCTGATCTACTGCCCAAATCAGGAAGGAGGCCCTGTGGCCGTGACCCACCAGCCACGAGCACGCTATGCGTTGTCGTTCACGAGTGGCGGCCTCTTGGTCCGTGAGGGCGAGGTGGTCGCGGAGGTATATCTGGCTTGCCGTTCCTGGGACAAGACTCGGACCCGGATCGTAGAGGGTAACCGGCTACAAGCACGTACGTCCTCATCGAGCACTCGTGTCACCCGCGAGACTGTTCAACGTCTGTCCGTGCTGAGCGACAGTGAGCTCGAGCTGCTCGTCGACGCAAGTCCCACCGAGCAGGGCCATCTCATGTGGGTTGCGGCCTGCCGTCGCTATGACTTCATCGGCGACTTCGCTGAAGAAGTTCTCCGCGAACGTTTCCTGCTGATGAGCCTCACCCTCAGCACCGAGGACTTCGACCGTTTCCTGACCGGCAAGAGCCTGTGGCACCCGGAACTCGACGAGCTGAAACCTTCGACCAGTCAGAAGCTCCGCCAGACCCTGTTCCGGATGCTCCACGAGGCAGGACTGCACACCACGAGTGGGGACATCATCCCTGCGGTGCTCTCCGCGCGTGTCGCCGAGGTACTCGGCCGCCGGACCCCTAGTGACCTCCGGTTCTTCCCGACCATGACGCCGATCAGCGAGTTCGACCACGAGGTGCAGCGATGAGGACCACCCAACGGGACCTCGTCAGCGACGAGAAGCACGTCTACGACGTGCTGCGCAGTGAGCGGTTCCTGAAGATGGAAGGCCTGTCCAAGGAAGTCCCTTTCTTCATCTACCACTTCCCGCCATCATGGGCACTCGACGTGGAAGACATGCGTGACCGTGTGCAGACGAAGCTGCAGAGCGACGAGGGGCGCAGTGTCGCGGAAATCAATCTCTACGACCTTGCCGTGGAGCTGTTGCGGGCCCGCGGTGTCTGGGAACGCGTCCTCGACCTTGAGCCAACGATGGACAAGTCGGAGTTCCGTGGGGTGTTGCAGGGCATGCTCGATCCGCACGACCACCTCGCACCCGCCATCCGGGCACGGCTCGATGAGGTGCCCAGCGACATGGTCTTCCTCACCGGCATCGGCGAGGTGTTTCCCTTCATCCGCACCCACACGGTGCTGGAGAACCTGCAAAGCGTCGTGGTCGGGCGTCCGATGCTCGTGTGGTTCCCGGGCATCTACGAGTTCACTCAGACTGCCGGTCACCAGCTGCGCGCACTGAATCTCGGTGCCAGCGACAGCTACTACCGGGCCAAGGACATTCTGGAGCAAGAAGTATGAGCGTGCGCACGATCAACGAGATCTTCGCCAAGCGGATCGACCGAGCGATCGAAGGTGTCATCAAGGCCGATGACACCTCCCAGCTCGCCACCGAGGTGGAGGAGTATGTCCTCACAAACGAGGCCGCCAAGGGCGTGGAACATGTGCTGGAGGCCTACACCAACTACACGAACGCCAACGGCGTATGGATCTCCGGCTTTTTCGGCTCCGGTAAGTCACACCTTTTGAAGATGCTCGCCCACCTGCTCGGTGATATCGACGGCCACGAGTATCCACGGGCGCGGATCTCGGAACAATTCCGGGCCAAGGCTGATGGCGCACTCCTGCCTGGCCTGATCGAGAAGGCCGACCGGATCGCGGCCAAGAGTCTTCTGTTCAACATCGACCAGAAGGCCACGCTGATCTCGAAGGACCAGAACGACGCGTTGCTCAAGGTTTTCGTGAAGGTCTTCGACGAGTCTCGCGGCTACTACGGCAATCAAGGGCATATCGCCCGTTTCGAACGCGACCTGGACTCCCGTGGTCAGTACGCCGAGTTCAAGGCTGCCTTCGAGCGCATCGCAGGGATTCCGTGGTCGCAGGGCCGCGAACAGGCGGCATTGGAAACGGGGAACATCGACAAGGCGTTCGCCGAGGTCAACGGCTCCGAGAGCCCCGGCATCATCCGCCAGTACAGCCAGACCTACCAGGTCTCGATCGAGGACTTCGCTGACGAGGTCGCCGCCTGGCTGGGCTGGCAGCCCGAGGGCTACCGACTGAACTTCTTCGTCGACGAGGTCGGCCAGTTCATCGGCACCAATACCCAGCTCATGCTGAACCTCCAGACCATCGCGGAGTCCCTTGCGACGAAGTGCGCGGGCCGCGCGTGGATCTTCGTCACCTCGCAGGAGGACATGGAGAAGGTCGGCGGAGACCGCACCAAGCAGCAGGCCAACGACTTCTCTAAGATCCAGGCACGCTTCAAGAACCGGCTCAAGCTCACCAGTCAGGATGTCGAAGAAGTCATCCGGAAGCGACTGCTCGCCAAGACGGCGTCCGCCACAGGTGAGATCGCGGCGATCTACAGCGCCGAACACGCGAACTTCAAGACGCTGTTCGACTTCGTCCAGGGACGTCACTACCCGAACTACCGGGATGAGTCCCACTTCGTAGGCACTTACCCATTCGTGAGCTACCAGTTCCCGCTGTTCCAGTCCGCGATCGAAGGCATCAGCGACCACAACATCTTCGAAGGCCGCAACAGCTCCGTCGGTGAGCGCTCCATGCTCGGCGTTGTTCAGCAGGTCGCCACCGAACTAGCCGACAAACCTTTGGGGACGCTCGCTTCCTTCGACCAGATGTTCGAGGGCATCCGCGCCTCGTTGAAGTCGGCAAACCAGCGGGCCATCAACGACGCAGAGCGCAGCCCCTCACTGCCTCCACTGGCCGTCCGGCTGCTGAAGGCCCTGTTCCTGGTCAAGTACGTGGACACCTTCAAAGCCACCGCTCGGAACCTCACCGTGCTCGTCTATGACCATTTCGGCACGGATCTCACCCACCTAGGCAAGGACGTCAACGCGGCCCTCAACGCGCTGGAGGCGCAGACCTATATCCAGCGCAACGGCGACCTGTACGACTATCTGACCAATGAAGAGCAGAAGATCGAGCAGGAGATCAAGAATGTCGACATCGACAACTCCGAGGTCTCCGGAAAGCTCAACAAGCTGCTCGCAGAGTCCGTGGTCAAGCTAACCAAGACCACCTACAAGAACGGGCAAAATTTCCCCTTCGGATACAAGCTCGACGGCACTTCGTATGGCAAGCAGTACGAGCTGTCACTCCACTTCACCAGCCCTGAAAGCGAGTTCAGCCTGGATCAGATCAAGGCCCACAGCGCCGGGTTGGACGAACTGCGCGTTGTTCTCCCGGCCGAGGCCAACCGTATCCTCGGCGACCTGCGCCTGCTGCTGAAGACGGAGAAGTATGTCAAGCGTGCCCAGGGGTCGAGTCGCACGGCGATCGAGCAGACGATCCTGCAAGCGAAGGGAACCCAGAACGCGGAACGGGAAAAGGAAATCGTCGAACGGTTGCGTACCGCGGTCGGCAACTCGACGCTGATCCACAACGCCGGCATCCTGGACGCCAGCTCGTCCGACGCGCAGGCCAGGATCAACGAGGGGTTCCAGCGGGTCATCGCCGCGACGTACAAGAATCTCGGGATGCTCGCCGGCAAGACCTTCAACGAGCAGAGCCTGGGCGGATTCGTGAACCCCGCAGGCGACGCCTTGTTCGAGGAGACAGCGAGCATCCTGAAGGTTCCCGGCGGAGATGTACTCGGTCACCTCGAGCTGCGCAGCAAGCGCCATGAGCAGGTCACCATGCGGCAACTCATCGATCGGTACACAGCGAAGCCGTTCGGCTGGGATCAGTGGTCTGTCGCCGCGGTGGTCGCATATCTTGCCGGGCAGTCGAAGATCGAGATCCAACTGAACGGGAAGGTCCTGGCCCGTACCGAGATCACCGGTGCGCTGCGGAACACACATAGCTATTCGGCCATGATCGTCGCGCCGCAGCGGGTGTTCGATCCCAAGATCGTGACCGCGTTCCGCAAGTTCGTCGTGGAGTTCACCGATGACGGAGGAATCACCAAAGACCCGTTGGAACTCGCGCGGGCCGGCAAAGAACGCTTGGAAGCCAAGCTCACCGAACTGAAGACCCTGCGTACAGCTTCACCGTTCGCGTTCATCGATCAGCTGGACGAGCCGACCCAGATGCTCGCCGAGCTGTGCGAACGCAAGGCGGACTGGTTCATCACCGACTTCAGTGACGCTGATGACCTGCTCGAAGCGAAGGGCAACGTGATCGACCCGATCAAGGCCTTCCTGAACGGCAGCCAACGCGGCATATTCGAAAATGCCATGGCATTCATGCAGGACAACCAGTCCAACATCGCCTACCTGCCTCCCGGCGCCACTGACGCCGTCGAATCCGCCCTGGAAGACCCCCAGATTTTCCGCGGCAACAAGACCCGGCAGCTCGGTGCCGCGGTGGAGATCCTGGAACGGCAGTTGCACACCTTGATCGACGCGGAACGTACCGCCGCCACCGTCAAGATCGACGACTACTGGCTTCAAGTGCCGCAAAGCAAGGCATACGCCGACGCAACCGAAACCGCCCAGCATTCGGTGACGAGCAAGACGCAGGCCGTGCTCGACCAGGTGCGGCAGGAGACACAGATCCCGGCTATCAGGAACCTCGCGGCTCACTTCGCCGACACGATCTACCCGGAGATCATCGACGAATTGGTAGCCGCCAAGCCCGCGCCCGATCCGAGTTTCAAACCGAACTCCCAGCCCGGCTCCGGCCCAGCCCCGAAGCCCGCTCCGGCGCCGGCCAAACAGACCGTGTCAATCAAGAAGCTGACACTGCCCGGCAACGGGCAGGTCCTCGAAACCGCGGACGACGTCGACGCCTACCTCGGCAGGCTCCGTGCTGCGCTGCTCGCCACGATCAACGACAACAAGCGCATCACGCTCTGAGGCGGAGGAGAAACACATGGAAACCAAGCCCCTGGAGCGATTCGCCACCCGGGCCCGCCGAGAACTGCTCGCCGCCGTCGAAGCCCAGGCCTCGGCGGTGCTCGCCGCCGGTTCGGTTGCGCGGAGCGAGCGTGGCCAGACGGTCGGGCGACTCGAAAAGGAGATCGCCGACCACGGTCGCAAGCACGTGATCGACAAGGTCGCCTACACCTGGTTCAACCGGCTCATCGCACTGCGCTATATGGATGTCCGCGGCTATACGACAGCCGGGATCGTCTCCCCGGCGCACGGCCACGACCACGGCCAGCCGGAGATCCTCGCCGACGCCAAGCGGGGACACCTCGATACCGACGTGGTCACCCGCGACCGCATGGCCGATGCGATCCTCGGACTGCTCGACGGGGCCCGTCGCAGCACGGACGCCGAAGGGGAGGCCTACGCGCTGCTCTTGACCGAGTACTGCCGGTACTGGAACAAGACAATGCCGTTCATGTTCGAGCGCGAAGGCGATTACACCGAACTCCTCGTCCCGTCGGGGCTTCTCACCGACGGTGGGATTCTGTCGCGTGCGCGCGAGGTGCTCACGGAGGACGTCTGCAAGGACGTCGAGGTGATCGGATGGCTCTACCAGTTCTACATCTCCGAGCAAAAAGACGAGGTCTTCGCCGGTTTCAAGAAGAACAAAAAGGCTGGCGCCGACGAGATCCCGGCGGCAACCCAGCTCTTCACGCCACACTGGATTGTTCGCTATCTGGTCGAGAACTCGCTCGGCAGGCTGTGGATGCTCAATCGGCCGACCTCGCGCCTCGTCGACCGGATGGATTACTACCTCGCCCCGGTCGACGAAATAACCGACGTCCTCGAGGTCAACGGCCCCGAGGACCTGACGGTGATCGACCCGGCCTGCGGGTCGGGCCATATGCTCACCTATGCCTTCGACCTGCTCTACGCAATCTACGAAGAAGAGGGCTACGCCCCCTCGGAAATCCCGAGCCTGATCCTCGCCCACAACCTCCACGGCACCGAGATCGACCCCCGCGCAGGATCACTGGCAGCCTTTGCGCTCACCATGAAAGCCCGCGACAGGGACTGGCGTTTCTTCACTCGTTCGCAGGTGAAGCCCAAGATCTGCTTGATCGAACCGATTTCGTTCGGACCCGATGAACTGGACTTCCTGGTGACCGTGGACGGCAACCGGCACGCGGAGGAGGCGTTCTGGAATCAGTTCCGCGACGCCGACCGGCTCGGTGCACTGATTCAACCGGACGCCGAAGAAGCCAAGCGAGCAGCCGGCGTAGTGGAAGATTTGAAGGAGCAGGAAGGGACGCTCCTTTTCGAGATGCTGGACCAGGCACGCAAGGTCGTCACGCAGGCCGCGATCCTCAGCCGCGAGTACGCGATTGCGGTGGCAAACCCTCCCTACATGGGCAGTAAGAACATGGATGCTCGGCTTACCGAATTCGCCAAAACCGAGTTCAAAGAATCGAAGGCTGACCTCTTTGCCATGTTCATTCAGCGATGTCTGACTTTGACGGCAAAGCACGGCGCTACCGCCATGGTCACCATGCAGTCCTGGATGTTTACTTCGTCCTATGAGGCTTTGAGACAGAGGATTGTCCGCTCAAGCCCGCCAGTTTCTATGGTCCATCTCGGCGAACGAGCTTTCGATTCAATCGGCGGAGCAGTCGTGTCTACGACCGCCTTCGTGCTCGAACCCGGCCGGGAAACCACGCGCGCAGCAGATTTTGTGCGTGCGGTTGATGGACAGAATGAAGCCGAAAAAAGAGCGGCCGTGCTCAAGGCGGCGAAGAGGGCTGATTGCGAGTGGCGATTTACGAAATCCTCCGAAGATTTCGCCAAAGTACCTGGCTCACCGATCGCGTACTGGCTTCCCGATTCCATACGTGCCGCTTTTTCCAAGGGGCGGCCGTTGAAGGAAGCTGCAGAGCCGCGTCAGGGCCTCGCGACCGCTGATAACAACCGGTTTCTCCGCTCCTGGTGGGAAGTCAGTACAAATCGGACCGCCTTTGAATGCTCGAACCGCGACGAAGCCAAGGCATCTGGAAAACGTTGGTTCCCTTACAACAAAGGCGGAGAGTTCCGAAAGTGGTGGGGCAACCATGAGCATGTCGTGAACTGGGAAAATGATGGCGCCGAGATTCGCGTATTCGGAATGGAAGAAGGTGGGCGTCCACGTTCGCGCGCCCAGAACACGAGTACCTACTTCTTGCCCTCTGTTTCCTGGTCGAAAATCGGTTCTGGCGAACCTGCTTTCCGGATGTATCCGGCCGGATTCATCTATGACGTAGCCGGCACATCAATATTCACGGCCGACCCCGAGCGTCGCGCCGAGCTGGCGGCATTCACAAATTCCTCGGTGGCACTCGAAATGCTGAAGGCGATTTCTCCAACCCTCAACTTTGAGGTCGGTCAGATCGCGCAGCTTCCAGTGGTGCCGCTGCAGGGAACACGGGCGGTTGAGCTTTCCAATCACGCCGTTGAACTGAGTCGACAAGATTGGAACGAGTTCGAAACATCGTGGGATTTCGAAGTGCCTGCTATCCGGAAGGCCGCAGAGGGCTCGCTGGACGAACGTTATAGGCAAGTTTCACGCGAATGGCGGGAAGCTTCGGAGCGATTGCGTGAACTGGAGTCTGAAAACAACGCCATTATTGCGGCGGCATACGACGTATCGCAGATCGTAACTGTGGGTATTGCACTTGAACGAATTTCGCTGACGCGCAACGTCGAGTTCCGGTACGGCCCTGGCAGAACGGACGTCGAGTACGAGGCTCTGGAACGGGCGGATGTCGCAGAAGAGTTGATCTCCTACGCCGTTGGTTGCATGTTCGGCCGCTACAGTCTCGACGCGCCAGGGCTGATCCTCGCCGGCGAGGGAGGCACGCTTCAGGACTACCTCGCGAAGGTGCCGTCGCCGACCTTCGCGCCGGACGCCGACAACGTCATCCCGTTCGTCGACGATGGTTGGTTCGAGGACGACATCGTGGAGTGCTTCCGCAAGTTCTTGCGTATGGCCTTCGGTGCGGAGAACTTCGAGGAGAACCTGCGATTCGTGGAGGAATCCCTGGGCGTCAAGACGATTCGGGACTATTTCATCGCGAAGTCGAACCCAGCCGGTAAGAACGTCGCGAGGTCGAGGTTCTACGAGGATCACGTGCAACGCTACAAGAAGCGCCCGATCTATTGGATGTTCTCCTCTCCCAAGGGATCATTCAACGCGCTGATCTACATGCACCGCTACACCCCGTCGACGGTGTCGACGGTCCTGAACGAGTACCTCCGTGAATACCGAGCGAAGCTTGAGGTCGCGCTCCAGAGCGCTGAGGAAGCCTCTGCCGGTGGCGCATCGGCGAAAGCGCAGAAACAAGCTGATCGCCTGCGCGCGATTCTCGCCGAGCTGCGCGACTACGAGCATGACGTCCTCTACCCGTTGGACATCCAGAGAGCAGAGATCGACCTCGACAACGGCGTGAGGGTGAACTACCCGAAGTTCTACCCAGCTTTGAGGAAGATCACTGGTCTGGAGGCATCGGATGAGTGACTTGAAGCCCGCCGGCGGACCGAGCGTGGCGGGCACGTTCGAGCAGGGCTCTGCGCTGATCGAGACGGCCGGGTCGGCTGTCGCCCCGCCAGCGAACGCGCCGTTGGCGCTGATGAATTGGCAAATCGGCCACCTGATCGACACCAAGAGACTCCAGCAGCAGCGCGCGGAGTACGGGGTTGCGCTTCGCGAATTCGGCTCCCGCCGAGATGACGAGGACCACGAATGAGCAGGACGTCCACGATCTCCAGCCATCTCGCGGACCGCTTCGCCGGGCGACGCATCGTCGTGTGGCACGACCCCGACGGCGGCTACGCAGCTGACCTCGACAGCAACTTGCCGGGTGACGTCACCGTGCTACGCATCGAGGACAATGAGTTCGCCGTCAAGCATCGTGTGCTCCGCGAGGATACGACGACTCGGTTTCTGCTCTACCGTTCTGGACCCATTGCTGAAGGGGCGGGGAACTGGTTGCTCGACCTCGAGTTGGCCTATGGGCCCGTGTTCACGGCAGATTCTGGTGAGCTCATGCGGGCCGGCCTGGGGCTGACTCAGCCTGGTGCCAACGCGCTCATCGCCGAGCATGCCTTGTTCTTCGCGGACGCCACGTTGGTCGACAAACTGAAGGCGTTGCTCGCTCCGAGCGATGACCTCGTGACAGTGCGGGCGAAGATGTGCGCTATCGCGATCGGGCAGAAGGAGCACAGCTTCTCCGAGCTCACGCGTACCCTGCTGGTTCAGCAGGCACAGGACAGCTCGGCCGGTTTCGACGTCCTCTCCCAGTACGGGCTCGCCGACTTCCACTGGACCGGTGCAGAGCACATCTATGGGTACCGATCCGAGTCACCGACAGTGCCGGGATTCATCCTGTGGATGTTTAAACAAGCTCGCGATGGCTTCGACGTCACCTCGTCGAAGGCCGCCCGCAACCTCGCGATCGACTTCCGTAGCTTTCGGGACTCCAAACGCAGCTCGACCGCGATCAAGGTACTCGCTCGCAATGCCGAGGAGGACCTCGGCTACCAAGAGGGAGTCGCCGAAATCCCGTGGGATGCGCTCAGGGACGCCGATATCTTCGAAGCCGCTGAGCGGGAGACAATCCGCCGTCTGGTCGATGGGCTCGTCAACCAGACGATGCCACAGCGCGATGTCCTCGAAGCCATCGGCACCCGCCGTCGCGACAGCTTCTGGTTCGAGGACTACGCCACCCTCTACGAGGCATTGGCGTCCGCCGCCGAGCTTCTCCCCGCGATCCGCACCGTCCGACTGGATTTCACCAGCTTCGACCAGGGGATCACGCGGTACCGTGACGAGCTGTTCCGTATCGATCAGTGCTACCGCCAGTTCACCCACGCCTACCTGACGGCCGAGTTCAAGCAGCCGCTCGATGAGTTGGCGGAGCGGGTCGAGGCTGCCTACGTCACGAACTTCCTGGCCCCGCTCGGCATAAGCTGGCAGCAGCAGGTCGAAGCGGTCGAGCAGTGGCATACGCCCGCCGTGACCTCTCAATCCTCGTTCTACGACCAGTACGTCGCGCAACTCACCAAAGGTGGTCACAAGAAGGCCGTCGTCGTGATCTCTGACGCGATGCGTTACGAGATCGCGGAGGAGTTGACTTCGAAGATCCGGGGGGAGAACAAGTTCGAGGCCAAGATCGAGGCACTGCTGGGTGTGCTGCCGAGCTACACGCAGCTGGGCATGGCGGCGCTCTTACCGCACAAGACCCTGGCGCATTCTCCGGCTGGTGATCCGGTTCTGGTCGATGGGCTGAAGTCCGATGGTTTGGCGAGCCGCAACAAGATTCTGAACGCAGTGGGTGGCGTTGCCGTCCAAGCGAAAGACTTCGTCGAGATGAAGCCGGCCGAGCGGCGAGAACTGTATTCATCCCACCAGGTGCTCTACGTCTATCACGACACGATCGACGCCACGGGAGACAGCGCGAAATCGGAACACCGCACCTTTTCAGCAGTGGCAGAAACACTCGATCAGCTGGTCGATATCGTGAAGAAGCTCGCCAATGCGAATGCCACGAACATCTTTGTCACCGCGGATCACGGCTTCCTCTATCAGCGCTCCAAACTGGCGCGGCAGTTCAACCTCACCGTCAAACCGCAAGGTGATGAGATCATTGCAGAGAAGCGTCGTTACGTACTTGGCCGTGGCCTGAAGGAGGATGCCGGATTCCGGACATTTCGACCGGATCAGCTGGGGCTGTCCGGCGGTCTTGAGGTGCAGATTCCGAATTCGATTCACCGGATAGTCAAGCCAGGTGCCGGGTTCCAGTTCGTGCACGGGGGAGCATCGCTCCAGGAGATCGTGGTGCCGGTCGTCTCGATAAACAAGAGACGCAACAACACAGTCGAGCCAGTCAACATCGACATCCACCCTGAGTCCGACAAGATCACTACGGGTCAGATTGTTGTCAAGCTCTACCAGTCGATGAAGGTCGAACCACACCGCACCGCACGACGATTGCGTGCCGGACTGTACTTCGGGGATCAGCTGATCTCGAACGAACAAGAGATGATATTCGACTCGGCGAGCGACCAGGGGCGTGACCGATTCCAGAGCGTTCGGCTCCTACTGAGCAAAGACGCGGACGATGCGAACAACCAGAGTGTGGAATTCCGCCTGTCCGGGCCGATCGAGGGCACCGACCAGTGGAAGAAGTACAAGAGCGTGCCGTACACGATCAAACGTTCCTTCACCACGGACTTCGACTTCTAAGGGAGCGACGGTGAGCGAAAACATCGACCTGAACCAGGCCGCGCCCATCGAGGACGTTCTGGAAGCCGAGGTGCCGCAAGCAACCGATCAGCCCAGCGATCTGGATCGCAAGATCAACGAGCACTTCGCCGGCGCCGTCGTCCGCAAGGACCTGGTCAAGGCAGTCAAGGGCAATGCGATCGTGCCCTCTTACGTGTTGGAGTACCTACTCGGTCAGTACGCGGCTTCCGACGATGACGCCACGATCCGGGCAGGCATCGACAGGGTGCGAGAGATCCTTGCCCAGCATTACGTGCACCGTAACGAGTCCGAACTGGTCAAGTCGCGTATTCGCGAAAAGGGGCGCTTCCGGATCATCGATAAGGTGAGCGTCACCCTCAACGAGAGGGACGACGTCTACCAAGCATTCTTCGCCAACCTCGGAATCAGCGGAGTTCTCGTAGAACCGGGCACCGTGAACGCGAATCAGAAGCTGCTCGTCAGTGGCGTGTGGTGCCTGTGCGACATCGAATACTTCCACAGCGATGACCCCCGTGCCGTGCCATGGATTCTCGGTAGCTTGAAGCCGATCCAGATGTCGAACTTCGACTACCAGAATTACCTGGATGCGCGGGCGAAGTTCACCACGGCCGAGTGGATCGATCTGCTGATCCAGTCGATCGGCTTCGACCCGGAGAAGTTCGGCCATCGCGCAAAGCTACTCCAGCTCATCCGCCTCATCCCGTTCGTTGAGCGCAACTACAACCTTGTCGAGCTCGGCCCGAAGGGAACCGGTAAGTCGCACATCTACTCGGAGTTCTCGCCTCACGGCATGCTGATCTCCGGCGGTGAGGTCACCGTGCCCAAGCTTTTCGTCAACAACGCCAACGGCCGCCTCGGGCTCGTCGGCTACTGGGACGTGGTTGCATTCGACGAGTTCGCAGGCAAGAAGAAGCGCACTGACAAGGCACTCGTCGACATCATGAAGAACTACATGGCGAATAAGTCGTTCTCCCGTGGAGTCGAGACCCTCGGCGCAGAGGCCTCGATGGTGTTCGTGGGCAATACCTCGCACACCGTGCCGTACATGCTGAAGCACTCCGACCTTTTCGACGAGCTCCCCCAGAGCTACCACGACCCGGCCTACCTCGACCGCTTGCACTGCTACATTCCTGGCTGGGAGTTCGACACGATCCGCGGCGACATGTTCTCCACCGGGTACGGATTCGTCGTCGACTACGTCGCCGAGGTGCTCAAGTCGATGCGGGACCTCGACTATTCCGATCGCTACCAGCCGCATTTCACGCTTGGCTCAGACATCTCGACCCGCGACCGCGACGGCATCCACAAGACCTTCTCTGGCCTCATGAAGCTGCTCTACCCGCACGAGAAAGCCACCGCAGAGGAGATCGAGGAGATCCTGCGCTTGGCGGTCGAGGGGCGTAAGCGTGTGAAGGACCAGATCCTGCGTATCGACGACACCATGGCCGCGGTGAATTTCGGCTACCAGCCACTGGCCGGCGAATGGACGGCCGTCACCACGCTGGAGGAAGACGAATATCCGGGGCATTATCACCGTGAACGCCCGAGTGCTGGGGGCGTCAATGAAGATGCTGCGGATCCGGCTACGCCGACGACCGCGGCTGCTCTCGTGACGGTCAAGGACGAGTTGTACCAAGGGCACCGGGACTACGTCGAGAACCAGCGCGGAGTCTCCTACGAGACCCTTCTCATGCCGTACCTGCGTGGTGCGACGGAGATCGAGTTGCACGACCCGTATATCCGGATGAGTCACCAGGGCCGGAACCTGGTCGAGTTGCTGGCGTTGATCGCGTCGGCGAAGGACCCTGCTGACGAGGTGTTGTTCAAGCTGTTCACCCTGCTCGACGATGATCCTGAGTATCAGAAGAAGCAGTTGCAGATGCTCCACCAGATCGTTCAGGGATCCGCCCAGCAGGGGATCAAGGTGGAAGTGGCCAAGGACCCCGGCGGTCACGACCGTTGGATCCGCACAAACAATGGATGGCGCATCAACCTCGGTCGTGGTCTAGACATTTTCCAGAAGCAAGAAGGCGGCTGGTTGGACTTCGGTAGGACACGCCAGGAGTTCCGCCAGCTTCGCGCCTTCGGAGTCACGTACATCCGAGATGACGGCTGACATCATTCCTGGTTCGTAGTTTGCAGGGTTTCCGCAGATCAGCTAATGTCAACTAATTGAATGCCGATCGGAGTCAGCGTCGACTACTACGTGCGGCTCGAGCGGGGCCGCAACAGGCATGTCTCCACCGCGGTCCTGGACGCCGTGGCCCGAGCCCTGCAACTCGACGCAACCGAGCGGGACCACTTATTCGCCCTCGCGAAACCTGTTGCGCGGCAGTCGCAGCCGACAGTTCAGCAGGCCCGGCCCGGCCTTGTTCGGGTACTGGACAACATCACCACCATCCCGGCGCTGATCCTCGGCCACCGCCTCGACGTACTCGCCATGAACCGTCTGGCGCGCACCTTCTATCCCAGCTTCGGCGACGACTCGACCGGCGCCTGGAACATGGCTCGCTTCATGTTCCTCGACCCCGCGGCCCGCGACCTCTACGTGGAATGGTCCGAGACCGCGCGCGAGAACATCGGGATGCTGCACCTCTACGCCGGTCATCACCCGAACGATCCGAAACTTGCCGCCCTGATCACGGAGCTGTCCGCCGACCCGGATTTCCGCCGGTGGTGGCCGCAGCAGGACGTATTCCGGCCGACTTTCGGCGCCAAACGCTACCGCCACCCGGACCTGGGTGAGCTCACCCTGGGATTCGAGGCATTCACTCCCACGGGCGATCTCGACCAAACCCTCGGTCTGTACACCGTCGAACCCGGATCACCGTCCGACCGCACACTGCGAACGCTGTGATCCGACGGTGGTGACCGATCGGAAACGGTCTCAGTCGCGGCCGGGTTCCGTGGGCGTGTTCCATGCCTTGTGGACGAACTCCAGGCGGTTGCCGTCGACATCGCGGACGTTGGCGGCGTAGTAACCGGGTGCGAAGTAGGTTCGGTCGGATGGCTCGCCTTCGTCGATGCCGCCGGCGCTGATGGCGGCGGCATACGCTGCGTCGACCATGGCGTTGCTGTCACAGACGATGCCCAGGTACAGGCCCGTCTCACCGGATACACGCTGCCGCAACCAAATACTCGAGCCGATCCGCGCGCCCGAGATGTAGTCGGCGTCACCGATGCCGAACAGGTCCGGCACACCCGCCGGTCCGTCGGCGGCGCGGTAGTTCCCGAACGCCCTCCAGCCCACAGGGCCGAGGGCTTCGAGGTAGAAGGCCAGTGCCCGGTCGATATCGGTGACGGAGATGTAGACGTGATCGATCACTGCGCTCTCTTTTCTCGCGGAGGAGGTCGCCGGGGCGGTTCCTTCGTAGGGGGAGGGTGGGTCGTAGGTGCCCACGAATCTGTGTGGGGTTCAAGCGGTCCGGCATGGGTGGGCGATCGATCGGGTGGCGCCCACGGTGGTGCCGGGTCGAGGGAGGACACGGTCCATCCGGTGGGGTTCAGGCTGCTGCGCTCAGCGGGTCACTCGGGTGTGCCGACAGTGGCGTTGTGGCGACGACCATCCAGTCGTACAGCGGGAGTGAACGGAACGTCGAGGTCAGGACCGGCTCGTCCGGCGCAGCCCACAGGCCCAGGGTCCGCTGTTCGCCGGTTTCGGCGGGGAGTTTCCAGAGCCGGCGCAGAATGCCGCGCGCCGCGAGTTCGCCGGCGCGAACGGCCTCACCGGCCTCCCGATCCTCGATCACGGCGCTGGTGACACCTTGCGGCACGGTGATGGTCATCGTCACGAGGAATTCGGTCGAGGGCGACGCCGAGGTCCGGTTGCCTGGGTCGTTGGAATGTGCCGCCAGCGGTATCACCGCATCGGTGCGCCAGACGCGCAGCGGCATCGACGCGAGTTCGGTCTCGAGCTGGTCCGCGGTCGCGGCGGAGAACAGCCCGAGTGTCCGCCACTGTCCCGGCGTGAAGGGCGGCCGCCACAGCCGCAGGAGGTGGCCCGTAACCGCCAGTTCGTGCGCGCGGAGTGCCTCACGGGCCCGCATGTCGTCGACGGCGGCCGGGGATGTTCGGGGCGGAACGTGTGTCGTCATGTCGACGAGGAATTCCACAGCAACCCTCTCTCTCGATCGGGACACGATCAGCGGCAGCGACCCGGGCCGTGATGTCGCTCGAATATGCTCGTGCGATGTCTCTCGGCAGGTCGCCGGGATCGTCCGGCCTCGCTGTTCCCCGAATGTTCTGGAGGACGCAATGCCTTTTGTGACCGTATCGGACGGAACCGAGATCTACTACACCGACAACGGGTCGGGCCAGCCCGTCGTCATGAGCCACGGCTGGCCGCTGTGTTCCGACGCCTGGCAGCTCGAATTGAAACTGTTCGCCGACGCGGGGTATCGCACGATAGCCCACGATCGGCGTGGCCACGGCAGGTCGTCGAAGACCTACACCGGCAACGATCTGACGACGTACGCACGGGATCTGTCCGAAGTGATCGAGCACCTCGACCTGCGGGACGTCATCCTGGTCGGTCACTCCACCGGTGGCGGTGAAGTCGTCCGGTACGCGGCTCAGTTCGGGCAGGGCCGGGTCGCGAAGGTGATCACGTGCGGCGCCATCCCACCGATCATGGTCCGCTCCGACACCAACCCGGACGGCACCCCGATCGAGGTCTTCGACGGTATCCGGGCCGGTTTGCTCGCCGACCGATCCCAGTACTACAAGGACCTCGCGCTCGCGTTCTACGGTTTCAATCGCGACGGCGCCACCGTGTCCCAGGGCGCGATCGACGACTTCTGGCGGCAGAGCATGCTGGTCAACCTCGCTGCCGCGTACGACTGCGTCAAGGCATTCAGTGAAACCGATCAAACAGAGGACCTACGCGCACTCGAGGTACCGATCCTCATCGCCCACGGCGACGACGACCAGATCGTGCCCATCGCGGATGCGGCCCGCAAGTCCATCGACCTGGTCCGCAATGGCACCCTGAAGGTGTATCCGGGTGCGCCACACGGGATCTTCGGCGAATACCAGCGGCAGCTGGACGCGGACATCCTGAACTTCATCCGGCAATAACCCGCGGCAGTCGCGCGCAGATCGGCGGCCACAGTTCGCGAGCAGTCGCACCGAACTCGACGACCACACGGAATCGAAGAGGAGTATTGCTGTGGCGAAGGTCCTGTTCATTGTCAGTGGTGCCAGTTACTGGGTGGTGAAGGACGGTTCGCGGTATGCGACCGGTTACTGGGCGGAGGAGTTCGCGAACCCGTACCGGATCCTGACCGATGCTGGTCACGAGGTGGTCGTGGCGACACCAGGCGGGGTGATCCCGACGCCGGACATGATGAGTCTGCGCCCGGCGATGAACGGCGGTATCGACGGGGCGCTGCGGATGGAGTCGATCATCCGGGAGGCGGAGGCGCTGCGGCGGCCGCTGCAACTGTCGGACATACGGCTCGAGGACTACGACGCGGTGTACCTGCCGGGTGGGCACGGGCCGATGGCGGACCTGGCCTTCGATGCCGACTGCGGGCGTCTGCTGCGCCGGCAGCTGGCGTCGGGGAATCCGCTGTTCATCGTGTGCCACGCCCCAGCGTCGATCCTGTCGACCCGGATCCACGGTGAATCTCCGTTCACCGGCTACCGCATGACCTGTTTCACCGACGAGGAGGAAGAGGCCGTCGGCGTCGCGGCGATCGCGCCGTGGCTGCTGGAGACCGATCTGAAGGCGAAGATCGGGGTGCAGTTCAGCCGTGGCCCGATCTGGGAGCCGTACATGGTCGAGGACCGCAATCTGGTCACCGGCCAGAACCCGGCCTCGGCCGCCGTGCTGGGCGGCCGGATGGTCGAACTCCTCAAAGGTGCTTGACGTGAACGCGATTCGGCGGCCGGATATGTGGCTTTGGGTGCGACCGGACCGGCGCGGGACCGAGATGTCAGCCTGAGACGACACGGAGGAGCACAGCATGCCCGAGCGCGAGACTCGACGAATGACGGTCGGCGACTTTCTGATTCGCCGTCTGGCCGAGGCGGGGATCGGTCATCTGTTCGGCGTGCCCGGTGACTACAACCTCGAGTTGCTCCACCAGCTCGAGGACCACGGCACCGTGGAGTGGGTGGGCAATTGCAGCGAGTTGAACGCCTCCTATGCGGCCGACGGCTACGCGCGGTTGAACGGTATGGGCGCGCTCCTGGTCACGAACGCGGTCGGTGCGATGAGTGCGATCAACGGCATCGCCGGCTGCTATGCCGAGCATGTTCCGGTGATCTGTATCTGCGGGTCGATTCCGCTGCGGTCCATCGATCGTGGTCTGGGGATGCACCATTCGATGGCCGACGGGACCTGGGATCGCTTCCTCGGCGCTTTCGCGCAGGTCACCGCCGCACACGCCAGGCTGACGCCACGGAATGCGGCTGCCGAGATCGACCGGCTGATCGCCACGGCGTGGCGGGAGAAGCTGCCGGTCTATCTGGAGTTGCCTTCCGACATCGCCTACCTCGAGATCGAAGTTCCGGACGGCCCGTTGATTCTCGCGCAACCGTCCAGCGACCCTGAACGGTTGGCGTCGTGCGTCACCGCGATCGCGGGCCGCTTGTCCGCTGCGAAGTCGCCGGCGATTCTGGTGGATCTGGACGCGGACCGGTTCGGGGTCGCCGACCAGATCACCGCGCTCGCCACGAAGATGCGCACTCCGGTCGCGGTTCTCAATACCGCCAAGGCGGTGATCGACGAGACCTTGCCCTGCTACGTCGGTGTCTACAACGGAAAGGCAAGCGCCCAGCACACCCTCGACGCGGTGGAGAACAGCGACTGCCTGCTCTGCATCGGGTACCGGCCGATCGAGGTGACCACGGGCGATTTCACGGCCGCGTTGCCCGCCGGGGCGATCCACCTGCGGAGCTACTCGGTCGACGTCGGCGACGACAACTATCAGGCGGTGACGCTCGCGGAGGTTCTCCGCGACGTCTGCGCGGCGGTGCCGCAGGTCACCGACCGGGTCGTGACCCGGCCGGCGGCAGCGGCGCCACCTGTCGACACCGACGGCGCGGCTGACCTGACCCAGACCGCCTACTGGCGGGCCGTGCAGGACTATCTCCGGCCCGGAGATGTGTTGCTCGTCGACAACGGCACGTCGTACGCCCTGTTCGGCCTGCAACTCCCGTCCGGCTGCACGTTCGTGGGATCGGTCAATTGGGGCTCGATCGGCTATTCGGTCGCCGCCCTGCTCGGCACGCTGACCGCGGCACCGGACCGGCGCCACCTGCTGTTCGTCGGTGACGGTTCGTTCCAGCAGACGGCGCAGGAGTTGTCGACGGTCCTGCGGCACGACCACAAGCCGGTGATCTTCCTGATCAACAACGGGGGATACACCATCGAGCGTGGGTACCTCGGAAAGACCGAGTCCTACAACGATATTGCGACCTGGGCGTACGCGGAGCTGCCGAAGATGCTCCGACCCGACACCGCGGCCCGGTCGTTCGTCGTCCGGACGGTGGCGGACCTGCGCGACGCCATGTCGGTGTCCAACGACACGTTGATCTTCGTGGAATCGATCATGGATCGCTTCGATTCCCCCGCCGCGATTGCGGCCAGCAGCAACCGGGGAGCCGAACTCGACTACGGCCCGCGTGGTCCCCAACACGAAGAAGGCGCCCAACTCAGGCCCGCCTGATCCGGGCCGGCCGGTGCCCAGGGGTCGACCGGAACATGGTCGAGGGCATGGCCGTCGGCGTTCAGCAGCCGTCCCCACGATTTGAACGCCCGCAGGACGAGCCGCTGATCGGCCACGACGACCTCCGGCGGCAATCGTTCCAGAATCCCCGCGACGTCGCGGATCCGGTGCACCTGCCCCATCACCATGAGATTCGCGGTGCCGGTCGTAGACAGGCAGATCCGGGTCTGCGGCCACGATCCGATCTCCGCGCCCAGATCGTCGAGCCGATCAAGGGGGACTGACAGCCAGAGCACATATTCGACCGGCCAGCCACCTTCGCTGCGCGCGAAATCGGTTCGGAAGGACAGCATTCCGCGATCGACGAGGGTTTCCACGCGGCGCCGGACCAGCGTCTCGGACGTACCGACCGTCCGGGCCAGATCTCGGTAGCGGGCTCGGCCGTCGCGTTGCAGTGCCACGAACAACATCCGGTCCGCCTGATCGAAGACGCGGTTGCGCTCGGAGCGGATCTGCTTCCGGCCTGCCCGGCCGGACACCGATCGTTTCTGGTCGGCGTCCATGGCGCCCAGCTGCCACTGCACTGCGCTGTACCAGACCGAGCCGACAAGGGATCGGGCCGAGGCGATTCCGGGTATCCGGGGTAGTGCGTCGAGCAGCAGCGTGGTCAGAGCAGGCATGTCTCCGGCGAACACGAGGGTGTGCAGGTCGAAGGCGCCGTCGGTGGCATACACGCTGACGACCTGCGGGACCGCGCTCAGGGCATGCGCGACCTCGGTGACGCGGCCGGGCTGGGCCCGCACCTGATACACGGCGCCGACCAACGCCAGCTGCGGGCCCGGCACGGACGACACCCAGGCCCGGCCGGAATCGCTGAGCCGCTGCCACCGACGTGCCGCGGTAACCGCCGAGATACCCAGCGCCGGGCCGAGCCGTTCGAAACTGGCCCGGGGATTCGCGTGCAGCGCATCCAGCAGCATCACATCGACCTCGTCGACGCTGTCGCCGCGCCCCTGGGCCATGCGCACTCCGTCCCGATCCCGGCCGCGTACGGCTGGTGATTACCTACATTGAACCGGCAGATTCGCCTGTATCTGACTATATACGGCAGAAAGTAGTCTCTTTCCTTCAATATCGGGCTCTCGATCGGGCGTGGCGTTCACTGAGCTCATGAGCGAACAGACAACCGCCCCGGGCGTCACTTTCCCGCTGGCGCGCTGGATCGAGCAGCTGACGCTCGACGCCGTCCCCGACCGGGTCCGGACGCGGGCCAAGCATCTGCTGCTCGACGGTGTGGCCTGTGGCCTTGTGGGTGCCCAGCTGCCGTGGTCGCGGGTCGCGACCGCTGCCGTTCTGGGTCTCGAGGGCAGCGGGGATGCGGTGGTGATCGGCACCGGCACCACCACCAGCGGCCCGGCCGCCGTGCTGCTCAACAGCACGTTCATCCAGGGATTCGAGCTCGACGACTTCCATCCGTTGGCGCCACTGCACAGCAATTCGCTGATCGTGCCGACGATCCTGGCGACCGCCCAGTCCCTCGGCGGCGTCACCGGTGCCGCGGCGCTGACCGCCGCGATCGCGGGCTTCGAGGTCGGGCCCCGGGTGGGGCTGGCGCTGCACGGGGCGCAGATGCTCGACCGCGGCTGGCACAGCGGTCCGGTCTTCGGAACCCACACGGCGGCAACGGTGGCCGGGAAGCTGCGCGGACTCGACGTTCCGCGACTCGAGGATGCGCTGGGCATGGCAGGCACGCAGTCGGCCGGACTGATGGCAGCCCAGTACGAGGCGATGTCCAAGCGCATGCAGCACGGATTCGCCGCGCGCAACGGCTATTACGCGGCCGGACTGGCCGCCGCCGGCTACACCGGCATCAAGGAGGTGTTCGACCGGCCCTACGGCGGCTACCTCGCGGTGTTCGGCGAGGGCCACGATCCCGACCCCGCGCAGGTGATCGCCGGACTCGGCCAGGGCTGGCACACCGAGCTCATCATGGTGAAATCCTATGCCGCGCAAGGAGGTTTGCACGGAACCGTGCAGGCTGCCCTCGAATTGCGCGCCGAGCACGCCATCGATCCGGCCACCGTCTCCCGCATCGAGATCCGGGTCGGCAACACGGTCTACCACCACGGCTGGTGGGAGCCGCAGCGTCCGCTGACCTCGGTCGGCGCGCAGATGAACCTCGGCTACGCGGCAGCGGTCGCGCTGCTGGACGGACAGGTGCTGCCGCCGCAGTTCACGCAGTCCCGGCTCGATGCCGACGACGTCTGGAAGCTGCTCGGCACGGTCGACGTCGAGCTGGACGAATCCATCGAGACCGGCCCGGTACAGGACAGGTTCGCCACCGATCTCACCATCCGCCTCGGCGACGGCACGGTGCTGCACAAGCGGATCACGCAGCCGCACGGCGGGCCTTCGGACCCGGTCATAGACGACGAGATCGTCGCCAAATACCGCTCGCTGGTCGGCCCGTTGCTGCCGGCGGCCCGCCTCGACGCGATTGCGGACGCCGTCCTGCGGCTCGACGAACTCACCGATGTCCGCGAGCTCGCGGACCTGCTCGCCGCGCCGGTGGCCGGCGCCCTGGACGGAAAGGACGCGCAGTGAGTGTTACGCACGCGGCTCGGCGAAAGTTGCGGCGCAGCTTGGCATCCGGCGAGCTGGTGGTCGCACCGGGTGTATTCGACGGATTATCGGCGTCGCTGGTCCGCCGGGTCGGATTCGACGCCGCGTATATGACCGGTGCCGGAGTGGCGGCGTCCGGATTCGGGCTGCCCGACATCGGACTGGTCACCCAGACCGAGATGACCGAACGCGCCCGCGTGCTCACCGGAGTCCTCGGCGACCTCCCGTTGATCGCCGACGCCGACACCGGATACGGCGCGCCACTCAACGTGATTCGCACCGTGCGCGAGTACGAGGCCGCGGGTGTGGCGGCGATCCAGTTGGAGGATCAGGCATTTCCGAAGAAGTGCGGCCACCTACCGGACAAGGAACTGGTCAGCACAGCCGAATTCGTAGTGAAGCTCCGCGCCGCGCTCGGGGCGCGCACCGATCCGGACCTGGTCGTGATCGCGCGCACCGACGCCCGAGCACCGCTGGGACTCGACGCCGCGATCGAACGGGCGAACACCTACGCCGACGCCGGTGCCGACGTCCTGTTCATCGAGGCGCCCCAGTCGATCGACGAGATCGAACGGATCGCCACGGAGGTACCGGGCCCCAAGCTGATCAATCTCGTCACCGGCGGTCTCACCCCGATCGAATCCACCCGCCGGATCGCCGATCTCGGCTACGCGATCGCCATCCAGCCGTCCCTGCCCCTCGGGGCCGCCGCCTACGCGATGCTGACCGGTCTCGCCGAGCTCGCCGGCCGCGACCCCGCACCCCTGCTGCCGACGAAACCGGCCGAATTCTTCGACCTCGTCGGCCTGGCCGAGTGGTCCGAGCTCGGCGACCGCCACCGCATCGAAGGAGTCTGACCCGCCATGGGAATGACCATGATCGAGAACCTGCTCGCCCGCAAGGCCGGGCTCGCCCGAGTCCGGCCGGGTGACCTCGTCACCGTCGAGGTCGACATGTGCGTCATGATCGACCTCCAATTCGCGACCCTGTGGATCCCGCCGGCCCGGATCCACGACCCCGACAAGGTCGCGGTCGTCCTGGACCACGCCGTCCCCGCGCCGACGCTCAAGGACGCGGAGGGCGGGCCCAAGGCGCGAAAGTTCGTCGCCGACTTCGGGATCGAGAAGTTCTTCGATGTCGGGCGGCACGGGATCTGCCACCAGGTCATCGCCGAGAACGGGCTGGCTCGCCCCGGAGAAGTCCTGGCCTGCACCGACTCGCACACCTGCGCCGGCGGCGCCTACAACACCGCCGCCCGGGGGCTGGGCCCGGCGGAGGTGTACTCCATCCTGTGCACCGGCTCGACCTGGTTCCAGGTCGCACCGACCCTGCGGTACGAGCTGGTCGGTTCGCTGCCGCCGGACGTCAGCGGCAAAGACATATTCCTCTATCTCGCTGACACTTACGGTGACGCGACGAACCGGAATCTCGAATTCGGCGGACCGGGCTTGGCCAGTGTGCCGCTCAACGACCGCCGGACCACCGCGACCCAGGCCGCTGAGATCTCCGCCGATTTCGCCACCTTCGGTGTCGACGACCGGCTGCGAGAGTTCTTCGCGGAGCAGGGCATCACCGATTTCGTGCCCGCCGACGCGGATCCCGATGCCGAGTACGCCGCCGTGCGCACCGTCGACCTGTCCGCCCTCGAACCGTATGTGGCGCGGCCGGGCACCGTGGCGCACAACGGAATCCCGGTGTCCCGCATCGAACATCGCAGCATCGACCAGGCGTTCATCGGCTCCTGCGCCAACGGGCAGCTCGAGGACCTGCGCATCGCCGCGCGGATCCTGCGCGGCCGGACCGTCGCTCCCGGCGTGCGCCTGCTGGTCACTCCCGCCTCGCAGCAGATCTACCGCGATGCGATGCGGCTGGGCTACCTGCAGGACCTCGCCGACGCGGGAGCGGTCGTCACCAACTCCACCTGCGGTGCGTGTTTCGGCTACCACATGGGCGTGGTGGGCGCCGGCGAAGTCTGCCTCACCTCGAGCACCCGCAACTTCACCGGCCGGATGGGCAGCACGGAGGCCGAGATCTACATGGCATCCCCGGCCACCGTCGCGGCCTCGGCCGTGACGGGCTACATCACCGACCCTCGGAGTGTCACCCCATGAGCACCACCACGACTATCGGCGGCAAGGTCTGGGTCTTCGGCGACTCGATCGACACCGACGCCATGTATCCGGCGTTCGCCATGAAACTCGACCTTCCCGAGGCCGCCCGGCACATCTTCTATCAGCTCCGGCCAGGCTGGACCGACCAGGTCGGCCCCGGCGATATCGTGGTGGCCGGCAAGAACTTCGGCGTCGGCTCCTCCCGCCCGGTCGCCGCGCTGTTCCGGCACCTGGGCATCGCCGCACTGATCGCCGAGGAATTCAATTCGCTGTTCTTCCGCAACGCGATCAACGCGGGGCTGCCCGCGCTCACGGTGCCCGACGCGACCCGATTCTTTCGCGACGGGGACCGGGCTGTCGTCGACATCACCACCGGCGCCTACCGCAACGAAACCACCGGCGCTGCAGCGCGAACCACTCCGCTGCCGCCACTGATCCGCGAAATCCTCGCCAGCGGAGGCGTACTCGCCCGGCTGGCCGAAAACGGTTACCTCCCTGCGGAACTTCTCGACGCGCTGCGTTCGGGTGCCGTCGGCGCCGGCGGATCAGCGGCGTGACGAGTTCCGCGACCCGAGACCAACGGAGACCCTGTGGCTGTACATCTACTCGCGCGGCTGCTGCGCCCGGTCCGAGCCGGAATCGGGCGGACAGCCTGGCACCACTCGGCGGCCGCCGCCCCCGAGACGATCACAGTGACCAGCAGTGCCTTCCGCGACGGCGGGCCGATTCCCCAACGGCACGCGGGAGCCGGTGTGGGAGAAGACATCTCACCGCAGATTGCGTGGTCCGGAGTCCCGGCGGCCGCGGTGGAACTGGTGCTGATCGTCGAAGACCCCGACGTGCCCTTGCCACGCCCCATCGTGCACGCCCTCGTCACCGGAATCGACCCTGCGGTAGGCGAACTCGGTGAGAACGCGATCAATCGCCCCGGAGCCGAGCTCGCTTCCGGGCAGATCGGCATCGGATCGTTCCACCGCCGTGGATACGCCGGGCCACGCCCGATCCCCGGCCACGGCCCGCACCGGTACGTGTTCCAGATCTTTGCCCTGGACGCAGCCAGCGGCCTGGACACCGACGCCACCCTCGCTCGAACCCTGACTGCGATCGACGGCCACGTCCTCGCTCGCGGAAGGCTGACCGGTACCTATCGGCGGGATTGAGATCTTCGGTACCACTGTTCCCCGCGGGTCACGGCAGAGGAGAAATCCGGCCCGTGAAGGCCGCATCTAACTTTAGATGGATATAGTAAGGTGCCTCGTGACAGCGACATACCGACAGAAAGGCCGATGCAGTGACGCACAGTGCGACACAGTCGAATCCGATCCTCGTCACCGGCGCGACCGGCCGTCATGGCAACACCGGCGAGCATGTGGTCAGACGCCTTCGGGATGAAGGGCACCGGGTGCGGGTGCTGGCCCGGGAAATCAGTGACCGCACCGAGCTGCTCGAGTCCCTCGGTGCGGAAGTGGTGGTGGGCGACCTGCATCAGCGCAGAACCCTCGCCGCAGCCCTCACCGACGTCGATCTGGCGTACTTCACCTACCCGGTGGCTCCGGGAGTCGTACCGGCCGCAGCCAACTTCGCCGCCGCGGTACGCGAGGCCGACAGGCAACCCCGGGTCGTGGTGATGTCCATGGGCCCAGCACATCCCGACCATCCCAGTGAACTGGGGCGAAACCAGTGGCTGGCCGAGCAGGTGCTGCAGTGGGCCGGGCTGGACGTGCTCATCTTGCGGGTGGTCGCCCTGTTCCACGAGAACCTGGAGGTGCTGCACGCTCGGTCGGTCCACGACGAGGGCGTGATACGGAATTCGTTCGGTGACAGTGCGATCGGCTGGATCAGTGGTCGAGATGCTGCCGAACTCGCCGTTGCGGCGATGCTGCACCCGCAACGATTCGACGGCCCTGTGGTGTTTCCGCCCGGCCCGGAGTCGTTCACCCATGCGCAGATCGCCGAACTGCTCGGCGACGTGCTGGGGCGGCCGGTGCGTTTCGAAGCGGTCTCGGCCGATCGATGGCGCCGCGAACTCGAGGGCCTCGGCGACGGTGTGATCAACCACGGTATGGCCCAGCACATCTCGTCGGTCGGAGAGGTCATCGCCCGCAGTGGGCAATCCATCCCGGCGGACCCGCAGAAGATCCGCGATTTGATCAAGCGTGAGCCCATTTCGTTGCGGGAGTTCCTGACCGCGCGCACTGCGGCATTCCGGGCCGTCTCCCCGTAGTCACGGGATACCCGTGACCGACCCGGCACCCGGATCGGCGGGCTTTCGTAGCAGATGACGAACAGGCAACAGGAGATTCGTGTGAACCACAGTGCAGCACTGAGCGCTGAAACCGGTGTCCGACTGCGTAGTTATGCGTGGGACGATCCGACGATCGCCGCGAACGCCGCGGCAACCATGTCCGGCCTGGAGTTTCTTAGGTCCGTCGCGGAAGGCGCCGTTCCGCCGCCGCCGCTGATGAAGACACTCGACGTGCGCCTGGAGTCGGTCGAGGCGGGCACAGTGGTATTCGGCTTCACACCCGCCGAATACCACTACAACCCGATCGGTTCGGTCCACGGAGGCGTGTCGTCGTCCCTGTTGGACTCGGCCGCCGGATGCGCAGTGCACAGCCGGCTCCCGCTGGGCACGGCCTACACCAGCATCGACCTGTCGGTCCGGTTTCTCGCCCCGATCCGCGTCGACACTGGCCCCGTGCAGTGCACGGGCACCGTTCGGCACCTGGGAAGCCGGGTCGCGTTGGCCGAAGCGGCTCTCACCAGTCGAAGCGGCAAGCTCCTCGCGACCGCGACCAGCAGCTGCCTGCTGTTCGCCGTACCCGGGAACCGCGAGCGAGCCGAGCGCGGCTGAGGCGATCCGGGCGGATCGCCGCTCTCGACAGCCGGTACAGCACCGCGGCGTTCGTTTGCGTCGCGGTTCGTGGCGTCGGTAATTAAGCTCATGAACTCGGCGTTTGCATTGCGTGTGATGAATAGCTGAAATCAGCCGATGGTGCTGGTGGTCCGATGTGGGGTGTTCAGTGCTGTTCGGTCGCAGTACCGAGATCGAGATGATCCGCTCGTTCATGACCGGCGCCCGGGGTGCCGATCGAGTGCTGGTTTTCGGTGGCGACCCGGGCGTGGGGAAGTCCGCGCTGCTCGACGTCGGCGCCGACCTCGCAACCCACGCGGGTCGGCGAGTGCTGCGGGCGGCGGGCGTGCAATTCGAGGCCGATCTGCAATTCGGCACCCTGAATCAATTGCTGCACAACGTGATCGAGCTGATCGGTGAACTGGGTGGCGAGCACCGCCGGGCGCTGGATGTCGTCCTGGGCGCGGAGTCCGGGCCGGCGCCGGCGCCGCTGATCGTCGGTGGCGCCACAGTGGCACTACTGCGGAGGGCAGCCCTGGACGCCGGTGCGGGTCTGGCACTGGTGGTCGACGACGCGCAGTGGATCGACCAGGCCAGCCGAATGGCGTTGCGGTACACGATGCGGCGGCTGGGCGATGCCGATATCCGGGGGCTGACGGCAGCGCGACTGGTGTCCGGCAACGGATTCGCCGATGACGGCTATCGGATACACGACCTGGCGCCGCTCGACGAAGACAGTTCCGACGAGCTGCTCGCCGCGGTCTACCCCGCGTTGCCGGTCACCGCCCGCCGGCGCCTGTGCGCGGACGCACGAGGTAATCCACTGGCCCTGCTCGAGCTTCCCGCCGCGCTCGACATCCACCGGGCCCCGGCCCGCGTACCGGAGTTCCCGCCGTTGACGCGAAGGTTGCAGTCGTTGTTCGGCAGCCGCGTGCAGACACTGCCCGAACGCACCAGACACGCTCTGCTGCTCGTGGTTCTGGCCGGCGATGCGAGCGGGCGGATCGCGCTCGAGGACTATCTGCCGACCCCGGAGGGACGGGCCGACCTGGCAGCGGCCGAACGGGCCCGAGTCCTGGTCCGGAACCCACGCACCCAGCGGCTCGAATTCCGGCACCCGTTGATCCGGTCGGCGGTGGTGGAGCTCTCGACCGGCGAGGAACGGCTGGCCGCGCATCGCCGGCTCGCCGACACCTTCACGCAGTGGCCGCAACGTCGCGCATGGCATCTCGGCCAAGCAGCGGACACTCCGGACGAGGAAGTGGCGAGCCTGCTGGAAGCGGTGTCGCTGCAAATGTTCCGGGACGGCTCCGACCACAGTCGGGTCGTCGCGTCGATGTTGCGCGCGGCCGAACTCAGCCCAGCGGCCACCGACCGGGCTCGGCGCTCCGTCCGCGCCGCTCATCTCGGCCAGGCGATTACCGGCGAACTCGAACAGACGATGCGCCTGCTGCGCAACAATTCCGGGATCGCCACGCAGGGCAAGTCATTGATGGCGGCACTGACCGCGTGCTATCACCTGCTGAGCAACGCCGGCGACGGCGTGGTGGGCGTACGGTTGCTGCTGGCCGCGTTCGGCCAACTCGGCGAAACCGTCGGTGCGGACCTGGAACTGGATGTGTCCGAAGCGATGTACCAGCTCCTGTTCACCGCCCACTACTGCCGCCGCGACGATCTGTGGTCCGAGGCCGAAGCCGTGCTGGGCCGACTGGCGGAACATCAGTCCGGCTTGTTCGCGCTGAATCGGACCTGTCTGGCGTCGGTGCTGCCTTTCGATCAGCAGGTGTTCGACGAGCTCGACCGGGCAGAGGGCGAGTTGCGCTGGACCAGCGATCCCAATCGCATCACCCGTGTCGCGATCGCTGGGGTGTGTCTGGACCGGGTCGACGGCGTCGGCGAACCGCTGCGGCGGGTGATCGCGGACTGCCAGGCGGACGGCGCGATCACTCGTGTCATCGACGCCCAGTGTCTGTTGGCGTTGCATACCTTCGTCGGCAGCCAGTGGGACGAGGCGAGCGAGGTCGCCGACGAAGCCCTGCGGCTGTGTGCCGAATACGGGTATGTGCTCAACGGTTTGCTGGCGGGATTCGTTCGTGGCCTGGTCGCGGCGGGCCGCGGTGAGTACGAGCTGGTCGACCGGTTCGCTGAGCAGCTGCAGTTCTCGGCGAGCCGGAATCTGGGAACGCATGCCGTCTACGCCGCACATCTGCGCTGCCTGGCCGCGCTCGGCGCGAGCGCTTTCGACGACGCCTACCGCCACGCTGCCACGGTGGCACCGCCCGGCGAGTTCCGGCCGTACAACCCGCACGCGGTGTGGCTGGTCCTCGATCTCACTGAGGCCGCAGCACGCGGTGGTCGGCTCGCTGACGCGGCGGCGCACGCGACGGCTGCCTATACATCCGGACTGCCGAATATCTCGAGCCGGCAGCGCATGCTGTGCGCGGCAGCCCTGGCGGTGGCCACTCCGCCCGAGGCGCGCGCCCTGTTCGAGGAGGCCCTCGCGGTGCCCGACACCGAGCGCTGGGTTTTCGATCGGGCCCGTGTCGAACTGCTCTACGGCGAATACCTGCGCCGGGAACGGGCCACCACCGCGGCCCGAACTCACCTGTCTGCCGCGCTGGCAGGGTTCACGGCACTGCGCGCCGCACCGTGGATCGCCCGCGTCGAGACCGAGTTGCGCGCGACCGGAGACGGCCGAAAGGCGCCGCGGACAACACCGTTGACTCCCCGCGAACAGACGATCGCCGAGCTCGCCGCCACCGGTCTGACCAACAGCCAGATCGGCGCGCAACTGTTCCTGTCCGAGCGAACGGTGTCGACACACCTGCATCACGTGTTCGGCAAGCTCGGTGTCGGCCGCCGCAGCGCCCTGCGAGATGCCCTGCGGCAGCGAACCGACCCCACCACGCGATGAGGCGGTGAAATACGTAGGTCACCTACGTCGAATGACGGGTTCGACCTGCTCGGCGCGACTCTAGATTCGGTGACATCCACACCGGATCGCCACCGAGGAGCCAGCCGATGCCCCACACCGGCACGACCGTAGTACTCGTCCACGGCGCCTTCGTGGACGGCTCGAGCTGGCGCGCGGTCTACGACGAACTCACCGCGACCGGCCACACCGTACGGATCGTGCAGCACTCCACCCGATCCCTGCACGGCGACGCCGACGCCACCTGCGCGGTCCTCGACGACCTCGACCGGCCGGCGGTGCTGGTCGGTCAGGGCTACGGCGGTGCCGTCATCACCGAGGCGGGTTTGCACGAGGCGGTGACCTCACTGGTGTATCTGGCGGCGTTCGCACCGGACACGGGCGAGTCGGTGGAAACGCTGCTGGCCGGACTCGGAGCGACAGTGCCTCGCCCGCCGATACTTCCACCGGTCGACGGTGGGCTCGTGCTGGATCGCAACGAGTTCCGCGCGGTGTTCGCCGCCGACCTTGCCGCCGCCGACGCCGCGTTCCTCGCCGACGCCCAGGTGCCGTGGGGCGTGGCTGCGTGCGGCGCGATCATCGGTGCCGCGGCGTGGCGGACGAAGCCGAGCTGGTACCTGCAGGTCACCGGCGACCGGATGATCCCGCCGTCGGCGCAGCTGGCAATGGCCCAGCGGATCGGCGCGACCGTCGCGGTGACCTCGGGCAGCCACGCCGTCCACCTGTCCCGGCCGGCGGTGGTAGCCGACCTCATCCGCGCGGCCGCCCGATGAACGGTCACGACGTGGAGCGGAAAAACATTCTCCGACAACGGAATACACACAGATCAAGGAACCGGCTGCAATGAAACTCCCTGCTCGGTCGAAGCGCGTCGCGGCTGCGGCGGCCGTCCTGGCCGTGGCCTCGGCGCTGACCCTCACCTCGTGCTCGTCGTCGCACACCCCCGCCGCGTCGAGCTCCACCTCGGTCCCGGGGATCGCGGACTGGCACGGGCCGAAACCGACAATCGTGCTGGTACACGGAGCGTGGGCGGACGCGGCCGGCTGGACACCGGTCGTGACCGAACTGCAGCAGGCGGGATTCCGGGTCGAGGCGCCGCCGAATCCATTGCGCGGCTTGACCTCCGATGCCGCCTACCTCTCGAGCGTGCTGCACCGGATCAACGGACCGGTCGTACTGGTCGGCCACTCCTACGGCGGCGCGGTGATCAGCAACGCCGCGACCGGTGACTCACAGGTCAAGGCCCTGGTCTATATCGCGGCCTTCGTACCCGATCAGGGCGAGTCGCTGGCGTCCCTCAACTCCAGCGATCAGGGCAAGAAGATCCCCGCGGTGCCGGCGAACCCGTCGCCGTACCCGCAAGACGGGACCCCACCGGGCACCGAGCTGACCATCGACCCCGCGCAGTACCCGAGCGTCTTCCTCGACGGCAAACTGCCGGCTGAGCAGCAACAGGCGCTCGCCGTCGAGCAACGGCCGCTGAGTATCGCCGCGGCGACCGAACCGTCCGGCGCACCGGCCTGGAAGACGATCCCGTCGTGGTATCTGGTCGCCCGGCAGGACCGTGCGATCGCCCCGGACCTGGAGCGGTTCATGGCTACTCGGGCCGGTGCCCACACTGTCGAGGCCGACGGTCCGCACCTGATCATGGCGACCGACCCGGACGCGGTTACAACACTCATCGAACAGGCCGCCGTGGCGACCGGCCGATAGCCGCCGGCCTTCCATGCTCATCCGCAGGCGGATCCGGAACGGCCCGGCAACTCGCACACCGATATCCACATCGATCCAGGAGTAACGATGACCGATTCGACGACACCGACGATAGTCCTGGTCCACGGGGCATTCGCCGACGCTTCCGGCTTCGCCGGCGTTATCGCTGAACTCACCGGCACCGGACACCAGGTCGTGGCGCCACCGAACCCGCTTCGTGGACTGGCCGGAGACGCGGCCGCCGTGCGCGCGGTCGCCGCCGCGATCGAGGGACCGGTGGTGCTCGTCGGGCACTCCTACGGCGGTGCCGTGATCACGCAGGCATCGGACGGTCTCGACAATGTCGTGGGTTTGGTCTATCTGGCGGCGTTCAGCCCGGACATGGGCGAGAGTTGCGCATCGGTGCAGGCCCCGTTCCCGCCCTCCATGCTCGCCGACACCGTGCGACCCACGTCCTACGACGCGCCCGGCGCGGTCGGTGGTCCTGATCTGTACATCGACCGCGCCGGATTTCACCAGACATTCTGCGCCGACCTGCCGGATGACCTCGCCCGGCTCATGAACCTCACACACCGGCCGCTGGCGGCCGCCGCCTTCACTGAGGAAGCCACCGCGGCCGGCTGGAGGGCGCGACCGTGCTGGTATCAGATCGCACGGCAGGACAACGCCATTGCGCCGCAAGCCCAGCGCTTCATGGCTGAACGGATGGGCGCCACGACCGAAGAGATCGATGGCTCCCACACCGCGTTCATCGCTCAGCCCGCTCGCGCCGCTCAGTTCATCCGGGATGCGCTCGAAAAGCTCTGACACACAACAGCTCCCGGCCCAAAAGAAGGCTCTGGGACACCGCTGGGGCTGCGCAATCGCGTGGCCCCAGCCCATGTCGTGACATCACCGGCCGAACGACCGGGACGTCATGGCCGCTGGTCATCGGTGACCGGCGGAGTCGGCAAGGCACCACACACGCAGGAGAGCACCATGAAATACCCCAAGCTGGTCGCCACAGCGGTCGGCGCGGCGATGGCAGCGGCCACGCTGGCCACGGCCACGCTGACCGGCACCGCGCAGGCCACCTCCCCGCACGCCGGGGTGGCCCAGCAGCAGGCGCCGGCGAGCGCCAAGCCCACCGTGGTGCTGGTGCACGGCGCCTGGGCCGACGCGGCCGGCTGGACACCGGTGGTCGAGAAGTTGCAGGCCGCCGGATACCCGGTGGTCGCCCCGCCGAATCCGTTGCGCGGGTTGACCTCCGATGCCGCCTACATCCATTCGGTGGTGCAGCAGATCAAGGGCCCGGTCATCCTGGTCGGCCACTCCTACGGTGGCGCGGTCATCACCGACGCCGCCGTGGACGCACCGAACGTCAAGGCCCTGGTCTATATTGCGGCGTTCGCCCCCGACCAGGGCGATTCGCTGGCGACGCTCAACGGCCGGCCCGAGGCGTCGCAGATCCCGCCGGTCCCCGCGAACCCGTCCAGCTATCCGCTGCCGGACGGCACCACCGGCACCGAATTGACCATCGATCCGGTTCAGTACCCCACGGTGTTCCTGAACAACCTCCTGAAGCCGGCACAGGCACAGGCCCTGGCCGTGGAGCAGCGTCCGCTGAGCGTGGCCTCGGCCACCCAGCCCTCCGGCACACCGGCCTGGAAGACCGTCAAATCGTGGTACATGGTGGCAAAGCAGGACGACGCCATCGCACCGAATTTGGAGCGATTCATGGCATCTCGCGCCGGAGCGCAGACCGTCGAGGTGGACGGCCCGCACCTCATCATGCTCATCAAGCCCGAAGCTGTCACCGACCTCATCGAGAAGGCCGACGCCGGCACCGCCAACTGAGTCGTCGCCGGGGTTCTCCGGAACCCCGGCGTCCTCCCCGCACTCGGCGTGATCGCAGGTCGCGCGGACCGGCGGCCGAGACCTCCCAGTGGCATCGGCCGAGGATGTCCTCGCGGTGGGCGGCGGTTTCGCCATCGCCGCCCTGGCCATGAATCTGTAGGGGCCACATATGTCGAGCGACACAATGACCTTCGACGGGGGCAGCTACATCGGGCTGGAGTTCGCCCAGATGTACCGCCGGTTCGGCGCCGAGGTCACTGTGATCGAACGCGGACCATGGCCGAGAGTACCCGGGTCCACAGTTCGGTCATTCGGTGACGAATTTCCTGATCGCTTCGGCGATCTCGCCCGCATGTGTCTCGAGCGCGAAATGCCCGGTGTCGAAGAAGCGGACCTGTGCGTCGGGGATGTCGCGTCGGAAGGCTTCGGCTCCGGCCGGCAGGAAGAAGGGATCGTTCTTGCCCCATACGGCAAGGAGCCGGGGAGTGCGGCGGCGGAAATACTCCTGGAATTCCGGATAGCGGGCGACATTGGTGCGGTAGTCCAGGAACAGGTCGAGCTGGACCTCGTGCGCGCCCGCACGGGCCAGGTAGTGATTGTCGAGGGCGATGCCGTCGGGTGAGACCGCGGACTCGTCTGGGACGCCGTGGGTGTATTGCCAGTGGGTGGTTTCCGGGGTCAGGAGCGTCCGCAGCGCGTCGCGGTTGGCCGATGTCGGGGATTCCCAGTACGCCCGGATGGGGTTCCAGCTGTCGCTGAGGCCTTCGGTGTAGGCGTTGCCGTTTTGCGACACGATGGCGGTGATTCGTTCGGGGTGTGCGACGGCGAGCCGGAATCCGGTGGGGGCGCCGTAGTCGAAGACGTAGATCGCGTAGCGGTCGAATTCGGCGATCTCGGTGAAGCGGTCGATGATCGCTGCGATGTGGTCGAAGGTGTAGTCGAACCGGTCGCGCTCGGGCATGTCGGAGCGGCCGAACCCGGGCAGATCGGGTGCCACGATGTGGAAGTCGTCGGCCAGGTGCGGAATCAGGTCCCGGAACATGTGGCTGGAGGTCGGAAAGCCGTGCAGCAGAAGCAGTTTGGGCTTTCCGGGCGTTCCGGCCTCACGGTAGAAGATGCGGAAGCCGTCGACGTCGGCGGTCGAGTAACGGATAGTGCTCATGGCTTGTTCTCCTCGGGGTGTGAAGCGGGGATCGGCCCGGCCGCTCAGGCGACAGGGTGGGCGTCGCAGATCAGGTCGGCGACCGTGTGCGGGGCCGTGACCCTGGGGATGTGGTCGACCGGGTGTCTGCTGATTCGCGCGTTCATCAGCTCGGCCATGAAGAGCTGGGTTTTTCCGGGATCATGCGGTCGTCTCGGCGACCAGATACCAGGCGGGCACGTCGTGCCACAGCGGCCGACCGACCGGGACCGCGATGCACGCCGGTGCGATGGGCCGCTGGGCCGCGGCCAGTGCCCGCTGCTGGGTGGGCGTCGAATGCTGGGCGAAGGCGGTGCGGAATACGTTCTCGGGCAGCCAGATCCAGCCCTCGGCGTCGGGCGCTGGTTGCGGGGTGGCCGCGTCGTGGGCCGTAGGGGTCGAACTGAGTCCTGGCCCGGAAGACGCGAGTTCTGTTGCCGCATGAGCCTGTGCCGGTGCTCGCATTATGACGGCCCGCGGGTGCGCTCCACGAGGAAGTGATCTCGCTCCGCTCGGCAGGCAGCCGCGGGCTTCATTCGAAGACGATCACTTGGCGTCCGAACATGCGTGCTGCTCGCATCTGCATCACGTGTGCCTCGCTTTCGCTGCGGTGAGACGAGACCGTAACGGTGATTGCGTGTCATATTAGGCCGCCGTACCGTTAACCAATGGCTATCGCAACGACGAGCCCTGTCACTGGTGAAGTCCTCAGGAAGTTCGACGAACTGACTCCCGAGGAACTGGAGGACAAGCTCGCCCGGGCGGCGGCCGCGGCTGCCTCGTACCGGCTCACGAGCGTCGAGCAGCGGGCGGGATGGCTGCGGCACGCGGCCGAACGTCTGGAGCAGGAGGCCCAGAGCGTCAGCCGGATGATCACCACGGAAATGGGCAAGACCCTGCGGGCGGCGGAGCAGGAAGTAGCCAAGTGTGTGCACGGGCTGCGCTTCTACGCCGACCAGGGTCCCGCGTTCTTGCGGGATGTGAACGGTGACGCCGGGCGCGTGGGTGCGAAGCAGACGTTCGTGACGTACCAGCCGATCGGTGTGGTGCTCGCGGTGATGCCGTGGAATCTGCCGTTGTGGCAGGTCATGCGGTTCGCCGCGCCTGCCCTGACGGCGGGGAACGTGGGACTGTTGAAGCACGCCTCGAACGTGCCGCAGTGCGCCCTGTATCTGGAAGAACTCTTCCGTGGCGCAGGATTCCCGGACGACGTGTTCCAGACTCTGCTGATCTCCTCGAGGAGGGTGGAGCAGGTGCTGCGCGACCCGCGGGTGGCGGCCGCGACGCTGACGGGCAGTGAACCGGCGGGGCGGTCGGTGGGTGCCATCGCCGGCGACGTGACCAAGAAGGTGGTCCTCGAGCTCGGAGGCTCCGACCCCTTCATCGTCATGCCCTCCGCGAACCTGGAGCGGGCCACCGACAACGCGGTCAAGGCGCGATGTCTGAACAACGGGCAGTCCTGCATCAACGGCAAGCGGTTCTTCGTACACCAGGACATCGGGGACGCGTTCCTCGAGATGTTCGTGGCGAAGATGGGCGCGCTGGTTGTGGGCGACCCGACGGCTGAGGGCACCGATGTCGGTCCGCTGGCCACCGAATCCGGCCGGCGAGATGTGGAGTCCTATGTCGAGGACGCCGTCGGCAAGGGCGCGACGGTACTGGTGGGCGGCGAACGTCCGGACGGGCCCGGCTGGTACTACCCACCCACCGTGGTGACCGGCGTGACCCCGGCGATGCGGATGTACCACGAGGAAGTCTTCGGTCCCGTCGCGCAGGTGTGGACGGTGTCTTCCCTGGAGGCGGCCTTGCGGGAGGCCAACGGGCACCCCTACGGCCTGGGATCGAACCTGTGGAGCGAGGACGAGGCCGAACGCGAACTGTTCGTCCGCGACGTGCAGTCGGGCATGGCCTTCATCAACGGCAACACCACCAGCTACCCCGAGATCCCCTTCGGTGGCATCAAAGGCAGCGGCTACGGACGCGAGCTGTCCGACCTCGGCATGCGAGAGTTCATGAATGCCAAGACCGTCTGGATCGGCGCGGACGGATAGGGCTTACCCACTCGACCGCCCGGGCCAGATCGCGGTGACTGCACGCGACCGACCGGACCATCCGCGTCGGCGGGACCATCGCGAACGCTGAGGCCCAGCTCATCGGCACCGAGGACGGCAAGCTCTACGCCGACGCCACCACCTGCGTGGTCTTCGACGCATGTAAACGCCATGAAAACAGTCCACAGATCATTTGCTGAAGGATTGCTGATTGACATAGTGTCGTGGCACGTCGATCGCGGTACCGGCACTGAGACTGCAGGACCGCCGCCATTGAGCTCCGTGACACTGCGGATTCGACGGTCGGGGACCTGCCTGCGAAGGATCTATCATGAGCCAATTGCCGCGCTCTGCAACAAAATTCACGCTCCAGCGGACCGCTGCGGTTCGGTCCCGCAAGGTTCTCGTTGTCGAGAGCAACCCGGCGATGGCGGAGATCGAGGTACTCGTGCTGGCCACCGCCGGCCACGAGGTGATTTCTGCCCCCACCGCGGAGCATGCTTTGACCCTGGCTCGGCGATGGAACCCGGACTTGGTGCTGCTGGAGCTGGACCTGCCGGACCTGCCGGGCGTGCATCTGTGCCGGCAGCTGAGGCAGCGTTCACCGATTCCGATCATCGCGGTCTCCCTCGACGGCAATCCCGATACCATCGGTGACGCTTACGCGGCCGGTGCGTGTGACTACATACCTAAACCGCTCAGATCCGGTGAACTGCTCGACCATATCCGTGTCCATCTCACGGCACCGCAGGCGGCCTGAAACCACAACCAATTCGGCCGTATCGTCAGCCGGCCTGGTCTGAATCCCGTCTCATCGCTGGAAACCGTCGGGATGTCTGCTCCAGTCCGGGGAATCGCAGACGGAGGTTGTGGACCTGCGCGAGTTCGGCCTCGACGGCCTGGTTGGGTTTGTCGTCTCGCCACTGGCTGCGCCGGAGAACGAGGCGTTCGGCGTGGTGCCCGAGTTCCGCGAGGAACATGAGCGCCTGGGCGGTTTCGGGATCCTCACTCACCGACGGCTCGGATCGGCCGGTTGTCGAAAGCGTCCGCGGTGCGCATCAAGTAGTTCACGGTGGTGGCGGGGGACGTGCTTCGGTGCGCGGCCTGGTATCGGAGCCACAGCGCGAGCATCGTCGCGCTGACCGGCATGTTGAAGCCGTAGAGCGCCCATGCGGGTCCGTCGGGCAGGCTGAGCACGTAGACGGCGTATGCCGAACGGCAGTGAGACGAACCCCGCAGGCTCGCCGCCTCGGCACCCGTGTCGGTCCATCCCGCGTCGCGCGCCGTCAGACCCGCATCGTCCGAAGGTTGCCCGGCGCCTCCCACCACCGATCGCCGGTGTTGTCAGGCTCGTATCTCACGTGGGCGGACCGGCTGGCGTCTTCCTCCCGAACTTCGATTTCGGGAAGGAGCGATCCGATGACGACACCGAGGGCGTGTCGAGCACGGTGCTGCGCGATCGGCTGCGCCGGCACATAGCCGGCTGCGCCTCGAACACAGTGCAAACCGACCGATGCCACCGCCGACCGTCAAAGGCCAGGAAGCGCAGATGAACCCCACCGAGAACAATTCACGATCCACGCCCGCCACGAGTACCGCGCCGCTGGCGCTGTTCGTTCCGGAGTCCGGCGAACGGAGCCGGCGTGATCTTGCCTCCGGCGCCACTTGGATTCCCGACTGGCTGACTCTGCAGCAGCAAGCATGGATCGTCACACAGTTCAGGGAATGGATCGCAGGACCTGTCCCGATCCGGGCCGCGAAGGTCCGCGGCCATGAAATGAGTGTGCGCACAGTCTGTTTGGGCTGGCACTGGCAGCCCTACACGTACACGCGCGAGGCCGGTGACGTGAACGGTGCCCGCGTCCTGGACTTCCCGGAGTGGATGGTCCGCCTCGGGCGCTGCGCACTCCGCGAGACCGGCTACGCCCCGGCCGTGGTCGCCGCGTACACCCCGGACACCGCGCTGGTGAACTACTACGACGCGACTGCCCGGCTCGGAATGCATCAGGACAAAGACGAATCCAGCCTCGCGCCGGTGGTGTCGCTGTCGGTCGGCGACAGCTGCACCTTCCGGTTCGGCAACACCGAGACCCGCTCCAAGCCCTACACCGACCTGCTGCTCGCCTCGGGTGACCTGTTCGTGTTCGGCGGCCCCAGCAGGCTGGCCTACCACGGCGTCACCAAGATTCACGAGTACACCGCACCCGAAGGATGCGGTCTCGACCACGGCCGCATCAACATCACGATGCGCGTGACCGGACTCGAGGGATGACCGAATGACCAACGACCACAACGATATCGGTGTCGTCGTCGGGGACGACGGGCTCGCCCGGCCCGCGTGGGCCGCCGGCGACCCGCTACTGCGTGACTACTACGACACCGAATGGGGTATGCCGGTCACCGACGAACACGGCGTGTACGAACGCATCTGCCTGGAAGGGTTCCAGGCCGGGTTGTCGTGGGCGACGATCCTGCGCAAACGCGCCGCCTTCCGAGCCGCGTTCGCTGGCTTCGACCCCGATACCGTCGCCGGCTACGCCGACGCCGACGTCGAACGCCTCGTGGCCGACACGGGGATCGTACGGAACCGGCGCAAGATCCTCGCGACCATCACCAACGCCCGCGCCACTGTCGCGCTGCGCGCCGATATCGGTGTGGCCGAACTGGTCTGGTCGTTCCGGCCCGACCGCACACCCCGGCCCCGGACCTTCACCGAGATCCCGACCACCTCGGCCGAGTCGATCGCGCTGTCGAAAGAGCTGCGGCGCCGCGGATTTGCGTTCGTCGGTCCGACCACGATGTATGCGCTCATGGAGGCGATCGGCATCGTCGACACTCACCTTCTGGGCTCCCACCGGCGGGGCAGCTCCGGCATCTGGCCGGCGTGAACCCGACGAGCCACACAGAGCCCGTCCCGGTCGCGCACCGTAAGCAATCCACGGCGGGTGACCGGCCGGAGAGCGTGCGGAATCAGGTCGGGAAGGTGAACTGTAGCAAGGGAACACCTTCGGCGTGCCGGCCGCGACGTCGTGGCGGCTGGGGGCGTCGACGGGCGTAACCACATCCGTTCTCACGTTCGGCGCCCGGTGTGCGTCTACCTGGTGAGAACGAGAGAAAAGGGGACGCAGATGAATACTCGGCACACGGTGATCGACACCGCGACGCTCGGCCCGGTCACGATCGTGGCGACCGGCGAGGCTGTGACCGGGGTGTATTTCCGGCATCACATCCGGCGCCCGACCCAAGAGTTGTTCGGGCTGTCGGTGTCCTTCGTCGACGACACGATCCTGGGCGAAGCCGCCGGCCGGGCGGTGGGCGCGAACCCGCTGTGTATCTTCGTCCCGTGCCATCGGGTGATCGGGGCGAACTGGTCGCTGACCGGGTACGCGAGCGGGCTGAAGCGCAAGCGGGCACTGCTCGAGCTCGAGGAGCCGGCCGCGGTCGCCGCCGGAAGGTCGTTCTGACCGTGAAGCCACCCTTCGAGTCGATCGTGACTGAGCACGGGCCCACCGTGCTGCGGGTCTGCCGGGCCGTTGTCGGCGTCCACGATGCCGAAGACGCCTGGTCGGAAACGTTCCTGGCCGCGATGCGCGCCTACCCGGACCTGCCGCAGACCGCGAATGTGGAGGCGTGGCTGGTGACCATCGCCCACCGCAAAGCGATCGACGTCGTCCGCGCGGCCAAACGCAACCCGCTGCCGGTCGAGCGGATGCCCGAGGAACCGTCCGGCAACGGTGTCATCGGCTCCGACGACGCCGGAGTCTGGGCGGCTGTCGCGGCCTTGCCCGACAAGCAACGCCGATCCATCGCCTACCACTATGTGGCGGGCCTGTCCTACGCCGAGATCGCGCAGATCTTCGGCGGCACCACCGACGCGGCGCGCCGCGCCGCCGCCGATGGTGTGAAGAATCTGCGCAGAACCTACCCGGGCGCGCCACTGAAAGGAGACACACGATGAACGAGATGCACCGCGACGACGAACTGGTCGCCGCTCTGTCGGCGCCCGTGGACGAGACCACCATGGCTCGGCTGCACCAACTGCTGGAACGAAAAGCCGAGCAGGCCGACTTGCTCGACGTCGCCTACACCACTATGGACACCCCGGTAGGTCGGCTGCTGCTGGCCGCCACACCGAAGGGCCTGGTCCGGGTGGCGTATGCCCGTGAGGACCACGCCCAGGTCCTCGAAATCCTCGCCGTCAAGGTCAGTCCCAGGATTCTGCGGGCGCCGGCGCGCCTCGACGAGGTGCGTCGTGAGCTCGACGAGTACTTCGCGCACCGGCGTACGTCCTTCGACGTGCCGCTGGACCTGTCGTTGTCCCGCGGATTCCGGCAGATCGTGCAGAAGCGCCTGCCCGAGATCGGGTACGGGCAGACCCGCAGTTACGCCGAGGTCGCGGCGCTGGTCGGGAATCCGAAGGCGGTGCGGGCGGTCGGCACCGCGTGTGCGACCAACCCGCTGCCGGTGATCGTGCCGTGCCACCGGGTGCTCCGTACGGACGGCAGCCTCGGTGGCTACGTCGGCGGCGCGGACGCCAAGCACCTGCTGCTGGATCTGGAGGCCGCCGCATGACTGCCGTCACGGCCACGCGCTCGCAACGATGGTCCGAGCGCGTCGGCCGGGTGGACTGGTCAGCCGTCGCCAGCGGCCTCGACGAGTGCGGGGGCGCGCCGTTGCCCGGCCTGCTCACCGGCGAGGAAGCCGCCACGATCGCGGACCTCTACGACCAGCGGGCCTTGTTCCGCAGCACTGTCGACATGAACCGGCACCGGTTCGGCTCCGGCGAATACCGGTATTTCGCCGCGCCCTATCCCGAGCCGGTCGAACGGCTCAAACAAGCCCTGTACCCGCGGCTGCTCCCGATCGCCCGCGACTGGTGGGCCCGGCTGGGCCGGCCTGCGCCGTGGCCGGACACCCTCGACGAATGGCTTGCCCTGTGCCACAAGGCCGGACAAGCCAAGTCCACGGCCATCCTGCTGCGCTACGCCCCCGGCGACTGGAACGCGCTGCACCGAGACCTATACGGGGAGTTGGTGTTTCCGCTGCAGGTCGTGATCGGCCTCGACCGGCCGGGCATCGACCACACCGGTGGCGAGTTCCTGCTCGTCGAGCAGCGTGCCCGCGCCCAATCACGCGGCACCGCAACTCAACTCGAGCAGGGCGACGGGTTCGTGTTCACCACCCGGGACCGGCCGGTACGGACCGCTCGGGGCTGGTCGGCAGCTCCGGTTCGCCACGGTGTCTCCGCAGTCCGCTCGGGCCACCGCCGCACTCTGGCGCTGGTGTTCCACGATGCCGCCTGAGCCTTCGGGCCGCACCTACCTGCTGCTCGACGCGACGGGGCGCCCCTACCGATCCGGGACACCGGGCTGGTGGGGCGGGCACCGTCGCAGCAAGATCTATGGCCGCCTGGACTGCCGCTCGGCGCTGCGCGCGATCGCGGCCGGCCACTACGTGACATACCGGGTGTTCTTCGCCGACGAAGCCACCGCCGTCGCCGCCGGTTACCGGCCCTGCGCGGTGTGCTGCCCCGACCGCTATCGCACCTGGAAGGAAACCACCCGGTGACCGCCCTGCCCGAAACCCCGCTCCTGCACAGCGCGATCAGCCCCGACGACGACCTTCCCGTCGCTACCGATGCCGAGATCGCCGCGATCGTCGCGGCGGCCCACGCTCGCGGCGCCCGCACCCTCACTTTGGGTTCGGGCCGCGTCCCGGCCGCGATCGCGACCATGAACGCGGTCGCGGCCGAGTGGGAGCGCGGCGGTGGGCGGATCGCCGACCGTGTCACCTGGCCCGAGACCGCGGCGTCGTGGCTGCGGCAGGCCCGCCGGTTCACCACCGCCGCAACCGATCTGTGGGTCATGACCGGACCGCCGCTGGGCTGGGCTCAGATGACCCGGCGGCTGTTGTGGTCGACCCCGTGGACGGCGGCCGACACCCTCCTCACCGCCGCGATCACCGACCCGGCCGCCCTCGCGCTGGTCGGAACGGTCTACCTGGAGGGATCGACCGGCATCGACGCCGACGGATCGGTCTGGACCGTCGGCGCCGACGGCCTGCTCCGGCCCGGGGCGGCGCGCTGAACCGGTCGCCGTTGCGCCGACGGAACGGGCCACGAGCCCCCTTCGACGTCGAAATACCCTGGCCGATATCACGTTTCGACGGCGGTCCACGTCTACAGGGTGTCGGGGCCCACCACCTCGATGCGCGCCCGCGGACACGAGCGCCCGGTTGTCCGCGGGCACACCCCGACATCGTCAGGCCGTAGTTCAGTGTGCGGGGTCGGTGGCGTGCTCGATTCGAGCGGCCAGTTGCCCCGTTGCGTGCGGCGTAGTCGTCGGCGTGGACCGACGACGTCGCGGCTGGCAACGGGTGCGGTTTCGGCGCACGGACCCTTCCGGACGATAGCCCGGCTGCACAGGCCGGCCGAGGCAGCTCCCCGGTCGACGACGCCCAGTAGTGCGGCATCGCCCGCACTGGTCAGGCGCTCGCCGGGGCCCGAACCGGCCGACGCCGATACGACCGAGCCCGCCCCGACCACACCTAGAATTTGCTGATCAGTAGCGGGCGCGAGAGGGAGCGGAGGTGTCGTCTGATGATCGGACAGGAGACCACAGGTTGGCAGACGGTGACAGCCTGGTGGCGCGACCGCCTGGACTACCGGTGGCTGACCCGGACACTCGACGCTCGCGGCGCGCTGGCCGTGATGAAAGGGGGTGTCGCGGTCGGCGGAGCTGCACTCTTGGTGTTCAGCGCCTTGAACCTGGAGTCCGCCGACGGGCCGGTCGGCGCCTGGCGCCTGGTGACCATGTTCAATATTGCCGCCACGCTCACATGGGTATTCTACTGGTCGCTCGCACCCTGGCCGGGCGAGCGAACCTCACTGATTCTGATGGCGTTCGCGGACGTGATGATCACCGGCGTCTGCCTGGTCGAGAGCAATCGGCTGTTCGGCGCTTTCGGGTTGCTGCAGCTGGTTATCCCGGGTAGCTACCTCGCGATCTTCCATGGCCCCCGCGTCCTGGCGGTGCACGGCATGTGGTCGGTGCTATCGATCCTGATACTGACCTGGCTGATGATGCGCGACGCCGACAGCGCAACAACCGTATCGATCGTGCTGACCATGGCGTCGGTGGCCGTCCTCGTGCTGCCCGCTCTGCACTTCTGCTACTGGGTACTTCGGATGGACGCGCTGACCGATCCGCTGACCGGCCTGCTCAACCGCCGCGGCCTGGACTACTACGTCTCGTCCTGGTTCGAACCCGGCACCCACGACTCGATCGCCTTGATGACGATCGATCTCGACCGGTTCAAACAAGTGAACGACATGTACGGCCACCGCGCAGGCGACCGGGTCCTCGCCCGCACCGCGGCCTGCCTGCTGGAGGCACGTCCGCAAGCTGCTGTGGTAACCCGTAGCGGCGGAGAGGAATTCGTCGTACTCGCGCCGCTCACCGCCCGCGTCGCCGTGAGCGAAGCGGAGCGGCTGTGCCAAGCGATCGAGTCGGCCGTGGAACCGGTCACCGCGAGCATCGGGGTAGCCGTCGCCTCGGACAGCACCAGCCGCGACGCCGAACAGTTGCTGCGCAGTTCGGATTCGGCCATGTACCAGGCAAAGCAATTGGGCGGCAACACCGTTGTGCTTGCTACGTGACCGAGAGCCACCGCTGCTGAACTGGCCCCCGATTGTTGGACTGGCCAAATAAGAGGCTAGGCGCTGAGGGCCCGGGTCCGGTACTCCACCGGGCTCAGGCCCTCGAGCGTTATGGAGACGCGTTCGGTGTTGTACCGGTGGATGTAGTCGTGCGGCGGGATGGGCCAGTCCGAGCGCCAGCACGTCCAGCAGCGGACAAGATCGGCGATCGACGCGCAGGTACTCAACGAGGGCCGAGAACTGCTTGGCCGAATTCGGTGTGCCAGCTGCTCGCGGAAGATGCAGGCCACCGTTGTACACGAGGTCGTCCACCGCCGGTGCCGAACTCACATGTGCGCCTTGACCGCCACGTTCAGCTGGGCGTTGCTGATCTGCCGCCCGGCGTTGGACACGGATGTGACCATGGCGCTGCCGAACGAACCGCGGCGGTCGAACAACGTGGTAACGCCGACGGCAGTGCCGCGGTCGCTGAAGTGGCTGTCGGCCTCCACTCCGAGCTCGGGGCCTTCGGGCATTCGGGAAAGAGCCAGGGTCAGATCGGTGTTGATGAACCCGATGCCCGCGTCACCCCAGTTGGTCATCATGCTGGCGTGTTCGCCGACGATCGCGGCCCGCGCGAACGGCGTCAGCTCCTCGCCGGCCACGACGTCGATCGGGTGCTGCCAGGTACGTTTGCGCCCGCGGTTCTCGTGCTCGGTAGGCTTGTCCGACCATCGATCCTCGTCGGCCCCGCTGCTGAACAACGGCACCCTCGGCGCGGCATGCGGCGCGGCCTGAGGTGCGGGCGGCCTGGGCTCGCGTTCCCGCTGCCACAGCCCGCCGGGTGGCTGCGCGGAAGGCTGGAGGAGGACCACCGAGGCTCGAGCCGCGATCGTGCCGTTCTGCAGCATCGACACGTCGGCGACCCGAATGCGTTTTCCGTCGCGCACCCGCGCCGTCGGTGTGGTCGTGAACGCTCGGCCGGGGCCGGGCAATGGCACATCGCGCGCCGGTCGTCACTGGCGACCGGATGCGACGTCAGGCGATCCGGCGTTGTTCCCGATCCGGCAGAATCCCGGCGTGGACGAGGTGGTCGTAGATGCGCTGCTGCTCAGCGTCGAGGCCGGAGTACAGCATGTCGTACGCCAACTCCTCCTGCTCCAGCGCCCGAACCGGATCGAAGTCGTCACCGAGCGCCGCGACCACGGCGAGTCGCCGCCGTGCCTCGTCCATCGTGAGGTCGTAAGCAAAATGATGGTCGGTCATAGGGAATCTCCACGCGATCTTCGGAAAATGAACCGACAACGATGCCCACCCGGACCATTTCGGGCAATGACCTGCGCCACGGTCCGTGGTTGAACCTCGTCACAGACGCGCTCCGGACGATGCCGTCGCGGTGGGCAAGTAGCCGCGTGCATGTCGAGGGATGCCGACGGCGTGCGAGGATGACCACCTCGCACGCCGTCGCGCGGTCACCGCTCGTGTGACTCCTCGAGGATGGTGCGGCCCAGCAGGTTGTAGCGCTCGGTGTCGGTGCGCCGCAGGTACAGTGCGCAGCCCAGTCCGGTGACGGCGATGGCGGCCACGATCCACGGGGTGGCGCCGAGGATCAGTGAGCCGGATTCGGTGCCGGCGGCGGTGCTCATGTTCATCACCAGCAGGCCGACCACCGCCAGCATGGCCACGCCACCGGACAGTGGGGCGACGACGGTCCGGAACCAGTGCCGGGTTTCGGGGTGATGGGAGCGGAAGTAGTTGAACACCGCGAACGAGCAGACCGCCTGCACGATCAGGATGGCCATGGTGCCCATGATCGCCAGCAGGGTGTACGTGCCCGAGTAGGGGTCCTTACCGGCGATGCCGAAGGCGGCGACCAGCACCGCCGCGAATACGGTCTGGACAAGACCGGCCATCCGCGGCGAACCGTATCCGGGGTGGGTGCTGCCGATGGTGCGCTGCAGTGCGGGCACCACACCCTCGCGGCCGAGCGCGTAAAGATAGCGGGATGCGCAGTTGTGGAAGGCCATTCCGCAGGCCAGCGAGCCGGTCACCATCAGCCACTGCATCGCGATCACCGCCCAGTGCCCGACATAGGCGGTGGTGGGGTCGAAGAACAGATCCATCGGGCTGTCGCCGCCGGAGATCTTGGCGGAGGCGTCGATACCGTTGCCGCTCATGGCCATCCAGGACACCAGCACGTAGAAGACGCCAACGCCGAGGACCGCGATCATGGTGGCCTTGGGGATCACCCGCTTGGGGTCCTTGGACTCCTCACCGTAGGAGGCGGTGGACTCGAAGCCGACCCACGACCAGAAGGCGAAGAACAGGCCCAGGCCCGCCGAGGGCCCGGTGAAGGCGTTGACCGGGTTGAGCGGAGCGAAGGAGAACCCGTCCGGGCCGCCGCCGTGCACGGCCACCGCGACGGCCATGACGGTGAGCACGGTGATCTCGGTGAGCAGCAGCACCACCAGCAGTTTCTCGGCGACCTTGACGCCGAACCAGGTGCCGACCGCGTTGATCGCCAAGATGATCACCGCGAATACCCACCACGGCACGTGCACACCGAACTGGGAGCCGATGGTGTTGGTGCCGAAGCTGGCGAAGATGCCGACCAGCGACGGCTCGAACACCATGTAGGCGAAGGTGGCCAGCAGACCGGACGCCAGCCCGACGGTACGGCCCAGGCCGTAGGAGATGAAGCCGTAGAAGGCGCCGGTGGCGGTGATGTGCTTGCTCATGGTGGTGTAGCCGACCGAGAAGACCGCCAGCACCGCCATGGCGATGAGGAACGCGGCCGGGGTGCCGGTGCCGGACCCGGAGGCGATCATGAACGGCACGTTGCCGGTCATCGCGGTGATCGGGGCGGCGGTCGCGATGGCCATGAACACCACGCCGAACAATCCGAGGGCGTTGGGCTTGAGGCGAGCGACCGTCGAGTCGGGCGGCGCGGTCGTGTGTGTCGTCGATGCCATCGCAAGTACTCCTCATCAGCTTCATCCGGTCGTGCGACCTGGGGCGATTGTGCGGAGGAGTTTGTTGCGACAGCGTGAATCCGGGTTACCGCCAACGTGCCCAAAATATGAGCTAGCCCACATTTCTGACGGTGTGACGTTCTCGCGCCGGTTGGTCTTACGTTTTGTCGGCTCCGCTGAGCTCGCGAATGAGTAGCGCCGTGTGCAGTGAGGTCCGCGACTCGCCGTCGTCGAGGTCGACGGCGAGGATACGTTCGATGCGGGCGAGCCGGTCGTAGAGAGTGGGGCGGCTGATGGCGAGGGTCTTGGCCAGTTCGGTCTTGTTGCCGGCCAGGTCCAGGAAGCGACGCAGGGTGCCAGTGAGGTCGGCGGCGTGCCGGATGTCGTATCGCAGCAGCGCGCTGAGTTCGGTCTCTGCGAAGCTCTGCACACCCGGCTCGTCCCGGATCAGCGAGACCAGGCCGCGCAGGTGGATATCGGCGCTGCGGAAGAACTTTCGTTCGTGATCGGCGCGCAACGAACGCGCGACGGCGGCGATGTCGGCCGCCGCGCCGAGCTGGCGGGCGGTATCGAGTAGGGACTCGGAGTCGATACCGACGCCGACCACCGCGCGCCGCACACCGTCCACTCGGCGCACCTCGGTCAGTACCGCCGCGCATACCGAGTCCAGTTGGTCGTCGACGTCGCGGTCGCGAGTCAGGGCGAGCACAATCGCCACCCGCTCCCCGGACCCGAGCGCGGCACCGCGCTGATCGATGCGCGCGGTATCGGCCCGATGCTCGGCCGAGCTCAACGCGGAGGCGTTGACGAGCCCGAGTCCGTGCGTGACCGCCTCCACCACTGCGGTCGAGTGACGTTGGGCGGCAACGGGATCAGGGTCGACATCGGCTTCGATAGCGACGGCGAGGGGCACGTAGCGGGCGCGGCGGGTGAGACCGAGGGCGGCGGCGCGGGCTTGGGCGTCGCGTTCGTCGGCGACGCGACCGTCGACCAGGTCTGCGATCAGCCCGGTCTGGGCTCGCCGGTGCAGGCCGAAGCGGTCCTTGTCGATCATCCGGTGCAGGGTGAGCGTCTGGGCGGCACGTTCGAGCACCATGCGGGCGCGGGGAATGTGCACTCGTTCGGAGCGCAGGATCAGCCGTCCCCAGCGCTGGGTGTGCGGGCCGACCGCGACGACGTCGTCTCCTTCCGGCAAGAGCCGCGAGACCGATTCCCAATTGTCGAGCAGCGCCGAGGAACTGATGTGGCGCGCGGTGGCCGCGAGCACGCGGTGCGCCAGATCCTCCAGCACGACCGAGGCGTCGAGCATGCTCGCCGCGGTGCGGACGATCTCGGTGAGCGCGGCACGGCGCACGCTGAGCTCGGTGAAGGTCTCGTGCACGGTGCGAGCGAATTCGAGTTCGGCGTACTGGTCGGCGACGATCTCCCGGTGCACCGCCTCGGTGATCTCCACGAACCGGGTCACCCGATGGAGTGCGATCACCGGCAGCCCGAGTGCGCGGGCGGTGTCGGCGACGGCCGGGCCGAGTTCGCGCACATAGCTGCCGAGTTCGACGATCAGGCCCGCGACCCCCGCGTCGGCGAGCGAGCGCAGATACCGGATCCGGTCCGGTGCGGGTGCGGCGAGCGCCTGTCCGGTGGTGAGGATCAGTTCCGCCCCGACCAGCACGTCGGCGATCTCGGCCAGGTCGCTGACATGCACCCAGCGCACCGCCCGATCGAGATTGGCCGCGCTGATCACCTCCGGGTGGCCGGCTTGGACCACCGGTGTCGCGAGCACGTCGGCTACCGTCAACAGCACCGACGGATCGTAATATAAATTCGCATGTTTCGTACGCTTCGTCGGTCGCGGTACGGTCGGTTGTGCCGCAGGGTTGAGGCAACCAATTCCCTGCGAGCGAAACGAGCGCCCCCTATGCGGACCATCGGCCATTGGATCGACGGCAAGCCGATCTCCGGGACGAGCGAGGCGACGGCCCCGGTCACCGACCCAGCGACCGGAGAGGTCACCGCACAGGTCGCATTGGCCGATGTGGCGGACACCCGCGCAGCCGTCGACGCCGCGACACTCGCCTTCGCGCAGTGGCGAGACACCTCACTGACCCGCCGCACCCAGGTCCTGTTCCGCTTCCGCGAACTGCTCAACGAGCGCAAGGTGGACCTGGCCGCGGTGATCACCGCCGAGCACGGCAAGGTCGCCGCCGACGCGCTCGGCGAGGTTACACGCGGGCTCGAAGTGGTCGAATTCGCGTGCGGCATACCGCATCTGCTCAAGGGCAGCGCCACCGAGAACGCGTCGACCGACGTCGACATCCACAGTATCCGCCAGCCGCTGGGCCCGGTCGCGATCATCGCGCCGTTCAACTTCCCGGCGATGGTGCCGATGTGGTTCTTCCCCTTGGCCATCGGCGCGGGCAACACCGTGGTGTTGAAGCCGAGCGAGAAGGATCCGTCGGCGGCGTTGTGGCTGGCGCAGCTGTGGCAGGAAGCCGGCCTGCCGGACGGGGTGTTCAATGTCGTCCAGGGCGACAAGGTCGCCGTCGACGAGCTGCTGGACAATCCCGGTATCAAGGCGGTGTCGTTCGTGGGGTCGACCGCGATCGCCGAGTACGTCTATCGGCGCGGCACCGCGGCCGGAAAGCGGGTGCAGGCACTCGGCGGGGCGAAGAATCACATGGTCGTGTTGCCCGACGCCGATCTGGACTCGGCCGCCGACGCAGCGGTGAACGCCGGCTTCGGGTCGGCCGGTGAGCGGTGCATGGCGATCAGCGTGGTGGTCGCGGTCGGCGGCGTCGCGGACGACCTGGTCGGCAGGATCGCCCAGCGGGCCACGACCATCGTGACCGGCGACGGCCGCTCCGGCGCGGACATGGGCCCGCTCGTCACCAAGGCACACCGGGACCGCGTCGTCGAGTACATCGACGCCGGCGAGGCCGCCGGTGCCAAGGTCGTGCTCGACGGCCGCGGCTTGGCCGTCGACGGCGCGCCGGACGGATTCTGGCTCGGACCGACCATTCTCGACGACGTCACACCGGACATGAGCGTCTACACCGACGAGATCTTCGGGCCGGTCCTGTCGGTCGTGCGGGTCGAGACCTATGAGGAGGCCGTCTCGTTGATCAACGCCAACCGCTACGGCAACGGCACCGCCATCTTCACCAACGACGGCGGCGCGGCACGCCGATTCCATCACGAGGTCGAGGTCGGCATGGTCGGCATCAACGTCCCGATCCCGGTTCCGATGGCCTACTTCAGCTTCGGCGGCTGGAAGAACTCGCTGTTCGGCGACTCGCACGCGCACGGCACCGACGGCGTGCACTTCTTCACCAGGACCAAGGCCGTCACCACCCGCTGGCTCGACCCGAGCCACGGCGGTCTGGAACTCGGCTTCCCGCAGAACACGTAGGAGCAGCGGCGATGACCATGACCCCCGAGACGATCCTGACCCCCGAGGCGGCTCGTGCCTACGAGCTGGACCGCCGCCACGTCTTCCACTCCTGGTCCGCGCAGGCCGCGCTGACCCCGACCGTCATCACCGCCGCCGAGGGCTGCTACGTCTGGGACGGCGCCGGCAACCGGCTGCTCGACTTCTCCTCCATGCTGGTCAACACCAATATCGGCCACCAGCATCCGAAGGTGATCGCCGCGATCGCCGAACAGGCGGCGAAACTCTGCACGGTCGCACCCCAATTCGCCAATGACGCACGCTCGGAGGCGGCCCGGCTGATCGCCGAACGCACCCCCGGCGACCTGGACACCATCTTCTTCACCAACGGCGGGGCCGACGCGGTCGAGCACGCCATCCGGATGGCACGGCTGCACACCGGCCGCTACAAAGTGCTCTCGCGATACCGCTCCTACCACGGCGGCACCGAGACGGCGGTGAACGTCACCGGCGACCCGCGCCGCTGGCCCAACGACCACGGCAACACCGGGACGGTCCACTTCTTCGGCCCGTTCCTCTACCGCTCGGAGTTCGACGCCGAGACCGAGGCACAGGAAACCGACAGGGCGCTCGCGCATTTGGCGCGCACCATCGAGATGGAGGGGCCCTCGACCATCGCGGCGATCGTGCTCGAATCGGTGCCCGGCACCGCGGGGATCATGGTGCCGACCACCGAGTACCTGGCCGGAGTGCGAGAACTGTGCGACACGCACGGCATCGTCTTCATCGCCGATGAGGTGATGGCCGGGTTCGGGCGGACCGGAAAGTGGTTCGCCATCGAGAATTTCGGCGTCATCCCGGACCTGATCACCTTCGCCAAGGGCGTCAACTCCGGTTATGTGCCGCTCGGCGGGGTCGCGATCAGCGCTGCGATCGCGGCCACCTTCGCCGACCGGGTCTACCCCGGCGGCCTGACCTACTCCGGACATCCCCTGGCGGCCGCGGCGGCGGTCGCCACGATCAATGCCATGACCGAGGAACGGATCGTCGAGAACGCCGCCGAGATCGGCGAACGGGTACTCGGGCCCGGGCTACGCGAGCTGGCCCAGCGGCATCCGAGCATCGGTGAGGTCCGCGGACTCGGCGTGTTCTGGGCGGTCGAACTCGTCCGGGACCGGGCCACCCGGGAACCGTTGGCACCCTACGGCGGCACGAGCCCGGCCATGAACGAACTGGTCGCGGCCTGCCGGGCCCGCGGCTTGCTACCGTTCGTCAACTTCAACCGCCTGCACGTCGTCCCCCCGTGCGTGATCACCGAGGCGGAAGCGAAGGAGGGTCTGGCCATCCTCGACCGGGCACTCATCGTCGCCGACGCCCACACCACCAGCTAGGAATCCGCATGCACGTGCCACTGCAATACATCGACGGAGTCCGGCGCGCGGGCGCCGGGGAGGTGCTGGCGATCGCCGAGCCGGCCACCGGCGCGGTGATCGCCACCGGAACCGCCGCGACCGCCACCGATGTCGACGCGGCGGTCGTAGCCGCGGTCGCCGCCTTCCCTGGCTGGTCGACCAGAACACCCGGCGAGCGATCGGTCGCAATGTACAGATGGGCCGACCTGCTCGCCGAGCGGGCCGGGGAGCTGGCCGCGGTAGAGAGCAGGGGCGCGGGCAAGCCGATCAAGCTGGCCACCGAGTTCGATGTGCCGGGCACCATCGACAATGTGCGGTTCTTCGCTTGCGCGGCAAGGAATTTGGATGGCAGAGCGAGCGCGGAGTACAGCGGTGAACACACCTCGTCGATTCGCCGCGAACCCGTCGGAGTGGTCGGGTCGATCGCGCCGTGGAACTACCCGCTGCAGATGGCGGGGTGGAAGGTCCTACCCGCCGTGGCGGCCGGGAACACGATCGTGCTCAAACCCTCCGAGCTGACCCCGTTCACCTCGCTGATCTTCGCCGAGACGGCAACTGCCGCAGGCATTCCCGCCGGGGTGATCAATATCGTCACCGGCACCGGACCCGAGGCGGGGGCCGCGCTCGTCGCCCACCCCGATGTGGCAATGGTGTCGTTCACCGGATCGACCGGGGTCGGCAAGCAGGTCGCGGCGACCGCGGCCGGCAGCGTGAAGCGGGTGCACCTCGAACTCGGCGGGAAGGCCCCGTTCGTCGTGTTCGACGACGCCGATATCGAGGCGGCCGCGCGCGGCGCGGTCGCGGGCGCGCTGATCAACGGCGGACAGGACTGCACCGCGGCGACCCGCGCCTACGTGCAGCGATCCCGCTTCGGCCAGTTCGTGGCGCGGGTGGCCGAACTGATGGACGGCGTGACGATCGGCCCGGTCGACGACCCGCACACCGACCTCGGCTCCCTCATCTCGCGGGCCCACCGCGACCGGGTCGCCGCGATGGTCGACCGCGCGGTGGCCGATGGCGCGAAAGTCGTTCGCGGCGGCCGCATCCCACCCGCTTTCCCACAGGGCGCCTACTACGAGCCGACCCTCATCGTCGACGCCGCCCAGGATTCGGCGATCGTCCAACAGGAGGTCTTCGGGCCCGTGCTGGTCTGCCTCCCCTTCGACACCGATGACGAGGCCATCGCCCTCGCCAACGACACCCCCTACGGCCTGGCCGCCTCCGCCTGGTCGACCAGCGTCTTCCGCACCGCCCGCGCCGCACGCGAGATCAAGGCCGGCTGCGTCTGGCTCAACGATCACATCCCCATCGTCAGCGAAATGCCCCACGGCGGCTACAAAGCCTCCGGCTTCGGCAAGGACATGTCCGCATACTCCTTCGACGAATACACCAACATCAAACACGTCATGCACGAACTCACCGGCGCCCCGGCCAAGAGTTGGCACGCAATCGTCATGGGCGATCGGTGAGCCCGCCGTTCCATGTGATACACCGCACCGATCGCTCTGCGCAGCAACATATCTCCACTGCGCTGCTCGTGGTCGCTGCGCAGCGGACGAATCCGAGATCTCTCAACCGCTCGGCATCGTCGGCCCTCGACCCGCTGAACTGGTCGGGCCGGCGGCAGTAGTCGCCGCGGTGATCGGCGCAGTCTCGCGCGAAGTGCTCGCAGGCCCTGCGAGCCGCGACGATCGTGACCACCGTCGGCCGGGCTGTGGCGAGCACCGGGGCGGTGGCCGCCGCCGCGTCCGGCCGGCGGCGGCCCGCTCGGTTACTTGCCGATCGCGGCCAGCACCTCCGATGCGGCGCGGGCTCCTTCCTGGGCCCCGCCCTCCATGTAGCCCTGGAAGTTGTACGAGGTGTGCTCGCCACTGAAATGCAGGTTCCCCTGGGCGGTTCCCTCATAGCCGGCGCAGGTGGTGAGGTAGCCGATCGGCCAGTAGGAGTAGGCGCCGTAGGAGTAAGGGTTGAGGTGCCAGGCGGACAGTTTCGCCTGACCTGTCCAGATCGCGGCGGTTCCGGGGAACACCTGGTCGATCTGACCCAGATACGTCGTCGCGAGATTGTGGGTGTAGGCGGTCGAACTGTCGGTAAAGGCGCTGGGCGGGGTGAGGTTGCGAGCCAGGGTGCCGCCGCCGTACTGCACGAGGATGCCGTCGCTGCCGGACTGACCCCGGGTGACATCCCACACCTGCTGGAACTGCTGATCGGAGAACATCTCGCCGTTGGAGACGCCGGGCCACGGTCCGGTGCCGGCCCACGGGCGCCCGGTGAACTGCATGTTCAGTTTGGTGCAGGCGCCCATCTTCATGTTCTTCAGCACCCCCTGCATCCCGCTGTCCAGACCCGCTTTCGAGAAGTCGATGTGCTGCTGCAGGATCGGCAGGGGCACCGCCAGGATGGTGTGGTCGGCGACGACGGTCTTGGTGCCGCCGCCGTCGATGCCGAAGGTGAGTGTCTGGGTACCGTCGGCGTTGCGAGCCACCGCGTTCAGTGTCCAGCCCAGCTGTACCGTCCCGGCCGGCAGTGTGGCCGCGATGGCGTGCGGAACCTGGTCGTTGCCACCGGTGATGTGATACCGCTCGTCGGAACCGCCCCACAGATTGAAGCTGCCCGGATTGGCTTGCGACGACAGCATTTCGAGCAGGTCGTAAGAGGACTGCACGGTGGTGTCGGCGCCGTACTCGACCGCGTACCCGACGTCGAGGAACTGCCCGAGCTTGCTGCCGTAGCCGCCCGGGACCCGAGTATTGATCCAGTCCCGGATCGACATGTTGTCCAGTGCCACCGCCGCGGCGTTGTGGCTGTTCCAGGTCGGCGCGGATCCACCGGCTTGAATGTCGGCCTGGATCGCCTTCCAGACCGGCTGGAAGTCCGAGTCCGCTTGGCTGCGCGGATAATAGGCGCCGTCGAACCAGAGGATCTGCTCGGCCTGCGAGCCATAGACATGGCGCACCGGCGTCGTCGACAATCCGAAACGCTGACAGAGTTGGAGCATGGTGTGGTGGCCGGTGTCGAGCAGTTCGCCGCCGTACTCCGATACCTGTCCCTGGGTCCAGTAGCCGGGATTGACCGCGCCACCCTGGGAATACATCCGGCCGCCGATGCGCGACGGGTTGGCCTCGTACACCGTGCTCGCGAGGCCCTTGTCGGCGAGGGTCAGCGCCGCGTTGAGTCCGGCGATGCCGGCACCGATGATCGCGATCCGGGGTGACGGGCGGGCCGTCTGCGCATCAGCGTAAGCCTGCCGGTTGCCCACGGCGCCGACGCTTACCGCGGCGGTCGCGACACCGACCGCGGCGGCCCGGGTGAGCAATTGGCGCCGGCTGATGCCACCGGGTTGGGCCACGGCCTCGGCCCGCATCTCGCGAAACTCCTGCGGGCTCATGCCGAGCCGCTCGGCAACGGCGTGGTCGGCGGCGAGCCGGCGCAGCGACTCGATGACGGTCGAACGTGCCATGGTTTGTATCCTCACGAAAGTAGTTGTGACAGAGCGGTTCTCAGGAGTCAGCTGGGATTCGTTCAGACCCGACCAGGAAACAAACCGATAGGTTTATTTCAGGTCGGATATCGACTACCTTCATGCGGCAAATCGCTAGCTTCTACTGATTGCGAAAAGTATTCCGCCGGTTCGAGTTTCGGAACAAGCGGCGAACCGTCGCCGTTTTTCCGAAACAGGCGACATAGTGTCGTGAATTTACTGCGGCGTAACTCACACAACTCTCGGTGACCCGTAGGTTTCGGGCCATGAACGACAGCGCGGAACCGCTCGAAGCACCGGAGCCCTCGGTCGAGATCTCGGTGCGGGACGCGCTGGACCTGCCGGCCCTGCGCCGCGGCCTACCCGAAGTACTCGCCGCGGCACAACATCTCGATCGTCCGATCCGATGGGTCCACACGGGCGAGGTGCCGAACATCGCGACCCTGCTGCGCGGTGGTGAACTGCTGCTCACCACCGGTATGGGCATCGGCGATCGCCCCGCCGACCAGCGGCGGTTCATCGCGAACCTGGCGGAGCGGGGCATCGCCGGGCTCGTGGTCGAGCTCGGAGTCCGTTTCACGGTGCTGCCCGAACCACTCATCGAAGCGGCGACCGCGCACCGGATGCCGCTGATCCAGCTCCACCGTGAGGTGCCCTTCGTCGCGGTGACCGAAGCCATCCACACCGAGATCGTCAACGGTCACCTGCGGCTGCTACGTAGCGCCGAGGACGCGTACCGCCGGTTCACCGACGCCGTGCTCGCCGACGAAGGCATCCCCGAACTGCTTCGGATGCTCGCCGACCACATCGACAATCCGGTCGTCCTGTGGAACCCCGACGGCCGCGTCCTGTCGTACGCCCGACAGTCTGAGCTGGGCCGGTCCGAACCCGCGAGCTCGCCGCTGGCAATGGTGGAGCAGGCCGCGGCGGGACCGGCCCTGCGCACCCCGATCCCCATGGGTTCGCCCGGGCGCCTGGGACATCTCGTCGTGTTTCCGGTCGATTCCGCGCTGACGCCGCTGGACAGGATGGTGACCGACCGCGCGGCGTCGCTGATCGCGTTGGCGATGTTGCGGTCGCGGCAGGAGGAGGACCTGATCGCGCGCACGCGCAGCGACTTCCTCGCCGATCTGGCGGGCGGGCGCGTTCCGGTCGAGGACGCCGCACGCCAGGCCGGTGCGCTCGGACTCGCCGCGCGGGCGATGGTGATACCCGTGGTGGCCCGGATACCGTCGTCGCAACGGCCGTTGATCGGCGACCCCAGCGGCGCGGGCGCGCGGTGGCGGGCCATCGACAAGGCGATCACCGCGGAGTTCACCCGGCTGGGTATGTCCGTACTGGTCGGCAGCCGCCCCTCGACCGGCCAGATCCTCGTCCTGACCGGCGTGTACGACGGTGATCAGCGCACCAGTGCGGTCGAGCGGATCGCCGGTGCGCTCCAGACCGGCGCGAGGAAAGCCGGCATCACCGACCAGCTGCTCATCGTCGCCGGCCAGATCGAGACGTGGGCGACCGCGGCGGCGGGACTACGGCACGCCACCGAGGTGGCCGTGGCCGCCCGGCCCACGGACCGGCCGTGGTCGGACGCGCGAAGCCTGGACGCCGACCTACTACTGTGGCTGCTGCGAGACCATGACGGCCTCGCCGAGTTCGTCGCGCGCCACCTCACCCCGCTGCTCGACCCGCGCCACCGGACCCTGCTGCTCACACTGGAGGCGTACTGTCACTACGCCGGACACAAAACCGAAGCGGCGCACCATCTTCGAATCAACCGACAGACACTCTATGCCCGCATCGCCCGGATCCAGACGCTGCTCGACACCGATCTGTCCGACCACGAGACGGTCATGAACCTGCGCCTCGCCCTGCGTGCCCGTCGGCATGTGCGGCATTGATCCGGCCGAGCCAGTGTCATGACGATTCTCCTACGGCAGCGAGGAGCAGGGCGGTGAAGGTGTCGACATCCTGGTCGCTTTGCGCGGTGATCAGCGTGCCGTCGATGTGGGTGCGGTCGGCGGTCCAGGTGGCCCCCGCATTGGTGAGATCGGTTGCGAGACTGGGCCATGCGGCCAGAGTGCGACCAGCCACCAAGCCGGCGTCGATGAGGGTCCATGGGCCGTGGCAGATGGCCGCGATCGTCGTGCCGGCCGCATCGGCGTTCCGCAGCAACCGGTGTGCGGCCGGCACGCGGCGCAGGATATCGGGATTGGCGACACCGCCGGGCAGGACGACCGCAGCGTAGTCTGCCGCATCGGCGGCATCGAGTGTCACGTCCACCGGATAGCGGTCCATCCGGTCGAGGTGACGATAGGTCTGGACGTGTCCCCGGTCCGGCGCGAGCAGGACGGCGCGCCCACCGGAGGCGCACACCGCACGCCACGGGTGGGTGAGTTCGCTCTGCTCGACGCCGTCGTTGGCGACCAGGAATGCGATCGTACGATCGGTGAGAGTGCCTGACATGGTGGCTCTTTCGATGAGGGTGCCGGTGGCCGCGGCCGGTAGCCGCGGCCACCGCGATGGAACGGGTCAGCGCGCAGCCGTGGGCTCGGCTGCTGCGGCGACCGCCGCGATGAGCGCGTCACCGGTGTAGGCCACGCCACCGATACCCCACCCGCCGTCGAGCGCGTTGAGGACATTGACCCAGGTGTTCGCGCGTTCGTGGCCCGCGACGGTGAGATCGTCGACGATGTCGGTGGCCGCGGCGACGAACGCGGCCCGGCTTGCGGGATCGGGCAGGCCGATGTTCGGCAGTTTCAGCTCGACCATCACCACCGGCCGGTTTCCATCGCCCGTGTAGATGTGCTCAGGTGCCAGCACGTGCACAGTACCGCCGACGATCGAAGTGAAGAACGTATTTCCGGTCGCCCCACTGATGTCGATAAGCGCTGCAATCAGCCGCGGCAGGATTTCCTTCTCGCCCGCGGTGGTGAGCACGCCGCGGGGAGCGGTAACGGTGATGGGCATGATTTCTCCTGTCGTCATCTAGCTAGTACGTACGTACTAGCTAGATGAGTGTGCAGTAGGATGGACGTACTAGTCAACCTCTGGAGATGCGATGCCGAACGACACCAGGGCCCGGATGATCGACGCCGCCGTCTGCGCGCTGCAGCGCCGGGGCCTCGCCGGGATGTCCTTCACCGAGATCCTCCAGGCCAGCGGGGCCGCCCGCGGAGCGATCTACCACCACTTTCCCGGCGGCAAAGCCGAACTGGTCGCCGAGGCCGCAACCCGCAACGGCCAGGCTGTGCGAGACCACTTGGCCGCGCTGCCGGGGGCCACGCCCGCCGCGATCGTCGACAACTTCCTCGCTGCGGTGCGCCCGGTGGTCGCCGCTTCCGCCACCGGTGGCGGCTGCGCTGTCGCCGCCATCACCGTCGAACCGGACGGCGACACGTTGCGCCGCATCGCCGACACCGCCTTCACCTCCTGGACAGCTGCGCTGGCCGAGCGGCTCGCCGCCACCGGTGTCGAACCCGACGAGGCCCAGGACCTCGCCACCGCCCTCATCGGCCTGCTCGAAGGCGCCCACATCCTGTGCCGCGCGGCGGGCACCCTCGAACCCTTCGAGCACGCCGCGCGGGCGGTGGCGGGACTGGTCCGGTCCCGCACCTGAGCTCGGCTGCTCCGTGTTCGCGCGACGAGGGAGCCTCCCACCGGGCACCCGGACTCGATCCTGGCCGGGACCAAGCCAAGACACCAGTCTCGAGTAGCCGATGAGCGAGTGGGTGTGCCTCACCATCCGCCGTCGAAAAGGGCCGAGAGGCCGGGTGCCGGGTCCGCTGCGTTGGTCGTGTTCGCCACCACGACGGCGATTGCGATCAGCGACAACAACGCTGACAGAACACCGAATGACGCCAACACGCACCTCGTTCGCCTGTCGGACTTCACAGTGTCGGCAAACCCCTTCCAGAACACCACGCTCACAACGACGAGAACGATCGCCACCATCGCAGCAACCACAGCCATCGCCACGTGATATCGAGAGAAGTCGGTGATCATCACGTCGAGGGCAGGCGGGGTTCGGCCACCCGCACTCGGGGAGTCGGCCAGCCGATGCTCGACTTGGTCGAGCGTATCGGCGAGCTCTCCGTCGTTTGCGCCGCCAGTCAGCATCGGCAACAGCGAGGCGAAGGGCGCCACCGCGCCCTGGATGTTGGCCATCGCCGTCATCAAGGAAAGTAGCGCGAATGTCGTGGCAAGAATGCCGGCCGACGCGAGGCCGAACCTCATGCCGACGCCGAGACCGCTGGCCTTCAGGAATGCTTTCCAGAGAAGAACATTGAGTGCGACGAGCACGATCAGCAAGACTGCCGCGATCACGGCCTTGGCGGCGTGGTAGCGGAACCAGTAATCGACAATCCTCTGCAAGCTCGGAGAGAATCCGGATTCGCCGGACCTCCAATACTCGACGAACGCCGTACGGAATGCTTCACGGAGGTCGCTCTCATCGCCGAAGGTATCGCCCGGCCCACTCGCGGCCAGTATGCGCGGGGCGATGACGAAGGCGACGCCGAGGGCCGCAGCAAGGGCGACGAGCGTTGCGAGTACGCGATCGGCGATACCTGTGGACAGCGACGGGGCTGGGGAACTGGACAAGGAGATATCCTCCGGTTCTATCGAGTGCGCGGACAGCGCGCGAATCTGCCGAGGCGTCTTGCTGACAGCGCGGTGTCCGGCCAGTGCCGGCTCAGCCCGGAATTTGCCCGGACCTCTGCACGACTCCCGATGAACTCCTCACCGCCGCTGCGGGCGGCCACCGTGCCCGATGGAACGCTTGCCCGAAGCTAGGTCGCGACCCGAACCAGCGCCTGGTCACCGGCGGAGTGGCCGAGAGAATCGTTCAAGTTCTCGAACCGGTCCAGGTCGACGGTTCTCGAACCGAGCGGCCCCAAGGCGCGGGGCCCGCTGTCATGCCGAGCAGCGCTACCGCGGTACCGGCGCAGAGTCCGGCGAGGATCCTTCGTGATCGCATGCGCCGAAGCTATCGACTTCCAACCGAACCCGGCATCCGGGAAACCCCCGACCTCAGCCCTGAACCTGGCACCATGCCGTTCCGGGCGATGCAGACTCCACGATACGCGAATCACGTACACCAGCAACTGATTTCGGCCGACCACAACCTCCGTCATGGGACTGTCGCGTTCGCCGTCCGGCGTCGGCCACCTGCCGGTCGGAGTTCCCCTACGACATGGCCCACGCAACTTTGCCGGATCGTCGGATGCATTGCGGCAGCTGCCGGGTCGTTGTCGTTCAACTGCCGGTCTCACATTCCCGCGCTGCCGATGAATCGGTGTACCGAGCGAATACAGCTGGCGCCGTCACCGACCGCGGCGGCCACCCGCTTCATGGAGCCGGCCCGGACGTCGCCGATGGCGAAGATGCCCGGTTCGCTGGTCTCGAACGGCAGTGGGCCACGGCCGATCTCGGTCCAGATGTCGTCCGGCAGGGCCGGACCCAGAGCCGAGTCTGTGCGGATGAAGCCGTCGGCATCGGTCAGGATTCCCGACAGCCATTCGGTTTTCGGGTCGGCGCCGATGAAGCAGAACAGTCCGACGCAGGGCAGTTGCTGCGCTTCGCCACTGGCTCGGTTTGTCACCGTGATCTGTTCGAGGCGTTCGTCGCCCGCCAGCGCGGTCACTTCGCTGCCGAGTAGCACCGTGATCGCGGGGTCGGCGATGATCCGGCGGGCAAGGTACGCGGACATGCCGGTGAACAGGTCCGCGGCCCGTACGACCAGGCTGACCGGACTTCCCTGGCCGGCCAGGAACAGTGCCGCCTGCCCGGCCGAGTTCGCACCGCCGACGACGGCCACCGGTGCGGTGGCACAGGCGCGGGCCTCGATTCCGGTTGCGGCATAGTAGATTCCACGCCTTTCGAAGTCGCCCCGCCGGGGGAGGTTCAGTGTGCGGTACCGGGCGCCGGTTGCCAGCACGACGGCCCGGGTGGCGGCCACCGCGCCGTCGTTCAGCGTGACCTCGAAGTAGCTGCCGACGCGCTTCACCGAGCAGATCGTGCACGGGCTGTTCACTCGCGCACCGAATTTCAGTGCCTGCACGGTGGCCCGGCCGGTCAGCTCGGTGCCACTGATCCCGTGTTCGAAGCCGAGATAGTTCTCGATCCGGGAGCTGGCGGCGGCCTGGCCGCCGACCCCGACTGCCTCGAAGACCACAGTGGTCAACCCTTCGGAAGCGCCGTACACCGCGGCCGCCAGCCCTGCCGGTCCGGCGCCCACCACGACCACGTCCACCACCTCGTCGCTGGGTGCCGTGGGGGAGTAGGTCAGGCCGAGTTCGTGGGCGACCGTCGCAGGCGTCGCCTCGGTGATCACAACCGTCGGCAGCACAACGGTCGGGAGCTGGTCCGCGGCGATGTGGGCGGCGTCGGCGAGGGCCCGGCCGGCGTCGGTGTCGATGTCGAACCAGGTGTGCGCGATGCGGTTCCGCGCCGCCCAGGTCCGCAGCGCCAGTGATTCGCGGGACAGCGCGCTACCGAGAATGCGGACGCTGAGAGCGCCCTCGCCCGATTGCAGGTCGGCGCGACGGGCCAGGAACGCGGTGAGGATCAGGTCGGAGAGTTCGGTGTCCTCGTCCATCAGCCGGCGGAAGTCGCGGGGCGGGATCCGGATGATGCCGCCGCCGTGGACGATTCGCGTCGACAGGTACACCGATTGGCCGGTGAGCAGGTTCAGCTCGCCGAGGAACTGCCCCGGGGTGCACGTGGCGATGATCGCCTCGGGCTGGCCGGTGGTGGCTTCGCGGTAGATCTGTGCGGAAGCGGTTGTGAGCGCGATGAAGTCGTAGGTCGGCTGGCCGGTCCGGAAGAGCACCTCGCCGGACCGGACGGTGTCGTCCGACCCGTAGCGGCGGAGTCGATCGAGCTGTTCGCCGGTCAGGACCGGGAATCGTTGCGTCGCTGGGTCCTCCGGAGCATTCGGTGTCGTCATGGTCCCTCTCTGCCGTCGCGTGTCGCTGATGATTCTTCGGCACGCCGCCGGTCTCGGCCATCACTTGCGGGTTGGTTCGGGAATCTCCGGTCCAGGCGTGCGAGCATCGCTGTGATCGTCCGGATGGGGCGGAGTGTGGACCGCCGCTGCGGCAGCCGCGGCGATAAGGGCAGCGGCAGCCGCGACGAGCAGCGCGGCGCGGGGACCGGTGGTGTCGCAGATCCAGCCGGTGAGGATGCTGCCGATCGGCGTGGTGCCGAGGAACACGAACACCCACAGGGCCATGATCCGGCCACGGTAGCGGGGGTCGGCGTGCAATTGGATCGCGGTGGAAGCCAGTGTGACGAAACAGAAGCCACTCACGCCGGTCGCGACCAGCGCCAGGCACGCCGTCGTCGCGTTCGGCGCGACCGCGGTGGCGGCGAGGCAGAACCCGAACGCCGTCGCGGCGGCGACCAGATAGATGCGCCGTGGATGCCGGATCAGCCCGACACCCAGGGAACCCACCACCGACCCGACGCTCAGGACGGTCGACAGCAAGCCGTAGCCACCGCCCCCGGCGTGAAATGTGCGTTCCGCCAGGACCGGCAGCACGACCGGGAAGTTGAACGACAGCAGTCCGACCAGGCCCATCATAGCCAGCGGCAGCCACAGCTGCTGTCGGCTGCGGGCGTACCGCAGCGCCTCCGCCAATCCGCCCGGCGAGTGTCCGCCCGCGATGTCGTCGATCGGCCGGACCAGGAACAGCACGGCAATGACCGCGACGTAGGAGACCGCGTTGATGGCGAAACATGGTGTGGTTCCCACGGTGGCGATCAGCACGCCGGCGATCGCGGGGCCGACGACCCGGGCGCCGTTCATGACCACGCCGTTCAGGCTCACCGCGCTGGACAGGTCACCCGGGGGCACGAGCCGGCCGACGATCGCCTGCCGGGCTGGTGCGTCGACGATCTGCACAACCCCTCCGAGCAACATCACCGCGACGACCAACGGCACACTCACCGTACCCAGCACCGCCGGTATCCACAGCGCGAGAGCGAGTGCCGCGGAGATCGCTTGCGTGCCGATCAGTAACCGGCGCAGGTCGAAACGGTCGACAAGCACTCCACCCCACGGGCCGAGCAGCAGCGGGGGGATGCCACCGGTTGCCAACACCAGTCCCAGCGCGGACGGTGATCCGGTCAGCTGCAACACCATCCAGCCGATCGCGGTTGCCTGCACGAATGTGCCGCTGGCCGAAGCGATCTGTCCAGCGAAGTACCAGCGGAACGGCTGTGCCCGCAATGCCCGGAAAGCGGCTGCCCGGGGCTTCCGAACCGGCGGTCCCGCGGCCTCGGGCACCACCTGAAGTCCCTCGCGATCCATTCCGACATTCCCTTCACCCAGCGACGATCGGCGTGCCGATGATCCACTGGTTTGTCGGCTACGCCGAGCGGCTCCGCGGCAGTTTCCGCCGAGCGTACGTCCCCTGAGGTGGGGAGCACGACGGCGACGGTACGGCAGGCAACCGAGGTCCGGTGCCGGTCCGGCCCGAGGACGCGATCCGGCGCTCGGGCCGATCACGGGCGTGGGATGTTGCGCAAGTTCAGCCGGGCGATGTCGGCGACTTCGCCGACGCCGCCGATCCTGTGCCTGGGCACCGCCCTCGGGCTGCAGAACGCCACCGCCCGCGCCTTGGCGATCCCGGACCTGACCACGGCGGTGCTTACCCTCACCCTCACCGGAATCGCCGCGGCCGGTGGCGAGGTCGCGCGTCGGCCGTGGCGCCGGCTGGTGTGCCGCCCGGCAGCCGGGCGAGCGAACTGGTCAACTTGCCCCATGTGGTCCCGTTGCGTGCGGTCGAGCTGGACAAGCTGGTCGACTCGTTCGGTGACATCGCAGCGGTTCTGAACTCGGGCAGACCCTCGGAGCGTGCCCGCATCTACGATGCGCTCGACCTGCAGATCCGTAAGTCGCACACAGGAATGGCGGCCGATGTGGCCGCCATTGCTCGTGTGGTTGACACTGGTGTCCGGAGGGGGACACATCCGCTATACACACGGATCGACCTGCGGAAATGATGGCCACACAGGCCCCAACCAGCCTGTAGGCCCCGCCGCTGGGCCAATGAGTCGGTTCAGGACCTCGCTGCGATACCCGGTCGAGAGCTGACCGGGTATCGCAGCGACGGGGATGACTCAGGTCGAAGCGGCGTTCGGTCGAATCAAGGAGCCTGGACCGCTGCGGTGACGATGAGCAGGGCCCGCCGGTATGCCTGGGGCGGCTGGAGCTTCAGCGGTAGGAGCCGTCTTGAATGTCGGAGACCGCGGTGGGGCCTTGGGGCTGCCAGGGCAGGAGGTCGCGGGTGGACCGGGCGCTGACGGATTGATCGAGGGCCAAGGCGTCGGCGAAGGGTGCGCCCAGTTCGGCCTCGGCCTGGTCGAGGTCCCACAGCCGCGGGGCGGCCGTCACTCCCGCTGCCCGGCCCACGGCGATCGCAAGGTCACGGACCGGGACGGCGGATTCGGTGACGCCGTGCCAGATCGTTCCGGCGGGCGCCTTCTCGATGACCGTGGCGAACAGGTCGGTGAGATCGTCGATGTGAACCATCGGCCAGCGCACCGACTCGTCGGCGATGATCACCGGGGCGCCGTGTTTGCGGGCCAGATCGACCAGCAGCGAAGGGATTCCGCCGTTGCGGCCGTGAATGATTCCGGGGCGGATGACGGTCGCGCGAACGCCGGATCGGGCGAGGGCAAGCACCTGGTCTTCGATCATGGGCCGATAGCTCACGATCGGGATGGGATTGGTCGGTGAGTGCTCATCGGCTGTCTCACCTGCGGTGGCGCCCAGTACCCAGACCCCGCTGGTGTAGACGAAGGCTCGGCCGGTGCCTCGCAGCGGGCGGGTCAGCGCGTCGATGGCCGCGGCGTCGGTGTCGGCGTCGCCGCTGGGTGTGGCCACGTCGATGACCACGTCGATGTCCGGTGTCACCGCGGCCAGGAGTGAGTGCGGATCGGTCAGGTCTCCGATCCGCAGCTCGTAACGGTCGTTCGGCTCGGTCCCTCCGGGTCGGACCAGTGCTACGACCTCGTGGCCGAGTTTCGATAGTCGTTCCGCGACAGCCGAACCCAGGTAACCGGTGGCGCCGACGACGAGAATGCGCATGATATTTCATTCCTCCAGAACAGATTTCGACAGGATGATCAGTAGTCGTGAAGTTCGCGCAGGGCCGTGCCGGTGACCGCGCCGGGGACCACCGCGGCCCGGTCGGCGCCGATGCATGCCTCGATCGTGTTCATCGTGAACGGCCTCCGAGCATGACGGCGGCGACGGCGGCGGCGGCGAAGGCCGCGCCGGCGATCAGCACACCGCTGACGGATGTCGCATCGACGACAATGCCTCCGATCAACGCGCCGAGCGCAACGGCGAGGTTGTAGAGGGAGGTGTTCAGGGCTGTGGCGGCCTCGGCATTGCCGGGCGCGGCCCGCAGGATCCAGGACTGCACGCCGACGGGGATCGCGCCGAACGCCACGCCCCAGACGAGCAGGATCGCGATGCCACCGACCGGCGTGGTGCCGACGATCCGGAACAGTGCCAATGCGGCCGTCAGGAGCGTCGCCGCCCAGACGAGTGCACGACGGGGGTCACGCGCCGCGGCCGAGCCGCCCACGAAGGTGCCCAGAACTCCGGCGACGCCGAATCCCAGCTGGGCCGGTCCGATGGCCGCGCCGCTGAGGCCCGAAAGATCCTGCAGCGCTGGGCGGATGAAGGTGAAGGCCGCCCAATGGGCGCCGACGAGCAGGAAGGTCGCGATCACGCCCGCTCGGACGGCCGGGATGCGCAACTGCCGCAGCAGCTCTCGAAGGGACACCGCGGTTTCGGCGGGTAGTCGCGGCAGTAGCGCACCCAGGGCTACGGTCACCACGGCGCCGAATCCGGCCACGACGAGGAACGCCACCCGCCAGCTGCTCGAGTTGCCGATGAGTGTCGCGGCCGGAACGCCCAATACGTTCGCCACCGTCGCCCCGCCGAAGGCCAACGACGTCGCCCGCGGAATATGGTGCGGTGGAACCAATCTGATCGCACAGGAGGCTGCCAGCGCCCAGAATCCGCCGATGGCGACACCGACGACCGCACGCGCCGCGAGCAGGATGCCGAAGTCGGGTGCCGAGGCCGAGACCACGGTCGCGGCCAGCATGAGTCCCAGCAGACCGAGCAGCACCAGCCGCCGGTCGAGCTGCCCGATCGCGATGGGCAGCACCGGCGCGGCGACCGAGGCCACCAGCCCGGGCAAGGTGACAGTCAGGGCGACCGCGCCCGCCGACACGCCGAAGGTGTGGCCGAGGGGCGTCAGCAGGCCCACCGGCATCGCCTCGACGGTGACCATCGCGAAGGTAGCGGTGGCCACCGCGGCCACCGCGAGCCAGTTCCGGACCGAGGCGGGGGAATCGTGCCGAACCTGGGCCGACACTGTGGAGTCGAAAGTCATAGCCGCAGGTCCTGTTCCTGGACAGGCGATTCGGCGCCGAGATACCGGTCCAGCCAGCGCAGTGCGTGGCCGGCGGCCGCGCTCACATACGGGTCCTGGTCGTAGAGCTCGATGTGATTGTGAGTGTCGAGCCAGACGAGTTCCTTCGCGCCCTGGGCGGCGTCGTATACCCGCTGGGCGTGTTCGGGCAGCAGCGCAGTGTCGGTGGTGCCGTGGATGATCTGCAGCGGGGTCGGCGCCACGAGCGGGGCATGGATTACCGAGTTGTAGCCGAAGTACGACTCGAGCGAGTCGGCGGTCAGCGTGCGCGACCAATTCGGTGCCTCGTCGCGGCCGGTGCGGTCGTAGTAGCTGAAGGCCTCCGGATTCGGCATGACCGCCACCGGAACCCGGTCCGTGAGTGCCTCCGCGATCGTGGGGATGTAGGCGATCTCACCGGTTTCGTACTGCCGCTGTACCAGATCGTTGACCTGCCGGAGATAGGCGGCGAACCCCTCGACGCCCAGGAACTGCTGGAAAGTGCCGCCGATGTCGTAGCCGCCGGCAATGGAAACCACAGCCTTGAGCCGTTTGTCGCGCGCGCCCAGCGACACCGCGTACCCGCCACCCATGCACACGCCCACGGCCGCGACGTTCTCCGGATCGATGTCGGAGCGGGTGATCAGATAGCTTACGGCGCAGGAGTAGTCGGCGATGACCTGGTTCGGGTCGTAGCGAAAGCGCGGTGCCCCTTCGCTCTCACCGAAATTGCGTGGATCGAAGGTCAGCACCGTGTAGCCCGCGGCGCTGAATCGCTCGGCGTAGTGCGGTAGCGTTTGTTCCTTGACACTGCTGATCGGCCCGCACATCACCACACCTGGCGTGGGCTCGCCGACGGCGACGGTGGGCGGGCGGTACAGATGGCCCGCGAGCGTGACCCCGTCGCCGCGGAATGACACCGCTGCACGCCGCGCTGGATCGGCGCGCAGCAGATTCGCCGGGTTCGCCGGCAGGGAGTACTGGCTCGGGTCGGCTATCTCGCCCATGCCGACGGTCGTCGGCCGGATGCGGATCGACGAGGTCGCGGACGCCGGCTGCTGCTCGAGTCTCATGGTTTCCTTTCAGACGGACGCAGCCAAGGATGGCCGCGCCCGCTGATACCGCCCTGTCAGCGATTACCAGTCCGCTGTCCGGAGTCGTCGAGCCATCATGGCATCGACCCAGGATCGGCTGGACATCATCGAGACCTGCACTCGCATGGCCTGGTACGCCGATCACCGGGAATGTGAGCGGCTGGGCGAGATCTTCGCCGACGCGACCGTCCTGGACTACACCAGCCTCAACGGCGGCGAACCGGTGACCGTGTCACCTGAACAGATCGGCAGCGCCTGGGCGCAGGCGCTGGGCCGATTCGAGGCTACCCAGCACCTGATCACCAACCATCTGGTGACCGTCGCCGGCGACGCTGCCGTCTGCACTGCGGCCTTTCAGGCCACGCATCGCAAGGGCACGCCGCTCGGGGCATCGCTGTGGACCCTGGGCGGGATCTACCGTTTCGAGCTGACCCGCACCGGCGAGACATGGAAGATCGCGGCGGTCGTCATGACCGCGACCTGGGGTGACGGCAACCAGGGGCTCGTCGGGTAGCCGCTCATGCACCTACAGCTCCTCAGGCACGGTCTCGATCATCGGCGATGACGGGAACATGGTGGCCGGCGGCACTTCTCACCCCGGCCCGCGACGCCCCGAACCGGGCCGGCGCTGGTGCGCCAAGACCGTCGCCGAGCGATGCATCCGATCGCTGACCGCGGAGATGAAAAGGCGCAGTAGACGATCGAGCGCGACTGCGGCGACGAGCGGATTGTCCACGGCGGCAGCCTGAACCGGCCTAGCGCGGATCGCGGCGCTCACCCGGTAGGTGATCAACCCGCGGCGGTCGCGCGGATCCTCGATCTCGAGGACGTCAGCTGCGCGTTGGGCGCGGACAATGCCGCGCTGACTGCCGAGCGCGGACTGCTCTGCGAGAAACAGCCCGGGGGATCGTCAAAGCCGCTGTGCTGCCCCGGGACTCGGGTCTTCCTACCGGGGGAGAAACCGTCGGGGTCAGGTGCTCTGGCACGAACCGGCTTCGGATGCGTTGGACACGGGCGGGACATGCGGTTGACTGGTGCGGTGATCGACTACGACGTTGTGCGTGTTTTCTGCGGACCCGATGGGAAGTTCGGGAATGAGCTCGGTGTGGTTCGCGATGGTGCGGCGGTCGCGGACGATGCCGAGCGGCTCCACCTGGCGCGCACGCTGGGGTTCGCTGAGACGGTGTTCGTGGATGACGAGACCAGCGGTGTCATCGACATTTGGACTCCGTCGATGCGGTTGCCGTTTGCGGGCCATCCCTGCGTGGGTGCCGCCTGGCTGCTCGACACCGCAGAGCTCACCACCCGCGCCGGCCGCGTCCGTGCTCGCCGCGATGGTGAATTCACCTGGATTGCAGCGCAATCCGGCTGGGCACCGCCGCGCACACTGAAGAAGTTCGGCTCGGCCGGCGAGGTGGATGCACTAGAGGTTCCACCGCCGGGTGAATGGGTTTACGCGTGGGCCTGGCAGAACGAGGTCGCCGGTGAGGTGAGGGCCCGTGCATTCCCTGGCCGCGGCGACGGCATCGACGAGGACGAAGCAACCGGTGCTGCCGCCATTCTCTTGACCGCCGCACTGGACCGCGCACTGGTTATCCGACAGGGTCGCGGCTCGCAGATCGCAACGAGTCCGCGCCCGGGCGGATGGATCGAGATCGGCGGGCGTGTTCGGCCCGCATAGTCGGCATGAGCGATGGACCTCCATAGCCGCTGTCCTGCGCTTCGCGGCCAAAGCACAATCTCGGCACCGACCTCGAGCACGACCGCTGGACGGCGACCGAACCCGAGCGGGATATATCCACGCTCGATTGCGGCTTCTGACTGCCGAGCAAGGTGGCCCTTATCGGAACCGATCTCGATCGCTGTCGTGACGAGCTCTCCGCTGCGGGGCCGGTGCCACAAGGGCCACATCGCGGGGATGACGTCCACCGACATCGTGGCCGGGCTCGTCCTGACCGGCTGCGACATCGCTTGCGGCTAGGCAGTGTTTCGAAGTGAATGATGGGTTGGCACCGCTGTGCGGTGCCAACCCATCAGCATGTTCAGCGAAAGTTGCTGTCCACGTTGGCATGTAGGCGAGGTCTCCGGTAGTTGGTTCAGCTGT
>NZ_RFFH01000016.1 GCF_003696265.1 Nocardia stercoris | reverse complement strand
ACAGCTGAACCAACTACCGGAGACCTCGCCTACATGCCAACGTGGACAGCAACTTTCGCTGAACATGCTGATGGGTTGGCACCGCACAGCGGTGCCAACCCATCATTCACTTCGAAACACTGCCTAGGTGTACTGACCATGGACGTTGGTGACGGCGTGGCGAGGTGACATGACGAAGACCTCCGAGTGAAGTGCGAGCTGTCTAGGAACACACCCACTCCGGAGGTCTTCGTGTCCCACCGTAACGCCCCACTATCGGAACTGGGCCGGTTACGGCTCGCCCGGTGCGTCGTCGAGGACGGCTGGCCACTACGCCGAGCGGCCGAACGATTCCAGGTCTCGGCCACCACCGCTAAACGGTGGGCCGACCGCTACCGCACCGCCGGCGCGGGCTGCATGAGTGACCGGTCCAGCCGCCCGCACCACAGCCCGAACCGCACACCCACCCGCACCGAACGCCGCATCATCAAAGTGCGGCTCCTGCGCCGGTGGGGACCGGCCCGCATCGCCTACCTGCTCGGACTGCATCCCTCGACCGTGCACCGCGTCCTGGCCCGCTACCGGATGACCCGGCTGCGGTGGCTCGACCGAGCCACCGCCACACCGGTCCGCCGCTACGAACACGCAGCTCCCGGTGACCTGGTCCACGTCGACATCAAGAAACTCGGCAACATCCCCGACGGCGGCGGCCACCGCGTCCTCGGCCGCCGCGCCGGATCACGCAACCGCACCCGGACACCCGGAAAAGTGTTGCGCCGCAACGGTGCCAGCCATGTCGGCAATAGCTACATCCACAATGCTGTGGACGACCACTCCCGCCTGGCCTACAGCGAGATCCTGCCCGACGAACGCAAGGAAACCGCTGTCGCGTTCTGGCAGCGGGCACGGAAGTACTTCGCCGCCAACGGGATCACCGTCGAACGAGTCCTCACCGACAACGGTTCCTGCTACATCTCACAGCTCTGGCGGTCCGAGCTCGCCGCGGGTGGGATCACCCACAAACGGACCCGGCCTTACCGACCGCAGACCAACGGCAAGGTCGAACGGTTCAACCGCACTTTGCTCGAGGAATGGGCTTACGCCCGCCCCTACCGGTCAGAGGCCGAGCGTCGGGCCACATTCGCCGAGTGGCTGCACACTTACAATCACCACCGCGGCCACACCGCACTCGGTGGACACCCGCCAGCCAGCCGCGTTCCTAACCTCTCAGGTCAGTACAACTAGGCGGTGTGTCGAAACTTGGTGCCGTAGCCACCGATTCGAGGTCGTCGAGCTATCGGTCTTGGTGTCGGTGTCCAGATCGACGCCATCGCCGATAGCGGAGTCGGCGCACGAGCCACTACCTCGCCCTCGCTTCCCGGTGGCCGGATCGCGCCCAGGCGCCGAGCGCGCGCTGGTGTACAGATTCTGCCGCGAAAACGTGCACCACAGCGCGCTCGGCGAAAAGACCGGGACGGGTAGGTGAGGGCGCTCCCGGTAGCGTGGCGGGCATGGACTCGCTGATGCACCGGATTCTGGATATCTCGCCGGTCTGGGTGTACCTGACTGTATTTCTGCTCGTGTTCGCCGAGGATGCGATCTTCGTCGGGTTCGTGATCCCCGGGGAGACCGCGGCGGTGCTGGGTGGGGTGGCGGCCAGTCAGGGGCATGTGGACCTGTGGTTGATGATCGTGCTGGTGGTGGTCGCCGCGATCGTGGGGGACAGTGTCGGGTACGAGGTCGGGAAGCATTTCGGGACCAGGTTGCTGGCGGCGCCGTTCTTGGATCGGCATCGTGCGCGGCTCGACCGGGCGCAGGACTTTCTGTCGCGGCGGGGTGGCTGGGCGGTGTTCCTCGGGCGGTTCACGGCGTTCTTCCGGGCGGTGATGCCCGCGCTCGCCGGCACCGCCCGCATGCCGTATCCGAAGTTCTTGTCGTTCAACGCGACCGGCGGCATCGTCTGGGGTGTGACGTTCGTGCTGATCGGGCACGCGGCGGGACTGTCCTACGAGCACGTGGCCAAGACCGTCGGGCGCGGGATGGCGATCGCGGTGGCCGTCGTCGTGGTGCTCGCGCTGATCGCGTGGAAGATCCGCGAGAGCCGGCACGAGAAGGCCGAAGAAGCGGATTACCAGGCCACGCACCCGAAGCAGTAGATCCGGCCGAGCGGGACCGGATCCGGGCACGCGGCGACGCTGCCACCAGGCGCGCCGAGCGCAGCGCGAACGTCACCCAGCTCGTGGCGACCGATGTTCAGCTCGGTGGCTGACCGGCGCCGTCGACGACCGGCCCCGCGGCGGGCGGCAGCGGCTGCCGAAGCTGCGGCTGATACGGCTGCGGCGGTGGGTAGTACACGAACGCGCCGGTCCCGACATGGTCCAGACCGGTGCCCAGGTCCGGTGCGGTGTTCACGATCGCCGCCACCAGTACGGCCAGCGCCGCGAACAACGGCTGGATCAGTACCGCGGCCCCGGTGCCGGCCTCCGTGCCGCGGCCGACCAGATGTTCACCGATGTAGCGCAGCAGATCGGGCCACCCGTCGATGCTCGCGGGCAGCGCCACCACGGTGTGCACCGGCGGATGCGCGTGATGCGGATGCCGCCACCCGGCGACCAGGCCGCCGAACCAGCTCATCACCTGCGACCCGAGCAGTGAGGCCACGATCACGCCGGCGGCGAGCAGCGGCCCGCGGAATCCGCGCAGCCGCCAGGCCGCGATCGCGGTCAACAGGCCGGTGACCAGGCCGACGCAGACGAACAGCGCCACCGCGTCGAACTCGTGCGCGCTCTCCCCCGACAGCACCGTGCCGAGACCCTGCGCCGAATCGACGACCACCACGTGCTCGACCGGCGCCAGCAGACCCCACACGGCACCGCCCAGCAGGCTCGCGGCGAGCACCGCGACCATCACACACACGACGACCCGCACCTGCCGGGTGCGGGTCGTCGCGCGCTTGTCGTAGGGCATCACCGTTCCAGGGACTTGGAGTCGATGACTCCGTGCCGGGAGCATTTTGCCCACCAGCCGTCCGGACTGACCTGGACGATCATCCGGCGTCCGCATTCGGCGCAGTAGCGCGGCGGTTCCAGCCCCAGCGCGGCCGCGGCGGGCAGCGCGTCGCCGGATCCGGCCGGCTGACCGGTGAACGGATTGAAACTGGGCACGTCGCAGACCTTACCCTGCACTGAACTCACCGATCGCTCAGAGGGTTTCGTTGAGCGCCTTGATCGGCATCGACAGCTCACCGAGCAGATCGATGTCGGCCTCGGCCGGACGGCCCAGGGTGGTGAGGTAGTTGCCGACGATGACGGCGTTGATGCCGCCGAGCATGCCCTGCTTGGCACCCAGGTCGCCCAGGGTGATCTCGCGGCCACCCGCGAAGCGCAGGATGGTGCGCGGCAGGGCGAGGCGGAACGCGGCGATGGCGCGCAGCGCGTCGGCGGCGGGCAGCACCTCGAGGTCACCGAACGGGGTGCCCGGGCGCGGGTTGAGGAAGTTCAGCGGCACCTCGTCGGGCTGCAATTCGGCCAGCTGCGCGGCGAATTCGGCGCGCTGCTCCAGGCTTTCACCCATGCCGAGGATGCCGCCCGAGCACACCTCCATGCCGGCGTCGCGGACCATGCGCAGCGTGTCCCAGCGCTCCTCGTAGGAGTGGGTGGTGACCACGTTCGGGAAGTGCGACTTGGCGGTCTCGAGGTTGTGGTTGTAGCGGTGCACGCCCATGGCGGCCAGCGCGTCGACCTGCTCCTGGTTCAGCATGCCCAGCGAGCAGGCGACCTGGATGTCGACCTCGGCGCGAATCGCCTCGACGCCGGCGGCGACCTGCGCCATCAGCCGCTCGTCCGGGCCGCGCACGGCGGCGACGATGCAGAATTCGGTGGCGCCAGTCTTGGCGGTCTGCTTGGCGGCCTCGACCAGGCTGGGGATGTCGAGCCAGGCGGCGCGCACCGGGGACTGGAACAGGCCGGACTGGGAGCAGAAGTGACAGTCCTCGGGGCAGCCGCCGGTCTTGAGCGAGATGATGCCCTCGACCTCGACCTCGGGACCACACCACTTCATGCGTACTTCGTGGGCGAGCGCCAGCAGCTCTTCGAGCTGGTCGTCCGCCAGGCGCAGGATTTCGAGGGTCTGGTCCTGAGTGAGACCGACGCCCTGTTCGAGCACCTGCTCGCGGGCGATGGCCAGAATGTCGCTCCGCACGGGCGCCTGGGTCATGGGATTCCCTTCGTCCGGCCCGGGTGTGGCCGTGGAACTTGAACGGTGTTCAGGCTAGGGTAGCGGCAACAGTGAGTCGAAGCACATTGGGGGGTTGCCCGTGCAGCTGCACCGCACCGACGTGGTGGACGGCGCCATCGCCATTCTCGACCAGTACGGCCTGGCCGATCTGACGATGCGGCGCCTCGCGACGTCCCTGCACGTCCAGCCCGGCGCGCTGTACTGGCACTTCCCGAACAAGCAGGGCCTACTCGGCGCGGTCGCCGACCGGGTCCTCGCCCCGATGGACGAGCCGGTCGCCGCCACCGACTGGGAGGGCCAGATCACCGAGCTGTCGCACCGGCTGCGGTCCTGCCTGCTCGCCTACCGCGACGGCGCCGAACTGGTCTCGGCCACCTACGCCTCCCGGCTGACCACCAGCAAGGGCCGGGAACGCTTGGCGGGAGCGCTGATTCGCGGTGGTATGACCCGCGAGGAGGCGGACCTGTCCGCGTACACGCTGCTCTACTACGTGCTGGGCGAGACCGTCGACGAGCAGGCCCGGATGCAGATGGACTCCGCCGGCGCACTCCCGCAGGACAAGTCCCCGCTGTTCGACACCATCAGTGCCACAGAACGTTTCGACTTCGGTCTGCAGCTGTTCCTCGGCGGCGTGCGACACCTGCTGGGTAGCCGGGTCCGCTAGACGCGGCGGCTCACCGCCTCGGCGAACAGCGAATCGCCGCACCTCCGTGGAGAGTGCGGCGATTCGCTGTCGATTGCTCAGGCCCGGGCCGCCCGGCGCGGCAGCAGCTGCACCAAACCCGCTGCCAGCAAGCAGAACCCGGCCATCGGCAGCAGGCTGGCGACGAACCCGCCGGCCAGGTCGGTGCCCGCGTAGAACTCGATCCCGACGATCGCGATGCCCAGCGCGCCACCGACCTGCTGAGCGGTGGACAGCACCCCCGCCGCGGCAGCCGCATGCTGCGGGCCGACGTTCGCCAGCACCACACCGGGTGTCGGAACGAAAGCCAATCCCATTCCGGCCCCGGCCAATACGGTGCCGGGCAGGGTCCACAGCACCGAGCCGTGCAGCCCGATGTCGTGCACCGCGAGCAGCAGCACCAGGTAGCCGAGCCCCTGTAGCACCGCGCCGACCGCGATCACCTGCCGGCCCAGCCGCGCCGTCACCGCCGTCGCGGCCATCGAGGTGGCCAGGTAGGCGACACCGAGTCCGAGGAACAGCAGGCCCGAATCCAGCGCCGAAAGTCCGCGTCCCTGTTGCAGATACAGCGCCAGGTAGAGGAAGAACGAACCCATCGCCATCTGGTAGGCCAGCGCGACACCGAGACCGGCCGAGAAACCCGGCTGCGCGAACAGGGCCGGATCCACCAGCGGCTCCCCGCCCCGGCCGCTCAGCCACCGCTGGTAGGCGGCGAACACGGCCAGCAGCAGCACCGCCGCGGCCAGCAACAGGAACGTCCACAGCGGCCACCCGTCCTGCCGACCCTGGATCAGCGGCAACACGGTCGAGACCAGCGCGGCCACCACCAGGCCCACACCGGGCAGATCCAGTCCGGTCCCCCGGTCGCCCTTCGATTCCGGCACCATCGGCCGCAGCAGTGCCACCGCGACGATCCCGATCGGGACGTTGATCCAGAAGATGTTGCGCCAGCCGAGCCCGAACAGATCGGCCCGGATCACCACCCCGCCGATCAGCTGCCCGAACACGCCCGCCACACCCATCACGAACCCGTACGCCGCATAGGCTTTCGCCTGCCGCGGCCCGGTGAACGTGGCGGCGATGATGCCCAGCACCTGCGGTGCCAGCAGCGCCATCCCGATGCCCTGGCCCACCCGGGCCGCGATCAGCTCCGAGGCGTTACCCGAGAGCGCGCATGCCGCCGACGCGGCCGTGAACACGGCGGTGCCGATGCCGAACAGGCGCCGCCGGCCGTACAGGTCACCGAGCCGGCCACCGGTGATCAGCCCCGCGGCGACCGCGAGCCCGAACGCCGCGACCACCCACTGGATGGCGGCCGCACCGGCATGCAGATCGGCCTGCGCGTCCGGGACGGCCACATTGACGATGAAGTAGTCGAGCGTGGACATGAAGGTGCCAGCCAACAGGATGACGAGGCTCCCCCACCCGGCCGCCCTGGTCGGGGGCGGGGCCGAAACCCGTTCTTCGGCAAGGAGATCAGTGGACATGACGGTGAGACCTTCCGTATTGCTGGAAATGTGGATGCCGTGAGCGCCGGGCTCCGGCCCCGAGCCGGGCGGCCCGGCCACTCAGGCGGCCGGGACCTGGTCCAGGAAGCCGTGGACTGCGGCGATGCGGCCGTCCTCGGCGACCTCGGCGACGTCGAAGCCGACGACCAGCGGGGCGCCGCCGGGGCGGCCGAGGTGCCAGGTGAAGCGGACCAGCTCGTGGTGGGCGTCGACGGGACCGCCGAGGGTGAACTCCAGGCCCGCGAACTGCTCCTGGACGGCGGCGATGGTGGCGGCGAGCGCCGCGTGGCCGCGGACCGAACCCATCGGGTCGGTGTATCCGGCGTTCTCGGTGAAGGTTTCGGCGATCAGTGCGTCCCGCTCGGCGGGGACGGTCGCGTTCCAGGCGGCCAGGTAACGCTGAACCAGTTCGGTGCGGTCGCTCATTGTCCTGCTCCTTCGAATCGTGCGGTAGCGGTGTTGTTTTCGCTGGTACAGACGTTACGGAGCAGGTCGGGCGGCCGAATCCGTCATGCTTAGGTACTCGCTACCGGTACTGGGGGCAGGTAAGGACCGGGCGCGATCCGAGCACCGGATGGATTGCCCGCAGCGGGACCTGACCGCCAAGATGGGGTCGATGATCACCGCATGCCGTGCGCCGGCCGCTGGCGCGACCCCATGACCGATCTGCTCTACGGCCGCGACGTCGAGCACGCCCGGATCGGCGAGCTCCTCGACCGGGCCCGCGCCGGCCACAGCGGCGCCCTCGTACTGCGCGGCGACCCCGGGATCGGGAAGACCGCGCTGCTGGACGATGCCGCGGCCACGGCCGGTGAGCTGCGGGTGCTGCGCGGGATGGGTATCGAGAGCGAGGCCGAGCTGCCGTTCGCCGGGCTGCAGTTGCTGCTGCGGCCCGCGCTGGGTGGCTTGTCCGCGTTGCCGGAGCCGCAGCATCGGGCGTTGTCGGCGGCGCTGGGCCTTCCGGTCCCGGCGGCGGCGCGCACACCGGTGGAGTCGCCGTCGGTGAGCGGTGCGGGCGCGGCGGAACCGATGCTGATCGGCCTGGCGGTGCTGTCGCTGCTGGCCGAGTACGCGGGCGACGCCGGGCTGCTCTGCCTGATCGACGACGCGCACTGGTTGGACCGGTCCTCGTGCGATGCACTGCTTTTCGCCGCCCGCCGGCTCTACGCCGAGGGTGTGGTGCTGTTGTTCGCGGCCCGCGACAGCGATCGTTTCACCGCGCCCGGGTTGCCCGAGCACCGGCTCGACGGACTGGCTCCCGAAGCCGCCGCGGCCCTGCTCGATCGACATCAGCTGTCCCCCGCGCTGCGCTACCGGCTGCTCACCGAGGCGCGCGGCAATCCGCTGGCGCTGCGGGAACTGCCTCTGGCACTGGCTGATTCACCCGATGCGCCGGCCGGGCCGCTCACGCTGACCGACCGCCTGCTGGCCGCGTTCCACGATCGAGTCGACCGGTTGCCCACCGCGACCCGCACCCTGCTGCTGATCGTCGCCGCCGACGACACCGGCGACCTCGCGGTGGTGCTGCGCGCGGCGCGCGACCTGGGCGCGGCGGTGGCGGACCTGGCGCCCGCCGAATCAGCGGGGCTGCTCACCGGCCCCGCGAATGCCGGTGCGGCAGTGAGCTTCCGGCATCCGCTGATCCGGGCCGCGGTGTATCAGCGGGCGCCGCTGGTGGATCGGATCGCCGTGCATCGGGCGCTGGCCGCCGCACTGGACACCCCCGACCAGGCCGACCGCCGGGCCTGGCACCTGGCCGCCGCCACCACCGGGCCGGACGACGAGGTCGCGGCCCTGCTCGAACAGACGGCCGACCGGGCCCGGGACCGCAGCGGGCACGAGGCCGCGGCCGTCGCCTACGAACGCGCGGCCCAGCTGTCCACGACGGCCCCGCCGCGCCAGCGACGTCGGCTACTCGCCGCCGAATCCGCCTTGCTCGCAGGCGATCTCGACCACGCGGCGCAGCTCGTCACCGAGATCGCCCCCGCGACCGAGACCGCCGGGCAGCCGCTGGTCCACGCCGAGCGCGGTCACCTGCTCGGACTGGTCCGGTTCTGGCAGGGCGACTACGCCGGTGCGCACACCCAGCTGTTCGAGGCCGCGGACCGGGTCGCGGCGGACGAACCGAGCCGGGCCGCGGTCATGCTCATGCAGGCCGTCCACACCGCCTGGTATCTCGGTGAGGCACAACTCGTTTCGACCCTGGACCGGCTGGCGGCGCTGCCGCTGGCACCGCAGGATCCGCTGTTGCCGGCCGTCGGATACGTACGGCACCTGATGGATTGGGGCAATGCCGAACCCACGTCGGCGCTGCGCGACATGGTCGCCGAGGTCCGGGCCCGCGGTGGCGCCCCGGAGTCGGTGTTGCTGATGTCGTGCGGCGCGGCGCTGGCACGCGCCCAGGACGACGACGCGTTCGTGCTGGCCAACGAGCTGATCGCCGGCTACCGTGCCGCGGGCGCGGCCGGGCGGCTGCCGACGGTGCTGTTCTTCGCCGCCGAGGTCGAATTGTTCGCCGGCTACCTGATCGACGGGATCACCCTGGCGACCGAGGCCCGGGCGCTCGCGCACGACACCGGGCAGCGGCACTGGGTCGGCCAGATCGACAGCCTGCTGGCCCGGTTCCACGCCGACACCGGCGACGAACAGGCCTGCCGCCGGCACGCCGAGGCCGGGTCGATTCCGGGTGCGGGTGGGTCCGCGCCCGGCGCCAGCTGGGCACACTGGGCACTCGGGCTGCTCGACTTGGGTTGGGGCCGAGCCGAATCGGCGGTCCGGCGGCTGGAACCCCTTGCCCAGGAACCGTATCGGCATCAGGTGGGCGCGCTGCGCGCCGTCCCCGACCTGGTGGAGGCCGCCGTCCGGATCGGCGAGCCGGAACGGGCCGCCGCGGGCATGGATCGCCTGATTCGGTGGGCGGCCTCGGTCCGCCGGCCCTGGGTCGACGCGCTGGTGCTGCGCTGCCGCGCGCTACTGGACGACGCCGCGGCCGAAGCGTGCTACCGCGAGGCGCTCGACCTGCACGATATCGACACCCGCCCAGTGGAATACGCACGCACCGCCCTGCTGTACGGCGAGTGGCTGCGCCGGGCCCGCCGCCGCTCCGAAGCCCGCCCGCACCTGAGCGCCGCCCTGGAGGTATTCGAGCGGGTCGGTATGCGCCCCTGGGCCGAACGCACCCGCGCCGAACTGCTCGCCACCGGCGCCACCGACGGCGCCACCCGCCCACGCGGGCCGGTCGCCACCCTGACCCCGCAGGAACTGCAGATCGTGCGCCTGGCCGCCCGCGGCCTGTCCAACCGCGATATCGCCGCCCAGCTGTTCCTGAGCCACCGCACCGTGGGTTTCCACCTGTACAAGGCCTATCCGAAGCTGGGAGTCACCTCCCGCACCGAACTGAAAGACCTTGCCGCGGAACTGGGTTGAGCCGTCGAAGCCCGCCGCCCGATCGGCAACCGTCCAAGCCGGGTGCTCAGGCGCAGCCGATGCTGACGGTATACGCGCCGGTCCCCGGGACGACAGCGGTGACCCGCCAGCCACCGGACACCGGTTGCGCCTGTGCACCGGTGACATTCGTGCCGGTGACGGCCGGGTGCGCGCAGCGGGCCGGAGCCCACAGGTCGGCGGCCTGGCCGGCGTGGTCGGCGGTGCCCGTGACGGTCAGGGTTCCGGTTGCCGGGTCGGCGGTGATACCGGTGAGAAGCCCCGGCGCGGACCGCGGATAGGCGCGGGAGACCGCGGTCAGGATGGCCGGGTCCTGCTCCAGACCGGTTTCCTCGCCCGCGGTGCAGTTCGGGCGGGTGCCACGGATTTGGATGTTGTGCGGGTCGCCGCAGGCCTGCCGCCAGTCCCAGAAGGTGCCGCCGACGCGGTACCGGTCCTCGAGTGCGGCGTAGCGGGTCACCTTGTCGGCGATCACCGCCTGGTCGTGGTCCCAGAATCCCCATTCGCCGTTGAAGAACGTGGTGCCGTATCCCTTTGCGGCCGTGGCGGTGTCGGCGAAGCCCTGGGCGAGGGTGCCGCCGAGCGGGCTGATGGACTCGTTGTACTGATGCGGCGCGTACACCGAGTTGGGGTCGTGGACACCGCCGCCCGCGCTGCCGATGCCGCTGACGGAGCTGCCCGCGCTGCCGGTTCCGCTGCCGGAACTGCCCGCGCTGCCGGAGCTGCCCGCGCTGTCGGAGCTGCCCGCGCTCCCCGTGGCGCTGCCCGCGCCGCTGCCGGTGAATCCCGCCTGCGGTCCCGGCACCGGCAGCGGGCCGGTGATGACCGACGGTTCGAAGAACACGATGTGCCCGGTGCCGTGCGGCGCCTTGCCCTCCGCGCTGCGGATCGCGGAAATGGCTCGCTGGTAATAGTTTCCGAGCAGCACGTAGTCGTCGTACCCGATCGCGAGTCCCGGGTTGGGCTCGTTCAGCAGGTCGTAGCCGGCGACGGCCGGGTCGGCGGCGAAGCGCGCCGCGACCGCGCCCCACACCTTGACCAGTTCGGATTGCACCCCGCCGGCGTCCAGATAGAAGTTCTGGAACGAGGTCTGAACCGCGACGGACAGTTCGCGTTCGCCGAACCGGCAGGTCGCCGAGGTGCCGACCAGCGCCGTGGCCCAGGCGGGTGCCCCGTCGAATCCGACGGCGGGATTGCCGAACGGCGGGCACCACACCCCGTCGGGGGTGTCGACGGCCGGGCCCCACGCGTCCTGGTGCATGTCGAGGATGACGTAGATGTCGTGGGCCCGAGCCCATTCCACTGCCTGGGCGATCCGGTCCAGGTAGCCCTGGTCGATCACGCCGCGGGTCGGTTCGAGCAGCGACCAGGTGATGATCAGCCGGACCACGTTGGCGCCGGTCGCGGCGATGCGCGCGAAGTCGTCTTCGGCGAGGCCGGCGGTGGCGGGCAGATCCGGCCATTCCTGGTAGTACTGGCCGAGCCCGTTCACGTTGACGCCGCGCAGCAGGACGGCCCGGCCGGTGTCGTCGGCGATGCGAGCGTCGGGACCGGTGACCGCGTGCAGCAGGTGGTCGACCTGGTGGCCGGGGAGCGCGGGCGCCGCGTGCGCGGCGCCGGCGAGTGGCAGTGCGGCGAGGGTGGATACAGCGGCCGTGAGCAGTGCCAGGCGCTGTCGGAGCTTCGTGTGGTTCAACGTTTCCCGGCTCTTGGTCGAAGGTGCGGCATGACGACCGGGCGGGATCGCCATGCCGCAGCTCACGTTAACAGCCAGTTCTGGACGAATGACCAGTTATCCGCAGAAACATGTGAATCGCAGCTCAGCGCAGCAGATCGGCCAGCCAGCGGGAGTCGAACCAGCCGGCAGCCGACGCCGCGAACCGCTCCGGATCGAATCGTCCGGCGCCGGCCGGCACACTACCGGCCAACTCGACACCGGTCACCGCGGGCAGATCGTCGCGGTTGCACTCCGACGCCAGATCCGGTGTGCGCGGCCATGATCCGATGACCAGACCCGCACACGGCACCCCGGCCGCGGCCAGCGCGCGGGTGGTGAGCTCGCTGTGATTGAGCGTGCCCAGCCCCGCCGCGGCGACCACCACCACCGGCGCCCCCAGCTTCTGCGCCAGCTCCAGCAACGTGAATTCGCCCACTCGGACCAGCAATCCGCCCGCTCCCTCGACCAGCACCAGATCCGCGTCGGCCAGGGTCTCGATCCCGGCGACGGTCTCGGCCAGGGTGAGCAGCGGCGCACCGCAGCGCCGGGCGGCGGTGTCGGGCGCCAACGGCTCCGGGTAGCGGGCCAATTCGAGCGTCCGGGTCACCCCGGCGAGCCGCTCGATCTCGGCGAGGTCGCCGGGTTCGCCCGGGGCCACACCGGTCTGGGCCGGCTTGCAGACCGCCACGGACCGGCCGGCGGCCCGCGCGGCCGCCGCCAGCGCGGCGGTCACCACGGTCTTGCCCACATCGGTCGACGTTCCGGTCACCAACAGCACGCTCATGCCGCCACCTCTCCGATCACCGCACCCCGGCGGCAGTAGACCCGTCCACTCACGCCCGCACCTCGCGGCCGTTCGACTCGGGCGCATGCCGGACCCGGGTCGCCGCCAGCACGTCACCGAGCACCGCGGTGATCTGTTCCATCTCACTGTCGGTCAGGTCGGCGCGGGCGGTCAGCCGCAACCGGGACGTCCCCTCGGGCACCGACGGCGGGCGGAAACAGCCGACGCTCAAACCGCGGGCCCGGCACGCCTGGGCGGCGTCGTAGGCCACCTGTGGCTCGCCCAACACCACCGACACCACCGCCGACTCCGGTTGCGCCACACCGGCAACCGCCGCGATCTCGCCGGCCCGGGCCAGCACCCGGCCCGCCATCTCGGGTTCGGCGCGCAGCAACCGCAGCGCGGCCAGCGCCGCACCGACGGCCGCGGGTGCCAGACCGGTGTCGAAGATGAAGGTGCGGGCCGCGTCGATCAGATGAGCGCGCACCCGCTCGCTGGCGAGCACCGCTCCGCCTTGCGTGGCAAGGGCTTTGGAGAGAGTGGCGGTGATCACCAGATCCGGTTCACCGGCCAGGCCGACTTCCTGTACCAGCCCGCGGCCGCCGTCCCCGCGCACCCCGATGCCGTGCGCCTCGTCCACGATCAGTACCGCGCCGTTCGCCCGGGTGACCCGGTGCAGGGCGTCGAGCGGGGCCAGGTCACCGTCGGCGCTGAACACCGAGTCGGTGAGGACCAACGCCCGCTCCTCGGTGCGCTGCGCCAGCGCCCGGTCGACCGCGTCGACGTCCCGGTGCGGTGTCACCACCACCCGCGCCCGCGACAACCGGCAGGCGTCGACCAGCGAGGCGTGACTACCGGCGTCGGAGACGACCAGCGCCTCGCGCCCGGCCAGTGCCGTGACCACCCCGAGGTTGGCGGCGTACCCGGAGGAGAACACCAATCCGGCTTCGGCGCCGACGAATTCGGCCAGTTCCGTCTCGAGCTGTTCGTGATCGGCGGTGGTCCCGGTCACCAGCCGCGACCCGGTCGACCCGGTCCCCCACTTCCGGACCGCCTCGACGGCCCCCGCGGCCACCGCGGGATGCCGCGACAGGCCCAGGTAGTCGTTGGAGGCCAGATCGATCAGCGCCTCCCCGGGCACCCGTGCCCGCAACTGCCGGCGCAGCCCGGCCCGCGTCCGGTCCGCGGCACGCTCGTCCAGCCAGCGCAATGGGTCGACATTCACAGTTCACGAGCATACTTGAACGCCGTTCAGGAGCCGCCGGAGACTGCCGCACAGGCGACCGCGCCGACATCCGCCCGAACCCCGGACGCCACCCGGTACCCCGGTCACGAGCGAAATTGGACGCTCAGCCACCGCCTAACGCTCGCCCGATAACCGCAGGACGCTCGCTCGGCTACCTCAGGACGCTCGCCCGGCTACCGCAGGACGCTCGCTCGGCTAGCGCAGGGCAGTCGCCCGATAACCGCAGGACGCTCGCTCGGCTACCGCAGGACGCTCGCCCGGCTAGCGCAGGGCAGTCGCCCGACAACTGCAGGACGCTCGCCCGGCAACCGCAGGACGGACGCTCGGCTACCGCAGGGCAGTCGCCCGCACCGCGGCGACCATGGTGAACGCCGCCGTCAGCACCACCGCGCTCAGTCCCCAGATGCTGTGCGCCAGGAATGTCGGCAGTTGGCTGTGGAACAGGGCGGGCCAGGCCAGGGTGGAGGTGGAGCCGAGCAGCCAGGCCGCCACCAGGGCGGTGAGCGGGCGGACGCCGGCCCGGTCGGCGCGGCCGAGCAACAGCAGCACCGCGAGCGCCACCGCGAACAGCAGGCCGACCAGCAGAGCCGCCGTCATGACCGAGGTGAGGGTCGTGCTGCCGTGAAAACCCTTGTGCCCGTCCAGGTGCAGTCCGACCGCGGCCACGGCGGTGGCCGCGGCGGTGGCGAGCAACCCGAATCCGGCCTGCAGGTCGGACGGGCCGCGACCCTCGAGCATGGTCCGCTCGCCGTTCGCCGACAGTGCCGCGAGGGCACCGAACAGCGCCGCGATAGCGGCCAGCACCACCAGCCACAACCCCGACCCGTACTGGAAATGCAGGCCCGAGTAGTGGTTGTTCACCACGTGCCCGACCTGGGTGATCCCGAACCCCAGCAGCAACCCGCCGGTCGCGACACCGACGGGCGCCGACCAAGCGTAGGGCCGTTCGGCCAGTACCAGGGTCAGCACGCCGATCCCGAGCGCGATCACCGCCAGCAGGGTCAGCTGCACACCCAGCGAGGGCGAACTGTGGTGCGTCACACCCCCGGCCACGTCGCCGCGCCAGGGCAGCGATCGGATCTCGTGGCCGCCGATCTGGACCACCCAGACCGGAAGCATGGATCCGATCGCCAGCAGCACTCCGGCAACTGCCAGCAGGAGGCCGGAAACCCGGAGCAGGACAGCGTTTTCCGATGACGCCACGGTGACGGGACTGAAACCGACCCCGGTCGGGAACTGGTCCGGCATGGCCGAGCCGTAGACCACCGGAAGCTGCCCGGTGTCATACGGTCCGGGCGGAGTGAAGCTGGTCATAACGGCACAGAGTAGCCGCCGCCGATCCGTTCCACCGACCAAGTGTCACAGGCGATCCGCCGCGGGCGTGCTCGGTTCCGCTTACCGCCCGCGACTCGGGTGCGGCACAGCCGCGTGAGCCGTCGTGGCCGGGGCGGTTCGATGCGACCCGACCCGGATCGCGGCGCGGTCCGGCGGTCAGCGCGACCGCTCGCTCGCGGCGGCCGCGACCACGGCGTTCGCGATCGCGGCAACGTCCTCGGGCGTGCTGATGAACGGCGGCATCGTGTAGACGAGATTGCGGAACGGGCGCAACCACACTCCGGCGTCGACCGCGGCGCGCGTGGCGGACCGCATGTCGACGGGCCCGTCCAGTTCGACGACTCCGATCGCGCCCAGCACCCGGACATCGGCGACGCCGGGAACCGCACGCGCGGGCGCCAATCCGGCTCGCAGCCCGGCCTCGATATCGGCCACTTCCCGCCGCCAGTCCCGGGCGAGCAGCAGTTCGGTCGAGGCGACCGCCACCGCACAGGCCAGCGGGTTGCCCATGAAGGTGGGGCCGTGCATGAGACCGCCGTGCGCGGCGCTGATCGTCTCGGCGATCGCGGTGGTGGTGACAGCGGCGGCGAGGGTGAGGTAGCCGCCGGTCAGCGCCTTGCCGACACACATCACGTCGGGGGTGACGCCCGCCGCGTCGGCGGCGAAAAGTGTTCCGGTGCGGCCGAATCCGGTGGCGATCTCGTCGAAGATCAGCAGGATGCCGTGAGCGTCGCAGAGTCGGCGCAGGTCCCGCAGGTAGTCGGGGTGGTGGAAGCGCATGCCGCCGGCGCCCTGCACGATCGGCTCCACGATGACCGCGGCCACCTCGTCGGCGTGTGCGGCGATCAATTGTTCGAGGAGCGCGACGTACTCGGGGTCGTAGTCGTGCGGCGGCATCGGCGCGAAGATCTGCTCGGCGAGCACGTCGGTCCACAGCGCGTGCATGCCGCCTTCGGGGTCGCACACACTCATCGGGGTGAAGGTGTCGCCGTGGTAGCCGCCGCGCCAGGTCAGCAGCCGGTGTTTGCCGGGCCGGCCCAGGGCCCGCCAGTACTGCAGGCACATCTTGACCGCGACCTCCACCGAGATCGAGCCGGAGTCGCAGAGGAATACTTTGTCCAGGCCCGCGGGGGTGAGCTCGACCAGTAGTTCGGCCAGCCGCACGGCGGGCTCGTGGGTGAGGCCGCCGAACATGACGTGACTCATCCGCTCGGACTGCGCGACCAGGGCCGCGTCGAGCACCGGGTGCCGGTAGCCGTGGACGGCGGCCCACCAGCTGCTCATGCCGTCGATCAGTTCCCGGCCGTCGGCGAGGGTGAGCCTGGTCCCGGCGGCCGACGCGACCACGAGCGGCTCGGTGGTCGCCGGGAAACCGCCGTAGGGGTGCCAGACGTGGGCGGCGTCGAGCGCGGTGATCTCGGCGGCGGTGCGGGGCACGGCGCTCCTTCGGGCGAGGCGTTCCTGAACACCGTTCAAGTTACCATCGTGACGCGGCCGGACCACCGCCTCCCGGGCTGCGGCTACTGTCGAACCCATGGTTGCGCCGGAGGGACCTCGCCGAGTGGCCCCGCTGGGCGTGTGGCCCGGCGCGGCCTACCCGCTCGGCGCCACCTACGACGGCGTGGGCACCAATTTCTCCGTCTTCTCCGAGGTGGCCGAACGGGTCGAGCTGTGCCTGATCGACCGGCTCGGCGCGGAGACCCGGATCCCGCTCGACGAGGTCGACGGATCGGTGTGGCACGCCTACATCCCGGCCGTCGTGCCCGGCCAACGCTACGGGTACCGGGTGCACGGCCCCTACGATCCGGCGCGCGGGTTGCGGTGCGACCCGGCCAAACTCCTGCTCGACCCGTACGGCAAGGCCTTCGGCGGCACGTTCGCCAACGATCCGTCCCTGTACGAACACGGCCGGGATTCGCTGGGGCACACCATGACCGGGGTCGTGGTGAACCCCTGGTTCGACTGGGGCAGCGACCGCGCGCCCCGGCACCAGTACCACGAGACCGTGATCTACGAGGCGCACGTCAAGGGGATGACGATCTCCCATCCCCGGGTGCCGCCCGAATTACGCGGCACCTACGCCGGTCTCGCGCATCCGGCGGTCATCGCGCACCTGAAGAGCCTGGGCGTCACCGCCGTCGAACTGATGCCGGTGCACCAGTTCCTGCACGACCGGGTCCTGCTCGACCAGGGACTACGAAACTATTGGGGCTACAACAGTTTCGGCTATCTCGCCCCGCACGGCGAGTACGCCGCCGACCCCCGGCCCGGCGGCGCGGTGAGCGAGTTCAAGGCCATGGTCCGCGCCCTGCACGCCGAAGGGATCGAGGTGATCCTCGACGTCGTGTACAACCACACCGCCGAGGGCAACCACTTCGGCCCGACGCTGTCGTTCCGGGGCATCGACAATGCCGCGTATTACCGCCTGTCCGAAGACGATCCGGCCCACTACGTCGACTACACCGGCACCGGCAACAGTCTCAACGTGCGCAATCCGCACACCCTGCAGCTGATCATGGACTCGCTGCGGTACTGGATCCAGGAGATGCACGTCGACGGCTTCCGGTTCGACCTGGCCGCCACCCTGGCCCGCGAGCTGCACGACGTCGACAAGCTGGCCACGTTCTTCGATCTGGTGCAACAGGATCCGGTGGTCAGCCAGGTCAAGCTGATCGCCGAACCGTGGGACGTCGGCGAGGGCGGCTACCAGGTCGGCAACTTCCCGGCGTTGTGGACGGAATGGAACGGCCAGTACCGCGACACCGTGCGCGACTACTGGCGCGGACAGCCTTCCACCCTGGGCGAATTCGCGTCCCGGCTGACCGGGTCTTCCGACCTGTACGAGGCCACCGGCCGCCGGCCCAGCGCCAGCATCAACTTCGTCACCGCGCACGACGGGTTCACCCTGCGAGACCTGGTCTCCTACAACGAGAAACACAACGAGGCCAACGGTGAGGGCAACCGCGACGGCGAGAACTACAACCGCTCCTGGAACTGCGGCGCCGAAGGCCCGACCACCGACCCGGGAATCCTGGAACTGCGCGATCGCCAGAGCCGCAACATGATCGCCACCCTCGCCCTGTCCCAGGGCACGCCGATGCTGCTGCACGGCGACGAATTCGGGCGCACCCAGCTGGGCAACAACAACGCCTACTGCCAGGATTCGCCGCTGTCCTGGATCGACTGGACACTCGCCGACACGCACGCCGACCTGCTCGCCTTCACTCGCACCGTGTTCGCGCTGCGCGCCGCGCACCCGGTGTTCCGGCGCCGCCGCTTCTTCGACGGCCATCCGGGACCCGGGCAGCCCGCGTGCGGGGACATCGCCTGGCTGACCCCGGCGGGCGCGGAGATGACCGCGGCCGACTGGGAATCGGGCTTCGCACGGTCGCTGACGGTGTTCCTCAACGGCGACGCGATCGCCGAACCCGGCCCGCAAGGTGAACGCGTCCGCGACGACTCGTTCCTGCTCTGCTTCAACGCGCACGACGAGGCACTCGAATTCACCGTTCCCGGAACGGAATTCGCCCCGGAGTGGGAAGTAGCGCTCGACTGCTCCGCCGCCACCGGCCACGCGCCGGCCACCCACGCGGCCGGTGCCGCGCTCACCGTTCCCGCCCGATGCCTGCTCGTACTCAGGAGCCGTCACCGGGACCGTTCCGCCCATATCGCATGATCTATACCGAGATGACTGAAGCGCACCCCACCTCCGAGCCCCGCCCCGGGCCCACGCCCGCGCACACCCCGATCAGCAGCACCTACCGGCTACAGCTGCGACCGGGCCTGCTCACCTTCGACGACGCCAGGTCGATCGCCGAATACCTCCAGCAGCTCGGCGTCTCGCACCTGTACCTGTCGCCGATCCTGACCGCGATGCCGGGCTCCACCCACGGCTACGACGTCACCGACCCGACGACCGTGTCGGCCGCGCTCGGCGGCCCGGCCGGGCTGAAGGCGCTCGCGGACGAGGTGCGCAGCCGCGGCATGGGCCTGATCGTGGACCTGGTCCCCAACCACCTGGGAGTCGGCGAACCCCGGCACAGCCCGTGGTGGTGGGACGTGCTGCGCAACGGCCGGCAGTCACCGTTCGCGGCGTTCTTCGACATCGACTGGAGTCCCAGCAACGGTGCCGGCGGCCGGCTGGCACTGCCGGTGCTGCAGAGCGAGAACGATCCGGCGAACCTGACCGTCGACCGCACCGGGCCGGAACCGATGCTGGCACTGCACGATCTGCGCTTCCCGATCGCGCCCGGCACCGACGGCGAGAATCCGCTACGGATCCACGACAAACAGCACTATCGCCTGGTCAACTGGCGGGCCGGGGTCGGCACCTACCGGCGGTTCCTGGCCGTGAACGGCCTGGCGGCCGTGCGCCAGGAGGAGCCGGCGGTGTTCGAGCTGACCCACCGCGAGCTGGCGGCCTGGTGCGAACACGACCTCATCGACGGCGTCCGGGTCGACCATCCCGACGGGCTCGCCGATCCGGCCGGATACCTTGCCCGGCTGCGGCGGCTGATCGGGCCCGATCGGCTGCTGGTGGTCGAGCGGATGCTCGCACCCGAGGAACCGCTGGACGCCACGCTGCCGGTGGACGGCACCACCGGTTACGACACCCTCGCCGACATCGGTGGAGTGCTGGTGGATCCGGCCGGCGCCGCGAGCCTGACCGAACTGTCCCGGCACCTGGTCGGGCACGGCAGCGACCAGGCCTGGTTCGACGACACCGAACACCGGATCAAGCGCGCCGTCGCCGAGACGCTGCTGGTGCCCGAGGTGCGGCGGCTGGTGGCCGCGATCAAACGGGACGCGCGGGCCGCGGACTTCGACACCATGGCGCTGACCAACGCCACCGTCGAGGTGCTGTCCTACCTGCCTGTCGGCCGCACCGACTACCGGCCGCTGGCCGGGGTGCTGGGCCGGGTGGTGACCGAAGTCGCCACGCGCAATACCGAATTGACCATCCCGCTGTCGGTGCTGACCACCGCCGTGGCCGCGAACGGCGAGGCCGCGACCCGGCTGAATCAGGTCGGGGTGGCGGTGGCGGCGAAGGCGGTCGAGGACACCATGTCCTACCGGGCCGCGCGGCTGGTGTCGCTGCAGGAGCTGGGCGGGGACCCCACCCGGTTCGGCCGCTCGGTGCTGGAGTTCCATCTCGCCAATGCCGAACGCGCCCATCACTGGCCGGCCACCATGACCACGCTCTCCACCCACGACACCAAACGCGGTGAGGACGTGCGGGCCCGGATCAGTGTGCTGTCGCAGCTGGCCGGCACCTGGGCGGCGACCGTGACGGCGTGGCACGACATCACGCCGCCGCCGGACCCGGCCACCGGACTGTTCCTGCTGCAGAACATGCTCGGAGTGTGGCCCGCCGACGGGCGTCCGGCCGCGGGCGTGCCCGGGCTGCGGGAGCGCCTGCACGCGTTCGCGGAGAAGGCGGTTCGCGAGGCCGGAATCGAATCCTCTTGGGAGGAGCCGGATGCCGAGTTCGAGGTCGCACTGCACCGCTGGGTGGACGCGGTGGTCGACGGGCCGGTCGGCGCCGAGCTGAGCGAACTGGTCGGCCAGATCGCACCGCACGCCTGGTCCGACGCGCTGGCCCAGAAACTGCTGCAGCTGTGCGGCCCCGGGATCCCCGACATCTACCAGGGCACCGAGCTGTGGGAGGACTCGCTGGTCGACCCCGACAACCGCCGCCCGGTCGACTTCGGTCACCGGCTCGCCGTACTCCAATCCCTCACCGGCACACCGGATGTGGATGCCACTGGGGTCGCGAAGATGTGGGTGGTCGCCTACGCGCTGTGGCTGCGCCGGGAACGCCCCGACGTCTTCGTCGGCGGCACCTACACCCCGTTGTTCGCCGGCGGCGACCACGCCCGCCGCGTCGTAGCCTTCGCCCGCGGCCGCCGCGGCGAGACCCCCCAGGTGGTAGCCGCCGTCACCCGCCACAGCGTCGGCCTCGCCGACACCGGCTGGGGCGACACCACGATGCACCTCCCCCCGGGCATCTGGACCGACCGCCTCACCGGACACACCTTCCAGGGCCGCATCCGCCTGGAAAAACTCTTCGCCCGCCTACCCGTCGCCCTCCTGGTCCGCTGACGGCAGCCGTCACACGGACGGCGAGATCCGGTCGAACGATGGTGACCGGACGGCGCCACTGGGCCGAGATCCGGTGGGAACGAGCGGATCCGGAGCGCCGTGCCGCACAGACCCGGCCCACTCAACGATCGAACGACGTGACACCGACCGGCCCGGCGCCGACGCAGAGGCGAGATCCGGTGTGAGCGAGCGGATTCGGACGGCCGCGCCGCACAGACCCACCGCCCACTCAACGATCGAACGAGGTGACACCCACCGGCCCGACGCCGACGCAGAGGGCGAGATCCGGTGTGAGCGAGCGGATTCGGAGGGCAGAACCGCTGCCGAGGAGGCGGACGAAGACCTGGTTGAGGCCGGGGTGGACGTCGGCGAGCACTTCGTCGCTGCCTTCGAAGGCGACCGCGACGCGGCCTTCGCGGTCGGCGAGGTAGTTGAGCTGGGCGGTCCAGGCGCGCATGAGCATCGGGCCGGTGAGTGGGAGTTCCACTGCGGCGGGGCCGCGGACCCGGTAGCCGCAGTCGGGGTCGGGACCGGGCACGATGCCGCGGTTCCACCAGACCTGGGCATCGACGATCGTGCCGGTGTCGGTGAGCATGCGCAGGCGGGGCGTGGTGCGGGCGAACAGGCCGGGCGGCGCGATGGGGGCCAGGACCCGGTCGGTTTGGTTCTGCGGGAAGGCCAAGGGGTTCAACACGTTCCACGGCACCTCCTGCTGGAGCAGCGGGTCACCGTCCCAGTGGGCGAATTCCGCGCGCGCGGTGGTGAGATAGCCGCGGGCGGGAGCGTTCGACCAGCTGCGCGCGAAACCGTAGGTCGACCACAGGCTGCCGAGGGTGAACACCGACATGGCCACCGCCACAACGGGTCTGCCGTAGCGCGGCACCTGCCGCCGGGCCGGAGCGCACAACACCAGCGCGCCGGCGATGGTCAGCACGACGGCGTCGTCGGCGAAATAGCGCAGCGACTGCATCAGCTCGGCGGTCGTCCCCGGACCGCTGCGGATCACCAGCACCGGAATCTGGGTCAGCAGGATGTAGGCCGCGGCCGCCACCCATACGGCGATCACCCGCCGCCGCAGCGAGATCGACAGCGCCACAACCGCTGCCACCGCGATCCAGGCGAGCACCACGCCCCAGTGCGGCGGGTCGGCCCACGGCGTCGCGGGGATCCAGCGTTCCCAGTGCCAGGGGCCGCCCACCGCGGCCGGCACGATCCCGAGCGAGATCGCGCTGTGCAGCAGCGCGCCCGCGTGCTCGGGCCCGGTCGCCTGCTCCGGACCGCTGTTGCTCTCGGTCGTATCGACCACCAGCAGGTAGCAGACCGCCCACATCACCAGCACCACACCGGATCCCGCCCACAGCAGCGCACCCCGGCGCAGCGCCCGCCGCACCGGCTCGCCCCGCACCCGGGCCAGCAACGCGACCACCGCGGCCGCGACCACCGGCACCACCGCGGCCTTCTCGAAGAACCCCAGCGCCACCGCCAGCGCCACGACACCCGACACCACGTACCGCCGCTGGCCGGTCCGCACGAGCCGCAGCGCGTCCGCGCTCACCCAGGCCAGCGCGAACTGCAGTGGCAACGCGTTCAATCCCGCCGACCACCACGCGAACGCGGGCAGCGTCAGCACCCCGGCCAGATAGAACCCCAGCGGAATCGACAGCCGCCACCGCCATCCCAGCATCACCACGAGCAGCCGCAGCACCGCCAGCGAGGCCGCGGCCTGCAACAGCACCAGCGACGCCACCGCCAAGCCCCACCGCAGCGGCGCGATCGCCGTCGCCAGCCAGACCGTCATGTACGCCAGCGGCATGAAATGCCCGTCGTGGCTGTACCAGAGCAGATCCGCGGACCACAGCGAGGAGGTCGCCGCCCGCCCGGTCATGATCAGGTCGTCCCAGTAGAAGTACCCGGACCCGGCCACCCACCCCCGCACCACCAGCTGCAGCAGGATCGCCGACACCGCCACCACCGCGACCCGCGGTACCCGTGCGAGGCTCACAACCGGCCGGCTCCGTCCGCAATCCGCATAGTGGCACGCTATCGCGCCGCACCCCGCCGACCCGCAGTCCGGTCGCCCGATTCCTCCCCCGCTGCCGGAATCCCTCCAGCCCCAACATCTTTCCGCCGCCGTGACGGCGCCGACCGGACGTCCCGCTGGTCGGCCCCGAGAGCATGGAAAGGTCAGCGGCCCGGCGTGATTCGCCGGTCCAACTGGGTACCTCGGCGGTTCCGCGCAGTCCTGCGCCGCGCCACTCCGTGCCGCTCAGATGCTGCGGTCGAGCTTTCCGCCGAGCTTGGCCAGGTAGCCCTTCACGTCGTCCGCCGAGCGGTCCGGCAGCCCGAAGACCACCTCGGTCACCCCCGCCTCGGACCACTGTGCGAGCTGGGCGGCGTCGTGCCGGCCGGCCAGCGCGACGACCCGGGGCGTGCCCTCGCGGCCGTTGTCCTTCCAGACCCGGTTCAGCAGTTCGATCTTCGGCGCGATGTCGGCCTCGGCGGGGGTGGTGAGCCAGCCGGAGGCGTTGCGGGCCAGCCAGGTGAAGGACTGCTCGGTGCCGGCCGCACCGAGGATGACCGGGACCTGGCCGGCGGGCTTCGGCCAGGACCAGCTCGGGCCGAACTGCACGAACTGGCCGTTGTATTCGGCCTGCTCCTGGGTCCAGATCTCGCGCATGGCGGCGAGCTTCTCGGCCAGGACGGTGCGGCGCTTGTTCGCCGGCACGCCGTGGTCACCGAGTTCCTCGGTGTTCCAGCCGAATCCGACGCCGAGCTCGACGCGGCCGCCGCTGAGGTGGTCGAGGGTGGCGATGGTCTTGGCCAGGATGATCGGGTCGTGCGCGGCGGGCAGCGCCACCGCCGTGGACAGGGTGATCCGGCTGGTCACGGCCGCGGCCGTGCCGAGCGCCACCCACGGGTCGAGGGTGCGCAGGTAGCGGTCGTCGGGCAGGGTCTCGTCGCCGGTGCGCGGGTGGGCCGCGGTCCGGGCGGTGGGGATGTGGGTGTGCTCGGGTACGTAGAACGAGTCGAACCCGGCTTCCTCGGCGGCGGCGGCCGCATTGGCGGGCGTGATGCCCCGATCGCTGGTGAACAACACCACTCCGTACCGCATGTGACACTCCTCGGCTGTCCCGCTGGTAAAACTAGAATACGTTCTACCATTCTCCGGGCCGCCGCGCGGCACTTATTCGGACGCGCCGTGATGTTCACCACCGACACGCCGCGATCATCAGGCACGCTCCGCGGCGCGAACCAGCGGCGGCGGAACGTGTCGGACCTCGTGCATAGAATCGCTGGACCAACCCCCGCCGGCCTCTGGGAGGAAGGACCGTCTTGAGCGCGTCGTCCGGATCGTTCGTTCACCTGCACAACCACACCGAGTACTCCATGCTCGACGGTGCCGCGAAGATCACCCCGTTGTTCAAAGAGGCGCAACGGCTGGAAATGACGGCGGTCGGCATGTCCGACCACGGAAACATGTACGGCGCTTCGGAGTTCTACAACACCGCCAAGAAGATCGGCGTGAAGCCGATCATCGGCATCGAGGCCTATATCGCGCCGGAGTCCCGGTTCAACACCAAGCGCGTGCTGTGGGGCGACCCGTCGCAGAAGGGCGACGACGTCTCCGGTTCGGGTGCCTACACCCACATGACCATGGTCGCCGAGAACGCCACCGGACTGCGCAACCTGTTCAAGCTGAGCTCGCTCGCCTCCATCGAGGGCCAGCTCGGCAAGTGGGCGCGTATGGACGCCGAGATCATCGCCGAGCACGCCGCCGGCATCATCGCCACCACCGGCTGCCCGTCCGGCGAGGTACAGACCCGGCTACGCCTGGGCCACGAGCGCGAGGCCCTCGAGGCCGCGGCCAAGTGGCAGGAGATCTTCGGCCCCGAGAACTTCTTCCTCGAGGTCATGGACCACGGGCTGTCCATCGAGCGCCGCGTCCGCGAAGGCTTGCTCGACGTCAGCAAAAAGCTCGGCATCCCACCGCTGGCCACCAACGACTGCCACTACGTCTTCGAATCCGATTCGTCGAATCACGAAGCGCTGCTGTGCATCCAGACCGGCAAGACGCTGTCCGACCCGAACCGGTTCAAGTTCGACGGCTCCGGCTACTACCTGAAGTCCGCCGCCGAGATGCGCGCCATCTGGGACGCGGAAGTCCCCGGCGCCTGCGACAACACGGTGCTCATCGGCGAGCGGGTCCAGTCCTACGACGACGTGTGGGCCCACCGCGACCGGATGCCGATCTTCCCGGTGCCAGAGGGCTACACCCAGGCCACCTGGCTCGAGCACGAGGTCATGAAGGGCCTCGACCGGCGGTTCCCCAGCGGGCCGCCGCAGGAATACGTCACCCGGGCGAAGTACGAGCTCGGCGTGATCAACGAAATGGGTTTCCCCGCATACTTCCTCGTCGTCGGTGACCTCATCACCTACGCCCGCTCGGTCGGCATCAACGTCGGCCCGGGCCGTGGTTCGGCAGCCGGTTCGCTGGTCGCCTACGCCATGGGCATCACCAATATCGACCCGATCCCGCACGGTCTGCTCTTCGAGCGGTTCCTCAACCCCGAGCGCGTGTCGATGCCCGATATCGATATCGACTTCGACGACCGCCGCCGCGGTGAGATGGTCCGTTACGCCACCGAGAAGTGGGGCAGCGACCGGGTCGCCCAGGTCATCACCTTCGGCACCATCAAAACCAAAGCGGCGCTGAAGGACTCGGCCCGCGTACTGTTCGGCCAGCCCGGTTTCGCGATCGCCGACCAGATCACCAAGGCGCTGCCGCCGCCGATCATGGCCAAGGACATCTCGGTGTCGGGCATCACCGACCCCGAGCACGAGCGGTACAAGGAAGCCGCCGAGGTCCGGGAACTGATCAACACCAATCCCGACGTGGCCAAGATCTACGAGACCGCCAAGGGGCTCGAGGGCCTGATCCGCAACGCCGGCGTGCACGCCTGCGCGGTCATCATGTCGTCTGAGCCGCTCACCGACGCGATCCCGGTCTGGAAGCGAGCCCAGGACGGCGCCATCATCACCGGCTGGGACTATCCGTCGTGCGAGGCCATCGGCCTGCTGAAGATGGACTTCCTGGGCCTGCGCAACCTCACCGTCATCGGCGACGCCCTGGAGAACATCAAGGCCAACCGCGGTATCGAACTCGACCTCGACACCTTGCCGCTGGAGGACCCGGCCACCTACGAACTGCTGGCCCGCGGCGACACCCTGGGCGTGTTCCAGCTCGACGGTGGTGCCATGCGAGATCTGTTGCGCCGCATGATCCCCACCGGCTTCGAGGACATCGTCGCGGTGCTGGCGCTGTACCGCCCGGGCCCGATGGGCATGAACGCGCACAACGACTACGCCGACCGCAAGAACGGCCGGCAGGAGGTCAAGCCGATCCATCCGGAGCTCGAGGAGCCCCTCAAGGACATCCTGCGCGACACCTACGGCCTGATCGTCTATCAGGAACAGATCATGCAGATCGCGCAGAAGGTGGCCGGCTACTCGCTGGGCCGAGCCGACATTCTGCGCCGCGCCATGGGTAAGAAGAAGGCCGAGGTCCTGGCCGCGGAGTTCGAGGGCTTCGAAGCGGGCATGCTGCAGAACGGGTTCAGCAAGCCGGCCATCCAGGCGCTGTGGGACACGATCCTCCCGTTCGCGGGCTACGCGTTCAACAAGTCGCACGCGGCGGGCTACGGCCTGGTGTCGTTCTGGACCGCGTACCTGAAGGCCAATTACCCCGCCGAGTACATGGCCGGGCTGCTGACCTCCGTCGGTGACGACAAGGACAAGGCGGCGGTCTATCTGGCCGACTGCCGCCGGCTGGGCATCCAGGTGCTGCCGCCGGACGTCAACGAGTCGCAGCTCGAATTCGCCTCGGTGGGCAACGACATCCGCTTCGGCATGGGTGCGGTCCGCAACGTCGGCGCGAATGTCGTGGCCTCGATCATCGCCGCCCGGGAGGAGAAGTCGAAGTTCACCGACTTCTCCGACTACCTGAACAAGATCGACGCCACCGCCTGCACCAAGAAGGTCGCCGAATCCCTCATCAAGGCAGGCGCTTTCGACTCGCTGGGCCACCCGCGCAAGGGCCTGCTGCTGGTGCACTCCGATGCCATCGACGCGGTCATGTCGACCAAGAAGGCCGAGGCGATCGGGCAGTTCGACCTGTTCGGCGGTCTCGACGACGGCGACGAGTCGATGGCCTCGGTCTTCGACGTGAAGGTTCCCGACGAAGAGTGGGAGACCAAGCACAAGCTGGCGCTGGAGCGAGAGATGCTGGGGCTCTACGTGTCCGGGCATCCGCTCGACGGTGTGGCGCACGTGATCGCCGCGCAGGCCGACACCCAGATCCCGGCCATTCTCGAAGGTGATGTGAAGGACGGCGCGCAGGTGACCATCGGCGGCATCATCGCCTCGGTCACCCGCCGGATCAACAAGAACGGATTGGCTTGGGCCGCCGTGCAATTGGAAGACCTCACCGGTGGGATCGAGGTGCTGTTCTTCCCGCAGTCGTATTCGGTGTACGGCGCCGAGGTGGTCGAGGACGCGGTGGTCCTGGTCAAGGCGCGGGTCTCGGCCCGCGACGACCGGATCTCGCTGATCGCCAATGATCTCGTGGTCCCGGACCTGTCCTCGATCGGTGTGGACAAGCCCCTGGCCGTGACGATCCCGACCCGCCTGTGCACCCCGGACAAGGTGGGCGCGCTGAAGCGGGTCCTGGCCAGCCACCCCGGCACCGCTGACGTCCACATCCGCCACGTCGGTGCCCGGGACAAGACCACCGTGCTGCGGGTGACCGACAATCTGCGGGTGTCTCCCTCCTCGGCCCTGATGGGTGATCTGAAGGCACTGCTCGGCCCGGGCTGCCTGGCGAGCTGACACATCGCCCGCACCGCCTGGGTGAGCGGGTCGGTCAGCACGACCATCGACACTCCCGACGGGATCATCGGTCCCAACAACGGCGCCCAGCAGGTCCCCGGCACCCCGGGCACGGGCACGCACGGCGCCTCCGCGATGACCGTCGGCTACATCATGGGCTGCCAGGTCGCACTCAGCGATCTGACCGTCAACGGCGCCGCCGGACTGTTCTCCACGGTGCCGTACGGCGGCGGCAACGGTTCGATCCCGCTGGCCCGGTTTCGATGTCCGGGATCTCCAGGGCGCCTTCCCGCTCGGGAACTCCCCGAACGGTCCGACCGCTCCCGACACGGGCACGATTTTCAGTGCCCTTTCGCCCCTGATCACCGGTGCGACCGGCGGCGCGGTGATCGACGGGAACGGCGGCAGCGGTGTGACATTGGAGCCCGGCGCCGCCCTGGTCGAGCCGATGCTCGACCTGGAACAGCCCGACGACTTCGGCAACGACATCTACTTCCAGTACAACAAGGTGTACGGGCCGCACGCCGGCGTGGCGTGGACCGACGAGACCTACACCGTCGACGGTTGTGCCGGATACGCGCAGGCGCGTTCGTTCGTGCTGGCCGACGTCGAAACCCCCAAGGCCCGATCCACGATCATGCTCTGGGGTCAGCCGTTCAGCTTGGGGTGGCGGTCAGGACCGGCGAGCCGGGACCAGGGCGACGATCCAGCGCAGTGTGGCCACGCCTGCCGCGGCGAGCACGCCCGCCTGCCCGGAACCCGTGGCCACCAGCACCGCCGGCCCGGCCGCGGCGGCCAGCGCCAGAGATTCGAGTTTGAACAGCGGCCAGCGCGTGCCCGCCACGTCCACCGTGCGGGACCCGCCGGCGAGACGTGAAACAGGGGGAACCACAGCCATATGAGCAGCTTACCCTGAATCGAGAATTCGGGTAGGCGAACTTTCCGCCGGGACCGGACCGTGACCCACTCCACCGCGTGCCGCGGACGGAATAATCCGTCCCGGCGGAGCATTGTGGAGGTCATGCCACTGACCGGAGAGTACGCACCCAGCACCTCGGATTGGGCCCGTGACCAGGCCGAACTGTACGAGAACTCGGGCGGGACCGAGGGCAACATCATGCAGGGCAAACCCATCGTCCTGCTCACCACCCGCGGCGCCAAGACCGGCAAGCTGCGCCGCACCCCGCTCATGCGCGTCGAGCACAACGGCGAGTACGCCGTGGTCGCGTCGCTGGGCGGCGCGCCGAAGAACCCCGTGTGGTACTACAACGTGAAGGCCCACCTGCATGTCGAACTGCGCGACGGCACCGTGGTCAAGGACTACGACGCCCGCGAGGTGACCGGCGCCGAGCGGGACACCTGGTGGGCCCGCGCCGTCGAAGCCTGGCCGGACTACGCGGAGTACACCAAGCGAACCGATCGGCAGATCCCGCTATTCGTCCTCACGCCGCGCTGAGTCGACCCACAGCCGGAAATTCGATAGCGCTCGCTCGGTAGCATGTCCGAGTGCCGAAACCGCTGGAAGTCCCGTCGACCACATCCGCCCTGCCCGCCCTGACGGCGGACGAGATCGACGCTGCCGCCAAGCGGATTTCCGACATCATCGAGCCAACTCCCCTGCAGCGTTCGGAGCGGCTGTCGGCCGCCACCGGCGCCGAGGTCTATCTCAAGCGCGAGGACCTCACCGCGGTCCGCTCCTACAAACTGCGCGGTGCGTACAACCTGATCGTGCAGCTCAGCGCCGAGGAGCGGGCCGCGGGTGTGGTCGCGGCCAGCGCCGGCAACCACGCGCAGGGTGTCGCGTTCGCCTGCCGGGCCATGGGCATCTACGGCCGCATCTACGTACCGACCACCACCCCGAAACAGAAGTGCGACCGAATCCGGATCCACGGCGGCGAATTCGTGGAACTGATCGCGGTCGGCGACACCTACGACGCCGCGGCCGCCGCGGCTGCCGCGGACGTCGCCGCCACCGGCGCCACGATGGTCCCGCCGTTCGACGACCCGCGCACCGCGGCCGGACAGGGCACTATCGCCGCCGAAATCCTCGACCAGCTGCCGCAGGCGCCGGACCTGGTGATCGTCCCGGTGGGCGGCGGCGGCTGCCTCGCCGGGATCGGTACCTATCTGCGCCAGCGCTCCCCCCGCACCGCGATCATCGGCGTCGAACCGGCCGGCGCCGCGTCGATGACCGCCGCGCTGGTATCCGGTGGCCCGGTCACCCTGCCCTCGATCGACCCGTTCGTGGACGGTGCCGCCGTGCGCCGGGTCGGCGATCTGCCCTATGCGGCGGTGGCGGGCTTCGGCGGGCGGGTCGTGTCGCACGCGTCGCTACCGCTGATGGCCGCCACCGAGGGCACCGCGTTCCACATGATGCTCGCCGACGAGGGCGCGATCTGCACCGCGATGCTGGAGCTGTACCAGAACGAGGGCATCATCGCCGAGCCCGCCGGCGCGCTCGCCGTCGCCGCGCTCGCCGATGCCGATGTGCGGCCGGGGTCGACCGTGGTCTGTCTGGTGTCCGGCGGTAACAACGACATCTCCCGCTACGGCGAGATCATCGAACGCTCGCTGGTGCATCAGGGACTGAAACACTATTTCCTGGTGGACTTCCCGCAGGAACCCGGTGCGCTGCGCCGCTTCCTCGACGAGGTGCTGGGCCCCGACGACGACATCACCCTGTTCGAGTACGTCAAGCGCAACAACCGGGAGACCGGCGCGGCGCTGGTCGGCATCCAGCTGGGCACGCCCGCCGGACTGGACGATCTGCTGGAACGGCTGGACCGCTCCCCGATCGGCTGCGAGCGGCTGGATCCGGACTCGCCGGCCTACCGCTACCTCACCTGACACCGGTCAAATCCCCGGATTCGCCCAGCACGCGCGGATAATCGAGGGATGCGATCCAGCCTCGCTCTGGCCTCGACCGCGGTGGTCGGCGCACTCGTTGCGGGTTGTTCGAGCACGGGTCCGGCGGAACCGGCCGCGGGACCGCCGAAGGGCGCGCCGACCGGACAGTGGAACGGGACGCTGGTCGTGCCGGACAAGCCGATCCTGGTCGGCGTGAACTTCACCGGCACCCATCCCACGATCACCATCCCGAGCCAGGGCGTGTTCGAAACCCCGGTGGCACAGGTGGATCTGCATCCGGCGACCCTCGCCTTCGCCCTCCCCGAGGTGCCCGGGTCGCCGGCGTTCCACGGCCGCTACGACAGCGGCCGGGAGCTGATCACCGGCACGCTCACCCAGGGCGGCAAGGAGGTGCCGCTGACCCTCGAGCCCGGTCCGGTGGCGCTGCCGCCGCGGCCGCAGCAGCCGCACCCGCCGTTCCCGTATCGCAGCGAGGACGTCGAGTTCCACAGCAACCCGGCCGTGCCGATCTCGGGCACGCTCACCGTGCCGCCCACGCCCGGCCGTCATCCGGCGGTAGTGCTGATCGACGGCAGCGGGCCGCTCGACCGCGACGAGTCCGTGGCCGGGCACAAACCGTTCCTGCTGCTGGCCGACACGCTGACCCGCGCCGGCTACGCGGTGCTGCGCTACGACAAGCGCGGGGTCGGGCGCAGCGGTGGGACGCTGACCTCGGCCAGCTACACCGATCTGGCGAACGACATCGCCGCCGCGGTCGATCTGCTGCGGACCAGGCCGGATATCCAGCCCGACCGGATCGGCCTGTTCGGGCACAGCGAGGGTGGATATCTCGCGCCGCTGGTCGCCGCCCGGCCCGGATCGCACGTCGCGTTCGTGGTCATGATGGCCGGGCCGGCCACCTCCGGCTCGGAGGTGCTGATCGACCAGAACCGGCGGATCGCCGCCGCCCAGGGCGCCGACGCCGCCACGATCGCCGCGCAGGTCGGGTTCGTGATGTCACTGAACAGCCTGATCCGCACCGGGGACACCGAAGCGGTCCGGCGCTACACGAGCGATCACAACGCCACGCTGCCGCCGGACCGTCAGCAGTCCGCCGCCGCGCTGGATCCGCTGGCCAGTATCTATTTCGACTCCCTGGTCCGCTACGACCCGAGACCCGCGCTGACCGCGCTGCGAGTGCCGGTGCTGGCCTTCTACGGCGGTAAGGATCTCCAGGTCTCCGCGGCGCAGAACGCGCCGCTCGCCCAGCAGTTGCTCGCGCGAGCGCCGTCGTCGGACGTGCAGGTCTTCCCGGGGCTCAACCATATGATGCAGCCCGCCGGCAGCGGACTGCCGGCCGAGTACGCCACCATCGAGACCACGATCGCGCCGGAGGTCCTCGACTACGTCACCACTTGGCTGCGCGCCCACGCCCCGGCCCCCTGAATCCGCCGCGCGACCGCCGCAGCTGGCATGCTGGCCTGGGAACGAGGTGACGAGGGGATATCCATGACCGAGCCGGACACACAGTACGTCGACCGTCGATTCGCCGCTCTGGTGGCGACTTTCGACCGGCTGTTCCGCACACCCGCCGACGGCGGAGGCGCGCTCAGCGTCTACCTGCACGGCGAACCGGTCGTCGACGTGTGGGCCGGATACGCCCACCCCGGCGTGCGGTGGGAGGCCGACACGGTCGCGCTCGGCTTCTCCACCGGCAAGGGGGTCGCCTCGACGGCGGTGCACCAGCTGGCCGAACGCGGACTGATCGACTACGACACACCGGTCGCGGAGTACTGGCCCGAATTCGCCGCGGCCGGCAAGGCCGGGATCACGGTGACCGACCTGCTCACCCACCGCGCCGGGCTGCACCGGTTGCGCGATCTGGTGCCCGGTCCGGTCGAGACGTTCTTCGACGACGAGGCGATCACCGCGGCCCTGGCCGCCGCCGCACCCGACCCGCGGCACCTGCGCACCAGCGGCTATCACGGCATCAGCTACGGGCATCTGGTCGCCGAGCTGATCCACCGGGTCACCGGCCGCGACTTCACCGAGGTGGTCCGCACCGAGATCGCGGAACCGCTCGACGCGCCCGAACTCTGGTTCCGGGTACCGGATTCCGAGCGTCCGCGGATCGCCACCACGTTCCCGCGCCTGACCGTGGCCGGCATGAGCTGGGATCGGAGTACGGATCTGCTGACCCGGACCCGGTTCGCGGCGGCCGCCGAGACCATGCCGCGCGGTTTCGCGGATCTGATCACCGATCCGCTGCTGCACGATTCGGTGATGCCGGGCGTGAACGGGATCTTCTCCGCCCGGGCGCTGGCCCGGATGTACGCGGCGCTGGCCGACGACGGCCGGCTCGGCGACGTCCAGCTGCTGCGGCCCGAGACCGTGCGGGAGATGTCGCGGCGCCGGGTGTTCACCCCGGACTATGTGCTCGCGTTCCGGATCCCGTGGGCGATGGGCTATCACGGGGTGCCGATGAAACCGTCCAAGGCGGACCCGATTTCGGCGTTCGGGCATTTCGGGCTCGGCGGTTCGGGTGCGTTCGCCGATCCCACGACCGGCATGTCGCTGGCGTTCGTGACGAACCGGCTGGGCAGCAAGGTCACCCCGTTGGGTGACGCGCGGCTGACCCGGCTGGGCACGCTGGCCCACAATCTCGCGAAGCAGGCCTGATCCCCGAAAAGCTCAGGGACCAGGCCGAATTCGTGACTAACCGGCGACGGCGCCGGTCTTCGGGTCGAGGGTGACCGTCGGCTGTGCCGGGGCCTTGAAGTCGAACATGCCGTCCAGCGCACCGGCTTTCGCGTCGTAGGACGCGTCGCCGATCCGGCCGGTCTTCCAGTTGTCCTCGATGAAGCGCAGCACCGAGGTCTGGTCGGTGCGCGCGTGGTCGACGTAGTTCGCCTTGGCGTACGGCGAGATCACCAGCAGCGGCAGCCGCGGACCGTAACCGCAGCGGCCCTGGTACTTGGCGGGGGCGGCCTTGGCGTCCCCGCACCCGCCGGGACCGTTGAGCTCGTCCTGGTCGGAGGTGGAACTGCCGACGATCTCGGGCGCCTTGTGGTCGTACCAGCCGTCGGAGTCGTCGTAGGCGATGACGACCGCGGTGTCCTTCCACTCCGGCAGCTTCTGCAGGCCGTTGATCGTCTCGACCAGGAAACGCTGCTCGTCGAGCGGGTCGGAGTAGGCGGCGTGACCGTCCTGGTAGCCGGCGGCCTTCAGGTAGCTGACGGCGGGCAGGTGCCCGGCCTTGGCGGCGTCCCAGAAGTCGGTGAGGTCGTACTGGTGGTTGGCCTGGTCGGTCTGCCCGATCTTGTCCACCGCGCTCGGCGGCAGGTGATGCGGGTTGGCCGTCGACGGGTAGTACTGGAACGGCTCGTGGTGCGGGATGTAGTCGTCCTTGGTGCCGAACGGGTGGTCACCTGTCTTGCCGGTGCCGCCGAGTTCCACCCCCACCGTGTGGTTCTGGCCGCAGACGGCCTTGCCGTCCTTGGTGTCGGTCGGCTTGAAACCGCCCTCGAAGAAACCCCAGGTGATGTTCTTCTTGTTGAGCAGGTCGCCGATGTTGCGGCCGCTCATCTGCACCTGGTCGCGGCTCGAGCAGTCGTCGCCGAACGGCTGCGCGTCGTCGATCAGGGTGCCGTCGACGACGTCGTGCGGCGGGAACGGCTTACCGCCGGGCATGACCTGCTGGGTGACGCCGTGGGTCTGGCCGGCCACCAGGTTCAGGGCGCCGACCGCGGACGGGCCGAACGTGGTGCCGTAGGAGTTGTCGCTCATCGCGTAGTGCTGGGCGTAGTTCCACAGCCCGGTCACGGAGTTGCCGTCGTAGTAGTTCATGACCAGGCCGGCCGGGCCGTACAGCGGGGCTCGGCAGGCCGCGGTGCTGTTGTCGACCTCGGTGTGCTCGACGAACTTGTCCATCTTGCCGCCGTCGAACGCGGCCTGCTCGTCGGCGTAGCCGTGGTCCTGGTCGCAGGTGATCTGCTGGCCCGGGCCGCCGAGCCGCACCGGCTGGGCCCGGTTCGGGTTCTTGCTGAGCAGGTCGGGGGTCAGGCCGTCCACCTTCGGGGTGCCCGGTGCCGCGGTGAACGGCGTGCCGTCGGTGTTCGCGGCGACCGGGTAGGTGCCGAAGTAGTGGTCGAAGCTGACGTTCTCCTGGAACACGACCACGACGTGCTTGATCGGTGTCGTGGTGTCGGAGTCCGCCGAGGTGCTCGTCGAGCTGGAACACGATGTGGCGGCGAGCGTGAGCAGCGTCGCGACGGCGGCCGTCGCACGACCTCGCAGCGGTACTGCGCGAAGACCCCCGCGCCCGAAACGGCGGCGTGCCGAAGGGGTGGACATACAACCTCCTGGTCGACGGAGACCGCCGCGGCGATCACACGGACGTGACCCTCCCAGTACATGCCGGACGGCGCTGGGCCCGCAGATGAACAGTGGACGAACGACCAGCGACGAACACCGTCCATCCGGTGCGGCTATCGGGCCGCAACCGTTTCCGCGCCGGAACGGCCGGACGGGACGGCACGGCCGGCGCGCAGCACATCGGCGGAGAACACCACCAGCGCCACCCAGATCAGCCCGAACCCGGCCCACCGGGCGGCGGGCATCGGCTCGTGGTTCACCAGCACACCCCAGGCCATCTGCAGCGCGGGAGTCAGATACTGCAGGATCCCCATCGTCGACAGCGGGGTGCGCCGGGCCGCCGAAGCGAACAGCACGAGCGGGATCAGTGTGACCGGACCGCAGGCCATCAGCAGCGCGGTGTGACCGATACCGTGCCCGAACGCGGCGTGCCCGGTGACCGCGAAACCGACCACCACGGCCAGGCCGACCGGCGCGGCCACGATCCCCTCGGCGGCCAGACCCGGCAGCGGATCGAGCACGATCACCTTCTTGATCAGGCCGTAGAGCGCGAAGGAGAAGGCCAGCGCCAGCGCGATCCAGGGCGGGTGGCCGTAGTCGACGGTCAGCACGAGCACCGCGGCGGCGCCGAGCGCGAGCGCCGCCCAGCGCGCGGCGCTCAACCGCTCCCGGAACACCACCAGCCCCAGTAGCACGGTGACCAGTGGTCCGGCGAAGTAGCCGAGCGCGCATTCCACGACATGCCCGGCACCGACGCCGTAGACGTATACACCCCAGTTGACGGCGATCGCCGCTGACGCGGCCGCGGCCAGCCGCCAGGTGCGCGCGGGGATCGCCCACAGTTCCCGCACCCGGCCCAGCATCGCGAGCGCGGCCAGGGCCACGACCAGGGTCCAGAGCATGCGCTGGGCCAGGACCTCGAAGGGGTCGGCGAAGCTCAGCAGGCCGAAGAAGCCGGGGAACAGGCCCCAGATGAAGTACGCGCCGGTGGCCAGGAGGGCGCCGCTGCCCGCGCGGAGGCCACCGCGTACGGGCGCATCGCCCGGGGCCGGACCGGCGGGTAGTTCGGGTGGGGTCGCCTGCACCGGTTCGGTCGTCATTCCGGTACCCGCGCAGTCGATCGTCGCACCGTTCGACGGTAGTTCGCCGGGCGAACGAATGCCAAGCGGGTTTCGGACCTCGTATTCGGTGGTCAGCCGCGACGGGCGGTCAGCGCGGGAAGATCGAGCACCATCGGGACCGTGCCCGCCAGCTGCACCACCCCGGTGGCGCGCGGCGCGATCCGGTATTCGCCGAGCGCGTCGAGGGTGTAGACGGTCAGTCCGGGCGAGGCCGGGTCGATGATATCGAGCACCCAGTAGTGGGCGATGCCGTTGGCGGCGTATTCCCCCGCCTTCACGGCGTAGTCGCGCACGGCGTCGGCGCCCGTGGAGACGACTTCGACGGCCAGTACCACCTGGTCGGCCCGTACCCGGGCCTGTTCGTCGACCTGCGCGGCGGTGACCACCAGGTCGGGCACCTCGGGCGATCGGCCGGGCAGTTCGGTCTCGAGTTCCGGGAACGCCTCGAGTCCGGGCGGCAGTACCCGGTCCAGCTCGGCGGCGAGTCTGGCGATCACCCGGGTGTGCAGCGGCGCCGGACGCGGGGTGTCGGTCGCATCCACGATCATGACGGAACCTCCTGGCCGGTCGATTCGGCGGACCGGCGTGTGGAACTACTTCCATCATTCCATCGCTAGCTAACGCCCAGCTATTTCAATGTGAGGTATCCGACCCCGCCCCGAACCGCTCCGCGAACCGCCACGCCACCTCCACCGCGAACACACCCACCCCGCCGCAGACCACCGCCACCGCGGTCATCGCCACATTCGTCGGATCCAGCTGGAAGAAATGCCGGAAGAACGGCACCGAGAACAACACCAGATACCCGGCCACCGACCCGAGGATCAGGATCAGCTTCCACCACACCCACGGCCGGGCGACCACCGCCAGCACCCACACCGCAATGATCAACAGCGTGATCAGCGCGCTGGTACTGGCCTGGGTCCGCTGCGCCTGACTCTCGTCGGCACCCCGGTAGGCGATCAGGTACGCGATGAACGTCATGACGCCGATCACCACCCCCGACGGCACCGCCAGCCGCAGCACCCGCCGCACGAACCCGCGGCGCGCCCGCTCGGCGTTGGGCGCCAGCGACAGCACGAAGGCGGGCAGCCCGATGGTGAACCAGGCCGCGATCGTCATGTGCCGCGGCAGGAACGGATACCCGATCGGCCGCCCGTGCCAGATCTGAGCCCCGATCCCCACCACGCCGACCAGGAAGGCGAGCACCACCGAATACACCGTCTTGGTGAGGAACAGGTTGGAGACCCGCTCGATATTGCCGATCACCCGCCGGCCCTCGCCCACCACCGACGGCAGGGTGGCGAACCGGTCGTCGAGCAGCACGATCTGCGCGACCGCCCGGGTCGCCGGACTGCCCGAACCCATGGCGACCCCGATATCGGCGTCCTTGAGCGCGAGCACGTCGTTGACCCCGTCGCCGGTCATCGCGACGGTGTGGCCGCGGGACTGCAGTGCCGACACCATGGCGCGTTTCTGGTCCGGCCGCACCCGGCCGAACACCGTCGCGGCGTCCAGCTCGTCCGCCAGTTCGGCTGTGTCGGTGGGCAGTTCGCGTGCGTCGACGGGGTGATCGCCGCCGGGCAGGCCCAGCGACTGCGCCACCGCGCCCACCGACACGGCGTTGTCACCGGAGATGACCTTGGTCGAGACACCTTGGGAGGCAAAATATTTCATGGTCGCAGCGGCGTCGGGACGCACCTTCTGCTCCAGCACCACCAGCGCCTGCGGCGTGACCGTGCCGGGCGCGTCGGGCGCGTCCACCGGGCGATCCCCGTTGGCCAGCAACAACACTCGCAGGCCACGGGCACCCAGCTCCTGCGCGGTCGCGGCGGCGGGGAAATCCGGGTCCAGCAGGACGTCGGGTGCGCCGAGCAGCCAGTCGCCGTCGACGCCGAACGAGATACCGCTCCACTTCTTCGCCGAGGAGAACGGGGCGGTCGCGGTCGGCTGCCAGTGCGGGGCCTTCGGACAGGCCTCCGCGATCGCGGCGATACTGGCGTTGGGCCGCGGATCGGCGGCCGCGATCGCCGCCAGCGCCCGGCGCAGCTCCGCCTCGTCGGCGTCGCCGACCGGGATCACCTCGCTCAGCCGCATACCGTTCTCGGTGAGTGTCCCGGTCTTGTCGGCGCACACCACATCCACCCGGGCCAGGCCCTCGATGGCGGGCAGTTCCTGCACCAGGCAGTTGCGGCGGCCCAGCCGCACCACGCCGACCGCGAACGCGATCGAGGTCATGAGGACCAGCCCCTCGGGCACCATCGGCACCAGCGCGCCGACCATGCCGTTGACCGCGTCCCGCCACGGCTGATGGCTGGCGAACAGCTGGTTGTAGATGGTCACCAGCCCGGCCGGGAACAGCAGAAAGGTGATGACCTTGAGGATCGTGCTGATACCCGAACGCAGTTCGGAGTTCACCAGCGTGAACTTGCCGGCCTCGGCGGTGACCTGCGCGGCATACGCCTGGCTACCCACCCGGGTGGCCCGGTACACCCCCGAACCGGACACCACGAAACTGCCCGACATCACCGGATCCCCGACCTGCTTGTCGACCGGGTCGGCCTCACCGGTGAGCAGCGACTCGTCGACCTCCAGCGCGGCAGTGTCGACTACCTCGCCGTCGACCACGATCTGATCGCCGGGCCCGAGTTCGATCAGGTCGTCGAGCACCACCTGGTCCGGCGGGATCTGCTGCGAGCGGCCCTCGCGCCGGACCACGGGCCTGGCCTGCCCGACGATGGCCAGCCGGTCCAGGGTGCGTTTCGCGCGCACCTCCTGCACGATGCCGATCACGCTGTTGCCGACGATCAGCAGCCCGAACATGCCGTCGATGAGCGACCCGGTGGCCAGCACCAGCAGGAACAGCACCGCCAGGATGGCGTTGATCCTGGTGAACACGTTCGCGCGGACGATATCGCCGACCGACCTGCCCACCCGTTCGGGCAGCGCGTTGGTCTCCCCGTCCGCCACCCGCCGCGCGACTTCGGCCGCGGACAGCCCCGACATCTGCTCCTCGGCGATAGACATGCATGTCAGCGTACTTCGAGCGAACCGGAGGAAGCGGACACGGCCGATCGTGTCAGTGCCCACGGCCGCCGGCACTGGACGCGGCCGGATCGACCGGCACCTGCGGCACCGCTCACAGGTCGCCCGACACCCGCCATCGGATCGCCCCGCACCCACGGCAGCTGCTCACGGACGCCGGCACCCCCGCAGACCACCCGGCACCCGCAGCACCCGCCCACAGACCACCCGGCCCCGCTACACCCATCGCACAGCTCAGCGCAAGCTCAGCCGGGCGGTACCGGGCCGTCATCAGGACCCGGCGTCACGGCGTCCAACTGCTCCGGCAGGAGCGGGACGACGCTGAAGTTGCCGGCACCCGCGTCGGCCGGCAGCGCTTGAACTGCTCGCGCACCGGGCCGCCCGGCGAGCTCGCGCAGCCGATCGAGCGGACCGCGCACGACCAGTCCGACCACACACGCGCATCCAGCCCGCAAGCGCCCGGCGACCACCCGGTACATGGAAAGTTCCCGCACGACACCGGGATCCGGCTCCAGAACAGGGTCATGACCGGTATCCCCCGCCGGGCCCAATTCGGCGAGCAGATGGCCCGCGGCGACCTGCTCGGCGGCCGCGGCCTGTGCCGGATCGGCCGGCACGATCACCGAGATATCCGGTGTGCTCACCCGATCCAGCGGCACGTGCACCAGCACCTGCGAAACTCGAAGTCCGCCGGTGAGATCCGGTATCGACGCCGGATCCAGCCCGGAGGCCGCCGACAGCAGCGCCCAGTGCGGGGCAGAGTCGGTGCCCCGCAACGAGTCTCGGCTGCGCGCCAGGTAGGCCGCGACCGGCTCACCCGAATCGGGTCCCAGCCGGTCGGTCGCGACCCGCTGCGCCGGCCGCGGCTGCAAGGCGCCCGCCACCACACCGGCGACGACCGCGATGGTCACCGCCGCGATCCCGGTGTAGCGCAACAACTCCGGCCCGGGCCGTCCCGCCACCGCAGCCGACTTCGCCGGTTCGTCACCCACGGCGCTCAGCGCCCGGGGTCGGTCATGCGTTGCGCAGCACGTCCAGCGCGTGCTGCAGGTCGGCCGGATACTCGCTGGTGATCTCCACCCAGCGGCCGTCGGCCGGATGGGCGAAACCCAGGGAGCGAGCGTGCAGCCACTGGCGTTCCAGGCCGAGGCGGCGGGCCAGGGTGGGGTCGGCGCCGTAGGTGGCGTCACCACAGCAGGGGTGGCGGATCGCGGAGAAGTGGACGCGGATCTGGTGGGTGCGGCCGGTCTCGAGGTGGACGTCGAGCAGGCTCGCCGCCTGGAAGGCCTCGACGGTGTCGTAGTGGGTGACACTGGGCCGGCCGTCTGCGGTGACCGCGAACTTCCAGTCGTTGCCGCGGGCCCGGCCGATCGGCGCGTCGATGGTGCCGCTGGACGGATCCGGGTGCCCCTGCACGAGCGCGTGGTATCGCTTGTCCACGGTCCGGTACTTGAAGGCCCGCTTGAGCACCGTGTACGCGTGCTCGGACTGCGCGACCACCATCACCCCGGAGGTGCCGACGTCGAGCCGGTGCACGATGCCCTGCCGCTCGTGCGCGCCCGAGGTGGAGATGCGATAGCCCATGGCGGCCAGGCCGCCCACCACGGTCGGGCCGGTCCAGCCGACACCGGTGTGCGCGGCCACCCCGACAGGCTTGTCGACCGCCACGATGTCGTCGTCGGCGTAGAGGATGTTCAGCCCCTCGACCGGGGTCGCCTCGACGGTCAGCTCCCGTTTCGGCTCCGGGAACGCGACCTCCAGCCACGATCCGGCGGTGAGCCGGTCGGATTTGCCGGCGGCGGCGCCGTCGATCAGCACCGCGCCTTCCTCGGCCATGGCGGCGACCGCGGTCCGCGACAGGCCGAGCAGGCGGGACAGGCCGGCGTCGACCCGCATTCCGTCCAGGCCGTCGGGCACGGGCATCTGCCGGGTCTCCCGGGTCGCGTGCGGTTGCATGCCGGTCACGCGGCCGCGTCCCGGTCGCGGGTGCGGCTGCCGTCGAGCTCGAACCCGAACACGGTGAGCGCGACCAGGGTGATCGCGCCGCACACGATGCCGGAGTCGGCCAGGTTGAATATCGGCCACCACTTCGTCACGGAGATGAAGTCGACCACATGCCCCTGCAGCGGGCCCGGCGCCCGGAACAACCGGTCCACCAGATTGCCCAGCGCGCCACCGAGGACCAAGCCCAGCCCGATCGCCCAGCCCGTCGACCGCAGCGTGCGGCCGATCCGGATCACGCCGATGACGACCGCGGCAGCCACCAGGGTCAGCAGCCAGGTCATCCCGGTCGCCATGGAGAACGCGGCGCCCGGATTGCGCACCAGAGTCAGCCGCACCACGTCACCGATGATCGAAATCGGTTCGCCCGGAGTCATATTCGCCACCACCACGCACTTGGTGAGCAGGTCGAGCCCGAATACCAGGACCGCCACCACCAGCAGTACCGGCAACCGGCTCAGGCCCGAACCAGCCGCGGCCGCTCCCCCGGCACCGGACACATCCGATTCCGCATCGGCCGCAACCGATTCCGTTGCGGCCCCAGCAGATTCAGGCTCCGACGCCCCAGCCCCGTCGGCACCCGCCGCCGAACCTGTCGCGCCGGACACATCCCCGCCTGCCACCGGACTCGCCGTGCCGGAAGGATCGCCGCCCGAAGCCGAACCCCCCGAAGCGTCCCCGCCGGCCGAACTCTCGGCCGCCGAACCACCCGGCGCGGCACCGGAATCCTCCGACGATGTCGCACCGGCCACCGCGTCGGCGTCGGCCGCGGGCGCCGGACGGGCCGCACCGGCCGCGGTTGCGCCCTGCTCGCCGACCACGACCGCTCCGGGTGCCTGGTCACCGGCGTCCGCGGCGGACGCGTCGTCGGGTGGGCTGGGTTGCTGCTCGCGCGGCCGGTCGGTACTCACAGCAGACATCATCCCCCAATGCCCGCGGGCGCCTGATACGGGCCGCGTCCCAGGTGTTTATCAGGATCCGGTCGTACGCTGTTCGGCGTGACGGTGTTGTCTTCGCGCCAGCGCCCGGTGATCGGATCCCGGGCCGCGCGCTCGGGTGTGCTGATGGTGTTGCTGGCCGTCGCGCTGTCCGCGCTGACCGTCGCGTGTTCGGAGACCGAGCCGATCCAGACCGAGGCCGAGGCCGAACCGGCCGCGATCGGCAGCCAGGTCACGATGCCGATCTCCACCGCTGTGACCACCCTGATCGATCCCGGTGACGACCCGCGCGACGTGCTGCGCGCCGACATCCCGCCGGACGAAGTGCAGCAGGTGACGTTGCGCACCGTCCATCACGTCCAGCAGCAGATCAACAACCAGGGCATGCGCGACTTCTCGCCGCCGTCGGTGACGATTCCGCTCACCGCCCGCGGCAGCATCGGCGGTGTCGACCTGACCTTGGGCACGGTCACCTCCGCCGATCCGGCGCTGTCTCGGCAACTGAAGTCGCTGGACGGTTCGCACGCCGGATTCGACCTGAGTGCGGCCGGTGCCGTGACGGCACTGCGCCTGTCCCCCAAGCCGAGTACCCCCGACGCCGCCCGTTCCGCGCTGGAGCAGGCGTTCTGCCAAGCGGTGTACCAGTCGATCGCGTTCCCCGACGAGGCCGTCGGCGAGGGCGCGGTGTGGACGGTGCGGCAGGAAGTGGCCGGTGATGTCATGCTCGACCAGGTGACCACCGCGACCCTCACCCGACGGGTGGACAACCTGCTGACCATCGCGCTCGACATCACGCAGACCCCGAAGTCGACGGAGTGGACCCTGCCCAACCACGCCGGTTCGCTCGACATCGTCGACTACGGCATGCACGGCTCGGGCACGATCACCGTCGACTTGAGTCAGCCGCTGCCGGTGGCGGGTTCGGTGACGATCGCCGGCACCCAGAGCTATCGGGACCGTTCCAGTGGCGTCCTGCTCGCCCAGGATCTGAGCACCCAGGTGCAATGGGGCGAGTGATCGGGACCGGCGTCCTCGCCGCGGTCGCTGTCGTCGCGCTGGCCGGATGTGGTTCCTCGCACCGTGATTCGCTGCCCGCGCTGGGTTCTCCGGCCGTCGCTCCCTCGGTGATCGCGGTGCCGGTGACGGATTCGGCGGCCCTGGCCGCCCTGCTGCTCGGTACGGCGGATCTCCCGTCGGGTTACACAGCGACCGACGACGGTACCGCGCCGGCGGGCGCGAACCCGGCCGACCGCTCGCACACCGAGCCGGCGGCGTGTGCGAATGTGCTGTCGGCGATCTGGCAGCAGGTGCCCGGCAGCACCGCGCACGCGGCGGCGCATTTCGAGACCCCGGCGTTCGACAGCGTCGACATCGATATCGCCAGCTATCCCGGCAACGGCGCCGCCGACGCGTTCGCCGCGGTCCAGCGGCTGGTACACGGCTGCACGAGCTATTCCGGTACCGATGCCGACGGGACCGCGGTGCGGTACCGGATCGGCGGGCTGTCCCAGCCGCCGATCGCGGACGCCTCGGCCTCGTTCCAGGTGGTGACCACCAGTTCGGGCATGTCACTGTATTCGGCGGCGACCGTGGCGGTCACGGGCAGCGCCGTGGTCCAGGTGGCGGTGACGTCCCCCAACAAGGTGGACCCGGGCACCCTGCAGGACCTGACGGCCAAGCAGATCCGCCGGCTGCTGGGCGTGCCGGGCCCTTAGCGTCCGGCCAGCCGCGCCACCACGGGCGCGAACGCGTCCGCGAAGGCCGCGTTGACCGTCACGTAGCTGACCCCGAGTTCCGTTCTGCGCCGCTGCAATTCGTCGACCATGGCGTCGACGTCGGCGGGCAGCCGGACCAGTGAGTCGCGAGCGGCGAGGGTCGCGGCGTCGGTCCGGACGAACGCGGCGATCCACGGCGGCAGGTCGTCGCCGATCAGGAAGATGTTGCAGCTCAGCTCGAGGTCGTCCGCCCGGTCCCCGGCCGCGGCCCGCAGTTCGGTGACGGTCTCGGCGACCGCGGCTCGATCGGTGAGCGGCGGGAAGGCCAGGGCGACAGTGTCGGCCAGCGTGGCCGCCACGGCCCGCGCCTTGGGTCCACCGGCGGCCATCATGACCGGGGTGCGTAGTTCACCGTCGAGTTCCCGCAGGTCCGCGACGGTCCGGGTCACATCGTCGAGCCGCTGTGCCGCCGTGGTGGCGGGTCGTTCGAGCAGCTCGACGGCCGCCTCGGCCAGATCCGCGCGGCCGGTACCGATCCCGAATTCGAAGCGACCCTCGGTCAGCACGGTCAGCGAGTGTGCCTCCCAGGCCGCCATCCGGGGCGGGCGCAGCGCGGCGGCGGTGACGAACGTGCCGACCCGCAGGCCGGTGGTCGCCTCCGCGGCCACCGGCAGCGCGGCGGTGGGCGACAGCAGCCGCAGCCCGTCGGGCATGAGCAGGGTCGAGTAGCCCTGCCCTTCGATCCGGCGGGCCTGCTCGCGCCACTGCGCCGCCGACTCGGGAGTCGCGACCACGCCGAACCGAAAAGCCTTGTCGCTCATGCCCGTACCTCACCAGGGTGCTGTTCGCTCACGCGGCCACAGTACCGGCCTCACCAGGGTTACCTCACCAGTCGGTGATGATGTGCCCCGGTGTCCACAGTCCGTGGTGGGTGTCCTGGGTGACCATCGGCTGCGCCTGCGTCGCCTTCTTGTCGATCATGGCCAGCTGCTGCAGTTCACCCCAGTCCTGGCGCGGGTCGTTCTTCAGGAACGTCGGCACGGTCTGGCCCTGCAGCAGATCCTGCGACCAGCCCAGTGCGCCACCGCCGGAATGGCTGGCCCAGGCCGTGGTGTCGTGCGCGCCGACCCGGTCGGGCATGAGGCGCCAGTTCGGGACGGTGGCGATGCCGTCGCGGTGGTCGAACGGCCGCTGGCACGGGAACTGCAGGCCCACCGCCCAGTCCATCAGCACCGCGTCGTCGGAGCCGACGACCTGCTGCAGCGGCGTGGTCTTGGGGAACCGCGGCGGGGTCAGCGCCACCCACTGCTTCGGGTCGAGGCTGGTGGTGGCGGCCACGATCCGGATCACGTCGGCGTCGGCGGGGATCTCGTCGAAGGGAACGCGCAGGTTGCGCCACGCGGGCGCGGGGCCGATGTCGATCGGCAGCACTCGGCCGCGCGGCTGCGCCGAGGACGCGGAATCGGTTGTGCCGTACTCGATCTCGACCGACTGGCCGGGGGTCTCGACCCCGTCCTTGTCGACGGTCCGGATCCGGCCGGCGGCGGCGACGGCCAGCAGGCCGCTGCGGTCCGCCGCGGCCGGCAGCCGGTACCAGCCCGTGGTCAGCGTCGCCGGGCCCTGGCCCGCGGAACCGAGTTCCGGTGTGGTGGACGGGTTCAGCTTGAACGGCAGCACCGTGCCGCCCTGCTCACCGAGCTTGGCCACCGTCGGCGGGCTCAGCACCGAACTGATGCTGCTGGTGATCCCGAAATCGTCGTCGGGCGTCTGGTCGCCGACACCGTTGGGCACGAAGCCCTTTCCGGTGCCGGTGAAGGTGGACAACGCGTTTCCGGTCAGCGGCCGCAGCAGGTCCGCGCTGGGGTCGGTCTCGACCAGCACGTCCTCGGCCAGCCCGCACGGCTTGCCCAGCACCGCATCGACATTCGAGCGGGCCAGCGAGTACGCCGGGTACTGCACATAGGCGCCCTTGGCGAAGGAACCCAGCTCGAACAGCACCATCAGCAGCGCCGCCACGGTCAGCGGCGGGGTGCGCAGCAGCTTCCAGGTCAGCGGCGAGATCCGCTGCGGCTCACCGGGTTCCGGCGCCCGCAGGTGCAACCACAGGGCCACGGCCGCGAGCACCACCGCCAGCGCGAGGAACACTTCGAAGAAGGCGATGCCGTGCACCGATGGCATCTTGTCCCGCCACGGGATCCCGAAGTTGGACACGTACCACCAGCCGTTGATGCTGGTCCACACCTGCGCCATCAGCAGCGCCACGATCGCGGCCCACAGCGCGCGGTAGCGCGGCGATTTGAGCACCTTGGTCCCCACCGTGACCGCGGTCAGCGCGCCGATCGCGCCGGCCAGCCCGGCGAACACACCGTCGTGGTGGGTGAACTTGGTGGGCGACAGCGACAGCAGCAACATCGCACCGAAGGTGATGCCCAGCAGCCGGCGCGCGGGACCGGCCGCGGTGAACGGGATCCGCCCGCCCCGGCGCAGCAGCATGAACGTGCACACCAGCATGCCCAGCCACATGGCCACGATGCCGAAGCGCCGGGCCATCGACCCGTCCACGGTCGGCATGAACAGGTATTCGTAGCTGATGTAGTCGTTGTACCACTTCACCGAGGGTCCGACGACCTGGTGCACGCGGTTGATCTCGGGCACCGCCGACAGCGGCTGCACCGCGAAACCGATTGCGAGAACGAGAGTTCCGGCGGCCGCCAGCGGGGCCAGCAGCGTCAGATACGAGCGGATCCAGGTCCACCGGCCGATTCCGGCGCGGCCCGTGGCACCCGCGGGCGCACCGGCCAATTCGGCGGCGCGCGCCACCCCGGCGCGGAAGGCCGGCCGCGCACCCGCGATCAGCGGCGCGATACACACCGCGCCTTCCGGGTTCGCGGTGAGCGCGAAGGATGCCGCGATGATCGCGAGCGCGTACGGCGTGAGCCGGCGCGTGGCCACGGCGTGCTCGACCAGCACCCAGGTCAGCAGCGCCAGGGTCGCCACGGCCGGTTCCGGGCGCAGACCGTTGTTGTAGGGCATCCACACGGCCAGGAAGGTGAGCGCACCGGTCCACACCGCGATCTTGTTGCGCCGCACCGCGACTCCGAGTCGCGGCAGCACCTCACGCGACAGCAGCAGCCAGGAGGCGACCCCGCTGAGCAGGGTCAGCAGCCGCATCCACGGGCTGGCCGTGGTGACCAGCGCCATCCGGGCCAGCACGTCGTACCAGGGTGTGCCCACCGGGGTCTCCGGCACACCGAAGTAGCCGAAGTAGTTGGCCATGTACCCCGATTTCAGTGAGGTGCGGGCCATCTCGAACTGGTAGCCGTCATCCGACGAGGTGGTGCCGATGAAGTGCCAGATCACCAGGGTGGACAGCACCGCCAGGTCGGTCAGCGTGAACCGGCGCCACCGCAGCGGGACGACGCGGCGCAGCCGGCGGCCGTCGAGCGCGTCCAGCCGGGACAGCGCGACCAGGGCGATCAGCCCGAACACCACCGCCAGCACGGTGCTCGACCGCTTGAGCAACGTCGGGGTGACGGTGAAGCGGCTGTCCACCTGGGCGGTCACGGTGGCGCCGGCGGCGGTGGGCAGGTCGGAGAAGATCCCGGTCAGCTGCGGCCGGTGGTCACCGGGCAGGGTGACCGGCGCCAGGTCGGACCCAGTGAGCGACGCGGTGGTCACCTTCGGGTCCGAGTGCACGGTCAGCGTGCCACCGGCGATATCGCTGACCGGCGCGGAGAACAGCTCCTGGTCTCGCAGGATGACCTGGAGTTCGGCGGGGTGCTCGTCGGTCGCCGCCTGCACCCGCGCCACGAAACCGAAGTGCGCGATATCGGGTGCGCCGGCCGGCATGGACGCCGCCACCAGACCACCCTTGGCGCTGAGCTGCTCGATGGCGCTGCCGGGCACCTGGACGTCGAAGCCGATCGGGGCGTACGACATCAGCGGCGCGTAGATGCTGTTCACCGAACCGTGTTGCGGCCACGACACCGTGGTGTGGTCCACCCGGATCGGGAGCAGGGGCACAGCGATGGCGAACAGCGCGCTGAGCAGTCCTGCGATCAGGGCGACGGGCGCGGCCCAGCCGGCCCGCCGGGGTTCGGCGACCGGAGGCCGGTCGTCAGCAGCGGGCACGTCATCGGCCCGCACCAAGGTGTCGGTCACGGTCGCCGATCGTAGTCGGACACTTTGCCCAGGCGTGCAGGGTGGACCGGTTCTCAGGCAGCTCCCAACTTCGGGTACGGGTCGAACCCGGACAGTTCGAGCGCTCGCGGGCGGGCCCCGAACGCGACCGGCACCGGAACCGTGGTCGGTTCCGGTGCCGGTGGCGCTACGGGTGACGGCCGCTTACGAGCAGGCAGGCGAGGTCTGGCCGAGGTTGGTCAGACCGGCGCAGGCCCAGCTCTTCTGCAGCTTCCACTTGCCGTCCTCGGCGACGAACGGAACCTGCAGCACGTTCGGCGCGCCACCGTTGATCACCGCGTTGGCGGTGGCGGTCAGCTGGTCACCCAGCGAGGTCACGTCGGTGACCGTGATGGTGGCGTTGTTCTGCTGGTAGGCCTCGGTCAGCTTCTTGATCATGTCGGGGTCCTTGGCCAGCGCGGCCTGGCCGCCCTCCAGGTACTCGACCTTGGTGCTGTCGGGGGTGTTCGGGTCCAGGACCTGCTGCAGTTCCTGGTTCAGCTCGGCCACCGACGGCACCGGAGGCGCGGTCACCGACGACCCGGATTCGGACGTCGTGCCCGCCGAGGTGGTCTTGGAAGCACCGGGCTTGTCGCCGCTACCGCAGGCCGACAGGCCGAGCGCCGCCACGACGGCGAGCGTGCCGACCGCAATGCGTCCGGTCATCTGAAGCTTCAAGGCTCGTCCTTTGCGTTCGAGTTGGTGTGTTCTCGTCACCCGCGGCTGCCGAACCTTCCGGCAGCACCGCGTGAGTCGCCTCACGCTACCCGCCGAAATTCAAAGAAGACTAAGGAGCGGGTCCGCCGGCGCGAGATTGCTGTCGTCGGCTGAGAACGTATACGCCGGACCGGGCCCTGTCGAGCGTGTCTCGAAACGAATTGTGACCCGGCCGTGGCCACTACCCTGCACCCAGCCGTGCCCGTACTCGGCGTGCGAGACGTCGCGACCCGGGTACCAGTACTCGGCGGTGTAGGACCGGGTGGCGGGCGGCAGTTCCGGTTCCGTGGCCGGTGGCGCGACGAGAACCGGTTCCGGCGAATCGGTTTCGCCGTCGGCGCCGGGCAGATCGCGGTCCAGCTCGGGGAACAGCGACTCCTGCCGGATCGTGGACAGCCCGCCGAATCCGACTCCGACCAGCCGGATCGCGCCCAGCACACCGGGGTCGACGGCCGAGCGCTGCGCGGCGGCGGTCAGCGTGGCGAGATCCTCGGTGGCGTAGGGCAGCGTGAACGACCGGGTGACGATCGACATGTCGGACTTCTTGAGCTTCAGTACGACGGTCCGCGCCGCGCGCCCGTCCTCGGCCAGGCGGCGGTGCGCGGCGCCGGCCATCGCGGCGATCGCGGGGCGCAACTGGGCCATGGTGAGAATGTCACGCTCGTAGGTGGTTTCGGCGCTGATCTGCTTGGCCTCGGCACGCTCGGCCACCGCCCGGTCGTCGATGCCCAGGGCCAGACGATGCAGTGCCGCACCGATACTCCCGCCGAGCAGTGACACCGCCTCGAATTCCGGCAGCGCGGCGAACGCGCCGACGGTCTCGATGCCGACCGATCGCAGCCGGCCCTCCGCCACCGGCCCGATCCCCCACAACTTGCGGACCGGTAGCGCGGCCAGCAACTCCCGTTGTTCGGCGGGCGAGATGACCCGGATACCGTCGGGTTTGGCGAGCCCGGAACCGATCTTGGCCAGCTGTTTGCCGGTGCCGGCGCCGATCGACGCGACCAGGCCGGTCCGCTCCCGCACCAGGGCCCGCAGTTCGGCACAGAATTCGCCGACCTCGGCCACCGTGGCGCCGGCCAGTTCGGCCGGCTCGCCGAACGCCTCGTCGAACGACAGCGTCTCCAGCACCGGAATGCGGGACCGCAGCGCGTCGAACACCGCCGCGCTGAGCTCGCCGTACACCACGCCACGCGGCGGCACCACCACCGCCGACGCGCCGACCAGGCGCCGGGCCTGGTGCATCGGCATGGCGGACCGGGCGCCGAAGACCCGCGCCTCGTAGCTGGCGCCGGCGACCACGCCGCGGGCGCCGGTGCCGCCCACCAGGACCGGCCGCCCACGCAGGGTCGGCCGGGTGAGCTGTTCGGCCGAGGCGAAGAACGCGTCCATATCGATGTGCAGCACCCAGCGGCGCGCGCGAACCGCCGCATCCGGCCGCGAATCTGTGCGGTTGCTGTCGGATTCCTGTGCGTCCGCGAGCGCGCCGCGGCGCCGCGCCGGGTGCCCACCCGGCGCGGCCGCAGGCCTGTGAACAGGCGAGATCCCGGAATTTGCCGGCTCCCGGACGGTGTCCATACTCGGCAATCTACGCGGCGCCACCGACAACAAGCGCCCAGCAGAGTCGGCCCGATATGGGATGCTCGGTACATGACCATCCGCAAAGCAGTGATTCCCGCGGCCGGCATCGGGTCCCGGCTGCTGCCGCTGACCAAGGCGATCCCGAAAGAGATGCTGCCGGTCGGCGACAAGCCGGTCATCGAACACACTGTCCGCGAATTGGTCGAGTCGGGTGTCACCGACATCACCATCGTGGTCAGCGGTGGAAAGTCTCTGATCCAGGACCACTTCCGCCCGAACCCGGCGCTCGTCGAACAGTTGCGCGCCGACGGCAAGGACGCCTACGCCGACGCGGTGGAGGAGGTCGGCGAGCTCGGCCGTCTCGGCCACATCACCTATCTGGACCAGCACGGCCCGTACGGCAACGGCACGCCGGTGCTCAACGCGGCCCGGCACCTGGACGACGAGCCGATGCTGGTGCTGTGGCCCGATGACGTCTTCGTTGCAGAGGTGCCGCGCGCCCAGCAGCTGGTCGACGCCTACAACCGCACCGGCGCACCGGTTCTGGCGCTCATGCCGATGGAACCGGCCGACTCCACCCGCTACGGCGTCCCGGTCGTCGAGGAGTCCCACTCCGACGGCCTGATGCGGATCAGCGGCCTGGTCGAGAAGCCGAAGCCGGAGGACGCGCCGTCCTCGTTCGCGGCCATCGGCGGCTACGTCGTGACGCCCGGCATCATCGAGCATCTGCGCGAGCAGGTCGACACCTGGTACACCCACCGCACCGGCGAGGTGTACCTGACCGACGCCATCAACGTGTTCGCCGCCGCGAATCCGGTGTTCGGCCAGGTGATCCGGGGCCGCTGGTACGACACCGGTAACCCCGCCGACTATCTCGTCGCGCAGTTCGCCTCGGCGCTGTCGCATCCGCAGTACGGGCCGCGGTTGCGCGGGCTGTGTGAGTGAACCCGCCGCTCAGGATGCGTTGAACCGCATCAGATATGCGGCGAAGGTGGCAATGTCGGCGTCGTCCCACCGGTGCAGGTGGTCGGTGAAGGCGGTCAGCCGTGCCTGTTCGGCCTCCTTGGCCGCTTGCCGGCCGGCCGGGGTGGCGCGCAGCGTGTAGTTGCGCCGATTGGCCGGATCCACCTCGCGCACCAGATAGCCGAGCTTTTCCAGCGCCGCCACCTGTCGGCTGACCGTCGACTTGTCCAGCGCGAAGTGCTCGGCGATATCCACCGACAGGCAGCCGTCGCGTTCGATCACCAGATCGAGAATGCTGGCCGAGACCAGCGACAGCAGTGGATAGAGTTCGGCCGCCCGGCCGCGTGCCCGCCGGGAGAAGGCGGTGAGTTCCCGCTGTATGGATTGGATCGCCGCGCGACGGGATGTGACCGATGACCCTGTATTCATAGTTGCATCTTACAACCAAATGGTTGTAGAGTTCAACGATCAGACAGTTGCATTTACCAACTATGGAGCCGCAGTCATGCCGGTCAAAGCTCAATTACGCTCGGTCGCCGTCCACCTGCTCACGCCGCTGCTGATGTGCCTGGGCATGGGCCTGGCCTACCTCGGCGCGTTCCACCAGCCGCAGCCCAACCACCTGCAGGTGGCGATCGTCGGCACCGATCCGCAGGCGAAGGTGCTGGCTCAGTCGCTCAAGGACAGCGCCGGCAGCGCACTGGACGTCATCACGGTTCCCGACCGCGACGCCGCCGTCGACCGCATCGGCCGGCTCGACCTGGCGGGCGCCTTCGTCCCGGACGCGCAGCAGCCGGAACTCGTAGTGAACAAGGCCGCCTCCGAAGCCACCGAAGCCGCCGTGGAAACGGTGTTCCACGAGGTCACCGCGCAGCAGAACGTGCCGCTGCGGGTCACCGACCTCGCGAATCTGCCCGCCGGCGACCCGACCGGTCAGAGCCTGTTCTTCCTCATGATCATGCTGAGCATCGGCGGCTACGCGAGCGTCGCGGTGATCGGCGCCGCCGGCGCGGGACTGCCGATGCGGATCCGGGCCCTGATCGGACTGGCCACCTCGTTCGTGGTGAGCGTGATTGCCATAGCCGTGGCCGTTCCCGTCTACCACATCATCGATCACGACTACCTGCAGATCTGGGCGCTGGGCTGGTTGTACGCCGCCGGGATCCTGGCGATCGGGATAGGGCTGCACACCTTCCTGCAGCGCTGGACCACCCTGTCGCTCATGGGGTTGTTCGTCATGCTGAACTTCACCTCGGCGGGCGGGGTCTACCGCCCCGAGCTGCTGAACGGCTTCTTCGGCAGCCTGCACAGCTTCTGGAACGGCGCGGGTTTCCTCGAGGGCGCGCGCAGCCTGCTGTACTTCGGCGGCACCGGATTCGGCGGCCGCCTGGCGAGCCTGGTGGTCTGGCTGTTCGTCGGCCTCGTCGTGCTGGCCGTGGCGGCGGCGGCCGAGCGGCGCGGCACCGGCGCACACCACCACACCGGACCCGCCCCCGCGCCGAAACCGTTGCCGGACAACGCGGTCAGTGAGGCCGAGGCGGAGACCGAGATGGCGGAGGCGGTCGGCGTCTGACACCGGGAATCGTGGCACCGCGACGACAAGGGCGGCCGGCCTGCGCCGACCGCCCTTGCGTCCGTGTCGCCGTTCTCAGAAGAAGCGGCGGATCGCGTAGATGTCGAAATTCTTCAGCGGTGTGGTGACGACGCCGACACCGTAGTCGTAGGCGTTGAGAACCTGCCCGAGGCCGATGTAGATGCCCTCGTGCGAGCCGTCGTCGTTGAGTACCACCACATCCCCGGGCATCATCGACATGAACGGCACCGCGCTACCGGCGGCGGCCTGCTGCCAGGTGGTGCGCGGCAACGCGATTCCCACCATCCGGTACGCCCACTGCACCAGACCCGAGCAGTCCCAGGCGTTGGGTCCGGTGCCGCCCCACTCGTAGGGCTTGCCGACCTGGGTCGCGGCGATGGCGGCGGCGGCGACTCCGCGCGCACTGGGAACCGGCAGCAGCGCCATCAGGTTCGCGCTCCCCGACATCAGCCCGGTCCCGGAACCGCTGTCGGAACCGGATCCCAGCGAGGCGACGTCGAGCCCGGCGATCTCCGTTGCCCGGACCATCGGCGCGGACGCCTTGTGCCACGGTGTCGGCGCCTCCGCCACACATCGCACGCCGAGTTCCGAGGGAATCGCCGGCTTCGGCTGTGCGGCAGCCGGATTCACGCCCGGCTGGGGCACGGCCGCCGGCGCCACGCCGGCACCCGCCGAATCACCGGTCCCCGCCTGCACGATGTTCCCGCGCGGGACCGTGATGCCGGGCGCCACCGGAGTCGTGGGCGTGACCGGCGGACTCGCCGCGGCCCCGGGCGCCATCGGCACATCCGACGCGGCGGGCAGCCGGACTGCCGGCGCATTCGGTGCGACCGGCTCGGCATCCGCTGCCGCCGGGGCGGCCTGCGCTGCCTGCCCGGACGACCCGGCCCCGGGCGCAGGCGTACCGGTGAGCCCCTGCGCAGGCCCGCTCGGAGCAGCCAAACCCGGCACCGCACCGGGCGCAGCGGAAGGCGACGGCGTGGCAGCGGGTTTGGGTGCGCCGGGACCCGCCAGACCCGGAACCACACCAGGCGCAGCCAAACCCGGCACCGCACCGGGCGCAGCGGAAGGCGACGGCGTGGCAGCAGGCGCGCCAGGACCGGCCAGCCCTGGCACCACACCAGGCACAGCAGACGGTTGCGACGTCGCAGCAGGCGCAGGCGCCACGGGGACTGCCGGCGCCGGAACCGCACCGGCGGATGGTTCCGATGTTGCAGCGAGGCCGGGTGCGCCAGGACCCGACAGGCCCGCGGCGGCGCCGGAGTGCGCGGGAGCGGCGGGGGCCGGGGCCATCGCCGAGGGTGCGGGGGGTGCCGGCGGCGGTGGCGGTCCGACGGGTCCGAGAGCCAGTGGCGGCACGCTCGGGGCGGCCGGGCCGGCGGCCGGGCAACCGGCGTTCCCGTCCGGTCCCGGTGCGGCGGCGCGTAGCTGCGGCGGCACACCCGAATCCGGGGCGGTGGCCGACGGCGTTGCGGGCGCTGGTGCGGCGACGGCGGGTGCGGCCGCGGTCAGCGCGGTCGCGGCGACCGCGCACACCAGCGGGCCTAGTCGGGACAGGGAGCGGCGAAACGACGTGCTCGTCATATTCTCTGTTCCTTCGGTGTGAGCACGCCTCCGTGGCGACCAGCCCGGATGACCGCTTCCCCACGGACATCTGCACCGAGCCGACTTACCCGGAAGCGCGTTTAAACGTGCTATGGCAGCCGGTTGGACCGACGAGTGGAACAAACAACATCAGGACGATTTGCCGTGATTCAGCTGTTGTACCCGTTTTCACTCCAGCCACACAAGACCGATTGGTATGTTGAGACCCACCCGAGACACTGGGCACTCGCATAACAGCAGTCCCACGCGTTACGCGCCAGGAACAAGAGACGCCCGGCGGGCCGGTCACCGATTTCTCGGCCACCAGCCCACCGGGCGCTGAATATTTGCCGGATTCACACGAATCCGGTCCCGGTCACGCCTTCGTGATCGCCACCCGGACGCCGCCGGTGATCTCGGCGGCCGCCGCACCCGCCTCGCCGAAGGTCAGCGTGGTGGCCAGCACCTCCCCCGCGATCAGGTCGCGGTGGGTCTCCGCCCAGCCCTTGCGCTCGGCCGGCACCTCCAGCACCACAGTGATGCGGTCGGACACCTCCAGGCCCAGCGACTTACGGGTCTCCTGCAGGTCGCGGATCACGTCGCGTGCCCAGCCCTCGGCCTCCAGCTCCTCGGTGACCTCCGAGTTCAACACCACCAGACCGGCATTGCCGGGCAGGGCCGCCGTGGACTCGGGCTCGGCGGCGACCAGCCGCTGGGTGTACTCCTCGGGCAGCAGCTCGACCCCGGCCGCCCGCACGACACCGTCGGCGTCCTCGGACCATTCCCCGGCCTTGACCGCCTTGATCACGGTCTGCACGTTCTTGCCCAGGCGCGGACCGGCCGCCCGCGCGTTGACCGCCAGCTCGAAGCGGCCGTGCGCGGCGACGTCGGTGGTCAGGTCGACTTTCTTGACGTTCACCTCGTCGGCGACGATCGCGGCGAACGGCGCCAGCCGCTGCGCGTCGGCCGCGGCGATGGTGACCTCCGCCAGCGGCAGCCGCACCCGCAGGTTCTTCGCCTTGCGCAGGCTCAGCACCGTCGAGCAGACCGAACGCACCTCGTCCATCGCCGACACCAGCTCGGCGTCGTGCGGCAGCGCGTCGGCGGCCGGCCAGTCGGCCAGGTGCACCGACCGCTCCCCGGTCAGCCCACGCCAGATCACCTCGGAGATCAGCGGCAACAGCGGCGCGGACAGCCGGGTGGTCACCTCGAGCACCGTGTGCAGGGTGTCGATGGCGTCGCGGTCCTCGCTCCAGAACCGCGAACGCGACCGGCGCACATACCAATTGGTGAGCGCGTCGGCGAAGGTGCGCAGCTGGTCGCAGGCCGTGGCGATGTCGTAGACCTCGAGCGCCTCGGTCATGGCGTCGCGGGTCTCGGCCAGCTTGGCCAGGATGTAACGGTCGAGCACGTGGGCCGAATCCGTGCGCCACACACCGGGTTCGGTGGCGTAGAGCTGCAGGAAGGTCCACGCGTTCCACAGCGGACGCAGCGCCTGCGAAACCCCTTCGCGGATACCGCGTTCGGTGACGATCAGGTTGCCACCGCGCAGCACCGGCGAGGCCATCAGGAACCAGCGCATGGCGTCGGAGCCGTCGCGGTCGAAGACCTCGTTGACGTCGGGGTAGTTGCCCTTCGACTTCGACATCTTCAGCCCGTCCTCGCCGAGCACGATGCCGTGCGCGACAACGGATTTGAATGCCGGCCGGTCGAACAACGCGGTCGAGAGCACGTGCAGGTTGTAGAACCAGCCGCGGGTCTGCCCGTTGTACTCGACGATGAAGTCACCCGGATTGTGCGGCGCCACATCGGAAGTGCCCTCGAACCACTCCTTGTTCTCGAACGGGTAGTGCACCTGCGCGTAGGGCATCGACCCGGACTCGAACCAGCAGTCCAGCACCTCGGGCACGCGCCGCATCATCGACTTCCCGGTCGGGTCATCGGGATTCGGCCGAACCAGCTCGTCGATCTCAGGCCGGTGCAGGTTGGTCGGCCGCACGCCGAAGTCCTGCTCCAGCTGATCCAGCGAGCCGTAGACGTCGATCCGCGGGTACTCCGGGTCGTCGGACATCCAGACCGGGATCGGCGCGCCCCAGAAGCGATTACGGCTGATGTTCCAGTCGCGGGCGTTCTCCAGCCACTTGCCGAACTGGCCGTCGCGGATGTGCTCGGGCACCCAGGTGATCTGCTTGTTCAGCTCGACCATCCGGTCCTTGAACTTGGTCACCGCCACGAACCAGGACGGCACCGCCATGTAGATCAGCGGCTGTCCGGACCGCCAGCTGTGCGGATACGAGTGCTCGATCGTCTCGTGCCGCAGCAGTTTTCCGGCGGCCTTGAGGTCCTTGATGATGACCGGGTTGGCGTCGAAGACCATCAGGCCCTCGTACGGCGGCACCATCGAGGTGAACTTGCCGCCCTGGTCCAGCGGCTGCACCAGCTCGATGCCCGCCTCGACACAGGTCGCCATGTCCTCCTCACCGAAGGCCGGCGCCTGATGCACTACGCCGGTACCGGATTCGGTGGTGACGTAGTCCGCGCTCAGGACGCGGAATGCGCCCGGGTGGCCGCGGAAGAAGTCGAACGGCGGCTGGTAGCCCAGGCCTACCAGTGCGGCACCGGCGAATTCACCGAGGACCTCGAGACCCTCACCGTCGGTACCGAGTTCGCGCGCGTAATTCGAAACCCGTTCGGCCGCCAGCACATACCGCTTGCCGTCCTTGCCCCGCACATGCACATAGTTGATGTCGGGGTTGACCGCGATCGCGAGGTTGGACGGCAGCGTCCACGGCGTGGTGGTCCAGATCAGCGCGTTGGCGCCGTCGAGCGCGGCCAGCGGGTGGTCGGCCGGCACGACGAGCGGCATATCGACGGTGACCGCCGGGTCCTGCCGCATCCGGTAGGCGTCGTCGAGGCGCGCCTCCTGGTTGGACAGCGGGGTCTGCTCGTACCAGCTGTAGGGCAGCACCCGGAAGCCCTGGTAGACCAGGCCCTTGTCGTACAACGACTTGAACGCCCACATGACCGACTCCATGAAGTCGAGGTCCAGGGTTTTGTAATCGTTGTCGAAATCGACCCAGCGGGCCTGCCGCGTGACATAAGTGCGCCACTCGCCGGTATAGCGCAGCACCGAGGACTTACATGCGGCATTGAATTCCGCCAGGCCCATCGATTCGATCTGGGATTTGTCGGTGATTCCCAATTGCTTCTCGGCCTCGATTTCGGCCGGAAGTCCGTGGGTGTCCCAGCCGAATCGGCGTTCGACTTTTTTCCCGCGCATCGTCTGGAAACGCGGGACCACATCTTTGACATAACCGGTGAGCAGATGACCGTAGTGCGGCAATCCGTTGGCGAAGGGCGGGCCGTCGTAGAAGACGAATTCCTCACTGCCCGTCCGGTTTTCGATGCTTGCCCGGAATGTGTCGTCCGATGCCCAGTAGTCGAGCACGTGCTGCTCGAGCGCCGGGAAAGCGGTGACCCCACCGGCCAGATCGGCCCGGGGGTACGCGGAAGCGTTGGTCGGATCAGCCATGCGGCTGCGTTCTCCTCGTGCCGGCGCGCTCGCGGCGCGCACCTGTCGGGCACGGGGACGAACCCGGCACGGATGCGCCGGAGCCGCGGTACCACCCCGCTTGCCCGGCGACCGCGGCGCATACACGCCGATGTCCACCGGACCTCTCGATACGAGCTGTGACGGGCTCACCCGTTCGGTTCTACTGAGCGCCGCGTAGACGCCGTTCTTCCGAAGGCTCCCCGGTGATTGCCGGATCGGTGCCTGTGATGTTCTCTGTCTCGATTGTAGCCAGCCCGGGCAAACCCATTACCGACCACCGGCCCGGCTCAGTGCCGGGCGTGCCGCCCAGGTCCGGGCGGGGAGTCGTCATCGACCTCGCGAGTCGACAACGCGCTCACCAACAGCAGCAACGCTCCGATCACACACACCACGATGCAGCCCCAAGCCCACAGCACCGAACCCGTTGTCACAGCGGCGACCAGCAGTACGAAACCGATCGCGGCCAACACCAGCGTCGAAACGAGCATGCACACCCCCTAGGTCAGTCCAGCGGCAGGGCCGGCCAGGTGTGGATATATCGAGCGGCGGTTACTTGCCACCCTTGGCGAAGGAAGCCGCGCCGTGCCCGCCGGCCGCGATGTCGGCGAACGCCTCGCCGCCGTCGACCGGGACCGCGGAGCCACGGTTCTCCAGCTCCTCGAGCTGGGATTCCAGGTAGGACTTCAGCCGCACCCGGTACTCGCGCTCGAAGGTCTTGAGCTGCTCGATGCGGCTCTCCAGCACCGTGCGCTGCTGGGTGATGGTCGACATGATCTCGGTGTGCTTGCGCTCGGCGGTCGCCTGCAGCTCGTCGGCCTTCTCCTTGGCCTGCCGCAGCTGTCCGTCGGACCGGTTCTGCGCGTCGTTCAGCAGCGCCTCCGCCTTCTGGCGGGCGTCGGTGATCATGGCCTCGGAGCGCGAGCGCGCGTCGGTCACCAGTCGCTCGGAGTTCGCCCGCGCGTTGGACAGCAACTGCTCGGCTTCCGACTTGGCGTCGGTGGTGAGCCGGTCGGCCATCTCCTGCGCGAGGCTCAACACCTTGGCGGCCTGCAGGTTCGCGTCCGCGCCCGCGGCCTTGTCCATCGGCATCGCCGGGGCAACGGGCACCGGCGCCGGCGGCGCGAGCGGCGCGACCTGAACCGTCTTCGGCGGTTCCGGTGCGGCGACCGGTTTCACGGCCTGCGCGCCGGGACGGACCTTCTTGGCGTCGGCCAGTTCGGCGTCCAGTTCCGCGACTCGCTGTCGCAGATCCGCGTTCTCCTCGATCAGGCGCGAGAGCTCCTGCTCGACCAGGTCGAGGAAGGCGTCGACCTCGTCCTCGTTGTAGCCGCGCTTCCCGATCGGCGGTTTGCTGAACGCGACGTTGTGCACATCGGCTGGGGTCAGCGGCATGGAAGGATCCCTTCACGCTTCGTACGGAGATCTAGCAGATCTAGCGAGCTAATCGTCTTCTCGGCCATTCTGTCACACCGGGGCCACAGGCTGCCCGAGCCTGCCGGTGATGGACATCAGAACGAAGATGATGAAAAGCAGGACCATAATCGAGAGGTCCAGGCGAATTCCTCCCAAGTTGACTGGAGGTATCAGGCGCCTCAGCAGTTTCACCGGCGGGTCCGTGACGGTGAAGATCGCCTCCAACACGACCGCCACCCAGCCACGTGGGTGCCAGTCACGCGCGAAGTTGCGGATGAACTCCACGACGATTCGCGCGATCAGCAGAAGCCAGAACAGGAACAGTGCGTAGTACAGCACCAGGAACAGGGCCACACTCTCCACTCTGCCCGAGAACCGGCCGCGTGTCATTGCGACGCACGGAACAGCGAGGTCGCTGCGGCGCATGTGAGCCAACGCTGCGCAAACACGTACGTAGACAACACACTCGGCAAATCGGTCGCCTACCAGCACCGTTTCGGCCGATGCCCGGGAACGCCGAAGGCCGTGTGCGCCGCGAGAAAAGCGGCACACACGGCCTTTCGGTCACGACTCACTGCTGATAGAAACCGGTCTCCGCGATCCGGCGGCGCTCCTCGGCCGAGACGTCGACGTCGGCCGGCGAGAGCAGGAACACCTTCGTGGCGACCTTGTCGAACGAACCCCGCAGCGCGAACGCCAGTCCGGCCGCGAAATCCACCAGCCGACGCGCATCGGCGTTGCTCATCTCGACCAGATCCATGATCACCGGGGTGCCGTCACGGAATCGCTCACCGATGATGGCCGCTTCCGCGTAGGTTCGCGGTCGCAGAGTGGTGATCTTGGACAAGGTGCCTCCGTCCTCGAGCGCCGACGGACGCCGGGCCGGTTCGACCCGTGCCCGCTGCTCCTCGAGCCGTCGCTCCTCCATCCTGCGCTCGGCCTCGGGATCCACGGCCAGCGCGCCACGCACCATCGACGGTCCGGCACCCAGGCCGCGCGACCGCACCGGGGGCGCGGAGTCGAGCCGAGTGGGACGGCGGGCCGGCTCGTAGCGGTCCTCGCCGTAGCCGTCGCCGGCGTAGTCGTCGCGGCGACTCGAACCGTAAGACGGCTGGTAGGCCGACTTGTACGCCGGTTCCGGGTATCCGGAGTCGTCGTACCCGTCGTCGAACCGGCCGGACCGGGCGGGCTCGTACCTGGGCTCTGCATAGTCGCGACGTCGCGAGCCGTGGTCCTGTGCACCCCGAGCTCCGCGGTCGTCGACGTAGTCATCTTCGTAGTCCTCGAGCGGAACCATCCCGAAGTACGCCTTGAACCTGTGCAGCGTGCTCATCTGGTCGACCTTCCTACGGCCCCACATGGTCTGGGGTGAAGCCTGCTCAGTCCTCTTCGGCAACAAGCATATGTTTCGAATGTTACTGGTGAGGTTCGTTTGCTAACCAGAGGTTATCGGTCGGGCGCCCATCAAGGCGGTACCGACACGCACGCACGTAGAGCCGTGTCGGATCGCCGCCTCCAGATCACTCGACATTCCCGCGGACAATTCCGTGGCAGCCGGATGAACGCGGAGTAGCCGATCATGGATTTCCGCCAATTCCGCGAACGCACGATCGGGTTCTACATCTATAGGTGGCACTGCCATCAGCCCGGCAAGCTGCAACGATGCGGATTCGGCCACCCGATCGGCGAGCCCGGACAGCTCCTCGGATGCCAGTCCGCCACGCGTGGGATCCGCATCGAGGCTCACCTGGAGCAACACTCGCAGCGGGCCGGCGCGCCGGCCCGTGTCCAGCGCGGCCGCGGCGGCGGTGTCAAGTGCGGTCAACAGCCGGTCGCTGTCGACCGAATGGACCGAATACGCCCACCCAGCAACCGATTTGACCTTGTTGCGCTGCAACCGGCCGATCATGTGCCAGCGAATGTCCTTGTGCCCCAACGCTAGTGCCGCGACCTTGGCCGTTGCCTCCTGCTCCCGGGACTCACCGAAGTCGCGGCAGCCCAGGCCGTACAGCGCGGCCACGTCCGAAGCCGGGAAATACTTCGTGACCGGCAACAATGCCACCGAATCGGGCGACCGCCCGGCGGCCGCGCAGGCTGCCGTGATGCGCTCGCGCAATCCGGTCAGCGCGGTGCTCAGCTCGGCGATCCGGGCCGCGGAAACCGGTGCGCCGACAGCGAATTCGCCACTCATGCGCGGACCGGCCCGAATGCGGCGAGGATCACCGTGCCGCCCCGGAGGGCATGGAGACCGGGATTCGCGTCGATAATCACTCCCGCGGGAGCAGCGGAACGCACCGCGCCGAAGATCACGGTGCCGGCCCCACGGGAACCGACCACGCTGTTCGCGTCGACGATCACCGCGCCGATCCCGTCGACAGCGCGTCGCCCGGCAGTGTCTCCCGCCAGATCACGCCGGCGATCCGGCCGGTCGGAGACTCCCGGCGGTGGCTGAACAGCGTCCGGTCCTCGATGGTGCAGCGCGGATCCACCGCGATCCCGGTGACACCCGCCGCCTCCAACTGCCGCCGGATGCCCGCCCGTAGATCGAGGCCCGGGGTGCCCTTCGCGGTGGTGGTGGCACTGCCCGGCAGGTGCGCCTCCACATCGGCCCGCATCGCGGCCGGCACCTCGTAGTGTTTGCCGGACGCGGCCGGGCCCAGGAACGCGCCGATCCGTTCGGGCTTCGCGCCCAGCGAGATCATGGCCTCCAGCACCCGGGGCACGATCCCGATCCGGGCGCCCACCCGGCCCGCGTGGACCGCCGCGATCACACCGGCCTCGTCGTCGGACAGCAGGATCGGTACACAGTCCGCGGTCAGGACCACCAGCGCCAAATCGGGCTGCGCGGTCACCAGCGCGTCGGTCACCGGAACCGGCTCGGCACGCGGGCCGTCCACGATCTCGACGGTCCGGCTGTGCACCTGTTCCATCCACACCAGCCGCTCCGGCGGCAGCCCGATCCCCTCGGCCAGCCGTAATCGGTTGCGCCGGACCGCTTCCGGATCGTCACCGACGTGATCTCCGAGATTGAACGAGTCGTAGGGCGCTACCGAGAACCCACCCGCCCGGGTCGTCGTGACCCGCCGCACCACCGACTTCACCGCTGCCACACTCACGCTCCCCACACTAGCCATCCGAACCGGGCTCACCGGCGTCCGACTCGGGCGCGACCGCGGCCTCCGGCCCGCGGTTCGGCCGCGGCCGAACCCCCTACCCCGATCGACGCGACGACCACCGGCCACGAACCGGGACCACCGGCTCAGCGAAAGATCCAGGCCCGCACCCGAAAACGCGAATGGACGTCACCCACGGCCGCGGGTGACATCCACTCGAAGGTTCTGCCGCGGTCAGCGGCGCATGAAACTCGGCACGTCGACATCGTCGTCGTCGTTGGGCTCGTCCGACTGCGGCGGCTGCTGCCGCGACGCGGCCGGGTCGACCGGCGTGCGCTGCTGATACGACGGCGCCGGGCCGCGCTCGGGAGCCATCGAGGTGGCCGGAGCCGGGTCCGGGACCCGGGTGGCACCGTGATCGGTGACCGGGGCGGTACGGCCCGCCGTACCCACCGAACCGCTCTGCGCCGCGGCGATGGTGTGCCGCGACTCGATCCGGCGCGCCGGCGTCCCGCCGTCGAAGCCGGCCGCGATCACTGTGACGCGGACCTCGTCGCCGAGCGAATCGTCGATCACCGTCCCGAAGATGATGTTCGCCTCGATGTGCGCGGCTTCCTGCACCAGCGACGCGGCCTCGTTGATCTCGAACAGTCCCAGATCCGAACCACCGGCGATCGAGAGCAGCACGCCGTGGGCGCCGTCCATCGACGCTTCCAGCAGCGGCGAGTTGATCGCCGACTCGGCGGCCTTCACCGACCGGCCCTCACCGCGCGCGGAACCGATACCCATCAACGCCGAACCCGCACCCGACATGACGCTCTTCACGTCGGCAAAGTCGACATTGATCAGACCCGGGGTGGTGATCAGGTCGGTGATGCCCTGAACACCGTTGAGCAGCACCTCGTCTGCCGAACGGAAGGCGTCCATCAGGCTGACCGCCGCGTCACCGAGCTGCAGCAGGCGGTCGTTCGGGATGACGATGAGCGTGTCGCAGGACTCGCGTAGTGCCTGTATCCCCGCCTCGGCCTGGTTGCTGCGGCGCTTGCCCTCGAACGAGAACGGCCGCGTCACCACACCGATGGTCAGGGCGCCCAGCTTGCGGGCGATGCTCGCCACGACCGGCGCGCCACCGGTGCCCGTGCCACCGCCCTCGCCGGCGGTGACGAAGACCATGTCGGCGCCCTTGAGGACCTCTTCGATCTCGTCCTTGTGATCCTCGGCCGCCTTGCGCCCGACCTCCGGGTCGGCGCCGGCGCCCAGACCGCGGGTGAGTTCGCGGCCGACGTCGAGCTTCACGTCGGCGTCACTCATCAACAGCGCCTGCGCGTCGGTGTTGACGGCGATGAACTCGACTCCCTTGAGTCCCTGTTCGATCATTCGGTTGACGGCGTTCACGCCGCCGCCGCCGATACCGACGACCTTGATCACTGCAAGGTAGTTGTGCGGGGGCGTCATGGACTCTCGCCTTCCTTAGATCTACAGCCTGTCGTCGTTTTCGGACCCGGGCAGCGCGCCCGCCCGGTCGGCCCGGCGGTCTCGCGCGCCGGAGCGGGCGGGACCCTCAAGCTCAACCACAGGGTTAGCGTTATGTCAAGTATCCGATTGCTGCGGAACGCTATTCGCACCTGCCGCGATCCTGGCGCAGGCGCGCCGACACGAAGCGCAGATTCTTGGCAATCCGTGTCGTCTCGACCCCGCCCCGTACTGTATCGCGACCGGCCGGGCCCATTGCCGGGACCGGTTCCGACTCCCCCGGATTCTCACGACCCGACCCGCTTCCGCTGGTCAAGTCCCGAAAACGCCGTGGGCGCAAGAGGTGTCATTCACTTTACAGTGACCAGGTCCGGGCTCGACACATCGAACGTCGAACCGGGCCTGGTCAGTACCGGCAGCACCACCGCGGCCTTGCGCTCGGAATCGTCGGCGCCGCCCCACAACACGGTCCGGTCGTCGTGCAACTTCAGCTCCACATCCGAAACCGACCGTGCGACAACCTCTCCCACCTGGAAGCGCAAACCGTCCGGCACGGCGGCCAGCACCCGGATCGCCGCCCGGGTCACCGGATCGGCACCGCCGGGATGCTCGGTGAGCAACTTCGGAATCCCCGGCGGCGCCGGTTCGATCGCGTACTCCACACCGTCGGCGTCGATCAGATGCGTGCCCTCCGGGCTGTCGAAATACAGCGTGGCCGTGCGCTCGGTGACCGTCAGCCGCACCGTCGACGGGAACGATCGCTGCACCTGCACCGATTTGATCCGCGGCAGCGCCGCCACCCGGGCGGCGATCGCGTCGGTGTCGACCCGCAGCATCGAGCGGCCGTCCGGGATCCGGGCCGCCGCGCGGACCTGCTGCTCGGGAACCGCCACCAGACCGTCGATCTCGACCGTGCGCACCGCCACCAGCGGGCCGAACCAGGCCAGCGCCATCACGGTCAGCACCGTGAGCATCCCGGCCGCGATCGCGATCCGCGCCCGCGGACCCAATTCCGGCGCCCGCCAACGCCCCCGGTTCGCGAACCGGTCGCGCAACCCGCCGGGCCGGGGCTCTTGCTCGAACCCCGCGCCGTCGCCGCCGGCGGAATCATCCGGTGGCACACCGGGACCCGCCAGTTCCAGCTCGGTCCCCGCCGACTCCGTCCCCGCCCGGTCCCGCCCGGTCATCGCGCCAGTGGTGGCCGCACCCGCAGCCCGTCGAGGATCTGCCCGCCGAGCATCGTCACATCACCGGCCCCCATGGTGATCACCACGTCACCGGGGCGGGCCAGACCCGCCACCTGCTTACCGACCCGGGACATATCCGGTTGGTAGTGCACCGGTTTGGTGACCGCGCCCGCGACCAGCGCGCCGTTCACCCCCGGCAGCGGCTCCTCGCGCGCGCCGTACACGTCCAGCACGACCACCTCGTCGGCGAGGTCCAGGGCCGCACCGAATTCCGCCGCGAACGTCGCGGTCCGGCTGTAGAGATGCGGCTGGAACACCACGATCACCCGGCCCGGCACCGACCGGGCGCCGTCGGCCGCCTCCTGCCGCACCAGTTCCCCGGCGGCACCGAGCACCGCGCGCACCTCGGTCGGGTGGTGGGCGTAGTCGTCGAAGACCCGGACCCCGTTCTCGCGGCCCACGAACTGGAAGCGCCGGTGCACGCCACCGAACACCGCCAGCCCGGCCAGCACATCGTCGACGTCGGCGCCCGCGTCGCGGGCGGCCAGCAGCGCGGCCAGCGCGTTGAGCGCCATGTGCCGGCCCGGCACCGACAGCCGCATGGTCCGCGGCGACGTCTCACCCGACAGCTGCACCGTCGCCACGCCGCCGACATCGCGCGGCTCCCAGGCCAGCAACCGGCCACCGAGGGGCACGTCCGCGTCCACCACGTCGTCGGAGCCGCCGTAACCGAGCACCCGGATATCGGCCTCGCCGCCGCGCTGCCGGGCCGCCACCCGCGCCGCCAGGGCCCGGGAACCGGGGTCGTCGAGGCAGACCACCAGCAGCCCACCGGGTTTCAGCCGGGCCACGAAATCGTCGAAGACCTGGACGTAGGCCTCCTCGGTACCGAAGAAGTCCAGGTGGTCGGATTCGATATTGGTGATGACCGCGACATCCGGGTCGTACTGCAGCAGCGAACCGTCGGATTCATCCGCCTCCGCCACGAACACCCCACCGGTGCCGTGGTGGGCGTTGGTACCCGCCTCGTTCAGCTCCCCGCCCACCGCGAACGACGGATCGAAACCGCAGTGCTGCAGAGCGACCACCAGCATGGACGTGGTCGAGGTCTTGCCGTGCGTACCCGACACCAACAGGGTGCGGTGGTCGCGCATCAACTCGGCCAGCACCACCGGCCGCATCAGCACCGGCACGCCGCGCCGATGTGCTTCCACCAGTTCGGGATTCGTCTTCGGGATCGCCGCGTAGGTGGTCACCACCGCGGTCGGACCGCCCTCGAGCAGATCCAGGGCGCTCGCGTCGTGCCCGATCCGCACCTGCGCGCCACGCGCCCGCAGGGCCAGCACGCCGCGGCTCTCCTTGGCGTCCGAACCGGACACCGCGCCGCCGCGGGCCAGCAGGATCCGGGCGATACCCGACATGCCGGCACCGCCGATGCCGACCATGTGCACCCGCCGCAACAGCGGCGGTAGTTCCCCGGCGCCGCTCACGTCCAGCCCCTGCCGCCCGAGCGCCCGGTTGCGCTCGGTGGTCTCCTCCGCATCGGATCCGTTCACGAGCGTGCTACCTCCACCACGATCCGCGCCACCGCGTCGGCGGCGTCCCGGTGCCCGGCGCCGGCGGCCGCCGCGGCCATGGCCGCCAGCCGATCCGGCGCGGTGAGCAGCGGAATCACTTCGTCGATCACATATTTCGGGGTCATCTGCGCGTCCGGCACGATCCGTCCGCCGCCCAGCGCCACCACCGGGCGGGCGTTCAGCTCCTGCTCGCCGTTTCCGTGCGGCAGCGGGACGTAGAAGGCCGGCAGCCCGACCGCGGACACCTCCGCCACCGTCATCGCCCCGGAACGGCACACCGTGGCGTCCGCGGCGGCGTAGGCCAGATCCATACGCGAAAGATACGGGACCGCCACGTATTTCGCCGGAGCGGCGGGGTCGGCGGCCGAGACGTCGACGGCGTTCTTCGGGCCGTGCGCGTGCAGCACCGAGATCCCCGCCGCCACCAGCTGCGCGGCCGCACCCGACACCGCCTCGTTGAGCCGTTGCGCCCCTTGCGATCCGCCGGTCACCAGCAGCACCGGGCCCTCGGCGGGCAGCCCGAAGTGCGCCCGTGCCTGCGCCCGCAGGGCCGCCCGGTCCAGCGTGGTGATCGAGCGCCGCACCGGGATACCGACGATCTCCGCGTCGGCGCGCCCGCGCGCCCGCACCCCCGAATCCGCGACCGCGGCCAGCACCCGGTTCGCGCGCCGGGCACCGATCTTGTTCGCGATCCCCGCCTTCACGTTCGCCTCGTGGACCACCAGCGGCACCGGCCGCCGGCTCCACAGCAGACCGCGGCCCGCGGCCAGATAGGCGGGCAGCGCCACATAACCACCGAAACCGACGATCACATCGGCCTCCACCATGTCGATCACCTCGCGGGTACGGGCCACCGCCGCGCGCACCCGGCCCGGCAACCGCAGCAGATCCTTGGTGAGCTTGCGCGGCAACGGAACCGGCGGAATCAGCTCCAGCGGATACCCCCGCTCCGGCACCAGCTTCGTCTCCAGACCACGCTGGGTGCCCAGCGCGGTCACCCGGATCGCCGGATCCAGCGCGCGCAACGCGTCCGCCACCGCCATCGCGGGCTCGATGTGCCCGGCCGTACCACCACCGGCGACCACGACCGACAGTGACGACGCCCCGCTCTCGGGCTTGCGGCTCTCGCCGGTTGTCACCTCGGTTTACCCCGTTCTCTCGAATGTGTGCTGGGCAGCTTCGGCTCCCAGGCGCGGGTCCGGCGCCAGGGCGCGGTGTTGCGGCTCTCCCGCCGGCCCGCCTGCCCGGACCGCCGGCCCGGGTCCGAATCTATCGGCCGCCGACGCGGCGACTCCGGCGCACCCCGGCGCCGCTGCGCCGGACGATCGTCCGGCGTGGGCCGACGGGACCGCCCGGCGCCGCGCGCCCGCAGCGACGGATGGATCGCCGGCTTGGGCAACCGCAGAAACCGGCTGACCGGACCGTCCTGGCCGGCGTGCAACGCCGCCACCGCCTCCGGTTCGTGCCGCGCCGCACTGGCCACCAGGCCGAACATGGCCAGCGTGATCGCCAGCGACGAACCACCGGCCGACACCAGCGGCAACTGCAGACCGGTCACCGGCAGCAATCCCACGACATAGCCGATATTGATCAGGGCCTGCCCGGTGATCCAGGTGGTGGCCGTCGCGGTCAGCAGCCGCAGGAACGGATCCACCGACCGCGATGCGATCCGCAGGCCGGTATAGACGAACAGCGCGAACAACCCGAGCACCAGCGCGCAACCCAGGAAGCCCAGCTCCTCGCCGATGATGGCGAAGATGAAGTCGTTGTGCGCGTTGGGCAGATAGCTCCACTTGGCACGGCTCTGCCCCAGGCCCCGGCCCCACAGCCCGCCGTCGGCCAGCGAGAACTGGGCCTGCCGCGCCTGATAACCGGTGCCCTGCGGGTCGGCGCCCGGATCGAAGAAGGCGCGCATCCGGTCGGAGCGGTAACCCGCCGACATGGCCAGGATCATCGCCGCCACCATGCCGGACACCGCGATGGTCACGAAGATCCGCACCGGCAACCGGCCGAACCACAACAGCGCCACCAGGATCAGGCCCATGGCGATCGTCGTCGACAGGTTCGGCTCCAGCACCACCAGCAGGCACATGAGCAGCGCCGCCGGCACCAGCGGGACCAGGATCTCCTTGTAGGAGGCGCGATCCGGGCGCCGGGTCGCCAGCAGATGCGCGCCCCAGACGATCAGCGCCACCTTCGCCAGCTCCGAGGGCTGAATCGACAAGGGCCCCAACACGAACCAGCGGCGCGCACCCTGCACCTGAGTACCGACCCCGGGGATCAGCACCAGCACCAGGGCCAGCACCGCGGCCACGAAGATCGGGAACGACAGCCGCCGCACCAGCCGCAACGGCATCCGCAGGGCCAGGTAGAACAGCACCACACCGATCGCGACGAACATCACCTGCTGCACGAACAGCGAATAGGCGGAACCCTTGTCGGCGTAGGCTTCCACGCTCGACGCGGACAGCACCATCACCAGGCCCAGCACGGTGAGCAGGGTCGCGATGGTGACGACCAGATGGAACGAGGCCAGCGGGCGGGCGAGCCAGGCACCGAACCAGGCGCCCGCCGCTTTCCGTTCGGTGCTCCCGGCCCGTGCGCTGGTGGTCACGCCGTGCCCCCCTCCTCGCCCGCGACACTCACGCTGTATCTCCCACCGCATGAACGGGGCGCTCCGTGGTTACGCTCCGCTGCCGCCTCCGCGCCTGACCGTTCATGCGGGACTCCCGATGTCTCCCTCGTCCAGTGCCTGCACCGCCGCGGCGAACGCCCGGCCGCGGTGCGTGTAATCGGTGAACATGTCGAGCGAGGCCGCGGCCGGGGCCAGCAGCACCGTGTCGCCGCGCCGGGCGTACCCGGCGGCGATGTGCACCGCGCGGTCCATCACCGCCTCCGCACCGCCGAATTCAGAGGTCAGTTCCGCACCCATACCGGCATCGTCACCCGAACCGAGCTCCACCACCGGGACATCCGGCGCGTGTCGTGCCAAAGCGGTCGCGATCGCGGGCGCGTCCCGGCCGAACAGCACGACCGCCACCAGCCGCTCGGCGACTTCCTCGACCAGATCGTCGATCTGGGCGCCCTTGAGCTGACCGCCGGCGATCCAGATGACGTGCTGGTGGCCGAGGATCGACGAACGCGCCGCGTGCGGATTGGTGGCCTTCGAGTCGTCGACGAAGGTGACCCCGCCGAGCTCACGGACCAGCGCCGAGCGGTGCGGGCCGACCCGATGGTCCTGTAGGCCCTCCTTGACGAAATTCGGTGCCACATCGATGGATCGGGTGAGCGCGGCGGCCGCCAGCGCGTCGGCGACCCCGGCCGGGCCCGCGGCACTGATGTCGCCCACCTCGGCCAGGATCGCGGCCTTGGTGAAGGCCCGGTCCAGCAGCTTGCCGTCCACCACACCGAGTTCGCCGTCGGCGGGGACACTGATCCGGAACCCGACCGTCCTGCGCGCCTTGGACTTTCGCGCCAGCGAGGCCGCCACCGGGTCGTCCAGGCCGACGATGCCGACCCGGCCCATCAGGGCGCGCGCCTTCGCCGCGGCGTACGCGTCCAGGCCACCGTGCCAATCCAGGTGGTCCTCGGCCACATTGAGCACCACGCCCGCCTCCGGGCGCACCGACGGCGCCCAGTGCAGCTGGAACGAGGACAGCTCCACCGCCAGGATCTGCGGACCGGGACTGCGCCGCAACGCATCCAGGATCGGCAGGCCGATATTGCCGCACGCCACACTGGGAATACCGGCGGCCCGCAGGATCGAATGCGTCATCTGGGTCGTGGTGGTCTTGCCGTTCGTACCGGTGATCACCAGCCACTTGCGGACCGGCCCGTACAACCGCGCCTGATCCACCCACCAGGCGAATTCGACGTCGCCCCAGACCGGAATACCCTCGGTCACCGCCGACACCAGCACCGGCGAATCCGGCCGCCAGCCCGGGCTGGTGATGACCAGCGCGAAGCGTGCCAGTGCGCCCGGATTCGACAGATCGTCGCCGGTGGCGGTCTCGAGCCCGAGTTCGGCGGCCTCGGCGAGCGCCTTCTGGCCGGAGTCGGTGACCACCGGCCGCGCGCCGATATCGCGCAGCGGCTCGATCAGCGAGCGTCCGGACACACCCCAGCCCGCGACCAGAACGTCACGGCCACGAAGGAATTCGAGCATGGGCCCCGGTGAGCGCAGGGTCCGCGAAGTAGGTTCGACCATTGCCTGTCATCCGACCTGAGAGAGGTATTCGCTGTAGAACAAGCCCAATCCGATCGCCGAGGCTATGGCCGCGAGCAACCAGAATCTGATGATCACCGTAGTCTCCGCCCATTTGCTCAGTTCGAAATGGTGGTGGAACGGTGCCATCTTGAACAGCCGGTTCCGGGTCGTCCGGAACACGGCCACCTGCAACACCACCGACGCCGCCTCGGCCACGAACAGCGCGCCGATCACGACCATCAGCAGCTCGGTGCGGGTGGTCACCGACAGTCCGGCGACCAGGCCGCCCAACGCCAGCGAACCGGTGTCCCCCATGAAGATCTTGGCGGGAGCCGCGTTCCACCACAGGAACCCGATGCACGCCGCCGCACCCGCGGCACACACCAGCGCCAGGTCCAGCGGGTCACGGACGTTGTAGCAGCCGGGAGCGGTGTGCGTGGCGCAGGAGTTGCGGTACTGCCAGAAGGTGATGATCACATAGGCGCCCAGCACCAGGCTCATCGAGCCGGCGGCGAGACCGTCCAGACCGTCGGTGAGATTCACCGCGTTCGACCAGGCCACGACGATGATGCAGACGAACACCAGGAAGATGATCACACCCATCGACACCGTGTTGATGTCGCGGACATAGGACAGGTGGCGGCTGGCCGGCGTCTGCCGGTTGTTGTCCGGCCATTGCAGCGCCAGGATGCCGAACACGATCGCCGCCGACAGCTGGCCGATGTACTTGCCCGCCGCGGTCAGTCCGAGGTTGCGGCCCTTGCGCAGTTTGATGAAGTCGTCCAGGAAGCCGACCACGCCGAGCGCGGTGGTCAGCGCCAGCACCAGCAGGCCCGACGGGGTGGGTGCCTCGGCGTGGTAACCGATCCCGATCAGGTGCGAACCCAGATAGCCGGCCCACAGACCGGCGAGGATGGCGACACCACCCATGGTCGGTGTGCCGCGCTTGGCCTGGTGGCTGGCCGGGCCGTCGATGCGGATCTCCTGGCCGAACCCGCGCCGCGCGAACATCCGGATCAGCACCGGCGTCAACAAGATCGACACCGCCAATGCGATGGCCGCCGCGAACATGATCTGCCTCATCGGGCTGCCTCCGGGGTGTTACTGCTGTTCAGGTGGTTCGCGACGGCCCACAGGCCGGCCGAGTTCGACGCCTTGACCAGGACGACGTCGCCGGGCTCGATTTCTTCGTCCAGTATCTCCAGCGCCGCGGCGATATCGGGAACGCGCAACGCCTCCCGGCCCCACGAACCCTCCTGGACCGCGCCCTGGTGCAGGGCGTGCGCCGGGCGTCCGGTGCCGATCACGATCAGGCGATCGACGTCCAAGCGGACCGCGAGCCGGCCGATACCGTCGTGTTCGAGCACCGATTCGTCGCCGAGCTCACCCATCTCGCCCAGCACCGCCCAGCTGCGGCGCTTGCCGCCGGGCCGGTCGGTGGCGCCGGCGCGGGCCATCGTGACCAGTGCCTTCAGCGCGGCGCGCACCGAATCGGGGTTGGCGTTGTAGGAGTCGTTGACGACGGTGACGCCGTCGGCGCGGGTGCGCACGTCCATGCGGTGGGCCGAGGCGATCTCGGCGCCGGAGACGGCCGCGACCGCGTCCTCGACGGTGGCGCCGCACGCCAGCGCGACCGCGATCGCGGTGAGCGCGTTGCCGATCTGGTGTTCCCCGTGCACCGCGAGCCGGACCGGCAGCTGCTTCCCGTCCGCGTGCACGGTGAAGCGGGCACGCGCCCGGTCGTCGAGTTGGATGTCGGTGGCGCGCACGTCCGCGTTCGCGGCCTGCCCGACCATGACCACCCGGGCCGTCGTGCGGTCCGCCATGGCCGCGACCCGCGGGTCGTCGGCATTCAGGATCGCCACCCCGGTCGGGGGCAGTGCCGCCACCAGTTCGCCCTTGGCCTGCGCGATCACCTCGCGGCTGCCGAACTCGCCCAGGTGGGCGGTGCCGACGTTGAGGACCGCGCCGATCGAGGGCGGCGCGATCTCGGTGAGCGCGGCGATGTGCCCGGGACCGCGGGCCGACAGCTCGAGCACCAGGAAGCGGGTGTCGGCGGTGGCGCGCAGCGCCGTATACGGGTGTCCGAGTTCGTTGTTGAACGATCCGGGCGGTGCGACGACCGGGCCCAGCGGGGCCAGCACCTGCGCGATCAGATCCTTCGTGGAGGTCTTGCCCGCCGATCCGGTCACGCCGACGACGGTCAGCCCGCCGGCCACCAGCCGGTCGACCACCGCGCGGGCCAGTCGGCCGAGCGCGGCCAGCACAGCCGCGCCCGCGCCGTCGGTGTCGTGTTCGAGGGCCAGTGCCCGGCGATCGGTCGCCGACACCGGCGGCACCACGATCGCCGGTACCCTGACCGGCCGGGCGGCCAGCACCGCGACCGCGCCCGCGGCGACGGCACCGGCGGCGAAGTCGTGGCCGTCGGTCCGGGCGCCCGGCAGCGCCAGGAAGAGATCACCAGCGGCGATCCGGCGCGAGTCGAATTCGACCGCACCGGTCACCGCGACTGCGGGGTCCTCGACATCGTGCAGCGTGCCGCCGACGATGTCCGCGAGCTCCCGCAGAGTCAACTCGATCATGAAACCGTCAGGTCCTTGCTGTCAGGCGCCGAGCGCCGGCTGTCCGTGGGTACATGGGCCGCCCCGGACGGTGCGGCACTCTTGCGGTACAGGGCGGCGGCGAGCACCTCACGGTCGTCGAACGCATGCTTCACCCCCGCGATCTCCTGCCCGGTCTCGTGTCCTTTACCGGCCACCAGCACCACATCACCGGCCCGGGCCCAGTCGACCGCGGCCGCGATCGCGTCACGGCGGTCACCGATCTCGCGGACCTCGCCGCGCTCGGCGTCCGCCAGTGCCTCGGCACCCGCGCGGACGGCGGCCCGGATGGCCGCGGCGTCCTCGCTGCGCGGATTGTCGTCGGTGATGATCAGCAGGTCGGCACCGCGGGCCGCGGCCGCGCCCATCAGCGGGCGTTTGCCGGTGTCGCGGTCGCCGCCGGCGCCCACCACCACGGCCAGCCGGCCCGGTTCCGCGTCACCCGCGCTGTGCTCCAAGTGCTTGCGCAGGGTGGCGATCACCGACTCGATCGCGGCGGGTTTGTGCGCGTAGTCGACGATCGCCAGGAAGTCCTGTCCGGCCTCGACGCGCTGCATCCGGCCGGGCACGTCGACCTCGGCCAGCGCGGCGGCGGCCGCCGCCGGGTCCGCGCCCGCGGCCGCGCACACCGCCACCGCCAGCACCGCGTTGGCGACGTTGTAACGCCCGGGCAGCCGCAGCCGCACGTCGATCTCGCCGTCCGGGCCGAGGACGGTGAACTCCTGGCCGGTGTCGTGCACGGTGATCGGGCCGGGCACCGACCAGTCCGGGGTGTCGCTCCCGCTGTCGGTACCCGGGCCGCCGGCCACGGTGACCACGGCGGCGCGGCCGCTGATCTCGCGGGCCAGGCGCCGCCCCCAGGCGTCGTCGACGCACAGGACGCTGATCTCGGCGGCCACCGGCGAACTCGGCTCGAACAACCGGCGCTTGGCGGCGAAATAGTCCTCGAAGTCGGCGTGGAAGTCCAGGTGGTCCTGCGAGAGGTTGGTGAACGCCCCGACCCCGAACTCGACGCCGTCCACCCGGCCCAGGGCCAGCGCGTGACTGGACACCTCCATGACCACGGCCTCGACCCCGCGCTCGACCATCACCGCGAACAGCGCGTGCAGCTGCGGCGCTTCGGGCGTGGTCAGGGCGCTGGGCACCCGTTCGCCGCCGATCCGGGTCTCGATCGTGCCCAGCAGCGCCACCCGGTTACCGGCCGCGGCGAGCCCGGCCTCCACCAGGTAGGCGGTGGTGGTCTTGCCGGAGGTTCCGGTGATGCCGACGACCCGCAGCTGCCGGGACGGATAGCCGTAGATCGCGGCGGACAGCTCGCCGAGCACGGCCCGGGGTGTGTCGTGGACCAGAACGGGTACCCCGAGCTCGCCGAGCGACTCGGCACCGGCCGGGTCGGTCAGGACCGCGACCGCGCCGCGTGCCACCGCGTCGGCGGCGAAGCGGGCACCGTGGGCCTTCGCGCCCGCGAGTCCGGCGAACAGGTCCCCGGGCTGGACGGCGTTCGACCGCTGCTCGATCCCGGTCACCACGATGTCGGTGAGTTCGGCGTCGGAATGTCCGGCGCGCGGGAGCGGGCACGCCCCGGTGAGTTCGGCGACCGTGCGCAAGGCCGTCGACGGCGGCACCGCCGGACGCATCGCCTGCGGGCTGGACTGCACGGGCACAAGCTCCTCTCAGCCTGGTGGGCATGTCTACCGGGGACGGACTCGAGACCGAGCGGCCAGGCCCGCAAGCTCGGACGAGTCAGGTTAGCTGATGCGCCACCGCGGCCGTTCAGGCCGTAGCGGTCCCGGCCCGGACCCGCAGGTCAGACCCGGTGCGAATCACATAGTTGCCTGCAGGACAAGATGTTTCGACGGTTCGGGGGACGGCGGCACCCGATCGCGCTGCAACGCCCACGACGCGATGTTGTGGAACAGCGGCCCGGCGGACTGGCCGCCGCTGCCGTCCGAGCTGCGCTGCGGCGCGTCCAGCATGATCCCGATGACGTAGCGCGGATTGTCCGCGGGCGCGATGCCGGCGAAGGTGATCCAGTATCGGTCCTCGGAGTAGCAGTGGCATTTCTGGTCGATCTGCTGCGCGGTTCCGGTCTTGCCGGCGATCTGGTAGCCCTCGATCGCCGCGGACGGACCGGTCCCCTGTTGAACGCCCATCGGGTCCTTCTGGGTCACCGCCTGGAACATCGAGCGCAGGGTCTGCGCGGTCTGTGGGCTGATCACCCGCACCGGGGCCGGTGCGGGTGTCTCGGTGCGGGTGCCGTCGGGTGCGACGGTGGCCTGGATGACGCGCGGCGGGATCCGGACACCGTCGTTGGCCACCGTCTGGTAGAGCGCGGTCATCTGCAGCAGCGTCATCGAAAGGCCCTGTCCGATGGGCAGGTTCGCGAACGTGGACCCCGACCATTGGGCGCGCGCGGGTACGAGACCGGAGCTCTCACCCGGCAGGCCGACACCGGTCCGCTGGCCGAGCCCGAACTTCTGCACCAGGTCCGCGAAGCGGTCTTCGCCGACCCGCTGGGCCAGCATCAGGGTGCCGACGTTCGAGGACTTCCCGAACACTCCGGTGGTGGTGTAAGGCGTGACGTCGTGCGTCCAGGCGTCGCTGACGGTGACCCCGCCCATGGAGATGCTGCCGGGTACCTGCAATACCTCGTCCGGCGTGGTCAGGCCGTATTCGATGGCCCCGGCAGCGGTGATGATCTTGTTCACCGATCCCGGTTCGAACGAGTCGGTGACTGCCGGGTCGCCCATGTTCGCGTTGGCCCAGTACTTCGGCCCCAGCGCGGGATTGAAGGTGTTGTCGTTGGCGATCGCCAGCACCTGACCGGTCTTCGCGTCCAACACCACCGCCGACGCGTCCTGGGCGAGGGACATGTCCTTGGCCTGCTGCACCTGCTGCTGCACGTAGTACTGCAGGTCCGAGTCGATGGTGAGCTCCACACCGGACCCGTTCACCGCGGGCTGCGCGTCGCGCTGGCTGCCCGGGATCACGGCCCCGTCGGAACCCTGGTCGTAGGTGTGCGACCCGTCGGTACCGGCCAGCACCGAGTCCATCGCCGACTCCAGGCCGATCTGACCGTGCCCGTCCCAGCCGGTCGCGCCGATCATGTCGGCACCCAGCGATCCGCCCGGATAGACCCGCATAGCCTGCGCTTCCAGGCCGACCTCGGGGAACTGTTCGCCGATCTCGACCGCCACCCGGGAGTCGACGTTGCGCGCCAGGTAGACGAAGGTCTTGTCGCTCTTGAGCTGGTCGAGCAGGTCCTTCTCGGCCGGGCCGCCCGCACCGAGCTTGTCGTGCACCACCTTCGCGATCTGAGCCAGCCGCTTCTCCGGATCGGGCGCGGAACTGCTCTTGGCGTGTGCCTCGGCCAGTGCGCGCCGCTCGATCACCGGCTGGAAGGTCAGCGACTTGGTCGGGATGGTGAAGGCCAGCGACTTGCCGTTGCGGTCGGTGATCGGCCCGCGCAGCGCCTGATCCGACTGCCGCACGGTCCGCTCGCTGGCCGCCTCCGCGGACAGCTTCGGCGCGGACACCGTCTGGATCCACAGCAACTGACAGGCCACCACACCGAGCGCGCCCAACATGAGCCAGCGCCCGGCCCCGAAACGCAACCGCGGCGACCCGTCGGGGACGGGCGCCGGGCGCGGTCTCGGTGGTCGGGCGGTGGAACGTCCGCGTGGTGCGTTCACCCGGCTCAACGGGTCCCTGCCGGAACGACGGGCAGCGACTCGGGCACCAACTGGTCCATCGGCCGGGCCGCCGGACGGGTCGGCAGCGCCGACCCCGGGCCGGGGTCGGCGCCGGGTGCGGGATCGGCGGCCGGGTCGTCGGCGCCCAGCGGCGACTGTTGCGCGGCAGGCACATCCGCCGCCGGAGCCGGCACGTCCTGCGGCACGGCGATCGGCGCGACCGGAACCGGGACGACCGGGGCCGGGGCGGGCACCATCGTCGCAGCGGGCGCAGGCGCGGCCGGAGCCGTCGGATTCGCCGTCGGGACAACCGGATTCGCGCCGACCGGGTTCGCCGACTGACCGGCCGGAGCCGGTTGCGGCGCGGTGGCCGGACCGGCGACCTGCTGCGGCATGGTAAGGGTGACCTGCGGCGCGGCGGGGAGGTTCTGCGGACCGGCCGGCGGCACCGACGGGTTCGGCGGCGGCGGGTTGACCGGCACCAGCCGCTCACCCTTCGCTGGCAGGTTATTCGGCGGCAGCGTGCTGGGCGCGCCGTTCAGCGGCGGCACCGGGGTGCCGTCGGCGGGCACCTCCTTGCCGACCACGGTGACCGTGCCATCCGGGGCGACCAGCAGGCGCGCCGGATCCTTGGCCGGGATCATGCCCAGCTCGCGGGCCCGGTTTGCCAGCTCCGGCGCCGAGTCGGCCGCCGCCACCTCCCGCTGCAGTTCCGCCCGCTCGTCGGTCAGCTGCCGGTTCAGCCGGCGGGCGTCACCGAGCTGATAGCTGTCCTCGGCCGAACGTGTGGTGAGGACCAGGGTCAGCGCGAGACCGCACCCGAGCAGTACCAGGATGGCGGTGACGAACGGGATCCGACCGCCCATGATCGAGGTGCCCCCCGGCAGCCGCAGTTCACCGCCGCCGATCCGGTTCCGGCGGCGGGCGTAGGCCCGTTGCGCGGCACCGGTTTTCACCCGATCGGCGCTCTGCGCGCGGCGCGGTGCCGCCCCCGGCACGGCAGTGGTCTTGCCCGGTGCGTCCACCCTCGTCCGCACGGTCATCGGCTCTCCTCCCCTGTGATCCTCTCGGCGGCCCGCATCCGTACCGGTGCGGCACGCGGGTTCTCCTCGATCTCGCGCTCGGTCGCCTTCTCGGCGCCGCGGGTCAGCATGGCGAATTCCGGTCCCATACCGGGCAATTCGACGGGCAGGTCCATCGGCGTCCGCGACGCGGTCCGCTGGGCGAGCACCTGCTTGACGACCTTGTCCTCCAGGGATTGATAGGACATGACGACGATCCGGCCACCGACCTCGAGCGCGTCCAGGGCCGCGGGCAGCGCGGCCTCCAGCGACTCCAGCTCTCGGTTCACTTCGACCCGCAGCGCCTGGAAGGTGCGCTTGGCCGGGTGGCCGCCGGTGCGGCGGGTGGCGGCCGGGATCGTGGCGTAGAGCAGTTCGACCAGTTCGGCGCTGTGCGTGAACGGCTTCTGCTGCCGGCGCCGCAGGACCGCGCTGGCGATCTTGCCCGCGAACCGTTCGTCCCCATAGGTTTTCAGCACCCGGGCCAGATCACCGTGGTCGTAGGTGTTGAGGATGTCGGCGGCGGTGATCCCGGTGGTCGGGTCCATCCGCATGTCCAGCGGCGCGTCGACGGAATACGCGAAACCCCGGTCGGACTCGTCGAGTTGCATCGACGAGACGCCCAGGTCCATCAGGACCGCGCGCACCGAACCGGTCGCCGGCAACCCAGCCTGTTCGAGCGCGGCGGGTATTCCGTCGTACCTGGTGTGCACCAACGTGATTCGGTCCGCGTACGGCGCCAGCCGCTCGCCCGCCAGCCGCAGCGCGGTGGTGTCGCGGTCGAGGCCGACGAGCCGGATGTCGGGATAGGTCCGCAGGAAATGCTCGGAGTGGCCACCCAGCCCGAGGGTCGCATCGATCAGGATGCCGCCGGAAGCCAGTGCGGGACCGAGGATTTCGTCCGCCCGGGTGAGCAGTACCGGCACGTGCCGGGGCGTGTGGTTCCCATGGTTCACCTCGGCCTCCGTCGATCCTGTCGCACGCTGCGGTTCGCCTCTTGTGCGCTGCTGAGAAGCTGAATGGAAAATTCGATACTCACTGATCCGATGGCTGATGTCCCGGGGTCTCTGTCCGATCGGCACCTGGCGTTGGGGAAGTACGTCAGGGTCCGTCGGACAGAGGCCGCAGGGCACCGGCCCGGGGCGTCAGAAGATGCCGCCCAGTGACTCGTCTCCGGCGAGCGAGTAGTCCTCCTCGTTGGCGGCGAGGTACGACTCCCACGCCTGCATGTCCCATATCTCGAGGAAGTCGACCGAGCCGATCACCACGCAGTCCTTGCTGAGGTTCGCGTAGCGCCGATGGTCGGCCGACAACGTGATGCGGCCCTGCGCGTCCGGACGTTGTTCGTCCGTCGACGCCGCGAGGGCTCGGACGAAAGCTCGTGCCTGCGGGTTGGTCCGGGACGCGGCGGCCGCTCGCCGCGCGAGCGCGGTGAACTCCTCCTTGGGATACACGGCAAGGCTGTGGTCTTGACCTTTGGTGACCATCAACCCTCCCGCCAACTCGTCCCGAAACTTCGCAGGCAACGTCAGACGCCCCTTGTCGTCCAGGCGTGGCGTGTAGGTACCGAGAAACACTCGACACCTCCCGCTCGGGATTCGCCTCGTCTGGCCGGCCTCTGTGGTGCGGGACCCACATTACCCCACTTTCCCCCACTTTCAATCGAAAGACGGCCCGATCGGACCCCCGCCGATGATCAAATGCCCAGGTCGTATGGACCACCGTCCGAGTGGGGGGTTTTTTCCTACTTCTCCGGTTCCGCGCGTCGCCGGAAAGCACCGCGGTCGCGGGTGCCAGCAAATCCGCAGCTCACATGGGCCCCGGCCGAGCGGTGGGGCGCGGTGGGGCGCCGCGGTGGGGCGCGGTGGAGGACAGCGGGGCGGCCGACGCGCCACCGGAGGTGGTCGTGGCGCCGGGTGACCACTGACACAAAAAAGACACGCCGCACATAATGCGGCGTGTCGCTCTATTCGGACCGGATCCGGGCGCCGGTTACGGCCCGGCGGCCCGCACGGTCAATTGCCCTGGTCGAATCTGCGGCGGAAACGGTCCTCCATACGGCTGGAGAAGCCGCCGGACTTGCGCTGCTTGCCCTTGCCGGCCGCACCGCCCGCGGACGGGTGACCCTCCATCGCCTTGGCGCCGTGCCCCAGGGCGGAACCGCCGAGCAGCAACAGCATGCCCGCGCCGAACATCACGAGGAAACCGATCAGACTGATAACCGGGAAGTTGCCAGGTTTGAAGGGAAGCGCAATGCCCGCGACCAGCAGAACCAAGCCGAGCAGGAACAATCCCGCAGCCTGCAATCGACGCCGACCTGTAGCCGAACGAAGCCGCCCGCCACGAACGGTCGAGGCGAATTTGGGATCCTCAGCGTAGAGCGCGCTCTCGATCTGTTCGAGCATGCGCTGCTCGTGCTCGGAGAGTGGCACGGTACCTCCCCCGGCACTAGTGGGCGATGTCGCCTCCGGGTAGACGACTAGTAGCCGACCTTGGCGGCTACCTAATCCAATAATACGAGTTCGATCAGTGCACTACCACCTACTCCGCGATGTTCGGCGGGTTCACGCCTCGCCGGCGGCCGCCCAGCCGTCACCGGGCCGCAGCCGGGCGACGGCATCGACCAGGTCTTCCACATCGCGCAGGAAAGCACCTACGCGGGAGGCGAACTCGGCAGCCCGCTCCGGTGACACCGGCCGATCCAGGCCGGCCTCGATGGCGGCGCGCAGTTCGGAGAAGGAACTGAAGTAGTCGGCCCACATGACGAACTCGGGGGCGGACTGCTGCATGAGCACCCAGGCATTGCGCGAGCGGGCCCGCGGCGCCCGGTCCGCGCCGGTGAAGGCCAGGACCGCGCCGGCGCCGCGCAGTGCCGCCAGATACGCGGTGCGCAGCCGCTCCCGCGGATCGGGTTCGGCGGCGGCCTGCACCAGCAGCACCTCGGCCCGGTCCAACAGGCCGCCGGCCCGCCCCGAACGCCCCGGATGTGCCATCCGACCAGTCATTGTCGAACCTCCCCACAAGAAAGCATCAACCGAACACATATTCGAACGATCCACTCGAGCTTCAATATAGAGAGCACCACCGACAACTTCCGCGCCCGCGACCCGGGCACCGCCATCGATCGAGAGCCGTGTTCGCGCAGCCATGACCGCCCTCAGACCCCACCTCACCCCCGCACCCGTCGTCGTAGACCTCCCGGCCGCCGCCATGCGCTCCCGGCTACCGGACGCCCTCTCGGTGTACGTCGCGGCCATGGCCTACCCCCGCGGCACCGAACACCACCGGGCGCCGATGTGGTCCGAGCACACCACCCGGCCCGGCTGGCAGGCGGTCGCCGCGGTGCTACCCGACGAGCACGGCCGGGTCGACCTGGCCACCGCGCCACTGGTCGCGATCGCCTACGGCTACCACGGCGCACCCCAGCAGTGGTGGCACCAGCAGGTGCACACCGGGATGCGGCGCTGCGGGTGGTCCGAACGCGCCGCCCGGGAGTTGCTCTCGGACTACTTCGAACTGACCGAACTGCACGTGCATCCGAGCGCCCAGGGCCGCGGGCTCGGCGAGGTCCTGCTCGGCCGGCTGCTGGCCGAGCGGCCGGAGCGGTCGGTACTGCTGTCCACGCCCGAGGTGCCGCGGGAGAGCAACCGGGCATGGAAGTTGTATCGGCGCCGGGGCTTCACCGACGTGGTGCGGCACTTCGTGTTCGCCGGTGACACCCGGGCGTTCGCGGTACTCGGGCGGACACTGCCGATGCCCGCCGAACCGTCGGGATACGGGCTCGGTGGGCCGCGGGCGCCCGAGAGCGGTTCGCCGCAGTGACCGTTGTCGTCGTCGGCTCCGGGCACAACGCGCTGGTCGCGGCCTGCTATCTGGCGCGGGCCGGGCAGCGGGTGGAGGTGCTCGAGCGCGATGTGGTGCCCGGTGGGGCGGTGTCGACGGTGGAGCGGTTTCCCGGTCATCTGGTCGACCGAGGGTCCTCGGCACACCTGATGGTCCGGCACACCGGCATCGTCGAGGAGCTGGGCCTGGAGCGGTTCGGGCTGCGCTATATCGATTGCGACCCTTGGGCTTTCGCTCCGGCGCCGCCGGGCAGTGACCGCCCGCCGCTGGTGTTCCACCGGGATCTGGACCGCACCTGCGCCTCGATCGAGGCCGCGTGCGGTGCGCGCGACGCCGACGCCTACCGCCGGTTCGTGTCGGTGTGGGGGCCGCGCAGCAGCCGGGTGATGCGCGCCTTCACCGGGGCGCCCGCTCCCGGGCACCTGCTGCGGTCGTTCTGGGGACTCGACGCGCGGGCCGGTGGCAGCGCCCTGTCCCAGGAGTTCCTGCAGTCCGGGGACGCGCTGCTGGACAGCTGGTTCGACGACGAGCCGCTCAAGGCCGCGCTGGCCTGGTTCGGCGCCCAGTCCGGGCCGCCGATGTCGGAACCGGGCACCGCGCCGATGGTCGGCTTCGCCGCGCTGATGCACACCCTGCCGCCGGGCCGGGCGGTCGGCGGCAGCGGCGCGCTGACCGCGGCGCTGATCGCGCGGCTGCGCGGTGACGGCGGCACCGTCGCCACCGGCGACGCGGTCACCGAGCTGCGGGCCACCGGCGACGGCTGGCGGGTGCGCACCGAATCCGGCCGCACGCTGTCCGCGGACCGGGTGGTGGCGGGCACCCACATCCTGACCACACTGGACCTGCTGGGCCGCGGTGATTTCGACGAGACCGTCCTGGCCGGCTGGCGCCGCCGGATCCGGGTCGGGCCCGGGATCGGCATGGTCGTGCGCGCCGCCACCACCGGACTCCCCCGCTATGCCGGCGCGGAGACCGGCGAATCCGCGACCGGCCTGCAACTGCTGGTCACCGACCGGCGGCAGCTGTATGCCGCGCACGGCGCCGCCCTCGCCGGGCAGTTGCCGCCGCGGCCGGCGGTGCTGGCGATGAGCTTCAGCGCCCTGGACCCGTCCATCGCGCCGCCCGGGGAACACCAGCTGTCGCTGTGGGCACAGTGGCACCCCAGGCAGCTGGCCGACGGCAGCGACTGGGCGGCGCACCGCGACTCCGAAGCCGACCGGATCGTCGCCGAAGTCGATTCCTACGCACCGGGTTTCGCCGCCACCGTGCGCGACCGGTACGTCCAGACCCCCGCCGACCTGGAACGCGAACTGGGCCTGATCGGCGGCAACGTCATGCACGTCGAAATGGCGCTGGACACCATGTTCTTCTGGCGCCCGCTGCCGGAGCTCTCCGGCCAGACCGTCCCAGGCGCCCCCGGCCTCTATCTCACCGGCGCCTCCACCCACCCCGGTGGCGGCGTGAGCGGAGCCAGCGGCCGCACCGCCGCCCGCCTCCTGCTGCGCGACCTGAACCGCCGGCGTTTCCTCCCACCCGCCGTCCGCCGGCTCCGCCGCCCGTGACCGGGATCGAGGACGCTCGGACCGGGACCGAACCACACGCCCCGCCGACCAGCGCCGGGCCGAATACGCCGACGGCCGAATCACGACGCGGCGACGCGGCCGCCGGGACCGAAGCCGACAACCCTGCGGCGGTGGCCGATTCACAGCACCGCCGCGCCGCGACCGGTCCGAGCGGCCCAGCCGCCGAACCGCGATCACGCCATGCCCCGGCCGGTGCCGAACCGCGCGCCCCGCGGACAGCAGTCGATTCGCGCCGCCGCCGCGGCCGACCCGCGGCGGGCACTGCGCAGCCACGACCGGGTAGTGCGACAGTGGCGAGCGTGCACGGCGCGGTGGCCGATCGCACCCGGACGATGGTGCCCGCCGTGGTCGCGGCCGGGTTGTGGGTGCCGGCGCAGATCGCGTATCCGCTGACCACGGGTGTCGCGCGGGATCGGGTGACCGTGGTCGTGGTGTTGCTGGCGGCGGCGACGGCGTTGCTGCACGCGTGGTCGGTGCGTGGGTTCCGTTGGGCCGGAGCGGTATTCGCGATCCTTGCGGGCGTGGGAATACTGGCGGAGATCGTGGGGACGGCGACCGGGTATCCGTTCGGGTGCTACGACTACGCGGTCGGGCGGCTCGGGCCGGCGGTGGCCGGGGTGCCGCTGGTGGTGCCGCTCGCGTGGACGGGCGGGTTGTATCCGGTGTGGGTGGTGGCGCGGCGGCTGGCCGGGTCGATGCCGGGCCGGATCGTCGTGACCGCCGTGGGGGCGGTCGGGTGGGACCTGTTCCTCGACCCGCAGATGGTCGCCGACGGCCAATGGCATTGGTGCGCAGCGCATTCCGGGTTGCCGGGACTCGCCGCGATTCCGTGGACCAACTACCTGGGCTGGTTCGCCGTGGCGCTGGTGCTGGCCGGTCTCCTGGAGCTGGCCGGCAGGCCGGACCGCGGGAGCCGAGAATCCCTGCCGGACACCGTGCGCAGAACGCAAGAGGCCGCGCCGGGGCCGGTGCGCGGAACCCCAGAGACCGTGCCCGGGCCGGTGCGCGGAACCCCAGAGACCGTGCCCCGCCAGGTGCGCGGAACCCGAGAGACCGTGCCCCGCCCGGTGCACGGAACCCGAGATGCCGGGCCCCGCCCGGTGCGCGGAACGCGAGAGACCGTGCCCGGGCCGGTGCGCGGGACAGCAGACGCCGGGCCGGTCGACGGGTACCGGACGCGGTTCGACGTTCCCGTCGTGAACGAGACACGAGATGCGCTGCCGGTCGCCGTATTTCTGTGGACCTGGCTGGGTTCCACGCTCGCTCATGCCGTGTTCCTGGGGCTGCCCGCCTCGGCCGGTTACGGGTTCGCGGGGCTCGGAGCGCTCGGCATCCCGCTGCTCGCCCGCATCGGTTGCCGCCGTCGCTGACGATCCGCCGTGGCAGCGGGTGGTGCTGCCGGTCGGGCGGCCGGAATCGGCTGCGCCCGGACCGTGGACGATCCGGTTCGGTGCTGTCGCACCCGGCGGCGGTGATCCCGACATGCCGGACAAGCGACGCGCTCGTGAGGCAGCGTCGCGAGCGTGATCGGCCCATATATGCTCTGCGCGTGCAGCCGGTTTCGACACCTCACATGCCCGTCACCCCGTCTGGGCGCAAGCCCGCCGCCGCGCCGTGTCGCGATGCCGCGACCCCGGGCAGCGAGCCGGCCGGGCGGCCGCGCCGCCGGCGCGCGGTCCCGATGGCGCTGCTGGCGCTGCTGCTGTTGCCGTTCCTGGCCGGGTGCCTGCGGGTCCAGGTGACGATGGGTGTGTCGTCCAACGACCAGGTGTCGGGGCACATCGTCGCGGCGGCCGTGCCGACCGACGACAAGGACAAGGGGCCGCAGCTGAAGGTGCCCGGCTCGCTGGAAAGCAAGGAAGTCCGGGTCGAGCCGTACAACGAGGACGGGTACGTCGGCAGCCAGGTCTACTTCGACCATCTCACCTTCGGCGAGGTCCAGCAGCTGAGCGGCCTGTCCGATCAGACTCAGGGCATGTTCGACCTGCAGTTCACCCGCAGCGGTGACCTGGTCACGCTCAACGGCCGGGTCGATCTGAAAGCGGTTCCGTCGCAGGGTTCCGACGTCCAGTTCACGGTGGCGTTCCCGGCGCGGGTGGCCACCACCAACGGCACCCGGGTCGACGACAACACCGTCACCTGGAAGCTGCCCGCCGGTGATGTCAGCAAGCTGCACAGCGAGGTCAGCTACGCCGACCCGAACACCCGGTCCTTCGGTGGCTGGGCCTGGATCGTCGGCGGCGTGACCCTGGGTGTGGCCGTGCTGGTGGCGATCATGGCCTACTCCCAGCGCAACGTGCTGCCCGGGAGCCGGCCGCGGATGTAGCGGCCGTCACGGACCCGCGCGGACGCGCTCACGCCCGGCTATTGTCGCCAGCATGTGCCAACCGACGCCGAACGGTGATCGATGAAAGCCGTCGTCGCGGCCGGGACGGCGATCGCCGCGACCGGTGCCGCCCTGACGGCGGTGAATCGGCTGTCGGTGCCGATGCTGCGGGCCCGCCGGACCACGGTCATCGAGCCGGTCGTGGTCTGTGTACCGGCGCGCGACGAGGCCACCCGGTTGCCCTGGCTGATCGCGGATCTGCGTGCCCAGCAAGGTGTTCCGCGGCTTCGGGTGCTCGTCCTCGACGATCGTTCGACCGACGGCACGTATGCGGCGGCCGTCGACGCGATCGGTGACGACCACCGGTTCGCGGTGATCAGCGCCGAGACCGAGCCCGCGCCCGGCTGGACCGGGAAGGCCGCGGCCTGCGCCCGTCTCGCCGAATGTGCCGGTGTCACAGGCGATTCCGCGGCCGACGCACCCCGTGCGCTGATCTTCCTCGACGCCGACGTGCGGCTCGCCCCGGACGCGATCGCCGCCGCGGTCACCGAATTGCGCCGCACCGGAGCCGGATTGGTGTCGCCGTGGCCGCTGCAGCTGGCCGGTACCGCGGCCGAGGCACTGGTCCAGCCACTGCTGTGCTGGTCGTGGGCGTCCACCCTGCCGGTCCGGGCCGCCAATCGTGGCGGCTCGGCCGCCACCGCGGTCGCCTGCGGACAGTTCCTGGTCTTCGACGCCACCGCCTACCGGGCGGCGGGCGGCCATGCCGCCGTGCGCGCTGCGGTCACCGAGGACCTGGCGCTGGCGCGGGCCGTCCGCCGGGCCGGGCACCGCACCGTCCTGGTCACCGCCGGCCGGCAGGCCCGGACCCGGATGTACACCGGCGCAGCCGAACTCGACACCGGGTACACCCGCTGGCTGTGGTCGGCGTACGGATCACCGGCCGGCAGCGCGGCGGTCGGCGCGGTCGCGCTGCTGGCCTACGGCGTCCCGCCGCTGGCCGCATTGCTGGCCACCGGCCGGACCCGGCAGTGGGGCCTGGCCGGGTACGCGTGCGCGGTCACCGGCCGTCTGCTGGCCCGCTCGCTCGAATCGGGCGGTCCCGTCGCGGCCACCGACCTGGCCGCCGCCGTGGTCCACCCGATGTCGGTCGCCGCGTACCTGACCTTGTCGGTTCGCTCGCACCTGCGGCACGCGGCAGGCACGCTGACCTGGAAGGGCCGCAATCCGGTCGTGGAGTGAGCTAGGCCGGGGCGGACGCCGGTGCGACCCGGTAGCCCAGGTTGGTCAGCACCTCGGTCGTCGCCTTGGCGAAGTTCAGCGTGATGAAGTGCAGGCAGGGCGCGCCCTCGTCGATCAGGCGCTGGCCGATCTCGGTGGCGATCTCGATGCCGACCGCGCGGACCGCGTCCCGGTTGCCTTCGGGATCGTTGCCCGCGGCCTTTTCCAGCCGCGCGACGAGGTGGCGCGGCAGCGGGCGGCCGGACAGCTCCTCGGCCCGCTCGACGGTGCGCAGCGAGGTGATCGGCATCAGCTCCGGGATGATCGGTTTGGCGCCCTCGATCGGGTCCGCGGCCGCGACCCGATCCCGCAGGCGCAGGTAGTGGTCCACCTCGAAGAACATCTGGGTGATCGAATACTCCGCGCCCGCACGCAGTTTCGCGATCAGGAAGCGGGTGTCGGAGTCGAGGTCGGGTGAGCGGTGGTGGCCCTGCGGGAAGGAGGCGACGCCGACGTGGAAGTCGCCGAGCCCGCGCACCATCGAGACCAGCTGTTCGGCGTACTCCAGGCCCTCCGGGTGGCGCACCCAGTCGCCGAGCACATCGCCGGGCGGGTCACCGCGCAGCGCGAGGATGTTGCGGATCCCGGCGTCGGCGTAGGCGCCCATGATCGAGCGGAGTTCGGCGACACTGTGCCCGACCGCGGTCAGGTGGGCCACCGTGAGCAGTGTGGTCTCGCGGGCCAGCTGCCCGGTGACGCGGGCGGTGCGCTCGCGGGTGGAGCCGCCGGCGCCGTAGGTCACCGACGCGAACGCGGGATGCAGGCATTCGAACTCGCGGGCCGCCCGCCACAGCCGCGCCTCGGCGGCGGCGTCGCGGGGCGGGTTGAACTCGACGGAGAACGGCACGAAGCCGTCGGGGCGCGGTCCGAGACTGCCTACGACAGACGGGGTCCGCGAGAGCTGGGGTGTCCGGGGCTGGGATTGCGCGGCCGATGCCCCCTGCCCGTCACCGGTGACCGCACCCCGCACATTGTCGAAACTCACTCGCCCAGTGTAAATGGAGACGCGGGTCACATGCGTACAGCGTAGACCGGACGGTGACGGGATCCGGCCACGACCGCCACGATCGCACCGGTATCGTTTCCATCCGCGAACGGCGTCACGTTCGAATTCTAGGTAGCCACATCGCGCCACCGGCCCGTCCGGTACGCGCCGCACGCCGAGTGATCTGGGAGGTACTCATGTCCGCCGGACCGAGCACCACGGCCCGCCCGGCGCGAGCCGCCGCGGCCGGCCTGCTGACCGAGCTACAACGAACACTGACCGAGTACTTCGCCGAACGTTCGGCCGCCGCCGCCGACATGGGCCCGGTGGTCGCCGAAGCCACCGGCGCCCTGGAACAGTTCGTACTGCGTGGCGGCAAACGCACCCGGCCCGCGTTCGCCTGGACCGGATGGCTGGGCGCGGGCGGCGATCCCGACGGCCCGGACGCGCCCGCGGTGCTGCGCGCCTGTGCCGCACTGGAATTGGTGCAGGCCTGCGCCCTGGTACACGACGACATCATCGACTCCTCGCGGACCCGGCGCGGCTTCCCGACCGTGCACGTCGAGTTCGAGCAGCGGCACCGCGACGCCGCCTGGTCCGGTGACGCGGCGCACTACGGCGCCGCGTTCGCGATCCTGGTCGGCGACCTGGCCCTGGCCTGGGCCGACGACATGGTCGCGGCGGCCGGTCTGGACCCGGCGGCCGCCGCCCGGTTCGCGCCGGTCTGGGCGGCCATGCGGACCGAGGTGCTCGGCGGGCAGCTGCTCGACATCCACGGCGAGGCCGGCGGCGACGAATCGGTCGAGGCCGCGCTGCGGATCAACCGGTACAAGACGGCCGCGTACACGATCGAGCGGCCGCTGCACCTGGGCGCGGCGCTGGCCGACGCCGATCCGGAACTGATCGCCGCCTACCGGACCTTCGGCACCGATATCGGCATCGCCTTCCAGTTGCGCGACGACCTGCTGGGCGTGTTCGGCGACCCGGCGGTCACCGGCAAACCCTCCGGGGACGACTTGCGCGAGGGCAAGCGCACGGTCCTGATCGCGGAGGCACTGCGGCGGGCCGACACCACCGACCCCGCCGCGGCGGCCCGGCTGCGCGCCGCCCTGGGTACCGATCTGAGCGAGTCCGAGGTCACCGAGTTGCGGGCGATACTCACCGGACTCGGCGCGGTCGACGCGGTCGAGGCCCGGATCACCGCGTTGACCGAGAGCGGCCTGGCCGCGCTGGCCGGCAGTACGACGACCCCGCGGGCCGCCGCGGCCCTGCGGGAGATGGCTGCCGCGGCCACCGCCCGAGTGGCATAACCGCGCGGCGCGTACGAAAGAGGTCCCGGCTCATGAGAACTGTTGTGTCACCCGCCGACCGGGTGGTGGTCGTGGGCGCCGGGCTGTCCGGGCTGGCCGCGGCACTGCATCTGACGGGCGCCGGGCGGCAGGTCACCGTTGTCGAGCGGGCCGACCATCCCGGCGGCCGGGTCGGGGTGTATCGCGGCCCGGACTACGACATCGATTCCGGCGCAACGATTCTCACCGTTCCCGGCCTGATCGACGAGGCGCTCGCGGCGGTCGGCACCGACGCCGAGCGGTGCGGCCTGCGGATCCTGCAGCTCTCCCCCGCCTATCGGGCCCGATTCGCCGACGACTCGGTGATCGGGGTGTACAGCGACCCCGAGATGATGGGCGCCGAGGTGACCCGGTTCTGCGGGCCCGCCGAGGCGGCCCGGTACCGGCGGCTGCGGAAATGGCTGGGCGGCATCTACGATTCGGCGTTCCCGCACTTCATGGACGCGAACTTCGATTCACCGCTGGACCTGGTCCGGGATCCGGATTCGCGGGCCGCGCTGGGCCGGCTGGCCCGGGCGGGCGCATTCGGCCGGCTCCAGCCGCGGGTCCGGCGCACACTGCGCGATCAGCGGCTGACCCGGCTGTTCACCTTCCAGGCGTTGTTCGCCGGGTTGGCGCCGGCCCAGGCGCTGGGCGTGTACGGCGCGATCCCGCACATGGATACCTCGCTCGGCGTCTACTACCCGCAGGGCGGCATGCGGGCGATTCCGGCCGCGCTGGCGGCCGCGTTCACCGCCGCGGGCGGCCGGCTGGAACTGAACGCCGAGGTCACCGGCATCGACTACGCGCACGGCCGGGCCCGCCGGGTCCGGACCGCGGACGGGCGCGCCTTCGATTGCGACGCGGTGGTGCTGACCGCGGACCTCGGTTCGCTGGACCGGTTCGGGATCCGCCGGCTGCGGCCGCTGCGCGCGTCCCCGTCGGCGGTGGTCGCGCACGGCACGGTGCCGGCGGCGGTGGCCGCCCGGTGGCCGGTGTCGGCCCACCACACCATCGACTTCGGGTCCGCCTGGGACCACACCTTCGCCGAACTCACCGCGGGGCGCGGCCGCGGCCGGGTCATGAGCGATCCGTCACTGCTGCTGACCCGGCCCGCGGTCACCGATCCGGGCCTGCTGATCACGCGGCGCACCGGACCGTTCGAGCCGCTGTCACTGCTGGCGCCCTGCCCGAATCTGGATGCGGCGCCGCTGGACTGGGACCGGCTCGGTCCCGCCTACGTGGGCGAGCTGCTGGAGAAGCTGGAAGACCGTGGCTACCACGGCATTTCGGGAAGTTTCAAGATCGACCACCTTGACACTCCGGCGACCTGGCAGCGCCGCGGCATGCTCGCGGGCTCACCGTTCTCGGCCGCGCACCTGCTCCGGCAGACCGGGCCGTTCCGGCCGCGGAACCTACCCCGGACCGCGGAGAACGTGGTGCTGGCCGGCTGCGGCACCACGCCCGGTGTGGGTGTGCCGACCACACTGCTGTCGGGCAAGCTCGCCGCCCAGCGGATCGCCGGCACGGTCACCGGCAGCGAGCAGCGCGTGGTCGCCGGCGCGCGGTACGACCCGACGTTCGCGCGGTGATCACCGGCGCCGACCGGTGTGATCCCGTCGAAGCCGGATGGGCATCGGTTCGAGCGCACACTAAACTGGCCGACAACCTGTACCTTGCGGACCCGTCCGCGTCGACCACTTCCGGGGGGAAGAACCGAGAGATGCCAGCCCGCGAGTCAGACACCACAATCTCCCCCGAGGTCCGTAGCCTTCCGGTCATGGGCGCGTCGACCCGCGTGCAGCATCGGCTTCGCTGGTCCGGTGACTTCTTCCGCACGGCCGAGGGACATGCGGCCACGCTCGGCTGCTGGGGAGCGGTGCTGATCACCGTCGGCGGCATGGGTGCCGGGGCGGTCCGCCGCAACGACCCGCTGCTCGAGGGCGCGCACCTGTCGTGGCTGCGGTACGGGCACGGCATCATGCTCGCCACGATCCTGGTGTGGCTGGGCGTGCTCGCGATGGTCATGGCGTGGGTGCGCCTGGGCCGCGCCACCATCGGCACCGGCTCGGCCACGAGCACGGTGACGCTGGGCGAGCTGCGGGCCATCGTCGGGCTGTGGATCACTCCACTGCTGTTCGCGGTCCCGATGTTCAGCCAGGACGTGTATTCCTATCTGGCCCAGGGCGCGCTGCTGCGCGACGGGCACAACCCGTACGTCGATCCGCCGGCGGTGTTCAAGAGCGGGGTGCTGCTGGACAACGTCAGCCCGGTGTGGACCAACACGACCGCGCCCTACGGCCCGTTCTTCCTGCTGTTGGGCCGCGCGATCACGACCGTCACCGGCTCGAACGTGGTGGCCGGCACGATCGCCATGCGATTGGTGATGCTGCCCGGCCTGATCCTGATGGTCTGGGCGGTACCGCATCTGACCAAGCATCTCGGCGGGAAGCCGACCGTCGCGCTGTGGCTGGCGGTGCTCAATCCGCTGGTGTTGATCCATCTGATCGGTGGCGTGCACAACGAGATGCTGATGGTCGGCCTGATGGCGGCCGGGATCGCGCTCGTACTCGAACGCCATCACGTGGCCGGCATCGTGGTGATCGCGATCGCGGTCGCGATCAAGGCGACCGCGGGTGTGGCTCTGCCGTTCCTGGTGTGGATCTGGATGATCCACGAACGGGAGCGCCGCGCCGAGCAGGACGAGGGTGACCTGCCGCATCCGCTGTGGACGTTCGCGCAGATCGGCGGTCTGGGCGTGGTGGTGTTCGGGGTGGTGTTCGCTGCCACCTCGGTGCTGGCGCTGGGGCATGTGGACCTGGGCTGGATCAGCGCGCTGCAGGGATCGAACAAGATCATCAACTGGTTGTCGCTGCCCACGATCCTGGCGCACATGTCCACCTGGCTCAATGTCACCGGGCTGACCCACTTCCGGCTGGAATGGGTGCTCAACGGCATCACCCGCCCGCTGTGCGCGGCCGCGCTCGCCGTCACCGTGGTGTGGACCTGGTGGCGGTTCAAGCACACCGAACGCGAAGCGGTGGCCGGCATCCTGATCACCTTCATCGCGATCGTCATCCTGTCCCCCGCCGCGCTGCCCTGGTACTACTCGTGGCCGCTGGCGCTGGCGGCCGGATTCGCGCTGTCCACCACCACGCTGCAGGTCCTGGTCGGGCTGTGCACGTGGCTGATGCTGGTGTTCCAGCCCAACGGTTCGATCGGGTTGTACAACGTGTGGCACGTGGCCGCCGCCACCGCGGTCGCGGTGCTGGCGGCGGTCTCGCTGCGGCACGTGGATCCGCTGCGGTTGCGCGCCGAGGTCCGCCTCGCGCCGCGCCGCCCGGCGGTCCCGGCCGTCGTCTCCCCGTGAGCACCGCACCCGCGGTCGCGTTGCCCGGCATGCCCGTGACTGCGACGGACGCCTTCCGGCACTGCGAACGGATCGCCGCCGAGCACGGCCGCACCTACCATCTGGCGACCCGGCTGCTGGCGCCCCCGGACCGGCGCGCGGTGCACGCGCTGTACGCGTTCGCCCGGACCGTCGACGACATCGTCGACCACCCGCACGACGACGCGCCCGGCGAACTGGACCGACTGGAGAAACTGCTGCGCGAACGACTCGACCATCCGGGCCCGATCGGCGACGATCCGGTGCTGTACGCGGTGGCCGCGACCATCACGCGCTACCGCATCCCGCACCGGCACTTCTGGGCCTTCCTCGACGCCATGCGCATGGACGTGCCGGGCACACCGCAGTTCCGCACCCGCTACACCGACCTGGCCGAACTGCGCACCTACATGCACGGTTCGGCGGCGGCGATCGGGCTGCAGCTGCTGCCGATCCTGGGGACGGTGGTGCCGCTCGCCGAGGCCGAGCCGGCGGCGGCCGCGCTCGGAGAAGCGTTCCAGCTCACCAACTTTCTGCGGGACGTCGCCGAGGACCTGGAGCGCGGCCGCGTCTATCTGCCGGGTGACCACCTGGCGGCGTTCGGTGTAGACGACGAGTTGCTCGCGTTCTGCCACCGGACCGGGCACACCGACCGGCGGGTGCGGCGCGCGCTGGCCGACCTGATCGCGGTGAACCGCGCCGGCTACCGCGTCGCCGATCCGGGGATCGAGCTGCTGCGCCCCCGGGTGCGGCCCGCCATCCGTACCGCGTCCCGGCTCTACGCCGGCATTCTCGACGAGATCGAACGCTCCGGCTACGCGATCTTCAGCCGGCGCGCCACCGTGCCCGCGCACCGCCGATTCCGGGTCGCCGCAACCGAATTCGCCCGCTCCTAGCAGCACGCCCGACCACTCCCACCGGCGGCGGTGAGTCCCGTTGCGGCCCTGTAGTGTTTGCGGTGGAGGAGCCGTATCGGCTAGGGACGCAGGAAGAAAGACCGCAACGTGGGGGAACCAACCGGGGCCGGCGGGACCGGCCCACAGTCGCGCGCAGACTACGAACGGGCCGCGGCCGCCGGTGACGCGTCCGCCATGTTCGACCTCGGGTATCTGCTGGAGAAGTCCGATCCGCCGGACCGTGCCGGCGCCACCGAGTGGTACGAGCGGGCGGCCGCCGCCGGAAACACCAAGGCCTACTTCCGACTCGGGTTCGTGCTGGACAAGAGCGACGACGTCCGCGACCAGCGCACCGCGATCGGCTGGTACGAGAAGGCCGCCGAACTCGGCGACGCGGTCGCCATGTACAACATCGGCATCATCGCGAGCGAACGGCTCGACCCGCCGGAATTCGATACCGCGCGAACGTGGTTCGAACGATCCGCGAAAGCCGAATATCCCGACGCCTATTTCCGGCTGGCCTACCTGCTCAGCGACTGTATCGAGCCGCGCGACAACGTCACCGCGGTGCACTGGTACGAGAAGGCAGCCGCCACCGGCGACGCCTCGGCCATGAACAACATCGCGCTGCTGCTGCGGTTCCGGATCGAACCGCACGACCTCGACGCGGCCCGCGCCTGGTACGAGCGCGCGACCGCGGCCGGGCACACCGGTGCGCCCTACGAACTCGGCAGCATCCACGAATTCGACCTGAACGACTATCCGGCCGCCCGGCGCTGGTACGAGAAAGCCGCGGCGGCCGGGAACACCAAGGCCTACTTCCGGCTCGGCTACCTCTGCGCGCAGAAGCTGGAGCCGCGCGATCCGCAGGCCGCCCGCGGGTGGTACGAGAAAGCCGCCGAACTCGGCAACGTCAACGCCCTGTACAACCTCGGCCACCTGCTCCGGTACACCCTCGACCCGCCGGACATCCCCGCCGCCCGAAGATATTTCGTGCGGGCCGCCGACAAGGACGACACCGACGCGCTCTACGAGCTCGGGCTGATCGACGAAATGGACCCGGCCGGCTATCCGAGCGCTCGCCGCTGGTACGAGCAGGCCGCGGAAGCCGGGAACACCAAGGCCTACTTCCGGCTGGGCTATATGTTCGTCAACCGGATCGAACCGCGCGACCTCGCCGCCGCGCAATACTGGTACGAGAAGTCCGCCGCGGCCGGCGTGACCAACGCGGCGTTCAATCTCGGTCACCTGCACCGCTATACGATGCAACCGCCGGATCTGGCCACGGCACGCACCTGGTTCGAGCGCGCGGCCGAAGGCGACGACGTCGACGCCTTCTACGAGCTGGGCCGGCTCGCCGACCTGGCGCCGGCCGACCCCGCGACCGCGCGCGGCTGGTACGAGAAGGCCGCGGCCACCGGGCACACCAAGGCCGCCTTCGAACTCGGCTACCTGCTGTCGACGGTGATCGAGCCGCACGACTACGCGACCGCCCGCACGTGGTACGAGCAGGCGGCGGGCGCCGGGCACAGCGAGGCCGCCTTCGAGCTGGCCTACATGCTGGCCGAGAAGGTCGAGCCGCGCGATGTTCCCGCGGCCCGCACGTGGTACAAGAAGGCGGCCGAGAGCGGTCACAAGATCGCCATGTTCAATCTCGGCCAACTGCACCGGTTCACCCTCGAACCGAAGGATCTCGCCGCGGCCCGGGTCTGGTACGAGCGGTCGGCCGAGGCCGGATATCCCCGGGCCGCTTACGAACTCGGGCTGCTGGCCAAGGCGGACAACGATCCGATGGCGCTGATCTGGTTCGAGCGGGCCGCCGCCGGCGGGCACGCCACCGCTATGAACGACATCGGCCACCTGCTGTGGTCACGCGGTGCGGGACGCAACGCCGCCGCGGCCTCCGCGTGGTTCGCGCGGTCGGCGGCGGGTGGAAACGACACTGCCCGTTCCAATCTCGTGATCGTGGGGGCGACCCAGGAAGCGCCGGAGCCGGTCGTGGGCACCCGAACGGTCGCGGCCACCGCGTTGCCGCGCCCGGTTCCGGCGGCGGAACTGGGCCTGCCCGCACCCGAGACGGCGACCGGGGTGGCGGCGGTGCTGGACGCGGCGCTCGAGGATGCGCCTCACCGGCGCAACGCTTTCCGGCTGGCCGGGCTGCGCACCGATGCCGACGGCCGCGGCCTGCGCCGACGGGTCACCGAACTCGAGGCCAGTGAGCGGCTCGGCACGCCACTGGCGCGAGCCGGCCTGCTGCCCCCGGTTCCCGAGCCGGACCCGGGCGAGGTCAAGACCGCGCTCAACCAGTTGCGGGAGCCGCTGCAGCGGTTGGTGCAGGAACTGTTCTGGCTGTGGCCCACCGACGGTGTCGACCCGGGCGCGCCGGGCGCGAATATGGAGAGCGCGGAACGGATCTGGCTCGACGCGCTGCGGCAGGACCCGATCGCGGCCCACAATATCGCCGTCGTGCGCCACGTCCAGGCCCTCGAATCCGAGCTGGGCACCCGGATCGAGACGTGGCTGGACGCCCTGACCGCCTGGGATGTGGCCATCGGTGCCGCCGCCACCTGGCAGCGGCTGCGCGAGCGCGCCGAGAAGATCGGCGACAACCGGCTCGGCACACCGGCTTTGGCGGAATTGCGGCACGCCCTGCCGGCCGCGCTGCTGCGCATCCACTCCGATCTGATCGTGCGGGCCGCACTCGACGGCGATCAGGCCGGGGCCGACCTGCACGTCGACGTGCTCACCAGGTTCGCCGAACAGATCGGCAACGCGCCCAGCGTGTTCGACGCGGCCACCATCGAGGCGGCGCGGGACGCGGCCGTTCGCAAACTGGCGGCCCGCACCGGCGCGTTCACCGCCGAACCGGCCCGCATCGCCGACAACGAACCGACCGGGGCCGTCGCGGCGGCGGACCGGCTGCTCGACAGCGCGCAGCTTCCGCTGCTGGTCATCGACCGGCTGCGGCCCACGCCGGACGCGATCGTGAACGGCCTGCACGACGACATCGCTCGCAGCGCGATGAGCGCTGCCGCCGCCGAATTCAACGAAACCCGCTCGGCCGCACCGACGATCACCATCCTGGAACGAGTCGCGGTGGTGGCCTCCACGCCCGCGGTACGCGACAAACTGGCCGGCGACTGGGCGATCCTGGCCCGGTTCCGGGTCGACGAACTGTGCGTGGCCGCCCGCAAGACCCTCGACGAGGACCCGAAACAGGCGGCCCAGGCGGCCCGGGACCTGCTCGCCGCGGCCGGGGAGCAGCTGGTCCGGATGCGCATGGTCCCCGCTCCCGACGACGAGCTGATCGTGCGGGCGCAGGACCGGATCGCTTCCACCGTCACCAATTGCGCGGTCGGCTATTTCAACGAGACCGGTGAGCTGGAGACGACCCGCGAGCTACTGGACCGGATCCGGCCGATGGCGCAGAGCACCGAGACCAAGGACTATGTCCGCGAACAGGATTCCACCCTGGGCAAGATCACACAGCGGCGGGCGGAGGCGCAGCGGCTGGTGGACACCTGCTGGTTCTGCGAGCAGCGGCCGGCCGCGGAGGCCGCGAAATTCGAGGCGGGCCTGCATCGCGACGTCGTCCGGCGCGGGAACACCCGCAGCTGGAAGACGCTGAACGTCGATGTCCCGCGCTGCGCGGAATGCCGGGAGGAGCACCGGCCCGGTGAGCGGTTGTCGACCATCGGCACACTGCTCGGCCTGGTGGGCTTCCTCGCCGGGTTCTTCGGCGGTCTCATCTCGCTCAGCGACGGGCATCCGCCGGGGGCGATCGTGGCCGCGGTCATCGGGGTGCCGATGGCGATCATCGGGGTCGCCATGGCGATGTCGCCGTCGGCGCGGGCGACACCCGAGCGGGCTTACAAATATCCGCGCGTGCTGGAACTCATGTCCGACGGCTGGTTGAAGGGCGCCAGGCCGTAGCGGCCGGCGACGGAGGGGAAAGAGGATGACAGACAAGGATTTCCGGCCACTGCTGGTGGAACTCGCGACCGGCGTGTGGCGGTTGCGCACCAAAGTCGAAGCCGGAACTCAGGATCCGGATCGGCTGCTGAAATCACTGGCTCGGCAACTGGATTCGCTCAACGACGCGCTCACCGAGGCCGGGGTCGTGGTCCAGTCGCACACCGGTGAGCGGTTCGACGCCGGCCAGTCGGTGGAGGTCGTCGCCTACGCGCCGTCGGCTGCTGTGCGCCACGAGACCGTCACCGAGACGATCACGCCGACCGTGTACCTCGACGGCAAACTGGCCCAGCTCGGTCAGATCGTCGTCGCGATTCCGGAGGTTCAGCCATGACTCGCACCACCGTCGACTTCGGTATCGACCTGGGCACCACCAACAGTGCCGTCGCCGTTCTGCGCGGCGTCGAGGCCGAGGTGATCAAGAACAACGAGGACGCCGACACCACCCCCTCCGCGGTGTGGATCGACAAGCGCGACAAACTGCGGGTCGGGCGGGCCGCGAAGGAACGCAGCGAATCCGATCCCGACAACACTGCCGCCGAGTTCAAGCTGCGGATGGGCACCGCGCAGGAGACCGTGCGCTTCGCCGCCAGCGGCCGCGAACTCACCCCGCCGCAACTGTCCGCCGAGGTACTCAAGTCGCTGCGGGCCGATGTCGCGCAGCGACTCGGCGAAGACATCGAAGCGGCCGTGGTCACCGTGCCCGCCGCCTTCGACATGAGCTCCTGCGAGGCGACCCGCGCCGCCGCCGAAGCCGCCGGGCTGCGGTTCGCGCCCCTGCTGCAGGAACCGACCGCGGCGGCACTCGCCTACGGCTACCAGGCCGCGGACGAGAACGCGCGCTGGCTGGTCTACGACCTGGGTGGCGGCACCTTCGACGCCGCGGTGATCCAATTGCGCGACGGTGAGTTCACCGTGCTCAACCATCGCGGCGACAACTACCTGGGCGGCAAACTCATCGACTGGCGCATCGTCGAGGAGCTGCTGATCCCGGCGGTTCGCACCGAATTCGGCCTGCCCGACCTGGCCCGCGGTTCGGCCCGCTGGCGGCCGGTGGTGAACAAGCTCAAGCTGCACGCGGAGAAGGCGAAAATCGCGCTGTCCCGCGGTAATTCGGCCGACATCGAGATCGACCTCGACGACGGGACCGGGCGGCACCGGTTCGAGTTCTACTACGAACTGCAGCGCGCGGACGTCGAGCGGCTGGCCGAACCGCTGCTCACCCGCTCGGTGAACCTGTGCCGCAAGGCGATCGAGGAAGCACACCTCGGTTCCGGGGACATCGCCAAGCTGATCCTGGTCGGCGGACCTACCCTGTCGCCCTACCTGCGCGAGCATCTCACCGATCCCGAACGCGGCCTGGGCATTCCGCTGGACTTCAGCCAGGACCCGATGACGGTCGTGGCTCGCGGTGCCGCGATCTTCGCCGGTACGCAACGGATTCCGGGCGGGTCGGCGCCGGTCGCGGTCGCGGGCGGATTCACCGTGCAGCTGGAGTACCCGCCGGTCGGGCCGGACCGGGAACCGCTGGTGATCGGTGTGATCGCCGGCGCCGACGGGACCGTGCCGGCCGGGCTCAACGTCGAACTGGTCAACTCGGCGGCGCGGCCGCCGTGGCGCAGCGGCAAGGTCCCGGTCGGCGAGAACGGCGCCTTCCAGACCTACCTGTTCGCCGAGACCGGGACCGCCAACACCTTCGAGATCGAGCTCACCGACGCCACCGGCACCCGGCGCGAGCTGAGCCCGAACACGTTGTCCTACACCGTCGGTGCGGTCGAGACGCAGCCGCCGCTGATCCACTCGCTCAGCGTCGGCCTGGCCGACAACTCGACGGTGAAGCTGATCGAACGTGGTGCGCCGCTGCCGGCGCGCGCCCGCAAGCGGCTGCGCACCGCGGCCGCCGTGCACCGCGGCGGGCGGACCGGCCTGATCCGCATCCCGGTGCTCGAGGGCGAGCACGCGCGCGCCGACCGGAACCGGATCATCGGCCGCCTCGACATCACCGCCGATCAGATCGAACGCAGCGTTCCCGAAGGCAGCGAGATCGAGGTGACGCTGGAGATCGACGCGTCACGCATGATGGTGGCGCGGGCCTACCTGCCCTACCTCGACACCGAGTTCGAGAACGTGGTCGACCTGCGCACCGAATCCCTGCCCGACCCGGCCGAACTGCGGCGGGAGACCGATCTGGAACTGCAGCGCCTGGCCGACGTCCGCGCCCGGCACAAGTCGGTGGGCAACCCGACCTCGGAGTTGCTGCTCATGCGCATCGACGACGAGCAGACCGTCACCGACGTCCAGCAGCTGGTCGACGCGGCCGCCTCCGACCCCGATGCCGCCGTCGCCGCGGCCCAGCGCCTGCGGGATCTGCGGGCCGCCATCGACGAGGCCGAGGACGAGCTGATGTGGCCCAGCCTGGTGGTCCGCGCACAGGAGATGCTCGGCTACGTCCGGCGCGCGGTCGACGACGTGGGCGACGACATCTACCGCCGCCAATACGACCAGCTGGACGTCTCGGTGCGCGAGGCCATCGACAGCCGCGCGCCCGACCTGCTGCGCCAGCGCACCGGCGAGCTGAACAGCCTGTGGCGCCGGGTCCTCGACCACACCGGCGAACTCCAGGTGATCATCTTCGAGCGCCTCGCCCGCGACCGCAACGAGATGCTCGACCTGCACCAGGCCGACGAGCTGATCGAGGAGGGCCGCACCGCGGTCCGCGCCGGCGAGATCAACCGCCTACGGATGATCAACACCCGCCTGCGCGCCCTGTTCGCCGAACCGCCCGCGGAACCGGACCCGTTCAGCACGATCCGCAGCGCGTAAACGGTTGCACCGCACCGGAATCGGACCCGAGACTCGGGCCGATACCGGTGCGGTGGACGCGCGAACCCGCGGTGTGCGGGTGTGGTCGGCGCGCCGAGCACATCCGGCGACGGTACGCCGGTGCGGCAGCGCCGATCTCGTGATGTGTGGTCCTGTGGTGTCGGTATCGTCGGCAGAATTCGGGTACGGGAGGAACAACCAGTCATGGGCGCGATCGGACCGGGTGGCGTGTTCGCCGGCTTCCGGATTGTGCGGGAGCTCGGGGCGGGCGGGATGGGTCAGGTGTTCCTGGCGCAGGACCGCAGCCTGCCGCGCTATATCGCCTTGAAGGTGCTCAACGACGCGGCGGGGCAGGATGCCGAGCTGCGGGCCCGATTCCTGCGCGAGGCCGATATCGTCGCGCGCCTCGACCACCCGAACATCGTGACCGTGCACGCGCGCGGTGAGGAGCGCGGGCGGCTGTGGATAGCGATGGGTTTCGTGGACGGCACCGATGTGGAGAAGGCGCTGCGGGCCGGCGCGCTCGACCTCGGGCGGGCGGTCAAGATCCTGACCGCCACCGCCGACGCGCTCGACTGTGCGCACGACGCCCGGGTGCTGCACCGAGACGTCAAGCCCGCCAATATCCTGCTGACCGCTGGACCACGAGAACGGGTGGTGCTCACCGACTTCGGGATCGCCAAGCCGATCGACGAAATCTCCTCGCTGACCCAGACCGGGAAGGTGCTGGCCAGCTTCCAGTACGCGGCCCCGGAACGCTTGCACGGCACCGCATCCGGCGCCCCCGCCAGCGACGTCTACTCCCTCGGCTGCACCCTCTTCCACATCCTCACCGGCCGAACCCCGTTCGCCGGTGCCAACCTCCCGCAACTCATCTACGCCCACCTCTACACCCCGCCCCCGGCCGCGAGCGCGGTCAATCCCGCCCTCCCCCGCGGCGTCGACGCGGTGATCGCCCGAGCCCTCGCCAAGAACCCCGCCGACCGCTACCCCACCTGCGGCGCCCTCGCCGCCGCACTCGCGGCCGTCCTCCCCCCACCCCCGAGATTCGCGCCCCCGGTCCACACCCCACCGGCGGCACCGCCGCCGGTCGCCACCCGTGTACCGGCCGCCGCGGTGAGCGGCCCCGCCGATGCGGCAGACCGGGCCTCGGCAGCTCAGGACAGCGCCGCCGCCACACCGAGCCAGGACGCAGTCGACAACTCGGCGGCCGCCCGCGCGAACCCGATGGCTCCCAATTCAGCTGCGGCAACACCGAACTCAGCGGCCCCGCCGATCGATTCGGCGGCTCCGGGCCGAGCAGACAACCGACTCGGCCGCGCCGACGCCGCCCCCGATTCTGCTGTCGCGATGTACGGGCAGGCGGCCGCAGGCAACCGCCCAGTGGCACCTGTCGTGCAGCCGCCGACTCCCAATTCAGCTGCGGCAGCATCTAACTCCGCAGCCCCGGCTCCGAACCCAGCCGTCGACCCACTCGGCCGCGCCGACCCAGCCCCCGAAGCTGCTGATGCGGTGCAGGGCCAGGTGGCCGCAGGCAACCGCCCAGTCGCAGCCGTCGTGCAGCCGCCGACTCCCAATTCAGCTGCGGCAGCATCTAACTCCGCAGCCCCGGCTCCGAACCCAACCGTCGACCCACTCGGCCGCGCCGACCCAGCCCCCGAAGCTGCTGATGCGGTGCAGGGCCAGGTGGCCGCAGGCAACCGCCCAGTCGCAGCCGTCGTGCAGCCGCCGGCTCCCAATTCAGCTGCGGCAGTATCCGACTCGGCAACTCCCCCTCCGAACCGAGCCGACGACTCGCTCGGCCGCGCCGACGCAGCCCCCAGTTCTGGTGCTGCGGTTGCCAGCTCGGGTGCGGAAGCGTCCGGCCCGGTGTACCCGCCCGCCGCGGCCGACCGATCGGGCGCCGCGGTCTCCGGCCCGCCGGTTACGGTTCACGGCTCGCCCGGCTCGGTCACCCATGTCGTAGATCCGGCCGGCCCGTCGGCCACGATCGGTGCCGCCATCTCCAGTGCGGGGGACGGTGACATCGTCGCGATTTGCCCTGGTACGTACCGTGAATCGCTGCGGATCGACAAGCCGATCACGCTGGTCGGGCGGGGTAGCCGGGACGATGTAGTGATCATTTCGGCGGACGGTCACACGATCGTGTGTACGGCGGCGGCGAGGCTCGAGAACTTGACTGTGATCCAGGAGGGGGCCGGGTCCACGAAGGCTGCGCTCGATATCGGGGCGGGCAGCGTCGAAGTGACCGGGTGCGAGTTCCGCAGCAGTGCCGGTCCCTGCGTCGCCGTGCACGACGACGGCGATCCGGTCCTGCGCCGCAATGTGATTCGGGACGGGAGCTCGAGCGGGATCGCGGTGTTCGACGGCGGCCGGGGCACGTTCGAAGCGAATCGGATCCACGGACAGCCCACCGGGGTGCTGATCGCGTCCGGCGCCACACCGGTGTTGCGGGAGAACACGATCGAGGACGTCACGCAGTTCGGGGTACTCGTCGAGGGCGAGGGCACGGCCGGCGTGCTGGAGCGCAACGAGCTGCACGGCGCCCGGAACTGGCGCGAGCACGCGTCGGTGCCACTCACGGTGCGCACGGGGGCGAACCCGGTCGTGCGGCACAACACCGTGCGCGCCGGCGACTACATCGGGGTGCGGCTGACCGAGGGTGCGCTCGGACTGTTGGCGGACAACCGGATCGAGTTCGGGGACGGCGCCGGCGACAGTGACTGGCCGGCCGTATGCCTGGAGTCCGGCGCGGGATCCACGCTGCGCCGCAACACCGTCGCCGATCCACGGCAGCGGCGCAACGGCCGGCCCGAGGGGGTCGCGGGCGCACCCTTCGGGGTGATCTACATCGCCGACGAGACCACCACCGGGCTGCTGGAGGACAACACCGTGCGTGCGCATCTGGACGCGGTGGCGCTGGTCGTCAAGTACGGCGCGCATCCCACGGTGCGCCACAACGACATTCGCGGCGGCAGCACCGGCGTCCTCGTCGGCGACGCCGACACCGCCGGACTACTGGAACACAACACCCTCACCGAGCACGACTGCGCGATCGCGGTCCTGTCCGGCGCGCATCCGACCGTGCGCCACAACACGATTCGCGCCAACGGCGTCGGCATCGATCTGCTCGAGGGCGCCCCGGTGATCGAATCCAACACCCTGAGCGAGCACCGCGAAGCCGCCGTCCGCGTCTACCGGCACGCGAATCCGGCTTTGCGCCGCAACACGATCCGCGCCAACACCGGCTACGGCATCTGGATCGCCGCCGGCGGCGCCGGCACTGTCGAAGGCAACACTCTCACCGGCCACGACCACGAACCCGCCGTACACCTCGAACCCGGCGCCACGGTCACCCTCGACGACAACGTCCTACACGACAACGCAGCGGGTGACGTCCGCCGGCTGTGAGCCGCGCACTCCACCGGCGCGCGGCCGCCGTACCGTCCGATCACCGGCCTGAATGCACAGATGTCGGCCCGGCCTGAGCGCACCGTGGTCGCCCACATGTGGCAGATATTGCCGTCAGAGGCGTCAGATTGTGCGCTGAGGCCGGACGAGTCCTTGTCCGGGTGCACCGATCGCACTGAACATCTACCGCGCCGAGCGCACGGAGACCTCGCTCACCGAACCGAGTCGCGACAGCGGACCCGGCGGGACGCACGGCTCAGCGCGGCGGGGCGTGCGGCACGCCGCCGACACCCGCCGGATGTGATCCGCGACACTGTTCGCGCCCCGGCCGTGGCCGGCTCAGAACGGGTCGGCGGCGGCTCGCCGGATGACCTCGCGGGCCAGCGGGCCGTGCAGGGCGTCGATCGGCCGGCCGGGCAGGGAGTCGTCGACGGTGTAGATCCATTCCAGGATCTCCTCGTCGGTGTACTTACTGTCGCGCATGACGGTGATCAGGCCGGTCAAATGCTTCGTGACCTGCCCGGATTCGTCGAAGAACTCGGCCGGGATCCCGGCGACACCGTCGCGGCGTACCGCGATCAGCTGGTGATCCCGCAGCATCTGGTGCACTCTGGTCACCACGATGCCGAGTTGCTCCGCCACATCGGGCAGCGAGAGCAGGGTCACCGCCTTCGGGAGGACGTCGCTGCTGCAAGGAAAGGCACTCACGCCGAACACCGTAGTCCGTGGCCGACGACCCATCGTGAGACACCCGGCCGGTATCCCCCGATAACATCGGGGAGGTCGTCCCGGGGCGACAGCCACGTGTCGCCGTGCTCGCGAGAGGTGGGAAGCGTTGTGAAAGTCGGAGGACATCAGTTGATCGGCCAGATGCTGGACGAGCGATACCGCATCGATGCGCCGATCGCTCGAGGTGGGATGTCCATGGTCTTCCTCGGGGAGGACACCCGACTGGACCGCCCCGTCGCGATCAAGGTGATGGATCCGAAGTTCTCCGGCGATCCGCAGTTCGTCAGCCGCTTCGAATTCGAGGCCCGGTCGGTGGCCAAGCTGAAGCATCCGTCGCTGGTGGCGGTCTACGACCAGGGTGTCGACCGGGAGTACCCGTTCCTGATCATGGAACTGGTCGAGGGCGGCACCCTGCGCGAGCTGCTGCGCGAACGTGGCCCGATGCCGCCGCACGCGGTCCGCGCGGTCGCCCAGCCGGCGCTGGCCGGTCTGGCGGTCGCCCACCACGCGGGTCTGATCCACCGCGACATCAAGCCGGAGAACCTGCTGATCTCCGATGCCGGCGAGGTGAAGATCGCCGATTTCGGCTTGGTCCGCGCGGTGGCCGGTTCGTCGACCACGTCGGCGAGCGTGATCCTGGGGACCGCCGCCTACCTCTCCCCCGAGCAGGTGACCGAGGGCACCGCCGACGCGCGCAGCGACGTGTACTCGTTCGGCATCCTGATCTTCGAGATGCTCACCGGCCGAACACCTTTCACCGGTGACACCTCGCTGTCGATCGCGTATCAGCGGGTGGAGAAGGATGTGCCGCCGCCGAGCTCGTTCATCGAGGGCGTGCCGCCGGAGTTCGACGAGTTGGTGGCCCGCGCGACCGCCCGGGAACCCGTGCACCGCTTCGCCGACGCCGCCGAGATGGGCGCCGAACTCGAGCGCATCGCGGCCGTCCTGGGTCTGCCGGACTACCGCGTGCCCTCCCCCAAGGATTCCGCCGAACATCTGTCGGCCAAGTACAAGACGGTGATGCCGGCCCGTCCCGCGCCGCAGCCGCCGCGCGCCGACGACACCACCCATCGGTTCGAGCAGCCCGCGCACACCCAGGTGCTGACCGCCGGGCAGCCGATCGCCGACCCGGCCCAGCACGGCATGGCGCGGCCGGTGGCGCACGAGCCGCGCCGCCCGCAGGAGTACTTGCCGGTCGACAAGCCGACCCGCCGCCGGACCGCGATCTGGGCCACCGCCGCCGTGGTCGTCCTCGCCCTGGTGCTGGGTGCGGGTGCCTGGTGGGCGGCCATCGGGCAGTACACCTCGGTGCCGTCCACCGCCGGCATGACAGTCGACCGAGCCGCCGCGGAACTGCAGAGCGCCGGTTTCAAGACCTCGACCCGCGACAAGGCGTCGGAGACGGTTCCGGTGGGTGGTGTGGTCGGCACCGATCCGGCCGCGGGCGCGCACGTCGCCAAGGGTTCGACGGTGGCGGTGCTGGTCTCCAGCGGCAAGCCGAAGGTGCCGGCGCTGCAGCCGGGCGCCCAGGTGACCGCCGTCGAGCAGGCGATCCGCGACGCCGGCCTGATTCCGGTGCGCGGCGGCGACATCGCCAGTCAGGTACCGAAAGGCACTGTCGCCCAACTCGATCCCGCGCCGGGTACCGAACTGCCCGGTGGCGCGATGGTGAAGATGTACACCAGCAAGGGCTCGACCCCGGTCCCGATCCCCGATGTCCGGGGCAGGACCGAGCAGGACGCCACCACCGCGATCACCAATGCCGGACTCTCGGTGAAGGACACCCGAACCCAGTTCGACTCGAAGATCGACGGGGGTGTCGTGGTGGGTACCGATCCCGGCGCCGGCACGTCGGTGCTGTCCGGGAACGCGGTCACCCTGCTGATCTCCAACGCCGTGAAGATGCCGGACGTGACCGGTCAGCCGGCCGGTTCGGCGCGCGGTCAGCTCGAGGCGCTGGGACTGAAGGTCAATATCAGCCAGATCCTGAGCAACGATCGTGGCACCGTGCGGATCCAGTCCGTCGCGGCCGGGACTCGCCTGGAGCCCGGCACCCAGGTGGTGCTGACCGTTCTGCCCTTCTGACCTACCGGCTGACCAGGCCCACGCGGGCGTCGCTGAGCAGCTGGATCGCGGAGACCCCGAGGGTGGCCGCGGCGAGGTTCAGGGCCTCTTCCAGGACGGCGCCGGAGCTGGCGCCGACCACGTGGCTCTGTTCCAGCTCGCCCTCACCGCGGGTGACGGCCAGCCGGCAGCGCCAGGTGCCGCGGACGCGGTCGACCATGGGCCGGTCGATGGCGACGCGGATGCGGACACCGTCCTGCACGAAGTCGTGCTGTGCGAGTACCGGTGCGAGCTGTGGTGCGGAGTGCCGATTGACGACCATTGACTGGCCGGCGGTCACCGAAACGGTCTGCATGCTGCCTCCAGAAGCCTCACTGGTTCCTCCCGTTTGAAACCATTGAGGAAATGTTACCCGATCGACGATAATTAGCAACTGATCAGCTAACACTAGCGGAGAACCGCCTGTCACAGGTGGAGAATCGGTTTCAGCCCGGCATCGACCGTAGCCGCACCGTCACGCGACAGCCAGCAACGGATCCCCCGTCTCCGGATCGTTCACCGCGACCACCGCGTGCGTGGAGAACACCTCGACCAGCGCACCTCGCACACTCGGACTGATATTGGTGGTGACCTGGGCAGCAACCGTCACCGGGTCGTAACCCCAGGAGATGTTGTAGATCAGCAGCCGGCTGCCGTCGCGCAGCACGACCTCCGACGGATACCCCTCCCGGTCCCGATCACGCAGCAGGCGCAGAATCGTGCGATCCGCGGGGTCGACGCGCAACGCACCGGCCCCACGGAACACCACCGACATGTCGGGTATCACCGCAACATCTCAGCGACCAGGAACGCCAGCTCCAGCGACTGCTGGGTGTTCAGGCGCGGGTCGCACGCGGTCTCGTAGCGGTCCTCCAGATCCAGATCCGAGATGTCCTGCGCGCCGCCGAGACATTCGGTGACGTTCTCGCCGGTCAGCTCGATGTGCAGGCCGCCCGGGTGGGTGCCCAGCGCGTGATGCACCTCGAAGAAGCCCTGCACCTCGTCGATGACGCGGTCGAAGTGCCGCGTCTTGTAACCGGTCGACGATTCGTGGGTGTTGCCGTGCATCGGGTCGCACTGCCAGATCACGTGATGGCCGGTGGCCTGGACCTTCTGGATGATCCCGGGCAGCACCTCACGCACCTTGCTGTTGCCCATTCGCGCCACCAGCGTCAACCGGCCGGGCTCGTTGCGCGGGTCCAGCCGCTCGACGTACTCCACGGCCTGTTCCGGAGTGGTGGTCGGGCCGATCTTGAGCCCGATCGGGTTGGCCAGCAGCTCGGCGAACGCGATGTGCGCGCCGTCGAGCTGACGGGTCCGCTCGCCGATCCAGACGAAATGCGCCGACAGGTCGTAGAGGGCCGGCTCACCGGCCGAGTTCTCCGCCAGCCGCAGCATCGCCCGCTCGTAGTCGAGCACCAGCGCCTCGTGCGAGGCGTAGATCTTGGCGGCCTTCAGGGTCGGGTCCTGCACACGGCAGGCGCTCATGAACCGCAGGCCGCGGTCGATCTCCTCGGCCATCTGCTCGTAGCGGGCGCCGGCCGGGGACTTGGCGACGAAGTCACGGTTCCAGTCGTGCAACCGGTGCAGGTCGGCCATGCCGGCGTTGGTCAGCGCGCGCACCAGGTTCATGGCGGCGCTGGCGTTGGCGTAGGCGCGCACCAGCCGCGACGGATCGTGCTCCCGCGCGGCCGGGTCGGCCGCCAGGCCGTTCACCATGTCGCCCCGGTAGGACTTCAGGCCCATGGCGTCGATGTCGGACGAGCGCGGCTTGGCGTACTGGCCCGCGATGCGCGCGACCTTCACCACCGGCAGGCTCGCGCCGTAGGTGAGCACCACCGCCATCTGCAGCAGCGTGCGGATATTGCCGCGGATGTGCGGCTCGGTGTTGTCGGCGAAGGTCTCCGCGCAGTCACCGCCCTGCATCAGGAAGGCATTGCCCAGCGCCACCTCGGCGAGCTCGGTGCGCAGCTCGTCGACCTCCGCCGGGACACAGATCGGCGGGACACTCTCCAGCACCGTACGCATGTTCGCGGCCAGGACCGGGTCCCAGGAGGGCTGCTGCAGGGCCGGGCGGGCCAGCGCGTCGTCGAGCCGGCGGCGCAGCTCGTCGGGCAGCGGAGGGAGTTCCGGCAGGCGGTCGATCGGTACGTCCACGGTCCAGTTCACCTGCCCAGAATAGATACGGGAGAATAGCCGGGCCACACCGCCCGATCCGGTCGGCAACCACGCGCGGCGTTCCGGATCGGGCGGATCGACGACCGATGCCGAGGGCACCCCGCCCGCGGCCACCAGAAGGAGCACCGCGATCACGCTCAGATACTTTTACGACTGCGAGTTCATCGAAGACGGGGTCACCATCGACCTGGTCTCGATCGGCGTGGTCTGCGAGGACGGGCGCGAATATTACGCGGTGTCCACGGAATTCGACGAACGCAAAGCCGGCCCCTGGGTGCGGCGCAACGTGCTGCCCAAACTGCCCGCCCCCGCGTCACCGCTGTGGCGCGACCGCGCGACCATCCGGGACGAGCTGTACCGCTTCCTGGTCCCCCGCCCGGCGGTCGAACCGCAGCTGTGGGCCTGGGTCGGCGCGTACGACCATGTCGCGCTCTGCCAGCTGTGGGGTTCGATGGTCGATCTGCCCGGCAACCTGCCCCGCTACACCAACGAACTGCGCCAGTACTGGGACATGTCCGGCCGACCACCACTGCCGCCCGTCCCGAAGGGCGCGCACGACGCGCTGACCGACGCCCGCCACAACCTGGCCAAGTTCGAGGCCGTGGAAGCTCATCTGCGCCGGACGGCCTGAACCACCGGTTCCCTCGGCGGACGGCCGGACAGGCGCGTGGCGTTCGTGTCGCGCGGCCGCGGCGGCCCCCGGCTCGGGACAACGAAACGGCCCCCACCTGGGATCAGGCGGGGGCCGTTGTCGAATCCGTGGCGATCAGCTCGCGAGGGTCTCCGGGATCCGCGCGGCCTCGGGCTCGTCGGTCGCGCCCTTGCGCAGGCCGTGCGCGTACACGTCGACGTACTCCTGGCCCGACAGCTGCATCAGCTCGTAGATGATCTCGTCGGTGACCGCGCGCTCGACGAACCGGTTACCGCTCATCCCCTCGTACCGGGAGAAGTCGATCGGTTTACCGAACTTGACGATCACCTTCTTGCGCCGCCACCGGAACGGTCCGGGCGGGCAGACCTCGTTGGTGCCGATCAGCGCGACCGGGATCACCGGGACACCGGTCTCCAGCGCCAGCCGGGCCACACCGGTCTTGCCCTTGTACAGGCGGCCGTCCGGCGAGCGGGTGCCCTCCGGGTACAGCCCGACCAGGCGGCCCTCCGCGAGCAGCTTGCGAGCGGTGTTGAGCGCGTCCTCGGCGGCCGAGGCGCCGCTGCGGTCGATCGGGTACTGGCCGGTGCCGGCGAAGAAGAACTTCTGCAGCCGCCCCTTCACGCCCGGGGTGGTGAAGTACTCCGACTTGGCCAGGTACGTGATGCGCCGCGGGCTCAGCAACGGGGTGAACAGCCAGTCGGTGAACGACAGGTGATTGCCCGCCAGGATCGCCGGGCCGTCAGCCGGAATGTGTTCCACACCTTCGACTTCGGGCCGGTTGTACATGTGCATGAACGGTCCGACCAGCACGTACTTCAACAGCCAGTAGAACATCGCGTCCTTTCCCCGTGCACCCGTGGACCTCCGACTCCGCGCGGCGGTATCCGTTAGCGACTCTACCGTCCGCCATCAGGCGCGACAAACCTCGCAGGACCGATTTCACAGTGGTGAAACACGTGCTTCACCAGCCGAGGTGAGCGCGGCACGCGCCAGTTCCGCGGCGCCGATCATCCCCGCCGCCTCCCCGAGCTGGGTCGTGCGGATCCGGGCCAGCGGCCGATGCCGGCCGCCGGTGACCGCGGCCGCGTAGTGCTCGCGGGCGGCGTCGAGGAACAGCGGCGCCGACGAACTCACGCCACCGGCGATCACGATCAGATCAGGATCGAAGATGTCGCCCACGAACGCCAGTCCGAGCCCGAGCCAGCGCGCGAAATCCGCGATCACGGCCAGCGCCACCGGATCACCGTCCTGCGCCGCACCGGCGACCCGGCGACCGGTCAGCGAACCCGGGTCGCGCACCACCTCGCGGGCCAGCGGCGTCGCCCGGCCGGGCACGGTCGCGAGCGCCTCGATCGCGGTGTCGACCAAGGCGGTTCCACTGCAGTACCGCTCCCAGCAACCGCGCTTCCCGCACGGGCAGGCGCGCCCGTTCGGCACCACCCGCAGATGCCCGAGCTCGGGCGCCACCCCGAAACTGCCCCGGTACAGCCGGCCCTCGACCAGCAGCGCGGCACCGATCCCGGTCCCGATCGCGACCAGTACGCCGTTGTGCGCGCCGGAGGCGGCACCGAACCGGTACTCGGCCCACATGGCCGCGTTCGCGTCGTGTTCGAGGATCACCGGCAGACCCAGCCGCGCACCGAGCCGCCGCGCGACCGGGGTGTCCTCCCAGGGCAGATGCGGCGCGAACCGCACCGCCGAGCGCTGCTCGTCCACGAAGCCGGCGACGGCCAGGCCGACCGCGTCGATCGCGTGCCCGGCGCGCAGCTCGCCCACGACCCGCTCGATCGCGTCCTCGAGGGCCGCCGCGGAATGCGGGGTCTGCGCGGTCACGGTGTCGAGCACCTCACCGGCGCCGTCGACGACCGAGGCGCGAATATTGGTCCCGCCCACGTCGATCCCGGCGGTCAGCGGCAGTTGCCGGCCGACGGTGCTGGTCATACCTTGATCGTCACCGGGATGGAGACGTATCCGGATGTGCCGCGCGGCGGCCGGTGCGCCGCGGATCCGGCAGGCGTCGCACCGGCTTTCGGCGCGGATGCCGAATCCGGCTCCGGCACAGCGGATTCGCGGGGCGCGGCGGACCCGGCCCCGAATTCCGGTGGTAGCACGGGTTCCACGGGTACACCCGCCAGGGCCTCGCGCAGGACAGTCACGATCGCGGTGCCGTGCCCGGCGATAGCCGCGACCACGTCGTGGTGGTCGCCCTTGAGCAACGCCGCCGCCGCACACATCGGGCACCACGCGCACGGCCCGGCGTCCGCGCCGGACTCCGCGGCGGCGCGGCGCAAGACCGGTTCGACCCGCTCGAGCAGGGTCTCGGCGAGCAGCCGCAGTTCTTCGGTGAACTCGCCGAATCCGTCACCGTGGACGTGCTCGGCCGACGGTCCCGTCGAGCGCGCGCTCGCCGAGGTCATTGCGCCCACACCTGCGGGTCCGGCCGGAACCGGAGCACCAGCTGGTCGCCCGTCAGCTCCGCGGCGTCGACCGTGCACTGCCGCAACTCCGGCGCCAGCCGCAACCGGCGCCGCACCCCGTCCGCTCCCACGATCAAATCGTCCTCCACTCGTCCGAGTCGCAGCGTCGACGGGTCCACCACCGGCAGGTCCAGCCGCATCGTGAAGACCGACGCCAGGCCGGTACCCGACTCCAGCCGGACCTGCGGGTGACCGGCATCGGCCGCACCGGAGGCGTCGTCCGCATCGATGCCCAGCATCATAGGGTCCGCATCGCCGGATCCGGCGGGAGCACGGGTACCGACCGCGTGGGACAGCGCCGCAAGACAATCCAGCCCGACCGGTTCGGGCCCGCTGTGGTGCGCGATCGTCACAGGCACCCCCGCGCACCGGCGGCGCAGCTCGGCGATCACCGCGAGCTGCTCGGCCCGGCGGCTCGAATACCACTGTGCCGCCGGATGTTGCGGCCCGCCCGCCGACGGCAGCGGCGGCAGCACTTTGTTCACCACCACCTCGTCCAGGCGCAGCCCGAGCAGCGCCGCCGCCGAACGCACCCGGGCCGATTCGGCGACCGCGACCCGTTCCGCGCCGGTCACCAGCCGCACCCCGGTCCGGCGGTGATCGGCCAGCAGATCCCGCACCTCGCCCACCGCCTCGGCGATCCGGTCGACCACCACGGCCAGCACCGCGCGCCGCAGATCGCCGCCCACCAGGCTCCGGGACCGCACCGGCGCCGGCCAGATCCGGTCCAGATAGCCGAGCAGCGTCTCCGGCGCGGTGACGATGCGCAGCATGTCCGCCGAGGGCGGACAGTCCAGGACGATCACGTCCCAGCTGCCGCGCCGCGCGAACCCCGCGATCTCCACCAGCATCAACAGTTCCTGCACACCGGGTAGGCCGGTCAGTTCGGCGGGATCCAGTGCGCCCGGGTCGAATCCGTGATCGTGCCCGGCACCCGCGAGCGCACCGGCCACCCCGCGGAACCGTTCCTCCAGCAGGGCCAGCGAATCGACCTCGACCACATCGAGATCGGATGTCACCGTGGACACCCCGCCGCCGTGCGGGAACGCGGTGCCGAGCGCGTCACCCAAAGAATGGGCCTGGTCGAGCGAGGCGACCAGTACCCGCTGCCCGGCGCGCGCGTGCGCCATCGCGGTCGCACAGGCGAGGGTGGTCTTACCGACTCCACCCTTGCCGATGAAAAGTTCGAGGCGAGTCGCGCTCAGCCTTCGACCCGCTTCTTGAGTTCCTTGAGGGCGGTGTCGGTGATGACCTTCTCCGCCTTGCGTTTGAACATGCCGATCATCGGAATGGTGAGGTCGACGGTGAGCTCGTAGATCACCTGGGTCGCGCCGTCGGGCTGGGCCACCAGCTCGTAGCTGCCGTCCTGGGCCTTCTGCAGCTCACCGCTGACCAGCTGCCAGCTCACGGCCTTGCCGTCCGGCCGCCAGGTGTAGGCGAGCACGTAGGAGTCCTTCACCACGCCGGCGTCCAGCACGAACCGCGCGGTCTTCGCGCGGCCGTCGGGGAATTCGGTGAGCACCTCGACCGATCGCGCTGCCGACACCCATTCCGGATAGGACCGCAGGTCGGCGATGACAGCCATCACCTGGTCGGCGGGGGCGTCGATGGTGATCGTCCTCTGAGTCCGGTCGGGCATGACCGCCAGCTGTTCCTTTCTCCCCGAGCCGAGTGTCAGGCGACCGCAGCGGGTGCGACACCGGCCGGTCGCCCGGCCTCGACTCGTGCCTTGATCTCGAACGACATGTTCCGCCCGGCCACGCGCCGGGTGCGGTTGACCGCCAGCAGTTGCCGCAGCGGCGGCACCACACCGTCGGACGGTTCGGCATGCAGGAAGTAGTGCATGATCACGCCGTCCATGCACTCCTCGAGCCAGATCTCCATGGTGCCGGTCAGCGCGCCGGTAACAGTCCAGCGAATTCCCTTGTCCGCCCGGTCTTCTCGCACCTGCAGCTCGAGGTCGGGCCACCAGCGCCGCCAGCGGGCCGGATCGTTGGTCAGCTCGGCGACGACGGCCCCGGGCGCGGCCAGGAACGTCTGGTCCGCGATCTGGATACTGCTCACGGGGCTGAGCCTAACCCAGAGCCGAGCGAGCGGGGTGTTCGAGCCGACCAGCCGCACAGCCGAATCTCACACCGAGCGCGCCCGGCCTTCCGCGCGCAGCAGCTCACCCAGTCGAGCGCCCATCGCGTCCCAACGCCAGCTCTCGCTCACCCACGCCCGCCCGGCGGCGCCCATGGCGGCCGCGGCGTCCCGGTCGGACAGGATCGCGACGATCGCGTCCGCGATCTGCTGTTCGGAGCGCCCGTCGACGACCGTGCCGGTCTGCCCCTCCCGCACGGTTTCCGGCGCGCCACCGGAGTTGCCCGCCACCACCGGCACCCCGGCGGCGGAGGCCTCCAGGTAGACGATGCCCAGCCCCTCCACGTCCAGGCCGGCGCCGCGGGTGCGGCTGGGCATGGCGAACACGTCGGCCAGCGTGTGATGGGCGGCGAGCTCGGCGCTGGGCACCCGGCCGGTGAACACGACGTCGCGGTCCAGTTCGAGGGCGCCGGCCAGCCGGCGCAGCCGCTGCTCGTCCGGGCCGCCGCCGGCGATCACCAGCACCGCGCCGTCGATCCGGCTCCGGATCTCCCGCATGGCCAGGATGAGCATGTCCTGCCCCTTGCGCGGGACCAGCCGGGACAAGCACAGCACGGTCGGCCGGTCGCCCAGTCCGTAGCGGGCGCGCAGTTCGGCCCGGGCGCCCGGGTCGGGCCGGAACACCGTCGAATCCACGCCCGGCGGGAGGTATTCGAGCGCGGCATCGGCGCCGAAGGCGGCGGCGAACCGGCCGCGGGTGTACCGGCTGACGTAGGTGACCACGTCGGTGGAGTCCCCGATCGCCCGCAGCGACTGCCGCGCGCCCGGCAGCATCGACCAGCCGACCTCGTGGCCGTGCGTGCTGGCCAAGATCCGCTGCGCGCCCGCGCGCCGCATCCACGGCGACAGCAGCGCCAGCGGCGCCGCCGCCCCGAACCACACGCTCTCGCACTGCTCGCTGCGCAGCAGCGATGCCGCGCGGCGCAACACCATCGGGGTGGGCAGCATCAGCGTCGTGGGATGCCGGACCACCTGGAACGGTTGCGCGGCATCGAATTTCAGGTGGCTGTCACCGCGCCAGCGCGGTGCGTACACGACCAGGTCGTCGGCCGGCAGTTGCCCGGCCAGGGCATGCAGATAGCTCTGGATGCCGCCGGGCCGTGGCGGAAAGTCGTTGGTGACCAGCAGAGTGCGCCCCATGGCAGCCGAGTGTATTGACGGCGCCGGACCGCGGATCTCACTGGGCCCGGGCCCGGATCCAATCCCGCCAGTGCGCGACCAGGTCGCTCGCCCCGATCCCCAGTGCCGCACGCACCGCGCTGTCGACGGCGGCGGCGTCGGCGGGACCGGTCGCCAGCCGCCGGTACAGGTCCACCAGCGCGGGCTCCCCGAACCGGTCGGCGACGAACGCGTTCACCGACCAGCCCTGCTCGTAGGCCAGCGCGGCGTCGGTTCCCGGACCAGGCACGAACGCGGCGTCACTCGGCAGCTCGGCCGGTAACTGCCCGGCCCGGGCGGCGGCGAGCAGGCTCGGTGCCAGCTGGGCGAAACTGCGCTGTTCACCCCGATGCGCCGCGTACTCGGCGAAACCCTCCAGCACCCACTGCGGTGCACCGTCGACCGTCACGGCCCGGGCCGCGACATGAGTCAGCTCGTGCCGCAACGTGTCCCGCAGGCCGTCGGGGCCGAGCCGGCGACCGGCATCGGCCGCGAACACCACGCGCTGACCGGTCGGTCGTCCGCCGCGCGGAAAGGGATCCGATACCGAGGCCGCCGCCACCTGATCGGAGACCGCGCCGGTGGTGTGGGTCAGTGCCGCGAACTCGGCCGGGCCGGACGCCACCACCAGCACCGCGGCCCGCGCCCACCCGCGACCCCACAGACCGGTCACGGCCGTCACCGCGGGTTCCACCTCACCGGCCAGCTGTTCGATATCGGGTCGCTGCCGCGCGTGCCCGAGTACCACCGAGACCCGGCCGTCCTCCGAACACACCTGCCGGACCACGACGGGCCCGTAGGACTCCATCAGCTTGTGCAGCGGCGCGATCTGCGGGTCGGCCGGCGCCAGATCGGCCTGCGGCGCGACATCCGCGCTCGGCGGCCCGGCCAGCGCAGGCAGCACCGGCTCGGGTATCAGCAGCAGCGCGCCGGCCACCGCCATCATGGCCACCGTCATCGTGGCGGTCGCCATGAACTCGAAGCGCTGCCTGACCCCCAGCCAGCCGCGCAACCCCCTGAACGCGCTCATCCTCACCCTTCGGTCGGTCAAGAGCTATTCACCACGGATCGCCGCACAAGGTACAACCTGCGCTTCGGGCGCAAGTTATCGGCTTCCCTTATGAGGTAGAGCGAGTTACTGCATGCCGAGCCGGTACCGCCGCGCACCGTAGAACGGGGTCGACCCCATGGGGGCGACCTGCACCGGCACACCGAACGTCGACGCGTGCAGGAGCATGCCGTTGCCCGCGTAGATACCGACATGTGATGCGTCGGAATAGAAGAAGACGACGTCGCCGGGCTGCAGCGAGTCCCGGTCCACCGGCATGCCGACCGTGGCCTGCTGCTGGCTGGTCCGCGGCAGATTGATGCCGACGTGGTGGAAGGCCCATTGCACCAGACCGGAGCAATCGAACTGATCGGGCCCCGTGGCGCCCCAGACGTACGGGTCGCCGACCCGGGTCAGGGCGGCGGCCAGTGCGCTGGTGCCGCTGCCGGGCACCAGGCCGCTGAGCAGGGTCTCCCGGTCGAAGCCGGGCGGGAACAGCGCGCCGGAGAGACTGTCCTGGTCGCCGCGGGACAGCTGACCCCACGCCTCGATGACCTGCGCCATCGAGCCCTGCAGGTCGGCGCGGCGGCGTTCCAGATCGGCCTGGGTCGCCGCGACGGCGTCGGCCGCGGCGTGCGCGGCGTCGGCGGCCTTCTTGGCGGCGGACTCGGCCACGTCGGCGGCATCGTCGGCCTTCTTGTAGACGCCGATCCGGTTGGCGGCCTGGGTGGACAGCATGTTCAGCGTCGACATCTGGTCCAGCATCTGCTGCGGCGAACGGCTGACCATCAGCGAGAACATCGGATCTTTGTGCGTGCCTTCGTAAGCCGCGATCACGGCCCGGTCGAAGGCCGGTTGTCGTTGCGCCACATCGGCTTGCGCCACATCCGCGGCCTGCTTGGTCTGCGCCTCTTTGGCGTCCGCGGCGTCGGCGGCGGCCTGTTTGGCGTTCAGATCTTCCTGTACGGCCAGCGCCTGCTGGTTGAGTTGTTCGGACTGGTGCGAGAGGTCCATGAGCCGGGCGACCGCGTCGCTGGCCGAGGTGGGCGGTCCGGCCGGGTCGGCCGCGGCGCCACTCACACAGGCGGAGAAGAGCAGCGCTCCCGCGGCGACTGTCCCGCCCAGCAGGCGGCCGGTCTTGGTGAGGTGATAACCATCCACTGCGCCCTGTGCCCCGTTCCCGTCACCCGTAACCACACCGAATGTCTCGATAAGATTACGGAACAGCGACTCCCCGTGTCCAGACGGCCACGAATGCGTCACGATTCCCGCTTCGATTCGTCCCGATTATGCCGTTCGGCGGCACCCGGCCCCGACCGGCCCCGATCCGTCAGAAGCGGACGGCTCCGGCGATGGGCATGGAGTCGACCGGCGCGTACTCCACCGGGCTGCCCGGGGTCGAGGCGTGCACGATGGTGCCGTCGCCGACGTAGATCGCGGAATGGCCACCGCCGTAATAGGACACGACGTCGCCGGGCTGGAGTTCGTCCACCGAGACCGGGGCGCCGGAGTTCAGCTGCTCGTAACTGGTTCGCGGGACGTCCTTTCCGGCCTGCCCCTCGGACCACTGGACGAGACCGGAGCAGTCGAAGGCGTCCGGGCCGGTCGCACCGTAGACGTACGGGTCGCCGACTCGGCTGCGGGCGGCGTCGGCGGCGCGCTCGCCGGCGGTCTGCTCGGGGCCGGGCACGCCCGGCAGCGTGAAGCCGCCGGAGCCGGAATTCGGTAGCACCGAAGCGATCTGGTCCGGAACGTCGACGGTCCCGATGCCCGGGATGTCCACGGGCGCCGCCGAGGCGGTCGCGGCCGGCACCAGCAGGGCGCCGAAGGTCGCCGCGCCGACGGCTCCGGCCGCAACGGCACGGTGGGCGTTGCGGTGCAGCCCCTGGACCTGTCGCTTGATCGCCATGATGCGGTTCCTCCTCCGCCCTGCGACGCCGTACCCGGTGGCACGTCGGACTTCGCAAGGTCTCGAAAAGGTTACGAAGTCATAACGGGGGTTTGTAAAGCTGATCTTGTGGTCACAGGCCCGAAGTCGATCAGTGCTCCCGATCGCCTGCGGCCGAGATCACACCCCGTGAAATCGGGATCCCCGCCGCGACGCCCCGGCCTCCCCCGCGAGCGTCGCCCGGGCGGGTCGCGACGTGGCACCGAGACGCCACAGACCCTTCCGAGCTGGTCTTCACAGCCGCACAGCCCCACCCCGGACCGCTCGGCGAACTGCCCGCGAACCGACCGCGACAGACCGACCGGTATCCCGAACCGATCCGACACTCCCATGCCCGATTCATCCCGAGATTGATACGAAACCCGAATCATTGTGACCCTGGTCACGAGCCGTCCGATTTGAGGCTCTTTCGGCCCCCGAATCGGCCCCGTGACCCGCCTCGCAACCCGCTGATCCCGGTCCGGGATCCCGTTCGCACCGGCCGCGGTGACCCCTGAGCGGACCGGTTCGCAGAATCCGTCCCTCGACACCCCGGACCTGTCGGACCCGCCCGCTACGCTCCCGCCCGTGTCCGCGTCCGTCCCCGCCCGCCGTCCGGCCCAGCTGGCCTTCGACTGGGACGGACAGGCGGCCGACGATCCCGAACGACCGCTCTACGACGTCACTTTCGTGGTCGTCGACCTGGAGACCACCGGAACCAGCCCGACCGGCGACGCGATCACCGAGATCGGCGCGGTGAAGGTGCGTGCCGGCCAGGTCCTCGGCGAGTTCGCCACGCTGGTGAACCCCGGCTGCGCCGTGCCGCCGAAGATCGTGCAGGTCACCGGCATTACGACAGCCATGGTGATCGACGCACCGCGGATCGAGTCGGTGCTGCCGGGATTTCTGGAGTTCGCGGCCGGCGCCGTCCTGGTCGCCCACAACGCGCGATTCGACCTGGGTTTCCTGAAAGCCGCTGCCGCGCGCAGCGATACGGCCTGGCCGGGCTTCCCCGTGGTGTGCACGGTCCAGCTGGCGCGGCGGGTACTGGACCGCGACGAGGCGCCCACGGTCCAGCTGGGCATGCTCGCGCAGATCCTCGGCTCCCGCACCCGGCCGACCCACCGCGCCCTCGACGACGCCCGCGCCACCGTCGACGTCCTGCACGCCCTCATCGAGCGGGTGGGCAATGTGGGTGTCCACACCCTCGAAGACCTGGTCGGCTACCTGCCGGCCGTGACCCGGCGACAGCGCGAGAAACGCACCCTCGCAGCCGATCTGCCGACGGCGCCCGGGGTGTACCTGTTCCTCGGGCCCGCGAACGAAGTCCTCTATATAGGGACAGCGACGAATCTGCGCCGCCGCGTGCACTCCTACTTCACCGGCTCCGACCCGCGCGCCCGGATGAAGGAAATGGTCGCGCTCGCCACCCGGGTCGATCACGTCACCTGCGCGCACGCGCTCGAGGCCGGTGTGCGTGAGCTGCGGTTGCTGGTCGCGCATACACCGCCCTACAACCGCCGCTCCAAATTCCCGCAGCGCGCCTGGTGGCTGGTGTTCAGCGACGAGGCCTTCCCCCGGCTCACCGTCAGCCGTACACCGGGCCCGGACGCGTTGGGCCCGTTCCATTCCCGGACCACCGCCGCCGAACTGGCCGCGATCGTCGCCGAACACTGCGGCCTGCGGACCTGCAGCACCCGGATCCGCCGGACTGCGCTGCACGGCGCCGACTGCTCGGCGATCCGCCCGGAGACCGCCCGGCCCACCGAGCCGCGGCCCGCCACGGTCATCGGCGGCTGCCCGGCGGCGGCCACCGGCCTGGCGCTGGACGGCACCGAGTACGCGCACCGGGTGCGCCTGGCACGCGACCTGTTCGCCGGCCGCGCCGACACCGCACTTCGTGTCATGACCGACCGGGTCGACAACTACGGCGCCGCAGAACATTTCGAGGCCGCCGCGCGCCTGCGGGACCGCACGGTCGCCGTCATCCGCGCGGTTCGCCGGACCCAGCGGCTCGCGGCACTGGCCCGGATCGCCGAATTCGTCGCCGCCCGGCCCGACGGCGCCGGCGGCTGGGATTTCGCGGTCGTCCGCTACGGCCGGCTCGCCGCCGCCGGGACCGCCGTCCGCGGGGTCGCGCCGATGCCGGTGGTGGACGCCATGGTCGCCTCCGCCGAAACCGTGCTGCCCGACGGGCCCGAGGATCAGCGCCCGCCCCTGCACGGCGCCCCGCCCGAGGAGACCGGACTGGTGCTGCGCTGGCTGGAACAGCCCGGCACGCGCATCGTCACCACCTCCGACGGTTACTGCGAACCGCTCGCGGGCGCGGGCGCCTGGCTGGCCTGGGCCGAACGCGCCGAACTGGCCCGCGCGGCTGCAGATCCCACGCATGCCGCGGATCAGCCCTCGCCCGGGCCGGTCCGGCCCGACGCAGCCCGGCACGACACTCCCCCGCCCCGGCAGCCAGTCGCCGATCGCCACCACAGGCGGCGCAATACACTCGCCCCATGATTACCGCGATCGTGATGATTGACGCCGAAACCGCACGCATCCCCGAAACCGCGCAGGCCCTCGCCGATCTCGACGGTGTGGCCGAGGTGTACTCGTGCGCGGGCGATGTCGACCTGATCGCCATCGTGAAGGTCCGCGACCACGAGGCCATCGCCCGCGTGGTGACCGAGCGGATCAACAAGACCCCGGGTGTCGTCCGCACCGACACCCATATCGCCTTCAAGTCCTACGCGCAGGCCGAGGTCGACGCCGGGTTCCACCTCGGCGAATAGTCGCTCAGCCCAGCAGGATCGACGCGCCGAACGGCGCCGCGTCGCGCCCCGCGGCTACCGAGGTGGTCATGCCACCGTTGCAGCCCGGCAGCAGGTAGATCCGGGCACGCAGCGCGGTGTCGTTGGCGATGTGCAGCCGGTGCGGAAAGACGTGCACCGTCACACAGCCCGGACCGGACCGCTGATAGGCGTGGTTGTCGACGACGAGCCTGCCGGGCGCGGCCGCGGCCGGGCCGGCCAGGGCGACCGTCGTGGTCGCGAGGGCCGTCAACAGCACCGACGAGCGACCGGCCACCCGTCCGGCGTGGCGCAGGGTCTTCCGCTTCACGATCTGCAGAGCCTAGCGGTATTTCACCGTTCCGGTCGGCACGACGACGCCGGAAACGGCAACGGCCCCGAACCGGAATCCGGTTCGGGGCCGTGCCTTCGGCGTTACCGCCGGGACAGCTGTCAGTGGCCGTGGCCGTGATCGCTGTCGCCGCCGGTGATCTCGCGCTGGTAGGTCGCCAGAGCGGTCAGCTGCTCGTGCTCCTGCTCGTGCTCGACCGCGACGTTGGTCGCCTGCTGGTCGGCAGGGTCGGCGATCAGGAACGAACCCGAACCCGGCTTGCCGGCCAGACCCAGCTGGTTCATCTTCTTCGGGATCTTCGCGCCCTGGTACTCCAGCGGGATCGGGTGACCGTGGTGGTCGACCGGGCCCAGCGGCTGGTGGATCTCGATGTACTCACCGTGCGGCAGGCGCTTGATCACACCGGTCTCGATACCGTGCTCGAGCACCGCCCGGTCGCTGCGCTGCAGGCCCAGGCAGAACCGGTAGGCCAGGTAGTAGGCCACCGGCGGGGCGACCAGCACACCGATCCGGAAGATCCAGGTCGTCGCGTTCAGCGAGATGTCGAACTTGAACGCCAGGATGTCGTTGACACAGGCCAGGGTCAGCGTCAGGTAGAACGCGATGGCCATGGCACCGATGGCGGTCCGGACCGGCACGTCGCGCGGACGCTGCAGCAGGTTGTGCGCGGCGTGGTCACCGGTCAGGCGCTTCTCGATCCAGGGGTAGGCGATCAGAACGGTGAACACCAGGCCCATGATCAGCGCGACCCAGAACACCGCCGGGATCGTGTAGCGACCCAGGTAGAGCTCCCACGGCGGCATCAGACGCGCCATACCGTCGGTCCACATCATGTAGAAGTCCGGCTGCGAACCCGCGGAGACCTGAGAGGGGTTGTACGGACCCAGGTTCCAGATCGGGTTGATCTGCAGGACACCACCCATGAGGGCGACGATGCCGAGGGTGAACATGAAGAACGAACCCTGGTCGGCGGCGAACACCGGCACGATGCGGGCACCGACGACGTTCTTCTCGGTGCGGCCCGGTCCGGGGAACTGCGTGTGCTTCTGGTACCAGACCAGCGCGACGTGCGCGGCGATCAGCGCCAGGATGATGCCCGGCAGCAGCAGCACGTGCGCGATGTACAGACGCGGGATGATGATCGTGCCCGGGAAGTCACCGCCGAAGATCAGCCAGTGCATCCAGGTACCGATGATCGGGATCGACATCGTGATACCGCCGAAGGCGGCCCGCAGACCGGTACCCGAGAGCAGGTCGTCGGGCAGCGAGTACCCGAAGAAGCCCTCGAACATGGCCAGGATCAGCAGCAGCGAGCCGATCACCCAGTTCGCCTCACGCGGCTTGCGGAACGCGCCGGTGAAGAAGATGCGGAACAGGTGGATGATGATCGACGCCGCGAACAGCAGTGCGGCCCAGTGGTGCACCTGGCGGACGAACAGACCGCCGCGCACCTGGAAGGAGATGTCGAGCGCGCTCTCGTAGGCCCGCGACATGGTCACACCACGCAGCGGCTGGTAGGCGCCGTTGTACACGACCTCGGTCATCGACGGGTCGAAGAACAGGGTCAGGTAGATGCCCGACAGCAGCAGGATGATGAACGCGTAGAGCGCGATCTCACCCAGCAGGAACGACCAGTGGGTCGGGAAGACCTTGTTGATCGACCGCCGGACGAACGGGGCCATCCGGTACCGCTCGTCCATCTCGTTGGCTTGGCTGCTCGCTTGGCGAGCCAGAGTGTCCGACAGGCTCATGAACGACGCTCCCAGTAGGCCGGGCCGAGGGGCTCGATGAAGTCGCCGTTGGCGACGAGGTAGCCCTCGGTGTTGACGGTGATCGGCAGCTGCGGCAGCGCACGGGCGGCCGGTCCGAAGATCGGCTTACCCCATTCCAGCGCCGAGAACTGCGACTGGTGGCACGGGCACAGGATGCGGTTGGTCTGCTGCTCGAACAGCGAGGTCGGGCAGCCCAGGTGGGTGCAGATCTTCGAGAAGGCGAAGTAGTCGCCGAAGTTGAAGCTCTCCTGGCCCTTGCGCTTGATCGCCTTGTTGGCGTCCTCGGTGCGGAAGCGGATCAGCATGACGGCGTTGCGGATTCCGCGCAGCGACTGCAGCGTCTCCTCGGCGTTGCCGCGCCACTCTTCCTTCCACGGGAAGACCGTCTCCATGCCGCCGGCGTCGAGGTCCTCCGGCTTCACCAGGACGATGTCCTCGGGGCGGCCGGTGTCCTTGCGCAGGTAGATGGTCTGGCCCGGGAAGTCCGGGGTCCAGCCCGAGACCCACAGCTCGGACTTGTCGCCCTTGGCCCACGGGTTCTTCACCATGCCGCCGACGAAGGCGAACAGGGCGCCGACGCCGAGTACGCCCATGGCGAGGCCGGCGGTGCGGCCGATCATCTTGCGGCGGCCCAGCGTGGAGGTCTCCAGCGCGTCGCTCAGCTCGGCGACCAGGGTGCGGCGGTCGACCTCGGGCGAGGGACCGTCGTGCCGGGTCTGGATGGCGATCTCGGCCGGGATGAACTTCTTGCGGACCACGACCATCGCGATACCGATGGCCAGCACGGCGACACCCATGGTGATGCCGAGCATCGGGGTGAACAGCGAGTAGAGGCCGTTGCCGTCCTGGTGGCGGCTCTTGTAGTGCCACGGCCAGAACAGGAAGACACCGATCAGGCCGAGGCCGAACAGGGTCGAGAGGAGGAACCAGCCGGCCACCTCGCGCTCGGCGCGCTTCTCGGCCTTGGTGCCGGGCACCGGCCAGCGCGGCTCGCGGTAGACGACCTCGACACCGTCGGCTGCGAGGCCGAGCTTTACCAGCTCTTCCTGCGACATCGCATCGAGCTGTTCCTCGGTCGGATTCAGCTCCTCGTTGTGGCCTGCGGCCGCCATGTTGCTGTGCTCCTCACTCATGATTTGGATCCGATCCACATCGCGGAACCAACCAGGACCACCACGCCGACCACGAAGATGGCCAGACCCTCGGTCGCGGGACCGAAGCCGCCGAGGCCGTAGCCGGCTTCCGGCAGCGACTCGGTGCGGTCCTTGACGTAGGCGATGATGTCCCGCTTCTCCTCCGGGGTGATCTCCCGGTCGGAGAACTTCGGCATGTTCTGCGGGCCGGTGAGCATCGCGGCGTAGATCTGCGCCTCGTTCGGCGGGATCAGCGGCGGCGCGAACTTACCGGAGGACAGCGCGCCACCCTTACCGGTGAAGTTGTGGCAGGACGCGCAGTTCATGCGGAACAGCTCGCCACCGCGCGCGATGTCGGCGTCCTTGATCAGGCTTTCCTGCTCGACGTTGCCCTGCGCGTCGCGCGGGACCGACGGGCCGCCGCCGTTGGCGGCGACGTAGGCGCTGAGCGCGTCGACGGCGCGCTCGTCGAACTTCGGGTCCTTGCGGGCGATCTGCGAGCCGTTCGCCGCGGCGGGCATACGGCCGGTGGAGACCTGGAAGTAGACCGCGGCGTCACCGACGCCGATCAGGCTCGGGCCACGGTCCTGTACGCCCTGCAGGTTGGCACCGTGGCAGGTGATGCACGAGGTGTCGTAGAGCTGCTTGCCCTCGCGGACCAGCGCGGCCTGGTCGTCCTTGGCCGTCGCGACCTGCGCCTGCGGGGTGAGGGCGGACGCGCCGAAGCCGGCGCCGACGAGGCCCAGGGCCAATACCAGACCACCGGCGAACTTGCGGCGGTTGCGCCGCTGCTTGCGGGTCTTGGTGGCGGCCTCATCGATCCCCGCGGCGGCGGGGTCTGGCGCTGACGGGGGAGATGAACTCATCTGTGTCCCTTTGGAGTAGACGGAACCGTTGCTGTTGCGCTGCCTGTCCGGGAGCTGCGAGGCGCTATCGGACGAAGTAGATCGTGGCGAACAGCCCGATCCACACGATGTCGACGAAGTGCCAGTAGTAGGAGACTACGATCGCCGCCGTGGCCTGCGCCGGGGTGAACTTGCTGAGCTTGGTGCGGATCAGCAGGAAGATGAAGGCGATCAGACCACCGATGACGTGCAGACCGTGGAAGCCGGTGGTGATGAAGAACACCGAGCCGTAGCTGCTGCTCGAGATCGAGGTGCCTTCCTTGACCAGGTTGATGTACTCGGTGCCCTGGCCGCCCACGAAGAACGCGCCCATGAGGAAGGTCAGCACGTACCAGCGGCGCAGCCCGAACACGTCGCCGCGCTCGGCCGCGAACACGCCCATCTGGCACGTGAACGAGGACAGCACCAGCACGGTGGTCACCGGCACGGCGAGCTTGAGATTCAGCTCGGTCGGCTCCGGCGGCCAGACGCCGTGCGCCTGGGCGCGGGCGACGAAGTACATGGCGAACAGGCCGGCGAAGAACATCAGCTCGCTCGACAGCCAGATGATGGTACCGACGCTGACCATGTTGGGCCGGTTCAGCGAGTGCACACGCTGGGTAATGGCCGATCCTGGGGTCCCTACTGCGGTCGTCACGCCGGTAAGTATGACTCTTCGTAGTACGACAGGCGCAGCGGGGTGCGAATCTTGTCCTCCCGTGTCGGAAATCCCAGCGCAGGACTACCTCTCGGACGGGCGCGGCGTGTCCGTGGTGATCATCGGGAGAGTGCCCGCCGACCGGGCGGTCGAGGGGCCGCGGCGGCTCCCTATCCTTGGCGAGCGCAAGCGTTCTCGTCTCCTGGCGAGCCGGGAATTCGGGGTGCCGCGACGGACGGCACGCAGGTCTCGCGCCCGCGGGCGCGGCGACGAGGACGGAGGCGGTATGGGCGTAGGTGCGATGTGGCGGCGGCTGCGGGGTTCGGGCGCGGTCGCGCGGCTCGATCCAGCCGACCCGGATCTGGTCGTGGTGGTCGCGAGTTTCGATGACGCGGAAGCGTGTTCGGCCGCGCTGGCCCGCGGGGCGGATCCGGCGCGCTCCCCCGTCTCGTTCGCGCCCGACGCGCCCGCCCTGTTCCGGCATCATCTGCGGCTGCCCGCCGATCAGGTGTCCGCGGTACTGGCCCTGACCGCGCAGGCGGGGTACACACGCGGCGCGGACCGGGCCGACGCGGAGGCCACGGACGCGTCCGGCACTCCGCTGATCCTGCAGCGGGTGCAGATCCTCGACGCCGTGCACTGTTCGCAGGAGCGTTCCCGGATGGCGAGCGTGGCGCACCGGCACGGCGGCACGGCGCTGGGCTGGGACGCGCTGCAGCCCGCCCCGCGGGCCCGCTGACCCGCCCAGGGCGCCGCCTGGGGTCCGAAATCGGTTCGGCGGCCGCTGGGCGGCCCGGATACTCTACTGTCGTCGAGAGCGCAGCAAGACCCCCGAGAGGCGGACCGGATTCCATGAGCACGCACGCGTGGCCCCAGATCTTGGGCGCCCTCACCGACGGGGTCGAGCTGACCACGGAGGAAGCGGCGTGGGTGATCGACGAGATCTTCTCCGACAACGCCAGCCAGGCCCAGATCGCCGCGTTCGGCGTGGCCATGAAGATGAAGGGCCCGACCCCGAGCGAATTGCGCGCCTTGGCCGACGGCATGCTCGCGCACGCGCGGCGGGTGCGGTTCGACGGCCCGGCGGTCGACATCGTCGGCACCGGCGGTGACCGGTCCGGGTCGGTCAACATCTCGACCATGTCCGCGCTGGTGGTGTCGGCGGCGGGTGTGCCGGTGATCAAGCACGGTAGCCGGGCGATGTCGTCCAAGAGCGGCGGCGCGGACGTGCTGGAGGCGCTCGGCGTGCGGATCGCGCTCGGCCCGGAGTCGGTGGCGCGCTGCGTCCGCGAGGTGGGGATCGGGTTCTGTTTCGCCCCCATGTTCCATCCGGCGCTGCGGTTCGCCGGCCCGGCCCGCAAGGACATCGGGATCCCGACCGTGTTCAACGTGCTCGGCCCGCTCACCAATCCGGCCCAGCCGGCGGCGGGGCTGATCGGCTGCGCGTTCCCCGGCCTGGTTCCGGTGATCGCCGGGACGTTCGCCGAGCGGGGACGCAACGCGCTCGTGGTGCGCGGCGACGACGGCTTGGACGAGATCACCACGGCCGCGACCACCACGGTGTGGGTGGTGACCGGAGGCCGGGCGGTGCGGACCACGGTCGACCCGGTCCGGCTGGGTATCGCGAAGGTCGATCCGGAGGCGCTGCGCGGCGGGAGCGCCGAGGTCAACGCCCAGGTCGCCCGGGATCTGCTGGCTGGGCGACCCGGCCCGGTCCGGGACGCGGTGGTGCTGAATTCGGCGGCCGCGATCGTGGCGACCGAGCTGCGCCCGGAACTGCTCGACGGCGACGCGGTCGACATCCACGAATTGCTCGTTCCCGCGCTCGACCGGGCGAGCGCCGCGATCGACAGCGGTGCCGCGGCGGACCTGCTCGGCCGCTGGGCCGCACTGAGCAACCAGCTCGGCGACGACTGATCGCCGGCGCCAGGTAGCAAACTTGCAGCTACCATAGATCCCGGCATATCCCCGTCCGAGAGGAGTGTTCGATGGGCATTTCCGAGAAGGCCAAGGAGATGGCCGAGAAGGCCAAGGGCGACGTGAAGGACCTGGTCGGCAAGGCATCGGATGACATGCACGAATTCGCGGACAAGGCGAAGGAGAAGGCCGACGAGGCCAAGCACCGGATGGACGAGAAGCGCAAATAGGCACAGACCACACCGCGGCCGGGAGCACCAGCTCCCGGCCGCAGGCGTTTCTCCGAAATACGTTGTCCGAATACGGAAATGATCGCGGTCAGCCCCGGAGCCGGTACACCGGTTCCGGATTCGCGGCCACGTACTCGGCCCAGGTGTGGGTGCCGTCCGCGTGATCCGGGCACGTGTTCTCGCCCGCCCGGAACCCGCGGGCCACCGCCCCCGGCACCCGCAACCGGACCGTCCGCCGCGGCCCGCCACGAGCCTCCCGCCAGATCCGCGCCAGCTCGGCCAATGTCAGCACCTGCGGCCCGCCGAAGTCGTCGGCCCGGCCCAGCGGCGGCCCCGCGACCAGATCCGCGATCCGGGTGGCGACATCCTCGACCGCCACCGGCTGGAAGCGAAAGTCCAACGGCAGCGGCGCGATCGGCCATCGTTCGACACTGCGCAAACCCCAGGCGATCAGGTCGTGGAACTGTGTGGCGCGCAGGACGGTATGCGGAACCACGCTGCCGTCGATCAGCTTCTCGCACTCGAGTTTGCGGCGGTAATAGGTCAGCGGGATCCGGTCCACCCCGACGATCGACAGGTAGATCACGTGCGCGCCCTGACCCGCCGCGGCCAGCACCTGCCGGGTCTGCATCGGGTCCGGCCGGCCCCGCGCGCGGAAGTCCGACGCCAGGTGCACGATCACCGACGCCCCCTCGGCGGCCTCGAGTAACCCTGCGCCGCTACGCAATTCGCCGACGTGGGTGCCGGCGCCCGCGTGCCGCGACAGCACCCGGACCTCGTGGCCGCGCACCCGGAGCCGGTCCACCACATGGCGGCCCAGCGCGCCGGTCCCCCCGGTGACGAGAACGGTAGTCATGACATCCATGCCTACCGGCGCGACCGGGTGACCACAAGCACCCCAGTGCGGTTCGGGCGCGTTGTCCGAATCCCGCATTCGATGGGCGTCCGCGCGTCCATATCCGACCCCGACCTGCTGTGACCGAGAGCACTTCAGCGAAGTTTGCGCACCATTGCCTGAATTGCCTTCCCGCGGTGCGTCCTCCGGCGGGACAGGGGGCAGACTAAACGCGGCCCGGTGATTAGCATGTGTGCCTGTGAGCGAACGTAGTGAGCGAACCGTGTGCCTGTGCGCTTTGCGCATGGCGGAGCCGAGCGTCAGCGAGGCGCAGCCATGAGCACCACGTTGGCCGCCCGTTCGGACGAGTACCTGCCCCGCGATACCGCGGATGTGGTTCGTACCGTGCGCGATTCCCGGCCGCAACGATTGACCGTTCGCGGCGGTGAGCGGAGCGAGGACGAGTTCCCGCTCCCCGATCGTCGCGTGGTGCTGTCCTTACGCCGGATGAACCGGGTGCAGGCGGTCGACGCCGACGCCCGGCTGGTCCGGGTGCAGGCCGGTGCCCGGCTCTCCGACGTGGACCGCACCCTGGCCGCGCACGGCCTGGGGCTGCCGATCGTCGGCGACCACCGCGAGATCACCGCGGGTGGCTTCGCGGCCGTCGGCGGCCTCAGCGCGGCCTCGCATCGCTACGGGATGTTCAGCGACAACGTGGTGTCGCTGGAATACGTCGACCCCGACGGCCGCTTCGGCACCTGCGGGCGCACACACAACGCCGAGCACTTCCGCCGGATCCTCGGCGGTGCCGGCCGGACCGGAATCATCACCGCCCTCACCCTGGAAGCCGTGGAGGTCGACAAGGACCGCACCTGGCTGACCAGCGACGGCCACCGGTTCCTCGACTTCGACACCTTCGTCGAACACTCGCACGCCGAGATCACCCGCCCGGGCGACGCCCTGCTGCAGGTGGGCCGCTGGGTGGACACCTCACCGCTGCGGGCCGCCCTGCCGGTCGGCACGGGCAGTGTGCAGTTGGGTACCGTGCGGTTCGGCCAGTGGTCGAGCCTGCACCCCACCGCCGCGACTCCGTCGCTGCGAGCCCGGCGCGAACTCGGCTCCCGGGCGCGCAAGGGCCTGGGCGCGATCGCCTCGGCGGCCAGCGGGCGCGCGGCCATGCCGGTCCGCAACGCCGCCGCCGGCGCGCTCATGTTCTCTCCCAAGGTGATGACCCTGCGCGACGCCGAGTTCCTGGCCGACACCGTCATCAGTTCCACCGAGCGCGGCCCGGCGCTGCGCATCGCGGTCTTCGCCCCGCTGTCGACCTACACCTCGACGCTGCACCGGCTGCACGACCTGCTCACCGACCATCGCGAGCGCAGCGGGTACTTCACCGTCATCTCCGCGATGACCTACGGGGTCCGCTCGCCGTACCTGCACGAACTCGCCGGTGAGGACCACGGATTCATCACCTTCACCTGTCGGCTGCGCCCCGCGGGGTCGAACACCGACGCCCTGATCCGCGATGTGGAGTCCGGAGTCGACGAGATCTGCCGCAACGAGCGCGCCCGCAGGTACTAGCGCTGCCCGCGAGCAACGAGAAAGGCCCCGACCTTAAGGTCGGGGCCTTTCTCGTGGTGGAACCGCGAGGTACTAGTGCTTCTCGGGTCCGATGTAGTACTCGAACACCAGTCCGGCGACCGCGGACAGGACGCACAGCACGCCCAGGCCGATCAGCCAGTACTGGAAGAACGCCAGACCGAGCGCGGTGACCGAGGCCGAACCGGCCAGCAGGATGGGCCAGTGGCTACCGGGCGAGAAGAAGCCCAGGTCGCCGGCGCCGTCCACGATCTCGGCCTCCTCGTAGTCCTCCGGCCGCAGGTCGAGGCGGCGCGCCACGAAGCGGAAGTAGGTGCCCACGATCAGGGTCAGACCCGCGGTCAGGACGATCGCGGTGGTGCCCGCCCATTCGACGCCGGTCCGGGACTGACCGGTGAAGTAGGCGTACACGACCGCCACGAGGATGAAGAAGACCGTGAGGAGTTCGAAAATCCGGGCTTCGACCTTCATAGCTGTTCAGTCCCTCACTTGGTGTCGTCGGACGCCGCGTCGGACGTACGGCTGGTGTTGAACGGGTGTGTGGAGGTGGCCACCGGCGACTCGTGGATGTCGGCCAGGGCCTGAGCCGTGCTCATGCCGCCCTGACGGTCCTTGAGGTACTTGTCGAACTTCTCCGGCGTCACCGCCCGGACCTCGAAGTTCATCATCGAGTGGAACGTGCCGCACATCTCGGCGCAACGGCCGACGAACGCGCCTTCCTTCTCGATCTTGGTGATCTGGAAGACGTTGTCGGAGTGGTTCTCCGCCGGGTTCGGCATCACGTCGCGCTTGAACAGGAACTCCGGCACCCAGAAGGAGTGGATGACGTCGGCAGAGGCGAGCTGGAACTCGATGACCTTGTTGGTCGGCAGCACCAGGACCGGGATCTCGTTGGACGAGCCGATGGTCTCGATCTTGTCGTAGTGCAGGTAGGAGATGTCCTCACCGGGCAGGCCGTGGTCGGGACCGGGCTGCGCATGGCCGTTGGCCTTGCGCTCCTTGTACTCGTCCCGGATCTCCTGGTTCAGGCCCTGACGGGTGTTGTCGACGCCGTCGTAGCTGCTGCCGTCGGCCATCGTGACGTGCTGGTAGCCGAACTTCCAGTTCCACTGGAAGGCGGTGACATCGACCGTCACGTCCGGGTTCGACACCTTCTCGTGCACGTAGTTCTGCACGACCACGGTGAAGTAGAACAGGACCGCGATGATCACGAACGGGATCGCGGTGTAGGTCAGCTCCAGCGGCACGTTGTACGCGGTCTGCCGCGGGAACTCCGGGGAGCTGGCCTTCTTGCGGTGGAACATCACGGTCCAGAAGGTCAGACCCCAGACCAGCACACCCATCGCCAGGGCGGCGAGGACGGACCAGGTCCATAGTTCCCGCATCCGCGCTGCCTGCGGGGTGACACCCGAGGGCCAGCCGAATCGCAGCCAGGGGCTGTCGATCGAGCAGCCCGAGCAGAGCAGCGCGGTGATCCCCAGGGACACCGCCAGTCCGGCCCGCCGAAGGATGCGGCCCCGCCCGGTGGCACCAACCACTCTCGCTTCGCTCGCCTTGTGCGCCACGCTCAACGCCTTCCTGTGGTCGTCTCTCGACACGGCACCGTCCGGCACTGCCGGACGGCACAACTTCAGCACGTTTCAGGCCACTGACCGGGGCGGCGCAACGCGCGATCCACCCCGGAAGTTCCCGAGTACTACGCAGCGTAGACCAAACCGGGCACGCCGTTGTGGCCGGGTGGCTTTCGGGCCACCGCGTGTCCGGTGTTCGGCACATTCGCAGTGGATACGGCATACTCGGGCATCGGGTTTTCGCCGTCGGCGCGCCTACTCGCACGCCCGGATCTTCGCCCGCCCCCGACACCGAAACGAGGTTCTCGGCGCAGTGTGTGGACTGCTCGGATTTCTTTCTGCTGACGTCGCGACCGACGAGGTCGTGAACCAGGTCTACGAGGCGCTGCAGTGCTCGCGGCACCGGGGCCCGGACGAGCGCGGCACCTGGCACGACGACCACATCATCTACGGTTTCAACCGGTTGTCGATCGTCGACATCGACCACTCGCACCAGCCGCTGTTCTGGGGGCCGGCCGACAATCCGCGGCGCTACGTGCTGCTGTTCAACGGCGAGGTCTACAACTATCTGGAGTTGCGCGAGCAGCTGCTGGCCGCGCACGGCGCCGAGTTCGGCGACGAACCCATGTTCCACACCGAGGGTGAGGGCGAGGCGATCCTGGCCTCGTACCACTACTCGGGACTGGACGCGATCGGCACCTTCCGCGGGATGTTCGCCATCGCCATCTGGGACACCGAGACCAAGGATCTGGTGCTGGCGCGCGACCGGTTCGGCATCAAGCCGCTGTTCCTGGCCACCGGCCCGAACGGCACGGCGTTCGCCAACGAGAAGAAGAACATCCTGGAACTGCTTCCGGCGCTGGGACTCTCGGACGAGCTAGACGTGCGCGCGGTCGAGCACTACACGGTGCTGCAGTACGTGCCCGAGCCGGAGACGTTGCACAAGAACATCACTCGGCTCGAGTCCGGTTGCTACGCGACACTGCGCGCCGGTGAGCGCCCGAAGGTGACCCGCTACTTCGAGCCGAAGTTCCGGATCCGGCCGTTCGCCGCCGGTTCCGAGGAGGCCCGCTACCGCGAGATCGCGGCGGTGCTGGAGGATTCGGTCGCCAAGCACATGCGCGCCGATGTCACCGTCGGCTCGTTCCTGTCCGGCGGGATCGACTCCACTGCCGTTGCGGCACTGGCGATCCGGCACAACCCGAACCTGCTCACGTTCACCTCGGCGTTCGAGCGCGAGGGCTACTCGGAGGCCGACGTGGCCGCCGAGACCGCGGCGGCGATCGGCGCCAAGCACTACATCCGAATGGTGTCGCCCGAGGACTACGCGGCCGCGATCCCCGAAATCGTCTGGTATCTCGACGATCCGGTCGCCGACCCGGCGCTGGTGCCGCTGTATTTCGTGGCCCAGGAGGCGCGCAAGCACGTCAAGGTGGTGCTGTCGGGCGAGGGCGCCGACGAGCTGTTCGGCGGGTACACGATCTATCGGGAACCGTTGTCGCTCAAGCCGTTCGAGTATCTGCCGAAGCCGGTGCGCCGGCTGGCGGGCAAGATCTCCGACCGCATCCCCGAGGGCAAGCGCGGCAAGAGCCTGCTGCACCGCGGTTCGCTCACGCTGGAGGAGCGCTACTACGGCAACGCCCGCAGCTTCAACGACGCCCAATTGCGGGCCGTACTGCGCGATTTCCGCCCCGAATGGGGTGCCGCCGACGTCACCGCGCCGATCTACGCCCGCTCACGCGGCTGGGATCCGGTGGCCCGCATGCAGCACCTGGACCTGTTCACCTGGCTGCGTGGCGACATCCTGGTCAAGGCCGACAAGATGACCATGGCCAACTCGCTGGAACTGCGCGTGCCATTCCTGGACCTCGAGGTCTTCGAGATCGCCGAACGGATCCCGTTCGATCAGAAGATCACTCCGGAGACCACGAAGTACGCGCTGCGCCGCGCGCTCGAGACCATCGTCCCGCCGCACGTGCTGCACCGCCCGAAGCTGGGATTCCCGGTGCCGCTGCGGCATTGGCTGCGCGGGCCGGAACTCTACGACTGGGCCGCCACCCAGATCGCGGAATCGCAGACCGACCACCTGCTGAACAAGCAGGCCGTCAAGGCGATGCTCGACGCGCACCGCCGCGGCGAGGGCGACCACAGCCGGCGGATCTGGACCGTGCTGATCTTCATGATCTGGCACGGGATCTTCGTCGAGGACCGGATCAAGCCGGAAATCGCGCAGCCCACGTATCCGGTGCGGCTGTAGCGCCCGCAGCACCACGATTCCTGCCGACGGCTGTGAGCCGTCGGCAGATTCGTATCGGGCCGGGTGCCGACCTATAGGTGTCCTGTTGCCGGACAACGGATTCGACGAGCGGCCGCCGTCCAGGCGGCGGAGGTCGGAGCACCTTCCGCGGGTTTCCGTCAGCTCGGCGGCCGGTCCAGTGCTACGACCGGCGCTCCTGAACCCAATTCACCCGGTGTTCGCCGTGTTGTCGCGAGGGCGGCATGCGCTCGGCATAGCGTGCAGCAATGACCGAGAACCCGGAATCGGACAGCACGAGCGCGCCCCCGCCGGGGGTGAGCCGGCGGGCGCTGTTCGGCGGCGCGGCGGGTGCGGCGGTGGCCGGGCTCGCCGTGGGCGCGGGTGCGACGGCGGCGGTGCGGGGTACCGGCGACGGTGCGGCGGCCTGGCCGCGGTCCGCGGAGCTGGTCACCGGGCCGGACCGGTCCGCGGCGCCGCGGGTGGCCGGGCTGCACCTGCAGTTCGGAGCCGACGCGGCCCGCGAGGTCGTGGTCAGCTGGCACACCACCGGGTCGGTGCGCAATCCGGCTGTGCGCTACGGCCTTTCGACCTCAGGGTTCGGCAGCACGGTGACCGCCGAGACCCGCACCTACACCGATGCCGCGAGCAAGAACGAGGTCCAGGTGCATCACGCGCGCTTGCGCGGCCTGGCGCCCGACAGCGACTACGTGTACGCGGCCGGGCACGACGGGGCGCCACCGGAACTGGGCACCATCCGCACCGCGCCCGCCGGGCGGGCGAAGTTCCGGTTCACCAGCTTCGGCGACCAGGGGACGCCGACCGTGGGCAAGCTGGACAACGGCAAATACGTCAACGACAACCTCGGCTCCCCCTTCGCCGGCGACGTCACCACCGGGGTCGAGCGGATGGCCCCGCTGTTCAACCTGGTCAACGGCGACCTCTGCTACGCCAACCTCGCCACCGACCGCATCCGCAGCTGGAACGACTGGTGGGCCAACAACTCTCGCTCCGCCCGCTACCGGCCGTGGATGCCCGCACCCGGCAACCACGAGAACGAGCGCGGCAACGGGCCGATCGGATACGCCGCCTTCCAAACCTATTTCGCGGTACCGGATTCCGGGGCCGAGGACCTGGCCCGCGGCCTGTGGTACTCGTTCACGGCGGGCGGCGTACGGGTGATCGCGGTCGCCAACGACGACATCTGCCTGCAGGACGGCGGCAACAGCTACGTGCACGGCTACTCCGGCGGCGCCCAGAAGCGCTGGCTGGAAGCCGAATTGGCGCGGGCCCGCGCCGACCGCGAGATCGACTGGATCGTGGTGTTCATGCATCAGGTCGCGATCTCCAGCGCCGACAAGGCCAACGGCGCCGACCTGGGGATCCGGCAGGACTGGCTGCCGTTGTTCGACAAGTACGGCGTCGACTTGGTGCTGTGCGGGCACGAACACCATTACGAGCGCTCGCATCCGGTCCGCGGCGTCCTCGGCACCGACACGCTCACCCCGAAGCCCGCCAACACCGACCGCACCACCATCGACACCACCAAGGGCACAGTGCATCTGGTGATCGGCGGTGGCGGCACCTCGGCCCCCTCCAACATGCTCCTCTTCCCCGGCGACCACTGCCGGGTGATCACTTCCGTCGGCGCCGTCGACCCCGCCACCGGCAAGAAGACCCCGAACTACGTCCTGGAGGACGCCCCCTGGTCCGCCTTCAAGGACGCCGACCATTCCTACGGCTTCTGCTGCTTCGACGTCGACCCCGGCGTCCGCGGCGGCAACACCACCATGAAGGCCACCTACTACGCCGTACCTACGGACGCCTCCGGTGAGCTGAAGGCCGTGGACACGTTCACGTTGACCCGGCGCCGCGCGGACGGATAACGCTGCACCCGGCCGGATCGGGCGACCGGGTGGAGTCCGTGCGGCCGACGGCCGCCGCGATCGCGAGACCGCGCGAAGGCTCCGGAGTCCGGCGGATCACCCGTGCAGGGCGGCGAGCGCCGCGTCGGCCCACCGTGGCCAGCTGTCCGCCGCCGCGACCGGGACCGCCACCCAGTCCTTGAACGGCCGGTCGTTGTCGGCCGGGAGGAACAGTTCAGCGCCCGGAACAGCCAGCGCCGCTGTGTGTTCGGGGCTGCCCGCGCCCAGACGGAAGGCCAGCAGGTCACCCTTCAGACAGGCGAATGCCTTGCTGTCCGCCTTCAACGCACGCTTGCCGAACACCTTTCCGGCCACCACACCCTGCGGGGCGAGCCGGGCCGCGATCTCGTCGAACCACTCGTCGGAAGTCATGCTCCGAACATATTGCAGCCGTGTCGGTTCAGGTAGCCCGAGACGGTCCCACCTCAGCCGTCCAGGGTCCAGACGACCGCGCTGACCGTGACCGTCACCTCCAGCACCGCACCCAGCACGTCCCCGTTGAGCCCGCCGAACCGCCGGACACAATGCCGGGTGAGCACCTCGGCGACAGCCAGGGCGACCAGAACCGCCACCGGCGCCCACCAGGTCACGAGCAATGCCGCGGCCAGCGCGAGTACGGTCCAGACCACGCCGGCGACCGGCGACTGAGTTCCGGCCACGAGCGCACCGAATCCCGCCCCCGGCGCGGGCTCGATTCCCCGGCGGCACGACCACACGACTGCGACCCGCCCCACCACCACCGCGAGACCGACTGCGAGCCAACGATGTTCGCCGGCCAGCGCCGCGAACGCGAACGCCTGGATCGTGACCGCGAAGATCAGCGCCGCCACCCCGAACGGGCCCGCCCCACCGCTCTTCATGATCTCGCGCGCCCGTTCTGGCGGCCCGTAGCTGCCCAGCCCGTCCAGGGTGTCGGCGAGCCCGTCCAGGTGCATCCCCCGAGTGAGCAGCGCCGACGCGCCCACCGTCACCAGACCCGCAACGGCAGGGGTCGTCCCCGCGCCGACCGCCGACCACAGCAGGCCCGTCGCGATCGCCCCGAGCAGGATCCCGGCCACCGGCGCAAGCGCGATCGCCCGCCCGGCCGACCCGCGGTCCACACGGTCGGGCCCGCGCACCGGCAACACGGTCAGCCACGAGAGCACCAGGCGAATCGCGTCCATCCCAACCTTTCCGCCCGATCCACGCCGACACCATGCGCCACGCCCGCACCCGAGCGCGGCCGACACCTGAGCTGAGGCCCGAGCTCCGCACAGCCAGTTCACCATAGGCGGCCGCCGACCACTCGAGAGCGGCCACGGCCCGACAACCCGCGGAACGGTGGTCCCTTACCCACAGATTTCGGTGGTCGATGACCACTCCTGCGCAGAGCCGACACCCACGTCGGCGACAGTCGCGATCAGCGAGCGTCGGCCTCCTCGGCGGTGCTGACGCCCGCGTCGGCGAAGGTGGCCATGTCGGCGAGCGCGGCGACGGCGCCGCGGAGGACGGGTAGGGCGGTGACGGCGCCCGAGCCTTCGCCGAGGCGCATGTTCAGCTCGATCAGCGGGGTCAGGCCCAGCTTGGTGAGGGCCAGCTCGTGGGCGGGTTCGGCGGAGCGGTGGCCGGCGACCCACCAGGCCTTGGCGCCCGGGGACAGCATCTCGGCGACCAAGGCGGCGGCGGTGACGATGAGGCCGTCGAGGATCACCGGGGTGCGGCGGGCGGCGGCTTGCGCGAGATAGCCGGCCATGGCGGCGAAGTCGGCGCCGCCGGCGACGCGGAGCAGGGCGACCGGGTCCTTGCGGTGCGGCCGGGCGCGCCACATGGCGTCGCGGATCGCGGCGGTCTTGCGCATCCAGCCGGCGTCGTCGACGCCGGTACCGCGCCCGACCGCGCGCACCGGTTCGGTGTCGGTCAGGCCCGCGACGAGAACCGTTGCGGGAGTGGTGTTCCCGATTCCCATGTCACCGGCGACGAGCAGGTCGGCGCCGCTGTCGACCTCCTCGTCGGCGATGGCCCGGCCGGCGGCCAGCGCGGCCTCGACCTCGGCCTGCGACAGCGCGTCCTCGCGGTCGATGGCGCCGCTGGAACGGCGAATCTTGTAGTGGGATACGGAGGGGTCGGTGTCGCCGTCGACGGCGATGTCGGCGACGCGCACGGTGGCGCCGGCCAGCCCGGCCAGCACGTTGATCGCGGCCCCGCCGTGCAGGAAGTTGGCGACCATCTGGACAGTCACCTCGCTCGGAAACGCCGAGACGCCGTACCGCGCGATCCCGTGGTCACCGGCGAACACGACGACCCGGGCGCGCTCGAACTGCTTGGGCGGGCACACCCCCTGGCATGCGGCCACCCAGTTGCCGAGGTCCTCGAGCCGGCCCAGCGCCCCCGGCGGCTTGGTCAGCTGCAGCTGCCGCTCCTTGGCCTGCGCCAGCACCTGAGCGTTCGGGGCGGGCACGGCACCGAAAACCGGTGCGGCAGAGGTGGTCCAGAAGGGACTGGCAGACGATCCTGCCCGCGCAGCACCGGAATCCGACTCGGCAGCCGCTGAAAGATCTGCGGCACCGGAACCTACGCCCGCGGCCAGCGCTGCAGCCGCCCCCGGCTGGGACACCGCCTCGGCAGCAGTGGGCGACACCGCTTGCCCCGCAGCCGAATCGGACGCGGCGAGCGCCGAAACATCCGCGGCCCCGGAACTTGCGGCGGCCGCCAGGCCCGCAGCGCTGACCGCCTGCGCAGCAGCCGAATCGGATGCGGCGAGCGCCGAAACATCCGCGGCGCCGGAACTGACGCCAGCCGCCAGGCCCGCGGCGCTGACCGCCTGCGCAGCGGCCGACCCCGCTGCCGCAGCAGCCGAATCGGACGCGGCGAGCGCCGAAACATCCGCGGCACCGGAACTCACTCCGGCCGCCAGACCCGCCGCACTCCCGGCCGCGGCCGTCGCGGCACTGGTGCCGACCGATCCCGCCGCGAAGGCCTCCGGCTTGATGCGGGTCGGCAGGCCGGCCACGACCAGGACGACCTCGTCGCAGATCTCGGCGAGCCGCTGATTGAGTTCGCCGATCTCGTCGGCGAACAGCCGCCCGGAGCGGGTCGCGGGCAGGACGCCCAGCCCGACCTCGGGGGTCACGATCACCAGCCGGTCGCGATATCCGGCCACGGCCGCGACCAGGTCGTCGGCGTCGGGCTTGACCGTGCCGCGGGGCAGCTCCCAGGCGCCGCGCGCGTCGATCCGGGCGGTCAGCCAGGTGCCCAGATCGTCGATCAGGGTGACGGGCGCGCGCTCGGCCAGCACCGCCACCGGGTCGCCCTCCACCACGTTCCAGACGCCGGGTCGGCGGACCCGGTGCGCCGCAACACGTTCGGTGAAGTCGGCGTCGGCGGGGTCGAGGACCGCGGTCGCGACGTAGCGCACCGCGCCACCCTTCGCGGCCAGCTTCTCGGCGAACGCCGACTTCCCGGACCGGATCCCCCCGAGTACCAAGGTCCGCATCGGCCGCCCCGCAGCATCGTTCAACACGCGAGAACGGTACCAATCACCCGCCTCCACCGGTATCGACGCCCGGGTCTGCCCGCACCGGATTCATCCCCCGAATCGGGGTGGGTAGGCGGTGGGGGCCAGGCCGACCTGGCGCCGGAAATGCTCGCGCGAAGGTCACGGCGCCGAGTCCGCAACGCACAGCCCGAGCCGGTGAACGCCGACAGCGGCCGGGTACCGCCGCGGCTCATCCCCCGAATCGGCGTCGGTAGGCGGTGGGGGCCAGGCCGACCTGGCGCGAAGGTCACGGCGCCGAGTCCGCAACGCACAGCCCGAGCCGGTGAACGCCGACAGCGGCCGGGTACCGCCGCGGCTCATCCCCCGAATCGGCGTCGGTAGGCGGTGGGGGCCAGGCCGACCTGGCGCCGGAAATGCTCGCGCGAAGGTCACGGCGCCGAGTCCGCAACGCACAGCCCGAGCCGGTGAACGCCGACAGCGGCCGGGTACCGCCGCGGCTCATCCCCCGAATCGGCGTCGGTAGGCGGTGGGGGCCAGGCCGACCTGGCGTTGGAAGTGGTGGCGGAGGAGGGCGGCGGAGCCGAATCCGGAGCGGGTGGCCACGGACTCCAGGTCGAGGGTGGTGTCTTCCAGGAGTTGGCGGGCCAGGTGGATGCGCTGGGTGGTCAGCCATTTGCCCGGGGTGGTGCCGGTCTCGGCGACGAAGCGGCGGGCGAAGGTGCGGGCGGACATGGTGGCGCGGGCGGCGAGTTCGTCCACGGTGTGGGCGCGGTCCAGGTGTTCGGTCATCCAGGCGAGGGTGGCGCCCAGGCTGGTGGCCTCGCTGTCGGCGACCGGGCGTTCGATGAACTGGCGCTGGCCGCCGTCACGCTGCGGTGGCACGACCATGCGGCGGGCGATGGCGTTGGCGATCTCGCTGCCCAGTTCGCGGCGGACCAGGTGCAGGCAGGCGTCGATCCCGGCGGCGGTGCCGGCGCTGGTGATCAACCGGCCGGCGTCGACGAACAGGACGTCCGGGTCGACGGTCGCCGCGGGGTACAGCCGCGCGAGGATGTCGGTGTAGCGCCAGTGGGTGGTGCAGGTGCGGCCGTCCAGCAGCCCGGCCGCGCCGGCCAGGAAGGCGCCGGAGCACACGGTCAGCACGGTGGCACCGCCTTCGTAGGCAGCCCGGACCGCGTCGACCAGCCGTTGATCCGGGTCGTCGCCGCGGTACGGGAACGCGGGGATCGCGACCAGGTCGGCCCCGGCCAGTTCGTCGAGTCCGTGCTCCGGGGTCACGGTGATCCCCGGGGTGCTGGACCGAAGTGGTCGTCCCGGTTCGGCGCCGCACACCCGGAAGTCGAAGACCGGCAGCCCGACGTCGCTGCGGTCGAGGCCGAAAACCTCACAGACGACACCGAATTCGAACATGGCGAGGTTGTCGCTACACACGACCGCGACCTTCGACAGCATGCCGGAAGTCTACGTGGCGGAATCTTGACGAACAACGTCAGTGCTGCCACTTTCGGCGGCAATTCGATGGTCGAAGAATTACTGCCATGTTTGCCGTAACCCTGATCCTGCTGCTCACCGCCGCCGCCTGGCTGGGACCCCGCATCGCGAGCCCGCACGATCCCGACGCACCCCGCGTCAGCGCGGAACTGCGCGCGATGGCCGCCCGCCACGAATCGTGAAGGCCCACTGGTTCCCGTTCACCGCCGGACGGCCGGGGCGTTCGTCGACGCCGCTCGACCGGCCAGTGACGATCGCGACGTTCACCGAAGCGGTCGCCGTGTCACGCCGGATCCAGCTGTCCGGACTTCAACCACCGCAAGACCGAAAGCGACCGAGGCGACGTCAGGGCACCGATCGTGCGGCCCAGTCGGCTCTTCGGCAGTCTCGATCCGACTGTCCACAAACGCACGAACGCCCCACCGGAACATCCGGCCGGGCGTTCGGCGCGTCAGGCGTGTGCTCTACACCGAGTCACCCGGGGAGACCTGCGGCTTCGGCGCGCGCATGCGGCGGATCTGAGAGGCGCGGACGAACGCGTACCAGCCCAGCGACATCGCCGAATCGGTGTGGTCGGGGTAGCGCTCGCGGACCCGCTTGTTGACGATCCGGCCGAGCAGCACGCCCTCGGTGACCATGAACGCCATCATCACCAGCATGCCCAGGGTGATGTAGGCCTGCACCGCCGGCGTCAGGAACATGGTGAGGATCAGCACCAGCGCCAGCGGCATGAACAGGCCGACCAGGTTGCGCCGGGCGTCGACCAGGTCACGCACATAGGCGCGGACCGGTCCGCGGTCGCGCGGCAGCAGGAACTTGTCCTCACCGGCCAGCATGCGGGCGCGACGGTCGGCGGCGGCGGCGCGCCGGTCGGCCGCGGACTCCCTGCGGTCGGCCTTGCTGCCCTTGAGCGCCCGGCGGCGTTCGCGGGCCTCACGGGCGGTCTTCGGGGCCGGCGCGACCGGGCCGCGACGCTTGCCCTGGGCGTCGCGACGCTTCGGAGTCGGGCGGCCCTTGCCGGCGGTCGGCCCGGCCACGTCGGAACCCTTGGCGTCGGCTGCCGGAGTGGCGGCGGTCTCGGTGGCTTCGCCGCGGCGGAGGAACTTCACGCCGAGCAGGCTATTCGATCGAAGGCCACCTGGGAAACCCGTGGTCGCGGTCGGTGCGTGGCGGCAGTCACAGCATCGGTGTTCGGCCCGCTGTCACCCACTGTTTCCCATGCCCGGTCCGCTCGATCTCGGTCCCCTGAGGTCCGCGATGCACACCACAGTGGCAGTATGGGAATAGCCACCCTGTGACGGTACGTTGACGGCTGTGGAGCCGTGCGCTGGTCACGGGTTGAACATCGGTCCCCGAGGAGACTTCATGACTGTGCAGAACGAGACCACCACCCACGGCGTCACCATGACCGATGCCGCGTCGGCGAAGGCCAAGGCACTGCTCGACCAGGAAGGTCGCGACGACCTGGCGCTGCGCATCGCGGTCCAGCCCGGTGGCTGTGCCGGCCTGCGCTACCAGCTGTACTTCGACGACCGCAGCCTCGACGGTGACCTCGTCGTCGACTTCGGCGGCGTGAAGCTGGCCGTCGACCGGATGAGCGCGCCGTACGTGCAGGGTGCATCGATCGACTTCGTCGACACCATCGAGAAGCAGGGTTTCACCATCGACAACCCGAACGCCACCGGCTCCTGCGCCTGCGGCGACAGCTTCAACTGACAGTTTCCATCGCGCCTGACCGGGCGGCCCGCGTGGTTACACGCGCCCGCTGACCGACTTCAGGCGCCACTGTCTCCAACGTGCCCGGGCCGCCACCTGGCGGCTCGGCCACATCCCGAACCAGTTGTCGCGTAACGTCGAATCCGCAGTAACCACGCTGCGGACGGGCCGGACTTGCTCCCGCCACGCGTTACCGGCAACTGGTTTCGTGTGTCCGACCGTCGCCTCCGCCCTGCCGGACCCACCCGAGTGATCGGGCACCGCCCGGCGCTCGACCCGAAGGAATCCGCGTGACCATCGCAGTGTCCGCTTCCATTGCGACCGACCATCTGATGCGCTTTCCGGGCAAGTTCTCCGAGGTGCTGCTGCCCGACCAGCTCCAGCACGTGTCGCTGAGCTTCCTCGTCGAGGACCTGGAGATCCGCCGCGGCGGCGTCGCCGGCAACATCGCCTACGCGCTGGGCCTGCTGCGCCGCAATCCGCTGCTGGTGGGCGCGGTCGGGCGCGACTTCACCGACTACCGCGAGTGGCTCGAGACCAGCGGCGTGAACTGCTCGACGGTCCGGGTGTCGGAGACCGCGCACACCGCCCGCTTCGTGTGCACCACTGATACGACGATGGCGCAGATCGCCTCGTTCTACCCGGGCGCGATGAGCGAGGCCCGCGAGATCTCGATCGCCGAACTGGCCGCCGCGAACGGCGTCGACCTGGTGCTGATCGGCGCGAACGACCCGGAGGCCATGCTGCGCCACACCCGCGAGTGCCGCGAGCACGGCATCGCGTTCGCGGCCGACCCGTCGCAACAGCTGGCGTGGTTGGACGGCGACCAGGCGCGTGAACTCATCGACGGCGCCGCGTACCTGTTCACCAACGAGTACGAGTGGGGCCTGCTGCGGGAGAAGACCGGCCTGAGCGCCGAGCAGATCGGCCGCATGGTCGGCATCCGGGTGACGACACTGGGCAAGAAGGGCGTGCACATCACCGACGCCGACGGCGTGGAACTGCAGGTCGAGGTGGTGCCGGAGACCGGCAAGGTGGACCCGACCGGGGTCGGCGACGGTTTCCGTGCCGGGTTCCTGTCCGCGCACACCTCGGGCCTGAGCCTGGAGCGGTCCGCGCAGCTGGGTTCGCTGATCGCGGTGCTGGTGCTGGAGAGCCTGGGCCCGCAGGACTGGAGCCTGGACCGCGAGGAGGCGCTGACGCGCCTGGGTGCCGCCTACGGCCCGCAGGCCGCCGCCGACCTCGCCGCGGTGCTGGGCTGATCCGTTTCGGCCGGGCGGGCAGCACCCGCCCGGCCGGCTCGCGCCGGGCATGGCGCGCAACACGTTCCCCTCTAGAGTGTGGGGATGGGTTCAGAGCGTCTCTACTTCCGACAACTGCTGGCCGGCCGGGACTGGGCCGTCGGCGATCCGATCGCCACGCAGATGCGCAACTTCGCGTACCTGATCGGCGACCGGGAGTCCGGTGAGTGCCTGCTCGTCGACCCCGCTTATGCCGCAGGCGATCTGGTGGATCTGGCCGAGGCCGACGGGATGCGCGTCGCGGGTGTGCTGGCCACCCACCATCACCCCGATCATGTGGGCGGTTCGATGCTCGGATTCACCTTGAAGGGTGTGCGGGAACTGCTCGAGCGCGTCGATGTCCCGGTGCATGTGCAGCGCGAGGAAGTGCCCTGGGTGGCGAACGTGACCGGCATCGAACCCAGCCTGCTGACCGGCCACGACCACGGTGACGTGGTGTCGGTCGGCGCGGTCGACGTGGAACTGCTGCACACCCCCGGCCACACACCCGGCAGCCAGTGCTTCCTGGTCGGCGACCGGCTCGTCGCCGGCGACACCCTGTTCATCGACGGCTGCGGCCGCACCGACTTCCCGGGCGGCGACTCCGAGGCGATGTTCCGCAGCCTGCGCAACCTGGCCGACCTGCCCGGCAACCCGGTGGTCTTCCCCGGCCACTGGTACTCCGAGGAGCCTTCCGCCCCACTGGATTCCGTGCGCGCGCAGAACTATGTGCTGCGTCCGCGGACCCTGGACCAGTGGCACGCGCTCATGCCCGGCTGACCGGCGGCCGGTCCAGCCACTCCCGGGCCTGGGTCATCGCGGTGTCGAGTCCGCCCAGTACGACCGGGGTTTCGGGCACGATCGGGACCCGGTCGGCGAAACCGGTGCGCCGCAACCACTTCGCGGTGCCCGGGGCGACCCCGGCGACGATCATGTGCCCGCCGGCGTCGCGCAGTTTCGTCTCGTAACGCCGGAACTGTTTCAGCAGTGAGGTTCCCGGCACCGGGTTGCCCGACAGCACCAGGATCAGCACCGCACGGTGCCCGGTCGCCGGGTCGGGGAACTCGCCCTGCAGGCGAGACGATTCGGCGAAGAACCCCTGACCCGAATAGTCCACGACGACAACCTGTTCCGGGGTGAAGGCGGCGGGCACCGGTTCCCGCTGCCAGGCCCCGTCGACGCGGGTCAGCGCGGTGAGTTCGTCGCGGCGGGCCGACTGCACGCAGTACAGCAGCAGCGACAGCAGCGCGCCCAGCACGATCGCCTCGTGCAGCGGCATGGTCGTAGTGGCGAGGAAGGTCACGATCATGGCCAGCGCGGACAGCTTTGACGACTGCAGGATCAACCGGATGTCGCCGATCTTGCCGGTGATCAGTTCCAGGCCGATCACCATGACCAGCCCGCCGATCACCGGCATCGGGATCTTCTCCGCCAGCGAACCGCCCAGCAGCACCGCGATCGCCAGCACGGGCCCGGAAACGATTCCGGCCCACCGGGTCCGGGCGCCGACCGAGGCCGCCACCCCGGTGCGCGAGAGCGAACCACCGACCGGCATCGAACTGAACAGGCCCGCGCTCACGTTCGCCAAACCCTGAGCGGCGAACTCGCCGTTCACATTCGAGCGGCTGCCGTCCGGATTCGGCATGGACGGCGCCACTCCCGCGCCCTGCGCCAGCGCCACCATCGCGACCGCCAGGCCGCCGCCGAACAGATGCGGGATCGCCGACCAGTTGGGGGTGGAGATACCCGGGAGCGCGGCCGGGATATGGGCGATACCGCGCACGGTCTCGACGTCGATGCCGCTCAGGGTGGCGACCAGGGTCACCACGACCAGCGAGACCAGCAGCGCCAGCGGTTCCAGCCGCCGCACGGTCCGCGCCGCCGCCCAGACCACCACGGTGGCGATCGCGACGAGGGTGGCGTCGCGGTCCCAGTGCCCGATCCCGGTGAGCCACTGCCAGACCTGCGCGAGTTTGTTGTGCGCGGGCGGCTTGTATCCGGTGGCGTCCTTGAACACCCCGGTGATGATGGACAGCGCGATCCCGGTGGAGAACCCGGTCATGACGGCGTTGGATACGAAACTCAGCACCACCCCGGCCCGGATCAGGGCCAGCACCAGCATCAGGATCCCCACCACCAGGCACAGCGCCGAGACGTTGCCCGGCTGCAGCACATCGAGTCCGGCGTCGCCGAGCACCGAACGGGAGGTGAGGGCGATGGCGCTGGTGAGTGTGGTGATCATCAGGACGGTGGGTGTGAACAGGGAGCCGACGACCGCGGGCACGATGCCCGCGTACAGACCGGCCACCGGGTCGAATCCGGCGATGGACGCGTAGGCCATGCCCTCGGGAATGCTGAACAGCCCGGTGACGGCGCCGGCGACGAGGTCGATCCGGCGCGGGCGGCCGAGTTTCGCGCGCGCGGCCGCTACGGATTTCGACAGGCTTTCCCGCACACCAGAATTCGTCATCGATTCCTCGATTCCCACCGCTGCCGGGCAGCCGCTAGGTCAACTGAGCGATGCCGTCACCCACCGATTTCGCACCGAGCAGCGACAGCAGGACGAACATGATTGCCGGATTATTGCGCGACACCCAGTCGCGCCACGTATTCAACGTATCGACATTTCCGTCGGCACTGCTGCTCCGGACCACTAGCGGTACCAGTACACACAGCGAAGCGATGATCACGAAGACAACGGCCGCACTGAGTCGCGCGCCGCCGCCGGGCGTGAGCGACGCGATGGTCACCGCACCGATCAGGATCTGACTGACGTTCTTCGGGTTCCCCAGGACCAGCCGCACCCCGAGCCGGGCACAACCGCGCGGCGACAGCGACGGCAGCTCGGCCATCCAGCCCGGCGGCGGCAGCTCACCCCGCACCGCCGCGGGCATCTTCCTGGCCTGCGCTGCCGCCATGGCGAAGATCCCGACGCCGAGGCCGAGCTTCACCCAGCCGACCCACTCGGCGGGCTCCCCGTGCCGATTGGCTCCGAACAGCGCGTTGACCACGATCAGCACCGCCAGCAGGGCCGCGACACCGGCCGTCCACCCCGCCACGAACGCGGAACTGCGTGCTCGGCCGCCCGGCTCGGTCAACAGCATCGCGACCACGATCAACGCCCACGGATAGACAGCGACCGCCAGCGCGTGAGTGAGAATCGGCCCGACCGTGGACACCCGACCTCCTCGCAAATCAATTGCCGAACGATTGCCAGAGTCGTGGCAGCCTAACACCGACGCAGTCCCACACAGCGCACGAATCCGCCCTGCGACCGGCGGATCGCATTTCGGCGACCGTCGGGCCTGCGCTGTTGACGACCGGGTCGCGGCCGACCACGACACCGGACCGCCACCGACCCGCCGGTATCACGGACCCGAGACAGCTGTGCGAGATACCGCGATGTCACGCACGGCCCGGCGCCGATCGACGTAGTACGGTGGCCCGGCCCTGAACTGGGCGCATCCGGTCGGTGAGGCAGGAGGTCCCGGTGGTGGCGAGTATCGCGACATCGCGCAAGAACATGGCGCGCGTGCCCGGCGGGGAGTTCGCGATGGGGTCGGCGGATTTCTTCCCCGAGGAGCGGCCGGTGCACGCGGTGGCTGTGGATCCGTTCTGGATCGACACCCATCCGGTCACGACTATCGCCTTCCAGCGGTTCGTCCGCGACACCGGGTACGTGACGGTCGCCGAGCGGCCGCTGGATCCGGCGGACTATCCCGGTGCGGACCCGGCGGCCCTGGTACCGGGCGCACTGGTCTTCACCCCGCCGTCCACGCCGGTCCCGCTCGACGATTGGCAGCGGTGGTGGTCCTACGTCCCGGGTGCGAGCTGGCGGCACCCGGGCGGCCCGGGCACGAATCTCGAAGGGCGGACCCATCATCCGGTGACCCAGGTCGCCTACGCGGATGCCGCCGCCTACGCCGCCTGGGCCGGGAAGCAGCTGCCGAGCGAGGCGCAGTGGGAGTTCGCGGCCCGCGGCGGGCTGCACGGCGCGATCTTCACCTGGGGTGACGAGTTCACTCCGCGCGGGCGCCGGATGGCCAACACCTGGCTGGGCCGGTTCCCGTGGGAGTTCGTGCCGGGCCGGGGGCAGGCCGCACTGCCGGGGACGACGAAGGTCGGCACCTATCCGCCCAACGGTTTCGGGCTGTTCGATATGGCGGGCAACGTCTGGGAGTGGACGCGCGACCCGTTCCGTCCGGACCACGCGAAGCCCGCCGGAAGTTGTTGTGCGCCAGGCAACTCCGGCGAACGGTTTCCCCGCCGCGTGATCAAGGGCGGTTCCTACCTGTGCGCCCCGAACTACTGCCTGCGCTACCGCCCGGCCGCCCGCCAGAGCCAGACCGAGGACACCGCCACCGGCCATCTCGGCTTTCGCTGCGTCACCGCCGACTGACCGTCGGCCGAATCGCCCGTCGAACGCGAGGTCGTTGTCGACGTCGGCGGACTGACCTGTCTCGAGTGAATTCGAAGACGCGATCGCGGCCACCGACCTGCTGCCCGTCCCGGCGTCGGCGCAGCAGGTGATCTATGACCCCGTTGCCGCGCCCGCCCGACCGGTGTGATGCCGCAGCGAGCACGCGTCCGACCGGTGTGGCATGCCCGAATCGCGCCGAATCGCGCCTAGCCTGCGGGAATGACGCCGACCGAAGAAGAGGGGAACACCCGGGAACCGCAATTCGACCCCGCGCCCAAACGCGGGCTCACCCGGCGCGGCATGCTGCGGGGTATGGCAGCCGCGGGCGCCGGTGCGGCGGCCGCCGCACCCGCGCTGGCCGCATGCGGCAACTCCGGCGGCGACCGGCCGCCCGGATACGGCACCGGAATCAACGACGGCTTCGACGGCAAGATCGAACTCGACGTCCGCGACTCGAAGCAGGACTGGAAACCGTTCGAGCTGAAGAAAGCTCCCGACGGCGCGCCCAACGTCCTGGTGATTCTCTACGACGACACCGGCCTTGCGTCATGGTCCCCGTACGGCGGCCGGATCAACATGCCGATTGCCCAGAAACTGGCCGACAATGGCCTCACCTATACCCAATGGCACACCACCGCGCTGTGCTCGCCCACGCGGTCGTGCTTCCTGACGGGCCGCAATCATCACGTCAACCGGTTCGCGTCGATCACCGAGGGCTCCACCGGATTCCCCGGTTCGGCCGCGCGGCTGCCCGCCCAGTGCGCCACGATCGGGCAGGTGCTGCAGGACAACGGCTACAGCACGTTCTGGCTCGGCAAGGACCACAACGTGCCCGTCGAGGACGTCTCCAGTGGCGGCAGCAGGTCGGAGTGGCCGCTGCAGAAGGGGTACGACCGCTTCTACGGTTTCCTCGGTGGCGAAACCAACCAGTGGTACCCGGCCCTGGTCGAGGACAACCGGTTCATCGAGCAGCCGTACAGCCCGGAACAGGGCTACCACCTGTCGAAGGACTTGGCCGACAACGCACTTCGGATGCTGCGCGACCAGCGCTCGACCAATCCGTCCAAGCCCTGGTACATGTGGTTCTGCCCGGGCGCGAATCACGCTCCGCACCAGGTTCCTACGGAGTGGGCCGACAAGTACAAGGGCAAGTTCGACGACGGCTACGAGGCCTACCGCGAGTGGGTGCTGACCCGCATGATCGACAAGGGCATCATGCCCAAGGGCACACCCCTGACCCCGATCAACCCGTTACCCGCGGATGTGGCGGTGCCCGCGGATGCGGTACGGCCGTGGAACACCCTCAATGCCGACGAGAAGCGCTTGTTCTCCCGCATGGCCGAGGTATTCGCCGGATTCTCCGAATACACCGACGCGCAGATCGGGCGCATCATCGACTATCTCGAACAAACCGGCCAGATGGACAACACCATCATCTTCTACTGCGCCGACAACGGCGCCTCCGGCGAGGGCTCACCGAACGGCTCGGTGAACGAGAACAAGTTCTTCAACGGCTATCCCGACAATCTCGCCGAGAACATGGCGCTGCTCGACCAATTGGGAACCCCCGCCACCTACAACCACTATCCGACTGGGTGGGCGGTGGCCTTCTCCACCCCGTTCAAGATGTTCAAACGTTACTCGGAGTACTCCGGCGGCACCTGCGACCCGCTGATCATCCACTGGCCCAAAGGAATCAAGGCCAAGGGTCAGATCCGGCACCAATACCACCACGCGATCGACATCACACCCACCATTCTCGACGTCATCGGGCTGGAAATGCCGAAGGAATACCGCGGCATCAAGCAGTACCCGCTCAACGGCGTCTCCATGCGCTACAGCTTCGACAACGCCGACGCACCCACCACCCGCAAGCGTCAGTACTACGAGATGCTGGGCACCCGCGGCATCTGGGAGAACGGCTGGCGGGCCTCGGCGCTGCACGCACCGATCAGCGACAAAGGCCATTTCGACCAGGACGAGTGGGAGCTGTATCACGTCGACGAGGACCGTTCGGAATCGGAGAACCTCGCCGATCAGCATCCCGGCAAGCTGAAGGAGCTCATCGGCGCCTGGAACGAGGAGGCCCGGGACAACTTCGTCCTCCCCCTCGACGATCGCACCGCGGTAGAACTGCTGTCCGTCGAGCGGCCGAATCCGGAACCGCCCCGCGACACCTACGTCTACTACCCGGATGCCGCACCCGTACCCGAGGCCGTCGCGGTGAACATCCGCGGCAAGTCCTACCGGATCGTCGCCGAGGTCGATCTCACCCCGCAGGCGCAGGGCGTGATCTTCGCACACGGCTCACGGTTCGGCGGCCATGCGTTGTTCGTCAAAGACGGTGTGCTGCACTACGTTTACAACTTCCTCGGCATCCCGCCCGAACAGGATTTCGTCTCACCGCCGTTGCCGGCCGGTAAGCACACCCTGGGTATGGAATTCGTCAAGGCCGACAAGCTCGGCCCGAACGGCGAATCCCTCGGCACCACAACGCTCTACGTCGACGACAAGGCGGTCGCCACCGGCCCGATGCGCGCCCAGACCGGCACTTTCGGGCTGTCCGGCGCCGGTCTGACCGTCGGCTACGGCAGTGACGACACCGTCTCCCAGCAGTATCGGGGCCCGGGAACCTTCACCGGCGGCACCGTCTACAGCGTGACCGTCAGCGTCGGCAAGGAGTCCTACCGCGATCTGCAACAGGATGCGGCCCGCGCCCTCGAAACCGACTGAGGGACCAGTGGATCCGGGCGGCCATCGCACTCGCGGTGCCGGCCCGGAGGTGTCCCGGCCGACCGACGGCGACCGCGCCACCGGAAGCGGAGTCAGGCGACCGTGTGCATCCAGCCGTGGTTGTCGGAGAAGGTGCCGCGCTGGATACCGGTCAACGTCTCGCGCAGCGCCATCGTCACCTCGCCCGGCTCACCGCCGCCGATGGTGAAATCGCCGTCGGCGTCGCGGATCGTGCCCACCGGGATCACCACGGCCGCGGTGCCGCAACCGAAAACCTCGGTGATTTCACCGGATTCGGCGCCGGACCGCAGTTCGTCGACCGAGATCTTGCGCTCCTCCACCTCGTAACCGGCGTCCGCGGCCAGGGTGATCAGCGAGTCGCGGGTGATGCCGGGCAGCAGCGAACCCGACAGTTCCGGGGTCACCAGGCGGGCGCCGGAACCGGAACCGAAGACGAAGAACAGGTTGTTGGTACCCATCTCCTCGATGTAGCGACGCTCGCAGGCGTCCAGCCACATCACCTGGTCGCAGCCGTTCTCGGTGGCGCGCTGTTGGGCCAGCAGCGAGGCGGCGTAGTTGCCGGCCACCTTCGCCTCACCGGTGCCGCCGGGCGCCGCACGCACGAACTCGGTGGACAGCCACACCGTCACCGGCTTGGCGCCACCCGAGAAGTACGCTCCCGCAGGCGAACCCAGCAGCAGATAGCGGTACTTACCGGCCGGACGCACGCCGAGACCGGCCTCGGTGGCGAACAGGAACGGGCGCAGGTACAGCGACTCCTCGCCGCCGGCCGCGGGCACCCAGTCGCCGTCGGCCAGCAGCAGCTGGCGGATCGACTCGACGAACATCTCCTGCGGCAGTTCGGCCATGGCCAGCCGGCGGGCCGACCGCTGGAAGCGGGCCGCGTTCGCGTCCGCCCGGAACGTGGCGATGCTGCCGTCGCCCTGCCGGTACGCCTTGAGGCCCTCGAAGATGGCCTGGCCGTAGTGCAGCACCATGGTCGACGGGTCCATGGTCAGCGGCCCGTACGGCTCGACCCGCGGGTCCCGCCACTCGCCGTCGGCGTAGTCGACCGACACCATGTGGTCGGTGAAGAACCGGCCGAACCCGGGCGCGCTCAGAATCTCTTCCCGCCGCGCAGCCGAGGTGGGCGCGGGATGCGGAATGCGGGCGAACTGGGCAGCAACGGTCATGCCCAGATCGTAGTCCGCGCCGGTCGAGGGCGGGAACAGCCCCGTCGCTGGGCGCTGTTCCCGGTGTGCCGGGTAGTGCCGGCGGGCCACATCAGGTCCCGGAGTCCCGGTCAGGCCGGGTCCTTACCCCGTGTGGGCCGTCACGAACGGCGGCTTGACCACCTCGGCGCGCAAGCGGCGGCCGCGGACGTCGACGGCGACCTCGGCGCCCGGCTCGAGTCCGGCGTCGGTGTCCAGCAGCGCCAGCGCGATGCCGACCTTCAGCGTGGGCGAGAACGTGCCCGAGGTGGTCTCCCCCACCGCACGGTCACCCAGCAGGACGGTTTGCCCCTGCCGCAGCACACCGCGGTCGATCGCCTTCAAACCCAGCAGCTGACGGCGGGGGCCCGCCGCCTTCTCCGCGTCCAAGGCGGCCTTGCCCCAGAACTCGGGCTTCTTCCAGCCGACCGCCCAGCCGACCCGCGCCTGCAGCGGCGAGATCTCGGTGGACAGCTCGTGCCCGTGCAGCGGGTAGCCCATCTCGGTGCGCAGGGTGTCGCGGGCGCCGAGACCGGCCGGTTCACCGCCGACTGCCCGCAGCGGGTCGAGCAGGGCGCGGAACAGCGCCTCGGCGTCCGCCCAGCGCGGCAACAGTTCGTAGCCGTGCTCACCGGTGTAGCCGGTGCGGCACACCCGGACCGGGCGGCCCGCCCACTCGGCGTCGGCGTAGGCCATGTACTCCATGTCGGTGGGCAGGTCCAGCGCGGCGAGCACCTCCGTCGACTTCGGGCCCTGCACCGCGAACACCGCGAACTCCCGGTGCTCGTCGGTGACGGTGATCCCCTCGGGCGCCGCCTTCTGCAGTTCGGCGACCACGGCCGCGGTGTTGGCGGCGTTGGGCACCAGGAAGATCTCGTCGTCGGAGACGTAGTAGGCGATCAGGTCGTCGATCACACCGCCCTCGGGCGTGCAGCACAGCGTGTACTGCGCCTTGCCGGGCCGGATCCGGTTCAGATCGTTGGTCAGCGCCGAGTTCACGAACGCGGCCGCGCCCGGGCCGCGCACCGACGCCTTGCCCAGATGGCTGACGTCGAACAGGCCGACGGCGGTCCGGACGGCGGCGTGCTCGCCGACGGTGCCGGCGTAGGACACCGGCATGCTCCAGCCCCCGAACGGTGCGAAGGTCGCACCCAGCTCGACGTGCACGTCGTGGATCGGACCCTGGAGGAGATTCGCGTCGCTCACCCGCAACACTGTATCCGGCGGGAGTTAGCCTGTTCGCCATGACAGCTGTCGCAGATCGCTCGCTCGGACCGGAACTGGCTCGCACCGTCGATATCGGGGCGGATACCGATGTGCTGGTGGTGGGCATCGTCACCACCGACGACGGGCCCGCGATCGTCCCCGGCCCGGCCCTGGCCGGCGAGACCGACTTCGAGGACGTGCTGTCCGCGGACGCGCGCGCGGTACTGGAGTCGCAGCTGCGGGCGGTCGGCGCGAAAGGCAAGGGCGAGGAGCTGACTCGGCTCCCCGGCCCCACGGGACTGGGTGCGAGCAGCGTGCTCGCGGTCGGGCTGGGCGCGCCGGACGCGGTCGACGCCGAACAGATCCGGCGCTCCGCCGGTGCCGCCGGGCGCGCGCTGAGCGGGACCGGTCTCGCGGTCAGCACGCTGTCCGGGCTGGATCTCGGTGCCGCGGCGGAAGGTTTCTATCTGGGTGCCTACACCTTCACCGAGTTCAAGTCCGGTAAGTCGGCGCCGAAGCCGGCCGAGCAGCCGCTGCGCCGCGTCGAATTGCTGGTCCCGGACCCGGCTTTCGGTGAGGAGGACCTGTTCCGCGCGCAAGCGATCGCCGAAGCCGTCGCCACCGCACGCGATTTCGTCAACACCCCGCCCAGCCACCTGTTTCCCGCCGAATTCGCCGACCGCGCACGGTCGTTGGCCGAAGCGGCCGGCCTCGAGGTCGAGGTGCTCGACGAAAACGAGCTGGCCGCACAGGGTTTCGGCGGCATTCTCGGTGTCGGTAAGGGCTCCTCGCGGCCGCCCCGGCTGGTGCGGATCAGCTACTCCGGTGGCGCCGAGAACCCGCGAGTCGCGTTGATCGGCAAGGGAATCACGTTCGACACCGGCGGTATCTCGATCAAGCCGGCCGCGAACATGGACCACATGACCTCGGACATGGCCGGCGCCGCCGCCGTGGTCGCCACCGTCCTGCTGGCCGCCCGGCTCAACCTGCCGCTGTCGGTGATCGCGACCGTGCCGATGGCCGAGAACATGCCGTCGGACACCGCGCAGCGACCCGGTGACGTGCTCACCCAATACGGCGGCACCACCGTCGAGGTGCTCAACACCGACGCCGAGGGCCGGCTGATCCTGGCCGACGCCATCGTGCGCGCGAGCCAGGACGACCCCGGCTACCTCATCGACGTCGCCACGCTCACCGGCGCGCAGATGGTGGCCCTGGGCACCCGCACGCCCGGCGTGATGGGTACCGACGAATTCCGCGACCGGGTCGCGCGCATCTCGCAGGGCGTCGGCGAGAACGCCTGGCCGATGCCGCTGCCCGCCGAACTGCGCGGTGACCTGAACTCGTCCATCGCCGACCTGGCCAATGTGGCGCCGCATCGTTGGGGCGGCATGCTGTCGGCGGGGTTGTTCCTCAAGGAGTTCGTGCCCGCCGACGTGCAGTGGGCGCACCTGGACGTCGCCGGACCGGCCTACAACACCGGTGGCGCGTTCGGCTACATCGGCAAGGGCGGCACCGGCGTTCCGGTCCGCACGCTGATCGCCGTCCTCGAGGACATCGCGGGCCGATAGCGGCCGCTACTCCAACAATTCGCGTTCCCGCGCCCGTCGCTGCTCGATGCGGCGGCGGGCGTCGTGGTCGCGCATCCGCTGCGGATACCCGGTCCGGCGGGCGTCGTAGACCGGGATCTGCAACCACGGCGACAGGTGCCGGGCGCCGCTCTCGCCGACCCGGCGGCGGGTCCACTCCCCATCAGCGGCGACCAGGACGACAGTGACATCACTCACAGTCGTGCGCGGTTCAACGAACGCCTCGACGCCGTTGTGAGCACGAACCCACTCCTGCAGATACCGCGCGTCCGTCGCGTCGATCCCGCCGTAACGCGAAACCGACCGGCGAAAACGATCGAGCACACCCATCGGGGCCCGCCTCCTTGCCACACACCGGAACCGAATCGAACCGGCCTTTCCATAGTGCCAGCAGCGAACAGGGCCAGCCCTGTGCCGCAAGGCACAGCGGCGAGTGCAAGGATGGTGAACCGGAACAAGAACCACAGGAGCTCCGGTGCCATCGCAGGGTTCGGTGGCACAGGGTGTCTGCCGCGCAATCCGTGGCCGATGCCCACCGGAAGACAGACTGTTGTGACCCGTCGAGCAGTTATAGGAGTCAACGGACATGACCTTCTCAGTCCAGATGCCAGCGCTTGGTGAGAGCGTGACCGAGGGAACTGTCACCAGGTGGCTGAAGCAGGAAGGGGACACGGTCGCCGTCGACGAGCCGCTGCTCGAAGTGTCGACCGACAAGGTGGACACCGAGATCCCCTCGCCCATCGCCGGTGTCCTCACCAAGATCGTCGCGCACGAGGACGACGTCGTCGAGGTCGGTGGCGAACTGGGTGTCATCGACGAGCCCGGCTCGGCCGCTGCCCCGGCCGCCGCTCCCGCGCCCGCCGCCGCTCCGGCTCCCGCGCCCGCACCAGCTCCCGCCCCCGCCCCCGCACCCGCTGCGCAGCCG
>NZ_RFFH01000015.1 GCF_003696265.1 Nocardia stercoris | reverse complement strand
GGACGCGGGCCACCGGGTGCCGGCGGGCGCTGACCGGGCGGCACCGGCGGGGTCGCCGCGCGCGGCGGGACCGGCGGATTCGGCGGACGCACGACCTGAGTACGGTCGGCGGCGGCCCGCGCGTCGGCCTCGCGGGCCGCGCGACCGGGCAGGTCGTCGCGGCTGATCCGCATTGTGCGACCCGCGGCCGGGTCCTCCGGTGCCGCCGGACCACCGGACCGAGACGTACCGTCCGGGCCGGATGTCGGCACGGCACCGTCGGCCGGTGCCGCAGCGGAATCCGGCTTCGGGTCGTCTGTCGGATCGGACACGCTTACCCCTCGCTCAGCGGGAACAACGAAACTAGATGGTCAGCCTAACGAGCATTCGGACCGCCCGTGCACAATGAAGCCCATGACCTCCTTCGGCGATCTGCTCGGACCCCAGCCGGTACTGCTCCCTGAGAACATCGACGCCGAATCGGCGATCGAGGAAGGACAGGACCCGGTCCAGGTCGCGGCCGCTTTTCCGACCGCATCGATCGCCTGGGCCGCGCTCGCCGAGGCCGCACTCGACCGGGCCGTCGCCGGCGGCGCCCGCCTGGACGGCAACTCGGAAGAGGGCACTATCACACCGGATGTGATCGCCGCCTACGCGTTTGCGCGCACCGGCTACCACCGTGGCCTGGATCTGCTGCGCCGCAACGGCTGGAAGGGCTTCGGCCCGGTGCCGTGGAGCCACGAACCCAACCGCGGCTTCCTGCGGGCCGTCGGCGCCCTCGCCCGGGCTGCCCGGGCGATCGGCGAGTCCGGCGAATACGCCCGCTGCCTGGACCTGCTCGAGGACTGCGACCCGCAGGCCGCGGCCCAGCTCGGCCTGGACTGAGCCGTCGGCAGGTGTTCAACGGGCAGCTGCTGACCGACACCGTCCGCGACCGCGGTAGCGAGCGGCTGCGCGGCGGCTGGTTGCGGCTGCGCGGATCGGCGCTGCCGATCCTGCAGTGCGCGCTGGCCGCCGGACTGGCCTGGTTCGTCGCCCACGACCTGCTCGGGCATCAGCGCCCGTTCTTCGCTCCGACCGCCGCGGTGATCTCGATCGGGGTCTCGCTGGGTGCGCGGTTGCGCCGCTCGGTGGAACTGGTGGTCGGTGTCGCGGTGGGCATCGGGATCGGTGAGGTGTTCATCAGCTGGGTGGGCACCGGGCCCGCCCAGATCGCGCTGGTGGTGGGTGCCGCGATGGCGATCGCGGTGTTCCTGGATCGCGGCGCGATCATCCCGATGCAGGCGGCGAGTTCGGCGGTACTGGTCGCGACCCTGCTGACCCCGTCGGTCGGCGGGTCCGGGCTGCGGATGATCGACGCGCTCGTCGGTGGCCTGGTCGGGATCGCCGTGGTGGCGGTGCTGCCGCAGAATCCGTTGCGGCGCAGCCGGGAACAGGCCGCAGACATCCTGGCCGTGGTGAGCCGCGCGCTGACCGACTGCGCCGACGGCCTGCACGAACAGGACGCCGATCTGGTCAAGTCCGCGCTGACCGCGGCCCGCGCCACCCAATCGCAACTGGACTCGCTGCGCAGCGCGCTCGCGGGCGGCCGCGAGGTGAGCCAGATCTCGCCGGTGTACTGGCATTCTCGTTCGCAGCTGGAAACCATCCGGGCGGCCGCCGAACCGCTCGACAACGCGGTCCGCAACGTGCGAGTCCTGTTGCGCCGCGCACTGTCGCTGGTCCGCGACGACGAGATCCTGAACCCCGGCATCGTGGCCGAGATCGAGCAGCTGGCGGCCGCGGTCGACGTGGTGCGCCGGTTCATCGTGGCCGAGCCGGGCGAACAACCCGATGCCGCCGCCGCGACCCGGGAACTGCGGCGGGTCGCCAAGGGCGCGCGCAAGGAACTCGTGGAGGGCGGCGGACTGTCCGCGCACGTCGTGCTCGCCCAGATCAGGTCGGTACTGGTCGATCTCATGCAGGTGTGCGGCATGAAACGGCTGTCCGCGCTGGCGATGCTGCCGCCGACCGTGCCGCACCCGTACGTGCAGCCGGCCGACTGAGGTGGTCAGCGGGCGGAGGCGGCAGCGCAGCGTAACCACGTAGCCCGCCCACCTCGGTCGCGGTAGGCGCGGCTCAGTAGAGCGGCTGCCAGAAGGCGACGTGGTCGAAGCCGTAGGCGATCCAGTTCGGGTTCAGGCCCGACAGATCGAACAGCCGGTACACCAGCGAATAGAACGCGTCCCGCAGCGGCGGCACCCCGATCAGGATCGCGAACAGCAACAGAAAACCGTACGGCTTCACCTGGTCCAACGAGCGCCGGGTCTGGTAGCTCAGCGACGGTTCGAGGATGCCGTAGCCGTCGGTGCCCGGGATCGGGATCAGGTTCAAAACCGTTGCGGTGACCTGTAGGAAGCCGAGGAAGGTCAGACCGAACCAGAAGGCCGCGTGGCCGCCCGCCCGGTGCAGCTGCTCGGGTGCGCCGAACCGGACCGTCGCCAGCAGCACCACCGCGCAGACCGCGTTCACCGCCGGCCCGGCACCACTGATGATCCGGCGGGTCTTGGCCGAGAAGCCCTCCGGGCGGATGTACACCGCGCCGCCGGGCAGCGCGAAACCGCCCATCGCGATGAACAGGATCGGCAACCCGATCGACAGCACCGGATGGCTGTACTTCAGCGGGTTCAACGTGAGATAGCCGCGCGCCTCGATCTCCCGGTCGCCGGCCCGCCACGCCGTGTAGGCGTGCCCGAACTCGTGCAGGCAGACACTGACGATCCAGCCCGCCACCACCAGCACGAACACCCCGACCCGGGCCGGCGCCGACCACACGTCCGAGACCCACGCGAGCACACCACCGCCGACGGCGATCGCCACGATCAACAGGAAAACGGGACTCGGATGGATAGCGCCCGCGGTGTGACTGCGGGTGAACCGATAACTCATCGCACCAGCATCCACGGTTCGTGGTGACTGTAGAAACTCAAGCGGCGCACCGTATGTGGTGCACTGATGCCGTCGCGGACCACGGCCGCGCCCGGCGAGCCCAATTGCATCGCGCGGCCGGTCACCCAGCGGCGCTTGCGAAGTCCGCGCTGCACCGCCGCGCGGACACCCGAACCCTCCAGCGTCGGTGACACCTGCAGGCCACCGACCCGGCCGGTGAACAACCGGAGCTCGTCGACGTAGGCCTCGCCCTCCAGCTTGCCGCCGTCGGGCCCGGTGACGCTGGCCCGGCCGACCAGCACGGTGGCGGTCTCGTCGCGAATCAGGGGGACCGCCTGAGGTTTTCCCTCCAGCGCGCGCTTGGCCGCCGCCGAACCGGTCCCGGTCTGGTAGGCGCGCGAGGCGTAGGTGCGGTCGATCGGGACGTAGCCGATCTCGATGTGCAGCCGCTCGGTCCGCAACAGGTGCGTGAGCACCGCGGCCAGGGCCGCGTCCTCACCGAGGACGATCAGGCGCGGCAGACTGTCGGCCGCGAGTACCGGCAGCAGCTCGTCGAGTTCGGTAGGTTCGGGAATGGCCGCAACCTGGCTGGTCGGCAACGCCGCCAGGGCGATCGGCACGGGTGCGCCGTTGCAGCGGAGAACATGGGTACTCAACTGCCGAAAATCCTCCTCGGATGCGACCGCCGGACGGGTCGTTCTTCGCTGCACGCGCCGGACCCGACCGGGCCGGTCCACCGCAGCCACCATAGTCCCGCGAAGGCCACCGTGCCGATCTCGGCTCGGTCACGGTCTGGCGGGGAGCCCGTCGCAAACGAGACATTCTATGGTGGCGGTCACAAATCTGTCCGGCGGCCTCCGGGGAGCGTCACAGGCATCCATTAGACTTTCCCTCCGGCTTCCGGCCCGGATCGGCAGGTAGCTACAGCGCCGTGGCTGCGGTGGCTGCAGGTCGAACTCGTAGGAGACTCCAGATGCCGGCAATCGTCCTGATCGGCGCCCAATGGGGCGACGAGGGCAAGGGCAAGGCCACCGACCTGCTCGGCGGACGGGTCCAGTGGGTGGTGCGCTACCAGGGTGGCAACAACGCCGGTCACACCGTCGTGCTGCCCAACGGCGACAACTTCGCGCTGCACCTGATCCCCTCGGGCATCCTGACCCCCGGTGTCACCAATGTCATCGGCAACGGTGTGGTCGTCGACCCGGGCGTGTTGCTGGCCGAGCTGGCCGGCCTGGAACAGCGCGGGGTCGACACCGACCGGCTGCTGCTGTCCGCCGACGCGCACCTGATCATGCCGTACCACGTGGCCATCGATAAGGTCACCGAACGCTTCCTCGGCAACAAGAAGATCGGCACCACCGGCCGCGGGATCGGTCCCTGCTACCAGGACAAGGTCGCCCGGGTCGGCGTCCGCGTCGCCGATGTGCTGGACGAGAAGATCCTCACCCAGAAGGTCGAGGCGGCGCTGGAGTTCAAGAACCAGGTGCTGGTGAAGATCTACAACCGCCGGGCGCTCGACCCGCAGCAGGTGGTGGATGAGGTGCTGGCCCAGGCCGAGGGCTTCAAGCACCGCATCTCCGATACCCGGCTGCTGCTCAACCAGGCCCTGGAGTCCGGGGAGACCGTGCTGCTGGAGGGTTCGCAGGGCACCCTGCTGGACGTCGACCACGGCACCTACCCGTATGTGACCTCGTCGAACCCGACCGCGGGTGGTGCGGCGGTCGGTTCGGGTGTCGGCCCGAACAAGATCACCGCGGTGCTGGGCATCCTCAAGGCGTACACGACCCGCGTCGGTTCCGGCCCGTTCCCCACCGAGCTGTTCGACGAGTCCGGCGCCTACCTGGCCAAGACCGGCGGCGAGGTCGGTGTCACCACCGGCCGCGCCCGCCGCACCGGCTGGTTCGACGCCGTGATCGCCCGCTACGCGACCCGCGTCAACGGCATCACCGACTACTTCCTCACCAAGCTCGACGTGCTGTCCAGCCTGGAGGAGGTGCCGATCTGCGTGGCCTACGAGATCGACGGTGAGCGCGTCGAGGAGATGCCCACCACGCAGACCGAGTTCCACCACGCCAAGCCGATCTACGAGACGATGCCCGGCTGGTGGGAGGACATCTCCGGCGCCAAGACCTTCGAGGAACTGCCCGCCAACGCCCAGGCCTATGTCCGCCGGCTCGAGGAACTCTCGGGTTCCCGGGTGTCGTGCGTGGGTGTGGGCCCGGGCCGCGACCAGACGATCGTCTGCCACGACGTGCTGAGCTGATCCGCACCCGCGTACAGACGAAAGCACGGCGGCCGCATCGCGACCGCCGTGCTTCGTAGCTGAGGGCGTGGCATGTCTTCCCTGTCCCGAGGGGAGACACCCACCTATCCGGTGACTAGAGCTCCAACCAGTCCGCCCGGCAGTGGCAGCCCGCTCCGCCGCGGTAATGGATCTCGATCAGGTGCCCGGCCGCTACCGCGATCGAACGGTTCGCGGGGGCCCGGACCGTGTGCGTGGTGGCGATGCCGTCGCGGCCGGTGATCCGGACCACCGCCCGGGGCCGCTGGTCGGCGTCCGCTGCGATCCGCACGACCAGGACACCGGTTCGTTCCGGCTTCTCGGAGCAGGAGGTGGATTCGGTGGACTCGAACAACGCGCGAGGAGGGGCGAAATCGGGGGTGTCGGTGGCGAGAGCCGTGCTCGCCACTGGTGGTTGTACCGCAAGTTCAGGCATGCGTTCCTCCTCGAACCTCTGCCGATCAAGGCGTCGGAGCTCGAAATCGGACTTACCGAATCGGGACATCTCAAGGCTAACCGGAACTACGTCGATAGCGCACGGGAATTCACCCCGACATCACACTGCTGGGTGTTTGCCGGTTACGGATCAGTAACAGGTCAGCGGCGACAGCGGATTTGCGGCGTGCGGGCTGAGCGTCTCGTAGGCCGCGGCAATTCCCTTGGCGGCCAAGCGAAGATCTTCCTCCTCGTGCGTGAAGGGCAGGCGCAGGAAACGTTCGAACGCGCCCTGCACGCCGAAACGCGGGCCGGCTGCCAGCAGTACGCCGTGGTTGGGTGCGGTGGCGGCCAGCGCGGTGGAGACCGGCGCCGGGAGCTGGGCCCACAGCGACATCCCGCCCGCGCAGGTGCCGACGTGCCAGCCGGGCAACTCCTCGGCCAGCGCGGCGCGCAACGCGGCACGCCGGGCCTGTAGGTGTTCGCGCCGCCGGGCCAGGATGGTGTCGGCGTGTTCGAGCAGGTGGACGGTGGCGAGCTGGTCCATGACCGGGGTGCCGAGGTCGATCGTCGAGCGGGTGCCGAGCAGCTTGGTGATCAGCGGCCGGTTCGCCCGCACCCAGCCCACGCGCAGGCCGCCCCAGAACGATTTCGACGCCGAGCCGATCGTGACGATCTCGGTGCCGCGCGCGAAGGAGGCGGCCGGTGGCTGGGGTTCGCCGTCGAGGTGCAGGTCGGCCATCGATTCGTCGACGATCACCGTCATGCGGGTCTCGCGGGCGATGGCGGCCAGTTCGGCCCGGTCCGCCGCGGACATCACCAGCCCGGTCGGGTTGTTGTAGTCGGGCACCAGGTAGGCGGTGCTGGCCGCGGTTTGCCTTGCGGCGCTGCGGATTCCGTCGAGGTCCCAGCCGGCGTGCGGATGCTCGGGACGCAGTGGGACGGGCACCGGGCGGGCGCCGACGTCGCGGATGGCCTCGATCGCGTTCGGGTAGGTGGGATGGTCGATCAGTACGCGGTCGGCGGGGGCGGTGAGCACGTTGAGCAGCAGGCGTAGCCCGTGCTGGGCGCCCACGGTGACCAGGATCTGGTCCGCGTCGGTGGGCAGGCCGCGCTCGGTGTAGCGGCGGGCGATCGCCTCACGCAGCGTGGACACCCCGACCGGGTCCATGCCGTGGGTGCCGAGAAAACGCGGAAGCCCTTGGAGCGCAACCGAGTACGCCTCGGTCATTTCCGGTGGTGCGGACATGGCGGCGTAGGTCAGGTCGATCGCGGGCCGGTCGTCGGGTGACATGGTCACCAGCAGGCTGCGGGCGGGCCGGCTGCCGTCGTGCGGGACCGAGGCCGGCAGCGCGACGGTACTGCGTGAACCCTGGCGGCTGACCAGATATTCGTGGTCGCGCAGCAGTGCGTACGCGGAGGTGACGGTGGTGCGGCTGACCGCGAGCGCGGCGGCCAGATCGCGTTCACTGGGCAGCGCGGCGCCGAGCGGGGCCCGGCCGTCGTGGATCAGGAGCCGAATGCTTTCCGCCAGTGCGAGATACGCGGGCCGTCCGCCGCGGCGCGCGGTCTGCTCGCCGCCGGCCGGTGCTTCGTCGAAGCGCCAGCCGCCCAGGTCGCGGGTGAGGGTGGCGGCACTGATCACGCGCGTCGTCATAGGTCCAGTATTGGGGTAAGTGGATATTTTCTTCAAGTCCAGTCCGGCTCACGCTGGGGGCATGGCTGCTGTACTTCTCGCCCTGATCGCTCTCGCCGTAGCCGGTGCCGGCGGGTACCTGTTGCTGCGCCGACCCGCTGGACCGTGGGTGCGGCCACCGCTCTACGGTGCACCGGACGGGCCGGATCGGGACCGGTCGCGGCAACTGGCCGAACTGGCCGCGGTCGCCGCGCACGCGGAGCGGGCCGTGCTGCCCTAGTTCGCGACACCGTCCGATTCGATAGGTCCAGTTTTCCCGAACTGGACTGCCCGGGCGAGACTTGTCGGTCCACGTGGTGATACTGGGGGTATGCCCGAACCGGAACGCCCTCTTTCCGCCGCGCTGTTCGACACCGCGATCGGTGCCTGCGCGGTGGTGTGGACCGAGGCCGGTATCGTGCGCTTCCTGCTGCCCGACCGCACGCCGGAGATCACCCGAACCGCGATGCTGCGCTCGAACGGGCGGGAGGTCCGCGAGGTGGAGCCGACCGGTGCGGTGGCGCCCGCGATCGCCGGGGTGCGGGCGCACCTGGCCGGCGAGCTCGACGATCTGCGCTGGATCACGTTGGACCACAACGGAATATCGGAATTCGACCTGGCTGTGTACCGGGTCACCAGGGCCGTCGACCCTGGCCACACCCTCAGCTACGGCCAGGTCGCCGCACGCATCGGCGCACCCGGCGCCGCCCAGGGGGTGGGCCGCGCGCTGGGCCGCAACCCGATACCCCTGATCGTCCCCTGTCACCGCATTCTCGCCGCCGACCATGCGCTGCACGGGTTTTCGGCTCCGGGCGGTCTCGCGACCAAGGAGCGGCTGCTGGAACTGGAGCGAACCCCGGGCTTCGGCGAACCTACGTTGTTCTGATGCCGTCGGCAGTCGCGCGGTTCGAACCGCGGCCGGCTCGGCGCTGGGCCGGCGATTTCCGCTGCCGCCGTTGGCAGCGGTGCTGCGAGGCGTTGCCTACTCTGCGTTGAGCGGGCAGTCGCGCGCTGTCGTCGTCGGCAGCGGTGGTCTCGCCTCTGTCGGCACTTCATCGTGCCGAGGTAAATGCGTTGCCCTCGTTGGCAATCGCGGTTTTCGTGTCTGCCGCCGGCGCGGCTCTGGGCCGGCGGCAGACGTACGCCTCAGCCAGGTGAGGCGCAGCAGTGCTCGGCAGCGTCGACAAGCTCTGCGGGCTCGGGGCGGATCAGCGCGACAACGAGTGCTCGCGGGATCCGATGGTGCCGCCTACGGCGTGGACAGTGGGGGTGGCGGTGCGCAGGCCGGCGCCCAGCGGAGGCGCGGCGGGGCGGTGCGGCGCGGGGCGCTCGACACCGGATGGGTACGGCCGCAACGGGTTCGGGGCGGTGAGGTCGACGATCGAGCCGATGCCGGAGCCGGCGAGGGTGCCGGGGTGGGCGGCGCGCAGCGGGCGGGTGCCGACGCGGTGGCCGAGGGCGCCGGTCACCGGGGTGCCGGCAACCGGCAGATGCCACGGTGTGGTGGGCTGCGGGTGGGCGCGCTCGGCGCAGCCGAGAGTGACCGCGAGTGGGAGTACGGAGAGGGCGGCCAGCGAGCGGCGTCGCGACTGTCTCCGCATCACTGTGGATCCACCGCCTTCGACTTCCATGCTGCTCATGGTCATTCGTTCGGAATGACGCCTTGATCACATGGTAGCGGTAAGGTTGCTGAAAAGTCACAGTTTTGTGACGGGCGGAACAAACTGCCCATAAAAGGACTGGCCAGAGCCTTTTTTATGTTCCCGGAACGGGCGGGCCGCGTGGTTACCTAACCCGCCCGGTCGCCTCAGTTCGCCCAGACCGACGTGATCGGGGTCGCCACCGAGGGCGGGGGAGTCGGGGTGCCGCCCTGGGTGCGGGAGAACCGCGGCGCCGGCGCGTGCTGCACGACGCCGTCGATCTCGACCAGGCTGTTTCGGGCGGCGAGATGCTCGTTCCGCTCCGCCTCGGCGAAGGTCAGCACCGGCGTGCAGCACGCGTCGGTGCCCTCGAAGATCGCGGCCCACTCGTCGCGGGTCTTGGTCTTGAACCGCTCGGTGAACAGCTTCTTCAGCTGGTCCTGCCCGGCCGGGTCGAGCTGGAACGGCAGACCCGACGGGTCGATCTCCAGCCCGGCCAGCAGCTGCGCGTAGAACTGCGGCTCGATCGCGCCGACCGCCATGAACCGGCCATCGGAGGTCTCGTACACCTCGTAGAACGCCATCCCAGTGTCGAGCAGGTTCACACCCAGCTCGTCGCGCCACAGGCCGGTGCCGCGCATACCCCAGATCATGTGCGCCAGCGCGATCGAACCGTCGACCATGGCCGCGTCGACCACCTGACCCTTACCCGAGATGCCGCGCTCCACCAGCGCGGCCAGGATGCCGGTCACCAGGAACATCGAACCGCCACCGAAGTCGCCCACCATGTTCAGCGGCGGCACCGGGCGCTCACCCTTGCGGCCGATGGCGTGCAGGATGCCGGTCATCGAGATGTAGTTGATGTCGTGGCCGGCGCGGTCGGCCATCGGGCCGTACTGGCCCCAGCCCGTCATCCGGCCGTAGACGAGTCGCGGGTTGCGCTCGAGCGTGGTGTCGGGACCCAGGCCCAGCCGCTCGGTGACACCCGGGCGGAAGCCCTCGATCAGCACGTCGGCCTGGTCGACGAGGCGCAGCACCTGTTCGATGTCGGCCGGGTTCTTCAGATCGGCCTCGACGATGGTGCGGCCGCGCCACTGCGGGCGCTCCAGCGAACTGTTCAGGCCACCCGCCCGCTGTACGCGCACCACGTCGGCGCCCAGGTCGGCCAAGAGGATGGAGGCATGCGGCGCGGGGCCGAGCCCGGCCAGCTCGACGACCTTGATGCCCGCGAGCGGGCCCTGTCCGGTAGAAGGAGCACTCACGTCTACACCTCTGATCTCACGTCCATCGCCGGGTGCTGGGTCGCACCGGCCCGTCGACTGTATGTCAACTGTATCGGCGAGTATGTCAGCCGTATTGCGACAACTCGGGCGCCACCCCTACCCGTGAGTACGCGGCGCTATGTAATCACCTGTGCCACTTGTGAATCGACCGCGGCTTCCACGGCGTCGCGGGCAGCTCGTCGGTATCGAGCTGCAGATCCGCCGTGTTCAGCCGCAGCGTCGGCGGGTCCTTCCGCTCGATCTGCGGCAACGGCTGGGTCGGCGCCGGATCGGCACCCCGATCCCGGGCCGGCAGCCGATAGCAGGCCCGCGCGTTGTCCTCGAACACCCGATACAGGTCGGTACCGAGCGCGTCCGCGATCAGGCGCACGTCCTCGTCCCGGAACGGCCGGCCCGCCCGCGTGCCCGGCAGATCCGAACCGAACATCAGCGCTTCCGGGTTGATCGCGTGGATGCGGCGCAGCGTCGCCGGAATGTTCATCGACACCCGGCCGAAGCCGGACGCCTTCACCCGGGCACCGCGATCCACCAGATCCAGCAGATAGGGCAGGCAGTCGTCGGACATGCCGAGATGGTCCACCGTCAGGGCGGGCAGCTTGGTGATCACCGGTTCCAGGGAGGCCAGCATCGAACCGTCGATGTAGAGCTCCACGTGCCAGCCGGCCACCTCGTAGGCCCGCACCGCCTGCATGGTCAGCTCGGCGATGTCGCCGGCCGCCCGCTTCAGGTTGAACCGCAGCGCGCGGACCCCGGCGCGGTCCAGTTCCGCGATGTCCTCGTCGGTGGTGTCGTGCGGCAGGTTCACCACACCCACCCAGCCGGGACCCAGCTCCGCGATCGCGGTACGCAGGAACTCGGTGTCGTAGCCCTGGAACGAGGCACTGACCACGGCGCCGCCCTGAACCTCGAACGCTCGCATCCGTTCCCGGTAGTCGGCGATGGTGAACGCCGCAGGGATGAAGCCTTCGTTCTCGATCAGCGGGAACCGCGGATCGATGATGTGCACATGTGCGTCGAACACGTGATCATCATGCCTTTGCGGGGTGACGAAAACGGGCCGGAAGAGTTTCCGGCCCGTTTCTGCGAGCGATGGTTCTAGATCTTGTGCGGTTCGCTGGCCGCGAGCATGTCCTCGCGCTCGACGACCTTGACCCGCTCCCGGCCCTGCGGCTCGCCGAGCGCGCGCTCGTGGGCGTCCAGGCGGTACCAGCCGGCCCAGGTGGTGAACGGGATGCCCTTGGCCTCCAGGAACGCGGTGACCGCCTCCGGGTCCGGCTCGGCGGCCGGGGTGAACCCGGGCGCGTCGTCGAGCAGGCAGGCGATGGTCTCGTTGGCGTCGCCCTTGGTGTGACCGATCAGGCCGACCGGGCCGCGCTTGATCCAGCCGGTCACGTAGGTGGCGGGCATGAACCGGGCGGCGCCGTCGGCGTTCTCGTCGGCGATCACGCGACCGGCCTCGTTGGGCACGGTGCCGGCCTGGTCGTCGAACGGCAGCAGCGGGATGTTCTGCGACAGGTAGCCGACGGCCCGGTAGACGGCCTGCACGTCCCAGTCGGTGTACTCGCCGGTGCCCTTGACGTTGCCGGTGCCGTCGAGCTGGGTGCGCTCGGTGCGCAGGCCCGAGACCTTGCCGTCGGCGCCGATGACCTCGGCCGGGCTCTCGAAGAAGTGCAGGAACAGCTTGTGCGGGCGGTTGCCCACATCGCGGATCGCCCACTGCTCGAGGGTGTTGCAGACCATGTCGACCTGCTTGGAGTGGCGGCGCGCGGCCTCCGAACCCTCGTCGTAGTCGATGTCCTCGGGGTTGACGATGACCTCGATGTTCGGGGAGTGATCGAGTTCACGCAGCTCGAGCGGGGTGAACTTGGCCTGCGCGGGACCGCGGCGGCCGAACACGTGCACCTCGACGGCCTTGTTGGCCTTGAGACCCTCGTAGACGTTCGGCGGGATCTCGGTCGGCAGCAGTTCGTCGCCGGTCTTGGCCAGCACGCGGGCGACGTCCAGCGCAACGTTGCCGACACCGAGGACGGCGACCTTCTCCGCGTCCAGCGGCCAGGTGCGCGGCACGTCGGGGTGGCCGTCGTACCAGGACACGAAGTCCGCGGCACCGTAGGAACCGTCGAGGTCGATCCCGGGCACACCCAGGGCGCGGTCGGCGTTGGCGCCGGTGGAGAAGATGACCGCGTCGTAGAAGCGGCGCAGCTCCTCGAGATCGATGTCACTGCCGTAGTCGATGTTGCCGAGCAGGCGGACCTCGGGCTTGTCGAGGACCTTGTGCAGGGCGGTGATGATGCCCTTGATGCGCGGGTGGTCGGGCGCGACGCCGTAGCGGATCAGCCCGAAGGGGGCCGGCATGCGCTCGTAAAGGTCGATCGACACCTGCGCGTCGGACTTCATCAGCGCGTCGGCGGCATAGATGCCGGCCGGACCGGCACCGACGATGGCGATACGCAACGGGCGGGTCGCTGCACTGGTTTCGGTCATTCTTATGCGCACCCTCTGGTCGAAAACTCGGTCGTCTAGGTCTCAGCCATCATGCTTAGCACAGGCTAAGTCGACGTACGGTGGGCGAGCCCGGGGTCCCGGCCGAGGCCGGTCTCACCCCCGATTCTATCGGGTGCCGTGCGCGGACTTCGCCAGGTGGTGCCGACCCTGCTGTCGACGCGGAACCCGCGACGTCCGGGGGTGATCCGTGACACACCAGGTGGGTGGGGATGATAGCGGGTATGAGTGAGTCCGATCCCGCCGCGAACACCCCGGCCGACCCGGAGCCCGACCTGGTGGTCGACCAGGCCGACACCCGGTCGGCGACCCCGTTCATCGCCGCCGCCGTCGTCGCGGTGCTGGTGCTGATCGGGATCTTCGTGGCCGGCGCGCTGCGCCCGGCCGACCGCAATGTCACCCAGGCCGACCGCATCGCCGACGCCGTCCGCAATTTCGCTCTGGCGCAATCGGATTCCGATTCCGGTCAGCTGGCGGCCAACACGTGTACCGGATTCGACGCTACCCGCTCACCGCTGGGCGCCGACACCGGCAAGCGGGTGGAGATCGTCTCGGTGACCGATCCGAACATCGACGGTGACCGCGGTAAGGCCACCGTGACCAGCAAGGTCGAGGGCGGTCAGCCCAGCACCGGCGTCTGGAACCTGGTCCGGCAGGGCAGCGCCTGGAAGGTGTGCGACGGCAACTGACCTGCGGGCGAGCAGAGGTTTGACACCGGAGCCGGGACCGGGCACCCTCAAATCACGGTCATGAGTACCAGCATCAAGCCCCGGCTCGCTGGTCGGCAACCCTCTTCCGTAGTGGGGTGCTCCGGGTGACGACCGGGCCGCAGCTGGAGTTCGGTGCGGCAAGTACGGATTTCGAGGAGGAATCACTCATGAGTTACGCGGGCGATATCGATCCTGCCCAGGCGTGGGATCTGTTGCGCGAACATCCGGACGCGGTCCTGGTGGACGTGCGCACCGAGGCCGAATGGCGGTTCGTCGGTGTGCCCGACACCAGCCCGATCGAGCGGCCCACGGCCCTGATCGAGTGGGTCGACCTGGCCGGTGCCCGCAACCCGCAGTTCGTGGAACAGCTCGGACGCGTTCTGGCCGAACAGGATCCGGAAGCCCCGGTGATCTTCATCTGTCGTTCCGGGCAGCGGTCGATCGCCGCGGCCGTGGTGGCCACCGAGGCGGGCTTCGGTCCCGCCTACAACGTGACCGAGGGTTTCGAAGGCCCCCTCGACGCCGACGGGCATCGCGGCGGGGCCGGGTGGCGGGCGCGTGGACTGCCGTGGCGGCAGTCGTGACGAGGACCCGCTGTAGCGACAGGAGTTGTGCATCGTGATCACCGGTGGATCGTTCGAGCGGCCGCTGCCCGAAGGCGTCGGCCCGGCCACCTTGGGTGTCCGCGGCGGTACCCGCCGTTCGGGTTTCGAGGAGACGTCGGAGGCGCTGTTCCTCAACTCGGGTTTCGTCTACGAGAGTGCCGAGGCCGCGGAGGCCGCGTTCACCGGCGACGTCGAGCACTTCGTGTACTCGCGCTACGGCAACCCGACGGTCGCCATGTTCGAGGAGCGGATGCGGCTGATCGAGGGTGCCGAGGCCTGCTACGCGACCGCGTCCGGCATGTCGGCGGTGTTCACGGCGCTGGCCGCGCTGGTCGGCAACGGTGACCGGCTGGTCGCCGCGCGCAGCCTGTTCGGTTCCTGTTTCGTGGTCTGCAACGAGATCCTGCCCCGGTTCGGGGTGGAGACGGTCTTTGTCGACGGTGAGGACCTCGACCAGTGGGAGGCGGCCCTGTCGCAGCCCACCCAGGCGGTGTTCTTCGAGACCCCGTCCAACCCGATGCAGACGCTGGTGGACGTGCGCAAGGTGTCCGAGCTGGCGCACGCGGCCGGCGCGAGCGTGGTGCTGGACAACGTGTTCGCGACCCCGCTGCTGCAGCGCAGCCTGCCGCTGGGCGCCGATGTGGTGGTCTACTCGGGCACCAAGCACATCGACGGTCAGGGCCGGGTGCTCGGCGGCGCGATCCTGGGCACGAAGGAATTCATCGACGGCCCGGTCAAAAACCTCATGCGCCACACCGGCCCCTCGCTGAGCCCGTTCAACGCGTGGACGCTGCTGAAGGGCCTGGAGACCATGCCGCTGCGGGTCCGCCAGTCCGTGGAGTCGGCGCTGCGCATCGCGGAATTCCTGGAACGGCACCCCGACGTGTCCTGGGTGAAGTACCCGTTCCTGCCGTCGCACCCGCAGTACGACCTGGCCCGCGCGCAGATGTCCGGCGGCGGCACCGTGGTCACCTTCGAGCTGGACGCGCCCGAGGGCGAAGCCAAGAAGCGTGCCTTCGAGGTGCTCAACCGGCTGCGGATCATCGACATCTCCAACAACCTGGGTGACGCCAAGTCCCTGATCACCCACAACGCCACCACCACGCATCGCGCGATGGGCCCGGAAGGCCGTGCGGCCGTCGGCATCACCGACGGTGTGCTGCGGCTGTCGGTCGGCCTCGAGGACCTCGAGGACCTGATCGGCGACCTGGAACAGGCTCTGGGATAACGGAATTGACAGCAGAGGCCCCGGACGATCCGTCCGGGGCTTCGCTGTTTCCGGGGTCAGGCCCCGAACGGGTCGCCGACGTGGCCGACCAGGTCGGCCACCGAGTCGATGACGCGCGTCGGCCGGTAGGGGTAGTTCTCGACCGATTCGCGGGTGGAGATGCCGGAGGTGACCAGGATGGTGCGCATGCCCGCCTCCAGGCCGGCGATGACGTCGGTGTCCATTCGGTCGCCGATCATCAGCGTGGATTGGGAGTGGGCGCCGATGCGGCGCAGGGCCGACCGCATCATGAGTGGGTTGGGTTTGCCGACGTAGTAGGGCTCACGCCCGGTCGCGCGGGTGATGAGGGCGGCCACCGAGCCGGTGGCCGGGAGCAGACCGGCGCGGGACGGGCCGGTCGGGTCGGGGTTGGTGGCGATGAAGCGGGCACCCCGGTCGACCAGGCGGATCGCGGTGGTGATGGCCTCGAACGAATAGGTGCGGGTCTCGCCGAGGACCACATAGTCGGGGTCGCTGTCGGTGAGGACGTACCCGATGTCGTGCAGGGCGGTGGTGAGGCCGGACTCGCCGACCACGTAGGCGGTGCCGCCGGGACGCTGGTCGTCGAGGAAGGTCGCGGTGGCCAGGGCGGAGGTCCAGATGCATTCCTCCGGGATGTCCAGCCCGGTGTGCCGCAGGCGGGCCTGCAGGTCGCGCGGCGTACGGATGGAGTTGTTGGTCAGCACCAGGTACGGGATGCCGTTGGTCTGCAGCTCGGACAGGAACTTGTCGGCGCCTGGGATCAGGTGATCCTCGTGCACCAGCACCCCGTCCATATCGGTCAGATACGACAGGATCGGTTCGTTGTCATCCACGCCACCAGTGTGCGCCATCGATCGAAGCGTCGGGTGTGCGGCTGTGGTGGCGGCGGTGACGTCCGGTGCGGCGTCGCCTAATGTCGCTGGAGAGCCGTCAAATATCCGGAATGTGGTGTGTGCGTCGTGACGTCGCACGTCCAGGGAACAGGAGTGGCCCGTGAGTGGACTCAAGCTCGGGTACAAGGCATCTGCGGAGCAGTTCGGCCCGCGTGAGCTGGTGGAGCTCGGTGTCGCGGCCGAGGAGCACGGCCTCGACAGCGCCACCGTGAGCGACCATTTCCAGCCGTGGCGGCACGAGGGCGGGCACGCCCCGTTCTCGCTGGCGTGGATGACCGCGGTCGGCGAGCGGACGAAGCGGATTCAGCTCGGTACCTCGGTGCTGACGCCGACCTTCCGCTACAACCCCGCGGTGATCGCGCAGGCGTTCGCCACCATGGGCCTGCTCTACCCGGGCCGGATCATGCTCGGGGTCGGCACCGGTGAGGCGCTCAACGAGATCGCCACCGGATTCCGGGGCGAGTGGCCGGAATTCAAGGAGCGTTTCGCCCGGCTGCGCGAGGCGGTCGACCTGATGCGCGCGCTGTGGACCGGTGAGCGCACCGATTTCGACGGGCAGTACTACCACACCGTCGGCGCCTCGATCTACGACGTGCCCAAGGGCGGGGTGCCGGTCTACATCGCGGCCGGCGGCCCGGTGGTCGCCCGCTACGCGGGCCGCGCCGGTGACGGTTTCATCTGCACCTCGGGCAAGGGCATGGACCTCTACACCGAGAAGCTGATGCCGGCCGTGGCCGAGGGGGCCGAGAAGGCTGGCCGCAGCCTGTCCGATATCGACCGCATGATCGAGATCAAGCTGTCCTATGACACCGATCCCGAACTGGCCCTGCAGAACACGCGCTTCTGGGCGCCGCTGTCGCTGTCGGCCGAGCAGAAGCACGACATCACCGACCCGATCGAGATGGAGGCCGCCGCCGACGCCCTCCCGATCGAGCAGGTCGCCAAGCGCTGGATCGTCGCCAGCGACCCCGACGACGCGGTCGAGCAGATCAAGCAGTACGTCGACGCGGGCCTGAACCACCTCGTCTTCCACGCTCCCGGTCACGACCAGCGTCGCTTCCTGGACCAGTTCGCCCGCGATCTGGCACCCCGGCTCCGGGCGCTCTGACCAGCCGGGCCGTGCGCTCCGAGTGCTCGATGCGAGCATTCGGAGCCGCTCGGCACCCCTTCCCACTCCTGGGAAGGGGCTAACGTGCCGCAGGCGGGAGGGGACTCGCCACTCCCGTTGCGAGAACGGGTTTCATAGATGACATCACTGGTCAAGCGCGTCGGTATTCCGCTCACGATCGCGGCCTCGGTTGTACTGCTCGCGGGCTGCAACGACTCGAAGTCCTCGTCGGGGCCGTCGAACTCGGGTGGTGGCGACCCCAAGTCCGCCATCTATCAGAAGGAATGCCAGGCGATGCTGCCGATCTTCTCCGACCCCAATACGCCTGCGGCGTCGAAGGATCCGGAGAAGGTCATCGCCGGTCTGAAGGCCGGCCCGGGTTGGGGCGCCATGACCAAGCAGCAGCAGGACGACGCCGTGGCGGGAATCCGCAAGGCCGGCACCGGTTCCTGCAACTGAGACATGCGTGGTTTCATCACCGATCCGGCGGGCGCGGCCGGTCTGCGGCTGGCCGACGATCTGCCGGAACCGGTTCCGGCGGCCGACGAGGCGGTTGTCGCGGTCCGGGCGTACGCGCTCAATTCCGACGAGCGGAATCTGATCGCCCGCCGTCCGGACGGCTGGCGCCCCGGTCAGGATGTGTCGGGTCTGGTGGTGCGGGCCGCCGCGGACGGGACCGGTCCGGCCGTCGGTGCGCGGGTGGTCTGCTACCTGGATTGGGAGGGCTGGGCCGAACGGATCGCGGTCCCGGTCCGCAGGATCGCCGTGCTGCCCGACAACGTCTCGTTCGAACAGGCCGCCGCGCTACCGATCGCGGGTATCACAGCGTTGCGCGCGCTGCGGGTCGGTGGCGCGGTGCTCGGCCGGCAGGTGCTGGTGACCGGCGCGACCGGTGGTGTCGGCCAGTTCGCGGTACAGCTCGCGGTCGCCGCCGGTGCGACGGTGACCGCACTGGTGAGCGGCCCGGCCCGGGTCGAGGAGGCGCGGGCGCTGGGCGCGCACCGGGTGGTCACCACTCTGGACGGCGACACCCTGGGCCCGTTCCACCTGGTCCTCGAGGGGGTCGGTGGTCCCGTGCTGCCGCAGGCGATCCGCCGGGTCGCCGCGGGCGGGCACATCGCTTGGTACGGCAATCCGAGTCGCCGAGGCGCCGAGATCACGCTCGCCGACTTCTTCGGCTACGCGCAGGGCTGGAACGCCCATTTGGTCGGCTTCATCAGCCCTGTCCCAGAGGAGACGTTGGGCGAGGACCTGGCGATCCTGGTCGCGCTGGTGTCCGACGGCCGGCTGCGTCCCCTGATCGGCCTCGTCCGAGACTGGACCGAGACCGCCACGGCCTTCGCCGCGTTCGAAGACCGTTCGGCGCGCGGCAAGTTCGTCCTGACCGTCGGCTAGCGGGCGCGCAGCCCGTCCAGGATCACCGCGAAGGCCCGGCGGCGTTGCTCGTCGCCGGCCGCCTGGGCCGTCGCCATGAACGCCCCCTTCAGGACGAGCATGAGATCGTCGACGGCCAGGTCGGGCCGGACCGCCCCGCAGTCCTGTGCGCGATGCAGCAGGGAGCCGATCAGTGCGACCAAAGTCTTCTGGGGTGCGACGAATTCGGGTGACAGCTGGCCGTGGGCCGCATCGGCGCCGCTCTGGGCCGACAGGTTGCCGCCGACGGCATCGGCGAGATCCCGTTTGACGGTGCTCTCGGCAAGGAGTCCGCCGAGGAATTCGAAGAAGGCCGATCCGGGGTCGGCGGCCGCGCTCAGCTCCCGGGCCCGCGCGATCGTCCGTTCCATATTGTCGAGGATCGCCGCGTGGAAGAGCGCTTCCTTGGTCGGGAAGTGCCGGTAGACGGTGCCGGGCCCGACTCCGGCGCGGCGGGCGATCTCGTCCAGTGGCACCGAGATCCCTTCGGCGGCAAAGGCTTCGCGGGCGGCCGCCAGGACGCGTTCGCGATTGCGACGGGCGTCGGCGCGCAGCGGGCGCGGTGTATTGGGGGAGTCCAGAGCTGACACGGGTCGATTCTATCGACACGGTTGACAAACGGGGCGTACGTTCCGGATCATAAGCGGGGCAATGGTTCCGTTTGTCGAAAGGTGAACCCATGACCCAAAATTCCGTCCGCACGCCCCGCGAACTGGTCGAACATCTCTTCGGTGGCCTGCCTTCCCGTGATGCCGACGCCTTCCTGGCCCATTTCGCCGAGGACGCGGTCTTCGAGATCCCGTTCACGGTGCCGGGCATGCCGCAGCGCCTCGAGGGCCGTGCCGCCATCCGGGAGCATCTGGCCGAGCGCTGGTCCGGACCCATCCAGGACATTCAGGTCCACGGCATGCGTCAGGAGATCTACGAGACCACCGACCCCGAGGTGGTGGTGGTCGAGAACGACGTCGACATCACACCGGCCGGCGGTGAGCGGGTCCAGTTCCGCGGTTCGCTCAATGTGATTCGCATCCGGGACGGCCGGGTGGTCCTGTTCCGCGACTACATGGACACCGCCCGGCTGGCCGGTCTCCGCGGGAACTGACCGCCGGGCTCGGGCGAGCGCTGCCCACCGGCGCTCGCCCGAGGTCCGTGGGTCAGCGGATCCCCGGAGTGCGGGGGTCGTCGCCGAGACAGATCGCCAGGAAGCAGCCGGGCGGGGCATCGGTGAACGGCGCGACCATGGGCTGCCCCAGGCAGTCCACCATGCTGCAGCCGGGATAGGCGTCGGGGCCGAAGCCGAGCGCACCGGCGAGCATCGCGAAATCGAAGTCGTTCGAGATGCCCTGCAGGTTGTCCAGCGGGTTGGTGGTGTCGATGTAGGGGCCGGGGTCGGGCAGTGGCGGATCGAAGGCGGAGTACAGGCGGCGGAAGAACTCCCACGGCAGCTCCTCGTCCCAGAGCGTGCCGCCGTTGCCGGTCCACATCACCACCAGGTCCAGATCGGGGACGACGAAGACGTTCTGCAGATTGAACCCGGAGATGGTGTAGCTGTCGGCCGGCAGGAACAGGGGAAGCTCGGCGCAGCCGGGGCCCACCCAGAACAGGTAGCCGTAGCAGTGGTTGGTCCCGGTCGGCGAAAGCGCCTGGTGCAGATACTCAGCGGAGATGACCTGCCGGTCGCCCCAGCGGCCGTCGCCGGCCAGGAGCAGGCCGATCTTGGCGAAGTCGGACGGCGGGATCAGCAGATTCGCGAAGCCGTAGGTGTGGCCGGTCCGGTCCCGCGCCCAGTAGTAGTCGGAGCGCCGGATACCCAGCGGATCGAACAACTCGCGTTGCGCGAATTGCTGAAACGGTTCGCCGACAGCGGCTTCCACGACGGCGGAGAGCAGATCGATGGCCCGCCCGCTGTAGGCGAAAGTGGATCCGGGGGCGGTCACCATCGGGACCGCCATTGCTTCGGCGCCCAGACCCGGATCGCTCGCGCCGAAACTTGTCAGCATCTCCATCGTCGCAGACGTTTTCAATCCCGATGTTTGGGTAAGCAGGTTGCGCGCGGTGATCGACCGATGCGCCGCATCGCCGAAACCCGATGGCAGATATGTGCCGATCGGGGCATCCAGATCCAATTTCCCGTCGTCGGAGGCGATTCCGGCTACCAGCGAGGTTATCGCCTTGGTAGCACTCCAGATATTCCACGGGATACCGTCGTTCCGGTCGTTGGCCGGCCCCCGCCCGACGAGGCAGCCGCGCCGGAATATCTGCACGTCCAGCCGGTTTCGTGATGCCGCGAAGCCGAGCACGCCGGCCAGCCGGGCCGAATCGAAACCTTCCTGTTCGGGTGTGGCGGTCTCGACGGTTCTGCCCGAACTCACCGCGCAGCGCGGCCCTTCGCCGGAATTGTCCTGTGCCGCACCGGTTGCCGGAATACCCAGCGCAAGCGTCGATGCGACGAACAACGAGAATACTGCCTTCGACCACCCCATGATTCGAGTAAAAGGCCGGTCGGCGTATTTCGCGATATGAAATGCCGGACCGTGACCGGTCCGATCAGATAGATATCCGCATCGTCCCGGACGGAGACCATCGGTGGCCGCACCGCTATCGCGTCGCAATGCGTGATCATCATCACCCCGGGGGGTGACACCGCCGGGGAGGGTTTTCCGGCGGTGTCGCGGCAGGCACTGGGTCCCACCCGCGCCGACGCCGCACATGCGCCTCTCGGCGAGTGGTCGCTCTAGGCGACTGAAGGTGAGGCCCGGGGCTGTCCCGGCGCCGGCGAACGGTATCAACCGGGGGGTGGGCGGATCTATTCCGCGCCCCGCGGAACTACAGCAAACCCCACCAATAGAACAGACAGGCCAGCACGAAGGTGACGACCGTTTCCATTGCGGCTCCCCAATCTCGGCGGCGTGCTCACCGACCATCATTCCCGAAGATCGCGTGCGATGGGAGGCGCGGCTCACAAACCGGACACTTCGTCGCCCGTTCGAGATGTCGTCGTTGCCCTGCCATCCCCGCCGTGGCAGGGCAACGGTCCCCGCCGCCCGGTCGGCCGGGCGCGGTCGAACACCCCTCGAGTCCGTTGCGCCCGGCCGACCGGCCGGCGGCGTCACCGGGGCGGTGTCGGAAGTGCCGCGCCCCGGTGTCGAGTACTACGATGCGACGCCCGGCTTTTCAGGTGCTTAACGAGACCTTGTGGTCCGGGAAACGCCTGTTCGAGAGCGGAATCCGAGCAGCCGCTCGCGGTGGCGGTCCTCGTGGACGTCGCGGCGGCGGGCGGCGAGCAGTTGGGCCACGGTGATCTCGCCCAGCAGCCGGTCCGGGTCGGCGCGGTCGACGACCGCCGCGCGGGTGTGCTCGTGGGTGGCGAGCAGATCGGCGACCTCCCGCAAGGTGCTGTCGGGGTGGACGAGCGGACCTGTCCCCTCGGCCACGTCGCCGGGGGTCATCACCTCGTGGGCGAACGACGTCTCCAGCGGATCGATGCTGTATTCGCGGGTCAGGTGCAGGCGCCGGCGGGCGATCTTCTCGGTCAGCACCGAGCGTTTCAGCCACAGCACCGACACCGCGTACGCGGCGACCGCGGACACCACCAGCGGCAGCAGATCCGCCCAGGCCTGGGTCAATTCGCAGGTGAACACGATGCCGGTGAGCGGTGAGCGCATCACCCCGCCGACCACGGCGGCGAGCCCGCACAGCGCCCAGAACCCGGGTGCGGAATGCGGCAGCAGCCCGCCCTCGGCGGCCCCGAGCGCGGCGCCGATCATGAACACCGGGGCGAGGACGCCGCCGGATGTGCCCGAGCCCAGCGACAATCCCCAGATCAGGGATTTCACGACGAGGATGCCGACGATCAGGTCGACGGTGGCGTGCCCGGTCAGTAGCCGGTCGATCACGTCGTAGCCGACGCCGAGGGCGCGCGGCTCGATCAGCCCGCCGATGCCGATGATCAGTCCGCCGATGGCCGGCCACCACATCCAGTGCACGGGCAGCCGCCCGAACATGTCCTCGGCGCAGTAGACCAGCGCGGTCACGGCGATGGCGAGCAGTCCGCCGGTGATGCCGCCGGGGATGAGGGCGAGCACGGTGTTCGCGGTGCCGGGTGCGGTCGGGGGTGCGGGCAGCGCGAACACCGCGGTGTTGCCCAGTAGCCACCAGCGCAGCAGGGTGCCGGTCACCACAGCCGCCGCGACCGGCACGAAACTTCTTGGGCGCCACTCGAAGAGCAGCAGTTCGACCGCCAGCAGGATCGCGGCGAGCGGCGCGTCGAAGGTGGCCGCCATGCCGGCGGCGGATCCGGCGACCAGCAGGGTCTTGCGTTCGTCGGCGGACAGGTGCAGCAGCTGGGCCAGGATCGAGCCGATCGCGCCGCCGGTCATGATGATCGGGCCCTCGGCGCCGAACGGGCCGCCGCTGCCGATGCTGATCGCGGCCGACGCCGGCTTCAGCAGGGCCACTCGGGGTGCGACGCGGCTACCTCCGACCAGGATGGCCTCGATGGCTTCGGGCATGCCGTGGCCGCGGATCTTCTCCGAGCCGTAGCGGGCCATCAACCCGATGATCAGCCCGCCCAGGACGGGCGCGCAGAGGGTGAGCCACCACGGGTGGCCGCCGGCACCGGGCGCGATCAGGTCGGTGCGGATACGTTGGTAGAAGACCAGATTCGTGATCAGCCCGATGAGTTTCAGCAGGCCGTCGGCGGCCAGGGCCGCGGTCGCGCCGATCGGGATCGCGATCGCGGTGATCGTGAGCATGCGCGGGCTGACCTGGAAGTCGCCCAGATGCATGGCGCGGGGCGGCGGGGCCGCGGTACCGTCGTGCACACTGCAACGATTGCTGAGTGCAAGTATTTCCGTCAAATCGATCCGCGCCCACGGTGACGCGAGTCACCCCGGGCGCGGATCGGATCGCCGAAGAAGATCAGCCGTTGATGAGCTGAGCCGCCATCTCGCCGATCATCAGGCTCGGCGCGTTGGTGTTACCACCGGTGATGCTCGGCATGATCGAGGCGTCCGCGACGCGCAGGCCCTCGATACCGCGCACCCGCAGCTGCGGGTCGACGACCGCACGCTCGTCGTTGCCCATCCGGCAGGTGCCGACCTGGTGGTAGACCGAGTGCACGCGGTTCGGCAGCTCCTTGCGCAGCGCCGCCTCGTCCATCAGGTCCGCGCCCGGCGCCTGCTCGTACTTCAGGTCGCCCGCGATCGACGGGTGGGCCATGATCTCGCGGATGGTCCGGATGCCCTCCATGAGGAATTCGACATCGCGCGAGTCGGTCAGGTAGCCCGGGTTGATCAGCGGCTGCTGGAACGGGTCGGTCGAGGCCAGGCGCACCTCACCGCGGCTGTGCGGGTAGATCAGCGTCGGCAGCACGGTGAGCGCGGCGGAACGCTTCACCATGTGGATCTTGTCCGCGTCCTGGTTGGGCATCGGGTAGTTCCACGGCAGCGTGTGGATCTGCATGTCGGGAATGGCGCCGGCGAACGAGGTCTTGGTGAAGGCGACCGACTCGAACACGGTGTTGGCGAAGAAGGTGCTGCCCGGGTTGCGCAGCTCCTTGACCAGGTTGCGGCCGAAGTAGGTCGGGATACCGCGGTGCACGGCCTTCTTCGACACGTAGGTCATGGGCACGAACAGGTGGTCGTGCAGGTTCTGGCCGACCGGCAGGTCCGCGTGCACGGTCAGGCCCAGCTTCTGGAGCTGGTCGGCCGGGCCGATACCCGAGAGCAGCAGCAGGTGCGGCGAACCCATCGCGCCACCGCTGACCACGACCTCCTTGGCGGCGCGAACGATGCGGCGCCCCTTGCCTTCCGCGATCTCGACGCCGGTGGCCCGGCCGTTCTCGATGATCACGCGGGTGGCGTGCGCGCCGGTGACGACCGTCAGCGAGGCGGGCTTGGTCTCGTGCAGGTACGCCTGCGCGGAGCTGTAGCGCAGGCCGTTGCGCACCGACTGCTGGAAGAAGCTGACACCCTCCTGCGTCTCACCGTTGTAGTCGGCGATCTGCGGGATGCCCAGCACCTTCGAGGCCGCGACGTTGAACAGGTCGGAGATCGGGGTGTGGTTCTTCGGGCGGGTGACCTCGACCGGGCCGCCGGCGCCGCGCAGCTCGCTGGCGCCGTCCTCGAAGTTCTCCAGGCGCTTGTAGGCGGGCAGGATGCTCTGGTAGTCCCAGCCCTCCGCGCCCTCGGCGGCCCAGCTGTCGAAGTTGGCCTTGTTGCCGCGGACGAAGAGCATGCCGTTGACCGAGCTCGAACCGCCGAGCACCTTGCCGTGGGTCATCGGGATGCGACGGTTGGCGGCAGCGGTCTGCGGGGTGGAGTACTGACCCCAGGTGACCTTGTGCTTGAGGAACGGCAGGGTGTGGACCATGGAGATCATGCCGGGGATCTGCACGAGCTTGGTGTTGTCGTCGCGACCTGCCTCAAGCAGGATGACCGAGGCGCCCGTCTGGGCGAGCCGAGCTGCGGCGATGGCGCCGGCGCTACCGGCGCCCACCACGACGTAGTCGGCCTCGTTGGTGGATTGGCTCATCGTTGATTACCTCGCGTTCGTGTGCCGCCTGCCACAGGTCGGTCCTGTTGGTCACTGTAGAACAAGTTCTAATTTTTGTGTAGGCGTCTAAGTTTCCGATGTCCGGTTCGTCGGACCGGGGCCGAGCGGGGGGCACGGGCCGGGCCTACCATCGGCGGGGTGACTCTTCGTGAAATCCCCGTCCACACCCTTTCGGGTGAACCGACGACCCTGGCCGAGCTGGCCGGTTCCGGGCCGCTGCTGGTCGTGAACGTGGCCAGCAAGTGCGGCCTCACCCCGCAGTACACCGGCCTGGTCGAACTGCAGAAGCAGTACGGCCCGCGCGGTTTCACCGTCGTCGGTGTGCCCTGCAACCAGTTCATGGGCCAGGAGCCCGGCACCGCCGAGGAGATCGCGCAGTTCTGCGCGACCACCTACGGCGTCGACTTCCCGCTGCTCGCCAAGGTCGACGTCAACGGCGACGACCGCGACCCGCTGTACCGCGAGCTGGTCGAGACCCCTGACGCCGAGGGCACGGCCGGAGACATCCAGTGGAACTTCGAGAAGTTCCTGATCGACCGGGACGACAAGATCACGCGGTTCCGTCCGCGCACCGAGCCGACCGATGCGGCCGTGGTGGCCGCGATCGAAGCCGCTCTCTAACGACCTTCGAAGTTGGGCTTGCGCTTCTCGGCGAAGGCGCGCGGGCCCTCCTTCGCGTCGTTGCTCGCGAAAACCTTTGCGCCGATCTTGGATTCGATGACGAAGGCCTCGTTCTCCGGCATGCCCTCGGTTTCGCGGATGGTGGCCAGCATGGCCTGTACGGCCAGCGGGCCGTTGTTGTTGATCATCTCGGCCAGCTCGAGCGCGGTGGTCAGCGCCTCGCCGTCCTCGACCACGCGGCCGATCAGGCCGATCTCCTTGGCCTCGGTGGCGGACAGATGTCGGCCGGTGAGCAGGATTTCGGCGGCGATCGTATAGGGGACCTGACGCGGCAACCGGACCGCCGAGCCGCCCATCGGGAACAGGCCCCAACGTGCTTCGGACACACCGAATTTCGCGCTCTTGCCGGCGACGCGGATGTCGGTGGCCTGCAGGATCTCGGTGCCACCGGCGATGGCGGCACCCTCGACCGCGGCGATCAGCGGCTTGGTGAGCCGGCGGCCCTTGAGCAGGCCGTCGATGCGGGTGGGGTCGAAACCGCCGCCGTTCATGGCTTTACCGGGATGGTTGCGGTTCATGTTCTTGAGGTCCGCGCCCGCGCAGAACGTGCCACCGGCGCCGGTCAGGATGCAGCTGCGGATCTCGGGGTCGTTGTCGACCATGTCCCAGGCCTGCACCATCAGTTCCAGCATCTCGCCGGAGAGGGCGTTGCGGACCGCGGGGCGGTTCATCGTGACGATCAGCGTGGCGCCGCGGCGTTCCAGGAGGGCGTGCGGTTCGGTACTGCTGTCGGCTCCGGCGGTAGCGGTCATCGTTGTCCTACTCCTACGGTCATTTCGCGCTGTCGGGACGAAGTTACCTCGAACGATGGCGCCTAACAAGAACGTGTTCTATTTTGGTGGTGTGGCCGCCGCCGGGTGGCCGGCAGGAGGTCCGGATGGACGCCACCACTGATGGGGCTACGGCGACGTTGCCGTCCCGCATCACGCCGGAGCTCATCGCCCGGCTGACCGACTACGTCGCCACGGGCAACGGCACCGTCGATCTCGTCGAGGTCTACACCGGAGCCGTCTACGGCACATTGCCGCAGTCCGGCACCGACCAGGTGGCCGCCGCGGTCGCGACCGCGCGCACCGCACAGAAGAAATGGGCCGCGACCCCGCTGAGCGAGCGCCTCGCCGTCTTCCAGCGCTTCCACGACCTGATCCTGGAAAACCACGAGATCATCTCCGACCTGATCCAGATCGGCACCGGCAAGACCCGGCGGATGGCGTTCGAGGAATCGTGCGACACCCCGATGGTGATCAGCCACTACCTCAAGACCGCCAAGCGCGTGCTCGCGCCGATCAAGCGAGCCGGCGGAATCCCGTTCGTGAACGCCTCGATCGAGATGCACAAGCCCAAGGGCGTCGTCGCGGTGATCTCGCCGTGGAACTTCCCGTTCGCGATCTCGCTGTCGGACTCGGCGCCGGCGTTCATCGCGGGCAACGGCGTCGTACTCAAGCCGGACAACAAGACCGCCCTGTGCGTGCTGTTCGCCGTCGACCTGCTGATCAAGGCGGGTCTGCCGCGCGACCTGGTCCAGGTCGTGTGCGGTACCGGCCCCGACATCGGCCCCACGCTGATCGACAACGTCGACTACGTCATGTTCACCGGATCCAGTGCCACCGGCCGGATCATCGGTTCGCAGGCCGGTGCCAATGTCATCAGCTGCAGTCTCGAGCTCGGCGGCAAGAACCCGATGCTGATCCTCGACGACGCCGACCTCGACGTCACAGTGCCCGGCGCCGTGTTCGCCGTCTACGGCAACTCCGGCCAGGCGTGCATGCACATCGAGCGGATCTACGTGCACGAGAGCAAGTACGACGAATTCCTGCGCCGATTCACCGAAGCCGCGGAGGAACTGGGCAAGAAGGCGGGCGCGGCCTACGACTTCGAGCCCGAGTTCGGCTCGCTGGTCTCGGTCGACCACATGGAACGCGTCTCCGCGCACATCGAGGACGCGAAGGCCAAGGGCGCCACCGTGGTCACCGGCGGTTACCCCCGCCCCGACCTGGGCCCCGCCTTCTACCAGCCGACCGTCCTGACCGGCGTCACCCCGGACATGGTGCACGCCAAGGCCGAAACCTTCGGCCCGGTCGTCTCGATCTACAAGTTCCGCGACGTCGAGGAGGCCATCCGCCTCGCCAACGACACCGACTACGGCCTGAACGCCAGCGTCTGGGGCAAGAACATCGCCCGCGCCACCGAGATCGGCGCCCGCCTGGAGGCCGGAAACGTCAACATCAACGACGGTTTCATCACTTCCTACAGCTCCAAGGCCACTCCGTCCGGCGGTGTGAAGCAGTCCGGGATCGGCACCCGCCACGGTGACGCCGGCCTGCTCAAGTACACCGACACCGTCCACATCGGCGTCCAGAAGATCCAGGTGATGGCCGCCCGCGCCAAGCAGCCGTACGCCCAGCAGCTCAAGAGCACGCTCATGACGCTGAAGTTCATGCGGCGCTTCGGGATCCGCTGATCCGATAAAGACCTCGCCGGGTTGCTAGGCCCTGGGGTGAGAGAACTGAGCTCGGCCGAATTTCGGCCGAGCTCAGTGCTTTCCGGGCCTTTTCAGTCCTCCACGGCAGGCGCCGGGGTCCAGCGCTGTTCCACGCGGGCGAGCTTCCAGTAGGCGACCGCGGCGACCCAGGCCGCCACGAACAGGCCCACGATGGCGACGCCGACATTGTTCAGGTCGATGCCGGAGATCCAGTTCGTGATCGGGTCGTCGAGGTCGAAGTTCTTGTGCAGCACGCCGATCAGTTCGATCGAGCCGATCAGGAAGGCCACCGCGATGGACAGGCCGGTGATGGTGAGGTTGTAGAAGATCTTGCGGACCGGGTTGGAGAACGCCCAGTCGTAGGCCACGTTCATGAACAGGCCGTCCATGGTGTCCATCATGGTCATGCCGCACGAGAACAGCAGCGGCAGTAGGAGAATCGCGTACCAGGGGAGGCCGGCCGCCGAACCGGAACCGGCCATCGCGAGCAGCGCGACCTCGGTGGCGGTGTCGAAACCCAGCCCGAACAGCACACCCATCGGATACACCTGGACCGGCCTGCTCACCATGCTCATCAGCGGGCGCAGCAGGCGAGCGAACAACCCGCGCGAGTCGAGCGCGGTCTCCAGCTCGGTGGCGTTGTAGTTGCCCTGCCGAGTTTCCCGGAACACCTTCCAGATGCCTGCCAGCGCAACGATATTGAATGCCGCGATCAAGTACAGGAAGGTGCCCGAGCTGATCGTGGAGATGGTGCCCAGCATGTGCCGGGCCGGTGACTGATCATCGGTGAGGGTGCCGACCGCCTGCGCGCCGGCGATCACCAGCCCGGCGAGCACGAACACGATGGTGGAATGCCCGAGCGCGAACCAGAATCCGACCGACTTCGGCCGCTTCCCGTCCGTCATCAGCTTCCGCGTTGTGTTGTCGATCGCGGCGATGTGGTCGGCGTCGAAGGCGTGCCGGAGCCCGAACGTGTAGGCGGTCAGCCCCAGTCCGACCCCGAAGACCGAGGTGCCCAGCTGATACCGGTGCGGCGCCACCACCGCGAACAACAGACCGAACGCGACCACGTGCGCGACCGCTACGAAACCGAGCAGTCCGGCCGCGGCGATCCAATCGCGGCGGGTCCAGGTGCCCAGCACATCCCGGAAGAACCGGGCTCCGGTGGAAGACATTGGGGTACAACCCTTCTGGGGATTCCGCGTCCCCTTCGGCAACAGTCGCACCGAGGGGAGGTCTGACTCCCAGCACAGGGCTGGACACAGTGGCGCGACCGTTCCGGACTCTCACCGGATTCCCGCACCTCGACGCGTTCGACCTTCGGACTATATCCGCAGGCCATAGGGTTTTTCAGCAGTGAAGTGACAGAGTGAGAGTGGTCACTTCGCCTGGTCGCAACACACGGGCACCCCCGAGCTCGTTCGATCGAGCCCGGGGGTACCGGTGAGTGGTGATCACGACCGGCCGGTCGGCCGCATCTGCCGGTCGTGGGTGGCGAGTGGGCCGGTGTCGGTTCGTTGCGGAACCAGGCGCGGGTCAGCGGGCCTAGTGGGCCAGCGCGCCCGCCAGCCGACCACCGCCGAGGACAGCCGCCGAACCGCCGAGCGCGACGGTACCCACCACGGTGCCCAGTCCGGCGCCGGCCACCGCACCGGCGAGGCAGCCGCCGGGCGCGCCGCCGAAGAACAGCGGAGCGGTGAGCCCGCCGGCGGTCAGCCCACCGAGCACACAGCCGCCCACCAGACCGCTACCGGAGCCGAGCAGGGTGCCGAGGCTGGTGCCCAGCCCGAGCTGGGTGCTGAAGTTGCTCAGGGCGTCGTCGAAGTTGTCGTCCTTGGACTCGTGCTTGTCGTCGCCGTGGATCGGCTGCGCGTCCGGGGTGCCGGCGGGCGCGTCGGGGGCGGGCGCGTCGATCGCGGCGGCCGGAGTGGGGTTCGAGGTCAGCACCACCGAGTGGTCCGCGGTGTTTCCGGACACGACGGCTGCGGCGGGGGCTTCGGCGCAGGCGGTTCCGGCGGCGCCGGCCAGGATGGCGATCGTGGCGGCGGCGGTGAGGGCATAGGTGGTCTTCATCAGAGTCCTAACTGTGCGAACGAGGTTCGCGGAAGAAGGTGTGTCGCAGGGGATGACTGCGGCAGTGCGGTTCGACGTGAATTACCGACGGATATTTCCGGGCAGGCGAGGTGCCTTTCCGCTGGTGTCGGAATATCGGTCGCAGGCACTGGGGAAATTGATTTCCGGCATGCAGGTATCCACAAATGTCCGGAGATCGGAATTCCCTGGAATTATCCGGCGCTCGGCGCGAACTAATTCACGAGAACATGCCGGTACTGGATTGCGGTCGCCGCGGTTGCCGACCGGAACGGTCGGCGTGATCAGCGCGGGATCCGCACCGCCAACCGATGACCGGATGTGGCGGTGAAGCGAGAGCCGCAGGCAGCTGGACCGATAGGTCAGTGTGCGGCGGCGAAGACCGGCGGCCCGCGCCGGGAAATCGAGACGGACAGCCCCCGGCGGCCCGCCCAGGCGATCGCCTGCGGGCCCTGGATCAGCTGATCCGGGTTGTGCGGTCGTGGGTCGAAGAGACGCAGCAGCGCCCAGGCCACCCGCGTCAACGCCCGATGGAACCGTTCGGCCGCCGCGATCAGCAGCGTGCACATTGCGGTAGCCACCGCGTGCGCGCCCACCATCGCCCAGCCCGGCTGCCCCGGCATCGCCATCCCGCCGTGACCAGGCGCGATATCCGCCGCCAGCAGCGCGTGGCACAACGCCTGCCCCGCGCCGAGCAGCCCGAACAACCGGATCCGGCTGCCTCCGGCCACCGCGACCCCGGCCCCCACCAGCGCGCTGACGAGCAACAACAGGGTGGTGTCGCTGGAACCCGGCAGCGTCCCGGCGGATCCGTGCGCCGCCACAGCCAATGCGCCACAGGCGGTTCCGGCCGCGGCCCCGCGCACGCGAGTCGCCGCCGTCATGATGTCACCACCGAATATCCAGCAGCGGAATCGAACTCCGCACCGCGCGCCGAGGTATACCGAGATGCGTCACCAACGTGGGCGAGCGACAACATCATCGAACGACAACCTTCATTTCCGGGCACACGAATGCGAGCAGTTTCGCCAACTATAAAACAGTTCCCGGCCGCCAAAAAATCGGGCCGACCTCCTTGTGGAAAAGAGGCCGGCCCCGGTGTAATCGAAGTCTCAGAACGGCTTGCCCTGCAGGATCTGCCCGAGACCCAGCACGATGAACAGTGGCACGAACAGCGCCGAAGCCACAGGATCCCCGTTCTTGTATCCGGCGATGACCCAATCGAGCGCAGCGGAACCCATGACATCTCCAGTTCTGTTCGGCATGGAACCTTTCCAACCAGATCTTCGTACCCCGCCCCACCGGCGTTAACCATCCCCCGCCCCGACGGCCCGACACTCCCGCACGGACGTAGAAACAACCACACCGCCGACCCGCGACTACACACCATCGTCAACAGGGCGAACGTCGCCTGACGGCTGCTGCTCGACCTGGTCACGCAGGTACCAACGAATATCGTCCAGTCCGTCGAGCGCGCGCCCATCGACATCGGACGGGTCTGCCCCCGCTCGTGCGGCCAGAGCCTCGGCCAGCTCGACCGCTCGATCACTCAAATACCCGAAGCGACGAGCCGTGTGGCCCAAGCACAATCCGGCAAGTCCGAGCAGAGAACTCCCCGGCACAGCCCGTGTCCCCACTTCGAGACAGCAATACTCGATGAACTCCCGGTCGTCGTCATCGAGGGCGATGCCGACCAGGGCCTCCGCCGCAGCATCTTCCCCCGCCCCACCCCCGAGCACCCCGTCCAAGATCTCCACCACATCGGTATGAGGCAATGCCGGCGGGTTCTCGAAACGAGGGAGGTCACAGGGCACCCCGTGAGACTACGCAGTCTGCGTCCAGCGGCCCCGACGACCACGACGGTATCGGCGCCTGCTCGGTGTCACTCAGCCGCGGATTCGTGTCGTCCGGTGCCATCCGGTCCGGTCGTTCTCGAAGTGTCGATACTCCATGACCACCGCGGCGAAGGCGCTGTAGGCGCTCAGGCGGTCCTGTCTCAGTCGCTCGCGGAATCCCTGGCGCACAGTCCTGTCGGCTGTGAGTCGCTGGAATCCAAACGTCACGATGGAGCCGAGAAGCGTTCCACCGACAGCGATCAGCGCGGTAAGCACGTCGTCAACCTAGCGTGGCTGAGAACCCGGTCAGCCACGAATCATTATGCGGCGTGATCGTTCTCACCAGATCGACCGACGGTGGTCCTCAACTTGGTCGGTCATGCCGCGGTTCGGTAGACCGGGCCACAGCCAGGCCGATCGCTGGTGCCGGCGGCTTCGCCCCTCATGCGTGCCAGGCTGCTCGGTGAGGTTTCCGAGGCCGACGGCAGGTACGAAGCGGGCAATAACGTCCAGTTGTCGATCCCGCCAACAAGAACGGCTCCTGACCAGTCGAACTGGTCAGGAGCCGTAATCGTGTCTCCACACACGAGTCGGGGTGACAGGATTTGAACCTGCGACCTCTTCGTCCCGAACGAAGCGCGCTACCAAGCTGCGCCACACCCCGTGATGTGAACGGGATCAGCTTAGCGCAGGGTGGGGGCTGGCGTTAAATCGGCTGGTCAGTGGCCTGAAATCGGGCGAATGGAGGTTACGATGCGCTGGGCGGTGGCGGGGTCGATGGCCTGGCTGATGCCGGTGTCGGCGGCGATGGTCATCACGTAGTAGCCGGCTTCGGCGGGGAAGGCGAACGTGTAGACCGCGAAGGATTTGGCGCAGCCGGGGGCGGCGCCGGTGACGGTACCCGTGGTCTGCACGTAGCTGCCCTGCATCTCGCCGTCGAGCGAGCTGATCTGTTGTGTCGCACCGGTTGTCACGCCGGTGGTGTTGGCCCAGGCGGCCTTCGCGGTCCGGGAGCCGACGTCGACGGCGGCGGAGGGGCCGTCGGACTTGTCGGAGGACGCCAGGAACGCGGTCGTGCGGGACCCCTTCGGGCAGTATCCGGAACCGTCCTGGGTCATGCCCGCGACCTGGACAGCCGTTGCGCCGGAACCGATCTGGCCCGCCGCCTGGGTCTGCCAGCCGGTGGGTGCGTCGTAGGCGGCGCCGTGATCGGGGATCTGCACCATCTGGTAGCCGGGGATCAGCGGGCCGGTCACCGGGGGCTTCGTGGTGGTCGTGGTCTTGGTGGTGCTGGTCGCGGAGGTCGGTTTGGTGGTCGTCGACAGTCCGGCGTTCGGGTCCAGCGAGGTGGTGGCCGCGCCGGTCGTGGTCGCGGCCTGCGTCGTCGTGCCGGTCTTGGCGCCGCTGAACATGAGCACGGCCACGGCGACCACCACGATCACCAAGGCGCCGACCCCGAAGCCGGCCAGCATCATGTTGCGGTTGCGGTTGTTCGGCGCCGGCTCGTTCCCACCCCGATCGGGCTCGGCGTAGTCCGGCTCGGCGGCGTAGCCGCCGGTCTGCGGCCACTGTTCGTCGCGGTACGGGTCGTTGCCGTATCCGCCGCCGGGGTACATCTCGGTGCGGTCGTAGCCGCCTTGCGGGCCGCGGCGGCCGCCGGGAGCGGCGCCGTACTGCTGGGTCGGCTCGTACCGCTGCTGATCGCCGTGCTGCTGGGCGTTGTACTGCTGCGTGGCCTCGTACTGTTGGGCGCCGAACTGTTGCGTCGCCTCGTACTGCCGGCTGTAGGCCTGCTGCTGACCGCCCGGCTGGGCGTTGTACTGCTGGGTCGCCTGGTACTGCTGGGCGCCGAACTGCTGCGTCGGGTCGTAACCCGGTTGCTGCGGCGCCTGGAACATCTCGGTCGCATCGCCGCCGCCGCTGGGCGGCTGACGGCGGATCGCCCGCGTCTGGTCGTCTTCCCGGCCCTCGAACCCACTGGTCACGCTCTTGCCCTGCCTTCTGTCTCGGCTGGGCCGAATACTAGCGCCTGAACGGCCCGCGAGACGACGCAGCGGCGAACCCGCTGCGTGCTCGCGGGCTCGAGCAGCGAAAACTAGTGGGCGCCAGCAGTTGTCGCGGCGATATCGGGAGCGGTGCGGGACTGTTTCGGCGCCGCTGCGACCAGAGTGATCAGTGTGGCCTCGGGCCGGCAGCAGAAGCGGTACGGCGCCCACGGCGAGGTGCCCAGGCCGGCCGACACGTGCAGCCGGGTGTGCGCACCCCAGCGGGACGGGCCCTTGACCCGGGCCCGGTCGATCCCGCAGTTGGTGACCAGGGCGCCGAAGAACGGCAGGCAGAGCTGCCCGCCGTGGGTGTGCCCGGCCAGGACCAGGTCGTAGCCGTCCGCGGCGAACCGGTCCAGCACTCGCGGTTCGGGGGAGTGGGTGAGGCCGAGGCTGAGGTCGGCCAGCGGGTTCGGGGCACCGGCGACGGTGTCGTAGCGGTCCCGCTGCAGGTGCGGGTCGTCGACCCCGGCGGTGGCGATCTTGATTCCGGCGACCTCGACGTCGCGCCGGACGTGCGTCATGTCCACCCAGCCGCGCTCGGCGAACGCCGCGCGCAGATCCTGCCAGGGCAGCGGGTCACCGAAGACGCGCTTGTGGTTCTTGTCGAAGTACTTCAACGGGTTCTTCGGCACCGGCGCGAAATAGTCGTTGCTGCCGAACACGAACATGCCCGGCCGCGACATCAGCGGCGACAGCGCCTGCACCACGGACGGCACGGCCCGCGGGTGGGCCAGGTTGTCGCCGGTGTTGATCACCAGGTCGGGTTCCAGCGCGGCCAGCTCGCGCACCCACTGTTGCTTGCGTTTCTGCCCGGGCGTCATGTGCAGGTCGCTGATGTGCAGCACGCGCAGGCTCGCCGAGCCCGGGCGCAGCACCGGCATGGTGGTCTCACGCAGGACGAAAGCGTTGCGTTCGATGAGGGAGGCGTATCCGACACCGGCGACGGCGACTCCGGTGGCTCCCAGCGCGGCCCGGCGGAGAGCAACAGACGAGATGACGGGCATTCGACCAGGATAGGCGACCGAACCGCCGAACGCGCAGCCCGTTTCCGCCGCCCGGCAGGGGTCGCGCCGACGACGCGGCGACGGCACGGCCGGAATTCACTGGGACCCGGCGCCGGTACGCGTTACGTTGAGCGCATGTCGGAACTCAAATCCACGCTTCGGGCCGATCTCACCACGGCGATGAAGGCCAAGGATCCGCTGCGCGTGAACACGCTGCGGATGCTCCTGGCCGCCGTCCAGAACACCGAGGTCGCCGGCGCCGAGGCGCGGGAGCTGAGCGACAGCGAGGTGCAGGCCGTCCTCGCCAAGGAGGCGAAGAAGCGCTCCGAGGCGGCCGTCATCTACGAGCAGAACAACCGTCCCGAACTGGCCGCCAACGAGCGGGCCGAGGAGGAGATCATCGCCTCCTACCTGCCCACACAGCTGTCCGACGCCGAGGTCGCCGAGATCGCGGACACCGCGATCGCCGAGGTGGCCGAGCAGACCGGCGCTCGTCCGCACATGAAGCAGATGGGACAGGTCATGAAGGTCGCCACGGCGATGGCCCAGGGCAGGGTGGACGGGTCGCGGCTGTCCGCCGCGGTCAAGGCCCGGCTGTAGCGGCCCCGGAACGAACTGTGCCGCCGAACCTCGAAAGGTTCGGCGGCACAGTCGTTTTCGTCGGCTACCGCGGTACCGGGATCGGCAGCGGAGGCAGTCGCGGAATCGGGATCGGGATACCCGGCGGCGGCGGCCCGGCGGGCGCCGGCGCACCGGGCGGCGGCAGTTCCCGCTGGGTGCCGTCGCTGATGTTCATGGTGATCACCGAGCCCGGGATCGCGGACCCGTTCGGTGACGTGCTCGCGACCGTGCCCTTGGCCTGGGTGCCGGGCACCGTCACCGACTGCACCTGGAATCCGGCGGCGATCAGCGTCGAACGGGCGTCGCCCTCGGATTGGCCGGTCACGTCCGGGATCTGCGAGTTGTTCGAGCCGCGCACGTACTTGTCGTCCTGCGGCGGCAGTGCGCTGGGCGGGAAGGTGTTCAACACCGGGTTGATGCCCTTGAACCAGCTCAGCGCCGGCTCGTTACCACCGAACAGGTTTCCGCTGCCACAGCTGCGCAGCGGGAACGAGCAGATCTCGCCGGGGGTCGGGGAGTCGCCGTAGATGTAGGCGGCGCCGGCCATCGAGTTTGTGAAGCCGAGGAAGGCCGAGGACTTGTTGGTCTCGGTGGTTCCCGTCTTCGCCGACACCGGCACGCTCCACCCCGCGGCGCGCGCGGAACCGGCGGCGGTACCGCTGACCGCGTCCTGGCTCAGCGCGTTGTCGAGGGTGTTGGCCAGGCCTGGGTCGACCACCTGCTCGCAGGCCTGCTGGGTGAGCGGCACCTGCTTGCCGAACCGGTCGAGCACCTGCTTGATCGGCGAGGGCGGGCACCACTTGCCCGAAGAGCCAAGCGTCGCAGCGACATTGGACAGTTCCAGCGGGTTGATCGCGAACGGGCCCAGCGTGAACGAGCCCAGGTTCTGCTGCTTCACCATGTCGGCCAGGCTCTGGTTGCCGTAGCCGGAGCTGCCGGGCTCGGTGTAGGAGCGCATGCCGAGCCGGACCGCCATGTCGACCGTCGGCGTCACGCCGACGTCACCGATCAGCTTGACGAAGGCGGTGTTCGGTGAGGTCGCCAACGCCTCGGTCACCGACATCGAACCCTTGTAGTTACCGGCGTTCTTCACGCAGTAGGACTCGGCCGGGCAGCCGGGAGTACCACTGTTACCCATGCCTTTCGCGACGAAGAAGCCGGGCACGTCGAGCTGAGCGTTGGTGCCGAGACCCTTCTCCATGGCCGCGGCGGTGGTGAAGATCTTGAAGATCGAGCCGGCGCCGTCGCCGACCATGGAGAACGGCTGCGGTTGCACGGTCTGGTGCAGGCCCTGGTCCAGGCCGTACACGCGGCTGGAGGCCATGGCGAGCACCGGGTGCGAGTCCTGACCGGTGCCGACGATGCTCATGACCTCGGCGATGTCGGGCAGGTCGGGCTTGGTGACGTCGTTGATCGAGGCCTTGACCGCGTTCTGCACGACCGGGTCGAGTGTGGTCTCGATCCGGTACCCGCCCTTGTTGATCTGGTCCAGGCTGATGCCGGCGTTCTCCATGTACTCCATGGCGTAATCGCAGAAGAATCCGCGATCGTCGGCGCCGATGCAGCCCTGCTGCAGCGACTTCGGTTCGGGGAGCACGCCGAGCGGCTCGTCCTTGGCCTTGCGGTACTCGTCGGCCCGGCCCGGGTTGTTCGTGATCAGGGTGTCGAGCACGGTGTTGCGGCGCTCGGTGACGCCCTTGGGGTTGGTGTACGGGTTGAGCTTCGACGAGCTCTGCACCATGCCGGCGAGCATGGCCGACTGCGGCACGTTGAGGTCCTTGGCGTCGACCCCGAAGTAGGTCTGGGCCGCGTCCTGGATGCCGTAGGAACCGTTGCCGAACGACACCAGGTTCAGGTAGCGGGTGAGGATCTCGTCCTTGCTGAGCCGCTTGTCGAGGGTCAGTGCCATCCGGATCTCGCGCAGCTTGCGCGCGGGGGTGGTCTCGACGGCGGCGCGGCGCTGCGCGTCGGTCTTGGCGACCACCAGCAGCTGGAAGTTCTTCACGTACTGCTGGTCGAGGGTGGAGCCACCCTGCTGGACGCCGCCGGACGAGGTGTTGGTCAGGAACGCCCGGAAGGTTCCCTGCCAGTCCACGCCGTGGTGGTCGAGGAATCGCTTGTCCTCGATGGAGACGATCGACAGCTTCATGTCGTTCGAGATCTTGTCGCTGGGGACCTCGAAGCGACGCTGGTCGTAGAGCCAGGCGATCGGGGCGCCGGTCGCGTCGACCATGGTGGAGACGGCCGGGGCCGTACCGTCGAGTAGTTCCGCGGAGACGTTGTCCACGGCGTCGGCCGCGCGGTTGGACAGGTATCCGAAGCCGCCGGCGAGGGGGAACATCAGCCCGGCGAGGAGCACGGCCGCCAGGACGCAGGCCGTGGCCATCTTTCCGAGCGTTTGTGAGATCGGCACGGGCGACAGCCTAATTGCCCGGGCTGAGAACACGTGGGCCCCGGGTCTCGGCCCGTTGGTGTCATGGGCAATTAGTGACATCTTCGGCGTGTCGCGCTTGGCGTGTCGCCCGAAACCGGGGGACTGCCCGGTTCTATGCGGCATTTGCATGGACGGTCGTACCAAAAAATCCCGAGATGGTCTTGCGCTGCCCCGGTTCCTTTACCTAGATTGGGAAACCAGTGTGATAGAGCTAACACTCAAAGTGGAATGTGGCGTGGTTCGCAGTGAGGATGGGGTACTGCGAGCCGAGCGAGATTCTGGAGCACCGATCGACCTCGGTGTTCGGACTGCAAAGGGGCACACCAAATGCATATGACAACCCCGATCGCTCGATTGGATGTAGAGCAGGCCGAGGCGCGGATCGCGTGGGTCTCCCAGGCGCGCTGCAAGGAAGTAGATCCCGACCAGCTGTTCGTCCGGGGTGCGGCCCAGCGCAAGGCGGCCACCATCTGCCGGCACTGCCCGGTGCTGATGGAGTGCGGAGCCGACGCGCTGGACAACCGCGTGGAGTTCGGTGTGTGGGGCGGGATGACCGAGCGTCAGCGTCGCGCGCTGCTCAAGCAGCACCCCGAGGTCACCTCGTGGGCCGACTTCTTCCGCGCGCAGCGACACCAGAAGGTCGCGATCTAGTTATCAGGCACAACGGTCCGAGCCTGCGGTGTGCGGGCTCGGACCGTTTTCGGCACAGGGGTCATCGCCGGCCGGCGCGGTCGCTCACGGCAACAGTCGAACTCCGCTTCCGGCGGTGGGGCTAACCGCCGACGAGCTGAGCACCGACCACACGCAACGCCTCGAGGTCCGCGACCTCGAACGGCAGCGCCGTGACCGCACTGATCGCGACCTGTGGGTGCGCGTCGGTGAACCGGTGCAGCAGATGCCGTTCCCGGTCCGCCGTGTGCACCCGCTCGGCATGGATCCGCAACACGTCCGCGGCGAGCGCTGTGGACGGGTCCGCGTCCAGCCGCTCGGCTGCGGTCAACGCCTGTTCGGGCGAGAGCGAGCACAACACCGGGTGGGTGCGATTGAGCACCAGCCCGGCCAGCGGCATGCGATCGGTCGAGAGCCGGTCGACGAAGAACGACGCCTCGCGCAGCGCGTCCGGTTCGGCGGCCGCCACCACAACGAAATGCGTACCCGCTCTGGACAGCATCGCATAGGTGCGGTCCGCGCGGGCCTGAAATCCGCCGAACATCGACTCCAGCGACTGCAGGAACAGCGAAGCGTCCTTCAGCATCTGGCCGCCGACGACCGTCGACACCCCGCGCACCGCCAGGCTCATCGCGCCGGTGACCAACCGGCCCACACCGCGGCCCGGCGCCATGATCACCCGGATCATCCGTCCATTGAGGAAGGACCCCAGGCGTTTCGGCGCGTCCAGGAAGTCGAGCGCGTTCCGCGACGGAGGCGTGTCGACCACGATCAGGTCCCACTCCTTGGTCGCGGTCAGCTGACCCAGCTTCTCCATGGCCATGTACTCCTGCGTTCCACCGAACGAGGAGGCCACCGTTTGATAGAAGGGGTTGGCGAAGACCTGCTCGGCCTTCTCCGGCGAGGTGTGCTCGAGCACCATGTCGTCGAAGGTGCGCCGCATGTTGAGCATCATCGCGTACAGCTCGCCGCGCGCGTCCGAGCCGAGTTCGACTCGCTGCGGGGCATTGCCGAGATCGCTGACCCCCAGCGACTGGGCCAGCCGGCGGGCCGGGTCGATGGTCAGCACGACCACCTTGCGGCCGCGTTCGGCGGCGGCCAGGGCGATGGCGGCCGCGGTCGTGGTCTTGCCGACCCCGCCCGAGCCACAGCACACCACGACCCGGGCGGCCGGGTCGTCGACGATGCGGCCGAGATCCAGCCGAGTCGTGTTCGGCGGCAACGTCATCAGCGGACTCCCTGATCGATCAGCAATGCCGCCAGCTCGTAGAGGCCGCCGAGATCCATGCCGTCGGGCAGGGCGGGCAGGAACAGCCGGTGCACGTCGACCTTCGCCAGCTCGTCAGCGTTGTCGTCCTGACCGGTGACGGTGGCCGCGTGCTCGACGGTTTCGCGCAACAGGCCATCGAAGTCGTTGTCGGACAGCTCGATTCCGGCGGCCTCCAGTCCGGAACGGACCGCGTCCACGTCGATCTCGCCGGTGGCGGCGCGCGCACGGACCTCGGGCGGCAGCAGGCTCTCACCGGCCCGGTTCACCACGACCGTGCCGATCCGGAAGTCGGCGGCGGTCAGTTCCGCGACCGCGTCGGCGGTCTCCTGCACCGGCAGCGCCTCCAGCAGCGTCACCAGGTGGATCATCGTCTGATCGGATTTCAGCAGCTTCGCGACCGATTCGGCCTGGTTGGCGATCGGGCCGCCCTTGGCGACCTCGGTCATCGCGGAGGTGACGTCGAGGAAGCCGGCGATCCGGCCGGTCGGCGGCGCGTCCACGACGATGTCGTCGTACACGGGCTTACCGGCCTTGGTGGTGCGCTGCGCGCACTCCTTGATCTTGCCGGTGAGGATGACGTCGCGCAGCCCGGGCGCGATGGTGGTGACGAACTCGACCGCGCCCATCTTCTTCATGGCCCGGCCCGCGAAGCCCAGGTTGTAGAACATGTCGAGGTATTCGAGGAACGCGTGCTCGACGTCGAGCGCCAGCCCGATCACCTCGCCACCGCCGTCCGCGGTCGCGATCTTGGTTTCGGTCGGCGGCAGCGGCGGCAGATCGAACAGCTGCGCTATCGACTGCCTGCCCTCGACCTCGACCAGAAGCACCCGGCGACCACCCGTCGCGAGCGCGAGAGCCAAGGCCCCCGACACCGTCGACTTACCGGTTCCGCCTTTGCCGGAAACGTAGTGCAGCCTGGCCCGAGCTGCCCGTTCCGGCCACCGCCCCTGCTGCTCCGGCTCCGCCGATACCGGCATCGCTGTTGAAACTCCCACGGTCGGAGCCTATAGGCCGCCTCCGCGAATCAGCACCGGATGCACCCAGTGTCCGCTACGACACACACCGATACGCTCTGGCATATGAGTGATGTGACCGTGTGGGAATACGCGACCGTGCCGCTGCTGACGCACGCGACCAAGGCGATCCTGGACCAGTGGGGTGCCGACGGATGGGAGCTGGTCACGGTGCTGCCCGGCCCGACCGGCGAGCAGCACGTGGCCTACCTGAAGCGAGCGAAGAACTGATGGGCGCCGCAACCGATTGGGCCGCCAACCTCGACCGTCTAGGCCTGAAGCTGCCGGAGGTGGCGGCCCCGGCCGGCGCCTACATCCCGGCGGTCCGCTCGGGCTCGATGGTCTACACCTCCGGTCAGCTGCCGTTCGTCGACGGCGCGCTGTCGGTGACCGGCAAGGTCGGCGCCGACGTCAGCCTGGAGACCGCCAAGGACGCGGCCGCCCAGTGCGCGCTCAACGCACTGGCCGCCGTCCACGGCCTCGTCGGCCTGGACGAGGTGGTGCGGATCGTGAAGGTCGTCGGATTCGTGGCCTCCGCACCGGGATTCACCGATCAGCCACTGGTGATCAACGGTGCCTCCGAGCTGCTCGGCGAGATCTTCGGCGACGCCGGCGTGCACGCCCGCTCCGCGGTGGGTGTGTTCGAACTGCCCAAGGGCACCCCGGTCGAGGTGGAACTCATCGCGGAAGTGCGCTGAGGCAAGGGGTGAGCACGTGAGATTTATCGGTGCGTCCAATGCTTCGCGGCAAGCGCGCCTTCTGCGACAGTGGATTTCATGAGTCTCACCCACCCGGCGTACGGCCGGCTGCGGGCGGTCGCCCCGACCGCCTCGGTCCTGCTGGCGAACAATCCGTCGCAGATGACGCTGCAGGGCACCAACACCTGGATCCTGCGGGCCCCGGGCCGATCCGACTGCGTCGTGATCGATCCCGGGCCGCAGGATCCCGAGCACACCGCGGCCCTGGTCCGGGAGACCGGCGGCGAGATCGCCCTGGCCCTGGTGACCCATCACCACTTCGACCACACCGGCGGCATCGACGGACTGGTCGCCGAGACCGGTACGCCGGTGCGGGCGATGCACCCGGCGCACCTGCGTGGTTCGGCGTTGCCGCTGGCCGACGGTGAGGTGATCGACGCGGCCGGGCTGCGGCTGACCGTGCTGGCCACCCCCGGCCACACCACCGACTCGGTGAGCTTCGTGACCGACGACGCGGTATTCACCGGCGACACCGTGCTCGGCAGCGGCACCACCGTGCTGGAATCACGGGACGGCGCCCTCGGCGACTATCTCGCCTCGATGGACAAGTTGGCCGCGGTCGCGCCCGGCCGCCGCCTGCTGCCCGCGCACGGGCCCGATCATCCGGACGCCGAACCGGTGATCGCCTACTACATCCAGCATCGGCGGGAGCGGCTCGCGCAGGTCCGCGCCGCGCTCGCGGAGTTGGGCGCCGACGCGGGCACGATGGAGATCGTCGCGAAGGTGTACGCCGACGTGGACCGCAGCCTGTGGCCGGCCGCCGCGAGTTCGGTGCAGGCCCAGCTGGCCTATCTGCGCGCCGCGGAGAACTGACGCTCGACACGACGACGGCCGGGGCGGGTGCCCCGGCCGGTCGTTCGTCTACCTCGGTGGATCCGCTATCGAGCGCGGCGGGCGAGCCGCTCGGAGTCCGAGATCAGCACGCTCTTGCCTTCGAGCCGCAGCCAGCCGCGGTGCGCGAAGTCGGCCAGCGCCTTGTTGACGGTCTCACGCGACGCGCCGACCAGCTGGGCGATCTCCTCCTGGGTGAGGTCGTGGGTGACGCGCAGCGCACCCGCCTCCTGAGTGCCGAACCGCTGTGCCAGCTGCAGCAACGCTTTGGCGACCCGGCCGGGGACGTCGGTGAAGATCAGGTCGGCCAGGTTGTTGTTGGTGCGGCGCAGGCGGCGCGCGAGCACGCGCAGCAGCTGCTCGGCGATCTCCGGGCGCTGGTCGATCCACGACTTCAGCGCGTCCCGGTCCATGGTGACCGCGCGGACCTCGGTGACCGTGGTGGCGGTGGAGGTACGCGGGCCCGGGTCGAAGATGGACAGCTCACCGAACATGTCCGACGGACCCATGATGGTCAGCAGGTTCTCGCGACCGTCCGGCGAACGCCGGCCGATCTTCACCTTCCCGGACGTGATGATGTACAGCCGATCTCCGGGCTCACCCTCGTTGAAGATCACGTGGCCGCGCGGGAAGTCGACCGGCTGAAGCTGTTTGGTGAGAGCGGCCACCGCGGTGGGCTCTACGCCTTGGAAGATGCCTGCACGGGCGAGGGCCTCGTCCACGAAATGCTCCTTATGTGAATTGGCTCTGCTTTGTCGGGACCGAAGCAGGCCGACGACAGAGCAGTCTACTTGGATCGTGCGAACGTGAGTGACCGACACCACGTAACACTCGATCCGTGCAACGCGCAGCGGGTGCTACAGGTTCCCGTGCGTCCCGTTCCGCCCCGGCTTCCGGCCCGCGAACGGGGGTCCTGTCCTGCACCCTACGGGCCGCCGCGGTGGCGGGGATTGCGGTGCTCCCAGCTGGTGGGAGGGTTGGGCCGTGGGCGCGCCGCGCTCAGCTGGCCGCTGCGACGTCCAGATTGTCGCCGCCGCGGCGGCGCGGCAACCGGGCGGCAGCCGGTGGCACACCGAGCTTGGCCAGCTCACTGACCTCGGCGTTGCTGGCGCGGTCCAGATATTGCTGGACCTCTTCGGATGGTTCGAGCAGTTTGCGGAGCCGATTCTCGACGCGTTCCATGAACAGTGCGAACAGCATCAACAGCACCGGGAACAGCACCACAGCGAGTCCTTGCATACGCGGTAGTAAACACGGCCGAGGTCTCAGATGGAATACGGAGGAGTCCGATCGTTGCCCGGCCGTAGTAGTCGCCGACCGCCCGTGCCGCCGGTCGCGGGGTACCCGGTAATCTCGCCGCCGTCGCCCGGTGCGCAGTGCGGTTCCGTATGGTGGACGCGTGCGTACCGCCCGATCCTTTGCCGCCGAAACCCGTCTGGGCCTGGTGCGTCGCGCCCGCCGGATGAATCGGGCATTGGCCACCGCGTTCCCGGCCGCGCACTGCGAGCTGGACTTCCGAAATGCGTTCGAATTGGCTGTCGCCACAATACTTTCCGCGCAGTGCACGGATGTCCGTGTGAATCAGACCACACCGGCGTTGTTTGCCCGGTATCCGGACGCGAAAGCGTTCGCCGAAGCCGATCGCGCGGAGCTCGAGGAGTACATCCGCCCGACCGGTTTCTTCCGGAACAAGGCGAATTCGCTGATCGGTCTGGGACAGGCGGTCACCGACGACTACGACGGTGAACTGCCCGCCACGATGGACGCCCTGGTGAAGCTGCCCGGTATCGGGCGCAAAACGGCCAACGTCATTCTCGGGAACGCGTTCGGTGTGCCGGGAATCACCGTCGACACCCATTTCGGCCGGCTCGTACGACGCTGGGGCTGGACCACCGAGGAAGACCCGGTGAAGGTCGAGCACGCCGTCGGCGCGCTGATCGAGCGCAAGGAATGGACCGACCTGTCGCACCGGGTCATCTTCCACGGCCGCCGGGTATGTCACGCCCGCAAGCCGGCCTGCGGCGCCTGCATCCTCGCCGCCGACTGCCCGTCCTACGGTCTCGGCCCCACCGACCCGGCCGCCGCCGCGGCACTGATCAAGGGGCCCGAGGCCGAGCACCTGCTGGAACTGGTGGGCCGGTGACGGTGACCGAACAACAGCCCGGGGGATCGGGGCAGTCCGGCATGCGCGGCCCCCGCGGCTTCCCGGCCTGGCGCTGGGCACTGCTCGCCGTGGTGCTGATCGTCGGTGCCGTCCTGGTGGCCCGGCCGTGGGACGGCTCGAGCCCGACCCGCTCGACCGTGCCGGTCGCCGAGTCCGCCGCACCCGTCCCGGGCGCGGCCCGCGCCGCCGCCGCGCTCGCCGACTGCCCCGCCGCGGCACCCGGCGTGGTGCCCGCCGGCCCGCTGGCCGGTCTCACCCTCGACTGCTTGGCGACGGGCCGCCCGGTCCCGCTGGCCGCGGCACTGGCCGGCCGCCCGGCCCTGCTCAACCTGTGGGCGTACTGGTGTCAGCCCTGCGCGCAGGAACTTCCGGCGCTGCGCGACTACGCCCAGCGCGCCGGAGACAAGATCACCGTGCTGACCGTGCACAGCGACCCGGCCGAGGCGAAGGGCCTGGCCCGGCTCACCGATCTGGACGTGCACCTGCCCGGCGTGCAGGACGGTGCCGGCCGGGTCCAGAACGCGGTGGGCGCGCCGCAGGTGCTGCCCGTCACGGTGCTGATCCGCCCGGACGGTACTGTCGCGAAGCTGGTGGTCCGCCCCTTCAGCAGTGCCGACGACATCGCGGCCACGGTTGCCGCCGCCCTGGGAGTTACAGCGTGACCGAGGAATTCGCCCGGAATACGGCGTTGCGGCCGCCCGGGCTACCGGACTGGCTGCGCCGTGTGGCCGACCACGAACTCACCGACCCGACCGGGATCAACCAGGTCATCGACCGCACCCCGGGCGCGCTGCTCAGCGCCGTGCTGCGGCCCCGGCAGGCCGCGGTGCTCGTATTGTTCGGTGGCGCACCGGAATCCGATCCGAGCGCGCCCGGCGGGCTGCCCGCCGACGCAGATGTGCTGTTGACCCAGCGCGCGGCCACTTTGCGCCAGCACCGCGGTCAGGTCGCCTTCCCCGGTGGCGCCCGCGACGACGGCGACGACTGGCCGATCGGCACCGCGCTGCGCGAGGCCCAGGAGGAAACCGGGCTCGACCCCGCCGGCGTGGAACCGTTCGCGGTATTGAAGAAGATCTTCGTGCCACCGTCGCGCTTCGACGTCACCCCCGTGCTCGGCTACTGGCGTTCTCCCGGCGAAGTCGGTGTGGTCAGCGCCGCCGAGGCCGCCCGGGTGGTACGAGTTCCCATGGCAGAGTTACTCGACCCGGCCAACCGTTTCGTCGTCCGCCACCCGCTGGGCTATATGGGTCCGGCGTTCGCCGTGGACGGAATGCTGGTCTGGGGCTTCACGGCCGGCGTCCTCGCCGGCGTGCTCGCGGTTTCGGGATGGGAACGGGACTGGGATCACCACGATGTGCGTGACCTGGAAACCACCATGGCAGCAATGGGGATGACACCATGAATTCCTCCACCTGGCTCGACATCGGCGTCGTGCTGCTCGCGTTGCTGGCCGCCACCTCCGGCTGGCGGCAGGGCGCGGTCGCGTCGGCGTTGTCCTTCCTGGGTGTCGTGCTGGGCGCGGTCGCCGGGATCCTGATCGCCCCGCACATCCTGATCCATGTCAGTGAGGGCCGCCGCCGCGTGCTGGTCGGCGTGGTGCTGATCGTCGCGCTGGTCATCGTCGGTGAGGTCGCGGGCATGGTGCTGGGCCGCGCGGCCCGCGGCGGCATGCACCATCCGGCGCTGCGCGCCGCCGACAGCGGGATCGGCGCGGGCCTGCAGTGCATCGCGGTGCTGGTCACCGCGTGGCTGCTCGCACTGCCGCTGGCCACCTCCTCGCAGCCCGCGATCGCGGCCGCCGTCAACGGTTCCCGGGTGCTGTCGGACGTGAACCAGGTGGCGCCGAACTGGTTGCGCCGGGTACCGAACGAATTCTCCCGCCTGCTCAACACTTCCGGGCTGCCGGACGTCATCGGCCCGTTCGGCCGGGCGCCGATCGCGCCGGTGCAGCCGCCGGACCCGACCGTGCTGCAGAGCCCGGTGGCCGGCAACCTGCAGCTCAGTGTGCTGCGGATCCACGGCCTGGCGCCCAGTTGCCAACGGCAGCTGGAGGGTTCGGGTTTCGTGGTCGCACCGGAACGGGTCATGACCAATGCGCACGTCGTCGCCGGCACCTCGAGCGTGTCGGTGGATACCCCGCACGGCCCGCTGGAGGCCATCGTCGTGCTGTTCGACCCCGACACCGACGTGGCGGTCCTGGACGTGCCGGGTCTGACCGCGCCGGTCATCCCCGTCGCGCCCAGCTCGGCGAAGGCGGGCGAAAGTTCCATTGTGCTGGGCTATCCCGGCGGCGGGAACTACACCGCCAGCGCCGCGCGCGTGCGCGAGACGCTGGATCTGACCGGCCCCAACATCTATCGGGACGGAACCGTCGAGCGCGAGGTGTACACCGTGCGCGGACAGGTCCGGGCCGGCAATTCCGGTGGGCCACTGGTGGATTCGGACGGCAACGTGCTCGGCGTGGTCTTCGGTGCCGCCGTCACCGACGACGAGACCGGTTACGTGCTGACCATGGGCGAAGTGGCCAAGCAGCGCGACCAAGCCGGTGACCTCACCACCAAGGTCGGCACCGGCAGCTGCGTGCTGTCCTGACCGTCATTCGGTCAACAGTTTCGCCAGCTCGCCGGTGACCGCCCCCGGATTCTCCTGGTGCGCGAAGTGCCCCGCGTCGGGCACGGTCACCAGGCGGCGGCGCGGGGACAGGTGCGCGCCGCGGCGCAGCGTCGAATCGAGCATGTAGCGGTCCTGGGCTCCGCGCAGCGACAGCACCGGCACGGTGATCGGCTCGCGCATCGCGCGCAGGAAGCGGTGACCGTCGGGCCGCCACTGGCTGCGGAACGCCCAGCGTTCGTATTCCAGGCCACAGTGGGCGGCACCGGCGATCCGGATCGCGGACCGCATCCGGGCCGCGGTGTCGGCGCACTCCTCGGTGCCGGCCCAGCGCTCACCGGCCCGCAGCCGCAGCATCCGCTCGATCTCGGCGCCGTCCGCCCCGGTGAACAGGCGTTCGCCGTAGAAGGGGGGCTGGCAGCGCAGGAAGTTCGGCAGCCAAGTCCGGCGCTGCCGCCGGTCACGCAGTACGGCCTGTTTCAACGCGATCGGATGCGGTGACCCGATGACCGCGATCGCCCGCACCACCCGCGGATGCAGGGCCGCGGTCGCCCAGCAGACCAGGCCGCCGGTGCCGTGACCGACCAGGGTGGCGTCGGTGTGCCCGAGTGCCCGGATCAGGCCGGCGACATCCCCGGCGAGCGTCCAGCCGTCGTAGCCGCGCGGTGGCTTGTCGGTGTCGCCGTAGCCGCGCAGATCGACCGCGACCGTGCGGAATCCGAGTTCGGCCAAACCGGTGAGCTGATGCCGCCACGACCACCACAGGTCACCGAAGCCGTGCAGCAACACCACCAGCGGCGTGCCCGGCGCGGCGAAATCCCGCCCGGCCGGGGCAGCCTCGACGACATGGAACCGAATCCCGTTGGCATGCACATCCCGGTGGGTCCACGGACCGTCGTAGCGGACACTCGACGGGTCCGGGCTGGGCTTGGATGACACGCCGGACAGCGTAACCGGATCGCCCGGTTCAGCCGCGCGCGGCGACCGGCTTGTCGTTACGGCTTCGCGGAGTGGTCACCGGTGAAGCTGTGCTGCAGCGCCGACCCGGTCTCCTTGAGCGAGTCGATCGTCTTCTCCGGGGCCCGCAGGCGCCGCACCTTCATGTAGCCGAGCAGGGCCAGTCCGACCGTGGTGCCCAGCATGAGCAGGAACACCACCAGGAACGCCACCCAGCGGATCAGCACCGTGTCGAGCAGTTCGGCGAGGAAGAAGAAAAAGAAGAACGACGAATACAGCAGGACCGTCAGCGCGAGAATGAAATACACGCTGCCCTGCAGGCCCTTTCGGACCTCGGTGGTCAGCTCGGCCTTGGCCAGAGCTACTTCGGCCCGGACGAGCGTCGACATCTGTTCGGTCGCGTCGCGGACCAGGTCGCCGAAGCTGGCGCCCGCAGTCGTGTCGACGGCGGACAGCGGAATCGAGGCGACTGACCGGTCCCGGCCTCGGTCCTGCCCGTTACCGCCCTGCGTGAGGCTCAATTGCTCGACCCTTCTCCTGAACGCGTGTGTGCCACAGCGAGGTTACCTGCCCGTCCGAGACGGGCGTGTTTGCAATGCCGATCACGACCGGTGGGCGCCCGGCTCGTGCACACCGGACAGGTGGCTACGAACCGGGCGCGGGTCGTCGGCTGCGGTAATCAGCGCTGGTTACCGCGGTTTTCGGGTGCGGTCCGGTCAGCGCTGCTTGCCGGCGCGAATCGCTTCGAAGACGTTCGGGTCCACCAGCGTCGACGTGTCGCCGAGTTCCCGGCCCTCGGCCACGTCGCGCAGCAGGCGGCGCATGATCTTGCCGGACCGGGTCTTCGGCAGCTCGGGCACGATGTGGATCTCGCGCGGCCGGGCGATCGGGCTGATCTCGCGCGACACCTCCGCGTTCAGCTCCTTGATCAGCGCGTCACCGGTGTCGGTGGCCTCGGCGGTCAGGATCACGAACGCCACGATGCCCTGGCCCGTGGTGTCGTCGCTGGCGCCGACCACCGCGGCCTCGGCGACCCCAGCGTGGCCGACCAGCGCGGATTCCACCTCGGCGGTCGAGATGCGGTGCCCGGACACGTTCATCACGTCGTCGACGCGGCCGAGCACCCACAGGTCTCCGTCGGCGTCCAGCTTGGCGCCGTCACCGGCGAAGTACCAGCCCTGCGTGGCGTACTGCTTCCAGTAGGTCGCGCGGTAGCGTTCCCCGTCACCCCAGATGCCGCGCAGCATGGACGGCCACGGCTGATCGAGGACCAGGTAACCGTTGGCCTCGGTCTCGCCGAGCTCGACCGGCTTGCCCTCCTCGTCGACCACCGCGGCCGAGATACCGGGCAGCGGGCGCATGGCGGCGCCCGGCTTGGTCGCGGTCACGCCGGGCAGTGGGGAGATCATGATCGCGCCGGTCTCGGTCTGCCACCAGGTGTCCACGATCGGGGTGCGGTTGCCGCCGATCACCTCGCGGTACCAGCGCCAGGCCTCCGGGTTGATCGGTTCGCCGACCGAACCGAGCAGCCGCAGGCTCGACAGGTCGTGGGCGTCGGGGATCTCGCGACCCCACTTCATGAACGTCCGGACCAGCGTCGGCGCGGTGTAATAGATTGTGACACCGTACTTTTCGATGATCTGGAAGTGCCGGTGCTCGTCGGGCGAGTTCGGCGTGCCCTCGTAGACCACCTGCGTCACGCGGTTGGACAGCGGGCCGTACACGATGTAGCTGTGCCCGGTCACCCAGCCGATGTCGGCGGTGCACCAGTACACGTCGCTGCCCGCCTTGTGGTCGAAGACGACGTCGTGGGTGTAGGAGGCCTGGGTCAGGTAACCGCCGGTGGTGTGCAGGATGCCCTTCGGCTTACCGGTGGTGCCCGAGGTGTAGAGGATGAACAGCGGGTGCTCGGCGTCGAACGCCTGCGCCGCGTGCTCGGTGGACGCCTGCCCGACCGTCTCGTGCCACCACAGGTCGCGGCCCTCGACCCACGGCACCTCGACACCGGTCCGGCGCACCACCAGCACGTGCTCGGCGCTGGACGGCACATCGCCGTCGGCCGCGAGCGCCTGGTCGACGGCCTCCTTCAGCGGCGACGACTTGCCGCGCCGCCACTGGCCGTCGGTGGTGATCACCAGGCGGGCCTCGGCGTCGTCGACGCGCTGCCGCAAGGCATTCGGCGAGAACCCGGCGAACACCACCGAATGGGTCAGACCCAGCCGGGCGCAGGCCAGCATGGCCACGATCGCCTCGGGAATCATCGGCATGTAGATCGCGACCCGATCGCCGGTCTCCAGTCCGAGTTCGGTGAAGTAGTTGGCGGCCTGCGAGACCTCGGCCAGCAGGTCGGAGTAGGTGATGTCGCGGGAGTCGCCCGGCTCGCCCTCCCAGTGGATCGCGACCTGGTCACCGTGCCCGTCGAGCACGTGCCGGTCCACGCAGTTGTAGGCGACGTTCAGCTTGCCGTCACCGAACCAGCGTGCGACCGGTGCATCGGACCAGTCCAGGACCTGGGAGAACGGCTGGTGCCAGTGCAGCCGGCGGGCCTGCTCGGCCCAGAATCCGTCGCGGTCGGCGGCCGCGCGATCGTAGTAGGACGCGTCGGCGTTCGCCGCGGCAGCGAAGTCCGCCGCCGGTGGATACACGTCGCGATGCTCTCCGGTGGTGTCGGTCATAGCTAGGCTCATCTCCACGTCTGGGCCCGCGGCTGGGATACGGGCTCGAATCGACACTAATGGACCGGATCGGGCCGAGGGGGCCGCAAGGGCTACTCACCGGGAACCTTCGTGATGGAATCGTGAATGGCCTTAGCCGGGACAACCGCTCGCCGAGTCACTATCGTCCGGTGCAAATCCGGTCCCGGGGGGCCGCTCCCACCGACGAATACGGGGTTCGATGTGAGGCTGCGCAAAGTGCTGGTGCCGGCGGTGGCGCTGGCGGTGCTGGCGGGGACGGTCGTGGGGTGCTCGTCGAGCGGGAGTGGCTCGGACCTGGTGACCGCCAACGGAACCGAGCCGCAGCACCCGCTGATCCCCACCGACACCAACGAGAACGGCGGCGGCCGCATCGTCGACCGGCTCTTCGCGGGCCTGGAGTACTACGACGCGGACGGTAAGCCGCACAACGAGGTTGCCGACTCCATCACCTCGCCGGACCGCAAGACGTGGACCATCACGCTGAAGGACGGCTGGACGTTCAGCGACGGCACTCCGGTGACCGCGAAATCGTTCGTCGATGCGTGGAACTACGGTGCGCTGTCGAGCAACAAGCAGGTGCAGAACTGGGCGTTCGCCGATATCGCCGGTGCCGACGCGGTCATGGCGTCGCCGCCGACCGCGCAGACCATGTCGGGCCTGAAAGTGGTGGACGACAAGACATTCACCGTCGAACTCACCGAACCGAACATCGACTTCCAGCTGAGTCTCGGGTTCGCGCCGTTCTATCCGCTGCCCGCGGCGTTCTACCGGGATCCGCAGGGCTTCGGGGAACACCCGATCGGCAACGGGCCCTACATGATGGCCGGTCCGGATGCCTGGCAGCACAACGTCGCCCTGTCGGTGAAACCGAATCCGGCGTATCACGGTGGCCGGCCCGCGCGGAACAAGGGCCTGAAATTCGTCTTCTACCAGAGCCTGGACACTGCCTACTCGGATCTGCAGGCCGGAAACCTCGATCTCGACGACACCGTGCCACGCAGCGCGCTGGCGACGTTCAAGCAGGACCTCGGTGACCACGCGATCGAGAAGCCGACGGCCCAGAACCAGCACATCGGCATCCAGATCGGGCATGCGCCGCATTTCACCGGCCCCGAGGGGGTGCTGCGCCGCAAGGCGATCTCGCTGGCCGTGAACCGGGAACAGATCGCACAGGCCATCTTCAACGGAACACGGATCCCGGCAAAGGATTTCACCGCCTCCAGCCTGCCCGGATTCGACGGCAACCTGCCCGGCACCGACCTGCTGGCCTACAACCCGGACCGGGCGAGGCAACTGTGGGCACAGGCGGACGCGATCTCGCCGTGGGCCGGGAAGTATCAGATCGCCTACAACTCCGACGGCGACCATCAGGCCTGGATCGACGCGGTGGCCAACAGCATCAAGAACACGCTGGGCATCGACGCCGAGGGCGCACCCTATCCGACCTTCAAGACGATCCGGGACCAGATCACCTCGCACACTTTCGATTCCGCGTTCCGGTACGGCTGGCAGGGCGACTATCCGAGTATGCTCGAATTCCTCACCCCGCAGTACCTGAGCACCTCGCAGACCAACGACGTGGAATACAAGAACCCCGAATTCGACGCCGCGTTGCGAGCCGCGCAGGCCGCCGCGACACCGGAGGAGTCGTATCGGGCGACGGCCAAGGCGCAAGCGCTGCTGCTGGCGGACATGGCGGATATCCCGCTGTTCGACTACGTGGCCGCGGCCGGTACCTCGACCAAGGTGACGGCGGCGAAGCTCAGCTGGTCCGGCCTGTTCGACTACGAGAACGTCACCGGATAACCGGCGAGAGAACAGGTACCGACCTTGGCCTGGTACGTCCTGCGGCGGCTGCTGCAGATGATCCCGGTATTCCTCGGGGCGACGCTGCTCATCTACGCGATGGTGTTCCTCATCCCCGGCGACCCGATCCGCGCGCTCGCCGGCGACAAGCCGATGACACCGGCGGTCGAGCACGCGCTGCGAGCCCAATACCATTTGGACAAGCCGTTCTTCGAGCAATACCTGCTCTATCTGAAGGGCATCCTGACCGGTGACTTCGGCACCTCGTTCTCCGGGCGCCCGGTGAAAGAGCAGATGGCGCAGGCCTTTCCGGTCACGTTCAAGCTGGCGGTCATGGCGGTCGCGCTGAACGCGGTGTTCGGCACCGGATTCGGGCTGGTCGCGGGGCTGCGCAAGGGCAGATGGTTCGACTCGACCATGCTGGTGGCCAGCTTGGTGCTGATCGCCACCCCTACCTTCGTCATCGGGTTCGTCGCGCAATATCTGCTCGGCGTGAAATGGGGGCTGGTGCCGGTGACTGTCACCGGAAAAGCTTCCGTCGCAGAACTTTTCGTTCCGGCCTGCGTGCTGGCCTCGGTGTCCTTCGCCTACGTGCTGCGGCTGACCCGGAACTCGGTGGCGGAGAACGCGACCGCGGACTACGTGCGCACCGCGACCGCGAAAGGGCTGACCCGCCGCCGGGTCGTGGTCGTGCACATCCTGCGGAATTCGCTGATCCCCGTGGTCACTTTCCTGGGGACCGACCTGGGTGCGCTGATGGGCGGGGCCATCGTCACCGAGGGGATCTTCAACATCCCCGGGGTCGGCGGCACGCTGTTCCAGGCGGTCAGCCGCGGTGAGGCGCCGACCGTGGTGTCGTTCGTGACGGTACTGATCGGAGTGTTCCTGGTGGCGAACCTGATCGTCGACCTCGGGTATGCGTTGCTGGACCCCAGGATTCGCTATGCCTGAGGCGGGCAGCGGGCCGGAGGACCCGGAGCGGCAGGAGGACGCCGGACCGCTGGGCGCGGAGGGTGCGCGGCGCGGGGAGCACGCGGACAGCGGACCGCCGGGCGCGGAGGGTTCGCGGCATGGGGAGCATGCGGATACCGGCGGGCAGCGGCGCGGCGCAGCAGCGGAAGCCTCTGTCGGGCAGGAGCATGAGCCGCGGCCCGGGCAGGGGCATGTGGTCGCACCCGCCGACGCGGTCGAAGTGCTGGCGGTGGACGTCGTCGAAGAGGCGCCGCCGGTCAGCCTGTGGCGAGCGGCTTGGCATCGGTTGCGGCGCAATCCGCTGTTCCTGCTGTCCGCGGTGCTGATCGTGTTCGTGGTCGCGGTGGCGGTGTTCCCGGGCCTGTTCACCGATCAGGATCCGCGGTTGTGCCTGCTCGATCGCAGCATGGGCCCGTCCGGTCCCGGTCACATCTTCGGCTTCGACCTGCAGGGCTGCGACATCTACGCCCGGACCGTGTACGGCGCGCGAGCCTCCGTGCTCACCGGGGTCTGTTCGGCGCTGGGCCTGCTGCTGCTCGGTGGCACGCTGGGCGCGCTGTCGGGGTTCTTCGGCGGCCTGCTCGACGCCGTGGTGTCGCGGGTGGGTGAGGTCTTCTTCGCGCTGCCGCTGCTGCTGGCGGCGATCGTGCTGATGCAGCTGCTGCACCAGCGCACGGTGCTGACCGTGGTCGCCATCATGGTGGCGTTCACCTGGCCGCAGGCGGCGCGGGTCGCGCGGGCGTCGGTGATCGAGGCACGCAACAGCGAATATGTGACGGCGGCACGGGCATTGGGTGTATCCAAGGGCGGCGTCCTGGTGCGGCACGTGCTGCCGAACGCGGCCGGGCCGCTGATCGTGATCGCCAGCATCTGGCTCGGCGTGTACATCGTCACCGAGGCCACGCTGTCGTATCTCGGAGTCGGGTTGCCGCCCAGCGTGATCGGCTGGGGATCCGATATCGCGACCGGCCGGCAGCAGTTGCGGTCCGGGCACCCGATCCTGTTCTATCCGGCCACCGCGCTGGCGATCACGGTGCTCAGCTTCATCCTGCTCGGCGACGCCCTGCGTGACGCCCTGGACCCGAAGGCCCGAACCCGATGACGGAACCCGCTGTGGCCGAAGCAGTCCCGCTGCTGGATATTCGAGATCTGCACGTCGCCTTCCGTACCGGCGGCCGGGACGTGCCGGCGGTACGCGGGGTGAACCTGACCGTGTACCCGGGGCAGACCGTCGCGATCGTGGGCGAATCCGGTTCCGGCAAGTCGACGACCGCGCACGCGATCATCGACCTGCTGCCCGGCACCGGCCGGATCACCGCCGGGGAGATCCGGTTCGGCGGCACCGACCTGACCCGGATCGGCCGCGCCGAGCTGCGGACCGTGCGGGGCCGGCGCATCGGATTGGTCCCGCAGGATCCGATGTCGAACCTGAATCCGGTGTGGACCATCGGATTCCAGCTCGAGGAGACCCTGGCCGCGCACGGCATCGCCCAAGGGAAGGCCGCCCGCGTGCGGGCCGCCGAACTGCTGGCCGAGGCCGGGATCGCCGACGCCGCCGACCGCCTCGGGCAGTATCCGCACCAGTTCTCCGGCGGTATGCGCCAGCGCGCGCTGATCGCGATGGGTCTGTCCTGCCGGCCCGAGCTGCTGATCGCCGACGAACCGACCTCGGCGCTCGACGTCACCGTGCAGCGCCAGATTCTCGACCGGCTCGCCGAGCTGGCAGCGGAACTGGGTACCGCGGTCCTGCTGATCACCCACGATCTGGGCCTGGCCGCCGAGCGGGCCGAACACCTGGTGGTCATGTACCGCGGCACGGTTGTGGAATCCGGTCCGGCACAAACGATCCTGCGCGATCCGGTGCACGAGTACACCCGTCGCCTGGTGGCTGCCGCGCCGTCGCTGGCCGCGCAGCGGGAGTCGACCGGCCGGACCCGCGCCCGGATCCGCGCGCAGGCGATGCGCACGGCCGAAGCGCACGCCGAGGACGACCGCACCGAACTGTTGGTGGCCCGGAACCTGGTCAAGCACTACCGGATTCCCGGCTCGGTGCCGTGGCGGCACAGCGAGTTCATCGCCGTGGACGACGTCTCGTTCACGCTGGACCGCGGCACCACCACCGCCGTGGTAGGGGAGTCCGGATCCGGGAAATCGACTGTCGCCCAGCTGGTTCTGGGCCTGCTACCCGCCACTGCGGGCACCGTCAGCTTCGAGGGAACCGACGTCGCGACACTGAAAGGCAAGGCGGAGTCGGCCCTCCGGCGCCGCGTCCAGCCGATCTTCCAAAACCCGTACGGGTCGCTGAACCCGATGTACTCGATCTTCACCACGATCGAGGAACCGCTGCGGGTGCACGGCATCGGCACCCGCGCCGAACGGGCCGCCCGGGTGCGCGAACTGCTCGACCGGGTGGCGCTGCCGCGCAGCGTCGAAGTGCGCTACCCGAGCGAGCTGTCCGGCGGCCAGCGGCAGCGCGTCGCCATCGCCCGCGCCCTGGCCCTGCAACCGGACCTGGTGGTGTGTGACGAGGCGGTATCCGCGCTCGACGTGCTGGTCCAAGCCCAGATCCTGGACCTGCTGGGTGAGCTGCAGTCCGATCTCGGCCTGACCTACCTGTTCATCAGCCACGACCTGGCCGTGGTGCGGCAGATCGCAGACCGGGTGCTGGTGATGCGGCAGGGCCGGATCGTGGAGGCGGCGAGCACCCAGGAGGTGTTCGACCACCCGCGCGAGGAGTACACGCGCCGCCTCCTGGACGCCATCCCCGGCAGCCGCGGGCGGTTCGCGCAGGGGTGAACTACCCCCGGGTAGCGTGTGGGCGGTGAGTGATGTGTTGCAGCCACTGGTCGAGCTGCCGGGTGTCGGCGACGCCGCGGTGAAAGCGCGCGACGCGCTGGCCGAGGTACACCGGCACCGCGCCAACCGGCGGGGCTGGCCGACCACGGCCGCGGAGGCCGCGGTGCGGGCGGCGCGCTCGTCGGCCGCGCTGGAGGGCGGAAGCACCGACATCCCGGCGGACGGGCAGGTCGAGGACCCGATCCTGGCCGGCGCGCTGCGGGTCGGGCAGGCCCTCGACGGCGAGGCGCTGCAGAACCTGGTCCGGGTGTGGCAGCGGGCACCGCTGCAGGCGCTGGCCCGCCTGCATCTGCTGGCCGCGTCCGATCTGGTCGCCGATCCACAGGAACTCGGCCGGCCGCGGTCCGTGCCGGGGGTGGCCGAGCGCCTGGACCTGCTGGCCCAGACCGTGCTCGGGTCCAAAGCGCCCGCGCCGGTGGTGGCGGCGGTCGTGCACGGTGAGCTGTTGTCGCTGCGCCCCTTCGGTTCCGCGGACGGCATCGTCGCGCGCGCGGCCTCACGGCTGGTCACGGTCGCCAGCGGACTGGATCCGCACAGCCTCGGGGTGCCGGAAGTGTTCTGGTTGCGGCGCGCGCAAGCGTACGCCGACGCGGCCGCGGGTTTCGGTTCCGGAACCGCGGCGGGGGTCGGCGGCTGGGTGGTGTTCTGCTGTGGCGCACTGGAAGACGGTGCCCGCGAAGCCAAGTCGATCGCGGATTCGGCGACCGGCTAGCCCGGCGGGCACCTCGCGGGTAATAGTGTGCGGACATTACTGCGGGCGGTGCATCGTCTGTGCGAAACACCGCCCGCAAGCACGGACAGCCCGGTTACCAAGCGTGCTGATCGGGTTGTGTCCTGTTCGGCCTCGGCGATCTGCCGGTCCCGGCCGGTTCATCCTCGCAACCCGTGCGAGGCGTTCGCCGCCGAATTTCCGGTTGTCGCAAGCCCACAACGCTGTTGCCCTTGTCGCGGCGCGCTCCGCGTGGGTGCCTGGCGTCCGTGCTGGGAAGGGATGGGATGGGAGACCGAACCTTCTCTTCCGGTGCGGCCTAGGCCTTCCGTCCTTCCGTGCCACCATTGTTACCCTGTGACCGCACTCACATCAAGGGCTGTGCGAAATTTCAATGATCCGCCCCGGTCAGCGGTATTTTCGGGCACCGCGACGGCACGATCCGCGTCCGCTGACCGGCTCAGACAGGCGGGTTTCTGCGCAACAGGCGGTAACTGACCGCGCCGGCCACGAGCGCGGCGATCCCCACCGCGGCGGTCGCGGCCACGGTCGTGGTGGACGCCGCCGGCAACCGGGCCCACAGTGAGACCGGGTTGCTGAAGGTCAGGATCGGCCAGCCCCGGGAAGTGGCCTCGCGGCGCAGATTCCGGTCCGGATTCACCGCGGTCGGGTGTCCGACGGCCGACAGCATCGGCAGATCGGTGATCGAATCGGAGTAGGCGTAGCACTGCGACAGGTCGTAACCGTGCTCCTCGGCGAGCCGCCGCATGGCGGTCACCTTGCCCTCGCCGTAGCAGTAGAACTCGACGCTGCCGGCGTACTTGCCGTCCTCGATCACCATGCGGGTGGCCGCGGTGTGCGTGGCGCCCAGGGCGGCGGCGATCGGGGCGACCATCTCTTCGCCGGACGCCGAGACGATCACCACGTCGTGACCGCGAATCTTGTGGTCGGCGATCAGGTTCGCGGCCTCGGCGAAGATCAGTGGTTCGACGAGTTCGTGCAGCGTCTCGGCGACGATCGCCTTGACCTGCGCGACATCCCAGCCCGCGCACATCTTGGTGAGGTGCTCGCGCATCCGTTCCATCTGGTCGTGGTCGGCGCCCGACAGCAGGAACAGGAAATGGGCATAGCTGCTCTCCAACACCGTCCGGCGGTTGAGCAGGCCCTGATCGTAGAAGGGTCGGCTGAACACGAAGGCACTCGACTTCGCGATCACGGTCTTGTCCAGGTCGAAGAACGCGGCGACCCGAGTGCGGGGTCGCGGCGTTTCACCGGCTTCCGGTATCTGGTTGGCCTCGGCCGTCACGGATACAGAATAGGAGGCCGCGCCCGGTCCGGAGCCTCGGTGCCACACCGTCCTGTCGTCCGGGAGACACAGGCTCGCTACCTCGAAATTTCCAGTTTCGGGACTTGCGCCCCGGACCGGTGCTGGGTGTAGTATTGCTGGCACCTGGACATGGTCCAGGCGTGTTCAGCCCGACCCCCCGGGGCTGAACCTCGACGGCCCCAGCCTCCTCCCCCCCCGGCTGGGGCCGTCCTCTATTTCCGGCCGGGCCGGTCCCTTTTCCTGTAACTCGGCGTTCTGTTTTCATCCACAGGGTGCGAGTTGTCCACACTCGCCGTAAGGCCGGTCGCCACTGCTGGTGTGCGCGATCACGCTGACCGGTATGAACTCCGCACCGAGCCCGGCTTCCCCCGCACTGGTCCTGCTGGCCGACCATCGGCTGCGCGAGGAGATCCGGCGCATCGCCGCCGCGGCCGACCGGCCGCTCGACGAACAACCCGGACCGGTCGGCCGACCCCTGTGGGCCGCTGCGGAATTGGTGATCCTGGACACCGTCTCGGCCCAGCAGTGCGCCGCGGCCGGTCTCGCGCGCCGGCCGGGGGTCCTGCTGATGACCGTCGGCGAGCCGGGATTGGCGGAATGGCGGGCGGCCGCCGCGGTGGGTACCGACCGGGTGTATGCGCTGCCCCAAGCGGCCGAGCACGTGATCGAGGTCTTCGCGCAGCGCGACGGTCGCGGCACCGGTGACGGGCTGGTGGTCGCCGTCGCCGGCGCCGGTGGGGGCGCGGGCGCCTCCACCCTGGCCGCGGCCGTCGCGCTTACCGGCACCGGCCGGTTGCGGCCGCACACCCTGCTGGTCGACGGCGACCCGCACGGAGGTGGTCTCGATCTGCTGCTCGGCATCGAATCGGTGGCCGGTCCGCGCTGGCCGGATCTGGTGATCCAGGACGGCCGGGTCGCCGCCGCCACCCTGCACGACGCGTTGCCCACCGCGGCGCCGGGGCTGGCGGTCCTGGCCTGTGCGCGCCCGACCGGCAGTGAGGCACCGATCGAAATCGGCACTGCCGCAGTGCGAGCCGTGCTGGAGGCGGGTCGCGCCGCGGGCGATCTGGTGGTCTGCGATGTCTCCACCCAGCGCGGCCGGGCGGCCGATCAGATGCTCGACGGTGCCGACCTGGTCGTGCTGGTGGTGCCCGCCCGGCTGCGGTCGATCTCGGCCGCCCGCACGGCGGCCGTCCACATCGGCCGCCGAAATCCGCGGTGCCGCTTGCTGGTTCGCGGGCCGGCGCCGGGCGGCCTGCACGGCAGCGAAGTCGCTGCGGCACTGGGCCTTCCGCTGTTGGCGGTGGTGCGTGCGCAGCCGGGGCTCGACGGGGACCTGGAGCGCGGCGGGCTGCGCGTGCGACGTGGGCCACTGCGCACCGCCGCACTGGCCGTCGCAGCCGAATTGGCGGTGGCGCGATGAGCGCGGACGACGGGCGCCGCGGCGACCCGGTGGTCACGCCGGAGCTGCTGGACCGGATCCGGGAGCGGCTGGCGGTCGAACCGGGCGACCCCGATCCGGTCCGGGTGGCAGCCGCGATCCGGGCCGAATCGGCCGGAGTACTGGGGGATACGGACCTACTGCGCGCCCTGCGGCTGCTGCAGACCGAGCTGACCGGGGCCGGTGTCCTCGAACCGCTGCTGCACGATCCGCAGGTCTCCGACGTGCTGGTCACCGGGCCCGACGCGGTGTGGGTCGACCGCGGGCACGGGTTGCGGCGCACCTCGGTCTGCTTCGCCGACGAGGCCGCGGTGCGCCGGCTGGCGCAGCGCCTCGCTTTGTCGGCGGGCCGGCGCTTGGACGACGCCCAGCCCTGGGTCGACGGCCGACTGCCGGAATTCGATGCGGTGCTGGGTGATTCGTTCGGTGTGCGGCTGCACGCGGTACTCGCGCCGATCGCCCACGGCGGTACCTGCCTGTCGCTGCGTGTACTGCGCCCGGCCGCACAGGGACTCGACGCCCTCGCGGCCGGCGGCGCGGTGGCTCCGGCCGCGAAGGTGCTGTTGGAACAGATCGTCGCGGCCCGGATCGCCTTCCTGGTGGTCGGCGGCACCGGAGCCGGAAAGACCACCCTGCTCTCCGGTCTCCTGGCGAAAGTCGATGCGGCCGAACGCATCATCTGCGTCGAAGACGCCGCCGAACTGGCGCCACCGCATCCGCACGTGGTCCGGTTGGTCGCCCGCACCGCGAACGTCGAGGGTGCGGGCGCGGTGACGGTCCGCGACCTGGTCCGGCAGGCCCTGCGCATGCGCCCCGATCGCATCGTGATCGGCGAGGTGCGCGGCGCCGAGGTAGTCGACCTGCTCACCGCCCTGAACACCGGCCACGACGGCGGCGCCGGCACCGTCCACGCGAACTCACCGCAGGAGGTCCCCGCCCGCCTCGAAGCCCTGGCCGCCCTGGGCGGCATGGACCGCGCTGCTCTGCACAGCCAGCTGGCCGCCGCCGTCCACGTCGTCCTGCACGTCCACCGTCGCGCTGACGGTACCCGCGGCCTCCGTGAGATCGGCATGGTCGTCCGCGACTCCGATGGCCGAGTCCGCATCGAACCGGCCTGGCGCGCCGACGGCGCACCGGCTCCGGCGGCCGACCGGCTGCACGCGTTGCTCGCAGAACGGCTGTGCGCATGAGCGCGGCGCTGATTGTGGCCGCCGCCGCGCTTCTGACGGTGCCGGTGCCGGTGTCCCGACGCCGTTTCCGGGCACTGTTCGGTGCGGCGCCTACGCGGAAGGCGTTGTCGCGCAATACCGGTGTGGTCGGTGCTGTCCTGGCCGCGGTGATCGCCGTGTGGTGGGGTGCCGGAGCGGGGACGGCGGTCGCACTGGCCGCGGGTACGGCCTGGGTGCGGTCGCGGGCGGCGCGGCGGCAGCGGGTACGAGTCGCCGAGCGGCGGGCGCTGTCCACCGCGCTCGCGGCAGTCGTGGCCGAACTGCGGGCCGGCGCCCACCCGAGTACCGCGGCCCAGCTGGCGGCTGCCGAAGCCGACGGCGACACCGCCCGCGCCTTCGCGGTCGGGGCGGCCCGCGGCCGGCTCGGCGGGTCGGCCGCCGACGGCCTACGCGACCCGAACGCGGTCGTGGCGGCAGAACTCGCACGAGTCGCCGACGCCTGGCAGGTCGCCGAGAATCACGGTTTGCCACTGGCCGAACTCCTGGCCGCTGCCCGCGCGGACCTGGTCTCCCGCATGCGTTTTCACGCCCGTACCGCGGCCGCACTGGCCGGGGCCCGCGCGAGCGCCGCCGTGCTGGCGGGCCTCCCACTGCTCGGTTTGGCGCTCGGCGAAGCAATGGGAGCCGCCCCGATCCGGGTGCTGTTCGGCACTCCGGCCGGCGCGGTGGTCCTGCCGCTCGGCGTCGCCCTGGCCTGCGCCGGCCTGCTGTGGACCGACCTCATCACCCGCGGGTCGGTGTCATGACGGCCTCGGTGTGGATGCCGGTCGCGGCCGCGGGTTCGTCGGTGCTGCTGCCGGTATCGGCTGGATCCGTTGTCCGACTGTGCACATTCGCGGACCGGGGGTGGCGGCCATGATGGTTGCAACCGTCCGGGCGTCGTTCGCGGACGCGGGTTTGTCGGTGCTGCTGCCGGTATCGGCTGGATCCGTTGTCCGACTGTGCACACTCGCGGGCCGCGGGTGGCGGCCATGATGGCCGCGGCAGTCTGGGCGTCGGCCGCGGTCGCGGGATCCCTGGTCCTTCTGCCCACGTCGACGGGTTCGGGCCTCCGCCTGCGCGCCCTGTCGGCCGGCGCTGCGCCGCAGCCGGCGGGACCGGATAAGCGTCCGCGCCTCGATCCGCTCGCCGCGGCGTCGGCTCTCGATCTGCTGGCCGGATGTCTGCGTTCCGGGTTGCCGGTCGCGGTGGCGGCTCGTGCTGTGGCGCCGATCGCCCCACAGCCGCTGGGCACCGCATTGGCCCAGGCGGCCGGATTGCTGGCGCTGGGCGCCGATCCGACTGTCGCCTGGCAGCGCGCAGCCGACGACGCCGCCGATGAGGACACCACCGCCCTCGCTCGATTGGCCTGCCGCTCAGCCCGTTCCGGTGCCGCGCTGGCCGACGCGGTCACCGAACTAGCCCAGCAGCGCCGCGGTGCGATCGAGGACGCCGCCGCCGCTCGCGCCGAACGAGCCGGCGTCCTGATCAGCGGCCCACTAGGCCTCTGCTTCCTCCCGGCGTTCGTCTGCCTCGGCATCGTGCCGGTGGTAATCGGCCTGGCCGGCCGAGTACTGGGCGCAGGCCTGCGATGACCGCCGCGACGACTCGAACCTTCCGGCGCGGACCCGCCGCCCCGGACCTGGTGAAAGGGGACACCTGTGAACACCACACGACCGGCGGCCCAGCCGCAGCCGATCCGGCCGGATCCGCCCGCCCCAGCCCAGCTGGAAGAGCCTGGGTTGCAACCCGACCAGCTCCACCCATCGGAACGGGACGTGCTTGGGCAGTCGCTCGGTGGACCGCGACTGGACGAGCCTGGGCTGCAACCCGACTCGCTTGGCCAATCGCAACCGGACGCGCTTGGTCCGCAACCCGATTCGCTCGGTGGACCGCAACCGGACGAGCCTGGGCTGCAGCCCGGCTTGTTCGGTGGGCCGCATCCGGACGAGGGCGGGCCGCAGCCCGACTTGCCCAGTGGGCCGCATCCGGACGAGGGTGGGCCGCAGCCCGACTTGCTCGGTGGGCCGCAACCGGACGCGCGTGGTCCGCAACCCGATTCGCTTGGTGGTCCGCAACCGGAGGAGGGTGGGCCGCAGCCCGGCTTGCTCGGTGGACCGCGACTGGACGAGGGTGGGCCGCAGCCCGGCTTGCTCGGTGGACCGCAACCGGACGAGCCTGGGCTGCAGCCGGACTCGCTCGTCGCATCGCCACTGGACGCGCGTGGGCCGCAACCGGACCTGCTCGGTCGATCACAACTGCAAGAGCTTGGCTTGCAGCCCGACTCCCTCGACCGATCGCGATCGGACGTGCCTGGGCCACAATCGGGTCCACTCGGCCGATCTCAACTCGAAGCGACTGGGCCGCAGCCCGACGCGTCCTTCGCCTCTTGCTCGGACGAAGCGGGCTGCTCGGTGCCGGCATGCAGGTGTCAGCCGGGGTTCGGAGTCGCTGCGACCTCGCGATCGGCTGCGGTGCGTGCTCCGAACGGATCCCGTGTCCCCGTACGCCGGCCTGCACCACAGCCGCCAATCGGCGTGACCCGGAAGCAATTTCGCCGGGCGCTTCGGTTGCGGGCGGTGTGGTCGGATTCGCGCTGGTGGGCTGGGGGCCGGCTGTTTGCGATGGCCCGTGGGTTCGGGTTTCGGTTCTGGTCGGTAATGAACCGGACGCGATTCTCTCGGGCGCTCCGAGTAGCTGTGGCGCGGCGCAGTCCGTGGAGCGGTGTGGCCGCGTCGATTTCGGTGGTCGGCGGGAAGGCTTCGGGTCGGCCTGCGCTCACGTCGACGACGCGGCAATTGCTCCGCGGGGCGACAAGACGGGTGCGGGAGGTGACCGGGACCCTCGCGACGTCGCGCGGGCTGCTGGTCGTGGCGGCGCGGTCACTGGCGACCGTCGAGGTGGGTTCGGTGCTCAGGGCGCGGTACCGGCAAGTGTTGTGCGGGGGAACGGTCCAGATTCGGTCGATGGGGAAAAGGGGTGTGGCGGTGTTGATCACGATGGTGCGGATGTCCGGTCGGCGGCTGTGGGGCGCGGTCCGGTCTCGGGTGGAGGTTTCGGAACAGCGGGATGGTGCGCTCGAGCGCCACAACCTGCTTCGTTGGTTGCTCGACCAATTGCGTTCGACGGGCAGAGCTCTGGCCGAACTTGCGGGCGCGCGACTGCGCGATCAGTCCGTCGGCGCAGCGTTGCCGCAGGCGGAATTGCCGGTGCCGTCCGTATCGGTTCGTCAGGAACCGCAGGAGCTCGGTGGGTCGGAGCTGCGGTCGCCCGCGGTGGAACCCTTGCCGCTCGCAGTGGACCCGTTGCCGGCCGGGGAGGTCGTGCCCGTGCGCGGGAGCGGGATATCGATGGGCACCAACGGATTGCCGCGAGCGCTGATCGTGCGGACGGTTCTGGCGCATCGTGCGGGGGAGCGGTTGGTCTCGGCGGCACGGGGACTGCGCGAACGGGGTGGGGCAGTGCAGCGCGCCGGGACGCGGGTCCGCGCGTTCGCGGCGGCAGCGGTCGCCGGGGAAGAGGGGCAGAGCACCGCGGAGTACGCGATCGGGACCATCGCCGCGGCGGCGTTCGGGGCCGTGCTGTACACGGTGGTGACCGGGGATTCGATCGTCAACGCGCTGACTCAGATCATCGACAAGGCGTTGAAGACCAGCGTGTAGTGGCGCACGCGGGCCGGCAACCGATCGCCGCCGACGCCGGCGGGGTGACGGTGGAGGCGGCGATCGCGCTGTCGGCTCTGGTGATCGCGGTAGCGCTCTGCCTCGGCGCGGTGCTGGCGGCCGGCACCCAGGTGCGGTGCGTCGATGCCGCGCGCGAGGCGGCCCGGCTGGCCGCGCGGGGTGCGACGGATCAGGCCGTTCCGTCCGCACGTCGTGTCGGTCCGCCGGGCGCGGAGGTGACCCTGCGTCTCGAGTCGGACCGCATCGTCGCCGACGTGACAGCACGCACGCCACTGCTACCGCTGCTGGTCTTGCACGCACAGGCGGTGGCGGTACCCGAGCCGGGCGTGGTGCAGTGATCCGCGACCGACGCCGTCGCGAAATTCGCACCACGTGCCGGTGCACTCCGGGCGGCGCCGCGATCACCGCTGATGGGTTCGATCTGGCGGCCGGCCACCGCCGAGCGGCCCGCGCGCGCATGCCCGGGGTTCTCACCCGTGAGAATGGCGGCGCGACTGTGACCGCCTGCTTGGCGCTCAGTGCGCTGCTGGTGGTGACAGTGCTCGTCGCTCAGGTCGGGGTGGCGGTGGTGGCGCGGCATCGGGCGCAGTCGGCGGCCGATCTGGGGGCGTTGGCGGCCGCGGGGGCGCTGGACGAGGGGACGGTGGTGGCTTGTGCGCGGGCGCGGACGGTCACCGATGCGGCCGGGGTTCGGCTGCGGTCCTGCGCGGCCGCGGGATGGGATGTTCTGGTGGTGGTGGAGGCGTCGGTTTCGCTCGGTCCGATCGGCTCGAGAATCGTCGGCGCGACCGCACGAGCGGGTCTCACCGAGCAGCCCTGACCACGGTGAATACCGAACGGTTGGTGTTCGGTCCCATTCCGTGACCTCAGCCACATTCACATCGGAAGGACAGGGGGGATGCCGTCCAATAGGTTGTAGGCAATTCGATACCCGCGAATAGGGGCGTGCCGCTCGACTCCTCGACCGCGAAATGTGAGCAAAACCTATCGGTCGTTAGGCAATGGCGTAGTTAACATAAAATCCATCCTTTTTATTCGATAGGGCACCGGGTTGATGTGTCCGCTTCGGTGGGCATGCCAAGCGCTTGTCCGGTTACCTTCGGGTATCACCGTGGATGCGGTCCTATTGCCCGGCGGTCACGATTGCGGCGTATCAATATCCAGGTCGATTGACCAGTGCTCGGGAAGTTCGTCCAGCACCGCCGCGAGCAGCGCCGCCGCACCGGCCTTGTCGAGCGGGTTGTTGCCGTTGCCGCACTTCGGTGACTGCACGCACGACGGGCAACCCGACGGGCAGGGGCACGATTCGATCGCCGATCGGGTGGTGCTCAACCAGGTCCGGAGGCGGGCGAATCCACGCTCGGCGAAACCGGCGCCACCTGCGTGTCCGTCGTAGACGAACACGGTGGGCAGCCCGGTCGCGGGATGTTCGGCGGTGGACACTCCGCCCAGATCCCAGCGGTCGCAGCCGGCCAGCAGCGGCAGCATGCCGATCGCGGCGTGCTCGGCCGCATGCAGCGCACCGGCCACGTCTCGGGGCCCGATACCGGCTCTGATCAGCAGTTCTTCGGTCACTGTGTAGAAAACCGCTCTGGTCGGCAGGGTGTGCGCCGGCATGGTCAGCTCGACCGCGTCGAGCACCTCACCGGTCGAGAGCGTGCGGAGATACCCGACGACCTGACTGGTGACGCTGACCTGCGCGAACCCCGCGGTCACCCCGCCGTGCGCCCGTTCGTGCTCGACTTCGCCCAGCTCGATCGAGGTCACCGACCGGGCCCGGGTGGTCCAGCCGGGCTGTGCGGCGTGCACGAAGGCGATACCGGTCTCGAGATCGAGGTCGTCCACCACGAAGGTCTCGCCCTGGTGCAAGTGGACCGCCCCCGGATGCAGGGTGGCCGGCGCCCGCCCGGCGTCGGCGGTGCCGAGCAGTCGCCCGGTCTCCTCGTCGACGATCGCGACGGTGGCGCCGATACCCCCTCGGACGTCCACTTCGTCGTGCGGCGGGGTGGTCGCCGTGACGTGCCAGCGGCCACCCAGACGCGGATGCCGGCGGTGGCGGACCAGCCCCTGAGCAGCCAGTTCCCGGATCACCGAACCCGCGCCGAGCTCCTCGATCTCACTGTCGGTCAGCGGATGTTCCAGGCCCGCGCATAGCAGGTGCGGACCCAGCACATAGGGATTGCGCGGATCGATGATCGCCGCCTCCACCGCCCGGCCGAGCAGCGCTTCCGGGTGGTTGACCAGGTAGATGTCGAGCGGATCGTCGCGCGCCACCAGCACCACCAGCGCGCCCTGTGAGCGGCGCCCGGCCCGCCCGGCCTGCTGCCAGAACGAGGCGATGGTCCCGGGAAAACCGCTGATCACCACGGCATCCAGACCGGCGATATCGACGCCCAGCTCGAGCGCGTTGGTGGTGGCGGCACCGAGCAACGACCCGTCCGACAGCGCCGTCTCGAGCTCGCGCCGATCCTCGGCCAGGTATCCAGCGCGGTACGCCGAGACCCGGTCGGCGAGCTCCGGCGCGGCCGTGGCCAGCAGGTTCCGGGTATCGATGGCGACCACTTCCGCGGCCCGCCGGGAGCGGACGAAGGTCAGCGTCCGGGCACCCTCGGCTACCAGGCCGGCCATGATTCCGGCCGCGTCGACGGTGGCCGGCCGGCGGGTCGGGGCGCCGTTGTCGCCGGTCACGCCGGTGCGCAGCGGCGGCTCCCACAGCGCGACCGTGCGCGCGCCACACGGAGACCCGTCGGTGGTGACCGCTGTGCAGGGCGCGCCGATGAGTCGCGCGGCGCTGACCTGGGGATCCGCCGTCGTGGCCGAGCACAGCACGAATACCGGGTCCGCACCGTAATACGCGGCCAGCCGCCGCAACCGGCGGATCACCAGGGCCACATGCGAACCGAAGACACCCCGATAGGCGTGCGATTCGTCGATCACCACATAGCGCAGCCTGCGCAGCAGCCGGGCCCAGCGCTGATGCGAGCGCAGGATGCCGGCGTGCAGCATGTCGGGATTGGTGAAGATCCAGCGCGAGTTCTCCCGCACCCAGCGCCGGATCTCGGCGGGAGTGTCCCCGTCGTAGGCGGCCGGACGAATATCCCGCAGCGGTCCTTCCCCGGTCAGTTCGATCGCCGCGCGCAGCTGATCGGCACCCAGCGCTTTGGTGGGCGAGAGGTACAGCGCGGTGGCTCGCGGGTCCTCGAGCAGCGCGTTCAGCACGGGCAGCTGGTAGCCGAGCGACTTTCCCGAGGCGGTCCCCGTGGCGACGACGACGTGCGCGCCGTCGGCCGCCAGGTCCGCGGTCTGCGTCTGGTGCGTCCACGGCGCCGCGATCCCGGTGGCCTCGACCGCGGTGACCACGTCGGGGGACAACCACTGTGGCCAGGCCGTGAGCTGGGCGGTTCGGGCTGGGAGTTCGGTCACATGCGTGAGCCGCGCGCGCTGGGTGCCGTTAGGGTCGGAGTCGACCCCCGCAAGGACACGATCGAGCAACGATCGACCATAACTGGGCATCGTGGCGAGGGGAGTTCCGAGGCTGCTGCGGTCCGAAGTCACCGGATCGAGACCTCGTACCGCGCGGTCGGTGTGAACCGTGTGCGTCTTACCAGCTCACTGTACCAATTGGCTTCCAAGCGATGATCCGTCTCTGGCCCGAAATGCTGCATGTTCGACCGGTTATCGGAAAGCAAACCTACCTGAAGTATGGATTTCACCACCGAGCCCCTCACCTGCGCATTCGCAAGATCATCCGATTTGCAAATTGTCGGTAACCCGGCTGTCGAATTGCTCGAAGACATGGTTAAGTGGTCCCTGGTCGCAAGCTTCTGTGTTCGAGGGAACGGATCGAAAGTCCAAACCGTCAGCAGGATCGTGTTGCGAACGCGGTACTTGTTGCTTTCCTTGCAGGGGGAACAGAGTACGGCGGTCGGAACGGACCCGGTGGGCGAACCTACTTGCTCCACCGTTCCGGTAGGGAAAGAGAAGGAACAGCAGAATGGCACAGGGAACTGTGAAGTGGTTCAACGCGGAGAAGGGCTTCGGCTTCATCGCGCCCGAGGACGGCTCCGCCGACGTCTTCGTTCACTACTCCGAGATCCAGGGCACGGGCTTCCGTACCCTCGAAGAGAACCAGAAGGTTGAGTTCGAGGTCGGCCAGGGCACCAAGGGCCCGCAGGCCACCGGTGTTCGCGCGCTCTCCTGAGAGTAGCCACAACAACACACCTGCTCGTCCCCCACCGCATGCTGCGGTGGGGGACGAGCCGTATGTGGGACCGCTACACTTGACCGGAACACGGGGCGATCCAACACGCCGAACCGGAGGTGCGCTGCTTCGGTCTTCCGAAGGCAACGCCGTCGACACGGTATAAACGTCCCTGGCGGGCGATATCACAGGTCGCCGCCATGCCCCACACCGCGCGCAGCGCCCGTATGCCGCGCGGGACCAAACGGAAAGGTGTGTTCGCCGGTGGCAACACGAGACCGCGGTGCAGCGCCGACCACAGCCGGAGCTTCGGAACACGGCAGGCCCCTGCGTCGTCTCGTCATCGTCGAGTCCCCGACCAAAGCGAAGAAGATCGCGCCCTACTTGGGCTCGGGCTATGTAGTGGAGGCCTCGGTCGGCCACATCCGTGACCTGCCTCGCGGCGCCGCCGACATCCCCGCCAAATACAAGGGCGAGCCGTGGGCGCGCCTGGGCGTCGACGTCGACCACGACTTCGAACCGATCTACGTGGTCAGCCCGGACAAGAAGGCCAAGGTCTCCGAACTCAAACACCTGCTGGCCGACGCCGACGAACTCTTCCTCGCCACCGACCCCGACCGCGAGGGCGAGGCCATCGCCTGGCACCTGCTGGAGACGCTGAAGCCGAAGGTGCCGGTGCGGCGCATGGTGTTCCACGAGATCACCAAACCCGCGATCCTGGCCGCCGCTGCCGACACCCGCGAACTGGACAACGACCTGGTCGACGCCCAGGAGACCCGGCGCATTCTGGACCGGCTCTACGGCTACGAGGTCAGTCCCGTGCTGTGGAAGAAGGTCATGCCGAAACTGTCGGCGGGCCGGGTGCAGTCGGTGGCGACCCGCATCATCGTGCAGCGTGAGCGCGAGCGGATGGCGTTCCGCACCGCCGAATACTGGGATATCGCAGCGAAATTCGACACCGGTGGGGGCAGCGATGTCGCGAACCCGCGCAATTTCGGTGCCCGGCTGATCAGCGTCGACGGCGCGCGCGTCGCCGGCGGACGGGATTTCGGATCCGACGGCCAGGTCAAGACCGCGGGCGTGACCGTGCTGGACGAGGCCCGGGCCCGCCGGCTGGCGGAAGCCCTGCACGGTGTCGACTTCCGAGTCGACTCGGTCGAATCCAAGCCCTACACCCGAAAGCCGTACGCGCCGTTCATGACTTCGACGCTGCAGCAGGAGGCCGCTCGCAAGCTTCGCTTCGGGTCCGAGCGCACCATGCGGGTAGCGCAGCGGCTGTACGAAAACGGCTACATCACCTATATGCGTACCGACTCGACCACGCTGTCCGAGTCGGCGATCGCCGCGGCCCGCGCCCAGGCGACGCAGCTCTACGGCTCCGAGTTCGTGCACCCGACGCCGCGGCAGTACACCCGCAAGGTCAAGAACGCGCAGGAAGCGCACGAGGCGATCCGCCCGTCCGGTGACACGTTCGCCACGCCCGGACAGTTGCACGGCCGGCTCGACAACGACGAATTCCGGCTGTACGAGCTGATCTGGCAGCGCACGGTCGCCTCGCAGATGGCCGACGCGCGCGGCACCACGCTGACGGTGAAGATCAACGGCCACGCCGGTACCGGTGAGGACTGCGTGTTCTCCGCGTCCGGCCGCACCATCACGTTCCCCGGTTTCCTCAAGGCCTACGTCGAGAGCGTGGACGAGGAATCGGAGAGCCAGTCCGACGACGCGGAGTCGCGGCTGCCCGCGCTCACCGAAGGCCAGCAGGTCGCGGCCGCGGAGCTGAACCCGGACGGGCACAGCACCAATCCGCCGGCCCGGTACAACGAAGCGTCGCTGATCAAGACGCTGGAAGACCTCGGCATCGGCCGGCCGTCGACATACGCCTCGATCATCAAGACCATTCTCGATCGCGGTTACGTGTACAAGCGTGGTTCGGCGCTGGTGCCGTCCTGGGTCGCGTTCTCCGTGGTCGGGCTGCTGGAGGCGTACTTCGGCCGGCTGGTGGACTTCGACTTCACCGCCGCCATGGAGGACGACCTCGACGACATCGCCGGCGGCCGCGAACAGCGCGGAAACTGGTTGTCCAGCTTCTATTTCGGTGGCGAGCACGGTGCCGAGGGTTCGGTGGCGCGTTCGGGCGGGCTCAAGCGGATGGTCGGGGAGAACCTCGACGACATCGACGCCCGGTCGATCAACTCGATCAAGCTGTTCGTCGATTCCGAGGGCCGCGACGTGGTGGTCCGGGTCGGCCGGTTCGGTCCGTACCTCGAGCGCATGGTCGTCAACCCGGACGACCCGGACGGCGACCCGATCTCGCAGCGGGCCAACCTGCCCGACGACCTGCCCCCCGACGAGCTGACCCCCGAGGCCGCCGAGAAGCTGTTCGCCACTCCGCAGGAGGGCCGCGAGCTGGGTGTCGACCCGGCGACCGGGCACCGAATCGTGGCCAAGGAGGGCCGGTTCGGGCCGTACGTCACCGAGATCCTGCCGGAGCCGGCCACCGATCTCGACGCCGAACCGAAGAAGGGCGCGAAGAAGGCGGCCGCGCCGAAGCCGCGCACCGGCTCGCTGTTCAAGGGTATGGACACCGCGACGGTCACGCTCGAGGAAGCGCTGCAACTGCTTTCGCTACCGCGCGTGGTCGGTACCGACCCGGCCACGGGTGAGGAGATCACCGCGCAGAACGGCCGGTACGGGCCGTACCTGAAGAAGGGCACCGACTCTCGGTCGCTGGCGACCGAAGAGCAGTTGTTCACAGTGACTTTGGAGCAGGCGCTGGCGTTGTACGCCGAGCCGAAGCGCCGCGGTCGGCAGGCTTCGGCGGCCGCGCCGCTGCGTGAACTGGGCGCCGACTCGGCGACCGGTAAGCCGATGGTGATCAAGGACGGCCGGTTCGGCCCGTATGTCACCGACGGTGAGACCAACGCCAGCCTGCGCAAGGGCGACGAAGTCGAATCCATCACCGACGAGCGGGCTTCGGAGCTGCTGGCCGATCGCCGGGCCAAGGCGCCGGTGAAGAAGGCCGCGAAGAAGGCGGCCAAGAAGGCGCCGGCGAAGAAGACCGCCGCGAAGAAGACGGCAGCCAAGAAGACGGCGACCAAGACCGCCGCCAAGACGGCCACGAAGGCGGTGGCCAAGAAGGCCGCGGCGAAGAAGGCTCCCGCCAAGAAGGCTGCGGCCAAGGCGGTTCCGTCCGAACCTGCCTCGGAGTCGGCGAGCGTCTGAGTCGCCGTTCTCGCGGCCGCCGCCGGCTCGGTCGGCGGTCTCGGGAGTCGCCGTGGGATCCCTGGTGTGCGGCTGTGTCCGGGGCCGCGATTCTGTCAGTGACCCGGCGTAGCGTCGGTAGCGACCGAATCGCTGATCCGAAGGGCACCCGATGACCGAGGCCGCGCTCGACCAGGAACGTACCGATCTCATCGCCATGCTGGACAGTCAGCGCGCGCTGGCGCGGCTGCCGTTCACCGGCATCGACGACGAGCAGGCCCGGCTGCGCAGCACTGTCAGCGAGTTGACGCTCGGTGGTCTGCTGCATCACCTGATCAGTTGTGAGCGGATGTGGACCGGAGTCATCCGCGACCGGGACGAGAACGCGACCCTCGACATCTCCCGCTTCGGCGGCGAATACGTCATGGCCGAGGACGAGACAGTGGCCGGGCTGCTGGCGGAGTGGGACGCCCTCGCCACGCAGACCACCGAGCTGATCCGCACCGTGGACGACCTCGACACCCTGATCCCCACGCCCACCTCGCCGTGGCGGCCCGAACGGGTGTGGTGGACAGTGCGTTTCACGCTGCTGCACATCTTCCGCGAGCTCTGCCACCACAGTGGTCACGCCGATATCGTGCGCGAGTCGATCGACGGCGCGAACACCACGTATCAGCGCGCGAACGCGGGAATCTAGGGTGTAAGCCGTGGCGAGCGTCTTCGATCGGATGGTCGGGCAGGATGCGGTCCGGGCCGAGTTGACCGCGGCGGCCGTGGCTGCCCGCAGTGGGGTGCCGTCGTCGGCGATGACGCATTCGTGGCTGTTCACCGGCCCGCCCGGGTCGGGCCGGTCGGTGGCGGCGTTGTGTTTCGCCGCGGCCCTGCAGTGCACCGACCCCGGTACCCCTGGGTGCGGGCAGTGCCATGCCTGCACCACGACCATGGCCGGTACCCACGGTGACGTGCGCCGGGTCGTGCCCGAGGGGCTGAGCATCGGTACCAAGGAGATGCGCGAGATCGTGCAGGTGGCGGCGCGGCGGCCCAGTACCGGGCGCTGGCAGGTGGTCGTGGTCGAGGACGCCGACCGGCTCACCGAGGCCGCGGGCAACGTCCTGCTGAAGGTGGTCGAAGAACCGCCCGCCCGAACGGTTTTCCTGCTCTGCGCGCCCTCGGAGGACCCCGAGGACATCTCGGTGACGTTGCGCTCGCGCTGCCGCCACGTTCATCTGGTGACACCGTCGGTGCCTGCGATCGCGCAGGTCCTGCGGGAGCGCGACGGCCTGGCCGCCGATGTGGCGGACTGGGCCGCATCGATCAGCGGCGGTCATGTCGGCCGCGCCCGCCGCCTCGCCACCGACGATCAGGCGCGTGCCCGCCGGCAGCGCGCCCTCGCCCTGGTCGGCGCCACCGCCCGCCCCGGCGCGGCCTACGCGGCCGCCGACGAGCTGGTGAAGTCGGCCGAGGACGAGGCCAAGCAGGTCAGCGCCTCCCGCGACGAGCGGGAGAAAGACGAGCTGGCCACCGCGCTCGGCGCGGGCGGCACCGGCAAGGGCACCGCGTCGGCCACCCGAGGTTCGGCCGGTGCGCTGAAGGATCTCGAACGGCGCCAGAAGTCCCGTGCCACCCGCACCGGCCGCGACGCACTCGACCGCGCCCTCATCGACGTCGCCGGCCTCTACCGCGACGCGCTCGCCGTCCGCCTCGGCGCGGCCACCACCGGCACCCGCGGCGCGGCGACCGGGGTGGCCCTCACCCACCCCGACCTGCCCGACCAGATCCGCGAACTCGCCGACACCATCCGCCCCGAGGGCCTGCTGCGCTCCCTGGAAGCCGTCCTGGCCTGCCGCGAAGCCCTCGACCTCAACGTCAAACCCCGCTTCGCCGTCGCCGCCATGGTCGCCGGCCTGCTCGCCGCCCGCACCTCCTGACCGCCCCCACCCGCCGGTTTTCACATTCCGCCCCCGAGACGATAGACTCGCACCGCCGAAAGGCACGCCGCCTTAGCTCAGTCGGTAGAGCGCTTCACTCGTAATGAAAAGGTCGGGGGTTCGATTCCCCCAGGCGGCTCCAGACCACAGGCCCTTCCCGGACATCCGGGGAGGGCCTGTTGCATGTCGGTCGCTGCCGATCCGTGTTCCACTGGAAGTAGGCGAGCCATTCCTCGGTGGGCGTACTCGGCACGCCACGGTACGCACATTGCCGACTTACTCGTTCGGGTTCCCGTCTTGCCCGCTGGTGCGCGGCGATTCTCGGATCGGAGCAGATGCGTCGTTGTCGTTCCGACGGTGTGAGTGGAGGGCCTCGTCCAGGGCCTGGATCAGGGCGGCCCGCTCGGCTGGGGCGGTGGGCTGCAGGCCGAATTCCTCTGGGGTGCCGAAGATCAGGCCGTCGATCTCGATCATCAGATGTCCTCCGATCGGTCCAGCTGGTAGATGACGGTGCGCCCGGTGTCCGGGTCATCCCAGCGGTGCAGTATTTCGAAGGCGCTCTCGTCCTTGAACGTTACCTCCGCTTCCAGCCGCCGCATCGCGAACGGCGCCACATAACGACCGGTGCGGGAGATGGTCGCGATCTGGGTCGACCCCGCGAACATCTCCTCCGGATGGATGCTGGTGCTGACGAATCCGCGGTCGATCACGACCCGGCCGGGCCGATACTGGGCCAGGACATTGCGGGGTAGGTCGACACCGCGGTAGACGATGCCGTGGAATTCGGGCAGCAGGTCCAATGCCTCGGCGAGCTCGTCCCGCCGGGCCAGAATCGCCGGGTCGTCGAGCAGGCCGGGATGTCGCAGCGCCTCGTTGAGGTCGCGGTGGCCGCCGCTGGTGTACCAGTGCACCGAGTTCTGTAATCGCCGGTCCAGCAACGGTTTCTCGGTGAGCGGGCGGTCCTCCCGCCTCCGGAACCGCAGTTCCAGCCGATCGGCTGCCTCGCGGTCGATCATGCGGTACTCCTCGGCGAACTGTTCCAGGGCCCGCGGAAAATCCCGCACCGCAGCCCCCTGCTGCTCGGCCCACCGTCGGAAGAGCACGGTGATACTGGTCCCGCACTCGCGGGCCACCATCGCCGGCGTCATTTCCACAACCGTGCCTCCGCGGCGACGATGACACAGCTGGCACGAATCCTGTTCCCCCACATGAAAGGGCTACTCCACCGGCCACGGCTCGCTCGAGCGGCGGGGATCGTCCCGGTGCAGGGAGGCGGTCCACACATCCTGTGGTCGGCCGCGTTGGAGGACGAAGTCACCAATGATGCCCTCGTAGCGGAAACCCAGTCGCGACACCGTTTTACGGCTCGCCCAGTTGCCGACGATCGCGCTCCAGTGGACGACTTCGACGCCGTGGGTGAAGGCATAGTCGAGGACCAGGTCCACGGCTCGCGCCATGAGGCCGTGGCCGCGGGCCGCGGGATGAAGCCCGAATCCGATTGTCGCCGTGCCTGTTCCGGTCGGCCGGAAATCGATGCCGCCGCAGAAACGCCCGTTCCGCTCGGGATCGGTCGTCGTGATCGCCCACACCCGTTCCGAATTCGGCGCGGACTCGGTCCAATTGCGCGCCGCGAGGGCCAGGAATTCCTCGGCGTGCGTGCGACTGTACGGGCGGGGAACGGTCGTGTAGCGAACCATCTCCGGGTCGCGGCAGTGTTCGACCATGGCGTCCAAGTCCTGTTCGCGATGCGCGCGCAGGACGACCACACCGTCGGTGAGGACGGGAACGTCGTCCGGGTAGCGGAAGGTCATGAGACCAGAAGAGCAGGAGCAGGCGTGGACGGCAATCGAATTCGGGGATCGGTCGTCAGCGATAGCTGCTGTTGCCGCGCAATATGTCCGGCGCAGGGTCCGTCCCGAGGGGCGGGCCCTGCTGTTTATCCGGGGCCGTAGTAATTACGGGCCGACGGTGATCGCGGTTGCGGTGTTGTCGGTGTCGTAGGCCCCGAGCTTGACGTTGAACGTGGCGTTACCGGACGTCGGGCAGAGGCCGCCACCGGTGGCGGTGAACGGAACGGTCTGGCCGCTGTTCGGGGTGATGGTGGACGGGTTGGTCGTCGAGTTGGTGCCGTTGGCGAAGGTGCCGTTGACCGTTGCCGGGCCGGACGGCGCCACCGTCACGGTGCAGGTCGCCAGACCGCTGGTCTTGACCACCACACCACCCGTCGGAATGATCAGGCTGCCGGTGATCGGGCTACCGTTCTGCGCGGAGATCGTCCAGGTGCCACTGGTGGTGATCGACGAAATGCTGGTGAACGGAGCGTTGATCGAGCACCCCGAGATGCTCGGCGGCGCGGCGGTGATGCTGACCGGGCCCGCGGCATTGTGGTTGCCGGGGCTGGCGGGGACCTGGCCGTTGGCGACCATTGTCGTGCAGGTGGCGGTGAAGGTACCCAGGGTGAAGGTCATATTGCCGATGTTCTTCAGCTGGGCGTGGGCACCGGCCGGGCTGATGGTGGTGCTGCCGGCGGCAGCCGCGGGCCCGGCACCCCAGAAGGTGGCGGCGGCCGCGACGGCGGCGGTGGCAATCATGACTCGGGATAAAGAATTAGTGGAACGCATGCCCTACTCCTGAAATAATTCGGCCGAGCTGCTGTTGCTCGACCGAATTCAGGTTATCGAGCCGGATATCGACCGGGCAACATGAATTACATGCAGGTTTTGCACAGAATTCACATATACGCATAGCGTGGGTTTTCACATGCGGACCTGATAAAATTATCGGTCGATTTTCGCGAAGTTGTCGTTTGCGCAAAATCGGCGGCCGGTGTACGGCATTGTGTCCCGGTGCCGGTCGGAGCCCGATATACTGCACAGGGCCCGATGATCAAGAGGTCCGCCGGGTTCGTTCCGATCGACAGTTCGATGCGCCGTCCGACTCTGGTGGTCAGATGACCAACTTGCGAGCATGCATTCGCAGTGTGAGGTTCAACCGATCGGTAAGGTATTCGCCGATGCCCGGACGATTTCGTCGACCGGACGGTCATCCGGCGGAAATGTAAGCGCCGAATGTGCGTGCAAGATCCGAAAGAACCCCGCCGATGCGCGCAATGCGATCGACGGGGTCCGTGGTATCTCGCTACTTCGAGACGGTGATCGCCGTCGCCGTGTTGTCGGTGTCGTAGACGCCGATCTTGCCGGCAATGGTGCCCGAGGTGTCGGTCGGGCATCCGCCGCCGGTGATCGACAACGGCACCGAGGAGCTCGCCTGGGCGTAGGAGGGGTTGGTTGTCGAGTTGGTGCCGTTGGTGAAGGTACCGCTCACGCTGGCCGGCCCGGTCGGCGCGGCGACTACCGAGCAGTTCAGGAGGCCGGAGATGGTCGCCGTCACGCCGGCTTTCGGGATGTTGAGGCTACCGGTGATCGGGCTGCCGTTCTGGGCAGACAGGGACCAGGCGCCGTTGGTGGCGTTCGCGGTGACCGTGACGCTCTCGAAGGGCGCGTTGATCGAGCAGCCGCTGAAGGTCGGCACGCCGATGGCGACTGCCACCGGGCCGCTGGCGTTGTGGTTGGCCGGCGCGACCGGAACCTGGCCGGTCGAGGTCAGGCCGGTGCAGGTGACCGTGTAACTGCCGACCGCGATGGTCACGTTGCCGATGTTCTGAGCCTTGGCGTGCGCGCCGGACGGGTTGATGGTGGTGCTGTTTCCGGCGGCCTGGGCGGGCCCGACGCCGAACGCGGTGGCGACGGCGCCGGCGCCGATGACGGCGAACACAACCCTACGGAAATTCTTCTGGTTACGCATGACCTGCTCCTGAATTAATTGCGGGCCGAGCCCCATGTTCGGCCCGAATTCAGGTTATCGAGGCGATTGCTCGCGCCGCAATATCGCATACATGCATGTTTTGCACAGTATTTACGTAATGCGAATCTCGGTATTCGGATAACCGGTCGGAGTACAATATTCCGCCGCATTTACTCTATGTGGTCCATTGTGTAAATCTGGCCCGTGGATCTGCGTTCGTCTTGTAGACTCGGTCGGTTTGGCTCCGAATTCCGACTGCGCCGGAGTTGGTGCCGAACTGCTGATATAGCTTATATGCATTACGGAGCGGTGTGGTGAAATAATCATCCGTCCAGTCTCCATATGTAATGTGAACGGCCGTTCTCGCCTCGACGCTAAACCGGCAGGTATGGTATTGGTTCGGTGGGCCGCCGATCGCAATCTCTTCGAACTGCGACGCGCCTCCGGTCGCGGTAGCCTGCCGTCGGCTACCCGCATCGCCCACAATAAACGTCGACCGACCGGACGGTCAGGCGAATCGAAGAAATAAATTGCCGGAATTCGCGTGCGCCGAACGTAATTCCGCGCGTTGGCGGACCGCCGCCGACCCGATTACTGTGGACGACTGTGGACAACCCGCAGGTGTACTCGGCCGGACCGGTCACAACCACCGTCCGGTGGCGGGCGCTCGGCGCACCGGCCCTCACGGCCGGCCTGCTCGCCGGCGCCACCACCCTGCTGCACTTCCGCGATCCGCACGTCTCCGGCTCGTACGGGATCTGCCCGCTCTACGCGCTCACCGGCTACTGGTGTCCCGGCTGCGGCGGCCTGCGGGCCATGCACAACCTCACCGAGGGGCACGTGCTCGACGCCGTCCACAGCAACGTGCTGCTGCTGCCACTGCTGCTGACCTTCGCGGTCTGCTGGGTGGCCTGGACGCGCCGGGCCTGGCGCGGCGTCTCCGGCGGCATCCTGCCCTCGTTCGTCGGCCCGCGTGCGACCTGGGCGCTGCTCGCCCTGGTCGCCGGCTTCACTGTCCTGCGGAATACGCCCTGGGGCACCTGGCTGGCACCGGTCTAAATCTGGCAGGGCGCCGCGCCCGCCGTACCGGTGAGACCCGCGCGGGTCTCCGGCACCGGATTCCATTGCCCACCTTCACATCCGTAGTTCCAGGTGGTTCCGCGCTCGACGAGGGTGCCGATCGCGCCGACCAGCCGGTCCACGTCGTCGGCGCTGGTTCCGAGGCCGACACTGGCTCGCAGCGCGCCGTCCACGCCGAGGCGTGCCAGCAGCGGATGCGCGCAGAACCGGCCGTCCCGCACCCCGATTCCGTGTTCGGCGGACAGGTAGGCGGCGACCCGGCCCGGTTCGAAGCCGTCCACGGTGAACGCCACGATCCCGACCGCATCGGGGCTGTCGGCGAAGATGCGCAGCAGCCGTACTCCGGCAACGGATTCCAGGCCGCGGCGCAGCCGCTCGGTGAGCACCCGTTCGTGTTCGGCGCAGGCGGCGGCGTCGAAACCGGCCAGGGTGTCGCAGGCGGCCGCGATCGCCACGGCCCCCAGCACATTCGGTGAACCGGCCTCGTGCCGCTGTGGTGCCGCGGCCCATTCGGTGCGTTCGATGCCCACCTGGCGGACCGCGCCGCCGCCGGCCAGATAGGCCGGTGCGGCGTCCAGCCAGTCTCGCCGGCCGACCAGGACACCGGCGCCGAACGGCGCGTACAGCTTGTGCCCGGAGAAGGCCAGGTAGTCGATTCCGGTGCCCTGCAGGTCGATTCGCCGGTGCGGGGCCAGCTGCGCCGCGTCCACCAGGATCCGGGCACCACACAGGTGGGCGATCTCGGCCAGGCGGGGGAGCGGCAGTACCTCGCCGGTGACGTTCGAGGCGCCGGTGACCGCAAGCAGCGCAGCGGGTTTCGCGCACAGTTCGGCCACCAAGCGGCGCACGGTCTCCTCGACGGTGTCGGCGGCGCGCACCACTCGGCGCCCGTTCCGCGTCCACGGCAACAGATTCGCGTGATGCTCGATGTCGAGGACCACGGTGTCGCCCGGAACGCAGGCCGCCAGCAGGTTGAGCGAGTCGGTGGTGTTGCGGGTGAAGACCACCACCTGGTCGTCGCCCGCGCCGACGAAGCGGGCGACCGAATCCCGGCTCGCCTCATAGCAATCGGTGGAGATCCGGGAGGCGTAGCCGGCGCCGCGGTGCACGCTGGCGTAGCCGGGCAGCGCCTGGGCGACCCGGTCGCTCACCTGCTGCAGCGCCGGTGCGCTCGCCGCGTAGTCGAAGTTGGCGTAGATGCGAGTTCCCCCCTGTACCAACGGAACCCGCAGATCATGGGAGCTGACAGAAGCGAAGGCGCAGGTGGGGTCGACTACAGCGGTCATCACGGAATCCCGTCGTCAAGGACTCCGGGGAGGAACGAACGGAGTCCGCGCTTGCCGTGCCCGGTCGGACAGCGGCCCGGTCGTCACCCGGAGCACCCCACCGCGGAGGAGGGTTGCCGACCAGCTAGCCGGGGCTTGACGCTGGTACTCGTGACCTGTCCACGACAGTGGCAGACGCCGGCCGCGGTTGTCAACCATGCGCGCCGGGCGGCGGTCATTCCAGCCGGTCGGGCCGGTGATAATTGCCGTTGAAATACACCAGCGGCGCGGTGATCGGCTGCTCGGCTGTGTTGTCGAATACGTCGGTCACCTCACCGATCACCAGCGTGTGGTCGCCCAGTTCCATACGCTGGCGCACCGTTGCCCGCACCCAGATCGGGGTGCCGTGCAGCACCGGCTCACCGGACGCCAGCGTCGTCCACAGCTCGGGGTCGGCGAACCGCTCCCCGGCCGCGCGGGCGAACCGCTGCGCCAGGGTCTGCTGGTGGGCGCCCAGGAAGTGCACCACCAGCGAGTCGGTGGCCAGCATGGCCGCGATACTCGACGAGTTCTGCGCGATGTTGAACGAGATGAGCGGCGGATCCATCGACAGCGAGGCGAACGAGGTCGCGGTGAAGCCGACCGGATGCTCGGCGTCGCCCAGCGTCACGATGGTCACTCCGGCCGGGTAGTGCCGCATCGCGGCCCGGTACCGCGTCGCGACCGCCTCCGTCCCGGACGTGCCCGGGTCCGCCTCGAGCCGGGAATCGGGAAAACTGCTCACCCGATCAACGTACGTCCCGCTCGTGCCGCCCGCACCGGCCGGGGGCACTCAATCGACGTCGATGGCCAGCCCCGCGGTAATCCGCACCAGCTCGCTGAACGAGGTCCGGAACAGCGTGTTCGGGTGTCCCCCGCACGCCCATAGCTCACGATGCCGCGACAGGGCGTTGTCGATGTAGGTGGGCAGATTGGTGGGGTGGCCGACCGGCGCGGTGCCGTCGGCGGGCTGCCCGGTGACCTGCCGGGCCAGCTCCTCGGACGCGGCGGTGAGCCGGCCCTCCAATCGGATTCCGGTGCGGCCCAAGTCGACTCGATGCCCGCCCGCCAGCAGCAGCAGGATCGGATCGTCGTCGAGCAGGTAGACGCGCGCCTCGGTGACCGCGCCGATGTCCACACCGAGGGCGTGCGCGGTCTCGGCGGCGGAGTGGGCGGGCATGGGCTGAGTGATGATGACCCCATGATGGCCGCGGGCGATCAGCGTGTCCGATACCCGGGATGCGACCGGAGGCAACGACCTTCGCATGTCACCAGGGTAGAGGGCCGCGGTGGCCGCCGGAGGATAACCCGATTCTGCGGACGGTTGCCGCGGCGGCCCGTCGGGTGCGCCGAGCGGTTCCGGCCGGTGCACCGTGCGTGCCGGATCGGACTCGGAAGTCGTTCGGTCGCAATCGAATCGGGCCTGGAAACGGAACTCGGCATCCAGTGAACGGGAAACCGGGATCCGGGTCTGCCCGACGGTGCCACGATAGCGGGGATGGGTTCGAGGCCAGCGGTTCTCCCGGGCGGGGCCGATACCTTCGAGGTGCGACACGGTGAACTCCGGGCGTGCGGGGGCGATACCTCCATGATCCGCCGTCGCGCCGCTGAAAACCAGTGTCTACCAGCACGGTCGCTACTGCCCGGTAGGCCGGGTCCGCGAGGGTGGGCATTAGGCTGGCGGAATGACCGATTGGAAGGCATTCACCGTCGAGATCGCCGATCACGTCGCCCAGGTGACCCTGACCGGCCCCGGCAAGGGCAACGCGATGGGCCCCGACTTCTGGCGTGAGCTGCCGTTGATCTTCGCCGAGCTCGACGCCGACGACGAGGTGCGCGCGGTGGTGCTGACCGGCGCGGGCGAGCACTTCTCCTACGGCCTCGACCTGCCCGCCATGTCGCCGCTGTTCGGCCCGCTGCTCGGGGACAAGGCGCTGGCCGCGCCGCGCACCGCCTTCCTGCGCGACATCCGCCGGCTGCAGGCCGCGGTGACCGCCGTCGCCGACAGCGTCAAGCCGGTGATCGCGGCCGTCTCCGGCTGGTGCATCGGCGGCGGGCTGGACCTGATCGCCGCCGCCGACATCCGCCTGGCCAGCGCCGACGCACTGTTCAGCCTGCGCGAGGCCAAGGTGGCCATCGTCGCCGACATCGGCTCGCTGCACCGGCTGCCCGGCATCATCGGCGAGGGCCACCTGCGCGAGCTGGCCTACACCGGCAAGGACATCGACGCCGCCCGCGCCGAGCGGATCGGCCTGGTCAACGACGTGTATCCCGACCGCGACGCGGTACTGGCCGCCGCGCACGAGCTGGCCCGCGAGATCGCGGCCAACCCGCCGCTGGTGGTGCAGGGCGTCAAGGACGTGCTCGACCAGCCGAAGGCCGGCCGGGTCGCCGACGGGCTGCGCTACGTCTCGACCTGGAACGCGGCCTTCCTGCCCTCGGAGGACATCACCGAGGCGATCCAGGCGGTCTTCGAGAAACGCCCACCGGCCTTCCGCGGCAAATAGTTTCGCGCCGCGGTCCGATCGGGCCGCCGCGGCCCCCGTTTGCCGGAATGGTGGCGGGGGCCGTTCGGCGCTACTGTTTCCGGTACCGCATCCGGTAGGACTGCTTGTCCGATATGCCGGATCGGGCACCGCGGGCGCGGACGACATCGTCGTATCGGGGGGTCGACGGTGGCGTCCGCGCCACGCTCAGGTGCGCGGCAGTCAGTGGTCGCCCTGCTCCTTGGCACGGGCGAACGCCTCCACGACCAGCGTCTCGGCCTTCTCCCGGCCGTCCCAGCCCTCGACCTTGACCCACTTGCCGGGCTCGAGGTCCTTGTAGTGCTCGAAGAAGTGCTCGATCTCCTTGCGCTCGAACTCGCCCAGGTCGTTCAGGTCCTGGATGTGGTTCCAGCGCTTGTCGCCGGCCGGAACCGCCACGACCTTCTCGTCGCCGCCGGCCTCGTCGCTCATCAGCAGCACACCGACCGGGCGCGCCTCTACGATGACACCCGGGAACACCGGCTCGCGCAGCAGCACCAGGCAGTCCAGCGGGTCGCCGTCCGAGCCCAGCGTGTTATCGATCGAGCCGTAGTCCGCGGGGTAGACCATCGGGGTGTAGAGGTAGCGGTCCAGGCGGACCCGGCCGGTCTTGTGGTCGACCTCGTACTTGTTGCGCTGACCGCGCGGGATCTCGATGGTGACGTCGAACTCCACGTCATCTCCTTACTTCGTTGGCTCGGCTGCCGACTCGCCAGTTCGTTCGGAGGAACCCTGGCGAGGTGAGGATAGTGTGGGCGGGGAACGCACGGGCGAGGAGACGGCGGTTCGGTGGTTGGGCTTCGGAACAAGAACATGGGTGGGCTGGCCGCCCGGCGGCGGCGCAGAACGTGGATCGGACTGACGGCCGGGTTCGCCGCGGTCGTGGCGCTATCGGTTGCTGCCCTGCTCACGGTCAAACCGTGGACGCCCGAATTCCGGCACGGGGGACTGGTGATCGTGGCCGCGCCCGCGCCGGTGCGCGCCTTCTCCCAGATCGCGCCGGCCGCGGCGAACGCGCCCCAGCCGAGTGCGCGTGGTCTGGCGGCCGCGCTGGGACCGCTGGTCACCAGCACCGACCTGGGCGGTTTCTCCGGTTCGGTCACCGACGCCGCAACCGGCACCGTGTTGTGGAGCGCCGAGCCCGACAAGCCCGTGATCCCGGCCTCGACCAACAAGGTGCTGACCGCCGCGGCGGCCCTGCTCGTAGTGCCGTCCGACCATCGGGTCGCCACCACCGTGGTATCCGGCGCGACGCCTGGTGAGCTGGTCCTGGTCGCCGGCGGTGACCCGACCCTGACCGCCGCCCGCGACGGCAAGGGCTACTACCCGGGCGGGCCGAAACTGTCCGACCTGGTCAGCCAGATCAAGCAGTCCGGGCGGCACGTCGAGTCGATCGCGGTCGACACCTCGGTCTACTCCGGACCGGGCTGGCCGGTGGGCTGGGATCCGGCCGATATCGCCGGTGGCTCGTGGGCGCCGATCGAACCGGTCATGCTCGACGGTGGGCGCCTCGACTCGCTGGTCGAATACTCGCCGCGCAGCGGCACTCCCGCCCTCGACGCCGGACGCGCCCTCGCCACGGCCCTGGGTGTGGATCCCGCGGTCGTCCACCCGGGGAAAGCGGCGGCCGGTGCCGCCGAGATCGCGCGGGTGCAGTCGGCGCCGATGCGGGATCGGTTGCGGCAGATGATGGTCGACTCCGACGACGTGCTCGCCGAAACCATCGGCCGCGAGATCGCCGCCGCCACCGGCGCGGAACAGTCCTTCGGCGGTGCCGCGGGCGCCACGCTGACCGCGCTCGGCGCCGCGGGCTTCGACACCTCCGGGGTCACGCTGCTGGACAATAGCGGCCTGTCCACCGAGGACCGGGTCCCGGCGCGGCTGCTGGACAAACTGCTGGCCGAGGCGGCCGCACCCGCGACTCCCGCGAGCACCACGCCGACCGGTGTCCCCAACCCGGTTCCGGGCATCGGGGTGCCGACCACCGCCCCGGCCGCCCAGGGCGCGGTGGCCGGGCCGCTGGCACCGCTGCTGGACCTGCTGCCGGTGGCCGGCGGGACCGGTTCGCTGGCACCCCGGTTCACCGACGGCCAGCCCACACACGGCGGCGCCGGCTGGGTCCGGGCGAAGACCGGAACTCTGTCGGTCTCCAGTGCGTTGGCTGGGTACGTGCTCGACAACGACGGCCGGGTCCTCACCTTCGCGCTCATGTCCAACGACAGGCCCCCGGAGGCGAGCCGGCCGGCGCTGGACGCGATCGCGGCGGCACTACGCAACTGTGGATGCTCCTGACGGGTGGTGGACCATGACCGGAGACGACAGGCTCGCACGTCGGCCCGATGATGCCGGGCGGCCCGAAGAGGTTCTGGTCGATGTCGAGACCGGGCAGCTGGTCCACCGTCCGCGCCCGTCCCCGCTGGGCGCGGTGGACTGGGATCTCGCGGCGCGCACGGCCGTCGCGTTGGTGCCCGCCGGGCCCCGGACCAGCCGCTATTCCGCCGAGCAAGTGGTCGGTGAACTGACTTCGGCCGCGGTTCGCGCCGAGGGACCGGTCCGGGAGGTCAGCGGGCTGGCCGACGGCATGCCGATTCCGCCCGCGCAGATCGTCGACCGGCCCGGCTGGATCCGGGCCGCCGCCGGATCCATGTCCGAACTGGCCGGTCGGCCCGAACCCGGCGGCCGGAAGCCCGGGCGCGCCGCCGGACTGCAGGCGGGCGCGATGCTCGGGTTCCTGTCCACGGCGATCCTGGGCCAGTACGACCCGTTCACCGGCCCGGACGGCACGCTGCTGCTGGTCGCGCCGAACATCATGTCGGTGGAACGCGCACTCGGGGTGTCGCCCAGCGACTTCCGGTTGTGGGTGTGCCTGCACGAGGTCACCCACCGGGTGCAGTTCTCATCCTCGCCGTGGCTCGGCGGCTACATGAAGAACACCGTGGACATCCTCGGCGATGTCGGGGACGAGCCGGTGACCGCCATGTTGCAGCGGCTGGTGGCCGATCTCCGCGAGCGGCGGGCCGATCGGAACCCGCCCAGCGACGACCCCGCCGACCGTGGCGTGATCGGGCTGCTGCGGGCCGCCCAGCCGCCCGCGCAACGCGAGGCGCTCGACCGGTTGCTGGTGCTCGGCACCCTGCTGGAAGGGCACGCCGATCACGTGATGGACGCGGTCGGCCCGGCCGTCGTGCCGACCGTCACCGAGATCCGGGCCGCCTTCGACGAACGCCGCAAGCGCGCGGTGAACCCCATGCAGCGGCTGCTGCGGGCCCTGCTCGGCATGGACGCCAAGGCCGCGCAGTACGTGCGTGGCAAGGCCTTCGTCGACGCCGTCGTCGGCCGGGTCGGTACCGCGAACTTCAACGCGGTGTGGACCGCCCCGGATACCTTGCCGCTGCCCGCCGAGATCGAGCAGCCGCAGCACTGGATCGACCGGGTGCTCGGGTGAGCACGCACCCGGTCCGGTGACCGGTTCGCATCGCGCCCGGCTGCCGGAGACTCCGGCCGCGCTGGCGTTGCGGCACGCGGTGCGGAAGTGGCTGGACCGGTACCGCCCGACCGGGGTGGTGGCGGTCGGATTGTCCGGGGGCGCCGACTCGCTGGCCCTCACCGCCGCCGCGGTCGCCGAGGCCGACGTCGTGCACGCGCTGATCGTCGATCACGACCTGCAGGCCGGGTCGGCGCAGGTCGCCGCGGCGGCCGCGGCCGCCGCGACCGGTCTGGGCTGCCGGTCCGCGCAGGTGCTGCGGATCCGGGTCGACGGCGGCGGCGGGCTGGAGGCCGCGGCGCGGCAGGCGCGGTACGCGGCGCTGGACGCCGCCCGCGACGGGCTGCCGGTGCTGCTCGGACACACCCTCGACGATCAGGCCGAGACCGTGCTGCTCGGGCTCGCCCGCGGTTCGGGCCCGCGGTCGATCCAGGGTATGGCCGACTTCGCGGACCCGTGGGGGCGGCCGCTGCTGGGTGTACGCCGGGCCGATACCCGGCAGCTGTGCGCGGATCTGGGGCTCGAGCCGCACGAAGACCCGCACAACAGCGCGGCCGAGTTCCGCCGGGTCCGGTTGCGGACCGAGGTGCTGCCGTTGCTCGAGGAGGTGCTCGGCGGCGGGGTGGCGTCCGCGTTGGCCCGGACCGCCGGTCAGCTGCGCGACGACGGTGCCGTGCTGGACGAGCTTGCGGCCCGGTTGCTGAGTACCGCCGCCGCGGGCCCGGGACTGTCGGTGGCGGAGCTCGCGGCCGCGCCTGCGGCCGTGCGTCGCCGGGCGATCCGGCAGTGGTTGCTGGACGGTGGCGCGAAAGGCTTGGGAGAGAAGCACTTACGGTCCGTCGATGCCCTGGTCACCGATTGGCGCGGCCAGGGCGGCGTGGCGGTGGGCGGGTCGGCACCGGGGACGAGGTTGGTTGCCGTGCGGGAACATGGCAGGCTCCAGATGTCCCGGGTACGTCGGCTCGGGTCTCGCGAAAGCCAGTGAAGGGAATCCAGCGGACGTGTACGGGGACGACATCGCGTCGGTGCTGATCACCGAGGAGCAGATCCAGGCGAAGGTCGAGGAACTGGCCGAGCTCATCGGCAAGCGGTATCCGGCGGGCGGTCCCGAAGGGGATCTGCTGCTCGTCGGGGTGCTCAAGGGCGCCATCTTCTTCATGACCGACCTGGCCCGGGCACTGCCCGTACCGACTCAGATGGAGTTCATGGCCGTCTCGTCGTACGGGTCGTCGACCTCGTCGTCGGGTGTGGTGCGGATCCTCAAGGATCTCGACAAGGACATCGCCGGCCGCAACGTGCTGATCGTCGAGGACATCATCGATTCCGGGCTGACGTTGTCGTGGCTCAAGCGCAATCTGGCCGCCCGCAACCCGGCCTCGCTCGAGGTCGTGACATTGCTGCGCAAGCCGGATGCGCTGCGGGCCCAGGTCGAGGTCGCGCATGTCGGCTTCGACATTCCGAACGAGTTCGTGGTGGGGTACGGCCTCGACTACGACGAGCGCTACCGCGACCTGCCCTACATCGGCACGCTGCACCCGAAGGTCTACGAGTAGGACCGGTCCGGCTCGCGGCGCCTGCTGGGCGCCGCGAACGCGGGTACTCGTGCGCCCAGTTATCTGGTCATGTGTCCAAATGTGTGGTGGGACTCGGCCGTGCCGCCGGCTGGGCAGGGGTCCGGGACGGCTCTGTCCGAGGCTCCGGGTGGCGCTCGCGCGGTTCGGCGAACGGAATTGTCCGCCTGTGCGGGAGGGCCTGGGACCGTTCTATGTGACGAAGTTCACTGAGTGGGATTGCGGCGTCGACCGACCGGTTTGTCCGTTTGTTGCTGGACTGTCTGCCCGGCGGGGCGGCGACCAGCAAATCTGAGCTACGTGCTGGTCGGCACACTGGTCCGGCGCTGCCGCGTCGGTCGGGGGAGTTGTCTGCGGATTCGCTCAGAGTGATGTGCAATCCGGCATGGCAGCACATATGCTGTCCATAACAAACTTCGCGACCGTTTCCGGCCCGCGATTCCACACAACCGGCCCGATTTGGCTGGATTTTCGTGAGCGATTCTGATAGCAAAAGCCTATGGACCCGCATTTGCGCGACTTGCGGTACTTCGTTGCCGTCGCGGAGGAACTTCACTTCACCAACGCCGCACAACGGCTGCACATCGCCCAACCCACGCTGTCGCGTCAGATCCGGCAGCTCGAACGCCAGCTCGACGTGGTCCTGTTCGATCGCAATCAGCGCAGCGTCGCCCTGACCGTCGCCGGCAAGGAACTGCTCGACGGCGCCCGCAAGATCCTCGACCTCTGGGAGGTCACGAACGTGGCCCTGCAGGAGGCCGGTGAGGTCCTGCGCGTCGGTATCCAATCCTCGATCGGGCGCGGCCTGATCGCCGACCTGGAGAGCGCCAGCGGCCACCGCCTCGCCCTGCACTCCGCCTCCTGGAACGACCCCTCCAGCGGTCTGTCCAGCCTGCAGGCGGACCTCGCGCTGATGTGGCTGCCCGTGCCCGACGGCGTCCGCTACCGCTGGCAGGTACTGCGCACCGAGGCCCGCTGGGTGCTGCTGCCGGAGAACCACCCGCTCGCCGCCACCGAGACCATCGCCTTCGCCGACCTGGCCGACGAGAGCTTCATCGCCATGCCCGCCGAAGCCGGTTCGGCGCGCGACTTCTGGCTCGGCAACGACGCCCGGATCGGCCGCAACGTCAAGATCGGTGCCGAGGCCGCCTCCGCCGAGGAACGGCTCGAAGCCGTCAGCCTCGGCCTGGGCGTCTGCCTGCTCGCCGAGAACAATGTGCCGCTCTACCGCTGGCCCGGCCTCACCGCGCGCCCGGTGACCGGACTCGCGCCCTGCGAGCTGGTCGTGGCCTGGCGCAGCGACGACGACCGGCCCACCATCCTCGACTTCGCCAACCGGGTACTGGCCGGCGGCTTCGGTGCCGCCGCCCCCGCCCCGGAGCTGGTGGCCGCCGAATAACGCCGGATCAGGGCCGCGCGGCCTCGAGCTGCGCGGCCAGCCGCAGCAGCGTCGCCTCGCTTCCGGGCGGGCCGGCCAACTGCACCGCCAGCGGCGCGCCCGTGCGGGGATGCGTCCCCACCGGCAGGCTCACCGCGGCCCAGCCGATCAGGTTCCACACCGCGGTGAACGGCGTCCGGCGCAGGTCGTCGCAGACGTTCGCCGCCCAGGACCGGTCGTGCCACGACCGGGCCGGCGGCGGCGTGGCCAGCGTCGGGCTGAGCACCACGTCGTAGTCGTCGAAGAAGTTCAACATCCGGTTCTCGATCCGCTCGGCCTGCGCGGGCCGGATCAGGCCCGCCCGCAGCACCGCATTGCCCAACGCGGCATGAGTGCGGGTGCGGGTCTGCAGCCGGAAACCGCTCGGCAGCCGCCGCGCCTCCCGGGCCGCACTGGCCAACCAGCGCAGCACCAGCGCCGGCAGCAGGCCGGTGCCCGGCAGCTCGGCGAGCGCGACCGAGTGACCGGCCCCGGCGGCGGCCCGGCCGGCCAGCCGGGCGGCGTTGCGCCACGAACGGTCTACGCGCACAGCTGGATACGGGGATTCGGTCACCAGCGCGATCCGCAGTGGCGCGGGCGGATCCAGATCGGCCAGTGCCGGTCGCGCGGCCAGCACGGACAGCGCGAGCGCGGCATCGGTGACCGTCCGGGCCAGCACGCCGTTCTCGGCCAGGCCGTCCCAGGAGTCCACGCCGATATCGGACGGCACCACACCGCGGCCCGGCTTCACGCCCACCACGCCACAGCAGGCGGCGGGGATCCGAAGCGATCCGAGGTTGTCGGTTCCGTGTGCGATCGGCACCAGACCGGCTGCCACCGCCGCCGCGGACCCGCCCGACGCGCCACCGGCGCCGAACCGCGGGTTTGCCGGGGAGCGGGTGATGCCGGCGGGGGAGTCGGTGTTCGCCCACAGGTCCAGTTCGGACCCTTCGGTCAAACCCACCACCACGGCCCCGGCGGCGCGCAGCCGGCGGGTCACCTCGTGGTGGTCGGCGATCTGCAGGGCGATCGTGCTGTCGGCGGCCGTCGCGGTCGGCTTGACGGCGATCGGCACCCCGGCCAGCGGGAGGGCTTCCAGGTCGAGGCGCTCGGCCGTCTCGGCTGCCTCCGCGGTCGCCTGCTCGGTCCGAATCACGCTGAACGCGTTGACTTTCGGATTCGCGGCGGTGATCCGCAGCAGGGCGGCGGCGGTCACCTGCTCCGGCGTCGCTAGACCGTCGCGCACGGCGGCGGCGACTGCCGTGGCGGTCTGCGATCCGGAGTGGTCGGTGCCGGCCGGTTCGATTCGGGCCGGGTCCGATGTGCGAGGTCCGGTCACTGTGGTGTGTTCGCGGTACATGCGGTACATGCTCTGAATCCCCCCTATGTTCGAAACGGGGCATTAGCTCGGGATGCGAAATTATCATTGCCACTGCGCGCGGGCGATGATGTACATAGACGTGGCGGGTCGAGCCGAGATCAGGTGCTGCCGATGACAGACGCGTTCGGATCGAATGGAGACCGTGGCCGGGCGGCCACCGGCGCCGAGTCCGGTGCGGCCGCCGCCTTCGCCGCTGCCTGGAACAGCAGGTCACAGCCGCCCGATATCGCCGAATTTTTGCCGGACGCAGAGACATTGCGCTGCGATGTGCTGGTCGAGCTGATTCGGATCGATCTCCGCCGCCGCTGGCTCACGGGGCTGTCCCGGCCGCCCGCCGCGGCCCCCCGGAAACGGTTGCTGGACTATTGCGCGGAGTTCCCCGAGCTGCGGCCCGAGGCGCTGCCCGCGGACCTGGTCTACGACGAGTTCGTCATCCGCCGGCACAGCGGCGAGCGAGTCGACCCGGCCGAGTGTTTACGCGAATTCCCCAGTCAGGCAAGCGAACTGCAGCAGCTGCTGACCGTGGACGACGAGGACCGCAGCACTCGGCGCGCCACGGCGGACGAGCTGTCCAGTGGCCTTGACACCGAGACCGGCGAGCGCACCCGGACCACCGCCGACCTCACCGCCGTCGGCACCACGCCCGGCGATCTCGACCAGCTCGAGGTGGGTCGATGCATAGACGACTTCGACCTGCTCACCCAGCTCGGCGCCGGCGCCTTCGCTCGCGTGTTCCTGGCCCGCCAGCGCACCATGCAGCGGCTGGTGGCGGTCAAGATCTCCGCCGACCGGGGCACCGAACCGCAGACCCTGGCCCAGCTCGACCACGACTACATCGTGCGCGTGTTCGACCAGCGGCTGCTCCTGCCCGCCGCGCCCACCGCCGCGCGGTTACGGCTGCTCTACATGCAGTTCCTCCCCGGCGGCACCCTGCTCGGCGTGCTGCGCAAGGTCCGCGCCACGCCGCCCGCCCGGCGGTCCGGGCAGCTACTGCTCGACGCCGTCGACGCGGCCATGGAGGAGAAGGGCGAGATCCGGCCCACCGATTCCAGCGTCCGCGCCGAGATCGCCGCCTGCAGCTGGCCGGAAACCGTCGCCTGGCTGGGCCGCCGGCTCGCCGAAGCCCTCGCCTACGCCGACTCCCAGGGCGTCCTGCACCGCGACGTCAAACCGGCCAACGTTCTGCTGACCGCCGAGGCCGTCCCGAAACTCGCCGACTTCAACATCAGCTACAGCCGCGACCGCGACACCGCGGGCCCGCTCGCCTACTTCGGCGGCTCCCTGTCCTACATGTCGCCGGAACAACTCGAGGCCTGCCATCCCGGTTACGACCGGGCCGCGGCCGATCTCGACACCAGGTCCGACATCTACGCACTCGGCGTCGTGCTGTGGGAACTGCTGACCGGGGAGAAGCCCTTCGACGACAGCAAGCCGGCCGCCGACGCCACCACCGGCGGCGAAGTGGAGACCCTGTCGGCGATGCTGCGGCGCCGCCGGGCCGGGGTCGGCGCCGCCGCGCTCGCGGCTCTACCCGCCGACACACCCGCCGCACTGCGTCGTGTCCTGCTGACCTGCCTGGAACCCGATCGGTCCCAGCGCTGGCCCGGCGGCGCCGAACTGGCCCGCCAGCTCGACCTGTGCCTGGACGAGCGGGCCCGCGACCTGGTCGACCCGCCCCTGGGCAGCTGGCGGATGCGGTTGCGGCGCTGGCTGGTACCGATCGTGGTGGGCGCGGCCACCGTGCCGAACCTGGTCGCCTCGATGTTCAACGTTCAGAGCAACCGGGCGCTGGTGATGGCGCATCTGAGCGCGTCCGCGCAGCACGACTTCCTACTGGTGACATTCGCGGTCAACGTGGTTTTCTTCCCGCTCGGAATGATCACCTTGATCTACATGAACCGGACCTTGCTGAGTATGACCGCGGGACCGCGATCCGACCGGGACTACGATCCGCGGACCCTGGCCCGGGCGAGAACCGACGCGCTGCACTTCGGCGACCGGGTGGTGGTCGTGGTGTTCGCGTTGTGGGCGACGTCGGCGATCATCTTCCCGACGGTGCTCGCGATCGCCACCGGCGAGGTGGGCCTGCGGGTCGTGGTGCATTTCCTGGTATCGCTGCTGATCTACGGCGCCATGGCCGTCGCGTATCCGTTCATCCTGTTGAGCTTCTACCTCATCCGGTGCATCTATCCGATGTTCGTCGGGCTGGGCGGCATCGAACCGGCGGAAGCCGACAGCCTGCGGCGACTGGCCCGGCACGGCGCCGCGATGCTCGGGGCCGCGGCGTCGGTGCCGTTGTTGGCGGTCGCGGCGGTGACTCTGCTTCCACTACAGGACATTCCGACGGTGATCGTGTCGGTGCGGGTGCTCAGCGTGGGCGCGGTGATCGCGTTCGTGGTGGCCTATGTGCTGTTCCGCATGATGGAAGTGGACCTGCGCGCGCTCGAACGCGTGGTGGATCCCGCCGCGCCCCGCCGCAACCGGGGGGCCGAATGAGCGCCACCGAGACCGTGGCGGACCTGGCCGCCCGCGTCGCCGCGCAGGCCCGGAACTGCCCGCGGCGGTTCGTCCTCGGCATCACCGGCCCGCCCGGGGCCGGGAAATCGACGGTGGCCGAGCGGCTGCGCACCGCGCTGCGCGAGCTCGGGCAGCGCGCCGAGGTGGCGCCGATGGACGGCTTCCACCTCACCGATTCGGCCCTGGACCGGGCCGGCTTGCGCGACCGCAAGGGCGCACCCGCGACCTTCGACGTCGCCGGCTACTGCGACCGGCTGCGGGCCCTGCGGGATCGCCCGCTCGGTCAGCCGGTTCCGTGGCCCGGCTACGACCGGGTGCGGCACGAGCCGGTTCCGGGCGCGGTGCTCTTCGACCGGCAGCCCATCGTCATCACCGAGGGCAACTACCTGCTGCTCGACGACCCCGTGACGGGCTGGTCGGCGGTTCGGGGACTGCTCGACGCCGCCTGGTATCTCGACGTCCCCGACCATCTGCTCACCGACCGGCTGCGGGAGCGGCACCGGCGGGGCGGCAAGAGCCCGGAACTGGCCGCGCGGCTCGTGGCCGGCAACGATCTGCCCAACGCGGCTCTGGTCCGCGAGACCGAGCGGCGGGCGGATCTGGTGCTGACGCCGACGCCGGACTCGGCTGCCGGCTGGGTGGTGCGCGCCGGTGCGCGGCGATAGGGGCTGCGGGCCGGTCCGCGACCTTCGGGACCGGCACCCGGTGTGGTCCGGCGGTGCAGGTCGCCGGAATGGAACGGGTACCGTCCGGCCGCGGGCCGGGGCATGCGACGTCACCGCGGCCGGATCGGCCGAGGTGTGCTGTAGCTCACACTGTCTGTGGGATCACTCCGATTGGGCGGCGAGCCGGCGCAGCGGCGGCTCGGTCGACGGGGGAACCCGCCGGGCCGGCAGCTCCGCCAGCAGCTCGGTGGTGGCCGCCGCGACCGCCGCGACCGCCTTGTCGAAGGCCGGTTTCGTGGTCGACGACAGACCGGTCAGGCCGCCTACTTTTCGCACGTATTGCTGTGCGGCCAAAAAGATTTCCTGCTCCGTTGCCGGCGGCTCCAGGCCGCGTAGCACGGTGATGTTCCTACACATGGACCAGAGAGTAGTGCGGTGACGCGCCCGCCGACAGGGCGAAGATCGGCGCCTGTGGGAAATTTGCGAATTCGGTGTGACCCGAGTGGGACTTATCGGACTCAACACGCGCTTCGGGTTCCCGATTGCCGGACCCCACTCGCTCGGATGCGACACAATCGGAGGCATGCCATTGCGTGAGGTGCCGACTCTGACCACCTTCCCGTATCCGGCGCTGGACGGGCGTGAGGACGATCATTGGTCCGGTGCCCAGGTCTCCGACGACGAGTTACGGGCCCTGTCGCTGGGCGCCTTCTACTCCGCGCGCTGGGACGCGTTCCACGACGCTCTGCTGCTCGGCCCCGAACGCGCCCACCCGCTCGGTGACCGACGCGAACTCGCCATCGACACGCTGACCGGCGCGTGGGGCATCACCGACGGCGCCGAGGCGATGGCGTCGATGGAACAGTTGCTGGAGGGCATGCACGCGCCGCTGTACGCGCTCGTGCACCCGCTGGTCGCCGCCTCCATCAGCTCGCCCGAACGTGACCGCTTCGGCGAGCGTGCCGACCGGCACCGGGCCTTCCTGCGGCAGGTCGGTTCCTTCCGCGGCATGGACAACCCCGAGGCTCTGGTCCGCGACTACGACATCTGGTCGCAGGCGATCAAGCTCGACCTCATCGACCACCTGGTGCAGCCGCTACCTGCCGACATCCAGGCTTGGGACCTGGCCCGCGTGGTCGCGGTGGCGCGGATGGCGTTCACCGCCGGCTACCTCGACGCCGACGTGGCCTGGGACTACGTGATGCGCGCCCTGCGCCCGGCGCAGCGCCGCTACCGCAACTGGCGACAGTTCGGCGACGCCTACCTGACCGGCTGGACCTACTGGCAGGCCTGCGAGGACCTGGCGGAACTGAAGGCCGGTGGCACCGACCGCCGACTCGAGCTGGTCCGGTTGTGGGTGCGCCCGACCAGCCCGTGGCGCCGGATCAGCCTGCAGCCCGGGGGCGCCGGCGAACTGTAGTAACCGACAACGGCGGAGGGGCCGGGTGGCAGTAGCCACCCGGCCCCTCTCGTGTGCGCTCAGTTGGGCAGTGACCGTAGGATGCCGCGCCCGTACCGCTGGAACTGCGAGTCGTCGACCATGCCGAGCGAATGCCGTTCCACGAGCAGCTCCCACTCCGAATACAGTTGCGTCACACCGGGATCCGGTGGCGCGATCGCGCCGTCGGCGGCTTCGCGCTGGATCGCGAAGTTGATCGCGCCGATCACCCGGTCGGTGTCGGCGTGATCGGTGCCGGAGAACGTCAGCGTGAGCATGCCGTCGTTCACCTCGATACCGTGCTCGCCCGCGGCGCCCGAATCCGACGCGCGAGCCGTCAGCAGGGCCGCGACCGGCATCTCCAGGGCGCTGCGATTGCCGGTCAGCGGAATGAACAGCAGCCGCTGCGTGGTCACCGCCAGCAGGCCCCGGCCGCGGCCGTCGGATTGCTGGGCCGTCACGATCGCGGTCTCCAGCGTGTACTCGTCGGCACCGATGAACCGGTGCAGGGCGGTGATCGCCGACTTCGCCTCCCGCCGCGGCGCCATCCGCCGCACCGCGCGGTCCACGTCGGCGCGGGTCGGGCCGGACTTGCCCCACACCGGTGCCGGCGGGGCCAGGTCGGGCACCGACATGTCGATGCGCTGGGAGGCGAGGATCTGGTCGTTGATGCGCTCGAGAATCGCTGTCGCGGCCGGCAGGTCGTGCTCCGCGATGAGGACCGGCAGCGGGGTCCGGTCGGCCGGTACCCCGGTCAGGACCGGGCTCGGGTACCGCAGGTAGATCTCGATGACGACCGCGTCGTCGACGCGGCGATTCAGGCGCACCTTCAGCAGATCACCGACCGGGACGTCGAGGACGCGCTCGCCCTCGCCGCTCTCGGTTCCGCCCGGGCGCAGCACGACGAGTCGGCCGGCTCCGTGGCGCAGAATCGCTGTGGGTGTCCGTAACTCGACGATGTCCATACCCCCTGCGCTCATGTTGTGTCGTCGATCACATTCATGGCTTGCGTGTCATGATTGTGACCGCTTCGGGGCGACACCACGCCGTGTTTGCCCGATGGATCGGGAACTACTCGCGTCCGCCGACCGTTTACCTACTGAAATGCACTAGCTGCAGAACTGCGCGATGTATCGACTAGACCGTACGCGGTAACGTGGCCAGTCCGCACCCGTTTTCGCCCGGCGTGGCGGAATCGGAAGGGGAACGGCTTCCCGTCCGAGGCACTTCGCAGGCATCACCGGAATCACCGGAAAGGAACTGGCCCCGCGGCCGACGCTCTATGAACCGCAAGACAGTGTTCCGTAACCTGGCCATCGTCGCGCTCATCCTGCTCGCGATCTGGGGCGTCAGCTACTTCAGCAACGACACGCGCGGCTGGAAGACCGTCGATACCTCGGTAGCCCTGTCCGAACTCCAGAACGACAAGGCCAACGTATCCAAGGTCCAGATCGACGACAAGGAGCAGCAGCTCCGCATCACGTTGAAGGCGCCCAACGAGGCCAGTGGCGGACAGACGCAACTGGTCAGCAAGTACCCCGGCGGCGGTGAGGTAGCGGCCCAGGTCTTCAAGGCAGCCCAGGACAGCGGAGCGCCGGTCGACACCTCGGTGAAGCAGGACAGCCTGCTGTCGCAGATCGTGGTCTTCGCCCTGCCCATGGTGGTGCTGCTGGGCCTGTTCCTGTTCGTCATGTCCCGGATCCAGGGCGGCGGCCGCGGCGGCATGATGGGCTTCGGCAAGTCCAAGGCCAAGCAGCTGTCCAAGGACATGCCCAAGACCACGTTCCAGGACGTGGCCGGCGCCGACGAGGCGGTCGAGGAGCTCTACGAGATCAAGGACTTCCTGCAGAGCCCGGCCCGCTACCAGGCGCTCGGCGCGAAGATCCCCAAGGGCGTGCTGCTGTACGGCCCACCCGGTACCGGTAAGACGCTGCTGGCCCGCGCGGTCGCCGGCGAGGCCGGGGTGCCGTTCTTCACCATCTCCGGTTCCGACTTCGTCGAGATGTTCGTCGGTGTCGGTGCCTCCCGCGTGCGCGACCTGTTCGACCAGGCCAAGCAGAACTCGCCCTGCATCATCTTCGTGGACGAGATCGACGCGGTCGGCCGCCAGCGCGGTGCCGGCCTCGGCGGCGGCCACGACGAGCGCGAGCAGACCCTGAACCAGCTGCTCGTCGAGATGGACGGCTTCGGCGACCGCACCGGCGTGATCATCATCGCGGCCACCAACCGCCCCGACATCCTGGACCCGGCGCTACTGCGCCCGGGCCGCTTCGACCGGCAGATCCCGGTCGGCAACCCGGACCTGGCCGGCCGCAAGGCCATCCTGGCCGTGCACTCGCAGGGCAAGCCGATCTCGCCCGACGCCGACCTCGAGGGCCTGGCCAAGCGCACCGTCGGCATGTCCGGCGCCGACCTGGCCAACGTCATCAACGAGGCCGCGCTGCTCACCGCCCGCGAGAACGGGACCGTCATCACCGGTGCCTCGCTGGAGGAGTCGGTGGACCGGGTCATCGGCGGTCCCCGCCGCAAGAGCCGCGTGATCAGCGAGCACGAGAAGAAGATCACCGCCTACCACGAAGCCGGCCACACGCTGGCCGCCTGGGCGATGCCCGACATCGAGCCGGTCTACAAGGTCACCATCCTCGCCCGCGGCCGCACCGGCGGTCACGCCATGACCGTGCCCGAGGACGACAAGGGCCTGATGACCCGGTCGGAGATGATCGCCCGCCTGGTCTTCGCTATGGGTGGCCGTGCGGCCGAGGAACTGGTGTTCCACGAGCCGACCACCGGCGCCTCCTCCGATATCGACCAGGCCACCAAGACCGCCCGCGCCATGGTCACCGAATACGGCATGAGCGGCCGCCTCGGCGCGGTCCGCTACGGGCAGGAACAGGGCGACCCGTTCCTGGGCCGGTCGATGGGCACGGGGTCGGACTACTCGCACGAGGTCGCGCGGGAGATCGACGAGGAGGTGCGCAACCTGATCGAGGCCGCGCACACCGAGGCCTGGTCCATCCTCAGCGAATACCGCGACGAACTCGACTCGCTGGCCAGCGCGCTGCTCGAACGAGAGACGTTGCACCGCAAGGAACTCGAACAGGTGCTGGCCACCGTCGAGAAGCGGCCGCGGATCACCGCGTTCAACGACTTCGGCGAGCGGGTCCCGTCGGACCGGCCGCCGGTGAAGACGCCGCGCGAGCTGGCCGCCGAGCGCGGCGAGCCGTGGCCGGCGGAGAACCCGGACCGGATGTGGCCGGCCCAGGAGAACGTGCCCGCCCCCGCGCCGGTTCCGGCCAACGGCAACTACCCGCAGCAGGCTTCGCGGCCCGTGCCGCCGCCCGGCTACCGGACGCCGCCGCCGAGCGGCTACCCCGCGCACGGCACGCACGGTTCGCGCCCGGACTACGGCGCCCCGGCCGGCTGGTCGGCGCCGGGCTGGCCGCCGCAGGAGGGCGCGCCGCAGGCTCAGCAGCCGCAGCCCGGGTATCCCGGCTGGGATCGCCCGCGCGGTCCGCGTCCGGTGCGCCGCGAGGGCGAGCAGGACCGGCCCTACGCCCGCGACGAGGGTTCCTACGGTCAGGGCGAAGGCTCCTACGGGCCCGGCGAGGCCTACGGTCCCGAGGGCGGCGCCGAGTGGGACGGACCGAACGGCCGCCAGTGACCGGCCACGACTACGCTCGACCGTCGACGTGTCCTCGGGGCACGCGCGTGAACTGATCTTCGGAGGTGCTCGATTGTCGGCCAGTAACCGTGTCGTCACGGATATTGATACGGATCCGGGTCCGTCCACCGACAGTTCCGGGCGCCCGATCGCGCTCGCGACCGGCCGCCCGTTCGATCAGGACCGGGCCGAGGCGGCCGTGCGGGAGCTGCTCATCGCTGTCGGCGAGGACCCGGACCGACCGGGCCTGCTCGACACCCCGGCCCGGGTCGCCCGGGCCTACCGGGAGATGTTCGCGGGCCTGTACACCGAGCCCGACGACGTACTCAACACCACGTTCGACGAGGGACATCAGGAGCTGGTCCTGGTCCGCGACATCCCGATGTACTCGACCTGCGAACACCATCTGGTGGCGTTCCACGGGGTCGCGCACGTCGGTTACATCCCGGGCCCGTCCGGCCGGGTCACCGGCCTGTCCAAGCTGGCCCGGGTCGTCGACCTGTACGCCAAGCGGCCGCAGGTGCAGGAACGGCTGACCAGCCAGATCGCCGACGCCGTCATGGCCCGGCTGGAACCCCGCGGCGCGATCGTGGTCGTGGAGGCGGAACATCTGTGCATGGCGATGCGCGGGATCCGGAAGCCGGGAGCCAGCACGACGACGTCCGCCGTGCGCGGCCTGATGCAGAGCAGCGCCACCACGCGGGCCGAGGCCCTGGACCTCATTCTGCGCAAGTGAGCGGCGCGGCCGGGCCCGAGCCGCTCGTCACCCCGCGTGACGGGCGGTCGGCCGTGGTGATGGGGGTCGTGAACGTGACCGCGGATTCGTTCTCCGACGGCGGCCGTTACCTCGACACCGACCGGGCGGTCGCGCACGGGCTCGAGCTGTACGCCGCGGGCGCCGACATCGTCGACGTCGGCGGGGAATCGACCCGGCCCGGTGCGGTACGCATCGACGCGGCCACCGAGGCGGCCCGGGTGGTACCGGTGATCCGCGGGCTGGTCGCCGCGGGGGTGCCCGTGAGCGTGGACACCATGCGCGCCGAGGTGGCGGCCGCCGCGGTCGCGGCCGGTGCCCGGGTGGTCAACGACGTCTCCGGCGGCCGCGCCGACCCGGATATGGTCCGGGTGGTCGCCGATGCCGGGGTACCGTGGATTCTCATGCACTGGCGGGCCGACGCCGACTACCGGCATCTGGGTCCCGCCGACCATTACGACGACGTGGTCGCCGAGGTCATGGCGGAATTGTCCGAGCAGGTGGATCTGGCGATGGCCGGCGGCGTGCATCCGGGCCGGCTGATCCTGGACCCGGGCCTGGGTTTCGCCAAGTCCGCCGACCACAACTGGCAGTTGCTCGCGGCGCTGCCGCGGCTGACCGGTCTCGGGCTGCCGGTGCTGATCGGCGCCTCCCGTAAACGGTTCCTCGGAACGCTACTGGCCGGGCCGGACGATGTGCCGCGCCCGCCGGACGGCCGTGAGGTCGCGACCGCTACGGTGTCCGCGCTGGCCGCGCAGCACGGCGCCTGGGGTGTGCGGGTGCACGACGTGCGGTCGTCGGTGGACGCGCTGGCGGTCACCGACCGCTGGGCCCGTACGGCCCGCGAGCTGTCCTCGCCCCGGAGTGCACAGGAGTCCCGATGAGTTCCGACCGGATCGAGCTGCGCGGGCTGCGGGCCTACGGCTATCACGGCTGCTTCGACTTCGAGCGCCGCGACGGTCAGGAGTTCGTGGTCGATCTGACGCTGTGGCTGGATTTCGCGGCGGCCGCTGCCTCCGACGAGCTGGGTGACACGGTCGACTACGGCGCGCTCGCCGAACGCGCTGTGGACATCGTGACCGGGACCCCGCGCAACCTCATCGAGACGGTGGCCAGCGAGATCGCCGACTCAGTGATGACCGATGCGCGGATCGCGAAAGTCGAAGTGGCCCTGCACAAGCCGTCGGCGCCGATCCCGCACGCGTTCGCCGACGTCCGGGTGGTCACCACCCGGACGCGGGCCGCGGAGCAGCGATGAGCGTGGCATCGAGCGGCTGCGGGGCGCCGCGATGAGTCGTGCCGTGCTGTCGATCGGCTCGAATCTGGGCGATCGGGAAGCGCATCTGCGCAGCGTGGTCGAGGCGTTCGCGCCGTGGCTGGTCGCGGTGTCGCCGGTGTACGAGACGGCGCCCTGGGGCGGGGTCGACCAACAGGATTTCCTGAATGCGGTGCTGGTGGTCGACGACCCGGATGCCGGGCCGTGGGACTGGTTGCGCCGTGGCCGGGAGCTGGAGCAGGCGGCTGATCGGGTGCGGATCGTGCGCTGGGGTGCGCGCACGCTGGACGTGGACGTGGTCGCCTGCACCGCGGCCGGCGGGCCCGTGCGCAGTACCGATCCCGAGCTGACCCTGCCGCATCCACAGGCGCGGCACCGGGCGTTCGTGCTGGTCCCCTGGCTGGCGGTGGCACCGGACGCGACCCTGGATGTCGGCGAGCGCCGGTATCCGATCTCCGAGCTGCTCGCCGCACTGCCCGCCGAGGAGGTCGCCGGGGTGCGACGTACCGAACTGGTTCTGGCATGAACGTTATGCGCCCGACGCGGGTTCTGGACCTGCTGGCGAATCTGCTGGTCGCGGCCGGCGCGGCCTGGGTGGGTACCCGGATGGCCTACTCGACCTTCCCGCCGATCTCGGTCTTCGCGGGTGCCTCGCTGTATCCGGTGGCGGTCCTCGAGGGTGTGCTCGGGCTGTTGATCCGCAACCGGATCGGTGACGAGCGGATCGGGCCGGGACCCAAGCAGCTGCATCCGATCACGGCGGCCCGGGCGGTCGCGTTGGCGAAGGCGTCGGCGCAGGTCGGTTCGCTGGCGGCCGGGGTGTGGCTCGGATTCCTCATCTGGCTGTTGCCCGAACGCAGTTCGATGCATTCGGCGAGTTCCGATACTCCGGGCGCGGTGACCGGTTTGATCGCCGCAGTGGCCCTGGTCGCGGCGGCCCTGTGGCTGGAATATTGCTGCCAGGCGCCCAGCGAGCCTCCTGACGAAGCGGCTACAAGTTAGCTACGATGCGGTACGGATCACTGTGGATGCTGGTCACACCGGGCGGGGTTGCGTACTACCCTGACGTGCATGGCGTCACCGACCCGTACCAGCAATTCCCCGCGGAGTCGGGTCGATCCGGGCAGGGCCGTCGTCGGTGTGCTCGTTCTGCTCGGTGTGGTATCGAGCGCGTTCCTGGTGTTCAGCAGCAGTCTGCAACTGGTCCGGCTGGGCCTGGTGATCGCGTTGTGGGCGGCCGTGATCGGTGCCCTCGCGGCCACCCGGTTCCGGCGCGACGCCGCCGGTGACCAGGCCAAGGTTCGTAATCTGCAGACCGTGTACGAGTTGCAGCTCGAGCGGGAGATCACCGCGCGCCGCGAGTACGAGCTCGGGGTGGAGGCGCGGGTGCGGGCCGAGGTGGGTGCCGACGCCGCCGAGCTCGCCGCTCTGCGTACGGAGTTGTCCGTGCTGCGGGAGAGCCTGCAGCGGCTGTTCGACGGCGACCTGCCGGGCGAGCGCCGCGCGCTGCGCGCCGACGCCGTGCGGCTGCCGGAGTTGCTGAGGCCGGCGAACGATAGCTCTACGGATGCCGATTCGTGGGATGCGTGGAGTTCGCCCACCGGCGAGGACGCGCCGGTGCCGCTGAACGCCATGGCACCCCGCTACGAGGCCGACCATCCGGCGGCCCCGGCGTTCGCCAAGCCGTACGACGACCCGGTCACTGCGGAGACCTCGGTGGTTCCGCTCGAGCATCTGGCCGCGGCGTTCGCCGCGTCGCAGGAGTCCGCGAACCCGGGCTGGGCCTTCCGTTCCGTGTTCGATCCGGCGAGTGACGAGGTGCCGCCGGTCGCGGTCGACCCGGCCGCACCCGAGCCGGTTCCGGCAGCTGCGGCCGCCGCTGCCGACTCGACCGATCCCGCCGCCGATCCTGCCGCCACTGATGCGGCCGCCACTGATGCGGCCGACGCCGCCGCTGAGGTCACCGACACCGCGGGCGACGCGGACCGAGCGTCCGCGCGCAAGGGGTTCGCCGGTGTGGCTGGGAAGGCCGCGGCCGGTGCCCGTCGCCGCCGGCGGACGACCTCGAGCGATCCGGCGGTCCGCAAGCTGTCGGTCGCCGAGATCATGGCGAACCTGCAATCCGAACGCGGCGGCGTCCAGAACTGAACCGCGGCCTACACGTGCCGCTGGGAGCTGCGGCAGCAGTGGAACCGTAGGAGTTGCCGCTGGTCGGGGACGCGCCGCCGAGCGAGACGTCCGGTAGGTCGAGCGGTGAGACTAATCACCGACCCCCGGTCTGGCCCGAATCCGTGACCCGTCATAGGCTCGACTCGTCAACGTCCGGTACCCGCTAGCGGGACTGGAACGAAATTTCGAGAGGACAACGGTGACCTCTGGCATGGTCTCTGAAGTCGACCCTGCGCCTGCACGACTGACGGTGGGAATCGTCTCGGCGGGACGCGTCGGCTCCGCTCTGGGTGTGGCACTGGAGCGTTCCGGTCACGTCGTATTCGGCGTGTCCGCGGTCTCGGATGCCTCGCTGCGGCGTGCGCAGACCCGGCTCCCGGACTCCCGGGTGCTGTCCCCGGAAGAGGTTGCCGCGCAGAGCGAGTTGCTGATCCTGGCCGTCCCGGACGCCGAGCTGCCCGGCCTGGTGGCCGGGCTGGCCGCCGCCGAGGTGGTGCGGCCCGGCACCTTCGTCGCGCATGTCGCCGGCGCGCACGGGATCGCCGTCCTGGAACCGCTGACCGCGGCCGGTGCCCGGCCGCTGGCCATCCATCCCGCCATGACCTTCACCGGCCACGACGAGGACATCACCCGGCTGGCCGACTGCTGTTTCGGCATCACGGCCGCCGACGAGATCGGGTACGCGGTCGCGCAGGCGCTGGTGCTGGAGATCGGCGGCGAACCGGTCCGGGTCACCGAGCAGCAGCGCACGCTGTATCACGCCGCGCTCGCGCACGGCGCCAACCATCTGGTCACGTTGGTCCTCGACGCGGTCGACGTGCTGCGCGGCGCGCTCGCCGGCCCGGGTCTGCTGGGGCAGCAGCTGGTGGACGACCAGCCCAACGGCCTGGCCGAGCGGATGCTGGCCCCGATGGTCTCGGCCGCCCTGGACAATGCGCTGCGCCGCGGCCAGTCCGCCCTCACCGGGCCGGTCGCCCGCGGTGACGTGGCGGCGGTGGCGGCTCACCTCGCCGCCCTCGAGGGCTTCGATCCCGAAGTGGCCGCCGGGTACCGCGCGCTGTCGCTGCGGACCGCCGAACGAGCGAAAGCCGATCCCGCGCTGCTGGATCTGCTTGCCGCACACCGTGTATGTCCCCCGAGTGGGCTGACAGAGGGGAATTCCTGATGGCCGACCCGACCGCGTTGCGCGGTTCCTACACCCGGGGCGAGCTGACCGTGCTGCACGATCCGGCCCGGGTCACCGCCGTGGCCAAGGCCATGCGGGCGGTGAGCCGCAAGGTCGCGCTGGTGCCGACCATGGGCGCGCTGCACGAGGGACACCTGGAACTGGTGCGGCGGGCCAAGCGCACCAACCAGCTGGTGATCGTGTCGATCTTCGTGAACCCGCTGCAGTTCGGCGCCGGCGAGGACCTGGACAAGTACCCGCGCACCCTGGACGCCGACGTGGAGTTGCTGCGCGCCGAGGGTGTCGAGATCGTGTTCGCGCCCAGCGCATCCGAGATGTACCCGGACGGTCCGCGCACCACCGTGCAGCCGGGCCCGCTGGGCGCCGAACTCGAAGGCGCCGTTCGACCGGGGCATTTCGCGGGCATGCTGACCGTGGTCGCCAAGCTGCTGCAGATCGCGCAGCCGCACGAGGCGTTCTTCGGCGAAAAGGATTACCAGCAGCTGACTTTGATCCGTCAGATGGTGCGGGACCTGAACTTCGACGTCGATATCGTTCCGGTCGCCACGGTCCGCGAACCCGACGGGTTGGCGCTGTCGTCGCGCAACCGCTACCTGGGCCCGGAGCAGCGGGAGCTGTCCACGGTGCTGTCCGCGGCCCTGGTGGCCGGCCGGCACGCCGGCGGTCTGGGCCCCGACGGTGTGCTCGCCGCCGCGCGCGCGGTGCTGTCCGCGGCGCCCGACATCGACGTCGACTACCTGGAGCTGCGCGCCTCGGACCTGGGTCCGGTGCGTCCCGACGGCGGCAACGCCCGCCTGCTGATCGCGGCCCGTGTCGGCAGCACCCGCCTGATCGACAATATGGCGATCTCCCTGGCCTCCGGCATCCCCGGCCATCCGACCACTCCCGATACCGCCGCTACCGCGGTCGATTCCCGTTCCGCCGCCACCGCGGCCGACAGCCAGTAGAGGTGACGCGATGTTTCGCACCATGATGAAGTCGAAGATCCACCGCGCCACGGTGACCCACGCGGATCTGCACTACGTCGGCTCGGTCACGGTCGACCAGGATCTGCTCGACGCCGCCGACCTGCTCGAGGGCGAGCAGGTGTGCATCGTCGACATCGACAACGGCGCCCGGCTCGAGACCTATGTCATCGCCGGCGAGCGTGGTTCCGGTGTGATCGGGATCAACGGTGCCGCAGCACATCTCGTGCACCCGGGCGACCTGGTGATCCTGATCGCCTACGGCATGATGAACGAGGCCGAGGTGGCCGCCTACGAGCCGAAGGTCGTGTTCGTCGACGAGGCCAACCGGCCGATCCAGTTGGGCGCGGATCCGGCGCACGCGCCGGAGGGCTCCGGACTGACCTCGCCGCGTAACCTGCGCGCGACCGCCTGAGCCCGCGATGCTGCTGACCATCGACGTCCGCAACACGAGCATCGATCTGGGCCTGTTCAGTGGCAGCGGCACGAACGCCACGCTGGAGCAGACCTGGCGGATCCACACCAATCCGCTGCTGACCGCCGACGAATTCGCCATGCAGGTGCGGGGTTTGGTGGGTGAGCGGCTGGAACAGGTGGTCGGCGTCTCGGCCTTGTCGACGGTGCCGCCGGTGCTGCGTGAGCTGCGCACCATGCTGGGCCGGTACTGGTCCGCGGTACCGCACGTGCTGGTGGAACCCGGTGTGCGGACCGGGATTCCGCTGCTGGTCGACAATCCCAAGGAGGTGGGTGCGGACCGGATCGTCAACTGCCTGGCCGCTTTCCACCGTTTCGCCGCGCCGTCGATCGTGGTCGACTTCGGGACCGCGATCTGTGTGGACCTGGTATCGGCCAAGGGCGAGTTCCTCGGCGGCATCATCGCGCCCGGTGTGGAGATCTCCACCGAGGCGCTGGTCGAGCGCAGTGCGCTGCGTCGCGCCGAGCTGGCCCGGCCGCGATCGGTGGTCGGCAAGAACAGCATGGAATGCATGCAGTCGGGCGCGGTCTACGGTTTCGCCGGGCTCGTCGACGGCCTGATCGACCGGATCCGCGACGAGATGTCCGCCTTCGCCGGCGACGACGTGGTGGTGGTGGCGACCGGTGCGACCGCGCCGCTGATCGTGCCGGAGTCGGAGACCATCGACCAGCACGAACCGCATCTGACCCTGGACGGCCTGCGGCTGGTCTACGAGCGCAACCAGCAGCGCCGTCGCTGACGTTTCGTGTGGCGCGCGCAACAGTGGGTTGTGCGCGCCGCGCTCTTTGCTAGACTTTCCGCGTGTCCTTCCGTGTGAGCACCCAGGAGTGTTGTCGAGGCTGATTCGCCTCGGCTGTTCGAGGCATACGTTCTGCCCTCGACCGATTCACTTCTCCTGGAGTCTCGCTCATGCGTACTTCCGTTCTTTCCCCTTCCGTTGCCGCCGCGCCGTCGCCTGTGCGCCTGCCGCTCGAATTGACCGAGCGCGCAACGGCTTCCGCGCTGCCGACCCGGTTGCGGCCGGCCGATCTGCTGCGGCTCACCGACGAGGGTGCCGAGGACGTGCTGTCCGGCCGCTACGACCATCTGCTGCCCGCGGGCGGCCGCTGGCCGGTCGACGAGCGCTGGCACGTGCGGTTGCACGCGGACGACGAGGTCGACATCTGGCTGATCAGCTGGGTCGCCGAGGCCGCCACCGACCTGCACGACCACGCCGGATCGCTGGGCGCGCTCACCGTGCTCAGCGGTGCGCTGACCGAGTCGCGCTGGAACGGGACCCGCTTACGAAATCGCACGCTGCTCGCGGGTGATCAGGCCGCATTTCCGCTCGGCTGGGTGCACGACGTCGTGCGCGCACCCGATTCGGCCGTGCATCTGGCCGGACCACTGGATCCGACGCTTTCCGTGCATGCCTATTCACCACCACTGACAGCCATGTCCTATTACGAAGTGAGCGGGCAGGGAACGCTGCGGCGGACCCGGACCGTGCTCACCGACGAGCCCGAAGGCGCCGCGAAATGACTCACATGACGATCGACCGCATGCTCGACGACGCCCGTTCGCGGTTGCGCCGCGTCTATACCTTCGAATTGCCGGAGGCGATCGCGCGCGGTGCGCTGCTGGTCGATATCCGGCCGCAGGCGCAACGGCAGCGGGAGGGCACCCTGCCCGGCGCGTTGGTGATCGAACGCAATGTTCTGGAATGGCGGCTGGATCCGTCGAGTTCCGCGCGGATCGCGCTGGCCGTGGATCACGACGTGGAATGGATCGTGGTCTGCTCGGAGGGTTATACCTCCAGTTTGGCGGCGGCCTCGTTGCAGCAGCTGGGCCTGCACCGGGCGACGGATCTGGTCGGTGGATATCAGGCGGTGAAGGCGGCCGGACTGCTGTCGGTGGCGGCGTCGGCTCCGCACCTGATTCGCGAGGTGGCGGCGCTCGCGTCGCTGTGATCGCCCAGGCGCCGGCGTGCCGTTACGCCGCGCTAGGGTAGTACTCCGTGAGTACACCGAAACCCTCTTCGCCCGCCGCCCCGGAGACCGATCTCCCCGAGCAGATGCGGATTCGCCGGGAGAAGCGGGAACGGCTGCTCGAACAGGGGCAGGAAGCGTATCCGGTGGTGGTGCCCCGGACGCATACGCTCGCCGAGATTCGCGCCACGTATCCGGACCTGGCGGCCGGTACCGAGACCGGTGTGCAAGCCGGTGTCGCCGGCCGGGTCATTTTCTTCCGCAACACCGGCAAGTTGTGTTTCGCGACGCTGCAGGAGGGTGACGGCACCAAGCTGCAGGCGATGATCAGCCTGAACGGTGTCGGCGCGGACGCGCTGGCGGCGTGGAAGGCCGATGTCGACCTCGGCGACTTCGTCTACGTGCACGGTGAGGTGATCGCTTCGCGCACCGGCGAATTGAGCATCATGGCGGATTCGTGGTCGATGGCCGCGAAGTCGTTGCGGCCGCTGCCGGTGGCGCACAAGGAGATGAGCGAGGAGTCGCGGGTCCGGCAGCGTTATGTCGACCTGGTGGTGCGGCCGGAGGCCCGGGAAATGGCGCGCACGCGCGTGGCCGCAGTGCGTGCGCTGCGAAATGCCTTGGAACGCAGGGGATTTCTCGAAGTCGAAACCCCCATGTTGCAGACTCTGCACGGTGGTGCCGCGGCCCGGCCGTTCGTCACGCACTCCAACTCGCTCGACATGGACCTGTTCCTGCGCATTGCGCCGGAGCTGTTCCTGAAGCGTTGTGTTGTCGGCGGGATCGAGAAGGTCTTCGAGATCAACCGAAACTTCCGAAACGAAGGGTCCGACTCGACACATTCGCCCGAGTTCGCGATGTTGGAAACGTATGAGGCCTACGGCACGTACGACGACTCGGCCACAATGATGCGCGAATTGATCCAGGAGGTCGCGCAGGAGGTCTACGGCACCCTCGTGGTAACCCTCGCCGATGGTACGGAATACGACCTGAGTGGCGAGTGGAACACCGTCGAGATGTATCCGTCGCTGTCGGAGTCGATCGGTGTCGAGGTCACACCCGAAACGACGGTCGCCGAATTGCTGGCGCTGGCCGACCGGGTCGGGCTGGAAATTCCGCAGGACAAGGGCTACGGCCACGGCAAGCTGGTCGAGGAGCTGTGGGAGCACATGTACGGCGACAAGCTGTACGCACCTACTTTCGTTCGGGACTTCCCGGTGGAGACCTCGCCGCTGACCCGCCAGCACCGCAGCAAACCCGGGGTCACCGAGAAGTGGGATCTGTACGTGCGCGGCTTCGAGCTGGCTACCGGATATTCCGAACTCGTGGACCCGGTCATTCAGCGGGAACGGTTCGTCGATCAGGCCCGGCTCGCGGCGGCCGGCGACGACGAGGCGATGCGCCTGGACGAGGACTTCTTGGCCGCCATGGAACACGGTATGCCGCCGACCACGGGTACCGGTATGGGAATCGACCGCTTGCTGATGGCACTCACCGGTCACGGAATCCGGGAAACGATACTCTTCCCAATTGTGCGCCCGACCACTCGCTGACTGCGGAGCTGATTGATTTCTTCCGCCCCCCGGTGTTGGAAATCCCGCAATTGGGGGTACTCTCGTGGCGGAACAGGCGTGGTGTGCGCTGAGCAGGAAATATTTTCGAGAGGACGTTCATCTCATGGCGAAGAAGGTCACCGTCAGCCTGATCGACGATGTCGACGGTGAGTCCATCGCGGTCGAGACCATCGAGTTCGCTCTCGACGGTGTGTCGTACGAGATCGACCTGTCGGCCGCAAATGCCGCCAAGCTGCGGGACGGCCTCGAGGAATGGGTGTCGAGCGCTCGTAAGCTGAGCGGCCGGCGCCGCGGCGGTAAGCCGGGAATCGCGGGCACCACGGCCCCCAAGGCGCGCGTCGCGGTCGACCGCGAGCAGACCGCCGCAATTCGGGAATGGGCGCGGCGCAAGGGGCACAAGGTCTCGGCGCGTGGCCGTATCTCGTCCGACATCACCGAGGCGTACAACAAGGAAGTCGGCCGCGCCGACTAGTTTCACCTGTGAATGCGACTGCCGCCGGATTTCGACCGAATCCGGCGGCGGTGGTGCATTTAGGACCCGGTCGTGTTGCTCGGTCGGCGGGTGACACGGCACGATGGACCGGTGCGAGCAATGTCACTGAGACCCGGGGTATCAGCGCAGTGACCGGATTTCGCGGATCGTTCCTGCGATTCACCGACCAGGCGGGTCGCCAGCAGGAATTCCTGCTGATCGCGGATCGGCAGCGGGTCACCGTGGGCCGTTCGCCGCAGGCCGATCTGTCGCTGCCCTGGGACGCGGAGGTCTCGCGGCTGCACGCGGCGATCGAGCATTTCGGCGCGCAGTGGACGATCGTGGACGACGGCCTGTCCCGCAACGGCACCTTCGTCAACGGCGAACGTTTGGTCGGACGCCGGCGGCTGCATCCGGGCGACCGGATCCGGATGGGTACCTCGGTGGTGTCGTTCCACGATTTCTCCGGTGCTCCCGACGACGCCACCCGCACCTCGTCGGCGGTGCTGCCGCCGCTGCGCGCGCTGACCGATACCCAGCGGTCGGTCCTGATCGCGCTGTGCCGCCCGTACAAGAACGGCGCCGGGTTCGCGACGCCGGCTTCCAATCAGGCCATCGCCGAGGAGCTGTTCCTGTCCGTCGACGCGGTCAAGACACATCTGCGGACCCTGTTCTCGAAGTTCGGGGTGGAGGATCTGCCGCAGAATCAGAAGCGGGTGCGGCTGGCCGCGCTGGCGCTGCAGAGCGGGATCGTCTCCGACCGGGACCTCTGAGCCGCAACGGACTGTTCGGTCTGGTGCTGCCGGTTCCGCCCCGGACTGGAACACGTTCTGGTTACCCTCCTGGAACAGGTTACATTTCGGGAGGGTTCATGCGTCGGGTGCTGCATCGGTGGCCGGGAGTCGTCGTGGTCGCGGCCGCGTTGTCCGCACTGTGGATCGGGGCGGGACCGGCGACGGCCGACTACGTGGCCGCGCCGTCGCGCGCCGATCTGCCGGTCGACTACAACTTCTTCAGCGGGATCCCGGGCGAGCTCACCCACCCGGGTGGTTCGCTGCCCGGCTCCAACGACTGGAACTGCCGGCCCACCGCCGAGCACCCGAATCCCGTCGTGCTGGTGCACGGCACCGGCGGCGGCGCCCAGACCAACTGGGGTGTCCAGGTTCCGCTACTGGCGAACGAGGGGTACTGCGTGTACGCCCTGACCTACGGCGCGCTCGACCTGCCCTGGCCGATCTCGGCGATCGGCGGCATGGGCCCGATCGAGCAGAGCGCCCAGCAGGTGTCGGACTTCGTCGACCGCGTGCTGGCCGCCACCGGCGCCGAACGCGTGGACCTGATCGCCCACTCCCAGGGCAACCTGGTCGGCAACTACTTCGTCAAGCGGCTCGGCGGCGACACCAAGGTCGACAAGTTCGTCGCCCTCGCCGCCCCCTGGCTGGGCACCTACGACTCCTCGATCGACCCGGCCCGCGCGTTCGCCCGGCAGCTGGGCGCCGAACCCGCGCTCGAGGGCCTGATCAGCGCCGGACTGTGCCGGTCGTGCTCGGCGATGTTCGGTACCTCCCGGTTCATCCGGGACCTGAACGCCGACGGCGTCTACGACCCGGCCGTCACCTACACCAATATCGAGACCCGCTACGACGAGGGCGTCGTGCCCTACAGCTCGGGGCTGGTGCCGGGCCCGGGCGTGACGAACATCCTGGTCCAGGACGGCTGTGCCGAGGACTACTCCGAGCACGCCGGCATCGTCGGCAGCGACCGGACGGCCGCCTTCACGCTCAACGCCCTCGACCCGGAGCATCCCCGGCCGGTGCCGTGCCATTTCATTCCCCCGTTCGTGGGCTGATTCCGTCGCTGCGGGAGGGCTGATTCACCGGTCTGTCGGACCTCTGGGCTACCGTCGAGGTATCGGGTTCCCCGGGTGCAATCGGCCCGGGTCCCGACGGCCGAGGGTCGCGACGATGCGGCCCCGACCGGGGACTGTTCGCTGTCGGCGTACGTCGTGGGGAAACCTGGGCCGCGTCGGACGCGTTATGACTGAATGACCAAGGTTGTCGCCGGTTCGCAATAGGGTGGACGGACGACGGCCGGGATCCTCGCCAACTAGAGTGGAAGGCGGGGGCATGCAACCCCAGGGCTTCAGGACACCCTGGCGCGCCGCGCGAGCGGCGAGCGGGATGTCGTGACAGCGGAGCAGGAAGTGAGGGAGCGATGTTCGAGAGGTTTACCGACCGTGCGCGGCGGGTCGTAGTTCTGGCTCAAGAAGAGGCCAGGATGCTCAACCACAACTACATCGGTACCGAGCACATCCTGCTGGGCCTGATCCACGAGGGAGAGGGCGTCGCCGCGAAGTCCCTTGAGTCCCTCGGGATTTCGCTCGAGGGTGTGCGCAGTCAGGTCGAGGAGATCATCGGGCAGGGCCAGCAGGCGCCGTCCGGTCACATCCCCTTCACCCCACGGGCCAAGAAGGTGCTCGAGCTGTCGCTGCGTGAGGCACTTCAGCTGGGCCACAACTACATCGGCACCGAGCACATCCTGCTCGGCCTGATCCGCGAGGGTGAGGGCGTCGCCGCCCAGGTCCTCGTGAAGCTGGGCGCCGACCTGAACCGGGTGCGGCAGCAGGTGATTCAGCTGCTGTCGGGTTACCAGGGCAAGGAGCCGGTGGAGCAGGGTTCGCGTGGCGAGTCCGGCACGCCGTCCACCTCGCTGGTGCTCGACCAGTTCGGCCGCAACCTGACCCAGGCCGCCCTCGAGGGCAAGCTCGACCCGGTCATCGGCCGCTCGAAGGAGATCGAGCGCGTCATGCAGGTGCTGAGCCGCCGCACCAAGAACAACCCGGTCCTGATCGGTGAGCCCGGTGTCGGTAAGACCGCCGTGGTCGAGGGCCTGGCACAGGCCATCGTCAACGGTGAGGTGCCGGAGACGCTCAAGGACAAGCAGCTCTACACGCTGGACCTGGGCTCTCTGGTCGCCGGTTCCCGCTACCGCGGTGACTTCGAAGAGCGCCTGAAGAAGGTGCTCAAGGAGATCAACACCCGCGGCGACATCATCCTGTTCATCGACGAGCTGCACACGCTGGTCGGTGCGGGTGCCGCCGAGGGCGCCATCGACGCGGCCTCGATCCTGAAGCCGAAGCTGGCCCGTGGCGAGCTGCAGACCATCGGCGCTACCACCCTCGACGAGTACCGCAAGTACATCGAGAAGGACGCCGCCCTGGAGCGCCGGTTCCAGCCGGTCCAGGTGGGCGAGCCGACCGTCGAGCACACCATCAACATCCTCAAGGGTCTGCGCGACCGGTACGAGGCGCACCACCGCGTGTCCATCACGGACTCCGCGCTGGTCGCCGCGGCCACCCTGGCCGACCGGTACATCAACGACCGCTTCCTGCCGGACAAGGCGATCGACCTGATCGACGAGGCCGGCGCCCGGATGCGCATCCGCCGGATGACCGCGCCGCCGGACCTGCGCGAGTTCGACGACAAGATCGCCGACGCCCGCCGCGAGAAGGAAAGCGCCATCGACGCGCAGGACTTCGAGAAGGCAGCGCGTCTGCGGGACAAGGAGAAGCAGCTCGTCGCCAAGCGCGCCGAGCGCGAGAAGCAGTGGCGTTCCGGTGACCTGGACGTCGTCGCGGAGGTCGACGACGAGCAGATCGCGGAGGTGCTGGCCAACTGGACCGGTATCCCGGTGTTCAAGCTCACCGAGGAGGAGACCACCCGTCTGCTCCGCATGGAGGACGAGCTGCACAAGCGGATCATCGGCCAGGAGGACGCCGTCAAGGCGGTCTCGAAGGCCATCCGCCGTACCCGTGCCGGCCTGAAGGACCCGAAGCGCCCGTCCGGCTCGTTCATCTTCGCCGGTCCGTCCGGTGTCGGTAAGACCGAGCTGTCCAAGGCGCTGGCGAACTTCCTGTTCGGCGACGACGACGCACTCATCCAGATCGACATGGGCGAGTTCCACGACCGCTTCACCGCCTCGCGTCTGTTCGGTGCCCCTCCGGGCTACGTGGGCTACGAGGAGGGCGGCCAGCTCACCGAGAAGGTGCGGCGCAAGCCGTTCTCGGTCGTGCTGTTCGACGAGATCGAGAAGGCCCACCAGGAGATCTACAACACCCTGTTGCAGGTCCTGGAGGACGGCCGCCTCACCGACGGTCAGGGTCGTACGGTCGACTTCAAGAACACCGTGCTGATCTTCACCTCGAACCTCGGTACCTCCGACATCTCGAAGGCGGTCGGCCTCGGCTTCGCCCCGAGCAATGCCGAGGGCTCGAACTACGAGCGGATGAAGCTGAAGGTCAACGACGAGCTGAAGAAGCACTTCCGCCCCGAGTTCCTCAACCGCATCGACGACGTGATCGTCTTCCACCAGCTGACGCAGGACCAGATCATCCAGATGGTGGACCTGATGATCGGCCGCGTCGCCCAGCAGCTGAAGAACAAGGACATGGAGATCGACCTGACCGACCAGGCCAAGGCCCTGCTCGCGAAGCGCGGTTTCGACCCGGTCCTGGGCGCCCGCCCGCTGCGTCGCACGATCCAGCGCGAGATCGAGGACCAGCTGTCGGAGAAGATCCTCTTCGGCGAACTCGGCCCCGGCCAGCACGTGCTGGTGGATGTCGAGGGCTGGGACGGCGAGGGCACCGGCGAGGACGCGAAGTTCACCTTCGCGGCCACCGACCGGCCCAAGGTCGAAGCCCCGGTCGAGGAGGTCGTGGTGGCGGCTGCCGAGAGCGGGCCGGCGTCCGCGGTCGGCGAGTAGTCAGTAGGTAGCGGAAAGCCCCGCTTCCCCGGGTTCGCCTGGGGGAGCGGGGCTTTTTGCTACGAGACCGCCCCGGTATGCGGGGAGAGTCGGTGGCCGGATCAGCCTGCGCACCGAGGTCGACGAAACCCCGACGCGGAGAGCGGTCGAGCTCGCGGCCCAGTTCGCCCTCCGCGGCTACGACGCCGTCCATTGCACGGCGACCGTTGGAAGATGGGGATCTCGTGGCGCGGCCGGTCCGGTACTTGGCGTCTGCGGTCCCCTGACGGCGGACCAGGGCCCAATATCGTTGAAACATGCTGCACGAGAAAAAGCTTCAGAGTTCAGCCCATCGCGCTGTTGCCGCCCCCGCCGATGACGTCGCCGCGGTAGTGGCCGAACTGCGCGACCGGGCCGAAATCGTCGATGCCCTCTACCGATTCGCGTTGGGGCAGGACACCGCGGACCGGGAGATGTTCGCCTCGGCGTTCGCCGAGGACGCCGAACTGGACTTTCGGCCGGCGGCCGCTCGCTGGGGCGGCAGCCCACCCGTGATGGCCGGGCGCGACACGATCGTCACCACCATCCTCACCATGTTCGCCGGCCGAGTGAAGACGACGCACCAGGTCACGAACGCGCGCATCACCATCGACGGCGACACTGCCCGAATGACCGCTCTGGTCGAAGCTCAGCATCTCCTCATCGCGGAACCGGCACGGCATGCTCTGTTGAAGAACCCGTACGAGCTCGACCTGGTGCGCGATGGTGACCGATGGTTGATTCGCCGGATGCGGATCGACAACACCTGGTACACAGGCGAACCGACCGCCATCTTCGGGCCCTGATACGCGGTGAACGGCTGACAGACGGAGATCCGATTGCCGGATCGGGTGACACTCGACTGCACGTAGCGTGGAAGCCGTTGCGGTGAGCGGTGGTGTCGGCGTGGGTGGGCGCTGTCGCGAGACCATTCCGCCAAAGCTGGACACTCGTTCAAATGGTGGATCATACACCCGTGATGAGAATGGTTGTCGTGGCCTGCTGCGTTGCGGTGCTCGGATTGTCGGCTCCGGGAATCGGTTCCGCGGAGCCCGCGGCCACCGCGGTGACCGTGCATCCGGCGCAGCGGACCGGGGTTATCCAGCCCGAGTTGGTGGGCAGCAACGAGCCGGTGGAGGAGCCGGACTCGGTCAAGGATGCGTCGGATCCGCTCATGCGGCAGTTGGCACCGTCGTGGGTTCGCACCTTCGCGCATTTCGATCTGAGCTTCGGCGGTCGTCCGAACTACGACTGCGCCTCGGGCGCTTGGGATTCCGGGCCGCTCGATCGGGAGAACGCGCATATCCGGGCCCAAGGTGCGCAGCCGGTCGTCGTGGTCGGGTACGCGCCGGCCTGCATCAACGGTGCGGGCCCGGGGCAGCCGGTGTTCGCCGCGTCACCGCTGGAGCATGCCGACAAGTGGAACTCGCTGGTCGCGACCATGGCGGTGCACGAGATCGCGGACGGGGTACGGACTTTCGAGATCTGGAACGAGCCGGACACCTCACTGGCCTTCTCGCCGATCACCTATCCACAGTTGTATGCCGACACGGTCGGGGTGCTCGAACATGTCGCTGCCGCCGCTGGGGTCCGCATCGAGGTCGGCGGCCCCGCGCTCGCGGTGGGCACCGACCCGCTGGTCGCGGAACCGTTCCTGGCTTCGGTGGCCGCCCTGGGCCTGCCGCTGGATTTTGTTTCCTGGCATTGGTATTCGGAACTGGTCTGCACGCCCTCGGGGTGTCCGGTACCGGACCCGCACACCTTCGCCGACCAGTCGCGCACGATGCGCGCGGCGGTGGCGAAATATGCCGGCCTGCACCCGAAGCTGTGGATATCGGAATGGAATCTCAGCTCCGCGGGCGACTCTCGGGCCGCCCAGCCGTACGGCGGCGCCTACGTGGCAACCGCGCTGATGGGAATGCAGCAAGCGGGGCTGGATCGTTCGTGCCTGTTCCTCACCGCGAACGACCCGGGATTCGCCCTGATCGAGGACGGCGGAACCCGACCTGGCCCGGAATATGCGGCCATGGCCTTCTGGCGGGCGCTGGCTCCGAATCAGGTCGCCGCCGACATCAGCAGCGGGCCAGCCGATCTCGCTACTATCGCCTCCACCGGTGACGACGGCCGGGTCACGGTGCTGCTGTCGAACTTCTCGGCGAACGGCACATCCGTCACGGGCCCGGTGACCGTACGGGTCCCCGGTGGCGACTACCAGTGGACCGAATCGGTCATCGACACCGCGCACACCGGCGAAGTCGCCGCCGGCGGAACGGGAGAAGCCGCGACAGTCGACTTGGCAGCCGAGACAACGGTCCTGCTCACCTTCACACCGCGGCGATAGCCCATGCCGAGGTTTCCGATTCCGTCCGGCCTGAGCGCACAATCGTGGCCGCTATCGGGCAATTTCTCACGGTAGGGGCCGAACATCGTGCATTGAGGCCGGGTCGCTTCACTCAGTTTTCCTGCGGCGCTCCGGAATCCGCGGCCATGTCGGCGAGCCAGCTCGTGCACAACCACCACGCGTTGATCGCGCCGAAGGTGTCGTTCGGGTCGATGCCGGTCACCTCGGTGAAGCGCTGCACCCGGTTGCGGACGGTGTTGGGGTGGACGAAGAGGCGCTCGGCGGCGGTGGCCGTTTCGCGGCCGGTCTCCAGCCAGGTGCGGACTGCGTGGGCCACCGGCTCGGCGTTGACGCCGAGCGCGGCACGGGCCGGCCGGTGTCGTTCCAGGAGCACGCCGGCGAGATCGCCGCGGTCGGCGGTAGCGGCGAGCACGGCGATATCGGCGACATGCACCAGTCCCGTCCGTCCGATCGCCTCGCCCGCCGTCAGCGCGGCGATCGCCAGCCGCCGCGTTGCGGCCAGTTCCTCCGGCTCGGCCGGTCCCGCCAAACCGGCGACGCCCGCCGAGCCCGCTGTGGTGTGTGTCGCGACCACGCGCGCGGATGGCCGGCGGGCCAGAGCGGCCACCAGCACGCCGTCCACATGCCCGGCCAGCGTCGGAACGTGATGGCGCAGAGCCTGTTCGAGGGCGGTGTTGCCGGGCCGGGCGACCAGGATCCAGAGCCCTTCGCCGACCGGCAATCCGGCTTCGGCGGCGGCGAGGGTCGCCGCGGTGCCGCCCTCCAGGAGGCGGCGCAGGATGGTCAGGTCCCGATCGCCTCGGCCCGCATGCTGTTCCGTATCCGCGGCGCGGTGGGCCCGGATGAGCCGGGTGCGGACCGCCTCGGCCCAATCGCCGTAGAGCTCGCGGGCGTCGAGCAGGAGTGCCGCGTCGATCTCGCCCGCGGCGACGGATTCGCGCGCCCGGGACCAGATCGCCCGTTCGGCAACATGAATCGCGGCCAGGACCGCCTCGACCGGCACGCCCTGCCGGGCTCGGGTCACGCCCAGCTCCTCGACGAAGGATAGTTCCGCCTCGGTCGGACCACGCCGAGCCGCCAGGGCGCGGGTGGCGGCGAACAGCAGTGCTCGGGTGTGGCCTGCGATGTCGGCGGGCGGCAGCACCGCGACCTCCCGGACGATCGCGCGCACGCCGGCGACCACCGACGGCAGCAGGTCGTCCTCGCCCACGACCCGTTCGATCAGGTCGACCACATCGGTCCAGTCGTCGTCACGCACGGCAGCATCCTCGCCCATGATTGTGGCGCGGCACAAGCAAGTGGTCGAATCACGTGGCCGAGTCCATGTTCACGCCCAGAATCGATCCCTAGCATTGGCTGCAGCTACAACGGCGATCGTCGCGAGGGAACAGGATCCAGCGGACGGAAAGCCCCGGGTCCGAGGAGAAGCAGCATGCACCCACCGCGCGTCGCCGTGATCGGCGCGGGAGCGGCCGGCCTGGCCGCCGTGAAGGAACTGCTGGCTGCGGGCGTCGCGGCTGTCGGCTATGAGCAGGGCGATCGGCCCGGCGGTCTGTGGGTGCGGGGCAACACCAGCGGCTTGTCCGCCGCTTACCCCTCGCTGCACCTGAACACCAGCAAGGGCCGCACCCAGTTCGCCGGCTTCCCGATGCCGCGGCACTGGCCGGACTACCCGTCCGCCGACCTGATCGCCTGGTATCTCGCCGACTACTGCGCGACCTTCGGGCTCACCGAGCACATCCGCTTCGGCACCACTGTCACCTCGGTGGAACGCACCGACGACGGGTGGGTGGTCACGGCCGGGGACGACGTGGACCGCTTCGACGCGGTGATCGTCGCCAACGGCCACAACTGGGACCCGCGGCTGCCCGAGCCTGGCTACCCGGGCGAGTTCACCGGCGAGCAGCTGCACGCCCACGACTACCGCGACCCGGAGGTCTTCCGGAATCGCCGCGTACTGGTCGTCGGCATGGGCAACTCGGCGATGGACATCGCGGTGGACGCCTCCTATGTATCGAACGGCCCGGTGCTGCTGTCGGCCCGCCGCGGGGTGCACATCGTGCCCAAGTACCTGTTCGGCCGTCCGGCCGATGCCACCGGTGGGGTGCTGGCCGCCCTGCCCTGGCGGCTGCGGCAGCGGCTCGCCGAGACCATGCTGAAGCTGGCTGTCGGCACCCCGCAGAGCTACGGGTTGCCCGCGCCGGCCGGAGGGCTGTTCCAGAATCACCCGACGATCAGCGACACCATCCTGCACCGACTCACCCACGGTGAGGTCGCGCCCCGCCCCGGCATCGACCGGCTGGACGGGGATCAGGTCGTATTCCGCGACGGCACAACGGAACTCGTGGACGTGATCGTGTGGGCGACCGGCTATCGGGTAACGATCCCGTTCCTGTCGCAGCGTTGGCTGGGCGCCGACCCGGAACAGTTGCCGCTGTACCAGCGGGTCTTCCACCTCGACGATCCGAGCCTCGCCTTCGTAGGGCTCATGCAGTCGACCGGGGCGGCGCTGCCCGTCGTCGAGGCGCAAGCGAAACTGGCCGCGGCCTACTACGCCGGCCGCTACGCCCTGCCCACCGCCGCCGAGCAGCGGCGGGCTGTCGACCGGGCGCTGCGTGCGGCACGGGAACGCTGGGGCGAGCATCGACCGGCGATGCGGATCGATTTCGACAGATACGTCGCCGAGGTGCCGCGCGAGATCACGGCCGGGCGGGCCCGGTTCCGGCGCGGTGCGCGCCCGTTCGCCTCGCACGACCGAACCGATTCCGCCACAACCGAATCGGGCCGGCTCTCCGGTCCGGACCAGGACAGGAGCAACGCATGACCGCCGCCACCGGTAAGGGGCTCCGCGATCCCCACGGCCTGCGCGTCCTGGTGACCGGCGCCTCCGGCACCTTCGGCCGCGCGATCTGCGGCCGGCTGGCGGCGATGGGCGCCCACGTCGTCGGCCTGGATGTGGCGCCGCGCCCCGACGACCCAGTCGAGGTCCTCGCCTGCGACCTCACCGACGACATCGATGTTCCGCGCGCGGTCGCGGCCGCCGTCGAACGGCTCGGTGGTCTCGACCTGCTGATCAACAATGCCGGGATCGGAGGTCCCGCTCCCGCCGCGCTGCCGCCGGGCGCCGAGGTGCGCCGTCAGCTCGACATCAACCTGCTCGGCGCCTGGCGGGTGACCGCTGCCTGCGTGGACGCATTGGTCGAGTCCCGCGGCCGGATCGTCATGGTCTCCTCGCGGATGGCCGTCATGCAGCTGCCGCTCGCCGCCGCTTACGGCGCGTCCAAGCGCGCGCTGGTCGCCTACGCGGACGCGCTGCGCCTGGAACTCGGCACCCACGTCGGCGTGACCTGCGTCTACCCGTCCGCGGTGCGCAGTCCGATCCACGATTCGACTGCCGCGGCAGGACTCTCGCTGGAGGGGATGAGCAGCTACGAGCCGCTGGACGGCGTGATCGACACGGTGCTGCGGGCCGGCTCGAGCAAGCGCGTGCACCGGGACCTGAGCACCACGCGGCGTGGCGCGGTGGAGTTCTTCCTGGCCCGCCACCTGCCGTGGGTGACCGATCGGATCATTGCCCGCACGCTGGCCGCTCGCGCGCGCAACGGTGCGTTCGAAGGCGCCGAACTTGCGGCCGGTGTCGTCCGGCGGCATCGAGACCGGCGGTGAGCGCCACACCGCAGACTTCGGTAGCCGAGACCGAACCTTCTTCCGCCGATCTGTGTCGCTACGGCGCCGGATCGGTCGGGATGGGGCTGTGGGTCACTGTCCCGGGCCTGCTTCTGCTCTACTTCCTCACCCAAATCCTCGGTGTCCCAGCCTTTCTGGCCGGGCTCACCCTACTGCTGCCGAAGCTCCTCGATGTGGTTGTCCATCCGTTGCTCGGGTCGCTCTCGGACCGACAGGCGCGCCGCAGCGGGCACCGGCGGGGCATGCTGTACTGGGGGCTGCTGTTGGCGGTCGCCTGGGTGGCCTTGTTCACCGTGCCGGGCGGCCTCACCGGGACGGGCGCGGCGCTGTGGGTGGGCGGCTGCTACGTCGCCGGCAACCTCCTGTTCGCCTGCTTCCAGGTGCCCTATCTGACCACCCCCTCCGACCTGCGCATCGACTATCACGAGCGCACAAGGGTTTTCACCTTCCGGATGGTCTTCCTGATGCTGGGCCTGCTCGGCGCGGGCGTCGCGGCGCCGGCGCTGGTGGCCGCGGGTGGCAGTGCCGCCTACGCGAGGATGGCGCTGTTGCTGGCCGGGGTGCTGGTGGTCTCGGCACTGCTCGGGCTCGTCGGTGTGCGGCGGCTGACCGAGCGCAGCGGCATCCGGTTGCCGGACGACCATCGGCACTCGGTGCTCGCGGATGTCCGTGCGGCCTGGCGTGATCGGGAGTTCCGGGCGCTGCTGCTCTCCTACCTGTGCACGAATACGACCACGCATCTCTTCCTGGCGGGGGTGCCGTTCTACGCCCGTTATGTGTTGCACGACAAGAGTTTCACCGCGCTGATGATGGGCGCGTTCCTGGTGCCCGCCACGCTGGCGGCGCCGATCTGGTTGCGGGTTTCCCGCCGGATCGGCAAGCAGCGCGGACTTCTACTGTGCCAGTTGGCATTCCTGGCCGGATCACTGACGTTGCCGGTCGGCGGCGTTGCCGGACCGGCCGTCACCGCTGCCGTGGTGGTCGTGATGGGTGCCGCGTTCGCCGGGCTGCAGCTGCTCGCCTTCTCGATGCTGCCCGACGCGGTGGCTGCCGCCGAGGCGCGCGGTGCCGCCCGGGCCGGTGCGTACACCGGCGTGTGGACCGCGACGGAGGCCACCGGCACCGCAGTCGGCCCGTATCTGTATGCGGCCGTCCTGGCTTCGGCCGGATTCGTGTCCACCACCGGTGACGCCGTGGTCGCGCAGTCCGGTACCGCACATGCCGCCTTGCTACTGGGCTTCACCGTGCTACCGGCCGGCCTCATGGCCGTCGCCTGGCTGTTCCAGCGTCGCTACCGGCTAGACCCGGTGGCCGCGTGATGGGGAACCTCGAACTGCTCGCGCTCGCCGGGGTATTGCTCGGCGCGCTGGCGCAATCGGCGACCGGTATGGGCTTCTCGCTGATCGCCGCGCCCGCGATGATCCTCTGGCGCGGACCGCACGAGGGTGTCGCCCTGACCCTGACGCTCGCCACGCTGTGTTCGCTGGTGCCGTTGCTGCGCGACGGCCGGTATGCCCGTCCGGGTGAGGTAGCGCGGCTGCTGGTTCCGACCCTGCTCTGCACCCCTCTGGTCGCCCTCGCGCTGCGCGGAGTGGACGCGCGGTGGCTGGCCCCGGCCGCCGGGATCGGCGTGATCGCCGCTGTCGCGGTACTCGCTTCGGGCGTCCGCTGGACCTGGCTGCGCCGGCCGTCGGGTGCCTTGGCTGCCGGCGCCGCGAGCGCGCTGCTCAACGTGGTGGGCGGCGTCGGCGGACCGCCGATCGGCCTCTACGCCGCCAACGCCGACTGGCCACCCGAGACCACTCGCGGCAACCTGTACGCCTTCTTCGTCCTGCAGAACCTCGTCACTGCCTTCGCCGTCGGTCTCGTCCTCCCCTCGCCGCCGGAGCTGGCCGCCCTCGCCCTCGGCACCGCCGGGATGCTGCTGGCGCCGCGCCTGCCGGCGAAGGCCGCGCGGACCGCGGTGCTCGCCGTCTCGCTGCTGGGCGGAATCGGACTGCTCGGCGGAGCCGTGTAAGGCCGCGCCGCGCGCGAGAAGGAGACAGCGGCGCCGGAATCATGTTCTGCCGCATAGTCGAAGAACGCGGTCAGCAGTGCGCTGCGCGGGTGTCGAGCCGGGTATCGGGGTTCGGAGTAGGTTTCGTGCGGAAGGGAGTTCGCCCTTCGCGACGAGTCTTTCGAAAGGACTGTGATGGCAACACGTACCGCGCGCACCGCTTGGACCGGGGGGCTGCAGGACGGTTCCGGGCAGGTGGAGCTGGCCAGCTCCGGTGTCGGTAAGTACGACGTGTCGTTCCCGAAGCGGGCGGCCGACAACGCCGACGGGACCACCAGCCCGGAAGAGCTGGTCGCGGCGGCGCACTCCTCGTGCTACGCGATGGCGCTGTCGGCCGAGATCGGCAATGCCGGCGGTACGCCGCAGTCGCTGGACGTGACCGCGGACGTCACCCTGGGCCCGGACCCGGCCGGTGGATTCCGGATCAGCAAGATCGTGCTCACCGTGGTCGGGCGCGCCGACGGCATCGACGAGGCCGGTTTCCTGGCTGCCGCGGCCGCCGCGAAGGCCGGCTGCCCGATCAGCAAGGCGCTGGCCGGGGTCGACGTGATCGAGCTCGACGCGTCCTTCGCGGCCTGACGCTACGAAAATGGTCGCCTACCCGCGGAATCCGGGGGTAGACGACCATTTTTTCGTCCGCTGACCGTCGGAGCGGCCGACGGTCGCGGGTTTCAGTTCTCCGTGGCCTTTCCGGCCACGTCCAGCACGACCTCGAACTCCAGCAGCGACGCGCCGGTCGAGACGGGCTTGGGGTTGTGCTGCCCGGCGTGTGCCTCCTTAGCCGGGCCGTTGCGCCACGCGTCGAAGGATTCCTCGGAGTCCCACTGCGTGACCACGAAATAGCGGTTCTCGCCCGCGACCGGGCGGAGCAGCTGGAAGCCCAGGAATCCGGGCGAGTTCTCCACCGCGTGGGCGCGGTGCGCGAACCGCTTCTCCAGCTCGGGTCCGGCGCCCTCGGGCACCTCGATCGCATTGATCTTCACAACAGCCATGACCACAGGCTAGACCCCGCGCGGCCCGGGTCAGAGGCTGCCACCGATCTGACGCAGCAGGGTGACGTCGTCGAAGACCGCCGTGGCGTGGCAGATCTTGCCGTCCTGGCTCACCGACCCCGACACCGAACCGCCGGAGAACCGCGACCCGGCCCTGTTGAAACTGACCTTCATCGACCTCGTCGACGACAGCGACATACGCGCGTTCGCCGCGGCCCGGGCCGCCCAGCACCGCGCCTGGCTGGACGACTACCGCCAGCGCCGGGCCGCGCTCGACCCGGACGACCCCGCGGCCGCCGCCCGGCGCCGCGTGCTCGACCTCGGCGTCCGCTACGAACAGACGTACACCGATTTCTGGGAATCGGTAGTGTCCGAATAGGCGTGCGCGGAAAACGGCCGGGCGCGAGAAACAGCCGCGCATCCGATGCGCCGCGTACCCGAGAGGTGGTCGAGCAGGTGCTCCACGACGAGGGCGGCACCGGGGTGCCGATCCTGCTGCTGCACGGACTGATGGGCAGCGCCCGGACCTGGCGGTCGCAACTGGACTGGCTGCGCGACTTGGGGCACGTGTACACCTTCGACGCCGCCGGACACGGCCGCCCGGCCCCCGACGATCTCACCACCGAGGCGTTCGTCGACGACCTGGCCGCCGCCACCGCCACGATCACCGAACCGATGATCGTGATCGGCCACTCGATGGGCGGCCTGCACGGCTGGGTGCTCACCGCCCGCCACCCGGGTCGGGTGCGGGCGCTGGTGGTGGAGGACATGGCCCCCGACTTCCAGGGCCGCACCGCCGACGACTGGGCCACCCTGGTCGCCGGCTGGCCGCAGCCGTTCCCCGACGCAGACGCCGTCGTGGACTTCTTCGGCCCGGTCGCCGGCCGCTACTTCCTGAACTCGTTCACCCCCGGACCCGACGGCTACCGGCTGCACGGCGAGATCGAGACGTTCCGCCGGATCTCCGAGGAGTGGGGTACCCGCGACTTCTGGACCGAATGGCGTGCGGTGCGGGTGCCCGTCCTGCTGTTGGAGGGCGAACACACCATCACTCCCGCGGGCCAGATGCGGACCATGGGCGAATCGAGCCCGCACGCCCGCCACGTGGTGATCGCCGGGGCCGGGCATCTCGTCCACGACGACCGTCCACAGGAGTACCGGGTGGAGGTGGAGAAGTTCCTGCGCACGGTGACCGCCCCCGGTTCCGGCGCGTAACATTGCGCGCGCAGCCCACGACTCGGGGAGGCCGGGCATGATCGATTTCTCGATTTCCGCTGATTTGGCCGACATGCGCGATCGGATCCGGGAATTCGTGGTCGACCGGATCGTGCCCTACGAACGGGATCCACGCGTCACCGTCCACGGCCCCACCAGCGAACTGCGTCAGGAGCTGGTCGAGATCGCGCGCGGCGAGGGGCTGCTCACCATCCAGGCGCCCGAAGAGCTCGGCGGACTGGGCCTTTCGCACATCGAGCAGGCCGTGCTGTACGAGGCCGCGGGCTGGTCCACACTCGGCCCGGTCGCGATGAACTGCGCGGCACCCGACGAGGGCAACATGTTCCTGCTGTTCGAAGATCGCGGATCCCGACCAGGTCGAGGCACATCTGACCCCGTTGGTCAACGGCCGTCGCCGCTCGGTGTTCGCCATGACCGAACCCGGGGGGGCCGGCTCGGACCCGGCTCAGCTCGCCACCGAGGCGGTCTTCGACGGCGAGACCTTCACGATCAACGGCCGCAAATGGCTGATCACCGGCGCCGACGGTGCGCTGACCTGGATCGTCATGGCCCGGCTGGCCCCGAATCCGTTCCTGCCCGCGGGCCCGACCCTGTTCCTCGCTGAGGGCGACGCGCCCGGCATCGTGATCGAGCGCGTCATGAACACCATGGACCGCAACTATGTGGGCGGGCACGCCGTGGTCCGCTTCGAGAACCTGCGGCTGCCGGCGTCGGCCCTGCTCGGCGAGGCCGGTGCGGCGCTGCGCTACGCCCAGCTGCGGCTGGCGCCCGCCCGACTCACACACTGCATGCGCTGGCTGGGGGCCGCCGGGCGCGCCCAGCACATCGCCACCGAATACGCCAAGACCCGAACGGCTTTCGGCAAGACGCTGGGCGAGCACGAGGGTGTGTCGTTCCTGTTGGCGGACAACGAGATCGCGTTGCACCACTGCCGGCTCGGCATCTGGCACGCCTGCTGGCTGCTGGACAACGGTGAACGGGCCCGGCACGAGAGCTCGATCGCGAAGTCGTTCGTCTCCGAGGAACTGTTCAAGGTCGCCGACCGGTGTGTGCAGATTCTCGGGGGCATCGGGATCAGCGACGAAACCGTCGTCGAGATGATCTTCCGCGATATGCGGGCGTTCCGGTTGTACGACGGCCCGACCGAGGTCCACAAGTGGGCGATCGGGCGCGAGGTGCTGCGCTAGATCCGGGGATGTCGGCGGCGGGTCGGCTTCGAAGCTAGGATTCCGACGTATGAGTTCGGAACTGCACGTCGACGTCTCCGGCGGGATCGCTGTGCTCACCCTCAACCGGCCGGCGCAGCAGAACGCCTTCACCCCGGTGATGGCGGCCGAACTCGGCGCCGCACTGCGCCGCTGCGATACCGAGGACACGATCCGCGCCGTGGTGATCACCGGAACCCCGCCCGCGTTCTGTGCCGGCGCCGACCTGTCGCTGCCCGTCGGTGAGGTCACCGGCGAGGTGGAACCGCCGCCGTGGCAGGTCCGCAAACCGGTGATCGCGGCCGTCAACGGGCATGCGGTCGGGATCGGGCTGGCGCTCGCGTTGCAGTGCGACCTGCGATACATGGCCACCGACGCGGTGTACGGCCTGAACCAGGTGCGGCGGTCGGCGGTGGCCGGCGGGTACGCGCACTGGACGCTGCCGCGGCTGATCGGGATGGCCAATGCCGCCGATATCCTGCTGACCGGCCGCACCTTCGACGGCGAGGAGGCGCAGGCGATGGGCCTGGCCAATGCCGCGCTGCCCTCCTCGGAGGTGCTGCCGACCGCGCTGGCCGTCGCACACGACATCGCCGGCGGTTCGGCGCCGCTTCCCGTCGCGCTGTCCAAGCGGATGCTGTGGGAGGGGCTGGACATGAGCGCCGCCGCGGTCGGCCGCCTCGAACGCGACCTCACCGGCTATGTGGCGGAGAGCGTGGACGGCCGGGAAGGCATGGCCGCGCTACGTGACCGCCGCCCGCCGAAGTGGACCGGCAGCGTCGCGCAGGAGTGGCCCGCGTGGGGTCTCGCGGGCGATCAGGCCGTCACCGACACCGAACGGCCGGTGCTCGACTGATCGTTCAGCGGTGCTCGACTGACCGTTCAGCGGTACTCGACTGACCGTTCAGCGGTACTCGACTGACCGTTCAGCGATGCTCGGCCGGTCCGTTCAGCGGTGCGAGCACCCCATCAGCAGGTACAGCCCGGCGATCGCGACCATCAGGCAGGTGCCGATGATGCCGAGGATGTAACCCGTCATTACCTGGGAGCGCCCACCGTACGCGCCGCCGGACCGCTCGATCTCGTCGAGCGCCCGGCGACCCATCACCCAGGCGACGGGACCCAGTGCGCCACAACAGAACAGGCTCAATGCGCCCACGAGCAACACGGTCGTCGCGTGCGGGTGCTCGATCGGCTGACCGATCGGCTCGTCGTTCAGCGCTTCGAAGTACTCGGGGAACATATCCCGAATTGTAAGGCGATCCGGACGCCGAACGTCGTTGACGCGCAGCGAAAGCCGCGATCACGGGCAACACTCCGAGCGGATCGCCGTAGTGCTTCGGGCGCGTGCGCGTTCCGCGGCGAGCGGTGGTGCGGTGAACGCTCCGAACGCGGCGCCGAGGTCGTTGCCCGCGGCGCCGCGTTGTGGGTCAGCGACGCTGGCGGGCGATGTCGGCGAGCACCACGCCCGCCGCCACCGACGCGTTCAGCGACTCCACCGGTCCGGCCATCGGAATGCTCAGGATGCTGTCGCAGGTCTCGCGCACCAGCCGCGACAGGCCCTTGCCCTCGGAGCCGACGACGATGACCGTCGGTGCGGTGCCGTCGAATTCGTCCAGGCTGGTGTCGCCGCCGGCGTCGAGGCCGACGATCTGCATCCCGGCGTTCGCCCAATCCTTCAGTGTGCGAGTCAAATTCGTGGCACGCGCGACCGGCAGCCGGGCGGCCGCGCCGGCGCTGGTCCGCCAGGCCACCGCGGTGACGCTCGCACTGCGCCGCTGCGGGATCACCACACCGTGCCCGCCGAACGCCGCCACGGAACGGATCACCGCGCCGAGGTTGCGCGGGTCGGTGATGTGGTCCATCGCGACCAGCAGCGCCGGATTCGGTGCCCGCCGAGCGGCTTCCAACAGATCGTCCGGGTGCTCGTAGCGATACGGCGGCACCTGCAGGGCCACGCCCTGGTGCATGCCGTTGGTGCTCATCTTGTCCAGGTCGGTGCGCGGCACCTCCAGGATCGAGATGCCGAGGTCCGCGGCGCGCTGCACGGATTCGCTGAGCCGGTCGTCGTTCTCGGTGCCGACGGCCACGAACAGCGCGGTGGCCGGCACGCCGGCGCGCAGGCACTCCACGACCGGGTTGCGGCCGAGCACCAGCTCCGGGCCGTCCTCGGCGCGCCGGCTGGCTACTCGCGATCGCGAATTGCTTTGACTGGCAGCCGCTTTCGCGGCAGCCTTGGCCCGCTTGGCGGCCGGGTGGTACGGGCGGTCGGTCGCCTTGGGCGTGGCGCCCCGGCCCTCGAGCCCCTTGCGGCGCTGACCGCCGGAGCCGACGACCGCGCCCTTCTTGCCCCCGTTCTTCTTGCGGACGGCCCCTTTGCGCTGTGAGTTACCTGCCATCGGTCAGCCCTTTCCGCTCAGTGACCATTCCGGGCCGGCGGGGGTGTCGGTGACCTCGACCCCGGCCGTGTTCAGGCGGTCGCGGACGGCGTCGGCCGCCGTCCAATCCTTGTCCGCTCGCGCCTGTGCGCGCCGGTCGAGTTCGGCGCGGACCAGGACGTCGAGGGCGTTCGTGGCGGCCGCGGAGTCCCGGCCGCTCGCCCAGTGCGGGTCGAGCGGGTCGACGCCGAGGATCGCGAGCATGGCGCGGGTCCGGCCGGCCAGCTCCCGCGCGGTGTCGGCGTCGCCGGACTCGAGTGCCTTGTTGCCCTCGTGGACCACGCGGTGGATCTCGGCGAGGGCCCGCGGTACCGCGAGGTTGTCGTCGAGCGCCTCGGCGAACGTGTCGGTCCACTTGCCGACCGGAACGTCGCCGTGCCGGTCGGCGACCCGCTGCACGAACGCCTCGAGCCGCCGGTAGGTGGCGGCGGCGTCGGTGAGTGCCTGCTCGGAGTACTCCAGCATCGACGCGAAGTGCGCGCTGCCCAGGTAGTACCGAAGTTCCACGGCGCGAACGGTTTTCAGCATGTTCGGCACGGACAGGGTGTTGCCCAGCGACTTCGACATCTTCTCGCCGCCCAGTGTCACCCAGCCGTTGTGCAGCCAGTAGCGCGCGAAACTGTCGCCCGCCGCCTTGGACTGAGCGATCTCGTTCTCGTGGTGCGGGAACACCAGATCCACACCGCCGCAATGGATGTCGAACTCGGCGCCGAGGAAGTACTCGGCCATGGCCGAGCATTCCAGGTGCCAGCCGGGCCGGCCCGGGCCCCACGGCGACGGCCAGGTCGGCTCACCGGGCTTGGCGGCCTTCCACATGGTGAAGTCGCGCTGGTCGCGCTTGCCGGTGCCGGCGCCCTCACCCTGCTGCACGTCGTCGAGCTTCTGCCCGGACAGTTCGCCGTAGCTGGGGTAGCTGCGCACATCGAAGTAGACGTTGCCGTCGGCGGCGTAGGCGTGCCCGCGATCGATCAACCGCTGCATCAGCTCCACCATCTGGGTGATGAAGCCGGTCGCCCGCGGCTGCGCCGACGGCGGCAGCACCCCGAGCGCGTCGTAGGCGGCGTCGAAGGCGCGCTCGTGCGTGGCCGCCCACTCCCACCAGGGGCGGCCGGCCGCGGCGGCCTTGTTCAGGATCTTGTCGTCGATATCGGTGACGTTGCGGATGAAGGCCACATCGAAGCCGTTGGCGGCGAGCCAGCGCCGCAGCACGTCGAACGCGACGCCGCTGCGGACGTGGCCGATGTGCGGCTCACCCTGCACGGTGGCGCCACAGAGGTAAATCGATGCCTTGCCGGGGACCGACGGCGTGAAGTCACGCAGGGTCCGCGTCTCGGTATCGAACAGGCGCAGAGTCACGACCAGCCATCCTAGCTATCGGAAACGAGTGTGGTGAAAGTGGATGTGTGCAGCGTACGGGCCGTAGGGCCACGGTCCGTGGCGCACTTGGGAACTCACCGCGATCGGCGGACCGCGATGACACGCATCGGAGATGCGGGCGAGGGACGGATCCGCCCGGCCGGCTCAGCTACATCGGTAGAGCAGTGCGGTGGCCACGGCCGCCACACCCTCGCCGCGGCCGGTGAGCCCGAGCCCGTCGGTGGTGGTGCCGGAGACCGAGACGGGCGCGCCGAGCAGTTCGGTGAGCACCTGCTGGGCCTCGTCGCGGCGCGGGCCGATCTTGGGCCGGTTGCCGATGACCTGGACCGAGGCGTTGAGCACGAGGTAGCCGGATCCGGCCAGCAGGTCACGCACCTCGGACAGCATGGCGGCGCCGGTGATGCCGGCGCGTTCCGGGCGGCCGGTGCCGAAGATCTTGCCCAGGTCGCCCAGGCTCGCCGCCGACAGGAGCGCGTCGCACAGCGCGTGCACGGCGACGTCCCCGTCGGAGTGTCCGGCGCAGCCGTTCTCGCCCTCGAACAGCAGCCCGGCCATCCAGCAGGGGCGGCCCGCTTCGATCGGGTGGACGTCGGTGCCGTTGCCGACGCGCAAATTCCGCAGTTCGGCCGGGGCGAGGGTGGTGGGGGCAGTCATGGCCGCTCCATCATGCCTGCCGCGACCCGGTCGTCTGCGAGCAGGCTGGTGGCCAGGTGCAGGTCGAGTGGTGTGGTGATCTTGAAGGCGCGCGGGTCACCGGGCACGACGTGCACCTGCGCACCGAGCAACTCGACCAGACCGGCGTCGTCGGTGGCGGGCACGTCCAGGGCGTAGGCCGCGCGCAGCAGTTCGGCGTCGAAGCCCTGCGGGGTCTGGATCGCGCGCAGCGCGGCACGATCGGGGGTACCGGTGACCACGCCGGAAGCGTCGACCGACTTGATGGTGTCGGCCACCGGCAGGCCCGGCACGACGGCTCGGTGTCCGGCGCGCAGCGCGGCGACGACCTGGGCGACGAGCGCGGGCGGAGTCAGTGCCCGGGCGGCGTCGTGCACCAGGACCAGGGCGGCGTCGGGGGCGGCGGCGAGGCCGGCGCGCACCGAATCGGTGCGTTCGGACCCTCCGGCCACCACGGTGACCGGGATCTCGGGGGCTGCGCTGCTCTGGGCACGGTCGAGCAGGGCTGCGGTGGTCGATACGAGTTCGGCCGGGACCATGATCACCACGTGGTCCACGACCCCCGAGGCAATCAGGCCGTCGACGGCCAGAGTGAGCATGGGACTGCCGCCGACCGGGACGAACGCTTTGGGCATCGAAGCACCCAGACGCACGCCTTGGCCGGCGGCAGGGACCAGCGCGACGACTCGACCCGAGTCGTGCGTAGGCGTCACTGTCAGGAAGCCGCCGCGAGGACCTCGTCGAGCAGCGAGTCGGCGCGGACGTCGTCAGTTCCCTCGGCGAGCGCGAGCTCACCGACGAGGATCTGGCGGGCCTTGGCCAGCATGCGCTTCTCGCCCGCGGACAGGCCGCGGTCCTGTTCGCGACGCCAGAGGTCGCGCACGACCTCGGCAACCTTGTTCACGTCGCCGGAGGCCAACTTCTCGAGGTTGGCCTTGTAGCGACGAGACCAGTTGGTCGGTTCTTCGGTGTGAGGTGCGCGGAGCACCTGGAACACCCGGTCGAGACCTTCCTGGCCGACGACGTCGCGGACGCCGACATATTCCGCGTTCTCGGCGGGAACGCGGACCGTCAGGTCGCCCTGTGCGACCTTCAGGACCAGGTACTCCTTTTGAACTCCCTTGATGGTTCGGGTCTCGATAGCTTCGATCAGCGCCGCTCCGTGGTGGGGGTAAACGACGGTGTCTCCGACCTTAAAAATCATGTGTCCCGTGCCCCTTTCGATGCTCACAGTTTAACATGCGAGTCGGTAACAGTGCGATCAACGGTGCAGGTCAGGGCCACAGTTGGCGCACCCGAGGGCTTGACAGAACAGCAAGCGTGTGCATTCTGTTGTGCCCGAACGGGATTGCGCGCGGCGCAGATGTGCTAAAAGCAGCGCGGCGCGCGGTATGTGAGGCTCGAAGCGGGGACTCCAGGACCGCCGGAGCCGGGCGTGTCGTCCCATTGGTCCCAGTCTCCGCCGGGCGCGCCCCCGTCCGCGCGGCGCGCGAGCGCGGGAACGCGAGCGAAAAAGTCATACCCGACGCGGCGCGCGCATCCGCGACTACTACGCTGCGTAACAACTACTCTCCATCGTGGAGTGAACCCGGTCGACATGGAGGACAACCCGTGACTGCCCTGAATGCCACCACAGCGTCGAAGCGGCCCGTCGTGCGGCGTGCGCTCGCGGTTGCCGCACTCGCCGCCGGTGCGGCGCTCGCGCTGTCGGGATGCGGTGCCGGTCAGATCTCGCAGACCGCCTCGCAGCAGTCGGCAGTGAACGGCAATACCGCTGACATCGGCCAGCTCGCGCTGCGTGACGTCCGGATTCTGACCCCGCAGTCCGCCGACTACACCAACACCTCCGGCGGCAAGGCCGTGCTGGCGTTCACCGTCACCAACCAGAGCGGTTCGGTTGCCGACCAGCTGACCAGCATCAAGAGCGACCTGGGCGACGTCAAGCTCACCCCCGCCACCGTCGACGTGCCGCCGCTCAAGGCCGTCGTCGCCGCGGCGCCCGGCAAGGTCGCCGCCGACACCGGCTCCGGCGACGCCGTCGTCCTGGTGGAGATCAGCGGTCTGCACCGCGACGTCACCCCGGGCCTCACCTACCCGGTGACCTTCAACTTCAAGCAGAACGGCACCGTCGCGGTCAGCGCGCCGGTCGACGCGGGCTCGACACCGGCCAAGTCCTGATCCGTCCCGTGTGATGCCCCGATCCGCCGCGATCGGGGCATCGCCCTTTTCGGGGCGTCAAGTCCCCCTGCGACATGGCACACATCACTCCCCGCGGCGGCGTCTTCGCCGCCGTTGTCGGACCCGGTCTCTAGGCTGCGCTCGTGGCCAAGGTGAAGACTCTGTTCCGCTGCTCGGCGTGCTCGTACGAGGTCGCCAAGTGGGTCGGTCGCTGCCCGGACTGCGGCGCCTGGGGTTCGGTCGACGAGGTGGCGGCCGTCGCCGGACCGGCCGCCGCGGCGATGCCCGGCCGGCGCGCGCTGCTGCCCTCGACCGCGGCGACGCCGATTTCCGCCGTCGACTCGATGGTGACCAGGGCGCGGCCCACCGGCATCGACGAACTGGACCGGGTCCTCGGCGGCGGCCTGGTGCCCGGCTCGGTGGTCCTGCTGTCCGGGGAACCCGGCGTCGGCAAGTCGACCCTGCTGCTCGAGGTGGCCTACCGGTGGGCCCTCGCCCGCGAGGAGCGCTCGCTCTACGTGACCGCCGAGGAATCGGCCGGGCAGGTCCGGCTGCGGGCCGACCGCACCGGCGCGGTGCACGAACGGGTATATCTCGCAGCGGAATCCGATCTGGCCACCATCTTCGGTCACGTCGAGCAGGTGAAACCGACACTGCTCGTGGTCGACTCGGTGCAGACCATGCTCACCGCCGACGCCGACGGGGTGATCGGCGGGGTCACCCAGGTCCGCACCGTCACCGCCGCGCTGACCGCGCTCGCCAAGTCCAGCGGTATCGCGGTACTGCTCGTCGGGCACGTCACCAAGGACGGCGCGGTCGCCGGCCCGCGCACCCTGGAACACCTCGTGGACGTGGTGCTGCACTTCGAGGGCGACAAGCACACCACGCTGCGCATGGTGCGCGGGCTGAAGAACCGGTTCGGCGGCGTCGACGAGGTCGGCTGCTTCGAACTACAGGAGGACGGGATCGCCGGGGTCACCGATCCCTCCGGATTGTTCCTGCACCATCGGGGCGAACAGGTGCCGGGCACCGCGATCACCGTCGCCATGGACGGCAAGCGGCCGCTGCTCGGCGAGGTGCAGGGGCTGACCGTGCCCACTCCGATCCCCTCGCCGCGCCGGGCGGTCAGCGGGCTGGACTACAACCGGGTGGCGATGGTGCTGGCCGTGCTGCAGAGCCACGGCAACCTCCAGCTCGGCAAGTTCGACGTCTACGCGGCCACCGTCGGCGGCATGCGGCTCAGCGAGCCCGCCGCGGATCTCGCGGTGGCGCTGGCCATCGCCGGTTCGGTGCGCCAGGTGGCCTTGCCGCCGGGCATGGTGATCCTCGGCGAGGTGGGGCTGGCCGGCGAGGTGCGGGCCGTTACCGGGGTGCGGCGTCGACTCGCCGAGGCACAGCGGCTAGGTTTCACCCAGGCAGTGGTGCCCCGTGGCGTGGATCGCAGCGGGATCGAGATGAAGGTGCTCGAAGTGTCGGATGTTCGTGCGGCACTACGGCAATGTGTGCGCAAGGAAAGCAAGGCCGACTGAGCGGAGGCTGTCGATGAATGTCGCACGGCTGGTGCCCGGCACCGAACTGCGTGACGGCATCGACCGAATTCTCAAGGCTCGCACCGGAGCTCTGATCGTGCTGGGCTACGACGAAGCGGTGGAAGCGATCTGCGACGGCGGCTTCGAGCTCGACGTCGAATTCTCGGCCACCCGGCTACGGGAACTGTCGAAAATGGACGGGGCAGTGGTGCTCTCGGCCGACGGGTCCCGAATCCACCGCGCCTCGGTACATCTGGTGCCCGACCCCGCGCTACCGACCGGCGAATCCGGCACCCGGCACAAGGCCGCCGAGCGGACCGGGCGTCAGACCGGCCGCCCGGTGATCGCGGTGAGCCGCTCGACCGGCATCGTGACGGTGTTCGCCGGACCCGACCGGCGGGTGCTGCAGTCGTCGGAGACCATCCTGGCGCGGGTCAATCAGGCCCTGACCACCCTGGAGCGCTACCGGACCCGGCTGGACGCCACGGTGCGCCGGCTCACGGCCGTGGAACTGGCCGATGTCGCGACCCTGCGCGACGTGCTGACGGTGCTGCACTGCCTGGAACTGGTACACCGGCTCGCTCGCGAGATCGCCGGGGATATCGAGGAACTCGGGGTGGACGGGCGCCAGGTCGCGTTGCAGCTGGCCGAATTGGTCGGCGACACAGACGAACTACGGAAGCTCGTGGTCGCCGACTACTTGCGGGGCAACGCGACGAGCGACGGCTCGGCCCGGCTCGACGAGGACGTGACCGCGGCGCTGCACAGCCTCGGGGAGCTACCCGAGCTGGCACTGCTGGAATCGGCGAATCTGGCTGCGCCGCTGGGCTTCCCGGCCACCGTCGCCGCACTGGACACCGCCGTGGCGCCGCGCGGGCACCGGGTGCTCGCGGGCCTGCCCCGGGTGTCGCGCGCCCAGGCCCGGGCCCTGGTGACCGCATTCGGTGCCCTGCGGGCGCTGCGCGATGCCTCCACCGCCGAACTGGCCGCGGTCGACGGCGGTGACGCGCAGCTCGCGGCCCGGGTGCACGCCGGGCTGGCCGGGCTCGCCGCCGGCTGACGGACCGGCGACGGGTTCGCTAGAGCAGGTTGAACGGCTCCGGGTTGCTGCGCAGCGAACCGAACTGTGCCACAACGGCATACGGGCCCGCCGGCACCTGGACGCGGTCACCGGCGCAGTTGGGCTGCGAGCTGGTGCCCGACCAGGTCAGGGTGAACGCCGCCTGCTGGCCGCCGGTCAGGGCTCGGACGTCGGCGGGGGCGCCCTTGTCGCAGTCGGTGTTCGACCACAACCGGCGCTGACCGTCCAGCGACTGCACGATGACCTGCTGCAGGCCCGAACCCATGTCCCGCTGACAGGCCTGGGTGGAGATGTTGGTGATCACGATGTTGAACACCGGCTGGTCGCCGACCTTGTAGGAGGGCTGGCCGACGGTCACCTTCACCGCCAGGGACTGGTCCGGGCAGGCGACGTTCGCGCTCACCGCCGAGGCCGAGGCGGCCGCCGACGCCGACGGCGCCCCGCTGTCCGCGGCGCCGGTGGGGGTCACGCCGGCGGAGGACGAGACCGGCGCGGTCGAGGTGGCCGCGGCGGGCGTGGCCTTGTGGTCGTCGCCGCCGGTGAGCAGAATGCCCGCCCCGACCACCAGCACGATCGCCGCGGCGATCACACCGATCGCGAGCAGGCGTCGGCGCCAGTAGATTTCCGGCGGGAGAGGTCCGTTCGGTTCCAGCACGGCACCAACGGTAAGCGCATCGACGGCAGTACTCGGTCAGCGACTCGGTGTGTCGGCCGCGAAAATGCGGTGCCACCCGGTACATTTCGCCGCCTCCGGCCGGATCAGACCGTCTCGCCGAGATTTCCGACGGCGCGGTGCAGGACCACCCGGCCGTCCTCGAGCTTGTAGGTGACGCAGGCGATCGCGCATTCGCCGGTGGCGACGCGCTGCGAGATGATCATCGAGTGCTGCATGAGCATCCGCCCGGTCTCCACCACATGCCGGGCCTCGAGGTCGTCGATCTCGGTAAGCCCTTCCCGCCGGCCCAGCAGGATCGACGGGGTGACCCGCTCGACCAGGCTGCGGATGAATCCACCCGGCACCTCGCCGCCGTCGAGGGCGTTCACCGTGGCGGCGACCGCGCCGCAGCTGTCGTGCCCCAGGACCACGATCAGCGGGACATTGAGGATGTCGACGCCGTACTCGATGGAACCGAGGACCGACGAGTCGAGCACGTGACCCGCGGTGCGGACCACGAACATGTCACCGAGCCCCTGATCGAAGATGATCTCGGCCGCGACCCGGGAATCACCGCACCCGAAGAGAATGGCCCGGGGATGCTGGCCGCCGACGAGCTTGGCCCGGTCGCTGGCGCCCTGGCTAGGATGCTGCAGGGCGCCGCTGACGAACCGTTCGTTGCCCTCGCGCAGGGATTTCCAGGCGCTGACGGGATTGGTGTGAGGCATGGCTCCGATTGTGCACGGCCGACCGCAGTTCGTTGCGTCGGACCGGTTAAACCTCCGAAAAGCGATGCCCGCCGTGACGGCTTCGCGTCGGTGAGGTGCCGGTGATGATCGACACCGATGCCCTTCTCACCTGGTATTCAGCGGCCGCACGGGATCTGCCGTGGCGTCGGCCCGGAGTCAGCGGCTGGCAGATCCTGATCAGTGAGATCATGCTGCAGCAGACCCCGGTCGTGCGCGTGGAACCGATCTGGCGGGAGTGGGTGGCCCGCTGGCCGGTGCCGTCGGCGATGGCCGCCGCCAACCAGGGCGAGGTGCTGCGGGCCTGGGGCAAGCTCGGCTACCCGCGCCGCGCGCTGCGACTGCACGAATGCGCCCGGGTACTGGCCGCCGACCACGGCGATGTGGTGCCGGCCGACGTGGACGTGCTGCTCGGGCTGCCCGGGATCGGCGCCTACACCGCTCGGGCCGTCGCGTGCTTCGCCTACGGACAGCGGGTGCCGGTCGTCGACACCAATGTGCGCCGGGTGGTCGCGCGGGCGGTCCACGGCCGCGCCGAGGCCGGAAACCCGGCCGCCCGGGACCTGGCCGAGACCGAGTCCCTGCTGCCGCGGGACGTCGAACGCGCCTGCGGCGTATCCGCCGCGCTCATGGAACTGGGTGCCCTGGTGTGCACGGCCCGCACGCCGGGCTGCGACCGCTGCCCGCTGCCCGCGTGCGCGTGGGTGAGCGCCGGGCGGCCGCCCTCGGATGTGGTCCGGCGCACCCAGAAGTACGACGGCACCGACCGGCAGGCTCGCGGCCGACTGCTCGATGTGCTGCGCGGCGCGTCCGGGCCGGTGGAACGGGTGGCGTTGGACCTGGCCTGGCCCCGCGATCCGGGCCAGCGGGCCCGCGCGCTGGACTCGCTACTGGTCGACGGACTGGTCGAGCAGACGCGCGACGGATTGTTCGCACTGGCGGGGGAAGCCGGATCGGATCACGACGGCTGAACCGCCGGTCGAAGGACGGGTCGGGGTGAACGGTCGGCTGCGGCGCCGGGACTCGAACGCTTGCCGATCGGCGCTACAGCGGCTCGACACGTGAACTGTCCGGCCCGGCAGCTTCCTCGCCCCCGCAGGGGCCGGGTTTGCGACGAGTTGTCGGAGCACGGGACTCGAACGCTTGCCGATCGGCGCTACAACGGCTCGACTCGCGAACTGTCCGGCCGGGGAGCGTCCCCGCCCGCGCAGGCTTCGAGTCTGCGACGAGTTGTCGGATCGGCGGATCGTGCCCGATCAGGCCGCGATCGGTACCGACTGCTCGGCTGCTGCCGTGTCGCGGTGCCGGGTTCGGGTGCGGCGGCCGACGACTCGGCAGATCAGGTAGATGGTGAACGAGATCGCGGTGACGAAGGTGGAGATGGGGACGCCGGGGGCCAGCGACAGCAGAATGCCGCCGACGGCGGCGGTTTCGGCGAACACGATCGAGAGCACCGTCGCGCGGACCGGACTGGCGGTGAGCTGGGCGGCCGCGGCGGCCGGCGTGATCAGCAGGGACAGGACGAGCAGGGCGCCGACGATCTGGACGCCGAACGCCGCGGTGATGCCCAGTAGGACGGCGAACACGATGGACAGGGCACGGACCGGGACGCCGCGGGCGACCGCGACTTCCGGGTCGGTGCTGGCGAACAGCAGCGGCCGGTAGATCAGGGCCAGCATGGCCAGGACGCCGACCGTGCAGCCGGCCAGCAGGCCCAGCCCGGTGCCGCCGACGCTGACCACCTGACCGGTCAACAGCGAGAACTTCGATCCGGCGCGGGTGGGCCCCAGCCACAGGAACAGCACCGACAGGCCCAGGCCGAAGGACAGGACCGCGGCGATCACCGAATCCCGTTCGCGCGCTTTGGCGCCCAGCGCACCGAACAGCAGCGCCGCCACCACCGAGCCGGCGATGGCACCCACCTCGATGCTGATGCCGGCGAGCAGGGCGGCCGAGGCGCCGGTCAGCGACAGCTCGCTGGTGCCGTGCACCGCGAACGACATCTGCCGCGCCACGATCATCGGGCCGATCGCGCCCGCCAGCAGACCGAGCAGGGCGGCGGCGACCACCGCCTGCTGGACGAAGCCGTAGGACAGCAGGTCCGCGGTGGTGTGGAAGTCGAACATCTCGGTGACGACACCGGACAGTTTGGCGCCCATCAGGATTCTCCCTCGTCGCCGGTGCCCACGACGACCAGCCGGCCGCGCACGCGCAGTACGTCGACCTGGGTGCGATACAGCTCGGAGAGCACCTGCGAGGTCATCACCTCGTCGGGGGTGCCGATCCGGAAGCGGCCGTCGACCAGGTACAGCACCCGATCGACCAGCGGCAGAATCGGATTGATCTCGTGAGTGACGAAAAGTACTGCGGTGCCGTGGGATCGGCGGCGGGCGTCGATCAGTTCCGCCACCCGCTGCTGGTTGGCCAGGTCCAGGCTGAGCAGCGGCTCGTCGCACAGCAGCACTCGCGGATCGCCCACCAGGGCCTGTGCCACCCGCAGCCGCTGCTGTTCGCCGCCGGACATGGACTCCAGGGGCGCGCCGGCGTAGTGCTCGGCACCGACGGCGGCGATGGCCTCGGACACCTTGCGTCGCCGCTCCTTTCGCCCGCGCCAGCCGAATCCCCAACGGTGGCCGTCGACGCCGAGACCGACCAGGTCGACACCGCGCAACGGGGTCCCGGACTCGACGGTCTTCTGCTGCGGGATGTAGCCGACCGCCGGATTGCCCAGTCCCGGTGGGGCGCCGTCGATCTCGATGCTGCCTGCGGTCGGTGCGAGCTGACCCAGCAGCATGCGCAGGAGTGAGGTCTTGCCGGATCCGTTGGGGCCCAGCACCGCGATGAACTCGCCGGGCGCGACGGTCAGATTCAGGTCCGCCCAGAGCGTGCGGTTCCCGTAGGACAGCCGCGCATCGCGCAGGCGCACCGCCGGCACTTGCTGCCCGATTGCTCCTGACGCCGGATCCTGTCGAGCCGCACCACGCTCGGATCCGCCGGCCGTTCTGTGCCCGAGCGCGGGCACCGACTTGCCTGCCTGCGCGGTCCCGGTGGTTCTGCCGGTTGTGGTCGGGTCCCGGTCGAGGATGGAGGTGCCGAGACCGGGTGTGTCGGTGGTGTCCGCCGACGCGGGCCGCGGTGCGGACGGTGCGGTGGCGCACTGTTCGTCCGTGGTCATCGGTACCTCCTCGAGCTCGATCGGTGTGGCACTCAGTTCAGCGCTTTCGCCAGGGCCTGGGCGTTGTCGGTCTGCCACTGCAGATAGTCCAGGCCCTGAGGGAGGGTTTCGGCCACCTCGACCACGGCGACGCCGGCGGACTTCGCGACGGCCGCTATGTCCTTCGTGGTCTTGTCCTCGGTCTGCACGTTGTACACCAGGGCACGAACCTGCTTGGTGGTCAACATGTTCCGCACGGTCGCGACGTCGGCGGGCGCCGGGTCGGTGCCCTGCTCGATCGACTCCTCGAAGGCGTGCGGCGTGCGGTCGTCGGCGTCGGCGGCCTTCAGCAGGTAGTGGCCGATCGGTTCGGTCTGCAGGACCGGCGATTTCGGGTGGGCGGCGGCGATCGCGGCTGTGACGCTGCTGATCTCGTTCAGCTTCGCTCGGAAGTCGTTCGCGCGGTCGGTGTATGCCTGGGCGTGGGCGCTGTCGATGCGGCCGAGGTCGGTGGCGATCTCGGCGGCGACGGCGCCCACGGTGGCCGGGTCGTACCAGATGTGCTCGTTGTCGTCGTTCTTGTCGGCCCGCAGGTCGAAGGCGTCGATGCTGGGCTTGTCGCGATGTCCGGCGGCCTGTTCGGCGAACTGGTCGTATCGGCCGCCGTTGAAGATCACCAGGGCGGCGTCGTGGATGTGGGCCGCGTCGGCGGGGGTGGCGGTGTAGGAGTGCGGGTCGTCGGTCGGGCTGGTGATGATCGACTCGACCCGCATGTCCGGGCCCGCGACAGCGGTGGCGACGCTGCCCCACACGCTGGTGGAGGCGACGATGACCGGCTTGCCGGAGTCGTGCGGGCTGCCGCAGGCGCCGACGGTGGCCGCCACCGCGACTCCCAGGACGACGGCGAGACTACGGGAGGCACGGCGGGTTCTCACTGGTACTCCTACACCCAAAAAACGATAACGGAAACGATTTCCATTTACGGGAAAGGGTACGGCTATCTCCCCGGGCCGTCCAATGCGCTGATGTGCATACCTGCACGCCGACCCGCATCCGATGTCGCCGCAATGCGCCGGATCGGCTGAGCGGGTCGGCGGGACTGTCTGGGGACGATAGCGAGGTCTGGTGGCCCCGACGTATCCCCGTCCCGTCCGGCCGAGTGCTCGCCGCCCTTGTACCGCACACCATCCCACGGAGGCGTCGCACAACGACCGAGGGGCACCCGCACAGCACGGGTGCCCCTCGACCGTCGTCGTGGAATCAGTGCGCCAGCGCCGCCACCGGCTGGCTCAACAGCTGTGCGCAACGCAACAGGCCCAGATGGCTGTAGGCCTGCGGGTGGTTGCCCAGCGAGCGTTCGGCCACCGGGTCGTACTCCTCGCTCAGCAGGCCCGTCGGGCCCGCCACCGTGACCAGCTGCGTGAACAGCGCCTCCGCGTCCGACCGGCGGCCGATCAGCAGGTACGCCTCGACCAGCCAGGCCGCGCACAGATGGAACCCGCCCTCACCGCCGGGCAGGCCGTCGTCGTGGTGGTACCGATACACCGTGGAACCGCTGCGCAGCTCCGCCTCGGTCGCCACCACCGTCGCCTCGAACCGCGGATGCGTCGGATCGATCAGGCCGCTCAAGCCGATGTGCAGGGTGGCCGCGTCCAGGTCGGTGCCGTCGTAGGCCGCGGTGTAGGACTGCACCTGCTCGTTCCAGCCCTTGGTCTTCACCTCGGCGGCGATGGTCTCGCGCAACGGCTCCCACTCCGGGTCCGGGACGCGATCGAACCGCTTCGCCAGCGTGAGCGCCCGATCGACGGTCAGCCAGCCCATCACCTTCGAGTAGACGTGGTGCCGCGGGGCGCCACGCACCTCCCAGATGCCGTGGTCGGGCTCGTGCCAGCGGCGCTGCACCGCCGACACCATGGCCGTGACCAGCTCCCAGTCGCGGTCGGACAGCGCGACCCGGGGGTCGGTGCTGCCCTTGTCCTCGCGGGCGTGCGCGAGCGCCGAGATCAGGTCGACGATCGGGCCGAACACGTCGAGCTGCACCTGCATGTTCGCGGCGTTGCCGACGCGGACCGGGCGCGAACCGGCGTAGCCGGGCAGCTGGTCCAGGACGGCTTCCGGGGGCAGGGTCTCGCCGTAGAGCGTGTACAGCGGGTGCAGGCGCTCGGGTCCGGCCAGGGTCTCCAGCACCCGGTGCGTCCAGTCCAGGAACTCCTCGGCCTCGGACAGCGAGCCGAGCGCGACCAGTGCGTGCGCGGTGAGCGAGGCGTCACGCAGCCAGCAGTAGCGGTAGTCCCAGTTGCGGACGCCGCCGATGTCCTCGGGCAGCGACGTGGTGGCGGCCGCCAGGATCGAACCCGAGGGCGCGTGCACCAGGCCCCGCAGCGTGAGCGCCGAGCGCTTCATCAGGTCCGGCTTCAGCGGCGGCAGCGACAGCTGCTCGGCCCAGGTTCGCCAGTACCGTTCCGCCTCGTCCCGGCGCGCCGGTTCGCTGGTCATGGCAGGGGCCAGATCCGATGTACCGCAGCGCATCTCGAGCACGATCGGGCCCTCGGAGGGATCCACCACCGCGCGGGCGATGTGGTGGACGCCGTCCTCGGTGACGGTCCATTCGACGCCGGGGGAGCGCAGCACGATCGGGTCGTTCGTGCCGGTCACCGTGAGCCCGTTGGGTTCTCGGGTGATGCTCACCGGAACCTGGCCGAACTCCGGGCGGGGCGCGAAGGTCACCACGGCGCGGGCGTCACCGGTGATGACCCGGGTCAGGTCGGTGCGCTCGGCGGGGACGTCGTGCGGAAGATAGTCCAGCACTTGCAGACTCGCCCAGCGGGTCTCGACGGTCATGGTGCCGTCCACGTAGCGCTGCGACAGCGGCAGGCCCGCACGCTCGGGTTCGATCGAGAAGAACCCCGCGGCATGGCCGCCCAGCAGATGCGCGAACACCGCGGCCGAATCCGGTTCCGGGTGGCACAGCCAGGTGATGGTGGCGTCGGGGGTGACGAGGGCTTTGGAGCGGGGGCCGGCCAGCATGGTCAGCCGCTCGATTCGGGGGGCGGAGGCACCGGCCAGCCAGGTGCGCCGCTCTTCGAGCAGATACGCCAGGGCCCGGGCCACCTCCTCGGTGCTGGCCACTCGATGTTTGGCGAGACTGTCGCCGGGTCCCACTTTGATACCGACATCCGGGCCGGAGAGCCGGGCGAAGGCCTTCTCGTCGGTGACGTCGTCACCGATGAAGACCGCCGCCGACGCGCCTTCCTGGCGGCGGATGATGTCGAGGGCCGCGCCCTTGTCGGTCTGGATGACCGCCAGTTCGAGCACTTCCTTGCCCGCGGTCATCTGTACACCGACCCAGCTGGCCGGGCCTTGTTCGGCCTGGGTGAGCGCGCGCCGGCCCACCTCGGGCGTGGCATTGCGCACGTGCAGCGCGACGCTGGCCGGTTTGAGCTCGACGGTGGCGCCGGGGTTCTCCTCGGCGATGTGGGTCAGCGCGGTCTGGATTTCCCGCAGCAGCTGTTTGGCGTTGTTGTCGATTGCGTGGACGAACCCGACATCGAACTCCGAGCCGTGGCTGCCGACGAGTTGTACCTCGACCGGTAACCGGGACAGGGCCGCGAGATCTCGCAGCGCGCGACCGGAGATGACCGCCGCCGTCGTGGAGCTCAGTCCGGCGAGGGCCCGCATCGCGCTCACCGACTCGCGATGGGGGTAGGCCTTCGTCGGATCATTGACGATGGGCGCAATCGTTCCGTCGTAGTCCGAGGCGACGAGTAGCCGCGGAACACGGGCTACTGCCGCCAAGGCGCGGCGAAGTTCTTGGGGGAGATCCTGTGCGCTCACGCATCCGCCTAGTGATCGGGAGGATATTTTTCAGGGCGCGGCAAACTCTACTGGGTAGGGTTTGCTCGCATGTTCGCGCCGGGATACGAAACGTTTACGTTCGCACCGCGGCGCGCACCCTTCGATTGTGAACGTGGAGGTCGTGGGTTCGCCGGTCGGGCTGGGGGAACAGCGGGCGAACTCACTGGTCCTTGAGCAGCAGGTCGACGGTCAGTTCCAGGCGCTCGGTCACGTCGTTGGCCGATGCGCGCCGCGTGAGCCACGCCACCAGGTTCGACAGCCAGACGTCGCTGATCACGCGGGCGATCGCGAGTTCGTGGTCGCTCGGTTCGCCCTCGGCGATGGCCCGGGCGAACACCCGGTCCATGGCCTTGCCGACCGCGTCCACCTCGACCGCCGCGGAGGCGTCGGCGAACATGAACGCGCGGGTCATCGCCTCGGTGAGCAGCGGGTCGCGTTGCATGGCCCGGGTGACCTGTCCGAGCAGCAGGTGCATGCGTTCTCTGGAAGTTTGCCCGGGCACCGGTTTGCGCTTGGTGTCGAACTGGTCGAACTCCCGCGCCAGGGCGGAGACGAGCAGGTGGACCTTGGACGGGAAGTAGCGATAGAGGGTGCCTACCGCCACGTCGGCGCGCTCGGCGACCGCGCGCATCTGGACCGCGTCGTACCCGCCCTTGGAGGCGAGCGCGAGGGTCGCGTCGAGGATGCGCTTGCGTCGGTCGCGCTGTGCGGCGGAACTCAGGTCGTCCTCGCTCAGGGTCGGAATCGGGACCCCGCGCGGACGGCTTCCCGCGGTGGTCGGCGGCTCGGATGCCTGCCCTCGAGACGGACTGCCCATCTACGCATGTCCTTTCACAGCCTCTTGACTTCGACCCGACCGTCACATTAGAACATGTTCTAGGTTTCCAGTCACGCCGTCGAAAAACGCGGGCGCGGTGATCCCCATCGTCGTCGGTGGTGAACGCCCGTTCCCGCAGGTCGGCGGGTTACCGCAGACCCGTGCGGATTGTATTGGACTCGAAGTTGATTCGTAGCACGCAGACACCAACAGGTGATCGGAATCATTCACCTGTGGAGATCGGGGAAGAGTATGGACTTCTCGCCGGATGAGGGCAGGCAGGCCGTCGCGGCGGTCGTCGCCGATGTCCTCGATCGTCACGAAGAGCGGGACGAACGGCTGTGGCCGACCCTGCTCGCGGCCGGTTTGCCCGGACTCGCGGTGCCGGAGGAGTTCGGTGGCGACGGGATGGGCATCGGCGAGGTCGCCACGCTGCTGAGCGAACTCGCCGCCGGCGGCGCCCGCACGCAACTGCTGGCCACCCTCGGCTTCGGCGTGCTGCCCCTGCTGGCCGGACCGGCGCTGCCCGCCAAGCTGGCCGAACAGATCTTCCCTGCCGTGCTGGAAGGCGCAGTGCTCACCGCGGCCTGGCACGAACCCGGCCACCCGCTCACCCTCGAGCCCACCACCCGCGCCGAGGTCACCGGCGACCAGGTCCGTGTCACCGGCCGCAAGGTCGCGGTCCCGTACGCGGACACGGCCGCCTGGCTGCTGGTCCCCACCGGCGCGGGACTCGCGGTGATCCCCGCCGGCGCCCCCGGACTCGAGCTGCGGCCCAGCCCTAGCTCCACCGGCGCCCCCGAGTTCTCGCTGCACCTGGACGGCGTGAGCATCCCCGCCGAGAACCTGCTCGACGGCGACCTGGCCGCCCGGCAGCGCTACGCGACCGCCGCACTCGGCGCCACCGCCGAAGGCCTGCTGCGCGGCGCGCTGACCATCACGGCCGAGCACGTCGCCACCCGACGGCAGTTCGGCCGCCCGCTGGCCGAGTTCCAGGCCGTCGCGCAGCAGATCGCCGACGTCGACATCGCCGCCCGCACGGTGTCGGTCACCGCCACCTCGGCGGCCTGGGCGCTGGCCCAGGACGACCCGTCGCCGGAGCTGCTGGCTCGCATCGACGACGACCTCGCGGTGCTCGCCTATTGGGTCGCGGCGGAACTGTCGCCGGCCCTGCAGACCTGTCATCACCTGCACGGCGGTATCGGTGTGGACGTCACCCACGCCCTGACCCGCTACACCACGCAGGCCAAGGATCTCACTCGCTGGCTCGGCGGCGCCGCGCTGTGCCTCGACCGGCTGGGGGCCGCATGTACATCGATCTGACCCCGGAACAGCGCGCACTGCGCGATGAACTCCGTGCCTACTTCGCCGATCTGGTGACGCCGGAAGAGCACGCCGAAATGCTGGTGGACCGGCACGCCGACGCCTATCAGGCAGTCGTGCGCCGGATGGGCCGCGACGGCCGCCTCGGCGTCGGCTGGCCGAAGGAGTTCGGCGGCCAGGGCTTCGGCGCGGTCGAACAGCAGATCTTCTTCAACGAGGCGGTGCGCGCCGACATTCCGCTGCCGCTGGTCACCATCTTCACCGTCGGCCCGACCCTGCAGTCGTACGGCACCGAGGAGCAGAAGCAGAAGTTCCTGCCCGGAATCCTCGCCGGTGACGTCCATTTCGCGATCGGCTACTCCGAGCCCGAGGCGGGAACCGACCTCGCGGCGCTGCGGACCACCGCGGTCAAGGACGAGGCGACCGGCGACTGGATCGTCAACGGGCAGAAGGTGTTCACCACCGGTGCCCACCACGCCGACTACGTCTGGCTGGCCTGCCGGACCGGTACCACCGAGTCGCGGCACCGCGGGATCTCGATCCTGATCGTGGACACCAAGGACCCCGGCTACTCGTGGACCCCGATCATCACCATCGACGGCGCCCACCACACCAACGCCACCTACTTCGACAATGTGCGCGTCCCCGCGAACATGATGGTCGGCGCGGAGAACGGCGGCTGGAAGCTCATCACCACCCAGCTCAACCACGAGCGGGTCAGCCTCGGACCGGCCGGCAAGCTGGAGCAGCTGTACGACGCGGTCAAGGATTGGGCTGTCGCGCAAGGTGTCACGGGTGAGCCGCAGGTGCGTCGCGCGCTGGGCCGGCTGCACGCCATGGGCCGGGTGAACGAGCTGCTCAACTGGCAGGTCGCCGCCGCGGACACTCACGGGGACGCCGACCAGGGCCGGGTGATCGCCGATGCCGCCGCCACCAAGGTGTTCTCCACCGAGGCGCTGCAGGAGGCGGGCCGGCTGGCCGAGGAGATAGTCGGGCGCTTCGGCGATCCGGCCGACCCCGCGACCGCCGACCTGCTCGAATGGCTGGACCGCCGGACCAAGCAGAACCTGGTCCTCACCTTCGGTGGCGGTATCAACGAGGTGCTGCGCGAGCTGATCGCCTCGGCCGGTCTCAAACTGCCCCGCGTCCCGCGCTAGATTAAGGAAATCTCTTGTCGGAGAACATGACCGAGACCGATCTGGCTCTGCATGCCGAGCGGATCATGGCGGCGGGCGATTGTGCGCCGCGCGTGGCGCCGGACCCGGTGAACCAGCCGATGATCCGGCACTGGATCGAGGCGATCGGCGACGACAACCCCATCTACACCGATGCGGCCGCCGCGATCGCCGCCGGTCACCCCGGCGTCGTCGCGCCGCCGGCCATGGCCCAGGTGTGGACCATGTTCGGGCTCAAGGGTGTTCGACCGGCCGACGACCCGCTGAACCTGGTCAACGAGGCGTTCGACGCCGCCGGGTTCACCTCGGTCGTGGCCACCGACTGCGAGCAGACCTACCACCGGTACCTGCGGCTGGGCGAGACCGTCACGGTCCGCAGCCGGCTCGCCGAGGTGACCGGCCCGAAGCAGACCGGGCTGGGCCTGGGCTGGTTCGCCACCATGCAGACCACCTGGTCGGTGGGCGACGAGGTGGTCACCGAGATGCTGTTCAAGGTGCTGAAGTTCGCGCCCGGCACCGCCAAGAAGAAGGCCGACGCGGTCGACCCGGGCGACCGGGTGCTGCCGGTGATCTCGCGGGACACCGAATTCTTCTGGAACGGAACGGCTCTCGGTGAGCTGCGGATCCAGCAGCTGCCCGACGGCACGCTGCGCCACCCGCCGATTCCGGCGCTGTGGCAGGAGGTCGGCAAGGAGACCGACTACGTGGTCGCGGCGGGCACCGGCACGGTGTTCAGCTTCGTCGTCCATCACGCGCCGGCCGTGCCGGGTCGCAAGCGCCCGTTCGTGATCGCGCTCGTGGAGCTCGACGAGGGTGTGCGCGTGCTCGGTGAGCTGCGCGGCACCCCGCCGAGCGAGGTGCAGATCGGCCAGCCGGTGCGGGTGGCGTTCGAACAGCTCGACGGTGTGGCGCTGCCGTACTGGGTGCCGGCGGACGCGCCGCAGGAGGAGACCGCCCCGGCTCCGGTTGCGGCCGAGCCGGTTCCGGCTCCCGAGCCCGGTGCCCCGGTGCGGGTCGGGACGGTACTGCCCGAGCTGGTGATCGACGCGAGCGCGACGTTCATCGTCAGCACCGCCCTGGCCACCCGGGACTTCCAGGACGTGCACCACGACCGCGACCTCGCCCACCAGCGCGGGTCGGCGGACATCTTCGTCAACATCCTCACCGACACCGGTCTGATGCAGCGCTTCGTCACCGACTGGGCCGGGCCGAAGGCGCGGATCAAGTCGATCGCACTGCGGCTCGGTGTGCCGCTGTACGCGGGTGACACGCTGACCATCAACGGCAAGGTCACCGAGCTCGCCGACGGTGTGGCGCGCGTCGAGGTGATCGGGCGGGACTCACTCGGCGCCCACGTCAAGGCGAATGTTGTTGTCGCACTGGATGAAGAGAAGGTGGGCTGATGACCGGCATCAGTGGACAGGCCGCGATCGTCGGCATCGGCGCGACGGATTTCTCCAAGGACTCCGGGCGCAGTGAACTGCGGCTGGCCGCCGAGGCGGTCACGGCCGCCATCGCGGACGCCGGACTGACCCCGGCCGACGTGGACGGGCTCACCAGCTTCACCATGGACACCTCCACCGAGGCCGCGGTCGCCCGGGCGGCCGGGATCCCGTCGCTGAAGTTCTTCTCCCGCATCGGTTTCGGCGGTGGCGCGGCCTGCGGCACCATCCAGCAGGCCGCCATGGCGGTGGCCACCGGGGTCGCCGACGTCGTGGTCGCCTACCGGGCGTTCAACGAGCGCTCCGGGCAGCGGTTCGGGCAGTTCAACCCCACGCTGGCGTCGCTGGCGACCTCCTCGGGTACCGATACCGCGTGGTCGTACCCGCAGGGCCTGGGCACCCCGGCCGGCCAGGTCGCGCTGGTCGCCCGCCGGTACATGCACGAAACCGGCGCCACCAGTGAGGATTTCGGCCGCATCGCGGTGGTCGACCGCAAGCACGCGGCCACCAACCCGAAGGCCGCGTTCTACGGTCGCCCGATCACCCTGGAAGACCACCAGAATTCGCGCTGGATCGCCGAGCCGCTGCACCTGCTGGACTGCTGCCAGGAGACCGACGGCGGTGTCGCCCTGGTGATCACCAGCGCCGAGCGGGCCCGCGACCTGCCGCACCGGTCGGCCGTGATCGCCGCTGCCGCACAGGGTTCCGGTGAGGACCAGTATGTGATGACCAGCTACTACCGCGACCCGATGGCGAATCTGCCGGAGATGAGCCTGGTCGGCCGCCAGCTGTGGGAGCAGAGCGGACTGAGCCCGGCGGACATGCAGGCCGCCATCCTGTACGACCACTTCACCCCGTACGTGCTCATGCAGCTGGAGGAGCTCGGCTTCTGCGGCCGCGGTGAGGCCAAGGACTTCATCCGCGACGGCGCGCTGGAGATCGGCGGCCGCCTACCGATCAACACCCACGGCGGTCAGCTGGGTGAGGCCTACCTGCACGGCATGAACGGCATCTGCGAGGCGGTGCGGCAGATCCGCGGCGACTCGGTCAACCAGGTCGAGGGGTTGGACCGGATGTTGGTGACTGCCGGTACCGGTGTGCCGACGTCGGGCCTGGTGCTCGTGGGAGCCTGAGCGAGACAACCGAATACGACCAGCGGCACCCCGGAATCCCGGGGTGCCGCTGTCGTTGTGCGTGGCGCCGAACGCACTCGATGCCGCGGCCGGCATATCGACGGTCCGTGATACTTTCCCGCTATGACCAGTGGGCCGAAGAACCCGCACGACACGCTGTTTCGCCGCATCCTGTCCCGACCCGCGAATGCCGCAAGCGAATTGCAGGTCATCCTGCCCGAAGAAGTTGTGGGATGCATCGATTGGTCCACCTTGGAACTGATCCCCGGCGGGTTCGTCTCCGAGCAATTACGGGACCGGTTCACCGACCTGCTGTACCGGGCTCGCCTGATCGGTGGGGACGAGGAGGTCTATCTCTACCTGCTGATCGAGCACCAGGCGCGCGGCGACCGGTTCATGGCGCTACGGATGGCGGAATACGCGACCCAGTTCTGGCGCAAGTTCCTCGACGACTGCGCGGAAGCCAAGGGTATGAAGCAGCCCAAGCTGCTGCCTCCGTTCATCCCGATCGTCGTCCACACCGGACCCGATGGCACCATGTGGACCGACCCCACCGCCTTGGCGGATCTGATCGATCTGCGCATGTTGCCGACGGCGGCGCGAGACCGGCTTGCCCCCTATCTGCCGAACTTCCGGTTCCTCCTCGAGGACGTCGCCGCGATCGACCTCGAGGCGCTACGTCGGCGCCCGGTCCCCGACGTGGTACGGCTGCTGATGATCGTGGAACGAATCGCCTACCACAACCACCAGCTGCACATCGATCTCCGCACCGACATGGACCTGTTCCGCGACCTGACGCCGGGCGATCTGCTGGCGTTCATGGCGTACATTTTGAAGGTAGGTAATACGTCCGGGACCAGCCTCGAGCCGCTCGTAGGAGAGATCGGCCCGTCCGCCAAGGAGGCACTCATGACCGCCGCCGACGAACTCGTTGCGCAGGGTGTGAAGCAGGGCGTTGCGCAGGCTGAAGTCGATACGCTGCTGAAGCAATTGGTGAAGAGGTTCAAGGCGCCGGTTCCGCCCGATGCGGTCGCGACGATTCGCAGTGCGTCCCGGGAGCGGGTTCAGGGTTGGTTGGAAAGTATCTTCGACGCGGGCAGTATCGATGAGCTGCTTGCTTGCTGAGACAGGTCCGGAATTTGTGCGCGATGAGCCAGGACGGAGCCCTGCTTGAATATCGACGATGAGTTCGGTTCCTCGGACGAACTCCGCTATCTGCTCCGCTCATCGGTGAACGCGCAACGGCTCACCGTCGGGATCGCGCAGCTCGCGGCAGGTGAGGTCGTCGAGGTCGACATGGCGGTGCTTGCCACCAAGATCGCACGCTGAGGAGGTCGTGCCGGCGGGCTCGTCGGTCCGGGTCTTCGATCGCCTTGCAAGGTGCTGTGCCCGTGCGGAATCGGTGACGACTGCCTGTACATCCTTCTGATGCCTGTGTTCTCGGTCATGGTCGGCCTGCGCTCACCCGCTGATCCTCTATAAAAGTAGAGGAAGTCAGGAGGTGGGTCATGGAGGCCGGTGCGGTGGTTCTCGACCCGGCGCAGCAGGCGGCGGCGGAGCGGTTGGAGCGGCTGGCGGGGGAGTTGCGGCGGACTCGGTGGTTCGGGCGGACCGCGCCGCGCGGGGTGTACCTGCACGGGCGGGCGGGGCGCGGGAAGACGATGGTGATGGATCGGTTCTGCGCCGGGGTCGGGCGGATGAAGCGGTATCACTTCCACGATCTGCTGGCGCGGCTGCACGACGGGATCCGGGAGCACGGGTCGGTGCCGGCGGCGACCGAGGCGCTGCTGGGTGGGGCGCGGCTGTTGTGTATCGACGAGTTCCATGTGCACGACGTGGGAGACGGGGTGCTGTTGACGCGGCTGCTGGAGACGGTGTTCGCGGGGAAGGTCGCGCTGGTGGTGACCTCGAACTACCCGCCGGAGGGGTTGATGCCGAATCCGTTGTTCCACGACGGGTTCCTGCCCACGATCGCACTGATCCGGGCGAATCTGGACGTGGTCGCGGTGGACGGTCCGCTGGACTACCGCACCCGAGGCGTGGTGTCGGACAAGGGGTTTCGCGCGGGCCGGTACCTGGTCGAGCCCGCGCCGGCGCTCGTGGCGAATGCCGAGCTCGAAATCGGGCATCGAATGGTGCCGGTGGAGATCGACCATGACTGTGTCACCGTCGAATTCGAGGCACTGTGCATGAATCCCCTGGCTGCTTCGGACTTCCTGGCACCGGTGCGCGAATTCCGGCGCTGGACGATCACCGGCGTTCCGGAACTCGGTACGGTGCCGCCGGATGTCGTCATGCGGTGGGTGAATCTGATCGACGTGCTCTATGACGCCGACCGTGAAGTGGTCGTCTACGCGGATGTGCCGCCGGCGGACCAAGGCCGCTCGATTGCCCTGGTTCCGGACCTGTTCCGGACCGTGAGCCGGCTCGGTGAGCTGGCGCAGCCGCTGCCGCGAACTGGACGGGCGACTATGATTTGAGGCACGGGCGACGCGCCATACGCCTGTACCGACTGTGGCCATTTCGGACCTGACGAACCGTTCGGCATGTAACGATGTTGCTGGTTTTGCGGCAGTACCGAAGATTTGGGAGTACCCGGTGGCAGCGGTAGGAACAGTGTTACCGCGCGCGATCGGTTTGATCGCGCTGCTGGCTCTCGCTGTCCTCACCGTGCGGGGCTACATTCCCGGCACCGGCGGTCTCCACGCCACCGCGAATCCGACAATCCTCACCGTAGCCCTGATGCCGGTGTTGTGCTTGGTATCCATTGTGATTCTGCTGGCCGGCATCGTCACCAGCCAGCATCGGTTGCCGCTGGCCCTGCCGGTCGGCCAGGAGCGCACCGCGCGGCCGGTCGGCAGCAGCCGGGGTGCCCTGTTCGCGGTGATCGCGGTCGCCGCGGTCGCCGTCCTGACCGCCATCGGCTGGGCCGTCTACGGCATCTCCGGCAGCAACACCACGCCCCCCGCGCGGGTCCCGGCACCCACCTCGACGCCCACACCGACCGGTGAAGCACCGGTACCGACCCAGAATCCGCTGGCCGGAGCGCCCCCGCTGGCCGGTCAGGCACTGCTGATCGCGGGCGTGTCCGCGGCCGCGCTGATCCTGGTGGCGATCGCCGGGCTGGTCGTGGTCGCGGTGAGCACCCGCAAGGCCCCGGTGCCGGAGGTCGAGAGCGAACTGGTGCACCCCGAGGCCCCGACCACCCTGGCCGAGGTCGCGGAAATGGGCCTGGCGGCCATGATCGCCTCCGGCGACGACCCGCGCACCGCCATCATCGCCTGCTACGTCGCGGTCGAACGCGGTCTCTCGCAGATCCGCGCCACCGCGCCGCTGGTCTCCGACACCCCCGCCGAGGTCCTCGCGCGGGCCTTCGACCTGGGCGCGCTGCGCGACGGGTCCGCCCGCGAACTGGTCACCCTGTTCGAGGAAGCGCGGTTCAGCCCGCACTCCATCCTGGAATGGCAGCGGATGCGCGCGGAGCAGCTGCTTCGCATCGTGCTCGCCGACCTGCAGCAACGGGAGGCCCTCCGCGTATGAACCGGACTGCGATAGCGATCGGCGCGGTGGCGGTGGTCGGAGCGCTCGAATTCGCCGCCTTCGCCGCACGCCGCGAGCTGCTGCCGGTCGTCGCGGGTATCCCGGTCGCGGTCGCGCTGGTCACGCTGGTGTGGGCGCTGGCCTACCGGCCCGGCGTGCGGGACGACGACTACGGCGACAACGAGATCGACAACGGCCCGACCGAAATGCTGCACCGCTGGCATGCCCGGGCCGCCATGCTGGCCGACCGCGCCGACGGATCCCGGGCCGACTGGGACCGGCACCTGCGGCCGTTGCTGGCCAAGGAATTCGAGCTGTCCAGTGGACACCGGATCACCAAGGATCGCCGCGCCACCGAGGCGGCCGGCGTGCTGCAGTTCGGACCCGAACTGTGGAAGTGGGTCGATCCGGCCAATTCGCAACTGCGAGACCAGAGTACGCGTGCACCAGGCCGGGCAGCGTTGGAGGAGATTCTGCGCCGGCTGCAGGCCCTGTAGTGCTGCACCGCAGTAGTACCGGGATTGCGAGAACTGTCGAAGTGGGGAAGGTCGAGAGAGTGCGAGTTCAGTTATGACGTCACCGATGAGCGTGACCATCAAGCGCACCGAGGCGGTGTTGCGGGAGATCTCGCGGGTCGTCGTCGGTAAGCACGAAGAGCTGCAGCTGATCATGATCGCGGTGCTCGCCGGGGGACACATCCTCATCGAGGACCTACCGGGCCTGGGCAAGACGCTGATCGCGCGGTCGTTCGCGACCGCGCTCGGCCTGAACTTCACGCGCGTGCAGTTCACTCCGGACCTGCTGCCGGCCGACCTGATCGGCTCGACCATCTACGACATGTCCTCGGGCCGGTTCAATTTCCGGCGCGGCCCGGTGTTCACCAATGTCCTGCTGGCCGACGAGATCAACCGCACTCCGCCCAAGACCCAGGCTGCGCTGCTCGAGGCGATGGCCGAGGGCCAGGTCAGCATCGACGGCGAAACCTTCATGCTGCCCGACCCATTCATCGTGCTCGCTACCGACAACCCGATCGAGTACGAGGGCACCTACCCGCTGCCCGAGGCGCAGCTGGACCGGTTCGCGCTGCAGATGCGGCTGGGCTACCTGTCCGAGCAGGACGAGACGCACATGATCCGCCGGCGGCTGGAACGCGGCGCGGTCGCGCCGCAGGTCGGCCAGGTGGTGGACGCGCAGGGTCTGATCGAGATGCGGCAGTCCGTCGAATTCGTGACCGTGCACCCGGATGTGGTGTCGTACGTGGTCGCGATCGCGGCGGCCACCCGGAACCATCCGCAGGTGGAGGTCGGCGCCAGCCCGCGCGCCGAACTCGATCTGGTGCAGATGTCGCGAGCCCGTGCCATGTTGCTCGGCCGCGACTACGTGATCCCCGAGGACGTGAAGGCGCTCGCGGTTCCCGCTGTGGCGCACCGCATTACGCTGCGTCCGGAGATGTGGGTGCGGCGGATCCGCGGCGAGGACGTGGTCAACGAGCTGTTGCGGCGGCTGCCGGTACCGCGGGCCACCCCCGCGTGAACGGACACGTGTCCCCATGAAACATCGGGATACCTCGAAATCGACCGAAACCGAATTGCGGTGGCGGCCAGCGGCTCTGGTCTTCATGCTGGGGACCGTGGCGGCGCTGGCGCTCGGCGCGGCGATCCTGACCCAGCGTTGGCAGCTGCTGGTGTTCGCCGCGCCCATGATCGGCGTGCTGGCCACCGCGCCGCTGCAGGTTTCGCGGACCCGGATCGTCGTCGACAGCGCGGGTGAGTTGCGCTGCTTCGAATCCGAGGAAGTGATCGTCAGCGCCGCCGCGTCGGTGGAGTCCGGGCACGCGCTGCTGCGGATGAGCCCGGAACCGATGGCGGGCGTGGACATTCGGGTCGAGGAGACCGTCGATTCCGGGCTGACGCCCGCCGGTATGCAGGTGGTGGCCTCGACCGGGCGGTGGGGCCGCTATCCGTTGCGGACCCGGGTGACGGCGTTGAGTCCCGCGGGGCTGGCGGTCGCGTCGGCGAGCCTGCCCGCCGGTGAGGTGTACGTCTACCCGCTCGCGGATCCACAGCGAATGCGATTGCCGCGCACCGAACTTCCTGAACGCATCGGTACCCATCTGACCAACCGGCACGGGCCGGGTGTGGAGTACGCGGACATCCGCCCCTACACGGCGGGCGACCAGCTGCGCACGGTGAACTGGCCGGTGAGCGCGCGCCGCGGCCGGCTCTACGTGACCGAGCGGCTCACTCAGCGCGCCGCGGATGTCGTTGTGCTGGTGGACACTTCGATGCAGGCGCCCGGGCCGGCGTCCGATTCGCTGGAACTGTCGGTGCGTGGTGCCGCGCAGGTGGCGCAGTCGGCGCTGCAGGCCGGTGACCGGACGGCCATCGTCTGCCTCGGTGGCGAACCACGCTGGCTGCGGCCCGATATCGGTCGCCGCCAGTTCTATCGCATCGTCGACACCGTGCTGGCCGTCGGTGACGGGTACGTCTCGGCGCCGGGCACGCTGGCACCGCATTCGGCCGTGCCGCTGGGCGCGGTGGTGGTGGCGTTCTCGACGCTGCTGGACACCCAGTTCGCGCTGGCCCTCATCGATCTGCGCAAGCGCGGGCACGCGGTGGTCGTGGTGGACGTGCTGCGCGGCACCCCGTTCGTCGAGCAGTTGGATCCGACCATGGCCCGCATGTGGCAGCTGGAGCGAACCGCGATGTACCGCGACATGGGCGTGGTCGGGGTCGACGTGGTGGCGTGGCCGGAGGAGACCCGGCTGGACCAGACGATGCGGCTGATTCCGGAACGGCGGCGAATGATGCGGGTGCGGCGATGATCCGATTCCTCGCGGTGCTGTCCGGTCTGGTGCTGACCCTGGCCGTCGCGATCCTGTTGCCCTGGGCGGGGATTCCGGCGGCGGTGCTGGTGGTGCTGGGCTGGCGGTACCGGATCTGTGCGGTACTGGCGGTGCTGGTGGCGGTCGGCGTGCTGTCGTTCGTCGGCACCGGCGCCATGGAGGCCGCGGCGACCGGTCTGGTGGCGACCACCTATCTGCTCAACACCGCCACGGTGCACGCACCGGCCGGTGTGGTGCCGACCACGGTGCCGTCGGTGGTGGGTGCCGTGCTCTTCACCGGGGCGGCCGTCGCGGCCTCGGCGGCGCCGGCGCATTGGGCGTGGGCGCCGCTCGCCACGCCGATTCTGGTGATCGTGTTGTACGCGTGGGTGATTCGCGGGCTGGCATCCCCGGTGTCGGACGAGGAGACCGCCTGATCCGTCGTCCGGCTGCCCGGACGCAGCTCAGCGCGGCGAACCGATGTATACCAGCCGGTCCGCTCCGGTGATCCTCCCCACAGGGCTCGCCCGAGACGTACTACTGTTCGTAGTATCGGCCTCTATGACCTCCATGTGGATTATTCCGATCATCTCCATTGTCAGTTCGCTCGCCATCGCGGTGCTGTTCGCGACCGGGTTCCCGGCCGAGGACTGAGTACCGCACCGCGGTGAACAAGCACCGCGCTGAACCGACTACTGCCCGCGTGAGGACTCCTCACGGCGGGCAGTAGTCGTATACGGCGGGGCATACGGCAGGCTCGTCGACCTCGGGGCAGCGCCTACGCCGAAACGACACCGCCCGCGGTGAGGAATCCTCACCGCGGGCGGCTCCACGTTCACGGCAGGCTCACCAGCCGTGGGTCAGCACCACATCGCCGAGAACCGGGGCGTCGTCCCGATCCGGTGCGGTGGCGACCACGGTGATCTCACCGTCGCCCGCCCACATCCGCAGCCGCAGCGCCTCGCCCGGGTACAGCACACCGGCGAACCGGGCGCGGAAACCGGTGACCCGGCTCGGGTCCGCGTCGAGCAGCGTGTCGGTGACCGCCTTGCAGGTCAGGCCGTAGGTGCACAGCCCGTGCAGGATCGGCGCCGGGTAGCCGGCCCGCTGAGCGAACTCCGGGTCGGAGTGCAGCGGGTTGCGGTCGCCGAGCATCCGGTACAGCAGCGCCTGCTGCGGCAGCGTCGCCACGACCACGTCCGCGTCTGGCTCCCGCTCGGGCAGCTCGGTCTTGTTCGACGGGCCGCGCTCGCCACCGAAACCGCCCTCGCCCTTGGCGAAGATGGAAGACCTTGCGGTCCAAAGCTTTTCGCCCGACGCGTCGGTGAATGTGGTCTCCTGCACGATCACGGCGGCCGAGCCCTTGTCCCACAGCTCGGCGATCTTGCCGCTGCTGTGCACGGTGCCGTGCGCCGGGATCGGCCGGTGCAGGCGGATCTCCTGCGAGCCGTGCACGACCTTGGCCAGGTCGATGTCGATGCCGGTGAACTTCACCTTCGGCGCCTCGGTGTCGCCCAGGGTCGGCACGACGGTCGCGAAACTCGGCAGGGTGCCGGGCTTCTCGTCGTCGAGGTAGCCGAGCTCGCCGGCGTCGAGCGGGTCCTTCCCGGCACCCAGCGCCAGGTTGTAGAGCTGGATGTCGCTCGGGGTCCACGTGAAGTCGGCCTCGGGAAGGGCCGAGCCCAGCGCGATGGCGGGATCGATCACGGTGTCACTCCTGCGTGGTCGTGCCGGCGGTGGGCCGCTCGGCGATGTCGAGTACGGCCGGACGATAACCGCCGGGCCGGGTGTAGCGCCGGGGCCGTCCCATGGACCGGGCACCCGGCGCGGGGGTTCCTGCGTGGCCCGGCCCGCGGACATCCGCTCGGCCGGGCCGGGACCGGCCGGGCACCCGAAGGTGGTCTCCGGGCCGGTCCCGCTGCTGGGGCTCGCACATGTGCGGGGTACCCGTCGGCAGTGCGGGCATGTGCCCTACTCCGCCGTCGCCTTGCCGGCGGTGGCCCGCTCGGCGATGTCGAGGACGGCCAGGTAGCCGAAGGTGATCGCGGGGCCGATGGTCGCGCCGGGGCCGGCACATGGGCTGAGCGCCCATTCTCGGACGATCATGTGCCTACTCCTGCGTGGCCTTGCCGGCGGCGGCCCGCTCGGCGATGTCGAGGACGGCCAGGTAGCCGAAGGTGATCGCGGGGCCGATGGTCGCGCCGGGGCCTGCATAGGTGTGGCCCATCACCGGCGACGAGCAGTTACCGGAGGCGTAGAGACCCGGGATCACGCTGTCGTCCTCGCGCAGCACGCGCCCGACGGTGTCGGTGATCAGGCCGCCCTTGGTGCCCAGGTCGCCGGGGACCATCTTGGCCGCGTAGAACGGGCCCTGGACCAGCGCCGACAGGCACGGGTTGGGCTTGACGGTCGGGTCGCCGTAGTAGCGGTCGTAATGGCTCTTGCCGCGGCCGAAGTCGGCGTCCTCGCCGGCGTCGACGAAGGAGTTGAACCGGGTCACGGTCGCGGTCAGGTTCTCCGCGGGCACACCGATCTTGTCGGCGAGCTCGGCCACGGTCCCGGCCTTGACGATGTTGTCGTTCTCCATCCAGCGCGACGGGATCTTCTGGCCCGGCTGCAGACCGGCGAAGATGTAGCGGTCGCGGTAGCGCTGGTCGAACACCAGCCAGCACGGGATGTTCGCGCCCGGGCCGGGGCCCTGGCCGTACTCGCCGCCGTACATGGTGTGCACGGCCTCGACATAGGGCGCGGACTCGTTACCGAACCGCTTGCCCTCGGCGTTGACCATGATGCTGCCGGGCAGGTTGCGCTCGGCGAGCGCGAACCACGGCTTGCCGCCCTTGAAAATGGTCGGGCCCCACCAGGAGTCCTCCATGAAGCCGATCGCGCCGCCGGCCGCCATGCCCGCGACGATGCCGTCGCCGGTGTTGGCCGCGGCACCGGTGGTCCACTCGGTGGTGATCGGCTGGCGCTGGTACTTGGCGCGCATCTCGGCGTTGTGCTCGAAACCGCCGCTGCCCAGGACGACGCCGTAGCGGGCGCGGATGGTGACCGGCTTGCCTTCGTGCTCGGCCTCGACGCCGACGATGCGGTCGTTCTCCACGACCAGCCCGGTGAGCGGGGTGTTCAGCAGCACCGGGACGTTCGCGTCGAGCAGGCCCTTGCGCATGGCGGCGATGATCGCGCGGCCCATGACGAGCAGGTGCTGGCCGGTCCACTTGGCCTTGTAGGTGCGGGCGCCGACGCGCAGGGCGCGCAGCATGCCCTTGGGGTGGCGCTTGATCAGGTTGAGGCGGACGAAGTCGGCCTGCATGACCGCGACGTTGAGCGGGGCCTTGGCGTAGGGCGGTTCGAGGTTGGCGAGTTCGGCGCCGAGGATCTTGCCGTTGAACGGCTTGGGCTCGCAGGAGCGGCCTTCGGGCTTGCCGCCGGTGGCTTCCGGGTAGTAGTCGGAGTAGCCCTTGACCCAGGTCATCTTGAGCGGGCTGTGGTCGAGGACGAAGTCGAAGGCCTCGGCGCCGCGGTCGATGTAGGTGTCGATGCGCTCCTTGGGGACCACCGGTCCGATGATCTCGTGCAGGTAGGTGCGCGCCTGCTCGGTGTCGGCCTGGTCGCCGCGACCTGCGGCTTTGAGTGCCTTGTTGCCCGGGATCCAGACTCCGCCGCCGCTGCGGGCGGTGGACCCACCGTAGTGCGCGGCCTTCTCGATGAGCACAACGCTCAGGCCCTTGTGTGCGGCAGTCAGTGCCGCGGTCATCCCGGCAGCACCGCTGCCGACGACCACCACGTCGTATTCCCGATCAATCATGTAGAACACGTTATAGAATTCTGGGTGGTTGAACAATCGCTTTGGGGTCAACCTCTGGGTTTGTCGCAGGTGAACACCGGTGGTTGTGTCCAGTTTGGTGGGGATCCTCACGGTCCCTGCGGTGATATTTCTTCGGTGATAAGGTCCGCGTACCGGATTGGAACCGGTTACAGTTCTGTGGTGGATAGAGTGCTGGAGGAGTGCGCGTGCTGAGCGACGAGGTACGTAGCGAGCTGGCGGGTGAACTGGCCGCCGCCGAACGGGACCGGGTGCCGCTGGCGCCGCTGGTGAACCGGCATCCCGAGATCGACGTGGTCGATGCCTACGAGATCCAGCTCATCAACATCCGGCAGCGGCTCGCCGCCGGCGCGAAGGTCGTGGGCCACAAGGTCGGGCTGTCATCCAAGGCTATGCAGCAGATGATGGGCGTCGACGAACCCGACTACGGCCACCTGCTCGCCGACATGCAGGTCTTCGAGGACGTGCCGGTCGAAACGTCGAAGTACCTCTTCCCACGGGTCGAGGTCGAGGTCGGGTTCGTGCTCGGCAAGGACCTGCCGGGCGAGGACTGCACCGAGGAAGACGTGCTCGACGCCACCGTCGCCTACGCACCCTCCATCGAGCTGATCGACACCCGGATCAAGAACTGGAAGATCGCGCTCTGCGACACCATCGCCGACAACGCCTCCTCGGCCGGCTGGGTGCTGGGCCCGGAACGCGTCGCGCCCGGCGACATCGACATCAAGAAGATCGAGGCCGTGCTCACCCGCAACGGTGAGGTGATCGCCGAGGGCCGCAGCGACGCGGTCCTGGGCGACCCCACCATCGCGGTCGCGTGGCTGGCCCGCAAGGTCGCCTCGTTCGGGGTGCGGCTCAAGGCCGGCGACATCGTGCTCCCCGGGTCGTGCACGCGGGCGATCGACGCCCGCCCGGGTGACGAATTCCATGCCGAGTTCGCTGGACTCGGTTCTGTCCGTTTGAATTTCGGCTAGGAGAAACAAGTGACTGGCAACGGTAAAGTCACCGCCGCGATTGTCGGCTCCGGCAATATCTCGACGGATCTGCTGTACAAGCTGCTCCGCTCGGAGAAGATCGAACCGCGGTGGATGGTCGGGATCGACCCCGACAGTGAAGGTTTGAAGCGCGCGCGGG
>NZ_RFFH01000014.1 GCF_003696265.1 Nocardia stercoris | reverse complement strand
CGGCGCCCGCCGCCCCCGCCCCGGCGCCCGCCGCCCCCGCCCAGGCCCCGCCGAGCGCTCCGGCCGCCGTGGCTCGCGACCGCGCACCCGGAACCCACGATGCGGCACAACAACCGGACCAGCTGATCGCGCAGATGCTGCCGCAGCTGCTCCAATCCGGGCTGCTGATGCTGGCCATGCTGCCGCAACTGACCGGTTCACAGAACGGCGCCGACGGATCCGGCGGGACCGGCGGCCTGTCACCGCAGGCTCAGCGCACTCTGCAGGTCCTCGAACAGCTGAAGCAGGCGTACGGCAACGGGACCCTCGGCGGCCCCGACACCGGCGGCCTGGGCACCGGACAGGATTCCGGTGCGGACGGGGGTTCGGCTACGGCACAGGGGCTTTCGAACGCGCAGCTGTACCAGAAGATGAAGGCCCAGGCCTACGACAACCTGGACAACCAGCTCGCCCACTACCTCACCGGCATCGCCGGCTCGCAGGGCATCGATCAGAAGGCCATGAACCAGGTGATCCAGCAGGTCGATGTCGATCTGGCGCACCTGGGCACCAGCGTCTACACCAAACAGGGCGAGCAGCAGGTGCACGACATCCTCGCGGCCGCCCTGCAGAAGGCGCAGGGACTGATCTCCGGGTCCGCGGTGACCGCCGACGAGACCGCCGCCGCGATCGACGCGCTGACCGGGCAGTACCTGTACAACATTCACGGTCTGAGCTATCCGGGACCCTCGGACACCGGTTCGGCCGGTTCGACGGCGGGCAGCTCGGCGGCCGTGCAGCAGGCCGTCAACGTGGCGCTGTCCGAGATCGGCAAGCCGTACGTCCACGGCGGCAACGGTCCCGACGTCTTCGACTGCTCGGGCCTGACCTCCTTCGCCGCGCGCGCGGCCGGGGTGGAGATCCCGCGCACCGCGGCCGAGCAGTACCAGCAGCTGCCGCACGTGAACCCCGCCGACATCCAGCCGGGTGACCTGATCTTCCCGGGCGCCGAATTCAACGGCGGCGCACCGGGGCACGTCATGATGTACCTCGGCAACGGGCAGTGCGTGGCAGCCCCGTACCCCGGCCAGTACGTCCGGGTGGAGCCGCTGCCCTCCAGCTACGCGGCCAGCCGCTGGGCGGTCTGAGGACGACGGTTCAGCGCCGCCACGGCGGGGAGCCCGCGGTGGTGAGCGGGGCGTCCAGGTGGTCCAGCTTGGTGGCCGACAGGATCAGCTTGTGCCGGGTTTCCTCGATCAGGTGGGCCTTGGCCGGGTCCTCGACCGCCTCGGCGTACTCCTTGGCGAACGCTTGGTGCTGGACGGCGAGTGTGTTGCGAATGTGCAGGCGGGTGTCGCGGCCTGCTGCACGCCACTCGCTCGGTTTGATCGCCGCAACCGCGGAGTCGCTGTGTGCGGCCGCCATGACGCGCTCGACGAAGCGGTGGTTGATCTTGTTCGGGTTGGTCGGCAATGCCGAGTGCCGCCGGAAGTTGTCGGCTGCCACCGACGCCTGGGCCGCGAACGCGCCGAGCGGGTCGCCATCACGCAGGTGGTTCTGCACGGCGAACGCGGAGGCGATGGCCTTCTGTTGCGGCAGAAAGCCGTCCAGCGACTTCGACACACTGGCGTTCTGTACCGCCAGCGCGCGCTGCGCGTCGATGACCGACTGATGCTTGGCCTTCCCCGCTCGCAGCACACCCGCGACGTACGCGTCGGGAACCTTGCTGTCGCCGAGTCCGTCGAGCGCGTTCGCGACACCGAGCGCGGTGCCCATACCGCCCTTCCCGTCGGCGCGGGCGAGCGCCTTGAGCAGCCAGTTCGCCCGGCCCTCCTGATTCCACATGTGCGTTTCGTGGTTCATCGGCGCGATGCCGATGTTGTGCCGGTCCATCCGGGTGCGGCCGCGGGCCAGCGGATTGAGCGGGTTGATCACGCCGCCGGCGAGCCAGGCGGTCACCGGGTTGGCGTTGAACGTGTTCAGCAACGCCATCCGCGCGATCATGCCCTTGCTCGACATCGAGCCCGAGGCGCCCATGGTGCCCATGCCGATCGCGGTGCCGCCGCCACCGCCGCCGCCGGTACCCGACTTCGCCATCCCGTTCTGCACGGCCAGCGCGATGCGGTTGGCGACCCAGTCGTTGCCGCGAGTCAGGCTGGCGCTCAGGTGTTTCAGCTGCGAGATCGCGATCACCTCGACGGTGCCGGAGATGACGATCACCGGCATGACGTGGCCCTGCGCCTGTTTGAACAGGTTGCCGATGAACAGCATGTAGACCCCGAGGAACACGGTGAACAAGACCATTCGGCCGGCGGAGATCACGGTGTGCACCAGGTTTCGGATCAGGCCCGTCTGCGGAGCGCCGTAGATGAAACCGCCGGCGGCGAAACCGATGATGGTGCCGAAGGCGTGATAGATCGCGTCGAGCGCGCACTTGATGATCTTCACGGCCAGGTAGGCGGCGAAGACCAGTAGCACGGTGCTGCAGATGAGCAGGATCAGCCCGGTGGCGACCTGCCCCATGCTCGGATTGTCCACATGCGCTTTGGCCGCGGCGTCCCCGCAGCTGCGCAGCCCGTTCTTCACCTGGCCGTCGTCGTCGGCCATGATGCCGGCCGACCAGGCCGCGCGACAGGCCGGTGCGGTATCGACGACATGACCGAAGTTCCAGACCTGCAACGGAGTTCGGGCGAAGTTGTCGGCCAGACTGCCCTGCATGGTGGCGACCAGCTGGTTGGGGTTCGGGCTGGAGTCGCCGTTGAGACCGGCGGCGACCGCGATCCCCACATTGCGGCCCTGGGCGAGCAGGCCGTCGGCGGACAGCACGTCCGCCAGCGGCTCGGCCAGGAACAGCGGGCCGAGGATCGCGACCATGAGCATGGTGGCGACCTGGGTGGTGGCCTTGGCGTGGTAGCCGCGCAACCAGAACCAGGCCACGAAGAACGCCCCGATCGTGGCCGCGGTGAGCAGCATGATCGGCGTGGCGATCTGGCCGGTGAACGCCTTGGCGACCCCGTTGAGCGCGGTGCCGAAATAGCCCAGCCACTGGAAACTCAGGGCGTAGCCGATGAGCCAGATCGCGCTGATCACGATGACGATGTAGCCGACGAACTCCAGGCTCAGCAGCGTCCACAGCACCGTGGTCCACGGGCTGAAGATCCCGCCGTGGCTGGCCACGAACTGGTAGTTGGCCAGCGGCACGCCGGACGAGTCGCGCACGTTCATCCAGCTCAGGCCGTCGATCTCGGAGCTGCCGGTACCGGTGGTCGAGCCGTCGACCAGCGTGCTGCCGTTCTGCGCGGTCGCGACCACCCCGATGATGCCGGGAAAGACGAAGAGCGCGAACAGGATCAGCGCGGTCCAGCGCACCCGGCGGCGCAGCTTCGCGTCACCGGCACGGTCGGCGAGCCGGCGCAGCACCGGCGGCACGGACGGCAGCGCCGGACGCTTCTCGGCCGTCGACTCGACTGTGCCCATTGTTCGCTCCCTGCCCAGGCTCCCGGGTGGACCCGGCCACGGCCGGTCACCGGTCCAATACGTCCTCGTCGCTGTGAGTTTCGAATTCGGTAACCTGACGATAAGCGGGGGTTCCGGGGGCGCCCCTCTCATCGGTGGGAAGCCGGTCAGGGGCTCGCGCGCTACCGTTGGGGGGAGCGCATATTCGGCCGCTCGGAGCTCGTAGCGTCCGCCGGTCCGGTATCGATCGCGCCCGCCGATCGCCGCCCTGGCATAGCTCAGGGTTTGCGGGAGGGGAGCGGACGCGGCCCGAGCCGGCCGCTCGGGCGACGGCGATTATGCTGCCGCACTGCCTGTTGCGGTATGAGACCCGCTGCGTCGGCGGCGATCGGAATCGGCTCGCCCGTCGACGTGCCGCACAGGTCAGTAGCCGCGCGGGGACCGGCTGGGGTCCGCCTGCTGGACGTTCGAGGCGAGGTTCGCCCCGTCGCGGGAGACATGATAGGTGTGCATCACGTAATTCATGCTGGCCGCGATATTCGCCGTCGGATCGGTGATCACGTTCGACGTTCCGGCGACATGGTATTCGTTGAACGTGCTGGGAATGGTTTGGGTGAGACCCTGGGACGGATGCCCGGCGACAGCATTCGAATCGGTCAGGTTGATGGCCCCGACGTTGCCGCCCGACTCCCGCTGGATCAAGGTCAGATATCCGTCGATCCAGCGCTGGCGTGCGACCGGATCATCGATGTGGAGAGCGTCGAGCGCCGCTCGGATATAGCCGACGAGCTGGTAGGTGCTGAGCACCTGACGGGTGGTGCTGCCACTCACGCTCTGCACCTGCTGGGTGTAACTGCTGTCGTAGCCGCCCGAGCTGTCCACCGGAACGAAGCTGCTGGACGGCGCGGCACCCGACGTGACGGTGTCACCGAGGTAAGCCGGCGTGACTGTCGACGCCGCATGTGCGACGAACTGGTCGTGCGCGTCCGTCACTGTCGTGTCCGCCTCACCGATCGCCTTGTCGATGCTGTCGATGACCGCCCACTGCTGTGCCGGCGACGGTTTGTGGGGGGTGGCGTCGAGGATCGTGGTGACCCGATCGACGAGCGCGGTGATGGTCGATTGCGTCGTATTGGCGACATCCGCCGAATTCGTGGCGATCTCCGCGATCTTCTTGTCGAGGCCGTCGAGGTCGCCGTGATACTTCTGCACCACATCGGAGTGTTCGCCATAGCTTTTTGCCAGCGCGCCGTCGGCGGCGGTGATGGCCGAGGGCTGCATCTTGCCCAGGCTGCCGATCGAAACGGTCGAGGCGGTCCCGTCGCCGAGGGTGTCGACGAGCAGTTGCAGCGCGAATTCCACGTGACCGGCATACGCGTCCACGAACGGCGCGTCGGCGGGCCGCGGGAGCTTCACCGGGGTTGCCATGGGCCACCTTTCGAGCGCCGGGCGTGGAAGTTCCACCGGAACACCAGATTATCGGGGGCCTGCTGGGGTTCCCGTCGATGGGAAGCGGCTGGTCGCCGCTCAGTAGCCGACATACCCCTGACCCGAATGCAGGTGTGCGATTCCGGGAACGGCGTCGAGCGAGCCGTAGCGGTGGATCGCGTAGCGCACCCCGGCGATGATGTTGTCGACCGGATCCCAGATGTTCTGGTGGCCGGGCAATGCGTAGGCGTTGAACGTCGAATCGATGGTCTGCATGAGACCTTTCGACGGATGGCCCGCGGCCGCGTTGCTGTCCCAGTTGTTGATGGCGTTGGGATTGCCGGCCGATTCGTGCGCGATGATCGTCGCCACCGCTGCCGGGTCGAGCTGGCGCGGGTCGTATCCGTTGGCGGCCAGGATGTTCAGCGCGCTGCCGATCCACTGGCCGACCTGTCCCGACGGCCGGGTCAGCGGCGGGCCGCCGCTGTGGACGGTGGTCGCGGATTGCGGGTTGACCGCACCGGATTCGCGCTGGAACCGTTCGGCCAGGGCATTGATCTTGGCCGCCGTCAGCGCGGACCCCGCCTGCCCGTGATTCAGCACGGTTCCGGCGCGCTGTAGCGCCTGGTCGAGTGTGTCGATCAGCAGTTGCTTTCCGGCCGGGGTGTTCTGGATGGGTCCCAGCGCGGTGAGCGCGGCATCGACATCGGCGGTGATCGCCGCCAGGGTGGTCCGGCCGCCGACGGTGGCGTCGGCCGCACCGCCGAGCAGTTGCGCCAGTTCCGCATTCAGGTCGGACATGGCCGTGGCCCGCAGCGAGCTGCCACTGGCGGCGGCCGTGTAGCCGGTGCCCAGATGGCCGTCCATCTGCATCGGACCCGTCGGCCGGTCCGATCCGATCCACGGTGCCACGACCGGCTGCCCGGTGTCGGTCGAGGGGGCGTTGGTGCCCAGCTGCGCGGTCAGAGCCGAGAGCGCGGCGACCGCGGACACGGCCAGGCCGGCATCCGCGCCGGCACCGGCTCCCGACGCGGTGATGCGCGAACGATTCGGCGCGGCAGCGGCTTTCGTTCCGGCCTGGGTGTTCGCCGCACCGCTTCCAGCTTCGGCCTCGCCCGCCGCCCGTCGTCCGGTGCGCGGCGGGGTGGGGACCGGCTTCGCCCGCGCGGGAGTGGTGGTGGTCGTACCCGGACGGCTCGAGGTAGCCGCGCCGGCGAGCTGCTGCGGCGGCTGTCGTTTCGCTCGAGCATCCGAGTCGGTCATCAGGACTCCATGGTGCCGGGTAGTGCTCGGCGGCAAGGGAACCCACCTTCCCCACCGGTGGGAACACCAGAGAATTGGGTTGTCGTGGGCTCCAGCGGGATCGGACCAGTGCCGACCACCGCCGGCCCGCCCGGCGCGACGAGAGTTCCGGGCCGCACCGAAGAAGGGTTCTGCTGATGTGGGGTTGGCTCAAGAAGGCCGCGAGTGTCACCGTCAGCTTCGCCCTCCCGGCGGCCACGAGCTTCATCCTCCCGCCGCTCGGGGGCATGGTCGGTGGTGCGCTCGGTACGTACCTGGCCGACGGCATCGAGGGCAAGGGCTGGAACCCCGGGGACAACTGGAAGGACATCGCGCTGGGCGGCGCGATGGGCGGGCTGGGCGGTGGCGGCGCCGCCAAGCTCTTCGGCAAGACCCTCGGTGAGGGCAGTCTATTGTCGAAGTTCGCGCCGAAGGTATTCGGCAAGACGCCCTGGGGGAAGGCAGCCGCGGCGCAGGCGGACAAGGACCTGGCCGCTGCCGCGGCCAAGGTCACCCCCAACCAATTATCGAAAGCCCTTGGCAATCTGACCAAGGACGAGGTGAAGCAGGCGGAAAAGGAAGCGGCCGCCACGGCCGGCAAGTCATCCGGGAAAGCCTACGACAAGGCATTGAAGGACGCGAAAGAAGCTATCGCCAAGCAGAATGCCGCCAAAGCAAGAGTGGCGGCGGCCGCCGCGAAGAATGCGGCAAATGCGAAGCCGTGGTACAAGAACACCTTCGATTGGAGTACCGGCAAGGCACTGGGGGCCGGTGGGCTGACCGCTGCTGCCAATATGGGGCAGCCGGATCTTCCGGTTCCGGTCAGGCTGGTAGCCAGACCGGACAACAAGTACCCCTACAAGCCTGACGAGATCGAGGTCGCATGACCGACGACTCGCCGCTTCGGATGGTCATCCAGGACAACGGCAGTTCGGCCTGGCCGTACTACCTGGACCATCCGGACGATACCTTCCTCACCAATTCGGTCGACGCCACCTGGGCGCCGGACGGATCACCGCTGGGTCTGGCCGCGCTGGTTTACACCGACTGGCACAACCTCGGTAAAGGCGATCCCAAGGCGGTACCGAAGTCGTACACGTTCGAACAGGTCAGCCCCATCTCCGGCTCGGATAATTCGACCACGCTCGCGGAGTACATGCAGAAGGCGACCGCGCTCCGGGACGCTTTCAACGCGTTCCAGGGCAGCTACGCCACGATGGTGCAGACGGTCAGTGACACCGACACCAAACTGCAGCAGGCCAAGACCAATTATCGACTGTTCGTCGAATTCCTCAACGAACGCGCCAAATTCGCGCCGCCGGACGGTGACGAGCAGAGCTACATCACCCACTACGTCGGCGAAGCCATCCAATCCGAGGTCCAGGCAATGGGCACGCTCTCGGGGCAGGTGGACAACGGCAGCGGCGGTGTCGACAAGTCCGCGCAGGCACTCAAGGACGCCCAGGACAAGCTGAACGCGGCGAACGCCACCAATACGGACCTTTCCAATAAGCTTGATGCCGCGAACGCGGCCGCAAAAGCCGCGGCCGACAAGGCGGCCGCGGATCAGGCCGCCATGCAGAAGGAGATCGAGGCGCTGAAGAACGGGACGGGGAATCCCCCGGGTGTCAACCCGTTCACCCCCGGGCAGAACCCGTATCAGCCGAGTACGATCAACACCCCGAACAAGCCGGGTGCGTTCCCCTGGGATACCTCTGCGCAGAACGTGCCCAACACCACGGGCAACGACACCACGGGCAACGACACCACGGGCAAGAACACGATCGGTAACATACCTGGTTCCACCGCCGACGATCCCAACGCCTCACTGATCAAAGCGATCAACGATGCGGCCGGAACCGCGAGCCAGACCCCGAATCCGGCGTCGACCGCGGGCCTCGGGTCGTCGATGGGCGGGATGTCGGACCTGATGAACGGCCCGCTCGGCCAGATGATGATGATGAACTCGCTGGGCCGGCAGAACCAGATGGGCTACCCGAACCAGTACCAGGATCCCACCCGGCCACTGGGCACCCCGCTGACCGCACAACCGGCGGTGGCGACGACCGCCGCTCCGGCGGCCGCGCAGCCCGCGCAACCGGCACCCGCGCAGCCCGCGCAACCGGATTCCGGGCAACCGGCCGGCCCGAACAACCAGGCCACCTCGACGCAGCCCGCTGCGGCCCCCGGCCGGGTCCCCGACGCCGACGGCAGCATCACCTATCCCTTCCCGGACGGCAAGACGCAGAAGGTGTCACCGCTGGTCGCGCAGGCGCTGGATGCGGCATTCGGCGACCACAGCAAGACCGACGCGCAGTCCGCCTACGGCAAGACCACGGCGAAGTGGTCCGATACCAAGCACATCGGACCCAGGGTCGACCCGTCGCAGTTGATGACCGGTGACGTCGCGACCTGGCAGAGCGACGACGGCACCGACCACACGGCGATCCTGCGCGTGATCGGGTCCGGGCCCGATGCCACGCTCGACGTCGTGATCAACGGTGATCTGAAGCCGTTCGACCAGGTCCCGACCGACTTCGGCACGTTCGCCGGCTTCGCGCACCCCAAGGGCATCGAATTGGGTTCGGCGGGAAGCCAATCCGATACCGGGATGGCGTTGGCCGGCGACCCGTCGACCGCGGCGCCGTCGGTGGTGCCGACCTGACCACGGTGGATCGGAGGTTGTGATGGCCCGCGAAATGCATCCCGACGTGCTTCGGGCACGGATGGGTGCTCGGCGACTGCGCGACAAGATGATCGAGGTCCAGGAGCGGCTCGCCGCGATCCGCGCGCGCCGGCCCTCACCGAGCGGGGCGGTGGTCCCGGAGGTCGACGTGAAACGGCGATTGACCGGCCTGTACCTGGCTCCGGGCACGGTCGACCGGTTCGGCAACGCCGAGCTGGCGGCCGAGATCGTGGCGGCGATCCGGGAGAGCGTCGCCGATGCCCAGCGGCAACAGCGGGCGCTGTTCGCCACCGATCTGTGGGCCGCGGACCGGGCAGCCTGGGCCGAACTCGCAGATCGGTCCGAGTCGGAGCCGGAGTGACTGTGCGACAAGGAGTTCGGTGTAGGTGAATCCCACTATCCTCGATCCCGCCCTGCTGCGCCGGCTCGCCGCCGAGCACATCCGGGTGCAGGGTGCGCTCGAACAGTGGTCGCTGGTCCCCAAGGATTGGCTCGACGACTACAAAATCACCCGGGGCAAGATCGCCGACCAGCTCCACGCGTCGCTGGTCGACTATTACAACATTCGGCACGATGCCGGAATGGCGCTCGCGGCACAGCACAAGGAGACCGCTGACGCCCTGAACCAGGCCGCCGACGACATCGAGAAGGCCGATCAGGAGGGTGGCGCGGCGATCCAGAACCTGGGACTCGGCGATCACGGCACCACCCCGCGGCATCCGGCGCCGACCACACCCGGTCACCCGGTTCAGCCGCCCGGCCCGGTGACCACCGGTGGTCCGGAGCATCCGGTGGCCCAACATCATCCGGTCAGCGGTCCCCCGCCGAGTGCGGGTGTGCCGACCGGAGCCCCGCACGAGCCGGGAGCAACACCGGATGCCGGTGGCCCGGCGCAGGCGCGGCCCTCGGCGCCACTCGACGCCGGTCCGGTCGTGCAGCACGAGACACCGGCCCTCGGTCAGGTTCCGCCCGGCGGCGTGGTCGGGCAGCAATCCTGGCCCGGCAGCGTGCCCGGTATCGCGCCGGATATCGCCGGCCCGCCCGGTGGCGGCCCGGTGCCTTCGCTGCCCGGTGGACCGTTGGCAGCCGGTCCGAGCGTCGGCGATGTCCCGGCCATGGTCGATCCGTACGCGAACGCGGTCGCGCCGGGCGCGGCCGACGGTACCGCCACCGCGGACGCGACCGTCGACGCCGACTCGGACCTGGCGCTGGCGAAGGCGCTGCTCGGGGCGGTGCTGGCAGCGGCGGAGTCGCCGGTCGGCCTGGAGTGGGCGGTGTCGGCGATGCGTGGCCCGTTCGGGCTGCGGCTGTTCTTGACCTCGACCGAGGGCCGGGGCTGGCTGCCGGCGGGACTGCATGTGCCCCGGTCGGTGTCGATGCCGTGGCAGTGGGACGAGTTGCTGGGCAGCGGCCGGACGTCGGCATGGGAGGGAATCGCCGATCCCGCAAGGGTTCTCGCGGAGTTCGGGTTGGTGTGGGGGCCGCGGGTGCAGGGGCGGGTCACCGCGGTGGCGTCGTCCGCGCCGATCGACTCCGGCCTGGAACAGGGTCTGGGGGATGCCGCGGTCGCGGGCCTGGTCGGGCCCGCCTACGACCACGATCTGCGGGTCGCGACCGCGGGATCGGTGGACCGCCTCGGCCTGACCGGTACCCCGCAGGCGCTGGACAGTGTTGCCGCCGTGGCGGATTCGATGGTCGCGCCGGTGCTGCAGGCGCTGGCGGCCGATGCCCATGCCGCGGTGGGTGGTGCGGTGTCCACGCCCGCCGAGGCGCGGCCGGCGCGGGTCTTGCGCGAGCAGATCCTGACCACCCTGCAGGCGGGCATGGCGGTGCCGCGCCAGCTCTGGGACGACCTGCGGTCCTTGGACGAGTTGCTGGCCGCGGCCATGCTCTCGCGCCGGGTCGACGCCGGCCGGGTGGATCTGGGTGCGCTCACTGCCGACGAGGGCTCGGAGGTGTTGCGGGCCATGGTCTTCGAGCGTCGCTGTACCGAACTGGCCCTGCTGCTGGCCGGGGAGCCGGATCAGCAGAGCCTGCGCGACGCCATGTACGCCCACCAGCAGATCGCGGCGCATCCGCAGTTCGCCCCCGCCGAGGCCGGGGCGACCACCGAGATCGCCGCTCCCGGTGGAACTTCCGTGGCTCCCGCGACCGCCGGCGGTCCGCCCGGTGGCGTATCGGTCGCGCCCGCGGCTGACCGTGCACCGCGCCCGGCGCCGACCGGTGCCGTGGTACCGCCCACGATTTCGGTTGCACCGGCCGGAGTTTCGGCCCCCGCGACCGACCTGCCCCCGGCGGTGGTGCCGAGGCAGCACTGAAACGTGCCGGACCGGTGCCGCGTGCCGGTCCGGCACTCCGGCGGTCCCGGACATCGAATTCCCAGTCCTGGGAAGCTCGGACAATGATGGGGTCGACTGGTGCTCCGACCCGGGTGACAGATCGGGGTGATATCCGGACGCGGCCCGGAGCGTGCCGACAGGGAGAGGAGACCGTGGTGGCGGGGATGAACGTGGACCCGGGGGAGCTGGCAGCGCTGGCGTCGGCCCTGTCGGACCTCGTCCATGCCACGCACGGCGGACTTCCCGGCGGCTGGGTGCATCCCGCAGGCGCCGAACCACATTCGGCGTTCGCCGCGACCGCGCACAACGCCCGCGGCGCCGAACTGCTCAACCAGATGATCGACGCCTTCAACGGCCTGCACCCCAACGCCTACGACATCGGCGCCTCGGCATCCGATTACAGCGCCGCCGACGACGAGGGCGGCCGGACGATCGCCGGTGGCGGGGGCCCGATCCTGGTGAATCCGGTGTCGATGGTGCCGCAGTTCCCGGCCCGGCAGGCGCCGGCCCATCCGGTGGCCGAGATCTCGCCCGATCCACTGGTATTCGCCGAGCAGCTGCACTCCGGGCCGGGCACCGGACCCGCTCGGGCCTACGCCCAATCGCTGCGCCAGTTCCTCGCCGGACCGCACGCCGACGCTCTCGACGGCCTCGACTCGACCATCCAGGGACTACAGAGCTGGACCCCGGTCGGTGATCTGGCGGCCGCCAATATCGTCCAGCACCGCAACCGGCTCGCGGCCGCCGGTCAGGATCTCGGGGATCTGGCGACCTCGGTGGACGGCTACGCCGACGCCTACAACCAAGCGCGGGCGAAACATCCTACGCCGCAAGAGATCCAGGCCGCGCGCAAGAAGCTGCTCGCGGCGATGCGCTCGAAGAACCCGGCCGCCATCGCGGCGGCGATGAAGGAGTTCGAGGAGATCAACGCCCGGTCCCTGCAGACCGTCGGCGACTACACCACGACGGTCACCGACAACACCAAGAAGCCGGTGAAGACCGATCCGACCGATCCGACCGATCCGACCACCGGCAAGCCGACGAAGCAGAACGGCAGCACGGGGGACAGCTCGATGGCGCAGATGCTGCCCGCGCTGATGAGCATGATGAACCAGAACAGCCTCGCCGGGCAGAACCAGACCGGCCTGCAGGATCCGAACTTCACCGACGGCCAGTACCCGGACTACGGTCTGCCGTCCATTCCGTCGGTGGTGGGCGGCGGCGACCCGACCGGCGGGCTGCCCGAGATGCCCAGCGTCGAGACGCCCACCGTCACGGTCGGGGCGCTGCCGGCCGACGGTTCCATCGCGGCGGCCACCGCGGCCTCGCAGCTGCCGCGCACCCCGGTCATCGAGCCGTTGTCCTCGCCCTCGCTCGCCGCGGCGGCGGGCCGGGCCGGCGCTCCCGGTGGCGGCATGCCCTACATGCCGATGATGCCGGGCGCGCACGGCGCCGGCGCGGGCGGCGGCGGCGAACGCAACCGGGTCGTCGCCTGGCATCCCGACCGGTTGATGTATGTCGACGACACCCCGTATACCGAGGCGGTGATCGGCGAGAAGCCGACGATCGCGCCGACCGTCACCCCGCCGACGCCGGCCCCGCCCCAGCCCCCGAGCAACACCGGAGGAGCGGTATGAGAGAGCGTGCGCTGTGAGCTATGACATGCATCCCGATGTGAAGGCCGCGCTCGACGCGGCCCGCGATCTGCGGCACAAGATCGCCGATCTGCGCGAGCAGATCGACTCGATCCGGGCGCGGCGGCCGTCCCCGAGCGGCGCGGTCGTTCCCGAGGTCGACGCGATGGGCCGGCTGACCGCGCTGTATCTGGCGCCGGGTACCGCCGCGCAGTACGACAATCAGGAACTCGCCGCCGAGATCATGGCCGCGATCCGGGAGAGTGCCGCCGATGCGGGCCGCCAGTACCGCCATCTGATGGATGTGGACCCGTGGGCGGAGATGAAGGCCGAGGCGGAAGCCCGAGCGCAGGTGGAGCAATGACCGAACCCGGGGAGGTGACCTTCGCCGACACGGTGCGCTGGCTGCACGACGAGGGCCTGGTGCGCCTGGCGGCGGTGGGGGTCGGGGCGCCGAGCCCGATCGCGGCCTTCACCATCGAGATCGCCACCGGTACCGTCACCGCGTTCCCGGCGGCCACGGTGGGGGTCGGCTCGGACGTGCTGGAACTGGCCGCCGACGACCTGCCCGAACCGTCGGGCACGGCCGGCCGGCTGGTGATCGTCGGTGTCACGATGACCGATTCGGTGCTGGTCGTGAATCTCGCCGCGTGCCCGGCGATGTCGATCACGGCCGACCATCCGGAGCGGACCGCGCGCGCCTGGGTGCTGCAGTTGTTGCTCAACTCCGAGGTGTCGATTACCACCAACAGCGCGGCGTTGGCGATCGAGGCGGGGGATCGGTTGCGGCAGGCCTTCATTCCCGGTGGGACGAAACTGTTCTCGGTGGACGACCGGCATCCGCCGGTGGCGACGGTGAGCATGAATCCGGCCGTGGCCGGCGAGGATCGCCTCGACGTGATCGGTGACGGCACCGCCGACATGTATCTCGGCACCCGGTTCTGGCAGCTCGGGCACGCGCTCGACGTCGCCGACGCACGCTGGGAGGCGCTGACTGAGCAGCTGGAATCGGCTGTCGCCGAAGATGATCCGTACTCCACACCCCGAATCTAGGACTGTGATGAGTGATTACGACGAGCCCGACCTCGAAGACGCTGCGGTGCAGCCGGACTGGGCGACCCGGATCTACGAGGTCTTCAACCCCGACGAGACGGTCGGGGTGGCCTGCGACCGCAGCGGCGAGATCGTCGGGCTGCACCTCACCGACGAGGCGCGCGACAACGGGGACGAATGGCTGGCTGCCGAGATCGTGCGCCTGGGCAAACTGGCGCACCTGAAGTCCCGGGTCGGGTTGCGGGAAGAGATGCTGCACAACGGAACCCGCCCCTACACGGTCGACTCGTTCGGCCTGCCCACCGAGGCGGCCTACCGCGCCCAGGAGGCCGCGGAATTCGGTGGCACCAGCCACTTCTGACCGGATCGGAGTACCGCCATGGCCGACGCTCTCGACATAGACGCACCCGACGAGGTGATCAGCGCCTCGGGCCGGGTGCACGCCGCGGCCGGTGACGCGCGCGACCACGTCCACGGGGCGCTCGCCGCGATGACCGGTGGCGGCGCCGGCGGATCGCTGCTGGACCAGGAACTGGTCGACAAATTGCGTTGGATCACTTCGTCTTTCGGCCGGGCGGTGACCGCACACGCCGAGCGCTCGGAGGCACTGCACGATTACACGACGCAGGCCGCGCAGGATCTGCGTCAGACCGACATCGACGGCGGCGGCCCGACCGAGACCGTGTGACCCGATGCCGCTGGATCCGGAACCCGACGCACCGTACTGGCCCGATATCGTCGGCGACCGGTGGCCCACCCTCGGGCCCGACTACTGGTATCGCCTGGGCCACGCGGCGACCACCGGCGCCGACGCGCTCGACATCGGTTCGGTCGACACCGCGATGGCCGGATTCGATGCCAGCGTCCGGGTCAGCGCGGCGCTGGATCCGGTGAAGGCGGCACTGCTGACCCACCGAAATCGCTTGCAGGACTTCTCGGACGTGCTGCGGATCACCGGGGAGGTCTTCGACCGCTTCGGGTCCCTGGTCCACGATACTCAGAACGATCTGATGGACCTCTACGAGACCACGATCGGTCAGGTGAACGCCGTACCGGTCGCCGATCCCGAGGACGCGGCGGCGCGACAGCAGGCGGCGGACCGGATCCACGGCATCGTCGAGCAGGCGGCACACCGCGCGGACGGCATCCTGACCCGGGCTCGGGCCCGGCTCGGATCGTCGGAGTTCCGTGGGCTGCAGGCGATCGCGGATCTGCTCGGCACCGACGATCCCTTGAACCACCGTGCGAGCGGACCGGGCAACAGCGGCGGGCATCCGGGCCACCCGAGTGGGCGGTGGCCCGGCGGATCACCGCAACTGCCGCCGTATCCGCAGGATCTGGTGCTTCCCTTGATGATCCAGGCCGGATTCCGTGGTCTCGTGACCGACCCGACGGTGCCGATCCCGCTGCCGGGCCTGGCGGCGCTGGCGGACGCGCTGGGGCTCGGTCACCTGCCGGGCCTGCCCACCCTCGACGACCTGCCGGCTGGTCCGGGTGGTCCGGGCGGTGCGGTGCTGCCGCTCGGGCCGCCGTCCCACGCCGCCCCGGCCGGACCGGTCGGCGGATCACCTTCCACCGGTGGGACATTCGACGGTGCCTACCCGGGGGCCTTCGGTGCCGGGCCGCCGCCCGCCGGCAATCCGGGACCGGGCTGGCACGGCAGCGGGCCACCGGCGCACGACGACGGTCCGCCCTCGGATACGGCACCGGACAACGGGTCCCGGCCCGATCTCGGTGGCGACCCGACGGACGGATTCGGCGGCCCGGTCGGTGTCCACCGCAGCGGCGACGACGTGGATCAACCCGCGTCCGGCAGCCCGCTCGGCGGTACATCTGGTGTGCCGCAGTTCGATTCGGACGCCTCCGGGGTCGCGCTGGGCCATGTGGCCGGTGCGATCCCCGGACCGGATCCGGTGGCCGCGGCCGCCGCCGCGCTGGCCGTCCCGATGGTCACCGCCCCGCAAGCCGGTCCGGCACCCGCGATCTCGTCCGAAGGTGTTGCGGCGCAAGCGTCGTCACCGGCCCCCGGTGGTGCGGCCGGGCACGCCGGGTCGCCCGCGCCCGGCCCGTCGACCGCCGTTCCCCGGGTGAGTGTGGGCACGCCCGGGCATCCCGGACCGCCGGTGGCGGGCAAGCCGCCCGCGACTAACACGCAGCCGGAACATCACAGCGAATCCAGCGCGGACCTGGTCCGGGACGCGGTCGGTGCGGCGATGGCGGCCGCCACCCCGGCCTTCGTGCTGGGGGAGCGGGTCGACGGTGATCTGGTGCTGGCCCGAACCCTGTTGCGCAGCATGCTCGCCGTGGTCGACACCTCCCCGGTCGCGCCGGGATGGGCGGTGGCAGCCCTGCGCCATTCCCAGGGGGTGAGTGCCTTCCTCACCTCCACGGAGGGGCGCGGCTGGCTGCCGACGGGGCTGTATCTGCCGCGGGAGGCGTCGATTCCGTGGGTGTGGGAGGTGGCGCTGGAATCCGGGTGGGAGGGAGTGGCCGACCCGGCTCGCATTCTGGTGGAGTTCGGGCTGGCTTGGCGGGCCCAATCCGGGGCCCGGCTGTCGGCCGTGGTGTCGTCCCGGCCGCTGCAGGCGGGGCTGGCGGATCTGCTGCCCGGAGTGGCGCTGGAAGGCGACGTGACCGCCGCACCGGAACTCGACCTGTCCGCGCCCCGGCCGGGCCTGGTCGACCGGCTGGGCGTGGTGGCGGCGCCGCAGCTGCTGGAGCAGGTGGAAGCCTTTCCGGCGGAGCAGATCTCGGCGCGCTGCCTGGAGCTCGCCCTGACAGCGCACGGTTGGCTGAGCGCGTTGCCGGACGCGCTGGGCGTGGTGCCGCTGCGGGCCCGGATCCTCGCCGCCTTGCGGCAGCGCCGGCCGATCCCGGACGGCTGGTGGGCCGAGTTGCGCGACGCCGACGACCTGCTGGCCGCCACCGCGTTCCCGCTGTTGACCGACGCCTCGCGAATTCCGCTGCGGGAGTTGCGTTCCGCGGGCCGGGAGAACGCCGCGCTGCGCACGCTGCTGTTTCAGCGGCGTGGTAACGAACTGGTGCTGCTGCTGGCCGCCGAACCGACGCGCCAGGTGCTTCGGGACGTCACCTACACGCACGCCCATCTCACCTCGCATCCGGCGTTCGAGCGGGCTCCGGTGCCGCCGGAGCGGGGGCGCCCGGGACCCGGGCCGGGCGGGCGGCCGACCATCACGGCCGGACCGGACCGCCGCTGATCCACACTCGCACCATGTGATCCGCCGCACGGCTAGATCGTGCCGCTGAATAACGGTACAATATTTGGTGTCACGTCCGGCGCGTGAGTCCGCCGGATCCCTTGCGATTCAGGAGATGTCATGTTCGGAGAATCCGTCGCCACCCGGACCCGGCGCACACTGTCGGCGGTCTGCGTCGCGGCCGCGCTCGTGGTGCCCGCCGGGCTCGCTGCCACCGCGGCCGCCGACCCGATCGCGCAGGCCGACGACGTCCACGGGGTGTATCCGCGGCCGTGGTGCCCGCCGCAGTTCGGTGGCTGGCAGCCGCCGCCGCGCTTCGGTGGCTGGCAGCCGCCCGTATTCGGTGGCTGGGAGCCCCCGTTCTACGGCGGTGGCTACGACGACTGGTACGACGGTCCGCAGTACCCCGCGCTGCCGCTGATCGTGCTGGGTAGCGCGGCCCTGTCCTAGGCGCCGATCATGGTGTGGCCCCGGTGATCTGCCGTCCCAGGTGTGGGAAGGCTCGACAATGTCCTTGTCGGGGATACCCCCTCGTCGGGGTGCGGAGAGGAGTCGGAGACACCATGGCTGACGGCCTGAACCTGGACCCCGCGGAACTTCGCCGACGGGCCCTGGACCACCAGCGGATGTCCGAGCAGACCCGCGAGTGGTCGAAGCCGCCGTCGGCCTGGCTGGACGCGTTCCAGCACAACTACGGCACCATCGCCGAACCGGTCCGCGCCGCCCTGAACAACTACTACGACGCGCGGGAGCGGGCCGGGAACCATCTCGCCGACCAGCACGCGCAGACCAGTGCCGCACTGCATTCCGCGGCCGACGACCTGGAAGGTGTCGACCTGCAGGGCGGTTCGACGGTCAGCGGCTCCGGCGGTCAGGTGCCCGACGGCCCGACCCATGCCGGACCCGGCGGACCCGGCGACCCGGTCCCGGCCGGTGGGCCGACGACCGGCGATCCGGTCGATGCCGGACACACCGACACGCGGCTGGTCAACGCGACCACCGGCGCCGCACCGACGCTGTCGACGCCCATGCTGCCCGACTTCGGCAGCATGGGCGGTCACGGTGGCGACGGGGGTTCCGGCGGCGCCCTGCCCGGTGGCGACGGATTCACCGCGACCGGCGCCTTGCACGGCACCCCGAACCCCGACGACGCCCTGCTCGGGCTGCCCGGCGCCGGCGGCGACCTCTCATCCGCCGGGCAGCACAACGGCCAGCGCTCCGACGACCAGCCGCCGATGCTGGTGCCGCCGATGCTCAGCCCGTTCGCCAGAGCCGTTGCGGCGGCGAAGGATTCGGCCACCGAGACCGCGGTCGTGAACGGCGGGCCGGACGACGACCTGATCCTGGCCCGCACGCTGCTCGGCGCGGTGCTGGCGGCCGTCGACTCCCCGGCCGTCGGACTCGCCTGGGCGGTATCGGTGATGCGCGGGCCGTCCGGGGTCCGGGTGTTCCTCACCTCCACCGAGGGGCGCGGCTGGCTGCCCGCCGGACTGTTCCTGCCGCAGGAGGTTTCGACCCCGTGGCAGTGGGACGAGTTGCTGGGCGGCGATGCCGGTGCCGCCTGGGAGGGAATCACCGATCCCGCCCGGATTCTCGCCGAATTCGGCGCCGCCTTGGGACCACGGGACGATACCCGCATCACCGCCCTGGTGTCCTCCGCGCCGATCGACGCCGGCCTGAAGGTGAGCCTGCCCGACGCGTCCGTCGAAGGGATGGTCGGCCCCGCCTACGACCTGGACCTGCGGGTCAGCACCCCCGACACCCTGGACCGGCTGGGGCTGACCGGGACCGCGCAAGCCCTGGAAAGTGTCGCCGCCGTACAGGAGCCGGCGATCCGGCTCGGCTGCCTCACCCTGGCCGCCGACGCCCACGCCGCCGTCGGGCGGACGGTGCCCACGCCGGCCGAGGCGCTCTCGGCCCGCAACCTGCGCGAACGCATCCTGACCACACTGCAAGCGGGACAGTCCGTTCCGCGTCAGCTGTGGGACGACCTGCGCGACGCCGACGACCTGCTGTCGGCCGCCATGCTGTCCCGCCGCGTCGACGTCGGCCGGGTCGAGCTGGGTGGCCTGCGGCTCGACGACAACGCAGATGTGTTGCGCGCCATGGTCTTCGAACGCCGCTGCACCGAACTGGTGCTCCTGCTGTCCGGCGAGACCGACCAGCAGACACTGCGCGACGCCGTGTACGCCCACCAGCAGATCGCCGCGCACCCGCAGTTCGTGCCGCCGGTGGCACGCCCGGCGGCGACCGCGCCGGCCGCGGGCCCCGTCGTCACCGCCGGACCCCCGAGCGTGGCCGTGGCGCCGCCGGTGGACGCGCCGCCCGTCGTCGCACCGCTGTCGAACTGAGTGGCCGATGCGTGAAATTCGAACCTGGCGGCCGGAGATCTGATGGCCCCTACCGATCTAGGTCCGACGCTCAAGGCCGGGCAGACTCTCGGCGAGGGCCAGGAGCTGACCTCGCCCGACGGTTCGGGCTACAAGATGACGGTCGAGTCCGGGAACCTGATCCTGCGCGACTCGTCCGGCAACACGATCTTCGAATCGGGGACCGACAACAGTCAGGGCACCCTGGTCGCGACGGTCGACGGCAACAAGCTGGTTCTCAAGAACGGCGACAAGACGGTATGGTCCCGCGACTTCGCCGACACCAGCGGCCCCGGATCCAAGGCGGATGGGTTCGGGCTGACCAGCAACGGCATCGTCGTCGGATACGACGGGGTCCAGCAAGTCGGCAGTATCTTCCCGAACACCAGCGGTCACTGGTTCGTCGTCGATCTCATACCGTCACCCGGTTCACCGGAGGACAAATTATGGCCGGATGCGCTGAAGTTCGTGGTCGCGATGGCGCAATATAATCTCCAGGATATCGTCGACTCGATCGGCGCCCAGGCGGACCGGCCACCGAGTCTTTCTGATATGTCGCAACAGCTGGGCGGAACCGCGATCAACGGCTGGTCCGACATGCTGGACATGTACAAGAATGACAAATCGGTTCTGGAGCGGATCAGTTCCGCGCTCCAGAACGGGGACGGCAATGTCGGCGACATCAGCAGTGACGTCGCCGCGAAGCTCGCCGACACTCGGTACCGCGTTTCCATGGACATCAGTCAATTACATGACACGCTGTTCTCTCCCGCCTGGCACGCGCACCACGACGCCGTCCAGGCACTGGGCAATTACAACCGAAATGCGAAGAACGAGCTGTACGACACTCGTGACATGAGCCAGGCCGATGTCGACAAATTGAAAACCGATATCGACGACGGACGAAAGAAGCTGATCGCAGCGGAGGGGACGACGGCTGCCCTCGCGAACGACTTCACGAAGGACGGCAAGTACGGTCCGGACATCGTCAAGTACCTCGGCGACCAGATCATTTCGACCGTGACCTCGGTCTCGAACGAAGCGAAGGCCATGCACGACGGCATGGTGGACGCGAAGAAGTTCATCGACGGCAATGCGCCGACCTACAAGCCGAAACACAAGCCCGACCCAGGCGACGGTGAGAAGCCGCCACCGGGTGACGGTCAGAAGCCGCCACCGGGCGACGGTCAGAAGCCACCGCCGGGCGACGGCACGCCGCCGCCGGGCACCTCGAAGATCGGCGGCCACGTCGACTTCCCGAAACTGTTCGGCGACATGCTCGGCACCGACACCGGCACTGACGGTTCGACGACCGGTACCGGCAAGAACGGCAGCACCGGCGATCCGGTGCTCGACGCTGTCAATGCGGCGATCGACAAGATCAAGAACAGTGGTGCCGACGCGTCGAGTTCCGGCGGGGGCGGTCTGGGTGGACTGTTGCCGCTGTTGATGATCGGTGGAATGGTGCTGGCGCCGGTGATCAGCGCGTTCGCGCCCACGGTGCTGAAACAGCTGCAGCCCAAGGACGGCAAGGACGGCAAGGACGCTCAGGGGAATCCGGCCGATCCGAACGCCCCCGACCCGAACGCCGCACCGGCGCAGCCGGGTGTGGTCCCGGCCACGGTGACCGCGCCGAATGCCGGAACACCGCCGCCCACGGCCGCGCCCGCCGCGCCGGACCCGACCGCGCCGGTGGACATGAAGTTCGACGGCACCACCCAGAAGGTGCCCGCCGTCGTCGCGGACGCGGTGAGCCGGGAAGCCAACAACCCCAACGGAAGTGATGCCTCCGCCGCGTATCGCGGCACCGTCGCCGACGAACGCACGTGGGTGCACATCGACCCGTCCCAACTGCGCACCGGCGATGTGATGCGCTGGGATCATCACAGCGCTCTGATCGTCGTCGACCAAGCCGGTCCCCAGATGGTGGTCGACGGCCACCCGGTCAGCCTGGACACGTCGAACCCCCCGGACGGCCACGGCACCTACGGCCAGTTCCACGGCTACTTCCACCCCACCGGTCTCGACCCGAAGCCGGCCGGCACCACCGTCTGACCGGCCGGGGTTCAGGGGCGGCCGGTTCGCCGGAGGTGACTCGGCGTGATCACGGGCCGGTATGACGTCGCGGCCGCGTGGATCTCCGTGGTCGAGCCGGGCCGGGTCGTGGGCCACGTGTTCGGCGTGTGAGTCGGCCGCTCCCGCATCCGGTCACGCGGATCCGTGGCCGGGCCGGGGCGTCGACTGTGTGCTCGGCGCGTGCGCCGAGCGGTCGCGCATCCGGCCGCGCGGAGCTCCGTGGCCAGCTGGCTGTGTGCTCGGGGCGCGAGTCGGCTGGTCCGGTATCCGGCCGTGCGGAGCTCGGTGGCCGGGCCGGCCGGGGATGGCGCCCTCGGCGCGTGAGTCGGCCGGTTATGTACGTGAGTCGGCCGGTCATGTATCTGCCCGTGCGGATCTCCGTAGCCGGGCCGGGCCGTGGGCCGTGTTCGGCGCGTCAGTCGGGCGGTCCTGCATCCGGCCGTGCGGCGTCGGCCGGGCGCATCCGTTCGGCCGGTGCCTGGACGCGTGGTGGATTCCGGCGCGGAGTCGTCCGGCCAGGCGGAATCTCCTGCGTCGCAGTCGGTTCGGCGGCAGAGTCGAATACGGTGGCGGGTTGCGGGGCGTCGGCTGGGCGCAGGAGTTCGGCCGGCACCTGGACGCGCGGTGGATTCGGGGGCGGAGTCGCCGCGGCCCCGGGTGGAACGGTCTGCGTGGCGGTGGATTCGGTGTCGAGGGTGGTGGGGGAGCCGGTTGCCGGATCCACCGTGTCCGGTGGCGTGCCGTCGGTGGTCTGCGCCGCGATCCGGGGTCCGGGCTCGGCTGTCGGGGTGACCGATACCCGGGCGGGCGGTGCGGTGGTGGGTGCCGGACGGGACCAGGGGGTGGCGGCGGTGCCGCCCGCGGTGGGGGTGACCTCCGGGCGGCGGGGGCGGGCAGCCTTGCGCCAGGGGTTGGTGCGGCGGCGGCCGGAACGGCCGGGGATCGTGCGGGGCGGGCGCGGCGTGCTCGGGGATTCCGGATCCTGCTGCGGCGCGGTGGATCCCGTGGTTGTGCCGGTGCCGGTGGCGGAGTTGTGGTCCCAGGGAGTTCCGGAGTTCGGCGTCGGACCGTCCGACGCGGCCCTGACGGCCGGGTCGGCGCCGGTCGCGGAATCGGCGTGGTTCTCCGGTGTGCTGTGCGCCGGGTGGGCCGGGGTGCCGGTCGTCTCCGAACGGGGCGCGACAGGTGCAGCAGCATGCTGGTTCAGGTCCGTGGTGGTCGCCGCGGTGCCGGTAGAGTTCGGCGTTGTGGCGCTGGGGTTTTCGGTCGCCGCGTGCTGGTTCGCGGAGGTGAGGTCCGGTGCGGTGGCCGCGAGGTGTGCGGGGGCCGTCACCTGCGGGACGACGGGGGCGTGGGCACCGGGAGTGGGGCCGGGAACCGACTGTGCCGGTTGGTGGTCCGGGGTGGAGCCGTTCGTTCCGGACCAGGGGGAGTTCGTGGCGGCCGGTGTGCCCGCGTGTTGCGGATCGGCGGAAGGTATACCGCCCCACGGTGTTCCGGTGCGAGCGGACACGGTGTTCGCGGTCGGGGTGCCGGTATCCGTCGTCGGTGCCGGGTCCACGGACGGCAGCGGGTCCGGCGTGGCGCCGGAGGGCGGCAGTGTTCGGTCGGGGGTGGTGCCGGGGACGTCCGGTAGCGGCCGGTGGGGTGCCGGGCCCGGTTCGTCCGGCAGCGGCAGGTCGGCACCGCCGTGCGTCTGGAAGTCCAATGCGCCAGCGTCGGTAGCGAATTGATTCGCGTGCCGGAGGATGTCGTCGGCGTACTGGTCCAGCAGGCCGGCGTAGCGCAGGACCTCGTCGGGTTCGATGCGCAGCGGCAGGTCCGGGGAGGGCTCACCCAGCAGTTCGCCGGCGGCATGGTGGAGCGCGTTGTTCACCATGTTCGCCACCACATGCTCGAGCGGCGCGATCGCCTTGTCGATGACCTCGGTGGCCACGTAGGTGATGAGGGCCTGCTCGAGTGCGGTCACCAGCTTCTGTGCGGCCATGCGGGTCGCCTGGGCGATCATGAGCGACATGCCGTCGGTGACGGCGGTCGCGGCCATGGCGCTCGCGAACGTCGCTGCCTGGACCGCCAATTCGCTGAGCACCGCGATCTTCATCGTGGTGATGACCTCGGCGGCGACGTCGAGCGCGGTCGCCACCACTTTGCAGGCCGCGTCCAGGTCGGCCAGATGGCCCGCGCTCATGCGGCCCCACGCCGCCAGCAACTGCTCGTAGGAATACCCGGAATAGACCGCGTTCATATCCTTGACCGCACCGGTCGCCGCGGAATGGGTATCGGCCATATTGGTGGCGAAAGTCCGAACGTGCCGCCCTAATTCGCGAACATGGTCCTCGTTGATATCCGGGTACGGAACACCGACGTAGTTGAGGAACAGCGCGACGTCGTGTGGGATCTCGATCGGCAGACGATCACCTCCTCACAGCACGCGGACGACTATCGCATCGCGCGGCATTCGTGACATCTGGACCGTCGCACCGGAATGCGGAGCTTCGATGACCATACCGTTGCCCGCGGCCAACTGGACGTGTTCGGGTCCACGCGCACTGAACGAACTGGCGGGAAACACCAGATCGCCGGGCCGTACATCCTGTACTGGAATCCTTGTGCCGCTGTGGATTTGCTCGTAGGTAGTCCGCGGCAGCACCACGTGGCCGTCCGAGGCCTGCGCGATCGCGTACTGGGTGAGGCCGGAACAGTCGAAGCCGCCACCGGTCGGGCCGCCAGCCGTGCCGCCACCCCACACATAGGGCGTACCCAGCCACGCCCCCGCGGCCTGCACCGCGTTACCTCCGGCCGTGCCGTCGGTGACCGGCATGCCACGCCGCCGGGAACGCGGCCGCCGGCGCGGGCGGGTGTTGCGGCCGGTGATCAACGTCGGCGTCGCCGGCGGCATGATCCGGGCCGCCTGATGGGTCGCTGCGGTAGTGTCGGCGGCGACCTGCTGGGTGGTCTTGGTGATGGCGGTGTGGGCGGCGGCGAGGACGGCCGGGCCGCTGAGCCGGATGTCGGAGATCGTCGAGATCGCTTGCAGCTGGGTGCGGAAATCGTCCAGGTAGCCGACTACTTGGCGGCGCCCGGTGGCGGTGATGTCGGCCGAGGTGGCGACCGCCTCCCGGACCGCCGAATCGCGGTCGGAATGGGCTGTGGCCGTTGCGGAGTGCTCGTCGGCCCGGTCGCCGTACCGGTCGGCCAGTGTGCCGAGATGACCGTTCTGCGGGCCGACCCGGGCGAGGTCGGCCACGGCCTCGAGCGGATCGGGGTGGCCGGCGCCGTACAGGTCGAGCAGCGACTGCAGTGCGCGGTACGCGTCTGTGGCCTGTGTCTCGGCCATCCACCCCCCTGCCGTGCCCCTCAGGCTGCCGTACTCCATTTCCGATTCCCACCATTCTGCGGTCTCCGGGCACGGACCCATTCCCACTGCTGGTAGCCATAGTGCCGCGAAACGGGTTCCCACCGTGGAGAACACCGGACAATCGGAGGCACACGACAGGGAGGCAGGTGCTGGGCATGGCGGTCGGGACTGATGCCCAGGGTACGACGGACGGCCAGCCGATCGACCCGAACGCGGCCGGACCGCTGCCGGTCGATCCGGCCCAGGCCGCGGCTCTCTACGCCGCCGCGGCAGCGTCGGCGACCGGCCCGACGGCGACGGACGCCGAACTCGGCGACACCGGCCTGCCCAGTGCCTCCGATCTGCTGAATCCGCCGGCTCAGACGGCGTCCATCGACGGCAAACAGCACTTCTGGAACGTGCCGCAGCTGTTCACCCCGCCGGGTGCGTCGCCGCGGCTGAAGGCATACATCGTCAACGTGGACAAGGCCATCCAGATCGCGGTCGACCTACTGGGATTGGGCGTGTGCGAAGCGCCGCCGACCCCGGCCCAGCTGGATCTCCCGCCCGGCATGGAGTACGTCGACTCGTCCGCGGTCAGCAAGGGATACACCGCGGTGTCGGCTCGGTCGCGGGCCACTGCGGATTCGCTGGTCGCCGCACACGAGCAGATCGTCAAGGTCACCGATGCGGCGGCGGACGGAAAAGGCCAGGCGCTGATCAGGATTCAGGACGTGGTGTCGGTGCTGCAGTCACTGCTGCACTCGGTGGCCGCGATCCCGAAGCTGTCGGCGCCCGACGAGACCCAGCTGATGAAGATCCTGGGCGAGGCCGTGACCGCCATCTACGACAAGATCCAGAAGGTGGCCACCGACAACCAGACGATGGCCGGCACCGGCACCACGGACGGAACGGGTGGCACCACCGGCGGCACGGGTGGCACCACCGGCGGCACGGGTGGCACCGATTCCGGTACCGGCGCAACCGATGTCTCGGCCGGCACGAGCGCCGGTGGCGGTTCGGGGCTGAGCGGCATGCTCCCGCTGCTGCCGATGCTGGCCATGCCGATCGAGCAGGTGATCCAGTCGGTCCTGCCGGCGTTGCAGGGCAAAGACGGCAAGGACGGTAAGCCCGCCAAACCCGGCGATCCGCAACAGCCCGGCGTCCAGGCAACCGACCCGCAGATCCAGCCCTTCCTCGGCATGCAGACCATCACCCAGCCGGTGGACCACGCCCAGATCGTCGACGGCAGCCAGGTGGCACCGGCCACCGCGACCGTGGCGGCCCCCGCGGGGACCGTGGCTCCGGTCTCCGACCAGTCCGGCACCCAGCAGTCCACGGACCAGTCGCCGCCCGCGTCGAGCGTCCTGCTGTAGGCCGCCACCGCCCGTTTCCCAATGGTGGGAAACGGGCGGTTTCCGTACCTCTTCTAGCCTTTCGAATCAGGCAGTAGCGGAAGGGATTCAAGTTGTTCGTGGCGGGTGACGCCACGCCACCGCGTGGAGTGTCATCGTGGCAGAACCCTTGGTCCAGGACTTGGTCCGGGCGGCGGAACGTCTGGCGGCGGGCCTGGGCGACGGGGGCAACGTGCTCGCTGCGCGGGCTCGTGCGCTGGCCGAGGAGACCGGGGGGCACGCCCGGCGACTGCTGCTCGAGGATCGGCTGGCCGCCGAAGAGCGGTTCGCCCCAGCCTCTTCCGGCGTACACCCCGAACCGTTCGCGCCCGGATTCACCGCCGAGCACCTCGAGGACGGACTTCCCGATACCCGCAATACCTTCCTGTACGAGGACTACAAGCGGATGTACGAGCAGCGGCTCGGGCGTTCACTGACCGCCGCCGAGGACGGGACGTTGCGCGAGGGCTGTATCGGGATGACCCGGCTACGGCTCAATAATCCCGTGGCCGTGCCGATGCACGTGGCGATCGGCGATCCGGCCGCGCACGGGCTGGCTGCGGAGACCGAGCACTTGCTGGCCAAGGGTGAGGCGGCGGCGAAGGCGGCCGTGCACTACTACGACGGCTATATACGGACCCGGCAGCAGATCTACCAGCTGCGGCGAGCGATGGCCGACGGTCGGGGTGGGCGCGACGTGCTCGGGCGGATTCGTGCACTGGAGCAGACCTCGGATCGGTGGGAAGCGGCACTGAACACCAGCCGTGCCGAGGGCGCGCGGGCCTGGGCCAAGGTGGGTGAGCACCAGGCCGAGGCGCAACGGCTGCGGTCGATGGCGAAGATCGTCGAGGGCCGCCGCGGCTTCGAGCTCGCGTCCGGTTACGCCGAGCGCTACGACGCGATTCTGCGGTCCGGGCCCAGGGACGCGCTCGAGCTCCAGCAGCGCATCAAGGGCGACCCGGTGCTGTCCCGACTACGCAACGCCCACATGCCGATCCAGCCCGAAGTCCCCCCGTCGAAGCTGGAAACGGTGATCTACGCCAAGCACTTCTGGACCGGTCAGGAACTCACGGTCGACGCGGCGGGCGTGCAGACCCCGACGAGCTGGATCGAACCACGTCCGCTGCGGTTCGCGCCCGACCCGGCGACCGGGCAGGTCGACATGAGTCACGACTACTACCAAGGCAAGATCGGATACACCAACTTCGACTACGGCTGGTACGACCGCGGCTCGAATACCTGGTGGAACGCCAACCATCGGGTCATCCCGGAAGATCCCAGCCGGCCGATGCTGGTATACCAGAACACTCCCGATACGTTCTTCCGTAGCCACCACGACTTCGACGCGCAGGTCTTCGGGCTCGCCCTGGTAGAGAAAGTGATCTGAGATGTCCGTGCCCGGCCCCGTCCCTCCGGGACCGCTGGACCTCGCCGACTACGTCGGGCGGCCGGTCCTGCTTCTCGGTGTGGCCGACAATCTGCTCGCCGGTGCGATCCTGGTGTGCGGCAGGAATTCTCATGTCTATATCGACGGCCTGGATCGGTGGCCGGAGGAGCAGTGCAACCGGCCGTTCGAAGTGACCGGTGTGCTCGCCGAGCGCGACAGCGACGCCGATCTGCGCGGACCGGACGGCAGGCCGCGGCAGGGGATCGGCCGGCACTACGTGGTCCGCGACGCCACGTGGACACCGCTGCACTAGCTGTTCCGCCGAGGGCCGTCCGCCCACGGCTTCCCGCTGCTGGGAAGGCGCATGGTGGCGGCATCTCTTCTACCCTGTCGAATCAGGCGGTAGCGGAACGGGATCCGAGCTGCCGGCGGCGGGTGACCCACGCCACCGCGTGGAGTGTCATCGTGGAAGAACCACTGGTCGAGGAACTGGTCCGGGCGGCGGAGCGACTGAGCGCCGATCTGGGTGATGCCGGGGAGATCCTCGCGCGGCGGACCAGAGCGGTGGCGGCGGAAGCCGGTGGCACCGGTGCGCGAATGGGCGCGCTGGACCGCGAGATCGCCGCCGAGCCACGCTGGATCGGCGAATCCGCCCGCACCGCAGAGCCTTTCGCGCCCGGATTCGACGCGGAGACCTGCGACGCGCACGGACTGCCCGACACCACCCGCGTGTATTCGGCCGCTGCCTATCAGCGCATGTTCGAGGACCGGATCGGCCGGCGGCTCACCGATCAGGAGGAGGAACTGCTCGCCGACGGCTGCATCGGGATGACGGCCCTCCGGCTGGGGCTCACCGACACGTACCCGACGATGAGCTACGCCTTCGGCGATCCGAGCATCCACGCACTCGCCGCCGAGACCGAGCGTCTGCTGGCGCCCGGTGAGGTGGCCAACGAGATGCTGAACGAGCTGGCCTACGGAGCCCATACGCGCTGGGAGGAACTGACTCGACTGCGGGCCTTCGCCGAACGTGGCGCGGGTGGTCCCGACATCGCCGCGGAGATCCGGGCGGCCGAGGCCGAGCACAGCGAGTGGGCCAAGGCCACGGCCGAACAGCTGCGGCACACCCGGGACCTGTGGGCTCGGATCGGCGAGCACCGATCCGAGCTGGAACGGGTCCGGTCGATGGCGAAGATCGAGGAAGGCCGCCGTGGCTTCGCCCGGGTATCGGCCGTCGCGGACCGATTCGGCCGGATCCTGGCCGACGCGCCCGCGAACGAGCGCGAACTGCTCGCGCGGATCCGGGCGGACCCCGTCCTGTCCCGGCTGCGCCCGGAACCGCTGGAGATGACCCGCGGTGTGCCGCCCGCGCAACTGGAGCCGGTGATCTACGCGAAGCGCTTCTGGACCGGCCAATTCCCGAATCTCACGGGCGAGGGTCCGGAGACGCTGTCGATGGCCGAGCCCAATCCGTGGAGTTTCGCCCCGGATCCGGTGACCGGCCAAGTGGATATGACCGCCGACGATTTCGTCGGAAAATACGGTTACGGCAATTTCGACTACGGCTGGTACGACCGCGGATCGAATACGTGGTGGAATGCCGACCACGGTGTCGAGGAGGGATCGGATAGGCCGATGCTGGTGTTCCAGAAGAGTCCGGATGCGTTCTTCCGCAGCCAACCGGACTGGGATGCGCAGGTCTTCGGGTTGGCGCTGGTACGGAAGGTGTTCTGACCGTGAATCTTTCGTTATACGTCGGCCGCCCCGTCGTCCTGTGCGGTCTCGCGGAGAATGCGAAGTCCGGCGCGATTCTGGTGTGCGGCCCCCGATCCCATGTCTATGTCGAGGGTGTCCGGCGCTGGCCCGACGAGCACGTGCACCGGGCGTTCGAAGTGCGCGGGGTGCTCGACGAGGTAGGTGACGATGCCGCGCCGAGCGCACAGGGTGAGCGCCGCCACCGGCAGGGGGTGCGCCGGTATTTCATCGTGCGGGACGTCACCGTCGATCTTGTTCCGCGCCCGTCCGAGGGGCGGTGACGGGTCCGGGCCGGGCAGTCCGTGCCGTTGCCCAGCGGCGCGTGCACCGACGGCATGATCGTCGCGACCGCGCTTCCCATTGGTGGGAAGCGCGCCGTGTTCGTACCTCTTCTAACCTTTCGAATCAGGCGATAGCGGAAAGGGATCCGAGTTGTCAGCGGCGGAGGACGCGTTCTACACAGGAGTTCAGAGTCTCGGGCTGGTGGCCGGGAGTGGACGCAACAACCAGCATGCGCTGGCCGCGTTCCGGGCCGCGACCGACCTCGATCCGGATATGTGCGATGCCTGGCTCGGCCGGGCCATGGCCGGTGAGGTGAACGCGGAGGTCGTCTACGGCGCCTACCGCTCGGTTCACAATCTGTACCGGGATCAACAGCGCGCGGGCCTGCCCGACCGGTCGCTGTGGTGCCAGGTCGAGATCGGCATGTTCGGCCTGCAGGTCGCCATGGCCGACCGCGACCAGATCGCGATCGCCCAGGTCTGCCAGTACGCCGGTGACGGCGAATGGGACGAGGCGCTCGCCATCCTGGACCAGGTGCCACGCGACGACGTCGCCGAATTCGTCCGCATGACACTGTATTTCCGCACCCGCCGCTGGCCCGACGTGCTCGACGCGCGTGCCGCCAAGCCGCTGCTCGACGACGGGCTGCTCGACATCGCCGCCGAACTCATGGCCGCCCAGGCCCTGGCCCACCTGGGCCGGTTCGGGGAGGCCCTGCCGCGGGCACAGCGGATCGTCGAGGACAGCTCCTCGGGCAGCCTGTCCTACATCTGGGCCGACGCCCACTACCTGCTCGGCATGGTGCTGCGGCACAACGGCGACAACGAAGCCGCGGACCGAATCCTCAAGGGGCTGCAGGGATCCGCGCTGTACTCGCAGCGCCCCGACTGGCAGCGCGCGGTCACGGACAAGACCTTCAAGCTCGAGGTCACCACCAGCGAGGTGCTGGCCACCCGCACCGACCGCTGGGACCCGCGCTCGGGCGCCGACCCGGCCGAGGCCGCCGCCACCGCCGCCCGCACCGAACGCGAAACGCAGCTGGCCGAGGCCTCCGACCTGCTCGCCGCGCAGATCGGCATGGTGTCGGTCAAGGAACAGGTCGACCGGCTGAAGTCCGGTGTGCTGATGGACCAGGTCCGGGCCAAGCGCGGCCTGGCCGTCGACTCCCGCTCGCACCACCTGATCTTCTCCGGCCCGCCCGGCACCGGTAAGACCACCATCGCCCGCGTGATCGCGAAGATCTTCGCCGGTCTCGGCGTGGTGGAGAACGCCGACGTCATCGAGGTCTCGCGCAACGACATGGTCGGCACCCACCTCGGGCACACCGCGCCGAAGACCAACGCGCTCATCGACTCCGCGCTGGGCGGCGTGCTGTTCATCGACGAGGCCTACACCCTGGTGCAGGAGGGCCTGTCCGGTGGTGACGCCTTCGGCAAGGAGGCCGTCGACACCCTGCTGGCCCGGATGGAGAACGACCGCGACAAGCTGGTCGTGGTCATCGCCGGCTACGAGGACCAGATCGACCGGTTCCTGGCGTCCAACGACGGTCTGGCGTCCCGGTTCACCAAACGGGTCCGGTTCTCCAGCTACGAGGCCGACGAGCTGGTGCAGATCGCCGATCATATTGCGCAGAAGAAGGATTCGATCTTGTCCGACGGCGCCCGCGAGGTGCTGCGGGCCCGGTGCGAGCAGCTGTCGGGGCAGACCCGCAACGGCCGCCGCCTCATCGACCTGGCCGGCAACGGACGTTTCGTGCGCAACGTGATCGAATCCGCGGAAGCCGAACGCGACTACCGATTCACCCGCGACAACATCGACATCCTGTCGCTGAGCAACGAAGACCTGATGACGATCTCGGAGTCCGATATCGCCAGTGCCCTGGACGGTTTGGCTCCCACGGCAGCCGGCTGACCAGGTGGCGCGCTTCCGGGTGGTGACCAAACACCAGGTGTCGGGCTGGCGCTTCCTGTTCCGGCGCATCGATCACGCACTGGTGCGGCGCGACGCCTCCATGATCGACGACCCGCAGCGCGGCCGGTCCACCGCGCTGTCGGTGGGAATCGCGCTGGCCTGCGTCCTGGTGGCCGCCTCGGCGGTACTGGCCTTCTTCAAACCCGCCAAGCAGATCACCGACAGCACCCACATCGTCGCCGAACAGGGCACGGGCGCGCTGTACGTGTTCATCGGCGGTCGGCTGTATCCGGCACTGAACCTGACCTCGGCTCGGCTGGCGGTCGGGGATGCCGAGAACCCGACCAATGTCACGCGCGACGAGCTGGCCCGCTTCCCGCGCGGGCCACTGATCGGGATCTCCGGCGCGCCGGGTGTGGTCGCCGATTCGGGGGTGCGGGACTCGTCGTGGGCGATCTGCGACACCGCCACCATCGGCCCGGCCGCGCCGGTCGACCAGTCCACCGGCCTGCCCACCACCGGCCTGTCCTCGGTGCACACCACGGTGATCGGCACCCAGCTGCGCACCGACCCGGATTCGGTACGCCCGATCGCCGCCGGTGAGGCGCGGTTGCTGCGCGACGACGCCACCACCTGGCTCGTCTATCCCGACCGTGATCACGGGGTGGTCCGGGCCGCACTGAATCTCGGTGACTCCGCGGTCATGCTGGCGCTCGGAATCGACGCCACCGCACCCGTCGCCCCGGTGTCGAAGGGCCTGCTCAGCGCCATCCCCGAGGTGCCGCCGATCAAGGTGCCGGATGTGCCGGGCGCGGGCAGCACCGTGACCCTGTCCTCCGGTATGACGGTTCCGGTCGGCGCGGTGCTGGCCGTGTCGACCGTGGATCAGACCGCCGCGTACTACCTGGTGTCGCAATCCGGTGTGGTGCAGATCAGTTCGGTGCTGGCGGCGATGGTGCGCAACGCCGACGCGCACGGCACCATGACCACCATCGCCGTGCGCCCGGACGTGATCGCGGCCAACCTACGCCCGGGCGGCTGGCCCGGCACCGCGTCCTTCCCCGACCATTCCGTGCACATCGTCGACCCGGAACGGTCCGGCGTGACCTGTTTCCACTGGTCGCGCGCCAGCACCGACCCGAGCGCGGCCACCACACTGCTGGTGGGCCGGCAGCTGCCGCTCAGCGTGGAGGAACAGCGCCGGACCGTGCCGCTGGTGACCGCGCAGACCTCGCACGGCGCGACCGCCGACGCGGCCTACATGCCCAGGGACACCGGCAGATTCGTGCAGGTGACCGGCATGGACCCGGTGTCGCCGCGCCGCGAGACCCTGTTCTGGATCTCCGACTCCGGGGTCCGCTACGGCATCGACGCCAAACTGGGCGACAACGGCGACCCCACGCTGAACGCGCTCGGACTGAAGGTTCCGGTGCCGGCGCCGTGGAGTGCGGTGTCGCTGTTCGCGGTCGGGCCGACCCTGTCCCAGGCGGACGCGCGCATCCTGCACGAGGGGCTGCCCGTCGACAAGTCCGCCGTCGGGCTCCCGGGAGGAAACCCGTGACCACCACCAAGCGTTTCGTCCGCCCCGCGCGGGCCGTGCGCGGCCCGAAGGCGCCCGCCGTCACCGAACTGCGCCTGCAGCCACCGACCGAACTGCCGAAACCCGTTCCGCCGTCTCGGCTCAAGCTGATCATGCCGGTCGTGATGATGGCCGGTACCGGCGGCATGATGGTGATGATGTTCCGCGGTGGCGGTCAGATGTCGCCGATGTCGATGATGTTCCCGATGATGATGATCGTGTCGATGTTCGGCATGATGGGCGGCTCGATGGGCGGGGGCGGCTCGGGATCGCTCGACGAGGAACGCAAGGACTACCTGCGCAGCGTCGCCGAGAACCGCCGTACCGTGCGCGCCGCCGAGGTGGAACTGCACACCTACCTGCGCCACGCCCATCCCGGACCGGCCGAGTTGAGCCGCCTGGTCGGCGGCACCCGGATGTGGGAGGTGCAGGTCGCGGCCCAGCAGTTCCTGCGGGTCCGGGTGGGCCGCGGCCGGATCGCCAACCAGGTCCGGGTGATCGTGCCCGAGGCCGCGCCGCTGGCCGACCTGGACCCGGTCGGCGTGGTCGAGGTGACCCGGTTCGCGAAGGCCTACTCGACGGTGGGCGGCATGCCGGTGGCGATCAACCTGCTGTCCGCGCCCGAGGTCGGGCTCGACGGCGACGAGGTCGCCGTCGCCGGGCTGGTCCGCGCGATGCTCGCCGAGATCGTGGTGCTGCACGGACCGGACCAGGTCGCGGTTGCGGCGGTGGTGAACGACCCCGACGCACCGCAGTGGGCGTGGCTGAAATGGTTGCCGCACACCCAACATGCGAGCGACACCGACGGCGTCGGCCCGACTCGCATGGTGTACCGGAGCGTGGCGGAACTGCGCACCAAGGTGCTGGCCGGCCTCAACCGCGGCCCGTTCACCGCCAACAGCACGCCCAGCCTCGAGCGCAAGCACTTCATCCTGGTGGTGGCGGCCGGTGGCGCGGCCAACGACCGCGACATCTCCGGCCTGGACGGTGGCACCTGGCTGCGGCTCGGGCCCTCCGACCAAACGCTCCCGCGCGCGCTGAAATTCACCGTCGACGCGGATCGCACACTGCACGAGATCAATTCGCGCGGCAGCCGCCGGGTCGGGCTCGCCGACGCCATGACCGTGCCCGCGGTGACCGCGCTGGCCCGCTCGCTGTCGCCGTACCGGTTGTCCACCGTGATCGAGGCGGTGGTGGCCGACCAGGCCGGCGGCGGAACCACCTGGGAGGATCTGGTTTCGCTGACCGACCCGGGCAGTATCCGGATCGACCGGCAGTGGGCCCGGCGGCGCGACGCCGACCGGGCCCGGCTCAACATCCCGTTCGGCTACGACCCGGCCGGTGCCCCGGTGTACCTGGACATCAAGGAGTCGGCCGAGGAGGGCATGGGCCCGCACGGCATGTGCATCGGTGCCACCGGTTCCGGAAAGTCGGAATTCCTTCGCACCCTTGTGCTTTCGGCGGTCGCCACACACTCGCCGGATGTGTTGAACCTGCTGCTGGTCGACTTCAAGGGTGGTGCGACGTTCCTCGGGTTCGACCGGCTCTCGCACGTCACCGCGGTCGTCACGAACATGGAGGAGGAGGCCGATCTCGTCACCCGAATGGAGGACGTGATCAACGGCGAGATGGCCCGGCGTCAGCGCGTGCTGCGTGAAGCCGGGAACTTCGCCAGTGTCGCCGACTACGAGCGGGCGAGAGAGCAAGGCGCGCAGCTGGATCCGCTGCCGACCCTGCTGATCGTGCTCGACGAGTTCGCCGAACTGCTCGAACAGCACCCGAACTTCACCAAACTGTTCGTCGCGATCGGCCGGCTGGGCCGCTCGCTGCGTGTGCACCTGCTGCTCGCCTCGCAGAAGGTTCCGGCCAACCGGATGGGTGAGCTGGAGGCGCACCTGTCCTACCGGATCGCGTTGCGCACCAACCAGACCAGCGACTCCCGCGACGCCATCGGCACCGCCGACGCCTACCACCTGCCCAAGAAGCCGGGTGCGGGCTACCTGCGCGCCGGATCCGGTGACCTGCAACGGTTCCAGGCCGCCTACGTCGGATCCCCTTATGTCGCACCGCAAACGACCACCAACGCCGGTCCCGCGCGGTCCCGGCGGGCGGGCAGCGGTTACCGCCCGCCGCAGCTGTTCACCTCCGCGCCGGTCGCCGATCTGCGTCCCGCCGTCGTCGAACCGCAGCAGGCCGCGGTCACCGAAGCCGAGGCCGAGGGCGAACCGATCTCGGTGATGGAGACGGTGCTGCAGCAGCTGGCGGGCCGTGGCCGTCCGGCGCACAAGATGTGGCTGCCGCCGCTGAACACCCCGCCGACGCTGGACCGGCTGATCTCCGCGGTTCAGCCGGGGACACTGAACATTCCGTGGGCCCTGGTCGACCGCCCGGCCCAGCAGCGCCAGGACGTCTGGTCGGTGGACCTGTCCGGCGCGGGCGGGCACGTCGCGGTGGTCGGTGGCCCGCAGTCCGGCAAGTCGACCGCGCTGCAGACGCTGATTCTCGGGACCGCGCTGACCCACACCCCGGAGCAGGCGCAGTTCTACTGCCTGGACTTCTCCGGTGGTCTGACCGGAATTCGCAATCTGCCGCACGTGGGCTCGGTGGCCTCGGCCCGCGACGGCGACCGGGTGCGGCGCACCTTCGCGCTGATCACCAACCTGCTGGCGAACCGGCAGACGATGTTCGCCGAACTCGGCATCGACACCATGCGCGAGTTCCGCCGCCGCCGGGCTTCCGCGGCGGAGTCGGCGCAGCTGGCCGCGCGCGGCGACATCCACGGCGACGTCTTCCTGGTCATCGACGGATGGGACATCGGATTCTCGGTCAGCGGACCGTATTTCGACGACTACCTGTCGGTGGTGGAGTCGATCGCCCTACAGGGCCTCAACTACGGCATCCACCTGGTGCTGTCCAGCTCGCGGTGGGCGGCGATCCGGCCCGCCGTGAAGGACCTGCTGCAGACGCGCCTGGAGATGCGCCTCGGTGACCTGACCGACACCGTCTTCATGTCCAATCGCGCTGTGGTGGCGGCAATTCCGGCGAACCGCCCCGGCCGCTGTCTGTCGGTCGAGGGGCTGCACATGCTCACCGCGTTGCCGCGTGTGGACGGCAACGGCGACCCCGAATCGGCGGCCGCCGGACTGGCAGCGGCCACCGAACAGCTCAACCACACCTACCCGGGACGGCGGGCGCCGGAGGTCAAACTGCTGCCCGCTCGGGTCACGCTCGACGAGATCATCGCCGGCCGCCCGCATCCGACCACGCACGCGCAGCGCATGGTGCTGCCGTTCGGGGTGCGCGAATCCGACCTGAGTCCTGCCGCGATCGACTTCGGCGTCTCGACCCACCTGATCGTGGTGGGTTCGTCGGGGTCGGGCAAGTCGACGGTGCTGTCCGCGCTGATCGCCTCGGTCTGCCGGCAGTTCACCCCGGAACAGGCCCGCATCCTGCTCATCGACTACCGCCGCCAGCACATGGAGGCGGTGCCGCCGGAGATGTCGGTCGGCTACCTGAGCAGCGAACGCGACCTGATCGACAGCCTGCCCGACTTCGCCGGCCGGATGCGGGCCCGGCGCGCACCCGACGGGGTGACGCCCCAGCAGCTGCGGGAGCGCTCCTGGTGGTCGGGACCGGAGATCTTCGTGTTCATCGACGACTACCACATGGTGGCGCAGCGCGGCGCGATGAACCCGCTGGATCCGATCAAGGACATCATCGTCGACGGCCGCGACACCGGTCTGCACATCATCGCGGCCCGCAATATCGCGCAGGCGGACACCGCCATGTACGACAACGTGCTCGGCCAGATGAAGAACCTGAACTCCTCCGGATTCATCATGGACGGCTCGAAACTCGACGGCATCCTGATCGGTGACGTCAAGGCGACCAAACAGCCCGTGGGCCGTGGCATCCTGGTGGAACCGCTGCACAGCCGCCGAGACCTGGTGCAGGCAGCCTGGATTCCCGAGGCATGAATCAGTTCCCATGTGCGGGAATGACTTAGCGTTCTAAGTAACAGCGGGCCGGACGCACCCGGTGCCGGTGTCCTCCACGCTCGAGAAAGGGACCGGAAATGGCTACTAACGGCTACGCCGGTGATAGCGGCAGTATTCAAAGCTCACACGGCAATCTGATGACGGCCCATCAGACCAAGATGGGCCACATCTCCACCCTGCAAGGCATCCAGTCGGCGCTGAACGAGGCCTTCCAGAGCCCGATCGCCGCGGCGCGGGTGCAGGACGCGCTCAACAACTGCATCCAGTCCGGTCAGAAGCTCGCGCAGCGGCTGTCCGACCACGCCCAGGCGCTCAAGGACGCGGGTATCTCGATCGACAACGCGGACATGGAAGCCGCCGCGAAGGTCGAGATGAACTCGGGCAGCAAGATCACTCCGTTCGTCTGACTCGTCACCCGAACATCACGAAAGGAAGATGAAAATGGCAGGCGGAGGCATGATCAAGGTGCCGTTCGGTGTGGTCGACGACCACCTGGCGCACCTGGCCACCACGGTCGACGAGATGGTCGACAACCACACCTACGTGCAGGCCGTGGTCGACAAGCTGATCCAGAACGGTTACACCGGTGCCGGTTCCGACGCGCTCGACGTCGCCACCCGGGAGCTGAAGAAGGCCCTGGACGAGGACACCGCGAACCTGCTGGCCCTCAAGCAGGCCACGGCGTCGGTCGCCGGTTCCGGCGGTATGTTCCAGGTCTCCGACATCGCGAGCGGTAAGCGTTTCGTGCTGTAGGTGCCGCGGATCGCAACGGTAATCCGATCTTTCGCCGGGCCCTCGGGCCCGGCGAAAGTCGTTTCCGGGGCACGGTATCCGGCGCGCGCCGCGGCCCGCTCGAGCGGCTTCCCATGGATGGGAATGACCTAGCGTTCTTGGTATAGCAAGGCACTTCAGTGTCACTGCCGTGTCGGCGTCAGTTGTGAGGAGACAGTCCCATGGATGTTCCAGCCAACGATTCAATGGGTCTTACGGTAATTCCGAGTGAACTTCCGGGTGTGTGCGGTCAGCTCACCGTGCATTACACGAATCTGGTCGACGTCATCAAGAACACCGCGAACGCGGCGCTGTCGACCACCGCCATGGGCTCGGACCTGGTCAGCGGCAATGCCCGGGTCGCGTTCGGCAACCATGTCGTGAACTTCACCAGCCAGGCCGGCGACGGCGCGACGCACCTGTTCAACGGTGCTCAAGCCCTGATTCCGGTGAGCCAGGACTACGCCGACACCGACGGCAGCGGTGGCGCGGTGGTCACGCTGCCCGGGGAATCCTGCCGCGCGCACGAATAGGGCAGCGCGACAGGTAGCGGAGTCAACATGCGGATTTTCGACCCACCGGATCCGATCCCGGTCATGCCGAGGGATTACCTGAACGAACTGACCTCGGGTGCGGGCCGGTCGGGTATGGACGCCATCAGCAAGGCCTACTACGCACTCGGTGACGCGTTGTGGACCGCGGCGAACGGCTCCACCAACACCACCGACGGCATGTCGATGGTGTGGGAGAGCGACGCGTCGAACACCGTCAAGGCCGCGTTCGACGCGCACGCGGCGTGGCTCAAGTCGCACGCCATGGACTCCTTCGACGCGGGCTTCAACGCGAACCTGGTCGGGGACGCCTACGACGCGATCGTCGGCACGATGGGCGGACTCGAGAAGCTCCAGACCATGGTGGAGGTGGCCGAGAAGATCGCCGCTGCGGGTTCCGGGACGCCGGTCGGCGCCGGGATGGTCGCCGCGGCACCGGCGCTGAAGGCCGCCTTGGCCGGTGCGGCCGCCGTCGCCTACAGCGGCTACGGCACGACCGTCTCCGGGCTGACGACCGGGTTGCCGAGTCCGACGACGCCGGCACCGCCGATCGTCGCCCCGAACGGTCAGTTCGCCTCGCCCGAACTGCTCAGTGGGCCCGGCGGAGTCGTCCGAACGCCGGGATCGCCCGTGGTGCAACCGCCGTCGACGTCGGGTCCGCCGTCGTCGTCGGGTCCGGGACAGAATCCGAATCCCGGCCCCGGCCCGAATCCGAACCCAGGACCCGGCCCCGGCCCGAATCCGGAACCCGGCCCCGGGCCGAATCCCGATCCTGTCGGCAATCCGGTGAACCCGGCTGGGCAGGCCGACCCGCTCGGCAGTCTGCCGGGAGGCATGGATTCCGGTGCGACACAGAATGTTTCGCTGGACTCGGCCGGTGGCGGCGACTCCGCGGCCCTGGCGTCGGGTGCGCTGGGGTACGGCGGGCTCGGCGGAATGACGAACCTGTCGCTGGTGCGGGGTGGCATGGGATCCATGCCGGGCACGGCCTCCGGATTCCGGATGCCGGGCAGCTGGCAGAACGGCGGCAAGGCGTTCGGCGCCGGCACCGCCGTGGAGGAGCCGGAGCCGATCGCACCGCGTCGCGCGGTCAGTGTGACCGGCCCCCGCAACCAGCGACGCCGGGACCCCGAGAAGCGGTCGGGCAAGGTTATCGTGCCGGGCGAGCCCGAGGACGTGCCGGTGCTGGAGCTGCCCCCGGAGATCGGGGTGATCGGCTACTCCCTCGACGACCAGGAAGCCTGAACGGCTGTCCCGCAGGCGAAGACCTCCTGAAAGGAACACGAAGATGGCGGAAATCGGTGGCTTGGCCGCCACCGACCCCGCGTATGGTGCCGCCGGTTCCGGGCAGCCGGTGGCCATCGACCTGTCCGTCGACGGCGCGCGGTTGTTGCGGCGGCTGACCGGCATCGAGAGCTACCCGGCGATCCTGGAGATCTACCCGGACGTCTACTCCGACGCGGATCAGGAGTGGGTGGACGAGATCCTGACCGAGAATCTCACCGAGGCGGGCATCCTCGTCGACGGGCAGGTGGAACCCGTTGTCGCACAGTGGCTGTCGGTCCTCGACCGGCCCGATGTCGAACTGGCGGCGGTGATCTGGGATCCCGCCGCCGAGTACGAGGTCGCCGCCACTCTGCGGCTGTCGCTGGTCCGGGCCGACGAGCTGCACGTGCTCGCCGTCCGGTTCGGCGACGAGCTGGTGATCCAGCAGGTGTTCGCCGAGGACAACCAGCTCCAGACCGTCGGCGCGGCCCTGCTCGCCGCACTCGGGCCCTGTCCGCCACTGCACTTCGATGCCATGCGGGCCACCCGCACGGCGCTGCTCGAACTACCGGTCGACGATCCGGACGAGAAACGGCGCGCGCTGCTGGAACTGGGTGCCGCGCCCCGCACCGCGGGTGTGCTGTCCCGAGTGGGCTCGGACGTCGTGCGGCGCGCCGAGGCCGTGGTCACCCGCCACGAGGACGGTGTCGTCGCGCAACCCGACCTCGAACTCGCCGGTGACCCCCCGCCGGCGCTCCAGGTGCTGGATACGCCGGAGGGCCGGATCGTGGTCTATCCCCATGTGGCGGCCGACAGCGAAGTATGGGTGACTTATGTACCGGGCGACGACGCGGCGGTGCACGCCGGGATCCGAGCGTTGGCCGGCCTGATCCCGGGCGGCTGGTTCGGCACCCGCAGGGTGTGATGACGCGGCACGATTTGCTCGGCAGGATCTCTCGGAAGGACCAGTAACCATGGGCGATACGCCGACGCGGAACGGCAATTCCACCCGGTCCATCCGGTCCCAGGGTGGCTACGACACCTTCTTCGCGAAGCTCGACGAGCCCGAATCGGCCCCCGCCGCCGCGAGCAGCAGCTGGCTCGACACGGTCAGCCGTTCCCGCGCGGCGGCCGAGGAGAGCGCCGGGTCGGCCGTGATCGCGGCCGCCGAACCGACAGCGGCCGTCACCGAAGCCCCGGCGCAGGCGGACGAGCAGCGGCCGGCGGTGCCCGTGCCGGGTGCCGCGGTCGCGCCGGTCGCTACCGTCGGCGTGGTGCCGCCGGCAGCGGCCGCCGAGCCAGCGGCGGAGACGCCCATGGCCGGCTCGACGGAGGTTACCGTCGTGACGCCGCTGCCTCCGTTGAGCACGCTGCTGGAGAACCTGAAGGCCTCGCCCGCGCCCGTCGAATCGACCGATGCCGCAGGAACTTCGGGTTCCGCAGCACCTCCGACCACTAACGCGTCGTCGACCCCTGCCGCGTCGTCGAGCTCAGGCGCGTCGTCGACCCCTGGCGCGTCGTCGACTTCTGCCGCGTCGTCGACCCCTGGCGCGTCGTCGACCCCAGGCGCGCCGCCGTCCGCTGGCGCATCGTGGACCCCGGCCGCGTCGTCGACTACCGGCGCGTCGTCGACCCCGGGCGCGTCGTCGGCTCCTGCCACGTCGTCGTCATCCGGTGCGTCGTCCGTGCCGGTTGCGCCGTCGAGTTCTGCCACCTCGTCGACTTCTGTTGCGCCGCCGGCTCACTCCGCGCCGACCGGGGCCGTCCCGCCGTCTGTTGCCGCACCCGCGGTCGGCATGCCCACCACGCGGATGAGCGTCCAGCCCACTGCCGAACCGCTGTCGGGCGGCACTCCGATCCCGCTGACCGAGCCGACGTCGGCCGGCCCGGAGGCCGCGGCGCCTGCGGCGCAGCCGTATATCGCTGCCGCGCAGCCGTATTCGGTGGGTTACGCCGCCCCCGCCCAGGCGGCCGCGGCGGCGCAGGACCGAACTGCCGCGACACAGTCACAATCCGCCGCCGCGCAGGCGCAATCCACTGTGGCACAGCCGCATCCGGCGGCCGCTCAGGTCTATCCCGCCCAGCAGTACCAGCAGGCGTATGCTGCTGCGCCGCAACAGTATTCGGGCACCGTGGCGCAGCAGCCCGCGGCCGGTCAGTCGAGCCTGCTCAATCTCGCCCCGACCTCACCCGAACTGCTCGCCGAGATCGCCGCCACCAAGCAGGCCCATCTGCGCTCCACCCAGGGCATGCGCGGGGCGCTGAACAAGGTCGGCTTCTCGCTCGGGCTGTCGCCCGCCGAACGCCGGATCCAGGACCGCCGCACCCGGATCCGCCGCCAGCTCACCCGCAACTACCAGATCGCGGTGATCAGCGTGAAGGGCGGCGTCGGCCGCACCACCACGGTCGCCGCGCTCGGCTCCACATATGCCGAGTTGCGCGCCGACCGGGTGGTCGCCGTCGACGCCAACCCCGACTTCTCCGACCTGGCCAGCCGCACCAGCCGGCACCCGTACGGGCTGACGCTGCGGGACCTGGCGATGGCCCCGCAGCTGGACTCCTTCGCCGCGGTCCAGTCCTTCGCCTCGGTGAACAGCGCCGACCTCGCGGTGGTGGCGTCGCCGTGGAGCCCGGAGGCCGCCGCGCCGCTGACCGGCGCGGAGTACGTGGCCGGGGTCGGGATCCTGCGCCGGCACTACAACCTGCTCGTGATCGACTGCGGCACCGGTGTGCTCGACTCGGCGACGGCCACCGTGCTGCGCACCAGCGACGCGGTCGTGGTGGTGACCCCCGCGACCGTGCGCGGCGTGACAGGTGCGGTCGCTACGCTGCGCTGGCTCGACGCACACGGGCTTTCGCAGCAGCTGGCTGCGTCCATGGTGGCGATCGTGCATCAGCATCCGGCGCGTCCGACTGTGGAGGTGGACAAGATCGAGGAGCTGTTCGCGGCGGCCGAGCGGCCGACCCGGACCCTGCCCTACGACCCGCATCTGGCCGAGGGCGGGGAGATCGATCTGCGCCTGCTCCAGGAGGAGACCGCGGTCGCCTTCGAGGAATTGGCTGCCGCGCTGGCGGATTGGTTCCCCAGTCATCCCGCCGCAACCGCCTACACCGACCGAGGAGTCCATCGGTGAGTACCGCTTTCGCTCCGGCCGCGGCGGGAGCCGCTGCCGCCGCCCAACCAGCCGAGGTGGCCCGGGTCCGGGTCGCGGTCATGGTCGCGACGTATCAGGTCGACGTGGTGCTGCCCACGAAGTTCGCGATCGAGTCGTTCGTCGACGATCTGCTCGGCGTGCTGGCCGAGGCGATCGGAGACGACTCGGTCGATTTCACCGCGGCCGAAGGCCAGTGGACGTTGAGCCGCCCCGGTGAGCCGCCGATGCCGCGCTGGCGGACGCTCGAGGACCACGATGTGACCGACGGTGGTCTGCTCATGCTGTCGCTGGTGGAGTCGTCGGAGGTGTTCACTCCGGTCGTCGAGGACATCACCGACGCGCTGGCGCTGATCAACGAGCGAGAGTTCGCCGAATTCGACAGCACCACAGCGGCGGTCGCCGGACTGTCGGTGCTCGGTGTCGGCGGATTCGTGGCCGCGGTGCTGCTGTCCTGGTCGTGGATGCGCAGCGGCTCGGGCGTGTGGTGCGGGCTGCCGGCGCTGGCGCTCGGTGTGACCTGCTGGCTGGCGGCCGTGGTCGCGCGGCGCGGGTTGCCGCCGCGGGTCGCGCTCGGGCTGGCGCTGCCCTCGGTCGTGCTGCTGTTCGCGGGCACCGCCATGCTCGTGCCCCGGCCCTACGACCAGCCGGGCCCGTTCGCCGCGGCGAACATCGCCGCGGGCGCGATCGTGGCGGCCGCGGCGGCCGCCGCCATGATCCGGACCCTGCGCACCGGGGTCGCCACCCTGGTGGGGCTGACCGCGGTCGGGATCCCGGTCGCCGTGGCCGCCGGGATCACCGCGTTCACGGACCTGCCGGAGCGGCACGTCTACGGCGGCCTGGTCCTGGCCGGGCTGATCCTGCTGACCATGGCTCCGCGACTTGCGGTGGTACTGGCCCAGATTCGCCCGCCGGACCTGCCCGACCCCGGCAGCGACGTCTCCCCGGGCACCCTCACCGACGTGTTCGACACCGAGACCGCGCAGGCCGCGGCCGCGGACGCGGAGGATCCGGGTGCCGGCCCGGCGCTCGGTATCGAGCACCGTGCCCGCCGGGCCGTCGCCGCGCTGCGTGGCCTGCTGGCCGGATCCTGTGTGCTGCTGGGCGGTTCGACTGTGCTGGCGGCCGCCGCCGAGCCGGGCGGGGTCCGCGAGATCGTGCTGGGCGTGGCCGTGTCGGGCCTGCTCGTGCTGCGGTTGCGCTGGTTCCCGGACCGGGTGCAGGCGGTGTCGCTGCTGGTCGCCGCCGCGGTGACCGCGGCCGGTGAGGCGGCGGTGCTGGTGGGGGCGTACGCGTCGCCGCAGGCGCGGCTGGCCGTGGTCCTGGTGCTGGCCGCGGCCGCCACCGCGGGATGTGTTGCGGCGACGCGGCTTCCGGGTGTTCGGCTGTCGCCGGTGACCCGGCGCGCCATCGACCTGCTGGAGTACGCGCTGATCGTCGTGGTTCCGATGATCGCCTGCTGGATCGCCGGTATCTATACCGCCATGCGAGCGATCTGATGGGGTCGGCCGTGGCGTTCGCCGGGGCCCCGACCGCCGCCGGATCGTCCGCCGTGGCCCGGTTCGCCTGTCGGGCAACAGCTTTCGCGGGCGCGGCGCTGCTGGTGCTGTCGGCGGCGAGCCCCGCGCTGGCGGTGGCGCCGCCCGACGTCCTGGTCGGCACCGTGCCGCCGGACGGCCCGCCGGGACCGGAGCTGCCCACCAAGCAGGACAAGGGATGTCAGACCGCCGGTGTGCTGCCCAACAGCGACCTGGTGCAGGTGCCGCCGCCCGAGCGGGCCCTGGAACTGCGCCAGGCACGCGCGCTGACCCGCGGTGCCGGAGTCACGGTGGCGGTGCTCGACACCGGGGTGAGCCCGGATACGCGGCTGCCCAACCTGATCGGCGGCGGCGACTATGTGCAGGCCGGCGGGGACGGGCTCTACGACTGCGATGCGCACGGCACCCTGGTCGCTGGGATCATCGGGGGCGCGGCCGATCCCGCCGACGGGTTCACCGGCGTCGCACCGGACGCGCGGATCGTGTCGATCCGCTATCGCTCCGGCGCGTTCAGCCTGGACAACCCGCCGCAGAACTTCGATGCGGTGCAACAGGCTTCGCTCGACGTCCGGACCATGGCGCGAGCCATCACGCACGCGGCGAACCTGGGCGCGGGGGTGATCACGGTGTCGGTGCCGATCTGCCTGCCGGTCAGCACCCAGGTGGACCAGTCGATGCTGTCCCAGGCGATCGGCTACGCCGTCCACGTGCGCGGCGCGCTGATCGTGGCCGGCGCCGGGAACACCGGCGGGTCCGGTTGCGGTCAGAATCCCGCCATCGACCCGAGCCGTCCGTTCGATCCGCGCAACTGGGATGCGGTGAAGACGATCGCGACGCCGAGCTGGTACAGCACCGACGTGCTGACCGTCGGATTCACCACTGCCGCAGGGGAAACGATGGACGACTCGCTGACCGGCCCCTGGGTGTCGGTCGGTGCCCCGGGAACCGGAATCGAGTCTCTCGGACCCGGCGGCCCGAGCCTGATCAACGGTGTCGGCGCGGGCGACAAGCTGGTACCGGTCGGCGGCGCCTCGTTCGCGGCGGCCTACGTCAGCGGCGTGGCGGCCCTGCTGCGCTCCCGGTTCCCCAACGAGACCCCGGCCGAGATCACGGCCCGGTTGGTGGCGGGGGCGCACGCGCCGGCCCGCGGGGTCGACAATACGGTCGGCGCGGGGGTGATCGACGCGCTCGAGTCGCTGTCGTACCGGACTCCGCCGAAGCCGCCGGCCGACACCGCGCGCGGCGCGATGCTGGTCATGCCGCCGCCGCGGCGGCCGGTGGACTGGCGGCCGCGCACGGTGGTGGGCATCGTGTTCGGTGTTGTGATCTTGTTCTGGCCGGTGTCGGCCGGGTTGCGTGCGGTGTTCCGGAGGAAGCCATGAACGGTGTACGCGGGGTACGCCCGGGAGTGAACGGCGGCCCGCTCATCGCGTTCGTGGTCGTGGGTTCGATGCTGGCCGCGGGGATCTGGGCCCTGGCGGCCTGGTGGATCGCGGCGGGCGCCGTCGGCTTCGCGCTGCTGGTGGTCAGCGTCCCGCTCGGCGGCGTGACCGTGGCGGGCCGGCTGCGCGATGCGGCGGTGTTCGAGTTCGGGCTCGCCGCCCGGGCGCGGCGCCGCACGACGGCCGCGGACCTGCGCGACGTCGAGGTGAACGCCGGGACCTGTGGCATCCGGTTCACCGACGCGGCCCTGGTCGCCATGATCCAGTTGGCGCCGGACCTCGACCTGCCGACCGTCATCGCCGACAAGACGGTGTACACCGAGGACACGGTTCCGATCGAGGTGCTGCTGCCGCTGCGCCGCCAGTACGGCATCGACATCGAGATCGACATCGTCACCACCGGGCAACGGATCCGGTCGACCGGCGGCTACGGACTGCTCTACGACCAGCTGATCGGCCCGCAGGCGGTCGTCGGCGACCGGCTTACCTGGCTGGTGGTCCGGCTCGACCTGGAACGCAACCTGCCCGCGCTGGGCCGGCGCGGGCAGGTCGCGCGGACCGGGCCCGCGGCGCTGGCCGGCGCGGCGCACCGGATCGCGAACCGGTTGCGGGAGAGCGGGATCGCCGCCCACGTGCTGCCGGCGTCGGCGCTGGCCGAGGCCACCATGGTGCTGCACGCCGGGGTCGACCTGGCGGATCTGCGGGAGCGGCGCAACCAGCTGGAGTCCTCGGTGCCGGGGCGGTGTGTCACCACCTTCCGGATCGACTGGGCTCGGCTCGGTGACGCCGGCCTCGACGACTGCTGGAGCTGGAACCGCGGCCGCACCACGGTCGTCGTCGGGCTGGCGGGCAGCGCCGCCGGTCCGGCCGGGCTGGTGCGGTTCGTCGGCCCGCCGGCCACCGATCCGCTGCCCGGCTATCTGCGCCGCCTGCCCGGCAAGCAGTCCGAGGCCCTGCTCGCGACGCTGCCCACCGAGGTGTCGGCGCACGAGCTGGTGGGCGGCCGGGTCGACAGCGACTCGGCCGCGACGGTACTGTCCGAACTGGACATTCCGATCGGTCCCAACGGCCAGATCCTGGGTGCGCTCAACGGCCAGCCCCGGCATCAGCTGGCACTGCCGCTGTTCGACCCCACCCGGTACAACCCGCGGCAGCGCACCGTCGATGTGCAGGCAGCGCTGCCGGTCGCGCAACAGATCGTGTTGCGGGCCACCGCGGTCGGCGCCAACGTCCAGGTCCATTCGGCTCGGCCGCACCGCTGGCAGCAACTGGTCTCGGCCGTGGGCGATCCCGCTTCGCTGCGGCTCGCGGTGGACGCGGAGGGGACGGGCGGCGACCCGGCGCCCGGGGCCGGGGGCCGGCCGACCATCGAGGTGTTCGATCAGGTCCCGCCGCACGCGTCCGACGCGCCGACCACGGTGACGATCAGTGATCCGGGCGCGCCGCGGCGCCGCTCGGCGGATCTGACGATCCAGCAGGTGGATACGGCGACCGTGGAAGTGGGTATCCCGATGCGCACGGTCCGAGTGGATCTGATCGAGCCGCGCGGCGAGACCCGGTATCTCGAATCGGGTGCCGAACCCGGTGGCGCGATTGCGCGCGTCGAGTCTTGATGAAAGGAGATTGAAGTGTCCAGCAGTGTGTCGATGGAATTCGAACCTGAGAGCGTCGATTCGCGGGCGGTGGCCGACGGTGGTGAACTGACCCCGCGTCAGGCGGCGGCATCGATATTCTCCAGCCGGTTGTCGGCGTTGATCACCGAATCGATGGTGTCGACCGAGGACGGGGCTACCCGGTCGCTGACGTTGTATTCGCTGGCCCAGCATCTGGAGTTGGCGTATCCGGATGTTCCGGTGTCCCAGTCCGGTTTGTACCGGCTGATTCACGGTGACGCGATTCCGCGGCTCGACCTGATCATCGCGCTGGCCCGGGTATTCGACGTGCCGCCGGAGTTCTTCGTCACCGCTGACGCGAAACGCTGAGTCGCGGCGGGTATTTCCCGCTACCGGTGGCGCCGGGCATTCCCCACGGGCGGGAACAGGGAGGCGGCACAACGGTGTTCGCGCCGGATACCATCGCGGATATGCCCGATGGGGATAATGCAGACGCCTTTCTCCGGCATCGCGGTGCGGTGCTGGAGACCCTGCTGGCCGATCCCGCGGTAGGCGGTTCGGCGGCGCCCGAACCGGCCGAATCCCCGCTTCCCGCAACCGGTCTCGGATTACCGCTGCTGGAATCCGCCATGGGTTCGGGGGCTGATCCCGACGCGCCGCCCGCGCGGCCGCGGCCGCCGAGCGAGGGCGCGAAGGCGAGCGAGCGGATCCTGGCGCTGCTCAGCGGCGAGGGCGGTCCGTCCGCCGCCGAGCGTCCGGGGCAGTTCGCGGAATTCGACCCCGGCCGGCTGTCGGCCGAATCCGCCGCGCCGCCACCGCCACCGGAGCCGCCGGCCGCCGCGCCCGCCCGGCCTGCTCCGCAGGGCGGGGTGCTGCGGAAGCCGGTGGTGATCTTCTCGATCGGCGCGGTGCTGGTGCTCGTGGTGATCCTGGTGCTGGCGCTGACCAGTGGTGGCGGCAAGCATCAGGCCGACAACGTCGCGTACGTCACCGCGGCGCCCGGGCCGCCGACCTCGGCGGCCCAGCCGGTGACACCCACGGCGGCGGCCTCGAGCACGCTGACGGTGAAATCGGCGAGCTCGCACTGTCCGGCGGGCAGTACGCCCGGTATGGACGCGTTCGGCGGCCCGGGCAAGGCCTGGACCTGTGTGCGCGCGTACAAGGTCGACGGACAGGTGCTGACCCTCGATCTGGGACATACGTACCAGATCGATTCGATCGGGATCGTGCCCGGCTGGGACCAGGTCGGAACCGACGGTATCGACCAGTGGACCAAATACCGTACGGTGAGCCGGGTTTCGTACCAGTTCGACGACACCGACACCACCACCTACACCCAGCAGACCCTGGACCAGCGTCAGCTGGTGGTCACCAAGCTGAGCCCACCGGTCACCGCGTCGAAGATCGTGCTGACCGTGCTGGCGTCCAAGGGTGATCCGACGATCAACACCGTCGCCATCTCCTCCATCGTGATCACCGGGCACTGACCATGCTGACTCACCTGATCTGTGACTACTGTTCACACCGCACCCCGGCGGCCGAATCCCGATGCGGGCACTGCGGTGCGCCGCTGTCGGGTGTCGCGCGATCGCTGGAGGCCACGCGGTCCCTGGAATCGGATGTCGGGGGAGTGGTGCGGGGCGCGGTCGCGCTGTCCGGTGCGGCCGAGACGGTGGCGACCGAGGTGGCCACCGCGTCCGCCGAAGGCACCTCGCTGGTCCGGCAGTGGCAGGCGGTCGCCGCCGCACTGGCGGCGCTGGTGGCGATCGGTGCGCTGGTCGTGCACTGGGTCTCCGGTGCGGCGCCGGCCCTGGCGCCGCCCGGTCCGGCGGGTGTGGGTGCGCTGCCGGCCAATCTGCGGTCCGCGTCCTGCCGGACGGTGGGTGCGGTGGATCAGTGCGTGATCGCGCCGGACGATCCGTTGCTGGCCGGTGGTCTGGTGGCGGGCCGGGAGCTGCCGTTCTCCCGGCAGGTGCTCGATCCGAGCCGGTCGGCGGAGCAGTTGCGGAACTGGCGCGGCCAGCAGCCGTCGGTGGTGGTGGACGGTGCGGTGTTCGCCGCGGTGGGTCCGGCCGCGACGGTGTGGTTCGCCGATATCCGAACCGGATTGTGTATCGAGACCGGCACTTTCGTGGACCGGGCGGCGGCTCGGACCTTTCTGGTGCGTTCCGGCTTGGCCGGTTGAGCACACCCGCGTCACCGCCGCCTTCCCAGTGTTGGCGCGTTGTTAACGTAAATAATGTACCGTTAATCAACGGTACGTTACTCAGGTCAAGCGTGATCTCGGAAGGTGCGGGCCGATGACGGCGACAACCCAGCAAGTGATTCCCGGACCGTGGCCGCGGGACACCCGGTCCGGTGTGGAAGCGGTCTACTTCCGCTCGATGGGGTCCGGCGCGGTGACGCCCACCGTGCCGGACCGCACCGAGCAGGTGTTCGGCCGGCACCTCCAGCTCGCGGCCCGGCGGCTGCCGGGCACCGCGCTGGTCCGGGTGTACCGGCCCGAGGCCGACGGCGACCTCGGCCCGGCCGTCCAGCTCGTCACCGACGACATGCCACTGCTGGTGGACTCGGTCACCGCCGCGGTCCGCCGCTGGGGCGCCGACGTGGTCGCGGTGGTGCACCCGGTGATCGCGGTGATCCGGGACAGCGGCGGGCGGCTGACCGCCGTGGCCGAGCCCGGTGTCACCGCCGACCGGTCTGTCGCGGAATCCTGGATCCACCTGCAGCTCAACGCCGACGCCGGCCCGGCCACCCTGGACCGGATCGAACGCGGCCTGCCGCCGCTGCTCGACCTGCTGCGCCGCGTCGACGACGACACCCCCGAGATGACGGATTCCCTGCTGGCGCTGGCGGATACGCTCGGCGACGCCGAATCCGCCCGGCTGCTGCGCTGGCTCGCCGACGGGCACTTCACGCTGCTCGGGGCGGCCGGATATCCGGGGTCCGGCGATGCGGCACCGGGGCCGTGCTGGGGGATTCTGCGGGACCGGCCGGAACTGGCCGCGCTCGGTACGGCTGCGTCCGCCTCGGCAGCCGATGATGATGCCGCGCTGCGGCTTTCGCTCGGCTCGCTCGACGAGGTGCTGCCGGGCACACCCGACGGCTGCGTGATCACGGTGACCGTCGACGGCCGGCGGCACGTCTACATCGGTGCTTTCACGGTCACCGGCAGCCACGAGGACATCCTGTACATCCCGGTGGTGCGGGAACGGGTGCGGCGCGTCATCGAGCGCTCCGGGGCGAGCATGAACTCGTTCACCGGTCAGGCATTGCTCGAAGCGCTGCAGAGCTTTCCGCGCGCCGAACTGTTCGCCACCGACGCCGACCGACTGTTCGAGACGGTGTCGGTGGTGCCCGCGGCGGGGCAGCTGCGCGAGGTCCGGCTGTTCCTGCGCCAAGACGCGGGCGACGGCGCGGTCTACTGCCTGGTCTATCTGCCCCGGGACCGGTATTCGGCGGCGACCCGGACCCGGCTGCGGGAAGTCCTGCGCGCCGAGCTGGGTGGCGCCCAGGTCGACTACACCGCGCGGGTGACCGAATCCGAGCTCGCCACACTGTATTTCACCGTGCACCGGCGGCCGGGCGAGGTGCCGGCCGACCTGACGGAGCGCAATCGCGCCCGGATCGAGCAGTTGCTCACCGTCGCCGCCCGCAGCTGGGCCGACCGGGTGGTGGCCGCGGCCGCGCCGATGCCCGCGATCGGGCCCGACCTGGCCCACCGGTACGCGACGCTGTTCCCGGAAAGCTATCGGCAGGAACGGGAACCGGAACAGGCGCTGGCCGACGCGCTGCGGCTGCGGCAGTTGCCGGCCGGAGCCGTGGACAGCACCCTGTATCGCCGGCGCGACGCCGCGCCCGGCGAGTGGCGGTTCACCCTGTACGTGGCCGGTGCCGGGGTGTCGCTGAGCCGCATCCTGCCCGTGCTGCACAGTCTCGGCGTGGAAGTGGTCGACGAGCGTCCCTACGCGGTGGGCCTGCCCGACGGAATCGACCGCTGGATCTACGATTTCGGCCTGCGGCTGCCCGTCGACCTGCCCGGCGGCCGGGCGGCCGGCACGCTGCGCGACCGGGTGTCGGCGGCGGTGGAAGCCCTGTGGGGCGGTGCCGCGGAGGTCGACGGGCTCAACGAACTCGTCCTGCGGGCCGGCCTGGGCTGGCGGGTGGTCACGGTGCTGCGCGCCTACGCGAAGTACCTGCGCCAGGCCGGATTCGCCTACGGTCTCACCGGCATCACCCGGGTCCTGGTGGCGCACCCGGGGATCGCCGCACTGCTCGTCGAATTGTTCGAGGCCCGTTTCGATCCCGACCTGGACCGGCGCATCCGGTTCGAGCGGGTGCGGGTCCTGACCGCGGACCTACAGGAGCGCATCGACGCGGTGGCCGGACTGGACGCCGACCGGATCCTGCGCGCACTGCTCGACCTGACGCTGGCGACCTTGCGTACCAACTACTTCCGCGTCGACGCGGACGGACAGGCGCCGGCGTTCCTGTCGCTCAAGCTGGACGCGATCGGGCTCGCCGAACTGCCCGAACCCCGGCCGCGTTTCGAGATCTTCGTGTACTCGCCGCGGGTGGAGGGTGTGCACCTGCGCTTCGGTGCGGTGGCGCGTGGCGGTCTGCGCTGGTCGGATCGGCTGGAGGACTTCCGTACCGAGATCCTGGGCCTGGTGAAGGCGCAGGCGGTGAAGAACGCGGTCATCGTGCCGGTGGGTGCCAAGGGCGGCTTCGTGGTGAAACGGCCGCCCGTGGCGACCGGTGACGCCGCCGCCGATCGCGCGGCGGCGCAGGCCGAGGGGATCGCCTGCTACCGCACGTTCATCAGCGGGCTGCTCGACCTCACCGACAACACCGACCGCGGCAGCGGCGAGGTGCTGCCGCCGCCGCGGGTGGTCCGCTACGACGGTGACGACACCTATCTGGTCGTCGCCGCCGACAAGGGCACCGCCACCTTCTCCGACATCGCCAACGAGGTGGCCGCCCGGTACGGCTTCTGGCTGGGCGACGCGTTCGCCTCCGGCGGTTCGATCGGCTACGACCACAAGGCCATGGGCATCACCGCCAAGGGCGCCTGGGAATCGGTGAAGCGTCACTTCGCCGAACTCGGTATCGACACGCAGACAACCGATTTCACCGTCGTCGGGGTCGGCGACATGTCCGGTGACGTGTTCGGCAACGGCATGCTGCTCTCCGAGCACATCCGGCTGGTGGCGGCGTTCGACCACCGGCACATCTTCCTCGACCCCGATCCCGTTGCGGCGGTGTCGTTCCGGGAACGGCAGCGGATGTTCGCGCTGCCCCGCTCATCGTGGGCCGACTACGACACCGCGCTGATCAGCGCGGGCGGCGGGGTGTACGACCGCAGCAGCAAATCGATTCCGGTGTCACCACAGGTGCGGGCCGCGCTGGGCCTGGATGCGCGGATCGTGGCCCTCGCGCCGCCGGAACTGATCCGGGCGATCCTGCTGGCGCCGGTCGACCTGCTCTGGAACGGCGGGATCGGCACCTACGTGAAGGCGTCGACGGAGACCGACGCCCAGGTGGGCGACAAGTCAAACGACGCGGTGCGGGTGGACGCGATCAGCCTGCGGGCCAAGGTGATCGGCGAAGGCGGCAACCTCGGGCTGACCGCACTGGGCCGGATCGAGTTCGCTCGCGCGGGTGGCCGCTGCAACACCGACGCGGTGGACAACTCCGCCGGGGTGGACTGCTCCGACCACGAGGTGAACATCAAGGTGCTGCTCGACGGCGCGGTCGCCGCCGGCGAACTGTCGCCCGCCGAACGCAACGACCTGCTGGCCGCGCAGACCGACGAGGTGGCCGCACTGGTGTTGCGCGACAACATCTCCCAGAACCGCCGCCTGGGCCTGTCCCGCTCGCACGCGGCGCAGATGGCACCGGTGCACCGGCGGCTGCTCGCCGAACTCGAATCCCGCACCGGTCTGGACCGGCGGCTCGAGGCGCTGCCCGACGAGGCCGAACTGAAGCGCCGGATCGCCGCCGGGACCGGCCTCACCTCACCGGAACTGTCGAACCTGCTGGCGCACGTGAAACTCGCGCTCAAGGACGATCTGCTGGCCGGCGGCCTGCCGGACAGCCCGGCGTTCGGCGCGGTCCTGCCGCAGTACGTCCCCGCACCGCTGCGCGAACGTTTCGCCGCCGGCCTGCGCGCACATCCGTTGCGCCGCCAGATCATCGCCACCGAGGTGGTGAACCGCATGGTCGACAACGGCGGCATCACCTATGCCTTCCGCCTCGCCGAACAGGCCGGCGCCACCACCGAGGACGCGGTCCGCGCCTACACCGCCGTAACCGAGATCTTCGACCTCCCGGCCCTGTGGCAGCGAATCCGCACCGCGGCGGTACCCGCCGCCCAGGCGTACCGCCTCGAACTGGAAACCGACCGCACCCTCGACCGTGCCTCCCGCTGGCTCCTGGCCCACCGCCCTCAGCCCATCGCCGTCGCAGCCGACATCGCCCGCTACCGCGACGGGGTACGTGCCCTCGGTCCGCGCGTGGACCGCTGGCTCGCCGAGCGGCCGGCCGCCGAACGGCTCGTGAGCGCACAGGCGCCGGGTGCGGAGTTCGATAGTGCGGCAGGCGAACTGGTGCGTGAAGTGTCAGCGCTCATCCATCACTACGCGCTGCTGGACGTGATCGACATCGCCGAGATCGCCGACCGTGACCCGGAGGAAGTCGCCGACCTCTATTTCGCCCTCGACGACAACTTCGGCATCCAGAGCCTGCTCGACGCCGTCACCGCCCTCGATCGCGGCGACCGCTGGCACGCCCTGGCCCGCCTGGCGGTGCGCGACGACCTGTACGGCTCCCTCCGCGCCGTCACCCTCGACGTGCTCCAGGCGACCGCCCCGGAAGACAGCCCCGCCGCCAAGATCGCAGACTGGGAGTCCCGCAACCGAACCCGCCTGACCCGCACCCGAGCCACCCTCACCGAGCTCGCAGCAGCGGACACCCTCGACATGGCCGCGCTCGCCGTAGCAGCCCGCCAACTGCGCACCCTGGCGGGCACCCCGACACCGAAACCCTGAATCGCCCACGCCTCTCACCTTCGTCGTATCCCTTTCGACGGAGGTGAGAGGCAGCGAAGGGGATGTGCACTGTCTCGGCACGGAAGCGCCGGACGTAGCGGCAGGTGCGGTTCGCGTTCAGCTCCGGAACTCACGCGTAGTGGCCGACGTCGAAGGCCCGCTGCACCCGCCCGTGCGCCTCGGCACCCGAGAGCATCGCTGTCTCGAAGTGGTTGTGGCCCTGGATGTTTGCGGCGGGTCTCCCGGCTCGGGTGACCGGAACGGTCAGCTCGGTACCGGGGATCCGCAGTCGATGCAGAAGCGGGCGGTGGGGGTGAGTTCGGCGCCGCAGTCGGTGCAGTGGGTGGGTGGGGTGGTGAGGCGGGTGCCGCAGTGCATGCAGAAGCGGGCGCCCGGTGGGTTGATCGTGGTGCAGGTGGTGCACTGCGGGCCGGTGTTCGGTTGGGCAGGGCGCTCTTCCGTTGCGGGAGTCGGCTGGGTGGCGGAGGTCGGCTGCGCAGCTGTAGTCGGCTGTGCAGGCGTGGCCGGTTGCGTGGTCGGAGTCGGTTGCGCGCCTGGTGCGACGGTGGCCGGGGGAAGGGCCGTGGCAGCCGGATTCGCCTCGGCGGGAACCGGATTCGGTACCGCGAGCGACGGATTCGCGACCGGTGATGCCACGATCGGCGGCCCTGGATTCGGCGCCGGGGTGCCCTGCATGTCGGGATACAGGGCCCGCAATCCCAGTGCGGCGCCGAGGAATCCGCCTTCGCCGCCGGCGCCGTGGGCGAGGCCCTGGCCGGCGCCGAGTGCCATTTCGCCTGCGGCGTAGCGCTGGAAGTCGCCGGTGAGGCGGATGTAGGTGACGTCCTTGGCGAGTCGTTTGAGGCGGTCGGCGTCCTCGGGGGCGAGGCTGATGTCGACGTTGCCGAGGCGGGCGACGCGCAGGCCGTATTCGTAGAGGGTCAGGTTGACCTGGTGGACGACGGCGGCGTCGATGTCGGGCAGGTGGGCGGGCAGGCCCAGGATCGGCCACTCGCCGCGGGAGACGCCCTGGGTGACGGCGATCTTCATCGACTTGAGCAGCAGGTCGGAGGCCCAGCTCGACACCGCGGCGGGGTCGCGCAGGTTCGCGGTCCCGGCCAGCGAGGTGATCAGTTCGGCGGGATCCCGGACGGCCAGGGCGAATTCGCCGAACGCTCGCAGGGTGACGACCTGGGCGCTGACCGGGTCGGTGATATCGGCCAGTCGGCCACCGAAGCGGATCCCCGAATGTTCCCGGGTGGAGACGAAATACAGCTCGGCGCGGTAGGAGTTGCCGCCGGTGAGCGTGTCGACCAGTGCGCCGATGACGGGCAGCTCGTCGGCGTCGAGCCGGTGCCGGCCCGGGCCCAGCACGCCCAGCACCCGGCCGGTCTTGACGAAGACGGCGATCTCGTCGGCGTTGACCACCGCGCGGGAGTACCGGCGGATGTTCACGTCCGGCCATTTGTAGACCAGCTGGTTCTTGTGGGTCTCGGGGACCGCGATGAATTCCCGTTCCAGCCAAGCCATCTGCTTGCACCCCCGTCGATCGGTGACTGTTCGAGCGTCCCGTCGTATGACGGCAATGTCAACTGCGGCCCAGATGCGTTGCGCCGGTGTAAACCTCGCGAATCACCCATTGATTGCGCCGCTACTTAACGGTACATTAATTGCAGATATGATCCAGGTCACGGGAAAGGACTTCACCATGACGACCGTGCGACCCCCAGCCGACTCCGCGCCGGCGGACGTGCTGCACGACGAGGACGCCGGCTATCACAAGTCGTTGCACCCGCGGCAGCTGCAGATGATCGCAATCGGCGGCGCCATCGGGACCGGCTTGTTCCTCGGCGCGGCCGGCCGGCTGCACTCGGCAGGCCCCGGCCTGTTCCTCGTATACGGAATCTGCGGCATCTTCGTCTTCTTCATCCTCCGGGCACTCGGCGAGCTGGTACTGCACCGCCCCTCCTCCGGCTCGTTCGTCTCCTACGCGCGCGAGTTCTACGGCGAGAAGCTGGCCTTCGGTGTGGGCTGGATGTACTTCTTCCACTGGTGTATGACGGGCATCGTAGACATCACCGCCATCGCCACCTATGTCCACTATTGGGGGGCGTTCCGCGCCATACCGCAGTGGACCATCGCCCTGGTCGCGCTGGCGCTGGTGGTCAGCGTCAACCTGATCTCGGTGAAATGGTTCGGTGAGCTGGAGTTCTGGGCCGCGCTGATCAAGGTGATCGCCCTGGTGACCTTCCTGGTCGTCGGCACGGTGTTCCTGGCGGGCCGGTTCAAGCTGCAGGGCGAGGTCACCGGTCCCAGCGTGATCGCCGACCACGGCGGATTGTTCCCGGTCGGCCTGCTGCCCTTGGTCACGGTCACCACCGGTGTCGTATTCGCCTATGCCGCAGTGGAACTGATCGGCACTGCGGCCGGTGAGGCGGAGAACCCGGAGAAGATTATGCCCCGGGCCATCAACTCGGTGATCGCCCGGATCGCGCTGTTCTACGTCGGTTCGCTCGTGCTGCTCGGGATGCTGCTGCCCTACACCACGTTCAAGTCCGGCGAGAGCCCGTTCGTCACCTTCTTCGACAAGCTCGGCGTGTCCGGTGCCGGATCGATCATGAACATGGTGGTGCTCACCGCCGCGTTCTCCAGCCTGAACGCGGGTCTCTACTCCACTGGCCGCATCCTGCGGTCGATGTCGATGAACGGCAGTGCCCCGGCGGTGGCGTCGCGGATGTCCAGCACCGGCGTGCCCTACGTCGGCATCCTGGCCACCGGGTCGATCGCGCTGATCGGTGTCGGCCTCAACGCGGTGATCCCGGGCAAGGCGTTCGAGATCGTGTTGAACATGTCCGCCCTGGGCACCATCGCCGCGTGGACCGCGATCATCCTGTGCCAGCTGCAGCTGTGGCGTTGGTCGAAGATCGGGAAGGCGACCCGGCCGTCGTTCCGCCTGGTCGGCACCCCGTACACCAGTGTGGCCACGCTGATCTTCCTGGCCACGGTGGTGGTGCTGATGGCCACCAGCGACGACGAGGTGCAGCGCGGTGCGGTGATCTCGATGGTCGTGGTGGTGGCGCCGGCGTTCGTGGCCGGCTGGTTCCTGGCCCGCAAGCGGGTCATGCGGATGGCGGCCGAGCGGGTCGGCTACACCGGGCAGTTCCCGGTACTCGCCGAACGGCCGCTGGCCGATCACGCCGAGGCCCATCCGGCTCAGCCGGCCGAGTCAGCCGAGGCGCCGGAGTAACCCGACGAGTAACGCACGTCACCGAATACGCCCGCCGGATATCCGGCGGGCGTATTCCCAAGGCGGGGAACATATTATGCGCGCCACATCGCGCCCCGGCCCGACAATGACCTTTCGGAGCAACAGCGGGCTCGAGAGGTTCCCATGCCGGACCAACCCAGCGCCGCGGACCCGGCGCAGCCGCATCCGTGGTCGAACAAGCGGATTCGCGGCGCCGAGCCGGCGGGAGCGTTCCGGCACCCCTGGGCGACCCGGCGTTCCGGCGCCGGCGATCCGCTCGGATCAGCGTGGCCCGCACCGCGAATGGGCGCCGCGCGGCTCGCGCCGGAGCGCCTGTCCGCGGCCGAGCTGGGCGACCTCTCCGTGCTGGTCGCCGCGCTGGCCGGCGACGGTACCGCGGCCGCCGAGCGGGAGACCCGGTCCCGGCCCAGCGTCCGCCGTCTCGGCGACGGCCTCGTCCCGCTACCGGTGGTGACGACGGTGGACCCGCGCTCGGTGGTACTCGACGATCCGGTGGTGCCGGAGTCGAAGCGCTTCTGCTGGAACTGTTCGCGGCCCGTAGGTCGCGGAACCGACGGCGCCGCAGCACAGGACGCCGGCACCTGCCCGAACTGCCGCTCGCCGTTCAACTTCCGGCCCGCGCTCGCGGTCGGCGAGGTGATCGGCGGCCAGTACGAGGTGCAGGGCTGCCTGGCCCACGGCGGCCTGGGCTGGGTGTACCTGGCCATCGACCGCAATGTCAGCGACCGCTGGGTGGTGCTGAAGGGCCTGCAGAACCCGCAGGACTTCGAAGCCAATATCGTCGCCCTCGCCGAACGCCAATTCCTCTCGGAGATGGCGCATCCGGGCATCGTCAAGATCTACAACTTCGTCCGGCACCGCTCCGCCCGCGATATCGCCGACGGCTACATCGTGATGGAGTACGTCGGCGGCCGGTCGCTCAAGACCATGCTCGACCACAGCGGGCCGCACCGGATGCCGGTACCCGACGCCATCGCCTGCCTGATGGAAGTGCTTCCGGCACTGGACTATCTGCACTCCTACGGCCTGGCCTACAACGACCTCAAGCCCGACAACATCATGGTCACCGAGGACGAGGTCAAACTGATCGATCTCGGCGCGGTCGCCGCCATGGACAGCTTCGGCAGCATCTACGGCACCCCCGGCTACCAGGCCCCGGAGATCACCGAGACCGGTCCGACGGTCGCCACCGACATCCACACCGTCGGAATGACATTGGCCGCGCTGGTGCTGGATCTGCCGCGGGGTCCGGACGGCGACCGCCTGCTCTGCCTGCCCGAGCCGGAGAACCAGCCGGTGCTGCGCCGCTACCCGGCCCTGTACCGGCTGCTGCGCCGCGCCACCGACCCCGACCCGCGGCGCCGGTTCCCGTCCGCGTACGCCATGTACTGCCAGCTGGCCGGTGTGCTGCGGATCGTGCTGGCCGCCGACACCGGCCGCGAGCACATCCAGGTGTCCACCGAATTCGGGGCGCTGCGTGGCGATTTCGGCGTCGACACGGTACTGGGCGCGATCGAGGGCATGCTGGACGGCGTGCCGCGCACCGCGACGCTGGATCCGGCCGACATTGTCGCCGCCCTGCCGGTGCCGTTGATCGACAGCGAGGACCCCTGCGCGGAACTGCTGACCCCGCTGCTGCACTCCGAGGCCCGTTCGGCCCTGGACGCCCTGCAGCGCGCCAACGACCGGATCCGGTCGGGCAGCATGGCGGCGCCCGCCACCTACGAGCTGGAGGCATCCCTGACCGCGGTGCGCGCCCACCTCGATCTCGGCGACACCCTGAGCGCCTGCCGGCTGCTGGCCGAACTGCGGCCGGACTACCGAACCGATTGGCGCATCGAATGGTTCATGGGCATCGCGGCCCTGTTGGACGGCTTCTCCGACCGCGCCTACGAGCATTTCGACGAGGTCTGCGGCATGGTGCCGGGGGAGATCGCGCCCGCCCTCGCACGGGCCGCGGCGGCCGAACTCGTGCTGCGGTCCGGCACCGGCGCCGACCCGCGCAAGTGGGAGGCCGCGGCCGCCGACAGCTACCGGACCGTGTGGCAGACCAACCACGGCGCGGTGAGTGCCGCATTCGGCCTGGCTCGCCGGCTGGTCGCGGCCGGCGACGCACCGGGTGCGGTGGCGGTCCTGGATGCGGTCCCGGCGGCCTCGCGGCACTTCGGAGCCGCCCATCTGACCGGCTGCCTGCTGCTGGTGTCGCAACCGGTGCACGAGATCAGCGCGAGCGATCTGGCGACCGCCGCCGGCCGGCTCGCGGCACTGCCGGGGGAGCGCTGGTTCGCGCCGCTGCGCGTGGTGGTGGTCGGTGCCGCACTGGAATGGATCCGGATCGGCGGTGTCCCCGCGGGAGCCCGGCCGGAACTGCTGGGTTTCGCGATGACCGAGGCCGGGTTGCGGGAGGGCCTGGAGACCAGCCTGCGTGCGCTCGCCCGCCTGGCCACCGATCCGTGGCACCGGTACCGGCTGATCGACCTGGCGAACCTGTCCCGCCCGCGCTCGCGCTGGTAGCACTCAGCGCGGCCGGAACCGGCGTGCGGCGAACACGGCCGCGGCCGCCGGCAGCAGCAACCAGAGCCACTGGCCGCTGTAGGCCGCCAACACGATCGCGCAGCCGGTGACGCCGGCCAGTGCGACGGCGAGCCGGGGGAGGGCACGACGCGGAGCGGGGGGTTCGGGGGCGGCCCCGACGGCGGGCAGATCGACGAACAGCGCGGCGAGTTCGTCGCGGGTGGTGGCCGCCGCTACCCGGGCACTGCGTTCACTGAATTCGGTCGGATCCAGCCGGCCGAGGCCGAAATGCCGCGACAATTCGGTGAGTGCCCGCTCCCGCTGGTCGGTACCGATCCGGTTGCCGAACTGCTCCACGGGGTCAGCATAGTTCGCGGCGCGGGCACCCGAATCGCCCGAATTTCCATGGTTGGGAACCGTTTCGGCGGTCCGGTAGCCATCGATACGCCGAAGTGTGCCGGGCGGCGCGACGGTACGTTGTCGAATGCGACACCACGCGGGGCGAAAAGGCGATTCGGTGTGGTTTCCTTGTAGATATGGCTGGTGGTGTCGAGTACACGATCGACGAGCTCGCACGTGAGGCGGGTACGACGGTCCGCAGCGTGCGGGTGTATCACGAGCGGGGTGTGCTACCCCCGCCCGCGGTCAAGGGTCGCACCGGTTTCTACAGTCCGCAGCACCTCAACCGGGTGCGCACGATCAGTCGCCTGCTGGATCGCGGAATCAAGCTCAACGGCATCAAGGAACTGCTGGCCGCCTGGGACCGCGGTGACGACCTGGGCGACATCCTCGGTGTGGAGGAGTTGGCCGAGCCGCCCGCGGCCGCGGCCGCGGGCGAGACCATCAGCGCGACCGAGCTGTCGGATCGGTTCGGTGCCGTGCCCAGCGGTTTGGCCCGGGTGGTCGCGGCCGGGTTGTACGAGCCGGTCGACGCCGCCACCTACCGGGTCGCCGACCGGGAGCTGGCGTACTTCGCCGACCAGCTGATCGGCGCGGGTGTTCCGGTGGCCGAGGTGCTCACCGAGCTGGAGAAGCTGCGCACCGACTGCGACCGGATCGCGCGCCGGGTCGCGGACCTGTTCGGTCGCACGGTGTGGGAGAGCTTCCGGCAGGCCGAGCGTTCCTCGGTCGGTGACGCCGAGTTCACCGAGCGTGTCGAGCTGGTGCGCTCGGCCCCCGGCCGGACCGCCGCCGACCTGGTGAACAGGTTCGTCGGGCGGTACCTGGCCGAGGACCCGGAACTCGCGGAGCTGCTGCCCGGCGAGTGAGCCGGTTCAGGAGAGCGCGCCGTCGCTGCACATGCTCGAGCTCCGCCACGAGTTGGCCGGGGGCTGGACGCCGGCGTCGAAGGCCCACAGGTCGACGAATCCGGCCGGGCGCCACAGCAGTGCGCCGCCGACCTGCTGCACCTGATAGATCGATTCGCTGCCCTCGATCAGCTGGTTGCCGACGCAGTAGTCCATGTAGTCGGAGCCGGGCTGGATCGCGCCGACGCTGAACTGTCCCCAGGGTCCGGCGACGGCGCCCGGGTTGGGGACGCTGCTGGGGTTGCGGGTCGGAGTGTGTGACCAGTCGGCGGAGAACAGGGTGGTGTGGCAGCGGAACTCCCAGCCGCCGGCGTCGATCGTCTGGTCGTTGTGGAAGCTCTGGCCCGCCCACAGGCAGGACGGGCCGAGGTCGGCGTCGGCCGGTGCGACGGCGGCGTAGGCGCATCCGGCGAACGTGATCGCCGCCACCATCGTCTTGGCTACCGCGGCCCGCAGCCGGTTCGTACTCTTGCGGCTGTTGGTCGTGCTCATGTCGTGACCTTCCCTCGCTTCTGTGTGCCGTGCCCACCGGCCATCACGCCGAGTAACGTACCGCTGTTTGACGGCACGCTCTGTGCGTAGTATCACCGGGGGTGGGAAGTGCCATCGGCGCACATGCGCCGGAGCCTGAGGCAAACCCCGCCGAAATCGCCACATTCCCCCAGGTAGGAGCGCGATTTGGGAAGTAAACCGGGCATGCAGTAAAGTTTCTCCTCGGTCGGCCCGACAGGGCAGACCGGGAACAATCCCCTATAGCTCAATTGGCAGAGCAGCCGACTGTTAATCGGCAGGTTTCTGGTTCGAGTCCAGATGGGGGAGCAGGTCCGAGGCCCCTGCCGGTGCGATACCGGCAGGGGCCTCGTTCGTTGTGTGCGCGTGAGCACGGTGGCGAGCCGGGTCGGGCAGAATAGATAGCCTGATGGTTGCTGAACGGCCGCGCCGCCGTCGATCGCACCGTACCGGCCGAGACTCGACTGCGGCCGGTACCGCGGTGCTTCGTAGCCTTCCCGTCGTGGTCCTGACCGCCACCGCGCTGGCCGCCACCCTGCTGGCCGGCCAGGCCATCATCCTCCCCGTCGGGCTGCCCTCCGACCACGAGGTGTCCGAGGCCACCCGCACCGTGACGATCTTCGCGCTGCCGCAGTCGACGGCCGCGGGGATGAGCACCGCCCTGGGCGTCTCACTGATCCTTGCGAACCTGCAACGGGCGCTGATCGCCTGGGCGACGTCTATCGGGGGAACAGTCCTCATGCTGCTCGCGCACACCGTGTTCGCCAAGGGGACGATGGGTACCTCCCTGACGAGCCTGAACTATCTGGACGCCATCGCGGGCGGACTGCTGTTGGCCGGTGTCTCGATCGGTATGCGACCGGGCCGGCCGCAGTTCGTCGGCTGGGTGGTCGGCGCGCTGGGCGTGATCACGGTGGGCGGATCGCCGCCGGGCACCCACGTGGTGAACCCGAGTCACGCACTGCGGCTGGTGGATTGGTCCACGGGGGAGTCGCCGCCGCTCTGGCTGATGCTGGCGACGCTGCTCCTGCTCGTGATCGTCGCCTGGTGGGACCGCCTGCGCTCGGATCTGCCGCCGCTCGTCTACGAATTGCCGGTAGCGCCGGTGCTGTCGTGTGCGGTGATCGTGGTCGAATCGATGACGCTGCCGGACTGGGTGAGTCATCACGGCCGCTCCCTGCTGGTGATCGCCCTCGCGGTGGCCGGTGAGGCGCTCACGGCGCTGGTCGCGGCCCTGCTGTTGCCGGGGCGGGACGGCGCTCTCGTCCTGGTCGTCGCGGCGGTCGGGGCGGTCGGGCAGGCCGCGCAGGCGCCGGTGGTCTCCGGGAGCGCGGCCGTGGTATTCGCCGTGCTCGTCTCGGTCGGTGTGCTCCTGGCGCTGCGCCGGCAGAATCCGAACCGGGCAATCATCGGCGTGCTCGTGGTGGCCGTTTACGCCGTGCTCAGCTATCGAACCTCGGCGGACGATCGCTGGCACGCGATCATCCAGGGAATCGCCCTGGCTCTGGCCGGCGGCTACACATTCGGATCCTGCCGGATCACTTACCGCCCGGTCCGGGTCATCGCGCTGGCGATGCTCTATACACCGTCGGTTACTCGCGGTCTCCGGGACGCGCGGCGGCCGATTGTAGACCCGCGTTCGCTGAATCCCGATAAATGGTCCATCGCGGGCCCGGCGCCGGCCGACTCGTTCGCGCCGGCAGTTGCCGCGCTGGTCGTCGCGATCGGTTGCTGGTTGGGCTTGCTGCTGCTGCGGCATTTGCGGCCGGACGGGCCTGGAGCGCGGAAGGCGCCGGATGTGCCGAGCGACGAAGCCGCAGGATGATCGGCGGGCGCCGGCCCGAAAGCTAGCTGAGGTGCCAGCTGAGGATATCGGAGATGGATCCGGTGATGTTCGAAACGATGTTGGTGATCTCTTGGGTGAAATCGACAGCGGCGGAACCCAAGTTGAACAAATCTGCGCTCATGGAAATATCGTCCTGACAAGTCGAGAAGATTCTGACCTGGGCACCGTACCAAGATATTGCTTCTGAACGGAAATTATGTGGCCTGCTTCACGTGTGGTTGCCGAGAATGAACTGAGTCTCATCGGTGAGCCCGCGGATGTTCACATGGCCTGTTCGTAAGGCAATGTCCGAATCGAACATCGGTTTGCCGCACGGGTGAATTGTCTTCTCTGTACTCGCGGACTGCCGCCCCATCGGACTACCCGGAGAGTGTTTCGATTCTCGGTTCGGACTCGTCCCGGATGTCCGCTTCGGGTGGACTGTTCCGACTCGGACTCCGATGGCCGATCTGCGCCCGGTGACTCGAATGGGCCGCGGGGCGCCGGCGCGAACATACGGCCGGATCGATTACCGGATGTGCGGTCTCGGGGGCGCGAAAGCGACGATGGCGGTACCCCCGGAAAGGGGACACCGCCATCGCCCGCGCGCGTGCGCGAAGTTCGGAGATTACTTCTTGGCCTTGTTGTAGGCATCCATGATCTCGGAGGGGATGCGACCCCGAGACGAGACCTGGTGCCCCTGCTCACGGGCCCATTCGCGGACGGCGGCGGTCTGCTCGGCGTTGGCGGCGGACCGAATCCGGCCCGACCCCGCCTTGCGGCCCGAACGGCCGACCTTCCGTGCGCTGTTCATCCACGGCTCCAGCAATTCACGCAGCTTGCCGGAGTTCTTCAACGACAGGTCGATCTCGTAGTCCCAGCCGTCGACGGAGAAAAATACGGTCTCGTCGGCTTTGGACTTGCCGTCATAGTCGTCGACGAGGGTGACGGTCACCTTCTTCGCCATTCGATCGGTCCTCTCGCGTTCATTGAAGGCTGATAACCGAATGTTAGGTCATGTCCGGAGTGGTGATCAATTCGACCCTCGAAATTTCTTCACATCGACGCTCGAGATGCGATCACCGGATTCCGTGACTGCTCGTCCCGGCGAATTCCCGCGGATCTGTGCCGCGCGGAAACACTGTGAACTCGGCTGTGTCGGAGTGGGTTTCGGGCCTTCCCGGGACGTATCGGCCGGCGTCGCCGGGCGCGTGTCGTTCGAGGCGAGTGGACCCGGTAAATCGGGCGAACGGGATGCCGGTTTTCCGGTCGGCCTACCTACCGGTCGGGTAACGTGTCGCCCCGGTGCGTCGGTCGTCGGCGTCCAGAGCAGGTTAGGTTCGAAGTTGGTTCTCAATCACAGGGTTCGGACTGCGGCAGTGGCGACTGCCGCCGCGCTGTGTGCCGCCCTTCCCGTGACCACCGCGCAGGCCGACCCCGCCGACCCGGTCATCTCGGCCCACCGCCTGGCCGCCGACCCGGTCGCGGCGGACGGATCCCGCATCACCGACGTCACCTACGACAGCGACCGCCACCTCACCATGAAGGTGTACTCGGCCGCGATGGACAAGGACGTCACGGTCCTGGTCCAGCGTCCGGCCGACACCTCGGTGCCGCGCCCGGTCCTCTACCTGCTCAACGGCAACGGAGGCGGCGTCGACCTGGTCAGCTGGGAGACCAACACCGACGTCCTGCAGTTCCTCAACGACAAGAACGTCAACGTCGTCACCGCCATCGGCGGCGCCTCCAGCTACTACACCGACTGGCAGAAGCCCGACCCGGTGCTGGGCGTCAACAAGTGGAAGACCTTCTTCACCGAGGAACTGCCGCCGCTGATCGATGCCGCGCTGGCGACCGACGGGACCAACGCGATCGCCGCCATCTCGATGACCGAGACCTCGATCCTGCAGCTGGCCGAGGCCAAGCCGGGGCTGTACCGCGCCCTGGGGGCCTACAGCGGTTGCGCCGGCACCAGCGACCACTACGGCCGGGATTTCGTCAAGACCGTGGTGGAGTTCTACGGCGGCGGCGACGTGCGCAACATGTGGGGCGAGGACGACGACCCGATGTGGCAGGCCAACGACCCGCTCCTGCACGCCGAGGGCCTGCGCGGAATGAAGCTGTACTTCTCCACGGGCACCGGGATGCCCGGGGTGCACGACAACATCCAGGACGATCACATCGCCGGCCCGGTCGGTCACGACCCGGTCATGCTCGCCGACCAGATCGTGATCGGCGGCCTGATCGAGGCCGGCGTGAACTGGTGCACGCACAACCTGCAGACCACGCTGGGCCAGCTGAACATTCCGGCGACCTTCGACTTCCAGCCCAACGGGACCCACTCGTGGGGCTACTGGGAAGATGAGTTCAAGAAGTCATGGCCCGTGCTCGCCGACGGACTGGGCATCTGACCCTGTCGTTCGAGGGGGCGCGGCCGGCTGAAAGGCACGGTCATGATCGAGGACAAACGGGCGGCGCGGGCTCGGCGGATCGCTGAGCTCTTCGCCGACGAACGGCTCCGCGCGGCGGCGCCGGACATGGCGGTCATCGAGGCGCTGCGGACGTCGACGCTGCGGCTGGTGGAGCTGGTCGACGTGGTGATGACGAGCTACGCGACCCGGCCCGCCTGCGCCGAGCGGGCCACCGAGTCGGTGGTCGACGGGTCCGGCCGGCGCAGCCGCCGCCTGCTGCCGGGTTACCGCACGATCAGTTACGCCGAGTTGTGGGCGCGGGCCGGCGCCGTCGCGGCGGCGTGGCAGCACGACGATCTGGCCCCGGTCGCGCCCGGCGACTTCGTGGCCACGCTCGGTTTCACCTCCGCCGACTACACCGCGATCGATCTGGCGTGCCTGCGGGCGGGCGCGGTGAGCGTGCCCATGCCGACCACTGTGCCGGTGGCGCAATGGAATTCGATCCTCGCCGAGACCGGGGCGCGGATCTGGCTGGTCAGTCTGGAGTCGCTGCGGGCCGCCGCGGAGGGGCTGCAGGCCGATTCGCCGGTGCGCACCATGGTCGTGTTCGACTACCACCCGGACGACGACGGCGACCGTGAGGTGGTGGAGGCGGCCCGCCGGGCCCTGGTGGCGTCGGGCGCACAGGTCCGGCTGACGACGCTGGAAGCACTGGTCGTGCGCGGTCGCGAATTGCCCGCGCCGCTGGTGGTTTCCGACGACCCCGACCCGCTGCACCTGCTCATGTACACCTCGGGCAGCACCGGAACGCCCAAGGGCGCCATGTACACCGAGCGCCTGGCCGCCGGATTCTGGCGGGGCGCAGGCACATTCACCCAATCCTCGCGTGCCTTGTCGCCGGCCATCGGCCTGCACTACATGCCGCTGGGTCATCTCATGGGCCGGGGTGTGCTGCTGGGCGCGCTGGCCCGCGGCGGCACCGCCTATTTCTCCGCCGGCAGTGACGTGTCCACGCTGCTCGAGGACACCGCGCTGGTGCGCCCGGTGGAGCTGTTCCTCGTACCCCGGGTCTGTGACCTGTTGTATCAGCGCTATCTCGGTGAGGTCGACCGCCGGATCGCGGTCGGGACCGACCCGGCGACGGCGGCGGCCGAGGCGCTGGCCGAGGTCCGGGACCGGGTCCTCGGTGGGCGAGTGGTCACCACCATGTGTGGTTCGGCGCCGCTGACCACGGCCATGCGGCAGTTCATGGAGCGGCTGCTGGGCATCGACATGCACGACGGGTACGGCTCGACCGAGGCCGGCGGGCGGATCATGCTCGACAACCGGATCCGGCGCCCACCGGTGCTGGAATACAAACTCGTCGACGTGCCGGAGCTGGGCTATTTCGCCACCGACCGGCCGCATCCGCGCGGCGAACTGTTGCTCAAGTCCACCCTGATGATCCCCGGCTACTTCAAGCGGCCCGAGCTGACCGAGCAGATCTTCGACTCGGACGGCTTCTATCGCACCGGCGATATCGTGGCCGAGATCGAACCCGATCACCTGGTGTACGTCGACCGGCGCAACAGCGTGTTGAAGCTCGCGCAGGGCGAGTTCGTCGCGGTCAACCGGCTGGAGGCGCTCTTCGTCGCGGCCCCGTCGGTGCGGCAGATCTACCTGTACGGCAACAGCGAGCGGTCGTATCTGGTCGCGGTGGTGGTGCCGACGCCGCAGGCGTTGGCGGCGCGAATCACCAAGGGGGAGATCGCCGTCGAACTGCGCGGGATCGCGCACGAGGCCGAACTGAATTCCTACGAGATCCCGCGCGACTTCCTGATCGAGCCCGAACCCTTCACCGCCGCAGGTGGTTTGCTGTCGTCGATGGGTAAACCGTTGCGGCCCAAGCTCGCCGAGCGCTACCGCGAGCGGCTCGAGCAGCTCTACGCCGATCTGGACCGGCGCCGCAGCGAGCAGCTGGCCGAACTGGCCCGGGAGGCCGAGAGCCGCCCGGTCCTGGCGACGGTGTGCCGCGCCGCCGAGGTGCTGCTCGGTACCACCGCCCTGCCCGATCAGCAGTTCACCGATCTGGGCGGCGATTCACTTGCCGCCCTGTCGTTCTCGCAGTTGCTGCACGAGATCTTCGGGGTGTCGGTCCCGGTGGGCGCGATCACCGGACCCGATACCGACCTGCGCCGGATCGCCGCTTATGTGGTGGCGGAACAGAATACGGCGGATCATCGCCCGACCGTGGCCTCGGTACACGGCCTGGGCTCGCGGCTGGTGGCCGCCCATCTGCTGCTGGACAAATTCCTCGACCCGGCCACGCTCGCGATCGCGCCCACCCTGCCGCGCGCCCCGCATCCGCCGCGGACCGTCCTGCTGACCGGCGCGAACGGCTATCTGGGCCGGTTCCTCACGCTGGAGCTACTGCGGCAACTCGACCCCGCCGGGACACTGATCTGCCTGGTGCGCGGCCGCGACGCCGAATCGGCCCGGGCCCGGCTGGACGCGGCGTTCGACGACGGCGCCGCGCTGCACGCGGACTTCCGGATCGACGCGGCCGGGCGGCTGCGGGTGGTCGCCGGTGACGTCTCGGCGCCGAATTTCGGTCTGCCCGAATCCGATTGGCAGGAACTGACCGAATCGGTGGACCTGGTCGTGCACGCCGCGGCCCTGGTCAACCACGTCCTGCCGTACGCGCAGTTGTTCGGCCCCAACGTGGTCGGCACCGCGGAAGTCATCCGCTTCGCGCTCACCACCACGATCAAACCGATCGCGTTCCTGTCCACCGTCGCGGTGGCCGGCCAGGCCGGTCGCGATGCCTTCGACGAGGACGGGGACATCCGCCGGGTGAGCCCGGTCCGGGCGATCGACGCCGGGTACGCGAGCGGCTACGGCAACAGCAAGTGGGCCGGCGAGGTGATGCTGCGCGAGGCGCACGAGCTGTGCGGGCTGCCGGTGACGGTCTTCCGCTCGGACATGATCCTGGCCCATCCGGACTATCCGGGGCAGTTCAACGCGGGAGACATGTTCAGCCGCTTGCTGTTCAGTGTGCTCGCGACCGGGTTGGCACCGAGCTCGTTCTACCTCTCCGACCCGGCCGGTGGCCGTCGGAGCGCGCACTACGACGGGCTGCCGGTCGATTTCACCGCGGCCGCGATCACCACCCTGTCGCTGGCGATCGACACCGGGTTCCGCACCTACGACGTCCTCAACCCACACGACGACGACATCTCCCTGGACACCTTCGTCGACTGGCTGATCGAAGCCGGGGAGCCGATCGAACGGATCGACGGCTTCGACAACTGGTCGGACCGTTTCGAAACCGCGCTGCGGGCGCTGCCGGACAAACAGCGGCAACAGTCGGTGCTGCCCTTGCTGCACGCCTTCCGGCGCCCCACGCAGCCACTCCCGGGCTCACTGCTGCCGGCGGGCAAGTTCCGGGCCGCGGTGCAGGAAGCGGGTGTGGGCCCGACGGGCGACATTCCGCACTTGACCCGGGAACTGATCCTCAAATACGCGGCAGACATACGCCTGCGCGGCATGTTGTGAATGCCGACGTGACAACTGATTTCGTGCGGTCCGGGTAACTCGCCGGGTACGCCCGGAACCGCCGTGCATTCATGCCGCCGCCGAGCGTGCCGGACGCCGACGGCACCTGGCTGTGCCGAAAAACTCGGAGAGGCGGGGAGCTCAGCGCAGCGCCAACGCGAGGAAGAAGTCCACGCGGTCGGCAAGTCGGGACAGGTCGCGGCCGGTGAGTTCCTCGATGCGGGCGATGCGGTAGCGCAGCGTGTTGACGTGCACGTGCAGCAGTTCCGCGCTGCGGGTCCAGGAACCGTTGGCGTGCAGGAAGGTGTGCAGCGTGTGCACCAGATCGGCGCCGTTGTCGGCGTCGTAGCTGGTGAGCGGGTCCAGTAGCCGCAGCCGGAACATGTGCCGCACCTCGTCGGGGACCCCGGCCAGCAGCAGCATGTGGGTGGCGAGTTCGTCCTGGCCGACGACACTGGCCCCCTGGTTCCGCCCGGCCGCCATCCGGCGGGCGTAGCGGGCCTCCTCGACGGCCCCGCGCAGGCCGTCGGCGTCGACCGCGCCGCTCACTCCGATCGAGAGCCGGGTCCCGGTCAAGGCGGGGGCCAGCACGTCGAGCGCCTCCTGGACGACGGCGAGCGGCGGGTGGCCGGTCGGTACCAGGGCGATGGTCTCGCCGTCGACGACTCCGGTGGCGGCGGCCGTGCCAGCCAGGATCTCGCGGACCAGGGCGCGAACTTCACTGGGCCGCAAGCCTTCCGCCGCGGCGGCGGCGATCGCCACATACGGTCCGCTGCCGATGCCGGTGAGGTTCAGGCGCGCGACGATATCGGCCGGGCGGGCGTCGGAGACGACCAGGTCGATCAGTTCTTCGGCCAGGCGGCCCTGGGCGCTCTGCCGGTCGTCGCCGCGGGCCCGTTCCAGCGACACGATGGCGGCGAGTTCGCCGACCATGGCCCGTCGTTCGGTGGCCCAGTCGTGAAAGTTCCCGGCGAACACCAGGAACCAGTCGGCGGCGCGGGAGGTTCCGTGCTCGTCCACCGCGAAGATCGAATATGGCTGTCCGGCAACGGTACTCAGCGCGGGCAGCCGACCCTCGGCCAGGCATGCGGTCCGCACCTGCGGTGGCGGGCCCGGGTGCGGGCCGGCCAGTGCCCGCCCGGTCGCCGACACCACCCAGCCGCGCAGCCCGAGGTCGCGTTCGACGAGGTCGAGAACCGAGCCGACCCCGGTGCCGGCCACCAGCTGCCGGTGCCGGTCCAGCAACGCGGCCACGTCCGAGGCTCGTTCGGCCGACAGTGCCCGCATGATGCGCTCGGTGATCGTCGAGAATGCCACCTGTTCGGGCACTCGGAACAGCGGGATCCGGTGCCGCCGGCAGGCCTGCACCAGATCGTCGGGTGGCGCCCCCAGCCGTGCGTCACCCGCGGCCAGCCCCGCCACCCGCGCGCGGGCCAGCGCCGCCACGAAGGTCTCGCTGTCGGCGGCGTCGCGGTGCCAGGCCAATCCGGTGAGCACGAGCTCGCCACCGGACAGATAGCGGCTCGGATCGACCAGGTCCTGGGTCACCACCCAGCGCACGAACCGATCCAGCTCGGCCTCGCCGGTCACGAGTTCGAGCCCCAGTTCGGGCAGGGTGGTCAGGGAACGCAGCCGCATGGTCCTCGAACGCTAGCAACTATCGGGCCCGGACCGGAGTCGGCAAGCCGGACGAACCGACCTCGGCCCCCCCGGACGATTACCGAGCCGGCGCGGGGTCGTCGGTCAGCGGGTCGCTCGGACCCGCGAGAAACGTGAATGTCACCCGGGAAGTCGCCGGTAACGCGGCCGACATCCGGTTTGGAGGTTCCTACGAATTCCGCCCGGATCCGGGCCCGACAGTTCGGAGTTCCGGGCGTGGCCACGGCGAACACGATGCGGGTTGACTGGCGGTGACAGGCGTGCGCGAGCTGGACCTGCGACGAAAGGGGCGGCCGATGCGATTCCTGCGGCCACACAGCTGGGCGGAGGCGCTGGACCTGCGCGCCGCGTACCCGGACGCGACGGTGATCTGCGGGGGGACCGATGTGATGGTGGAGCTCAACTACGATCGCCGCCGCCCATCGGCGCTGCTGGATCTGACCGGCTGCCCGGAACCGGCCGTCGTCGAGCGGGCAGGCGACGGCGTGGTGCGGCTGGGTGCGGCGGTGACCTACACCCGGATCGTGCGGGAGCTGTCCGAGCTCACGCCGGGGCTCGCGCAGGCCGCCCGAACCGTCGGCTCGCCGCAGATCCGCAACCGCGGCACCGTGGGCGGCAACCTCGGGGCCGCGAGCCCGGCGGGGGACAGCCATCCGCCGCTGCTGGCCACCGGTGCGGTGGTCGAGGCCGAATCCGCCGCGCGCGGGATCCGGACGATCCCGATCGACGACTTCTACGCCGGTCCCAAACGCCACACCCTCGCCGCCGACGAGCTGATCCGCGCGATCCGCGTGCCGGTGGCGGCCGGACCGCAGTACTTCGCCAAGGTCGGCACCCGCAACGCCATGGTGATCGCGGTGTGCTCGTTCGCGCTCGCCCTCGACCGCACCACGCGGACCGCCGGCACCGGCATCGGCTCGGCCGGCCCCACCCCGCTGCGGGCGACGGCAGCCGAAGACTTCCTCGCCGCGGCCCTGCCCTGGAACGATCCGGCGCCGCTGCCCGAATCGGTGCTGCGCGAGTTCGGGTCGCTCGTCGCATCGGCGGCCCGGCCCATCGACGACGTGCGCGGCACCGCCGACTACCGCACCCACGCGCTCGCGGTACTGGCCCGCCGCACGCTGACCTGGGCCTGGGCCGACCACCGGACATCGAACAGGAGGGCAGCGTGATGCGAATCCAGTTGCGAGTCAACGGGATCGAAGAGACCGTTGACGACGTCTGGCCGGGCGAGAGCCTGCTCTACGTGCTGCGGGAGCGACTCGGCCTGCCCGGCGCCAAGAATGCCTGCGAGCAGGGTGAATGTGGTTCGTGCACAGTGTATCTGGACGGCGCGCCAGTCTGCGCGTGCCTGGTCGCGGCCGGGCAGGCCGAGGGCGCGGCGGTGCGCACGGTGGAGGGCCTGGCCGCCGGTGACACACTCGATCCCGTACAGCAGGCCTTCCTGGACTCCGGCGCGGTGCAGTGCGGATTCTGCACCCCGGGACTGATCGTGGCCGTCCACGACCTGCTCGAACGCCGGCCGCGCCCCACCGATCCGGAGATCCGCGAGGCCCTGGCCGGAAACCTGTGCCGCTGCACCGGATACGAGAAGATCCTCGACGCGGTCCGGCTCGCCGCGCGGCGCCGCATCGAACCGGCAGGTGCGGCATGACCGGCCCCGCCGCCCCGATCCTGCTCGAAAACGCCTGGATCGCACCGGTCGTCGGCCCGGAGATCCAATCCGGCTGGCTGAGCGTGGCACAGGGCCGGATCACCGGGATCGCCCCCGGCCCCGCGCCGCGGATCACGGGCGCGCACCGGATCGACGCCACCGGCTGCCTGATCACTCCCGGCCTGGTGAACACCCATCACCACCTGTACCAGTGGGCGACCCAGGGCCTGTTCCAGGACGCCACCCTGTTCGAATGGCTCACCGGCCTGTACCGGCTGTGGGCCCGGATGGACGCCGAGGTCGTGTACGGCGCGGCGAGTGCCGGGCTGAGCTGGCTGGCGCTCACCGGCTGCACCACCTCCAGCGACCACCACTACGTCTTCCCGGCCGGTCGCGGCGACCTGTTCGACGCCGAGGTCCGGGCCGCCGCCGAGGTGGGGTTGCGGTTCCATCCCTGCCGGGGCTCGATGGACCGCGGCGTGTCCGCCGGTGGCCTGCCCCCGGACGAGGTGGTCGAGGACCGCGACACGATCCTCGCCGCGACCACGGAAACGATTCTGCGCTACCACGATCCGGCCTTCGACTCGATGCTGCGGGTCGCGGTCGCGCCGTGCTCGCCGTTCTCGGTCACCGAGGAGCTGATGCTCGAGTCGGCCGCCCTGGCCCGGTCGGCGGGCGTGCGGCTGCACACCCATCTGGCCGAGACGCTCGACGAGGAGAAGCACTGCCTCGAGCAGTTCGGCCGCACCCCGGTCGAATACCTCGACGATCTGGGCTGGCTGGGGCCCGACGTCTGGTTCGCGCACGCGGTGCATTTGCACGACAAGGACATTCGCCGCTTCGCCGAGACCGGGACCGGCACCGCGCATTGCCCCGGCTCCAACGGCCGGCTCGGCGCCGGGATCGCCCGGGTGACCGAACTGCTCGCCGCCGGCGCGCCCGTCGGGCTCGGCGTGGACGGCTCGGCCTCCAGCGAACTCAGCTCGATGGCGGGGGAGATGCGCCAGGCCTTGCTGTTCCAGCGCGCGGTGCACGGCCCGCAGGCGATCTCCGCGCGGCAGGTTCTCGAGCTCGCGACTCTCGGCGGCGCCCGGAATCTGGGCCGCCACTTCGAGATCGGCAGCCTGGAGGTCGGCAAGCTCGCCGATGTCGCGGTGTGGCGGATGGACGGGTTCCGGTCCGCGGTGGTGGATCCGGTGTGGGCGTTGGTCTTCGGGCCGACCCCGCCACTGGCTCGGCTGCTGGTCGGCGGCGCGACCGTGGTGAGCGACGGCGAATTACGCACGATGCCACAGGATGCGGTGGCGCGAGCGGGCCGCATCGCGCACGCGCGGCTGGCCGGATCGGAGTCCCGATGAGTACGGTGCGGCTTCCGGCCCACGTCACCAGCGCGGGTCGCGGCGGGGTCGGTGACAGCCCGCCGCGACCCGACGGCCCACTGAAGGTGAAGGGCGAGTTCGCTTTCTCCTCCGACCTGTGGCTGGCGGGCATGCTGTGGGGCGCGACGCTGCGCAGCCCGCACGCCCGCGCCCGGATCAACCGGATCGACACCTCGGCCGCCGCGGCCATGGCCGGTGTGCACGCGGTGCTCACCCACGCCGACGTGCCGGGCGAGAAGTACTACGGGCTCGATCAGCGCGACCAGCCGGTGCTCGCCGTCGACCAGGTTCGCCACCACGGGGAACCCGTGGTGATCGTGGCCGCCGACCATCCCGAGATCGCCCGGCGGGCGGTGGCCGCGGTCGAGATCGACTGGGAGGTGCTGCCGCCGATCACGGATCCCGTTGCCGTCGTGGACGACCCGGTCGGCAATCAGGTGCAGCCGCTCGGCGGGATCGTGCGGCATCAGCCGGTTCGGACCGGCGACGTCGACGCCGCCCGTGGCCGCGCCGAGGTTGTCGTCACCCGCGAGTTCGAGATCGGGATCCAGGATCAGGCATTCCTGGGGCCCGAATCGGGTCTGGTGGTACCGGCCGACGACGGCGGCCTCGAATTCTTCGTGGCGACCCAGTGGATCCACGTCGACGTCACCCAGATCGCGCCGTGCCTGGGCCTGCCCGAGGCGGCGATCCGGATGACCATGGCCGGGGTCGGTGGGGCGTTCGGCGGCCGGGAGGACCTGTCGATGCAGATCCACGCCGGGATGCTGGCGCTGCGCACCGGGCGCCCGGTGAAGATGGTCTACGACCGGCAGGAGTCGTTCTTCGGGCACGTCCACCGGCATCCGGCCCGGATGCGCTACACCTACGGCGCCACCCGCGCCGGGCAGCTGGTGTTCGCCGAGGTCCGGATCGTGCTCGACGGCGGCGCATACACCTCCTCGACGGTCAATGTGGTGGCCAACGCAGCGTCGCTGGCGGTCGGGCCCTACGTGTTCCCGAACCTGCGGATCGACGCCTACGGGGTGTACACCAACAATCCGCCGTGCGGGGCCATGCGTGGATTCGGTGCGGTCCAAGCCTGTTTCGCGTCCGAATCGATGCTGGACGAGCTGGCCGGCGAGCTCGGCACGGATCCGGTGCGGCTGCGGCAGCTCAACGCGGTGTCGCAAGGATCGGCGCTGGCCACCGGGCAGATCCTGCACGCGCCCACGCCGGTCGCCCCGATGCTGGACCGGATCCGGACCCTGCCGCTGCCGAAACCGCTGGACCGCAGCGATATTCGGCACCTGCCCGGCGGTGTCGCCCAGACCACGCACGGCGAGGGCGTGTACCGGGGGATCGGATACGCGGTGGGGCTCAAGAACATCTGCTTCTCGGAGGGGTTCGACGACTACTCCACCGCTCGGGTTCGGCTGGAGGTGATCGCGGGCGAGCCCGTCGCCCTGGTGCACACCGCGGCCGCCGAGGTCGGGCAGGGGCTGGTGACCATCGCCGGGCAGATCGTGCGCACCGAGCTGGGCATCGAGCAGGTCACCATCGCGCCGGCGGACAACCGGGTCGGCAACGCCGGTTCCACCTCCGCCTCCCGGCAGACCTATATGACCGGCGGCGCGGTCCGGGCCGCCTGCCTGGCCGTCCGCGACGAGGTGTTGGAAATCGCTGCGGCACAGGGATATCCGGCCACTGCGATGGCGGGCGGCAAGGTGGTGTCCGACACCGGGGAGGTCCTCGCCGCCCTCGCCGACGTGCTCGGTGACCGGGTTGCGGAACAGACTCGCGAATACCGGCACCGCCCCACCACCAAGCTCGATCCGCTGACCGGACAGGGAGATTCGCATGTGCAGCTCGCGATCTGTGTGCACCGGGCGGTGGTCGACGTGGACGTGGAACTGGGCCTGGTGAAGGTGGTCGCCCTCGACGCCGTGCAGGACGTGGGCCGCGTCATGAACCGGCAGGCACTCGAGGGCCAGATCCACGGCGGCGCGGTGCAGGGCCTGGGGCTGGCGGTGATGGAGGAGATCCAGGTCAGCGACGGTATCGTGCGCAATCCGTCGTTCACCGACTACCTGATCCCGACCGTTCTCGACACCCCGCCGCAGCTGCTCGACATCCTGGAGAACCCCGATCCACGCGCGCCCTACGGCCTGCGCGGTGCCGGTGAACCGCCTACCCTGTCCGCCACCCCGGCCGTGGTCGCCGCGATCCGCGACGCCTGCCGGGCCGCCGGCGGGAACGGGCGCATCACCCGGGTTCCGGTGCGCCCCAACGATATTCTCGCGGCGGCGGGCGGTGCCTGGCATGCGTGAGCTCGCCGCCGCACTGCTGGCCCGCCACGTGGCGGACCGCGACTACGCCCTCGCCACCGTGATCTCGGTGCGGGGCAGTGCCCCCTGCGCGCCCGGCACGTCGATGGCCGTCGACACCACCGGCGCGGTGGTCGGCAGCCTGTCCGGCGGCTGCGTCGAGGCCGCGGTGCACGAGCTGTGTGTCGAGGTGCTCGCGACAGGTGTGCCGGTGCGGGAAACGTTCGGGTACAGCGATTCCGACGCCATCGCCGTCGGTCTGACCTGCGGCGGTGTGCTCGAGGTGTTCGTCCACCGGGTGGACGCGGCAGCCCGCCCGGCGATCGAGGCTGTGCTGACGGCTGCGGGGCCGGTCGCTCTCGTGCGCGATCTCCGGACGGGAGCGGCCGGCGCGCTGGTCGAAGCGGACGAGCCCGCCGCATCGACGGCAGACGTCGGCCAGGCTGCCGCCGAAACTGCTCGGCCGGTGGGAGATTCGGACTGGCTGGGCGCCGCGTTCTCGCCTCGGGTTCGGGCCGAAGTGCGCGACATGCTGGCCGCGGGTTGCATCGGAATCCGCCGGATCGGTTGCGGCGCAGACGAATCGGAGCTGTTCGTCGTGTCCTACCGTCCGCCGCCGCGGCTGCTCGTGTTCGGGGCCGGTAACTTCTCCGCCGCGCTGGTCCGAATGGGCAAGTACCTGGGCTATCACGTGACGGTGTGCGACGCGCGGCCCGTATTCACCACGCGCGACCGGTTTCCCGAGGCCGACGAGGTCGTGGTCGAATGGCCGCACCGCTACCTGGAATCCACTGTTGTCGATGCCCGCACGGTGATCTGCGTGCTCGCGCACGACGCGAAATTCGAAGTCCCGCTGCTGGAACGGGCGTTGCGGCTGTCGGTGGCGTTCGTGGGTGCCATGGGGTCGCGCCGCACCTGCGCGGACCGGGCCGCCCGGCTGCGCGCGGCCGGGCTCACCGAGCGCGAGCTGTCCCGGTTACATGCCCCGATCGGCCTCGACCTGGGTGCCCGCTCGCCGGAGGAGACCGCGGTGGCGATCGCCGCCGAGATCGTGGCCGCCCGCACCGGCAGCACCGCCCAGCCGCTCACGACGACGCCGGGCCCGGTGCACGGGGGCGGGATCGCCGTCAGCGCCGGGTGAGTCGGCGTTCGGCGGGCGGGTCGGCGTCCGGCGGGCGGGTCGGCGCGCGGCGGGGCGGGACGGCGCGCGGCGGGGCGGGACGGCGTGCGGCGGGTGAGTCGGCGCGCGGCGGGCGGGACGTGAAACAGTGGGTGCCGCGTAGGCGATCGAATGGTGTCGAGTGGTCGTGACTCACGGAGGTGGACCGATGCGGTTCTCGATAGTGACGGCGGTTGCGACCGCGCTGCTGGCGGCGGGCGTCGCGACGGTGCCGGCGCAGGCGCAGGGCGTGCCCGCGTCGTTCCTGATCCTGCGTGTGGCGCAAGGCGATTCGATCGACGGCGGTGCAGCCGAGCGGATGGTGCTGCTGGCGTGCGATCCGGTGCGGGCGGGGACGCATCCCGATTCGGCCGGGGCGTGCGCGGAGCTCGCCGCGGCCGGCGGGTCCTTCGGGCAGCTGCGCGGTGGACCGATGCGGATGTGCACCTTCATCTATCAGCCGGTGACCGTCGCCGCGGACGGCCTGTGGGAGGGCACACCGGTCAGCTACCGGCAGACTTTCGGAAATCAGTGCATGGCCGACAACCACAGCACTACCGTGTTCCACTTCTGACCCACCGCAGGTCCGCGGCTGAAATGCCGCTTAGTATCGACGGTGTGTCGGTCGTCAGGCCGTAGGTCCGGAAGTGGGGAGATGCTGTGGCGGTGCGTTCCAGGAGCAGGTGGGCGATCGCGGGTCTGTCGGCCGCGGCCCTCGTCGTGGCACTGAGCGCGTGCGGCCCGGACGACTCGACGGTTCCGGTGGGTGCGTCCGCCACCGCGACGGCGCCGGCGGGACCGCAGTTGATCGACTGCGTGACGCACAAGCCGGTGGTCCGGCCCGACCGTATCGCGTTCGCGTGCGCCGACATGGGATTGACGGTCGACGGCATCACCTGGACCAGCTGGGGCCCGGACAAGGCCGAGGGCGACGGGACCGAACACCGGAATCTGTGCGAGCCGAACTGTGCGGCCGGTAAGTACGTCACCGAGCCCGCGCACGTGGTGTTGACGCAGGTCAACCAGGACGGATTGTTCACCCGGGGCAGTGCCACCGGGTCGGACGGCAAGCCCGCCGAGTTCCCGATGATGACCCGCTGACCCTCGAAATTTTACTATTACCCCAAGTTGCATCAATCGTCGGAATTCTTGCTACGCTGGTGAAGAATATGGCGGCCAGCGCTGCCGATCACCACAGGAGTACCGATGAAGTTGCTTCCGTTCCGAGGGCGCCGCCCCGCGCACGAGCCCGGCGGAAACATTGCGCTACGGGCCCGGAACGTGCAATTCGACTGGCGGCACACGCCGCTGGTCTGGATGCCCGCCGAGCCGATCGCGTCCCATCTGATCAACGCCCTCAACATGCTGCTCCCCGAGGGTGAGCGCATGTTCTGCCAAGCCTTCGGTGAGGCACTGCCCTACGTGCACGACGCCCAGCTGCGCGAGGACATGCTCGGCTTCATCGGCCAGGAATCCATGCACGCCGAGACCCACGGCACCGTGCTCGACGAGGTCTTCACCGCCAACGGCATCGACCCGCAGGCGTACGTGGCCCAGATGGAGTACCTGTTCCGCAAGTCGCTCGGCCCCGGCGACGGCACCGACGCCCGCGCCGACTACCAGCGCCTGGTCGACCGCATCGGCCTGATCGGCAGCCTCGAGCACTTCTTCGCCTTCCTCGGCGACTGGATCCTCAACGCCGACCTGGAGCGGTTCGGCGCCGACCCGCGCATGCTGGACCTGTTCCGCTGGCACGGCGCCGAAGAGGTCGAACACCGCAACGTCGCCCACGACGTCGCCGAGTACTTCGGAGTCGGTTACGTCCGCCGCGGCGCGCTCATGCTGATCGTGTTCCCCGTGTTCCTCACGCTGCTGGTCCGCGGCACCCGCTTCATGGTGCACGCCGACCCGAACCTGCCGGACCACGGCTACCCGGTTCTGATCGGGAAGGTGTTCGGCGCCATGTGGCGCGGCGCGCTGCCTACGATCCCGGCCCTGCTGTGGAGCGCGCTGTCGACCTTCCAGCCCGGCTACAGCCCCGAAGGTGTCGGCTCCACCGCGCAGGCCATCGCCTACCTCGCCAAGTCGCCCGCCGCACAGCGGCTCGCCTCGTGACCGGCACGCCCGTCCCGGTCCGCTGGCCGATCCCACAGGAACCGCCCGCCGACCTGTTCGCCCGCCCGCGCCGCGACCGCACCCTGCGGTTGGTGGCCGCCGTGGCCGAGGCGCGGATCCGCTGGTCGGCGTTCGTGAATCGCGGCACCCCCGCCGGCCGGGTCGACGACCACGCGATCACCGTGGTGGTCGGCGCGCGGCGCGTCGAGGCCCGCGAAACCGATGTCTGCTCGATCGAATTCGTGGCGCCCGACGGTGGCCGGCTGCCGCGCTGGTATCCGGGCGCACACCTGGACGTGGTGCTCCCGTCGGGCAAGGTCCGGCAGTACTCGCTGTGCGGCGACCCGTCCGACCGCTACCGCTACCGCATCGCGGTGCGGCGCATCCCGGACGGCGGCGGCGGTTCGATCGAAGTGCACGACGCCCTGACCGTCGGCCGCACGGTGACCCTGCGCGGTCCGCGCAACGCCTTCCCCTTCGTGCTGCCCGGCCACGGTTCGACCGCGACCCGGCTGCACTTCGTGGCGGGCGGCATCGGGATCACCCCGATCCTGCCCATGATCCGGCTCGCCGACCGGCTCGGCGTGGACTGGTCGATGGTGTACGTCGGCCGCAGCCGCGCCACCATCCCGTTCCTGGCCGAGGTCGAGAGCTTCGGCGCCCGGGTGACCGTCCGCACCGACGACGAGCACGGCATCCCGACCGGGGCGGATCTGCTGCCCGGCATCGGTCCCGACACCGCCGTCTACTGCTGCGGCCCGGTCCCGATGACGGCGGCGATCGCCGCCCGGGTGCGGGAACTCGCGGCGGCACCGCGCGCCGCGATCGAACTGCATTCCGAGCGGTTCTCCGCGCCGCCGGTGGTCGACGGCCGGCCCTTCACCGTCGAACTCGCGCGCAGCGGCCGGACCGTCGAGGTGCCCGCCGATCGGTCCGCGCTCGAAGAGGTGCTGAAGGTCCGCCCCGACACCGCCTACTCCTGCCGGCAGGGTTTCTGCCGCACCTGTGTGGTGAAGGTGCTCGACGGTAGCCCCGAACACCGCGAGACCGTGCTCACCGCCGACCAGCACGCCGCCGGTGAGATGCTGTTGTGCGTCTCGCGCTGTGCCGGCGAGCGGCTGGTCCTGGATCTGTAGCCATCCCTGTCCGAACTGTCCGCCGGGCCACCGGCATCGAGGAGTTCCCAGTGACCGATCAGCTCGTGACCGCCGAACGGGTGGTCCGCAACGGTGAATTCGACCTGGCCGTCTACGAATACGGTGATTCGTCCGCAGTTTCCCGTCAGGGGCCGGAGGCGGTAGCGGAGCGTGACCACGCAGGCCCCCGGGAAACTGCGCATGGAGACCGGGAAACTGTTGTGCTGGTTCATGGTTGGCCCGACGACCACCATCTGTGGGACCGGGTGGTCCCACTGCTGGCCGACCGCTACCACGTCGTCACCTACGACACCCGCGGCCACGGCCGCTCCACCCGGACCGACCGCACCGCCGACTACCGGATCTCCGAATACGCGAACGACTTCTTCGCCGTCGCCGACGCGGTGAGCCCGGACCGGCCGGTGCACGTGCTCGCCCACGACTGGGGTTCGGTGCAGATGTGGGAGGCGGTGTGCGAGGACCGCGCCGACGGTCGCATCGCCTCGTTCACCTCGGTATCGGGTCCCAACCTCGACCACCTCGGGCAGTGGATCCGCGACAAGATGGCGCGCGGCGCGGCCTGGGGGCCGATCACCCAGCTGGCGTCGTCCTGGTACACCTTCCTGTTCATGACCCCGGTCGTGGGGAAGGTGGCGTTCACGCCGCTGTCGCCGGCCCCGGTGTGGAAGCGGTTCGTCGGCCTGATCAACGAGACCTCCCCGGACAACATCAAGCTCGGCCCCGAATTCCACCGCGACTTCTTCGACGGCATGCGGATCTACCGGGCCAACATCCTGCAGCGCCTGACCGGACCGCGTGAGCGGCACACCCGGGTTCCGGTGCAGCTCGTCATCGCGCGCCGCGATATCGCCGTTCGCCCGGCGAGCTACGAGGACACCCCGCGCTGGACGCGCACCCTGTTCCGGCGCGAGGTCGCCGGTGGCCACTGGCTGCCCTATTCGCACCCCGAACTGCTGGCCACCGCGACCCGCGAGCTGATCGACGGCCTCGCCTCCGGTGAGCTGCCGCGCACGCTGCGCCGCGCCGAGGTGGGCCCGCGGCGGCGGTCGTTCGAAGACCAGCTGGTCGTGATCAGCGGCGCCGGTAGCGGGATCGGCCGCGAGACCGCGCTCGCCTTCGCCCGTCGCGGCGCGGAGCTGGTGCTCTCCGACATCAACCTCGATGCCGTCAAGGAGACCGTCGACCTGGTCGTGGCCGCCGGTGGCACCGCGCACGCCTACGCCCTGGACGTGGCCGACCGGGACGCCGTCGCCGAGCACGCCGCGACGGTGCTGGCCGCGCACGGTGTGCCCGACATCCTGGTCAACAATGCCGGGGTCGGCCAGGCCGGCGGCTTCTTCGACACCACGCCGGAGGAGTTCGACCGGGTGCTGGGGATCAACCTCGGTGGCGTCGTGAACGGTTGCCGCAGTTTCGGTTCCGCGATGGCCGAGCGCGGCTTGGGCGGTCATATCGTGAACCTGTCCAGCATGGCCGCGTACACCCCGCAGCGGGACTTCAGCGCCTATTCGACCAGCAAGTCGGCGGTGTTCATGTTCTCCGACTGCCTGCGCACCGAATTGGCCGGCAAGGGCGTCGAAGTCCACACCATCTGCCCCGGCATCGTGCACACCAACATCGTGTCCAACACCCGGTTCGCGGGCCTGTCCGCGGACGACGAGGCCGCCAAGCAGCAGCACTTCGACAAGCTGTACCGGGCGCGGCGCTACGGGCCGGAGAAGGTCGCCGAACATATCGTGCGGGCCGTCGAGCGCGGCCGCGACATCGTGCCGGTCACTCCGGAATCGCACCTGCAGTACCGGGCGCAGCGGTTCGCGCCCGGCGTGGTGCGGGCCGTAGCGGCCCGGGTCAAGCTGATCTGAGCCGCGGCGACCGTTCGACGGTCGCGGGCGCGCGCCCACGACCGTCGAACGGTCGGCATCCGATCAGGCGGCGGGTGCGCGCTCGGTGTCGCGGGTCGACCACATACTGGTGGCGGTGACCACCGCCAAGGTGACGACGATGACGAGCAGTGAAGCGGCCGTCGGGATTTCGGGCACGCCGGACCAGATACCGTGCGCCCAGTGCAGGACCAGCTTGACGCCGATGAAGCCCAGGATCACCGCCAGGCCGTAGGCCAGGTGCACCAGCCGCGACAGGGCCGCGCTCAGCACGAAGTACAGGGCGCGCAGGCCCAGTAGCGCGAACGCGTTGGTGGCGAACACCAGGTACGGGTCGCCGGTCACGCCGTAGACCGCGGGGATCGAGTCGACGGCGAAGACCACGTCGGCACCCATCACGGCGGTCACGACCAGTGCCAGCGGGGTCAGTGCCCGGGCGCCGCCGACGCGGGTCAGCATCCGGGTGCCCTGGTAGTCGTCGGTGACCGGCATGAGCCGGCGCAGGAGCTTGACCGAGCGCATGGACGAGATGTCGACTTCCGGGCCGTGGCCGCCGACCGCGTCCCGGGCCAGTTTCACGGCCGTGACCAGCAGGATCCCGCCGAACAGCAGGAACGCGAAGTCCAGGCTCTCCAGCGCGGCCGCGCCCAGTGCGATGAAGATCGAGCGCAGGATCAGCGCACCCGCGATCCCGAACAGCAGGACGCGCTGCGCCAGCCGCGCGGGCACGGCGAACGCGGTCAGCAGCAGCATGAAGACGAACAGGTTGTCCACCGACAGCGACTTCTCCAGCAGATAGCCGGTGAGGAACTCGGACGCGGCCGTGCTGTGGTGCATCCGCCACAGCAGCAGCGTGAACGCCAGCGGCAGCGCGATATAGAAGGCCGTCCACCCTATAGCCTCGCGCATCGATACCTCGTGCGGCCGGCGGGTGACCAGGAAGTCCAGCGTCAGCAGGATCAGCACGCCCACGATGGTGGCGGTCCACAGCCAGGGGCTGCCGATCGTGTGCAGGCTGCCGGATTCGGCGGCGGCCAGGGTGAACGATGTCAACGATGCTCCTCGGGTACGACGAATGACCCGAGGTCTCTTTCACCCGAAGATTTCGGGGGCCGTCCCGGGGCCGCCGCCGTTGGCGACCGTGTTGACCGGGATGACGTTCGGGAAATACTCCCCTCGATAGGTCAACGGTAGCCCAGCGACGTCGTCGAACGCCAACTCAGGGCGGTCTTGACCTCAACCTAGCTTCAGGTAGCAGGGTGGTCTCCGGAGGGCGCTACACACCTGAGGAGAAGTGGAAATGCTTGCAGTGGAAGCACAGTCGTTCGGTGGACCCGACGTCCTGACCGTCGTCGAGGCGGCCGACCCGACGCCCGGCCCCGGGCAGGTGGTGATCGACGTCGCAGCCGCGGACGTCATGTTCCTCGACACCCGGCTGCGGTCGGGGTGGGGTACGCAGTTCTTCCCGGTCGCGCCGCCGTACGTGCCCGGCGGCGCGGTGGCCGGTGTGGTCGCGGCGGTCGGCCCGGACGTGGACCCCGCGCTGATCGGGACCCGGGTCGCCGCGCACACCGCCGCGAGCGGAATCGGCGGCGGCGTCCCGACCGGCGGTTACGCCGAGCGCGCCCTGGCCGTGGCGGACGATCTGCTCGTGGTGCCGGCCGAACTGGACTTCGTCACCGCCGCCGCGCTCATCCACGACGGGCGCACCGCCATGGCCGTCGCACAGGTCGCGGCCGTGCGTGCGGGGGAGCGGGTGCTGGTGACCGCCGCGGGCGGTGGTCTCGGCGCGCTGCTGATCCAGCTGGCGGCGGCCGCGGGCGCGACGGTGATCGCCGCGGCGAGTCCGGCCAAACTCGAACTCGCCCGGGAGCTCGGGGCGGCGCAGGTCGTCGACTACACCGTGCCGGGCTGGGCCACCGAGATCGGTGCTGTCGACGTGGTATTCGACGGCGCCGGCGGTGTCGTCGGCAAGGAAGCCGCGGCGATCGCCGGGTCCCGATTCTTCGGATACGGCAATGCCGCAGGCGGTTTCGCCGCCGTCGATCCGGCGGACGCGGCCGCGCGGGGCCTCGCTGTCACATTGTTGCCGGACATGCTCGCCGGCGACCTGGACTGGCCCGCCCTGGGCGCGTCGGCGATTGCCGCCGCGGCGGCCGGAAACCTGAAAGTTACTGTCGGGCAAATATTCCCGATGGAAGCGGCGGCACAGGCCCACGCCGCCATCGAATCCCGGACGGCCGTGGGGCGGACAGTGCTCACCGTCGGCGCGCACTGAGGCGCGGCGAGCGGCTGACCACTCGTATTCCAGCACTGGAAGGTTCGATATGCTGATGTTTCGTGAAAATTGTCCGGAACGGATCCGCTCCGTCGGACAATGATCGCGACTTGCGACTGGCCGGCGGTCGCTTGGGGGGTGGCTTGTGAGGAGGATCCCGGTGGCGTTGCTCGCCGAGAGCATTCGTTCGGTAATCATCGACGGCGGCCGTGTGTCGACGGTCGCCGAGGCGCTGGCGTTCGCCAACCGGGTGGCGGCGCTCCAGGACCAGGTCGATAACGCCGATCTGCCGGAGGACGAACGGCCCAGTGTCTGCGCCGGCATGGAACGTGCCGTGGAACTGGGCCGTTCGGCTCTCGCTCGCACCATCCTCGGTAGTTGTCCCGGCGTGGACGCCACCGCCCGCGCCGACGCGGCCGCCCTCCAGCGCGAGCTCGCCGCCATCGGCCGCCGCTACCGCATGGCGAAGGTGGTCGTCCCGTCGGCCCGCAACACCTGGGGTAAACGAACCGTGTACTGAGCACCCTGTCGAGGCCCCTGTTCGCGAATGCAGGGCGAACTCCTCCGCGCGAACCGGGTAACGCGGACACTGTACGGACACCGGGGATTCGTGGCCCCGGGCTCACCGGTAGGGGAACCGCATGGAGTCGCTGGAGCAACACATTCGGGACGCAGTAGCCGCAGGCCACCGGGCGGTGACCGCCGACGACGCCCTGGCCCTGGCCACCCGCGTCGTGGCCGTACAGGAGGAACTGTCCCACACCACGCTGTCCACCTCGAACCGGGCACTGCTCACCGAGGAATTCGACACGGTCGTGGACCTCGCCCGAAAGGTGCTGTCCCGCAACGTATTGATCGGCTACACCAGTGCGGTCGACGACTCCCGCCGCGCGCAGGCAGCGCACCTGCAACGCGCACTGGCCGAGATCGCCCGGCGAGATGTGTTGCTACTGCGGGAAATCGGGGTCACGGACCCGTTCGTGGAGCTGCCACTGCGATGAGCGCGCCTGCCCGTAGTCGACTCAGCTGAGGCCGCCGAGCCCGAGCGCGGTCACCCATGGACCGATGATGGGAGTGCCGGCCGCGCTGCCGACAGTGGACTGCGTGCACCCGCCGACGTATGGCGTAGTGCTGTGTTCGAGGACGCTGATCTTCAGTGGGCCGACCTTGGCGCCGTTGTCCAGGGTGCCCGTGATCGTGTGGTCGCCGAGTGTCGCGGCCCAAGGCACGGTCAGCGTGAACCCTGCCCCACCCGCCGTGTGGCCGAGGTCGGTTGTGGTTCGAACTGCCGGGCCGCCGTTGACGACGGCCTCGACGGTGTCGACCAATTCGACGCCTACCCCCGGCTGAGTGGCGACGGTGATGGGCACCGGCCCGGGCGTACCCGGCGTTGCGTCGGGACCGACGACGATCGGGCAAGTGGGCGCGGCCAGGCCGTTCGCGGTGACATCGGCGACCGCATTGGGCGCACCTGCGAGGACGGCCGCAGTGGTGGCGGCAGCGAGGCCGAGTTGGGTGGTGCACTGCGTGAGACGGGCGCGTTCAATCATGATCTGAAGTATTGACGTTCCTGATTCGTGATCTCAAGTCGTGCGAGTCCTCACCCCGGGTGATGCATACTGCGGCAATCGAATTGCGCATCGACGTGACTGACCCGAACCCGCCGCCCTGGCTGATCGGTGCCCCGATCAATATGCCAGGAAACCGTCGTCCGGTGGCCGTCGACAATTGGCCCGGCTATTGTTGCCTTGGTAATCTGCCCGCGCACGCCCCTGTAGCTCAATCGGTTAGAGCCGCTGACTCATAACCAGCTGGTTGCCAGTTCGAGCCTGGCCGGGGGCACTGTGCACCCTCTCCCGTTGGATGACGACGGGAGAGGTCCGCCTTGTGTCGGAACTGTGGTGAGGTCGTCCTGCGCGCTCGGTGGGGTTGCGGAAGGCGACGGCGGCAGGGGGAGGATCGGGTAATGGCAGGACCGGCACGGATCACCGATGGGCCCGAGCGGGCGCTGGTGGAGAACATGCTCGACCGGAATCGGGCGGCGTTGATCGAGACTGCGAAAGGTTTGTCGGAGAACGAGTCTCGTCGGCAGCTGGTGGTGTCGGCGACGACGCCGATCGGGTTGGTCAAGCATGCCGCGGTGGCGGAGCGGTTCTGGTTCCAGCGGTTTCTGTCGGGGCTGAGCGAATCCGAGTGTGACGGTTCCGCGAGTCCGGGGACGGAGAGCTTCGCGGTCGCGGACGACGAGACGCTCGAGAGTGTGATCGCCGAGTTCGAACGGGCCTGCGCACGGTCGCGTGAGATCGCTGCCGGTATGGAACTCGATGACACCAAGCCGAATTCGCGTGGTGAGGCCGTGAGTCTGCGGTGGGTCTACCTGCACATGATCGAGGAACTCGCGCGGCACGCGGGGCACGGGGACATCCTGCGTGAGCAGATCGTCGCCGAGCGCACCCGGTAGCGCTCGATCAGGGTGTCATTCGTCGTCGAGGCGGCGGGCCAGTGCCTGGCCGGAGGGCAGGTCGTCGACGAAGCTGTGGATGAAGTTCAGGAGCGCGTCGGTGTCGTGGCCTTCGGCGACCGTATCGATCATGGCGTAGAGGTTCTGCTCGATCTCGGCGACAGCGGTGGCGACGCGAACGCCCTCGGGGGTCAGGGTGACCTCGATATGGCGGCGGTCTTCGGCCGCGGTGCGGCGGTCGACCAGGCCGAGGCCGACCATGCGGTCGACCAGCCGGCTGGGGCTGTTGCCGCTCTCGCAGACCAGCAGCTGGCCGATTCCGTTGAGCGACAACGGGCCTCGTTGTTGCAGCAGGCGTAGCACCTCGGCTTGCGACGGGGTGACGCCGAGCGGTTTGAGTGCCTGGGCGAGCGCTCTATTGCCCTCGCGTTGGGCGGCCAGGATCGCGAAGCGGAGGTGTTCAGCGCGCCGCATCGCCCGGCATCGCGTCGGTGAGGGTTTCGGTGAGGAAGGTCTGCACCACGCCAGCGTAGGTGGCCGGATGGGAGAACCGGAACATGTGGCCGGTGCGCGGCAACACCACTTCGCGCGAATCGGGGATGCCCGTGCGCATGATCGCGGCGGCGTCCGCGCCGACGAGTTCGTCGTGCTCGGGGGTGAGGATCAGGGTGGGCACCTGCACGCGAGGCAGGGCGGCGATGTAGTCGGCGTGCAGTACCGCGGCGACCCGGGCGCCGAACGAAGTGTCGGGAGTGTTGTCCAGGAACAGCTTTCGGCTGTCGGCCGCTGTCCACGGGGTCTGCCCCTCGCCGTCGAAGGGTGAGGTCAGCCGGTGTGCGTGGACCCGCAGCACCAGTTGCCGGTAGATCGGCCCGCGCAGATTGCGCATGCCGCGCATGAGCACCTTCCACGGTGCCGAGACCGGGTTGGCGGCGAAGCCGCCCGACATCACCAGCGCGCGCAGGCCCGCCGGCTGTCGCACGGCCAGCGCCAGGGCGACGTTCGCGCCGAACGAGTCGCCGACGAGCACGTAGTCGTCCAGGTCGGCCACCGCCGCGGCGACATGATCGGCGTATTCCTCCATGTCGGAGATGCCTTCGGGTAGGCGCAAGGTACGCGCCGGCAGGTCGCCGTACGGGGCCAGTTGATCCGCGCTCCAGGGGGCGCCGGAGAAGCAGGGGATGAAAACGAGGGTGGGTTGGGAGTTGGTCATGGCAATAGGTTACACGACATATATGTCGTGTAACATAACGTTCGGGTCGCAGTCGTCCGGTAGGTCCGATCGACTCGGTCGGGCCCGCTCGGTGCGTCGGGGACAGCTCCCGGCAGCCGCGCGGGGACGATGGGTCCATGCAGAGCACCCTCATCGAAGTGACAACCGGCCGCACCGAGGTCGTCCACGACTTGACGGCACGGTGTTCGGGGTTCCTGCGGGCGGTGGCGGAGGGGCGCGACGGTCTGCTGCACGTGTTCGTTCCGCATGCCACCGCGGGAATCGCGTTGATCGAACTCGGCGCGGGCAGCGACGACGACCTCCTGGCCGCCTTGCGGGATCTGCTTCCCGCCGACGAACGGTGGCGGCACGCGCACGGGTCGCGCGGGCACGGACGCTCGCACGTCATGCCCGCGCTGATCGCCCCGTACGCGAGTATCCCTGTGCTGCAAGGTGATATGGCGTTGGGCACCTGGCAGTCGGTCGCGCTGGTCGACCTGAACGTCGACAAACCCGTGCGTCAGGTGCGGCTGTCGTTCCTGGCCGGCTGAAGACCCCTAGCGCGGGGCGATCGATTCCGCCGCGAACCGCCCGGCCGTGTGGAACGTGGCCGGGAAGTCGTGGTCGGGGGTGTGGCGCCAGTCGCGGATGGTCGACATGTAGATGGCGGCGACCATTTGGGCGAGGAAGTCGGGGGAGTAGTCGTCCCGGATCTCGCCGCGGGGGACACCGGCTTCCACGATGCGGCGGATCTGGGAGATGAAGGCGCGGTTGCGGGCGGCGAACAGCTCGGACGGATTGGAGATGCGCTCGATCTCGGTGGTGACCGCACGGATGTAGCCCGGGTTCACCTCGGAGGCGGTGGCGAAGTCCACGAACAAGGCCAGGATGCGCTCGGTGGTGGTGAGATCGCGGCGCAGAGCCGAGTCGACGACGTGGGTGAAGGCCGCCATGTGCCGGTCGTACAGGGCGGTGAGCAGGTCGTCCTTGCTGGGGAAATAGTTGAAGAACGTGGCGCGGGAGACGTCGGCGCGTTCGGCGATCTCCTCGACCGTGCTGGCCGAGCCGGTGGTGCCGAGCAGGTCGTGGGCGGCGTCGAGCAGCCGTTCCCGGGTGCGGGCCTTGTTGCGGGCGCGACGGCCGGCGGGTGCCTCATCGGTGGTAGTGATGGCGGCCTCCAAGGCGGTCGTGCGGTCTGGTTGCCGACGGACTCGGGCCGGTCCGGCGGCGATCGGATTGTTCGATCGTAGTAATCCTCGCATTCTGCCGCGCAATGAAGACCTCGGCTCTATTTTTGGACTCACAGTCCATAAACGGGTGAACCACCCGATTGCTCAACTCTGAACAGGACGCCACATGTCCACACCTTCCACGCCGACGATCGTCGACGACACCGATACCGGCCGGCTCGACGGCGCCTCTCGCCTGCGAATCTTCTCCGTACTGGCAGTCATCGTGTTGTTCACCGAGGTTGCCCCGCTGCAGTACACGATGATTGCCGCTGCATTGCAGAAGATCGCGCCGTCCTTCCCGCAGGTGGGCGCCAACATCACCTGGGCGATCATCGTTTTCGGCCTCGTCGGCGCCGCCGCCTCGCCGCTGGTCGGCAAGATCAGCGACGTCTGGGGTAAGAAGCGAACCTTCCTGCTCTGCGGCCTCATCTTCCTGATCGGCTGCGTGATCGACGCGACGACCAACAACTGGGGAATGTTCCTGTTCGGGCGGGCGCTACAGGCCATCGCGATCGCCACCCAGGTCGTGGCCTACGGCCTGATTCGAGACCTGTTGCCGCGCAAGTACGTTCCGCTCGGCCTGGGTGTCACCGCGACCGGTCTCGGCTTCTCCGCGCTGCTCGCGCCGATCGTCGGCGGCTGGCTGCTCGAGCACCACAGCTACCACGCGATCTTCTGGTTCCTCGCCGCGTTCATGCTGGTGATGACCCCGTTCGTCATCGTCGTGGTGCCCGAATCCAAGCTGCGGGTCAAGGAATCGGTCGACATCGTCGGCGCCGCGCTGCTGGCGGCAGGTGTCACGCTGACCCTGATCTACCTCGACAAGGGTCAGGACTGGGGCTGGAGCAAGCTGGGCACCCTGGTCTGGCTGTTCGGCGGGCTCGCGCTGCTGGTCGTGTTCGTGGTGGTGGAGAACATCGTGTCGACGCCGATCATGGACATGAAGCTGCTGTTCACCCCGCGCGTCGGAATGGTGCTGGTGCTGGCGCTGTTCGCCTCGTTCATCATCGGCATCCAGGGGTACGCGACCGGTTACATGACCCAGACGCCCGACGCCGCGAATATCAAGGCGACGATCGTCGATCAGGCACAGGCCGGTGTGGCCGCGATGACCGGGCATCCCATCCCGGCGTCGATGATCCGCGTGACGCTGGATCCCGAATTCACCTACGGCAGTGGATTCAGCCTGCTGCAGTACGCCTGGCACATCGCGGTCGCGACCGCGCTGGCCGCCATGATCGTCGGCGCGATCGGCGGTGCGCTGACCCGCCGGACCGGTGCGCGGCTCCCGCTGATCGTGGGCCTGCTGATCTTCACGGCGATCGGGGCGATCTACGCGGTCGCGCCGTACAGCGTGCCGAGTTATCTCCTGCTGGGTATCGCGTTCGGTACCGCGCTCGGTCTGTACTACGCCACCGCGCCCAACCTCATCGTCGAGGCGGTTCCGCAGGAGCAGCAGGGCATCAGCGTCGGCATGCTGGGCGTGATGAACAGCATGGGCACCGCGATCGGGCTGGCTGTGGTGACGGCCTTCGTCAATTCGAATCCGGTGCAGGCGACCGTCGAGGTGATGGGCACCAAGCGGACCGTGCCGGTTCCGTCGGTGTTCGGTGACCACGGCTACGCGCTGGGCTACTGGTTCGCGGCGGGCGGCTCGGCGGTGGCGCTGGTATTCGCCCTGGTGATGCGGCACGGCCGGACGCCGGCCACGGGCGGTACCGCTCACTGAGACGGCGAAACCGGAGCCGGTGTGCCCCTTTTCGGGCGATCGGCTCCGGTTTCATTTGTGCGGCTGCGGATCTCGGCTGCCGGATGGTGTCACTGACTCGAACGAGATTGTGACTTTTCGTGCCAAACGCCCCGGGTGATTGTATGAAACGTCTACATTTCTGACTGTTCGCCCATTTTTCTGGACGAGCGACCAAGAGAGGTAGCGCTATGACGAAGACCCAGCGGGCCGTCCCGGCCCGTCGAAAGCTGACAACCACGCTGGCGGGGGCCGTGGCGGTCGCGGCGGTTTCGATCCTTTCGGCCCCGTCGGCGAACGCCGTCATCATCAATCTGCATATTCCCGACATCCTTCCGGTGCAAGGCTGCACCTACACCCTGTCGGCGACGTCGATCGCGCCGATGTCGCCGGTGACCTTCCTGGACAACGGCACCGTGCTGGGCACGGTCACTCCGACCAACGCCAACCCGACCGTGACCGTGCAGTGGACGCCGCAGGGGCTCGGTATCCATCAGGTCCAGGCGATGGACGCGCTCGGCATCAACGGCGTCACCACCTACGTCAACGACGGCTCGCTGGGGACGGGCTCGACGGGCACCGCTTCCGGTCTGGGATCGGCGGGTATCAGTGGCGCGACCGGCTCGGCGGGCTCGGCCGGCTCGCCGTCCGGCGCGCTCAGCGGCGGTGGCACAACTGGAACCGGTGGCACCACCGGAACCGGCGGTGCGAACTGCGGCGGCGGGATCGCCCTCAGCTCCTGACCTTCGGGAAAGGGTCGTTTCGTGCGTTCGGGATCGGCGTAATGGTGAAACGAGTTTCACTTCGTTGCGCAAAACGGCCCGCCGGCATCTGTGAAACCCATATATTTCACTTCGTTTCGGGTCAAAGCCGATGCACAGGCACCATGAGAGGTAAGACAAGATGGGGATGAGCAAGAAGGGTGGCTTCGGCCTCACCGCCTTCGGCGCGATGGCCGCGGTCGCGGTTGTGGCCGCTCCGAACGCCAACGCCGTCGTGCAGTACGTGACCGTCACCAACAGCACGGGCACGCCGCCCACCGCGTTCATGGTGGGCTGCACGTACAAGGTCACCGCGAACGTGGACGCGAGCAACCTCATTGCGCCCGTGACCTTCACCGACAACGGTGTCAAGTTCAACGAGATCAACTCCACCATCGGTGCCGTGTCGATCTCGGTCAACTGGACCCCGACCACCGCGGGTGCGCACAACATCGTCGCGTCGGCCTGGTTCAGCTCGGCCCAGCAGACCGTGACCGTGGCCGACCGCGGCCCGCTGTCCTCGCTGCTGCCCGCCAGCAGCGCGATCGGCGGCTGCACCGGCTAAATCGTCGTCGACGATAGGTAGCGAGACCCTCGGCGCGAATCGCGCCGAGGGTCTTCGCATTTCCGGCCGTATTCGCCGGACCTGTCGGACCCCCGCCCTACGATGACCGCATGAAAGTTTCGCGGGTGCCGTCGCAATTCGAGGTGCAGCATCTGGCGGGCAGCACCTTCCCTGAGGACGACGAATGGATCGCCCTGGTCCGCGCGCCCGAGGGGCTGACCGTGGTGCGTGAGGTCCCGCCGTGGGCCGAGGCCGACAGCTGGGTCGGCTTCTACGCCGGCGCCGGCGCACCCGACCGCTTCGGTTCCGCGGCACTGGCTGCCCTGGTCGGACCGCTGGGGGAGGCGGGGATCCCGACCTTCGTGGCGTCCACCCACCACGCCGATCTGGTCCTGGTCCCGCACCACTCCGGCGTGGCGGCGAGTGACATACTGCGAGCGGCCGGACACACCGTCGTGGACTGATCCGCATTTGTCCTGTCGAAAACCGCATCGTGCAGCCTGTGAAACTACTATATTTCACTCACCTTGGAGTTAATCCGGGTAACAGGTATCACCACGAGAGGTTTGGACAACATGCGCAAGACCAAGGCCGGCGTCGGTCTCACCGCGTTCGGCGCTATCGCCGCTGCCGCCGTTCTGGCGGCCCCCGAAGCCGGCGCCGCGATCACCGGCGTGACGGTAGCCTCCAACGGAGCTCCGATCGTCGGCTGCCAGTACAAGGTGGTCGCCTCGGTGGACGTGCTCAGTGAGCTCACCAGCATCACCTTCTACGACAACGGGGTCCAGTTCGCCACCGCCACCCCGCAGATCGCCTTCTCCCAGGCGGTCGCGCTCTGGTCGCCGGCCACCGCCGGTACCCACACCATCCTGGCCAAGGGCATCATCTCCAGCAACCAGACCCAGGTCACCGTCAACGCCCAGAACCCGCTGGCGTCGGCGTTCGGTGCCCTCAGCTCGAACCTGAGCTGCCCGATCAGCCCCACCATCTGATCCCACGCGCACCCCAGTTCGCGACCACACCCCGGCCGGTGATCCCGGCCGGGGTGTCGTGTGCCGGGGTGCGGCCGTACCGCAGGGCATGATGGCAGGGTCGCCGTCAAGGAGGTTGCCATGTCGGGCAATTCGAATTTCGATGATCTCTTCGCCATGCACCAGCTCGACCGCCCCGCGCCCGCGGCCGCCTTCCCGGCCGGGGCCATGCCACCCGACCTCGCCTACGAGATCGTGCACGGCGAACTGCTGCTCGACGGCGTCTCGCGGACGAACCTGGCCACCTTCTGCACCACGCTCGTCGACGACCAGTCCAAGCGGCTGATGCTGGAGAACCTCGACAAGAACATCGTCGACAAGGACGAATACCCGCAGACCGCGGAGATCGAACGCCGCTGCGTGCACATGATCGCGGACCTGTGGCACGCACCCGATCCCGCGACCACGCCCGGCACCTCCACCACCGGATCCAGCGAGGCCGCCATTCTCGGTGGGCTCGCGGCCAAGTTCCGCTGGCGGGCCCGCGGCGGCAGCGGCGTACCCAACCTGGTCGCCGGGCCGGTCCAGGTCTGCTGGGAGAAGTTCGCGCGCTACTTCGACGTCGAGCTGCGGCAGGTCCCGCTGCGCGGCGACCGCTACGACCTGCATCCCGACGACCTCGCGCAGTACTGCGACGAGAACACCATCATGGTGGTCGCGACCATGGGCCAGACGTTCACCGGTTTGTACGAGGACGTGGCCGGGATCTGCGCCGCGCTCGACGAGCTGCAGGCGAGTACCGGCCTGGACATCCCGGTGCACGTCGACGCGGCCAGCGGCGGATTCCTGGCACCGTTCACCGCGCCGGATGTGGAGTGGGACTTCCGGTTGCCGCGCGTGCGATCGATCAACGCCTCCGGGCACAAGACCGGCCTGGCGCCGCTGGGGTGCGGCTGGGCGATCTGGCGCGACACCGCCGCATTGCCCCGGGAACTGATCTTCGACGTCGACTACCTCGGCGGCAGCATGGCCACCTTCAATCTGAACTTCTCCCGGCCCGGTGGCCAGGCCATCGTGCAGTACTACGAATTCATCCGCCTCGGCCGTACCGGCTACGACCGGCTGCAGTCGATGCTGTACCGGGTCGCGCAACATCTCGGCGCCGGCCTGGTGAAACTGGGCGGATTCGAACTGATCCACGACGGAGATCCCGCCCGCGGTGTCACCGCGGTGTCCTGGCGGCTGACCGAGCCGACCGACTTCAACCTCTACGACCTGTCCGAACGGCTGCGCGCCCGCGGCTGGCTGATCGCCGCCTACCCGCTGCCCGCCGGCCGGCAGGACGAAACGATCATGCGGGCGGTGATCCGGCGCGGCTTCACCCGCGACATGGCCGATCTGTTGCTCGCCGACACCGAACGGGCGCTCGAGGGTCTGCGCAAACATCCGGTGGCGGTCTCGCTCACCCGCGCCGAGGTCGGTGGCTTCACCCACAGCGCGCGGCCGGCGGTGGCGGCGGTGCCGACGATCGCGCAGGCCCAGGACACCGCCGTGTCGGAGCTGGAACACACCGTCGTATCCGGGGTGGAGCACACGGTGGACTCGGAGCCGGGGACCAAGGGCTGACCCTTTTGCCCCACTGCGGCTACGGTATCCGCTATGGCCCGGAGTTCCGCAGTGGTGATCGTGTTGGCCGGCGTGGTGACGGCCGGGTCCGTTGCGGGCTGCGCGTCCGGTCCGGACGCGAGAACCGCTGCCCCGCAATCGCTTGCCGCTTCGTCGCGGGCCCTGGCCGATCTGCCGATCTGCGACACGGTCGCGGCGCAGGAGTGCCGGCTCGGTGAAAAGATCGGCGGCGCAACACTTGTCGTGCATCCCGGCGCCACCGGGACGGTGCAGCTCGACGTGATCGACGACGCCGGCACCGACAAGCAGACGCTCACCGAAATGGCCGGCGCCGCACCGGGTACGCCCCGGCTCGAGGACCTCACCGCCGACGGGCGCCCCACCCTGGTCGTGCCGCTGGACGTCGGCCCGGTGAACACCCACTACGCGGTCTACCGGACCGACAAGGCCGGCCGGTTCGTGCGCGCCGGGGAGGCGGGCGGAACCGACTTCGCGCGCACCGACTCCGGATACATCACCATCACCGCCGGGCAGGGGCCCGCCGACTGGTCGGTGGCGTTCTTCCGGATGCCCGACACCCAGCTGCTGCCGGTGGCCACTGTGCGCGTCCACCTGCATCCGGAGGCGCCGGGCGGCATCGACTGCACCGTCACCGACGGCGGCGGCCCGGTGCGCTCCGGCCTCACCGATCCGCAGACGACCGCGCAGTTCTGCGCCGAGCCGGCGGTCCACGCCGCGGCCACCACGCCGCCGCGATCCGACCGCGGCGGGAAACCCGCGGCCGCCACCACGACGGTCTCGTCGACCACGACGGTCTCGGCCACCCCGACCACGACGGCCACCACGACGACGACCACCACGGTCGCGGCGCAACCCACGACCACGACGCCCGAGCCGGTCCACGCGACGACGACGCCGGAGACCACCTCGGCACCGGAGACCTCGGCCACCAGCGCCGACTCGGCCGGCGCCGACACCGCCGACACCGCTTCCACCACCGCCGCCGACAGCAGCGACACCACCGATACCCAGCGCTGATCCGCCACCCGCGCCGCCACCGGACCGGCAGCCCGGCGTGGCACAGTGGGGTCATGACGAATCCGTCCGAGCCCGGCCGGAAGGGGAACCCCGCCCGGGTTCCGGGTGCCGGTGACCTGCTCGCCGCCGCTCAGGCGGCCGTCGGAGCGGCGCAGGCGATCGCCGGTCAGGCGCTGGATGCGGCCGGTCAGGCCAAGGACGCGGCCGGTCAGGCCCTCGACGCGGCACAGCTCACCGCGGGTGCCGCCTTCGACACCGCGGTCCGGCTGCCGCCCTCGACGGTGCAGCTGGCCGCGCAACTGCCCGCGCTGATCGACAATCTGACCGCTTCGGTCGATCGCCTGAACAAGACCCTCGACCGGCTCGACCGCACCCTCGCCCTGGCAGATCCGGCGTTCTCCGCCTACGACCGGCTGCTGCCGCGGCTGGAAGCGGTGGTCGCGCTCGGCGAGGACGTGCTGTCGAAGATCTCGCGGCTGCCCGGCGTTTCGATGATGGGCCGGTTCATGGGCGGTGGCGCGCCGCCGGAGCCGCCGGATCCCGGCCGGCGGTCGCGGTTCCGGCGCGGGTAGCAACGTAGTTGCCCGGCGCCGGCGCGTGCTGCGGCACAATGGCCGACATGTCCGAAGTGCAGCCCGCCGGTATCGATCCGGCCGTCGTCGATTTCCGGGCCGTCGCCGCGTGGATGGACGGGCACGACCTGCCCGGCGGCGCGATCGAGGCGGTGACGCCGCTCGGCGGCGGCACCCAGAACGTGATGCTGCACTTCCGCCGGGGCGGGCGCGACTACGTGTTGCGGCGCGGCCCGAAGCACCTGCGCCCCAAGAGTAACGAGGTGATCGGCCGGGAAGCGCGGCTGCTCGGCGCGCTGACCGGGACGTCGGTGCCCGCGCCGCGGGTGATCGCCGCGTGCACCGACGACGCGGTGATCGGCGCGGTCTTCTACCTCATGGAACCGGTCGACGGCTTCAACCCGCAGAACGAACTGCCGCCGGCGTATCAGGCCGATGCCGGATTCCGCCGTGAGATGGGGCTGTCCGCGGTCGAGGCGATCGCCCGGCTCGGCGCGCTGGACTATCAGGCGCTCGGGCTCGCCGACTACGGCAAACCGGACGGGTTCCTGGAACGTCAGGTGCCGCGCTGGCTCGCGGAACTGGAGTCCTACAACGGATTCGAGGGCTACCCTGGCCCGGACATCCCCGGCCTGGACACGATCGCCGACTGGCTCGAGCGCAACCGGCCCGCGCAGTGGCGGCCCGGGATCATGCACGGCGACTGCCATCTGGCCAACATCATGTTCCGCTACGACGCCCCGCGAGTCGCGGCGCTGGTCGACTGGGAGATGTCCACCATCGGTGACCCGCTGCTGGACCTGGGCTGGCAGATCGCGACCCGGCCGGAGCCGGGCATGACACTGTCCGCGCTGCTCGGCCCGCTGGGGGCCGCCGACGGTCTGCCGACCCCGCGGGAGATGGTCGCGCACTACGGCCGGTTCACCGATCGCGATCTCGGCGCGGTGACCTGGTACACGGTCCTGGCCTGCTTCAAGCTCGGCATCGTGCTCGAGGGCACGCACGCCCGGGCCATCGCGGGCAAAGCGCCCAAGCAGACCGGGGACTTCCTGCACGCCATCACGCTGGAGTTGTTCCAGCGGGCGCACAAGCTGGTGGATTGACCGGATCTTCGGGCAGTTCGGCAGGATATCGGTGGAGATCGAATTTCTGCCGAACTAAGGTCGTCGTCATGGCGATCATCCCCGAAGACAAGGACTGGACCTGGGCGCTGGAGAAGCGTTGTGACGAATGCGGTTTCGACGCGCCGGCCATCGAGTACGAGCGGGTACCGGAGCTCACCCGGGCCGCCGCGGCCCGGCTCGCCGCCGCGCTGGATCGCCCGGATGTCACTGTGCGCCCGAACGATTCGACCTGGTCGCCGCTGGAGTACGTGGCGCACACTCGGGACGTCAGTCGCCTGTTCCGGCACCGGCTGCACGTCGCGCTGACCTGTACCGCCGCCGACCCGGCGCCCGACGTGGTCGGCCACGACCCGACGGTGACCGTCCTCGACGGGCTGCCCGCCTTCACCAACTGGGACCAGGACGCGACCGCGGTCGCGGCCCGCTACAACGAGTCCGCTCCGGCGAGCGTCGCCGCCCAGCTCGTGGCGGCGGCGGACGATGTCGCGGCCGACTTCGCCGCGGTACCCGAGGCCGACCGGAGCCGGGCGGCGCGCCGGGACAACGGTTCCCTGTTCACCGTCACCGAGATGGCCCGCTACTTCCTGCACGACCTCGTCCACCACGTGCACGACATCCGCGCCTGACCCGCCCCCTCGGGGCGCGGCTCAGACGCAGGCGCGCAAGGACTTTCGCAGGGCGCGGGCACGCGCGTCGTCCAGTACCGCGGTCCCCAGCCGGTTCATGACATAACCGAAGCCCAATCCGGTTGCGGGATCGGCGAATCCGAACGAACCGCCGTAGCCGGTGGTGCCATAGGCGGCGCTGTCGGAGCCGAAACGGAAACTGCCGCAGGACTTACGGAATCCGAGATGGTAGCGGCTGTCGGTGAGCAGCACGAGGTCGGCCGCGGGCACCTCGGCGGGGACGTCCCGCGCGGCGATCCGGTCGAGCAGCCCGGCGTCGATCGGGAGTTCCCCGGTGCGGCCCGCCGCGGCACCGTAGACCCGGGCCAGGGACCGGGCGGTGCCCACACCGCCGGCCGCCGGGTTCTCCACCGACACGAACTCGCGGCGGGACGCACGGGCCGGCGCACCGAGATTCGGGCTGCTCAACGCCCGGTAGGACAGCCCGCGGCGGCTGTACACCTGAGCGGCGATCCGGACCGGCACATCACGTTCGTAGCGCAGGACGTCCCAGCCCAGGGTGGCCGACAGCTCGGCGACCCGGTCCATCGGCACCTCGGCGGGCATCCCGATATGGAAGTCCAGGCCCAGGGGCGCGGCGAACTCCGCGGCGAAGATCGCGCCGATGGTCCGGTGCTGCGGATCGGCCCGCCGCATCAGCTGGTTCTGGTAGAGCCCGGCGGTGATCGGGTGATAGCCGTGCCGGGTGCCCGGCCGCCACAGGGGACGCTGCTCGGCCAGCGTCTCGGCGAGCGAGTCCAGGTCGGTCAGGTCGGGGAGCCGGACGGTGCGGTCGAGGGCGGCGAGCCCGGCCTGATGGTCCAGCAGCTGCCGGACGGTGATCGAATCCTTGCCGTTGGCACCGAATTCCGGCCAGTACGCCGCGACCGGCGTCTCGTAGTCGAGCACGCCGCGCGACACCGCGGCCGCGAACACGAACGCGGTCATGCCCTTGGTGGAGGAGAACACCGGAACCAGGGTGTCGCGTGCCCAGCGTTTGCGCCGCTGCCGATCCCGATACCCGGCCCACAGGTCCACAACCGGGCGGTCACCGTCGTACACCGCGACGGCGGCGCCGATCTCGCCGCGTTCCGAGAAGTTGCGCCGGAAGGCGTCGGCCACCGGGCCGAAACCGTCCGCTACCTCGCCGTTGATGGTGGGTCCCTTGCTCATGATGTCGTCGACCCTAACGTCAGGGTGCCGCGTAGGCTGCACGGCGTGCGTGCGTTGGAGCAGATTCACCGGTGGCCTGTCCGGAATGTCGCGGCCGGGGTGGTCACCGCCCGTGGCGGCACCGATTCCGCGGGTGACCTCGATCGGGAATTCGCGCTCGCCTCGGTGACCAAGCCGCTGGCCGCCTACGGGGTGCTGGTGGCGATCGAGGAGGGAGCGATCGAACTCGACCAGCCCGCCGGGCCGCCCGGATCCACGGTGCGGCACCTGCTGGCGCACACCTCGGGGCTGGCGTTCGACTCCACCGCGATCCTGGCCGAGCCGGGTAAGCGGCGCATCTACTCCAGTTCCGGTTTCGACGTACTCGCCGACTTCGTGGCGGCCGAGACCGGGATCGCGTTCGCCGATTATCTGCACCAAGCGGTGTTCGAGCCGCTGGGCATGAAGGCCTCGGTGCTGGCCGGGTCGGCCGGGTCCGCCGCCCGGTCCACCGCCGGGGACCTGCTGCGCTTCGCGCGGGAACTGTTGCGCCCCACGCTGATCGCGCCCGAGACGCACGCCGAGGCGATCACCGTCCAGTTTCCGGGGACCTCGGGCGTGCTGCCCGGCTACGGTTCGCAGCGGCCCAACGACTGGGGGCTGGGGTTCGAGATCCGCGACCACAAGTCGCCGCACTGGTCGGGGGCCGCGAACTCGCCGCGCACCTACGGCCACTTCGGCCAGGCCGGCACCCTGCTCTGGGTGGACCCGGTGGCCGAGGTCGCGTGTGTCGCGCTGGCCGACGAACCGTTCGGTGACTGGGCCCGCGCGGCCTGGCCGCCGTTCAACGACGCGGTACTCGGCGAGTTCGCCGAGTAACACCGGTCCCTCGAGTAGACTCGGCTCGGCCAGCCGACGGGCCCGTTGGGGAAGACGGTTCCACGTCGACGCTGGAGGTGCTGGGTGCGCGGTTCGATGCAGTTCGCGGAAGCGACATCGGGTGTCGTCTACATCCACTCGTCGCCTGCTGCGCTGTGCCCGCATATCGAATGGGCCCTCGCCGCGACCTTGCGTACCCCCGCCGGACTGCGCTGGCTGAGCCAGCCCGCCGATGCGGGCCGGTTGCGGGCCACCGTCGACTGGGTCGGCCCGGTGGGTACCGGCGGCCGGCTCGCGAGCGCGCTGCAGGACTGGCCGCAACTGCACTTCGAGGTCACCGAGAATCCCAGTGAGGGTGTCGACGGTGAGCGGTTCAGTTTCGTGCCCGGTCTCGGCCTGTGGCGCGGGGCCACCAGCGCCAACGGGGATGTCGTGGTGGGGGAGATGCGATTGCGCGAGATCATCCGTGGTTGCTCCGATGTGACGAGCGTCGCGGCCGCCGTGGACCGGGCACTGGGCACGGTCTGGGACACCGCGCTGGAACCGTACCGGGCGGCCACCGCAGCGGCCCATCTCACGCCGCTGCGCCGCGACGTCGGCTGACCGTCCGCCGAACGTTGTTGATCAGCAAAGTCCTTCGGTTGATCACTGGATATTTGCGTGCTCGTACCCCCGAGGGGTGTATCGAAATACATTGCCTCGATTGACATGTCGGGCGAATATTTTCCGGAACCAGTACGACACAATTCCTGTTAACGCGGAATCCATTGTGCGCGATACTCATTGCGTAGGCCAGTTATCTGGATTTACGCGAAGGAGATTTCCATGATTCCCGTCATCATCGACACCGGTAGCGCTGCTTTGAACGGCGTGATCAACACGGCCAGCGCGGCCTGGCACGGCCTCCTCGACACCCTGTGGACCGGTTCGTTCGGGGGCTGATAGTTAAAATCGGGTGTTCAACATTTGTGGGCCGGTCGGAGGTATGGCGCCTCCGTCCCGGCCCGCTTTACTACTACGTCTCGTAGCTCGTAACAGTTGAATATGTAATCGACCTCACAATGGCACAGATCTTGATAACGGAAAATTAGCTGGCGTCGATAGACTCGCCGTAAGCCAGTTCTACTGGGAATCCGAAGGAAGAGTTTTTCGTATGATCCCCGTCGTCATCGACACCACCATTGCCGCCATCAACGCCACCCTGACCACCCTGGGCACCGGTTCGGCCGGCCTCGGTAACACCCTGTGGACGGGTTCGTTCGGCGCCTGATACGCGCGTGTGAGGTAATCACACCCAAAAGGACCGGCTCGGGGCGATGCCCCAGCCGGTCCTTTGTGTCGGTACCACGGGTGGGCCCGAAGGGGGCCCGGGCCACCTACAGCGGGATGTTCTTGTTGTGCGCGGCGACGGCCGGCACCGCGGCCAGCGCCGCGGTGAGCACCGAACGGGTCTTCGCCGGATCGATCACCGCGTCCACCACGCCGATCGACATCGCCCGCGCGACGCCCCCGGCCAGCTCCTCGTGCTCGGCGGTCAGCCGCTCCAGCATGGCCTCGCGCTCGTCGTCCGGCGCCGCCGCCAGCGCCTTCTTGTGCAGGATGCCCACCGCGGCCTTCGCGCCCATCACGGCGACCTCCGAGCCCGGCCACGCGTACACCGCGGTGGCGCCCAGCGCCCGGGCGTTCATGGCGATGTAGGCGCCGCCGTAGATCTTGCGGGTCACCAGGGTCACCCGCGGCACCCGGGCCTCGGCGAAGGCGTGCAGCAGCTTCGCGCCGCGGCGCACCACACCCTCCCACTCCATCGAGACACCCGGCAGATAGCCGGGCACATCGGTGACCACCACCAGCGGGATGCCGAAGGCGTTGCACAGCCGCACGAACCGGGCCGCCTTCTCGGCGCTCTCCGAAGTCAGGCAGCCGCCCATCCGCAGCGGATTGTTGGCCAGCACACCGACGGTGCGGCCGGCCAGCCGGCCCAGGCCGGTGACCATCGAGCGGGCGTACCCGCCCTGCAGTTCCTCGAACGTGCTCTCACCGTCGACGTTGTCGAGCAGTTCGTGCACGACCGGCTTGACGTCGTAGGCGCGCCGCGGCGACTCCGGCAGCATGGCCTGCAGGTCGACATCGCCGTGCTCGGCGGCGACCAGGTCGAACTCGCCCTGCTCGGCGAACATCGACACCAGTTTGCGGGCGCGGTGCAGCGCGTCACCCTCGCTGTCGGCGACCACATGGCAGACGCCGGACTTCTTGCCGTGGGTCTCGGGGCCGCCCAGGGTGGCCATGTCGACGTTCTCGCCCGTCACCGAGCGGACGACGTCGGGACCGGTCACGAAGACGCGGCCCTCGGGAGCCATGATCACCACATCGGTCAGGGCGGGGCCGTAGGCCGCACCGCCCGCCGCGAAGCCGACCACGACCGAGATCTGCGGGACCTGGCCGGACGCGCGAACCATGGCCTCGAAGACCAAGCCGACCGCGTGCAGGGCCTCGACCCCCTCGGCGAGCCGGGCACCACCGGAATGCCAGATGCCGACGACCGGCAGCTTCTCCTCGATCGCGGTGTCGATGGCGGTGACGATGTGCTTGCAGCCCTCGACGCCCATCGCGCCGCCCATCACGGTCGCGTCCGAGCAGTAGGCGACGGTACGGACACCGTCGACCTCACCGACGGCGGCCAGCACGCCGGACCGGTCGCGCGGCATCAGCGGCGCCACGGTTCCCGGGTCGAAGAAGCGCTGCAGACGAGACAGCGGATCACGGGAATCGGTCGAGGCTGCCGGCGAGACGGGGGCCATGGTGGTCATCGCGTTCTCCTTGCACGGAGCGAAAAGCGGTAAATGCCGGGTTGTTCGGGAGAAAAAAGTGCGGTCGCCGTGGAGGTTCACGGCGACCGCACCGGGTCGATCAGTACCGGCCGAAGGCCAGCGCCACGTTGTGGCCACCGAATCCGAACGAGTTGTTGATCGCGTACCTGATGTCCTGGCGGCGCGCCTCGTCGCGCACCACATCGAGGTCGATTTCCGGGTCCTGGTTGTCCAGGTTCAGCGTGGCCGGGACGATGCCGTCGCGGATGCTGAGGACCGTGAGCACCGACTCGAGGGCGCCGACGGCACCGATCGAGTGGCCCAGGGCGGACTTCGGAGCATAGACCGAGGCGTGCGCGACGCCGGCCTTGTGGATCGCGTTCGCCTCGGCGGTGTCCCCGATCGGGGTGCCGGTGGCGTGCGCGTTGACGTGGGTGATGTCGGAAGCCGTCAGACCTGCTGTCTGCAGCGCTCGCGTGATCGCCCGCGCCGCTCCGCTCCCTTCCGGGTCCGGAGCCACGAGATGGAACCCGTCGGAGGTGACACCGGCGCCCAGCAGACGGGCGTGGATGGTGGCACCACGGGCCTTGGCGTGCTCCTCGGTCTCGAGCGTGAGCAGCGCGCCGGCCTCACCGAAGACGAAACCGTCACGGTCCCGGTCGAACGGGCGCGACGCCGCCTTCGGGTCGTCGTTGCGGGTGCTCATCGCGCGCATCATGGAGAACGCCGCGATCGGCACCGCGTCGATGAAGCCCTCGACGCCACCGGTGACGACCATGTCGGCGTCACCCATGACGATCATTCGCCACGCGTTGGCGATGGCTTCGGAGCCCGACGAACACGCCGAGACCGGAGTGACCACTCCCGCTTTCGCCTTGAGCTCGAGGCCCACGACGGCGGAAGGTCCGTTCGGCATGACCATCTGAACGGCCAGCGGGGAGATCTTGCGATATCCACCGGCCTTCAGCTTGTCGACCGAGTCGATCAGCGCGTCACCGCCGCCCAGTCCGGTACCGATCGCGACACCGAGTCGCTCCGGGTCCACTTCCGGGCTGCCGGCGTTGCGCCACACTTCGCGGCCGAGGATGGTCGCGAGCTGTTCGACGTAGGCCATACGGCGACATTCGACCCGGCTGAGCAGGGTCTCGGGTTTGACCTTCAGGTGACCGCCGATGCGGACCGGCAGGTCGAATTCCTCGATGAAGGAATCCTCGAGCGTGTCGATACCGCTTTCGCCGTTGAGGAGTCCCTTCCACGTCGCATCGACGTCGCCCGCGATCGACGTGGTCGCCGCCAGACTGGTGACGACGACGTTGGGGAAATTGCCGTTCAGGGTGGAGGGAGTGGTCACGGTGCGACCCTTTACTGGTCGGCGCCGAACTTGGCCTTCAGCTCCTGGGCCGCGTCGGCGTTCTCGGCTTCGAGCTTCTGGATGTAGGACACCGCGTCACCGACCGTCTTCAAGCTGGCGAGGTCCTCGTCCGGGATCTTGACGCCGTACTTGTCCTCGGTCTGCACCGCGATCTCGACCATGGACAGCGAGTCGATGTCCAGGTCGTCGACGAAGGACTTCTCGATGGTCACTTCGGAGGGCTCGATACCGGTCACCTCTTCGATGATCTTCGCGAGCTCTTCGACGATCTGTTCCTGGGTCAAAGCGGCCACTTCGTGGCTCCCTTCTTACTTTCCGTAGGTGCTTGTTGTTATTTCGGGAACGAGCGCCCGGAGGTTACCGGGCACCCGCTCACGGCCTGCGCCGTTGCAGGCCGTGAGAAAGCTAACCGGTAGCCGAGTACAGGGCTACCAGGGCAGAAATGTCTTCGGGGCTCTTCAGTGCCAGGTTCGGCGTGCCCTTGAGTTCCCGCTTCGCGATACCCACCAGGGTGCCGGCGGGGGGCAACTCCGCCACGGCGGTGACGCCGGCGGCACGAACGGTCTCGGTGCACAGATCCCACCGAACGGGCCTGGTCACCTGAGCTGCGAGCTTCTCGATGGCGTCCTTGCCGGAGCTGACCGGCCGACCGTCGTAGTTCGACAGTAGAACACATGACGGCTCATCGGGAGTGATCCGGGAGATGGCCCGGGTCACAGCCTCCTGCGCGGGCGCCATGAACGCGGTGTGGAATGCGCCCGCGACGGGCAGGGCGCGCACGCGGGCCTTCTCCGGCGGGGCGGCCGCGAGCTCGGCGAGCGCGTCCAGCCGGCCGGCGGCCACGATCTGGCCGGCGGCATTGCGGTTGGCGGGGACGAGTTCGAGTTCCGCGAGGCGGGCCAGGACCTCGGCTTCGTCGCCGCCGAGGACCGCGGACATGCCGGTCGGCTCGAGCGCGCAGGCCTTGGCCATCTCGGCGCCGCGGATGGCGGCCAGCTGGACCGCGTCGTCGGCGGTGATGACGCCCGCGACGGCCGCGGCGGCGAGTTCGCCGACGGAATGTCCGGCCACGAAGGTGTCGGACGGCAGCGTGGCGGGTACTTCGGCGAAGGCGAGCAGCGCGGCGGCGACGACCAGAGGCTGGGTCACGGCGGTGTCGGTGATCTCCTCCGCGGTGGCCGTCGTGCCCAGCCGGAGCAGATCCAGGCCGGCGGCCTTGGACCACAGTTCGAGTCGGTCACGCGCACCGGGGACTTCGAGCCACGGCGTCAACATGCCGGGTGTCTGGGAGCCCTGTCCAGGGGCATACAACGCGATCACGTCTCAAGACAACACTGTGACGCGGCTCTCCGGTGATGTCGGCGCGAATGAAGCTTGCGGACAGCTTTTGTGCGGTCCCCACAAACGGCCATGTGGATTGCGACGATCGACCGAGTGCCGCTGTCCGTTACACCCGGTCGTTGTCGAATGTCGCTGCCGGGGTCTGAGAGGCTGATGCCGATGATTCGTTACGGGTTCGTGACAGCCTGCCTACTGTTGCGGCGATCCGGAGCACGTAGGCATCCCGCGGATTGAGGGGATCACGGCCCGTGATGTCGGCGATCCGCTTGAGCCGGTAGCGGACGGTATTTGGATGAACGTACAGCTGACGGGCGCAGGTCTCGACCGCGCCACCGCCGTCGAGGTAGGCGTCCAGCGTCTCCGACAGCGAGGATCCGGCATTCGCCAGCGGAATCACCAGGTTCTCGTTCAGCGCGTCCACGGCCGCGCGGTCGCCCAGCAGCGCCCGCTCCGGCAACAGTTCGGACGCGTGCACCGGCCGCGGCGCGCTGCGCCAGCCGACGACGGCCTCCATCCCGGCCATCGCCTCCACGGCACTGTGGTGGGCCGCTGTCAGCGTGCGGGTGGTCGGGCCGATCACCACCGGCCCGGCGGAGAACGCCTCCGACAGCAGCTCGGCCAGGAACGTCGAGGGATGCATCGGGTCACCGACCCGGCCGCTGACCACGATCACCAGCCGCGAACCCTGCACGACCGCGAGCGCGGCGTGCCCGTGCCGGGCGGCCACGGCGTGCACCGCGCCCACACTGGCCACCTGGTCGGCGGGCGGGGTGCCGACCAGCACCGTCGCCGGGGCCGTCGCGTCCCAGTTGAGAGTGGCTGCGCGCGAGAGCATCTCGGGCCCGGTGTCGCCGCGGACCACCGCGTCGACCACCAGCGCCTCCAACCGGGTGTCCCACGCACTGCGCGACTCCGCCGCACTGGCGTAGACCGACGCCGCCGCGAAACCGAGTTCCCGGCCGTACCGCAGCACCGCCTCGGTCAGCGCCACCAGCTGCCGGTCGTTGCGGGCCAGCGCGGGCAGCCACTGCTCGAAGAAGTCCATCGCGACCCGGACCATGTCGACGGTCTCGCGCAGTGTGAGCCGGCGGGCCAGATCCTGGGGGATGACCTGGAAGGCGTCCATGCTGAACCGGATGTCGCTGTCGGGATCCTGCAGCCACTCCAGGAAATTGACCACCGCCGTCTGCACCAGCATCTGGACACCGGCACGCTGGGCGGCGTCGAGGTCGCCGAAGAACGGCAGCCGGTCCTCCATCGAGGTGATGGCCTCGGTCGACAGCCGCCCGGAGAACTGTTTCACCCGTTTGAGCAGGGTGTCCGGCAGCGGGTCGCGGCTGTTCCGGTTCGGTGTCAGCGCCCCGGTCGGCAAGTACAACTCGTGTTCGGAGGAACCGTCGTTGATCCGGCGCGGCCGTGGGGGTTTTCGATCCACCCTGCGATTCTGCCCCTACTGGCCGGATGCTGCGCTGGACCCCGGATACCCGGGCGTGGTGGGGACCGGCGAAACCGGTATCGGCGCGGGCGCGGCGGCGCCGGTGGGAAACGAAACCGGCGCCGCCGGGCAGGCCGCCCATGGGCGACTACCCGGCGGCGCCGGTGGTTCGGGCCGCGGGAGCGTTACTCCGCGTCGTCCCCGTCGTAGCGAGGTGCGGCGTCCACGTCGTCGATGCGGTACCGCTGCGCGGCCTCGGCGGCCTTCGCGGCCGGGATCGTGCCCGCCCGCCCCAGCGCGGCCAGCGCCGCCACCGTGATCGACTCGGCGTCGACGTTGAACACCCGGCGGGCGGCCGGGCGGGTGTCGGAGAAACCGAACCCGTCGGTGCCCAGGGTGACGTAGTCGCCCGGCACCCACGGCCGGATCTGCTCGGCGACCGAGCGCATCCAGTCCGAGGCCGCCACGAACGGGCCCGTCCCAGCTGACAGCGCCTCGGTCACGTACGGGACCGCGGGCGTGGCGCCCGGGGCCCGCAGCGCCTCGATGTCGCCGGCCAGCGCCTCCCGGCGCAGCTCGCTGTAGGAGGTGACCGACCAGACGTCCGCGGCCACACCCCATTCGGCGAGCAGCTCCTGCGCGCGCAGACCGGCCGGCACCGTCACACCGGACACCAGCAGCTGCGCGCGCACCGCGCCCTCGCCACCGCGGCGGTAGCGGTAGATCCCGCGCAGCAGGCCGTCGACGTCGAGGTCGTCCGGCTCGGCCGGCTGCTGATACGGCTCGTTGTAGAGGGTGATGTAGTAGAAGATGTTCTCCCCGCCGAACTCGCCCAGACCCGGGTGGGCCTGCATGCCCGGCAGCACCGTGGCGTCCGGCGTCGGCTGCCCGCCGCCGTACATGCGGCGCAGGCCGTCCCGCACGATGTGCGCGATCTCGAACGAGAACGCCGGATCGTAGGCCACCACAGCCGGATTCGTCGACGCCAGCAGCAGCGAGTGACCGTCGTTGTGCTGCAGGCCTTCTCCGGTCAGCGTGGTGCGGCCGGCGGTGGCGCCCAGTACGAAACCACGGGCCAGCTGGTCGGCCGCGGCCCACAGGCCGTCGCCGGTGCGCTGGAAACCGAACATCGAATAGAAGATGTACAGCGGGATCATCGGCTCGCCGTGTGTGGCGTACGAGGTGCCGACCGCGGTGAACGATGCGGTGGAACCGGCCTCGTTGATGCCCTCGTGCAGGATCTGCCCGGCGGTGCTCTCCTTGTAGGCGAGCATGAGTTCGGCGTCCACCGAGGTGTACAGCTGACCCAGCCGGTTGTAGATCTTCAGCGACGGGAACCAGGAGTCCATGCCGAAGGTACGGGCCTCGTCGGGGATGATCGGGACCAGGCGCTTGCCGATCTCCTTGTCCCGCAACAGTTCCTTGAGCAAGCGCACGAAAGCCATCGTGGTGGCGACGTTCTGCTTGCCCGAACCCTTGCGCACCGAGCGGTAGGGCTCGTCACCCGGTAGCTGCAGCGGGACGGCCTGGGTCCGGCGCTGCGGGACGAAACCACCGAGGCTGCGGCGGCGGTCCAGCAGGTACTGGATCTCGGGCGTGTCCATGCCGGGGTGGTAGTACGGCGGCAGATACGGATTCGCCTCGAGCTGCGCGTCGGTCACCGGGATGCGCTGGACGTCGCGGAAGGCCTTGAGGTCCTCCAGCGTCATCTTCTTCATCTGGTGGGTGGCGTTGCGCGCCTCGAAGTGCTTGCCGAGGCCGTAACCCTTGATCGTCTTGGCCAGGATCACCGTCGGCTGGCCCTGGTGGGCCATGGCGGCCGCGTAGGCGGCGTAGATCTTGCGGTAGTCGTGGCCGCCGCGCTTGAGGTTCCAGATCTGTTGGTCCGACAGGCCTTTCACCAGTTCCTTGGTCCGCGGGTCGCGGCCGAAGAAGTGCTCACGCACGTACGCGCCGTCGTTGGCCTTGTAGGTCTGGTAGTCGCCGTCGGGAGTGCTGTTCATCAGGTTCACCAGCGCGCCGTCGCGGTCGGCGCCGAGCAGGTTGTCCCACTCACGGCCCCAGATGACCTTGATGACGTTCCAGCCGGCGCCCCGGAAGAAGGACTCCAGCTCCTGGATGATCTTGCCGTTGCCGCGCACCGGGCCGTCGAGCCGCTGCAGGTTGCAGTTGATCACGAAGGTCAGGTTGTCCAAGGCCTCGTTGGCGGCGACCTGGATCAGGCCGCGCGATTCCGGCTCGTCCATCTCGCCGTCGCCCAGGAACGCCCACACGTGCTGGTCGGAGGTGTCCTTGATGCCACGGTCGTGCAGGTAGTGGTTGAACCGCGCCTGATAGATCGCGTTCATCGGGCCCAGACCCATGGACACGGTCGGGAATTCCCAGAAGTTCGGCATCAGCCGCGGGTGCGGATACGACGACAGGCCGTGGCCCAGGCCGCCGTGGCTGTACTCCTGCCGGAAGCCGTCGAGCTGGTCGGTGGACAGCCGGCCCTCGAGGTAGGCCCGGGCGTAGATGCCGGGGGAGGCGTGGCCCTGGATGAAGATCTGGTCGCCGCCGCCGGAGTGGTCCTTGCCGCGGAAGAAGTGGTTGAAACCCACCTCGTAGAGCGCCGCGGACGACGCGTAGGTCGAAATGTGTCCGCCCACACCGATTCCCGGACGCTGCGCGCGGTGCACCATGACCGCGGCGTTCCAGCGGATCCAGGCGCGGAAGCGGCGCTCGACCTCTTCGTCGCCGGGGAACCACGGCTCGTTCTCGGTGGGGATCGTGTTGACGTAGTCGGTGGAGGTCAGCGACGGGATCGCCACGTGGCGTTCCCCGGCGCGTTCCAGCAGGCGCAGCATCAGGTATCGGGCGCGGCCGGGGCCTTCCCGCTCGACCATCTCGTCGAAGGACTCCAGCCATTCACTGGTCTCCTCCGGGTCGATGTCCGGGAGATAGGAGGCCACCCCCTCACGGATGACGCGGACTCGCCCGCCGGCCGGCCGCGTCTGGTCCGGAACTGTGCCGCCGGCGCCGTTGGTGGTGGAACTCGATGTCGGGTGCATCAGGTCGGTCAAAATCAATGCTCCTCGTGCAGGGGGTGGACAAGCGGTGGCTCTAACAACCCCGGTCGGTCCCGCAGGTGAGGGGGCCGTCCGTCGCTCCCGGGTTCGGGACGCAACTCTCATCCTGTCCCATCTCGCATCCCAGGTCACCCTCGGAGTCGGCAACTCGGCAGTATCATCCGGAGCCCGGCTTCGGGCCCGGGTTCCGGCGTTCGTCAGCCATGGTGCGTCCCAGGTCACCATCGCTGTCGGCAATCCAGTACCGTGCGCTTGGCAGACCACGGCGCCGCAAGGCCCCGCCGTCGGGTCCGGCGCCGAGAACCAACGGTCGATCGTGTCGAAGTCGGAGGGGACAATGGGAGTACTGCGGAGCTCGCGCTGGGCGGGCCCGGCCTGTGCGGGACTGGCCGTGACCGTCGGTCTCGTCGTCGCGGGTTGCGCGCACTCGGTGGCGGGGACGGCGACCGTCGACCCCGCAGTGGCTGCCGCTTACCGGTCGGAGGCCGCCTCGTCGTCCGCGGCGGCGTCGTCGTCGAAAGCGGCCGCGGCAGCGGACAAGGCGGTGGCGGACAACTGCGATCCGTTCCGCGGCACCACCGGTCCGGCGGTGACCAAATTCAACGACTTCGTGTCCGCGCACGACAACAACGCACCCGACCAAGACGACAAGCGCGACGCCGCCGTCCAGACCCTGCAGGACGCCGCACGCACCGTCGAGACCCGCTACACCGATTCGGGTGCCGCGCTCACGCCGGACCTGCACCAGAAACTCGTGGACTATGTGAACGCCGCCCGCGCGCTCGCCGACGAATCCGGGAAGATGAATCACACCGCGCCGGTCGGGCCGCTGAACGACGCCAGTCAGCGAGTCAACGACGCGCTCAACGCAGTCCGCGCCGCCTGCCCACCCAAGTAGCCCAGGAACGGCCAGCCGCGACATTTCGGTAGATATTTGGGCGGATCGGCTTGCGCTGGAGCGCATAACCATGTTCGCTTGCACTACCTGTTGTCGGAGTTGAGGAGGACACCACCGTGGGCGCCGCGGCGGACGCGCAGAACATCGCAGAGAAGCTTGGCATCACGCACGGCATGGCTGTACAGGAGCTGGGCTGGGACGACGACACCGACGACGACCTGCGGGCAGTGATCGAGGAGGCCATCGGCTCCGAGATGCTCGACGAAGACACCGACGAGGTGGTCGACGTCGTGGTGCTGTGGTGGCGAGACGGCGACGGCGACTTGGTCGACGAGCTGATGGATGTCATCACCCCGCTAGCCGACGACGGCTTCGTGTGGGTGCTGACGCCGAAGACCGGGCAGCCGGGCCACGTGGACCCGAGCGAGATCGCCGAATCGGCGACTCCGGCCGGTCTCACGCAAACCTCCGCGGTCAATCTCGGTGGCTGGAGCGGCAGCAGGCTGGTTCAGCCGAAGACTCCGTCCAAGCAGCGCTGAGCGGGCACCCACCCGCCGGACAGAGCTGACAGCCGGCCCGGCTAGGGTTTCGGCGAGGGCCGGCATGCTCGGCCGCCATCGATTCCAGGAGGACCGCGCATGCCGCTCGACGTGGGTACAGTCGCGCCTGATTTCACGCTGAAGGACCAGAACAACCAGGAGGTCCGGCTCTCGGACTACCTGGGCCGCAAGAACGTTCTGCTGGTGTTCTATCCGCTCGCCTTCACCGGCATCTGCCAGGGTGAGCTGCACCGTGTCCGGGATTCCCTGGACCGGTTCCAGAACGACAACTCGGAGATTCTCGCGATCTCGGTCGGTCCGCCGCCCACCCACAAGATCTGGGCCGCCGAACACGGCTACACCTTCCCGCTGCTGTCCGACTTCTGGCCGCACGGCGCCGTCGCCCAGAACTACGGTGTCTTCAACGACCACAGCGGCATCCCCAACCGCGGCACCTTCGTCGTGGACAAGACCGGAATCATCCGCTTCGCCGAAATGAACGGCCCCGGCGAGCCCCGTGACCAGGCAGCTTGGGAGAAAGCCCTCGCTGCGTTAGATTCGTAACCCGTCGCCGCACAGCGACACCCGTCAGGTAGCCGCTCACCCGGCACCGACACCCGGACGTATAGCTCAGCGGTAGAGCTCTGGTTTTACACACCAGCGGTCGGGGGTTCGATCCCCTCTGCGTCCACAAGCTCTCGTTGCGCGAACACCCGGCCAAGCGGCCGCGCCGGCTCCAAGTCACTGTCCATGCACAGACGTCGGGCGCCGGTGTGTACTCGGTGGGTAGGATGAAGGTGTCGGGGGCTTTTCGTACGAGATCACCCGTGGTCTGGTCGTCGCCCGGCGAATGAAACAGGGGCCGCTACGCGGCCCCGGTCAGGAGCGTCGTGATGACGCGACAACACGAGCCGATCCGCCAGGAACGATCTTCACGCCTCGCCGGCCCGCGTGACACTCTCGATGACACCCAGAGCGAGGCCGCGTTGCGCCGCTGGGACGACGAGGGCGGACATCTCGAGGAGCTGAACCCGGCAAAGGCGTCATGCGCGGGATCCCCGGCCCGAGCGGGGGCTTGACATGACACAGAACCCGCCGCAGTACAGAGGCGCTGCCGCCGCCGACCGCGGTCTGGGCCGATTCCAGGCCGGCGCCGACGGTGGGCAACCATTCGACACGCCGACAAGAACACCGCGACTGCTGCTGCGCGAGGGTGACGAGGAATCCGGCGGCGTCGACGGTGCTTGGTGGCCCAGAACCGACAATCTCACCAGCGAACTGCACGACTTGGTCACCGTCCTCGCCCCGCGACTGGGTGCGACCACCCGGGTCAGCTTCGACTGGAATGCGCTGAGCCGGTCTCAACGCCGCATCGACGCTCCCGACGGGATCGAGGTCACCGGATCGCTTCCGGATCAGCCACCCCGGGTGATGTATGTCTTCGGCCCACATGATCGGCCGCTTCGATTGCTGGTGATCAGCCCCGCCATGACTGCAGACGTCGCCCACTCGCAGATGCGCACAGCCGTAGGCACCGGCGTCGACCAGCCGCAATGATGAACTATCCCACGGGCAGCGGCATGGCCGGCTATCGCCCTTTGCCCCTGCCTACCGCAATCCGATGGTGAGATTCTCGATCGCGACCACCTACTGTGTCGCCGCGGCACCGACAGCGGATGGAGCAGTCGTCGGCGCGGGTGTCAGGATCGCGCAGCGGGCGATGGGTTCCGCCCGAGCTGGCACAGGCCCTACTGATCTCCTGACGATTCCGGCCCAGTAGCGGTGACGCTGGAGTTCACTACGACATCGACACCCGCCGCACCACCGCGAGATGAGATCGCCATTCCCCGAACCGGGATCAACGCTGCCGGGTCAGTGAGTACAAGCTGCGGCGCCGCTTCACGGCTGCGGTTCGTCGCACCGCACGGCAGCCACAGGTCCCCCGCCCGCTGATCAACGGGCGGGGGTCATGCATCGATCAGATGAACGCTCTGTCATGCCACCGTGCGAGCGATCCACAGTCACTCGGACAGCGCGGGGCTGCCGCGCGGCGTCTGCCGCTATCGCACCCTGCTCGCCACGCGGGTGCCGACCGGTCGGACCCGGATCTGTGGCCCGACCGCCGTCAGGGTGTTCGCGTTGTGGAGCGTTAGGCCCCCACCGGCCGTGCAGGTCAATCCCGTTTTCGGGGCAAGCGTTGCTGACACCGGCCCCCGAGGACCTCGCGGACATCTGGCCTGGGGCGCGCCGAGCTTCTCCGGCATCTGACGAACGTCGTTCCACCCCAACTCGACTCGATCGACACCACAGCTACTCGTCGTAGGTGTGGGCCTCGAAGGTCCATGGTTCGCCCGGGTTCGAGCGGAAGGCTTGGGTGCCCGGGGGCATCGAGGCCAGCGTGGTGAAGGTTTCGTCTGCTGCCAGTAGGTGTTCTACGCAGGCGATTCCGGCGTTGCCGTTGGGGTCGTTCACGCCGTCCGCGACGGTCCAGTCGCCGTCGGCCCAGTGGGTGACGACCCGGACCGGCTCGGTACCGGCCATGATGGTCCGCTGGACGATCATTCCCAGGTGCTGGGGGAACACGCCCTCCGGATACGGCCAGGGGATGCCGCGTTGTACTTCGTGACCGCGCACGCTGGCCGGTCCGTACAGGTGGGCGTTGACGGTCGGATCGTTTGCGAGGACGAAGTCCACAACGGACCAGAAGTCCTGCAGCCGTGGATGGGTCAGGGCGGCTTCGCGCGACAAGAGTGTTCCGTGCATCGGGCCGCCGGAACCGTCGAGGCAGGCCTGGACCAATGTCGCGCCGGGCTCGGCGCTGTTCGTGGTCGGGCCGACCCGGCAGCCGAAGGTCACATGATCATCGAACTGGCTCTGGCCCCAGGTGCCGAGGATGACGTCGATCCAGGTTTCGTGCGGCTGGCCGATGTGGTGGTAGCTGTTCGCGTAATAGGCCGCATGGGTGCTGCCGTCCCGGCTGACGAAATTCCACGTCCAGTTGACCGGAACATCACAGCACTTGCAGTTATAGGTCCTGATCTGCCGTTCGGCCGGATCCATTGTCAAACTCACCGGGCTGACGCTACGCGGCGGGTCGGACATTCCGTGCCCTCCGGGCATGTGATTGTTGCTCGCGTGAATTATCCACGCCGCCAGGCGGTTCGATGGACAGGCCCAGACCCGAATCGGGTGGCCGACTTCTGACCCGGGTGTGTTCGGTTGCGCTGAAATAGAATTCGCCGGACCGTGCCGCGCGCCGACTTGATTCGGCCTGCTCTCGCCGAGGTCATGATCGCCATGACAGCTCTGCAACGCCGTGCCCGGCTAACCGGCCGACGAACTGCTCGTCCTGTTTCAGTTTTGACCCGCATTCGGTCGGGGCGCAGGTCATGTCGGCGGCGTGATCCACGGGAATGCCGGGGCGGCGGGGGAGGATGGCTGCGGTGCTGGACCGCGAATTGTGCCGATGTCGTCGGGAAGATTGCTGAGGAAGGTGGAGGACCGCAGTGCACAATTACCCCGGGACGGATGGTTTCCTCGGTACGCGCGCGTCGTGGGCGATGGACACCATGGTGCTCGTGATGGCGGTCGTCCTGGCCGTGCTCGCGTGGAGTGTGTATCAGGTCCGGGTGAAGCGGAAGTTCGGGCTGCACAAGCGGACTCAGGTCGCGCTCGCGGTCGGGTTGCTGATTTCGGTCGGACTGTTCGAAGTGGATGTGCGGTTCAACGGGTGGGAGGAGCGGGCCTCGGGGGTGGCCGGTGGGCGTCCGTCCGGGCTGGTGTGGACGGCGCTCGGGATTCAATTGGTGTTCGCGGTGTTCGCGGTCGTGCTGTGGCCGGTGGTTATCGTTCGCGCTGCCCGCGAGCTGGGGTCGCCGCCACTCCCGGGCGCGCACAGTGTGTGGCATCGGCGGTGGGCGCCGTTGGCCGCGATCGGCATGGCGCTGGCCGGCGCGACCAGCTGGGTGTTCTACTGGCTGGCCTTCGCCGCCTGAATCGGGTGGTGTGGGAGGGTGTTCAGTCCTTGCGGCCGGTGAGGGCGAGACTGGTGCCCAGGCCGATCATGATCAGGCCGCCGGTGCCGCCTACCGCGGCGAGGCGGCGGGGGGAGCGGGCCAGCCAGGTGCGGGCGGCGCCGGCGGCCAAAGCCCAGACGGAGTCGAAGATCAGGCCGAAGACCGGGATGCAGGCGCCGAGGAGCATCATCTGTTCGGGGATCCAGCCGGCTTCCAGGGTGACGAATTGGGGGAGCAGCGCGGCCAGGAAGACGATGGTTTTGGGGTTGGCGAAGCCGACCACCAGGCCGTCGCGGAGGGCGGCGACGGTGCGGTGGGTGGTGGGTGTCGTTTCGGCGGTGAGGGTGTCGGCGAGGTGTTGCCGGTGGCGGACGGCTCGGATGCCCAGATAGACGAGGTAGAGCGCGCCCAGGAGTTTGACGGCGGTGAATACGGTTGCCGAGGTGGTGACTATCGCTGCGAGGCCGAAGGCTACGGCGACGACCTGGAGGTAGACGCCGATCGCGTTGCCTACGACGGTGAGCAAGGCGGCTCGGCGGCCGACCGTGATCGCGCGGCTGACGGTGAACAGCACACTGGGGCCCGGGATGACGACCAGCAGCAATGCCAGGGCCGCGAAGCCGAACAGATGGGCAGAGGTCACCATGTGCCGACCATAACGTCGAGGCGTTCGACCGGGCGAGGGTTTTTCGTAGCGGCGGCCGATGGCGCGTCTGTGCGCCGGACTTCGGGAACGCGCGGTGACATGAGCTTGGTCGGACCGTCGTGATGGACTGACCCGATGCGGCTGAATCAGGTGACGATCGGCAGTACCGATCTCGAGCGGTCCGAGGGTTTCTACACGCTGTTGGGTTTGCGGTTGATCGTGCGGGACCGGCACTATCTGCGGTTCGAATGTCCGGACGGGGACAGTACGTTCTCGGTGGAGCTGGTCGAGGCCGTGGCCGCGAACGGGCAGGTCACCGTCTACTTCGAGACCGAGGCGCTCGACCACGAATGCCGGCGGCTCACGGCGGCCGGACTGGTGTTCGACCAGGAGCCGACGGATATGCCGTGGTTGTGGCGGGAGGCGCGGTTGCGGGATCCGGACGGGCACCCGTTGTGCCTGTTCCGGGCCGGGGAGAATCGGCGGAATCCGCCGTGGCGGGTGGGCACGGGCGGAGAGTGACCAGCGGGATTCGCCCACTGGACACAGGTGCGGGGTTTGGGCGATCAGGTCCGGCCCGGAATGGAACCTGTTACAGTCCGCAGACGGGAAGGGGAGTTCCGAATGTCGGTGGATCGTAAATTATGTTGTAGTGCAACGGTTTTGAATCGGATGCTGCGGGTGGTGGTGCCGATCGGGGTGCTGCTGGCGGCGACGGGGGCGGCGGCGTCACCCGCGGCGGCCACACCGAATACCGTCGATCCGTTCTATGCCCCGCCCGCGGACTACGCGGACGCGACGCCGGGCTCGATCCTGCGGATCCGGCCGATCCAGGCCAGCTACATGCAGTTGATTCCCATGCCGGTGCAGGCCTGGCAGTTGCTGTACCGGACGACCGGTGCCGACGGGCAGCCATACGCCGCGGTGACGACCGTGCTGCGCCCGGCGCACGCGACGCAGCCCACGGCGATCCTGTCGTTCCAGAACATGACCGACGCGATCGCGCCGCAGTGCATGCCGTCGCAGGATCTGCAGCAGGGCGCCGTGCCGTGGTTCGATCCGTCGAAGCCGGGACCGATCCAGCTCTCGACCATGGCCAACGAGACGCCGATGATCGCGGCCGCGCTGGCCCGGGGCTGGGCGGTGTCGGTGCCGGACACCGGCGGCATCGACAACCACTTCGAGAGCCCACACGAGCCGGGATACGTTGTGCTGGACGGTATTCGGGCGGCGGAGAACTTCGCCCCGGCCGGCCTGCCCGGGCCGGGCACGCGCGCCGTGCTGTGGGGCTATTCGGGCGGTGCGATCACCTCGGCCTGGGCCGCACAGGAGCAGCCGCACTACGCACCGGAACTGAACCTCGCGGGCGCGGCGCTCGGTGGTCCGGTCGGCGACATGGGGACCGGCATCCGCGCGGCCAACGGCACGCCCGTGGGCGGCGCGCTCGTGCCGGTCGCCATGATGGGGATGATGCAGGACTCCCCGGAGTTCACCGCGGCCCTGGACCGGTATCTCACCCCCGAGGGCCGGCAGCGGATCGCCGCCGCGACGAACAACTGCGCACCGCAGAACCTGTTGTCCAACATGGGTTTCGACGCGGGCCAGTTCCTCACCGCACCCCTGGACGATGTCTTGGCCGACCCGGTGATCAGCGCCGCCCTACGCGAACGAAACCTCGGCGGAGCGGCGCCGACCGTCCCGCTCTACGTCTACAACGCGATCGACGACGAAGGCAGCGCGATCACCGGCGTCGACCGGATGGTTTCGGCCTACTGCGACGCCGGCACCGCGGTGACCTACCGCCGGGAACAGACGGACTACCCGGTCTCCGGGCACACCGGCGAATGGTTCGCGGGCGCACCGGCGGCCCTGGCCTGGTTGCAGCAGCGGGCCGAGAACCCGGTCGAGCAGACCGGCTGCGATATCCGGTCCGTGCCCGCCACCATCGTCGACCCGGCAGCTCTGGACAGCCTCGCCACGGGCATCATCGGCGGACCGATTCGGGTCATGCTCGGCTACTGAACGCCGGGGTCCGGCCTGGGCGCACAACCTTCTGTCCGAAACCGCAAGAATTGCCGGCGCCGGGCGAACATTGTGCGTTCGGGCCGGATCACAGCGCGTCATACACCGCCCGAACCAGGTCGTAGGCCCGGCGGTCACCGGAGAGCCAGTCCCGGCGCAGGTTCGGGACGAAGGCGATCGCGACGCGGTGAGTGAGGTCGCCCAAGCCGAGGGCGCCGCCGGCGCCGGGGTGGCCGAAGGCGGTCGGCCGGGCGGCGGCGGGCAGCACGAAGTTCTGGGCGGGCAGCATGTAGCCGAGGCCGAACGCGCTCTCCTGCACCAGGACCGCGTCCGGGCCGCGGACCTGTTCGCGGACGGCTTCGCGCAGGATCGACGGCGGCAGCAGCGTGCCGGCCACGAGGTCGCGGTAGAAGCGGGCGAGGCCGCGGGCCGTGGTGACCAGGCCGGAGGCGGGCCAGCCGCCGGCCAGCACCTCGGGTTTGTTCGCGGACGCCATGGGATTGGTGGAACCGCGCATCAGCAGGGAGTCGGGATCCTGGTAGGCCTGAGCGAGTCGTAGGACGGCCGCGTCGGTGGCGGTCGAATCGGTCCAGGCGCGCTCGGCGGCGGGCGGGAAGCCGACGCGCGCGGCCCGGGCGATCACCTCGGGAGGCGCGCCGATCCACAGGTCGTCACCGAAACGGCGGCGGACGAACTCGCCGACCGTCGAATCGGTCCGGCGACGGACGAATTCGCCGACCAGCCAGCCGAAAGTCAGTGCGTGGTAACCGTGTTCGGTGCCCGGCTGCCACAGTGGCCGCTGCCGGGCCAGCAGCGCGGCCATGGCGGCGGGGTCGGCGGCCTGCTCTACGGTCGCGGGCTGTTCGAGGACGGGAAGTCCGGCGCTGTGGGTGAGCAGGTCGGCGAGGACGGTCGCCCCCTTGCCGGCGGCGCCGTACTCCGGCCACCAGTTCGTCACCGGGGCTTCCCAGTCCACGCCGGTTTCGTGCGCGACCGCCAGGGCCGCGGTGGCGGTGACGGCTTTGGTGCAGGAGAACGTGATCGCGGGGGTGTCGTGCACCCACGGGCGCCCGGTGCGGGCATCGGCGGCTCCGCCCCACAGATCGACCACGGCCCGGCCGTCGACGAAAACCGCCACGGCGGCGCCGACGTTCTGCCCGTTGGCGAAGTCCGCTTCGAAGACCTCGCGGACCGCCCGGAAAGCTCGGTCTACCTGGCCATGTACCCGCCCACTCATGGGAAAATTAGAACATGTTCTAGTCGCGGTCGCCAGTGCGTTTCCGATCAGAATCTGACGAATTCGGCCCAGTGACTGACCTGATCGGCCTTCGCTCTCGGCCACGGCCGCCGTCGAGAGTTCACTTTCAGCAGGTCGCGGACGCGGCCCGAATCCGCTGGAAGGACAAGACAAATGACCGAGTATGTGACGCTCGAACACGGACGGCTCGCCTGCGATGTCGTCGGCGACGGGCCGCTGGTGATCCTGTCGCACGGCATGGGCACCCTGCGCCAGGACTTCCGCCACCTGGTCGGGCCCCTGGCCGCGTCCGGCTACCGGGTGGTGAATGTGGACATGCGCGGGCACGGCGAATCGAGCCTGGACTGGCCCTCGTTGACCGGAAAGGCCGCGATCAGCCGCACCGATGTGGCACAGGACCTGCTGGGTGTGATCCGGCACTTCGGTGGCCCGGCGGTGATCGTCGGGCATTCGCTGTCCGGCGGCGCGGCGACCGTCGCCGCCGCCCAGGCCCCGGAAGCGGTAGCCGCGATCGTCGAGATCGACCCCTTCACCCGCACCCAGAGCCTCGACGTCGCCGCCCTGTTCACCGTTCGCCGGTATCGCCGCGGCATGGTCCGGCTCGCCTGCACGTCGATGCTGAACTCGTCGCGGTGGTGGCAGCGGTATCTGGACGTCGCCTATCCGACGAAGCCGGACGACCACGACAGCTACCTCGCCGGACTCGACCGCGTCCTGCGTCAGCCGGGTCGCTGGGCGGAGTTCATGAAGACCGGCAAGACCACACCCGCGGACGCGCACGCCCAGTTGCCGAATGTGGGATGTCCGGTACTGGTGATCATGGGTTCGGCCGACCCGGACTGGTCCGATCCCGCGGCCGAGGCCGACGCGATCGTGGCCGGGCTGCCGGCGGGGCTGGGCCGGGTCGTCGAGATCGAGAACGGGGGGCACTATCCGCACGCCCAGTTCCCGGATCGGGTTGCCGCCGCGATCCTTCCGTTCCTCGAGCGGCACGTGGTCCAAGCGCGGGCCGGGCACACCGCCTGATGGGTGAACCCGAGGTCCGTCACGGTCGACCGCTGATCGTGACGGACGGGTGCCGCGAATGCCATGATGGCGGAGTGTCCGAACCGCGTACCGTCGTCTTCGTCGCGTACCAGGGGATGCAGCTGGTCGAATTGGCCGGGCCGATGGACGTTTTCGGGTTCGTGAACGCACTCACCGGGCAGCCGGTGTACCGGCTCTTGACGGCTTCGCCGCAGGGCCGCTCGATCACGGTCGACGGGGGACTGACCATCGCGGTGCCACATTCGCTGCACGAGCTGGCCGTCTCGGCCGACGAGATCGACACTCTGGTGGTCGTCGGCGGCTGGATCTCGGGCCCGGTGTCCGCGGAGGTGGTTCGTGAGCTGCCGGCGCTGGCCCGCAAGTCCCGGCGGGTGACCTCGGTCTGCTCCGGTGCCCTGTTGCTCGCGGCCGCCGGTCTGCTCGACGGGTACCGCGCCACCACCCACTGGGGCACGACCGATCGGCTGGCGGCGACCTATCCGCGTGTCACCGTCGAACCGGACCGTATCTACGTGCGTGATCGCAACCGCTGGACCGCGGCCGGTGTGTCGGCCGGCATCGATCTCGCGCTGGCCCTGGTCGAGGACGATCACGGACGGGAGCTGGCCCAGGAGATCGCCCGGGCGTTCGTCGTCTTCACCCGCCGATCGGGTGGTCAGGCCCAATTCAGTGCCCAGATGCGCGCTCAGCCCGCCCGCACTCCCGCCATCCGCGCGGTCCAGCAGTGGCTGCCGGACCACCTCGACGGCGACCTGTCGGTGTCGGCGCTCGCCGAGCGGGCGGGTCTGAGCGAGCGCCACTTCGCGCGCGCGTTCCGCGCGGAAACCGGTACCACGCCGGCCGCGTTCGTCGAGGACCTGCGCGTCGAAGCGGCGCGCCGCCTACTGGAATCGACCGAACTCACGGTCACCGCCATCGCCCGGGCGGTGGGCTACCGGCACGGCGAAACCCTGCATCGCGTCTTCGCGCGCCGGCTGGTCACCACTCCGGAACGCTATCGGCAGCATTTCGCGGTCGGTACCGCGAACGCGCGCGGTACCGGCTGAGACCGAGGTTCTTTCAGAAGGTGAACTGGTCGCCGTACGCCGTGGTCTGCACCAGTCCGGACGGGGTACTGACCGTGGCGGTGGTGAACGGGACCGCCGACACCGGCGAAACACATTGCGCGACATTCAGTGCGGCGTTCCTGAAGTTGATGTGATACGGGAACTGGGTCTTGTCGTCCAGGGTGGCGGTCGCCGTGTTGACCGTGGTGACCTGGCCGGGTCCCAGGGTGGCCGTCAAAACCTCCGTGATGCCCAGGGTTCCGCCGACGGTGGGGCCGATGCTGAAGGTGGGTGTGTTGAAGGATTCGCTGGGCGGGCTGACGGAGGCGCTGGGCGGGACCGTCCCACTCGGCGGGGAGACCGAAACGCTCGGCGGGGTGAAGGAGATGCTCGGCGAGTTGACCGCCCCGTTGACAGCGCCGGCAACGCCCTGGTTGGGCTCGAGCCCGACGGTGACGCCACCGGCCACGCTGATTCCGCAGCCGAGGATGAACCCGGCGACGGCCTGACCGGAGGTGATCGGATCACCGTCCACGTTCACCGAGAAGGCGCCGGTCAGCTGTGCGGCGTGCGAGAAGGTCATGAAGTAGGTCGGCGTCCGGTCGCCGGGCCCGTCCACCCTGATGTCGTCTACCGAGGTGCTCAGATGAACACCGGAACCCTCCACGTCGGTGCCGGGTGGCTGAGCGTGGCTCGGTTCGGAACCAGAGGTCCACAGGCCGAGGACGGCGACACCTGCCGCGACCGTAACGGCCGCCCCGAGAGTGAACGAACGTCGCATGCCTGAAGCCTTTCGATTCGAGACGATCGGCAACTCGATGTGGAACAAGCCCGTACGGGTACAGCTTGGCATGCATAAACGGTCAAACCGGCCAGGTGGCGTCGCCGGCGGACGGCGTGTCCACCGGCGACGCGCCGCCGTGCCCGGGCGGCCGGATCCGTAGCGGCGCATTGGTGTGCGCGAAAGGCGTTGACCAGCTGAGATATTGGATTCGGGTGCCGGGTCGCTGGTCGGCGGTGCGGTCCGGCGAGGGTGAAAAGATCTTTTCCGGCGTCTTCGCGTCCACGCCGCCCGCGCCGGCGCCACTCGCCCGGTAGCCGCCGAAGCGCTCAGTGCCACATTCCTCGTGCAGGTCGGCCCGGCTACGATCCATGCGGCGCGCGCCTACGAAGCCATCCAGTTCGCCACGGCACTCGAAGCCGGCGAAGCCTCCGCCTGACCACACCCGAAAAGGACATCGCATGTGCTACGCCGTTCCCTGTCAGACCTGTTCGAAGACCACCTGGGCCGGTTGCGGCCAGCACATCGACGAAGTGAAGGCCGGCATACCCGCCGACCGCTGGTGCGCCGGGCACCCCACCGCGGGGCAGTCCACCGCGGGCGGGACCGGGATGCTCGGACGCCTGTTCGGCCGGGGCTGAACAGCCTGCCCCGGGTGCCGGGCACCGGTCGACGTGCCGGACTGCCGCCTCCCTGACGCGGTCCGATTGCCGACCTCGGGCGGAAAATATCGTCCGGTCCGATCAGTCCGGCCGGACGCGGGCGAGCAGCATTGTGGCGGGACCGAATCCGGCTCGCTGGTAGAACGACAGTGACGGTTCGGTCGGCGAGAGCACGATCCGGGCGCAACCCGATTCGTCGGCGTAGGCGACGAGTGCGGTCAGCAGCGCGGTGCCGATACCGCGATTGCGGTAGTCGGCGAGTACGAACGCGTTACCCAGATAGCCCCAGCGCGAAGCGGGCCGGCCGGGTTGCGGCATCCGCTCGAACAGGGTGAGGTTCACCATGCCGACGGCCTGGTCGCCGACCTCGGCCAGAAATATCGTCCGGCGCGACGACTCGGTGCCCAACCACCGATCGAACCGTTCGTCGAAGTCGTCGTCGGTGACCGGGCCGCCCGAATTCTCCTCTGTCCATCGCCGGCGCAGCAGCCGCAGCGTCGCCAGGTCGTCCGCGTCGGCGACCCGGACCGTCGACTCGGCGGGGAGGTTCGTGCCGCATGCGGCGGACACCGGCTCGTAGGTGCCCGGGCCGGCGGTGGTTCGTTCGGGGCGCATCCCGCCACTGTGCCGGTGGCAGGCCGGCGGGGCAACGGCACCGGGAGACTCAGCCGGCTCGCCGCCGGGAGTCCGCGTACCGGCGGCGCACCACCTGTTCGAGCAGGACCACCAGCACCTCCTTGACCGAATCACGCTGTCGGGCATCACATTCCAGCAGAAAGATCCCGGGGTCCAGGTCGAGTGCCTCGCGGACCTCGTCCAGGTCGAAGTGGTCGGCGGCGTCGAAGCGGTTGACCGCCACCACGAACGGGGTATCGCGCTGCTCGAAGTAGTCCAGCACCGGATAGCAGTCTTCCACCCGGCCCGTGTCGAGCAGGATCACTCCGCCGAGCGCGCCGTCGAGCAGGTCGTCCCAGAGGAAGTCGAACCGCGCTTGGCCGGGCGTGCCGAACAGGTACAGCAGCAGCGTGGGATCCAGGGTGATCCGGCCGAAGTCGAGCGCCACCGTCGTGGTGGTCTTGTCCGACCGCACGCCGGGGTCGTCGATGCCGACCGACACCTCGGTCATGGCGGCTTCGGTGGACAGTGGCTCGATCTCGGAGATCGAGCCGATGAACGTGGTCTTGCCGACGCCGAATCCGCCGCTGACCACGATCTTGACCGAGGAGGTTCGCAGATCTGTCACTGCCGCAGCGATTCTCGCAGTTCGGTGATCAGCGTCGGGGTCAGTAGCGCGCCGGCCCGGTCGGCCAGCACCGCCATCTGGTAGCCGATCAGGCCCACATCGCTGTCCCCGTCGGCGATCACGCCGACGCAGCTGCCGTCGGCGATGGCCGACACCAGCAGGAAGCCGCGCCGCATCTCGATCATGATCAGTTTGAGGCCGTCGAAATCGTAACTGCGCGAAGCGCTTCGGGACAGGCTGGCCAGACCGGACACCATGGCGGCGAGGCGGTCGCCGCCGTTCCGGTCCAGGCCGTCCGACATCGCCATCAGCAGGCCGTCGGAGGAGACCGCTACGGCATCGCGCACCCCGTCGGTGGTGCGGACGAAGTCGGCGAGCAACCAGTTGAAGGTGTGCGGATCGGTCTCGGGCAGTTGGATGGTCACCGGATGTCCTCCTGTGGGGTGGTCGGCGAAACGGAATCGCTGTCGATCCCGCGCTGATGGCCGGAACGGAAGCTCGACAACATGCCCCCGACCTGCTCGGGGGAGCGGTCCGGGCGCGACGGGGCCGGTGCGCGGGCCGGGCCGGCGGCCACGGCGGCGACCGGATCACGGGGTTTGCGCGCCCGTTTGACCAGGCCGTTGCGGGTGCGCTCGGGCTCGGTTCGGTGCGCCGGCGCACCGCCGGATGCCGAGACGCTCAGCTCCGAGACAGCCTGGGCCGCTGGGCCGAGCACGGCCGTGGCGGTGCCGCCTTGTACCGGGACAGTGCCCGACCGGGCGCCGATAGCACGCGGGCGCAACAGGTCCCGGGTCCGTCCGGCCGGCAGCGTCGGAAAGGGATCGCGGGGGAACGACGGGAGCTCGGCCGACGCGATGGGTTCGCTCGCCGGAACATTCTCCACCACAACGGAATTCGTGGGTGCGGGCGCCGGCTCCGGGGCGCGGGATATCGCGGCCCGGGGAGCTGCCGCCAGCGACTTCGGCACCACCGCGGCGGGATCCGCGAGCAGCTCGGCGGGCAGCAGGACCCGGGCCACCACACCGCTCAGCGGCGACCCGGCCAGCTCGACCTGGATCCCGAGGCGGCGGGCCAGCCGCCCGACCACGTAGTGGCCCAGGAAGCGGGTCGGGACGACGAGGAAGTCCGTCGTACCGCGCAACCGGGCATTGGCGGTGGCGAGCTGATCCGGGGACAGGCCGACACCATGGTCGACGACGGCCAGCAGATACTGCGCGCCGACCCGGCGGCCGAAGATCTCGACCTCGAGATCCGGTGGGGAGAAAGCCAATCCGTTCTCGATCAACTCGGCCAGCAGATGCGCCAGTTCGCCCACCACGGCGCCGGTGACCGGGACGTCGTCCACCCGGCGCAGCGCCACCCGCCGGTAGTCGTCCACCTCGGACAGGGCCGCCCGGACGACATCGGTCACCAGGACCGGCTCCGACCAGCGGCGCGGGCTCTTCTCGCCGACCAGCACCAGCAGGCTTTCGGCGTTGCGGCGCATGCGGGTCGCGAGATGGTCGAGGTCGAACATGCGCGACAGCGCCCGCGGATCGAGTTCGTCCTGCTCGAATTCGCTGATCAGCGACAGCTGGCGGCGCACCAGATTCTGGTTGCGGCGCCCCAGGTTGGCGAGGGACTCGACGGTGTTGCGGCGCAGCCGGGCCTGCTGGGACGCGAGCTCGAACGCGGTGTGCTGCACCCGGTCCAGCGCCCGCGCCACCGACTCGATCTCGACGGTGGCACCCGCCGGTGTACGGACCGGGGCCGGTGGGTCGGGTTCGGTGTCGTCGGCCGCCGCCCACGCGGCGATGACGGCCGGAAGCCGTTGCGCGGCCACATCCTCGGCTTCGCCCGCCAGCAGCGCCAGCGGCCGGGCGATGGATCGGGCGGTGACCAGCACCAATGCCAGTTCGCCGCCGAGCGCGAGCAGTGCGACCGCCAGATAGCCCGCGAGCTGCAGTTCGGCCCGCTGCAGCAGATCTCGGGCCCGGGTACGGATCTCGGTCCCGACCTGCTGTTGCAGGGCGCGCTGGTCGTCGACCAGCGCGGTCATCTCCGCCCACCAGGCGGCGGGGTCCACCTCGTGATCCAGCCGGCCCGCCGCCGAGTCCGTCACCAGCTGCTCGGCTTCGCCCGCGCGAGTGGCGTTCTCGGTGCCGAGGACCCGGTTCATCGCGTCGCGTTGCCGGGGTGTCGCCTCGAGTCCGAAGGTGTCCAGGGCGGCCAGCCGGTGGGCGCGGATGGCGAGGAACTCGGTGTACTCACCGGGCGTCAGCGCGCCGCGGCCGAAGATGCCGTTGAGGAAGCCGCGTTCCTGGGCGGTGGCCTCCTTCGCGTCACCGAGCGCGAACAGGGCGCGCAGCCCGTGCTGGAGGCTGGGGTCGGACGTGCTGTCCTGCCCGGGACGAACCCGGTTCAGCGCGTCGATCATCGAGGTGTAGTCCCCGAAGACCTGATCCTGCGGTGCTCGCCCGCCGTCGACCAGGATACGCAGGCTGCCCAGGGTACTCAGCCGGCCCGCGGCGGCTCGGACCTGCTCGGCACCCGGCACCTCGGCCCCGCCCAGGGCCGTGTCCAGCAGGTTCGCCGCGTGATCGACCGCGCCGCGCTGGGCGTTCACGTTGGGCCGCAGGGCGGGCCGGCCGCTGAGCAGGCCGTTGGTCAGTCCACGTTCGGACTGCAGTTCGTGCACGAGATCGGCGGTCTCCAGGGCGAGCGCCACCGCGCCGACGGTGTTCGAGGCATCCCGGTAGCGGCCGATCTCCCCGCTGACGATCACCGCGAGCAGGGCCAGGACGAGGACGACCGAGAGGGCCAGGATGCGGGCGAGGCGGCCGCGCACGGTTCGTGCTCGCCAGCGCGTGGCTCGGATCGGCACTCGAATTTCTCCTCGCGACTCGTTCCGGTATCCCGGTCGGCTTCGGACGAGAGCAACGTCGCACACATTCGAATACCGCGCAACTTCGGTGCGAAAATAGTATGAGCCGCACAGTAAATGCGATCGGGCGGTGAGCATTCGTCAGCGACGGGCTGCGTCCGGTGGAAATGAGAATCGTGTTCCGGTGCGTGCGGGGTGGATTCGAATCCGCTGGTGGAGACCGGGTCTGGGCCCGAGAGTTCCGCTCGCGGAGCCGGATCGCAGAACTGTGCTCGGCTCGGTGAGTTCGACCACATTCGGCGGAACAAGTATTCGACTGTGGCGCGGTGGTGAATTCTTGTCGCAGCGGCCGACTTCGGGCGGTTCGACGGTCTCGGCAGAATTTGTTCACATTCATTTTCAAGGCGGTTACGCCGTTGTCATACCTCGGGAATTCCGGCCGGAGCGTCGCGACGGGGGTTTCTCGTGGGCGGCCCATGCGCTCGGGTCCGTCGCGCCGGGGGTGCGGCACCGGCGAAAGCCGGATCCGTCCGCCGCGCACGGCGGTCCGATGCGAGATTCGTGTCGCAATTGTCGGGATTTCGAGACTCGGTGGCACCGCGCCGCTATAGTTCGGGACGGACTGCGCGGAGTTGTCGTGTATCACAAACGGCGACACGGGGTTTCGTTTCGCATGCAGAAATGTGTGCGATCGGTTCGCTGGGCCTTCACGAGCGCCCCGCAGCAACCTAGGCTCACTCGAGTCGGGGTGGGGAACGGTACGACCGGGTGATCGAGGCAGACGTGGGTGAGGTATATCTGGATTCGTTGTCGTTCGCTTTGGGTGGGTGTCGAACGAATCTCGACGAATCGGTGGCGGCCGACCGGCTGGTGTCGTCGGCCGAGGACCTGCGATACGCCGGATTCGAGTGGCACCACCGGTGCTCCGACGACGAGAGCCCCTACGACCTGGCCGGCAAGGCCGTCGCGCCGATCGCCGCCGCCGGGCAGCTCGCCGGCACCGCCGCGATCGTCTATGCGACGTGCCTGCCGCTCAACGCCAACGTCGGCGCCACCGCCGACTGGGAACGCACCCGGGACGTCAAGTACCTCATGGACTTTCCCGGCAGCCGCCTGCAGTCGGACTACGAGCTGGACGACGCGGTGGTGCTCGGCCTGGGCCAGCAGGCCTGCACCTCGATGCTCGGCTCGGTCCGGCTGGCCGCCGCGTTGTTGCGCGCCGAACCGGACTGGGACCGGGTGCTGTGCGTCTCGTCGGACCGATTCCCGCCCGGCGCGCGCTACGAACAGGCCTACAACCTGATCTCCGACGGCGCCGCGGCCTGCGTGGTCTCCCGGGTACCCAGCGGATTCAGATACCTGGCCGCACATCAGATCACCAACGGCGGCCTCGCCACCGCCGGTGACGACGAGACGGTCGGCACCTACTTCTCCTACACCCGGCGGCTGGTCGCCGAGACCCTGGACCGTGCCGGAATGCACGCCGCGGACCTGGACTGGGTGGTCACCCAGAACACCAACGAGCGCGCCTGGCGAATCCTGGCCCGGCTGCTGAACATCGACGCCGACCGGATCTGGTCGCCGTCGATCGCCGAAGTCGGGCACGTCATCTCGGCCGACAACGTGATCAACCTGGTCGCCCTGAACGAATCCGGCAAACTCGCGTCCGGACAGCGGATCGCGTTGGTGATGGCCGGATTCGGCCTGAACTGGCAATGCTTGATCCTGGAGGTCTGCTGATGGCCGCATTACGCGAGGCGCTGTCGCACGCCGCCGAGACGTCGCAGCGCCTGAGCCTGGTCTCGGAACGGACGTACCAGAACCCCTACACCGCGGTCGAGTGGCCCGAAACGGTGGACCCCGAACGCGATTGGTTCGGGGTGCCCGAGCACTCCAGCCTGTTCGGCACGCCCTACTGGGCGGAACTGAGCGAACCGCAGCGCTGCCGGCTGCTGTTCCACGAGGCAGCCAACTTCTACAGCCTCAACATCCACGGTGAGAAGAGCCTGATGAACGGCCTCGCCGCCCGGCTCTACCGCAAGGACCTGCTCGAGGTCACCGGCTATCTGCACCACTTCCTCGACGAGGAGAACAAGCACAGCATCTACTTCGGTGGCTTCTGCACCCGCTACGCGCGGATCTACCCCAGCCGCAACCTGCACTTCGGCGGCGATCTGCCCCGCGACGTCGCGGACTTCCTGTTCTTCGCCAAGACCATGATCTTCGAGGAGATCGTCGACGAGCTCAACCGCATCCAGGCCCGCGACGAGCGGCTGCACCCGCTGGCCCGGTTCATCAACGACAACCACCACCGGGAGGAGACCCGGCACCTGGTGTTCGGGCGGGAGGTCACCGCCGCGCTGTGGCATGCCGCCGCGCCCGGCTGGGACGACGACACGGTTGCGGGGGTGCGCGACGAACTGGCCACCTTCCTGACCACGTCGTGGCGCGAGTACTACAACCCGGACGTATACGCCGACAGTGGTTTCGCCGACCCCTGGCAGGTCGCCGACGACGCCTGGCAGGCACCCGAGCAGGCCGCGCGCCGCGCCGCGCTGACTGCCCGCTGCCTCGCCTATCTGCGAACCCACGACATCGTGACGAAGGAAGTTCAGCTGTGACCGATTCAGGATCAGCCATTCGCGCCGAACTGCGGGCCTGGGTGCTGAGCAAGGCACCCGATCTGCCCGCAGACGAATTGTCCGACACGACACCACTTTTCGAGCGCCGCTACATCCGCTCGATCCACGTGCCCGAGCTGCTGCTGTTGCTGGAGCGGCTGCGCGGCGCGTCCATCGACATCGACGACCTGCGCCCCACGGACTTTCGCGATATCGACACGCTCGTCACCCGCTTCGGCACCGCGGAGCGTGCGCGATGACCGCCTCCGGCACCCAACTCGACGCGCTGACCGCGGCCGGGCTGCGCTGGCACGAATCCGGGCAGGCGTCGCTGACCGGCCCGGTGCTGCGGTTGGCCACCGAGCTGGACCGGGCCTTCGCGATCCTCGGTGATCTGTGGCAGGCCGAGCCCGAACAGCATCCGGCGACCATTCCGGCCGCGCGGATGCACGAGCTCGGCTATCTGCGGTCGTTCCCGCATCAGGTGAGTTTCGCTGTCGCCCTCGATGGTTCGCCCGCGAACCTGGACGGGTTCCGGGCCGGGCCGATGGTGACCGCGGACGGGGTGACCGGTGCGCGGCTGGCACCGATCCAGGAGATCCTGACTCCCGCCGCCTGCTACCACATCTACGGCGCGCATCGCGGTGAACGGCTCGACGGACCGCGCTACCTCACCACCCGCAACACCTGCTTCCGGCGCGAGGACCACTACCGGCCGCTGCGGCGGCAGTGGTCCTTCACCATGCGCGAAATCGTCTGTCTGGGTAGTGAATCCAACGCGACCGCGTTCGCCGACCGGGCCCGCGTGGTGGTGTCGGAGTTCGCCGAGCACCTCGGGCTGCCGATCGGCTGGGAGCCGGCCACCGATCCGTTCTTCCGGCCCGAGACCGATCCGCGCTATCTGCTGCAGAAGATCCAGCCGCTCAAGATCGAGGGCCGCTACGGCGACCTCGCCATCGCCTCGGTGAACCGGCACTTCGAGCACTTCGGTGAACTCATGGACATCGAGGTCGGCGGGACACCGGCGCACAGCGCCTGCCTGGCCTTCGGCACCGAACGCTGGCTCTACGCGTTGCTCGACACGCACGGCACCGACGCGCAGGAGTGGCCGGACCTGACCCAGGCGGCACTCGACGTGCGTTCCCGGATGCTGGGCTGGTGAGCGTTGTGAACGCCACGCTCGTCACCGGCGCCGACGGATACATCGGCCGGCGCCTGGTGTCCGCCCTGCTGGAGACCACATCCGAGCCGCTGATCCTCGCGGTGCGGGCCGACGGTCCCGCGGAACTGGCGGCCAAACGGCAGGCCTGCGGCTGGGCGGACAGCCGGGTGACGGTTCGAGCCGTCGACCTGAGCACTCCCGACCCGTTCGCGGGGATCGATCCGGCCGGCATCGGCCGCATCGTGCACGCCGCGGCGAAGACCAGCTTCACCGTCGACCGGGACACCGCGCAGGCGGTGAACGTGGACGGCACCATCCGGGTCCGCGACTTCGCCGCCACCTGCCCGGATCTCACCCGGTTCGTCGCCCTGTCCACGCTGTACGCGGTCGGTGCCACCACCGGGACCGTGCTGGAACGTCCGGGCGACGGCGCGAGCTTCGTCAACCACTACGAATGGTCCAAGTGGGCGGCCGAACAGCAACTGCTGGCCCCGGGCGCGCCGCCGGTGGTGATCGCCCGGCTGCCCACCGTGATCGCCGACGACGACAGCGGCACGGTCACTCAGTACAACGCCTTCCACAACACGCTCAAGCTCTACTTCTACGGCCTGATGTCGCTGCTGCCCGGCGATGCGGCCACCGTATTGAGCCTGGCCACAGCGGAATTCGTGGTGGACGCGGTGCGCAGTCTGCTAAAGCCGGAGGTGCCGGCGGGTATCTACCACGTCAGCCCCGACGCCGCCGACTGCACCACCCTGGGTGCCGCCGTCGACCCGATCTACGCGGCCTTCTCCGCCGACCCGGGCTTCCGGAAGCGGCGGGTGCTGGAACCGGTCCTGGTGGGCCGGGACAGCTTCGCCGATCTGGTCGAGGCCGCGACGGTGATCCGCGGCGGCCCGATCGCCGACGCGCTGGGTTCGATCACGCCGTTCGCCGAACAGCTGTATCTGCCGAAGGTGTTCGACAACACCGGATTACGTGCCCGCTGGCCCGGCTACCGGGCACCGGACCCGATCGAGCTGATCGAGTCCGTCGGCCACTACCTGGCCGGAACTCGTTGGGGCAGAAGCCCGCTCACCGAGAGGAGGCTCGATGTCCCTGCCCGGTAACCGGATCACCGGCAACGGTACGTCGATCACCGAGAACGACCTGTGGCTGCTCAGCTTCTACCGCTCGTCCGAGATCAACGGCGCCCTGTTCTTCGGCCGCATCGCGCGCACCATCAGGGGGCCGTTGCAGATCGATGTCACCCACCACTTCTCCGACGAGGCCAACCACGCCAACTGGTGGACCCAGTGCATCGACGGCCTGGACCACCTGCCGATCAAGCTCGGCCGCAGCTACCAGGACCGATACCTCGACGCCATCGGTGTCCCGGCCAACCTCATGGAGGTCATGGCCATCACCCAGGTCTTCGAGAAGCGGGTCATCGCGCAGTACCGGCAGCACCTGCGAATGCCGGCCACCCATCCGGCGGTGCGCGAGACCATCGAGAAGATCATGATCGACGAGCGCTGGCACGTCGCCTACGTCAACCAGGCGCTCAAGGAGATGGGCGACAAGTACGGCGCGGACCGGATCTCCGAGACGCTGGCCCGGTTCGACGCCGCCGACAAGGACATCTACGCCGAGACCCTCGCCGAATACGGTGAACGCGCCGAGTTCCTGGCCGAACAATCCGAGATCCGGAGTCAGCGGTGAGCACCACCGCTGTGCTGGTGGTCACCGCCGCCGCGCCAGTCACGGCGGCGGATCTCAGTGCGGGCGAACGGGATCAGTTCGCCGGCCTGCCTACCGCCGCCCGGCGCCGCGAGTTCCTGCACTCGCGGCGTGCGCTCAAACTGGCCGCGGCGTGCGCGGGCCTGGGATCCGACACCGCGGCGCTCAGCTTCCCGCACCGTCGATTGTCGTTGAGCCACAGCGGTATCCGGTCGGCGGCCGCACTCACGGTCGGCGCGACCGACCGGATCGCCGGAGTCGGCATCGATCTCGAGGCACCCCGTGCGGTCGACCCGCGCACCGCCCGGTTCTTCCTGCGCCCCGGCGAGCTCGACGCCGCCACCGATCCCGCCGCGCACCTGCGGTTGTGGACGATCAAGGAGGCCCTGTTCAAGGCCGATCCCGCCAATGCCGGTGCGCTGCTGACCGATTACCGGCTCGACGATCCCGCCGCGCCCACCGGCACCGCTCACAAGCCCGGTAGCCCGGGGCTGCGCTTCTGCTACCGCTCGGACTTCCGGGCGGGCCTGTACACCACGGTGGCGGTGGCCCTCGCCGCAACCGAGCCGGCGCTCGCCACCGTCCACCCCAGGAGGAACACCGTCATGCTGCCCGAGATCACCTTCGACGATGTCGCGGAGCGGATCCATCAGTTGCTCCCGATCGTCCCGGGCACCCTGACCGAGCAGACCAAGGTCCGCGACCTGGTCGGCGACAGCTTCGCGCTGGTGGAGATGATCATCGACGTCCAGGAGGAATTCGACGTCATCTTCACCCAGAGCCAGCTCGGGACCGTGCAGACGCTGGGTGACCTGGTCACCCTGCTGCAGTCGGAGCGGGCCGGTGGGGACTCGGCTGCCGCGTCGGGATCGGCCGCCCCGGAACCGGATTCGGTGGCTGCCCAAGACGATTCGGCGCAGGAGTCGGCAGTGACGGGCGCAGCCGAATGCTGAACCGCACCGAACTACCGGGCGCCGTCGACGAACGGCTGTTCTTCGCCCAGGTCCGGGAGGACCCGCGGCTCGAGCTCGAGGCGCTGCGCGGGCACCTGGACGGCCCGATCGTGATCGTGTCCTCCGGCGGCTGTACCGCGCTGTCGCTGATCGCGGCCGGTGCCGTCGACGTCACCGCCGTCGACCTGAACCGGTCGCAGAACCACCTGGTGGAACTGAAGTCCGCGGCGCTGGCCGCGCTGGGGCCGCAGGACGCGGCCGCCATGCTGGGCGCCGTCGACGCCAATCCCGCGCTGCGGCAACGACAGTACGCGCAACTGCGCGAGGAGCTGTCGCTGGGCGCGCGCCGCTACTGGGACGCCCGCCCGAAGGCCCTCGCGCGCGGCGTACTCGGCTGCGGTGTCACCGAACGCGCCGCGCGCGCGGCACTTCCGCTGTTCCGGGCGACCGTGCACCGGCAGCGGCGAATGGAGGAGCTGCTGGCCCTGCCCGACGTGGCCAGTCAGCGCGAGTTCTACGACACTCGCTGGAACACCCGCGCCTGGCAACGCATGTTCGACCTGATGTTCAACCGCGCCACCATGAACCGCACCTACGACCCGGTGTTCTTCGCGCAGCTGGGCCAGGTGGCCTTCGCCGAGCACTTCCGCAAGGTGGTGGAGTACACGCTCACCGAACTTCCGGTGCGCGACAACTACTTCCTGCACTACCTGATCCGGGGCAGCTACCCGGCCGCCGAACCCGAGGGCCTGCCACCGTATCTGGTGGGCAAGCACCGGCCCGACGCGCTGCGACTGGTCGACGGCTCGTTCGCCGACCAGCTGCGCACCCTCCCCGACTCCAGCGTGGCGGGCTTCGCGCTGTCCAACATCTGTGAATGGCTGGACGCGGCCACCATCGACGACCTGTTCACCGAGATCGTGCGCACCGCGAAACCCGGTGCGCGGCTGGTCTTCCGCAACTTCCTGGGCTGGAACGAGGTTCCCGCGCAGTGGCAGGACGCGGTTCGCGAGGACCGCGCCTACGGCGAAACCCTCATGCGCACCGACCGTTCGCTGGTACAGCGCCGGTTCGCGGTGTGCACCGTCAAGACCGATTCTGCACCCATCGTGAAGGAGACGGAGTCCCGATGACCTCGACCGGTACCGAACTCGTCGTGCGCGAGGCGGCCGCCGCCGACGACCCGATCCTGGCCGACCTGGCCTCGGTCTGCCCGATGGACGGCGACATCTCGCTGTGCGTGGACCGCTACCCGTCGTTCTTCGCGCTGAGCCGGCTCGAGGGCGACCCGTGGCGGGTGGGCGTCGTGGACGGCCCGGACGGCACCCCGATCGCGTGTATCGGGGTGGCGCGCAAGCACGTCTACCTCGAGGGCGAGCCCACCTATGCCGCCTACATCGGGGACATGAAGGTGCACCCCGACTTCCGGCGCGACGGGATCGGCATCGGCCTGATGCGCTGGGCACACGAGGTGGCCACCGAATGGGTGGGCGCCGACGGCGTGAAGATCCTCACCGTGCTGGACGGCAACACGCCGGTGGAGCGGATGTTCACCACCCTGACCGGGAGCGGGACGCCGATGCGCCGGGCCGGCAGCCTGCGGTCGCTGAGTGTGCCGCTGCTGTTCCCGCGCCGGCAGCGCGATCAGCGGGTCGTGGTCGACCGCGCGGTGCGCGCGGACTTCCGGGAAATGGCCGCGCTGTGGCAGCAGATCGCGCCCCGCCGCAACGGCACCGCGGTGCTCGACCACGACGGGTTCGAGCAATGGCTCACCGTCGCACCGGGTTTGGCGCCCTCGGACTATCTCGTCGCGCGTCGGCGCCGCGACGACGCGATCGTGGGCTTCATGGGCCTGTGGGATCAGCACACCATGAAACAGATGCGGGTGGTGAAGTACTCGGCCGCGATGCGGCCACTGGTGCCGCTGTTCAACCTGTTCGCCGCGGTGACCGGCGTGGCGAAGCTGCCGGCTCCGGGCCGGGAACTGCGCTACCGCAACGCCGTTCACCTGTGCGTGCACCCCGGCGACACCGCCACACTGCGCGCGCTGCTGGTGGCGGGCAGCAATTGGCTGCGCGCCGAGGGCTATTCGATCTTCACCGTCGGGCTGGATCGCAACGATCCACTGCTGGCAGCGTTCTCGGGTCTGCTGGCTCAGCCGGCCGACGTCAACGTGACCATCGACCGGGTCGGCCCGGGCGAGCGGGTGGCGCTGTCGGCCGACCGGCCGCTGCACTTCGAGATCAGTAACGTCTGAGTCCAAGGGATCTGGCTGTGTTGGGAAATTCGTCCGGCCTCGCCGCCGTGGTGTTCTGGTTGTCGCTGGCGGGCTGGATGGCCGCCGAGACCTTCATCTTCGTGCAGGGCCGCAGCGTGTCGGCCGAGGGGAGCGACCAGGACCGGGGCAGCGTCTGGCCGTTGCTGGCCGCGGTCTACGGCTCGGTGGCACTGGCGCTCGCCGTCGCGATCCCGTTGCACGCGCTGCGCCTACCGGGCGCGGCCGTCTGGTTCTGGCTGGGCATCGTGGTGTTGTGGGCGGGCATCGGGTTCCGGATGTGGGCGGTCCGCACGCTGGGGTCCTTCTTCCAGCCGGTCGTGACGATCCAGACCGAGCACCGGCTGGTCACCTCCGGGCCGTACCGGCTGGTGCGGCACCCGTCGTACACGGGCGCGCTGCTGACCACCCTCGGTGTCGGCCTGGCGACCGCGAACCCGGTCTGCGTGGTCCTGGTGGTCGTGATCCCGGTGCTCGGGTATCTGCCGCGCATCGCGGTCGAGGAGCAGGCGCTGGCCGGCGCGCTGGGCGCGGAATACGCCGAGTACCAGCGGGTTTCGGCGCGACTGGTGCCGGGGGTCTGGTGACGCCGCGCCCGGCGGCGTGGCTGGCCGCGCCGCGCGCCGACGCCGGGATGCACCTGCTCGCCGACAACGGCGAGTGGATCCGGACCTCCTACCCCGACCTCGCCGCCGCCGCGCTGCGCGCGGCCGCCGGCCTGGCGGGTCTCGGCGTGGGCCGCGACGACGTCGTCTGCCTGGTCATGCCCACCGAGATCCGTTCGGTGACAGCCATCTACGCGGTGTGGGCGGCCGGGGCGACCATCGCGCCGCTGGCGCCGCCACTGTTCGACGCGCCCGACGCCTATGTCGAGCTGCTGCGCGGCATCCTGGTGCAGGCCCGGCCGAAGGTCGTGCTGACGATCGCGGCGTACGAATCCCTGGTCACGACCGCGGTCGAACGAGCCGGGATCGAGACGGTGATCAGCACCCCCGACGCACTGGAGCAGGCGCCGGCCGGCCCGCTACCCGCCGACCCCGAACAGTCGGCCGTGGCGCTGCTGCAGTTCACGTCCGGATCGACCGGCACGCCGCGCGGCGTGCGGGTCACCTGGGACAACCTGACCGCCAACTTCGGCGCGCTCGACGAGTTCGCCCGGATCGGTTTCCACGGCGGCTTCGCGTCCTGGCTGCCGTTGCACCACGATATGGGCCTGATCGGCGCCCTGCTGTTCCCGATCGGGCGGCAGTTGGACCTGTGGCTGATGCGGCCCGACCAGTTCGTCCGGGACCCGGCGCGCTGGCTGGAGTGCTTCACGCCGGGCAAGGCGCGGCACGCCGCGTGCCCCACGTTCGGCCTGGCCTACGTGGTGCGGCGAGTGAAACCGGCCCGGCTGGCCACCCTGGACCTCAGCGCTATGAGGGCCGTCGTGGTGGGCGCCGAGCACGTCGACCCCGAGGTACTGCACCGGTTCGACGAGTTCGTGCGATCGGCCGGGGTGACCGAGAACGTGGTGTACCCGGCGTACGGGCTGGCCGAGAACACGGTGGCGGTCACGACCCGCAGCTACGGACAGGAACAGCGGCTGGTCCGACTGGACCCGCAAGCGGTCCGATTCGGCGCGCCCGCACCGATTCTCGCCACGGCGGAACTCGACGATGTCGACGGCGCGGGCAATTGGCTCGCGGGGCACGGGATGCCGTCGCCGGACACCGGTATCGGCGTCGAGATCCGCGGCGAGGACGCAACGGCACTGCCGGACGGGCACATCGGGGAGATCGTCGTCTCCGGCAGCTCGGTGGCCGCCGGCTATCACGGCGGCGACTCCGACTGCGACACCTTCCGCGACGGGCGGCTGTGGACCGGCGACGCCGGCTTCGTCCACGGCGGCGACCTGTACGTGCTGGGCCGGATGGGCACCAGCCTGAAGGTCAACGGCCGCAGCGTCTATGCCGAGGACCTCGATACCCGGATCGCCGCGGAGACCGGCATCGCGCGCCGCAAACTCGCGACGGTGGCCGTCACCGAGGCCGGCCGGCCCGGTGTCGTGGTCTTCGCGGCCACCGCGCCCGGTACCTGGGCGCAGGACACATATCTGTTGCTGCGCAAGGAATTCGGCACCACCGTGGATGTCACCGTAGTCGCCGGACCGCCCGCGATGATCTTGCGCACCTCCAGCGGGAAGCCACGCCGACGCATGATGTGGCAGCAGTGGCAGGCCGGTGAACTGCCCGGCCGGCGCGTGGAACCGATCGAGGCGCACGCGTGAGCGAACGGTGTGCCGAACCGGTGCACTCGACGTGCCATGCGTACGCCGGAGGAAGCGAGGAACGGGCGTGAGTACCGCGACCGAGATCGAGGCAGTGACCGGGCGGACCCTCGGGTACCGCTGGGGCGAGTTCGTGGCCCGGCATGCCCGGGTGGTGCTCGGCATCTGGCTGCTAGTGCTGATCGCCTGTGCCGCAGGCTATTCCACGATCGCCACCTACCTGCCCCCGGCCGACATCTCGGTGTCGCACTCGGAGTCGGCGCGGGCGGCCGACCTGGTCCGGCAGCATTTCGGGTCGCTGGGCGGGGAGGTCGACCTGATCGTGTTCAGCTCGGCCGACCGCACGGTCGACGATCCCGGCTACCGGCAGGTGGTCGACGCCGCGATGGGCGCGGCGCGGAACGCGAACGGTGTCGCGGGTGTGCAGAGCCCGTTCGAGCTCGGTAATCCGCTCGCCACGCGGGCGATCGCGCCCGACCGGCACGCCGCCGTCGCGGTGCTCGAATTGCGTTCCGCCGACCCGCATCAGCGGGCCCGTGACGCGCTGTCGGTGCGGGATGCCTTGGCCGACAAGAGCGCCCAGGGTGTCGAGGTGGCGACCACCGGATACTCGCCCGCCACCGACGATCTGGCCGCCACCGAGAAGGCCGACACCGCGCGAGCGGAGGCGATCGGGCTCCCGATCGCGCTGGTCCTGCTGCTGGCCGCCTTCGGCTCGGTGGTGGCGGCGGGACTGCCGATGGTGGTGGCCGGGATCGGCCTGCTCACCACCTTCGGGGTGATCGCCGCGCTGATGCCGGTGATGAACTTCAGCGCACTGGTGGTCACGGTGGCCACCACGCTGGGAACCGGTGTGGCGCTGGACTATGCGCTGTTCGTGGTGAGCCGGTTCCGGGAGGAACTGGCGCGGGCCGGCATCGCCGACCGCTCCGACCGTGCCGGGGTGGCGCGGGCCGTCGGGGTCGCGGTGGCTACCGCCGGGCGCACGATCACGGTGTCCGGGCTGATCGTGATGATCACCCTGTCGTCGCTGCTGGTCGTTGATTCGCCGGTATTCCACGAGATTTCGGTCGGTATCTCGGCCACGGTGCTCTCGCTGCTGGTGGTGGCGCTGAGCGCGCTGCCGGCCCTGCTCGCGGTGCTCGGGCCGCGGGTCAACGCGTGGAGTCTGCCCAGCTGGGCAGTTCCGGTGGACGCGCGGCTGGGCTCGCGGGAGGTCAGCGGACGCTGGACGCGCTGGGGCCGGCACGTGATGCGGCGCCCGGTGCGCTACGCGGTGGTAGCCGTGGCGGTGCTGGGTGTGGCCTCGATTCCGTTGGGCGGCATGCACTACGGGCTCGATCTGGGTGGCAGTGCGCTGGCCGGCACCGAATCCGGGCGGGCGAACACCGTACTGTCGCAACAGTTCACACCGGGCCTGCAGGGGCCGGTGCAGATCGTGGTGACCGGACCCGTTGGGGGAGTGCAGGATTCGATGGGGCGCGAGGCCACCGACCGGTTCGTCGGCCGCTTCCGCGCCGACGAACGGGTCTGGGCGATCACCCCCGTGCAGGCCGACGGCCGGACGCTGGTGACCGTGATCCCCGCCGTCGCACCGGATTCGGCCGCCGCCACCGCGCTCGTGCGCGATCTGCGGGCCGCGGCTCCGGCCGACAGCACGGTCGGCGGCGCCACCGCGCAGTTCCTGGATCTGGCCACCGAGACGAAGGCGAAGACCGGCTGGGTGGTGGGCCTGGTGGTGCTGATGTCACTGGCGCTGCTGGCCTTGGCGTTCCGCAGTGTGGTGCTGCCGATCAAGGCGGTGCTGATCAACCTGCTGGTCACCGCCGCCTCGGTGGGTCTCGCGGTGGCGGTGTTCCAGTGGGGACACGGCGCGCGGCTGCTGCATTTCACGCCGGTCGGGTTCGTGCAGGTCTATCTGCCGGTCACGGTCTTCGTGGTGCTGTTCGGGCTGTCCATGGACTACGAGGTGTTCCTGCTCGGCCGGGTCCGGGAGGAATGGCTGAACCGGGCCGCGGCACCGGACGCCGCCGATGTCGATGCGGGCGAACGCAATCAGCAGGCGGTCGCGGCGGGTCTCGAGCACACCGCGCGCCCGATCACCGCCGCGGCGGCCGTCATGGTGGTCATCCTGCTCGCGCTGCTCACCGCGGATGTCTTGGAGCTGAAGCAGTTCGGGCTCGCCATCGCCACGGCGGTCGGGCTGGACGCGGTGCTGGTCCGGCTGGTGCTGGTGCCGGCGGTGATGCGCCTGCTGGGCCGGGCCAACTGGTGGCCCGGCAGCCGGATCAGCCGGGTAGCGTGACCGGGTCCAGGCAGCTCTGCGGCGTCTCCGACATCGAACACGCGACCGGCGCGAGCGTGGGCCGGTAGCCGGCGGGGACGCCGCCGGCCGCGGTGATCTCGGTGTAGGCGGCGACCGCGTCGGTGGGGCGGCGGGTCAGCGTTGGGTCGGTCGTGACGTCGACCGTGTACAGGCCGAATCGTGGTGCGTAACTGCCCCATTCGTAGTTGTCGGTGAGGCTCCAGTAGTTGTAGCCGGCGACCGGGATACCGTCGGCGACGGCGCGCTGGATCCAGTACACGCTGTCGCGCAGGGCGTCCGCGCGGGTGATGCCGTCGGCGCGGGGAGCGCCGTCGTGGGTCGGGATGCCACCCTCCACGATGTACAGCGGCTTGCCCGGGTAGCGCCTAGCGTAGAAGTCGAGTGCGTAGTAGATGCCCTCGGGCTGCAGCGGCATGTTCCACAGCTGCTGCAGGTCGTCGGGGGACACCGTCAGCAACTGCTGCGGGGTGAAGCCGTAGTAGTAGTCGATGCCGACGTAGTCCATCCGCGCGGCGACGGCGTCGGTGACGGTGGTGTTGATCAGGGGTTCGGCGCCGCCTGCCATGAACGGGACGTTGGTGGTGACCCAGGCGCCGGGCTGCACCTGGTGGATGTAGTCGTAGATGCCGTTGTGCACGGCGATGATCCCGTCCCGCATGGCCGGGACCGAGGCCGCGGGCACGCCGCCGTTGCGGGTCTCGTTCATGATGTAGCCGAACGGCTCGTTGACGGTGACCCACAGGGGATTACGGCTCGCGTAGCGGTCCACCACGACCCGAGCGTGCGCGAGCCAGTCATCGACCATCGCCGGGTTCGCCCAGCCGCCGTAGTCGGCCACCCAGCCCGGGTACACCCAGTGATCGAGGGTCAGCATCGGCTGCAGGCCGGCGGCGGCCATCGCGTCGAGAACGCGGTCGTAGAAGGCGAATCCGTTCTCGTCCCACTCGCCGGGGCGCGGCTGCACGCGCGCCCATTCGATGCTGATCCGGTACACCCCGACGCCGAGGCCGGCGGCGAGCGCGATGTCGTCGCGGTAGCGGCCGAAGAAGTCGACCGAGTCGCCGTACCGGTCGAAGGCCGGGTTGCGGTCGGCGTAGCGCAGCCAGTTGCTGTCGGGCGCGTGTCCCTCGCACTGGAAGCCGGCGCTGGCCACACCCCAGCGGAAGCCGGCCGGCAGCGGCGCGACGGTTTGCGGTGCCGGCGGCCGGGCGGTGGCGGGGCCGGCGGCGGCGACCGCGGCGGCGGCACCGGCCGCGAGGGTGAGGGCTTGTCTGCGGCTGAGCGGGCGCATGTGGTCTCCCGGCGTCGTAGGCGGGTGGTGAACTGAGCGGTAACCCGGCGGAGCACCGGGCGCGCCCCATTGTGGCCGAAAGCTGGTCAGGCGTCCATGAATTCGCGTCGCGTGGCGAGTCTGGGGTGGTCAGGCACCAGATTCGATCCGGAACGCCCGGCCACGACTTCGTGCAATTCGGACCCCGCGGGCCGGTCGGTTCGGATATCGTGCAGCGCGGAAGAGTTGGTCACGCCAGTTTCAGATCCGGCACTCGGGGTTGTGCCGGAGTGCGTCGTGTCGGCTCTGGAGTTGCCCGCGTCCGTCAGGCTCGGGCAAAGTACTCATCGTTCGGGTGAGCGCCCGGCACGTGGGTGCCCTGTCGTTTTTGTAGGCTTTTCAGTTCTGAGGTGTTATGAAGCACGGTGTTCGGACCGTCGGTTCTGTTGTCCGGATGGGTGTCGCGGTCCTGGGTGGAGCGGTCGTCCTCGCGGCGGTCGCCGCCTGTGGCGGGGGATCCTCGTCGTCGGACTCGACCACCACCACGTCGGCGGTGACCAGCTCGGCGGTCGCCTCCACCACCGCTGCGGCTACCTCGACTGCCGCGCTCGCCCCGTCTTCGGCTCCGGTCGCTCCGCCGCCGGCCGAGACCCAGGCCCCCGCCGAGGCCCCGGCGCCCGCGCAGGCGCCCGCCCCGCAGCAGGCCGCCCCGGCCCCCGCGCCGCAGCAGGCGCCCGCCCCCGCACCGGCCAAGCCCGCGCCGCCGGTGCTGGACGACCCCGGCTTCGCGCCGAAGGCCGGATACTGACCGAGTGACTCGCCGGCGACCGCCGTGTGCGGCCGCCGGCGACCTCGTCACGCTCAGTCAGCCGCAGTGAAGGAATTTCGATGACCCAGACCATTGCGGCGGATACCGCTGCGCCGTCGGCCCAGCCCGAGCTGGACTTCTCCGAGATCAACCGCCGTCGGCCCGGTCTGCCCTCGCTCACCGGAGCACGATGGTGGGCAGCGTGTTTCGCGTACCTGTTGCACGCCGTGGTGTTCCTGCCGGTCTATCCGTTCGACTATTCGGCCTTGTTCCGCAAGATCGACTTCTTCGTCCCGATGGGGCTCGGCGCCTGCGCGGTCAGCTTCTTCTTCGTGCTCTCCGGGTTCATCATCTATTGGTCTTTCCGGCCGGGTAACGACCTGCGCGGCTACATTCGCGGCTACTACCGGCGCCGCGTGCTCAAGATCTACCCGTCGGCCATCATCGGATTCGCGGCCTTCATCGCCGCGGCCGGCGGTATCCCGTGGTCGAAGCTGTACGTCTGGCTGCCGAACCTGTTCCTGGTGCACGCCTGGTCACCGGCCACCACGCTCGTCGGCGGGCTGAACGTGCCGTCCTGGTCGCTGTGCGCGGAAGTCATGTTCTACGCGACCTTCCCGCTGTGGTTCTTCGTGCTGCGGCGGATCCCGACCGAGCGGCTCGTGCTGGCGGCGGCGGTGATCTTCGTGCTCGTCATCGCGCTGCACACCTCCTACTACCTGTGGGTGGACGGCCCGAAGGGCATCGCGAACGAGTTCGCGCCCCGGCTCGTGCGGCCGGACAACGTTTCTCCGCACTTCGAGCCGCACGCCGACCAGCGGTGGTTCAACCTCGACCCGCACGTGATGCAGCCGCCGCTGTCGTACTACCTGAGCTACACCTTCCCGCTGACCCGGCTGCCCGAGTTCTGGTTCGGCATCGTCGCCGCACGGCTGGTGCTCGAAGGTCAGTGGAAGAACACCAAGATCTGGTGGCCGCTGCTCGCCCTCGCGCTGTCGTTCGCGGCGACCTTCTTCACCCCGGTGAACTACAAGATGGGCGCGCTGGTACTGCTGCCGACCACGGCGGTGATCGCCACCCTGGCGATGCGGGACCTGAACGGGATCAAGGGCATCACCACCAGCAGGCCACTGATCTGGCTGGGCAACATCTCGTTCGCGTTCTATCTGATCCAGTATCCGGTGATGGTGGCCATGACCCGGTTCGTGATCGGCGGTCACTCGTACGGCTTCTGGGGCTGGTTGTTCTTCGCGACACTCTGCGCGGTGATCTCGGTGGGGCTCGCCGGGGCGATCTACCACTGGATCGACCTGCCGATCATGAACAACTTCGCCAAGAGCAAGAAGAAACCCGTAGTGCGCGAACAGGTCCGGGCGGCCTGAGTTCTCTGTAGACGAATCCGGTTGCTGTGCAGCCGGATTCGTTTGCGTCAGCGCAGGTGCGGGCCCGCCAGCGCCAGCGTGGCGCCCTCGGTCGGCATCGGTCCCGGCGGCGGCGCCGGCGGTGTCGGCGCCGGGCCGAACAGATACAGGCTCACGGTGATCAGGCCCAGCACGACGATCGCCACAATCAGGGCCATGGCCAGCCAGCGCCAGGTGCGGGTGCTGCGCGACTCCTCGGGTGCGGCGACCGACACCGCGTGCAGCGGCGTCGCCGTGACCGGGCGGCGCACCGGCCGAGCGTAACCACCGGCAGCGCGCAGCGCCTGCGGCAGCGCCAAGGACAGTCCCGGCAGCCCGGCGCGGAGCAGATCGGCCTGGACCACACCCAGCAGATCCGCGCGGGAGCGGCCCGCGGCCAGCAGCTGAGACGCACCGGAGGACCGATCGGTGACCAGGCCGAGGACCACCAGGCCCACCGGCAGCGGGAGCAGCCCGTAATGGGTGCCCAGTTCACCGGCCACCTCCAGCGCGACGGCGCAGGTATCGGTCACCGGGACATGGCGGCAGTAACGCCCGGTCGCGGGCTCGGGATCCTCCGGGGTGGAATCGATCTCGTCGAAGGTGGCCGGGAAGACCCGGTCCCATTCGCCGGTGACATCGGTACCGGCGAGCGCGATCAGCAGCTCACGGGTGCCGACCGGCTCGGGCGCGGAGAACGCCCACGCCGCGCGCAGGGCCGCCCGGACATCGGGATGCAACGACATCCCCGCGAGCACGCCGCCGCGGGGCCGGTTGACGCTCGTCGACTGGCTCTCCACAGCTCGCCTCACCACCGGTCCCGCGGCCGCGCGGCCACCGGAGTACTTCGCACACCCACAGGCGTCCTTCGCGCGCTCACAGAATCAGTCTGCCCGATCGGCACCGCCGGCGGGAGACACGTTTTCCGAGAGCGAATCCGGGAAGCACGGGCGGTCGGCAACGGTTCGCCGTGAGGCTCGCGGGGCGATCGCCTCGGCCACCCGCCGGTAGCCCGCCACGGCGGGATACCGGCCGCCGGGGCGTTACCGGTCGGAGGTCCGACCGAGACGCTAGGCCGATGCGCTCATGGCGGCCTGCAACGCCGGCCGTTCGGTGCCGTCGGAACCGAAGGTCGGCGCCGGTGTGGTCAGAATCGAGAACGCCGCCTTCGTGGCCGCCAGCTGATCGCGCAGCCAGCACTTGACGTACACGGCGCTCATCGGCTGGCCGTGGTCGGCGACCGCCGCCGTGTCGATACCCACCGAGCGGCACAGCGCGATACTGCGCGGTACCGAGAAATCGGTGGTGACCACGGTGGCCGACCGCACCCCGAAGACGTGGTAGGCCCGGGCACACGACTGATAGGTGTCGAAGCCCGCATAGTCGACGACGAGTTTGGCGGCCGGCACACCGTGCGCGACCAGGTACCTGCGCATATTGTCGGGCTCGTCGTAGGCGCGCGTGCCGTAATCGCCGGTGAGGATCAGCGCCTTCACCTTCCCCGCGGCCAGCAACCGGGCCGCCAGGTCGAGCCGGCCCGCGAGATACCCCGACGGACGGCCGTCGGGCATGACCTGCGCGCCCATCACGATCCCGACCTCGGTCGCCGGTGCCGAATCGACCGTGTACTCCCGCCCGGCAGCCTGGAACCGGACGAACGCGATCGACCCGACTACTGCGGCGGCCACAACCGCCGCGAGCACCCCGCCCGACACCCGCACCCGCTTCGATCGCAGCACCCGCCCGATCCGGGCGAGTGTCGCTGCCCGCCGCGGTCTCGTGCCGATGACCTCGGTCTCTTGATCCCCCACCGGATCGCTCCCCATGCTCACAGCGGCCAGTCTGCCCGAAGGACAGGGATACGTCACCCGAGTAACGAGCACGCGGCGTCGGGCGGCGTGGGGGCGTTGGATGGTGGTGGGTTGTCCGAATCGCCGGTCGACCGCCGGATCGGTCGGCTTGCGGCGGCGGCGCCGACCGTGGCGGGACAATAGCCGGATGGGCGGCCGTGCCGATTCGCCGGCATCGGACCGGCGGGCCGCGGCGGCCGCCGGTCCCGACCCACGGAAGCGGCACGGTCGGCACTACACGCCGGCGCCGCTGGCGGTGTTCCTGGCCGAGCGGGTGCTGGAGCACGTGGTGCCGGGGGAGCGGATCCGGATTCTGGACCCCGCCTGCGGGGACGGGGAGCTATTGACGGCGGTGCGGGAGGTGGCGGCGCGCAGGTTCCCCGGCGTGCGCTGCGACCTGGTCGGTTACGACCTGGACCCGGCCGCGGTCCGGGCCGCGCGCGGCCGGGAACCCGACGCGCAATGGCATCACGGCGACTTCCTCGGCACCGCAACGTCATTGGCCGACTGTTCGTTCGACGCGGTGATCACCAACCCGCCGTACGTGCGCACCCAGCAGCTCGGGGCCGCCACCTCGCAACTGCTGCGCCGTCAGTTCGGTCTCCGCGGCCGGATCGACCTCACCCACCCGTTCGTGGCCGTGGTCCCGCGCCTGCTCCGGCCGGACGGTGTCCTCGGATTACTGTGCGCCAACCGGTTTCTCACCACCCGGGCCGGCGCCAACCTACGCGCGGTGCTGAGCGGGGACCTGACGCCGGTCGAACTGTACGACCTGGGGGACACCCGCCTGTTCGAGGCAGCGGTCCTGCCCGCAGTGACCGTCGCGGTTCGCTCCGGCTGCCCGGCTGTCCCGGGCGCCGGCGGCCGATCCCACCGCAGCCCGTGCCGTTACGTGTCGGTCTACGAGGTGACGGATGCCGAATCGGTCTGTGGCACAGACCTGTTCGCGGCGCTGCTCGGGGCCGAGGACGCGGTGGTGCGGCACAACGGACGCGTCGTGGAGGTGCGAGTCGGTGTGCTGCACGCGGGCGATATCGCTCCATCGCGGGCAGCCGGAAGCGGGCCGTGGGCGGGAGACACGGCCGCGCTGGGGGCGAGCGAGGTCGGCAGGCGAGATGCCCGCGACGCCGCTCGGCCGGGTGGCGTGGAATCTGCCCCGCCGTGGCGGTTGTCGCAGCCGGAGGTCGATGCCTGGTTGCGGCGGATCGCGGACGGGACCTGGCGGACTTTCGGGGAGGTGGCGCGGATTCGGGTGGGGATCAAGACGACCGCGGATCGGGTGTTCATTTCCGATCGGTGGGCGGAGAGCCGGCCGCGGCCGGAGCCGGAGTTGCTGTTCGATCTGCTGACGCACCATGACCTGGATCCGTGGCGGGTGCGGCGGGAGCGGCCGCGGCAGGTGCTGTACCCCTACGACGTGACCCGGTCGCGCCGTACTCCGATCGATCTACGCGAATTCCCTGGGGCGGCAGCGTATCTGGCGCAGCATCGGGCAGAGTTGGGTGCGCGCCGGTATCTCACCGAGAGCGGGCGGGAGTGGTTCGAGATCTGGGTGCCGCAGCGTCCGCAGCTGTGGCGGGCGCCGAAACTGGTGTTCCCGGATATCAGTGTGACCCCGCGCTTCGCGCTCGATCGCAGTGGCGCGATCGTCAACGGTGACTGCTACTGGATCTCACTGGGCGATCTGCCGGACGTCGGCGCGGTCGACGCGGGGGAGCTGGCCTGCTTGCTCATGGCGGTGGCGAATTCGGCGCTGGGCCTGCGCTTCTACGACGCGGTGTGCGGCAACCGGCTGTATTCGGGCCGGCGACGGTGGATCACCCAGTACGTGGCGCGGCTGCCGATCCCCGACCCGGCCGGCCCGGCCGCGCGGTCGCTGGCGCGCTGGGTGCGTGCCGCGGTGGAGGCGGGGACCGGCCCGGACCAGGTGGAACTGGACCAGCGGGTAGCGGCGGCGTTCCGGACCGCGATCCGCTGACCTGCAGCTCAGGCGATCTTCAGTTCCGACATCTCGTGTTCGATCGCATTGGCCGCGAAATCGATTCCGCCGGCCCGTAACTCGTGCACTCGGCGGTGGAGGGCCTCGACCCCGCCGGGCTCGGCCGCGATATCCGCGACACTGATTCGTCCTGGACCGGGGTGTGAACCGGATTCCCCGCGCGCCATGTCAAACCTCCTGCCGAACCCGCACGCGCACAGCCGATTCGGTGCCGGCACCGGGATCCGGGCAGCGGCTCCGCGGCAGGCGCGGCGCTCACGATGCTAGCAAGGCACCGGCCCGGTCCACCGGCCTTCTCCGTCACACCTGTTCAGCACTCCGATGCTGCTCCATCAAGTGCAGGTAAGCGGTGCCGTTGATCTTGATGTGCTCGCGCTCCTCGGCGCTGAGCTCGCGCCGGACCTTGCCGGGTACGCCGGCCACCAGCGAGCCGGGCGGGATCACCGCACCCTCCGGGATCAGGGCGTTCGCGGCGATCAGGCAGCCGTCACCGATGACCGCCCGGTTCAGCACCGTGGCGCCCATGCCGACGAGTACGTCGTCGCCGACCGTGCAGCCGTGCAGAATCGCGTTGTGGCCCACCGAAACTCCGGTTCCGACCGTGAGCGGGGTGCCGGGATCGGCGTGCAGCACACACCCGTCCTGGATATTGCTGTCCGCGCCGACGGTGATCTGGTCCATGTCGCCGCGCAGTACCGCGCCGTACCAGACGCCCACCCGCGCGCCGAGCCGCACCCGCCCGATCACCGTCGCCGTCGGCGCCACCCAGGCGCTGTCGTCGACCTGCGGCGCCTGCTCACCCAACCGAATCATCATGGTGCCGAACTTACGTGATACCGCCCGGCGTGATCGGAGTGGCGGGTGACGTGACGAGTCGCCCACCCGATGGATCGTTCAGGCCGCCGCCGGCGAGGCGGCCCGGAAGTGGGCGCGGTGCGCGGCCGGCGGCAGGCCCAGCGCCCGGTGGAAATGGTGACGCAGGTTGACCGCGGTGCCCAGCCCGCTGGATCGGGCGATCCGGTCCATCGGCTCGTCGGTGGTCTCCAACAGCAGCCGGGCCCGGTCGAGGCGCTGCTGCAGCAGCCACCGCTGCGGGCTCGTGCCGGTCCGCTCCCGGAACCGGCGGGTGAAGGTGCGACGGGACATCAACGCCGAACGTGCCCAGCCGTCCAAGTCGATCGGGGTGTCGATGCGCGTGCGCGCCCACACCATCGCGGTCTCGATCGGGTCGGAGTCGCTGTCCTCGGGGACCGCGAGCGGAATGTACTGGGCCTGGGAGCCGCCGCGGTGCGGGGCCAGGACCAGCGTGCGGGCCAGGCGGGTGGCCAGGCGGCTGCCGTGATCGCTGCGGACCAGGTGCAGGCAGCAGTCCAGGGCGGCCGCCACACCGGCCGAGGACACGATGTCGCCGAGATCGGTCCAGAGCCGGTCGGCGCGCACGGTGAGCTGCGGGTACGCGGCCGCCAGGGCGGGCGCCGCACTCCAGTGGGTGGTGAGTTCCCGGCCGTCGGCCAGGCCGGTGGCGGCCAGCGCCCACGCGCCCTGGCACAGCGCGACCAGCCGGGCACCGCGACCGTGCGCTTCGCACAGTCCGTCCCGAAGTGGTTGCGACAGTGGCAGATCCGGCCGCCAGCTGGGAATCACGACGGTGTCGGCGGTGGCGAGCAGTTCGGCGCCGTGCTCGATCATCAGGCCGTAATCGCCCGGGGTGCGCAGGACTCCGGGCCGTTCGGCACACGTCTGCACCTCGTAGGGCATGGAATCGGCTGCGCCGGTGCCGATTCCGCCGAAGGTCAGTCCCGCCACCGACAGGTGGAAGGGACTGACCCCGTCGAAGGCCAGTACGGCCACCCGGTGCCGATCCCCTGCTGTCGTGACCCGATCCGTCATGGCCCGATCTTAGCGATATGCGGCCTTCGGGCCACTGTCGGTGCCGGACGCGGTGGGACAGACTGATCTTCATGACGAACACGCTGCACACCACGCTCGAACTGGTCCACGTCGGCGGCCCCACCGTCCGGTTCACCTACGGCGGCCTGACCTGGCTGGTGGACCCCACCTTCGACCAGCCCGGTGAATACCGTTCCGGCGCACTCACTTTGCGCAAGCTGACCGGCCCGGCCGTGTCGGCGGCCGAGATCGGGCCGATCGACGTGGCCCTGCTCTCGCACGACCAGCACCCCGACAACCTCGACCCGACCGGCCGACAGGTGCTCGCGACCGCCGGGACCGTGCTGTCCACGCCCGAAGCCGCCGGCCGGATCGACGGGGTGCGCGGCATGACGGTCTGGGAGGACGTGCGGATCGGCGAGGTCACCGTCACCGCCGTACCCGCCCTGCACGGTCCCGAAGGCGCCGAGGAACTCTCGGGAACCGTCACCGGTTTCGTGCTGCGGGCCCCGGGCGAGCCGGTGGTCTACGTGTCCGGCGACAACGCCTCGGTCGACCTGGTCGAACAGATCGTGGCGCGGATCGGGCGCATCGACATCGCCCTGCTCAACGTGGGCGCCGCCAATGTGGGTCGCTTCGGCGACATCGACGTCACCCTCAACGCCCGCACCGCCGCCCGCGCCGCGCAGATCCTGGGCGACGCCGCGATCGTCTCGGTCCACGCCGAAGGCTGGGCGCACTTCACCGAGACGCTGGACCGGCTGCGGATGGTGTTCGACGACGCCGGAATCGGTGCGCGCCTGCACATCCCGGTGCCGGGCGAAGTGACGGCAATCGGTGCCTAGGCGGTGCGGCGACCAGCCTCGGTTCGCTCCGCACCGGTGCCCGGGCCGGCAGTCGGGGTGGGTCCCGCCGAACGGCGCGACCGCTACCGAGGCGCAGGTGCCCGGGCCGGCAGTCGAAGTTGGTTCCGCCGCCGGCCGCTCGGCGCCGGTGCGCCGGTCGCCGCGAATCGCAAGGCGGTGGCCGGCATGCGGTCTCGGTGGGCCGTGACCACGATCGCGGTGCGACCGGGGCGGCGGCAGTCGCGAAACGCCGGTTATGGGTGCCGGACGGGCGCCCCGGGCGGCGTCAGGATGGTTGTATGAGAATCGGGGTTCCGAGCGAGGTCAAGGAGCAGGAACAGCGGGTCGCGCTGACCCCGGCGGGGGCCGGTGAGCTCGGGCGGCACGGGCACGAGGTCGCGGTGCAGGCCGGGGCGGGGGTGGGATCGGGGTTCAGCGACGCCGACTACGTCGCCGCCGGGGCCCACATCCTGGACTCCGCGGAGGCGGTCTGGGATCGGGCCGAACTCGTGCTGAAGGTGAAAGAGCCGATCGCCGTGGAATATCCGCAGCTGCGGGCGGGCCAGGTGCTGTTCACGTTCCTGCACCTGGCCGCGTCGGCGGCCTGCACCGCGGCGATCCTGCGCTCCGGCATCACCGCCATCGCCTACGAGACGGTCCGCGGACCCGACGGCGGGCTGCCGCTGCTGGCGCCGATGAGCGAGGTGGCGGGCCGGCTCAGCGCCCAGGTCGGTGCCCAGCATCTGACCGCGCCCGCCGGTGGTGCGGGCGTCCTGCTCGGCGGCGTGCCCGGGGTGCGGCCCGCCGACGTCGTCGTGCTCGGCGGCGGGGTCGCGGGAACCCACGCCGCGCTGATCGCGGCCGGGATGGGGGCGCGGGTGCGGGTGCTGGACAAGAACCTGACCCGGCTGCGGGAACTGGACGCCCGCTTCGGCGGGCGGGTGGACACCATCGGTTCCAACACCGCCGAAGTCGAGCGGGCCGTGCTGGCGGCGGATCTGGTGATCGGCTCGGTGCTGGTGCCGGGCGCCCGCGCACCCCGGCTGGTGACCGACGATCTGGTGGCCCGGATGCGGCCGGGCTCGGTGCTGGTCGACATCGCCATCGACCAGGGCGGCTGCTTCGAGAGTTCCCGGCCCACCACGCACGCGAATCCGACCTTCCGCGTGGCGAATTCGCTGTTCTACTGCGTGGCGAACATGCCGGCCGCGGTCCCGCACACCGCGACCGTGGCGCTCACCAACGCCACCCTGCCCTACGTGACGACGATCGCGAACCTGGGCTGGCAGCAGGCCTGCCGCGACGACCCCGGGCTGGCCGCCGGCCTGACCGCTACCGCCGGCGAGCTACTGTCCGAACAGGTCGCCGAGGCCCACGGGCTGCCGACCGCGGCCCTCGGCTGAACCTCACAGATACCACTCGGGGCCCTCGTCCAACGGAATGTCGTGCAGCTTGTCCGGATTCCGGACGATCGACACTGCGGTGATCCGGCCCGCGTCGATGGTGAACGAGATGACGCCCGGGTCCACGCCGTCGAACACGAAGTAGCCCGCTCGCCCGTTGACCATGACCGTGCGGCCCCAGCCGCCGCGATCCAGGTCGTGCCAGGCGATGAACATACGGGCGACCGCCTCGGCGCCGTGCACCGGCTTGCGGACCGCGCTCACCTTGCCGCCGCCGTCGGCGGTGAGAACGACCTGGTCGTCGAGCAGTTCCAGCAGTCCCGCGACATTGCCGGACTGCCAGGCCTGCGCGAACGCGGACACCACTTTCCGATGCTCGTCCCGGTTCGCGGGGAAGCGCGGTGTGCCCGCGGTGACGTGCTTGCGGGCGCGAGAAGTCAACTGCCGCACCGCGGCCGGGGTGCGGCCCACCACCTCCGCCACCTCGGGGCCGGTCATGCCGAACACGTCCTGCAGGACGAACGCGGTGCGCTCGGACGGGGACAGCGACTCCATCACCACCAGCAGCGCGGTGGTGACCTCCTCGGACTGTCCGGCGCGCTCGGCCGGTTCGTCCCAGCTGGTGATCTCGGGTTCGGGCAGCCATTCCCCGACGTACTGTTCCCGCCGGGCCCGCGCGGAACCCAGCTGGTCGAGGGCCAGCCGGCCGGTGACCGTGCTCAGCCAGGCGCGCAGGTTGTCGATCCGGTCACCGTCGGATTTGGTGGCGTGCCAGCGTTGCAGGCGCAGCCAGGCCTCCTGCACGACGTCGTCGGCGTCGGTGAGACTGCCCAGCGTGCTGTAGGCCAGCCGGCGCAGGTACGGCCGATGCTCCTCGAACTGCCGCGCCAGTTCGAGCTGTTCCATATCGTGGTCGTCCACGCGCCGTCCCTTCCGCTCCACGTCGCCGTCACTCCGCCACGCCGGGCGCGCCCGATGCAGTCGGCCGCGAACCCGCGCCCTACCGCCGTCGCCGCGGTGTATGCAACACCGGAGACCCTATCGCCGCCGCTGGCATGCGGATGACGCCCACGCGCGGGGGCCGCAGTCTGCGCCGGGTCCACGCATTTAAGCTCGTGCGATGCGCAGGACTACCGCACGGGCGGTCGGATTGGTGACCGGGTACGCGGCGGACCGGGCGTTCGGCGATCCGCGCCGCGGGCATCCGGTAGCCGGATTCGGGACGGTCGCGGCCCGGCTGGAGACGGTGTCCTATCGCGATTCCCGGGCCGCGGGGGCCGGGCACGTACTGGTGCTGACCGGGGGTGCCGTGGCGGCCGGGGTTCTGGCCGAGCGCGTGGTCGCGGGGCGATGGTTGCCGACGGTGCTGGTCACCGCGTTCGCGACCTGGACCGTGCTGGGCGGCACCACGCTGGGACGGACCGGGGGTGCGCTGGCCGACCGTCTCGAAGCCGGTGACCTGGCGGGGGCGCGGGAACTGTTGCCGTCGCTGTGCGGCCGCGACCCCAGCGTGCTGGACGCCGACGGATCCGCCCGGGCCGCACTGGAATCCGTTGCCGAGAACACCTCCGACGCCACCGTCGCACCACTGTTCTGGGGTGCGGTCGCGGGGGTACCGGGGCTGCTCGGGTACCGGGCGGTCAACACCCTCGACGCGATGATCGGCTACCGGAACCCGCGCTACCGCCGCTTCGGCTGGGCGGCCGCGCGCATCGACGACGTGGCCAACCTCGTGCCCGCCCGGATCGCCGGTCTGCTGACCGTGCTGTGCGCGCCCCTCGCGGGACCCGGCGGACCCGGCACGAGCGGTGGTCGTGCGGCGGCCGTGCGGGCGTGGCGGGCCGACGCCGCACAACATCCGAGCCCGAATGCCGGTGTGGCAGAGGCGACCATGGCCGGTGCGCTGGGTGTCCAGCTGGGTGGGCGCACCGAGTACCGGCACGGGGTCGAGATGCGCCCGCCCCTCGGCAGCGGACCCACACCGCGGGTGCCGGACCTGCGGCGGGCGGTGCGGTTGTCGACCGCGGTGCAGACCGCCGCGGCGGTGACCGCCGCGGCGATCGCGCTGGTCGGTACTCGCCGAGCGCCCGGCAGGAGCCCTGGGTAGCCGAAGGTGCGGATCGCATCGGACAAGATCAGCCATCGCCGCCGCCCACTCGGAACCGACCGGATGTCAACGGGATTCGGCTCGGGAGTGGAACACCGCGGCAACCGAACGAGCGGCGGTCGGGTCGGCGAGGACCAGCACTTCGTCACCGCCGCGTAGCCGGGTGGTGGAGCTGACGGTGACCAGACGGCCCTCGCGGATCACCACGCTCACCCACAGGTCGGGGGAGGGCAGGGCCGCGACGGTGGTGCCGTCCGCGGCGGAGCCGGGGGCAACGGTGAAGCGGTGCAAGCCTTCCGGTTCGACCTCGAACCGGGCGTTCATCGTCCACGGGCGCGGGTTCACCGTCTCCAGCGGCACACCCAGCCGCGCGGCCAGCCACGGCAGGGTGCCGCCCTGCACGATCACCGAGAACGCGACCACCACGAAGATCACCTCGTACGCGCGCTGGGCGTCCGGCACGTCGGCGGCAATGATGAAGGTGCCCAACAGAATCGGCACCGCACCCTTGAGGCCCGTCCACAGCAGCAAGACCCGGTCACCCCAACGCATGCGCATCCGGCAGGTCACCAGCCCGACCAGGATCGGCCGAATCACGAAGGCCAGCAGGATCGCCAGTACCAGCCCGATCCACAACGCGTGACCGGCCATCACGCCGTCGGGACCGGTGAGCTGAATCGTCAAGCCCAGCATGACGAATGCCACGATCTCGCCGAGATTCGCCAGCGCGGAATGGAAGCGCTCGATCTCGTTGCGATAGGGGGCGCGCTGCCCGCCGATGATGATGCCCGCGATCAGCACCGCCAGGAACCCGGAACCGTGCGCGAGTGTGGCGAGCGCGTAGATCGCGGGCACACACATCAGCACCCGCACCGAGTACAAACCGGCGGCGGGCAAGGTGATTCGGCGCATGAACCACAGCAGGCCCAGCCCACCCGCCACACCGACCACGGTGCCGACCGCGATCTGGGTGACGAAAGTGACCGCGGCGGAGGAGAATGCGCCGAAATCGAGCTGCCCGGCGCCGAGCAGCACCACCAGCAGCGCGATCCCGACCGGATCGTTGGTACCCGACTCTCCCCGCAGGATCGCGCCGCTGCGACCACCGATCCGGCGCCGGCCCAGCACCGAGAACACCACGGCCGGGTCGGTCGGCGACAGTGCGGTGCCCAGCAGCAACGAGATTCGCAGATCCAGCCCGCACAGCAGGTGCGCGGCGGCCGCGACGGCGAGCGCGGTGACCAGGGTGCCCGCGATCCCGATCCAGGTGATCGCCGCGGCATTGGCGCGGAAATCCCGCCAGCCGATCTGCATTCCGCCCTCGAACAGGATCACCACCAGCGCGACTGTGACCACCCGTTCGATCACCACGATCGGCACATGGCCCAGGGCCGGGAAGACGTCGGAGAAGATCGCGGCCCCGACCAGGAACAGGGCCGGTGCGGGAATCGGGAGCCACTCGCCCAGCCGGTTGGACATGACCGCCGCGACCCCCACCACCGCGACGAGCAACAGAACCAGCGCGAAATCGACGATGTCGGTCATGGCGACGCCACCGTCGGCGGGCAGGTCCCGGTGGCGAGGGTCGTGGCAGCGGGACCGGCTAGGCGGATGGTGTCACCCATGGGACGTCCTCTCGACGGTGGCCCGGCGACCGGGCACGGCGACATGCTCGGACCGGGTGCGCACCCGAAAGACATCACGGTGGATCCGTCGGTATCGCCACGGTTTTCGGTGCGGCGACAGTGCTCACCCCGATCAGCCCAACCCTATCGGGCCGACTCAGGTTTCAGGCGGGTGTTGCGAGGGTACGAGGCCTATTCGATATTGAACGGCCCGCTCGATCAGCGGCGGGTGCCGCCGTAGCGGTCCGCGAGCCGGCGATCGTTGGTCTGTGCGGAATCGGCCGGGGACGGCTGCGCGGCCGTCTCGCCGGCGGCCGCCGGATCCGCCGTCGGGGGGGATCCGGCGGCCTCCTCGGCTCGTTCGCGGCGGCGTTCGCGCAGTTCCGCGCGCACGAAATAGGCCAGACCGAGCGGGGCCATCACCCCGAACGCGATCCACTGCAGGCCGTAGGACAGGTACGGGCCCTGATCCAGCTGTGGCAGCGGCTGCGGGGTGAAACCGCCCGGCTGGTTGTCGTCGAGCTGCAGATAGCCGCCCTTGTCACCGGCCGGGATCGCGGTGATCGGTGATTCCAGCACGGTCGACAGCTGGCCGATATCGAGCGAATACACCTGGCGGTAGCCGTCCTGGGTCATCGGCTCCTTGCCGGGAATCGAGCCCTCGGAGCGCCGGATCCGGGCCTGCAGATGCTGCGGCCCGGTCGGCGGTTCGGCGATCTGCGGCAGGTGCGCGCCGTCGGGGGCAGCGACCAGGCCGCGATCGACGAGGACCGTGCGGCCGTCGGTGAGCCGGAAGGTGGCCAGCACCCCATACGCCGGCTTGTCCGCGAGGCGCTGCAACCGCTCGAGCACCGTCGACCCGGGCACGTAACTGCCGTTGGCGGTCACCCGCCGCCATTCGACATCCGCGGTGCCGGGGCCCGGCAGCAAGGTCGTCACGTCGACCGGTGTGGCGTTCACCGAGGCCGCGATCAGGTCGTTGCGGTGCGAGGTGCGGTTGTTCTTGCCGAGCTGCCAGGGGGCCAGGATGCTGAAGCACAGGTACGCGAACGCCACCACCACCAGCGCCAGGATCACCCAGCCCGGCCGGAACAGGAACGACAGCCGCCGCACGACGCTCATGCGGACCGCCCCGCGGGTGCGTCCACCCGATCCCGCACCCAGTCCAGCAGGCCCGGCATCGCAGCCTCGACCTGCGCTCGGACCAGCTCGAAGTCGCCGATGTTGCCGTAATACGGGTCCGGGACGTCGGGGCCGTCGGCGTCGGGATCGAACGACCGCAGCAGCCGGCGTCGGTCGGACGGGACGCCCAGCCGGGCCAGCTCCCGCTCGTGCGAGCGGTCCAGCGCGACCAGCAGGTCGGCGGACAGATGCTCGGGCCCGAGCGTGGCGGCCGTGTGCCCGACCGGGTAGCCGTGCCGCCGCAACGTGGTGGTGGTCCGCGGGTCCGCCTCGTCGCCCACGTGCCAGGACCCGGTTCCGGCGCTGGTGACCCGGACCCGGTCGGTGAGCCCGGCATCGCGCACCGCGGCCACGAGAATCTTCTCGGCCATCGGCGACCGGCAGATGTTCCCGGTACAGACAAACGTCACGTGCAGCTCACCCACGACAGCCATTCTGGCAGGCGGCCCGCGCGGTGTGCCCACGGCAGCCACCGGCAGCACTGTCTCGTCACTGGACAACCGGGACCAGGCCGGCCTCGACCGTGGGATCTGCGGCGTCGTGAGCGACGCCGTACCGGTGACGGACTACCCCGACCGAGGTGTGCGGGGCCGGGCCGGCGGTCCGTAGGGTTGCAGTCGTGCCCGAGGACCCCACAGCGAACCATGCGGTGCCGACCGGCGACGGGACGTCGCCGGCTGCCGAGGCGTGCGCTGAGGTCGCGGCGGAGAGGTTCGGTTCCGGAGTCGAGATACCCGATCGGGAGCTGTTGCGGCATCACGGTGACGCCGATACCGGGCCCGGCATGGTGGACTTCGCGGTGAACGTGCAGGGGACCGCGCCGCCGGAGTGGTTGCGGGAACGGCTGGCGGCGCGGCTCGCGGACCTCGGGCGGTATCCGGATCCGGCCGACGAGCAGGCCGCACGTGCGGCGGTCGCGGCCCGGCACGGGCGCTCGGCGGCCGAGGTCCTGTTGCTGTCGGGGGCTGCCGAGGGGTTCGCGATGTTGCCGCGGCTGCGGCCGCGGCTGGCCGCCGTCGTGCATCCGTCGTTCACCGAGCCGGAACTGGCGTTGCGGGAAGCCGGGGTGCCGGTCGCCCGGGTCGTGCTCGAGCCGCCGTACACCCTCGACCCGGCGCTGGTGCCCGAGGCGGCCGATCTGGTGGTGCTGGGCAACCCGACCAACCCGACCTCGGTGCTGCATCCGGCGGCCGTGATCACCGCGCTGCGCCGGCCCGGCCGGCTCGTGGTGGTCGACGAGGCGTTCGCCGACGCGATCGCCGGTGAACCGGAGTCGCTGGCGGGCGAACGGCACACCGATGTGCTCGTGCTGCGCAGCCTGACCAAGACCTGGGCGCTGGCCGGCCTGCGGTGCGGGTATTTCCTCGGCGACCCGGCCGTACTGGCCCGGCTCGACCACGGGCGCGCGCACTGGCCGCTGGGGACGCTGCAACTCGAAGCCGTCACCGCCACCGCCGGCCCGGAGGCGGTGGCCGAATCGAGTGCCCGGGCCGAGCGGATCGCCGCGGACCGGGCCGCGATGATCCCGCGCCTGCGGAGCCTCGGCATCGAGGTGCACGAGCCGGCCGCCGGTCCGTTCCTGCTGATCCGGGTGCCCGACGCGGAGCTGCTGCGGAAACGCTTGGCCGAGTACGGGATTGCCGTCCGGCGCGGCGACACGTTCCCGGGGCTGGCCAGTGGTCACCTGCGGGTGGCGGTGCGCGGTGCGGCGGAAGTGGATCGCCTGGTGGAGGCGTTGGTACAGCTGGGATTCGAGCAGCGTTAGGCCGCGGCCGGGTGCTCCCACCGGGCCGTGATGCGCGCACCGGCTTCGGGTCCGGTTCCCCTCGTCTTGGTGCCCTGTTCCACCTGGGACGCGGCGATGGCGGTCAGTGTCTGCTCGGCGGATTCCCGCTCCGGCCGCTCGGCGGTCCGAGGTCGATGTCGTGCCGGATCCGCGGCGGATGGCGGGACCGCCGCAGTAGTACCGGCTGGGAGTTGTCGGGGGTGCGCGGGGATGATGGCCGGAGACGTGGACACGAGGAGGATGCGGTGGAGCAGGGGAGTGCGGTGGCGCTGGCCGAGGTGATCGGGGTGCTGGAGGCGGCGTATCCGCCCCGGCTGGCGGAGAAGTGGGACTCCGTCGGGCTGGTGTGCGGGGATCCGGCCGAGCCGGTCACCCGGGTGCTGTTCGCGGTGGACGCGACCGCCGCCGTCGTGGACGAGGCGATCGCTTGGGGGGCACAGGCTCTGGTGGTGCACCACCCACTGCTGCTGCGCGGGGTGGACACAGTGGCGGCGAGCACACCGAAAGGTGCGTTGCTGCACAAGCTGATTCGGCACGGATGCGCACTGTTCACCGCACACACCAACGCCGATTCGGCGGATCCGGGGGTGTCGGACGCACTGGCGGCCGCGATCGGGCTGACCGTTACCGGTCCGATCGCGCCGAAACCGGCAGTGGCGGTGGACGAATGGACCGTCCGGGTGCCGCGCGCGGACACCGAGCGGGTGCTCGCGGCCCTGTTCGCGGCGGGCGCGGGCGGAGTCGGCAACTATCGCGAATGCTGTTGGCAGGTACCGGGTTCCGGGCAGTTCCGGCCGGTGGAAGGTGCCGATCCGGCGATCGGCACGCTGGGGGAGCTGGAGCACGTCGCCGAAGACCAGGTCGAGGTCGTGGCGGCGCCTTCGGCGCGGGCGGCGGTGCTGGCCGCGCTGCGTGCCGCGCACCCCTACGAGGAGCCGTCCTACCACGTCACCGAATGCGCCCCGCTGCCAACGGGTCTCGGCATCGGCCGGGTGGGCGCCCTCGCCGAGCCGGAAACTCTGCGCACCTTCACCGCCCGCGTCAAAGCCGGTCTGCCGGAGACGGTCTGGGGTGTGCGCGCGGCGGGTGACCCGGACCGCCCGATCCGGACCGTCGCCGTGTGCGGCGGCTCCGGCGACACCTACCTCGACACCGTCACCCGCCTGGGCGTCGACGCCTACCTGACCGCCGATCTGCGACACCACCCCGCCGACGAACACCTGCGAGCCGGAGGTCCGGCCCTGATCGACGCCGCCCACTGGGCGACCGAATTCCCTTGGTGCGCACAGGCCGCCGGGATCGTCGAGGGGGCGCTGCCGGGTGTATCCGTGCGGGTGAGCGGACTACGGACCGACCCTTGGACGGTGGCGTAGCCGGATCGGCGCGCGCGGTCGGTGCGGTGTAGCGGTTCGGGCGAACGAGCAGCTCGGTCGACGGTCGCGTAGGCGCCGGTGCCCGGGGTGCGCACTGCGGTCCGGCGCTACGTCGGGCCGGTCACCGCGAGTCGAACCGCCGCCGCGCGGGCTGGACTACCGTGGGGCGACGACGAACTCTGCTTGTGGTGTGCGGCAGCGGAATTCGCGCTGTGACTCCAGGCAGGACAGGAGCCGGGTGTGCTCGGCGGGCGGCATCAGGACGCCGAAACCGTCCTCCAGCATGGCCATCGACGGGGTGTCGGCGTTCGCCGCGTAGGCAACGAAATTGCCGGCCACCAGCGGGTCGCCGGGCTGTCGTTCGCCGATGGTGAGGGCCGGGCCGCCGGGCTGGAAGAGGTAGCGCAGCCGGGCGGTGCGGTGCCGGGGCGCGGTGAGCAGCGCGAGGCTGTTCGGGGGCGGGGTGCGCAGGGTGTCGGCCAGTGCGGCGGCGTGCGCGGCGGCCACCGTGACCCGCAGTTCGGCTGTGTTGGCCGCCGCCTCGACCGCGGGGACGGACACCGTCTGCAGCCCGGACAGCATCGTCGTCGCGGTGTGGGAGTTCAGTTCGAGCACCGGTGGCCGGCGCCGGTCCAGGGCCACCGGGTGCGGGAACACGCCGGTCGCGGCACCGAGCATGGTCAGGACGCGGCCCGCGCCGAAGCGGGCGACGGCGGCGGTCTCGTCCCACAGCGTCGGGACCACCACCAGCGGAGCCCAGCCGTCCGCGGCCGGCGGCGCCAGGTCGGGCGCGTCGAGGTAGAGGAAGCCGGTGATGCCCAGCCCCCACCCGGGGCTGCGCAATACGGTGCGGCCACCCGGGCCGATGCTGCGCCCGGCGGCGGCTTCACGCTGGACCTCCCGCAGCAGCCAGAACACGAAATCCGGTGTGGCGTTCGGATCCTCGCCAGGCTCGGGTGCGAAATGGAACGCCAGCTCGCGCTGCCCGTGCCGGCGCAGCCCCTCGCTGACCACCACGGTGACCGGGCGCCCGTCGGGACCGGCCGGTCCGGGTTGGATCCGTGCCGACAACTCGCCGGGCACCACGTCGACCGTCCGAACCGACACCATGGTCACCACCCCTCACGCCTAGAGAACCTCCCCGGTTCTATCACGCCGCTCCCCAGTACGGACCAGGCGTATTCGGCCATCAGGACGGTGCGAAGATCCCAGCCGAATTGTGCGTCGACCCGATGGGCGGGGGCATCAGGTGAAGGCCGACTCGAGGCACCCGGCCAGAGCGCACGATGTTCGGCAGTCGACGGCAAAATTTGCCGCTTCGGCCTGACCATTGTGCGCGCAGACCGGAGCTGCCGTGGGATCGGTCGTCGACAACCTCGTGCCGGGCCGTCCCGCGCAGCGCTGTCAGGATCGCGCGCGGATCTCCGGTTCGTGGGTGACCGGGAAGGCGACCGAATTGGCGATGAAGCACTTGGCGTGCGCGGCGTCGTGCAAGGCGGCGGCGTCCGCCGTGCGGGCCGGGTCGGTGATCGTGACCCGGGGATGCAGGACGACGGTGTGGAAGCGTTCCGCGCCCATTGTGCCGGTGGCGGCGTCGCGGTACTCCGTGACCACGATGCCGGCCTCGGTGCACAGGTGCAGGTACCAGAGCATGTGGCATTGGGCGAGGGAGGCGACCAGGAGTTGTTCGGGGTCCCAGCGGCTGCCGTCGCCGCGGCCGATGACCGGGTCCGCTGAGCCCGGCAGGTCCGGTTGGCCGGCGGCGCGCACCAGGTGGTTACGGGAGTATTCGCGGTAGCCGGTGGTCGCGCCCGACCAGGTGACCTCGACTTCGTAGTGGTGTTCGGCCATGATGGAGAGCCTGCCACGCAACGACATTCACCCGCATCCGGATTTCCCGACCCGGGCGGTGGTGGGGCCGGGGCGCGGCGGGGCGCTCGCGGAGTACGGTTGACCGTCGGTCTCGGTCGCACGACCGGTCGCCCGAAGCAGAAGTCCACAGTGTCCGCCATCGCGCCCAGGAGTCAGGCCCCCGTTGAACGTCGAACAACCGATCCAGGCCAAGCTGCTCGAACTCGCCGCTGTCGACACCGAGTTGACGCGGATCGCGCATCGCCGCAAGGTGCTGCCCGAACAGCAGGAAGTCGACCGGCTGCAGGCCGAGCGCGGCGCCCGCCGGGACGCGGCCGCGCGCGTCGAGATCGTGATCGACGACATCGATCGGGACATCCGCAAGCTGGAGACCGAGGTCGACAACGTCCGCAAGCGGGAGGACCGCGACCGGGGGCTGCTCGAGTCGGGTAGCGTCGGCGCCAAGCAGCTCTCCGAGCTGGAACACGAACTGGGCACCCTCGGCCGCCGCCGCGGCGTGCTCGAGGACGAACTGCTCGAGGTGATGGAACGCCGCGAGGCGGCGGTCGCCGACCACCAGCACGCCGGTGCGAACCTGTCGCACGCCGAAGCCGAACTCGCGGAGGCCGAGCGCCGTCGCGGCGAGGCGATGGCCGACCTGGAGGTGGCCGCCGAACGTTGCGCCCGTGACCGCGAACAGTTGGTCGGTGGACTGCCCGGCGAACTGCTCGCTCTCTACGAGAAGCAGCGCGCCGACAGCGGTGTCGGCGCGGCACTGCTGCAGGCCCGCCGGTGTGGTGGCTGCCGGATCGAGCTGGACCGCGGCGAGATCTCCCGCATCGCCCAGACCGCCGCCGACGTCGTGGTCCGTTGCCCCGAGTGCGGCGCGATCCTGGTGCGCACCAAGCAGTCCGGGCTGTGACCGGCACGGTGATCGTCGAGGCCGACGGCGGCTCGCGGGGCAACCCCGGAGTCGCCGGTTACGGCGCGGTGGTGTGGGACGCCGACCGCACCGTGGTGCTCGCCGAGCGCCGGGAAGCGATCGGCATCGCCACCAACAATGTCGCCGAATACCGCGGTCTCATAGCGGGTTTGGCGGCGGCCGCCGAACTCGGTGCCGACACGGTGCGAGTCCGGATGGACTCGAAACTGGTGGTGGAGCAGATGTCCGGGCGCTGGCAGGTCAAGCACCCGGACATGATTCCGCTGGCCGCCCGGGCCCGGCAGCTCGCCGCCGGCTTCGACCACGTCGACTACACCTGGATTCCGCGCGCCGAGAACTCGTACGCCGACCGCCTGGCCAACCAGGCCATGGACGGTGAGCCGACGCTCGCCGAGGTGCGGGACGCGATCGCGTTGGATGCCGGTGCCGCGCAAGCGGATTCGCGGACCGGCGGGGCACCGGACTCGCCGGCCCCGGGCGGTGCGACGCGGCCGGGGGAACCTCGTTTCGGCGGTTCGCCTGCGCAGCAAGGAGTTACGGGCTCGCGGTCCGGTTCGGTACAGCCCGGCCAGGGGACCTCTGACCAGGCGGCGCACGGACAGGCTGCGAACGGGCCTGCGACTTCCGGGCAGGCGACGGACGGGCCCACGGCCACTGGACGCGCGGCTACTGGACCCACGGGCACTGGACCCACGGCTTCCGGGCCTGCGGCGAATGGGCCTGCGGCGGTCGGGCAGGCGGCGCATGGGCCCGGGTTGACTTGGGCGGTCGGGCGGCCGACTCGGCTGCTTCTGTTGCGGCACGGGCAGACCGAGCTGTCGATTCAGCGGCGGTACTCGGGCCGGGGCAATCCGCCGTTGACCGCGCTGGGGCGAGAGCAGGCGGAGCGGGCCGCGAAACACCTTGCGGCGAAAGGCGGGATCGCCGCTGTGGTGTCCTCGCCGCTGGGCCGGGCCCGCGAGACCGCGGCGGCGGTCGGTGCGGCGCTCGGCGTACCGGTGCGGGTCATGGACCGGCTCACCGAAACCGACTTCGGGGAGTGGGAGGGCCTGACCTTCACCGAAGCGGCGCAACGTGATCCGGAGCTGCACTCGCGCTGGCTCACCGACCCGTCGCTACCGGCGCCCGGCGGCGAGAGTTTCGACCAGGTGCGGGAACGGGTCGAGGCGGCGCGGGCGGACCTGACGGCGCTCTACCCGGGCGAGAACGTGGTGGTGGTCAGCCACGTCACCCCGATCAAGACCCTGCTGCAGCTCGCATTGGGTGTCGGCCCGTCCCTGCTGTACCGCCTGCACCTGGATCTGGCGTCGCTGTCGATCGCCGAGTTCTACCCCGACGGTGGAGCTTCGGTCCGCCTGGTCAACGAGACCTCGTATCTCTGACCCGCTCGCGCTCTGCCGTCGAAGGATCGGTCATCCACCACCCGAATTCGGGCAGGGATATCGAGCGCGATCCCCGGCACGGCGTCGACCACAGCACGAAAAGTGGTCGTTTACCCCCGGTTTCCGGGGATAAACGACCACTGTCTGCACGCCGTCGGCATTCTGGCCGGGCGCTGAAGGCGACGCGGCAAGGCACTTATGGCGCCCGGCCGCATCGCTGTCTCGAATCAGGCTGTGACGGTGGACTGTTCGCGCTGGAGTTCCAGGGCGATGTCGACCAGCTGGTCCTCCTGGCCGCCGACCAGCTTGCGGCGACCGGCGCGGACCAGCATCTCCGCGGCCGAGACGCCATAGCGCTCGGCCTGACGCTCGGCGTGGCGGAGGAAGCTCGAGTACACCCCGGCGTAGCCCATCATCAGGGACTGACGGTCGAGCAGGCATTCGGCCGGCATGACCGGGCGGACAACATCTTCGGCGGCGTCGGCGATCTTGAAGAAGTCGATTCCGGTCTTGATGTTCAGCTTGTCGCAGACACCGACGAACGCCTCGACCGGCGTGTTACCCGCACCGGCACCGAAACGCCGTGCGCTGCCGGCGATCTGCTTCGCCCCGGCACGCACGGCGTACACGGAGTTCGCGACGGCCAGGTCGAGGTTCTCGTGGCCGTGGAAACCGACCTGCGCGTCGTCACCGAGCTCGGCGACCACCGCCGCGATCCGGTCGGAGACACCCTCGAGGACCAGCGCGCCGGCGGAGTCGACGACATACACGCACTGGCAGCCGGCGTCGGCCATGATCCGGGCCTGCTTGGCCAGCGCTTCGGGGGGCTGGGTGTGCGACAT
>NZ_RFFH01000013.1 GCF_003696265.1 Nocardia stercoris | reverse complement strand
CAGCTGAACCAACTACCGGAGACCTCGCCTACATGCCAACGTGGACAGCAACTTTCGCTGAACATGCTGATGGGTTGGCACCGCACAGCGGTGCCAACCCATCATTCACTTCGAAACACTGCCTAGGCGGTTCGGCTTCCTCGGGTCCCGCCGCACGGGCGGGACCCGAGGGTGCCGGTCATTCGTGCGAGTTCTGCAGGGTGTTGTTCATCTGGTTCAGGCTGTAGATCGTGATCGGCACTCCGGCCACCAGAGTCCCTACGGCGGTGCCGATTCCCGCCACCAGGCCGGCACCCGCGATGCAGCCACCGGGCGCGTCCGCGGAGATGGCCGGCGGCATGAGCGCGGTACCGACCACGGCGCCGGCAATGCATCCGCCGAGCAGGCCCACGCCGCCGCCGGTCATACCGCCCAGCGCGGTGGCCAGACCGATCTGGGTGCTCGCCTGGCCGAGCGCGTCGTTGAAGTCGTCCTGGGAGTAGATCGGCTGGGCCTGCGGGACAGCGGGGGCGACGGCCGGCGCGGCCGCCTGCGCGATCGGGTCGGCGGCGGCAGTGCCACCGGCGATGGCGAGCGCGGCCAGGGCCGAGGTAGCGGTGACGGCGACGGTCTGCATGGTCTTCATCAGTGTTCCTTCCCCGCGAACCAGCGGTCCGCGAGACGAAAAGTGTTGGTGCGGTGGGAGATCGGGGTCAGTTGGCCGGCGGGGCGTAGGTGAAGGTTCGGTCGCCTTCGATCCGGTGGCCGTCCTTGGAGTCGACCGCGAAGTGGGTGTCGTAGGTGCCCGGCTGGTCCAACGGGAGCAGGGCGATGCTCAGGGTCCGGCCGTCCACCTGGACGTCCCCGGTGGAGTAGACGGTGGTGCCGTCCGGACCGGTCACGGTCAGCTGCGGGTTGTCGACCTTCTCATTGAAGGTCATGCTGACCTCGGCGGGGCTGTCCGCGACGACCTGACCGTCGAAGGGCTCGGCGTGGGTGATGTGCGAGTGCGCATCGGCCACACCCGCACCGATCGCCGAACCGAGCACGGCAGCCGCGACCGCGGCCAGCACTACGGGAACGCGACGCCGCGTACCGCGGCCGATTCCACGCGCCGTCGAGCTGTTGTAGGGCATAACTGGTTCCTTTCCGTCCGCGCTGAAAATTGCAGCGCGCAGCGAAGGTAAGGGCGCGGCAAATCGAGAAGTAATATCCGGCTCGATTACCGCTGAATGTTCGCGATTCCTGGCGCCTTTCAGGCACCTGGAATTCGGAATGTCGGACGCCGGCGCGACCGCCTCGAGTCAGGCGTGCGGCACGACCGCCCTGCCGCATCGGAAAACAAACGGGCCCTAACGATCACGGGCAGCCCGCGTCCGAAGCGGGTGTGAAATGCGCAGCACAGCAGACGCTGCCGACCAGCACCAAGCAGGTCAGAGCGCGAAGGCTGCCGGATTCGACACGGGTGGGCCGCGCCGTGATATCGCACCGAGCAGGTGCTCGGCGATGCGGCGAACGACCGCACGTGTCCGGACAATCCGCAGTTCACCGTGTACACGATGCGGTTCGAACGGCCGGACCAGTGTGCGCACCGTGCTCGACAGCGCGCGATACCAGCGATCGGCCGCCACGGTGAGAACGACGCAGATCAGCGTCGCGAGCGCATGCGCCGCGAGCATCAACCACCCAGATTCACCGGGCTCCGACATAGGCATATCCGAGCGACCGGCGCTCGCGGACAGCAGCATGTGTGCGGCGAATTGCCCTGCGGCCGAGGCGGTGAACAGGCCGAATCGGCTGCGGCCGACCACGGTCGCGGTACCGGCGCCGACCGCACAACCGACGGCCAGCAGGACCGTCAGCGCGGCCGAGCCGGGCAACTCGCCGGCCCAGCCGTGCGCGGTGACCGCCAGCACGCCGCAGGTGACACCGCTGAGACCGCCGCGAATTCGATCCGCCGACCGATTCATGGGAACACCCCGAATCCGCCTGACGCGAATCGGAGGTACGACGAGTTGCCAACGCACGCAAGTAACGTCATCAGCAACCTTCATCGTCTCGAACGGGCACCATCGGAGATGTGTCGCCGACACTATAACGCGATGGCCGACCAATTCCGAATGCGGATTTCATCGCCGCTTATCCGCAGACCACGGGAAGTGGTTCCGCGATGGAATAGTCTGTTCACGCTGCATCAGATCGTGTCCGTCCCCACTGCGAGGAGGAACATCTCGATGAATAACTACCGCTCGTACCGCACCGTCCTGGCCGGAGCCGGAGCCGCGGTCGCGGTCGTCCTGGCCGCCGGACCCGCCGCCGCGCACGTCACCGTGTCCGCCCCGGACGCCGCCCGCGGCGGGTCTGCCGTGCTGATGTTCCGGGTGCCGAACGAATCGGCCACCGGCAGCCCCACCACTCAGCTCAGTATCCAGTTCCCAGCCCTGACCGAAGTGGACACGCAGACCATGCCCGGCTGGAAAGCCGACATCACCCGCGACGCCGAACACAAGGTCACCGCCGTCACCTGGACCGCCGACGCCGGAGGAGGCATCGGCCCGGGTCAATTCGCCCAATTCGCCGTGCTGGCCGACGACCTGCCCGATACCGACACCTTGACCCTGCCCGCCGTCCAGACCTACGCCGACGGCCAGGTCGTGCACTGGGACCAGAAGCAGACCGGCGACAACGAACCGGAAAACCCGGCCCCGACCGTGAAACTCGCACCGAAGCAAGCGGAGGGCACCTCGAAACACGGGAACGTTCAGCCGGCTGCCGCATCGTCGACGTCGAGCGAGGACAAGACCGCGCGATGGCTCGGCGGTATCGGCATCGTGCTGGGAGCGCTCGGCCTGCTCGGCGGTGTCGGCCTCGGTGCCATGCGTCGTAAGGCGTGAGCGGTCCGACGGGCGCACAGCGTTCGTCACGATCGGGCGGTGACGATCGTCGTCGGCCGATCCCCGGCTCGGGCGCTTCAGTTGTCGAAGGTCAGTAGTTCCCAGGGCAGCAGGGTTTTCAGCTGGGGGTCTCCGGTGCGCCAGGCGCGGTACACCGTGTACACGATGTATGCGAGATCTGTTCCGGCGCTGCTGTATTCGCCAGTGACCCGGGCGTGGTAGTGCTGGTCCGGGCCGCCGGCGCGGAACTCGATGTCGTAGTCCACATCGACCGGTTCGTCGGCGTCCGGGTTCTGGTCGCCGACGTAGTCGAGGTGAAGCTGGAAGTAGAACTGGCCGGCCGGCTCGCGATCGAGTCGTTCCACGACCGCGAACGGCCGGCGTGCGTTGAGATCCGCGAACAGGTCGTGCACCTGGGTGTCGGTCGGATCGTCCAGCGTCCGGCCGTTCGCGTCGGATGCTCGCAGTGTCGAGGTGGCCACGCGCACAGCGTAATTCGCGCGTGCGGCGACCGGATCTACAGCAGGCAATAGGCCTGGTAGGTCTGCGGCTTCATCGGCCAGATCATGTCCTCGGCGATGTCGTCGTATTCGTTGGCCATGAGGATGACCTGCTTGGATCCGTCGTCGTTGGCGACCCAGCTGGTGGAGTAGCCCCAGAGGTTGCCGGTGTGTTCCCAGGCGGTCCCGGTGCCGGGGCCGCACGGCTCCGCCTGGCCGACGCCCAGGCCGTAGCTGGGGTAGTTGTAGCTTCCGCCCGTGGTGACGACGGTCTTCATCTCGGCCAACTGCGCCGAGGGCAGCAGCTTGCCGGACAACAGGGCCTGCAGGAAGGTCGACAGATCGGCCAGGGTGGAGACGATCGCGCCGGCGGAGCCGTACAACTGCATGTTCGAGGTGGAAACGTCGTTGAGGGCCATGTCCCAGGTGGGGACGAACGGCGCGTAACCGTGAATCGAGTTGGGCGGCATGGTCGGATCGGTCTGGAACGAGGTGTTGGCCAAACCGAGCGGGCGGATGATCCGGTTGGTGATCTCGACGCCGGGCTGGTTACCGGTGACCTTCTGGATGATCATGCCGGCGAGCAGGTAGTTGGTGTTGGAGTAGTTCCAGCCGCGATCGGCCGGACCGGTCGATCCGGTGGTCGTGGGCGGCGACAGTGCGAGCGCGTCGCGGAGCAGGTCCTGCGGCGCATACGAGATGGAGCCGTCGAGATTCAACGGGATACCGAAGATCGGGTTGACCACGGCGGCCGACCCGGTGTAATCGGGCAGTCCCGAACGCTGGTCGAGCAACTGCCGGATCGTGATCTTGCTGCCGTCGTAGCCGTTGCTGTTGTTGGCCGGGGTGATGGCAGTGGGCAGCCACTTGGCGACGGTGTCGTCGATCGAGAGTTTGCCCTCGGCCTCGAGCTGCAGCACCACGGTCGCGGTGAATTGCTTGGTGACACTGGCGATCCGGAACTTCTGGGTCGGATCGATGGCGGTCTTCGGATTCAGGTTGCCGTTCCCGTAGCTGACGTACTGAATCGTGTTCCCGTTCCGGACCAGCCCGATCATGCCCGGGATCGGCTTGAGCGGGTTGCCCGACACGTCGGTCTGGAAGTTCGACTGCAGGCTCGCGATCGCGGCCGGGACGTCGGCATGCGCGGTGGCCGGGTTCAGCAGCAGGCTCGCCGCGGCCGCGAAGATCGCCGACCTTCCGACGACTCCGGCAGCGGGCCGGAACCGATTCCGTTGTGGAACAGACATATCGATGACACCTTCGTGCGGCTGAGCTTCGCGAACCGCCGCACTGTACCCGCCCGGACCGCATTTTCCGGTGGTGGAGATAGTGCCCCTCGCCCGGTGCAGCCCGCGATCCGGGCGAAATCGGCCGCGCACTGCTTCGTTACGATCTGCCGGTGACGATCGTCGTCGGCCGATCCCCGGCCCGTATCCCCGTGGTGGCGCAGGCGCGCCGCACCGCGGCGGCACGGTTGCGGGGTGGAGCGGCCGGCGTGGTCTGCGGTGTGCTGGCGATCGCGGCGCACGGCTGGGCCGCGGGCGGGCCGCCACCGGCGTCGGGTGCGCTGACGCTGCTGCTCGCGGCCGCCACGGTCGTCGGTGCGGTCGTCACGACGCTGCCGTCGGCGCGGCGCAGTGCGACCGCGCTCGCCGCGGCGCTGCTGGCCGGCCAAGCGCTGAGCCATGCCGCACTGTCCGCCGATGCGATGACGATGCCCGGCGGGCACGCGATGTGGACGCCGGCCATGCTGGCCGCGCACACCGTCGCCGCCGCCGTGGCGGCGACCGTGATCCACGGCGCCGGCCTCGCGCATCGCACACTCGCCACCGCCTGGGCGCGGATCCGACTCCACCGGCTCTCCTACCCGGTGACGCAGCGGCTTCCGCTGCGCAGCATCTATCGGCCGCGTGTGGTCCGGCAAATCCTTGCCACCTGCGGCCCGCCGACGCGCGGCCCGCCGATCCTGCTTCGGGGCTGAACCGCCCACAGCGTCACCGCGCACGCCCAGCGTGCGCCAGTCATCACACCCACATCGGATCCCGACACCGCGGCGTCACGGCGATTATGCGAGGACCGATTGCCAACGGGCACAACAGTTTCCGTTGCGTGCCGCCGAGGCTGGGTCCGCGCGTTCCACGGCCGCCGAGTACGTGGCTGATCCCCGGCGTCGGGCGTAGGCCCCGCGCCGAGGTCTCTCACGAGCTCCGGCTGCCGCGGTTCACGATGATCCCGGCCACGAGCGCAGGTCCGCCGGGAATCTCACCGGCCGCGGCTTGCGGCGGGTCCCGACGGGCATAGGTCTGCCGAGGATCTCGCGAGGCGCCGGCTGCCGCGGTTCGTGATGATCCCGGCCACGAGCGCAGCTCCCGCCGGGAATCTCACGAGCCGCGGCATGCCACGGCTCGCGGCCGATCCCGACAGGCGCAGGTCCGCTGGAAATCTCGCCGGCCCGGCTGCGGCAGTTCGCGATGATCCCGGCCACGGCGCAGGTCCCGCCGGAAACTCGCGAGCCACGGCATGCCACGGCTCGCGGCCGGTCCCGACGGGCGTAGGTCCGCTGGGAATCGCGCCGGCCCGGCTGCGGCGGTTCGTGTTGATCCCGGCCACGGCGCAGGTCCGGCCGGAAGCTCGCGAGCCACGGCATGCCACCGCTCGCGGCCGATTTCGACGGGCGTAGGCCGCCGGACATCTCGCGAGCCGTCGGCTGCCGCAAGCTTTTGCGGGCTCGGCACGGCTCAGCTGCGGGCGCGTTGCGCAAGGCGCCGCTGCCCGGACCGGGCCTGCGGCAACACCGCGATCCGGATGTGGGTGACCAGTTCTGACAGGAGCATCTCCCCCTTGAGCACCACCGATATTCCGCGCCCCGACACCGGGGCGACACCCACGGCCCGGCCGTCTCGCCGCAGACCCGGCACCTCGCTGGGCGGCTTGGCCCTGCGGTTGCATTTCTACGCCGGGCTGTTCGTCGCGCCGTTCATCCTGATCGCCGCGCTCACCGGCGCGCTGTACGCGATCGCACCCACCGTCGAATCCGTGCTGAACCACGATCTGCTGCACGTGGACTCGACCGGCCCCGCCCGCCCCCTGGCCGACCAGATCACCGCCGCCACCGCCACGCAGCCGCGTCTCGTCCTGGCCGCGGTGGATCCGGCCCAGCACCCAGGTGACACCACACGGGTGCTGTTCACCGATCCGAGCCTCGGCGAGTCCGAGCAGCGGGCGGTGTTCGTGGATCCCGCGACCGCCCGCCCGGTCGGCACCAGCGTCGTCTACGGCAGCACCGGTGCCCTGCCGCTGCGAACCTGGATCGATCAGCTGCACCGCAACCTGCACCTGGGCGAATTCGGCCGGCTCTACAGCGAACTCGCCGCGTCGTGGCTGTGGATCGTCGCGCTGGCCGGTCTGGTGCTGTGGCTGCGCCGGGCGCGCGGACTGCGGTTGCTGTGGCCGGATCGGTCGGGCAGCAGTCGCGGTCGCACCCGCAATTGGCATGCGACCGTGGGGGTCTGGGTGTTGCTGCCGGCACTGTTCCTGTCCGCTACCGGAATGACCTGGTCCACGTACGCGGGCGCGCATGTGGACCAGCTGCGCCAGGACCTGAGCTGGACGACACCGGCCGTGAACACGAAGCTCACCTTCGGCCCCGCCTCGGGCGGCACCGCTGGTGAGCACGCCCAGCACACCGGTCACGGTGCGGCGCAACCGTTGCCGAGCACACCGGAGCGGGCCGCGCAGATCGAGGCGGTGGTCGCGACCGCCCGGGGCGCGGGCCTGTCCGGGCCGCTCGAGGTCACCGTCCCGGCCGAGTCCGGCGTCGCCTACGTCGCCAAGGAACGGCGGCTGTCCTATGTGTGGACCCAGGACTCGGTCGCCGTCGACGGTGCGACCGGCACCGTCACCGACCGGCTGCGGTTCGAGGACTGGCCGCTGATGGCTCGGCTGTCCAGCTGGGGCATCCAACTGCATATGGGCATGCTGTTCGGCCCGGCCAACCAGCTTTTGTTGCTGGTCACGATGATCGCACTGGTGACGGTGATCGGGCGCGGCTACCTGCTGTGGTGGCGCCGCCGCCCCACCGGCGCCTTCACCGGCGGGCGGGCACCCCGGCGCGGACAGCTGCGCCGCACCCCGCCGATCCTGGCCGTGCCCGTCGTCGTCACCGCCGCCGTCGTGGGCTGGTTCGTGCCGCTGGTCGGGATCAGTCTGCTGGTCTTTCTCGTCGTGGACGTAACGATCGGCCTGCTGTCCCGGCGAACTCCGGACATCGCCGGATAGCGCTGGATCCCGTATTGCCGTGGCAGCGTTAACCTTTCGGCTCTATCACGGCACCGCGAACCGCGCCGGTCGGTCACCCGGCGCGGTCGCGGATCAGCGGACTACCGCGCGGTCGCACGGTGCCCGCCGGGGTGCCCAGCGCCACGCAGATTCGCGAGCACCGGGGATCCTCGGAGAGTGATCAGGGTGGGCACGCGGATCGCCGTCGAGTCCGACCGGTCTCGACGGCGATCCGCGGTGACGGTTTCAGCGGTTGGGTTCGCCGCGGTATCGGGAGGGAGGGCCGGCGATGCGCAGCGCCTTCCAGACCAGGTCCGCTACCGGGTTCAGCAGACCGGCTTCCGCGGCGAGGGCCCGGACGTCGCCGAAGTAACCGGCCAGTTCGTGGCAGGATTCGGTTCGACCCCAGAACAAGTCGCGGCGGACCTGGGCGGGGATATCGAACTTGCGCCAGAATTCGGCCGGCGGCGGCACGATCAGTTCGCAGGCGACGCGCATGGCGACCGGGAGCAGGATCGACCAGGTCGCGCGGGCGACCGGCCCCGCCGCGGCAGCGTGGCGGCGGATGAACTCGTGCGCGAAGGAGATGTGCCGGGCCTCCTCGGCGACGTGAATCCGCATGACACCCTCGAGAATCGGGTGATAGTCGTCCGGTTCGCCGCGCAGGAACGCCTTTTGGATATGGTCGATCGGCTCTTCACCCGCCAGAATGCAGATGAAGAAGAAGGTCGGTGAGATCCGCGCCAGCAGCGGAATCAGCGGCGCGAGACGCTGGAACCACGGGTCGAAGCCGGGGACGTCGACGCCGCTCCGGTTCACCGCCTGCTGGAACATCAGGGTGTGGTTGCACTCTTCGATGACTTCGTGGGTGGCGTACCGGAATTCGGCCGATCCGTTCGGCAGCCGCAGCAGGTACAGCATGACGCCGGACATGAGGAGTTGCTCGAACTGCAGACCGACCTTGGCCATGGCGGCCTGCCGGTACATGCCGATGCGGATCTGGGCGTCTCGCGATTGCGCCCGGTACCAGGGATGCCGTCCGACGAGGTCGGTTTCCGGCAGGATCCACCGGGGGTCGTTCGGCACGACCTCGAATTCCGGTGCATCCCAGTCGATATCGCGGTACGGACTGAAGCCGCGGGTGACCGAGGCATCAGCGAGCGCGTGCAGCATCTCCGCGTAGTCGGCGGCTTCGCCCGTGTGCGGGAAGCGAGGTCGGACGATCGTCATTGATTCGGATCCTTTCTGCCGCTGCCGGTTCAGCCGATCTTCGGTACGGCCCGCTCGAGCACGGCGGCGGTGTCGATTCCGGTGGGCAGCGTGCCGAAGACATCGCCGCGGTCGGCACCGAGGCGAGTCCGCGTGAATACGTCGGCGACGGCGGGGTGCCCGTAGCGCAGCAGCAACGAACCCTGCAGCACCTGCGCCATGCGGCCGACGACCCGGCGGGCCCGGTACTGCATGGTGTCGAATTCGGTGAACTCGGCTTCCAATTCGGTGATCGCGGCATCGAGCGCAGCGCTGGCACCGGCGGCCGATTTCATTTCGTCGAGGAAGATGCCGACGGTCTCGGGTTGTTTCGCCATGGCCCGCAAGGCATCCAGGGCGGCGACATTGCCCGATCCCTCCCAGACCGACATCAGCGGCGCCTCGCGATAGAGCCGGGGCATCCGGGAATCCTCGACGTAACCGTTGCCGCCGAGACACTCCAGCGCCTCGGCCGCGTGGAAGGGGGCGCGTTTGCAGACGTGATACTTGGTGACCGCCAAGGCGATCCGGCGCAACGCGGCCGCCTGCTCGTCGCCACCGACGGCCCGATCGGTGACCTCGGCCAGCCACAGGCCGGCGAGTGTCGCCGCTTCGGCCTCCACCGCCAGGTCGGTCAGCACATTGCGCATGAGCGGCTGATCGATCAGCGCGGCCCCGAACGCGCGCCGGTGGACCGCGTGGTGTGCGGCCGCCGCGACCCCGACCCGCATCACGCCGGCGCTGCCGAGAATGCAGTCCAGCCGAGTGAGATTGACCATCTCGACGATGGTCGGCACACCACGGCCTTCGTCGCCGACCAGCCAGCCGACGGTGTCGTCGTATTCGACTTCGCTGCTCGCGTTCGAGTGGTTGCCGAGCTTGTCCTTCAACCGCTGCAGCCGGAAGGTGTTGCGGGTTCCGTCCGGCAGCACGCGCGGGACGAAGAAGCAGGACAGGCCGCCCGGCGCCTGCGCCAGCACCAGGAACAGGTCCGACATGGGCGCCGAGGTGAACCACTTGTGGCCGGTGATCCGGTAGGAGCCGTCGGCCTGCGGTACCGCACGGGTGGTGTTGGCTCGCACGTCGGAGCCGCCCTGCTTCTCGGTCATCGACATGCCGGCGATCAGGCCGCGTTTGGTGGCGGGAATCGCCAGGTCGGGATCGTAGTTGCGGCTGGTCAGCCCGGGTTCGTACTGGGCCGCGAGGTCGGGTGCGGCGCGGAGCGCGGGAACCACGGCGTAGGTCATCGAGATCGGGCAGCCGTGACCGGCGTCGACCGTACCCCACACGCTGATCTTCGCGGCCCGCACCAGATGCGGATGCGGCCGCTCGTCGGCCCACGGCGCGCCGGCCAGGCCGAACCCGACCGCGTGTTCCATGAGCCGGTGGTAGCTCGGGTCGTATCGGACCTCGTCGATCCGGTGTCCGTAGCGGTCGTGGGTGTGCAGGACCGGCGGGTGCGCCTCGGCGAGGTCGCCCCATTCCTGTGCTCGGGCGGTGCCGGCGATCCGGCCGATCTCGTGCAGTTCGTCCAGCGCGTGCCCCGCGCCGGCCCGGTGCAGCGTTTCCAGGACGACCGGGACTTCGGCCGCGTCGTAGTCGACCAGCGGCGGGACCTGATTGGTGACCTCGTGTGTCGGCATGCGGCTTCCCTTCCGAACTCGGCCTCGCGGTATTGCAAATGTTACTCGAGCAACTTAGAAATGCAATACGTACCGTCGCTATCGGCTGCGGCACGAGCCACGGCCGAACCGCGACGGCCGGATACGATGCGCCGATGTCAGCACGCACCCCGGCCCGGCGCCTGACCGCGCGATCGGCGATCCTCAGCGCGCTGCTCGGCGCGCACCCCGCCGAGGCACCGGTGAGCGGGATCGTCGCAGTGTGCGTGGCGATGGGCCTGCACGAGTCGACCGTGCGCGCGGCGCTCACCCGGATGGTCGCGGCCGGCGACCTGGAACGCGCGGATTCGATCTACCGGCTGTCACCACGACTGATCGACCGGCAGCAGCGTCAGGACGATGCGCAGCATCCGCAGCGCAAGCACTGGGACGGCTCGTGGCGGATCGCCGTCGTGACCACCGGCGCCGACGACCCCGCCGCCCGAATCGCGCTGCGGGAGACGTTGCAGCGGATGCGATTCGGCGAACTGCGCGAGGGAGTCTGGACCCGGCCGGACAACCTGTGGCCGACCGGCTCCGGACCGGGACACGAGCGGCTGACGTTCTTCTCGGGCCGGCCCGAAGAATCCGAGACCGACCTCGCCGAGCGCCTGTTCCGGGTGCGATCCTGGTCCGCCCGAGCCCAGCGGCTCCTGGCGGCGCTCGCGGACGCCGAACCGATGGCGGCCCGCTTCGAGATCGCGGCGGCGTGCGTGCGCACGATCCTCGACGACCCGGTACTTCCGCCGGAACTGCTGCCCGATCCGTGGCCCGGCGCCGAACTCCGCGCGGCCTACAGCGATTTCCGCGCCGAGTTCGCGGCGTTCGCCTACGAGCTCATCGGCGACCGGTCCAGCACGGGCTGAACCGGCTACCGGTCGCGGCCCGGCTCGAAGCCATTGCAGTATTGAGATGCACGAGTGAACAATGCAGCACCGCCGCGCGCTGCCCGAGCACGGTCACGAAGCCCGGCCGGGCCGTCGAGGCGGCCGTCACCGTTCTGCCGTCGCCCTTTCCGACACAGCGGTCCGGCATCGGCGAACAGTGCCCGGATCGATTCCGGTGCAACCGAACTGGTGCGGGCAACCGTGCCGATGTTCCACGGTCGCGCCAGGTCCGATACACCGCGGCCGTGCCAGGATCCTCGCGCGCACCCGCCGACCGCGTCCATGATCCGCGAAAACAACGGGCGCGCAAGCACATCTGCCGTGACAATGTGTATGTCCGCGCGCAGGGCTCCGACGTCGAAAGGCAGAACGCGAGATGGGCGGCTTCGAGATCACGCTCACCGGCGATCCGGACGGGCTTCCCCTGCTGGCGCAATGGATGTCCGACGAGCCGGTCGCCGGGGTCGTGTCGGCGCGGATCAGCCCGGTTCCACTGGAACCCGGCCGGATGGGCGCGTTGAGCGACACACTGCAGATCGCCGTCGACACCAAGGTCGATCTGGGCGCGATCGCCGCCTCGCTCGCGGTGTGGTTGCGCAGCCGCCGGCGCAATCTGGTGGTGGAGGTCAGCGGGGCCAAGGGCCGGCGCAAGGTCAAGGTCACGGCATCGGGACTGCACAGCGACGACAGCCTGGTCGAGACCCTGCGCACCGCGCTCGGCGAAGCCGCCGACTGATCCCGTGGAGCTGAACTCACCCCGAACGCGGATCGTGCTCGCCGGGACCAGCAGCTACGACCACCTGCCCGCCCTCGACTCCGTTGCCGCGAACCTCACAGACCTCGAGGCGACGCTGAAGTCGTTGCACGACCCGAATTTCGTCGCCGGCATCGAGACGGTGCCGAACCCGGAACGCCCCGGACAGTTGAGCCGACTGCTGCAGGCTGCGACGGCCGACGAGCTCGACGTGCTGCTGTTCTACTACAGCGGTCACGGGCTGCTGGACGAGCAGCAGCAACTCCATCTGGCGGTCACCGAGAGCGACCCGGACGCGGTCCCGGAAACCGCGCTCGCGTTCTCTCGGGTCCGCCAGATTCTGAGCCGGTCCCGGGCCCGGGTGAAGGTGGTCGTGCTCGACTGCTGCTTCTCCGGCCGGGCCATCGGGCACGGTATGGCCGATCCCGGCGCGCTCGTGGCCGGGCAGTTGGAGGTGCGCGGCGCGTACACCCTCGCGTCGAGTGCCGCGGACCTGCCGAGCCTGGCACCGCCCGGCCTGCGGAACACGGCCTTCACCGACGCGCTGCTGCGGACTCTGCGCCAGGGTGTGCCCGGCGGATCCGAGCCGCTGCTGCTCGGTGAGGTCGCCACGGAGGTGCACCATCAGCTGGCGGCGTCGGGCCTGCCGACCCCCCGGTTCCGCGCCGACGGCACCGCGGCCGGTCTCGTGCTGGCGGCGAACCCGGGGTTCGGGACCGCGGCGCCGCGCGCACCGATCCCCGCCGTGCGTCCGGTCGCGAAAGCGCCGAATCCGGACGCGATGCGGTGGCTGGTCGAGGTCGAGCACGCGCTGTCCGCGGCTCTGTCCGGTTTCCCCCGGTGGTCGGTCGACCATTCGAGCATCGATCGCCGGTTCACGTCCCGGTCGGAGCCGGTGTGGGAGGCCAGCCTGTGCCCGGGCGGCAACCACTCCTCCGGTGTCGGCCGGTGCCCCAACGGAGTTCCGGTGCTGGCCGTCGCGTCCACCGACCCGGACAAGTGGAATTCCCACGGCGACCAGTCGACCCTGCTCGCACCCGACGAGGCCGGTCTCATCGTGTCCCGCACGGACTTCCCGCTCACCACGCTGAACATGTTCGGCGACCGGCGCGCGGTACCGGCCCGGCGGGGCTGGCAGCCCTTCATGGGTGGCATGTCCCCCGCTCGGGTACGGGGAAAGCCGGGCAGCTGGGTCGTGTACTGGCCCGGCGAACGCGAAGCCGACGAAATATCCAGGGACGCATTCGATTCCAGCGTCCACGAGCTGGTTCGCGGCGCGATCCGCGCCCGCCGCTGGTGGCGCCGCCTCGCCGAGGAGTTCTGAGCTGCACGCCGCCGGGCATTTTGTTCCCGCTGAGCGGACTCCTCGGCACCCGACGCCGTGCACCCGGAGTAGATCGGAGTGTCACAGCGTCGTGAAAGGAACCGCTATGTCCGACCCCTCGATCCGCCCGATTCCCGCCGACCGGATTGCCCGCTGGGACTACGAAGCCGACGTCGTCGTCGCCGGTTTCGGTGTCGCCGGTGCGTCCGCCGCGGTCGCGGCCGCGACCGCGGGTGCGCAGGTCCTGGTGCTGGAACGGACCAGCGGGTGGGGCGGGGCGGCCGCGATGGCCGGCGGGTTCGTCTATCTGGGCGGTGGCACGCCACTGCAGACCGCGTGCGGTTTCGAAGACTCCGTGGCGGATATGCAGGCGTTCCTGAAAGCGGCGCTGGGTCCCGGCGCGGACGAGGCGAAGATCGACCTCTACTGCGAGGGCAGCGTCGACCACTATCGGTGGCTGGCCGACGAGATCGGGGTCCCGTTCAAGGCCGAGTTCTGGGGTGAGCCCGGCTGGGAGCCGCCGACGGATGCGGGGCTGATGTACAGCGGCGGCGAGAACTCCGCACCGTTCAACACGATCGCCCGCCCGGCGCCGCGCGGGCACGTGCCGCAGATGGCGGACAAGCAGTCCAACGGAGAGCGCGGCGGCGGCTACATGCTGATGAAACCGTTGGTGGACAAGGCGATCGAGCTCGGCGTCGAAGCCGTGTACGACGTGCGGGTACAGACGCTGGTCGTGGACGCCGACGGCCGGGTAACCGGGCTGGTCGCGAAACAGTACGGCAAGACGGTCGCGGTGCGGGCCCGCACCGGTGTGGTGCTGGCGACCGGCAGTTTCGCCTACAACGGCGCGATGGTGGAGGCCTTCGCGCCGCGGATCGCGGGCCGGCCGGCGGCCTCGATCGAGGAGCACGACGGCCGCGCGATCCGGATGGCGCAGGCGCTCGGCGCGGATCTGGCGCACATGGACGCGACCGAGGTCGCCTTCTTCTGCGATCCGCAGCTGTTCATCCGCGGCATCCTGGTCAACGGCCGCGGTCAGCGCTACGTCCCCGAGGACACCTACCCGGGTCACGTCGGCCAGGCGACGTTGCTGCGCAACGACAATCAGGCGTTCCTGGTCATCGACCAGGCCGCCTACGAGGAGGGCCTGACCCGCCCCACCGCGACCCCGATGCTGCGCATGCCGCCCACCTGGGTGTGCGAGACCGTCACCGAACTCGAGGCCGAAATGGGATTGCCTGCCGGGTCCCTGCAGACCACGGTCGAGGTGTACAACACACACGCCGCGAACGGCGAAGACCCGCTGCTGGGTAAGAAGCCCGAATGGGTCGCACCCATCGGTTCACCGGTCGCCGCGATCGACTTGCGCGGCATGACAGGCGGATTCACGCTCGGCGGCCTGCGCACCAGCGTCGACTCCGAGGTCCTGCACGTCTCGGGCGACCCGATCCCCGGCCTGTTCGCGGCGGGCCGCTGCACCGCGGGGATCTCGGCCGGCGGCTACGTCAGCGGCGCCTCGCTCGGCGACGGCAGCTTCTTCGGCCGGCGCGCGGGGGCCTCGGCCGCTCGAAACTGAAGCGGCACAGGCGAATCAGGCGCAGGGGTGTTCGGCCGCAGACGATCGGACCGCGGGACCGATCGTCCGGTGTCGCGCGAAGCCTCCGATGGCCAGGCGGACAACTGCCGCCGGTGCGGTCACCCCGCAGAAGTGTGCCTTGGGCGCCCAGGACGACGACCTGCGCGGGCATAGGGCCGGCACTGCTGTCACGCGGTGCCGGCCCCGGATTCGTGCTGCCCGGATGTGGTTCGCTCAGCCCACGTACGACGCGTGGTAGGTGCTGCCGTCCGGCGCGGCGACCGTGCAGACGACCTTGTCGGTGCGGGTCACCGAAAAGTAGGCCTCGATATCGAAATCGCTGGGGACCGTGGAGCGGATCGAGTGCGTCCGCCTCGCGGTGGCATCGCACAGGTCGAGCGCGTCGACGTCGGTAGCGTCGGAGTGCAGCACGGCGTAGACCTGGTTGGTGTGCGGCCGGGTGCAGGAGGTCACCGTGATCGTGCCGTCCGAGTGGCCGGTGAAACAGTCACCGGCACTCAATGATTCGAACTGGTTCCAGTCGTAGGTGATGCCGTCCGTGGTCGGTGCGGGCGGGGTGACGGGTGCCGCCGGCAGGTCGGGGGCGGGCGGGGCGGTGAACGCGCCGGCCGCCACCGAGCCGAGGATGGGGAGCACGATCGGCGCGACGACGGAGCCCGCGGCGGCGGACCCGGCGGCGGCCAGCGGCCCGCCGTCGGCGGAACCGGCGACGGCGAGCGGGAGTACCTCGACCGATCCGGCGCCGGCGGCGGCGGACCCGGTCAGCGGGTCGGCCGTGGCGGCCGGCGCGACGATGGCGACCAGCGCGGCGGTGCCGGCGAACATGGTGGTGAGGGCGGGGTGACGCAACACGTTTCCTTCAGGTCTGGTGCGATTCGAAGTGGTGGTTGTGCGCTCCAACCGGTCCGAATTCTGTTGGAGCGCAACCGGATAACGTAACACGTCGGGTTCGGTTGCGCGAATTACGGCGCCGCCGCTCGCCACCCGAGCCCCGCCCGGCCGAGCCGCTCCCCCGCGAGGCCGCCGGTGGGTCGTCGGCGTGCGGCCACCGGGTGACCGAAACTTCTGCGCGCCCACGCATCCGACCCGTAGCGGCCCGCCGGTGTCGCCGAGTGCCCAGCGGATTCGGCGGCTCGCATCGTCCAACCGCGGGACGAACGCGGCGCAGGGGGAGGTCGGACGCGCCCCGAAACGCACCATGGCAAGCCGACCCCCGTGGTATTACTAGAAATCGTTCTAGTTTTCGCACCACCGCCGAAGGACCCCCGATGCATTGGTACACGGGTAACACCACGTACGACACGATCCTCACGATCGCCTTCGGGTTCGCGGCGTTCGTGCTGATCGGCGGCCTGTTCGGCCAGAGCCCGTACGGGCGGTTCGCCACCGCCAAACTGGGATTCAACCTCAACCCGAAGCTCGGGTGGTGGTTGATGGAGATCCCGGCGACGGTGGTGTTCGCGGTGTTCTACCTGACCGGGCCGCATCGGTTCGAGGGCGCGTCGCCGGTGCTGGCGGCGATCTGGGTGCTGCACTACGCCAATCGCGGCTGGTTCTTCCCACTCTCGATCCGGCAGGTGCCCGGAAAAACGACCAGCTTCAACGTGTCGGTGCTGGGCATGGGCATGTTCGTGACCTGCGTGCACGGCTACCTCAACGGCGCGATGTTCAGCAACGACTACCTGCACCGGTACAGCTCGGCCTGGCTCACCGACCCACGTTTCCTCGGCGGCCTGGTCGTCTACCTGTGCGGATTCGCGCTACTGGTGTCCTCGGAATCGATCGTGCGCAACCTGCGCGACAAGGCGAACCCCGGCGCCACCGAGTACCGCATCCCGTTCGGCGGCGGCTACCGATTCGTCAGCAGCCCTACATATCTCGGCGAGCTGATCGCGTGGAGCGGGTTCGCGCTGCTGACCTGGTCGCTGCCCGGCGTGGTCATCCTGCTGATCACCGCGGGCAATCTCGTGCCCCGCGCCTTCGCCACCCACAAGTGGTACCGGGACAAGTTCCCCGACTACCCGGCCGACCGGAAAGCGTTGATCCCCTTCGTGATCTAGGCGCCGCGCGCGACCAGCTCGACCGCCAGCTTGCCGAAGGTGTTCAGCCGGTCGGAGATCGGGTATGCCACATCGTCGGCCCAGTTGGTGAACACCGAAGTGAACATCCCGATCACGACGTCGGCGAGGATCGTCGCGTCCAGGTCGACCCGGATTTCGCCGGCGCGCTGGCCGTCCGCGAGCACCGTCCGATAGCTCTCGTGCAGCGCAGACAGATTCCCGCTGGGCCGTTCGCTGAGCGTCGACTCGTGGACCACCTCGATCACGATGTCCCGCAACACCCGATGCTGGGTCGTGGTCAGGCTGGCCGCGAACTCGAACAGCTTGAGCACCTTGTCGGCCGCCGGCTCGTCACCCGAGCCGACGTCGGCGAGCACCGTGCCGAGCAGGTCGCTCAGCCGGCCGATCACCGCCTCGACCAGGACGGCCTTGGACGGGAAGTAGTTGAAGAAGGTGGTCTGCGAGATGTCCACCTCTTCGGCGATCGAGCCGACCGTGGTGGCCGCCAGCCCGCGCTCACCGACCTGCCGGATAGCGACCTCGAGGATCCGTTCCCGCAGCTCGTGCTTCTTCCGCGTTCTGCGCGATTCGACCACGGCACCCCCTAGAATTAGTTCTATCAAAAAGTTGTGTGGACCCAAAGTTCTTTGTAGTCTGCACCACAGGTCCGGACGAACAGGGTAGCGATCGCGTCGATCCACCGACCGCTCGCCCGGCCGTTTCGCAGGAAGTCCAACGGAGGATTCAGATGAAAGTGGCCGTCACCGGTGCCGCCGGGTTTGTCGGAGCCAACCTCGTCGACCAGCTGGTCGGCGACGGTCACGAAGTGGTCGCCATCGACCGGGTCGCCAACCAGCGGTCGACCTCGAGCGCCGTCACCTGGGTCAACGCCGACATCCTCGACCCGAACGCCATGCGCACCGCGTTCGCCGACGTCGAAACGGTCTACCACCTGGTCGCCGTGGTCACCCTCCGCATGCAGGACCCGGTCGCGTGGCGGATCAACACCGAAGGTGTGGCCACCGTCGCGCGGGCCGCACTGGACTGCGGCGTACGGCGATTCGTGCACCTCAGTTCGGTGCACGCCTTCGACCAGGCGCAGTGCGGCAAGGTACTCAGCGAGGCCACCCCCCGCTCGATCGACCCCGAGATCCCCGTCTACGACCGCTCCAAGTGGGCGGGCGAGCAGGAACTGCGCAAGGTCATCGACGACGGCCTCGACGCCACCATCTGCAACCCGACCGGCATCTGGGGGCCCGCGGACTACCTGCCGCGCCTGTCCCGCCTCAACGGCTTGGCCCGCAGCGCCGCGAAGGGCCGGGTTCCCGCCTTCATCAGCGGGGTCGGCTTCGACCTGGTCGACGTCCGCGACGTCGCCGCCGGCATGATCCTGGCCGCGGAGAAGGGCCGCACCGGCGAGAACTACCTGCTCGGTGGCGAATTCGCGAACCTCATCGAGTGGATGCGCCAATGCGCCCGGTCCGCGGGCCGGCGGGGTCCGCTGCTGGGCCTTCCGCTGTCCGCCCTCGAAGCGGTCATGCCGATCGCCGAGCCGATCGGCGCGAAGTTCAACTCCGACATCATCTCCAAGGCCGCCCTCGGCCCGCTGCTGGCGTCGCCGCTGGTCGACCACTCGAAGGCCGCGAACGAGCTCGGCTACACCCCGCGCACACTGGAACGGTCCGTGCGCGACTTCATCTCGTTCCTGGTCGAATCCGGCCAGATGTAGTTCCCCGGCCTGAGTGCACGATCATCGGCCGATTTCGCCGAAACAGGTGATGATTGTGCGCTCGGGCCGGCAGGCCATCATCGTCATTCGCCGACGCTCGCCGGATGCTCGGCGGCCCAGGCACAGATCGCGGCCAGCGGGGTCTCCAGCGATCGCCCCAGGGCGGTCAGCGAGTATTCGATGTGCTGGGGTGCCCGCTCCTGGTACACGTGCCGCTCGACCAGCCCGTCGGCTTCCATGCCGCGTAGCGTCTCGGTCAGCACCTTCTGTGTGATGCCGGGCAGCCGCTGCCGCAGGCGCGACGGCCGATGCGGGCCGTCGAGCAGGGCGTAGATCAGCAGGATGCGCCACTTCGCGGACAGCCGCTCCAGGGCCTGCCGGGTGGTGCAGGACTCCTCGAGCACGTCGGGGATCACCGGGGCCATGGTCGTCGTCTCCGTCTCGAGGGAGGCCCGAAGGGCACCGTGAAGTGCCTTCTACCGCGGGTCTTCGGGGCCGCTTATCGTCGACTCCACCGTAGTGGCGGACCCGCCACCCCCACTGAACTGGAGCACGATATGACAGCGAATCCGGTCGAGTTCGTCTTCACCCGGGACGGCAACCGCCTGGTGGGCGACCTGTATCTGCCGGCCGGTGATCCGGTCGGCGTCGTGGTCACCACCGGCCCGCTGACCTCGGTCAAGGAGCAGGCGGCGGGCGTGTACGCGGCCGCCTTGGCGCGCCGCGGTTTCGCGGCACTGGCCTTCGACCACACCGGGTTCGGCGCGAGCGAGGGCACGCCGCGCCAGCTGGAGGACCCGCTCGGGAAGGCGGCCGATATCGAGGCGGCGGTGACCGCATTGCTCGCCGACTCGCGCTTCGCCGGCAGAACCGTTGTGGCGCTGGGTGTCTGCGCGGGCGGCGGGTACATGGCGCGCGCGGTGGCCGACGACCCGCGTATCCGGGCGTTCGCCGGTGTGGCCGGGGTCTACCCGGACGGGACGGCCTCGCCCGCGGATCCCGCTGTCGTCGAGCGCGGCCGCCGCGCCCGCGAGCGGCGCCTGAAAGACGGTGTGGTGGAGACGATCCCGGCCGTTGCCACCGACAACGGCGATGTCGCCATGCCACTCACCGAGGCGTTCGAGTACTACGGCACCGCCCGCGGCGCGGTCCCCAACTACACCAACGCTTTCGCTGTCGAATCCTTCGAGCACACAGCGGGTTTCGACGCCTACCGCGCCGCCGCCCGGCTGACCGTCCCGTTCCTGCTGGTCCACTCCGAGCACGCCCTCGTCCCGCCGTGGGCCCGCGCGTTCTATGCCGCGGTGACCGCCGAGAAATCCGAACTGTGGCTGGACTCGGCCGGCCAGATCGACTTCTACGACGACCCGCGCCTGATCGACCCCGCCGCCGACGCCGCGGCCGCCCTGTTCACGACGGTCGTGGCCGAAACGGCCCGCGGCTGACGGGCACCCGATCCGTGCCCCGGAGTGGATGATTCGACTGTCAGGCGACCGGATCCGAAGCGGCCCTGCCGAATCCGGTCGCCCGGGTCAGCCCTGTTCGTTCAACGCGTCGACAGTCGCGCGGAAGGCGTGAATGGCCTCCCCCATGTTCGCCGCCGAGTTCGTATCCTCACTCGTCTTGACGATCACCACATCGTCCTTCGGTGATACGTAGATGAACTGTCCGAGCAGCCCGATCGCCGCATAATCTCCCCGATCGCCGTCCCCCAGCCACCACTGGTACCCGTAGCCGTACTCGTTCTCGGTGGCGCCGGGATCGCCGGGCATGAGCTGATGCGGTTGCAGATACGGCTCGGTGCTGTGTGTGGAGTCGCGTACCCACTGTTCGGGGACCACCTGACGGTCGCCGGCGCGGCCGTCGTGCAGGTACAGCAGGCCGAAGCGCGCGAAATCCCTTGCGGTGGCGTGATAGCAGCAGAATGCGATGGCGTTGCCGTGGTCGTCCTGCCCCATCAGGGCGGGGCCCTGCATGCCGGCGGGCTGCCAGAGCTTGTCCTGGATGTAGGCCGACAGCGGGCGACCGGTCGCGTTCGCCACGGCCCAGCCGAGGACGAAGGAGTTCATCGAGTCGTAGTTCCAGCGGGTACCGGGCACGAAGTCCCGTTTCGACTCCTCGGCCTGGGCGGCCAGCGAGGTACCGGCGACCATGCGGATCGTGCTGGCGGTGGATCCGGTGGTGGGGTTGGTGGCCTGGGTCTCGTCGTACTGGTGCCCCGACGACATGTGCAGCAGGTCGCGGATGCTGACACCGTCGTACGCGCTGCCCGACAGGTCCGGGACGTAGTCGGTGACCGGATCGTCGACCGAACGGATCGCGCCTTCCGCGAGCGCGATTCCGACCGCGGTGGCGGTGATGGATTTGCCGACCGACCACGAATTGAACGGGGTAACCGGTGAATACCCGCCGAAATACCGTTCGTCGACAATCGAATCATTGTGGACGACAAGGAAACTGCTCGTCGCGGTGCGTGAGAGATAATCCGTGAGGGTGCGCCTGGTGCCTTGATAGTCGTAGCCGGCCTCGATCGGTGTACCCGTCCCGCCCAACGGAACCGGGTTGTCCGATGCCGCGAGTAAGGCCGTGGGATAGAACGGCACCTGCGGCAACAGCGGCAGCCCGCCGGGATCCGCGCTCGCGGATCGGGTCGCCGCCGTCAACGCGGCAAGCGAAATCACTACGGACAGTGTTTTTTTGAGCATCGGTACTTCCGTTTCTGAGCGGGTGCCGAGCATGCGGTCAGTGGAAAAGAGGTTTCTACGCTGACTTTCGATGACTGTCGCGATCCGAAATTCGCGACGACGACGGTAACGGAAACACCCGCGACCACCCCGCCGACCCTCCGTCAACCGCATATCGAACCGAATGTCGACCGCGGCGGCGACAGCACCGGGCCCCTCCGAAGCCGCGCCCGAATCAGGTCCGCGGCGTTAGGGTGCCGACATGTCCCACACCCGAGTGCACAACATGAACGTCTCGCTCGACGGGTTCGCCGCCGGCGAGGAGGTGACCCTGGATCACCCGATCGGCGGCGCCGAGGCGCTCTTCGGCGGATTCGACGGCCGCTGGATCGGCGGCACCGATCTCGATATCGGGCCGATGGGCTTCAAGGACGCGCTGTCGACGCTCTGGGGGCAGCGGATCGGCGCCGAGATCATGGGTCGCCGCAAGTTCGGCCCCCAGTCCGGCGAGTGGCCCGACGATGGCTGGCAGGGCTGGTGGGGCGACGAACCCCCCTTCGCCACACCGACATTCGTCCTCACCCACTACCCGCGCGAGCAGATCGACTTCGCCAACGGCACCAGCTTCCGCTTCATCGACGCCACACCCGCCGAAGCCCTCGAGCTCGCCCGAAAGGCGGCCGACGGACTCGACGTCCGCATCGGCGGCGGCCCGTCGACCGTCCGCCAGTTCCTCGAAGCCGACCTGATCGACTTCATGCACCTGGTGATCGTGCCGGTCGTCCTGGGGCGCGGTGTCTCGCTCTGGGCGGGCCTCGAACACCTCCAGGACCGCTTCACGATCGAATCCGTCTCGTTCCCGAACGGCACCGTGCACCAGTTCTGGAACCGCAAGCGAGACTGACGGGCACGAGTCGCCGAACCGGTACACCGGACGTTTCACCGGAGGCACGAATCATGTCCAGCCAGAACGAATTCGATGCGACGGTCGCCGCAAGGCTCGACACCTCCGAGCATCGGGCAACGATCCCTGCCGCACAGCAGCGAGCGGCGGATCCGGATCGGTTCGACGCCGAGACCCGCCGGTTCCGGCGGGAACTGCTGGCGCACTGCTATCGGATGGTGGGGTCGCCGGACGACGCCGAGGATCTGGTGCAGGAGACGTATCTGCGGGCGTGGCGGGCTTATCCGGGGTTCGGGGGGCGGGCGTCGGTTCGAACGTGGCTCTATACGATCGCGACGAACGTCTGCCTGACGGCATTGCGGCCGCGCCGGATGCGCGTGCTGCCTTCGGGTCTCGGCGGTCCCGGCGAGAGTCCGCCGAATTCCATTGCGGCGGAGGTGGTTTCCTGGCTGGAACCGCTGCCGGACGCGTGGCTGGCGGCGCCGGACGACGATCCCGCGGCGGTGACGATTGGGCGAGAGTCGGTGCGGCTGGCGCTGATCGCGAGCCTGCAGCATCTGCCGGCCCGCCAGCGCGCGATCCTGCTCCTGCGGGAGGTGCTGGCGTTCTCGGCGGCCGAGACCGCGGACATTCTGGAGACCACGCCGACGGCGGTCAAGAGCGGCCTGCAGCGGGCCCGGGCCCGGCTCGACGAGCTGGATCCCGAGCCCGCCGCGCTGCTGGAACCGGCCGATCCGCGCGCCCGCGCGCTGCTGGACGGCTATATCGCCGCCTTCGAGCGGTCCGACGCGAGCATGCTCGAACAGGTGCTGCGCGCGGACGCGACCCTGGAGTCGACACCGTTCCGCGATTGGCAGGCGGGCCGAGCCGGCTGTATCGCGTTCCTCGACCGCTATGTGCTCGGCGCGCCGGGTGATTGGCGGATGCTGGCCACCACGGCCAACGGTCAGCCCGCGGCCGTGATCTACCGCCGCGACGCCGACGGCGTGCTGCGCGGCTACGGCGCGGTGGTGCTGGCCGCGACCGCGGACGGCGTGACCAGCGTGGTCGCGTTCCACCACGCCACGCTGGTCACGACATTCGGCTATCCGGAGACCCTGGCGTGACGGTTCAGGGCCGCAGCGCCAGTTTGCCGACCGTGGTGCGGCTTTCCAGCTCCGCCAACACCTTCGGGCCGTCGGCGAGGTCGTACCCGGTGGGACTGCCGGGCGGGATCACACCGGCGGCGACGAGCCCGAAGAGCTCGCTCATCACCTCGCCGAAGACCCGCGGCGCGGACCGGATCAGCACCCCGACATTGAATCCGGTGAGCTGAATCTGGTTCCGGTACACCAGGTCCCGATTGGAGATCGTGGCATCCCCGCCGGCCGTGCCGAAGACGACGACGCGGCCGGTGACCGGCTTGGCCGCCGCGACCGCGGCCGCGAAGCTCGCGCCACCGGCCGACTCCAGCACCAGATCCGCGCCCTGCCCATCGGTGCGGCGCACTACCTCGGCCGCGAGATCGGTTCGGCGGGAGTCGATGACGTAGTCGGCGCCCAGCGCGCGCACCGTCTCGTGCTTGCCCGGCGACGCGGCCGCGACGACGGTCGCGCCGTAGTGCTTCGCCAGCCGGACCGCGGCCTGACCCGTACCCCCGGCCGCCGCCTGGACCAGCACGGTCTCCCCCGCGGCGACCCGCCCGAGCGGCACCAGCGCGGCAAGTGCGGTGGGCCAGTTGACGACCAGGCCCAGCGCCTGCTCGGCGGTCCACCCCGCGGGCACCGGCACCGCACCGGCCGCGGGCAGCACCATGTACTGCGCGAACGCGCCGGACCCGACCCCGACGACCCGCGCCCCGAGGTCGGGCGCGGTCACCCCCGGCCCGAGTGCGACGACCGTACCGGCTCCCTCGAAGCCGGCCAGGTACGGCGGTGGCGGACTGTCGGGCGCGTCCCCGCGCGACAGCGTGACATCACGAAAATTGATCCCGGCCGCGGCAACTCGGATCAGGATCTCGCCCGGGCCGGGAACCGGCACCGGCGCATCGGTGATCAGGGTCAGGCCTTCGGGGCCGTCGGCGGACCGCTGTCGCAGGGCGTGCATGGTGGTGGGAACAGTCATGGTGAACTCCTTTCACCAGGTAGACCACCACCGTCCGCGAAAGGGACCGGTGCTCAGCGATACACGGCGATCTCGATCAGGTTGCCGTCGAGGTCGCGGCAATAGTGCGAGATCATCTCGCCCAGCGCCCCCACCTTGACCACGGGTCCCTGCACGATCTCGACCCCGCACGCGGTCAGGTGGGCGGCGACCTCGTCCGGGGCGGCGGAGGTGACGAAGCAGAGGTCCTCGGAGCCGGCGGCTTCGACCGCGCCCGTCACCCAGGCCGGGTCGGCGGCGAGCGCGCCGAGTGGGCGCAGGTTGATCTTCTGGTTGCCGAATCGCACCGCGGTGCGCCCGGTCGGGCCGAAGGTCTCGGCCTCCATGCCCAGGACGCGGACGTACCAGTCGGCGGTGCGCGCGACGTCGCGGCAGTTCAGCACGATGTGGTCGAAACGATCCACAGTCATCCCCATGGGACTCCCCTCTTTCCCAGCGAGCACAGGGTCGGGCCAACCCTACGTGTCGTGGCCGCCCCGGGCATCCGGCGATCGTACGATCGAAGCAGGTATGCCCTGCACCTGCGAAGGAGCGTGTCATGACGAGCACCGAAGGCGGTTCCGCGAGTTTCCTGAGCAGGTTGTCGCCCAAGATGGTCGCGGGTCTGATCATCGCGATACTGGCGCTGATATTCGTTTTCCAGAACACCCATCGGGGGCGGGTGAATATCTACTTCTGGAGCGTGGAAGCCCCGGCCTGGCTGTGGATGCTCACGCTGTTCGTCTCCGGCGTCGTGGTCGGATCGGTTTTCCCGTGGTTCCGGCGCCGTCGGCACTGACACGCGCGCAGCGGTTTTCGCCGCCGCCGGTCAGCGGCCGATTTGCCCGGAATCGTTGACATCGGGCGTCCCGCGTAGCAAGGATCGATATCGCGGCTCCGCCCTCCCAGCGGTTGCCGCGCTTCAGGTATCGCGAATGTGCCGTGGGACGCGCCCGAACCCGGGCGCGAAGAACCAGTACGGAGGTTTCGATGTCTGGTAGTACCAAGGGTCGCGAAGGCAAGGGCAAGGAGCGCAAGGGCCGGCCGATGGAGCAGCAGCAACAGCAGCAGCGCTCCCAGCAGGACATGATGCGCGACGGCACGATGCGCCGCGACCGCGAGGACATGCGCGAGCCGAAGGGGCGCATGGACCGCTGATACGCGGTTCACCGGAGTTACGGCACGGCCCGGGAGTTGCACGGCTCCCGGGCCGTTCCGTGTCCGCGGCCGGGTCAGGCGCCGAGATGGTCGATCAGGGTGTTGAGCAAGCGGGTCAGTTCCCGCCGGTCGGCCACGGACAGCACCGCGAGCATCTCGCGCTGGTTGCCGACGTGCTGCTCCAGCGCGGTGTCGGTGAGTTCCCGTGCGACGTCGGTGAGTTCCACCAGGATGCCGCGCCGGTCCTCGGGGTTGGGGATGCGACGGATGTAGCCGCGCTTCTCCAGCCGGTCGAGGCGGTTGGTCATGGTTCCGGTGGTGACCAGCAGCGATTCGGCCAGGCGGGACGGCGAGAGCCGGTAGGGGGCGCCCGCGCGGCGGAGGGCGAACAGCACGTCGCCTTCGCTGCGGTGCACGCCGTATTCGGCGGCCAGGGCGTCGAGCCGCAGGTCGATGAGCTGCACCACGCGCTGTAGCCGGGTCACCAGCGCCATGGATCCGGTGTCGACGTCGGGCCGTTCGTCGGCCCATTGACCCAACAGATGGTCGATTCGCTGCGATTCCTGCACGCCCCCAATATAGCTCGACTTCAAACAATCTCTTGCCAAGTAGCTCGATATCGAATAATTTGATGTCAAGCTACTTGAGAGGAAGAGACCATGACCACCACCTGGAAGCTCGACGACCACGAATCCCTCACCCTGCACAGCTGCACCACCGACCGGCTCGACATGGTCGCCGAGTTCGGCGCCGGCGGCCACGAGCCGCCCGCCCACTGGCACCCCGCCCAGGACGAGTACTTCGAGGTCCTCGACGGCACCATCGCCGTCCGGCTCGACGGCCGTGACCTGGAACTGAAAGCCGGTGACACCCTGCGCATTCCGGCCGGCGCCGTCCACCAGATGTGGAACCCGCACGACGAGGCCGCGCACGTGCGCTGGCAGGTCACCCCCTCCGGCCGCACCGCACAGTGGTTCCGCAGCATCGACGCCCTGCACCGGCGCGGCCAGGTCCGCGCGAGCGGACGTCCGGGCCTGCTGGCATATGCGGTGCTGCTCACCGAATTTCGGGATGTGTTCCGCCCGGTCGTTCCGGCCGCGCCGCTGGTCCGGGTACTGCTCGCGGCCCTGGCGCCGATCGGGCGCATGCGGGGCTATCGCGCCGAGACGGACTGAATGTGCGCCTCGCAGCGCGGGTCCGGGCTCAAAGCAGCCCTACGCGGACTGGGACCGCGTCGGCCGCGGTCGCCGAGAAAGACGAATTCATAATCCTTCGCCACGACCACGATCCTTCGCCACACCCACGCGCGGAATCCGGTGCGCGCCGCCCATATCGGGTCGCGCCGGCCCGGCACTACCGCCACCGGGAATTGCCATCGAAATAGTCCGGTCGCGCAGTTCATCGAGTACCGCGCATAATTCGGACGTTTCACCCCGAGTTCGACTCGGCGCCTGTCTATTACCGCGCGGACACTGGACAGGCGTGCAGGTGAGCTGGCAGCCTAGGCAACCGAACGCGCTGTCGCGCGCCCGAACGAAACCTCGAATCGTCCGAGCTCGAATCATCCGATGCAGTACCGGCACAATCAGGAGCTGTTTATGCGTGGATCGATTTTCGCCCGTCGTGTGACGTCGGCGCTCGCCGCGGCCGCGGCGACCATGTTCGTATTCGCGGGCCAGGCCTCGGCGAAGCCGGCGATCGATTTCGATACCGCCGTTGCGCAACTGCGGCATTCGGTCGCGGGCAATACCGCCGCCGAACACGCCATCGACGCGCTGATCGCCGCGCATCCGGCCGTCCGCGACACCGCGTTGCCGGCGCAGCCGTTCCAGGTTCCGGCGCAGTCCGATATCGGGCAGAACGGCACCGGTCCGGGCACCTACGGTTCCGGTATCGCCCTGGGTGTGTACGGCGGATTCCAGTTCGGCTTCTTCGGCGGCCCGGGCACCATCTCACCCAACCAGGGCAGCGCGCAGTTGAACGTGGTGTGGCTGAACCTGGCCAACGGCCGCAGCGGCACGAATCTGCTGTCCCAGCACCAAGACAACCCGATCGACACCACCATCCGCACCGACATCCTGCAGCCGGGTGGCGGCCCGATCGTCGCCGCGGTGTATGGCCAGCTGTGGCACCGCTGGTGGGTCGGCGTCAGCGACACCTACCCCGACGGCTACCAGTACGAATTGGCCACCATCTCGATGCCGTCGTTCGGCGCGGTCTACAACTGACCGGCAACCACGAACCGGGCCACCGCGGGCGCGGTGGCCCGGTTCTGTCGTTGCTGACGATCGGCTGAGAGCACCGGTTCCCGGCTTTCGGCCCGGGAACGGCTGCGGTTCACTGGAATTCGGTCACCGCCAGGAATCGAGGAAATCATGCGCAGCCGATCCGTCCGCACCGCCGTGTCCGTCGCGGCGGCCGCGATCCTGCTGACCGGTGTCGCGGGCTGCGCGAAAACCGCTCGCGCGGACAGCATCACGATCGAGGTACCGGTCGGCGACCGCACCCGGGAAGCGCTGGTGCATCATCCGGCGAACGCTCCGGACGGCCCGCTACCGGTCGTGCTGATCTTCCACGGTGGCGGCGGCACACCGCAGGATATGGAGCAGCACACCGATTTCGACCGGCTCAGCGACCGCGACGGCTTCCTGGCCGTCTACCCGGCCGGCTACGAACGGTCCTGGAACGACGGCCGCGGCGGCGACACCAAGGCGGGCGCGGCCGGCATCGACGACATCGGGTTCGTGCGGGCGCTGATCGACCGCCTGGTCGCCACCGAGGGCGCCGATCCGGCCCGGGTGTTCGCGACCGGAATCTCCAACGGCGCCATGTTCACCGAGGCGATCGGCTGTTCGCCCGAGTTACGGATCGCCGCGATCGCGCCGGTCGCGGGCCCGCTCCCGGCCGCCGACACCGCCGGATGCGCTCCTTCGTACGCGATCCCGGTGCTGGCGGTCCACGGCACCGCCGATCCGATCGTGCCGTTCGCGGGTGGCCCGGTGCGGGTCACCAGCGGTCACTTCGGCGGTGCGGGTAATTCTCCGGTGTTGTCGGTCGACGATACGCAGCGATTCTGGCGGGATCAGGACGGGTGCACCGCCGACCCGGAGGTCCGTACGCTTCCCGATACCGCGCACGACGGCACATCGGTGACCGTCACCACCACGTCCGGATGCCGGGACGGCAGTTCGGTCGAGCTGTATGCGGTGACCGGCGGCGGCCACACCTGGCCCGGCGGCAACCAGTACCTGCCGGCGCTGCTGGTCGGGAAGGTCAGCCACCAGTTCGATGCGGCCGAGGTGATCTGGGACTTCTTCCGCGCCGGCGCCGGCCGGTGAGCCGCATTCGGTATTCGCTGCACATTCAGCATCCCGGCCGCCGAATATTGTGAGTAGCCACAATTGCGGCGCCCGCATCGACGATGATCTCGGCCACAACACGGCACCCAGCCCCGGCCACCCGAATTTCTTCCGGTGGTCATTTGTTCGCGGTAGCGACTGCACCGGCCCGCCCTTGCTACCGGCGAGTACAATTCGCGGCACCGAGCAATGAGGGGAACATGCTGAATCCACGGGCGACGAACGACGATCTGACCGCGAAGGCGCGCATCCGCAACGCCGCAATGGACCTGTTCGCCCAGTTCGGGCAGGCCCGGGTATCGCTGCGCGCGGTTGCCGCGGAGGCCGGCGTCACGCTCGGGCTGGTCCAGCACCACTTCAAGACCAAGGCGGGCCTGGTCGAGGCGGTCGACCAACTGGTCGTCGACTATTTCGCGGCGGCCGTGGCGTCGGTGCCGCCGAGCGGAACCACGGCCGAGGTCGCGTCCGGCCGCGACCGCGCGGTCGCGAAGATGCTGGCCGAGAACCCGGCAGTGATCAACTACGTGCGTCGCGCGGTGCTGGAACCGAGCGACGATTCACGGCTGCATCTGCTCGAGGAACTCGTCGCTCTCACCAAGCGCGAGGTCACCGCCCTGCGCGACGCGGGCGTGGCCAGCCGGGAGCATCGGGAGGCGACGCAGATCGTCACCGTCCTGGTCCGGCAGCTCGGCGAACTGCTGCTCGCCCCGATGGTCGACGCGGTGTGGGAGCAAGTCGCCGAACCGGGGACCGAGAAGCCGAGTTTGACCATCACGGTCCAGGACCGCTAACCGGTTCGGAAGACCACCCACCGCATCGCGCAGTACATGTAGACCGCCTCGCAGGCTCCGGCCACGATCCGCGCGAGGTGGTACTCCATGCCCACGAACGCGAGCCCGGTCGAGACGCCGAGAATGAACGCCAGGTAGTTGACCAGCACCACGACGCCGTACACCGCGAGCTGCGGGCCGACCGCGGCGTGGGAGCGAAAGTTCATGGTGCGGTTGAGCAGAAAGCTGACGGCGAAGGCCGCGACGTAGGCCACCGTCACCGCGATCGGCACCGCGAGCCGCGCGACACCGTGCAGCAGCGTCAACAACAGCAGATCCAGCGCGAACGTGGAACTGTTGATCAGCGTGAAGCCGAGGAACGTCGGCGCCACCACCCGGTCGAGGCCCCACGGCAAGCGGGCGACCACGGCCTCGCACCAGGCGTGGAACCGCTCCACCCGGCTGATCCCGTCGGCTTCGACCTGCACTTGCTGCGCCATGCTCCCCGACTCCCGACGGCTGATGTCCCGACCATAGCGCACCCGGGAAAACGCGGCGGATACAGCGAACCCGGGCGGGGATTCCCCACCCGGGTTCGCCCGGCAGCGGATCAGCAGGGTTGCGGCTCGCGAACGCCCGGCTCCGGCTCCGGCGCGAGCGACTCCGCCGCGATCGGCGAATCCGCCACGACCGCACGGCCGGCGGCGGCGAACAGCGCCCACGCCACCAGGCCGAACACCGCGGCACCCACGCCGATCTCGGTGACCAGTCCCCAGCCGCCGGCCTGGTAGGCCAGTCCCGCGGTCACCGAGCCGGCGACCCCACCCAGGAAGTAGGTGACCATATAAGCGGTGGTCAGACGGCTGCGGGCGGCCGGGTCGAGCGCGTAGACCGCGCTCTGGTTCGACAGCTGGATGCCCTGGATCGCGAAGTCGAACACCAGCAGTGCGACCACCAGCACGACCACGTTGTACTCACCCCACAGCAGCAGCGCCCAGCTCGGCAGCAGCAACAGCCAGACGGCCGTCGTCACCGGGCGCAGCCGACCCAGATCCGCCTGCCGGCCGACCACCGGCGCACCCAGCGCACCGGCCACCCCGGCCAGGCCGAACGTGCCGATCACGACGGCCGAATAGTGGTACCGGTCGGCGAGCATGAAGCCCAGCGCCGTCCACACCAGCGAGAACGAGCCCATTCCGATGAATCCCAGCAGCATCCGCTGCCGCAGCACGGCGTGCCGCCGGATCAGGGCGAGTACCGAGGCCAGCACCTCGGGGTAGCTCTCGCCGGCCGCGGCCCGGCCGGTGGCCGGGACCAGCAGGTAGACCGCCGCGGACATGAGCAGCTGGATCGCGGCGGCCACGAGCAGCACGGTCCGCCAGCCACCCAGCTGAGCGATCGCACCCGACACCACCCGCGACAGCAGGATGCCCAGCAGCAGCCCACTCATCACGGTGCCGACGATCTCGCCGCGCTGTTCGGGGTCGGCGAGGGCCGAGGCCCACGGCACCACGACCTGGGCCGCGGCGGCGGACACCCCGGTGGCGGCGACGGCCGCCAAGAGGACCGGGAACGACGGCGCGGCCGCGGACACCCCGAGCGCGGCCGTCGACGCCAGCAGCAGACCGGGCACGAGCCGACGGCGTTCGAGGAAGTCACCCAGCGGTACCAGCAGGGCGAGACCGACCAGGTAGCCGACCTGGGCGGCACTGACCACCAGCGCGGCTGTGGAGGTGGAGACGTGCAGGTCGGCGGCCACCCGGTTCAGCAGCGGCTGCAGATAGTAGAGGGCGCCCGCCGAGGTACCGGCGGTGATGGCGAAGACCAGCACGACCGAGCGGGTCAGTCGGGCCGGGGCAAGCTGCGTAGTCACAAGGAAAAGAGTGCGCCCCCGCGACGATCAATGAAAGCGATAGTATTCGATGTCGCCATCAACAGAATTGATACCATCGCTGACGTGGAGATCCGACAGATCGAATGCTTCCTCGCCTGCTGCGATCAGCGCTCGTTCACCGCGGCCGCTCGGGCCCTCAACCTGGTGCAATCCGCGGTCTCGACCAGTGTCGCCAAGCTCGAACGCGAACTCGGCACCCGGCTGTTCGACCGCACCCCGCGTGCCCTGGAACTCACCGAGGCCGGGCAGGCGATGGTCCAACCGGCTCGCGCCCTGCTGCGCGCCCGCGCCGGAATCCTCGACGCGGTGGACACCACCCGCCTGCAGGTCCGCGGCGAGGTGGTGGTCGGCAGCCTGATGAACGTCCGCAACCTCGACATGGCCACCGTGATCGCCGAGCTGCATCGCCGCCATCCCGGCGTCACCGTCCAGATGCGGCAGAGCACGATCGGCATGACCGGCAATATCGCCGGCGTGCGCGACGGCAGCCTGGACGTGGCGCTGCTCGCCGGCACCGGCGAGAGCTGGCCCGGCCTGTGCGTGCACCGGATCCTGACCGACGAACTGGTGCTGTGCACCGCGCCCGGCCACCCGCTGGCGGACCGCCCGTTCCGGCCCGACGATCTCGACGGCGAACGGTTCGTCGACTTCCCGCCGGGCTGGGGGCTGCGCAGTCTCGCCGACGCGCGGTTTCCGGGGCGCCGCCCGGTCATCGAGGTGCCCGATCAGTTGTTCGCGCTTCAGTTGGCCGCCAAGGACTTCGGGGTCACCCTGCTCGAGCGTTCGGTGGCCGGGCACGCGCCCGAGCCGATCGCCGTCGTGGCCGCCGAACAGCCGCTGATCTGGCACCTGAGCGTCGGACACGACCCGCAGCGCACCCTGTCGAACGCGGCGCGCGCGTTCGTCGCCACCATCACCGGATCCCGCGGGCCGCTGGCGTGCGGCTCCTGATGTCACACATTTCCGCGGTACTTCGTCCACTCGGTAGACAGCTACGCACTACCGAGGAGTTCCGATGCACATCGCATATATCGTCCTGGCCGTGGTCACCGCCCTCTGGGTCGGATTCTCGGCTTTCTCGTTGTTGACGCAGAAGCCGTTCGTGGTCGAGCCGCTCGTCCAGTACGGCGTGCCCCGGTCGTGGTGGGCGAAACTCGGCTTCCTGAAGGCGGCCGGCGCGCTCGGAATGGTCGTGGGAATCGCCCTGCCGCCGATCGGCATCGCCGCGGCGATCGGAATCATCCTGTATTTCCTGGGCGCGGTGGTGACCATTGTCCGAGCCGGCGCGTGGGGTCATGTGGCGTTTCCCGTGCTCTACCTCGCGCCGGCCGCCGTCGCTCTGGTGTTGCAACTGAATTCGTGAGCGGGTCAGTATCGGCGGGCGCCGGCGAAGGGCATTTCCGAGATGTCGGAGACCTCGACACCGCGTCCGCCGGTCGACGCGTGCACGACCTGATGATTGCCGTCGTAGAGACCCGAGTGACCGCCGCCGTAGAACGAGACCAGGTCACCGGGCTCGAGTTCGTCCAGGCTCACCGGGGTTCCGACGGCGAGCTGCTCGTAGCTGGTGCGCGGCAGGTCCACCCCGGCCTGCCGGTACGCCCACTGCACGAGCCCGGAACAATCGAAGTAATCCGGTCCGTTGCCACCGCCGGAATATCCGGAACCGATCTTCGATCGTGCGGCTTCGATGGCGATCTCCGCGGCCGGTTTGTCGGCGTCCGGTGGCGGCGCCACCTGGTTCTGCGGAGCGAGGAAGTCGGGGATGTCGAATACCCCGATACCCGGTATCACGATGGTTTGCGCATCCACCTGTGTGGCGGTGATCGGCGTAATTCCTAGCAGTACGAGTGCGATGATCGGCGCTCTTCGCCTGCGGCGGGGCGCCGAGCGGCGTTTTCGATACTCTCCACCATTGTTCGACATGCCTCCGGTCCTTCCCGAGCTAATCGAATGAACTCCGACAATCTCGAAAACATCACGGCGCCTTGTGCGAGCCACAGTCTGGCACGAATTCGATTGTCGGGTAACAGACCGATCGGCCCGTAATTCCCGAAATGCACCGCCTACCAGGGGGAAAGCAGGTCAGCCGGTCGGCGTGTCGAACCGGCGTGTCGGTGTGATCGGCCGGTCAGCCCAGCTCGGTCGTGAGGGTGATGGTGGTCCACCCGCCGACGTGGATCCGGTCCCCGCTGCGCAGCGGAACCGGTGTCTGCGCGGGAATGAGATCGTCACTGCCGTTGATGCTGGTGCCGTTGGTCGAACCGAGATCGGTGACGCTGGCCTCGATTCCCTCGATGTGCAGCCGCGCGTGCACCCGGGACACACCGATATCGACCGGGGCGAGCCCGAGGTCGATCTCCGGCCGCACACCCTGCGACACACTCCGCTTGCCGATCAGGAAATCCTTGCCGTGCAAGGCGATCCGCCGCTCCTGATAGAAGACCGGGAACTCGACCCGTTCCGCGTCGGGGCCCTTGCGGGCCACCGTGCGATCGAACAGCTGGCGGTCCGCCCACACCGTGGCCACCCAGATCTGCTGCGGCACGACCGGTTCCGGCGCCACGACCGGCTCCGGGAACTGCGCCGACTGGGTCCCCGGCGGCGCGGGAGCCACCATCGTCGGCGCCACACCCAGCCGGATATCGCAACCGCAAGCCTCGCAGAACCTTCCGGTGACCGGGGCACCACAGTTCGGGCACGCCTCGTGCACCGGGGCCGGGGCGGCGCCCATCAATTCGCCGCACACCGAGCAGTAGTCGGCCGCGGTCGAGTCGTGGCCCTCGGGGCAGATGGCCATGGGTCAGTTCTCCTTCCGCACCCGCGCGGTCTTGGTCGAGCGGGCATCCAGCGCCATCTCGTCGAAATCGTCGACCTGACGGCGCAGCTTGACCGTACCGTCCCGCTCGTCCACCTCCACAACCGTGCGCAGCAGCTTCGCGGTGCCGTCGTTGCCGGACTCCGCCGCCAGCTCCACCGCGCGCTTCAATTTCGCGGTGGCGGTGTCGAGATCACCGTCCTTGCGCGCGGCCAGACCCTCCTGCACCGCCTGCGCCAGCTCCGCCTGCCCGGTGTAGTGCGCCACCCGGGCGTTGATCCGGGTGGACAGTTCGGTGTCGGCGGTCCACAGCGCCTTCACCAAGCCCTGGCCGATCACCTCGTCGCCGGCCAGCACACTGACCCGGGCCGCGAGCTTCTCGCGCCCCACCGCGGCCGGCTCGACCCGCACCTGGATGTGATAGTCGCGTTCCTCCACACCCCAGTTGCCCAGCGGGTAATCCCCCACCTGCGCAGCGGAGTCGGTGCGGCTCAGCTCCTCGATGGTGGGCGCGACCTGCTTGACGAACCGCACGGTCGCGCCGGCCGGGGTCCAAACCCGCAGCGTCAGATCCGGGACGATCTTGGCCATCGAGGACTGCATCATGGCGCGGAAGTCCGCGACCAATCCGGCGCCGTCGGGCACCACGTCCATCGTGCCGTTGAGACCCGAAGCGATGGTGCGCAATTCGTCGACCACCGGCCCGGTCCCGACCCCGCGGCAGTCGCAGGTGAAGCGCCCGCGCGAGGCCCCGATCTCGGCCATCAACTGCGCGGGCTGCTCGTGTTCGTTCTTGCCGTCGGTGAGCAGGATCGCGTGCGACATGGCTTGCGGGTACCGGGCGGCCAGCGTGCGGGCCATGCCGAGCCAGGTCCCCATGGCGGTGCCACCGTAGGGGCGCAGGGTGTCCAGCGCGCGGCGGGCCTCGGCGCGGGTCCGCGGGTCGGCCCGCACGAGTTCGCCGCGCGGATACACCACGTGTGCCTCGTGGGTGCCGGCGACGATGGCGAACAGGGTGCCGTCGGGCAGTTCGTCGAGTGCCGCCTCGGTGGCGCGCCGCGCGCCCAGGAACCGGTCGCCCGCGGCCATCGACCCCGAGCAGTCGATGATGATGATCTCCAGCCGCTCCTGGACGGGCGCGGCCGCCGCGAAGCGGTGGTCGGCGGCGACGGTCACCACGGCGTCGACCGTGTCGGCTCCGTCGGCCAGGTACTGATTGTTGTCGATCGCTACCGAAATGCCTTGTACTGCCTCGGAACTCAACGCAAAACTCCTACTGCTGAACGCTCGCCCGGCTGGGCACGATCGGAACCAGCGCGACCGTGATGTTGTCGCTGCCGCCGCTCTGCACAGCGAAGTCGACGAGGTCGTGGGCGGCCGTCTCCGCGGGCCGGGCCAGGGCCAGCTCGGCCAGCCGGACCGGGTCGGACAGGTAGTTCCACAGCCCGTCGCTGCACAGCAGCAGCGCGCCGGGACCGCGCACCTCGACGGTGACCGGACGCGTGTCACCGGGCCGGCGATCGGAATCGGCGCCCAGCCAGCGGTACAGCGCGTGCGCCCGCGGGTCGCGCATCGCGGCTTCCTCGTCCATGACGCCGCTGTCCACCAGCGCCTGCGCCCACGAGTCGTCGACGGTCAGCCGCTGCGCGGGGACGTCGTCGCGGGTACCGGCGGACAGCCAATAGGCCCGGCTGTCACCGACATTGATCACGGTGACCTCGTGGGTGTCGTTCGCCGTGGGCCGCACCACCGCGGCCACGTAGGTACACGACGGCGCGTGCCCGGAGGTCGCGACGTCGCGCACCGCGATCGCGGCCGCCTCCAGCCCGGCCACCGCGGCCTCCGGCGACGGCCGGTCCGCGGCCAGCGCCGCCACGCACTCGTCCACGCCGGTGCGGGCCGCGGCCGCGGAGGCCGCCTGCGGGTTCTCCGAGGTCGAGACGCCGTCGCAGACCGCGATCACCACCACCGAACCGGTCGGGTCGTCGAGGACGGCCGCGGCGACCGAATCCTCGTTGCGCGCGTGAGCGATTCCACGGTCGGTGACCAGCTGCACCGCACCGAGATCGGCGGCGCTGCGGTCGGCCGGCCGCCGCCACTCGCCACACGCCACGCAGTAGCCGTCGGCATCGAATTCGGTTGCCGCACAGGACTCGCACACGCTGCCCGCCGGTATCCCGAAGTCGGGCAACAGCGCCCGGCGAATCGCCAGCTCATGACCGCAGGCCTCGCAGAAGCGATCGGTCAGCCGAAACTGCGCCCCGCATCCGGGGCAATGTAACCCGGTCACCGCATCCACGATGCCACCTCGCTCTGCCACAACGGCACCACCCCTCCGCTCGTTACGCCCGCGTCCGCCGGTCCCCGAAGCCGACCGGCCCCGACGTCGAGGCCCGTGCGCCGAAGCGTACGCGCTCGGGGCCTACGCCGGGCCAACAGTATGCTCCGGTCCTGGCAGCCCTCGATCGCGCCGGGCTCGTGATCCACGCCGTTCACGCGCCACGTCCTGCGGCCCTGGCGACCGCCTGCTGATAGTCCAGGATCGCCCGGGTGGCGGCCGCGAGGTCACACGGCCGGTGCGCCAGCAGGTCCCGGGCGACCCGGCTCGACGCCAGGACATCCGGATCCTCGCCGACCCCGATCCTGGCCGATTTGGCCTCGTAGGCGGCCAGCCGGCCGCGCAGTTCGGCCCGCCGGTCCAGCAGGCCCTGGGCCAGGTCCAGATCGCCGCCGAGCATCGCGGCCGCGGCCGCGATCCGGCGGCGCAGCGCCAGCAGGGCCGTGGCGTCGCGGACGGGTGCGCTGGGCCGGACCGGCGCCCCGGGACCGGCCGGCGGTGCGGGGATGTCGGCAACGGAGAAGGTGTGCACGACAGTCGGATCCGTGCGCCCGATCCCGGATTGTGGCGGCGCGCCGGAACTTCCGAGTGCGAGCGCACTCAGTTCGGCGGCGAGGCCCGGGGTCTCGTCCACGCGCACGGGCAGCGGCACGGTGTGGATCTTGGTCTCGGCTTCCACCCGCAGCTCGGCGGCGCGTTCCCGGAGTCGGCCGAGTTCGTCCAGCGCGGAACGGGTTTCGGCGATCGCGGCGGGCCAGTCGGAAGCCAGGGCCAGCGCCTCGGCCAGGGCATCGGCCTCCCGGGTGACCCGGGCGCGCAGCGCGGCGATCCGGGTGTCGATCTCGGGCAGGGTCAGCGACAGCGGGTCGGTGGCCGAAAGACCCAGCAGGTCCGCGACATCGGCGAGGATGCCCGCCGCCCGCTCCGACGAGCCGGCCAGCCGGTCCAGTTGCGCCTGAACCGGACTCAGCCCGGACAGGACCCGGGAATTGATCGCGTCGACCTCGTCGAGGAATTCGGCGAGCCGCGGATAGGCGGCGCGCATGCGGTCCAGGGTGTCGGCCAGGCCGACGTAGCGGACCTTCTCGGCCGGGCCGGTCAGCGACCGCTGGCTCATCGGAATCGGGTCCCGGGCCACCTCGAAGGCCCGGTCCCGCAACAATCCGGTGACCTCGGCCCGTTCGGCATCGCTGAGCCGGTGTTTGCCCGCCCGGATCGCGCGCGCCCGATCCAGAATGGTCCGCACCCGCCCGAAGTCCTCCCAGAGACCTTCCAGCGCCGAGCGCATCGGCTCCCAGCGGGTGGCGGTCACGCCGGCGGGCGGATAGCCGCGCAGCAGCACCAGACCGGGATGCTCGTCCAGCTCCAGCAGGGTGGCGCTGATCTTGTCGAGTTCCCGGCCACGTTGCGCCAGTTCGGCATCGATCTCGGCGAGTGTGAGCAGTTCCATCGTCACCTCGCCCCCACCTTGGTCCTGTCGACGCGATCGTACGGGAGCACAAGGCCGTTCGCCCACGGCAATATCGACCGCGCGCGATCCCGCCGCGGCACCGGATCGAGACCGTCCGGGCCCGATGCGATCCGACAATCGCGGCGGGTCGCGGTGGGAACTTCCGTTCGGCACCGATATCTGTCGGTAGGCTCCGCACACGGCGCCCGTACGCAGCACGGATACGTCCGGCCCGGTGGCTCGCAGACCGATCCGAGGGAGAAACCCATGGAACTGCTCGACCCGCTCGACGCCATCTTCCTCGCGCTCGAATCCCGCGAACACCCGATGCATGTGGGCGGGCTGTATCTCTTCGAAACACCGTGCGACACCGACGAATTCGTCCAGGAGCTATACAGCGGATACCTCGCGGCCACCGACGTGCGCAGCCGTTTCCGCCGCCGCCTGCACCGGGAGTGGGGCGGATTCTCGCTGCGCGCCTGGTCCCACGCCGACGAGGTCGACCTCGGCTACCACGTGCGGCGCAGTGGGCTGCCCGCGCCCGGCGGCACCGCCGAACTGCTCGACCTGGTCGCGCGGCTGCACGGCCAGTTGCTCGACCGCCACCGGCCGCTGTGGGAGACCCGGCTGATCGAGGGGCTCGGCGGGAAACGCTTCGCGATGTACTCCAAGATCCATCACGCCCTCTTCGACGGCGTGACCGGCCAGCAACTGGCCACCCGCAGCTTCACCACCGATCCGCTCGATTCGGGCCTGTATCCGGCCTGGACGCTCGGCGCCCCGCAGCGCGGCGACGACACCCCGCACCGGTCGGCACGGGTCGGTCTGCGCGGCCTGCCCCGGCTGGCGGCGAGCGTGCCGAACGAACTGAACAAGGGCCTGTCGGTCCTGCGGGCGGTCACCGACGGCCGCCTGACGCTCCCGATGACCGCGCCGCGCACGGTCTTCAACGTGCCGATCGGCGGCGCCCGTGAGATCGCGATCGGCTCGCTGTCGCTGGACCGCATCGACGCCGTCCGCCGGGCCACCGGCACCACCGTCAACGACATCGTGCTGGCCATCTCCGCCGGTGCGCTGCGCACCTATCTGCTCGAACGGCAGGCGCTGCCCAACCGGCCGCTGGTCGCCATGGTCCCGATGAACATGCGCACCCCCGCCGAAGCCGAGACCGAGGGCAACCTGGTCGCGGCGCTGCTGGCGAACCTGGCCACCGACGTGGCCGACCCGGTGCGGCGGCTGAGCGCGATCAGCGCGTCCATGCAGTCCGGCAAGCAGGTGTTCGGCGGGCTGTCACGGCGGCAGGCGCAGGCGCTGTCGCTGTTGCTGCTGGCCCCGGCGGGCCTGGACCTGGTGCCCGGGCTGCCGCACGGCCCGCGAGTCCCGTTCAACGTCACCATCTCCAACGTCCCCGGGCACCGCAAGGCGCGGTATCTGCGGGGCGCCCGGCTCGAGCACTGGTATCCGCTGTCCATCCCGTTCGACGGGCAGGGCGTCAACATCACCGTCGCCGGCAACGGCGACAGCATCGATATCGGGGTGGTGGGCTGTCGGCGGGCCGCACCGAACCTGGCCCGGCTGGTGATGGCCATGGACGACAGCCTGACCGACCTGGAGTTCGCCACCCGGTAACCTTCCCGGGAGTGAACGTGGAGCAGCCGGCGCCGGCCGGTGCGGTGGACTGGACCGAACTGCGGGCGAGCTGCCTGGTCGACGAGGACGCGGCGGTGCTGGCGCTGAACAAGCCCGCCGGTATCTCGGTCACCGGGGAACGGCACGACACCGATCTGGTGGAGCTGGCCGCCGCGGCGGGTGAGCGGCTGTATCCGGTGCACCGGATCGACAAGGCCACCTCGGGGCTGGTGTTACTGGCGAAGGATCTGACCGCGCACGGCACGCTGACCCGCCAGTTCGCCAAGCGGACCGCCACCAAGACCTATCTCGCGATCACCACCGCCACCGGCCTGCCCGACCGCGGCACGATCGAGCTGCCGCTGAGCGTCGGGCGTAAGAACCGGGTGCGGATCGCCGCGCCGCGTGAGCGCATCACCCGCACCGGCGACACCTGGTCGGTGGCCGAGGCCGACATCCTGGCCGGTAAGAACTATCCGTCCCGCACCGAGTTCGAGGTGCTGCTGCACGGCGACGCGGGCACGGTCCTGGCGGTGCGGCCGATCACCGGACGCCGGCATCAGATCCGGGTGCATCTGGCCTGGATCGGCTTCCCGATCGCCGGTGATCCGCTGTTCGACCGGTCGGGCGCGTTCCCGCGCACCCATCTGCATTCGTGGCGGCTGGGTCTGGACGCCCCCTGGCGGTCGCGGGAGCGGCTGGACCTGGAAGCCACCCCGGGCGCGGACTTCTGGGCCCTCGCCGGCACCCCGGTGACCGCCGACCCGGAGGCGCTACTGGCCGCCTTCAGCTGATAGCGGACGGCTATTTGACGTGGCGAGAGTCACGGCCTGGCCGCCGGAACGGGTCGCCCGTTCTAACCTGGAAGGAGCCCGTGACGGGCATACTCGGGCGCGACGACGCGGGGAACGAGAAGGCGGGCAGCTGCATGATTTTGATCGCCCAGCTGAGCGATGTGCATTTCGATACGCACGATCGCAACGCTGAACGCACCGAGCGGGTGCTGGCGTACCTGCTGCAACTGCCGCACCGGCCCGACGCGGTCCTGGTCACCGGCGATATCGCCGATCGTGGCCGCCCGGCGGAATATGCCCAGGCCCGAGCCACTTTCGACGGCCCGCTACCGCTGTGGTTCCTGCCCGGCAACCACGACGACCGCGGGCACCTGCGAGCCGCGCTGCTGGATCAGCCGCCGACGGGCACCCCGATCAACCAGGCCGTCGAACTGCCCGGCGTGACCGTCGCGCTGCTGGATTCGACCATTCCCGGCGACTCCGCGGGCCTGCTGGCCGACGAGACCTTCGACTGGCTGGAGAACCTGCTGGCCGCCACCCCCGCGGAGAACCGGGTGGTGCTCGCCATGCACCATCCGCCGATGCCGATGTACCACAATGTCTGCGACGGGATCCGGCTCGCCAATCCGGACCGGCTGGAACGGATCATCGAGCGCGACCCCCGGATCCTGGCCACCCTCACCGGTCACCTGCATTCGGCCGCGACCACCCTCTTCGGCGGCCGGCCGTTCACCGTCGCGCCCAGTGTGGCCTCGCAGATCGGCAACAGCTGGGACGGCGACGACCCGCTGGACTTCCCGATCGACTACGCCCCCGACCCGTCGGTGCTGTTGCACATCGTGGACGGCTCCCGGTTCACCAGCGTCATGCACACCGTGGCGATGGGTGGCCGGATCCCGGCCCTGCCGAACTAGCCCCGGCGGTTATCGGCCGCGATCGGCAACTGCTGGCAGACTTGTGCCGTGACAGTTCGACCAGCGCCCGCTCACGGACTCCACCCGATCGAGCTGGCGACCGGCGCGGTACTGGCCGGCGTCACCGTCGCGCTGGTGACGCTGGGCACGATGCTCCCGCTCGCGGCGGCCCTGAATCTGGTGGCCGCGGTCCCGCTCGGGTTGCTGGCGATGCGTTTCCGGGCGCGGGCCGTGGCCGCGGCCACGGTGGCGTCCTTCCTGGTCACCTTCGTGGCGGCCGGTCTGCTGCCCGCCTTCGCGATCCTGACCGCGGCCACTGTGGGCGGGATCGTGGGCCAGGTGAAGCGGCGGCGCGGCGGCCTGTTCGCCGTGTTCGGCCTGTCCTGGCTGGCCGGGCTGGTCTGGGCGGCGTTCTCGGTCGGGATCCTGGCCGTGTCCGGGACGACGCGCGCGCTGCTGTTCGACAACGTCCGCAATACCGCGCGCAGTACGGCCCGGATCCTGGGCCGGCAACCGCAGCTCACCACCGTCGGCGACGATCTGGTCCGGCTCACCGACTGGACCCTGCACTGGTGGTGGGCGTTCCTGAGCCTGTCGGTGGCGGCCGGGGTGGTCGGGACCGCACTGGTCTCCTGGTATGCCCTCGGGTCGGTGCTGGACCGGCTGGCCTGGGTGCCGGGGCACGACCCGCTCGACGCCGCCCGCGACGACCGGCCGGCCGGGCCGCTGCCGGTCCGGTTGCGGGACGTGTCCTTCCGCTATCCGGACGCGCGCACCGATGCCCTGACCGGTCTCGACCTGACCGTGCGGGCCGGGGAGTTCGTGGCGATCGTGGGGCACAACGGTTCCGGTAAGTCGACGTTGACCCGGCTGCTCGCCGGACTGCCGCCCACCACCGGCAGTGTGGAACGACCGGGTTCGGCGGGTCTGGGCCGGCTCGGCGGGACCGCGCTGGTGTTGCAGCGCCCCGAGTCGCAGACCCTGGGTGTACGCACGGCCGACGACGTGGTGTGGGGACTGCCGCCCGAACTGGCGGCGCGGGTGGACGTGCCCGGTCTGCTGGCGGAGGTGGGGCTGGCCGGGCTGGACTCGGTGGAGACCGCGACCCTGTCCGGCGGGCAGCAGCAGCGGCTCGCGGTGGCCGCGGCGCTGGCCCGGCGGCCCGCCCTGCTGATCGCCGACGAGGCCACCGCCATGATCGATCCCGCCGGCCGCCGCGAACTGGTGGCGTTGCTGGCCGGGCTGCCGCGCCGCTATCCGATGGCCGTCGTGCTGGTCACCCATCACGAGGACGATGCGGCGGCCGCCGACCGGGTGGTGCATCTGGACGGCGGCCGCGTGGTCGACCGGCTACCGGAGTGGCCCGGCCCGGTGCCGCGCCGCCGCCCGGCGCCCAGCGGCGCGGATATTTTGCGGCTACGCGCTGTCCGGCACACCTATAACCGCGGAACCCCTTGGGCCGCACCGGCATTGCACGGCATCGACCTGACCGTCCGGCGCGGCGAGGCACTGCTGGTGGTCGGCGGCAACGGTTCGGGCAAGTCGACGCTGGCCTGGATCATGGCCGGGCTGACCGTCCCCACCGGCGGCAGTTGCGAACTGCTGGACGGAGCTCGGGCCCACCCGGTGCACAAGAAGGTGGGCCAGGTGGCGCTGGCGTTCCAGCATTCGCGACTGCAACTGCAGCGCGAGACCGTGGCGGCCGAACTCGAGGACTGGGGTGGCCCGGGTACCGGTTCGGGCGCGGTCGGCCGGGCGCTGGACGCGGTCGGCCTGGACCGGACGATGGCCACCCGCTCGATCGAATCACTGTCCGGCGGTCAGGCGAAACGGGTGGTGCTGGCCGCGATCGTGGTGGCCCGCCGGACGGTGGTGATCCTGGACGAGCCGCTCGCCGGACTGGATCCGCGCGGCCGGGCGGAGGCAGTGGAACTGCTTGCCGGACTGCGGGATCGGGGGCTGACCCTGATCGTCATCTCACACGACGTGGCCGATCTCGCGGCGATCTGCGACCGCACCATCCATTTGGCGGCGGGCCGGATCACCGAGGCCGCCCACGCGGTACCGGCGCGGGAGGGCACGGCATGAATCTGGTTCTGTTCCGCGAGGTCCCGGTCGACAGTCCGGTGCACCGGCTGTGGGCCGGCACCAAGATCCTCGGCGTGGCCGCGATCAGTGTGGTGCTCATGTACCTGCCGAGCTGGCCGGTGCTCGCCGCGATGACCACGTTCCTGATCGGCGTGGGTGTCGCGGCCCGGCTGCCGCTGGGCACGCTGCCGCGGCTGCCGTGGTGGTTCTGGGCCATGATCCTCGCCGCCGGCGCGCTGAATATCGCGGGCGGGCCGACGGCGGTGGTGCGCTTCGCCCAGGTCACCGTGTACGGGCTGATTCTGCTCGCCGCCTCGTTCATGATCGCCTGGACCACGCCCATGGGCGAGATCGCGCCCGCGCTGGCCAAACTCGGTGCGCCCTTGCGCCGCTTGCGGATTCCGGTCGACGAGTGGGCGGTCGTGGTGGCTCTCACGCTGCGCGGCCTGCCGCTGCTGCTGGAGGAGATGCGCGTGCTGCGCGCCGCCCGCCGGCTGCGCCCCCGCGACCACCGCCACGTCGCGACCCGCCGCCCGGCCGACTCCCCGATGCTCGACATCCTCACCGCCACCATGGCGGTCTCCACCCGGCGGGCCGGCGAACTCGGCCAGGCGATCACCGCGCGCGGCGGTACCGGCGCGCTCACCGCGCACCCGGACAGCCCCGGCCGCGCGGATGTGGTCGCGCTGCTGATCGTCGCCGCGGTCTGCGGCGGATCCGTCGCGCTGAATTTGTTCCTGAGCTGAACGGACATTCGTCATCTATCCCCGAGTAGCGGTGATATTCACCGATATTCGGTCCATTTCGCCCGGAACCTCCACTCGACACCCATATTTGCGCACATGTAGCTTCAAGGAGTTCCGTTTCGCTGCACCACTTCGGGTCGGAGTGACCTGAAACCACAACTTTTGGTGAGGAATGGATTTGAAGATGAATCTTCGCTCGTTCTCCGCTGTCGCTGTGCCGATCGTTTCCACTCTGGCCTGTGTGAACGCCACGGCTGTGGCGAACCCGGCACCGGCCGCCGTCCCCGACGTGGTCTACAAGGCGACCCTGGACGGCGACACCATCCACGCCTCGCTGCGGGACGCCACCTTCGTGGTCGCCGCCGACGATCGCACCGTCGACGTCCGCGACGACGCCGGCCGGACGGTGATCACCATGCCGCTGTCGTTCGACCAGGACCACACCGAATACCCGATGTCGCACGTGGTCAGCGCGGACGGACACCAGCTCGACCTCACGGTCGTCAAGGACCCGGCCACCGCACGCCCGGCCCCGGTCTCCGACACGGCCGCCGATATCGCCTCCCCGGCCGAGGACCAGCTGGCGATGAACTCCTTCGCCAGCCAGTTCGGGATCGCCACGGCGGTCGGCGGATTCATCGGCACGGCACTCGGCGCCCTCATCGGGTTCGTCGCCGGACTCCCCACCGGCCTGGGCGCTATTGCCACAACGATCACCGGCGCCACCCTCGGCGGCATCGTCGGCACCATGGTGGTCGGCGGACCGACGCTGGTCGTGGCGGGCTACGACCTGATCAACAGCTTGCGGTCCCCGGCCGGCACCACCAAGTGGGCGAACAACGGGCAGCCGGTCATCTCCCCGATTCCGCCGGAGGACGCGCCCGCACAGTTCCCGATCCCGGCCAACTGACCCGACACTGTCACTGCCCCGGCCGAATTCGCGAGCCGGGCCGCGCGCGACAGCGAACGATCATCCCGCGGACTCTGTCGTTGCGGCAGTAGCAAGGAACCACGGCCGTGCGCCGGCCGAGGGCGCCGAAGTCCCTAGGTGACGTTGCAGCCGGTCGGTGCCGGAACTCCGGCGAACCGGTCGGCGAGGAACTTCATCGCTCCCCCCGCCTCGCCGATGGCCGCGCCGTTGTGCGACGGCCACGACGAGTGGACGGCGGTCAGCGCCACGCCTTGCGCGCAGTAGCGGTCGACCATGGCGGAGAAGCCGTCGACCGGGACGGTGTCGTCGGTGGTGCTGTGGTACAGGTAGGCCGGGACGTCGATCCGGATGTTGCCCAGCCTGTTCCGCTCGGCGGCCGCGAGGAACTGCGGACTGGTCAGCACCCCGGGCGCGGTGGCGTAGTCGTCGGCGTGCGCCCGCGGATGCGCGAGGACCAGGTCGGTGCCGCAGGCGCCGGCCGAATCGGCCTGCAGGGCCTGCCCCTTGGGATTGAGCAGCTCGGCCAGGCCCGTCTGCTGCTCCTGACGGATCATGGCCAGCAGGATCAGCAGCGACAACCCCGCCTGGCCGCCGCCGTCGACGTGCGCGGCCAACTCGGCGACATCGGCCGGCACCCCGCCCGCGGTGAGTCCGACCGGCACCACGTCGGGCGCGTAGCTTGCCCGCAGCTGAGCCGCCCACAGCGTGGCGAACGCGCCACCGGAGTAGCCCCACATGCCCAGTGGGCTGGCCGGCCCGATCCCGCTCGGCCCGAAGCTCCGCGCGGCCCGGATCCCGTCGAGGACCCCACGACCCTCGGTGAGCCCGTCCAGGAATCGCGACTGCGGACCCTCGTAGTCGCTGAGCACCAGCGACCAGCCGCGCAGCAGCGCGGTGCCGATGTAGGGCACGTCCGGCAGGGCGTTGGCCAGGGCGGCGCCGCCACCCCCGGACAGCGCGTAGGACGGGGCGCAGGCGGTCCCGAGACTGTCCTCGGGCATCTGATAGGCCAGCACCGGCCGGGCTCCCGGCCCGTTCCACTCCCCCTGCGGCACCAGCACGGTGGCCACGTCGGCGATCGCCTTTCCGGTCGAATCGGTTGTGCGATAACGGATCTGCCAGGCCGACACCGGTACCGGCAGCCCGAACAGCGAGATCGGCCGCGCACCCAGGAGGGTGCCGTTGCCGTAGGACGACACATCCGCGGGAACCGAATAGAAGGGGTCGGAATCGGGCGAGGGCTGGTCGGCCTGCACCGGCGCGACCGACAGCGGCACCGTCAAGGCGGCAACGGCCCCGACCAGAACCGATCGGCACAATCGCGTGAGAATTCGGGCAGCCCGGAATGTGATCGGTGCCATAGCACCATGATAACGACTGATTCGCCGGGTCCGCGGAATTTACCGGCCGCCCGATACCCATGCCGGATGCCACAGCCGCCCGGCATCGGTCCAATTCATGAAACGCACGAGCCCGGTCAGTTTCGGTGTCACCCATACCGCGTCGGCGATTTCCTCGGCGGTCAGGTCGTTGTCGAACGGGCTGGTTTTACGCTCCAGTGGCCGCATTCGCGCCGACAGTTCCTGCTGTTGCCGTTCGCTGAAACCGGTTCCGACCCGGCCGATGTACTGCAGGGTGCCCTCGTGCGGAATCCCGACCAGCAGTGAGGCGAACGGGCGCGCCGGACTGCGCCGCCAGCCGCCGATAACCACCTCCTGGGTCCGCCAGTTGCGGGTCTTGATCCAGGCCTGCGAGCGCCGGCCGGGTTGGTAGGTCGAATCCAGCCGCTTGGCCACCACCCCCTCCTGGCCGAGTTCGCGGCTGATGTCCAGCGCCGTCGCGCCCGGCCCGGACATCCGGTCCGGCACGAGCAGTTCGGGTACCGACGCCGCCAGCGCCTCGAGCACCATGCGGCGGTCGCTGTAGCGCTTGCCGATCAGCGAGGTGCCGTCGAGATACAGCACGTCGAACACCACGAATACCGCGCGCGCCGGATCCGATTGCAGCAGCGCGACATTCGACAGACCCTGATCGTCGAGGACGACAGCCTCACCGTCGAGCACCACCCTGTGCCCGGCCAACGCGGCGGCCGAGGCGGCGATCCGCGGATAGCGATCGGTGACCACGTTTCCCGCCCGGCTGCGCAATGTGGCTGTGCCGCGGTCGAATTCGCCGATCAGCCGGAAGCCGTCCCACTTGATCTCGAAAGCCCAGTCGGTGTCGTCGAGGTTCGCGACCTCCGCGGCGGTGGCCAGCATCGGGCGCAGACCGCGCGGAAAGTCGGAACTCTCGGCACCGGCGGGCCCGGTCGCGGTCCGCACCACCTTGCCGCGCGCGCCCACACCGGCAGCCGCGGGTTCGGGCTCGACGGGTTTCATCAGATGCATCAGCCACTGCGTCCCGGAGGTCTGAATGAAGGCGTAACGCCCGTCCAGCCGTTCACCGTGGAACCGGACGATCACCTCGTCGTCGCGCCACTTCTCGGTCTCGTAGGTGCCGCGGTCCCAGATCGTCATCTCGCCGCCGCCGTACTCCCCGCGCGGAATCGTGCCGTGGAAGTCCAGGTACTCCAAGGGATGATCCTCGGTGTGGACGGCGAGCCGGTTCTGCTTCGGTGAGGTCGGCGGCCCCTTGGGGACCGCCCAGGACACGAGCACACCGTCGCGTTCCAAGCGCACGTCCCAGTGCAGCCGGCGCGCGTGATGCTCCTGCACCACGAACCGGTTGCCCGGCCCGGCGATCGGCGCCCCGGCCGGAACGGGTTCCGGGGTGCGCCGCGGATCGCGCATCGACCGGTAGGTGTCGAGCGGATCCGCGGCCCTGGGCAGCGCGGGGTCCAGTCCGTCCAGCAGGTCACCGTCGGCCCGGAAACGGGTCAGCACCTCGTCGAAGGTCAACTGCCGCAACCGGTCTCCGGCCTCGATCTCGGACCAGGCGCGCGGGGCGGCCACGGTCGGATGCTCACGCCCGCGCAGCGAGTAGGGCGCGATGGTGGTCTTGGCCGGGTTGTTCTGACTCCAGTCCAAGAAGATCTTGCCGGTCCGCGCCGACTTCGCCATCGACGCGGTGACCAGACCGGGATGCAACTGCTGCAGTCCGGTGGCCACCTGTTTGGCGACCGTGGACGCGCCCGTCGCGTCGAGCGGATTGTCCAGCGGCACGTAGACGTGAATTCCCTTGCTGCCGCTGGTCACCGGATAGGCGCGCAGGCCCACCTCGTGCACGGTGTCGCGGATGGCCAGCGCGATCGCCGCGCATTCGGCCAGCCCCGCACCCGGGCCGGGGTCCAGATCGAAGACCAGCCGGGTGTTCGGGCCCGGCCCGTCGGCATCGAAACGCCATTGCGGCACATGGATTTCCAGTGCGGCCTGCTGGCCCAGCCAGGCCAGCCCCGCCACCGAGTCGATCAGCGGATAGGTCACCCGCCGATCGGAATGGACCACGCCGCGCCGCGGCAGCCAGGACGGCACGTGCGCGGCCAGGTTCTTCTCGAAGAACGAAGGCTGGTCCACCCCGTTCGGCCAGCGTTTTCGGGTGACCGGCCGGCCCGCGATGTGCGGGAGGACACCGGCCGCGACCGCCACGAAATAGTCGACCACCTCCCCCTTCGTGGTACCGGTCGACGGATACAGCACCTTGTCGAGGTTGCTGACCGCAACCTCGATTCCCCCGTATTCGCGGGTGGCCATGGCGGCTGCCGGGCGCGCGACGTCACCGGCGGCCGCGCACGCGACAGCCCGGAGGTCGGACGGGCCGAGCTACTCGGCCGGCGGAGTCTGTTCGGCCGCCGGTTCCGGTGCGGGCGGCGCCGGTGTCGGTGCTGGCGGCGCGGGTTCCGGGGTGGGCGGCGTGGGTTCCGAGGCGGAGGGCGCGGGTTCCGGGGCGGACGCAGCGGCGGCATGCGGCTCCGGGATCGCGCTCTTCACCGCGTCGGTGCCCTTCTTGATCTGCTCGCCGTACCTGCCGCCGGTCTTCTCGTCGATGAAGCTGCCGGCCTTGTCGACCGCATCGTGGATCTTGTCGGCGTTGCCCTCGACGGTTTCCTTGCCCTTGTCGAGCAACCCTTTCAAGGTGTCCATCAAACTCACAGCGTTACCTCCGTCATTCGTCGGTCTTGCCGGGCTTGTCCACATCTTCCCACCACTCTACCTGCGGCGATAGGGTATCGATATCGAGTCGCTGACCCGGCAGCGGCACCGCCGTCCGGGTTCCCGCGGCCTGGGCCGCGGCCCGCATCCGCCGGATCGGCTCGACCCACGGGTGAAATGCCAGATTGAAAGTGGCCCAGTGGATGGGCACCATCACGCCGTAGCCCGCCGCGCCCACGCACACGTCCGCGTGCGCGGCGACCGCCTCCTCCGGGTTCATGTGGATATCGGGCCAGTGCTCGTCGTAGGCGCCGACCGGCAGCAGGGTGAGGTCGAACGGGCCGTAGTTGGCGCCGATCTCGGCGAACGCCTTGGTGTAGCCGGTGTCGCCACCGAAGTACGCGCGGTGCCGCGGGCCCGAGATCACCCACGACGCCCACTGGGTCAGGTTGCGGGAGGTGCCGCGCCCGGAGAAGTGCCGCGCCTCGGTGCAGGTGATCACCAGCGCGTCCGCCCCGGAACCCGCGGGACGGTTCAGCGTGGTGGACGTACCCCAGTCCAGCTCCACGATCCGGGCCGCGGGCACCCGCCACTTCCGCAGATGCGCGCCGATTCCCAGCGGCACCACGAACAGCGCGTCCTGGGTGTCGGTGAGCGCGCGCACGGTCGCCAGATCCAGATGGTCGTAGTGGTCGTGCGAGATCACGATCGCGTCCAGCGGCGGCAGGTCGGTCAGCGGCAACGGCACCGGGTGCAGCCGGGCCGGGCCGACCAGCTGCGACGGGGACACCCGCTCACTCCACACCGGGTCGGTGAGTACCCGGAACCCGTCGACCTCGAGCAGCGCGGACGCGTGCCCGTACCAGGTCACCGCAAGCGCACCCGCCGTCCCGGCCGGCGGTTCGGACACCAGCGGCACGGGCCGCGGCGGGCGGCCGACGTTGCGGCGGGTGAGCACCGAGGTGAGCAGTGACGGGGACGATCCCGGCGCAAGCTGGACGCTGGGCTCGGTGTTGTGGAACTTGCGGTCGCGATAGCTGCTCGCGCCCGCGGCCACCGGCGCGATCTCGTTCGCGGTCGCGCCGAGCTCCTCGGGCACGTCCCAGGCCGCCCGGACCAGGGCGCTGAGTCCCGCGACGCCGGCGGCACCGGCGACCAGACGCCGGATCGTCCCCGCCATCAGCGGCCCTCGAACTTCGGGGTGCGCTTCTCGCCGCGGGCGGCGAGCGCCTCCTTGGCATCGGCGCTCGACCAGGCGCGGTGGAGTGCCGTGAGCTGATCATCGGTGGCTTCGGTGCGGGTGCCGTCGTCGTTGAGCACGAGTTTCATGTGCTGCAACGACAGTGGCGCCAGCTCGGCGATCGACTCCGCCCACTGCTGGGCGTCGGCGAGCGTGCCGATCCGGTTGGCGAAGCCGTGGGTGTACGCGTCGGCCGCCGAGATGGTCCCGGCACCCATCAGCATGGTGCGCGCCGGACCGCCGCCGACCAGCGACACCAGCCGCTTCATCGTCCAATTGTCCACCGAGATACCGAGTTTCGCGGCGGGGATGGCGATCGACGCATTCGGGTCCAGCACCCGCAGATCCGAGGCCAGCGCCAGCTGTACCCCGGCACCGTACGCGCCGCCGTTGAGCGCGGCGATCACCGGCACCGGGACCGACTCGATGGTCACCAGCATGGCCTGCAGGGCGGTGAGGAAGTCCTCGTTGTCGATCCCGTCGAGGTCGGCGCCCGCGCTGAAAACCGTGCCCTGGCCGGTGAGTACGATCACCCGTGCCTGCTCCGCGGCCTGCACGACCGCGTCGTGCAGCAAGCCCACCAGTTCGAGGTTGAGCGCGTTGCGGCGCTGCGGACGTTGCAGTTCCAGGGTGATCACATCACCCGAGCGGCTGGATGCCAGCATCAGCTTCTCCCCAATACATGCGGTTCGATTGCGTGCGTCGCGGTGGCCGGTCCGGCCGCCGGACGATCTCGTCGATCCCACTCTATTGCCGCAACTTACCGCGCGGTACGTGATGCCCGCCGCCCGCCGGGCGCGCGAATACCGCGTCAGTCCAGGCCGTACGCGAACTCGTCCGGGTCGGGGCCGACCCGGGTGCCGGTGTCCAGGGCGGAGATCCGCCCCATCTGGTCGGCGGTGAGTTCGAAGGAGAAGACGTCGAAGTTCTCCCGGATGCGGGCCGGGGTCACCGACTTCGGGATGACCACGGTGCCCAGCTGCAGATGCCAGCGGATGACCACCTGCGCCGGGGTCCGGCCGATCTCGGCGGCGATCGCGGTGATCACCGGGTTCGTCAGCTCCTGCCCCTGGCCCAGCGGGCTCCACGCCTCGGTGACGATGGCGTGCTCGGCGTGGAACTCGCGCAGCCGCGGCTGCGCGAGCGTGGGATGCAGCTCGATCTGGTTCACCGCCGGCACCTCACCGGTCTCGGCAATCAGCCGTTCCAGGTGGGGAATCTGGAAGTTGCTCACGCCGATCGACCCGATCCGGCCCTGCGCCTTCAACGTCTGGAAGGCGCGGAAGGTGTCGACGAACCGGCCGGCCGCGGCCACCGGCCAGTGGATCAGGTACAGATCCAGGAACTCCACACCCAGTTTGGCCATGCTGGCGTCGAAGGCGCGCAGCGTGGAGTCGTAGCCCTGGTCGGAGTTCCACAGTTTCGTGGTGAGGAAGATGTCGTCGCGCGGCAGACCCGACTCGGCGATCGCCCGGCCCACCTCCGTCTCGTTCTGGTAGGCGGCGGCGGTATCGATGCTGCGATAGCCGGTCTCCAGCGCGGTGGCGACGGTAGCGGTGGTCTGATCCTCACTCACCTGCCACACACCGAAACCGAGCTGCGGAATCACGTTCCCGTCGTTGAGAACCATCGACGGTACTGTGCTGGTCGCGCTACGAAAGGTCACCTTTGCGACCGTAGAAGCGCTCGGCGACCACGTCAACGACCGACGTATGTGTTGGACCGTGGCGTACACCGCGGCCGAGGCGCCGGGCTATCGGGTGGGCAGGCCGAGGCGGCGGTAGCGGCGCGAGCGCAGGGCACGCAGTTCCGCGGTCGGGCGGCCGCCGAGGTCGGTGAGCTCGGCCGCGATCGCGTCCACCATGCGGCGCGCGAAGTCCTCCGGTTCGGTTGCGGCGTCGGGGTTTTCGGCGACGATTCGGTCGACGATGCCGTCGGCCAGCAGGTCGCGGGCCCGGATGCGCTGCGCGGCGGCCACTTCCGGGGCGCGGGCTGGGTCACGGTAGACGAGTTCGCTGGCGCCCTCCGGCGGGAGTGGGGCCAGCCAGCTGTGTTGCGCGGCCAGGACGCGGTCGGCGGGCAGGAGGGCCAGAGCACCGCCGCCACTGCCCTGTCCGAGCAGCACCGATACCGTCGGGGTGTCGAGGGTGACGAGTTCCGCCAGGCAGCGGGCGATTTCGGGGGCGAGCCCGCGTTCCTCCGCCTCCCGCGAGAGCGCGGCACCGGCGGTGTCGATGACCAGGACCAGCGGCAGGTGAAGTTCGGCGGCCAGGCGCATGGCACGCTGCGCTTCGCGTAATGCGGCCGGGCCCATGGTGTTCTCGGCGGACGCGGTGGACCGGTCGTGTCCGAACACGATGCAGGACCGCCCGCCCAGCTGGGCGAAGGCATGCAGGACAGTGCGATCGGATTCGCCCTGCCCGGTGCCGCTGAGCGGAACGCGATTCGTGGCCCGCCGCAACAACTCTCGGATGCCTGGGCGGCCCGGTTCGCGGGAGATCCGCACGTCCCGCCAGGCCTGCGCCGGTGTGCCGGAATCGGATTCCCCGGCCGAAGGCGCAGATCCGGTCGCCGACGCCGCATCCACAGGGTCGCCACCCGCCGAGAACGACTGCCGCACAGCGCTATCCGGCGCACCATGTCCGCTTCGGTCAGCTCCGCCACCGCGCGGCGACCGCGGCGCATCGGGTTCCGGCACGGCACCGCGCCCCTCGACGCCGACCCGGATACCGGCGGCACCGGCATTCGCCGCACCGGCGGCACCGCGCGCGCCGTCGACGACTTCGAGTACCCGGTGCGCGACCCGGCGGAACACCCCGGCGGGCAGCACACCGTCGACAACCCCACTGCGGTAAAGGTTTTCGGCCGTCTGCACACCCTCCGGGAACGGATGCCCGTACAGCGCCTCGTACACCCGTGGTCCCAGGAATCCGATCCGCGCACCGGGTTCGGCGAAGGTCATGTGCCCCAGCGAACCCCACGACGCGAACACCCCGCCCATGGTCGGGTCACGCAGATACACCAGATACGGGTAGCCGGCCTGCTTGTGCGCCGCGACCGCACCCGCGATCTTCACCATCTGCACGAAGGCGACCGTGCCCTCCTGCATCCGGGTCCCACCCGAGGTAGGCGAGGCCAGCAGCGGCAGACCGAGTTCGGTGGCACGCTCGACCGCCCGCACGACCCGCTCGGCCGCGGCCACACCGATCGACCCGGCCAGGAAGCGGAATTCGCAGGCGATCACCGCCACCCGGCGGCCACGCAACAACGCCTCGCCGGTCACCACGGACTCGTCGGTACCGGACCGCTCCGCCGCGGCCGTCAGCTCCGCGCGATACGCGGCCGACACCGGAACCGGCACGACCGGACCGTCCCAGGACACGAAGGACCCACGATCGACCAACTCGCCGAGCAGGTCCGCCGCCGAAAGAGTCACCAGCCGAACCTACCCGCCGCGGGGCCTCACCTGCGGTCCCCGTGGGAATCCGCCGAGACCGGCACCCCGACGAGCTGCCCGACCAACGACAGCAGCGACCACGGATCGAGCACTTCGCCCAACACTTCCGCTACCGAAAGGGTCATGCGGGCGAGCCTAGCGCGCACCGGCTCGCGGCCGGCGCGGGGGCAACCGGCCGTAGCATCCTCATCGTGCTGCGGCCGGCCGCCCGTGCCAGGAGCGCCGGAGCCTAGTAGCCCTGAACGACCTTGCGTAGCGCGTACTCGGTGACCGAGACCAGCGCCTGCTTGACCGGGTCGCGCCGGCGGGCGTCGATCGACATGATCGGCACATCGGCGGACACGGCCAGCGCCTGGCGGATGTCCTCGAGCGGATACCGGGGCGCATCGTCGAACTCGTTGATGGCCACCAGGAAGGGCAGGCTGCGCGCCTCGAAGTAGTCGACGGCCGCGAAGCTGTCCTCCAGCCGGCGGGTGTCGACCAGCACCACAGCGCCGATGGCACCGCGGATCAGGTCGTCCCACATGAACCAGAAGCGGTACTGGCCGGGAGTCCCGAACAGGTACAGCACCAGGTCGTCGGCGAGGCTGATCCTGCCGAAGTCCATGGCCACCGTGGTGGTGGCCTTCGACGGCACCGCAGCCAGGCTGTCGACACCGACACTGGCATTGGTCACCAGCGCCTCGGTGCGCAACGGAACGATCTCCGAAACCGCGCCGACGAGCGTCGTCTTACCTACACCGAAACCGCCCGCGACCACGATCTTCGCCGACGTCGGCTTCGTTGTGCGCGTATCGACCTGGGCTGTCGAATCAAATACGCCGGAGTCCACTGAGAACCCTTTCGATCAGCTCGCGACGTTCATCGTCGCTCGAATCGTCTTTCAAAGTCGCGGATACCCGCACATGGCCGGCCTCGATGAGGTCGGCAACGAGTACCCGGGCCACCCCGATCGGAATACCCAGTCGGGCAGCCAGTTCCGCAACAGACGGCGACTCTCGGCACAACTCCACGATTGACGTCTCGATGTTGGTGAGCTCGAACTGCCGCTCCAAGGCGACCGGATGCGATGCGACGAGGGCTTCCAACGCCAGCTCGACCTTCGGCCGCACCCGGCCGCCGGTCAGCGAGTACGGGCGTACCAGGCTCGGCTCGGCGGGCCCCACGCGTTGATTGTCTATGTCCATCCCGCCATCAGGAACCCATCGTGACGCGAGGTGTGGCCTGGACCGTCTGGCCCACTCGCTCGACCAACAGGGCCATCTCGTAACCAACCTGGCCGATGTCGCAGTTGGTGTTCGTCAACACGGCGAGGTAGGAACCGTCACCGACTGCCATCAGCAGCAGGTAGCCGTGTTCCATCTCGACCACCGACTGGAGCACGGTGCCGCCTTCGAACAAGTTCGAGACACCCACCGAGAGGCTGGCCAACCCCGCCGTCACCGCGGACAGCTGCTCGGCCCGGTCCACCGGCAGCTGCGCGCTGGCAGCCATCAATAGACCGTCGGCCGACACCAGCACGGCGTGCGCGACACCGGGAACCTGGTTGGTGAAGTTGGTAACCAGCCAATCCAGTTGATGGTTCGTACCACCTAGATCGGGGTTCATCGGTCTCCTTTATCTCCGGTGAGGTTCATTGCTCTCATCGCGCGGCCATCCCGGACACCCTGCTGGTGGCGGCTCAGGCTGGACTTGATGGATTCTGGGTCACGGTGGGTCGTGCGGTCAGCGTTTCCGACAACACCGCCCGGAACCAGTCGGTTACCCGGATCACGTTGGGGCAATCCGGAAGCCGTCCGCTTCGCCGATTCCGACTCGACCGCGCGGCGTGCGGCCTGCCATCCCTCGTCAGCGGCTGACTCGAAGTTGGCGGCGGCCTGCGACCGATCCGCATTCGGATCGGCCAGCCACGCGGACATCATCTCGGCGAAGATCGGAGTTCCGCCACCCACGGCCGCCGGTTCCTCCGCCGCCGGCTGCAGCCGGGTCTGGAAGAACGCCGCGGTCTTCTGCGGGTTGGGGCGGAAACTGTGGCGGCCCTGGTCGCGAAGGTCCGCGGGGACCGCGGTATCGGGACCGGACGGCTCGGGCACGGGCAGGCTCAGCCCCGGCGTCGGGAGCGGCCGCGGCGGCAGCCCGGCACCCGGAGTCCGTTGCGGCAGGCCACCATTGGCGTCCCGCTGCGGCAGACCACCGTTGGCATCCCGCTGCGGAAGACCACCACCATTGGTATCCCGCTGCGGCAGAACACCATTGACGTCCCGCTGCGGCAGACCACCGTTGGCGTCCCGCTGCGGTAGGCCGGCACCGGCGTCCCGCTGTGGTAGGCCCTCGGCCGCGCGCGGCGGCAGGCTGGTGGAACCGGGTTCGCGCTGCGGCAGGCCGGGGATACCGGGCTCGCGCCGGATCGGAGCCGAGTCCCGCGGCGGCAGGCCCAGCGCACCGTTGACGCCGGGTTCCTTGGGCACGCGAGGAATCGAACCGGAGGCCGGGCCGTTGACCGCCGGATCCTGCGGCGCGCGCGGGATCGGACCGGAGTTGCGCTGGATCGGCCCGGACTCCTGCAGGTTGCGCGAGATCGGACCCGACTCCTGCGGGTTACGGGGGATCGGACCGGACTCCTGCGGGTTGCGCGGGATCGGACCGGACTCCTGGGGACTGCGCGGGATCAGACCCGAGTCCCGTTGCGGCAGAGCACCGTTGGCCTCACGCTGCGGCAGACCGCCATCGCGCTGCGGCAGACCACCATCACGCTGGGGCAGACCACCGTCACGCTGAGGCAGACCACCGTCACGCTGAGGCAGACCGTCACGCTGCGGCAGCGAACCGTTCGCCTGGCGCTGCGGCAGGCCCGCACCGGGCTCCCGCTGCGGCAGACCCGAGGGCCCGTGCGGCGCGGCCGGACCGTTCGCCGGCGGCGGCACCGGACCACCCGACAGCGGCGCACCGGCCGGCGGCGCGGAAGGCGTACGGCGGGAAGGGAATCCACCGAGCATGCCCGGGCCACCGGGCTGCGGGGCGGTGCCGGGCTGGCGCTGCGGCAGACCCGAAGGACCCTGCGGCGCGGCACCCGAACCCGGCTGCGGGCCAGCGGCGGGCGCACCGGGCGGCGCCTGCATCGGGGCGGCCGGCGGCATCCCACCGGCGAGCGACTGCGGCGGCGTCGACGGCTGACCGTCCTGCGCCGGCTGGCGGCGCAGCATGCTGGCGGCCAAGCCCGGCTGCGGCTGCGGCGCGGGACCCTGCGGGCGCTGCTGCGGCGCACCCGGACCCTGCGGCGCGCCGAGGCCCGGGCCGCCGGGACCCTGCGGGCCGGCGGCACCCGGCTCCCGCTGCGGCAGACCGGAACTAGGTGCTCCGGCCGGACCGGACAGCGTGTGGCGAACAGTGGGGCCGTTGGTGCCGGGCTGCCGCTGCGGCAGGCCGGCCGGAATGTTGTTGCCGGGCTGGCGCTGCGGCAGGCCGTTCGCGCCGTTGGCCACCGCGGGCATCGCGGGCGGTACCGGGCCGGTCGCGGGCCGGGCCGGGGGCGGCGTCGGGCCGGTCGCCGGAATCGGGCCACTGCCCGGCCCGGGGGCCGGGCCGCTGCCGGGCGCCGGGGCGCCGGCGGGCCGGCTGCTGGTGGGCATCGGCCCGCTCACACCCGGGTCGACCGTCACCATCATGTTGCCGCTCGGCGTGCGGGTGACCGCGCGCGTCTGCATCGAGGAGTTGGCGGTGGTGTCGTCCTGCGGCGCCACCGACTGCATACCCGACTGCGGGGGCACGGTCACGGTGCCACCGGCCGGGGCGACCAGCAGTGGCCGCGGCACGTGCACGGCCACGGTGACACCCGGGTCCCGGGCGGTGTCGAAGGTGGGACGCAGCCGCACGGTCAGACCGTGCCGCTCGGCGAGCCGGCCGACCACGAAAAGACCCATGTGGCGAGCGGTTTCGGGCCCGGGCTCGGCGGTGATCTCCAGTCGCCGGTTGATCTCGGCCATCTCGGCCGGCGGCATACCGATACCGCGGTCGGCGACCTCGATCAGCACGCCCTGGTCGTGCGCCTGGGCGAAGGTGAACTTGACGTCGGTCTCCGGCGGCGAGGCCCGCAGCGCGTTGTCGAGCAGCTCGGCGAACAGGTGCGCGAGGTCGGAGGCGGCCGGTTCGGTCACCGCGCCACGCGGCGTCGCGCCCAGCTTGACGCGCTCGTAGTCCTCGACCTCGGAGATGGCCGCGCGCAGCACGTCCGCGATCTCGACCGGCGCGGACTTACCGCGCCGCTGCCGGGTACCGGCCAGAATCAGCAGGTTGTCGCCGTTGCGTCGCATACGCGCGGCGAGATGGTCGAGGCGGAAGAGGTTTTCGAGCAGGCGCGGGTCCTTCTCGTCGTACTCCATCGCCTCGATGAGGGTCAGCTGGTGGTCGACAAGGGACTTGGACCGGCGGGCCAGCGTCTCGAACATGTCGTTGACCTGAGTACGCATCGCGGCCTGATCGGCCGCCAAACGCAGGGCCTGACCGTGGATGTCGTCGACCGCTCGGGCGAGCTGACCGATCTCCTCCTCGGTGTGCACCGGCATCGGTTCCAGCGGAACGTCTTCGGGCCGGGCGCCGTCACGCAGACGCGCGACCTCGTGCCCGAGGTCGTGTTCGGCGACGCGCAGCGCGGCCAGCCGCAGCTTGCGCAGCGGGATGATCATGGCCCGCGCCACCAGCACCGCGAACAACAGCGCCGCGAGGATGGTGAAGACGACGATGACGGCGTAACGGAAAGCGGCGCCACGCGAGTTCTCCGCGAGCGTGTTCACCCGGCCGGTGATGTCGACGATCGACGGGTCGACGACCTTCTGGTACTCGGCCACCGTGTCCAGCGCGGACTGCCGCAGGTCGGCGACGGGCAGTTGCCCGGCCGACACCTGCGGGCCGCTCGACACCATGTCGATCCGGTCCTGAACCAGCTTCTGCAGCGCGATGATCCGCTCGTCGTTCGGCGGGAACTGGCGCGCCATCGTGCCCACCAGGTACTTCTCGGTGTTGGCCGCGCTGAGGAAGTCGGCCATGCCGTTCTTGGTGTCACCGCGCAGCATCTCGGCCAGACCGGCCGCACCGGTGACGACCATGGCGCGCGCGTTGACCACCGAGATCAGCCGCAGCTTGGCGGCCTGGATCCCGGAGTCGTTCACCTCGAGCAGCACGTCGGCCATCAGATCGGCGGCATCGGCGTACAGCTGCTGCGAGGGACCGCTGGCGTCGGAGATCTGCACCGACGGCGACGGACCGTTGGCCCGGATCGCCTTGGACATCGTGATCATCTCGTCGAGCCGGGCCTTGGCGGCCGGCTCGTCGGTGAGCTTGGTGGCGGCCCGCTGGGCCGCGGTGATCGCGGTGTCCAGCGCGGCCAGGTCGGCATCGCTGACCAGGGACTTGTCCGGCCCCAACATGATCGCCTGTTCCATGGCGACGGTCGCACCGGCGACGCACAGGTTACTGATCGCCGGGATCGTGCTGACCCGGCGCGCAGCGGCGTTCATGTCCGAGGAATCGCCGAACTGCGCGGTGATTCGAAACGCCCCCAGGGCAACAGCGACCAGCAGCGGCACGGCGAGCACCGCCGTGACCTTCCAGCGCAGGTCCCAATTGCCCAGCGTCCAACGACTTCCGCCGGACCTCGCGGCGTCACGCATCTCCCACTCACTTTCCAAACTGGCCCCAGCCACGCGCCATCAACCGAGCCTGTGCGTTCGCGCGCCGGCTCGACAGGCAATGCTGGCCGAGAACTACGGCTGGCCGAGAAATTGCGTCTACGACGGCCGAAATTTGTGACATGCGATTCTAACGGATCAATAACTTCTTGTGCGACCCCTTGGCAAGCACCACCCTTTGACCTGCCTCTTCCGAACAAAATCAAAGGTCGCGGCGTCCACCCGGACGTCGCGTGAAGTCTGCCACAATCAGGCTGATCTATCGAGGCGAGGCAGGGAGTCACACGGTTGAACGTGAAGCGGGAGTACCGTCCCACCTACCAGACGAGCCTCGTGGACCCCTCCGACTTCTGGCGTACCGCAGCGAAAGCCATCAGCTGGGATGTACCGCCGGACCAGATCCTCGATGCCACAGCGAGACCCACGGCCCGCTGGTTTCCGGATGCTCGCCTCAACACCTCCTACAATGCCCTCGACCGCCATGTGCTCGATCTCACATCTTCCGGTCCGGTCACCGGGACGGACGACGAGCTCCTCGCTGCGGAAGACCATCGAACCGGCGGCCGTGCGGACCAACCCGCCCTAATATACGACTCCGCTATGACGGGCGCCACAGTTGTCTACACCTACGCCCAACTTCTGGACGAGGTCGCCCGATTCGCCGGAGCCATGCGGCGATTGGGCGTCCGGCCGGGTGACCGGGTCGTCGTCTACATGCCGATGATCCCGGAAGCCGTGATCGCCATGCTGGCCTGCGCCCGGATCGGCGCGGTGCACTCGGTGGTGTTCGGCGGCTTCGCCGCCCACGAGCTCGCGGCCCGCATCGACGACGCCGAACCGGTCCTGATCGTCACGGCCTCCGGCGGTCTCGAACCCGGCAAGCGAATCGAATACCCGCCCATCGTGATTCGGGCGCTGGACGAGGTGACCACCACCGCGCCGCGGCACGTCGTGGTCAAGCAGCGCGACGGTTTCCCGGTCATCCCGTTCCAGCAGCCGCAGCCGGCCACCGAATCGCTGCCCGGCTCGGCCGAGAGCATCGCCGCGCAGTGGCTCGATTGGGACGAGACAGTCCGCGACGCCGAGCCCGCCGCACCGGTTCCGGTGGCCGCCACCGATCCGCTCTACATCCTCTACACCTCCGGCACCACCGGGAAGCCCAAGGGCGTGGTGCGCGACAACGGCGGTCACGCGGTTGCCCTGGCCTGGTCGATGCGCAACATCTACGGTCTCGAACCGGGGCAGACGATGCTCACCACCTCCGACATCGGCTGGGTGGTCGGGCACTCCTACATCGTCTACGCCCCGTTGCTGATCGGCGCCACCACGATCCTGTACGAGGGCAAGCCGGTCGGCACTCCCGACGCCGGCGCCTACTGGCGGCTGGTCGAACAGTACGGCGTGGACGTCATGTTCACCGCGCCCACTGCCCTGCGCGCGATCCGCCGGGTCGATCCCGCGGCCACCCTCGCCCACCGCTACGACCTGACCGGACTGCGGGCCATGTTCTGCGCCGGCGAGCGCCTGGACCCGGCCACCTACGAGTGGGCGCGCGACGTCCTGCTGGCGCCGAACCCGGACTGCCCGGTGGTGGACCACTGGTGGCAGACCGAGACCGGCTGGCCGGTGTGCGCGGATCCGCTGGGGCTGCAAGCACTTCCGACCAAACCGGGCTCGGCGGGTGTACCGATCCCCGGCTACCGCATCCGGGTCCTGGACTTCGAAGGCGACGCGGTCGCACCCGGCGTCGAGGGCAATATCGTCATGGGCCTGCCACTGCCGCCCGGCACCCTCACCACGCTGTGGGGTGACGACGAGCGGTACGTCCGTTCCTACCTGTCCGCGTTCCCCGGCCACTATCTCAGCGGTGACTCCGGGTACCTGGACGAGGACGGCTACCTCTACGTCCTGGGCCGCAGCGACGACGTGATCAACATGGCCGGGCACCGGCTGTCGGCGGGCAGCATCGAGGCCGCGGTGGCCGGACACCCGGCGATCGCCGAATGCGCGGTGGTCGGCATCCCCGACGAGCTGAAGGGTCAGCTGCCGATCGCCTATGTGGTGCTCAAGGCGCCGGCGTCGCTGGCCGAGGCCGTGCCCACGCCCGACCCGGATCAGCTGCGCGACGAGGTGATCGAACGGGTCCGCGACCAGGTCGGCGCGATCGCCACCCTGTACGACGTGGTCGTGGTCCAGGCCCTGCCGAAGACCCGGTCCGGAAAGATCCTGCGCCGCACCATCCGCCAGATCGTGTCCGGTGTGGAATGGGAGATGCCGGCCACCGTCGAGGATCCGGCGGTGGTGGTGGCGCTCGAGGATCAGACGCTGGCCACCCGCGCGAGCCTCGCTCCGGCCGCGGCACCGCACGCCGAACAGCCCGCGCCCGAGCTGATCGGCGACCCGGACGCCGCGAACGGCACCCCGCTGGCGCACTGATCTCACCGACTTCACACAGCCGCTACAAGCGCACGCCAAGACTCGCGACTACCGTCGGAACCAGATCCGACATCGACCAGTCGCGAAGGAGTCCCATGCCAGCGCCGTCGCACCGCCGCGCCCCCGCCACCCGCGGTCCCGTCCGCGTGCCGGGCGTCCGGCGATGACCGCGGTGTCCGTGCTGGTCGTCGACGACGACGAAGACGTGCTGGCCTCGGTCGAGCGCGGACTGCGGCTGTCCGGCTTCGAGGTGCGGGTGGCGCGCAACGGCGCCGAGGCGCTGCGCAGTGTCAGCCAGTCGGCGCCGGACGCGATCGTGCTGGACATGAACATGCCGGTGCTGGACGGCGCCGGGGTGGTCACCGCGCTGCGGGCCATGGGCAACGAGGTCCCGATCTGTGTGCTGTCGGCGAAGAGTTCGGTGGACGACCGGATCGCCGGGCTGGAGTACGGCGCCGACGACTATCTGGTGAAACCGTTCGTGCTGGCCGAACTGGTGGCGCGGCTGCGCGCACTGCTGCGCCGCCGCACCGACACCCCGGCTGTCGAGTCCACCGATATCGTGACCGTGGGCCCGCTGCAGATCGACGAAGCCGGATTCCGCACCTTGCTCAACGGCCGCGAAATCGAGCTCACCAAAAGGGAATTCGAACTGCTGTCCACGCTGGCGCGTAACAGCGGCGTGGTGTTGTCCCGGGAACGGCTGCTGGAACTGGTGTGGGGCTACGACTTCGCCGCCGACACCAATGTCGTCGACGTGTTCGTGGGCTATCTCCGGCGCAAGCTGGAGGTCGACGGCACGCCGCGGCTGTTGCACACGATCCGGGGGATCGGCTTCGTGCTGCGGGCACCCAAGTGAGCACCGCGGCGGATGCGGCGGCCGCGCCGTGGCCGCCGCGCCGGCGTCGGCGGCGGTCCTTCTCGCTGCGTACCCGGGTCGCCGCGGCGGCCGCGCTCGGCGCGGTGATCATCGCGGCGGTGTTGAGCTGGGTGGCGGCGCGGGAACTGGAGCGCAGCAATCTGGCGCACGCCGATCAGGAACTCGCGCTCGCCTCGCGAGTGGTGTTGATCCAGCCGGTGCTGGCGGTCGGCATCCTGTCGCTGACCGGTCCGGACCGGGACCTGGCGGTGACCATCCACAAGGACGGCGCGGTCGAGGCCACCACGGCGGTCGCCCTGCCGCCGCTGTCGGTGGGTACGCGGACCATCACGGTCGAGGGCACCCCGTTCCGCGTGCTCACCACCACCGACAATCAGCCTGCGGGACAAACGGTTTCGCTGGGCATCCCGCTGACCGACGCGAATCAGACCACCACCGAACAGCAGCACTGGGTGCTGGCCGGCGCCGGGCTCGCGGTGGCGGCGGCGGCCGGGCTGGGCTGGGTCTTCGGTGGCCGGGCGGTCGGGCCGATCGCGGATCTGACCCGGCAGGTCGGCGCGCACCGCGGCACCCGGTGGCGGACCACCGGGCCGAATCCCGATCCGGCCGTTCCCGATTCGCCGGTTGACGGTTCGGGTGTGCGGGAAGCCGAGCAGCTGAGTGCGGCGGTGAACGCGCTGCTCGAACGGGTCGACGCCGCCCAGGCGGAGACGGCGGCCGCGCTGGCCACGGCCCGCGATTTCGCGGCGGTCTCCGCGCACGAGTTGCGCACCCCGCTGACCGCCATGCGCACCGACCTCGAGGTGCTGCGCACACTGGACCTCGACGACGAACAGCGCGCCGAGATCCTGGCCGACCTGCAGCGGGGTCAGGGCCGGGTGGAGACCACGCTGGCCGCGCTGGAGCGGCTGGCCGCCGGTGAGCTCACCAACGACCGCGATCATGTGGAGACCGATCTGCTGGATCTGGTCGACCAGGCGGTCCACGACGCGGGCCGGCATTTCCCACAGCTGGCCGTGCGGGTGGACGCCGATCCACACCTGGTCACCCGCGGTCTGCCGACCGGGCTGCGGTTGGCGCTGGACAACGCGCTCACCAATTCGGCCCGGCACGGCGGCGCCACCCGGGCGCTGGTGTCGGCGCACCGCCGGGGCGACCGGATCGTGATCACGGTCGACGACAACGGCCGCGGCATTCCCCCCGAGGAGCGGACCGCGGTGTTCGAGCGTTTCTTCCGCGGCAGCGAGGCGATCAAAGGCGGGTCCGGACTCGGCTTGGCGCTGGTCGCGCAGCAGGCCCAATTGCACGGTGGCCGTGCGTATTTCGATGACGGAACGCTCGGCGGAGTGCGTCTGGTGCTGGAGTTGCCGGTCCGGCAGTGAACGCCCTTAACGAATTCTCAGAGGCGCGCCACCACCCGGCACACGAACACCCTCTACGGTGTCAATCGTGTTCGCTAATCGCACTCGTGTAGGTGTCCTTGCCCTGATCGTCCTGTTGGTGCTCGGCGGTGTGGGCGGAGGGATCTACTACTGGGTCCGCAAGGCGTCCGCCCCGACCGGTCTCGCCATCGTCAACTCCGACACCGGCCCGACCGGCGCGAAGATCGTCAAGGCGCTGACCGACGCGCACAACCACCCCTGGACGGCCGTGAAGCCCGGCGAGGCGAGCACCTCCGACTACGCGGCAGTGATCACACTGCCCGCCGACCTGTCGACCTCCCTCGGCACCCTGGCGAGCACGAAGCCGAAGAAGGCCAAGCTCACCGTCGACACCAACCGCGACGCCGACACCCGCGTGGTCGACGACGCCGTCGACGAGGTCACCAAGCGGATCAGCGCCGCGGGCGTCGACACCGCGCTGGCGGTGATCGCGCTGGCCCGCGGCGACGTGCAGCAGGTCCAGTTCACCGCTCAGCTGCTCAACGCCGGTGTGCAGGCGGCGGCGGGCGCGTCGACCGAGTTCTCCGGCGGCGCGCAGCAGATGCTCGACTTCCTCGCCACCGCCAAGGACGGCGCCGGCTCGCTGACCAGCGGCATCGACCAGCTCAACGGCGCACTGGCGGCCGCCACCAAGCAGGCCGGCTCGCTGGCCGACACCCTGGATCAGACCGGGGTCACCATCGGCCAGATCACCTCGTCGTCGGCGCAGCTGACCAGCGGCCTGGACGTCGTGCTGCCGCTGCTGCACGCGCTGCCGTTCGCGAACGACCCGGCCGTCACCGACATCATCACCAAACTGGAGGCGCTGCGCGGGGTGTCCAGCGGCCTGGGCAAGCAGCTCACCGACTTCGCGAACCTGACCGGCACCAGCTCGGACCCGAACACCTCGGTCGGTCAGCTGCTGCGCGACGCCTCGGCCAAGCTGGGCACCGCGGGTGACCAGCTGAACCAGGGCGCGAGCCTGGCCAAGCAGATCCCGGCCCTCGCCGACCAGGGTTCGCAGCAGATCTCCGGCGCCCTCGGCGCCCTCTCCTCGGGCGTCACCCAGCTCCAGCAGATCGTCAACAACCTCAACACCCAGACCGGCGCCGCCCTCAACGCCCTCCCGGCCCGCTCGGACAGCACCGCCTCCGCGATCGCCAACACCATCAGCGACCCGGTGGACGTGGTCCGGAACTGAGCACCGCAACAAACAGGCCTGCCGCCGACCGTATGGTCGGCGGCAGGCCTGTTTCTGTCCCGAGGCGACAACTGATTTCGTGCGGTCCGGGTAACTCACCGGGTACGCCCAGAATCGCCGTGCCGCATAACCGCCGCCGAGCGTGCCCGACGGGCAACGGCACCCAGTCGGGCCAAAAAACCCGGGGAGGCGGGGGAGCCTAGTTCACGCCGAGCAGGTCGATGACGAAGACCAGCGTCTTGCCGGACAGGCGGTGACCGCCACCGGCCTTGCCGTAGGCCAGCTCCGGCGGGATGGTCAGCTGGCGGCGGCCGCCGACCTTCATGCCGGGGATGCCTTCCTGCCAGCCGGCGATCAGGCCGCGCAGCGGGAACTTGATCGACTCGCCCCGGTCCCAGGACGCGTCGAACTGGTCACCGGTGTCGTATTCGACGCCGACGTAGTGCACGTCGACGGTGCCGCCGGGCTTCGCCTCCGGGCCGTCGCCCACGATCAGGTCCTTGATGACGAGCGTGGTGGGAGCCGGGCCGTCCTGGAACTCGATTTCGGGCTTTGACATCAGGGATTTCCCTTCGGATCGGGATACAGCTTCGTTCCAGCCCACCCTATCGCCGCCCCGAACGTCCGAGTTCCGCGGCGCGGGTACCACCCGAATACGCCAGAACCGGCAGCGGCAGCACACTGCCCTGGTGGCACTATGAACAGCCGTGGCCGTAGTGATCGATATCGACGACCCCGCCGACCCCCGGGTCGACGGCTTCCGCGACCTGTCGGCCGCGGACCGGCGCCCGGACCGGCCGGGCGGGAAGGGGCTGGTGCTCGCCGAGGGTGTCGTGGTGGTGCAGCGCATGCTGTCCTCGCGCTTCCGCCCGTTCGCCCTGCTGGGGGTGGCCCGGCGGTACGACCAGCTCGCGGCCGACCTGGCCGGCGTCGAGGTGCCCTACTACCGGGCGAGCGCCGAGGTGATGGCCGAGATCGTCGGCTTCCACCTGAATCGCGGTGTGCTGGCCGCGGCAGAACGCCCCGCCGAGCTGGATCCGGCGCACCTGCTGGCCGGCGCGCGGACCGTGGCGATCCTGGAGGGCGTCAACGACCACGAGAACATCGGCTCGATCTTCCGCAACGCGGCCGGATTGGGCGCGGACGCGGTGCTTTTCGGTGACCGGTGCGCGGACCCGCTGTACCGGCGCGCGGTGCGGGTCTCGATGGGCCACGTGCTGCGTGTCCCGTTCGCGACCCTGCCGACCTGGCCGGATAGCCTGGACCTTGTGCGGGACAACGGCTTTCGGATTATCGCCCTCACCCCGAATCCGGGCGCGGTCACCCTCGCGTCGGCACTGACCGGCGACCGGGTGGCCCTGTTGCTCGGCGCCGAGGGCCCCGGCCTCACCGAAGCGGCCATGCGCGCCACCGACATCCGGGCCCGCATCCCCATGTCGGCAGGCACCGACTCACTGAACGTGGCGACCGCCGCCGCGATGGCCTTCTACGAAAGGGTACGAACCGCGTGATCCAGCCGACCGACAACCGGATCGAGGCTCCCGAGCCCACGCCCTGGTCCGCCGGGCTGGCCGTGGCCGCGTTCGTGGCCGCGCTCACCGCGGCGGCCGTCTACTCGTTCGCCGACGCGCTGGCCCAGGTGAACTGGCTGCTGGCGATCGCGATCAATGTGGTCGCCGCGGTCGGTGCCACCCCGACCCTGTGGCGCTGGCGCGGAATCCGGGTGGTGCGCTGGATCATCGCGGGCGCCGGTGCCGGGGTTCTACTGGGCTGGCTGGTGACCGTGATCGGCAACGTCTGACGCCTCACCCCACGGGCGTGCGCCGCCGCCAGCCGAACCAGCGGCGCGGCGGGTCCGCGGGAATGGTCTCCGGCAGCGCGACCGCCTGTCGGGGTGCCGACCCCTTCGGATAGAGACTGAAACCGCACACCGCGATATCGCCGGGGTGCACCGTACCGCTGTCCGCCTGCGCGGCATCCGGTTCGAGATAGCGGAATCCGAGCCATTCCAGGTTGGCGTGGTCGGCGAAGGCCGGCGGATCGAACGGCAGCGTCTGCGGGTCGGGCAGCCGGCCCGCGACCCGCGGCACCGGGAACTCGCCCGCCCAGTACGGCCGCTCCCACACCGCGGGCATGCCCTCGTCCTCCAGGATGTCGACCTGGGTGGCGCTGAAGGCGCGGCGGAACTCGCCGCGTTCCCAGTGCGCGAACGCACCCCAGCCGCGGCCCAGGTCGTAGGACGCCAGATAGGTGTGGTCGGAGGCGAGCGGCCGGACCAGCAGTTCCGGCAGCGTGGTCGGGCGTGGCCGGGCGGCCTGGGTCGTGCAGAGCACGGTGATCCCGGGATAGCAGCCGATGAACAGGGCGCCGGCGTCCGGACCGGCCCAGATCTTCAGGCTGCCGGAGGCGGCGGGGACGACATCGCAGTCGGGGTTGAGCTGGCGGGCCAGCGCGAAAGCGGCGTCGGGATCGGGGTCCGGATGGTCGCGCAGCACCGCGAGCGGGTCCCCGGCATCGACGTACCAGAGTGTTGAGGCGGTAGACAGCATTCCCGGCACCTCCCGATCCGCGGACGAGTCAGCGCGACGGCCTGTGCCGGAATCTACTCCCCCGCAGCACTCGGATGTCCGATATCGCCCATGCGAGAAGAGTGACGGGCGTGTCCGGTTCCGGAAACGAACTCGGCCCGCCACCGTGGTGGTGGCGGGCCGGGTTCGTTGGCGATCAGTGGCCGGAGCTGCGCACTCCGAGCAGCACGTCTTCCCAGGACGGCATGGGTGCCTTGCCGCGCTTGGCCCGGGCGGGCTGTTTGGCGGGCTTGGCCGGGGCGGCCGGTTCCGCACTGGCGGCCGCGGCGGCCGGCTGCGCCGGTTCGGCGGTCGGCAGGCTCGGCTGTGCGGCCGGTGCCGGCTTCGCCGGCGCGGTGGGCGCCGGCACCGCGGGCGCGGCGGCGGCCGGTGTCTTGGCCGCCGGGGTCTTCGGGGCCGGAGTCTTGGCGGCCGGGGCCTTCGGGGCGGGCGCCTTGGTGGCCGGGAGCGGCGCCGGGGACGCCGACTTGGTGACCGGAACCGGAGCACCGCCGACCGCGGCCCGCTCGTAGTACTCGTCGACGACCTCGGCCTCGAACTCCTCGGCGACCGCGGCGGTCGCCACCGCCGCGGCGGGTTCGGGACGCGGCTCGACGGGTGCCGTCTCGATCGCCGCCCGGACCATGTCGTCGGCGGCGCCGTGCACGGCGGCCAGGCCGCGCAGTGCCCGGCCGAAGTCGGGATCGACCAGATCGTTGGCAGGGTCGTCGAGCGGGACCACGGAACCACCGTGGGCGTCGGGCTGATAGCGCCAGTGCGCGGCGATCACGGAACGGCCCGCCTGCCACTGCAATTGGGCGACCCAGTAGCCCTTCTCGTCCTTCCAGGCGTCCCACTCGGCGATCTCGATGTTGTGGCCGCGCTCGACGAACGCCGAGGACACGATGCTGATCAAGGTCTCGATCGCGGGACCGTCCTTGCGGACGGGGTGCGCCTTCTGCGCCAGTTCGGCGGCGCGGGCGCGCTCGAGCAGTACCGGGTAGGCGAAGCGCTCGACCCGGCTGGCGGGCATCCCGGATTCCTCGGTGACCTGCTCGACCGAGGCACCGGCACGGATCCGGGCCTGGATGTCGCGTGGACGCATGGTCGCCTCCGTCTCGATCTCGATTTGACCGAAACGGGCGAGGTCGCCGCGCGCGGCGGCGCGCAACTTGTCGTCGGCGGCGAGGCGGTACTTCTGCCCCGACTCGGGATCGATGCACACGATGTGCGCGGAATCGGGCGTCAATCCGATCACTCGAAGCTCACGCACCGGCTACCTCCTTATCGCTGCGTCGACCCAGCCAGGCTTACGACACCCGCCCATAGTTTCTGGAACAGTAGTGCACTTCTGTGGTGGATGTGGCAGGACACGCACGCGACAATCTACTGGAACAGGCCATCGGGCAACCAATTCGTTCTTCGTACAGCTCAGCACGTGCGAATCCTCTACGATCCCGGCACCATTCGATCAGCGGGTTCCGGCCAAGATCACGCCGAATTGGCCCGGCCCGCTACACATCAACGCCACTGCACTCCCGAACCGTACTTGCGCCAAGCCGGTTCACGGTCAGTTTTCCACGCGACCCGATACGTGTCGACCCGGGAAAAACGCCGCGGCCCCCGGAGAATTCCGGGGGCCGCGGCGGCAGGTCGGGAAAACCTCAGAGGTTGCCCACAACCCAGTCGATGCTGCGGGTCAGCTGACTCACGTCCTCCGGGTCGATCGCCGGGAACATGCCGACGCGCAGCTGGTTACGGCCCAGCTTGCGGTACGGCTCGGTGTCCACGATTCCGTTGGCGCGCAAGATCTTCGCCACCTGCGCGGCGTTGACCGAGTCGGCGAAGTCGATCGTGCCGACCACCTGCGAGCGGTGCGCCGGGTCCACCACGTACGGGGTGGCGAACTCGCTCGACTCGGCCCACGAGTACAGGCGCGAGGACGAGTCCAGGGTGCGCTTCACGGTCCAGTCCAGGCCGCCGTTGGCGTTCATCCACTCGATCTGGTCGGCGAACAGCAGCAGGGTGGCCAGCGCCGGGGTGTTGTAGGTCTGGTCCTTGGTGCTGTTGTCGATCGCGATCGGCAGCGACAGGAACTCCGGGGTCCAGCGACCCGACGCCTTGATCTCCTCGACCCGGGCCAGCGCGGCCGGGCTCATGATCGCGATCCACAGGCCACCGTCGGAGGCGAAGCACTTCTGCGGCGCGAAGTAGTAGACGTCGGAGTCGGCGATGTTCACCGGCAGACCACCCGCACCCGAGGTGGCGTCGATGGCGATCAGCGCGTGCTCGGAACCGGCCGGCCGCGACACCGGGATGGCCACACCGGTGGAGGTCTCGTTGTGCGCCCAGCCGATCAGGTCGGCCGACGGGTCCGAGGTCGGCTCCGGCGCGCTGCCCGGCTCGGCCGACACCACGATCGGGTCGCCGATGAACGGGTTGCCCTTGGCCACCGAGGCGAACTTCGAGCTGAACTCACCGTTGGTGAGGTGCAGCGAGCGCTCCCGGATCAGGCCGAACGCCGCGGCGTCCCAGAACGCGGTGGTGCCACCGTTGCCCAGCACCACCTCGTAGCCGTCGGGCAGCGAGAACAGCTCACGCAGGCCGGAACGCACCCGGGCCACCACGTTCTTCACCGGCTTCTGCCGGTGGCTGGTACCGAACACCGAGGCACCCACCTCGACGAGGGACTGCAGCTGTTCGGGACGGACCTTGGACGGGCCGCAGCCGAACCGGCCGTCGGCGGGCAAGAGGTCGGCGGGAATGGTCGGAAGAGCAGCGGTCATGCGCACCAGACTAATGGTCGCGATCAGGCGCGGAAACAGGTGGGTGCGCGGTACGGCGGCAGCCCGAACGACCGGGCGAATTGACCGTTACGGTCCCGCTATCCACCCGCGATCCGCGGTATCGCCGTGACCGAACACACTGCCCGGCTACCGTGGGGATCATGAACGTAGCGGGTCGAGACCAGCCGCGGACAGCTCAGCGGCCGACATCGGACGAGCACAGGGCTGCCGCTGCCCCCTCGGACAGCAGCCGTGTCGCGGCGCGTCCGGAACTACCCCGCAACCCCGGACTGCTCGGCCGGATCTCGAAGCGACTGGAATCACACGGCTTCGCGCTGCGCCCGGGCGCCCTCTCGCCGGCCGCCGCCCAGGAATTGCTCATGCGCGGTCAGGCCGGTGAAGCCACCGTGCTGGGTGTGCGACCGTGTGCCATGACCACCTTCGTGGTCCCGCACGACGCCCGCCGCACCGAGTCCGGGCACCGGTTCTGGGTCCGCATCCAGGTGCCCGGCCACCAGCCCTACGAGACCCGGGTCCGGCAGCGGGTCAGCGATATGGACCTCGAACTCATGCGGCCCGGCGACATCGTCGGCTGCCGGGTAGACCCGGGCGACCGCGAACGACTGGTCCTGCACGTACCGAATCCCGACGAAGCCACCCGCGTCAGCATCGCCAAGGTGCTGTCCGACGGCCGCCGCGCCTCGGCCACCGTCCTGGCCGCCACCCCGATCGCCGCCGACTACTCCGGCCACGACGACCCGGTACTGCGCCTGGACCTGGAGTTGAAAGCCTGGGACGAACCGCAGCCGTGGCGGGTCCGGATCGTGCAGCCGGTACCGCTGACGGCGATCGAACTGGTCGATCTGGGACGCCGACTCGAAGTGGCGTTCTTCACGGTCGACCGGGGCGCCTCGGTCGCCGTGGACTGGGCGGCCTCCCTCGCCGACTAGCCCGGCGGGAGCCGACCGGCCACTCCGGTCTCAGGGCAGATGGACGAATTCGTATCCTGCCGCACGCATTTTCGGCAGCACGGACTCCATGCCGCCCGCGGTGCCCGAGCGCGGCCGGTGCATGTGGGCGATCGAGATGCCGCCCGGCTGGACATCGGCCATGGCCGTGACCACCTGCGACGCGGTGTAGGTGGCGCCGGCGTCGGCGTTGACGCTGAAGCCGACCGGGCGCTCGCCGAGATCCTGCACGATCGACACCGCGACCTCGTCGTAGTGCGCCGTGCCGGTGCGGAAGAAGCGCGGCGGCTTGCCGAGCAGCTGGATGATCCGCTCGTGGTTGCCCCACACCTCGTCCACCGCCTGCTGCGGTGAGGCGGTGCCGGGGATGCCGTAGGCGGCGTGCCCGCTGACCGAGAGCGGGCAGTGCCGGGTGCCGTGGTTGCCGATCTCGAACAGCGGGTTGCCGGCGAGCCGCACCACGCGGTCGGGGTCCGCGTCGATCCACCGCTTGTTCAGGAACAAGGTGGCCGGAATCTGGTGCGCCGTAAGATAATCGATCAACTCGTCGTTGATCTCGTCGTTGTCCGGACCTCCGCAGGCGTCGAAGGTCAGCGCGAACTGCATGCCCTTGCTGGGAAACGAGGTGACGATGCCGTCGAGGTCCATCCCCCACTGACCGGGCTGCCGCGCGGCGTACTTCGCGGCCACCGTGTTCGGGTCCACCTGGGTGAGGCCGCTCGCCGAGCCGATCGGCGAACTGTCGATCTGCACCGCCTGCGGCGGGCGCGTCGTCGTCGGGGCCGCGCTCGTGGTCGGCGCTGCCTTCGCGGAATGCCCGTTCCCCCCGGAACATCCGGCGGCGATCCCGCCGATCATCGCCGCACCCGAGATCAACAGTCCACGTCGTGACAGCACCGCATCTCGCACCAGCCGCATGCTACCGGCCATCTGGCGCCCCGCCACCGGAGTCCCGCGGTTCGGATCCGGGACACCGACATTCGAGTCAGCCGTGGGCGCTCACCCGCTCCCAGCCGGGAACGTCCTCCGGGCGGCGCGGGCCGGGACCGGTGTAGATCGCCGCCGGGCGGACCAGCTTGCCGAGGCGCTTCTGCTCCAGGATGTGGGCACACCAGCCGGCCGTCCGGCCGCAGGTGAACATGGCGGGCATCATGTGCGCCGGGACCTCGGCGAAGTCGAGGATGACCGCGGCCCAGAACTCGACATTGGTCTCGATGGCACGGTCGGGGCGGCGTTCCCGCAGTTCGGCCAGCGCCGCCTGTTCCAGGGCGGCCGCCACCTCGTAACGCGGTGCGTCCAGGCGCTTCGCGGTCGCGCGCAGTACGGTCGCACGCGGGTCCTGCGCCCGGTATACCCGGTGCCCGAAGCCCATCAGCTTCTCCTTGCGGTCGAGGATGCCCTTGACCAGCGCCCGGGCGTCGCCGGTTCGCTCGACCTCCTCGATCATGGGCAGCACTCGCGCGGGCGCGCCGCCGTGCAGCGGACCGGACATCGCGCCGATCGCGCCGGACAGGCAGGCCGCGACATCGGCGCCGGTGGAGGCGATGACCCGCGCGGTGAAGGTGGACGCGTTCATCCCGTGCTCGGCGGCCGAGACCCAGTACGCGTCGATCGCCTCGGTGTGGCGCGGGTCCGGGTCGCCCTTCCACCGGACCATGAACCGTTCGGTGATGGTGGCCGACTCGTCGATCTTGGCCTGCGGCACGGCCGGCTGGTAGATGCCGCGCGCCGACTGCGCCACATAGGACAGGGCCATCACCGAGGCGCGGGCCAGATTGTCGCGGGCGGTCGCGTCGTCGATGTCCAGCAGCGGCTGATAACCCCAGATCGGGGCGAGCATCGCCAGGCCGGCCTGCACGTCGACGCGGACGTTGCCGGTGTGCACGGGCAGCGGGAACGGTTCGGCGGGCGGCAGCCCGTGGCCGAACTGCCCGTCGACCAGCAGCGCCCACACGTCGCCGAAGGTGACCCCGTGGTCGACCAGGTCCTGGATGTCGACGCCGCGATAGCGCAGCGCCCCGCCGTCCTTGTCCGGTTCCGCGATATCGGTGGTGAAGGCCACGACCCCTTCGAGTCCGGGAACGAAATCCGCCGGCACGCCCGCGTCGGGGTCGTCTGCAGAGCTGGCAGTCATCGGGATGCTCCTTCGGGTGAGGGCCGCCCGGGAGCGGCCACGCCGACGATGAGAACCCTAGCCGCTCACCTACCCCGGAGTAACCTCTCGAACATGTCGAATCTGGCCGACTCCGACCCGACCCGGGCCGACCTCGATATCGCCGCCATGCGGGTGGAATACGGCGGTGACCCGGACCTCGACGAATCGTGGCTGGCGGGCGGCTGGGAGCCGCTGCTGCGCGAGTGGATCGAGGCCGCCACCGCCGCCGGGATCGCGGAACCGAACGCCATGGTGCTGGCGACGGTCGAGATCACCTCGGCGGGCCCCCGCCCGGCCGCCCGGACGGTCCTGTGTAAAGGCCTCTCGCCCGAGGGTGTGACCTTCTACACCAACTACGAGTCCGGCAAGGGCCTGCAGCTCGCCGCGACCCCTTATGCCGCAGCCACTTTCGTGTGGCCGGCATTGCACCGCCAAGTCGGGCTGCGCGGACCGGTGAGCCCCGTGCCGCCGGAGGTCACCGCGATCTACTGGCGTTCCCGGCCCCGGAATTCGCAGCTGGGCGCCTGGGCCTCCCAGCAGTCCCGGCCGATCGCGGGCCGCGACCAGCTGGACCGCGCCCTGGCCGAGGTGACCCGCCGCTTCGCCGACGTGGAACAGATCCCGGTGCCGGCGGGCTGGGGCGGATTCCTGCTGCGGCCCGAGCAGGTCGAGTTCTGGCAGGGCCGGCGCAGCCGCCTGCACAACCGGATCCGGATGACGCTCGATCCCGGCAGCACCGAGCCGTCGGCCGCGAAGATCGAACGCCTGCAACCCTGATCCGCGACGGCCGCGCGGAGTTCGAATCATGGCGCGCATCACGGGAAACTCCCTGGCAGCGGCATCGTTCACACGGCTAATGTTTTCGCGGTGAAACTGCTCGCCGACGTCACCCCGCTCCGCAACCGGCACTACCGGCGACTCTGGACATCCAATGTCGTCACGGTGGTCGGCAGCCAACTGACGATCGTCGCGGTTCCGCAGCAGATCTACGAGATCACCCGCAGCTCCGGATTCGTGGGGCTGGCCGGACTGTTCGGGGTGGTCCCGCTGATCGTGTTCGGCCTGTGGGGTGGCGCGCTGGCCGATGTGATGGACCGGCGGAAGTTGTTGCTGCTCACCGGTTCCGGACTGGGCATCACCTCGGTGCTGTTCTGGGTGCAGGCCGCCGCCGGGATGCGCGACGTCTGGCTGGTGCTGTGCCTGTTCGCGATCCAGCAGGCGTGCTTCGCCATGAACGCGCCCACCCGCAGCGCGATCCTGCCCCGGCTGTTGCCCGAAGAGCAGTTGCCCGCCGCCAACGCACTCAACATGACCCTGCAGAGCTTCGGTGCCGTCGTCGGCCCGGTCCTGGCGGGTGCCCTGATCCCGGTGCTCGGCCTACCCACGCTGTACCTGATCGACGCGATCGCGCTGACCGTCACCGTGGCCGCGGTGTGGACGCTGCCGCCGCTGCCGGCCACCGCGTCCGGCGGCACCGCCGGATTGCGTTCGGTCCTCCAAGGATTCGCGTACCTGGCCACGCAGCCGATCCTGTTGGCCTCGTTCGTGGTCGACATCGTCGCCATGGTGTGCGGCCTGCCCCGCGCGCTGTTCCCGGAGATGGCACACACCACCTTCGGTGATCCGGCCGGCGGCGGTGTGGCCTTGGGGCTGCTGTTCGCGGGTATCGCGGCCGGGTCGGTGGTCGGCGGCGTGTGGTCGGGCTGGCTGACCCATGTGCGCCGTCAGGGCGCGACGGTGCTGATCTGCATCGCGCTGTGGGGGCTGGCCATGGTCGGTTTCGGGGTCGCGGTGGGATTCACCGGGCACGGCCTGGACCGCACGACCGGGCTGGCGATCGCCGTGGCCTGTCTGATGTTCGGTGGTGCCGCCGACATGTTCTCGGCCTCACTGCGTTCGACCATGCTGCAGACGGTGTCCACCGACGAACTGCGCGGTCGCCTGCAGGGCGTCTTCCTGGTCGTCGTGGCCGGTGGACCCCGCGTCGGTGATGTTGCCCACGGTTTCGCCGCGGCGGGTCTGGGTACCGCCGTCGCCGCTTCGGGGGGCGGGATCCTGGTGATCGCGGGGATCGCGCTCTCGGTGGTGATTTTCCCGGCATTCGCCCGTTACCGGGCCGGAAAATCCGCCGGTGAGGTCGCGATCCGCTGACCGATCGATCTCTTTTCGGCCACCTTGCCCGACTGATACCACGAACGTTGCGCATCACTCACACTCGACAACGGTGACCGTGAGGTAGGTATAGCCGACCCTCGCCGCTCACCTCTCGCGGACAGCGGCTAGCGTTGAGGCAAGCGCGCCGGATGTCGACCGCATCCGCTGCCTACGGTTCTAGCCTGAGAGGGATCCTTCCGTGCCCGCTGAGAACATCATCAACGTCGACACCGATGCCAAGCCGGTACTGTCCTACCCCGGCGGCGAGTACCCGATGACCGTCGCCAAGGCGGTCGAAGGTAACGACGGAATCGACCTGGGCAAGCTGCTGGCCAGCACCGGGTACGTCACCTACGACCCGGGCTTCATGAACACCGCGTCGACCAAGTCCGCGATCACCTACATCGACGGTGAGGCCGGCATCCTGCGCTACCGGGGTTACCCGATCGAGCAGCTGGCGCAGAAGTCCACCTTCATCGAGGTCAGCTACCTGCTGATCTACGGCGAGCTGCCGACCCCGGCCCAGCTCGACGACTTCACCAACCGGATCCGCCGGCACACCCTGCTGCACGAGGACCTGAAGCGGTTCTTCGACGGCTTCCCGCGCAACGCGCACCCGATGCCGGTGCTGTCCTCCGCGGTCAACGCGCTGTCCGCGTACTACCAGGACTCGCTGGACCCGCGCGACCCCGAGCAGGTCGAGCTGTCCACCATCCGACTGCTGGCCAAGCTGCCCACCATCGCGGCCTACTCGTACAAGAAGTCGGTCGGCCAGCCGTTCCTCTACCCGGACAACTCGCTGTCGCTGGTGGAGAACTTCCTGCGCATGACCTTCGGTTTCCCGGCCGAGCCCTACGAGGTCGACCCGGAGATCGCCGCCGCGCTGGACATGCTGCTGATCCTGCACGCCGACCACGAGCAGAACTGCTCGACTTCGACTGTGCGCCTGGTCGGTTCGTCGGACGCCAACCTGTTCACCTCGGTGTCCGGTGGCATCAACGCGCTGTGGGGCCCGCTGCACGGTGGCGCCAACCAGGCCGTGCTGGAGATGCTCGACGAGATCAAGGCCAACGGCGGTGACGTCAAGGAGTTCATCCGCAAGGTCAAGAACAAGGAAGACGGCGTGAAGCTCATGGGCTTCGGGCACCGCGTCTACCGCAACTTCGACCCGCGCGCCAAGCTGGTCAAGCAGTGCGCCGACACCATCCTCGGCAAGATCGGCGGCGACGACCAACTGCTCGACATCGCCAAGCAGCTCGAGGAAGCCGCGCTCAACGACGAGTACTTCATCGAGCGTCGCCTGTACCCGAACGTCGACTTCTACACCGGCGTCATCTACCGGGCCATGGGCTTCCCGACCCGCATGTTCACCGTGCTGTTCGCGATGGGCCGGCTCCCCGGCTGGATCGCGCACTGGCGTGAACTGCACAGCGAGCCGCTGAAGATCGGCCGTCCGCGCCAGATCTACACCGGTTACACCGAGCGCGACTTCATCGCCCTCGACAACCGCTGAGCAGATTTTCCGACGGAACCCGTCCTCGCACCGCGAGGGCGGGTTCCGTCGTTATTCCGGGCGTTCGGCGATCCGGCGAATGATGCCTACCGCCTCGGACAGCGTCCGAAGTTCCGTTTCCGACAGGCCGGCCAGCTGCTCGCTCATCCACGCCTCGCGGGCGTCGGTCTCGTCGGAGATCAGGGCACTGCCGGCGTCGGAGATCGACACGATCGCCTGGCGGCCGTCGGTGGGATGCGGATCCCGTTTCACCAGGCCCAGATTCGTCAGCGAGGCGATGACCCGGGTCATCGACGGCGGCTGCACCCGTTCCCGGGCGGCCAGTGCCCCCGGCGTCATCGCGCCCTCCCGGAACAGGGTGGCGAGCGCCGACAGCTGGGTCAGTGAGATCTGGGCGTCACCCCGCCGGCCCCGCAGGCGACGCGTCATGCGCACGACGGCGAGAGCGAGTTCGGCAGCCACGGCACGGCGGTCGACAGGATCGGTCATCGGCCAAAGGATACGGGAGAGTCCGAATTTCGGGTCGGTAGTGCGCGGACGGCTACCCTGGAACCCATGACCGAGTCCGCCCCGGAAACGCCGCAGGTACCGGAGATTCCGCCGCGCCTGACGGATCCGCGCCCGGTGCTCGCGGTCGGCACGGTGCTGTGGGCGGTCGCGACCGTGGCGGTGTGGCTGGTCGCCGACTGGCGCGATGCCCGGCCGGTCTGCCTGATGGGCTTGGCGGTCGGCGCCGTCGGCTACACCCTGTTCCTGGTCCAGCGCCGGGGCGCGCGCCGCGGTGACAAAGGCGCCCAGACCGGCCTCTAGTGGCCCGAATCGGACATGTGGGGAGCGGATCGGACACGCGAGCCCTCCAACGCGTGTTTTCACCGGTCACGAATTGACTGTTCGCCGACTTGACGCTTAACTCCGTGGGGTGTCCTCCCGATTGAGCGTCGAAGAACGACGAGCGCATCTAATCGATGCAGCCATACGCCTTGCCGAAAAGAAGGGCGTGGCCGGAGTTACCACGCGTGACGTAGCACAGGCCGCGGGTGTTTCCCTGGGTGTGGTGCATTATTGTTTCGAAAACAAGGATGCGCTGATGACCGAGCTGGTCAAGGCGCTATCGATGGAATTGCGTAATTCTGTCGAGGCGGATGAATCCGTCTGGCGCAGCTTCGGGAGCGGAAAAGATTCATTCCGAAATCTGGTTCGTGCCGCCGTCGAACTGCTCTGGCGCAACGTCGAATCCAGCCCGGAACGCCAGTTACTGACCTACGAAACCACCACCTACGCCCTGCGCGAGGGTGAGCAGACCCCGGCAAAACTGGCGATCGCCCGCGAGCAATACGAATTCAACGACAGCAACGTCGCCGAGGTGCTCGAGCAGGCCCGGCAGGGAACCGGCATCACCTTCACCCTGCCGGTGCAGACCATCAGCCGGTTCGCCCTGAACTTCATCGACGGCGTGGTACTGCGCTGGCTGGTCGACGGCGACAGCGCGACCGTCCAGGACCAGCTCGACGTGCTGGCCGACGTGATCGCGTCCTACGTCAGCGAGTAGGCAGCGCCGTGAGATGGGTGCCGTGGTCGTCGCGCCACCACGGCACCGTGACGGTGGCGGTATAGGCGCCGCCGAGCCGTACCCGGACCGTGTCGTGGATGAACAAGTCCCCGTGCGGAACCCCCTGCAGGCCGAACAGCACCGCCTCGGGTGCGTCGCGCCAGGCGGCGGGGCGGCCCACACCCAGCACTTCCGCCGTGACCGCCTGTGAGGCGGACGGTAGATCCAGCAGGGTCGCCAGCGCGGCGGCCGTCTCGATATCCCCGACGACCAAGCGGCCGGGCGGAAGCACCTGGCCGTATTCCGGGCGGTCCAGCACCAGCGCGTCGGCCGGGTCGATCACCGCACCCGACAGGGCCCGGACACCGGACGGCAGATCCAGCTGATCCAGTTCCAGGTGGCCGCTCGCGATCACCGCGGCCAGCAGACGGTGAGCGCGGGCGACGGTGTCGGGGCTCGGCGTGCGTGCCGGGTCGGCGAGCGCGTCCAACAGCGCGGCGGCCAGTTCGGGGGTGATGCGCTCGCGGTCCGCGAGCACTCCGCTCAGTGCCGCCAGGTCGTGGTCGGTGAAACCCGGTAGCTCGGTGAGCAGGCCCGCGAAGTCCGGATCGCCGGGGCGACAGCACAAGCCGAGGGCGACGCCGCCCACCCGCGCGTGCCGGCGCAGCCACCACGCGGTGTAACCGTCGGCGGCGGCCAGCAGGGGCCGGGTCACGGGGTCGTCCAGCAGCAGCCGCAGGGCGGCCGGCCAGGCGTCGGGGTCGATCAGGTCCAGATCGCGGACCGCGACCAGTTCCGGCGGATCCTCGGCGAGGCCGGACCACCAGTCCGGCTCGTCGTCGAGGTCGTGGTCGGGGCCGGTCGGATCGCTCTCGGTGAGCACGGTGAAACCCCAGCCCACCCCCAGCGCGCGCAGCGCCGCGGCACCGAACCGATCGACCAGCGCGGAATCCACCGTGCCGAACGGGGAATCACCGTCCAGCACCGCGGTCAGCGGGGCGTCCGGGAGCAGCAGTTCGTCGGCCGGAACCGGTTCGCCGTCCGCGCCGGGCAGTTCCAGCTGCCCCAGCCACGCCGGCAGCACGGTGCCCGGCGCGACCCGGCTCGCCAGGAACAGCACGGCCGCAACGAGATCCGGATCGGCGGGATCGTGCTCCAGTTCCAGCCGCAAGGCCGGATCGGTGAGCAGATCCGCCGGGCTGGTGACCTGGGCGCCGAGCCGGTTCAGCAGCGGATGCGCGGCCTCCGGGTGCACCAGGCGCGCCCACCGGATCGGCAGCTCGTCGAATGCCGCTGTCCTCTCGGATGTTTCGGGTCCGAGCAGGTCGAGCGCCTCGTCACACAGCACGGTCCGCGGCCCGGTCACCAGCCGCCCGTCGGCCAGCGGCACCGCCAGCGCACCGAGTTCCTCCGCGACCAGCGGATCCCCCGCGAACGGCTCCAGCGCGTCGTACAGCGCGTACCACCATTGCGGCGGACGCTGCAGACTCGCCGACAACTCCGCGATCCGCGCCGGCCCGACCCGATGCACGTCCAGCGCCGCCAGCCGGTCGGCCGTGGAGCGACCGGACAGCTCCGGAACCACCAGGGGGCCCAGCATTTCCGCCAGCAGGACGGCCAAATCGGCGGTGACACCGGTGAATACGCTCGCCCGACGCGGGACGGCGACGGGGGTAGCCGGCTCGTCGGACACCTCCGCGCTCAGCTCGCCCGCGGCCGGATCGCCGGACACGGTTACGGCTGGTTCGCCGACGGTGTTCGGGCCCGCGCCGGGCCCTTGCGAGCCGGCTGCTACCGGCGCGCCGAAAGCAGGAACACCGGAATAGAAGTCGTTGTCACGCAGCAGATCCGCAGTATCGCCGGCGACGGGCACGATCGGCAGCCACGCTCCGCCGGCGAGCTCCTCGATCAGCGCTTCGCGCAGCAACGCGTCGGCCTCGCTGCGCGCGAAGCCGGGTACCGGAACCAGCACCAGCCGGTCCAGCGGCGGCAGTGCGCGAGCGAAATCGGCGTACCCGGCCGCCAACCGCCGCAGCGGGGCCCCCGGCAGCAACCGCCGCCGATCGGGCTGCATCGCCACATCGGCGATCAGCACGGCCGGCAGCGACAACTCCTCGTCCGAACGAGTCGGCGCCCGAAGCACATCCGGCCGCGCGGCCACCGGCCGCCCGTCCCGCACCGGCACCGACCAGCGCGCGTGGGCGGTCGAGAACTCCCACCACTCCCGAGTTTCGGTCTCATCCGCACGAGATTCGACTTCGGCATCCCAGGTTTCGGCGAGCGGGCGCACCACTCGCAGGCGGGTCAGGCCGCCGCCGATCGGTTCACGGGTGCTGGTGAAGCGGTCGTCGCCGATGCGGATCTCCTGCAGGGCAGGGAGTTCCAGTAGGAGGTCGGTGGCTTCCGCTCGCATCGAGGCGAGCAGGGCGGGGGCGTCGACCTCGTCGCGCAGGGTGATCAGGATCTCGGAGTCGAAGCCGGGGGCCGGGGTCGCGGTGGTCGGCCAGGGCAGGCGCAGGGCGGGGGGCCGGAATTCCGGGTCGTCGGTGTGGTGGATCTCGTTGTCCGCCAGGGTCTGTGCGGTTTCGGCGCGGGAGAAGCGGATCGAGCCGCTGGTGGAACGGAATTCGATCTCGTCACCGGCGCTCAGGACCGCGGTGAAGCCGACCCCGAACCGGCCGACACGCTCGCCCTCGCCGGGCTTCGCCGACACCCGGAGCGCCGTGAGCGCATGCAGGCCCGGGACATCCAGTGCGGCACCGACATTCGCCACGGACAGGGTGCGGTCACGGAGCAGGACCCGAATCTGCCCGGGCACACCGGCTTTCGTCGCCGCGTCGGCCGCGTTCTGCGCCAGCTCGGTGAGCAACCGGTCCCGGTATCCGGCCCGGACCAAATCCGCCTCGGTCGCGGCATCCTCACGCAACCGAGTCGGCGAATCCCGCCAGGCCGCGATCGTCGCGGCCCGCAGTGCCGCCGTCCCGAACGGATCGGCGGCCGCTACCCCGCTCAGTGGTTCGCCGAGCCCTCGGGTGCCGGCAGGATCCACGCCTCCGGCAGATCCGCCTCGGCCGCAACAGGAGCCACCGGCACCCGCGCCCCCTCGGCACCGGCCACCGCCGCCTCCACACCCGCGACATCGCCGACCACAGGCTGCCCGGCATCCGCGGGAACCGAACCCTCCACCACCACAACGGCTTCGGCCACCGCAGCAGCATCACCAGCCGCAGCCTCGGCAGCGGCGGCCGCAGCCGGTTCGGCACCGGCGGGAGCCGAACCCGCGGCCACCACAACGGTTCCGGCCGCCACAGCGGCATCGTCGCCCGACGCATCCGCAGCCTCGGTCGCACTCGCGACATCGCCTGCAGCAAACTGCTCGCCACCGGCAGAAGCCGAACCCTCAGCAGCCACATCGGTTCCGACCACCGCAGCAGCGTCACCAGCCGCAGCCTCGGCAGCGGCGGCCGCAGCCGGTTCGGCACCGGCGGGAGCCGAACCCGCGGCCACTACAACGGTTCCGGCCGCCACAGCGGCATCATCGCCCGACGCATCCGCAGCCGCGGTCGCACTCGCGACATCGCCTGCAGCGGACTGCTCGCCACCGGCAGAAGCCGAACCCGCAGCAGCCACAACAGATTCGGGCGCAACGGCGGCATCGTCGGCCGCGATCGCTGCGTTCGCGGCCGCCGCGGTGTCGCCTTCGCCGACGGTCTCCGCATCTGCCACAACGGTTTCGCCGGCTGCGGAAGCAGCGACGCTGTCGGCGGTCTGCTCGCCACCGGCGATCTCGTCGCCGACAACCGCAGGCGTGTCGACCTGCTCGGCAGAGACCACCGCAGCGGCCGCACCGGTCTCGCCAGCCGCCGGACCGGCCGCCCCGCCGACCGAGGCCGGTTCCTCGGCCGCCGTCCCCGCGGCCGTATCGGCCCGCGAACGGAATTCCTCGGCGGCGAACAGCTCCACCGCCGCATCGTCGTACGCCTCGTACAGCGGCGACCCCGCGCCCGCGGGCGGCGGCGTGTCCGAGTGCGCTCCGCAGCCGTACTCCACGCTCACCACGTGCCCGTCGGCGCCCATGGCGTTGGCGCACACGCCGAAGCCGGCGCGCATGGCGCCCGCGAGCGGCAGGAAGAAACCACAGGTGCCGCAGGTGGCGTTGGCGGCTCGGGCCATCTCGGCGGACGGGCCGTAGGTGCTGTACCAGCGTTCGGCGGCCTCTTCACGGCCGACGCGGCTGAGGACCTGCGAACGGCCCAGGCCGATCTCCTCGACCACCTCGTCGACGGCGGGGTCGCCGGTGAGCAGGTAGCCGGGCGCGAGGCGCGGGTCGTCGACCGGGGGCGCGAGCAGGTCGCCGGGGTTCAGGTCGCCGGGGCGAACCCGCTGCTCCCACGGGACGAAGTCGGGCGCCACCAGGGCATCCGGGCCGGGCAGCAGCGCCGACTCGCTGACGGTCGCATGGTCGGCCAGCGGCGGCGCGGCCACCACCACCGCCCACTGCCAGCCGCGGTAGCCGGGCAGGGTCGCCGCGAAGTGGTGCGTCGCCGCGCACTCGTCCTCGAACGTGACCCCCAGATAGTCACCCACCCCGTTGGGCTGCAGATCGTTCAGGGCGCGGCGGGCCAGGGCAGCCGCCTCCGCGAGGATCGGCCGCACGCCGGACTCCGAAACAGAAACTGCGCTCACGTCCTACATTTTGCCGTATGAAGCACCGACATCGTGCGTGGGCCGCGACCGCGGCGGTCTGGGCGGCGCTGATCAGCCTCACCGGCACCGGCTGCGGCCGGTCGACGGCGACTGTCGACACCGAACATCTCCAGGTCGTGGCCACTCACCCGCACGAACGGGACGCGTTCACCGAAGGTCTGGAAGTCGACGGAAACGTCCGCTACGAGAGCACCGGGATGCTGGTCGCGTCGACCGTCCGCGCGACCGACGCGACCACCGGGCGGGAACTGGCCCGGGTCGCGCTGCCGCCCGACATGTTCGGTGAGGGCCTGACCCTGGCCGGTTCCACCCTGTGGCAGCTGACCTGGCAGAGCGGCGTCGCCTTCGACCGCGACCCGGTCACCCTGGCCGAACGCCGGCGCGTGCACTTCGACGGCGAGGGCTGGGGCTTGTGCTTCCGCGACGGCCGGCTGCTCATGAGCAACGGCACCGACACCCTCACCTACCGCGACCCGGTCACCTTCGCCGTCACCGGAACCGTGCGGCTGACCAGCCACAACAACGTCCAGCTGAACGAACTCGACTGCTCGGCCGACGGCACCGTCTACGCGAACACCTGGCCCAGCGACCACATCCTGCGCCTGGATCCGGCTACCGGCCGGGTGCTGGCCGACATCGACGCCGCCGGCCTGCTGTCCATCACCGAGAAGGCGGGCGCGGACGTGCTCAACGGGATCGCGCAAATCCCTGGTACCGACCGCTACCTGATCACCGGCAAGTACTGGCCCACCCTGTTCGAGGTCCGGTTCGTGCCCGGTTCCTGACCGGCGACGTCCTGCACGCATCCCGATGCGTAGTGCGAGAGAATCGAGGGGTGACTGCCACCCGTGACCCCGACGGATCCGACAGCGGTCGGTGGGGCGGCGAGCAGCACCCGATGACCGAACGGCATCCCGGCTACGACCGGTACCCGCCCGCGAACACTCCCGCGAGCACCGGGCTCCCGGCCCGGAACGCACGGAACACGCGTGAGATGTCCACGCGGAACCCGCCGGAGGTACCCGACGCCGTGAGCCACCACATGGCCGCCGGTGCTGCGCCCCGATCCGTGACGGGCCCCACGCACCCGGACGAACCGTCCGGCGACCCGGAATATCCGGCCGGGCCGCCGGACCCGGACGCGCCCACCGCGGCGTGGCCCACGGATCCCGGCCAGCCCCGCAAACTCACCGTGACCCGTTTGGTCGTCATGCGCAGCCGCGAACTCACCGAACGCGGCATCGCTACCTTCCAGCGGGCCGCGAAGGCCGACGGCGCCGACGAGTCCGGGCTCACCGCGCTGGTCTACGCGACCATGGCGAACAACGCGCTCGACGCCGCGCTCGCGGTCGCGCTGGCCAACACCCTGTTCTTCGCCGCCGCCAGCGGTGAATCCAAAGCCAAGGTGGCGCTCTACCTGCTGATCACGATCGCGCCGTTCGCGGTGATCGCGCCGTTGATCGGCCCGATGCTGGACCGGCTGCAGCGTGGCCGCCGGTTGGCGCTGGCCGGTTCGTTCGCGGTGCGGGCCGGGATCGCGGTCGTGCTGATCTTCAATATCGGCACCTGGGGGCTGTACCCGCTGGCGCTGTGCATGATGGTGCTCAGCAAGTCGTTCTCGGTGCTCAAGAGCGCGGTCACGCCCAGAGTGCTGCCGCCGGGCATCGATCTGGTCCGCACGAATGCCCGGCTGACGATGTTCGGGCTGGTCGGCGGCACGCTCGGGATGGGTGCGGTCGCGGCGGCCTGCGCGAAGCTGGGTGGTTCCGCGGCGGCGCTGATCCTGGCGGCGGCCGTCGCCGTCACGGGCACCTATCTGAGCCTGCACATCCCGTCCTGGGTGGAGGTGACCGCGGGCGAGGTCCCGGCCACGCTGAGCTATCACGGCGAGGAACCGCGCACCGAGGTTCTGTCCGATCGGCAGGCGGACACCGTGCCGGGGCGCCGCCGCCAGCCCCTGGGCCGTTCGGTGGTCAGCGGATTGTGGGGCAACAGCACGATCCGGCTGTTCACCGGATTCCTGACCTTCTACGTCGCCTTCGTGGCCAAGTCGAGTCATCACAGCGCGCTGGAGCTGACTGTGATGCTCGGCACGTTCGGTGCGGCCGCGGCGGTCGGCAATTTCGCGGGTAACGCGACCGGTGCCCGGTTGAAGCTGGGCCGGCCGGCGCTGATCGTGGTGTTGTGCGCGTTCGCGTGCACGGTGACGGCGGTGCTGGCGGCGGTCACCAACGACCTGCCGGGCGCGGCGCTCGCCACCCTGGTCGGTTCGGGATCCAGCGCGCTGGCGAAGGTTTCGCTGGACGCCGCGATCCAGGACGACCTGCCGCCGGAGTCGATCGCGTCGGGCTTCGGCCGGTCGGAGACGGTGTTGCAGCTGTCCTGGGTGATCGGCGGCGCGTTCGGGCTGTTGCTGCCGACGACCTACTGGGAGGGGTTCGCGGTCGTGTCGGTGCTGCTGGCGGTCGGGCTGTTGCAGACTGTCGTCAGCTACCGTGGACATTCGCTGCTGCCCGGTTTGGGCGGCAACCGGCCGCAGCACGCGCAGCAGGAGGTTCCGGGCGCCCGGCCGTAGACTCCGGCGCGACGGAGTTGATCCGACAACCGACAGGAAGCCGCCTCCCGTGAGCAAGTTCAGCCCCCGCACCGCCCTGGCCTTGGCCGCGGCGGCCGTCCTCGTCGTGATCGTGACCGTCGCCGGTGTTGTGACGGTGGCGGTGCACCGTCACAAGGCCGCGGATCCCGAGCTGACCGTCTACGCCTACGGGCAGGCGCAGCGGGTGCCACCGTTCCGGTATTGCGACCCGCACAAGGAGGGCGCGCGGATCCTGCTGGATTGCCGCCAGTCCGGCTACACCGCGAAATTCGATGTGCCGGCGGGCTATCCGCTGCAGGTGTCGCTGCCGTCGGAGCTCGTGGACGCGCCGTGGCATCTCGCCCTGGAGTACACGACCGACAACGGCCCCGACGTCCGCATGGAGCAGAGCAAGGCCGACTATCCGGCCGGCACCGCGGCGTTCTCGATCAAGTCGTCCCCGCAGCCGGACATGCACCTGGTGCACGCCGAACTGAACCTGCTGGCACCGGTCGTCGACGAGACCGGCCAGGAGGGCCTGATGGTCTTCCAAGCCTGGTCGATCGATGCGTGAGCTCCCCCGCCTCCCCGGGTTTCTTGCGGGCGGCTGGGTGCCGCCGACCGTCGTGCACCCGTGCTTGCGGTGACTGCCGAACCGATTTCGGGCGTACCCGGCGAGTTACCCGGGCCGCACGAAATCAGTTGTCGCGGCTGACCATTCGGTCGGAATCTCAGTGGTCGAATTCGCGGGCGACGGCTCGCATGACCTCGCCGAGCTTCTGGGCGACCTTGCGGTCGGGGTAGCGGCCCTTGGAGAGGTCGCGGTCCATGATGCCGTCGAGCAGGGTGACCATGTCCTGGATCATGGCCTGCAGGTCTTCCGGCGACTTGCGCGGCAGGCTGGGCGCGGACTCCTTGCGGCCGCCGCGTTCACCGGCGCGCACCGACGGAACCGGGTCGAGCACCTTCACACTCAGCGCCTGCGGACCACGACGGCCCGCGGCCATGCCGAATTCGACGCGCTGCCCCGGCTTCAGACCTTCGACACCCTTGGGCAACGCGGCCGACCGGACATAGACGTCCTCACCCTCGTCCTGCGAAAGGAAGCCGAAGCCCTTTTCGACGTCGTACCACTTCACCTTGCCGGTCGGCACTATCTCACCCGTTCGTCGTCCCGATGTCCGGAGCGCCCGGACACAATCGAGGTTCCCGGATAACCCCGCGAACCGCTCGCTGTTTGCGAAAAGAACGCGCCCGACCTTGACGGCGGGGCGCGAAGTCCGCCCAGTCTACCCCGGGGTCGATACCGTCAGCACATCAGTTTTCCGTCCGGGTTCCGCCGTTCGGTGGCGTGCCGCACAGCCGGGACCACCGGGAAACGGCGTTGTCGGACCCGTTCGATACGGTGCACCCGTGCCCGAGACTTCCCCCTCCCCGGCGCCGCGCCGGGCGGCCGACATCCTGCTTTATGTCGCGCTGGCCTTTTTTGCTGCCGGCGTGCTGTCGATCGTCGCCATCTTCGGCATCCGGCTGATCGCGGACCGGGATCCGGCGGGGTGGTTGTATCTGGTCGCCATGGGCGCAACACCTTTCGGATTCGTCCTCGCTTTCGCCTATGTCCTGTTCTCCGGGCGGCGCGCCCGCTGAGCTGCGCACATCTTCGTGGGCGCCGCACAACGGAAACCGGCCGTCCTGTTTCGAAACCTGTGATCCTCGTCACATAACGACATGGTCACGGAGCGGTCACGGACCGTGACGAGGTACCCCCGGATCGCGAAGACCAGCACATACGCACCGACGTATCCAATTGCGGCGGACCGACACCCGTAACGACACGCCGGTTACCAAATAGTGATTTTTGGCGGCGATCGTCGTACCGTCTTTCTCAGCCGGGTAACCCCGGCGCACCCGGTCCGCCGCACCGAACCTCGCCCCGCGGACCGAGACCCCGAGAACGCTCAGGGGCGAGGGCGGGGAACCCACGTCCCATCACGGGAACGTTCCCTGGCAAGGGAAGTGGGAGAAGCCGGAAACGGCCACTCCCTGGGGTGAAGTCCCGGCGCACCGCCAGGTACGCCAGGGCCGGACGGCCTCTCAGTCCGAACCCGACAGCTCACCTCGCAGGCGCGGACGAGAGGAAGACGATCCGAACATGAGTGGACGGCATCGCAAGCAGACCAATTCCGGCCGGACTGTCGCCAAGGTCGCGGTCACCAGCGCCATCATCGGCGGCGCGGGTGTAGCGCTGGCCGGTCACGCCTCCGCCGCCCCGGAGTCCGACTGGGACAAGCTGGCGCAGTGCGAGTCCGGCGGCAACTGGGCCATCAACACCGGAAACGGCTTCCAGGGCGGCCTGCAGTTCTCGCAGGGCACCTGGGCTTCCTACGGCGGCACCGACTACGCGCCGTCCGCCAACCAGGCCTCTCGTGAGCAGCAGATCTCGGTGGCCGAGAAGGTCCTCTCCGCGCAGAGCTGGAACGCTTGGCCCTCCTGCTCGGCCAGCCTCGGCCTGCACAGCAACGCCGAACTCCGCAGCGCCCCTTACTCGCCGCAGGTCGCCATGCAGTCCGACGCCGGCGACGACCAGGACGCCGCTGCTCCTGCCCCCGCCGCCGCCCCCTCGGTCGACGGCTCGCAGGATGTCATGCAGACCGTGAACAAGGTCTTCGCCGCGGTCCAGGCCACCGGCATCCAGGTCCCGCAGCAGGCGATCGACGCCCTCAACGCCGCGCAGGCCAACCACGCTCAGATCGACCCGACCGTGGTCAACTTCGTCGAGGCCAACAAGAACTTCTTCCCGCACTGATCTTCGGTTCGCTCCTCCGCGACCCGCCGACGGCGGCCCGGTTCACCCCGGGCCGCCGTCGGCGTTTCCGGCGCAGACCTCGAAACCCCGAAAGCCCCCGGATCCGTTGGGATCCGGGGGCTTTCGGAGTTGTTCGGGGCAGCCGGAACCGGCGGCGTCAGTACCCGACTACCGCAGGCGGACGGCCGAGTGGTGTCAGCGGTTGACGACCGTGTGCGGGTGCACGTAGGGCAGGGTGTCGACCGGCACAGGGAACTGGGTGTCCTCACCGAACGGCGACAGACCGCCGGAACGGGAGGAGGAGAGCTCGGTCACTGCGTGATCGCCGTTGGCGACCTGCGGCCAGCCGTTGTCGACGTACTTCTTCGATTCTTTCGCCACGGGGTCATTCTGACACGAGCGTCCTCTTCCGGTGCGTCCGGTGCCGTTCTGCGTGCCGTACTGCGCTCTCCATCAGCGCTGTTGCCGATCCGCCCGTACGCTGGACAGGATGACCGCCACCACCGACCAGCCAGCCACCAGCCCCGGGCCGACCGGTGGCCCGCTGTCGGCCGCATGGCTGGCCGGTCGCGCGGACGACGACCTGGTCGCCCTGCTGCATCTGCGTCCGGACCTGGCGGTTCCGCTGCCCGCCTCGATGGCCGTACTGGCCGCGCGGGCCGAGCAGCGCGCGTCGGTGCTGCGGGCCGCCGACGAATTGGACACCCTCGACTTCGCGGTGATCGAGACCCTGGTGGTGCAGAGCGCCCGCGACGGCGGCACCGTCGCGCGGACGGCGCTGCACGAACTGCTCGGCGACCGGGTGTCGGCCGCGGCGATCGACGCCGCGGTCGCCCGGCTGATCGCCCGCGCGCTGGTCTGGGGCGACGACGAGCTGACCGTGGTCCCGGCCGGCAAGGAGGCGCTGCCGTGGCCGCTGGGCAGCATCACCGAAATCCCCGACGCCCTCACCGAACCCGAGATCACCGCGGCCCTGGCCGAACTCGGCCCGGCCGAGCGCGCCCTGCTCGACCGGCTGGCCACCACCGGCCCTCGCGGCCGCACCCGCGACGCCGCCACCGGAACTCCCGCCGACCGTCCGGTGCAGCGCCTGCTGGCCGCGCGGCTGCTGCACTGGATCGACGAGGAGACCGTCGAACTGCCCGCCGGCGTCGGCCAGATCCTGCGGCGCGAACCGCTCACCGACCCGCACGCGCTGCGCGCACCCCAGCCCGAGCCGGCCGAGTACCGGATCGCGGACGTGGACGCGGCCGCCGCGGTCGAGGTGGGAGAACTACTGCGGCACAGTGCCGCTGTCCTGGACGCCGTGGGGCAGACGCCCGCGCCCACCCTGCGGTCCGGCGGGCTCGGTGTGCGGGAACTGCGCCGGATCGCGAAGCAGGCCGGAATCGACGAGGCCCGCACCGGCCTTCTGGTCGAGATCCTGACCGCGGCCCGGCTTCTCGACAAGGGCATTCCCGAACCGCCGCCCGACTTCGACACCACCGACGATTTCTGGGCCCCGACCGGCGCGTCGGACAGTTGGCTCGAGGACGATGCCGCGCGGCGCTGGGTGGTGCTGGCGCAGTGCTGGCTGGACCTGGACCGGTTCCCGTGGATGATCGGCCTGCGCGACGTGAACGACAAGCCGCTCGCCGCGCTGTCCGCCGAACTGCGCACCCCGCACGCCGTGCGGGATCGCCGCGCGATCCTCGACCTGCTCGCCGAGCAACCGCCCGGGACCGCGCTGTCGGCCGCCGACATCTCCCGGGTGCTGGCCTGGCGGCGACCGCGTCGGCGCCGCCAGTTCGGCGCCGAGGCCGTCGAGCGCACCCTGGCCGAGGCCGCGACGCTCGGGGTGATCGGGCGCGGCGCGCTGACCACCGCGGGCCGGGCACTGCTGCGCGCGGTCGAGGCGCTCGCGGACACCGGGCCGGGCGGGACCGAAGCGGCCGCGGCGGCCCTCGCCGACGCGGTCGCCGCGATGACCTCGGCATTGCCGAAACCGGTGGATCATGTTCTGCTGCAAGCTGATTTGACCGTCATCGCGCCCGGGCCGCTGGTGCCGGAGCTGGCCGCGCGGATGGCGCTGGTCGCCGATGTCGAATCCGCGGGCGCGGCGACGGTGTACCGGATCGGCGAGCAGTCGGTCCGCCGAGCGCTCGACGCCGGACTCACCGCCGCCGAACTGCATCAGCTGTTCGCCGCGCATTCGCGCACTCCGGTCCCGCAGGCACTGACCTATCTGGTCGACGACGTGGCGCGCCGGCACGGCCGGTTGCGGGCCGGAGTCGCGCAATCCTTCGTGCGCAGTGAGGATCCCGCGCTGCTGGCCGAGGTGATGGCCGCGGCCGTGGCCGACCGGCTGGCGCTGCGGACGATCGCGCCCACGGTGGCGATCTCGCAGGCACCGCTGGCCGAGGTGCTGGAGGTGCTGCGCGGCGCCGGATTCAGTCCGGCGGGCGAGGATTCGTCGGGGACCATCGTCGATCTGCGCCCGCGCGGTGCGCGGCTGGCGCCGCGGCCGAACGTCAGGCAGTCGTGGCGGCCGACTCCGCCCAGTGCCGAGCAACTGCGGCTGCTGGTCGCCGAGCTGCGTGCCGGTGAGCGGGCGACGCGGGCCCGGTCCGCGCACGCCGTCCGCGCCGACGGTTCCCGGACCAGTACGGCGGCGACGATCGCCCTCCTGCAGCTGGCGGTCCGGGTGCGGCGCGCCGTGCACATCGGGTACGTGGACGCGTCCGGGGTCGCCAGTCAGCGCATCGTGGAACCGGTGAAGGTCGCGGGCGGCCAGCTCGACGCCCTGGACCCGGTGTCGGGTGCGGTCCGCCACTTCACTCTGCACCGGATCGCCTCGGTGGCCCTGGTCGAGGAGTAGCCGGTGGACCGGGACGAGGTCGCGCGGGAGCTGTACCGGCTGGATCCGGGCGAGTTCGTGGCCGCGCGCACCAGCCGGGTGAAACAGGCTAGGGCAGCGGGTGATCGGGAGCTGGCGACGGAGATCGGCGCGCTGCGCCGGCCGACCGTGGCGGCCTGGGGGGTGAACCTGCTGGCCGACGGCGCGCCGGAACAGCTCGCGGAACTGCTGGACGTCGGTGTGGCGCTCGCGGAGGCGCAGCGCCGCCCGGCCGCCGACCGATTGCGCGAACTGGCCGGGCGCCGGCGCACGGTGGTCGCGGCGCTCGCCCGCCGGGCCGCCGCCCTCGCCGCGGACCGCGGCCGGACGCTCAGTGACGCGGCGCTGCGCGAGATCAGCGAGACACTCCAAGCGGCACTGGCCGATTCGGAGGTCGCCGAGGCGGTACGGACCGGGACGGTCGCCACGGCCAGCAGCTATTCCGGATTCGGTCCCGTCGGGCCGGTCCTGACCGCGGTCCCCGAACCGGCGACCGAGCCGACGGTGGAAACCGTTGCGGCGCAACCGGTGCGGGGTACCGAGCTCGACAGTGCCGCATCCGCGCTCGCCACGGCCCGTACGGCCGCGGCGGAAGCTCGGGCCGCGGTCGACACCCTGCGCGCCGAAGCGAGCCGCAACGCCGCCGAGCACGCCGAACTGGAAGCGCAGATCACAGCCTTGCGCGCCGAACTGTCCACCGCCCAGGATCGCCGCCGTTTCCTGGCCGCCGCCGAGGCCGCGACCCGGAAGTCACTGCAGCAGGCCGAAGCCGAACTGCACAAGGCAGAGCTGCACCTGGCCCGGTCCGAACAGCAGTCCGGCACCGGCGGTTCCCCCCGCGCCGATTCCTGATCCGCGACCCGAGCCGTCGTCGGCTCGGCGGCTGTGCGGTAGCGAGGCTGCTCATCTGGGTACGCTGCACCCGTGACCGAGACCGATCCGCCGCTGGTGCCGCTGTCGGAACATCCGGCATTTCTGCTGGCACAGCTGGGTTTCCACGTCGGCGCCCGGTTCGCGGACGCCCTCGAACCGTTGGGGATCAGCCCGCGGCACAACGGAATGCTGCGCCTGCTGCAGGCCTACGACGGTCAGACCCAGCAGCAGCTGGGCGAGGCCCTGCACATCCACCGCAACGTGATGGTCGGTCTGGTCGACGACCTGGAGAAGCGCGGCCTGGTCGAACGACGCCGCCACCCCTCCGACCGCCGCGCGTACGCGGTGCACCTGCTGCCCGCGGGCCTCGACCTGCTGCGCCGGATCGAGCCGATCGCGCGCGGACTGGACGACACCGTGACCGGCGGACTGGATCCCGCGGAACGGGCCACGTTGCTGAAACTGCTGGGCAAGCTCACGACGGATGCGGGGCTCACTCCCGGTGTGCACCCGGGGCTTACGCAGGGGACGGGTACCGAAGAGTAGGCCGCCGGTTCGCGCTGCGGCCCTTGCTCGCCCTGAATCCCGTTGAACGCGTATGCCACACGGCTATCGCGTGGCGAGCCGCGATCAGGCGGCGCTGCCCAGCCCGCCCGGGTACAGGTACCGGTCGTCCGGGCGAGTCTCCGAATCCAGCCAGGCGGAGAGGAATCCCGACAGGTCTGTGGTCGTCCTGGTCTGCAGGTAGCTGCGGAATTCGGGCATGGAGGCGTTGGCGTCGCCGTGCGATCGGACGAAGGCGGTCATCGCCGGGAAGAAGGTGTCGTCGCCGAGCAGGTGGCGCAGCGCGTGCAGGAACAGCGGGCCGCGGTAGTAGACGGAGCTGAATTCCCTTTCGGCACCGGGGTTCTGGAGTGGGATCTGCCAGAACCGGTCGTCGTCGCGGTGGGTGGCCACGGCGGCCCGGTAGTGGGCGTCGACGTCCTCGCCCTCCTTGCGTTCCGGCCACAGGTAGTCGGCGGTGTAGCTGGCGAAGCACTCGTTCAGGCACACATCGCTCCACTGCCGCAACGACATCCAGTCGCCCCACCACTGGTGGGTGTTCTCGTGCACGACCGTGTGCAGGTCGGCCCACGGCGCGTAGATCGGCCGGGTCTGGGTCTCGAGCGAGAAGGGCAGGTCGGTGTCGACGTAGATGCCGCCGCCGCTCTCGAACGGGTAGGGGCCGTACAGGGATTCGAGGAAGTCCAGCACCTCCGGCAGCCGCTGTTCCAGATCGCGGCGTCCGGCCGCCGCCGGCGCGAAAGCACTCTCCAGCGGGGTGCCGTCGTCGCCGCGCTGGTTCAGGAATTCGAAACGGTCGATCGCCACGGTGTTCAGATAGCTCGCGCTGGGATGCCGCGACACCCACTCGACGGTGCGCCGGGCGTCGTCGGTGCTGTCGGAAACGCGGATTCCGTTGCCCGCCACCTCCCATTGCGGCGGAACCGAGGCCACCAGATCGAACGTGGCCTTGTCCGTGGGAGTGTCGTTCACCGGGTACCAGGAGGCGGCGCCGTGCGGCTCACCGGCCACGAACGCGCCGCCGCTGGGGCTGAACATCCACCCCGAATCGGGATCCGAGCCGGGCACGCCGGCGTAGTCGACCCGGATCGAGAACGGCAGTCCCGGCAACAGCGGCAGCGCCGGGGTCACGATCAGCTTGTGGTCGCCGCTGCGGGTGAAGCCGGCCGGCAGGTCGTTCACCGCCACCGCCGACACATCGGGTCCGGAGTAGTCCAGCGAGAAGCCGGCCAGCGGCTGGGTGGCGGTCGCGTCCAGCCGGGCCTGTCCGGCCAGCCACCGCGACGCCGGGTCGTAGTCGATCCGGATCCGGTAGTGCCCGACCGTGTATCCACCGTTGCCGTCGGCGGGATAGTAAGGGTCACCGGCGCTCGGCGCGCCGATCAGTGGATTCGCGGACGGTTGCGCCGCAACCGGTGCCGCCGACACCAGAACGAGAACGACGGACGCCGACAGCAACCCACACCCAGCACCCCACCCGGTTCGCACCATTGGGCGACTCTAACCGGGACGACCCGGACTGTCGTGCACACGCGCCCGTCGCGTCAGCGGCGAAGTTGCACCGGCAGCTGCTTCGGGTCGAGCAGCAGCCGCTGCCCGTCCGCGGCCTGCACCGTGCCGGCCAGATTCACGTTGTCGTTCAACAGTTTCCACTCCACCTCGGCGATGTCTGCGGTGGCGCGGTCGATGACGGCCGCGTCCCGGGTACCCCACGCCAGCGGCATGACGGTGACCCGCGGCCACAGGTCGCCGGTGGTGCGGTCGATACCCAGCGCCACCGAAGGCACCCGCTCCCCCACCTTCGTGCGATGCCCGGGCAGGGCACGGACCGTGCGGGTGACGAGCGCGAAGGTGGGCGCCGCGCCGAGCTTGGCCAGATTGACCAGGGCCAGCAACGTGATCCGGCCCGGGTCGGCGACCGCGATCAGCGCGGGCACCAATTCGGATGCGGCGTACAGCTTATCGATCCGGTACCGATGCGGGGTCCACAGCGTGACGAACAGGGCGGTGATGCCGGCCAGCAGCGTCGCCACGGCCAGCAGATACGACCAGGGATGGTCGTGGACGATCAGTAGCGCGGTGAGGCCGGCGAGCCCCGCGGTCACCGCCGCGGCGAGCAGGCGCAGTCGCCGCAGCCAGGTCACGACCTCGTTGACCGACCGGGCATGGCCCCGGTCGACCGTAAATTCGAAGCGCCGCACTGTCTCTCCCTCACCGACCTCGGGTGTACCGACCAGCCGTCCCCGTGGCGGCCGCGTCGACGCGCTGCCGACGCCGGCGCGCGTACTCGGGCGGCCGCAACGGACTCACCCGATCGTCGGACCGAGCAGGTCGTCGGCATCGGTGATGCGATACGCATACCCCTGTTCTGCTAGGAACCGCTGGCGATGCGCCGCGTATTCCGCATCCAGAGTGTCGCGTGACACCACCGAGTAGAAGTGTGCCTGCCCGCCGTCGTGTTTCGGCCGTAGCAAACGCCCCAATCGCTGGGCTTCCTCCTGCCGGGACCCGAACGTGCCCGAAACCTGCACCGCCACCGACGCCTCCGGCAGGTCGATGGAGAAGTTCGCGACCTTGCTGACCACCAGGACCGGGATCTCACCGTTACGGAACGCGTCGAACAGCGCCTCGCGTTCCTTGGTGCGAGTGGAGCCCTGGATGACCGGCGCGTTCAAGTGCTCACCCAGCTCGTCGAGCTGTTCGAGGTAGGCGCCGATCACCAGGCTGGGAGCGTCCTTGTGCCGCTCCAGGATCGACTCGACCACGGCCAGTTTGGTGCGCGCGGTGGAACACAGCTTGTAGCGTTCCTCCGGCTCCGCGGTGGCGTAGGCCATGCGCTCGGCGTCGGTCAGGGTGACCCGGACCTCCACACAATCGGCGGGCGCGATCCAGCCCTGCGCCTCGATGTCCTTCCAGGGCGCGTCGTAGCGCTTCGGGCCGATCAGCGAGAACACGTCGCCCTCGCGGCCGTCCTCGCGGACCAGGGTGGCGGTGAGGCCGAGCCGGCGGCGGGATTGCAGATCGGCGGTCATCCGGAAGACCGGCGCGGGCAGCAGGTGCACCTCGTCGTAGACGATGAGACCCCAGTCGCGGCTGTCGAACAGTTCCAGGTGCCGGTACTCGCCCTTGGTCTTGCGGGTGATCACCTGGTAGGTGGCGATGGTGACCGGGCGGATCTCCTTGCGCTCACCGGAGTATTCGCCGATCTCGTCCTCGGTGAGCGAGGTGCGGGCGAGCAGCTCGCGCCGCCACTGCCGGCCGGCCACCGTATTGGTGACCAGGATCAGCGTGGTGGCCTGCGCCTTCGCCATCGCGGCCGCGCCGACCATGGTCTTGCCGGCACCACAGGGCAGGACCACGACACCTGAGCCGCCGGCCCAGAACGATTCGGCGGCCAGTTCCTGATAGTCGCGCAGGTGCCAGTCGGAGCTGGTGTAGTCCAGCTCGATCGGGTGCGCCTCGCCGTCGACGTAGCCGGCCAGGTCCTCGGCCGGCCAGCCGACCTTGAGCAGGAGCTGTTTGATGTGGCCGCGCTCGGAGGGGTGCACGACGACCGTGTCCTCGTCGAGGCGGGCGCCGAGCATGGGCTGGATTTTCTTGTGCCGCAGGATCTCTTCGAGCACCGCGCGGTCGTTGGCGACCAGCACCAGACCGTGCGCGGGATTCTTGACCAGCTGCAGCCGGCCGTAGCGGGCCATGGTGTCGACGACGTCGACCAGCAGCGGCTGCGGCACGGCGTAGCGCGAATAGGTGACGAGCGCGTCGACCACCTGTTCGGCGTCGTGGCCGGCGGCGCGCGCGTTCCACAACGCCAGCGGGGTGACCCGGTAGGTGTGGACGTGTTCGGGGGCGCGTTCCAGCTCCGCGAAGGGTGCGATGGCCGCACGCGCCGCGTCGGCCTGGGCATGGTCGACCTCGAGCAGCAGCGTCTTGTCGCTCTGGACGATCAGCGGCCCGGGTTCGGAGTGGCCATCGGAGGGCATTTACCCACGATAACGACGGGTGCCGACATCCTGGGTATGGGATCGGACACGCCGACGCCGCCGCGCCGACGCGACGCGACCGAATCGCGGCGCGGCCGGGCCGGTCAGCTCGCCTTACGCAACTCCCTGGGCAGCACCACGCAGCGCAACGGCATCTGGGGCAGCTCGGCCATGCGTTCCGACGGCACACCGATCGGTTCGCCGTCGACGAACGGGGTATCCAGGTACAGCTTGCGCAACTGGTAGGCGAAACCCTGCCCGGCCTCCGGATGGTCGACCGGCAGCATCTCCCAGGCCAGCGGGTCGCGGCGCAGCAACCGGGCCATGGCGGCGGTGGTCGGTTCGGCCAGCAACGCCGCCCACAGCTCGTCGTCGGTGAAGTCGGCCAGTTCGGCGCTGTCCAGGCCGCCGGCCAGCAGGGTCTCCACCATGGCGGTCAGTGCGGCGTTCGCCACGATGTTCTCGTAGCCGCACATGTAGCTGGCCTCACCGTAGGCGAGTTCGGCCAGGTAGCCGCCGGTTTCGGCATCGGTGTGCACGGCGCCGTCGACCAGCCGCAGCTTGGCCAGGGTCCGGGCCGGGGCTTCGGTGAGCCGCCCGTGTACTCGGCCGCTGCGGACGAACGACTCCAGATGGTCGAGTTTGAGCCCGCCGACCGGGCGCAGTACCGAGGTGCTGCCCGGTTCCTCGACGGCCAGGACTTCTTCCACGTCGAGCCCGTGATCGGCCAGCAACTGGGTCAGGCCGCGGACCCGTTTGCGCCCGAGTTCGTGGTGGTGCAGGCCGGCGACACCCTCGAAGGTGTGGCTGAACGGCAGGTGCCCGACGTCGTGCAGCAGCGCCGCGACCCGAGCGGCGTGATCGTCGGGCGCGAAGTGCACGACCAGCGCCAACAGGCCCAGACTGTGTTCCAGGCGGGTGTATGTCTGGGTGGTCGTGACGGCGGCGCCGCCGGCGTGCGCGATGAACTGCAGCCGCCGCAGTTCCCAAGTGCGCAGCAGTGCGCGTTCCACCGGAGTGAGCCGGAACTCCACACCCCACAGCGGGTCCCGGCAGCCGTCGGTTCGACCCAGGATTCCCGATACCCGATACCCGTTGCCGTGCATACCATCCACCGCCCCCGTGTCCAAGATCGACACGAATTCCCTTGTAACCCATACGTTTTCGCAGAGTCGTCCCGGAACTCACCAGATCGCGGCAGCGTTGCCGAGGCGCTCTTTCGGTTGTACCACCCGAAGGTGTGCATCCAATGTCGGTTCGGTATCGACCGATCCGGCAGACGTGGCGATCATGCTGTGGCAGTGGCCTCCTCGGCGTCGACCACGACCGACGCACCGAACGCGGGGACACACCGAGCTGTCACCGCCGTTCCCACCCGACCGGAAGACCCCTCGCGGCAACTGATCAGCAACGTTGCCGCCGCGCCGCCCGCGGCCACCTCCGGCAGGTACGGCGCGAAGTCGCCCGCACCCGGAGTCCGCGGATCCGGCCCGCCGGCTCGCCCGAACCCGAGCGCGGAGACTCCGGACAGCGTCCGCGATGCGCGGCATCCGAGGCCGGGCTCGAGCCTCGCCCCGGCCGGCGAGACGGAGACCGACACACCCGAACCGGTCATCGTTCCCACCTCCGATCGAGATGCGCGCGGTCGAACGGGAGTGATATTGAACACCCGGTGTGAACAGTGTGCGGCGAATACCTGACCGCTGTCGTACTTTTCCGGATCGGGCTGTGGTCCCCACGAGACCCGGTGCATGACACCCGCGGTGGAGCTTGGTAGTGTCCAGCCCGTGCAGCAGCGCGCGTATTTCTGGTTTACGAAGCCGGCCCCGGGTGGGCCGGTCGGTGAAACGCGCTGACCTTCCCCCACCCCGAGCCGGAACAGACCGGCTCTGTTGGGTAGATCCTCTCGGCGAGTCGGGCTGAGAAAAGGAACATCTCATGACTACCGCCGCCGATGTCGATGCCGTCCACAGTGACCTCGACGACCAGCGCACGCTGAGCATCAGCCCCCTGCTCTCCCCCGCCGACGTGCGGCGGGCGCACCCGATCACGGATGCGCACGCCGACACCGTGCGGGCCGGTCGCGCCGCGACCGTGCAGGTCCTCGACGGTGCCGACGACCGCCTGATGGTGATCGTGGGCCCGTGCTCGGTGCACGACCCCGAGGCCGCCCTCGACTACGCCCGCCGCCTGGCCGCCAAGTCCGCGGAGCTGTCGGACCGGCTGCACATCGTGATGCGCGTCTACTTCGAGAAGCCGCGCACCACGCTGGGCTGGAAGGGTCTGATCAACGACCCGCACCTGGACGGCACCTTCGACATCAACACCGGTCTGGGCCTGGGCCGCGGACTCCTGGTCGACATCACCGCCCTCGGCCTGCCGGTCGCGTGCGAATTCCTCGACCCGATCACCCCGCAGTACATCTCCGATCTCGTCTCCTACGGCGCGATCGGTGCCCGCACCGCCGCCAGCCAGGTGCACCGGCAGCTGGCCAGCGCGCTGAGTATGCCGGTCGGCATCAAGAACGGCACCGACGGTGACGTGCAGGTGGCCGTCGACGGCGTCCGCGCGGCCGCGGCCAGCCACGTGTTCCCCGGCACCGACCTGGACGGTCGCTCGGCCCTGATCCGGACCGCCGGCAACAACGACTGCCACGTCATCCTGCGCGGCGGCAGCACCGGCCCCAACTACGACGCCGCCTCGGTCGCCGAAGCCCTTGTCCGCCTGGATAAGTCGTCGCTGCCGCAGCGCGTGGTGGTCGACGCCAGCCACGGCAACTCGAACAAGGACCACGAGCGCCAGGTCGACGTGACGACCGATATCGCCGAGCGGATCGCCGCCGGCGACCGCGCGGTCGTCGGGCTCATGCTGGAGAGCTTCCTGGTCGCCGGCCGCCAGGACCTCACCCTCGGCCACGCCGACGAGCTGACCTACGGCCAGTCCATCACCGACGCCTGCATCGACTGGGAGACGACCTCGACCGCGCTCGACCGCCTGGCCGACGCGGTGGAGGCCCGCCGCAAGTCCTGATCCGGCCGATCGAAGCCCCTGCCGACACACCTCGAGTGCGCGTCGGCGGGGGCTTCGGCGTATTCACCGGCAATCAGCGTTGCGACAATATCGCCGATACGCGAGATAGCGCCCATATTGCACCAATTTAGCTGGTAGACAAGGCATTCCATATTGCACTGGCCAGTAGCTGATATCGCGTGTTGACACCTCCAGTCGAGGGGCGGTGGATCCGGTGGTCCGGACACCGCGCCCAGAAAGGAGGTGGTGGGAATGGCCAAGCATCGACGGGGCATCAAAAAAGCCCCGGTCGACTACGGCATGCTGATGTGTGTCGCTGCCGAAATCTCCGGGGCCCTGATGGTGGTCCGCTGGGTGTGTAAGTAGCCCACCAGGTGTGGTGCTGTTAGCGCAGCACCACACCGCCCAGCCATCACTTGCGTGATGGCGCCATAGTACTCGGCTCCAGCTGTCTCGAGGCAGAGAGGACAGGCAAATGTCCGCGAAACTCCTGGTCAGGCGCTCAGTCGGCGTACTGCCTCGTCCAGCGTCGCGTCCTGCTTGCAGAAGGCGAAGCGGATCAGGTTGTCCCAGGGTTTCTTGTCGTCGGTGAAGACGCTGACCGGGATGGCGACGACGCCCAGGCGGGCGGGGAGTTCGCGGCAGAAGGTGAGCCCGTCGGAGTCGGTGAGCGGGCTGATGTCGGCGCAGACGAAATAGGTTCCATCGCTGCGCTTCACGTCGAAGCCGGCGTCGGCCAGGGCCTTGGACAGGCGGAGTCGCTTGGCGGACAGGGCGTCTCGGAGGCCGAGTACCCAATCCTGCTCGTTGTCCAGGGCATACGCGACCGCGGGCTGGAACGGGCCGCCCGCGACGTAGGACATGAACTGTTTGGCGGCGATGACGCCGTCGATCAGCCGGGCGGGCCCGCAGGCCCAGCCGGTCTTCCAGCCGGTGACGCTGAACATCTTTGCGGCACTGGAGATCACGACCGTGCGTTCGGCCATGCCGGGCAGGGTGGAGATGCTGATGTGCTCGTGGCCGTCCCAGGTCAGGTGCTCGTAGACCTCGTCGGACACCACGATCAGGTCGTGTTCGATCGCGAGTTCCGCGATCGCGGTCAGATCGGCGCGACCCAGGACCGCACCGGTCGGATTGTGCGGCGTATTCAGCAGCAGCACACGGGTGTTCGCGGTGATCGCGGCGCGCAGACTGTCCAGGTCGAGAGCGAATCCGTCACCGTCGGCGACCAGCCGGGCGGTGCGCCGGGTAGCGCCGGCCAGGGCCACGGACGCCGCGTAGGAGTCGTAGTAGGGCTCGATCAGCACCACGTCCTGCCCGGGCTCGACCAGGCCCAGGATGGCGGCCGAAATGGCTTCGGTGGCGCCCACGGTGACCAGCACCTCGGTATCCGGGTCGTAGTCGATTCCGTAGCGCCGCAACCGATCCGCCGCGATCGCCTGCCGCAGCACCGGCATGCCGCGCCCCGGCGGGTACTGGTTGAGGCCGTCGGCGATGGCCTGCCGCGCCACCTCCAGCATGGCCGCGGGCCCGTCGGTGTCCGGGAAGCCCTGCCCCAGATTCACCGCGCCGTGCCGGACGGCCAGCTCGCTCATCTCGGCGAAGATGGTCGCCCCGAACGGGCGCAGACGGGCAACAATGGCAGATTCGGACACCCCCGCAGCGTAGTCCAGCCGTGCCCGGCTCCGATCCCCCGCCGGATCCGCGCAGTGGACGCCTGGCCCACGGTGATCAGTATTCGTCGACGTCCAGCAGTTGTTCAGCGCCGGACGGCCATCCCGGATCTCGGTGATCCGATCACGGCCCCGACAGACGAGATCGGGGCACGACCGGGCGATTCGTTATGTCGAGCCCGCAAGATCGCGGCCGTCCCCACGCGCGGGCGCAACCGCGCCGCACTCGACGACGGCCCCACCGTGCGCTGATCGGACTAGGCGGCAGACGTCGGTACGGGTTGCGTGCACGCCGCCCATCGCACCGGGCACCGGGCGGGGCGCCACGGACGCCGCCGACGGGCCGCACACCCGGCGCGGCCCGGCGACGATCCGGCTCAGAACTGGCCGGGCTGGTAGCTGCCCGCCGGGGTCCGGTTGGCGACGTTGAGCCGGTTGTAGACGTTGATCAGAGCGACGACGCCGGTGAGCGCCGTGGCCTGCTCGTCGTCGAAGTGCTTGCGCACCTCGGCCCAGGTCTCGTCCGACACACCGCGGTGGTGGTCGGCGATCCGGGTGAGTTCCTCGGTGAACGCCAGCGCCGCCCGCTCGGCCTCGGTGAACACCGTCGCCTCGCGCCACGCCGCCACCAGGTTCAGGCGCACGGGGTCCTCGCCGGCGGCGATCGCGTCCTTGTAGTGCATGTCGGTGCAGAAGCCGCAGCCGTTGATCTGGCTGGCGCGCAACAGGACCAGCTCGCTGGACACCGGCATCTTCGTCTCGGCCAGGGCGGCACCGACCGCGTTGACGCGCTTGACGAGCTTGGCGCCGGTCGCGGTGGCGTACATGTTGATCTGCTGTTCCATGGTTCCGGTCCTCTCCGATGGCGGCACCGTGTGGTTCCGCTTCATCAAGTCGACGACGCAGCCGCCGAGAGTGTGACACGGGTGTGTCCCAGCTCACAACAGCGGCGTCTCTGAGGTGGATCAACGCAGGTCAGGACCCCGGGAAGTCCACCTTCGTGAGTTCCTCGGACAGCTCCCACAACCGCCGGGCCAGCACCTCGTCGGTGGCGGCGGGCGCGACCGGCGCGGGGGCCGGGTAGCCGCGGAATCCGCGGAACCCGTCGGGTCCGTAGTACCCACCGGGCTGGACGTCAGGCGCGGCGGCCGCGTACAGCGACGGCAGCGCACCCATCTCGGCCGACTGCGCGAGCAAGCTCGCGCCCAGCGACAGCACCGGCTGCAACAGCCGCGAACCGGTGTGCAGGTGCAGCGATGTGGCGGCGTACCCGGGATGCGCCGCCACCGAGATCACCGGGGATCCCACGGCCGACAGCCGGCGCTGCAGCTCCCGGGCGAACAGCACGTTGGCCAGCTTGGCCTGTCCATAGGCCTGGGTGCGGCTGTAGGGCCGGCGTTCCCAGTTCAGGTCGTCGAGGTCGATCCGGCCGCCGAAGTGGGCCATGCTGGCGACCGTCACGACCCGGCTGCCGATCTTGCCGGCGTTGTAGAGCAGTCCGGTCAACGCGAAATGGCCCAGGTGGTTGGTGCCGATCTGCATCTCGAAGCCGTCGCGGGTGCGCTGCAGCGGCACCGCCATCACGCCGGCGTTGTTGATCAGGACGTCGGCACCGTCGACGGTTGCGGCGAATTCGTGGATCGAGGCCAGGTCGGCCAGATCCAGCCGCTGTAGCCGGACTTTCACGCCCAGTTCGCCGGCGAGGGCCTGCGCTTTCGCCACGTCCCGGCAGGCCATGATCACCTGCGCTCCGGCCGCGGACAGTGCCCTGGTGGTCGCGGCCCCCAGGCCGCTGTTGGCGCCGGTGACGATGAAGGTCCGGGCGCTCAGGTCGGGTAGATCGTGGGTATCCCAGCGAGTCACCGGGCGAGTGTAGGTCGTGCGCGCCGCCGATCCCGCGGCGCCGCGTGCCGCCGCGCCGAGGTTGCCGCAACATGCTGCGCGACACACGGCGGCGGGGCTTCAATGAGAGGGCGCTCAGCAAGGAGGACTGCCATGCTGGATCACATCGATATCGCGACCACTCCCGTGCCCACCGCCCCGGATTCGGTGGTGGCGCTGGTCGATGCGGCGTCGCGGGTGGAACGCGAGTTGATCGGCACCTGGATCGCCGAAGGCGGTATCGCCGCCGAATTCGGGATCGACGCTCCGGTCACCCAGCTCGATCTGGATACCGCGGCGGTCGCGGCCCGGCTGGTCGGCCGCCGCGACGATCCGCTGGTGATCCCGATCCGGGTGTTGTGGCTGCCGCCCGAACGGGACGGTGTGCGCCGGACCACCTTCACCGACCTGATCACCCTCGGGAATCCGCGCAAGCCACGCCGACTGATGCAACGGCGTCTGGTGGCCAAGTCACCCGATCGATATCTGGTGCTGGCCGGTGCGCCCGCACGGCTGTCGCAGCTGCGTGCCGATAATCCGGGAGCCGACGCCGACCCGTTGGCTCGGGCCGTGGTCCTTTCCGGCATCGTCGCGCTGGAGCGTGCCGAGCGCGCCGTGATCGGCGACCGGTACAAGGTGCCGCGCTTGGTCGCCGAGAAGATTCTCGACTCGGCGGCGTTCCGGGCCCGCCTCGACGGGATCGCCGAACGCCTCGGGCTGTCGCGCACAGCCGTCCATCTACGCGCGGAGAAAGCGCTGTACGAGCTGGTGGCCGCGCAGAGCCGGCTGGTGTCCGACCTGTTCACCCAGGCGATGCGGCCGGTGCACGCCTCGGCATGGACGGTGGACTGCGACACCTCGGGTCTCGCGGATCTACGCCGGCTCAACCGTTCTTTTCCGCTGGTGTTTCTGCCGTCCCACCGGTCTTATGTCGACCCGTTCGTGCTCGGTGACGCACTGGCCCGCAACGACTTTCCGCCCAACCACGTCATCGGCGGTGCGAACCTCAGCTTCTGGCCGATGGGCGCGATCGCCAAACGTACCGGCACCATCTTCATCCGCCGCACCTTCGGCGACGACGAGGTGTACAAGGCGGTCGTCGAGGAGTACCTGGCCTTCCTGCTGGCCAAGCGGTTCAATCTGGAGTGGTACTTCGAAGGCGGCCGGACCCGCACCGGGAAACTGCGGCCGCCTCGCTACGGTCTGTTGAACTACCTTGCGGCAGCGGTCCGTTCGGGTCGGGTCGAAGATGCGATGCTGGTGCCGGTGTCGATCACCTACGAGCGGCTCAACGAACTCGAAGCCCTCGTCGAGGAGCAGACCGGCGGCAGCAAGCAGCCGGAGGGTCTGGCCTGGCTGGCCAGATACATCCGCAATCAACAACATTCGGCAGGCCAGGTCTATATCCGGTTCGGCGAACCGATGTCTGCCCGGGAACGGCTGGCCGCGCACGGAGATCCGCTGCTGCCGGAATCGGTCGGCATCGACGACGAGCCGGGTCATCTCGCCGTGCAACGGATGGCTTTCGACATCGCGGTGGGAATCAACACCGTCACCCCGATCACCCTGAACGCACTGGTCACCCTGACCTTGCTGGGCGTCGGCGAACGCGCGCTCACTCTGTCCGAGGTACGGCGGGTGCTGCAGCCGGTCCGCGAATACATCGCCGCGCGCAACCTGCCGACCGGGCGGCTGGAAGCCCTCGACGACCAAGGCCTGGTGGTGGTGTTGGAGCAGCTGTCGCTGGCCCGGGTCGTCACCGTGTACCGGGGTGGACTCGAGCCGGTGTACTCGATCGAAGCCGGTGCCCACCTGGAAGCCGCGTTCTATCGCAACAGCGCGGTGCACTGGTTCGTCAACCGCGCCATCCTCGAGCTGGCGGTGCTGGCGGCGGTCGCTGCCCCGGCCGGTGAGCAGGAGAAGGCCGGGTGGGCGGCCGCGTACCGGCTGCGTGACCTGCTGAAATTCGAGTTCTTCTTCCCCGAACGCAAGGAGTTCGCCGAGCAGATGACGGCCGAAATGTTGCTGGTGGACCCTGATTGGCACGAGCGGGTCGCCGAGGGAATGATCTACGCCGACATCCTCGACCGCCTCACCGAATCCGGATTCGTCATGGCGCACCGGGTCCTGCACTCGTTCTTCGACGCTCAACTGGTGGTCGCCGAGCGCCTGACCGCGCGTGGCGACGAAAAGCTCACCGATCGAAAAGGATTCATCGAGGAGTGTCTCGCGGTGGGGCGCCAGTTGCTGCTCCAGCATCGGCTGCACAGCCCGGAGGCGGTGTCGACGGAATTGTTCACCAGCGCATTGAAACTCGCCGACAACCAGGGCCTGACCACCTCCGATGATCCGCAATTGGGCAGGCGGAGAGCCGAGTTCGCCGCCGAGCTACGGATCGTCAACGCCCGGATCACCCGGGCCGCCGGCCTGGATCCGTCCAATCAACCGGACCTGTGATGGATCTCGATGCGGCCGTGGCCGCTGTCGCCGCCGGACCACAGGGGCCACAGGTCGCCGCGATCTTCGAGGTCGGCGCCGTAGCCGATCTCGCGGCCGCGCGAGACCGGCGGCCGGACCGGCGCGTCCTACCGGCGCCGGTCGCCGGTCGCGCCGAGCTGGTCGCCCACGGACTCAGCCCGAAGGTGCTGTGGCACAGGCGCCGCTCCGCCGGTGCGGCGGGGCTGGCGCGGAGCATGCGCGACGGCGTGCGCAGCGCACGGACCGACGCCGAATACGAAGGGCTGTTGCAGTCGTTCCGGTCGGACTGGGCCGGACACAGCGAGGACGAACTGGCCGAGGCCGGGACACGCGCCTATCAGAGCAGCCTCTACGGGCACCTGTATCCGGAAGCCTGGCGGCTGGTCCGGGCCCACCGCGTGGCCGGGCACACGCTGATCCTGATCACGGGACTGACCCGCTTCCAGGTCGAGCCGGTCGGTGCCGAACTGGGCTTCCCGACCGTGCTGCACACCGAGCTGGCGGTCGTGGACGGCGTGCTCACGGGACACGTCGACGGAACCCCGTTGTGGCGCACCGAGAAGGCCGAGGCGGTACGCCGGTTCGCCCAGGAGTGGCAGTTGGATCCGGCGCAGTCGTACATCTACGCCGCCTCGTCCACCGACCTGCCGTTGCTCGAATCGGCCGGACACCCCCGGGTGGTGAACCCCGATCCCCAACTCGCGTCGGTTGCCGGGGAACGGCAGTGGCCGGTGCTGACGTTCCGGCCCCGCCCGGATGCCCGGCTCCGTGATCTGATTCGCACTGCTGCCGGTTTCGCGGCGCTGCTGTCCGGCGCCACCGTCGGGGTGGTGTCCCGGTCCGCCACACGTGACCGGCGCCGGATGGCGGACGCGATGATTCGACAGGCTGCCGCGGCTACGCTGCGGACCACCGGCATCCGGATCCGCGTGACCGGCGCCCGGTATGCCCGCGACGCGCGCCCGGCGGTGTTCGTGTTCAACCATCAGAGCCAATTCGACATGGTGATTCTGGCCTCGGTCCTCGATCACGGTGTGACCGCGGTCGCGAAGCAGGAGCTGACGGCGAACCCGATCTTCGGGCCGATGCTGCGTTTCGTGGGGGTGACGTTCATCGATCGCTCGGACAGCGCGGCCGCACGCGCGGCCCTGGCCCCGGTGGTAGATACCCTGCACCAGGGCATTTCGGTAGTCGTGGCGCCCGAGGGCACCCGCTCCCGCACCCCCGAGGTAGGCGCATTCAAGAAGGGCGCCTTCCATATCGCCATGCAGGCGGGAGTTCCGGTGGTGCCGTTGGTGATCCGCAACGCCGGCGAAATCGCCTGGCGTGACTCGGCGATCGTCCGCAAAGGCGTCGTCGACGTCGCGGTACTTCCACCCGTCGACGTAAGCGGTTGGGACCCCCGGCAATTGGACGCCGAGGTGGACAGGGTCCGCGAACTGTTCGTCCAGACCCTACTGAACTGGCCTGCGCCCGACGCTGATTCCGACTAGCAGGTCAGACAGCCTTGCCGAACAACAACTTCCACGGCATGGCGGCCGACTCGAGCTGGACCTTCAGGCTCATCTTGGAGGCGCCGACGGTGCGCTCCTCGAAGCGGATCGGGACCTCGGCGATCGCGATCCCCTTCTGCTTGGCGCGGTAGTTCATCTCGACCTGGAACGAGTAGCCGTTGCTCTTGATCGAGGCGACGTCGATGGCGCGCAGGGTTTCGGCCTTCCACGCCTTGAAACCGGCGGTGGAGTCCTTCACGCCGAGGCGCAGGATCATGTTGACGTAGAAGTTCGCCCAGGCCGAGAGGGCCTTGCGGTACCACTTCCATTCGGCCGCGGTGGAGCCGCCGGCCACGTAGCGGGAGCCGAGGACGACACCGGCGTCGCTGGTGGTGAGCTTCTCCAGCATCGCCGGGATGACCTCGGCGGGGTGCGAGAGGTCGGCGTCCATCTGAATGACGACGTCGGCGCCCTCGTCGAGCGCGCGGGTGATGCCGGCGATGTAGGCGCGGCCGAGGCCGTCCTTCTCGGTCCGGTGCAGCACGCCCACCGCGTTCGGCAGGTCGGCGGCCAGCTTGTCGGCCACGTCGCCGGTGCCGTCGGGCGAGTTGTCGTCGACGACCAGCACGTGCAGGTCGGGTACCGGGAGCGCGGTCAGCCGCTCCACAGCCACGGGCAGGTTCTCCCGCTCGTTGTAGGTGGGGACCACCACGGTCACCTTCACTAGACGCCCTCCCGATCGAAGCGCACGTTGAACCGAACTGCTATCGCACAGCTGAATCAGAACCGTATCCGATGGGTGTGCTACGGCATGGGCGCGGGGCAACCCCGCGACTTCGACCGTACGGGAACCGGGTCAGTCCTCGTCGGCGGCATCGGCCGCGGCATTGCGCTCAGCGGCGATCGCGAGGGCGCGTTCGGCGGTCGCCTGGTCCGGGTAGGGACCCATCCGGTCGCCGTACCAGCATTCCTTGCCCCGCTCGGCCTTGTGGTGCTTGATGCAGTAGTACCACTGGTCGTCGTCACTCACGTCCCGCGCCTCCTCGCTGGTGTCCGCGCGGCTGGTGGCCGCGCTCGGCCGTCCACCGGCCCCGAGGTGAGCATATTCACATCGGGGCGGCGGGTCACCTGTCGGTCAGCCGGCGGCGGCTTCGGCGGGGGCGCCCTCTTCGGCGGGGACGAACTTCTCGACGTGCAGGGTCACTTCCTGGCCGAGCCGGGTGGCGCCGTCGATGTTGCCGGCGCCGTCGAGCGCGGAGGCGACCTTGAGCACCTGGCCGATCTTCAGCACGTCCGGGAAGCTCATGTCGTCGACCGAGATCTGCGCGAGCTGCGACTTGAGCTCCTCGACGGTGTTCATCATGGCGATCGCTTCGTCTCGCACCGCCTTCTCGTCGGTGATGTCGTAATCGAAGTACGCCTCGAGACGAATCCGGTACCGCTCCATGCCACTCCTCCAGGGGGAGACCGTGATTCCGCTGCCGCGCAGCGGGACGGTCTCGGTTGAACTTGCGGGTACAAATATCGCATCGCGGGCGGAATCGGACGGGGGGTTGCTCGCGCCGACCCAGCCGACAGGAGTGATGCTGATCACACTGCCGGGTGTGGGTCGCGTCCGGGTGGCCCGCAGCGCACCGGTCGAGGCCACCGGTCCGCGCCCGACAACCTCGGGTCCGTTCGGCGACAACGCACTTCGACAGCCCCGGATCAGGCCGGATACCGACCTCAGGTCTGCCGGGGGCCGTTGGTCTGCAGGAAGACGACCGGACCCGCCGCCGCGCCACCGGCGAGGTCGAGGAGAGCCGCGAACGCCTTCGCCGTATACACCGGCTCCAGCGGCAGATGCGGCACCAATTCATGGGCGTCGCGGCCCGCAGCGGTCGCGTGACCGTAACCGGGCCCGAGCTGGTCGGTGACGACTCGCAGCCGGTCCGGCGCGAGCCGCAGCGCGGGGAGTTCGGCGCCGCGGGCGGACAGCAGGTCGGCGGTGCGCCGCGCCGAGCGGGTCAGTGACCCTCGATCGAGCCGCAAGGTGTCGTTGACGACCACGGCGACCACCTCGGTGCGGTGCAGGCCCGCGAGTTCCAGGCCCAGCAGCAGTCCGGCCGCGGTGCCGCCGGAGCCGACCGCGGTCACGATGTGCGCCGGCTCGGGCAGCTCGCCCGCCGCCACTTGCGCGGCCAGTTCGAACGCGGCCTCGACATAGCCCAGCACCCCGATCGGGGTCGAACCGCCCGGCGGGATCACATACGGACGCCGGTGCCGCGCAAGCAGATACGGCACCGCGAGCACCGTGCGCGCCTTGGTGTGGGTGAAGTGCAGCGTGGCACCCGACTCGCGCAGCCGCTGCAACTGAGCCCGCACATGGTCGTCGACCGGCTGGTCCACCAGCGCGATCGCGGTCCGCAGCCCGTGCTCCCGCCCGTACCGCGCGGTCGCCAGTCCCCAGTTGGTGCCCAGCCCGCCCACGGTGACGAGAGTTCGCTTGCGCCGCCGGATCGCCTCCGCCAGTAGCCATTCCAGCTTGCGGACCTTGTTGCCACCCCAGCCGCCGTCGCCGAACACACCGTCGTCCTTGAGCCACACCGGAACTCGCACCGGCAGGTCGGTGAGCTCACGCACCGGGGACGGCGCGGTGCCGAGCCGCAGCCAGGGCAGCGTGTCGCGCAGCTGCGGGAAACGTTCGTGCAGAACGGGAGTCATATCACCACTCCACCGCACGCCCCCGGCCGCCGGCAGCCCGGGGTCTCGGCCGGACTACCGGCCGGAACCCGTGCTGGACGCACTGGAGCCGACGTTCAGCACAGCACCGAACGCGTAGACCAGGCTGTTGATCAGCCCACTTCCGGTGCTGCTGCCCAGAATTCCGGAGCCGGAGCTCGCCGGGGTCGGCGCCGACGTGGTCGGGACCGCCGCGGTGCTCGTGGGCGTCACGGTCGTGGTGGCCGCCGCGCCCGGTACGCAGCCGGTGCCGGAGGCATCCGGCTGTACGACCGTGACCGCCAACGGCCCTTCCCCGCCGGCACCGTTGGCGGACACAGGCATCACGTACAGGTTCACCGTCCCCGCGGCCGGGGCAGTCCACTGGAAGCTGACATCCTGGCCCGCGGTGTAGGTCACCGGCGTCGACTGGGCCGTGCTACCGCTCGGAGTGGACTGAGTCAACAGTTCGAAGGAGCTGGCGCCGGCCGCGGTAGCCATGGCCGCGGCATCAGCCGCCGGCACGGTCACGGTATATGTGCTCCCGGCGCAGTATGCGGTCGACGCGACGATCCCGAGCGCGGCCGAAGCAGGCGTCGCCGCCACAACCCCCGCCATACCCAGCGTGGCGATCCCAGCAGCACCGGCACCCCACCGAGCGAGCATCGTTTTCTTGGTCACTGTCCACCTCCGCATACCGAACCGCCTCTGCCAGTGCGGCTTTCCGCAGCCAGTAGACCAGCAGCGAGTCGGAAACTGTCCGTTTTCACAACTTTCCCAGGAAGCCACAAGAATGTGCGCACCGATGCGGAACTGCGCACTGACGCACTCGAGCCAGCGCCGGAGTCAGCGCGCCCTGCTGACAGGATTCTTCGACTACCAACATCACTCGCCGGTCGGCGTCACGAAAGTCGCCAGGCCTGCCACGAACTCGTCGAATCTGGCGAGCATCGCATCCAGTTCACCCCCTGAGAGCTCCCTCACCAGCCGCGCAGCGAAGGGACCCATTCGCTCGGCCAGGCTGCCGAGAAGCGACCAGTTCGGTTGGCCAGGAACCCTTCCCTGGCCTAGGAATACTCAGACAGCGGGAACAGCAGGGAACCCACAAGGCCCAGAATGCTAGGGCTCTGCGCGCTCCCCGCATCCTGCATGCAGCCCGAGGACATACCTTCGGGGCCATTGATGATCGGCAACGGGCACAGATAGAGGGTCTGCGACAAGGTGGAGGTGCCCTGCGTCGCGGTGATCTGGTACACGCCAGGCCCGGGCGCAGACCACTCGACAACGGCAGCGGGGCCGCCCGACATCGCCTGTGGCGTCGCCGTTCCCTTAGTGACGCCATTGACTGTCACAGTCACCGGACTCAATGCGTCCGCACCAGTTGTCACGACGTAGGTGTAGCAGGGCTGGCCCGTCTGGAAGGCTACGCATCCCGGGTAGATCGCGGTTTCGGTCGCGGAGGCAGTCGCGGCAGCGACGCCCTGTAAGGCAACCGCGGTCAACCCTGCCAGCGCCGCGGTACGTCGATTGATCTTGTACACAAGTACGTCTTTCGGTGATGATGTGTGACACAGGCTCGTGCCGGCAGCTGACTCTAGCCAGGGTCGACAGTCGTGGGCGAATACCCCTACCAGGGCGACAAGATCGGAACGCTATCCGAAATCCCGACCTTTCACAACCCGAAAATCCCTAGGATCTACACAGATCAAAGGGATTTCGCCGACGCCAGGGCCCCGCCACTCGGCAACGCCAACCAGCAACCCGCCGAATCCTCCCCCATTGCCGGTCACTCTCCTGCCGGTCCAAAACGTTCAGTCCCCACCCAAGTCCCCACAACTCAGTTCAATAGGCAATTCCATAGCCTCCGTCCCTACCCACTGGCTACCGAAGTAGCCACTGGGACACGCCCCTTCACGGCCGCTGGTCGGTTCAGGCACCCAGACGCAACGCCAACAGCGCTGACCGATGCGAAAGCCGCCGACACCGGTGCCCGCATCGTCTGCCCTCCGCACCCGCAATACGAAGCCTGGGCAGCAGGTGTCGGCGACGGAGGAGGCGACTGGAGCTGCCCACCCGGCGGACTCTCAGCCGGCGGCATGCATCCCTGATACCGCCCCGCCAGAGTCGTCGCTCCGCTCAGATGTGGAAGGACATCTGGCGAGTGTCCAAAATCACATTCGCGGTCAGGTCTCCAGCTTCGGAGGCCGGATCGGCCGTGCGATTAGCGTGCGATTACGAGCGGAAAACGGGGTGAATCGCGGTCCGGAGCGGTATGCCACGGTCAGCACCGAACGACTCCAGAAACGCACAAAGACCAGCCACAATGGCTGGTCTTTGGAGGGTGGCCAGAGCCGGGATTGAACCGGCGACCTTCCGCTTTTCAGGCGGACGCTCGTACCAACTGAGCTACCTGGCCGGGCGGGCACCCGAACTGAATACCCATGGCAAATATTGCGACCTTGACGGGACTCGAACCCGCGACCTCCGCCGTGACAGGGCGGCGCGCTAACCAACTGCGCCACAAGGCCATATTCTTTTATCACTCCCGGTGTCACCACCGTACCCCCTACGGGATTCGAACCCGCGCTACCGCCTTGAAAGGGCGGCGTCCTAGGCCGCTAGACGAAGGGGGCTCGGCCGGATCTCTCCGGACCGTTTCTCAACGGCTTCCGTTGGGAGCTCCGATAGCTTATGACACCGGAGTCGTTAATCCCAAATCGCCTGGTCAGCGGCACGAATGGGGGTCTGTGGCGGGTCAGGAGTCGAGGTCCTCCAGGCGGGCCTCGGCGCGCCATCCGGTGCGCCGGAACTCGTCGAGCCATTCGGGGGTCGCCATCGACTCGGCGATCACCTCCAGCGCCTCGGTGAACCGGGTGCGCAGATCGAGGCCACCGATCGGCAGGTCGACGCTGTAGCGCTGGCCGGCCAGCGCGGCGGTGAGGGTGCGGGTGAAGCGGTCGGCGTCGGCGTCGAGGCGCAGCTGCTTGTGTTCGACGGCGCGGGTCGCGAGCATGCGGGTGGCGCGGGCGAGGATCCGGCCGCCGCCGGAATGGACGTCGGAGAAGAACTCGGGCTCGATGATGAGCCGGAACTCGGCCTGGATGATGATGTCGTGCTCGAGCCGCAACGCGATCTCGTCGATCATCCCGTGCAGCACGTCGAGTGGACCGAGATCCGTTCGGGCGAGCCATCGCTCGGTGGTGGCGCGATAGCGCTCGACCGCCGCCTCCAGGACGGCGCGGGCCAGATCCTCCTTGGAGTCGAAGTGGAAGTACATCGCGCCCTTGGTCGCCCGCGAACCTTCGAGTATCCGATTCAGTGATGCCGCCGCATATCCGCTCTTTCCGAATTCGACGGCCGCGGATCTGATGATCGCCGCTCGTGTCCGGCGGGCCCGTTCTTGCTGCCGTGCCATGCTCGTAACGCCTCCGAAGCTACTTACCGCTCTCGGACCCCCCGTTAGGACCAGCCCTCGACGCGAGTTATGAGATTGTCATGGAACCGAATCCGGGCTAATGGCCCAGATGTTGCATACATTCGTATCGGAAATTGGCCGGAATCCCGCAGTACACCCCCTGTGGACCACCGCGCCCGACCGCGCCGCACTGGGCTCGACCAGGCATGTTCACTCGTCTCGGCCCCTGCGCCGGCAGCACCGCCCAGCCCGGGTCGCGTACGGCCGGACCGGTCGGGACACCGTCGGATACGTCGGCCGACAGCTGATTCCGGTCCCGCCGGGCACCCCCGGCCCAACCGGAATTCACCGAGCGGTCACCGTACCGCGATTCGACACTCGCCGGGATGCGTACCGGAAAGTCAGTTCGTTCGACGGCGTTTCGTAACGATTGCGCCGGACGGTCATTTCCGCCGGATCCACAAGGCGGCCAACGCAGTCCACGAACCGCGCGACCGGCTGCCGGTGCAGCGCCGGGAACCCGGCACGCCCCCCGCGCCACGTCCCGCCTGGACATCCGTCCGGCACCTCCAACCCAATTACATTGCCGCTCAATATACTTGACGATGGTCACATTACTTCGGCCCGGAAACAAATTGGCGGACAACATGATCGATCACATACCTCCGCCCGCGCCCCACCCCGCCCGCCACCGCCCCGGCGGCACCCGCACCGACCTGCGGCGCCACACCGGACCGATACCGGCTTAACAACTCCCCGGCACGCCCACTACACTTGCGGGCCACGCCCCTATAGCTCAGTTGGTAGAGCTACGGACTTTTAATCCGCAGGTCCCAGGTTCGAGCCCTGGTGGGGGCACTGCGCTGCGGCCGGTCTCGGAGTTCGGGACCGGCCGCAGCCGTATATCGGACATCGACGTCCATGAGCCATCGCATCCCCGCTGTTTCATCATCACCCCAGCTCCGGCGCGGACGGGGCGGGCCGAGGGTTACCGACCGGGAAGTCGGGTACGTAACGGAAGCGGCTCAGATCTCGACAGGGTGACGAGGACACTTCTACAACCGCCCTCTACCTGGTGCACAGGCTGATCACAGGGTTGCGGTGGCGTACCTCACATGTCACAATTCGGACTCGCATTGGGTCGCGGGTCACACCTACGATGGCGTAGGTAATGACCGTCGGGACTAGCGAAGACATCGAAGGGCGCACTACATGGCAAGGGATCTGACTCAACTCGAACTACTGCAGGAGTTGGAGCCGGTCGCCGCCGCGAATGTCGACCGCCATCTGTCGATGGCCAAGGAATGGCACCCGCACGACTATGTGCCGTGGGACGAGGGCCGCAACTTCGCCGCCATGGGTGGCGTCGACTGGGAGCCCGGGCAGTCGCGGCTCAGCGAGCTCGCCAAGGCCGCGATGATCACCAACCTCCTCACCGAGGACAACCTCCCCTCCTACCACCGGGAGATCGCCGAGAACTTCTCCCAGGACGGCGCCTGGGGCACGTGGGTCGGCCGGTGGACCGCCGAGGAGAACCGGCACGGCATCGTCATGCGCGACTACCTGACCGTCACCCGCGGGGTCGACCCGGTGGCGCTGGAACAGGCCCGCATGATCCACATGACCAACGGCTACGCCTCGCCGAAGCCGCTGGGTGAGGCGATCGAGGCCAGCTTCCTCTACTCGGTCGCGTACGTGACCTTCCAGGAGCTCGCCACCCGCGTGAGCCACCGCAACACCGGCAAGGTGTGCGACGACCCGATCGCGGACCGCATGCTGCAGCGCATCGCCGCCGACGAGAACCTGCACATGATCTTCTACCGCAACCTGTGCGGCGCGGCCCTGGACCTGACCCCCGACCAGGCCCTGGAGTCGATCAGCCTGATCATCCAGCACTTCCAGATGCCCGGCGCCGGCATGCCCAACTTCCGGCGCAACGGCGTGCTGATGGCCAAGCACGGCATCTACGACCTGCGCCAGCACCTCGAAGAGGTGGTCACCCCGGTGCTCAAGAAGTGGAATGTCTTCGAGCGCACCGACTTCACCGCCCGCGGGGAGAAGACCCGCGAGGAGCTCGGCCTCTTCCTGGAGAAGCTCGAGCGCGACGTGGTGAAGTTCGAGGAGCAGCGCGACCGCATGCTCGCCCGCGAGGCCGCCAAGGCCGAGCGCGACATGGCGACCGTCAGCTGATTTCGACTCGCCAGAACGGCCCGGCCCGCACAGGCCGGGCCGTTCTCGTTTCCGCGTCTTCCTGCGATGCTCGGCACAGTCCCGGTCAGGGCGCGGATCCGCTGATCACGGGATGAGACACTGGAGGCGTGACCACGACCCTGTCCGACGTGAAACCCGCCCTGCGTATCGGCCCCTACCCGGTCGATCCGCCGGTGGTGCTCGCGCCGATGGCGGGCATCACGAATGTGGCGTTCCGGACGCTGTGCCGGGAGTTCGGCAGTTCGACAGCCATCTACACGTGCGAGATGATCACCGCGCGGGCCATCGTGGAACGCAACGAGAAGACGCTGCACATGATGGCGTTCGGCGCCGACGAGCACCCGCGGTCCATGCAGTTGTACGGGGTGGACCCCAAGACGCTCGGCGAAGCGGTGCGGATCGTGGTCGGTGAGGGCTGGGCCGACCACGTCGACGTCAACCTGGGGTGCCCGGTGCCGAAGGTGACCCGGCTCGGCGGCGGTTCCGCGCTGCCCTACAAGCGCCGGTTGTTCGCGAACATCGTGCGGGAGATGGTGGCGGTGGCCGGCGAGGTACCGGTCACCTTCAAGTTCCGCATCGGCATCGACGACGACCACCACACCTACCTCGACACCGGTCGGATCGCCGAGGCCGAGGGCGCGGCGGCCGTGGCCCTGCACGCCCGCACGGCGGCACAGCTGTATTCCGGCGCGGCGGACTGGTCGGCGATCGCGCGGCTCAAGGAAGCGGTCACCACCATCCCCGTCCTCGGTAACGGCGACATCTTCACCGCCGACGACGCCCTGCGCATGATGGCCGAGACCGGCTGCGACGGCGTGGTCGTCGGCCGCGGCTGTCTCGGCCGGCCCTGGCTGTTCGCGGAACTGTCGGCGGCCCTGCGCGGGGAGCCGATTCCGAACGGCCCCACGCTCGGCCGGGTCGGCGAGATCCTGATCCGCCACGCGTCGCTGCTCGTGGAACACGACGGCGAGGACAAGGCCATGCGCGACATCCGCAAACACATGGCCTGGTACCTGATGGGCTTCCCGGTCGGCAGCGAACTGCGCCGCCGCTTCGCCACCGTCACCGGCCTGCACCAGATCGAAGACCTTGTGGGACAACTGGATCCGGATGTCCCCTTCCCCGTCGACGCCGCCACCGGCCCCCGCGGCCGCCAGGGCTCCCCGCAGAAGAAGGTCGCCCTCCCCGAAGGCTGGCTCGACGACCCCGAGGACGCCACCGTCCCCGCGGCCGCCGACGTCATGCACTCCGGCGGATAGCCTTCGGGCGGTTCACATTTCCGGGGTGATCGGGCGGACTCCGAGGTCGTCGGCGATGTCGACGAAGGCACGTACCGCCGGGGTTTCGGCGGCGGTGCGCCACACCAGGGCCCATTCGGTCAGGGGGGCGTCGACGATCGGGAGGTAGACGATGTCGCGGGCGGCGTAGGTCCAGGCGACGTGGGCGTTCATCGGGCAGACCGCGGCGCCGGAGGTGACCAGCGGAAGAACCTCGAAGAAGGAAGCCGCCTTCGGGCCGCGGGTGATGGGGACGCCGCTGGGGGTGTGGGCGGGGAGCATGGCTTCGGCCCAGTAGTCCGGCACCTCGGGGCCCAGGTCCGGGAAGACGGCGCCGCCGAGATCCTCCATGGTGAGCGATCCGCGGCCGGCGAGTTCCGATGTGGCCGCGACACTGAGTACCCGGCCCTCGGTCATGACGACGGGGCCGGCGGTGAGATCCGGTTCCCGCACCGGCAGCCAGATCAGCTGGAGATCGACCTGATCGGTGCGCAGGGCGGTGAAGGGGGTGCTGTGCGGGAAGTCGACCATCTCCACACTGCAGTCGGGGTAGCGGTCGGTGAACGCCTCGACCACCGGGCGCAGGTACAGGCCGAGCACGCTCATCACACCCAGCCGCAGCGTGCCCTGGACACCGCGGCTCGCCGCGCGGGCGCGGTTCAGGCCGTTGTCGATCAGATCCTGGGCTTGCCGGAGGTCGTCGTAGAGCTGGCGGCCGATCGGGGTCAGGCTCACCGAGCGGCTGGTGCGATCGAACAGGGTGGCCTGAATTCGCCGCTCCTGCTTTTTGATCGCCTGACTGACCCGGGCCGGGGAAATACGTAACTTTTCCGCGGTACGGCCGAAATGGAGTTCCTCGGCCAGGGTGAGGAATATCTCGATGTCCCGTAATTCCACCGGCCAACTCCGCTCCACAACCGAACTCGTCGAATCGTCCGGCGAGCTGGACGATTTTAGCGGTAGCGAAACCGGTTCCCACGGTTGGGAAGTCTTCGGTGCGGGCTCAGAAGCCGCCCGGCGGTTGCCATTCCGCGAGACGGATCCGCACCCCGTTGGGGTCGGTGAGCCGTAACACCCACTCGCCCCAGGGTTCCCGGCGCAACCGAGTGGTGCCGACACCCGCGCCCTGCAGTCGGCGCACCTCGTCGGCCAGGTCGGTGACCAGGAACGATACGGTCACCCCCGCGAGCCCGGCCGGTCCCGCGGTCGGATCGGAGTCGCCTTGCACCAGCAGGATATCGGCGGCAGCGTCGTCGCGGGCGAGGCAGACGAACCCCTCCCCGGCCACCACCGTCCGGAACTCGAGACAGTCGGCGAAGAACTCGGCGGAGGCCGCGACATCGGCCACGGTCAAGCTGATCACAGACCCGATCACGTTCATCTCCGGCACCCTTCGCAGTTCTCCGACATCGCACGCGGTGGCGCCGACCATTCGAGTCTGGGAACCCGATAACCGTTGAACAACAACATTTTTCGCAACGCTCGTTAACCCCGGGGTTTACGAAGTACTTCGAACACATTCGTGAACCCCTGAGTTAACGAGCCTTTCGAGGTTGCGCATTGTTCCGCCCACGCCGAAAGCCGAATCTGGTTGTGCTGCCCGATCCGGACGGGCCGAATCGACGAGAAGTAAGGAACGACAATGACGACCGACCCTCGCCCACCCGCGATCGTCGCGACCGGGCTGCGCAAGTCCTACGGTGACCACCTCGTACTCGACGGCGTCGATCTGCGCGTCCCGGCGGGCACGATCTTCTCCCTGCTCGGACCCAACGGCGCCGGCAAGACGACCACCGTGCAGATCCTGTCCACCATGATCGGCGCGGATGCCGGCGAGCTGATCGTGGCCGGGCACGACGTCCGCGCCGAACCCGACGCCGTGCGCGCCGCCATCGGGGTGACCGGCCAGTTCGCCGCCGTGGACAATCTGCTCACCGGCGCCGAGAACCTCGCCATGATGGCGACCCTCAACCACCTCGGGCGCCGGGAGCGGCGGGTGCGAACCGCGGAGCTGCTGGAACAGTTCGACCTGGTGGACGCAGCCCACAAGCCGGCCTCCACCTACTCGGGCGGGATGCGCCGCCGGCTCGACATCGCGATGGGCCTGGTCGCCCGGCCCGAGGTGCTGTTCCTCGACGAACCCACCACCGGGCTGGACCCGCGCAGCCGCCGCACGGTGTGGCAGCTGGTGCGAGAGCTGGTCGCCGGCGGCACCACCGTCTTTCTCACCACCCAGTACCTGGAGGAGGCCGATCAGCTGGCCGACCGGATCGCACTGCTCGACCACGGCACGGTCGTGGCCGAGGGCAGCCCGGAGGAACTGAAACGGCTGATCCCCGGCGGCTCGGTGGATCTGCGCTTCCGCGAACCCCGCGAACTCGACGCGGCCGCAAGGATTCTCGGTGCCACCACCCGAGACGACGACGAGCTGACCCTGCGGGTACCCAGCGACGGCACTGTCGAATCGGTGCACACGCTGCTCGACCGGCTGGCCGCCGCCTCGCTGCGCTCGGCCGAATTGTCCATCCGCACACCCGATCTCGACGACGTCTTCCTCACCCTGACCGGAACCAAGGAGTCCGTGCGATGAGCACCCTGAAGAATGCCCTGACCGATTCGTCGATGATGGTGCGCCGCAGCCTGTTGCACATCGTGCGCTATCCGTCGATGGCCGTCCCGATCATCGTGTCCCCCATCGTCTTCCTGCTGCTGTTCGTGTACGTCTTCGGCGGCACCCTCGGTGCCGGGCTCGGCCACTCCGGTGGCCGGCACGAGTACGTCGACTACGTGACCCCGGGCATCCTGCTGCTGGCCGTGGCGGGCGCCGCCACCTCCACGGCGGTGGCGGTGGCCACCGACATGACCCAGGGCCTGGTGGCCCGGCTGCGCACCATGGCGATCTTCCGGCCCGCACTGCTCACCGGGCACGTGATCGGCGGCCTGGTGCAGACCTTCCTCGGTGTCGCCGCGGTGGTGGGCGTCGCGGTGCTGATCGGATTCCGGCCCACCGCAGGCGTTCTCGGCTGGGCGGGCGTCGTCGGTATGCTGACACTGCTGATCGTGTCGATCACCTGGGTGGCGGTGCTCATGGGTCTGGTCAGCGACAGTGTCGAGACCGCGAGCAATCTGCCGATGCTGTTGATGATCCTGCCGTTCTTCGGCAGCGGTTTCGTTCCCACCGACTCCATGCCCGCGTGGCTGGGCTGGATCGCGGGGCACCAGCCGTTCACGCCGATCATGGAGACGCTGCGCGGGCTGCTGATGGGCACGCCGGTCGGTGACAACGGCTGGATCGCGGTGGCGTGGTGTGTGGCGATCACGGCGGCGGCGTTCGCCGGGGCGACCACGCTGCTGAACCGGGAGCCCAAGGGCTGATTCATCCACAATCGTCCACAACGGAGCCGGTGTCGCGACCACAGCGACCCGGCTCCGTCGTCGGCGAAGTCGAGCTCCGCTACGGCCGCAGTGCGCTGTGCATCGGTAATCCGAAGGCCGGGAACAGATCCGGCTGCTGGAACGCCACCGTGCGCGAAACCCCGCCCGCGGTACAGGTCAGCACGTTGAGCGCGTGCGCGTGCCAGGCCCCGTCCGCGCCTTGCCGGTACACCGCGACGGCAGGTTGCCCGTTGGCCGAGGTGATCACCGTCGCCAAGGTGCCGAGCTCGGCAACCCGGTCGGTCAGGAAGGCGATCACGCGGTCACGGCCGGTGAGCCACAGGCGATACGGCGGCATCTCGAAGGCCGCGTCGGCGGTGAGCACATCCACCAGAGCCCGCACGTCGGCGTTCTCGAAGGCCGCCGCGTACCGGTCGACGAGTTCGCGCTGCCGGGCCTCGCCGGGTTCGGCGCGATGCTCGTCGGCCGCCGGCAGCCGATCCCGGGCGCGCTGCAGCGCACTGTTCACCGCTGGAACCGACATGTCCAGCGCCACAGCGGTTTCCCGTGCCGACCACTCCAGCACCTCCCGCAGGATCAGGACCGCGCGCTGCCGGGGCGTAAGGTGCTGCAGTGCCGCGATCAACGCCAGTCGCACCCCCTCCCGCCGCACCGCGGTCACCGCCGGGTCCGCAGCCGAGGCATCGGGAAGTGGTTCCAGCCAAGCGATCTCGGACCGGACGAACCCGTCAGAGGGGTCGACGGCGGGTCCGAGCTCCGAAGGCAGCGGCCGGCGCCCCCGCCGTTCGGCGGCCCGCACCGCCGCCCGGCTGGTGATCCGGTACATCCACGTGCGCACCGAGGCCCGGCCCTCGAAGCGGTCGTAGGCGCGCCAGGCGTCCAGATAGACGTCCTGCAGCACCTCCTCGGCGTCGTGGATCGAACCGAGCATCCGGTAGCAGTACACGAGCAGCTCGTGCCGCAGCGGTTCGGTCGCGGTCGTGAAATCCGAACGCTCCGCGGGGATCCGGGCGGTCGTCATGCCCGGACCCCGGGCTGCTGCGGCAGGTAGGTGCCGACGACTTGCGCCCGGGTCACCGTCGGCGGGCTCGACAGGCGGGCTCCGACATCGGCCTGGAACCGCTGGAACGCGGCACAGTCCGCGAACGGGTCACCGCTGCCGTCGAAGATCGCCACGTGGACGAACCCCGTCCCGTTTTCGGCTCGCAACGCCAGGTAGCGCAGGCCACCCGGGTCCCGGCTGTTCAGTTCCGCGAAGACGTCCTCGACGAGCCGCTGGTTCAGTTCCGCCGCCGCCTCGTCCCGGGTCTCGTATCGCACCACGACCGCTCCGGTCATCTCGACCACCTCCTGTATGTACAGAGCGAGCTCACGCCCGAAACTCATCGGTGCCGGGTGAGGTTCGCCGAGCCGGCCGACGCACATTCAGGCCGTGACCGGCACCGGGACCTCCGGGACGGCCCGCCCGCTGCCGATGGCCCGCAGCCCGAACGCCCCCACCACCACGCTGAACGCCGCGGCGGCCGCGATCACCCCGAAGGCGGAGTGCATCCCGTCCGTCGCGCTCCGGCCGCCCGACACCATCACGGTCGAGACCAGCGCGATGATCGTCGATCCGCCGAATTCCCGGGCGGTCTCCAACAGCCCCGACGCGGTCCCGAAATCCCGCTCGCCGACCGAGTCGAGCGCCGTGATCTGGATCGAGGGCGCGATCAGGCCCACCGCGATCCCGGCACACACCAGCGCGGGCAGCACCCAGGTCAGGAAGGACGGGTGTGCGGGACTGCCCAGCAGGACGGTCGCGGCAGCGACCATCAGCCCCGACGCGACCAGCATCAGCACCCGGCCGCCGACGACCCGGGCCAGCAGCGCGCCGGTCAGCCCAGCCACCACGAATGCGGTCAACGACGTGATCAGCCAGGCCAGCCCGGTTCGGGTCGGCGAATATCCCAGCTGCTGCTGCATCAGCAGCGTGGTCAGGAAGATGAACCCGTAGAAGCTGCCGAAGCCGGCCAGCGCGACGAGATCGGCCAGCACCGCGGCGCGGTTCCGCCGCAGCGAGACCGGCATCAGCGGACCGGTCGTGTTCCGTTCCACCGCCACGAACGTGGCCAGCAGCGCGACCGCGAGCACCGCCGGACCGAGCGCGGACAGGCTCGTCCAGCCGTCGACCACCCCGCGGTCGAGCGCGTAGATTCCGGCGGCCAGCCCGCCGGTGACGGCCGCCGCGCTGCGCACGTCCACCCGGCTCCCGGCGGCCGCGGCGGTCCGAGCGGGGAGCAGGATCACGACCGCCACCAGCAGTACCGTGCAGATCGGCACGTTCACGTAGAAGATCCACGGCCAGCCGGGACCGTCGGTGAGCAGACCACCGGCCAGCACTCCGACCGAGGCCGCCGCGCCGCCGATCGCGCCGTAGATGCCCAACGCCGCCTCTCGGGTCTTCCCGGCCGGGAACACGTCCGCGACGACGGCCAGCGCCGACGGCGCGATCAACGCCGCGCCGATTCCCTGCACCGCCCGCGAGCCGATGAGAACCGCGCTGGTACCGGCCAGCCCGGCGCTCAACGACGCCGCGGTGAACACCGCGAGCCCGGTCAGCAGCACCGGCCGCCGCCCCCACACGTCACCGAAGCGCCCCGCCGGAAGCAGCAGCCCGCCGAACGGCACCGCGTAGGCGATGACCACCCACTGCAACGTGGCCTGCCCCAGACGCAGGTCGATCGCCATGTGCGGCAACGACACGTTGACCACCGTCAGATCCACCACAGTGATGAACATCGCCGCACACGCCAACGCCAGGATCGGATACGGATTGCGTACCCGCACTGGTGATTCCCGTAAATCCTCCACAGAACTGGTCACTGTCCGGTCCTTTCGTATCGCGAGACTTCTCACCGATACAGAGGCGAACCGGCCGCCGAACTCATCTGCCCGGGGCCGACACGGCGGTGCACGACGGTCACCGCACCGCGTCCGATACCCGCCGGTCCCAGCTGCGAGCGGCGGCGAGACCGCAGGACATGGGTGGGCCGAGATCCCTTGCGGCCCCGATGATCACGGTCGGCGCCGACGGATCGACGCCGACCGAGTACCTCCTAGAGTGCGGTGCCGCCGCTGGCGTCCAGGATCTGGCCGGTGATCCAGCGCGCGTCGTCGCTCGCCAGGTAGGCGACGATGTCGGCGATATCGCCGGGTTCACCGATTCGGCCCAGTGCCACGTTCGCGGCGGCCTCGGCTTGGCCCGCCGGATTGCCCACCAGCCACGCGTTCATGTCGGTGAGCACGTAGCCGGGCGCGACCGCGTTCACGGTGATGCCCCGGGCGCCGACCGACTGGGCGAGGACCCGGGTGAACACGTCGATCGCACCCTTGGTCATCGAATACGCGGCGATGTCCGGGATCGCGATCCGGGTGACCGCCGAGGACAGATTGATCACCCGGCCACCGTCGCGGATCCGGGCCAGCGCGCCCTGGGTCACGAAGAACGGCGCCCGCACGTTGACCGCGAACAGCCGGTCGAAGTCGGCGCCGGTCATCGTGTCGACACCGCCGGGCAACGCGATCCCGGCATTGTTGACCAGGATGTCCAGTCCGGTCGGCAGGCCGAGGGACCGGAATCCGTCGTCCACCGCGTCCAGCAGGGGCTCGACGGAGTCGGTCCCGGCCAGATCGAACCGCACCGCGAAGGCGCTGCCGCCCCCGCGCTCGATGCTCGCCACCGTCTCCTTCGCGGCGGCGTCGTCGTGTCCGTAGTGCACGGCCACGACCACCTCGTCCTGTGCGAGCCGCTGCGCCACCGCGCGGCCGATACCCCGTCCCGCCCCGGTCACGAGCGCTGTCTTGTTCGTTGTCGTCTGTGCCATGCGGTCGATTCAACCGATCCGGGCGTCCCGGATCCGGCGGCAATCGGACGCGACTGTTTTCGTCACACACGCGGACCGTCCGGACGGTATCGGGCCGGAGTCCGGCGGATTGCCGTGATACGGCTCTCACCTCAGGGTTTGGACCCCTGATGGCCAGCACCCCCGGTTCACTTGAAATTCGTGACTTGGTCAGGGCGACCCACTAATGTCTGATTTCATGCGTGTCATCTACAACGAACAAATGGCCGATCTCGCGGGTCTGCTGGGCGAGATGGCCGGTGTCGCCGGCACCCTGATGGAGCAGGCCACCCAGGCCCTGCTCGAAGCCGATCTGCCGCTCGCCGAGCAGGTGATCGGCGAAGGCGACCGCATCGCCGAGATGAACACGCTCGCCGAGGAGAAGGCGTTCGCGCTGCTGGCCCTGCAGGCGCCGGTGGCCGGTGATCTGCGCCAGGTCGTGTCCGCCATCCAGATCGTGGGCGACGTGAACCGCATGGGTGTGCTCGCGCTGCACGTGGCCAAGGTCGCCCGGCGCCGCCACCCCAACCACGCGCTACCCGAGTCGGTCAACGGCTACTTCGCGGAGATGGGCCGCATCGCGGTCAACATGGGTGCCGCCGCCAAGGAGGTGCTGGAGTCCCGCGACCCGCACCGCGCGGCGCAGCTCAATGTCGACGACGAGGCGATGGACGACCTGCACAAGCATCTGTTCACGCTGCTGATGGACCGGGAGTGGAAGGACGGCGTCGCCGCCGCGGTCGACGTCACGCTGCTGGGCCGCTATTACGAGCGTTTCGCCGACCACGCCGTCGAGATCGGCCGGAGAGTCGTCTTCCTCGTCACCGGTGTGCTGCCGCCCGACACCGATCCGGCTACGGAGTAGCACCGCGAAACCCGAAAAGGCGTGTGGCCCCGGATTATCCGGGGCCACACGCCTTTTCCGTGCCGAACGGTTACCCGAAGCGGCCGGAGATGTAGTCCTCGGTCGCCTTCTGCGCCGGGTTGGAGAAGATCTTCTCCGTCTCGTCGATCTCGATCAGCCGGCCCGGCTTGCCCTGCGCCTCCAGGTTGAAGAACGCGGTCTGGTCGCTGACGCGCGCCGCCTGCTGCATGTTGTGGGTCACGATCACGATCGTGAAGTCCCGCTTGAGTTCCGAGATCAGGTCCTCGATCGCCAGCGTGGAGATCGGGTCCAGCGCCGAACACGGCTCGTCCATGAGCAGCACGTCCGGCGACACCGCGATGGCCCGCGCGATGCAGAGTCGCTGCTGCTGACCACCGGAGAGGCCGCCGCCCGGCTTGTCCAGGCGGTCCTTCACCTCGTTCCAGAGGTTCGCGCCGCGCAGCGAACGCTCGGCGACCTCGTCGAGCTGAGCCTTGTTCCGCACACCCTGCAGCTTCAGGCCGGCCACCACATTGTCGCGAATCGACATGGTGGGGAACGGGTTCGCGCGCTGGAATACCATGCCGATGGTGCGCCGCACCCCGACCGCGTCGATGTTCGCGCCGTAGATGTCCTCACCGTCGAGCAGCACGCCACCGGCGACCCGCGCGTTCGGCGTCACCTCGTGCATGCGGTTCAGCGACCGCAGCACCGTCGACTTACCGCAACCGGACGGACCGATGAACGCGGTGACACTGCGCGGGAGCACGGTCAGCGACACGTCGGCGACGGCGTGGAACTGCCCGTAGAAAATGTTCAGATCTTTGACGTCGATCCGCTTGGCCATGAGTCGATGTTCCGTTCGCTGCTATCGGTTCCGGGTGAGGAACTTGTTGGCGGCCGCCGCGGCCAGGTACAGGATGGCGATGATCAGGATCAGGGTGAGCGCCGCACCCCACACCCGCTCGACACCGGCCGGCGACGGATTGGTCAGCTCCTGATAGATCATCAGCGGCAGCGAAGCCATGTTTCCGCTGGTGATATCGGTGTTGATCGCCTTGGAGTAGCCGACGAGCACCAACACCGGCGCCGTCTCACCCATGACGCGGGCGATCGCCAGCAGCATGCCGCTGATCATGCCGGGCGCGGCGGTCGGCACGACGATCCGCACGATCGTCTTCCACTTCGGCACACCCAGCGCGTAGGAGGCCTCGCGCAGGTCGTCCGGGACCAGTTTCAGCATCTCCTCGGTGCTGCGCACCACCACCGGCAGCATCAGCAGCACCAGGGCGAAGGAGACCGCGATGGCGCTCTGCTGCATGCCGAGCGTGGAGATCCACAGCGCGAAGATGAACAGCGCCGCGACGATCGAGGGCACACCGGCCAGGATGTCGACCATGAAGGTGGTGGTCTTGGCGAGCCAGCCGCGGCCGTACTCGATCAGGTAGATCGCCGCCAGCACGCCGAGCGGGATCGCGATGACCGCCGCGATCGCCGACTGCACGATGGTGCCGTACATGGCGTGGTACACACCGCCACCGAACTGGTTGGGCAGGATGCCCTTCTGCGACTTGGTGAACCAGCCGCTACGCATCAGGGCGGGCGCGCCCTTCTGGATCACGGTGATCAGCACCCAGCCCAGCGGGATCAGCGCGATCAGGAACGACAGCCACATCACGACGGTCGCGATCTGGTTCTTCAGCCGGCGAGCGGGGCTCACCTGACGGAACGTGGGTGCCTTGACCGGCTGGTCGAGAGTCGTGGTGGCCATCAGCCGTTCACCTTTCCACCGGCCGCCAGACGGGCCAGGGCATTGACCACGAAGGTCAGGACGAACAACACGAAACCGGCGGCGATGTAGGCGCCGGTCGGCAGCGGCTGCGTGAACTCCGAAGCCGCCGCGGCGATCTTGGAGGCGAAGGTGAAACCTCCGTCGAACAGCGACCAGTTACCCGGCTTGGTCGCGGTGTGCAGCACGATGAGGACCGCGATGGTCTCACCGAGCGCGCGGCCCAGGCCGAGCATCGAACCGGCGATCACACCGCTGCGGCCGTAGGGCAGCACGGTCATCCGCACGACTTCCCACTTCGTCGCGCCGAGCGCCTGCGCGGCCTCGATCTGCGACCGCGGGGTCAGCTGGAAGACCTCGCGGCTGACCGAGGTGATGATCGGCAGGATCATGATCGCCAGCACCACGCCGGCGGTGAAGATCGTGCCGCCACCGTCGATCAGGACGTTGCCGTTCTTGAACAGGAACAGCCAGCCCAGATTGTCGTTCAGGAAATGCTGCAGCGGCTTGATGTGCCCGGCCAGCACCTGGAAACCCCAGAGGCCGAACACGATCGAGGGCACCGCCGCCAGCAGGTCGACCAGGATGGCGAACGGGCGCGCCAGCGGCTTGGGCGCGTACTGGGTCAGGAACAGCGCGATGCCGACACCGACCGGAACCGCCAGCACCAGCGCGAACACCGCGCTGAGCACGGTCACCATGAACATGTCGCGGATACCGAACTGCAGGTGGTGCGCGTCGCCGGTCTTGAAGTCGGCGCTGGTGAAGAAGTTCGCCTCGTTGGCGTTGATCGATGGCACTGCACGAACCAGCAGGAACACCGCGATCGCGACGATGGCGACGACGATCGTCGCACCTGCGGCGGTCGCCAGGGACCGGAAGACGAGCTCCGGAGTCTTGCTGTGACCACGAAGCGCGGGCGCCGACGCGGCCGGAGTCTGTGTGCTCGGCATGGGATCAGTATCTCCGCCCCGCGGGGAACCGGACACATCGGTCCGGCCCCCCGCGGCAAGCTGGTTGTGCAGTGTCATCGGTTTATCAGTTGATCGCGGCGACGGCCGTGGTCAGCTTGGCCTTGAACGAGTCCGGCAGCGGCACGTAGCCGGACTGGTCCAGGCCGACCTGACCGTTCTGGATGGCCGAGCTCAGGAACGCCTTGACAGCCTTGCCGGTGTCGGCGTCGGCGTACTTCGAGCAGACGATCTCGTAGGTGGCCAGCATGATCGGATACGCGGCGGCGTCGGTCGGGTTGTAGAACGAGCTGGTGTCGAGCACCAGGTCGTTACCGTCGCCCTTGACCTTCACACCGGCGACGGCCTTCTGCGCGGAGTCGATGGACAGCGCGACCGGCTTGACCGACGCGTCGGTCACGATGCCGGCGGTCTTCAGGTTGTTCGACTGCGCGAACGACCACTCGGTGTAGGTGACCGCGCCGACGGTGTTCTTGACCGCGGCGGAGGTGCCGTCGCTGCCCTTGGCGCCCTCACCGGTGCCACCCTGGAAGTCCTTGCCGGCGTCCTTGCCCCAGGAGCCCTTCGAGGCGGCCTTCAGGTACTTCTGGAAGTTGTCGGTGGTGCCCGACTGGTCGCTACGGTAGATCACGCCGATGGCCAGGTCGGGGAGCTTGTCGGCGATGCCGGTGTTCAGCGCCTTGATGGCCGGGTCGTTCCACTTGGTGATCTGGCCGGTGAAGATCTTGCCCAGGGTCGGGCCGTCGAGGGCCAGGCCGTCGACACCGTTCAGGTTGTAGGCGACGGCGATCGGGCCGAACACGGTCGGCAGGTCCCACGCGGGCGAGTTGCAGTGCGCCGCAGCCTTTTCCGGCTCCTGCTTGGACGGGTCCAGCGGCGAGTCGGAGCCACCGAAGTCGGTCTGGCCACCGATGAACTCGTTGACACCGGCACCGGAACCGTTACCGGTGTAGTCGAGGTTGTAGCCGTCGCAGTTCTTCTGGTAGGCGGCGACGAAACGGTCCATCGCGTTCTTCTGCGCGGTGGAACCGCTCGACTTCAGGGCCTTCTTGCCACCACAGTCGACGTGCGCGGCCGGGGCGTCGGACGCCGAGGTCGAGGTGTTGTTGTCGCTACCGCAGGCCGACAGGGTCAGGGCCGCAGTGGCGGCCAGCACACCGAGGAGAGCACTGTTGCGCTTGAGATTCACCAATTCCTCCGGGAATCGCTTAGTACACGCCCGATCCCTCAACGACCGGACGGGTGCTTGGCGGTGTGCCGTTCGCAGGGAACTTGCGCACCAGGCGATGTGTGTACCGCCCGAACTCAACGTAAGTTCGACCGGTTGACATTTGGACCTGGGTCGGTGAACGCCGAGTGAACAACCCGGCCCAATTCCGCGCCCGATGTGTGATATTTGCTATGAAGTAGCGCGCGTCACAGCGTTGCGGCGGTTCCGGCGCTCACGGACGGTGGTATGCGGCATCCACATGCGCCACCGCGAAACCCAGCCGCGAATAGGTGTGCACGGCGGCGGTGTTGTCGGCCTCGGTGTACAGCAGGATCCGGTCCGCGCCGCGCGCCCGCATGTGCGCCATCCCGGCCACGGTCAGCAACCGGCCCAGGCCGCGCCCCTGCGCCGCCGGATCCACCGCGACCACGTAGACCTCGCCCTCGCCGGGTGCCGCCGGCTCGATCTTGGTCCAGTGGAAGCCCAGGACGCGGGCCGGATCGGCGGCGTCGGTGGCGATGATCAGGCCGGCCGGATCGAACCACTCGGACTCGCGCCGGGCCGCCACATCGGCCTCGGTCCAGACGCCCTGCTCGGGATGCCAGTCGAATGCGGCGGCGTTCACCCGCAACAGTTCGGCGTCGTCTTCCGGCCCGGCGTATGTGCGCAGGACCACGTCGGAGCGGGCGGGCAGTTCCGGTAGCCCGGATTCTGCCAGGTTCACCCGCATCTGCCAGAGCTCGCGCGCGACCGTCAGCCCCAGCCGGCCGGCGACCGCGCGGGCTGCCGGCAGATTGCCGTGCGCCCACACCCGGGCATCGCTGCCCCCGGCGGCCAAAGCCGCTGCGACCAGGCCGTTTCCGATGCCACGACCCCGCGACGGCGGGTCGACGACCACCTCGGCCATGGCGGGGTGCGGGCCGTGCCCGGGCGCAAGATTCGCGTAACCCACAATTCGGCCGGCGTCGGTGGCGATCAGGTGCCGGGCATGCGTCCCGCCGTTCAGCGACAGCACGGCCTGCTCGGAAATCGGTGCCACCGAGTCGGTTTCGGTGGCCCGCTCGAACAGCGACCGCAGTTGCGCGGCGGTGTCGGCGGAAACTTCGGTGAGCCAGGCGGTACCGGACTGCGACTGCACGGTCACGGACGGAGTCCGTTCGCCGCGCTGAGCGCGGTATCACTGCCGTCGGCGTCGTCGTCGGGGAACGTGGTGGTGGACTCGCCCTTGGCCGTGGTGGTCCGGGCCGGGCGCACCGCCTTGTAGCCGACGTTGCGCACGGTACCGATCAGCGACTCGTACTCGGTGCCGAGCTTGGCCCGCAGTCGCCGCACGTGGACGTCGACGGTCCGGGTGCCACCGAAGAAGTCGTAGCCCCACACCTCCTGCAGCAGCTGCGCGCGGGTGAAAACCCGGCCGGCGTGCTGCGCGAGGTACTTGAGCAGCTCGAATTCCTTGTAGGTCAGGTCGAGCGGGCGACCGCGCAGCCGCGCGGTGTAGGTGCCCTCGTCGATCACGAGCTCGCCCAGGGTGATCTTGCCGGTGTTCTCCGGGCTCGCCGAGCCGCCGTTGCGGGCGACCAGCAGGCGCAGCCGGGCGTCCAGCTCCGCGGGACCGGTACCGGGCAGCAGGATGTCGTCCAGACCCCAGTCGGCGTTGACCGCCACCAGTCCGCCCTCGGTCAACACCGCGACGACCGGCACCGACGTACCGGTACTACCCAGCAACCGGCACAACCCACGAGCCGCGGCCAAGTCGGTGCGGGCGTCGACCAATGCGACGTCGGCGGTACCCGCCTCCAACAACGACGACACCTCGGTGGGCGCGGGCCGGACATTGTGCGGCAACAACGACAACGACGGCAGCACCGACTCCGGGTTCGAGTCGGAGGTCAGCAGGAGCAGCTCCACGCGGCACTCCTCCCATCTGGCATGTGCACAAGAAATCTCGAGCCCTACATTAGCGCCTGATCACCCTTCACCACGCACTCCAGTCCCGCGACCCGGCTCGGTCGGCGGCGACCACGGCAAACTCACGGCCGCGAACCGCCCCGCCCCGGGCCGCGCGCCGACGGGGAAGCACCTCGTCACACCCGTTCGTCACCCGAGGTGGGAACAGATATCGTGCCCCTATGGGTAACTCACCGGGCACGCCCACCAGCCGGCCCGTTCCGAGCCGTGACCCCGGTGTCGACGCCGGGGTGCCGACCGACGGCGCGACCGGGACGCTCGGTGCGGACATGGTCGCCGGTGACCCCGCCGGCCGGACCAAACCTCGGTTCACCCGCCGGACCGTGCTGATCGCCCTGCTGCTGGTGGTCGGGCTGGCGGTAGTGAGCGATTTCACCGCCGCCGCGTTCACCGAGTACCGGATGTCGCGGGCGCTGCGGGTGGACACCCAGCTCGACGCCGACCCGGGCGTCACCGTGGAGGACGGCTGGCGGTCGTTCCTGGTGCAAGCGCTCGGTGACCGGTTCAAGAAGGTGCGTATCGGCGCCCGCATGATGCGGCCGGACATCCCGGGCCAGATCGCGCTCGAAGCGGACCTCTACGGCGTCCACCTGTCCTGGCGGGACCTCAACAGCGGCAATATCCGCGCGGTCCCGGTCGACCGGGTGGTGAGCACCATGACCATCCAGCCGACCGAGCTGAGCCGGATCTTCGGCATCGCGGACCTGTCGGTGAACACCCCGGCCGGTGACAAGTCCGACGGGTCCGGCGGATCGGGTGGATCCGGTACCACCACGTCCGGCCCGCTGGTCCTGACCGGCAGTATCCCGCTCGAAGGCGAGACCAAGCCCACCACCACGGTCAGTGTGTACGCCGACCTTTTGCTCGACGGTGATCAGGTCCGGATCGTGGCCACCGGCCAAGCCGACGCCGCCGACAAGCATCAGAAGGCGGTCACCGTGCCGCCCGCCGAGGAACCGAACGTGTTCGCCCGGTTCACCCGCACCATCGACACTCGGAACATGCCGTTCGGGGTGCGCCCGGAGACCGTGCGGGCGCGCGGCGGCGATATCACCGTCACCGGCAACGCCGACCACACCACCGTCGATCTGAATCGGTTCGCCCGCTCATGACTCCACTTCTGCTCGCGGCGGTATTCCTGGTGGCGGCGACCGCGGCCGGGTTGTTGCTGCGCCGCCGCAACGGCCGGATCCGGCCCAGCGATCCCGCGAAATCGGCCCGCGCTTCCCTGCTCGCGGGTGCCGGGGTCGGCGCCGGAGTGCCGGTGGTGCTGCACTTCTCGGCGACCTGGTGCGGTCCCTGTGCCGCGGTGCGGCGCGTGGTCGCGGCGGTGACCGCCGACCTCGCCGACAGTCCCGCGCCGCCGCTGGACGTGGAACTCGACATCGACGCCGAGCCCGATCTGGCAAGGGAACTGAACGTGCTGTCGCTGCCGACCACGTTCGTGTTCGACGGTGCCGGGCAGGAGCGCTTCCGCATTTCCGGTGTTCCGAAGGCTGCCGAGCTGCGGTCGGCGCTGTCCCCGCTCGCGGACCGAAAAGCGGCGTGATCACCGTCGCGGTGGACCCGGGGTCCTATTCCCGGCACGAACCGGGTAAACTTCTCGACGTGCAAACCTGCCGAGAGCTGATGCTCACCCGACGCCGCACAGTAGACCTGTGCCGCCTCGGCGGTTGTTGCTGCCTGTGCCGGTAGCCGGTCGGCCTTTCCGCGTCTTCTCGCGCCGACCGGTTGATGGCGCCCGCTGAACCTCTTACTCAGCGCTACGCCCGACGTCCGACCGACATTCCGTCTGATCGAAGTCCATTCGCGCAGGAGCTCGCACCATGTCCGAAACCACCGATACCACCCGGCCTGTGTCGCCCGGTCCGTCCGGCCAGGTCGATATTCGCGGTCCCCGATTCGCCGCCTGGATCACCACCGCGGCGCTGGTCCTCGTCCTGATCGCCGCCACCTTCTCGACCGCGCTGGCGGCCGTGCTGCTGGCGTTGCAGGCGCTGGCGTTCGCGCTGGGCGCGCTGACCGGCCCGCGGCGCAGCCCGTACGGCCGGTTGTACGGCACCCTCGTGGCGCCGCGGCTGTCGCCGCCCAGCGAGCTGGAACCCGTCGCTCCGCTGCGGTTCGCCCAGCTGGTCGGCCTGATCTTCGCGGTCGGGGGCCTGATGGGCTTCCTGGCCGGCAGCGCGCCGATCGGCTCGGTGTTCACCGGGTTCGCTCTGTTCGCCGCTTTCCTCAACGCGGCCTTCGGCATCTGCCTGGGCTGCGAGCTGTATCCGCTGATCCAGCGGCTCACCCCCAAGACCGCCTGACAACTTCTCCACCCCCGCCCTCCCAGGCGGGACATGCTCCCCCGCAAGGTTCATACGAAAGGAACAACATGGCTCGCGCCGATGTCCTGGTCTCCGCAGACTGGGTCGAAGAGAACCTCAACACCCCCGGCGTCGTCATTGTCGAGGTCGACGAGGACACCTCCGCCTACGAGACGGGTCACATCCCCAACGCCATCCGGCTCGACTGGAAGAAGGACCTGCAGGACCAGGTCCGTCGCGACTTCGTGAACCGGGAGCAGTTCTCCGAGCTGCTGTCGCAGCGGGGCATCGGCAACGACGACACCGTCGTGCTGTACGGCGGCAACAACAACTGGTTCGCCGCCTACGCCTACTGGTACTTCAAGCTGTACGGCCACCAGGACGTGAAGCTGCTCGACGGTGGCCGCAAGAAGTGGGAGCTGGACGGCCGTGAGCTGTCCCGTGACGCCGTGGTGCGCCCGGCCACCTCCTACAAGGCCTCCGAGCAGGACCTGTCGATCCGCGCCTTCCGCGACGAGGTGATCGACGCCATCAACGTCAAGAACCTGGTCGACGTGCGTTCGCCCGACGAGTTCTCCGGCAAGATCCTGGCCCCGGCCCACCTGCCGCAGGAGCAGAGCCAGCGTCCCGGCCACATCCCCTCGGCGATCAACGTGCCGTGGAGCAAGGCCGCGAACGAGGACGGCACCTTCAAGTCCGACGCCGAGCTCGCCGAGCTGTACAAGGACGCGGGCCTGGACGGCTCGAAGGAGACCATCGCCTACTGCCGCATCGGTGAGCGTTCCTCGCACACCTGGTTCGTGCTGCAGGAGCTGCTGGGCCACCAGAACGTCAAGAACTACGACGGGAGCTGGACCGAGTACGGCTCCCTCGTCGGTGCACCGATCGAATTGGGAGCGTAATCAATATGTGTGCTGCACCTACCCAGGGTCAGGCCCTGCCCGCCAACGTCGACGTGGAGAAGGAGACGGTCATCACCGGCCGTGTCCTGGACGCCGACGGCAACACCGTCGGTGGCGCGTTCGTCCGCCTGCTGGACGGCGCCGGTGAGTTCACCGCCGAGGTCGTGGCGTCGGGTACCGGTGACTTCCGGTTCTTCGCCGCGCCCGGCACCTGGACGCTGCGGGCGCTGTCCGCGTCCGGTAACGGCACCTCGACCGTGACGCCCGAGGGCGCCGGCATCCACAATGTGGACGTGACCGTCGCCAAGTAGGCGATACCGCGTGTGACGAAAACGGCTCCGGGACAACCCGGGGCCGTTTTCGTATTCCGGTCGACGGCTCGCTAGACTGCGGATCGTGGTCGCAACTTTCGAGATTCTGCTGGTTCTCTGCTCGGCGCTGATCGCCTGGTTCGGTCTGTACGTCCTGTACCGGCTGTTCACCGAGTCGTGAGCCCGTCGGGAGAGCACGACAAGCAGTCCACCAACGGCACTTCCCAGGGGAGTGCCGCGGACGCCGCGGAACCGGCTTTCGAAGCCCAGTCCGCCTCCGGCCCCGCCGCCGCGCGCCGCAGTGGTGACCAGGCGGTCGCCGACGCTGCCGAGCGCGCCCGCGAAACGGCCGGCCGCAATATCGAGCAGCTTCCCGATCTCCCCCTGCCCGACGACACCGCGAACCTGCGGCTCGGGCCGGACCTGAATCCCGCCTTGCTGGCGCTGCTGCCGCTGGTCGGTGTGTGGCGCGGTGAGGGCGAGGGCAACGACCCCGAGCGCGGGGACTACCACTTCGGGCAGCAGATCATCGTCTCGCACGACGGTGGCGACTATCTGGCCTGGAACTCGCGTTCCTGGAGTCTCGACGCCGATGGCAACTACGACGGCCCGGACCTGCGCGAGAGCGGGTTCTGGCGGGTCGGCACCGATGCCGACGACGAGGTCATCGAGCTGCTGCTGACCCACAGTTCGGGTGTGGTGGAGCTGTTCTACGGCACGGCGCTGTCGCAGTCGTCGTGGGAACTGGCCACCGATGTGGTGATCCGCAGCCAGTCCGGTGTGGTGGTCGGCGGCGCCAAGCGCCTCTACGGCATCGTGGAGGGCGGCGACCTCGGTTACGTCGAGGAGCGGGTGGCCGCCGACGGTGCCCTGCAGCCGCGGCTGTCCGCGCGCCTCCAGCGCTACATCGGCTAGGAGCTCCCCCGCTCCGACGTTGTGGCAGCCGGGTGCGGTCGCTCGTCGAACACGAGAATCGTTGCGGCGCTTTGCCGTTGGCTTCCGTTTCGCCATGGTTCCCGGGAAGTTCTCAGCATCGACCTGTCCCTTTCGACCGTTTAGGCCGGTAGGCTGGCAGGTCGAACATCGTGGGACACGTCCACCGCGTGGCGGCGGACCGGGAGGCATGGCAGTGAGCACCTGGACCAGCGGCCCGGGCGTACCGTTCGCCGAAACAGGTTGGGACGAGATCGCTTCCGGGTTGTGGATGGGCGGGCATCAGCGCAAAGGGACCGGCGGTGGCCTGGTTCCGGTGCTGGTCGGCTCCGAATTCGATGTGGTGATCAGCCTGTATCAGCAGGCCGGGCACGGGCCGGCGCCCGAGGTCGAACATCATGTGGCGCTGATGCCGGACGGCCCGCTGACCACCCGACAGATCGACCGGGTTCGCGAGCTCGCGGGGATCGCGGCCACCGCCATCCACGGCGGGCGCCGGGTTCTCGTGCGTTGCTACGCCGGGTACAACCGGTCGGGGCTGGTCGCCGGGCAGACCCTCATCCAGCTGGGCCACACCCCGAAGGACGCGATCGACCGGATCCGCGCCCGCCGCTCCCCCTGGGCGCTGCACAACCGGCTGTTCGTCGACTATCTGACCAGCGGGCTGGACCTGGCCCGGCTGCTGACCGACCTGCGGGACTAGGAACCACAGCGCGGGTTGCGCGCGGAACCTGTGCGTCACCGATCGGTGCATACCGGGTTGTGCTGCAATCGAGTGGTGTCATCGGACCGGATCAACGGCGAGCCGTCATTTCCGTCCGCAGCCCACACGTTGCCGGCGCGGTTGCGGCGGCGGCAGGTGCTGTGGCGGCTCGCGGGACCGCCCCGATATGCCGCGGCGACGCGGGCCGGGCTGGCGTTGGGGATTCCGGCGATGCTGGCGTATGCGCTCGGGTTCCGGCACGAGGCGCTGATCGTCGCGCTCGGCACGTTCGCGGCGTTCTACGGGGAGGGCCGGCCGTACCGGATGCGCGGGCGGCTGATCGCGACCGTGGGCCTGGTCCTGATCGGTGTGGTGGCGCTGGGGGCGGTGACCGCGCGGGTGCTGCCGGTGGGATCGCCGTCCGGGCGGATCCTGGAGATCACTGTGCTGGCCGCGGTGGCGGGGGTCAGCACCTATGTCGCCGACGCGGTAGGGCTGCCACCGCCGGGCTCGTACTTCATCGTGCTGGGTTGCGGTGCGGCACTTGTGATGTCGTCCGGCGGGATGCCGGTGCGGTCGATCGTGCCGGCGACCGCGGCGGGTGTGCTGTCCAGCGTGATCGTCGGCCTGGTGCCGGCCCTGATCGACCGGCGTAAACCGGAACGGTCCGCGGTAGGCGCGGCGGCACGCGCGGTCGCCGCGTACCAGGCGGCCGGAGCCGGGCGGCCGCATCCGGTGACCGAACGGCGCGCGGCGGCGGAGGCGATCTGGGCCGCGTGGGCGGCCGTCCACGACGCGGGGTTGTCGGCGAAGTCGGCGCTGGTCGTCCAGCTGATGGTGGCGCATCGCGACTTCACCCACACCACCGACCGCACGGGCGCGGGCCCCGACCAGCGGGTGATGGCGGATCCCGGTCACCTGCCCATGGCCCGGCCGACGCTGCGGCAGCGCCTGCGCTGGTCGTGGGCGCCGGCCTCGCACGCCACCGTGACCGCGGTACGGGTCACCGTCGCGGCCGTGGCCGCCGCGACGATCGCGACGCTGCTGGGTCTGGGCCGGCCCGACTGGGCGCTGCTGGCCGCGACCCTCGTCCTCAACATGGGCCCGGATCGGCCGCGCGGGGTCGTGCGGGCGCTGCAACGGTTCGGCGGAACCGCCTTGGGGCTGGTGCTGCTGGGCGGTCTGGAGTGGCTGTCACCCAGCGGTGTGGCGCTGATTCTCGTGCTCGTCACCCTGCAGTTCCTGGTCGAACTGTTCGTCGCCGGCAACTACGGACTGGCGGTCGTCTTCATCACGCCGCTCGCACTGCTGCTCGGTGGGCCGGGGGCACACAGCTCGGTGCCGCGGCTGCTCGGGGAACGCATGGCCGAGACCACGATCGGGGTCGTGACAGCGGTCGTCGTCCTGTGGGTGGTGCTGCCGCACGCCCACCGCGCCACCCTCGCCCTGATCCAGCGCCGGGTCGCCGACACGACAGCGGAACTGCTGGCCGCGCTGCGCGCCGATCCCGCGTCGAACGACACCTGGGCGCTGCGCCGCCTGCTGCGCTTCGAACTCGCCGGCCTGGCGCGCAGCAGTGTCACCGCCGCCCACGACGACCGGGACTGGGCGCGGGCCAACGGTGATACGGCGGCCGCGCTCGAACATGTCGGGTTCGGTGTGCTGGCCGAATGCTGGTCGATACCCGACGGCGGACAGCTGCCGAATCCGCAGCGGTGGGAGAGAGCGTTGCGCGCGGCCGTCGAATGACCGTCCCGAGAACGCAGGCAGCCCCCGAGCCTTACCGCGAAAATCGCGGTCCCGGTTGGACTTACACCGGGGGCTCGGGGGCCGGGTGACTGCTGGAATTCGCCGCGTTCCCACGCGGACGGCTATCCGTCTGCTGCGAGAACGCTAGCGGACAGCCACCTCACAAGTCCTATGAACATACATTCTTCGAACCACCTCCTTTCCGTGTACGGACAAAGGTAGTCCCCGGTCAGCGGGCGGGCAACGGATTTTCGCGCTGGGCAAAGACGCTGGTCACGGCGCTGCCCGCCGGGCCGGGGGCGATGGTGACGCGACCGTCCGCGGCCACGGTTACGACGGTGTCGGCGCGGTGGTCCGCGGGCAGCTGGTGGGTCACCACCACCACGGTGCGGTCGGCGTCGATCAGGCCGCTGTCCCGATCGAGCAGGGCCCGCAGGAGTTCGGCTCCGGCGGCGGCCTCCAGATGTTCGGTGGGCTCGTCGAGCAGCACAACGCGGGCCGGGGCGACGAGCGCGCGAGCCAGCAGGATCCGCCTGCGCTGACCGCCCGACACCGCGGCCGCGCCTCCGGTCAGCTCGGTCCGGACACCGTCGGTCAGCGAGTCGAGCCAGGGCCCGGCGCCGACGGCGCGCAGCGCGCCCTCCGCCTCGGCCTCGGTCAGATCGGGCCGCGCGACCCGCAGGTTCTCCAGCACGGAGGTGGAGAAGAGGTGGGCGTCTTCGGCGAAGAAGGTGGTGTCGGTGCGTGGGGTGCCGGTCAGGCCGGCCCATTCGGTCAGCAGGGTGGTCTTGCCGGCACCGCTGGGACCGATCACGACGATGCGGTGGCCCGCAGGCATGGGCGTGAATGCACGCTGCGTCGGCTCGGCCGCTTCGGCTTCGGCGCGGAAGGCCGTGAAGCGGCGCACGGCGGCTCGGGCACGGGTCAATGATTGTGCGGCAGCGGGTAGTACGGCGACTGCCTCGAACGACGACAGCGGAACGAGCACCAGCACCGCCAAAGCCATCGGGGTGATTCCGCCGGACAGCACCCCGGGCAGATCAGCAGTCGAGGCTCCGGTTCCATTGCCGTACAACAGAATTCCGGCGACCAGCGCCGCGAACACCGACGCGCCGATCGACACCGGCAGCGCCGCCGCGGCCCAGGCACCCGGGCGAGCGGCCCGGTCCTCGGCTGCCACCGCCCGCTGAGCGGCGGCGCGGGCGGTGTCCACGGCGGCGTCGAGGCGACCGGCGACCCGCAATTCCGGTGCGTGGTCGAGCACGGTGAGTGATTCGGCAGCGAATTCGATCCGGTCCGCCCGGATCGCAGACTCCGCCGCCCGCGCCGAACGGGCCGACAACCAAGGCGCGGCAACCCCGCTCACCAGCAGCGCGACCGCCAGCACCGCGGCCGCGGGCAGCGAGATCGCAAGCAGCACACCGACCGCCGCCACGGACAGGATCAACGCCACAGCCACCGGGACTACCGCACGCACCACGACCGCACCGAGATCGTCTATGTCGGTACCGATCCGGGTCAGCAGGTCCCCGCGCCGCATGGCACTGTTCGAATCGCCCTCGGGAGCGGCTGCTGGGCTAGCCGGTGCCGACCCCACCACGGGAACGGCTACCGAATCGACCGGCACCGAACCCGCTACAGGCACAGCCACCGAAACCGCCGACACCGAACCCGCTACGGGCACAGCCACCGAAACCGCCGGTATCGAACCCGCTACGGGCACAGCCACCGAAACCGCCGACACCGAACCCGCTACGGGCACAGCCACCGAAACCGCCGGTATCGAACCCGCTACGGGCACAGCCACCGAAACCGCCGGTATCGATTCCTGCACGGGTACGGCCGCTGGGTCGGCCGGTGTGCCCGCTGCCCGGCGCACCGAGCCGTACCCGGCGTTCGCCAGCACCGATCCCTCCACGGGTGCGGCAACCGAATCCGCCGGTGTCGAATCCGGCATACGCGGGGCCGTTGGGTCGGCCGGTGTGCCGGCTGCCCGGCGCAACGAGCGGTACCCGACATTCGCCAGCACCGTATACACCGCCACCCGAGCCGAAGTCATGGCCCGCAACGCCACGTCATGTGTGGCCAGCCGCTCCACATACCGGAACACCGCGCGCGAAATACCCAGCGCCCGAACCCCGACCGCGGCCACGCTCAGGTACAGCACCGGCGGCATCTCCCACGCCCGCGCGATCAACCAGGCCGCGACCGCCGCCAACGCCAGGCCACTGCCCAGCGCCAGCGTCCCCCACCCGACCGACGCAGCGGCACGCCACCGCGGCACCCGCAGCAAACCGGCCAACTGTCGCAGCTCATCCCGCAACCCGGAAGCGCTCGAGCGTGCGCCCACCGGCTCGACGCCGCCCGCGCGTGCCAGCGAATTTCCTCCCGAATGGGTGCCGCGCTCGAGACCGGTGCCAGCCGGTATCCCACGAAACCTGTTCGCCGCGACAGCTTCACCACGTTCCGAACCGACCGATGCTCGTTGCTCGGTACCGGCCGCGCGGACGGGTCCCGAACCGTGCGAGCCCACCGGCTGCGAACTGCCGCCGTGGCTGCGACCGGAACCGGCCGCGTTCGGCAGGCCCGATTCGGCGGTATCGCCGAAGTCCGTGCAGTCCTCTTGCCCTGCGGTCCGCTGCGATTTCGGGCTCCGGGCAGCAGAGTCAGACCCGTTCGCATACAACGCATTCGGAATGTCCAGGTGATCGCGCCCCGGCGATTCCGATTGCGCGGCATCAGTTTCGGCCGGCCACAGGGGGGTCGGACTTGCCGCGACCGGACCGGAACCGTGCGCGCGAGCCAGGTTCGGATTCGCTGAACGCGCTCGTTGCGAAACCGCACCCGGCAGCGAGCTGCACTCGACCGGACTCGGATTCGCCGGCTCCACGGGGCCGCAGTCCCGATCGACCGGTCTGCCGTCACCGATCGTCACGACTCGATCCGCCCGCACCAGGATCGAAGGCCGGTGTGCGACTACGACGACCACCGATCCCGCCCGCGCCCGGGCGACCAGCGAGTCGAGAACCGTTGCCTCAGTGGCCGCGTCGAGGTGGGCGGTCGGCTCGTCGAGCAACAGCACCGGGCGGTCGGCGGCCAGTACGCGAGTCAGCGCCAGGCGCTGGCGCTCCCCGAGCGACAGACCGTGTCCACCCGGCCCGACGATCGTGTCCCAGCCGTCTGGCAGGTCCGCGAGAACGTCATCGAATCCCGTTGCGGTACAGGCGGCCTCCAACGCCGCCCCCGAGCGCACCCCGAACAGCTCCAAGTTCGCCCGCAAGGTCCCCGGCAGCAATACCGGGCGCTGCGGCAGCCAGACGACTCGATCCCACCACCACGACTCACCCACGACCGGCCCACCGCCCACCGTGACGCGTCCGGCGTCGGCGCGGATCAGCCCCAGAATCGCCAGCAGCGCAGTGGATTTCCCGCACCCGTTCGCCCCCGCCAGCACCGTCAGCCGCCCGGCCGCGAATTCCGCCGTGAGCCCGTCAGGTGCGGCTCCGCCACGCCCCAGCACCGTCAGCCCGTCGATCCGGATGTCCCCGACCATGTCTCGGGCTGCCGGTACCCCCGCCCAGCACTCGCTCGCGAGAGCCTGCGGCGTCGGGCTATTCGCCCGGCGCTCGCTCCTACCGGGCTGCGGCATCGGGCTACCCGCCGGGCACTCGCTCCTACCGGCCTGCGGCATCCGGCTACTCACCCGGCACTCGCTCCTACCGGCCTGCGGCATCGGGCTACCCACCGGGACGCACTGCGGTCTGCCCGACCCGGAGTTCGGTGGGGCCGAGAATGATTCGTTGCCCTCATGATCCGACTCGAGCACAACGGACGTGCGTTCAGGAGAATCGATTCCACTCACGGCGCCGGCGGAATCCCTCGGCACCGGGCGCAATCCGGGATCCAACACGGCGAAAGCCCGTTCCGCAGCCGCGATTCCGTCCTGGGCGGCGTGGAACCGCTCCCCCAGCTGGCGTAGCGGCAGATAGACCTCCGGGGCCAGGATCAGGGCCACCAACCCCGGGTAGAGCGCCATGTGGCCGAAAACGAGGCGCATGCCGACGGATACGGCTACCAGGGCCACGCACAGGGTGGCGAGGAGTTCGAGGGTCGCGGCGGAGAGAAACGCCATACGGAGGGCGGACATGGTGCGGTGGTGGAGGTTCTCGCTGAGGGCTCGGACGCGGCCGCGCATGGTCGGGCCCGCGTTGCCGGTCTCCGCTTCGGCGCGGCCGAGCATGCCGCCGACAGGTCGATCCCCGGTTTCCCGGCCGAGCGCACGCAGGGTGGGCATCCCCGCGAACAGGTCGAGGACCTGGTCGGTGAGCCGGGTGGTCGCGGTCAAGGTGGCGGCCGATCGGCCCTGAGTGACCAGGCCGATGAGGATCATGAAGGCCGGTACCAGCGGCAGGGTGAGGGCGATGATCAGCCCGGATGCCGGGTCGTGCACCGCGATCACCAGCAGGACGGTCGGGGGCGCGGCCACGGCGAGGAGCAAGGCCGGGAGGTAACCGGCGAGGTAGGCGCGCAGGCCGGCGAGGCCGCTGGTGACCAGGACCGCGAGTTCCGCACGGCGAGTATCGAGTTCACGCGGGCCGAGCCGGGCGCCGGCGGACAGGACGGCGGTCTCGAGTTCGGTGACCACGGACGCGCCGGCGCGATGCGCCAGGCGGGCCTGCCACCAGGTCGCCACGCCGCGTCCCGCGACGGCCGCCGCCAGCACCGTCAAGGTGGCGGTCCAGGCGCCGAGGGTGCGGCGGGCCGGGTCGGTGATCACCCCGGCCAGCACGCTCGCGACGGCGAGCGCCGCCACGATCACGCAGACCGTGGTGACCAGCGAGGTCAGCACGCTGACCGCGAGATATTTCCGGGCCGAACGAGCATGCCGCCACAACCGCGGGTCGACGGGCCGAGCCATTGTCGATCAACTCCTCCACACCGGGCCGGGCCCGGCGAGCAGCACTACACGGACGGCACCAGCGGCAGGCCGGTGGGTTCGGGGATCTGCTCGACCGTGATGCGCTTGCTGAACACCCAGTACGTCCAGCCCTGGTAGAGCAGCACCACCGGAACCATTGCCACCGCGACCCAGCTCATCACGGTGAGCGTGTAGTGGGTGGAGCTGGCCGCGACCGTGGTGTGACCGTCGATGATGCGGCCGTCGACGGTCAGGCCGAAAGCCGGATCGATCGTGGACGGCATCACGAAGGGGAACAGCGAACCGAACAGCAGCACCGACACCGAGCCGATGGTCAGCGCGGTTCCGAGGAAGGCCACCAGGTCGCGGCCCACGGTGATAGCGGCCGCCGCCACCGCCAGGCAGATCACGGCCAGCAGCAACGGGATCCAGGTCCAGCCCTTGCCGTAGGAGACCTGCGTCCACAGCCCGAACACCGCCGCGACCGCGACGGTCGGCAGCAGCAGTCCCTTGGACAGCCGGTTGGCGTCGAGCCGCACCGAACCGCCGGTCTTCAGGGTGACGAACACGGCGCCGTGCAGCAGGAACAGCAGCAGGGACGCGAGCGCGCCGAGCAGCGTGTACGGCGAGACGACTCCCCACAGCCCGCCTTCCATGTGCCGGTGCCCGTTCAGCCGGACGCCGTGCACCAGCGCCGCGAACGCCAGCCCCCAGGCGGCGGCCGGAACGAACGAGCCGAATCCGATGGCGGTGTCGCACACCAGCCGCCAGCGCGGGTCGTCGATCTTGCCGCGCACCTCGATGGCCACGCCGCGCACGATGAGCGCCACCAGGATGAGCAGCAGCGCGAGGTAGAAGCCGGAGAACAGGCTGGCGTACCACTCGGGGAAGGCCGCGAACAGGGCACCGCCGGCGGTGACCAGCCAGGTCTCGTTGCCGTCCCAGACCGGGCCGATGGTGTTGAGTACGGCGCGGCGTCGTTTCTCGTCGCCGCGGCCGAGGACCGGCATGAGCACCCCGACGCCGTAGTCGAAGCCTTCGAGGACGAAGTAGCCGGTGAACAGCACGGCGATCAGCACGAACCAGAAAACCTGCAGTGACATGACCGGACTCCTCAGTACGCGAACGACAGTTGTTCGACGGCGGTGTCGTCGCCCGCGGCGGCGCCGGCGGCCGCGGGTGCTTCGGGCCCGTGTTCGGTGTAGCGCTTCATCAGGTAGAACCACACGACCGCGAGCGCGCCGTACAGCAGGGTGAACACGATCAGCGACAACCACACGGTCCCTGCGGTATTCGCCGATACCGCCTGGGCGACGGTGAGATGGATGCCGGGGTCGCCGGTCGGGTTTGGCGCGACTACCCAAGGCTGGCGGCCCATTTCGGTGAACACCCAGCCGGCGCTGTTGCCCAGGAACGGGGTCGGGATCATGAGCAGGCTGAGGATCGCGAACCAGCGCGCCTTGGGAACCCGGCGTTTGCTCGTCATATAGAAGCCGACGGCGGCGAGCAGCAGCGATCCGGCGAGCCAGGTGATCATGGCGCGGAAGGTCCAGTAGGTGACGAACAGGTTGGGCTGGTAATTGCCTGGCCCGTAACGCAATTCGTTGGCGGCTTGAATGTTCTTGACGCCCTGCAAGGTGACGCCGGAGAACTTGCCCTCGGCCAGGAACGGCAGCACGTAGGGCACCTTGATCACGTGGGTGACGCTGTCGCAGTTGTTGTGCGTCCCGACCGTGAGCACCGAGAAGTCGGGGTCGGTTTCGGTGTGGCACAACGATTCCGCGGAGGCCATCTTCATGGGCTGCTGTTTGAACATCAGCTTACCCTGGATATCACCGGTGACGGCGATGACGACGGTCGACAGCACGATCATCCACAGTCCGAGCCGGACCGCGGGCCGCCACATGCCGGACGCGTCGTCGACGGCGCCGGGGTCGCTCGAGTTCGCCGAGCGGACCATCCACCAGCCGCCGATGCCGGCGACGAACGTGCCGGCGGTGAGCAGTGCGCCCAAGGCGACGTGTGGAAAGGCCGCCAGCGCAGTCACATTGGTGAGAACCGACCAGATCGAGTCGAGTTCGGCGCGCCCGGTGTCGGCGTTGTAGTGGGCGCCGACGGGGTGCTGCATCCACGAGTTGGCGGCGATGATGAAGTAGGCGGAGGCGTTGACGCCGACGGCGACCAGCCAGATCGTGGCCAGGTGCACGAGTTTCGGCAGCCGGGTCCAGCCGAACACCCACAGGCCCAGGAACGTCGCCTCCAGGAAGAAGGCGACCAGTGCTTCCATGGCGAGCGGGGCGCCGAACACGTCGCCGACGAAGCGGGAGTATTCGCTCCAGTTCATCCCGAACTGGAATTCCTGGACCAGTCCGGTGACCACCCCGAGCGCGAAGTTGATCATGAACAGTTTGCCGAAGAACTTCGTCAGCCGGTACCAAGCCTGGTTCCCGGTGACCGTCCAGACGGTCTGCATGATCGCCACCAGGGGCGCCAGACCGATGGTCAGCGGGACGAAAATGAAGTGATAGACGGTGGTGATACCGAACTGCCACCGAGACACATCGACGACGCTCACCTGGCCTCCTCGCCCGATCTACTACGGATCGTAGTAAGACTAACGCCGCACCAGCCGCCGGATGACGAGACCCGGATCACACAAATCTGGCACCGACCCTAGCGCCGCGGGTCTCAGCTACCAGTCAGTGACACTCCACTCCCGCGCGATTCCCCGGTCGACCAGCGCGGGGATCTCGGCGGCGCTCTCCGGCAGCGAATAACGCAACCCGTCCAGCCGGTTCACTCGTGCCGCCAACGTCACACTCGACAGCAGCCAGATACTGTCCGCCGTAATCAGATCCGCGGTGAAGAACGATTCGTAGCGGCAGTCCCAGCCCGCCCGCTCGGCCTCCGCGAACAACGCCCGCTGGGTGATCCCCGGCAGCACCCCGCTCCGCGCGGGCGGCGTGATCAGCGTCTTGCCACGCTGGATCACCACCGACGACCGCGGACCCTCCAGCACCCGATGCTCGGTACTGGTGAAGATCGCGTCGTCGGCGCCCATCCGGGCCGCGAACCGCAACGCCGCCATATTCGTCGCGTAGGAGAGCGTCTTGGCGCCCAGCAACAGCCACGGCGCGGTATCGGCCACCTGATCGGACAGTCCGCGCGCCAACGTGATCACCGAGATGCCGTCGGCCCGCGCCGCCGCCACCCGTTCCGGCACCGGCGTCACCAGGACGTAGCCGGTCGTATCCGGTTGCGGCCCAGCCAGATCACCCTTCCCCGCCGGCCCGGAGGGATGGGCGCCGTCGCGGCCGCGCGTGCAGATCATGCGCAACACGCCCTCGCGGTCGCCACCCCAGGCGTCGGCGGCCACCTCGACCGCGAACCGCCACGCGTCGAGATCGGGAGCCGGAAGTTCGAGGGCCGCGGCCGACCGGGCCAAGCGGGCCAGATGTAACTCGAGCGCACACGCCGAACCGCCGCGCAACAGCACGGTTTCGAAGATCCCGTCCCCCCGCAGCGCGCCGATATCGTCGGCGTACAGCAGTGGCGCCTCCGCGTCACGCACCTCCGCGTCCAGCGTCACCAGCACTCGATCAGCCATTACCTCAGCCTAGGTGAGCCGGTCGGTCGGATGCCTCCTCCGAACAGGCAGCTTGCTCGTATGCGCCATCCGCCGATTCGGGGTTTGAGCGAGGTTCGCGTGGATCGCCGGGGCACGGCAATCCGGACGCCCGGTCCCCGACAGCAGCGCGAGCGGGCGGTGTTGCCTACAGTGGAGGCGTGCCCGTGGATCTTGTGCCCAGCCCGCTGCTAGCCGTTCCGGGGGCCGTCGCCGGTGTGCCGGAAGGCCCGGACGCGGCCGTGGCCTGGCATTACGGGGATCCCTTCGTCGAACAGCGCGCCGCGGCGCAGGACGCGGCGATCATCGACCGCTCGCATCGGTTCGTCCTCACGATCACCGGCGCCGAACGGCTGACCTGGCTGCACACCATCTCCAGCCAGCACATCGCCGAACTCGGCGACGGCCGCTCCGCCGAGAACCTCGACCTCGACCTCAACGGGCGGGTGCTCAACCACTTCGTCCTCACCGACCTCGCCGGCACCACCTGGATCGACACCGAGGCCGAGCGCGGCCCCGGACTCCTCGACTTCCTGCGCAAGATGGTGTTCTGGGCCGACGCGAAACCCGAAGCCGCCCCGGACTTCGCGGTGCTCACCCTGATCGGCCCGAAGGCCGCCGCCGTCCTGTCCGCCCTCGGCGTCGACACCGTCCCCGATGTCTACGAGGCCGTGCCGCTGCCGGGCACGAACGGGTTCGTGCGCCGCATGCCGTGGCCCACCGCCGACTCCTTCGATCTGATCGTCCCCCGCGCCGAACTCGCCCGGTGGTGGGAGCGCGGCACCGCCGCCGGCGCCCGCCCGGCCGGGCTGTGGGCGTTCGAGGCGCTGCGGGTGGCGGCGCTGCGGCCCCGGATCGGCATCGACACCGACGACCGGACCATTCCGCAGGAAGCCCGCTGGATCGGCGATATCGGCGCGCACGGCGCGGTACACCTGAACAAGGGTTGCTACCGCGGCCAGGAGACCGTCGCCCGGGTGCACAACCTCGGGAAGCCGCCGCGCCACCTGGTCTTGCTGCACCTCGACGGCTCCGCCGACTCCCGCCCGGCCACCGGCGACCCGGTCACCGCCGGCGGCCGCGCGGTCGGCCGGCTCGGCACCGTGATCGACCACTTCGAATTGGGCCCGATCGCACTGGCATTGATCAAACGGACGATCCCCGCCGACACCCAGCTGGAAGCCGGGCCCATGGCCGCGGCCATCGATCCGGCGTCGGTCCCGGCCGACGACGAGCCGCAGGCCGGTCGGGCCGCCGTCGACCGGTTGCGCGGGCGATGACCGCGACCGTCGGGCGGGTCCTCGCGGTCTGCGTGGTCCACGCCGAACTCGAGCTGCCGCCCACCGTAGGCAAGGTGGGCCGGACCGCGATCGACAAGCGGCCGCGGCCGGGCCGGATCCCGGTCGGGCCGCTCGGCCTGGCCGGCGACTACGTCTGCAACACCGTCGATCACGGCGGCGTCCACCAGGCCGTGTACGCCTACGCCGACGAGGACGCCGCGAGCTGGGGTGCCCGGCTGAACCGGGAACTGCCCGCGGGCTGGTTCGGGGAGAACCTCCGGATCAGCGGGCTTCCCGTCAGCGACGCCGTGATCGGGGAACGCTGGGTCGTCGGCGACACCGTGCTGGAGGTGAGCGCGCCGCGCGTCCCGTGCGCGACGTTCCAGTTCCACGCCGGTGAGCAGTACTGGGTCAAGCGGTTCACCCAGCAGGCCGATACCGGCGCCTACCTGCGTGTCCTGGTCGAGGGTTCGATCGGGGCGGGCGATTCGGTGGTCGTCGACCATCGCCCGGCGCACGGGGTCACGGTCCGCGATCTGTTCACCGGCACCGACCCCGACCGGCTGCAGCTGCTGGCCGCGACCGAGCCGACGATCTCCGACGACGTGCGCATGCAGATCGAGCGCCATGCGAAGCGCCGGGCCCGAGTGAGCGCCGGCGAGGTGGAAGCGTGACACGGATTCGAGGGGGTGCGCTGGTGCGTGAGCGAACCGGGCGAGTGCCGGGCACCGAGGTCGCCACGGTGCGCGAGCGAACCCGGCGGCGCGGGACCGAGCCGAGCGGCGAGGTGCGGCTGTGAGTGTGGAACTGGTCGAGGTGGTGCGGTCCGGGGTGCGCGAGTGCGTGCACCGCGGGTCGGTGGTGATTCTGGGCGCCGGCGGCGAGCCCGAATTGGCCCTCGGCACAGTGCATCTGCCGATCTTCCCGCGCTCGACCAACAAGCCGCTGCAGGCGGTCACCCTGCTGCGGCACGGTTTCGACCCGGTCGACGACGCCGAACTGGCCATCGCCACCGCCTCGCATTTCGGCGAACCCGACCAGATCGCGCTGGTCCGCCGCCTGCTCGACCGTTACGGCTTCGACGAGGACCAGCTGGGCTGCCCGCCGGATCTACCGTTCGACGAGCGGGCGCGCGCCGAGGTGCTGGCCGGCCACGACCGGGCAAGCGCGTCCCGGCGGATCTACATGAACTGTTCCGGCAAGCACGCCGCCATGCTCGCGACCTGCGTGATCAACGGCTGGCCGCTCACGGACTACCTGGATCCGGCGCATCCGCTGCAGCAGGCGGTCACCGCGACCGTGGCCGATCTGACCGGGGAGCCGGAGACCGAGCTGGGCATCGACGGCTGCGGACTGCCGATCGTGCCGGTGGCGCTGGTGAATCTGGCCCGCGCCTACGCCCGGCTGGTCACGGCTGAGCCGGGGACGCCCGAACGCCGGGTCGCCGACGCGATCCGCGCGCATCCGCGAGTGATTTCCGGCACGGACGGACCCGATCTGCTCACCATGTCCACGACCCCCGGACTGCTGTGCAAGATCGGCGCGGACGGTGTCCACGCCGGTGCGCTGCCCGACGGACGCGCCTTCGCGTACAAGATCGACGACGGCCACGACCGTGCGCGGATGCCCTTGACGCAGGCGATTCTGCAGCGGATGGGGGTCGAGTGGACCGATGCGCACGCCGAATTGGCGGCCCAGCCGGTGCTCGGCGGCGGCGGCCGGGTGGGCGTGATCCGGACGATCCCGGGCGCCCTGGCCCCCGGCTGACTTTCGGGCGAAGTCCCGGCAAACAGTCGCGGTTGCGGAGTCAATCGACACTCGCGGAAGCAAGACGGCCGGACACACGCTAAAGTGTCTGTCAGGAAGAGTTTAATTCGAACGGGGCCGCCAACCACCCCAGGCCGCCCCGCAGTGACGCGAGGGGGTCAGCCATGGGCCGTGGCCGGGCTAAGGCAAAGCAGACCAAGGTTGCGCGCGAGCTGAAGTACAGCTCGACGCCGACCGACTTCGCGAGCCTTCAGCGCGAGCTGTCGGGACCAGCGCACGAATCGCCGTTCGGCGGCCGTGTGATGTCCGATGAGCAGGACGCGAAAGACTCGCTGCCGCGCTGGAGCGACGACGACTATGACGACGACTGGCGCGGCTGACTCTGTCATATCGGATGCTCTCGAGGGGAAGGCCTGAGGCCTTCCCCTCAAAACGTCGTTCCCGGGTAGATGACGACCGGGCCCGGATTCGAATTCCAGCCGCGATCCGATATCCGAAAATGCTGATGCCCCGATCATTTCGATCGGGGCATCAGCAATTCGGCTGTGCGCGGGTCAGAACCGCGGGTGGTCACCCAGCAGCACGACACGGTCGGCGTCGGCGTCCTTGGCCTTCTTGACGGTTCCCAGTGTCCAGCAATTGATGTGGCGGGCGGTCAGCACCGCCAGCGCCCGGTCGGCGTCCTCGGGCGCGACGATCGCGACCATGCCGACGCCCATGTTGAACGTCTTCTCCATCTCGGCCCGCTCGACCCGGCCGCGCTGCGCGATCAGCTTGAACACCGGCGCCGGGTTCCAGGTGCCACGGTCCAGCTCGGCGACGAGGCCGGTGGGCAGCACGCGCGCCAGGTTGGCCGCGAGCCCGCCGCCGGTGACGTGGGAGAAGGTCCGCACGTCGGTCTCGGCGACCAGGGCCAGGCAGTCCTTGGCGTAGATCTTGGTGGGCTCGAGCAGTTCCTCGCCCAGGGTGCGGCCGAACTCCTCGACGTGGCCGGTCAGCGACATCCGGTCGATGTCGAGCAGCACGTGGCGGGCCAGGCTGTAGCCGTTGGAGTGCAGACCCGACGAACCCATGGCGATGACCACGTCACCGGGGCGCACCCGGTCCGGGCCCAGCACCGCGTCGGCCTCGACCACGCCGACACCGGTCGCGGACAGGTCGTAGTCGTCGGCGCCCATCAGGCCCGGGTGCTCGGCGGTCTCGCCACCGAGCAGCGCGCAACCGGCCTGGACACAGCCGTCGGCGATGCCGCCCACGATCTCGGCGACGCGCTCGGGCACGACCTTGCCGACTGCGATGTAGTCCTGCAGGAACAGCGGCTCGGCGCCACAGACCACCAGGTCGTCGACGACCATGGCGACCAGGTCCAGGCCGACCGTGTCGTGCTTGTCCATCGCCTGCGCGACCGCGATCTTGGTGCCGACGCCGTCGGTGGAGGCGGCCAGCAGCGGCTCGCGGTAACCGCCCTTCAGCGCGAACAGACCGGCGAAACCGCCGAGCCCGCCCTGCACCTCGGGCCGGCCGGCCTTCTTGGCCAGTGGCGCGAACAGTTCCACCGCGCGGTCACCGGCTTCGATGCTCACGCCGGCGGCGGCGTAGGACGCTCGGCCGGGGGCGGCGACCTGGCTGTCGCTGTCGGTCACACCGGCACCACTCGGGGTCTGCTCAGTCATTGTCGGGGAAAGCTCCAAACCGAATCGGGCGGATAGATGCCTGCTCACGCTACCCGAATCGGATAACAGGACTGCAGCGCGGTTCAAGTCCCCTGGACCGCGCGACTGCCGATCGGGGCATCGGAGAGGGGGCGCCGGCGGCGGTGAGGCCGCCGGCATCCGGGTCAGGGGCGGCTGAGCGCGCTCGCGTTCGCGTTGTCGCTCAACAACTCCGTCTCGGACTTGCCGGTGAGGATGCCCTCCAGCAGGTTCTTGCCGATGGCCTCCTCCTCCGGCAGCGGGATCGGGTAATTGCCGTCGAAACACGCACAGCACAGCCGCGAGGCCGGCTGCTCGGTCGCGCCGATCATGCCGTCGAGCGAGATGTAGCCGAGCGAGTCGGCGCCGATCGAGCGGCGGACCATCTCGACCATCTCCTCCATGGAATCGGCCGCGTCGGCCGGGCCCGCGCCGTTGGCGATCAGCTCCGCGCGGGACGCGAAGTCGATGCCGTAGAAGCAGGGCCACTTGACCGGCGGGGACGCGATCCGGACGTGGATCTCCAGGGCGCCCGCCTCCCGCAGCATGCGGATCAGGGCGCGCTGGGTGTTGCCGCGCACGATGGAGTCGTCGACCACGATCAGGCGCTTGCCCCGGATCACGTCGCGCAGCGGGTTGAGCTTGAGCCGGATACCGAGCTGGCGGATGGTCTGACTCGGCTGGATGAAGGTGCGGCCCACGTAGGCGTTCTTCATCAGGCCCTGGCCGTAGGGAACGCCGGAGCCCTGCGCGTAACCGACGGCCGCGGGCGTACCGGATTCCGGCACCGGAATCACCAGGTCGCCCTCGACCGGGTGCTCGGCGGCCAGGCGGCGGCCGATCTCGACCCGGGTGGCGTGCACGGAACGGCCCGCGATGGTGGAGTCGGGGCGAGCCAGGTACACGTACTCGAAGACGCAGCCCTTGGGTTCCTGGTGGGCGAAGCGGGAGGACCGCACGCCGTTGGCGTCGATGGCCAGCAGCTCACCGGGCTCGATCTCCCGCACGAACGCGGCACCGACGATGTCGAGCGCGGCGGTCTCGCTGGCGACGACCCAGCCGCGGTCCAGCCGGCCCAGACACAGCGGGCGCACGCCCTGCGGGTCGCGGGCGGCGTAGAGGGTGTGCTCGTCCATGAAGGTGAGGCAGAACGCGCCACGCAGGGTGGGCAGCAGTTCCATGGCGGCCTGCTCGATGCTCTTGTCCGCGGCGGCGTGGGCCAGCAGCGCGGTGATGACATCGGAGTCCGAGGTGGCGGCGACATCGTTGCGGCCGTTGACCAGACGCAGGTCGCGGGCACGGGCGGCGAGCTCGGCGGTGTTGACCAGGTTGCCGTTGTGGCCCAGAGCCAGGCCGGTGCCGACGCTGGTGGTCCGGAAGATCGGCTGCGCGTTCTCCCAGGTCACCCCACCGGTAGTGGAGTAGCGGCAGTGCCCGATCGCGATGTGCCCGGGCATGGCGGCAAGGGTCTGTTCGTCGAAGACCTGACTGACCAGACCCAGATCCTTGAAGACGAGGACCTGCTGGCCGTCGGCCACGGCGATACCCGCGGCTTCCTGCCCGCGATGCTGTAGCGCGTACAGCCCGTAGTAGGTCAGTTTGGCCACGTCCTCACCGGGCGCCCAGACTCCGAACACACCGCATTCTTCGCGTGGCTCGTTCTCGGGGGCGTCCTGAGCGGATGCGGAGGGCGGGGTAGAGCGGTCAACCGGTAGATCAGCGTGCGTCACCGTTTGCTCCCAGTTCGGCGGGCGGGGGGCAACGATCATTCTACGGGTAGTCGTACCCGACACACCCTCCGGATGTACCCCGTTACCCCGGCGTTTGCTGTATCTGTGGGCGAACTCACGAGCTCAGCGGCGCATTCATGGTCATACGTCCACCTCAGCGGCCGGAGGGGTTCGTCACACGCTCGATCCGGCTGGGCGGGCCACCACCGCTCACAACCGCAGCAGCGGAAGCCAATGGACGAGGTCGGCGGCGCGCAAACCGGAGACGGTGAGCGCGCCGGAGTCGACGGCGTCGGAATAGGACAGCAGCCCGGTCGCCAGCAGCAGCCAGGTGCGGGGGTCGGTCTCCACCACATTCGGCGGGGTGCCGCGAGTGTGCCGGGGGCCCTCGATGCACTGGACCGCGACGAAGGGCGGGACCCGGACCTCGACCGAGTGCCCGGGCGCATTGGCGGCGAGCGTGCGGGCCGTACCGCGCACCGCGGCCGCCAGCTCGGCGCGCGCCGGGGCGGGCTGATCCGCGTCCCGCAGCCAGTCCCCGATGGCCGTCACCGCTGCTCGTACCTGTGCGGGATCGACCGCTCCACGTGCTGCCACGATTCGAGCCTACGAAACGGCCGGCGGGTGCGGTGCGGCCGCGGTCGTTCGCTCGGCCGGGCGCTGCGACCCGATGCGGCTGTTCGGCCGCCGGCTCCGGAACTACGCAGTGCACTCGAGTAATTCCACTCGGGTGCGAAAGACGCTGGCAGCGGACACTTTTCCCATGAGTACCGCAGCCGCACAGCCCAAGAGTTCCGGCGCGTTCCTGGCGCAGGCCGCGATCGCGTTCGGAATCAGTTTCGCCGCATCCGTTTTCGGGGTCGCCTACCTGCCACTGGACATCTGGCAACGCGGGTTCCTGATCATCACGCTGTTGTTCCTGGTGAGCAGTACCTTCACCCTCGCCAAAGTGGTTCGCGACCAACACGAGTCGAGCCGGGTCACCCACCGGATCGACGAGGCGCGGATGGAGAAGCTGATGGCCGAGCACGATCCGTTCCGGGTTCCGGGCGTGTGAGGTATCGAACGCGCCCGCCACACAACGAGATTCGCCCCCGGCCACCTTCCGGCGCCAGGGGCGAACGCTCGATCGAATCAGTGCTCCGCCGAATCAGTGCTCCGCGTTGCCGAACAGCTTCGGCAGGGTGCCCTCGAAGGTGTCGCGCAGGTCGGTCAGCGCGACCGAGAACTGGCCCTGCACTTCGAGTTCGTCCGAACCCTCGTCGACCACGCCGATGCGCGTCCACGGGAGCTCACGGGCCGAGAGCATCTGGGTGAAGCGGATCTCCTCGTTGCGCGGGACCGCCACCAGCACCCGACCGGCGGACTCGGAGAACAACGCCACGAACGGGTCGGCGTCCTCCGGAAGGACCAGGCGCACACCGGTTTCCCCGGCCAGCGCGGCCTCGACGACGGTCTGGATCAGGCCGCCCTCGGAGATGTCGTGCGCGGCGCTGATCATGCCGTCGCGGGAACCGATGGACAGCACGTCGGCGATCAGCTGCTCGCGGGCGAAGTCGACCTTGGGCGGCAGGCCACCGAGGTGGTCGTGCGCGACCTGCGCCCAGATCGAGCCACCGAACTCGTCGTGCGTCTCGCCCAGCAGGATCAGCGTCTCGCCCGGCTCGGTACCGAAACCGGTCGGGATGCGGCGGTGCACGTCGTCGATCACGCCGAGCACACCCACCACCGGGGTCGGCAGGATCGCGGTCTGCCCGGTCTGGTTGTAGAAGCTGACGTTACCGCCGGTGACCGGAATGCCCAGGGCCACACAGCCGTCCGCGAGGCCGCGCACGGCCTGCTGGAACTGCCACATCACGCCCGGGTCCTCCGGGGAACCGAAGTTCAGGCAGTTGGTGACGGCCTTCGGGGTGGCGCCGGTGGTGGCCACGTTGCGGAACGCCTCGGCCAGCGCCAGCTGCGCGCCCGTGTACGGGTCGAGACGGGTGTAGCGGCCGGACGCGTCGGTGGCCAGCGCGATACCGCGACCGGACTCCTCGTCGATGCGGACCACACCGGCGTCGGCGTGCTCGGCGAGCACGGTGTTGCCGCGCACGTAGCGGTCGTACTGTTCGGTGATCCAGCGGCGGCTGCACAGCTGCGGGCTGGCCAGCATCTGGAACAGGGTGGCGCGCAGCTCGTCACCGGTCTTGGGCCGGGGCAGCGAGTCGGTGGTGGCCAGGTTCAGCGCGTCCTGGTCGGCGGGCCGCTCGACGGGCCGCTCGTAGACCGGGCCCTCGTGGGCGACGGTGCGCGGCGGCACGTCCACCACGGTCTCGCCGCGCCAGGTGATGACCAGGCGCTCACCGTCGGTGACCTCACCGATGACCGAGGCCAGCACGTCCCACTTCTTGCAGACGGCCATGAAGGCGTCCACGTTCTCGGGGGTGACAACCGCGCACATGCGCTCCTGCGACTCGCTGGACAGGATCTCGGCCGCGGTCATGCCCGCGGCGCGCAGCGGCACCCGATCCAGGTCGATGTGCATGCCGCCGTCGCCGGCCGCCGCGAGTTCCGAAGTGGCACAGGACAGTCCGGCACCGCCGAGGTCCTGGATGCCCACGACCAGCCCCGCGTGGTACAGCTCGAGACAGCACTCGATGAGCACCTTCTCCGCGAACGGGTCACCGACCTGCACGGCCGGCAGCTTCTTGCGGCCGGCGCCGGACTCGTCCCCGGCGAAGGTGTCCGAGGCCAGCACGGACACGCCGCCGATGCCGTCGAGGCCGGTGCGCGCACCGAACAGGATGATCTTGTTGCCGGTGCCGGACGCGAACGCCAGGTGCAGGTCCTCGACCCGCATCACACCCGCGCACAGCGCGTTGACCAGCGGGTTGCCCTGATAGGAGGCGTCGAACACGGTCTCACCACCGACATTCGGCAGACCCAGCGAATTGCCGTAGCCGCCGACACCGCGCACGATGCCGTCCACCAGGCGCCGGGTGTCGGGATGGTCGGCCGCACCGAAACGCAGCTGGTCCATGACCGCGATCGGCCGCGCACCCATCGCCATGATGTCGCGCACGATGCCACCGACACCGGTCGCCGCACCCTGGTACGGCTCCACATAGGACGGGTGGTTGTGGCTCTCCACCTTGAAGGTGACCGCCCAGCCGTCGCCGATGTCGACGACACCGGCGTTCTCGCCGATCCCGGCCAGCATCGACGCCTTCATGGCGTCGGTGGTGGTCTGGCCGAAATAGCGCAGGTGCACCTTGGAAGACTTGTAGGAGCAGTGTTCGCTCCACATCACCGAATACATCGCCAGCTCGGCGTCGGTGGGGCGGCGACCGAGGATCTCCCGGATACGGGCGTACTCGTCGTCCTTGAGGCCCAGCTCACGATAGGGCTGGGGAGCATCGGGCGTGGCTGCGGCGGCGGTGACGGTATCGACGTGGACGGTCACGGTGAGTACCAGGATTCCTTTCGGCCGGGCATGGGAGAGCAAACGAGCCCTGGTGCTGGGAAGCGGCGATATACGTCCGTGAGTCTAATCTGTGGCAAATACCCGGCCGGAACCGTGACCCCCGCACATGTGACCCACGACCGTGCGGGCCGCCACCGCCGGAGAGCGCCGGTCGCAGCGGATACGCTGGCGCTGTGAACAACCGATCCCGGGTCGCGGATCCGGACGAGATCTCGCCGACCAGCATCGTTGCTGCCGAATCCGGTCCGGGCGCGGTGTGGCGACGGCGTCCGCTCACCACGGCGGCGGTCCTGTTCCTGTTGTCGGCGATCGTGTCGGTGGCCGCGAAACAGTGGCACGGTTACATCGATCTACAGGTCTACCGCAACGGCGCCCGAGTGTGGCTGGACGGCGGCGATCTGTACGGCCCGATGCCGCAGGTGTACGGGCTCGGGCTGCCGTTCACCTATCCCCCGCTGGCCGCGTTGTTCTTCGCCCCGCTCGCGCTGATGCATCTGGCGGCCGCCGAGACGGTGGTACTGCTCAGCTCGCTCGCCGCGCTGGGCGTGACGCTCTGGGTGGTGTCGGACAGGCTGCGGCCGGAGCTGGATCCGCGCGCCCGGCTGGCGCTCATCGTCGCCCTGATGGCCCTGATCGACCTGCTGGAACCGGTCCGCCAGACCTTCAACTTCGGCCAGATCAACCTGGTCCTGCTGGCCGCGATCACCCTGGACGCGCTGGTCCGCAAGCCGTTCTGGCCGCGCGGCATGCTGATCGGGATCGCGGTGTCGGTGAAGCTGATCCCGGCCGGATACCTGCTGTACTTCCTGCTGCGCAAGGACTGGAAGGCGGCCGCGACGCTCGTGGTGTCCGCGGCCGGCGCGATCGGGCTGGGTTTCCTGCTGTTTCCGAAGGATTCGTCGAGCTACTGGTTCCACACCCTGTGGGACACCGACCGGATCGGCCCGCCGTCCTTCGCGGGGAACCAGTCGCTGAAGGGTTTCGCGTTCCGGCTCGGCACCTCGGATTCGACGGCGACCCTGATCTGGGCGGCGCTGTCGCTGGCCACCGTGGCCCTGGCTGCGGTGTGGATGATGCGCCTGCTCGAGCGGCAGCAGACCGTGGCGGCGCTGCTGGTGAACGCGGCCGCGGTGCTGTTGGTATCGCCGGTGTCGTGGTCGCACCACTGGGTGTGGGTGGGTCCCGCACTACTGGTGGGCGTCGACCTGATCGCACGCCGCCGGACCGCCGGACTGCCCGCGCGCGGGCTCACCGCCGGTGTCGGCTCGCTCACCGTGCTGTTCGCGATCGGACCCCACTGGCTGCTGCCGCACAGCCGCAACCGGGAGGCCGGCTGGTCGCTGTGGGAGCAGCTGGTGGGCAGCAGCTATGTGCTGGTCACGTTCGCGATCGTGGTCCTGGCGGCGCTGTCACATCAGGCCCAGGGCGGGCGGCCTGCGTGGTCACGCTCCGCTGCCGCCTCCGGCCGCTGACCGCCCTGAGCGGCTACCGGCCCGCGGTCGCGGGGGTCAGGAACGCGGCCAGCGCCGCCGCGTAGGAGCGCACGTCGGCGGCGCCCATCAATTCGCGGGCGGAGTGCATGGCCAGCTGCGGTGCGCCGACGTCCACAGTCGAGATGCCGGTGCGCGCGGCGGTCATCGGGCCGATGGTGGATCCGCACGGCAGGTCCGCGCGGTGCACGTACCGCTGCATGGGGACACCGGCCTGCGCGCAGGCGAGGGCGAACGCCCCGGCGCCGGTCGCGTCGGTGGCGTAGCGCAGGTTCTGGTTGACCTTGAGCACCGGGCCGCCGTTGATCTCGATCCGGTGCGCGGGTTCGTGCCGGTCCGGGTAGTTGGGGTGGGTGGCGTGCGCCATGTCGCCGGACGCCACCAGCGAACCGGCCAGCGCCGCGAGATAGTCGGCGCGGTCGCCGCCGCGGGCCAGCACGATCCGTTCCAGAACGGCGGTCAGCAGCCCGGACTGGGCACCGCGATCGGACTGGCTGCCGACCTCCTCGTGATCGAACATGGCCAGCACCGGCGTCGGGTTGCCCGGCTGATCGAGCGCGGCCAGGAAGGCGTGCAGGCCGGCGTAGCAGGTGCCCTGGTTGTCGAGCCGGGGCGCGCTGACCAGATCCAGCTCCCGCCCGACCAGGCGACTCGGGGCCAGGTCGTGGGTCATGAGCTCCCAGCCCAGCACGGCGTCCGGATCGACGTCCGCGTGCTCGGCCACGTACGCCAGGAACGACTGCGGTTCCCCGCCCACACCCCATACGGCGTTCACATGCCGCTGCGGGTCCAGGGAGACGCCCTTGCGGTCCTCGGACAGGTGGATAGCCAGCTGCGGCACGCGCAGCAGCGGTTCGTCGATGCGGACCAGGTGCTCGGTGACCGTTCCGCCGTCGTGCACGCTGAGCCGGCCCGACACCCCCAGCTCGCGGTCGAGCCAGGAATTGAGCCAGGCGCCGCCGTAGGGTTCCAGCCCGACCAGCTGCCAGCCCGCGACCGCGAGGTCCGGATGCTGTTTGACCCGCAGGTTCGGGCTGTCGGTGTGGGCGCCGAGCACCCGGAACGGGCCGGTGACCTCGGCGTCGTCGGCATCCGCCCACGCCACCAGCGAGCCGCCGCGGATCACGTAGTGCCGGCCGCGCGCCGCGGGCCAGGGCCGCGACTCGGCCAGCTCGGTGAAACCGCGCGCCTGGAGTTCGGTGGCGACGGTACGGCAGACATGGAACGGCGAGGGTGCGGCGTCGATGAAGGCGCACAGCCCGGACGCCGTCGCGGAAGTGGATACCGGCATACCCGGATCCTAGCCAGCGCCGCACGCGCGCGGCGGAACCGCTGGAGTACCCACTACCGAATGCGAATATTCCGGTCGCACAATAATTTTGCTTGCAACCGGCGAAGAATCATTCGCCGGTATTCGCAAACTCAATCGGTGACGGGACCTTCGGCGACCAGTTCCAGCAACCGCAACAGTTCGGCGTGACTGCGCGCGCCGATCCGCTTGCGCAGGCTCTCCTCGAACTGCTGCTCGTCGGCTTGCACCGACTCGACCAGTTCCGCGCCGCGCTTGGTGAGACCGATCAGGATGCGGCGCCGGTCGTCCTCGGCCGCGATCCGGAAGATCAGGCCACGCTCGGCCAGTGCGTCGGCGTGCCTGGTCGCCGACGACGGCGGCAGCTGCGACTTCGAGGCCAGGACACTCATCGTCACACCGGACTCGGTGGACAGGTTGGACAGCATCGCCCATTGGTCAGCCGACAGTTGCCTGGTACCCAGGGCCGCGTCCAGGTGACGCAGCCAACTGCGTTCCGCAGCACGCAGGGCTCCATGAAGCGTCGAAAGCCCGCTTGCAATGGTCGACATCTTTTTCCGCCCGTCAATTTTTCGCTCGAACGTCAAGAGGGTACCGGAATGTAGGTCCACCTCGAGTGTCGAAAAGATGTGATCGACATCCTGTACTTCCACGCGAGCGGTACCGCGGCCGCAAACTTGTCGTCGCGTCCTACCCGGAATTTTACCGGCTCTTCGAAAACATCAGCGGCGCAATAATTCTCATCGACCGAACGGGTAAGGAGCCCGTTCGGTCCGGGCGCGCGGGCCCGCGACGGCCCGTAACGCGAACCACGGCCGGACGTGAAAGCCGTCACAGTGACGGCTCGGATGAGAGGTGGCGAAAGCGAAACGGTCCCGCCGGGCGGGTGCACCGCCCGACGGGACCGTCGGCACAGAGAATCAGCCGGTCAGGCGGAGACCAGCGCGTCCAGGACGGACAGGAACAGGCCCAGACCGTCGTCGCTCGGGCCGGTCAGCGCCTCGGTGGCGTGCTCCGGGTGCGGCATCAGGCCGACGATGCGGCCGTCGGCCGAGGAGATGCCCGCGATGTCGCGCTGCGAACCGTTCGGGTTGTCCGCGTAACGGAACACCACGCGGCCCTCGCCCTCCAACTCGTCGAGCACCTGCTGGGACGCCTGGTAGCGGCCCTCGGCGTTCTTGACCGGGATCAGGATCTGCGCACCCGGCTCGAAGCGGGAGGTCCACACCGTGTCGGTGCGCTCGACCTGCAGCCACTCGTCGCGGCAGATGAAGTGCAGGCCCTCGTTGCGGGTCAGCGCGCCCGGCAGCAGGCCGGCCTCGCACAGCACCTGGAAGCCGTTGCAGATGCCCAGCACGGGCATGCCCTTACCGGCGGCCTCGACGACCTTGCCCATCACGGGCGCGAACCGGGCGATGGCGCCGGCCCGCAGGTAGTCGCCGTAGGAGAACCCGCCGGGGACCACGACCGCGTCCACACCCTTCAGGTCGGCGTCGGCGTGCCACAGGCTGACGGCCTCGGCGCCGGACAGGCGCACGGCCCGGGCGGCGTCGACGTCGTCGAGCGTGCCGGGAAAGGTGATGACACCGATCCGCGCGCTCACGACACCCGCACCACCTTCCAGTCCTCGATGACCGTGTTGGCCAGCAGCGACTCGGCGATCGTCTCGAGCTCGGCGTCGGTGACGCTGCCGTCCAGCTCGAGCTCGAACCGCTTGCCCTGCCGCACATCCGAGACGCCGGGGAAGCCCAGGCGCCCGAGCGCACCGACAATCGCCTGACCCTGCGGATCCAGGATCTCGGCCTTCGGCATCACCTCGACCACGACTCGTGCCACGCGTTGCTCCTTGAAAATCGGGTGGATTACCTGGACAGATTAGTCGTACCGCCCGGGGTGCACCGGCTCGGGTAGCACCGCGCGCGATGCGGCGGGCGGTGGCGCGCGCCGACACGGTTTCCGGTGGTGTGCGGCTGTCGCGTGCAGCACCCGTTTCGAAGCTCACCCGGCTACCGTGGACCCCATGCGCATCACCCATTTCGGTCACTCGTGCGTTCTGGTGGAGTTCGACGGTACGAAGGTGCTGTTCGACCCGGGTACCTTCTCGCACGGATTCGAGGGCATCACCGATGTCGATGTGATCGCGGTCACCCATCAGCATCCCGATCATCTCGACCCCAACCGGATCGAGGCGCTGGTCGAGGCGAATCCGCAGGCCCGGCTGCTGTCGGATCCGCAGACCGCCCAGCAGCAGGCCGGCCGCTGGGAACCGGTGCGGGCCGGTGAGGTGCTCAATGTCGGCAGCGTGCAGATCACCGGTGGCGGCGGCCGGCACGCCGTCATCCACCCCGAGATCCCGGTGATCGACAACACCGTCTTCCAGCTGGGCACACCCGACGATCCCGCGCAGTTCGTGCACCCGGGCGACTCGCTGTGGGTGCCGTCGACCCGGGTCGGGGTACTGGCGTTGCCGGCCGCGGCGCCGTGGATGAAGATCAGCGAGGCGGTCGACTATCTGCGCGCGGTCGCGCCCCGGGCTGCCCTGCCGATCCACTTCGGCATCGTCGCCCCCGAGGCGCAGGGCGTCTACTTCGGGCGGTTCGCCGAAATGGGTCCGCCGGACACGGAATTCCGGGTGATCGAGCCCGAGGACACGCGGGAGTTCTGAGCGCCTCGGCCCGCTGACTGAACCTCGATGCGGCTCAGGCGTGGAGGTTCGCCAGGAACAGGGCCTCGGCCAAAGCGAGGTGCTCGATCTCGGACGGGTCCACGCTCTCGTTGGGGGCGTGGATCAGGCAACCGGGTTCCTCGACGCCGATCAGCATGATCTCGGCCTCGGGGTAGGTGTCGGCCAGCACCGTGCACAGCGGGATGGAACCGCCCTGGCCTGCCGTGGTCACCGCGCGGCCGTAGGACTCGCGCAGCGCGTGTTCCAGGGCGGCTCGCGCCGGCCCGCCCGAGCGTGACCGGAACGGTTCGCCCGCACCGGGTTCGGGTTCCACGGTGAGTTTCGCCTGCCACGGGACGTGCGCGTGCAGGTGCTCGACGAGGGCACGTACCGCCTCGCCGGTGTCCTGCCCGGGAGGTACCCGCAGATTGAGCCGGGCACGGGCGCTGGGCTGCAGGGCATTCGCCGATCCGATCACCGGGGGCGCGTCGATCCCGATCACGATCACCGCGGGCCGGGCCCAGATCTGATCGGCGATCGTGCCGCCGCCGATCAGACTCACACCGTCCAGCACCTCGGCGTCGGCACGGAACTGCTCCTGCGGATACTGCACGCCGGTCCAGCGCTGGTCGGCGGGCATGCCGTCGATCGTGGTGTTGCCGTGCTCGTCGTGCAGGGTGGACAGCAACTGGATGAGGGCGGTCAGCGCGTCCGGCGCGGCACCACCGTAGGAGCCGGAATGCTGTGCGCTGCGCAGTGTTTCGACGGTCACGACGAGATTGGCCGCGCCCCTGAGGGTTTCGGTCAGGGTCGGCACGCCGAGCGCGAAGTTGCCCGCGTCGCCGATGATGACCGTGTCGGCGCGCAGTAGGTCCGGGCGGTCGCGCACCAGCTGCTCCAGTCCGCCGCCGCCGATCTCCTCGGCCCCTTCGGCGACCAGCGTGATCCCGACCGGAAACGGATTGCCGCCCAAACTTTCCCGCAGCGCGCGCAGCGCCGTCAGGTGCATGACGAGATTGCCCTTGCAGTCGGCCGCGCCCCGCCCGTACCAGCGGCCGTCGCGTTCGGTCAGCGCCCAGACCGGACTCGTCCAGGCGGCCTCGTCCAGCGGCGGCTGCACGTCGTAGTGGCAGTAGAGCAGGACGGTGGGCGCACCGGCCGGCGCCGGATACCGGCAGACCACGGCGGCACTGCCGTCGGCGGTGTCGTACAGCGCGGCGTCGGTCAGCCCGACCGCGGCGAAGGCGTCGGCGGTCCACTGTGCGGCGGCCCGGCACTCCTGCGGCGGGAACTGGCGCGGGTCGGCGACCGAGCGCATCGCCACCAGCGTCCGGAGATCCGACTCCGCTTGCGGCATCAGTGCTTTCACCCGCGACCGCAATTGCTCGACCCCAGCACCCGTCATGCCGCCCGAGTCTACCCAGCACACCGTGATGTCGCCCCCGACCGGCCGCGGCCGACGGTGAATACCACGACCGCGGTACTTCCGCGCCCCTGCGGCGATCTCTCGCCGCGATCCGCCTACGGGCGAACGCTTACGCAATCTGCCTGCAGCCGAGCATCTTTCGCGATCATGCCGCAGCCGCCCGCCGGGCCGCCGGCTCCCAGCGGTACACATCCGGGGTGGCGTTGTGGAACAGCGCCAGATCGACCGCGTCCAGCACAGCCTGACGCGGGCCGGGCCGCTCCAACTGCGCCGCGGACACGGCCAGCCGCAGGGTCCCGCCGCGGCGCACGGTGCGGGCCGCGGTCATGACCAGTGCCGTGCACCACCAGGGCTCCGCGCGGAAACCCTCACCGATGCCGTGCACCCAGGCCCGCTGTACCGCATCCCGCTCCAGGTCGACGATGCCGGTCAGCGTCAGGGCCAGCCGGAAACCCACATCCGGCAGGGCCGCCATCGCGCCCTCGGAGACGTTCCAGCGCGGCGCCGCGAACAGCCGGGTGCGCAGCCCGACCTTCTCCATCACCCGGTCGGCGGCCATCAGCCGCAGCCGCGCCTCGTGTTTGGGCAGCGCCGCGAATTCCGAACGGCGTGAACGGGTCGCGGCCTGGTCGTAGCCGTGCAACACGATCGAGTCGCCGCCGTCGCGCCGCTCCCGCAGCCACTGCTGGGTGCTCGGGTCGGCGGCGAGCCGGTACTTGCCCTTGAGCCGGGGCGCCACCAGCAGCGACAGCGGCACCCCGCGCCGGTCCATTTCGGCGGCGAAAGATCCGGCCGCGTCCCGGGTCGTGTCCCGGATACCGGAAACCGACACGATCACGTGTGCGTTCATGGTGCGGCTCGTCTTCCTCGCAGAGCATGAGCCCGGGTGTTGCGAGGTACGCCGCACCCGATCAGCCCACGCGGTACTTGCTGATCACTCAACTGTCGGTGCGCGAGGTGTCGCCGGAGTGCTCAGCGGATGACGCCGCGGCGAATTGTTCGCCTCCCATAGAACGCCGCTATGAACAGCCATGATCGACGGCCGAACGCACGACGGCGCGGCCGACCCGGTGGAGCGGCCGCGAACCGGACGACCCGAAGCCGACCGATCGGACGACCGCGAACTGAACAGATCCCGCGACCGCGACCCGATCCGATCAGATCCGGCGAGCGGGAACCGAACCGATCCACGACCACGAACCGAACCCACGACCGCTACCGCGACCGCGAACCGATCCAGCCACCCCGAACCGAACCCACGACCACGACTACGACCGCGACCGCGAACCGATCCGGCCACCCCCGAACCGATCCGCCGCGGTCGCGAGTCAGGCCGCGGGAGTCGTCAGCAGCGGAGCGTCACCCAGACCCACGGTGTCGAGCACCCACGCGTACTCGAACGCGATCTCCTTCCACTGCTCGTACCGCCCGCTCGGCCCGCCGTGCCCGGAGGTCATGTCGACCTTCAGCAGCGGCGGCGTCGGGCCGGTCCCGGTGAGGCGCAGTGCGGCGATCCACTTGGCCGGTTCCACGTAGTACACCCGGGTGTCGTTGAGGCCGGTGGTGGCGAGGATCGCCGGATAGTCGACGGCCGCCACGTTCTCGTACGGGGAGTACGACTTCATGTACGCGTACACCTCCGGGTCTTCGAGCGGGTTGCCCCACTCGTCCCATTCGGTGACGGTCAGCGGCAGCGACGGATCCAGGATCGAGGTCAGCGGATCCACGAACGGCACGCTGGTCAGGATGCCCTTGAACAGCTCGGGTGCCAGGTTGGCGACCGCGCCCATGAGCAGCCCGCCCGCACTGCCGCCGTCGGCGATCATCAGGTCCGGCTCGGTCACCTCGGTGTCGACCAGGTGCCGGGCGCACGCCACGAAATCGGTGAAGGTGTTCTTCTTGGTCAGCGTCTTGCCGTTGTCGTACCAGGCCCGGCCCAGTTCACCGCCGCCGCGCACGTGCGCCACCGCGAACACCATGCCCCGGTCCAGCAGCGACAGCCGCGACAGCGAGAAACCCGGATCGATGGACGCCTCGTAGGAGCCGTACCCGTACAGCAGCAGCGGGCGCGGCCCGGCGGGAATTCCCTTGCGCCGTACCACCGAGATCGGGATCCGTGTGCCGTCCACGGCCTGCGCCCACTCCCGGTGCTGTTCGTATTCGCCGGGGTCGTAGCCGCCGAGCACCTCCTGTTCCTTACGCAGCAGCAGTTCGCCGGTGGCCGGGACGTAGTCGTAGACCCGGTAGGGCGTGATGAACGAGGTCACCACGATCCGCAGCGTCGGCTGGTCCCACTCCGGGTTGGCGCTCACCCCGGCCGCGAACAGTTCGAGGCCGAAATCGAGTTCGGTCCGCTCGCCGTAGCCGGTCTCGGTCAACGGCCACACCGCGACCCGCGGCAGGGCCTCCCGCCGGTACGACAGCACCAGATAGGAGTCGAACGCTTCGATGTCCTCCAACCGGACCTGCGGGTCGTGGTCGATGAGGATGGTCATGGCCGCCGGATCGTCGATCGGGGCCTCGGCGAGCACGGAATTCACCGCCTTCACCGGGGTGCCGTCCGGACCGGGCACGACATCGTTGTGCAGGATCAGCAGCTTGTCGACCCCGCCGATGACCGCGTGCTCGGCGGAATAGTCCACGCCCTCGCGCCGCGGCAGCAACACCCGGAACTCTCCGGTCGGGTTGTCGGACTCCAGGATCCACCCCTCGGTGGTGATCTTGGACGACAGCCAGATCATCAGATAGCGCTCGGAACGGGTGGCGCCGATCCCCACCGAGAAGCGCTCGTCGGTCTCGTGGAACACCAGGACGTCCGCGTCCCGGCCGGTGCCGAGCCGGTGCCGCCACACCTTGTCGGCCCGCCAGGCGTCGTCGAAGGTCTGATAGAAGACGTACTCGCCGTCCAGCGACCAGGTGGCACCCGGTGCCACACCCGGGATCACATCGGGCAGCACCTCACCGGTGGTCAGATTCTTGAAGCGCAGCTCGTAGCGCTCGTCCCCGGCCGTATCGTACGAGTAGGCCAGCATGGTGCCGTCGTGGCTGACCGAGAAGGCGCCGAGCGCGAAGTAGTCGTGCCCTTCCGCGAGTTCGTTGCTGTCGAGCAGCACCTGTTCCCCGGCGACCGGTTCGTCGGCGTCCAGCCGCGGCGGCGCCCACGCCGCGAGGTCGTCGCGACGGTGGTCGGTGCTGATCGGGCACCGGCAGTGGACGTGGTGCTGCTTGCCCTCGTACTGCCGGTGGTAGTACCACCAGTCCCCCATCCGGCTGGGGAGCGTCAGGTCGGTCTCCTTGTTGCGGGCCTTGATCTCGTCGTAGATCCGCTCGCGCAACGGTGCTTGGCCGGCGGTGCGGGCCTCGGTGTACGCGTTCTCCGCTTCCAGATAGGCGATGACCTCGGGATTCTGCTTGTCCCGCAACCATTCGTACTGGTCGACGAAGGTGTCGCCGTGATGCGTGCGTTCGGTCGGCACCCGCTTGGCGATCGGCGGCGTATCGGTCGCGGCGCCGGTACTGGACGGGGACACGCTGTTGTCGAGAGACATGTCCCCACCGTAGTGCGCGGTGCCGCGGTAGCGGCGCGTCAGGTCCGGTGGAGTCCGCGGCCGGGGTCTAGGCAGTGTTTCGAAGTGAATGATGGGTTGGCACCGCTGTGCGGTGCCAACCCATCAGCATGTTCAGCGAAAGTTGCTGTCCACGTTGGCATGTAGGCGAGGTCTCCGGTAGTTGGTTCAGCTGT
>NZ_RFFH01000012.1:16894-199588 GCF_003696265.1 Nocardia stercoris | reverse complement strand
ACGCCAGCAAAAGTATTTGCTGACTAAATGTCCGACACCCTCACGGGGGTGAAAGGTATCGGAACCAATAAATTATTGGCACTGACATTCATCGACACACTGTTGAGTTCTCAAAGAACACACGCACGAACCTTCCGACCAGATTTTTCTGATCTTCTGGAGAGGCGCAGGTTGTCCATCCTAGCTCACCGGTCATGCAGAGTCAAGCTCTGTAACCAGGGCCATACTGGCGGTCAGGCGCTCCCCGTCCTACCTCGTTTCCCTGGCCGCTGTGGGCTCCGGGTCGGTGTCCGTGTCGCTCTGACTTGGATAAAGTTACGCGGCGGATAACTGAACGTCAAATCGCCATGTCGCCGAGCGTCGTCGCAGGTCAGGCGGACCGGTTTCGGCGCCCCGGCGAGCTGGGCCGCGCGAATGTGGCCCAGCTCACCGTCATTCAGCGATCCGCGCGACGCACGCCGGCGAAGTTCTTCTTCCCGCGACGCACTACCAGCCAGCGTCCGTGCAGGTAGTCGCTGTCGGCCGGCACCCACTCGGGGTCGGAAACTCGCACGTTGTTCACCGCGGCGCCACCCTCGTTCACCGCGCGCCGTGCCGCACCCCGGCTCTCGGACAGGCCGGCGTCCACCAGCAGGTCCACGATGGTCGCGCCCGGGGCGGCGGTCGCGATCTCGCCGTCGACCGCGGTCTCGGCCAGGGCCGCCGCCAGCGTCGACTCGTCCAGATCCCGCAGTTCGCCGCGGCCGAACAGCGCCTGGCTGGCCAACTGGACAGCCGCAGTATTTGCCTCGCCGTGCACCAGCGTGGTCATCTCCGCCGCCAGGCGGCGCTGCGCCTCCCGGGCGAACGGCCGCTCCTCGGTCGCCTTCTGCAACTCGTCGAGTTCCTCGCGGCTGAGGAAGGTGAACCAGCGCAGGTAGCGCATGACATCGGCGTCGCCGGTGTTCACGAAGTACTGGTACCAGGCGTACGGGCTGGTCAGCTCCGGGTCCAGCCACAGGCTGCCGCCACCGGTGGACTTGCCGAACTTCTTGCCGTCGGCCGAGGTCACCAGCGGCACGGTCAGGGCGTGCACGTGGGCACCGTCGACACGGCGGTTCAGCTCCACCCCGGCGATGATGTTGCCCCACTGGTCGGATCCGCCGACCTGCAGCGTGCAGCCGTGCCGGCGGTGCAGCTGCAGGTAGTCGTTGGCCTGCAGCAGCATGTAGCTGAACTCGGTGTAGGAGATGCCCTCCCCCTCCAGCCGCCGCTTGACGGTGTCGCGGGCCAGCATCACATTCACCGAGAAGTGCTTGCCGACGTCACGCAGGAAGTCGACGGCCGACAGCGGACCGGTCCAGTCCATGTTGTTCACGATGATCGCGCCGGTGGCCGAGTCGTCGAGGTCGACGAAACGCTCCAGCTGCCCGCGGATCCGCTGCGCCCAGTCGGCGACGGTGTCGGTCGAGTTCATGGTCCGCTCACCGACGTCACGTGGATCGCCGATCAGCCCGGTCGCACCACCGGCGAGCACGATCGGCCGGTGGCCGGCGCGCTGGAATCGCCGCAGCGCCAACAGCGGAACGAGATGACCGGCGTGCAGGCTGGCCGCGGTCGGGTCGAAACCGGCGTACAGGGTGATCGGGCCCTTCGCCGCTTCGGCCCGCAGGGCATCCAGATCGGTGGACTGCGCGATCAGTCCACGCCAGGTCAGTTCCTCGAAGATGTCGACGCTCACGCTGTCCATCCTGACGCACCCGGTCAACCGGATAACACGCAGGTGCCCGCGCTCGACGGCGGAATTCCGCGGCGGTATGCGGACGCCGAACGCCCCGGTGACCTGGATGGTCACCGGGGCGAGGAGAGGATGCGGTAGCGGTTACTTCCCGCCGCTCAGGCTGCCGAGGCCGGCGAAGGAACCGGTGCCGCCCGTGCCGCCGCCGACCACCACCGAGGTGCGGTCGGACGAGGCGTTCACCGTGCCCGCGCCGGAGTACTCGGCGGAGACGGTGCGCTGGCCCGCGGTGGCCGGCGTCCACTGCAGGGTAGCGGTGCCGTCGGAACCGACCGTGGCGGTGCCGATCACCGTGCCGCCGTCCTTGAAGGTGACGGTGCCGCCGGCGGACGCCGGGGAGACCGTCGCGGTCAGGGTGGTGGCGGCACCGACCTGGGCGCCGGAGACCGCGGCCAGGGTGGTGGTCGAGGCGGTCGCGCCCGAGGGCGCGTCGGCCACCGACACTGTGACGGTGGTGGTGGATCCGGTGACACCGTCCCGGCCGGAGAAGGTCGCGGTCAGGGTGTGCGCGCCGGACGTGGCGGGAGTCCACTGATAGGCCGCGTGACCCTGGGCGTCGACCGGGATCGTGGCGAGACTGGTTGTGCCGTCGAGCAATTCGACGGTGCCGCCGGCCGCGGCCGGGGATACGGTGGCCGTGACGGTGGAGGCGCGGCCGACCTGTGCGTCGGACACCGGGGCCAGGGCGACCGTCGAGGTGGCGTTCTGGTCGGCGACCTGTACGGCCACCGCGGCGGACTGAGAGCCGGTGGCACTCGCGCTGTCCGGATACTTGGCCGTCAGGGAGTGAGCGCCCTTCACCGTCGGCGTCCACTGGGCGGTCGCGGTGCCGGTGGCGTCGAGGGTGCCGGAGCCGATCTGCGCGGTGCCGTCGAAGAAGTTGACCGGGTCACCCGCCGATCCACCGGTGACGGTGGCGGTCAGCGTGGCCGCCTGCCCGACCCGCGCGTCGGTGACCGGCGCCAACGAGGTGGTCGAGGTGCTCTTGCCGACCGTGATCGACGGACCCTTCGTCGGGTACAGGCCCGAGCCGAGCGACCCACCGTAGTCCATGCCGGTGGTCAGGGCGGTTCCCCGGGCACAGTCGTGGCCGACCTTGTACTGCACGGAGAAGACCGGGGACTGATGGGCGAGCGGCCGATTCATCACCGGCCAGTTGGTAGCGCTGAACGAGACGCGGACGTAGCCACCGCCGTTGCCCTCGTCGGCCACGACCTCCGGGTTCGCGTACGGGTAGTCGGTGGTGCCGTTGCTCATCTTCGCGGAGCCGTCGACATAGGTCATGCAGGCCGGATGCCGGTCCTTGATGTTGTAGATGTACTCGTCGACGATGCTGTTGCGGGCGAACTGGGTCGACACGGTGACAGTTTCGCCCTCGGCCGGAGACACATCGCTGATCGTCCGCGTGAATTGCGACGAGCCGTCGGTCCAGGTGATCGACCCGGACGCGGCGGCAGCCGAACCGGCCCCGAGGGCGGCCAACGCCCCCAAGGCGGACGTGGCGGCCGCACAGACGGCGACGCTGCGGGCGATTGCTCGATATGCCATGACTTTTCCTTGCTACCGACAAGTGATTCGGAGAAGGATGGTAAGGACGGCCCGACAGGTCTGGGAAACAACGAATTTCGATGAACCGACAAGCGAAAGTTGTAATTGCCGGTCACGCAAGTGAAGCGGGCCGAAAAGCCGATACCCAGTCACAATTGTATTGCAATGCACCCATTTTGGCACGTCGGCCGGATACCAGGACCCCCGAACGCGCGAGTGCCGCCGCCGGCTACCGGCGACGGCACTCGTCCCGACGGACCTCAGCGCCGGACACCGGCCCCGCGCTGGGTACCGATCCACGCGAACACCACGGCCAGGACCAGCGGGAAGATGCTCATCCCCGGCGCGTTCAGGACGAAGGCCTGGGTGGCGGCGGCGCACACCATGACGATGGCGAGTCCGTATGCGGCGAGACCGCTCAGCCGCGGCACCATCAGGCCGATACCGCCGGAGACCTCGACGATTCCGGTGAAGTAGCGGAACCAGTCGCCGAACCCGATCTCGTGGAACACCTTGACGGCGGTGTCCTCGCCGAGCAGCTTCGGCAGGCCGGAGGCGATCACGAAGAACAGCCCGAGCAGGATCTGCAGGGTCCACAGCACCCGGTTGCGGGTGCGGCCCGGACGCGCGGCAGCGGGGGTGGCGACGGTGGAGGTAATGGCGGTCATGGCGATCTCCTTGCGGTGATTCGGTACGGGTTGCAGCGCGCTTACCGGTATGACGGCACCCGTCCCGCGAATTCATCGCCGCACCGGAGAAAAATTCTCCGGCGCGATCACGGGTGGGTCGGCGCACTCACCACAAGGTCGAACGGCGGCCGCCCGCATCGACATTCGCGCCGAGATTCCCGCCGGTCGGCACCGGACAGCGCGCGGGCTCGGATCCGGTACTCGCCCGAGCGGCGATAGCGCAGCGGTACAGCGTCGCACACCGATCCTCGAGTGACCCGGATAGCTCGAACCGAATCCCGGCAACCGAAATGAACGACTCGAATTCAGCACTCGCATCGAGTCACTCGGCTAGGTTGTGCCGCTGTCCGTTCGATGCAAAAGAGGCTTCACATGCGATTTCCTCGATCCGCCGCACTAGCCGGCGCCCTGCCCATCGCGGCCGGGATCCTCCTCACCGGCGCTGCCACGGCGGCGCCGGCGAGCGTCAACTACGCCGCGCTCGGCGACTCCTACTCGGCCGGTGTCGGCGGCGGCGACTACCTCATGGCCAGCGGCGACTGCCAGCGCAGCCCGAATTCCTACGCGCAGTTGTGGGCCGACAGCCACCACCCGGCCTCGTTCGACTTCGAAGCCTGCTCGGGGGCCACGACCGCGGACGTGATCGCGAATCAGCTCGGCGGTCTCAACGCGAACACCTCGCTCGTGACGATCACCATCGGCGGCAACGATGTCGGTTTCGCCGACGTCATCGAAACCTGCAGCATCTGGTCACAGGCCACCTGCCTCGACGCGATCGCCCAGGCCGACGCCCAGGTATCGACCACGCTGGCCGGCAAGCTGGACAAGGCGTATGCCGCGATCAAGGCACACGCACCGAACGCGCGTCTGGTCGTTCTGGGCTATCCGCATGTCGAAACCAGCGACGCCGAGGCCTACTGCTGGATCTACGCCGACTCCCGGGCAGCGCTCAATGCGGCAGCCGACCACATCGACGCCGTGATCCAGGCCCGGGCGACAGCCGCCGGAGCGACCTATGTGGACACTCGGCCGTATTTCGCGGGGCACGAGGTGTGCACCGACGTGCCGTGGATCCACACCGTCGACGCGGCGACCTCGGATTCCTACCACCCGACGGCGGACGGTTACGCCTATGCCGACTACCCCGCGCTGGTGAGCGTCACCGGCTGACCGCGGCCGTCCGGCGCCCCGTCAGTCCGAGGCGCCGGGTTCCGGGGCGCGCGGGCTGCGCTTGTAGGCCGAGACGGCGGGCGAGCCGGGGAGCCACAGGCGCCACGGGCGGTCGGCGGCGTCACTGACGCCGACGCGTGGGCCGGCGCGGACCTGGTCCGGCCCCACCGGGTCGGCCAGTTCCAGGCGGATCGGGCCGCCGTCGAACAGGTCGATTCCGTAGTCGCCCAGGGTGATTCCCAGCGCGCTGCCCAGATTGCCCGGCCCGCGGGCGAATTCGGCGGGGCGGCGGGCAGCGGGGCGGCGTTCACGGACCGCGTCCGCACCGGCGATCACCTCCCCTGCGCGGATCAGGACGGCGCTGGCCGTACCGTCCGGGCCGGTCGTCACATTGAGGCAGGTGTGCATGCCGTAGCTGAGATAGACATAGAGGTGGCCGGGCGGGCCGAACATGACCGTGTTGCGAGCGGTGCGGCCGCGCCCGGAATGCGACGCCGCGTCCGGCCAGGACCCGGCCGGGTCGCCGCCGTAGGCTTCGACTTCCACGATTCGTACCCCGACCGGGCCCGCCCACAGGGTCGCCCCGAGCACCCGCGCGGCGGCGGTGACGGGGTCGGTGGTGAGCTGCGCGGCGGCCGCCCGGCCGGCCGGTCCACGCGGCGCCACGGTCGAAACCCGTTCGGTCAGCTGCTGTTTCACCGTCCGCTCCGCTGTTCGGCGGGGCACGCGTTCGGGCGGGAACCGCCCCGCCGATGGTTGTCCGGTTCCACGCGTCGCCATGGTCAGTGCACGACCCGACGGGAGTTGTCGAGGTAGTGGCCGGCGGTGCCGGCACGCAGGCTGAGGAGGTCGTCGGCGATGACCGATCCGTAGCCGACCACCAGGACCAGGGACAGCTGCACCCAGGCCGGCCAGTAGACACCGGAGGGTGCCGTGGCGAGCACGGCGGCGGCGCCGAGCAACCGGATCCACGGGCGTGGCAGGCCGAGCACGGTACGGAACGCCGCCTGGCCGGTGAAGAACAGCGCCACGCCGCCGGAGAGAGCCAGCGCCATAGCCCAGGTTTCGCGGCGGGCACTGTGCGCGATGGCCTCGTTCATTCCGGCCGCGGCGAGGATGATGCCGATCAGCATCGGGTACAGGCAGTACCCGTAGGACAGCGCCGCCGTTCGGGAGCGCCGCGTACCCGGGACCGCTTCGAGTGCCTGCTCGCCGCGTTCGTCGTCCATCCCGAAGTAGGCCCACCACAGCGCGTAGGCCAGTGTCAGCCCGAGCACGACCCGCACGACCAGGCCGACCGTGATGGGTTCGCCGACCAGACCGCTGCCGATCGCGACCACCGACTCGCCGACCGCGATGATCAGAACCAGTCCGTGGCGTTCGCAGAAATGACTGGTGCGGACGATGAATCCGCCCGCGTCGAACAGGTACGGCGTCACGATCTGCAGGATCAGCGCCGTGAGCCAGAACAGTTCCCGCGGTGCGCTGTCGAAGAATCCGCCCGCCATGACGATCAGGGCGGTGGCGAGGTTCAGTGGCGCCAGGCGCAGCATCGACCGGGTGGCCTGCGCGCCGCCGGCGACCCAGAACATCGTCGTGTGCACCACCGTGACCAGCAGGTACGCCAGGCCGAAGGCCACGCCCGAGCCGCCGAACGCGTCCGGGACGGCCAGCGACAGCAGGAAGAAGCCGAGCATGCCGACCAGCAGGCCGGTGCGGCTGGCCGAGCTGGTGGGCGCGACTTCGTTGGTGAGCCAGACGAATCCGCTGTACATCCACCAGGTGATCGCGAACACCAGCGCTACCTTGCCCAGCGCGGACCAGCCGGCGTGCGCGGCGAAGGTGTGGGTCAGCTGGGTGATGGTGAAGACGAACACCAGGTCGAAGAACAGTTCCAGGGTCGAAACACGGATCTGGCCGCCCATGTCCGATTCGGCGTCGCTGGGCATATCACTGCTCACGGGCCGAGCTTAGTGGGCGCGAGCGCGAGCTCTTGTGCCCGGCGGTGACAAGGTCCATAATTCATCACATAGTGAATTCAACACTCGATGAATCGAGGGCCCATGACCGCATCCGAGACCGCGGCGGCGATCGAGGTCGCCCACCTGCGGGTACGCCGCGGCGGGCGCGACGTCCTGCACGACGTGTCGCTGTCGATTCCGCGCGGACAGATCACCGGGCTGCTCGGCCCGTCCGGCTGCGGCAAGACCACGCTCATGCGCTGCCTGGTCGGCACCCAGCTCGTCGCCGCCGGTGACGTCCGGGTCCTCGGCCGGCCCGCCGGCGCCAAGGAACTGCGCTCGCGCGTCGGGTACGTCACGCAGGCGCCGAGCATCTACGACGACCTCACCGTCACCGACAACGTCGGCTATTTCGGTGCGCTGTACGGACGTTCGGCCGCCGACGTGGCCGCCGCGATCGACAGCGTCGGACTCACCCCGCACGCGCGGCAGCGCGGCGAACAACTCTCCGGCGGCCAGCGCACCCGCGCGTCGCTGGCCTGCGCACTGGTCGCCGACCCGGAGGTCCTCGTCCTCGACGAACCCACCGTCGGACTCGATCCCGTACTGCGCGTGGAACTCTGGGCCCAGTTCCGGTCCCTCGCCGACCAGGGACGCACCCTGGTGGTGTCCAGTCACGTGATGGACGAGGCCGAGCACTGCGCGCAACTGCTGCTGATGCGGGACGGACGGCTGCTCGCTCAGCTCAGCCCCGCCGAACTCCGCGCCGAGACCAGCGAAACCAGCCTCGAGAACGCGTTCCTCGCGCTGATCCGGAAGGAAGCCTCGCAATGAGCACGATCGCCCCGCCGCTGCGCTGCTACACCGCCACCACCGTGCGCATCCTGCGCCAGCTGCGCGCCGACCACCGCACCGTCGCCATGCTGCTGCTGGTTCCCACGCTGCTGCTCACACTCATCTACTTCGTCTACCGCGACACCCCGACCCCGCCGGGCGTGCCGACCATGTTCGACCGGATCGGGGTCAGCATGCTCGGGATCCTGCCGTTCATCGTGATGTTCCTGATCACCGCCATCGCCATGCAGCGCGAACGCACCTCGGGCACGCTGGAACGGCTGATGACCACGCCGCTGTCGAAGGGCGATCTGCTCGGCGGGTACGGCACCGCGTTCTCGGTCGCCGCGGCCGCGCAGGCCGGGCTGGCCTGCCTGGTGGCGTTCGGGCTGCTCGGCATGACCACCCGCGGCAGTGTGTGGCTGGTGGTGCTGATCGCAGTCGTGGACGCGGTGCTCGGCGTGGCACTGGGTCTGCTCGCGAGCGCCTTCGCCCGCACCGAATTCCAGGCGGTGCAGTTCATGCCCGTCATCGTCGGCCCACAGTTCTTCCTGTGCGGTCTGCTCGTGCCGCGGGATCAGCTGCCGCACTGGCTGCACCTGATCAGCGACGTCCTGCCGCTGAGCTATGCCGTCGACGCGCTCGAACAGGTGTCCCGCAATACCGGCGCGACCGGGCGGATGTGGCTCGATATCGTGGTCGTCGCCGGATTCGCCACTGTCGCACTGGCGCTCGGCGCGGCCACCCTGCGGCGGCGCACGGCGTGACCGAGCCGACGCGGACCGGGCGGCGGCCCGGCACCTCGAGTACCCGGGAGGCGATCCTCACCGCCGCCCGGGAACGCTTCGCCGAGGTCGGTTTCGACAAGGCGTCGATCCGGTCCATCGCGTCCGCCGCGGGCGTGGATCCGGCGCTGGTCCACCACTATTTCGGTACGAAGCAGCAATTGCTCACGGCCGCACTGGATCTGCCGATCGACCCGGAGGCGATCCTGGCGACGTTGGCCGCGGTTCCCGACGAGCTGCTGGGCGAGACCGTGGTCCGGTTGATCGTCGGGATCTGGGATTCGCCGGTGGGTGTGCGGGCGGTCGCCGCGTTCCGGGCCATCCTCAGCAGTGCCGACCCGTCGCTGGCCCGGTCGTTCCTGCTGGAGGTTCCGTTGCGCGCCATCCGCGACCGCGCCGACAACCCGCCCGGCACCGGCGCGACCCGGGCGGCACTGGTCGGTTCGCAGATGGGCGGGCTGCTGCTGGCCCGCAAGGTGCTCGAACTCGAACCACTGGCGTCGATGCCGGTGGACGAGCTCGCGGACCTGGTCGGCCCGACCCTGCAGCGCTACCTCACCGGCGAGCTCGCGGCGCCGGTGGCCGGTGGTGCGGCGAGCCCCCAGAAATAGGGGCATGCGGAAGTGGCACGGCTTCATGAACAATTCGGTTCATCAATCTGAACCACCGAAGCTTCACCTTCCAGGGATACAGGACTCGTTCATGCGCACTCACCCCGCCGTCGGTCATCTCGCCGCAGCCGGCATCACCGCCGCCGCCTCGATCATGACCGGACTGGCCACCGGCACCGCCCACGCCGACGCCACCACCAACGGAATGACCATCCAAGGCAGCAACTTCCAGGTCGGGCAGACCTACACCGTCACCGTCCCCACCACGGCCACCTACGCTCAGCAGCCGCTGAAAGACACCTGGTCCAGTGCCACCGTGACCGTCCCGAACCCGGCGGCGGTCGGCACCAACGGCTTCACCACCTTCCAGTGGACACCCACCACACCGGGAACCCACCAGCTGAGCACCGACCCCGTGCCGGGCCTGTCCAACGGCACCGGACCGCTGACCGTGCAGGTCTCCGGCACCGGCAGCACCGACCCGTCCACCTGCGGCTTCCCGGTCGCCGGCGCCGCGGACTACAGCTGTGTGACGCTGCACGGCACCCTGCAGGTGGGCTGCACCGTGACCGCGACCGTCCACCTCGCGCCCAGCGCGACGCCCGCCGACCCGCTCGGCCCCGTCAGCGCCGCCGGCTCCGCGCTCCTGGGCCACCCCCAGTACTCGATCGGCATGAACGACGGTGCGAGCTACGCGGTGGCCCAGGCAACCGTGAACGGCAACAGCGCCACCATGACCTGGACGCCGACCACCGCCGGCGTGCACGACCTGAACGCGTGGATCCAGGACAACAGCATCTTCGCGGGCGCCGCCGCACCGAAGTCCGCGGGCGAGATCTGGGCACACATCGCGCCCAGCGGTACTGCCGCGACCTGCGCGTAACCGCTACCCACCGGCCGGGGGCCGCCCCGTGCGGCCCCCGGCGTCAGTGCGGGAACACCCGCGGCGGCCGCCGGACCACCTCGTCCCGATACTGCTCGATGACCATCGCCACGTCGAACATGGTCTCGGTCTCGCGCAGGCGACCCAGGTAGCCGACCTTCGCCGCCAGCACCTGGGCGTCGACGGCGAAATACATTCCCATCAGCGGATTCACGAACAGTTCACTGCCCGACGTCCGGGCCGTGCCGCCTACATCGCCGAACTCGCCGCGCAGCGCCGCCGCGATCTGGCTGTTCACGATGCTCGGCCGAGCGGGTGTCGCCGCGTGCGCGTGCGCGACCGCATCCAGGTAGTCCCGCGCCTCCGCCGACGCGGACGGGATCGACAGCGCCCCCAGATAGCCACCGGCCCGGTCGATCTCGGCCAGATTCTCCAGGACGTGCGCGTGACACACACCGTGGTACGCGTCGATCCCGAACCCGAGCGACACCACCAGCCGCGGCATCTCGAACAGCGCCGATACCGCGGCCAGGCTGGACATGTCCTCCTGCGGGGTGCCCAGCCCGGCCTCGTCACCGAGCAGCAGGATGTCGGTGCCGCCGTCGACCAGGACCACGGCGTCCACGCCGGTGTGCTCGACCAGCGCGCGGTAGGCGGCACGCAGCGGGCCCACGCCGGTCCGCGCGAAGGCGTATACCGTGTCCGGCAGCCCGCGCGATTCGAGCCAGCGCGCGAGGGTTCGTTCCGGGAAGTACCGATCCGGCCCGGCACTGCGTGGGCCGATCGCCGCCACACCCGGTGCGAGCCACTCGTCGAGTTCCAGTCCGCGCAGCCCGCTGAACGACAGATTCGCCAGCACGACCTGTTTCCCGGCGCCACGCAGCGCGGCCGCCAAGGGCAGCCCGGCGTAGACGTCGAACCCACCTCCGGCACCGGCGATCAGCACCTTCGACGCCGGCTTCAGGCGCGTGAACAGCGGTGGTTCGGACAGCGAGAACACCCCCGCCAGCATACGAGCCGGCGGAGGCGTGCGGTCAGCCCTGAGCGACGAAAGTGGTGTGCTCCGAATCGGATACGTCGCGGGCCTCGTCGATGAGCAGGACCGGGATGCCGTTGTCGATCGGATAGGCGCGGTGCAGTCGCGGGTTGTACAGCCATTCCCGGCCGGCGGCGTCGCGCACCGGCGACAACGGGCCCTTGTCCTGCGGGCAGGCCAGCAGGCTCAGCAACGTGGGATCCAGGATGGTCTCGGCCATGCCCGACAACCTACCGGTCCGTCACGACGCGGCTTCCGGCGACCGCCGGAACGAGTAGTAGCGATGCCCGAAGAAGCTCCCGACCGCCACCAGGCCCATGACCACGACCGTCGCCGGGATCTTCGGGCAGCCGAGCACGTCGACAGCCAGCTGCAGGCCGGCCATGTTCAGCACCAGGCCACCGGAATTCACCGCCACGAACCGCACGAAGTCGCGCAGCACGTGCCCGCGCACCCGGAACACCAGCGTGCGGTGGGCGACGAAGGCGACCCCCAGGCTCAGGCAGTAGGCCAGCGCCACCGACACCGCCGACGGCCAGCTGCCCGGCAACAGGTACAGCCACATCACCGTCAGCGCCATGCCGAGCAGAGTGTTGCCCGCGCCGACCGCCGCGAACGCGATCTCCTGCCGGCCCAGCAGCCGCAGCAGCAGACCCGGGTCTTGTTCCGGCACACCGGTTTTCACGGTGCCGGTCACGACAGTGATTCCACCAGTTCACGTTCGGGCTCGGGCATCGCGTCGGCCCCGGAGAACCGGCCCCGGCGCGGCCGCAGGTAGAGCCACTGCATCGCCGCCAGCCCGAACAGTCCCGCCGCCGCGGCGGCGCTACCGATCAGCCAGCCCGGCGGCCGCCAGGTCACCACCAGTTCGGCGTTGTCGGTCCCCGCCGGAACATCCACGGCGACAAAAGATTTCGCGACCGTCGTGAAGCTCACCGGATGCCCGTTCAGGGTGACCCGGTAGCCGGGCCAGCCCAGCCGCGCGAACACCACCTTGCCGCCGGACTGCGACGACACCTTCACCACGCTGGTGTACGGGGTTTCCGACGTCGACACCGCGGACACGTTGTGCGCGTCCGCAACTCGGCCGTTCACCCCCGAGATCGGGCCGCCGTCGCGTTCGAGCACCCAGATCCACCGCTGGTGACCCGGATACTCGACGAAGTGCCAGCCCGCCGGCGCCGGCTGGTTCCCGGCATCGGGGTAGAGCGCCTTCTGCAGCACCACCCGGTCCACCTTCATCAGGTCGGCGATGGTGCGCCCGGTGACCGGCTCGGTCGCGAACACCCGGCGGTAGGAGTCCGGGCAGACGCTGGAATCCCAGGCCATACAGATCATGTCGCCGAACCAGAAGTGCCCGTTCGGGGTGTAGCCGTTGACGTAGTTGCGGTGCACATCCTTGGCGTAGTTGCCGAACACCAGCGAGCTGTACGCGCCCTCGAGGGTCCGGTCGCCCGGCTGCAGCAGGCCGCGGTTGCCCAGCTGCAGGGTCAGCCCGTCGAAGCCGGGGAACGCCCGCTGAGCCGCGGCCATATCGGCCGGCAGGTTCCACGACATCGGGGTCGGCTGCGCCCGCGCCACCTGCCCGTAGGCGATCGGGAACATGGCCACCACCACCAGGACACAGGCCAGGGCGACCCCACGGGTGCGCCACAACCACACCGCGGCCGCGCCCAACCCGGCGACCAGCAGCGCCGACAGCAGATGCCAATGCCAGTTGTGCGGGTCCGCGGAGAAGCTGCGCACCCACAGCAATCCGATCAGCACCCCCGCCGCGATCGACCGCTGCCGCCAGTCGCGGACCGTGCCGAACCGGCCCATCAGCACACACACCAGGATCAGCAGGCCGACCGCCAGCATCGGCAGCACCCGGGCCGGCCAGCGCAGCGGGCCGATCGTGCCGGGACCCGCGGTCCACATCAGGAACATGATCGCGAACAAGGCGATCGAGGTCAGTTCCTTCCACGCCGCGCGGGCGCGACCCCAATCGACGAACGCCAGCACCGGAATCAGGAACCAGGCGATGTAGGTGACCGGCAGCGGCTGGATGTACCCCCACCACGAGGTGAACGAGGGCAGCGTCGAGGGCAGGCTCGCGTTCAGCGACTCCGACCACGGCACGGTCAGGAACTGGTCGTTGTTGATCTGCGAGGTGCCGCGCCAGCTCACCTTCGCACTCAGCATGCTCGGCAGATAGGTGGCCAGGCCGACCAGACCCGCGCACCCCGCGACCAGGGCCAGCCGCACGACTTCCCGCCACGCCTTCCGGAAGACCAGCTCCCCCACCGCGACCGCGAACAGCATCAGCACGCCCTCGACCGCCGGGAACACGTACTCGACCGAAATCGCCAGGTACAGGTACACGAACACCGGCAGCGGCCCGGACCGGCCACGCAGGTAGCGGATCGAGGCGGCCCACGCGTGCAGCATCCACGCGGTACCGGTCAGCGAGGTCACCCAGCTGGCTTCGTCGAAGAACAGGAACCATCCGGTCAGCGGGAACGCGACACCGGCGACCGCCGCCCACTCCGGCCGGCTGCCGTACTCGCGGCAGATGCGGAACACACCGAGCGCGGCGATGATCGAGAAGATCAGCTTCACCACCGTGACCAGCACCGCCAGGTTCGACACCGACGGCGCGATCAGATCCACCAGCAGCTGCGGCGGATTGAACAGACCCGCCTCTTCCTGCGTGTAGTTACCCGTCATCCACTGGTCGGGGGCCAGGAACGGCAGCTCGAAGTGCCGCAGATGCCGGCCCAGCATCACCCACATCGGGGCGTACTGGGATTCGGTGTCGTCGGTGTAGAAGTGCCGGCTGTTGGCCAGCAGGACCGCGGCGTAGCCGAGCACGACGCCGATCGCCGTCAGGGCGCCCCAGCGCCATACGGTTCGACGGTCCTCTGCTGACGGAAGTTCGGCACCGGCCGACGCACTCTCCACCACGGCACTCTCCACCACGAGTTCCAGACCCTACATGCAGTGCGCAATCTTGGCAGCGACCAGCGGGTCCCCGGGCAGTATCGCCCGCCGGCGCGAACCTCGATATCGTGACCACTCTGTTAGAGTCCTGGGGGTCCCGGGCACTGCGTGGAGCGTCGCCGCAGCGTAAGACGAGGCCCCGCGCGCTCCGTCGTCGAAAGTCGAAATCAGCTGATGTCGATCACTTCCGCACCCCCGGTCCCAGCCACCGACACCCCGGCGGACGACACCCCCGCCACCCAGCGATCCGGCGTTCCCGCGGGCCGGGTACACGCGGTCTCGGTCGTGGTCCCCGTCTACCGGGGTGAACAGACGATCTCCGCGCTGGTCGGCGAACTGGCCGCGCTCGGTGAGCCCACCACGACGCCCGACGGCAACCGGTTCGCGGTCACCGAGATCGTGCTCGTCCACGACAACGGGCCCGACCGCTCCGATGTGGTGCTGCAGGAACTCGAACGCGAGATCGAGCTGGTGCGGGTGGTGTGGCTGAGCCGCAACTACGGCCAGGACGCCGCCACCATCGCCGGCATGGCCGCGGCGGACGGCGAATGGATCGTCACCATGGACGAGGACGGGCAGCACGACCCCGGCTTCCTCGGCACCTTCATCGACACGGCGCTCTCGCAGCGCGCCGACCTGGTGTACTCCAAGCCGACCAACACCCGCCCGCACGGCTTCCTGCGCAACGTCACCTCGCGCGGCGCGAAGGTGGTGCTGGCGACGGTGTTCGCGTTCCCCGACTCGACCCGGTTCGAGAGCTACCGGCTGATCCGCGGCGATATCGGCCGCCAGCTCGCCGAGGTCGCCTCGACCGGTGTGTATCTCGATGTCGCCCTGACCTGGGTGGTCGGCAATACCGCGCAGGCGCCGGTGGTGCTGCGCGCGGAGGGCCGCGACGAATCCGGGTACAACTACCGGCGGCTGTTCTCGCTGTTCTGGAAGATGGTGCTGTGCAGCGGTACTCGCGGCCTGCGCCTGGTCAGCATGCTGGGGCTCACGCTGGCGGTCGGCGGGCTCGGCTATGCGGGTGTGGTCGTCGCGCAGTCGCTGTTCGGGGAGGGCGGCGACCCGCCCGGCTGGGCGTCGACCATCGTGGTGCTGCTGCTGGTGTCGGGCGCGATCCTGTTCTCGCTGGGCCTGATCGCCGAATACCTGGGTGTGGCCTTGCACGTGCTGGTGGGCAAACCCCTGTACCTGACGGTAGATTCGCCGACACCACGACCGGACGCCGAAGCCCGGTCTGTGCGCGCACTGTCCACGAACGGAATCGGGGGGAACTCCGCGGGTGAGCACTGACCGCATCATCTTCAGCCGGCCCTTCCGGGCGCCCGGCGAGCTGGCGAACCTGGAGGCGGTCCTGGCCTCCGACCACAGCCACGGCGACGGGCAGTTCACCGAGGCGGCGTCGGCGAAGCTCCGCGAGATCACCGGTGCGCGACACGCGCTCTTGACGACCTCGTGCACGCACGCGCTGGAGCTGGCCGGACTGCTGCTGCAGCTCGGCCCCGGTGACGAAGTGATCGTGCCCAGTTTCGGTTTCACCTCCACCGCGACCTCGATGGCGGTGCGGGGGGCCACAGTGGTGTTCGCCGACATCGACGAGCTCGGCAACCTGGACCCGGAATCGGTGGCGGCGGCGGTCACGCCGCGCACCAAGGCGATCGTGGTCATCCATTACGGCGGTGTCGGCGCCGACATGGACCGGCTGCTCGAGATCGCCCGGTCCAACGGGCTGGAAATCATCGAGGACACCGCGCACGGTCTCGGCGGCAGCTGGCGCGGGCAGCGGCTGGGCACCATCGGAACCGCCGGCACGCTCAGCTTCCACGACACCAAGAACGTGCACTGCGGTGAGGGCGGCGCACTGCTGCTGTCCGACGACATCTTGCACGCGCGCGCCGAGATCATCCGGGAGAAGGGCACCAACCGCGCGCACTTCCTGCGGGGCATGGTCGACAAGTACTCCTGGCAGGACATCGGCTCCAGCTACCTGCCCAGCGAATTGAACGCCGCGGTCCTCGACGCGCAGCTGGCGGCGTTCGGCGAGATCCAGGCCGCCCGCTTCCGGGTGTGGGACGCCTACGCCGCCGCCCTGCCGGGCTGGGCCGCGGCCAACGACGTGCGGTTGATGCACGTGCCCGGCGACCGCGAGCACACCGCGCACCTGTACTACCTGCGCACCCCGACCGAGCGGCGCCGCGACGATCTCATCGATCACCTACGCGCCCAAGGCATCTCGGCCCCGTTCCACTACGTCCCGCTGGACAGCAGCCCGGCCGGCCAGAAACTGGGCCACACCCCGAACCCGTGCACGCGGACCGCGGAGTTCTCCTCGACCCTCCTCCGCCTTCCGCTGTGGCCGGCGCTCACCGATGCCCAGATCCAGCGCGTGATCGACGCAGTCACCAGCTTCACGGTGTAGGCCCGTCCCGCCGGTGGTCCGGCATCAGCCGAATCGCTGATGCCGGACCGACCGTTCAGTCGTCTCCGGGGCTGTCCTGCGGCGCCGCGGCGATGTCCGTGCCGGGCAGCAGCACCGCGGTCAGGATCGCGCCCACCACCAACACGCCGATCGCGGTCAGGATGGCCGTTGTCATCCCGTGCACGTAGGCGTGATCGGCGGCGTCGGTGACGGCCGCGCCGAGCAGGTGCGGCAGACCGCCGGCGACGGCGTGCGCTCCGGCGATATTGCTCCGGGCCGCTGTGGCTGCGGCGCCGGGCAATCCGGTGCCGCTGCCGTCCAGCCGGGTCCGGTAGGCGGCGGACAGCACGCTGCCCAGGACAGCCGTCCCCAGGACCACGCCGATGCTCTGCAGAGTGCGCGACAGTGCCGTCCCCATACCGGCACGAGTGCCGGGCAGGGTTTTCAGCACGGTGTCCGCGGCGAGTGGCAGGCCCAGGCCCAGTCCGACACCGAATACCGTGAGTCCGAGGGCGACCGGACCGCAGCCGCTGTCGGCCCGCACCCGGGTGAGTATCGACAGCCCACCCGCACCGATCAGCATGCTGAGCGGAATCACGTACCGCACACCGATTCTCGTTCCGAACGTCTCCCCCAGCCCGGCACCGGCCAGCATGGCCAGGATCTGGGGCAGCAGCCGCAGGCCGGTGCCCTGGGCGTCGTTGCCCTGGACCAGCTGCAGATACGGGGTCAGCAGGAAGGCCACGCCGCTCATCGCGAAGCTGATCAGCGCGAAAGCCACTGTGCCCCAAGTGAACAGGCGGTTCCCGAAGAGCCGCAGGTCGATCAGTGGCGATTCGGCGCGCCGCTGCCGGTCGACGAACACCGCGACCAGCACCGAGCCCGCGCCCAGGAGCGCGAGCAGGCGGACATCCCAGCCCTGGTCCGGTCCTTCGATGACGGCGTAGGTCACCGCGACGATGCCGGCCCCCGACAGCAGCGCGCCCAGCCAGTCCAGGCGCGGGTTCGCCGGGTCGCGGCTCTCGGGCACGAACAACCACACCCCGATCACGGTCAGCACCACAACCGGCACGTTGATGAGGAAGATCCAGCCCCACGACCAGTGTTCGAGCAGCCAGCCGGCGAGCAGCGGTCCGGTCGGCAGGGCGACCACCGCGCCGACCGTCGTCACAGTGACGGCCCGCCGCCGGTCGGTATCGGCCGGAAACAGCACCGGGAGCAATGCCATCCCCAGCGGCATGATCACCGCCGCACCGGCCCCCATCAGTGCCCGCATCGCGATCAGCCCACCGGCCGTGTCGACCAGGGCCGCGCCGATCGACCCGGCCCCGAAGACCGCGAGCCCGGTCAGCAGCATCCGGCGCCGCCCGACCTTGTCGCCCAGCGTGCCCATCGGCAGCAGCAGCCCAGCCCACATCAGGTTGTAGGACGTCGAAATCCATTGCAGCGCACTGGTCGATGCCTTCAGCTCGGTGGCCAGGGTGGGCAGCGCGGTGATCAGGATATTGCTGTCCAGGCCGACCACCAGAAAGCTCAGCGTCAGCGCCGCCAGGCCCCACCAGCGGGATCGCTGCGGGCCCACATCCGGCGGCGCGAACGTGGTCACGGCACCGGATCTACACTCGGACATGATTGGCTCCTCTCAGCCAGTCAGCTGTCCCTCGGGGTCGGGCTTTGTCTTGGCGGACTCCCGATCCCGAGGGATTTCACCCCAGCGGTTGGGGCAGATTCAGGGTGTACCGGCGACCTCCGGCCGCAGGGTGGCGGCAAGAGCGCGGAACAGGTCGGCGACCGCGGCGTTCAAGGCGCGGACCGCGGTGGCGGGGGCCGGTTCGTCGGGCTCGACGGTTCGGCGCAGCACGTAGGCGAGCAGTTCGGCACTCCGTTCGACGTCCGGGCCGTCGGCGGACGCGAAGAAGCCCCGGATCACGCTCTCGAGCAGATATCCGGCCTGCTCGACGCCGACGTCGGAACGCAGTAGGCCCTGGGCCCGGACCAGCTCGAAGTAGTTCTCGTTGCCGGCCAGCTCGCGCTGGGCCGCGGCGACCGCCTCGTCCGCGGCCAGCGCGCCCAGCACCTCGGGATCGGCGAGCAGCAGTGCCTTGACCAGCGGCCGGTGCGCCACCTCGAGGAAGATCGCGCTCATCAGCCGGTGCGGCAGCGCCAGCTCGGCATCGTCGGACAGCCGGTCGACCAGCACGCCGAGCAGGCGGGTCGTCTCGCGCTGGAGCACTGCCCACAGCAGGGCCTCCCGGGTCCGCCAGTGCAGGTAGATGGTGCCCTTGCCGATGCCGGCGTGCCGGGCTACATCGTCGACGGTCACCTTCCGGTAGCCGTGTGCCAGTAGCAGTTCGGCGGTGACATCCAGAATCCGCTCGGCGCGGGCCTGCCGTGCGTCCGAGCCGGCGCGCAGTCGTGGGGTGGGCGACATGCGATGACTATATGACCAAATTCCAAATCTGGTCAACTAGTCACTGCGGCCCTGGCCTTCGAGTCCCGCGAGCACGATCCGCAGGTTGCGATTCCACTGATCGCCCTCGGCCCGCAGGCCGATGGTGCCGGTGTCGGTCGAGACGCCGGCGAGTAGGAATGCCACGTCCTGCCAGGTGATGTCGCGCCGCATCCGGCCGGCCGACTGGGCGGCCTCGACGAGTTGCCGCAGCCGCGTGCGTATTTCGGCGAGCAGGCGATCCAGCCCGGGGATGCCGGCGCCGCCCAGCGCTTCGTTGGCGCCGCAGCTCTCGGCGCGCAGCCGTACGTACGCGGCGGCGAAGTCGGTGAATCCGTGCCACGGGTCGGGATCGGCGAGTGCCCGATCGGCGGTGGCGAGGATCTCCCCCAGCACTTCCTCCAGCACCACCTGGAGCAGCGTCTCGCGGGAGGGTATCCGCCGGTAGAAGGTGCCCTTGCCGACTCCGGCGCGCTGGGCGATCTCCTGCGTGGTGACCTCGACTCCGACCTCGGCCAGGGCCGATCGGGCCGCTGCGACCAGGCGTTCGACGTTGCGGCGGGCATCGGCCCGGGGTATCTGGCCCGCGTCCCCGGTCAGTAGGCGGTCTACGGCACTGGTCATATCCGTCAGCTTAGCAACTGGACTCTTCGAGTCCGCTTAGGTATAAACGGACTTGAACGGTCCGTTTATATGAGGAGTAACCAGTGGATCCCATTCGGGTAGGAATCGTGGGCGCGAGCCCCGACCGCGGCTGGGCGATGCGCGCCCACGTCCCCGCGTTGCACGCGCTCGACGATTTCCGGATCACCGCGGTCGGGACCAGCCGCGCCGAGAGCGCCCAGCGCGCCCGGCAACTGTTCGGCGCCGCCCACGCCTTCACCGACCCACGCGATCTGGCCGAGCATCCCGAGGTCGATCTGGTGGCGATCACGGTGAAGGTGCCCGCGCACGCGGAACTGATCCGCACCGCGGTGGCGGCCGGCAAACACGTCTACTGCGAATGGCCACTGGCACTGAACGCCACCGAGGCCGAGTCACTGACCGAGCTCGCCGCGGACGCGGGTGTGCGGCACGTGACCGGACTACAGACCCGATACGCACCGGCGGTCGTGCGCGCCCGCCGACTGCTCGCGGAAGGGTTCGTGGGCGAACCGATTTCGGTGACCGTGTACGGCGCGCGCCGACTGGGCGCGGGCACGGCAGTCCCGGACTGGGCCGCCTACACCCTGGACCGGAGCACCGGTGCGGGCGTCGTCGAAGTCGTCGGCGGGCACACCCTCGACGTGGTGGAGCACCTGGTCGGCGAGTTCACCGATCTGTCGGCCCGGCTCGCCGTCAGCCATCCGCGCGCCACCGTCGCGGAGACCGGTGCGACGGTGGAGGTCACCAGCCCGAACCAGCTCCTGCTCGACGCCGTCACGGCCCGCGGCGTCCTGATCTCGGCCCACATCCACGACTCGAAGGTCTCCGACGGCCGCACCAGGATCGAGATCTCGTGCACCGCAGGCGATCTCGCGATCGTCTCCGGCGCCAACGGCCCCGGCGGAATCTCGCTGAGCGAACTGCGCCTGCTGGTTTCGCGCGGCGACGACTCCTGGCAGCAACTGCCCGGCGACGACCCGCTGGCGGACATCCCGCTCGACACCGAAGCCGGAAACGTCGCCCGCCTGTATGCCGCTGTGGCCCAGGATGTCCGGACCGGCACCACGACGGTCCCGACGTTCCGCGACGGGCTGCGCATGCATCGCGTGCTCGACACCGTCCGCACCTCGGCCGAGGCCGGCACCCGGCTGCCGATCACGTGAGCTGCTCCCCAGAAGGGCGTTCGATCGGCTGCCGCGCAACCGGGTCCGACGCCCGCCGCCCGGAGCAGCTGCGGCACGAACACATCCGGAGCCGCCCGAGGTGTTCAGCGCACTCCGCCCGAAGCACCCACCACGCAGACCGCACCCTGCAGGGGGGTGGGCCGGGCCGCCCGCATCGTGGGCGGCCCGGTCGGGATCTCGGACCGACGCACGAACTCTGGCCCGATATCCGTTCAGGAGAACAGGATCAGCGCGGACTCGGGCGTGAGCGGTTCGTAGGCGCCGCTCACCCGGTTGTAGCGCCACACGTTGTCCGCGGGTTCCGGCACGATCTCCGCTTGGACCGCGCGCACCGACGGGCGGTAGGTGGAGCTACGCGGGATCTCCGGGACCACGTAGACCAGGTCCGGGCGCTGTCCGGGTTCCAGGCCGCGCAGGCCTTCGGTCACGTCCTGCGGGGTCAGCTGGTAGCCGTCGCGCACGGAGACGACGCCGACCGCGAGCACCCGGTCGCCGACCTGCATGCCGAACGCCACCTCCATGTCGACCGCGGTCACCTCGTTGAGGGCGTCGACGATCGGCTGGGTGTAGACCGGGCCGCGGGCGGTGTGCACCACGGTGTCGCGGCGGTCCATCAGCCACAGGTCGCCGTCGGCGTCGCGGCGGAACAGGTTCTCCGTCGGCAGCCAGGCGTCACCGGGCGCGAACACGCCGCGCAGGCCGCCGGCCGAGAGGTCGACGTTCTCCGCCGCCCGGCCGATCAGCAGACCGACCTCGTTGTCCGCCGTGCGGCGCGCGAATCCGCGTGCGTCGGTGCGGATCTCGTCGGTCTCCGGGTCGTAGGAGACCAATTCGACCTTGGCGGTGCCGGGGACCGGACGGCCCTTGCAGCCGATCTTCATGCCGGCGACGTTGGCCAGCACCACGTCACCCTCGATCGAGGCGTAGAACTCCAGTACCCGCGCGGGCGCGAACTGCTCGAGCGTGCGCCGCCACAACCCGGCGGGCATGCCCGAGCCGATGAACAACCGGATCGGGTGCGGCCGCCCGGCCGGGAACACGTCGGCGTCGAGGATGTCGCGCATCATCGTCCAGGTGTAGGTGACGACGGTGACGCCGTAGCGGTACACCTCCTCGGCGAACTCGGCCGGATCCAGCGAGCGGGCCAGCGCGATCCGGCTGCCGCCCGCCACCGCGCCACCGAGACTGACCAGCAGGCCCGACGAATGATGCAGCGGCGCAAGGCAATAGACGGTGTCCTGGTGGTCGAGGTCGGCCGCGGTCGCGGTACCGAACGCCGACAGCGCCCAACGGTGATTGGTGATGTATTTGACGTCGAGCTTGTCGCCGGTGCCGGTGACCAGCACGAACGCGAGCTCACGGGCCAATCCCGGGTCGGGCCGGTACCAGCCGGGCAGCCGGACCGCGTCCGGGTCGATCTGCTCGAGGTCGATCACGTCGCCGTCGAGCGGCAGGTCGAGGCCGCGCGAGTCACCACCGCCGAGCACCAGCACCCGGGCGCCGGTCTGCGCGGCGGCGGGCATGTTCTCCGGGTCGGCGACGATGGTCTTGATCCCGGTCAGCCGGGCCGCCTCGCTGAGCTCGCTGCTCGGCGGCAGCAGGACCGCGACCGCGCCGATCCGCGACAGCGCGGCCACGGTCACCAGCGCACTGGGCCGGGTCTCCATCAGGACCCCGATGCGGGCGGCCGGGCGCACCCCGACCGAGATCAGCCCGCGCACCACATTGTCGATGCGGGTGTTCACCGCCGCGTTGGTGTGCACGCGGTCGTCGAACAGGATGCACTCGCCCAGCGGCGAACGGCGACCGTGCTCGGCCATCAAGCGGCTCAACGAGATCCGGGTGTGCGGGGCGATCATGCCGAGCCGGGTCATGCGGGGCAGCACCCGGCCCGCCTCACCGGCGAGTTCGAGCGTGCCGCGCACGGTGCTGCCGGCCATGCCCGCCAGCGATGCCCCGAGCCCGACCCCGGCCTCGGCGACCGCGGCACCGGTGTGCACCGCGCGGATCGCCAGCGGCAGCTGCCGATCGGACGCGACATGTTCCTGCATGGGCACGATCTGTTCGGGCAGCGGCTGCCCGTCCTCGATCCAGCGCACCCAGTCCCGGACCAGCGGCCAGGTCAGGCGGGTAGCGGTGCTGCCGGCGACCAGGCCGAAGTGGCCGGCCATCAGCGACGCCTCGTGTACCTCGGCGTTGGGTGCGGCGCGCACGATGCCGCGCACCGCGGCGGGCTGGCCGATGTCGTCGAGTTCTCCGACGAAGGCCAGGATCGGGCAGCGGATCTCGGCCAGCGAGACCGGCTGGTCGCGGATCACGAAGCCGCCGGACATCATCCGGTTGTGCGCCACGAACTGTTTGAGCAGTTCGGCGACCGCGGGCCCGGAGTAGCCGACCCAGCCGTCGCTCTGCAGGAAGCGGCGCTGCCGTTCCTTGGGCAGCAGCGCCTCGCGGTCGTGTAGCTGGCGGACGAAGTCGAGCCGCGCCTTGGCGGTCTTGACCGGGTCGAGCAGCTGGAACCCGAGCCGGACCATCGAGCTGGAGATCGGCAGCCGCGGCATGACGTGGTCGGCGAGGAAGTCGGCGGCCTGCCCGGTGATGCCGCCGCCCGGCAGGCCCAGCGGCAGGCCGGCGACCAGGTCGACGGGGCTGCCGAAGGTGGTGATGCTCGCGACGCCCTTGCCGTAGCGGTAGGCGGTGGTCTGGTAGGCGAACATGCCGCCCTGCGAGTAGCCCATCAGGTGCACGTTGCGGCCGGTCATCTCCACGACGGTGTCGATGGCCGAGTCGATGGCCAGGACGTGGTCGGACAGGTTGCGCTGCCAGCCACCCTCCTCGGCGTCCGGTGAGCCGAAATCGACTACCCAGCAATCGATTCCGTCCCGATGCAGGATGCCGACGGCACCGCCCTCGGCGTTCACGTCGTAGATGTCGGCGTTCACCATCAGCGGCGGGACCAGCAGCGCCACCGGCCGTCCCGGCGTCTTGTCGTCGGGGAAGTAGTGCCGCAGCCGGTACATCCGCTTCCGCTCGGCGACCTCGTACGGCATGGACTCCACCTCGTGGACCAGGCCACCGAACCTGATCACCTCGAGCCCGTTCTGTGCCGTCGCGACGAGCCGCTGCAGCGACCCGCTCACCCCTCTCGTGCCCTTCACGGTTGCTCCCAACCCTCACACGCTGCCCGCGCCGAATCGAACCCCCCGGCCTCCACCACCCGCCGGCGGTCCCGATGAGCTTGCCATACGTCGAGCGTACTGCGCGTGCGCTGTGATCAGTCCCATCCGCGCACGCCACCGGCACATTGCCGACGGCGAGTGGTCCGAATCAGGTGCCGCCCATGACGTTTACGTACATCGACTGCACCGGGCCCGGGTCGACCCGCAGGTCCCCGCGGAACGGGAAGTCCATCTCGGCGATGAGGAAGATCATGGTGCCGAGGAAGAACGCGAACAGCCCGCCCAGGATCAGGTGCGCGGCCGGTTCGGACACGCTGAACATGCACAGCAGTGCCAGGTTGACCCCGGCGCCCAGCAGGATGACCCACCACAGCACGTCGGGAATGCCGCCGGAGCCGGCGTCGATGCGGTGCCGGCGCAGCTCGTCGAACTTGGCGAACTGGTCGATGGCGGCGGCGTGCACGATCTCCTGGGACTTGGTCTGCGGTTGGAACGCCAGCAGATGCCCCTGGAAGCGGCCGACGATGGCGGTGCCGCCGGGCGGGTCGATGCCGTCCCGCAGGTCGGGGAAGGCGACGGTGAGCAGGTTGCCGGTGTAGTCGGTGAGGTCCTGGCGCAGAACGCCGCGCTCGGGTTCGGGATAGGCCGAGACCTCGCGGTAGAGAGTGCCGATCGCGGCGGCCTCGTCGGAGACCTGGCCCTGGGCGGCGTCGAAGGCCTGGTAGGTGGCGGCGGCGACCAGTCCGAGCAGCAGCCCGTAGAAGACGCCGCCGACCGTGAGCACCATCGTGACCTGCTCGTTGCGGCCCGGTTCGGGCCCGAAGACCCGGTGCACGAGCCCGCGGGTGGCGAGGATGCCGCCGCAGGACAGGCCGACTCCGACGCCGGTGACGAGGACGAAGCCCAGCCAGGTGGGCAGACCGTAGATCCAGTCGAACATGCGCGACAACCCCCAGCGACGTGTGCGGAAGCGACAGATGCGAAACCGCCGGCCGGACCGTGGATCCGGCGGCGCGGTGCCCAGGGTAGCGACTGTTTCGGGCCCGTCCGCGATTCGCACCGAAACCGACCGGATGGGGGCGGGCGCACCATCGTTGCCGATTCGTTGTCGGCTCAACGAATTTCACCTCATATCGGACATCGGGTTCCCGACCGGAAATATTCCAGCTAAGATCGATGGCGCTGGAACACACTGTCGTGCTTGTCAATTCATCGACCAGCTATCGGCCGGCGGAATTCTCCGTCTGCGCCTTCTCCGAAGTACAGACCGCGATCACCGTTTCGCGGTGTTCATTTCGAGGTGAGGACTGCAAAATGACCATCGAAATGCCCGTTCAGTCCGAGAATCACGTTCGCAAATCACTGTCGACGGCAGCGGCGCACCAACTCGCGCACACCACCAAATCCGAACCGCAGATGCAGGGCATCACCTCTCGATGGCTGACCCGGAATCTCCCGTGGGTGCAGGTCGAGGGCGGTATCTATCGGGTCAACCGGCGCCTGACCCACACCGTCGGCAACGGCGAGGTGGAATTCGCCGTCGACGGCGGCCAGGCGCGCGTCATTCCCCTTGAATTGCAAGAACTTCCACAACTTCGCGATTTCGACGACGAAGACGTGCTGCAGGTCCTGGCGCAGCGTTTCGAACAGTACGACCTCGATCCGGGCACCGTCGTGGCCGAATTCGGTAATCCGATGGACCGCGTATTGTTGATCGTGCACGGAAAGCTGAGCAAACTCGGCACCGGCGAATACGGTGAGACCACCAAACTCGGAATGCTTTCCGGCGGAGACTATTTCGGTGACGATATGCTCACCGACCCGGCGGCGATCTGGCCCGTGACGGTGAAGACCGCCACCCGCACCACGGTGCTCGCGCTGTCCCGCAGCCGGCTCGACCAGACCGTCGCCGAGATCCCCGCGCTCGAAGCACAATTGGCCCGAGTCGCAGCCGCACCGAAACGGCCGCAGAACAACCACGGCGAGGCCAACATCCTCATCTCCTCCGGCCACCACGGGGAGCCGATGCTGGAGGGCACCTTCGTCGACTTCGACGCCTCCCCACGGGAATACGAGCTCAGCCTCGCGCAGAGCGTGCTGCGGGTGCACACCCGGGTCGCCGACCTGTTCAACGAACCGATGAACCAGATCGAACAGCAGCTCCGGCTGACCATCGCCGCGCTCTACGAGCGCCGGGAATACGACCTGGTCAACAATCCCGACTTCGGGTTGCTCAACAACTGCGACCTCAAACAGCGCATCTACAGCGAGTCCGGCCCGCCGACCCCGGACGACATGGACGACCTGCTCACCATGCGGCGCGGCACGAAACTGTTCCTGGCGCACCCGATGGCGATCGCCGCGCTGTTCCGTGAATGCACCAAGCGCGGGATCTATCCGGACCCGATCGAGGTCGACGGTCACCGCGTGCCGTCGTGGCGGGGTGTGCCGATCTTCCCGTGCAGCAAGATCCCGATCAGCGAGACCCAGACCACCTCGATCCTGGCCATGCGCACCGGCGAGAAGGACCAGGGTGTGGTCGGCTTGCACCAGACCGGGATTCCCGACGAGTACGAGCCCAGCCTGAACGTGCGGTTCAAGGGCATCGACGACCAGTCGATCATCTCCTACCTGGTCAGCTGTTACTACTCCGCCGCGGTCCTGGTTCCCGACGCGCTCGGCATCCTGGACAACGTGGTCGTCGCCCGGTCCGCCGACTGACGGGAGCCGTTGCCATGTCGGTGATCTCGCGCGCGACGGCGCCACCGGCCACCCACGATGTGGGTGCGCTGGTGACCGCGCTGCTGTCGAATCTCGAAACCGCCGCGCCGGCGGGACTGTTCGCGGCTCCCGGCACCGGCTCGGCCGGTCCGGTCCCCGCGTCGCCGTTGGCACTGATGACGGCGCCCGGGGTTCCGGCGGGCCTGCTCGGCCCGACCGGGCTGGGGTCGGCCGCATTGCGGGTCGGCCTGCCGGTCCCGGCCGCCCGCCCGCCCCGGATACCCAGTGCCGCAGCACCTTCCGGCCTACCCGGTCCCGCCTTCGGTACCCAGCCGCACCGGATCGGCCGACCGGAGGCGGAATCCGCTGACACACGCCGGATTCCGCCGCTGTACTGTCCCCCGCCGGTGCGCGACGATCCGGTCCTGGCGGAGGCGGTGAACGAGGGCATCCTCGCGTGGTCGGAGTCGATCGGCCTCTACGAGGGCCGGCTCGACGAACTGCGCAAGGCGGACTTCGGCCGGTTGATCATGCTCGCCCATCCCGACTGCGACGACGCCGACAAGCTGCTGGCCGCGGCGAAATGCGCGGTGTCGGAATGGTCGGTGGACGACTACTACTGCGAGGAGGACGCCGACCCGCACGCGCCCGACGGCAGTATGTCCACAGCGGAGGCCGAACTCGGCCCCCGCCTCGAATTGGCCATGGCCGCAATGGATCCGGTGTTCCTGCCGGACCGCTATCAGGTGCAGCTGGAGCGGGCGCTGCAGGCCGATCCGATCCTGCGCGCGTTCCGCACCTCGTTCGCGCACCTGGCGCAGTACGCGACGCCCGCGCAACTGGCCCGGCTGCGCACCGAGATCGCGGGCTGGTTCATCGCGCTGGGTGCCGAGGCCGGCTGGCGTGGAGCCGGCCGGATGCCGCCGGTCTGGGAGTACCTGGCCAACCGCCAGCCGCACAGCTTCCTGCCGTGCATGGCGCCGATCGACGCGGTCGGCGGCTACGAGCTGCCGGCCGCGGAATACACCGATCCCATGGTGCGGCGGGTCACCACCACCGCCGCGCTGGCCGCCCAGATGGTCAACGACCTGTATTCGATGGCACGCGAAGACCTTTCCGGCGGAAGGGAATTCAACCTGCCGACGGTGCTGGCCGCCGAGGAGGGGATCCCGCGGCCCGACGCGGTCCGCCGCACCGCCGAGGTCCACGACGAACTGATGCACCGCTTCGAACGCGACGCGACGGCCCTGGCGGCCGGCGCCTCGCCGGAACTCCTGCGCTTCCTGACCGGGTTGTGGGCGTGGCTGGGCGGCAACCGCGCCTGGCATGCCGGTAGCCGCCGCTACCACGACGACTGACCCGCACCCGAACACGTGATGTGTCGCTCACCGATCGAGAGGATGCTCCGCCATGACCACCATCCAGCCGAACCCGCTGCGCACCGACTACCAGCGGTCCGTCGCGGCCTACTGGAACAACAACCCCAACGACGACCGCGTGAACACCAAGCTCGGTGAGGTGGACGGGATTTACCACCACCACTACGGCATCGGCACGCCGGATCTGTCGGTGCTGGAGGGCCCGGAGGACACCCGGCAGGACCGGCTGGTGCGCGAACTGCACCGGCTGGAGACGGCGCAGGCCGACCTGCTGCTCGATCACCTGGGCGACATCGAGCCCGGCGACCGGCTGCTCGACGGTGGTTCGGGGCGCGGCGGCACCAGCATCATGGCGGCCCAGCGGTTCGGCTGCCGGGTCGACGGCGTCTCGATCTCGGAGTATCAGGTCGAGTTCGCCAACAACTCCGCCGCCGAGCAGGGTGTGGCCGACCGCGTGCGGTTCCACTTCAGGAACATGCTGGACACCGGTTTCGAAGCCGGCAGCGTGCGCGGGATCTGGACCAACGAGACCACGATGTACGTGGACCTGATGGAACTGATGGCCGAGTTCTCCCGGCTGCTGCGGCCCGGCGGGCGCTACGTCTGCATCACCGGCTGCGCCAACGACGTCACCGGCGGGAAGTCGGCGGCGGTGAGCTGGATCGATGCCCACTACGGCTGCATGATCCACCGGCGCAGCGAGTACTTCGCGGCCATGGCGGCCAACAACCTGGTGCCGGTCGCGGTGACCGACCTCACGCCCGACACCATCCCCTACTGGGATCTGCGGACCCACTCCGAGCTGGCGACCGGCGTCGAGACACCGTTCCTCACCTCGTACCGCGACGGCAGCTTCCAGTACCTGCTGATCGCCGCCGATAAGGTAGGACGGTGACCGCTGAGATCGTTCCCCCGGTGACCGACCGTGAGGCCCTGCTCGTCGAGCTCGTCGACGAGCGGGGTGCCCGGGTAGGCGCCCTGCCGGTCGCGCAGGCGCATACCGCGCCGGGACGGCTGCACCGCGCGTTCTCGGTGCTGCTGTTCGACGACGACGGGCGGCTGCTGCTGCAGCAGCGGGCCGGGGTGAAGACGCGGTTCCCGCTGCTGTGGTCGAACACCTGCTGCGGTCATCCGCTGCCCGGGCAGGACGTGACCGAGGCGGCCGCGACCCGGTTGGCCGAGGAGCTCGGTGTCACCGCCGAGCTGCGGGAGGTCGGCATCTATCGCTATCAGGCCGCGGACCCCGGTACCGGCCTGGTCGAGGACGAGTGGGACCACGTGCTGGTCGGCCGGTTCCGGGGTGTGCCGCGGCCCGATCCCGACGAGGTCGCCGACTACACCTGGCGGTGGGCGGCCGAACTGGCCGACGCGATCACCGTCGATCGCGCGCAGTACACGCCGTGGCTGGCCGGCGTGCTGGCGGTCGCCGCGGACGCGGTCTCCCGCCCGTAGCCCGTCGCCTGGTATCCGGTCAGCGCCGTCCGCGATACCGGGCGTGAACGCGCCACTCTGGCACGATCGGGCCATGCAGGCGATCAGCGTGGCGGAGATCGAGGCCGCCGAACAGATACTGGCACCGGTGATCCGGCGCACCCCTATCGTGCCGTCGCGGGTGCTGTCCGAGGCGACCGGGCACGATGTACGACTCAAATGCGAGAACTTGCAGCGCACCGGCTCGTTCAAGCCGCGCGGCGCGTATCTTCGGATCGCGAATCTGCCCGCGGCCGACCGGGCGCGTGGGGTGGTCGCGGCCAGCGCCGGAAACCATGCCCAAGGGGTGGCGTGGGCGGCGAGCGAACTGGGCATCGACGCCACCGTGTTCATGCCGACAGGGGCGTCACTACCGAAACTCACCGCCACTCGCGCCTACGGCGCCACCGTGGTGCAGACCGGGGACACCGTCGACGAGGCCCTGGTCGCGGCCACCGAATTCGCGGAACGGACCGGCGCCACGCTCGTCCACCCGTTCGACCATCCGGATGTGGTGGCGGGCCAGGGCACGATCGGACTCGAACTGGTGCAACAGTTTCCGGACGTCGGCACCGTGCTGGTGCCGACCGGGGGCGGTGGCCTGCTGGCCGGGGTGGCGACCGCGCTGGCCGCCCTCGCCCCGCGCGTCCGGGTGGTCGGGGTGCAGGCCGCGCAGGCCGCCGCCTGGCCCGGTTCGCTGGCCGCGGGGGCGCCGGTCGCGCTGTCGCGGATGTCGACGATGGCCGACGGGATCGCGATCGGCAGACCCGGGGTGGTGCCGTTCGCGCAGGTGCGGGCCGTGGGTGCGCGGATCGTCACGGTCGACGAGGAGGCGTTGTCGCGGGCGCTGGTGTTGCTGCTGGAACGCGCGAAGCTGGTGGTCGAACCGGCGGGCGCGGCGGCGGTGGCGGCACTGTTGAGTTGTCCCGCAGCAGAATTGGAGCTCACCGGCCCGGTGTGCGCGATTCTGTCCGGTGGCAATATCGATCCGCTGTTGCTGACCCGGCTGATCGGCCACGGGCTCGCGGCGGCCGGACGGTATCTGACGTTGCGGGTCACGGTCGCCGATCGCCCGGGCAGTCTCGGCCAGCTGCTGGAGCTCATCGGCCGCACCGGCGCCGACGTCGTGGAGATCACCCATTCCCGGATCGGTGACCGGCTCGCGGTCGACGAGGCCGACGTGTCGATCACGCTGGAGACGCGGGGCGCGGCGCATCGCGACGAGCTGCTGGCGGCGCTGGCGAACGCGAGATACGCGGTCCGCGTTCAGGATTGATCGAGCCGGAGTCGGCCCGCATCGTAGGGCCCTCCCCAGCGCTGGGACGGCCCCGCGGCCGACCGGGTGGTCGGCCGAAAGTATCTGTGAATCCCGTTTTCGCACAACACCATCCGGGCAGCGCGAAGCCATCTACCATTCACCCGAATCGGAAGTTGTACAGGTACGGAGACGGCTTCGTGGGAGCGAATCAAGCCCCCACGACAGCCGCATCCCGACCGGAGGTGAAGGAGGCCGAACATGCCGGATCCGGCGCCGGTGACGCAACGCGCCGCGGCCGCGGCACGGACCCGCGATGCGTTGCTCGAGGCAGGACTCACCCTGGCCGAGCGGATTCCCCTCCCCCGGATCAGCGCCAACGTGGTCGTGGCCGCCGCGGGCGTATCGAAAGGCACCTTCTTCCACCACTTCCCGACCCGCGCCGACTATCTGGTCGCCCTGCACGAGACCTTTCACGACCGCCTCGAACGCGAGATCGCCACTTTGGCCCGCGACTGCCCGCCCGGGCCCGAACGCCTGCACAAGGCCACCGAGCTGTACCTCGACCGCTGTCTACGCGACGCCAGCGTCCGCACCCTGCTGATCGACGCCCGCACCGAACCGGGCGTCGCCCAGGCCGCCCAGCACCGCACCGACGCCACCGCCGAGCACCTGATTCCCGACTTCACCGCGCTCGGCTCGGCCACCCCCCGCGCCAGCGCGCAGCTGTGGATCCGCCTGGTGCGCGAGGCCGCGCTCCTGGAGGCCGACGCCGGGCACCGGCTGGAAGCCCTGCGCGCCGCCCTCGCGGACTTCGTGCGGCCCACGCGCCGCTAGACGGTCGTACCCAGGCGGCGTCGGGGCGCGTCACACATCCGGAGCGAACCGTCTCAATCGGCCTGGAAGTCCCAAGGATTGATGATCTCGACCCCGGTGTCGGCGAAGTCCTTCACGTTCCGGGTGGCGAGCTCGGCACGGCGCGCGATGCAGATTGCCGCGATCTCGGCGTCGGCGGCGCTGACCGTCCGGCCCGATCGCATCGCGTCGCACACGATGTCCGCATAGTGGCCGGCGGCAACCGTGTCGAAGGGTTCGATGCGCCCCTGCAGGTCCCGGTACAGCATGTCATCGATTCCCGCGGCCAGTAACACCTTCCGCCGCCCGGACGGAAGCCGTCGCACACCGAACCACAACTCGGCCGCGGTGATCGATGTCGTGCAGATCTCACGGGCGGGCATCGAATCCAGCCACCGGACAACCGATTCCGCTGGCTCCCGCTTCACCAGTTCCGACAGGACGTTCGTGTCCAGGATGATCATTCGAACTCGGCCGCGCGCGGAGCCTCGACCCGCGCCGGCAGGTCGAGGTCTTCGCCGACGGCGGCGAATCGGGCACGGATCCGACTCCCCAACCCGTTGTCCATATCCGCCGGACCGGCCAGCTGGTCGGCGAGGATGGCACGCACTTCCGCCTCCATGGATCGCCCGTGCCGCGCCGCCTGCACCCGCAGCCGCGCATGCAGATCGTCGTCGAGCCCACGAATCGTCAGCGTTGCCACCGCGCACCTCCTGCTGTCATTGACAGCAATGATAGCGCGATCGCCCATCCGCAGCGATCCGCCACTCATGTCTGTCCCCCGCCCGAATCGGTGCCGTTCCTGGCGTTCCCGGGCCCTCATCGCACCTCCAACCAGCTCGATCGCATCGGAGCGCCCAGCATACGACCCACATTCAATATCGGTCAATCAATATATTGAATCATTATTCAATATTCATATAGAGATCCGGTTCATTGTGGGCAACAGCACGGTCCGAATTCGCCGCCGGCTCGATGTCGTATCCGGGTGTCCTCGTTCGTATAGCCGGTGAGCCCGGTACCGGACCGGGCCGGTCGAAGGAGGATTCATGGGCAGGATCGCGGCAGTCGTCAGTGTCAGCCTGGACGGTGTCATGCAGGGGCCGGGGCGGGCGGACGAGGACACCCGGGGCGGGTTCACGCACGGCGGATGGGCGCAGGGCTATGCCGATCCGGAGCAGGGGCGGGTCATCGGGGAACACATGGCGGCGTTCGGGGGCGGGTTGCTGTTCGGGCGGCGCACCTACGAGGACTTCTACGGGGTCTGGCCGCATCGCACGGACAATCCGTTCACCGAGGTGCTCGACCGGACCGACAAGTACGTCTGCACCCGGACGCAGTCCGGGCCGTTGCCGTGGCAGAACTCGATTCTGCTCGCCGGGGACGCCGTCGCGTCGGTCGGCCGGCTGCGGGCCGAACAGCCGGAACTGGAACTGGTCGTACTCGGCAGCGGGCAACTGCTGCGGGCGCTGATGGGTGCGGGCATGATCGACGAGTACCTGTTGCAGATCCATCCGCTGGTGCTGGGGAGCGGGCAGCGGCTGTTCGACGCAGTCGAGACGAGTGCGCTGCGACTGACCGACAGCGTCACCACGACGACCGGCGTCGTCATGGCCACCTATCGGCCCGCGGAACAGGAGTGACGATGAAGCAGTACCTGCTGAGCATCTACCAGCCCGACGGCGATCCGCCCGACGATCTGGACGAGATCATGCGCGAGCTGGCGGTGCTCAACGACGAGATGCGGGCCGCCGAGGTGTGGGTGTTCGCGGCCGGGCTGTGTCCGCCGAGCACCGCCACGGTCGTGCGGGCCGGCGGCACCGAGGTGCTGCTGACCGACGGGCCGTACGTCGAAAGCAAGGAACACATCGGCGGATTCACGGTGATCCGGGCCCCGGACCTGGACGCGGCACTGGAGTGGGGGCGCCGGCTGGCGCAGGTGGTCACCCTGCCGGTCGAAGTGCGGCCCCTCCAGGACCGCTGACCGTGGCGCGCGCATGAACGCCGGCGACGCCGCGATCGCGGCGGTGTTCGCCGAGCAGTACGGGCGCGCGGTCGCGAGCCTGATCCGCGTCTTCGGCGATGTCGATCTCGCCGAGGACGCGGTCCAGGACGCGTTCACCATCGCGCTGCGCCGCTGGCCGGAAGACGGAACGCCACCCAGCCCCGCCGGGTGGATCATCACCACGGCCCGCCGGCGGGCGGTGGACCGGGTACGGCGCGAAGCCGTGCGCCGGGACAAATACGCCCAGTCCGTGCTGCTGCGCGCGCCGGACGAGCCGGACGACCACGACGACCTGCCCGACGACCGGTTGCGCCTGATCTTCACCTGCTGCCATCCGGCGCTGGCCCGGACCGCACAGGTCGCGCTGACCCTGCGGTTGGTGGGCGGGCTCACCACCACGGAGATCGCGCACGCCTTCCTGGTTCCCGAATCGACTCTGGCCCAGCGGATCACGCGCGCCAAGGGCAAGATCCGGGACGCCGCGATCCCGTACCGGGTGCCGTCGGGGCCCGAGCTGCCCGCCCGGCTGGCTGCCGTCTCGACGGTCGTCTACCTCATCTTCACCGAGGGACACACGGCCACCGCCGGCGACCGATTGGCCCGGGCCGACCTGTGCGCGGAGGCGATTCGCCTGGGCCGGGCCCTCACCGAATTGCTGCCCGGCGAACCCGAAGTGCAGGGGCTCCTGGCACTGATGGTGCTGACCGATTCGCGGCGGGCGGCGCGTACCACGCCCGACGGCGCGCTCGTCCCGCTGGCGCGCCAGGATCGGGGACGCTGGGATCGGGACTCGATCGAGGAGGGGCTGGCGCTGGTCCGGGCCTGTCTGCGCGGTAATCGCCCCGGGCCGTTGCAGATTCAGGCCGCGATCAATGCCGTGCACGCGGTGGCCGCCGACGCGGCCGACACCGACTGGGCGCAGATCCTCGCGCTCTACGATCAGCTCACGGTGTTCGATCCCGGTCCGATCGTGGCGCTCAATCGGGCGGTGGCGTTGGCGGAGGTCCGGGGTCCCGGTGAAGCGCTCGCGGTCGTCGAGGGACTCGACCTCGGCGCGCACCACCTGTTCCACGCGGTGCGCGCCGATCTGCTGCGCCGGCTCGGGCGGACCGCGGCGGCGGCACAGGCCTACGATGCCGCCGCCGTACTCGCCCGCAATCGGGCCGAACGCGGTTTCCTGCTCGAGCAGAGCGCCCGGATACGCAAAGGCTAAGCGGCGCTGCCGAGTTCGAGCGCGAGCACCCCGAGGATGATCAGCGCGATGCCGCCGGCCTGGATCAGGGTGAGGCGCTCGCCGAGCCACAGGGCGCCGATGGTGGCCACGGCGGCGACACCGATGGCGGACCAGATGCCGTACGCGACGCCCACCGCCATGCCGCGTTTCAGGGCTTGCGACAGCGCCCCGAACGCGACGAGGTAACCGACGACCACGAGCACCGACGGCACGAGTTTGGTGAAGCCCGCGGAGATCTTCAGCGACACCGTGGCGGTGACCTCGGAGGCGATCGCGATCATCAGGAACAGCAGCGCCATGACGGCGAGCTTAGCGACCGCACCGAGCGGCGCGCGAGCTCACCGGAGCGAGCCCGGACGCCCCGGCCCTGGTGTGGACGCCCCGGCCGGCTGTGTGGCGCAGGCTATTTCACCCAGGTCCGGGCCTGGGCCGCGGCGGCACGCACCTCGTCGAGCTGCTCGGCGACGCGCACGCCGGCGGTGCCGCCGCGCGAGTTCCGGGAGGCGATCGAGCCCTGGACCGTCAGCACCTCGCGCACCGCGGGGGTGAGAGCCGGGTCGACGGCGGCGAATTCGGCGTCGGTGAGTTCGTCCAGGCCCACACCGCGCGCCTCGGCGGCCCGCACGCACGCGCCCGCCGCTTCGTGCGCGACCCGGAACGGAACACCTTGGCGCACCATCCATTCCGCGATGTCGGTGGCGAGGGTGTAACCGGCGGGCGCCAATTCGGCCATGCGGTCGGTGTGGAAGGTGAGGGTGGCGGTCTGGCCGGCGAACGCGGGGAGCAGCATTTCCAGCTGGGCCACCGAGTCGAACAGTGGTTCCTTGTCCTCCTGCAGGTCCCGGTTGTAGGCCAGCGGCTGTGCCTTGAGCGTGGCCAGTAGACCGGTCAGGTTGCCGATCAGGCGGCCGGCCTTACCGCGGGTCAGCTCGGAGACGTCCGGGTTCTTCTTCTGCGGCATGATCGACGACCCGGTGGACCACGAGTCCGACAGCGTGACGTAACCGAATTCCGGTGTGCTCCACAGGATCACCTCTTCGGCGAACCGGGACAGGTCGACCGCGATCATGGCCAGTACGAACGCGGCCTCGGCGGCGAAGTCACGCGCGGAGGTGGCGTCGATCGAGTTGGCGGCCGACGCGTCGAAGGCGAGTTCGGCGGCGATCGCCTCCGGGTCCAGGCCCAGCGACGAACCGGCCAGCGCACCGGAACCGTACGGTGACACCGCGGCCCGCTTGTCGAAGTCCTGCAGCCGCTGCACATCCCGCAGCAGCGGGTGCGCGTGCGCGAGCAGCTGGTGGGCCAGCAGCACCGGCTGCGCGGCCTGCAGGTGGGTCTTGCCCGGCATCACCGCGTCCGGGTGCGCGGCGGCCTGTGCGACCAGCGCGTCGACCACGTCCAGCACGCCCGCCGCGACTCGGCGCACCCCGTCGCGCAACCACATCCGGAACAGCGTCGCCACCTGGTCGTTGCGGGACCGCCCGGCCCGCAGCCGGCCACCCAGTTCGGTACCGGCGCGCTCGATCAGGCCGCGTTCCAGCGCACCGTGCACGTCCTCGTCGGATTCGGCGGGACCGAACGCGCCGGAGGCGACGTCGACGGCCAGCGCGTCCAGCGCGGTCAGCATGCCGTCCAGGTCACCGTCGGTGAGCAGCCCGGCCTTGTGCAGCACGCGGGCATGGGCTTTCGAGGCGCGGATGTCGTACGGCGCCAGCGCCCAGTCGAAGTGGGTCGACTTGCTCAGCGCGGCCATCGCCGCGGCCGGGCCGGACGCGAAACGTCCACCCCAGAGCGCGCCTTCGTTGGTGCCGCCGGCCTGGGTCATGGGTGCTGTCTCCTCGGATGTGTCGTGTCGGTGGGGATTACGGTCGGGTGGCGGTCATCAGGGTGTGGCGCAGCAGTTCCGTGTCCGCGATGTCGGGGACCTCGCGGCCGTGCGCGGCGAGCAGCGTCCGGCTGTCGGTGGTCTCGACCTGCCACCCGTGGGCGGCGAACCACGCCACGGGCGGGGTGCGGTCGTCCTCGTCGTACCAGAGGTTCTCCACGTCGATCGTCAGCCCGGCCTTCGCGAGCATCTCCTCGCGCGCGGCGCGCAATTCCGAGTTCTCCGCGCGCACACCGCTCCACGTGTTGATCGCCACCCGCGAGCCCGGTGCGCTCAGCGCGTCGATGTCGGCGAGCAGGCGGTCCTGCGCATCGGCGGGCAAGTAGCGCAGCAGTCCTTCGGCCAGCCAGGCAGTCGGGTTCACTGGATCGAAACCCTTGTCCCGCAAAGCTTTCGGCCAGTCCTCGCGCAAGTCGACGGCGATCTCCCGCAGATCCGCGGCGGGCTCGTCGTCGGCCAGCGCGGCGGCCTTGAACGCCAGCACCTTCGGCTGATCCAGCTCGTAGACGACTGTGCCGGAAGGCCATTCGAGCCGGTAGGCACGAGCGTCCAGACCGGCGGCCAGGATCACCACCTGCCGGATCCCGGCCGCCGAGGTCGCCGCGAAGTACTCGTCGAAATACACCGTCCGGGCGGTCATGAAGCTGGCCATCCCGTACATCCGGGCCTGGTCGGCGTCGTCGACGGTGACCTCGCCGCTCATGAGCTTCGCCCACCCGGACCCGACGGCGGCCACCAGCTTCTCCGCGTACGGGTCCTGGAACAGGGCGTCGGGCCGGGCGGTCTCGGCAGCGCGCATGGCCGCCACCCCGACCGCCGTCATCCCGACGCTCTCGGTGACATCCCAGCTGTCGCCGTCCTCACGCATGGCGCGCACTCCCCGCCTCTCCGGGCTTTTGCGGGCGGCACAGTGCCGCCCGCAAGGTGTCGACCCGTGCCGACGGTGGATGCCGAACCAAATGTGGGCGTACCCGACGAGTTACCCGGCCCGCACGAGATCAGTCGTCACCAATCTAACCCCGGCCAGGCCGGCACCTCGGGACGGGCAGCGGCCGACGTCCCCGATCTCTTACTTCTGGTTCAGGTCCCGGCGGGCGGCGACCTTCGACGACAGGCCGTGGATCTGGACGAAGCCCTTGGCCAGCGACTGGTCGAAGCTGTCGCCCTCGTCGTAGGTGGCGAGGTTGAAGTCGTAGAGCGACTCGTTGCTGCGGCGGCCGTTGACCACGACGTTGCCGCCGTGCAGCACCAGGCGGATGTCGCCGGAGACGTGCTCCTGGGTGTCCTGCACGAACGCGTCCAGCGCGCGCTTGAGCGGGGAGAACCACAGGCCGTCGTAGGCCAGCTCGCCCCAGCGCTGCTCGACCTGGCGCTTGTAGCGGCCCAGCTCGCGCTCGAGAGTGACGTTCTCCAGGGCCTGGTGGGCGGCGATCAGGGTGAGCGCGCCCGGCGCCTCGTAGATCTCGCGGCTCTTGATGCCGACGAGCCGGTCCTCGACCATGTCGAGGCGGCCGACGCCCTGGCGGCCCGCCCGGCGGTTCAGTTCGACGATGGCCTCGAGCACGCTGACCGGGCGGCCGTCGATGGCGACCGGGACACCCTTGTCGAAGGTGATGATGAGCTCGTCGGGCGCCTCGAAGTTGACGGTCGGGTCGACGGTGTAGTCGTAGACGTCCTTGGTCGGCGCGTTCCACAGGTCCTCGAGAAACCCGGTCTCGACCGCGCGGCCCCACACGTTCTGGTCGATGGAGAACGGGGACTTCTTGGAGACGTTGATCGGGAGCTTGTTCTCCTCGGCGAAGGCGATGGCCTTCTCGCGGGTCCAGGCGTAGTCGCGGACCGGCGCGATGACGTTCAGGTCGGGGGCGAGGGCGCCGATGCCGACCTCGAAGCGGACCTGGTCGTTGCCCTTACCGGTGCAGCCGTGCGCGACGGTGGTGGCGCCGTGGAACTTGGCGGCCTCGACGAGGTGCTTGACGATCAGGGGGCGGCTGATGGCCGAGACCAGCGGGTACTGGCCCTGGTAGAGGGCGTTGGCCTGCACGGTGGGCAGGCAGTACTCGTCGGCGAACTCGTCCCGGGCGTCGACGACGACGGCCTCGACGGCGCCGCAGTCGAGGGCGCGCTGGCGCACCACGTTCATGTCCTCGCCGCCCTGACCCAGGTCGATCGCGACCGCGACCACCTCGGCGCCGGTCTCCTTGCCGATCCAGCTGATGGCGACGGAGGTGTCCAGCCCGCCGGAGTAGGCGAGTACGACGCGGTCGGCCATGGTGTGCTCCTCGTGGGTTCGTGCGGTTGTGCGTGTCGGTGTCCGGCGCGAGCAGGGCTCGGGCGGAGCGCGGCCTCCGCTCCCCCGGCGGGTCGCGCTTGCAAATGATTATGCACGACCATGCAAGCCCATTCACAACGGGGGGTACCCCACAGTGCCACCTGCCCAGAGAGGTCACCGCGCGCGCGGAAGGCGCCGGGTGCAGGCACAACGCCACCGGGCTCCGCCCGCCCGACGCGGACGGCCGCGCACCGCGGGTTTACGGCAGCCACGCACGGGTATACCGAATCGTCGCCCGATCCGAGGCGCCCGGCAACCCCGGGTACCCGGCGTCCGCGCCACGCGTGGACCGAGGCCGACGCGCAGCACACCTGGCAATTGCCGCAATACCAGCGAATCACCCTGCCGTTCACCATGTTCCACCGAGACCAGCGGTCCGGCTGTGCGACCCTGGGGTATCGGACTCGAAATGCGACGGAAGGAAACGGCAATGGTCGGCACCACCTTCGGCATGATCGGCTCGGACCTGCTCGGCATCGGACAAGCGGTCGTCACCACCGTCACCGACCTGATCGGCTTGGGCATGCACGCGGGCACCCCCGGTACCGGCAACACGCCGAGCCAGTACCCGCTGGGCTGATCGGCGGCCGCGGCCCCCATCGGCCCGGGTGCTCCGGATCTCGACACGCCACCAGATACGGTTCTCGACATGTCGGACAATCACGACGCGCTACACACGGCGCTGCAGGCACCGGACCCGGCCGCACGGATCCGGGCACTGAACGACACGGCGCTGCAACCGGACCCGGCGTGCCTGCCCGAGGTATTGCCCCTGCTCGCCGACTCCGACATCGGCGTGCGGGCGGCGGCGGCACGCACGGCGGCGAAGGTCGGCGCGACCCGACCGGAGACAACGGGTGCGGCTCTGCTGCCGCTGCTCGCCGACTCGGACGAGATGGTCCGCAACGAGGCCGTCGAGGGGTTCGGCCCGCTGCAGTACGCGCCGGCGCTGCCTCGGCTGCTCACCCTCGTCCGCAGCGACGGCTCCTGGATCGTGCGCGCGTCCGCCGCCGAAGCGCTCGGCTTCTATCAAGGCCCCGGCGTGGCCGAGACGCTGGCGGAGGTCGTCAACGACGACCGCGAGATGTACCCCGTCCGCTCCTACGCCGCCTTCTCCCTCGGCCACATCGGCGACCCGGCGATCCTCCCCCAGGTCGACCAGCTGATCGTCGCCCACGGCTCGGAACCCAAGGTCGGGGCCGCGCTCCTCGGCGCCGGCTACCGTCTCGGCGGCCACCAGTACCTCGCCCCACTGCTGAACCTGCTCGACATCAACGCCGACTACGAGATCGGCCGCCTGCTCACCGAAATCGACTACCTCACCCGCAAACCGTTGCCCCCCACCCTGACCCAGGACGCGGCCACCATTCGCGCCGCCCTGGACTCGCTGGCCGACCGCCTGCCGAACCACGCCCCGAAGGCCGGCGCCATCGTCCGCCGCCTCCCGTTGACAGACACGGAGTAGGAACGAGTTTCACGCCGCGGCGCGACGACGGCCGAGCCTGCCCGGGTGCGCGCCGACGAGCTCAGGGCCGGGTCATCTGAGAGATCTCGGCCAGCGTCTCCACGATCGGGCGGTCGGGGTCGGACACGACACCCTTGCGGCGCAGGAAGCCGTCGAGAAGGTCACAGACCGAGTCGGTGGTGCGGTCGACGGCGGCACGGGTGTCGGCGGGGTCGAAGGGGCCGGGGCTGTCGAGCCAGAGGTCGATGACCGAGACGACGAAGCCGACGACGCCGCGGGCGAGGTGATCGATGCCGGAGGTGTCGAGGCCGACCGCGGCGAAGATGGTGCGGCAGTGGTCGGCGAGATCGGCGGACATGCGGCGGCCGATGTCGAGCGGACGGGCGGCGGACTCGCCGGTTGAGACGCTCTGGGTGATCGCGATGAAGCGGAACACATTGGGGTGGGCCAGGATCACCTCCGCGCCGGCGGCGAGGAAGCGGTGGACGGTGTCGCGGCGCGGCCGCATCATCAGCGACAGGTCGGGTGCGACGGCCCGGTAGATCTCGTCGAGCAGCCATTCGGCGACCGCCCGGTCGAGATCGGACTTGTCCTCGAACATGCGGTACAGCCGCGGTTTCGCGATACCCACCTCGGCCGCGATGGCGCTCATGGTGGCGTGCGGCCCGTCGCGGCCGATGACGCGGACCGCGCCGCGCACGACGTCGTCTCGGGAGAGCACCTGCGGATTCGACCGCCCCGCCGCCATCGATTTCGCCCCGCTCTTCCCGCCGTCGCCGACATTCTTCAGCAGCTTACCGGCAGCCCGGACGCCGGCCGGGCGGTGCGTGGGGCGGCGTACCGGAGGGGTTGACATGCCCCCGACGATACCGCGACACTCGTCCTCGGTACCTCGAGTACCGAAAATTGGAACCCCGAGTACTACGCGCGGCGCAGCGCGTCGGAAGGACTCCCGATGCCGGGTCACCCTGACAATCGACTCCCCGCACCCCCGGTGCCGGACCACATCCACAGAGTCCGTAACGGCGAGATCGAACTGGCGGTCTTCGAGTACGGCCGCCCAGACGGTGTACCGGTGGTACTGGTGCACGGCTGGCCCGACACCCACCACCTCTGGGACGGGGTGATCCCGCTGCTGGCCGAACACTTCCGGGTGTTCGCCTACGACACCCGCGGCTACGGCGAGTCCAGCGCGCCGCGCGAGGTGGCCGCCTACCGGCTCGACCGCCTGGCCACCGACTTCTTCGCCGTCGTCGAGCACGTCAGCCCCGAGGAGCCGGTGCACGTGATCGCCCACGACTGGGGTTCGGTGCAGATCTGGGAGGCGGTCTGCGAGCCGGGCGCCGACGAGTACGTACGCTCGTTCACCTCGATCTCCGGCCCGAATCTCGACCACCTGGCTCGGTTCCTGCGTACCCCGCTGCGGCAACCGTCGCCGCGCGCCCTGTGGCACACCCTCGCCCAGGCGCTGTCCTCGGCCTATACCGCGTTCTTCATGCTGCCGTGGCTGCCGGACCTGTTCTTCCGGCTCGCCGGGTCGCCGCGGGTGTGGAAGTTGTTCCTGCGCTTGGTGGAAGGCACCCGTCCCGAGCAGGTCCACGTCGCCGACACGCTGCGCCGGGACATGATCTCCGGGCTGCGGTTCTACCGGGCCAATATCGTGCCGCGCCTGGCCGGCCCCCGCGAGCGCACCACCACGGTCCCGGTGCAGTTGGTCGTCAGTACGCGCGATATCGCGGTCCGCCCCGCCGGTTACGCCGAATATGCCCGGTGGACCAGCGATCTGGTCCGTCACGATCTGCCGCGCGGGCACTGGCTGCCGTTCTCCGACCCGGCCGCGATCGCCGGGCTCGCCGAGACGTTCATCGCCACGCATTCCACGTTCAGCGGAAAGTAGTTCTGCCATGCCCGATTTCGACCTCATCGTCACCGGCGGCCTCTGGTTCGACGGAACCGGCGCGAAGCCCGTGCACCGCAATCTCGGCATCACCGACGGTGTCGTGGTCCGGGTGTCGCCCGATCCGCTGCCGGCCGGGCCCGATACCGAGGTGATCGACGCCGCCGGCAAGTGGGTGCTGCCCGGATTCGTCGACGTGCACACGCATTACGACGCCGAACTGCTGGTGAAGCCGGAACTGTCGGAGTCGCTGCGGCACGGTGTCACCACCGTGGTCGTCGGCAACTGTTCGCTGTCGACGATCCTCGCCTCCAACGACGACTGTGCCGACATCTTCAGCCGGGTCGAGGCCGTGCCGCGGCACGCGGTGCACGACGCGCTGGACCGCGCCCGCACCTGGTCGAGTCCCGCCGAGTACGCGAAGGCGCTCGACGAACTGCCACTGGGCCCGAATATCGCCACGTTCCTGGATCATTCGGATCTACGCACCCATGTGCTGGGGCTGGGCCGCGCGGTCACCCGCGACACCAAGCCCTCCGCTGCCGAGATCGCGCGGATGCGGACGCTGCTCGACGAGGCGATCGACGCCGGGTTCCTCGGACTGTCGTCCATGTCCAACCCGCTCGACAAGATCGACGGCACCGAATACCGTTCGCGCTCACTACCTTCCACGTACGCGCGAGGCAAGGAGGTGCGGGCGCTGAACCGGGTGCTGCGCCGGCGCAAACGCATCCTGCAGAGCGCGCCGACGGTGAACCTGCGCCCGAACATCGCCAAGTTCTTCCTGGCCAGCTCCGGATTCGGCCGGGACAAGCTGCGCACCTCGCTGCTGTCGGCCGCCGACTCCAAGGCCTACCCGCCGCTGGTGTTCTTCATGCTGTGCGTGGCGCCGCTGCTGAACCGCTTCGCCCGCACCGACTTCCGCTGGCAGCACCTGCCGGTGCCGTTCACCGTGTACGCCGACGGCATCGACCTGGTGGTGTTCGAGGAGTTCGGCGCCGGTGCGGCCGCGCTGCACCTGAAAGACCAGGTCGAGCGCAACGAACTGCTCCGCGACGAGACCTACCGGCGCTGGTTCCGCAAGCAGTACGACGACAAGTTCAGCCCGCGCATCTGGCACCGCGACTTCTTCGACGCCGAGATCGTCGCCTGCCCGGACGAATCCGTGGTCGGCCGCTCCATCGGAGGGGTCGGCGCGGACCGCGGCCTGCACCCGGTCGACGCCTACCTGGACCTGGTGGTCGAGCACGGCCCGAAACTGCGCTGGCGCACCACGATCGCCAACGACCGGCCGAAATACCTGGACAAGCTGGCCGCCAGCAGCGGCGTGCAGATGGGCTTCGGCGACGCGGGCGCGCATCTGCGGAACATGGCCTTCTACAACTATCCGGTGCGGCTGCTGGAACGGGTGGTGCGCGCCCAGGAGGCCGGTAAACCGTTCCTCACCCCCGAGCGGGCCGTGCACCGGCTGACCGGTGAGCTCGCCGACTGGTATCGCATCGACGCCGGTCACCTGCGCGAAGGCGACCGCGCCGACCTGCTGGTGCTCGATCCGGCCGGGCTCGACAGCTCGGTGCACGAACTGCACGAGGCGGCGCTGCCGGAGTTCGGTCTGAACCGAATGGTCAACCGCAGTGACGACGCCGTCGTGGCCACGGTCGTCGGCGGCCGCCGGGTTTTCCGCGACGGGACCTTCGCCGACGGACTCGGAACCGCCTGGGGCACCGGTCGTTTCCTGCGCGCCGGCACCGCCGCCACGATTTCCGCCTAGGAGTACCGATGAAGCTTCGCCGATCGACCGAACCGTCCGCCCGCGTCGCCCTGCAGGCACGCGATGTCCGATTCGACTGGGCCGCAACCCCGTTGCGGTGGATGCCCACCGAACCGGTCGCCTCGCACGTGATCAACTCGCTGAATCTGCTGCTGCCCGAGGGGGAACGCATGTTCTGCGCGACCTACCACGAGGCGCTGCCGTACGTGAAAGACGACCGGCTCCGCGAGGACATGCTCGGCTTCATCGGCCAGGAGTCGATGCACGCAGAGACCCATCATCTGGTCCTGGACCAGGTGTTCCAGGCGCAACAGATCGATCCCGCACCGTATGTAGCGCAGATGGAGTACGTGTTCCGCAATACCGCGGGGCGCCGGGAGGGTACCGCGAAGGCCGTGGAGAACCGGCTGGTCGAGCGGCTGGCCTTCATCGCCAGTCTCGAGCACTTCTTCGCCTGGCTGGGCGACTGGATCCTGAACACCGATCTGGAACGGCACGGCGCGGATCCGGCGATGCTGGACCTGTTCCGCTGGCACGGCGCCGAGGAGGTCGAGCACCGGAACGTGGCCCACGACGTGGCCGTCTACTTCGGTGCCGGATATTTCCGCCGGGCCCTGATGATGTTGATGGTGATCCCGATCCTGCTCACCCTGATCCTGCGCGGCACCAAGTTCCTGATCAGCCAGGACCCGGCGCTACCGGCGATGGGATATCCGAAGCTGATCTGGAAGGTGCTGGGCGCCATGTGGCGTGGGGCGCTGCCCGGCATTCCGGCGCTGCTGATCAGCGCACTGTCGACCTTCGATCCGTGGTATTCACCGAACCGGGTCGGCTCGACCGAACAGGCGGTCGCCTACCTGGCCGCCTCGCCCGCGGCGCGGGCGGCGCGGCGATGAGCCGGATCGAGATTCCCGTCGCGGTGCCACCGGACCTGTACGGCAAGCACCGCCACGACCCCACCACGCGAGTGCTGGACGCGGTGGCCACGGCGAAGATGGCGTGGTCGGCGCGGCTGAGCCGCAAGCGACTCGACCTCGCCGCGAACGGTATTCGTTTCCCGGCGGTCGTCACCGCCCGCACGCCGGTCGCGGCCGACGACGACGTGGTGAGCGTGACCTTCGAGTCACCCGACGGTGGCGCGCTGCCGCTGTGGCAGCCGGGGGCGCACATCGATCTCGAGCTGCCGTCGGGTCGGGTCAGCCAATATTCGCTGTGTGGTGATCCGGCCGACCGCTCTCGGTACCGAATCGCGGTGCGCCGCATACCCGACGGCAGCGGCGGTTCAGTGGAGGTGCACGACGCGCTCCCGATCGGCACCCAGGTGGCACTGCGCGGCCCGCGCAACGCCTTCCCGTTCGCGGCCACCGGATCCACCACGCGCCGACTGCATTTCGTCGCCGGCGGGATCGGCATCACCCCGATCCTGACCATGGTGCGCGCCGCCGACCGCCTCGCCGTCCCGTGGACGCTGGTCTACTGCGGCCGCACCCGCGCCGCCCTCCCGTTCCGCGACGAGCTGGCCGCATACGGCGACCGCGTCACGATCCGCACCGACGACGAACACGGCATCCCGGCCGCCGCGGACCTGCTCGCCGGTGTCGAGCGCGGCACCGCGGTCTACTGCTGCGGTCCGACCCCCATGACGGCCGCCGTCCTCGACGCGCTCCGCACGGCCGACGGCATCGAGTTCCACTCCGAACGCTTCTCCCCCGCCCCGGTCGTCGACGGCTCCCCGTTCACCGTCACCCTGGCCGCGACCGGCGAACAGATCGACGTCGCCGCCGACGAGACGATGCTCACCGCCCTCTTGCGCGCCCGCCCGAACCAGCCCTACTCCTGCCGCCAGGGCTTCTGCCGCACCTGCGTGCTGCGCGTCCTCGACGGCCACCCCGACCACCGCGACACCGTCCTCACCCCGGAGGAACACGCCGACGGCCGAACCCTGGCATGCGTATCCCGTTGCCACGGAGACGGTCTCGTCGTGGACCTGTAACCGATCCAGCCGACCGCCGCTGACGCCGCAACCTGCAGGTTCGCGCCCAGGGCTACCGCAGCTTCGCTACGGCACCCCTGGGCGGTTCCACCTGGACATCGCGAGAAAGATGTGACACTATTCGAACGAATCGAAACCTAATTCACTTCGTTCGAATAGTGCGAGGAGGGTGGCAATGGCCGCGCGACCGATCGAGGAGCGGACCTTCCTCCCCGACAACACGGACCAGCTCGCTCCGGTCATGAGCTTTCTGGAGGCCCACGAACGGCAGTGGGGCACCGCCGCCAAGCCCAGCTACGCTCTGGTCGGCATCGACGAACACGATCGCATCGAACTGCCCGAAGAGGTACACCAGGCACTCAAGCAAGTCGTCGCCGCCCTACTGGCCGGCAAGGCCGTCACTGTCGCCCCACACAGCCTGACCCTGACCTCCCAGCAGGCGGCAGACCTCCTGGGTGTCAGCCGCCCGACCGTCAAGCGACTGATCGAGAAGGGCGAGTTACCCGCTGACCGTGTAGGCAACCGCCACCGCCTACGACTGGACGACGTACTCGACTATCGGGAGGCACGCCGGCAGCGTCAATTCGAGGCTCTGGCCGCCACATCTGCGGATATCGACGACGAGGACATCGAGGAGACGCTGCAGAGCCTCCGGGAGGCACGCAAGGCTATCGAGGAACGCCGAAAGGGCCGACCGAACTAGGGGGGAATGTGTTTGCGGCACTGCTGGATACCTGTGTTCTCTGGCAGAGCTTACAACGCGATTTCCTCCTGTCGCTCGCCACTCAAGGGCTGTACCGGCCGCTGTGGTCGAACCGTATTCTGGATGAACTCGAATTCCATGAGGAAGCCAAGCTAACCCGTCGCGGAATGAATCAGACAGCGGCTGCGGCCCGATCACGCCGCCTCGTCAGCGCGATGCGGACAGCATTCGACGATGCCATCGTCCTGGACTGGGAGCCCCTGGAGGGAACATTTCAACTCCCCGATCCGGATGACGAACATGTTGTCGCAGCAGCCTTGATCGGCGGAGCAGACACCGTTGTCACCAGCAATCTGAAAGACTTTCCACACGATTGCCTGCCTGCCCATATGACGGTCAGCACTCCGGGGCACTTCGCGGCGAATACCGTAGCGGTCTCGCCGAGCATTGCCTGCCAAGCGTTCACCACCATGCTGACCCGGTATCACCGTCCGGCTGTGTCGGTCGCCGAGGCCTTCGACATCCTCGCCGAGCGATACTCGATGATCGAAGCTGTCGAGCTGATGCGCTCGGCCCGCTAGACGTGACAACCCGCAAGCGGCGGGCCGCCGCGCGATTCAGTCCTCCCGGAAGCGGTGGAGCAGGCGGACGTGGTCGGGGGTGAGTTCGGCGACGCTGCTGACGCCGAGCAGTTTCATCGTGCGGATCAGTTGGGTGCGCAGGATGTCGATCGCGCGGTCGGCGCCGGCTTCGCCGCCGGCCATCAGGCCGTAGAGGTAGGCGCGGCCGACGAGGGTGAAGCGGGCGCCGAGGGCGAGGGCGGCGACGATGTCGGCGCCGTGCATGATGCCGGTGTCGAGCACGATCTCCAGGTCACGGCCGACCTCGCGGGCCACGGCCGGTAGCAGATGCAGTGGGACCGGGGCCCGATCCAGTTGGCGCCCACCGTGATTGGACAGCACGATGCCGTCGGCGCCGGTGTCGGCGAGGCGGCGGGCGTCGGCCAGGGTCTGTACGCCCTTCACGACCAGCTTGCCGGGCCAGCGGTCGCGGATCCAGGCCAGGTCTTCGTAGGTGACGGTGGGGTCGAACATGCTGTCCAGCAGGGTGGCGACGGTGCCGGGCCAGCGGTCGAGGGTGGCGAAGGCCAGTGGTTCGGTGGTGAGGAAGTCGAACCACCAGCCGGGTTTGCGGGTGGCGTCCAGCGCGCCCTTCCAGGTGAGCGACGGCGGCACCGTCATGCCGTTGCGCAGGTCCCGCAGCCGGGCACCGGACACCGGCACGTCGACCGTGACCAGCAGGGTGTCGAAGCCGGACGCGGCGGCCCGGTCGATCAGCGCGATCGACCGGTCCCGGTCGGTAGTCATGTACAGCTGGAACCAGTTTCGCGCCGCCGGCCCGGTGGCGGCGGCCAGCTCCTCGATCCCGGTGGTGCCCATGGTGGACAGCGCGAACGGAATCCCCGCCCGCGCGGCCGCCCGGGCGCCGCCGACCTCCCCGTCGGTGTGCATCATCCGGGTGAACCCGGTCGGCGCGATCCCCACCGGCAGCCGCGATACTTTCCCGAGCACCGTCGCCGAGGTATCGGTGTCGGCCACATCGCACAGAATCGACGGCCGGAACTCCAAGTCCGCGAACGCTTCCCGCGCCCGCCGCAGACCGATCTCGCCGTCCGCCGCACCGTCGGTGTAGTCGAAAGCCACCGCCGGCGTCCGCTTGCGCGCCAGCTCGCGCAGGTCCCAGATGGTCTGCGCCCGTTCGAGCTTCGCCGACCGGCTCAGCGACGGGCGCCGCAGCCGCACCAGCGGAGCGAGTTCGGCGGGGCGGGGTATCCGTCGCCGGGTCATGACAACCTCCCGTGGATGTGCCTGCTCGCGGTCCCGACCGGGACCTCGGCGACACCATACGTACCCGGCCCCTCGAGTGCCGGAACGGACCGGCACCGAGGTGTGCCACAGGCCGCGAACGGCTAGCGGCAGCCGATCCGGGCGGCAATGTCGTCCGGCAGCGGGTACGGGCGTTCCACCGGCAGCAGCCGAGTCGCGCCCGCGTCGTCACCGGCGGCCACCAGCCCGCGCACCGTGCGCGCCCGTTCAGTCACGTCCTCGATGCCGGTGATCCACTCGTCGCAGTACCGGTCGACAGCCGGGCCGGACAGGCCGACCTGCAGCGAGCGGTGCGGCAGTGGGCGCAAGTGCGTGTCCCGCTCGGGGTCCCATTGCACGCGGACCGGCGCCGAGAGCCCGGACCGCCAGTCCGCGACATCGCGGTGGAGGGACCGATCGAGGTGCGACAGCGCCGAGTTCCGCAGCGCCCATTCGAAACCCGCGCGGGTGACGGTGATCGCCAGCACCCGTTCCTGCCCGGGCTTGCTCGCCCACCCGCAGCGATACATCATCCACAGGAACGACGGCTTGATCCAGGTCATCCGGGCCCGCTTGAATTCGCCCCCGAACCGCCCGGAAGCGGCTGCCGGACCGGCGATCTCGGGCCGGTAGGCCTGGTAGACGACGACCGTCCGGTCGTCGAAGTCGGCGCGGATCTGACGGAACGGGGTACTCACCCGCGGATCGTGACATCCCGGTCCCCGAGGCCGCCAACGATTTTCGAGCCGGTGAGTTCAGGCGACCGGACACCGCCGCGACCACGGCGGACCGCACCGGAACCGGCGGCAGTGTCAGCGGCCGACCGGCATCCGGTCGGCCACCGCACCGGAAGATGCTGCGAGAGCGGCGAATTTGTCGAGCGTCGGGTGGTCGGTGCCCTCGGGCCAGACCAGCACCACGGTCGCGTCCGGAAGGCCTTCGAACGGCACGAAGACCACGCCGGGGTGGTTGAACCGGGTCGGCATGGCGGTGGAGGTGACGAAGACGGCGTCGCTGTGGGCGACGGCACTGAGCATCTCGGGTTCGGTGCGGGCCGCGGTCACGAACCGGATGGGCCGGCCGGCCGGGGTGGTGGCGGGCGGCCAGAAGCTGCGGGCCAGCTCGGCGGGGACACTCGGATGCGGGCCGATCACCGGCGTATCCCCCAGGTCCTCCAGGGTCAGTGCCGGGCGGGTCGCCCACTTGCCGCTGCGGGCGACCGCGACCTGCCGCGGAAAGGTCGCCAGCGTCGGCCCGACCATCACGCCGGGTTGTTCCACCGGCGCCAGGCAGATCTGCGCGTCCACCGCGCCGCGGCGCAGCGGGCCGAACACGTCGGTCCAGTGGATCTGCACCAGCGAGACCGTGCACTGCGGGTGTTCGACGCGCAGCGCGCCGATCCCCCGGTCGAGGGTGCTGACGTAGGGCGCCAGGAACCCGACCCGCAGGCCGTGCGCGGCGGTGCGGGTGTCCTCGAACGCGCGCTGCAGCGCCGCGAACGCGGGCCGCACCCCGGACAGCAACTGTTCACCGAGACGGTTGATCACCACGCGGCGGCTGGTGCGCTCCACCAGCCGCCGGCCCACCCGCCGTTCCAGCTGCCGGATCAGCTGGCTGACTCGCGGTTGCGACACCCCGAGCCGCTGCGCGGTCCGGCCGAAATGCAGCTCCTCGGACAGCACCAGCAGCGCCTGCAGTTCGAGCGGATCGAGCCGTGAACCTTCGTACGCAGGATCCATAACGTCAGTTTATCGACGCCGCCGGAATTTATCCTTGATGAGAAAGCCCTGGCAGGACAGCCTGTTGCGGTGTCCATTACGCAACGACTGGTGGTCGGGATCAGCGGAGCGACCGGTATCGCCTACGGCGTCCGGGTGCTCGAACTCGCCCGCAAGGCAGGGGTCGAGACCCATCTGGTGGTGACGCCCGCCGCCCAGCAGACTCGCGCCTACGAAACCTCCCTCAGCGCACGGGATCTGGCCGCGATGGCCGATGTCACCTACCGCCCGGCCGATATCGGGGCCGCGATCGCCTCGGGCTCGTTCCGCACCGCCGGAATGATCGTGGCACCCTGCTCGATCCGGTCGCTGTCCGCGATCGCCCACGCGGGCAACGACAATCTGCTCACCCGGGCCGCCGACGTGACGCTCAAGGAGCGCCGCCGTCTGGTCCTGCTGGTGCGCGAAACACCGCTCACCCTGGCGCATCTGCGCGCCATGACCGCCGTCACCGAGATGGGCGGTGTGGTGATGCCGACGGTGCCGGCGTTCTACCTCAAACCCCGATCCGTCGACGACATCGTCGACCACACCGCCGGCCGGGCCCTGGACCTGCTCGGTATCGACGTAGCCGACCTGCCCCGCTGGGGCGAATAGCTCGACAAGGAAAGAGACTGTGGCACATCTGAAAAGCCTCCGCGAGTTCATCGAGGCGCTCGACGCCATCGGCGAGATCCAGCACATCGACGCCGAGGTCGACTGGGATCTGGAGATCGGCGCGATCATCCGCCGCTCCTACGACCTGCGCGCCCCCGCACCGCTGTTCGAGAACATCACCGGTTACACCGGCACCGGCTTCCGGGTGCTCGGCGCACCGGGCGCGCTGTCGGCCCCGCGGCACCGGCTGGCACGGATTGCGCTGGCGCTGGGCCTGCCCCACGACGCCACCGGCCAGCAGATCGTGGATGTCCTCGCGGACGCCCGCACGAAACCCGGAATCCCGCCGGTGGTGGTGGACCGCGCCGCCGCGCCGTGCAAGCAGAACGTCATGCTCGGCGACGACATCGACCTGTTCGTGTTCCCGACGCCGAAGCTGCACGGCAACGACGGCGGCCGCTACCTGCAGACCTACGGTATGAACATCGCCAAGACACCGGACGGGTCGTGGACCAACTGGTCGATCAACCGAATGATGATCTCGGACAAGAACACTCTCGCCTGCCTCATCCCCGCGCCCCAGCACCTGGGCATCATCCGGTCGAAGTGGACCGAAGCCGGCGAGCCGATGCCGATCGCCCTCGCGGTCGGGGTGGAGCCGGGCCTGCCCTGGGTGGGCGGCATGCCCATTCCCGAGGGCGAGGACGAAACCCATTACCTCGGTGCGTTGTTCGGCGAGGGCCTGGAACTGGTGCCGGCCGAGACCGTGGACCTGCTGGTGCCCGCCACCGCCGAGATCGTGGTCGAAGGGCACATCGCGCTCGACGAAACCGTCTCGGAGGGTCCGTTCAACGAGTTCCCTGGCTACAACGCCACCGAGGCCAGCCCCAAGGCGGTCTTCCACGTCAGCGCGATCACCTACCGCGACGGCGCGATCCAGCCGACCGTGGCCGCGGGCCCGCCGGTGGAGGAGGACCACACCATCATCGGCACCACCAGCGCCGCGGAGATCCTCTACCTGCTGCGCGAGGCCGGCCTGCCGATCTCCTCGGCCTGGTACAACTTCGAGGCCGCCGTGCACTGGCTGACCGTCGCGGTGAAGCAGGACTGGCACGAGACCACCGGCCTGGGCTCGCACGATCTGATCGACAAGATCGCGTCCGTCATCTTCACCGGCAAGCCCTCGGTGAACGCCCCGAAGATCCTGGTCGTCGAGGATGATATCGACATCACGAACCTCGACGAGGTGGTGTGGGCGTTCGCCACCCGCTCCCACCCCGACGTGAACCGGGGCGAATTCCATTACCCACCCGCGGTTTCCGACCAGCTCGCGGTGTACCTGTCGCCGGAGGAATCCCACACCTTCATGGCCGGCAAGGTGATCTACAACTGCCTGCTCGCCGACCTGTATCCGCAGGGCCGGCGACCGGTCAAGGGCAGTTTCGAGAACGGCTGGCCGGCCGAGATCCAGCGCCGGGTCCTCGACCGCTGGCAGGAATACGGCTACCGCTGAGCCCCACCGATTTCCACCCACCATCCCAGGAGAGACATGCCTACCACCACCAACCGCGCCACCGGCACCATCACCGTGCACAAGTACGAGCCGGAAGCCTACGAACAGCCCGCCGCCGGCCCCGTGCTGTCGAAAATCCATGTCGAGGAAAGCTTTTCCGGCGACATCGCCGGTGACGGCGTCGTCGAGTTCCTGCAGTCGTCCACCGCGGACGGCGGCGCCAGCTTCGTCGGCATCGAACGGGTCACCGGATCCGTAGCCGGCCGGGCCGGGACCTTCCTGTTGCAGGACAACGGCACCGTCGCGAACGGGATAGTCGCCGGCGAATGGTTCGTCATCCCCGGCTCGGGCACCGGCGACCTCACCGGCCTGCGCGGCACCGGCGGCTTCACCGCGAAACTCGGTGCGGGCGCGGACGTCTGGCTCGACTACTGGTTCGAGGCGTGACACTCACCGGCAAGACCGCCCTGGTCACCGGTGCGTCCACCGGGATCGGCAAGGCGATCGCCCGGGCGCTGGCGGTCGCCGGCGCCCGGGTGGTGGTCAACCACCCGCACACACCGGATTCGGCGGCGCGGGCCGTCGACGAGATCCGTGCCGCCGGCGGGGACGCCATCGAGATCGCCGCGGACGTGCGCGACCGCGACGAGTACGCGGCGCTGGTCGCGGAACTGCTGCGGGTCTACGGCCGCTGGGACATCCTGGTCAACAATGCCGCGGTGGCCCTCACCAAACCCTTCCACGAGGTCACCGGCGAGGAATTCGACCTCAGCTACGCCGTCAACGTGAAGGGCGTCTTCCACGGACTACAGCTGGCCTGGGAGCACCTGGCCGACAACGGGCGGATCATCACGATATCCAGTTCGACCACCGCGCTCATGCTGCCCGGCTACGCGCTCTACGACTCCACCAAGGGAGCGGTCGAACAGTTCACCCGCATCCTGTCCAAGGACTTCGGTCCGCGCGGGATCACGATCAACACCGTGAGCCCCGGGGCGACGGAGACCGAAACCTACCGCACCGGCAAGAGCGCGGAATTCCTGGCGAGCCTGGAACAACTGAGCGCCTTCGACCGGCTCGGCAGACCGGACGACATCGCCGCGGTGGTCGCGTTCCTCGCCTCCGACGCGGCCGGATGGGTCACCGCGCAGAACATCCGGGTCAACGGCGGCACCGTCTGATCCACGGCCGGCCGCCGGGCCCATCGACGCGCCCGGATTCCGACGGCGTCGGCCGCGCGACCGTGCCCAGGGGCAGTGATCGCGCGGCCGGTGTCGTCGGTCAGTTCTTCAAACCCCTTGCCGGGTCGATGAATTCGTTGGTCACCAGGTCGCCGGCCGTCAAGCCGTCGGGGATCTGGGCGCCCTTGCTGCGCTGCACCGGGGTCACCTGGGAGATCACCCGGTCGACCCGTGCGGTGTCGAAGTTGCCGAGGGTGTTTCCGGGGCCGTTGGCGATGATCTTCTGTGCCAGTTGCACTTTCACCGAGTCGGCGTTGGCGGCGGCGGTCACCGGTGGACCGCCGGGGATACCCTGCGAGATCCGGACCAGGGCGTCGTTGGTCGGGCCCGGGTCGGTCGCGTAGTCGATCTGGGCCTGCTGGAGCATCGGGACCAGCTTCTGCAGGCACGGCCGGAGTTTGTCGAGCTCGCCGGTACGTACCGACCATTGGTGCGGGTAGATCTCGTAGCCGGCCTGCGCGACCAGCAGAGATCCGACCGGCTTCTGCCAGCCCTGGACGTCGTGTTCCCAGCGGTAGGGCTCGTTGGAGACGTATCCCTGCTGCATGACCCGGCCCTTCTCCGCGACGAACCGGCTGGGGGTGCCGTCGTAGGAGGCGTCGAGTTGGTCGGGCTTCACGTCACCGTTGGCGACCAGGAAGTCCATATACGGCTTACCCTCGGAGTACATGATCTTGGCGCCGCTGGCGGCGATGTCCTGCCACGAATTGATGTGGTACGTCGCGGGATCCCACATCACGATCTGCGGGTTGGTCTGCAGCGAGGCGAACACCCCGGTCACCGGGAACTTCGACTTCGCGCGGATCTGCTCGTCGGTCGGCACCAAGCCCAGCGTGATACTCGTGTCCTGATACATCTGCGCGGTCACCGGCTGTCCGCCGAGGAACGGACCGCCGAGCCGCACTTCGACATTCACGCCGGTGTCGCCCAGGGGCCCCACATAGGCGCCCTTCTTCGCGTCGATGGTTCCGTTCGGGCCGACCAGCTGGTACGCGGCGGCCCGCTCCGGAGTGGCGAACCAGTCGGTCTGGATCACCACGGTGGCCGGGCACACCCCCGCCAGGGCACCGTGCCCGGTCGGCGCCGGCGAGGAGGCGCTGCTGCTACAGGCCGCGAGCAGGAGGCTGCCGGCGAGCGCGGCAGCGGCGAGGAGAGTCTTCTTCACGTGGTTTCCTTCGGGGTCGAACAAGGGGGAGAACTAGGTGCGCTTGCCGTGGGCACGGTCGACGCGCGCGGCGAGAAAGTCGAAGGCCCAGAACAGGATCAGGCCGACCAGCGAGGACAGCAGCAGCGCGGTGATCAGTTGCTCGGTGGCCAGCCGCTGCCGGTAGACGTCGATCATCCGGCCGATCCCGGGATCGCCCTGCCGGAAGAAGAAGTCGGCCACGATCGAGCCGATGACCGCCATCCCGCCGGAGATCTTGAAGCCGGAGATCATCGCCGGAAGCGCGGCGGGCAGCTGCAGTTTCAGCAGGCGTTGCCACCGGGCGGCGCCGTGCAGGGTGAACAGGTCGTGTTCGGCCGCCTGCACCGACTTCAACCCGAACAGCGTGTTGGTGATGACCGGGAACAGCGACACCATCACGCACACGATCACCCGGCTGCCGAACTCGTAGCCGAACCAGAACCCGAACAACGGGACCACAGCGAGCACCGGAATCGTCTGCAGGATCACCGCATACGGATAGATCGAGTACTCGACCCAGCTCGCCTGGCTCATGAGCACCGCGATCCCGACACCCACCGCGATCGCGATCGCCAGACCGGTGAGCGCGATCTGCACGGTGGCACCCAGCGCGGTGAGGATCTCGGTGCGGGCCGTGGCGTCCAGCAGGCCCTTGGCGACGACGGATTCCGGTGGGGGCAGCAGGAATCGGGAGTCGGCGCTGATCACGAAGTGGCTGACCACACTCCAGGTGCCGATCACGAGCAGGAACACCGCTGCGGGTGCGAACACGCGGATCGGGGCGACCGCGAAGGGCCAGCGCGGTTTCCGGGTCATGCGCGGACTCCGTTCGGTGGCGATCAGGGTCGCGGGGGCGGAGGCGGCGGTCATGCGGCGGCCCGCTCGGCCGGGGTGGCTACGTCGGCCTGGCGCAGCGCGGCCGACACGGTCGCCGCGACCGCACCGAACTCGGGGGTGTAGCGGACTTCGGGGGTGCGCGGAAAGTCCAGTGGCACCGCGATATCCGCGGCGACCCGGCCGGGCCGGCCGGTCAGCACGACGATCCGGGTGGACATGAATACCGCCTCGGCCACCGAGTGGGTGACGAACACGCCGGTGAAGCCGGAGCGCCGGTAGAGCGCGCTCACCTCCTCGTTCAGCCGCTGCCGGGTGATCTCGTCGAGCGCGCCGAACGGTTCGTCGAACAGGAACAGTTGGGGCTCGGTCGTGAGCGCCCGGGCGATCGAGGCCCGCATCCGCATTCCACCGGAAAGCTGTGCGGGCTTGTGGTTCTCGAAGCCGGACAGGCCCACCCGCTCGATGGCGTCGAGCGCGGCGGCCCGGCGCGTGGCCTTGCCGATTCCCGCCAGCTCGGCGGGCAGCTCCACGTTCCGCAGCACCGAACGCCAGGCCAGCAGGGTCGCGTCCTGGAACACGTAACCCAGCGTGCCGCCGGCGGTTTCGACGGTCCCGTCGGTGGGGCGGTCGAACCCGGCGGCGACCCGGAGCAGGGTGGACTTGCCGCACCCGGACGGGCCGACCAGGGAGACGAATTCGCCGGGCCGGATGTCGATGTCGATGCCGTCGAGGGCGCGGGTGCCGTTACCGAATACCAGGGAGACGTTGCGGAAAGCCAGTGCCGAGGGCACCGGCGCCGGGTCGGCGTATACAGTGCCGCCGGCGCCGGTGCGGGCCCGGCCCTCTCCCGAGATGCCTTGTGAAGTGGTGCTGCTCATACCTCACAGTTCTATCGGCGGGTCGTTGCCGTTCGCGGTCCGCACGATTACGCCCTTGTTTCGTATACAATCTACGGATTTACTTGTCCCCCACCGCCACCAGCGCGCCGTCGCGGGCCACGACCCGGCCGCGCTTGAGCACCAGAGCGCGCTGCGGCACGGAAACGACTGCCGCAGCGACAGTTTCGGCCTGCACGGTGAACAGATCGGCCGCGTCACCCACCCCGAGCCCGTATCCGGCGAGCCCGAGGATCCCGGCGCCCCCGAAGGTTCCGGCGGCCAGGGCGAGCTCGATGTCGGTGTCGGACACCAGTCGGTCGCGGAAGGCCACAGTCATGGTGCGGCGCAACATGTCCCCGTCCCCGTACGGCGTCCACAGGTCACGGATGCCGTCGTTGCCGAGCCCGAGAGCGGCGCCCGCGCGATGCATGAGCCGCACCGGGACCACCGGCGCGTCACCCACCGCGCAGGTGATCATCGCGACGCCCGCCTCCGCCAGCCCCTCGGCGATCCGCTGCTGGTCGGCCGCGGGCAGCTCCCCCATCGCATACGCGTGCGACACGGTCACCCGGCCGGCCAGCCCAGTCGCCCGGGTGCGGTCGATGATCAGCTCGTACTGCCACATGCCCAGCGCGCCGCGATCGTGCAGGTGGATATCGATCCGCGCGCCGTACTTCTCGGCGAGATCGAACAGCAGATCCAGCTGGCCGGTGGCGTCGCGGTCGTAGCCGGCCGGATCCAGCCCGCCGACCACCTCGACCCCGTCGGCGAGCGCGGCCTCGAGCAGCTCGGCGGTGCCGGGCCGGGCCAGCAACCCGCCCTGCGGGAAGGCGACCAGCTGCACATCCACCCGGTCGGCGTGCCGGGCGGCGGCCTCGCGGACAGCCTCCACCCCGCGCAGCCCGACCTCGGGATCGATGTCCACGTGACTGCGCACGTGGCTGGTGCCGGCGGTGATCATGGCGCCCAGCAGATTCGCCGCGTAGTCGGTGCTGGGCAGGCCCAGTTCGTCGCGGCGCCCCTCGCCGTTGGCGATTCGCCCGGCCAGGGTCAGGCCGCCGGTGTTGGGTACCCAGGGGCCGCCGAACAGGGTCTTGTCCAGGTGGCAGTGCGCGTCGACCAGGCCCGGCAACACCAGCGCGCCGTCGAGATCGACGGTCTGCGTGGCGGTCGCGAGGTCACGGCCGACAGCCGCGATCCGCCCGCCGGCGATCGCGATATCGGTGACCTCCGGGCTCCCGCCGGGAATCCAGGGCCGCCCACCACGTAACAGCAAGTCGTACATCGGAATACCTCTTCTCTACCGGTTCAGGGGATCAGCATCGCGACACCGGCGCCGACGCCGAACACGATGACGAGGGTTCGGAACGCCTTGGGCCGCAACCGGTCAGCGAGTTTCGCACCGGCCACGCCACCGAGCAGGCAGGCCGGCGCGAGGACAGCGACCGCGAGCCAGTGCACCGGACCGAACAGCGCCACCGCGACCGTGGCGGTCGTCGACACGGTCAGGGTGAGCAGGCTCTTCAGGCCGTTGAGCAGGGTAATCGAGGCGTCGATGCCGAGCGCCAACGCCGTCAGCAACACGATTCCCATGCCGCCGTTGAAGTACGCGCCGTACGCACCGCCGACGAACACACCGGCGAACAGCAGCAGTGGCGAGTCGCCGGTCCGTTCCGCCAGCCGCCGCGACAGCATCGGCTGCGCGGTGAACAGCGCGGTCGCCGACAGGATCAGATACGGGACGAGCGCGGCGAACACCTTGGGCGGCGCGACCAACAGGACCACGACCCCCACGGCCGCGCCCAGTGCGCCGGTCAGCACCAGCCGCGGCACCAGTTCGCGATGATCGTCGAGCCGCTTGCGCAGGGCGGTCGCGCCGCCGAGATATCCCGGCCACACCGATACCGCGTTGGTGACGGTCGCGGCGACCGGTGGCAGGCCGGTGGCCAGCAGCGCGGGGAACGACAACAGGCTGCCACCACCGGCGATGGCATTACAGATACCGGCGCCGAAGCCGGCGACGAGCAGGAGCAACAGATGTGCGGGATCCATGGAGCGAGCCTTCCGGGCAGAGTTGCAGCGCATCGTATACAAACTGTCCCGACCCAGCGAGTCGAAGTTGTCTACCGCACAGCACTTCTCATCGGTGCGATCCCGGTCGCGCGATCGCCGCTGCCCACCGCACCGGCAGGTGGAGTAGATTCGATCGGACCGGTCCCGCGGCGCGCGGCCGATCGTATGCAAATCCCGTCCAGCATCCGTTTGTGAGGCCCCCGTGAGCAGCACCGTCCGCCGGATGACGCCGCAGCAACTGTGCCGCGCCGTCCGCGACGACATCATCAGCGGAGTCCACGCCCCCGGCGACCGGCTCACCGAGGAGGCGCTCGCCGAGCGCTACGGCGTCTCGCGCGTACCGGTCCGCGAGGCGCTGCGCACCCTCGAAGCCGAGGGTTTCGCCCAGTCACGGCCCTACGCCGGTGTTTTCGTCGCCGAACTGACCGAACCCGAGGCCGCGGACCTGCTGGAGATCCGCGCCCGGATCGAACCGCTGTGCGCCGCACGGGCCGCGGTGCGCCGCACGCCCGAACAGCTCGGCCGGCTCAAGGAGCTCACCGCGCTCGGTCAGGACGCGGTGCGCGGCGGCCGGCTCGAGGAACTGGCCCGGCTCAACAGCCGCTTCCACGAGGTCCTGGCCGAGGCGTCCGGCAGTACCCTGCTGCGGCAGCTGATCACCCAGCTGAGCTGGAAGATCGCCTGGGTCTACGCCGTCGAGCTGCCGCGGCGGGCCGGCGATTCCTGGGACGAGCACGAACAGATCTGTGCCGCACTGGAAGCCGGGGACCCCGACGACGCCGCCCGAGTGGTGGCCGAGCACATCGCTCACGCCGCGTCCGCCTACCGGCTGCGGCACGCGCAGGGTTAACACCACCGCAGCACTTCTCGCCTCCGCACGAAACATGGTGGTCGTATACAAAATACGGCCGTGCATGCCGCAGGGCCGTGTTCTCAGGAGGAAATCCATGCCGGATCTCGTGCTGCGCCGGGCCCGAATCGCCGACGACATGCTCCCGGTGGACATCGCCGTGACCGGCGGGCGGATCACCGAGATCGGGCCCGAACTGCCCGACGTCGCGCCTGAGGAGATCGACTGTGCCGGACGGGTCGTCATTCCCGGGCTGGTGGAATCCCATGTGCACCTGGACAAGGCGCTGCTGGACCGGGAACGCGCCAACCCGGACGGCACGCTCGCCGGAGCCATCGCGGTCACCGCGGAACTCAAACGCGAGTTCACCGTCGAGTCCGTTCGCGACCGGGCCCGCCGCGTGCTGGATCTGGCGATCGGCAACGGCACCACCGTCATTCGCGCCCACCCCGACGTCGACCCGATCGTCGGCCTGCGCGGCGTCGACGCCCTCCTGGAACTGCGCGAGGAATACCGGGGCCGGATCGATCTGCAGATCGTCGCCTTCCCCCAGGAAGGCATCCTGCGCGCGCCCGGCACGCTGGAGCTGCTCCGGGAGAGTCTGCGCCGCGGCGCGGATGTCGCCGGCGGGTGCGCCTACAACGAGGCCGATGTCGCCGCCTGCCGCCGCCACGTCGACCTGGTCTTCGACGTCGCCGCCGAGTTCGGGGTCCCGGTCGACATTCACGCCGATTTCGCCGACGACGCCACCGACCCCCGCTTCGCCATGGCCGACTACATCGCCGCGGTCACCGAGCGCACCGGCATGTCCGGCCGGGTTGCGTTGGGCCACATGACTTCCCTCGCCGGCCTGGACCCGGTCCGCCGCGCGGACACCCTGGCCCGGCTCGCCGCGGCCGGGGTGGCGGTCGTCTCGCTACCGGCCACCGACATGCACCTGGGCGGTCGCGCCGACACGGTGAACGTGCGCCGTGGCGTCGCACCGGTCCGGGAACTGTGGGCCGCCGGCGTCACGACCGCCTACTCCTCCAACAACATCCGCAACGCCTTCACCCCGTACGGCAACGCCGACCTGCTCGACATCGGCCTGTTCCTCGCCCAGACCGGGCATCTGTCGGGCGCCGCCGACCTGAACCGGGTCCTCGCCATGGCCACCACCGAAGCCGCCCGCATCGTCGGCCTCGCCCCCGACTACGGCATCCGCCCCGGTGTCCCCGCCGACCTGGTCGTCCTGTCGACCCGCCGGGTCGCCGACGTCCTGCTCGACCGCCCCGACCGCGCCTACGTCCTCAAGGCGGGCCGAATCGTGGCGCGCACCACCACCGTTCGACAGTTGCACCACGTCCCCCGGGTGGACGGCCCGCCCACCGTGGAGGCGCGGCGCGCGGTCGCCCACCCCTGCGGTTAGCGCCTGCCGGATAGCGAGCGGGACCGGATCCACACAGGATCTCCACAATCAGCGCGGATCCTCTCCGTATTCACTCCATAGTGTCGATGCCATGGCGGACAGCGCAGGCGCGGCGATGGCGAATGCCACGATCGCCGGTCGCGTCAGTTCCCAAGAACACCATTGTCTATCGAGCACGAACGGAACCACCCGATGCGCCGGAGCCCGCGGAACCCTCCCTACCCGAACGCTCGTCCACGCGCCCGCTGGTCGGCGTGGTGGCTGTGGGCATATGCGGTGTGCGGGGTCGGTGCGGCGTGGCTGACCCTGGTCCGCATGCGGGATTCCTGGGACGGTTGCGAGATCGAACTCGACGCCGGCGGACGGTTCGCCATGACGTTCCTGTTCCTGGTTGCTCTGATCGTCATGCCGCTCATGAGCACTGCCATCGGAGCGTCGTCCATTCTCGCCAATGCCAAGCTGCTCCGCACAGATCCGCTGGCGCGCCGCAGTACTCTCGCCCCGATCGCGATCACAGTCGTCGGCGGCGTCGGATTGTGGCTGGTGGTCGAATTTCTGGTGTCCAAGGGTGCGCCGCCGGTCGGCTACTGCGGGCACCTGCGCGGTGCTTGATCGCTCGCCGATCCGCCACCACCGCTACCCTGAAAGTCCTCGGGGGCTACACGCAGACTCGTTCAGCAGATCGGTCGGCGATCCCGGCCGCTACTCGGATCAGGTCACGGTCGGTGTGCGGCGCGCCGATCACGCAGAGCCCCACCGGGATTCCGTCCACGGGTGCGACCGGGAAGGCGACCGCGGGGAGTCCGGCGAGGGAGGCCAGGCCGGTCAGCTGGAGAGTGCGCATGCGGCCGGCTTCCAGGTCGGCGGGTGCCGCGGTGCGCAGCGGCGGCAGGGTGGCGGTGGCGGGGAGCAGTAGCGCCCGGCCGGACAGGGCGGTGCGCAGGACTTCGGTCGCGGCGGCCAGGACGGCACGTTCCTGGGCGGCCGCTGCGCCGGTAATCGTCGCGGCATAGGCGAAGCGTTGTGCCACTTCGGGTTCCAGGGCATTCCGATGCTCGCCGATCCACGGGCCGTGGGCGGCCCACGCCTCGTGGGCCTGGACCGTGCGGAAGGCCGCGAACCAGGTGTCGAGGTCGGCGCCGATGTGGATTCGACGGGCTCCCGCGGCGGCCGCTACCCGGACGGCGCGGTCTGCGAGTTCGGGGTCGGCCACGTCGCACAGGGCCGGATCGACGACGAGTTCGTCGGCGGGCAGCGGTCCGAGTCCCGACAGGTAGTCCGGTTCGGTGTCGGTGGGCGCCGACAGCGGTCCGAGTTCCGACAGGTAGTCCGGTTCGATCTCGGTAGGCGCGGATTCAGCCGGTGGGCGGCCCCCGGACGCGGGGGAGCTCGGACCGGACCGCCGGAGTTCCCCGTTCGATCCGGGGGCGGTTCCCCGGCGAATTGGCTGCGGCAGTAGGCAATCCGCCACGGCGAACAGGGTCCGGGCGTCACGGGTCAGCCAGCCTACGGCGTCGAAGGAGGGGGCCAGCGGGACCACGCCGTCGGCCGAGAGGCTGCTGTGCGTCGTGCGGATACCCCACAGACCCTGGTAGGCGGCCGGGACCCGGATCGAGCCGGCGGTATCGGTGCCGAGTCCGATCGTCACCGCGCCCGAACTCACCGCCACAGCGGATCCGCTCGACGAGCCGCCGGGAATTCGTTGCGGCGCCGCCGGATTCACCGGCATGCCGTAGCGCCCGTTGACTCCGGTGATGCTGTAGGCGAATTCGTCGGTATGGGCGATGCCGGTGATGTCGGCGCCCGCCGCCAGCAGCGCGGACACCACCGCGGCGTGCCGTTCCTCCGGAGCGCCGAGGAATTCGGGCACTCCGGCACCCAACGCGAACCCGGCGACCGCGTACAGATCCTTGACCGCGACGGTGTGTCCACTCAGCGGCCCGGCCGCCGTCGCCGCGACCAGCGGCGCGCCCGAGACCCGCCAGACACCGGCTGTCACCGGCCGCCGTCGCTCTCGTTCGAGTCACGTTCCACCGCCGCCGGTCCGCCCTCCGGGCTGTTCGTGCGGCGATCGCCGAGCGCAACGCGATCACCCAGCACCCGGCGGGCGAAGTCGCTGCCGGACCGGTGCGCGAAGTCGGCGATCCGGATCTCGCCGTGCACGCCTCGGACCTGGTCGACCGCCTGCGACACGGTGAAATCCGTTGCGGCACTGAGGTACAGATACGCCTGCTGTGGGTCGGCGTCGAACAGCGCGACCAGCATCTCGATCGCGTTGCCGACGCAGTTCTCCAGCGCCCGGTTCAGATCCGGGTCCAGGCCGGTCGGCACCACGAACCCCTGGGCCACCGCGAACGGGCCCACGCTGCGGCCCAGTCCCGCGCGCACGGTCGCCGCGGGGATCAGATCGACGGTGAGGCGGGCACGCAGTGGTGCCTCCAGCGCGGTGAGCGCGACCTCGCCGTTGCCCTGCGCGAAGTGCGGGTCGCCGAGGTAGAACAGCGCGTCCGGGACCTGCACGGGCAGGAAGAGTGTCGCGCCCGCGGTGAGCCGGCGGATGTCGATGTTGCCGCCGTGCGCGCCCGGGGGGATCGACGACACCCGCTCACCGGTCGCGGTCGCGACGCCGATGAGCCCGAAGAACGGGTCGAGCGGAAACCGGGCCGTGTGCGGTTGCCCGGGACGGATCGGCATCTCGCCGTACCACTGCCCGGCTCGGCCTGTGACGCTGCAGAATTGGCCGTAGTCGCCGTCGAATCCGTGCCGTCCGGCGAGGACTCCGCGCTGGTGGCGGGTGGAGACGATCCCGTAGGGGGCGCGCATGGTCAGCTCGTCGATCCGGACCGCGAGCAGATCTCCCGGACGCGCCCCGCGCACCGCGATCGGCCCGGTCACGACATGCGGCCCGGCGCCGGGTTCACGGCGCCGCGCCGCGGCGAGATCGGCTGTGTCGGTGAGGATGTGGTCACGATCGACCCCGTGCCGGCCGAACCAGCCGATCGGATCCGAGCCCTGATCCTCCAGGATGCCCTCGTGGCTGATGGTGTCCACGACCACGCTCTGCCCGGGCTCGAGCTCCGCGACCGGCCGGTCCCCACCGCGAGGCAGCCTGCCCCACAACACCTTCGACGGGTCGGCTGGCAGGTAGGTCTCGGCGGAGCCGATACCCTCCCCCGGCTGCAGCACTGCGAACGCGGGCTCGAACCCGGTCACGATCGACGTCACGGTCACACCTCAACTCCCGGTCCGCGATTGGTCGGACCATCCGATATGCCGACCATAAGTCAGCCGGGCGGCCCGGGCCGGGCCACGAAACCGGAAATAACCAGGGCTTTACCGGCACGAAACAGCTTGTGCGCGTGTGGTTCTACAGTCGTACCGGTGACCGTTTCGATTCCACCGCGTCCTCGCCGGCGCCCCCGCAGCATCAGCTCGGAGGTCGCCGCGCATCTGGAAGGGCTCATGATCGAGGGGCGCCTGCGTCCCGGCGACCGGCTGCCGCCCGAGCGCGAACTGGCCGCCACGATGGGCGTCTCCCGATCGTCGTTGCGGCAGGCGCTGTTCGAGCTGCAATCCAAGAAGCTCGTCGACCGCACCCAGGGGCGCGGCAGTATCGTCGCCGAATCACCCGCCGGGGCACTGGAACTGGCCGACCGCCTGCGGTCGACCGAGACCGACCTCGCCCACGCCGGTGAACTGCGCGACCTGGTGGAACCGCGCATCGCGCACCTGGCCGCGCTGCGCGCGCAGCAATCGAACCTGCTGGCGCTGGAATCGGTCCTGGAACGCAGTCACCCGGCGCTAGCCGCCGCCGAATCCTTGTGCCTGGACATCGAATTCCACACTCTGCTCGCCCACGCGGCCCAGAACCCGCTGCTGGTCACCCTGTGCACGATGACCACCACCTGGACCCGCGACACCCGCACCCTCTCCCACCGAACCAGCGAGGGCCGCCGGATCTCCCTGGACGGCCACCACCGCATCTACGCCGCGGTGTCTCGCCACGACGGCCGGGCCGCCGCGGCCGCGATGGAGCAGCATCTGCGCGAGGTCCACGAGATCAGCATGTCGGCGGACTGAAACCGACGGGGGACGCGACCACCCGCGAACGTCAAGCCAAGCGTTCGATCGTCGCGGCCAACTCCGCGCCCGTCATCGGTTCCCGTGCGATCACGGCGATGGTGTCGTCACCCGCGATCGTGCCGACGATGTACGGCAGGGCCGCCCGGTCCAGGGCGCTGGCCAGGTAGTGCGCGGCGCCGGGCGGGGTGCGCAGCACCGCGAGGTTGCCGCTGTGGTCGGTGGAGACCAGCAGGTCGCTGAGCAGTTTGCCCAGGCGGCTGGTGCCGCCGGTGACGCCGCGGACCGGGCTGCCGTCCTCGGGGACCACGTAGATGCCGGCACCACCGTCGGCGGCGCGCAGTTTCACCGCACCCAGTTCGTCGAGGTCGCGGGACAGGGTGGCCTGGGTGGTCTCGATGCCCTCCTCGGCGAGGTGGGCGGCGAGTTCGGTCTGGCTCTTGACCGCGTGCGCGGTGAGGATCTCCACGATCCGCTGCTGCCGGCCCGCGCGGGTGCGGGCCGTGACCGCGCCGTGGCGTTCCGGGTCGCTCATCGCTGCGCCAACAGCCAAACCAGCAGCGCCTTCTGGGCGTGCAGCCGGTTCTCGGCCTCGTCCCACACCACGCTCTGCGGCCCGTCGAGCACCTCGTCGGTGATCTCCTCGCCGCGGTGCGCGGGCAGGCAGTGCAGGACCACCGCACCGGGCTGGGCGAGTCGCAGCAGTTCGGTGTTCACCTGGTACGGCCGGAACGGGCCGACGCGGTCGCGGCCGTCGCCCTCCTGGCCCATCGAGGTCCAGGTGTCGGTGGCGAGGGCGTCGGCACCGGTGGCGGCGGCGCGCGGGTCGTTGGTGACGGTGATCCGGGCGCCGGTTTCCGCGGCGCGCTTGTGGGCCGCCTCGACCACCCAGTCGGTGGGTTCGAAACCCGGTGGGGCCGCGATGGTGACGTTCATGCCGGCCGTGACGCCACCGAGCAGCAGCGAGTGGGCCATATTGTTGGCGCCGTCGCCGAGGAAGGTGAGGGTGCGGCCGTGCAGGTCGCCGAGGTTCTCGCGCAGGGTGAGCAGGTCGGCCATGACCTGGCACGGGTGGAACTCGTTGGACAGCGCGTTCACCAGCGGAACCGTTGCGGTGGCGGCCATTTCGTCCAGCCGCGACTGTTCGAAGGTCCGCCACACGATCGCGTCGACGTAGCGGGACAGCACGTGGCCGGTGTCGCCGAGGGTCTCCTCGCGACCCAGCTGGGTGTCGCGGCCGTCGACCACGACCGCGTGCCCGCCGAGCTGGGCGACACCCAGTTCGAAGGAGAAGCGGGTGCGGGTCGAGTTCTTCTCGAAGATCACGCCCACCCCGCGCGGGCCCTCCAGCGGCCGCCGGGAGAACGGCGCGGCTTTCAGTTCGGCTGCGAGCGTGAGGATCTCGGCCTGTTCGGCAGGGGTGACATCGTCGTCGCGCAGGAAATGCCGCATGGTCAGTCGTCCTCCTTCGGCGCAGCAGCGTCCAGTATGGCGGGCAGGTCGGACAGGAACTCGTTCGCCTGTTCCTCGCTCAGGATCAGCGGTGGCGCGAGCCGGATCACGTTCGGCTTCGCCGGATTCACCAGATAGCCTGCGGCCCGGGCGTTCTCTTCGACCTGCGCCGACACGTCTGCGGTCAGCACGATGCCGATCAGCAAGCCGGCGCCCCGAACATAGTCCACCAGTGGGTGATTCAGGTCGGCGATACCGTCGACGAGGTGCTTGCCCACCCGTTCGACCTGCGCGAACAGCCCGGTCTCCTCCATGGTGCGCAGCACCGCGAGCGCGGCCGCCGCGCACACCGGGTTCCCGCCGAAGGTGGTGCCGTGCTTGCCGGGGGTGAGCAGCTCGGCGGCCCGGCCCTGCGCCAGCACGGCGCCGATCGGCAGGCCGCCGCCCAGGCCCTTGGCCAGGGTGATGACGTCGGGCACGATGCCGGCGGCCTGATGTGCGTAGAAGTGACCGGTGCGGCCGATCCCGGTCTGCACCTCGTCGAGGATGAGCAGCGCGCCGTGCCGGGAAGTGATCGCGCGCGCCTGGGCCAGGTAGTCAGCCGGCGGCACCACGACGCCGCTCTCCCCCATGATCGGTTCCAGGAACACCGCGGCGGTCTCGTCGTCCACGGCCGCCGCGAGCGCGGCCGCGTCGCCGTAGGGCACGTGCACGACGCCGGGGGGCATGGGTTCGAAGGGTTCCCGCTTGTCGGCCTGGCCGGTGAGGGCGAGCGCGCCCATGGTCCGGCCGTGGAACGCGGCCTCGGCGGCCACGATCTTGGTGCGCCCGGTCAGTCGCGCGATCTTGAACGCGGCCTCGTTGGCCTCGGCGCCCGAGTTGCAGAAGAACGCCCGGCCGTGGCCGTCGCCGAAATGGGCCAGCAGCCGCTCGGCCAGCTCCAGAACCGGTTCGCTCGCATAGAGATTGGAGACGTGGCCGAGCGTCGAGAGCTGGGTGGTGACCGCTTCGATGATCGCGGGGTGGGCGTGGCCCAGGGAGTTCACCGCGATGCCGCCGAGCAGGTCCAGGTAGCGCTTGCCGTCGGCGTCGAACACCTCGGCGCCCGCGCCGCGCACCAGCGCGACCTTCGGGGTGCCGTAGTTGTTCATCAGCGCGGCGTTCCACCGCTGCTGCAGGTCTGCCGTACTCATGACAGTTCCGCCTCGGTCTCGGGTGGGGTGACCATCGTGCCGATGCCCTCCCCGGTGAACAGTTCCAGCAGTACCGCGTGCGGTACCCGGCCGTCGATGACGTGCGCGGTCGGGACTCCGCCCTGCACGGCCCGCAGGCACGCCTCCATCTTCGGCACCATCCCGGCGTCCAGGCGCGGCAGCAGCTTCGCCAGGTCGTCGGTGTCGATGCGGGTGGTCAGCGAGGACCGGTCCGGCCAATTCGTGTACAGGCCTTCGACATCGGTGAGCACGACCAGCTTCTCCGCGCCGATGCCCTCGGCGAGCGCGGCGGCGGCGGTGTCGGCGTTGATGTTGTGCACGACGCCGTCGGCGTCGGGGGCGATGGTGGACACGACCGGGATCCGGCCCGCCGCCACGAGATCCAGCACCGCGTCCGGGTTCACCGAGGTGACGTCGCCGACCAGGCCGATGTCGACGGGCTCGCCGTCGACGACCACGGTGCGGCGGGTCGCGGTGAACAGGCCCGCGTCCTCACCGGAGATGCCGACCGCGTAGGGGCCGTGCGCGTTGATCAGGCCGACGAGCTCGCGGCCGACCTGCCCGAACAGCACCATGCGCACCACGTCCATGACCTCGGGTGTGGTGACCCGGAAGCCGCCGCGGAACTCGCCGGTCAGACCCAGTTTCTTCAGCATGGCCGAGATCTGCGGGCCGCCACCGTGCACCACCACCGGGTGCACGCCGACCGTGCGCAGGAACGCCATGTCGGCCGCGAAGGCGCGCTTGAGTTCGTCGTCGATCATGGCGTTGCCGCCGTACTTCACGACCACGATCTTGTCGCGGAACTTCTGCAGCCAGGGCAGCGCGCCGGCCAGGACGTGCGCCTTGTCCAGCGCGGAAAGGTTCTGTGCCACCGAGTCGTTCATGAGCTGTAGGCCGAGTTCTCTTCGACGTAGGCGTAGGACAGGTCGGTGGTGCGCACCGAGGCGGTGCCGTCGCCGAGACCCAGGTCGGCGACCACGTGGATCTCCGGCCCGGACAGGTCGACCTCGCGGGCGCCGGGCGCGCCCATCCCCCGCTCGCACACCGGAGAACCGTTGAACGACACCGAAACCCGGTCCTGTTCCAGCGTGATGGGCGCGATGCCCATGGCCGCCAGCACCCGGCCCCAGTTCGGGTCGGAGCCGAAGAACGCGCACTTGACCAGGCTGTCGCGGGCGACCGCGCGGGCGGCGGTGAGCGCCTCGTCCTCGTTCACCGCACCGGTGACGGTGATCGTGACCTGCTTGGTGACACCTTCGGCGTCGGCCATCAGCTGGGCGGCCAGATCGTCGCAGACCGCGAGCACGGCGGCGTTCAACTCGTCCTGCGAGGCGGTGAGTTCGCTTGCGCCGCTGGCCATCAGGAGCACGGTGTCGTTGGTGGAGCAGGAACCGTCGACGTCGAGCCGGTCGAAGGTGAGCCTGGTGGCGTTGCGCAGCGCGAGATCGAGCTGTTCGGCGGTGGCGACCAGGTCGGTGGTGAGCACGACCAGCATGGTGGCCAGCGAGGGGGCGAGCATGCCGGCGCCCTTGGCCATGCCGCCGACGTTCCAGCCGTTGTTGTGCACGGCCGCCTGCTTGGACACCGTGTCGGTGGTCATGATCGCCTGCGCCGCCTCCGCGCCGCCGGACAGGCCACCGGCCATCTCGTGCACGATGGCGGTGACGCCGGGCAGCAGCTTGTCCATCGGCAGCCGGTCACCGATGAGACCCGTGGAGCAGACGGCGATTTCGCCGGCGCCGGTCTCGGTTCCCCAGTTGCTCAACGCCTTCGCCAGTTCCTCGGCGGTGGCGTGGGCGTCTTGGAAGCCGCCGGGCCCGGTGCACGCGTTGGCGCCGCCGGAGTTGAGGATCACCGCGCGCAGCCGGCCGCCGGTGAGCACCTGCTGCGACCACAGCACGGGCGCGGCCTTGACCTTGTTGCGGGTGAACACGCCTGCCGCCGCGTATTCGGGCCCCTCGTTGAAGACCAGCGCCAGGTCGGGCTTGCCGCTGACCTTGATGCCCGCGGCGATCCCGGCGGCCCGGAAGCCGAGCGGAGCGGTCACGCCCTGGGTGCGGATCAGTGTCACGGTGCCACTCCTACGGTCGAGAGTCCGGCGGTCTCGTCCAAGCCGAGTGCCAGGTTCATGGATTGCACCGCGGCGCCCGCGGTGCCCTTGGTCAGGTTGTCGATGGCGCCGATCACCACGAGCAGGCCGGCGTCGGCGTCGACGGCCACCTGCAGGGTGACGGCGTTGGAGCCGAGCACCGAACCGGTTTGCGGCAGTTGGCCTTCGGGCAGCAGGTGCACGAACGGCTCGTCGGCGTAGGCCTTTTCGTAGACGGCGCGGGCCTGTGCGGCGTCCACGAGGACGGGGGCGGTGCAGGTGGCGAGGATGCCGCGGGGCATCGGCGCCAGCACCGGAGTGAAGGAGACGGCGATGTCGGCTCCGGCGCAATCGAAGTCGCGGTTCTCCGTGGAGTTCGTCGCGGCGGCCTTCAGATTCTGGACGATCTCCGGGGTGTGCCGGTGCGCGCCGGCGATATTGTAGGCGCGCGCCGAACCCAGCACCTCCGAGGCGAGCAGGCCGACGTCGGGCTTGCGCCCGGCCCCGGAGGTGCCGCTGACGGCGACCACGTGCACGGTCGGTTCGATGATCCCGGCGGCCACCGCCGGCGCGAGCGCGAGGCTGGCGACGGTCGGGTAGCAGCCCGGTACCGCGATGCGGGTCGCGCCCCGCAGCCGGTCCCGGCCGCCCGGCAGTTCGGGCAGCCCGTACGGCCAGCTGCCGGCGTGCGGCGACTTGTAGTATTTCTCCCAGGCGGCGGCGTCGGTGAGCCGGAAGTCGGCACCGCAGTCGATGATGACCGTCGACTCGGGCAGGGCCTGCGCGATGGCGGCGGACTGGCCGTGCGGCAGCCCGAGGAACACCACGTCGTGCCCGGCGAGGATCTCCGGGGTGGTCTCGGTGAGGATCCGGTCGGCCAGCGGCAGCAGATGCGGCTGCAACGAGCCCAGCGCGGTACCCGCGTTCGACCCGCCGGTCAGCGCCCCGATCTCGAGCCGACCGGCACGGTATTCCGGATGCGCCAGCAACAGCCGCAGCACCTCACCGCCCGCGTACCCGCTCGCACCAGCGACCGCGACCCGCAATACGGGTCCACCCGATGTATCCGCCATGTGATGATTATGCACGATGATGCAAGGCCATGCAGAAGCGGGGGACCTTTCCGACCGCCCTCAGGCGCGATAGCGGTCCATGAGCTCGACCAACTCGTCCGGCAGCTCGAAGCCCAGGGCACCGTCGCGCAGCTCGGTCAGGCGCGTGAGGTTGCCGTTTCGCCACCAGTACAGATGGGGGCTCAGCGGGCCGACGGCCGCGCCGAAGCGGTGGACGGTGAAGTCGGCCAGCGCGTACACCGCCGGGGCGAAATGCGATCCGTCGATCGGCCGGAACAGCAGTTCGTGGCGATTCGGCAGCGACACCAGGATGCCGTCCGCGGTGAACGGAATCCGCAGCCGGGTCAGGACCTCGTCGAGGATGAGGACTCGGGTCGCGTGGAAGAAAAGGGGGTCGACCGTCGCGTGAAACCACCCGCCGTCCCGGCCGAAGGTCTCGTGCGCCGGCACCGGGACCGCACGCAGATTGTCCATGGCGCGGGCCCAAACCCGTTCCGGCACACCGAGTTCGGGAATGGTCGCCTCGGGGATCGACACCACGATGTCGGGCCGGTCGAACGCGAGCACGATCCGCAGCCCGTCGACCAGGACTGGCGCGTAGCCGTACGAACCGGCCGCGACCGGGGTCAGCGCCAGCGCCTCCGCCGGCATGATGCGCGGATACACGGTGGCCAGACGTTCCTCGAGCGCGAGTCCGTCCGCGAGGTCGGCCGCCATCACTGTGCGGAAGTGCTTGCGCAGCAAGGTTCGCCAGTTCCGCGGGTCGGCTTCGCGGCAGCGGACCGCGATGTTGTGGAGAATGAACCGATCGCGGTCGATCGTCATGAAATCGGGCCCGACCTCGGACACCCGCCCGCCGAGCTCGACCAGCACCCGATAGGCGGAAGCGCGGAACTGCCGGGCTTCGCCGAGCGAGAAGAACGGGAAGATCAGATCCGGTTGCTCGTCGTCCGGATCCCGCGTCGAATCACCCAAGGCCCATCCCCCGCCGATACCTAGCCGTCGTCAGGACCCTAGCGCGAGCCGCCCACCGCCGCTCACCGTCCGGATGCGACCGACCGACCACCGGTGCGGCGAACGGCGACCTGCGCGCAACACGCCCTCTGCCCCTCCCGAACGAGCCGGGCGGTGCGCCGGGGTCGATAGAGTGGGCCAGATGTCCACCATCGACGAGTCCGCGCGCCGAGTGGCCGCGGTCGCCGTGCGGTCGAAACAGACTGTGGCGATCGCGGAATCGTTGACCTGCGGGCAGTTGTCGTCAGCGTTGGGCGCAGCACCGGACTCGGCGCAGTGGTTGCGGGGTGCGGTGGTCTCCTACAGCGCGGATGTCAAGCGGCAGGTGCTGGGCGTACCCGATGTCCCGGTGGTGTCGGAGACCGCGGCCCGGGCCATGGCGATCGGCGTGCGGAAATTGCTCGGCGCCGACGTGGCTGTGGCTGTGACGGGGGTCGGCGGCCCCGATCCCCAGGACGGTGAACCGGCGGGTTCGGTGTGGCTGGCGGTACACCGTGAGGATCGGACCTGGTCGCGGCACGAGCAGTTCGATGCCGATCCGGAAGAGGTGCTGCGGCGGACGGTCGAAGTCGCGCTCGAGATGGTGCGGGCGGCGATGGACGAAGGCGCGCGCTGACCGAAAGGCGGCGACAACCGGGCAGGCTTGGACACACACAGATAACTGTGCGATAGCTGGGTAGCCCGCCTGTATCCACCGCCGAGCGAGGAGGAGCACCGTGACCCGATTCGGATACACCCTGATGACCGAGCAGAGCGGCCCGCGTGAGCTCGTCCGCTACGCCGTGGCCGCCGAGGAGGCGGGATTCGACTTCCTGGTCTGCAGCGACCACTACGCACCCTGGCTGGCGGAGCAGGGACACGCACCGCATGCGTGGACCACCCTCGGAGCGGTCGCGCACGCGACCCGGCGGATCCCGTTGATGACATACGTGACGTGCCCGACCATGCGCTACCACCCGGCGATCGTCGCCCAGCAGGCGGCGACACTGCAGATCCTCGCCGAAGGCCGGTTCACCCTCGGTCTCGGCAGCGGCGAAAGCCTCAACGAACATGTGATCGGTGCCGGCTGGCCCGGGCTCGAGGAACGGCAGGAGCGACTCGCCGAGGCCATCGAGATCATCCGCGCCCTGCACGCGGGTGGGCCGGTCAGCCGGCTCGGTGACTGGTATCGAGTCGACGCCGCCAAGATCTGGGACCTACCGAACCAGCCGGTGCCGATCGCGGTAGCGGTGTCCGGGCCACGGTCGGTGCAGCGATTCGCCCCGCTCGCCGACGAGATGGTCACCACCGACCCCGATCCCGAACTCGTCCGCTCCTGGCGTCGCGCCCGGCCGGACACGGCACCGTCCCGCGTCACCGGACAATTGCCGATCAGCTGGGACACCAACCGCGACAAAGCAATTCAGCGCGCCCACGAGCAGTTCCGCTGGTCGGCCGGCGGCTGGGACGTGAACTCGAACCTCCCGACGCCGGCAAGTTTCGCCGCCGCGACACAGTTCGTGCGCCCCGACGACGTCGCCGAGCAGATCTCGTGCGGCCCCGACCTCGACGCCGTAGTGTCCGCCGTGCGCCCCTACCAGGACGCCGGCTTCACCGACATCGCACTGATCGAAATCGGCGACGAACAACAAGACCGCTTCCTCGCCGAAGCCGCGGAACCACTCCTGGCGAAACTCCGTGCCGCCGACCCCGATTCCTGAGGCCACGCCACCCATGACCGACCGGATCGACGGCTCGAACCACCCTCGACCCGGTGCGGGCCCGCTTGTCATTCCAAATCGGCTCGCCGACACAGCACGTCGGCGATGGCTTGCGTGGACGCCGGGCTGACGATCGTGTCGTCGTTCGCAACTTCGATAAGGTACCGACCCGCCGCGGAGGCGGGATCCAGCACGTCGATCCAGCTCAAGAACTCGCGTGAGGCAGGATGGCCTTGGTGGATACCCCGTTCGATGCGCAGGTAACCGTCCAGACCACGTGGAGCGCGGAGCAGGTCGCGGATACGTTCCTCGACCGGCCCGTCGCCGAAGTCGTCCTGAAGCCACGAAGTCGGCGACTCCTCGCCACGGACTCGCGGGGTATAACCGTGTAGCGGACCGGCGGCGCCCGGCGCCGCAATCGGCATGGTGGCGGCCATCAGACGTCCGATTCGACGACGCTGTGTCACGACAACTCGGAGGTCCCCGCCGAATTCCACTGCGGCGCCGGGTTTCTGGTGCACCACTACACCGAGGTCACCACTCGCCACCGCGCACGACCGCACCCTTTCCTCGGTGATGTGCGACCACCCGTTGCATACGATTCGCAATTCCGGATTGGCCAACACCTGTAGAGACATAGTCAGGTCGCGGTCGGCGTGTGGTGGATAGCGAACAGCGAGATCGGCTTGAAGGCGGTCGTACTCGCTAGTGGTCAGCGGGGATTCGATGAGGTTGATCGGATGGGGGTAGTCACCGACCAGGCCGGTCTCCGTCGACCACACATGTACGAATTCATCCGGGGTGAACGTCCAAGAAGTCAGCGTCATCGACCGCCGGCGCCCTCGTCTATATCGTCATCCATGACAGGGCCGGTTCCGGTCAAGGTCACCTGTGTGACCGCCTTCTCGCCTGCGGCTGAGCTCGTTCCAGGGTCCTCGGATTCAAGGTCCTTTCCCTGTCCGTCGGCGTGCGGACCCGATGCCGGCTTCTCGGCACTGACCGATGTCATTCTGAGCGAAATCCCCGATTCGGCCAGTTTGGCGGCAATTGCCGTCGGCGACAGAGGCTTCGACGGTGGTGGTGGTGCTGGTTCGATCGACGGGCTGGTATCGACGGCAGTGTCGGTGTTCTCCGGCGGGCCGGCTTCGATCGGCGGCAGATCCAGAAGAGAAGGCCGGCGCTGGGAAGCTGGTGAGGCTGATTCGATCGAAACCGGTTGCGCCCAGTCGTGGCGACCACCGAAGTCCGGGTTGGCGCCCACGACTCCGTTCCACCCTTCCAGACCATCGGTCCAGTCCGATTGGACGCGCTTCAGATAGTCGGGACTGAAATGTTCCTTGTCCTCGTCCTTTTCGCCTTTCCCAGCACCGTGTGGCAGCTGCCCCAGCTGCCCCGGCGCGGACCCTGGACGGCTGGTCCCGAGTCGAGCCTGCGCCGCTGCCGCATCCTCGACTGCTCCCGGAACCGAAAGCCCCGGCGAGGGCAGACGCGGCGACCCCGGCCCACCGGGACCGGTGTCGGTCGGCGAACCCAGATTCGGGCCGAGACCGATCGGAGCACCAAGGTCGGGCTGGGCACCCGGCGCGAGACCCGCCGGTGCGATCCCCGCCGGTGTAGTACTCGCCGGCGATGGCTCCGCCGGATCGGTTCCGGTCGGCGTCCCGGTCGACAGTGGTTGCGTCTGAGTTCCGCTGGGTTGCGAGGCCGGGCTGTCACCAGGGTTGTCGGCACTGGGCGTATCCGGGGACGGAGCGGCTGTATCCGGCGCCCCCGGAGCAGGCGTTCCGGGGCCGACCGAGGAAGGCCCGCCAGGTTGCGCAACCGAGGGCACATCGATATAACTGGGTACCCCCGTACCCGATGGCGGGAACGCCGGCGAATAAATTGCGCGCAGTGCTCGAATTGCGTCTTGCCGTGCCTGTTCCTGCGCGGCAGCCGCCTGATCGGTTACCTGCGGGTTCGCCAAACCCGGCAGTAATGAGGCAGCCAGATTGTCAGGGTGCGGGGTAAGCACGACCGGAGCTGCCGGCGCAGGCACTGCGGCCCGTACCGCCTCCGCCGAATAATGCAGGCCGTTCATCCGATCGGCGAGGTCCATGAACACCTGCCCGATCTGATTTCCCGCTGCGGTGAACGCATCGGAAGCCGCTTTGGCCGCGTTCGCGGCGCCGCCCTCCCAAAGTCCGTGCCCGAAGATGGCATTCAGCCCCATGGGCAACGTGAGTCCAGTGATGGTATCCAGCTTGCCGGCACTGTCCGACCATGTCTGTGCCATGGTCAGCAGGCCCGCTGGGTCCAATCCGGCTGGGCCGTGCACAGCGTCATACAGCTGTTGGTGAGTCATGCTCTCGAACTGATCGGAACCCGAGGAGTAAGGCGGATCAGTGCCCGCCCCCAGAGCAGACAAACTCGTTTCGATCTGCTGCACGTGCATCCACGCCGTCGATGCCTGGTCGACAGAACGGGCAGCGTCGGCGCCGGCGGCTGTCTGCTCCATCCCAGGAAGAACCGCGGAAACCTGCGATGGAAGAACTGTTCCGTTCGGCACGGGGTCATTGGAACTACCCACCGTCAAACCCCCACACGAAATCCGAAACCCCGCCCGCCAGAACGGTTTCCCCTATCGGTTCGGCGCAGCCTAGCACAGCCTGGGCCGCGCCTTCAGGGGCCACACGCCCTGCGCGCGGCTGGCACAATGATCCGCGAAAACGAAGTGTCGGAGGAATCATGCCGACTCGATCCGCCGCCTGACGACGGATCGATCTCGAACAGAAGGGGGGACGGACATGCTGCAGGCAGACCTCGACCAGCTGAGCAAGCTCGCGGACACGCTGACCGATGTGGGCAAGTCCATCGGAGAGATGCAGATCCACGCCTTCAGCGACCAGGTCGCCGATGCGCTGCCCGGCTGCCTAGTCGGACCGGCGTGCAAGCAGGCAGGCAACTCCACCGAGCAGGCGTGGAAGAACATCGCCGAGCGGATCAACAAGCTCGCGAAATTGGTGAAGGATTCATCCACCAACTACCAGATCAGCGACGACGACTTCGCGACGAAACTTCAGGCCTTCAACTTCCGGCCGGAGGGTGCGAACTGATGCCCACCCGCAAGCAAGTCGAACAGTGGGACTTCAGCAAGCTGGATCAGCTTGCCCAGCACCTCGTTTCCGCAGGGGGCGATCTGGAAGCACAGCTCGGGCGGATGGTCACCCAGTTCAGTGACACGACCTGGACCGGAGTCGCCCACGACGCGGCCTGCGACCGGTTCACTCAGGAAAACGACGACGACCGCAGGCTCGGCGCGGACATCAAAGACCTGGGCACCGCCGTCACCGCCGCGAGTTCCGGCCTCGCGAACGAAGTGCGCGTACTGATGGGGAAGGTCGCCGATGCAGAACACGACAAGGACCCGTATCCACTCACGGTCAGCGACAAGTGGGAGGTCCAAGCAACATTCTCAGCCAGCCATCCCACCGAAGCCCAGATCAAGTCAGCTCAGGATCAGATCAATCGCCATCAGGGCTTGATCAACGCCGCATACACATCCCTCGCCCTTGCAATCGTCGTGCAGACGAAAGGAATCAACGATGCTGCCGCGAAGATTGTCGCTCGCGGCGAGCTGATCGCCCGAGGCATCGACGACACACACCTCTCCGACGCCGACATTTCGAAATACGGAATGAATGACGATCCGGCCGGCACCGCGGCACAAGACGTCAAGGCGCTCGAGGACGGAACCGCGACCCCGGAGCAGATCGCACGGCTGCAGGCGCAGAGCACACTGACTCCGGATGAACTCGAAAGCATCAAGGATGGCAAGCCGGCCAACATCACGCCGGCCCAATTCCAGTACCTTCAGGGAGTCATGCAGGCCGAGAACGGCATGTCGCCCAAGGAAATTGCCGATCTCGGATCCAAACTATCACCCGGTGATGCCACCACCGTCCAGTCGTCCATGTCCAATGCCATGCAGATCATGTCGAACCCGAAGATCACTGCCGACGGCGGGCTGACCGGCGGCATGCCTCAACTACCCAAGAACGTGCAGGATATTCTCAAGAATTCGAAGCCACTCATGGACGCGAACGATGGTACTCAGCGGAATGCCTTGGGTGACATTGCACAGCGGGGCGACTCAGCCTTGAGACAGGGCACGGACTTCGACCGCGGTCTGCTCAAACAGGGTTCCATCTTGGCGGACTCGAACAGCTGGCTGGCGGACAGCGATGGCGCGATAGCAAATAAGCTGCTCGACGCTGCCTCGGGTGACCATCAAGCGGACTCCGACTTCATCTCCGGGCACGGCATGGACTCCACACTCGGAACTGGCGAGAAGTGGGGGAAGGACCACATGATGGCCGTCCTCTCCCACCAGTGGACTCCGGAACAACACGGGGCGCAGACAATGTTCAGCTGGATCGGCCCCGACGCGAGCAGCACCGACGACAACGTCAGCAAGCTCGCCGGCCAAACCAGCAACAGCCTTGCCCAATTCCTGAGCGACAACTCCGACAATCTAGCGAAGAACTTGCCAGGCCACGACGGCCAGTCCCTCGGCGCCGTAAACCCTGCCCTCACACAGACATTGGCATCGACGATGGTCCCGTATCTCGGAAACTTCGTCGGCGCGGATCCCCATATGCTGATAAACCAGACAACAGGCGGTCTCCAGCACCCCGACGACCTGTCCAAGATGTTCGCGGTTCTTGACTCGGACCCTGCGGCCGCAAAGTCGCTCAATGCGGCCGGTGCAGAGTGGAACGACTACTTCGCCTACCAGGCCGGAATGGACCCGCCTTCGGCACCTTCCATCGGCATTCATTCCGGCCAACTCTCGGCAGCTATGGGGCAGGGACTGAATCAACAGCTGCAGGACCTGACCGCTCAACAACAGTGGAAGTACACCGAGCAATACAACCACTCTACGGAGATGAGCGACATTACTGCAGCCTGGCCGGCCGCGTTGCCAGGTGTCGGAACGATACTCGGCCCACTGAGCGCTACAGCGGATTCCATATACAAGGCAGATCTGACACCTCCCGGCGATCCGACCCACCCACTGCCACCCGACAAAACTGCCAGCGCACTTCAGAGTCAGGTGCAAACCATGATCCAGCCCGATGCCATGCGAATGGACTGGAATTACACCAACGGATATGCAACCCACGATCAAGATATTCTATCCCGGTTCAATATCACCGATAGCAGCGGGAATACGCAGAACCTACTTCAGAACTGGAATATTGCAACCCAGACGCCGGACCCGGGAATGAAATCAAACGCAGATATATTCATCGACGAAGCAAACAATGCCGGAATACCCGGTTTGAGCAATTACAATTCATTCTTCCAATACGGCATGACCATCCCGATAGGCACAACCCACGGTTCCCAGCCAGCCCCCGGGGCCCCTCGATGAGCAAGGTACATTCGGTTGCGACATCGGTTACCGCTATTGCCATAACAGTACTGACTTCGAGTTGCGGACAAACGACACAGCAACCGGCCACAACAACTCCCGCCGGTCCGCGCGCATCGCAGTCCACACCATCCCCCGGCCCGCTGGAACTTCATTTTTACTGGACAAATCCACCAAGCGAGCTGAATACGCCGGATGCGACCTTCATTCGCGCCTTCACCGAGTCCTTCTATTCACTGGTCAGCACCGGCTCAACCGCATACCCCGGCCTTCGCGCTGCCGATCGAGGAGCCTTCGATATAGATAACTATCAATATGCCACCCACACCAGGCAGGGGCACCAGATCCTGTCGCTGCTCGATATCGAATCGGGAGACAACGGATCACAGACCGCCCACATCTGCCAAAGGGAGACTGTGACGCAAAACTATATGCCACTTGATATGGAGCTCCACTATTACCGGACCGGGGCGCAGCCCCCGGACAGTCAGAGCGGGCCATCGAATCGCCCCGAAAAGAACGTATTCGGCGATTGGTATGCAGTGTCGTACAAGTTATCCGAGGACGGTGGGGCATCCCTGAAGAAGTGTCAGAGCATCAAAATTCCACCGGACACCCCGGAGGACGACACCTCACCATCCGTTCCAGGTTGGCCATCGCCGTAGTCCGCTGCCACTTCCCACCAAGGATTGACAGCGGACCGAACCCCGAGGCGACTATTTCACGGCGAGTGATGCCTGAATTTCCGAGGCAACCGCTTCGATGTTATCGCATGGGCGGTCGTGAGAGTACACACTCATAACCGTCTGGCCGATATCGAGCACGCCTCCACTGGACATGGGCAAAGTTACGTAGCATTCTTCCGCAGATGCATGCAGATACTCGATGCCGTTGTGCCCGTTGATCGTAACGTCCTTGGCTCGGGCGCCTTCGCGTCGGCGAAAGTCATCGATCGAAAGGCCCGCCACTGCGACATCCAGTGAGCGATCAGTGACCGTGACGCCAATGTCAGAACTGATCTTGTGGTCGAAACTACAACCAATGAATGAGTACGTCCCGAACACGGAATCCGAGCGCCTGCGGGTCGCGGGGTCGAACCCTGCCTTTGTGACAGCTGCATCCGGCAGGCTGGTGCACGGATCGAGTCCGATTGCACCGTGGCCTGATGGTGCCGGACTGACCGAGACCATATTGTTGGGCACAGCGGGCAGCGTCGGAGCGGAGGTACCCCCCGCAGACGACACGGAAACTTCGCATCCTGCCAGCAGCAGCGTCGCACCGACCAGGGCGTATGCACAAATCTGCTTCATAAACGCGAACCGTCATTCTGACGCAATGCTATCTGGGCTTGCTGCAGCGCCGCAGCGTGCGCAGCGTCGGCCTCCTCGATCAGACTGCCGGACCTGAGATATGCCTCTTTCAAGGAGAGCGCTCCTTCGATCAGACTGGTGATCGCATCGATTCCGTCTTGGGCCTTGTTGGAGAACCCAGTCGCCAGTTCCTTTCCGGTCGAAAAGTCACCGAAACCGCCCCGTTGGATAAGCTTCTCGAGTCCGGTCCGAACTTGAAGCAAGGTTGTGACCGTTTCCTCGTAGAGATGTGCTGCCCGTAGGGCAACGTCCCTGTCGTACCGAATCTGGCCAGACCGTGCGGCCTCATTGAAAGCGCTGATCTGGGATTGCCCGTAGTCCAGGCTGATCTTGCCCATCATTCCCCCCACTCTGCGTTCTTCAGCGATCTCACACTACCGCTCGACGCGGGTCGCGCCTATCGGTCCTGATGGCCGGCATACGCGGTTTCGGTAATCAGCGTTTCGCGTACAACGCCGGTGCATCCACCAGGATCACCTCGCCCCTCTCCGCTGCCAATTGGGCCTTGTCGTTGAAACCTGCTCCGCTGCAACACATCAGACGCGTCTGCGACACGTCGTAGCGGCCGGCCCGGCCGATCAGGTCGCGCAGGTGGCGTAACCGGTCGATGTGTCCGACGCCCATGGTGTCGTTCCATTTCGCCTCGCCGATAGCCAGCAGCGGCGGCTTTCCGCCGTCGGATGCTCCGATCACGGCGAGGTCCAGTTCGTGGCCGGTGCGGGTCGCGGGGTCGTGCACTGTCCCGTTCGCCACCCTGGCCGGTAGGCCGTCGAACAGTGCGGGGTCTGCATCGTGGAGTGCCCAATCGCGGCACAGTTGTTCGAAGTGCGGGCCGAGGACGTTGCCGGTGAATCGGCGCCGGCTGCCGGCCCATACTCGATGGGCACTGCCGGGCCGCTCCAACTGGTCCCATACCGGGCGCATGATGGTCTGATAGAACCGGATCAGCGGCTCGGTGATCCGGTACGTGGATCGGTTGTCGCGAAACGCATCCGCGTCGCGGCGGAGCAGACCGGCGTCCTCCAGGACGGTGATCGGATGGGCGACATCGGCCGCCTTGCGCTCCAAATAGTTGGCGATGCCACCGCGGGTCGCGTTCCCACAGGCGACCGCGCCCAGCACCGAAAGATACAAGGCGGTGTCGCGCAGGTCCGGCTCCTCGGCCAGCAGGTATCGCGGTTCGCGGAAAAGTGGTGTCTCCGGGTTCAATACGGTTCGGGCAACCCAGTCGTCGAAATCTTCCGGTCCGTTCGGGACGTCGCCGCGGGCGAACTCACGCCGGTATGCCGGCGTGCCACCCACGATCGCATTCACCTGAATCGCGAGCCGCGGGTCGTCGATGCCCCAAAATTCCGCGGCGAGCCGGAAATCCAGCGGTCGCACCACAAGTTCGAGACCGGCACGGCCGCGCAGCGGCGCACTGCCCGACAGCAAGCGACTCATGAACGACAGGGCCGAACCGCACAGCAGTAAGCGGGTCCGGGATCCGGTGCGTTGTTCCCGTAGCGGACGAAAAGCGTTCTGGATGATCGACGGGAGTTCGGGATTCGCCTTGGCCAAGTAAGGGAACTCGTCGATGACTACCGGGATCGGACGTTCGGCGCCCAGCGACAGCAGTGTGTCGACGACCTCGGACCAGTTCTGGAAATGGAACGGGCTCGCAGGTTTACAGTGCGCGGTCAGCGCCCGGCTGATGTGCCGCAACGATTCCGGGTCGGCAGCTTCTATCGCACCGAAATAGAAGCCGCCCGCAGCTCGGCAGACAGCCTCGAGCAGGAAGGTCTTGCCCTGCCGCCGACGGCCGGAAACCACTCCGAGTGTGGCTCCGGGCTGCTCGTCGGACACGAACCTGGTCAGCGCCGCCCACTCGTGATCACGATCGAACATGTCAGGGGGTTTACGCACGCCGCCTCCGGCTTATAGGGGTGCAGTTATCATAACTGTACCCCTATAAGCCACAGCCGCTCGGCGGTCAGCTGGCTGACAGGATGCCGAGCGCCCCTTCACCCAGGTAGAACGGCTCGAGGCGCTCGCGGATCAGCTTGGCCAGTACTCCGTCGGCCTTGGCGGCCTCGATGACGGCCGGGCCGAAGCGCAGGATCTCCTCGGCGATGTCGTCGCGGTCGGCGCCGAGTTCGGTGACCAGTTCGCCGAGGGTGTGGTCGCCGTAGCGGGCGAAAAAGACGTCGACGGCGTCGTCGAGGAGGATGCCGGTGAATTCCTTGTTGCGGGTGGAGACGATCAGGTCCTGAATCATGACCGCGAAGTCGCGGACGTCGGCCTGGGTGAGGTAGGCGCGCAGGCCGGCGACGGGTTCGGCGGCGTGGACGTCCCAGACCTGCATGGCGGCGACATGGACCGGGGCCACACGCAGGGTTTCGCGCAGGGCGTTGGTGACGCGCTTGAGGCCGTACATAGTGCCCTTGCCGGCGGCGTCGCCGAGGAAACTGTTGTCGGCGGCCTTCTTCGCGGTCTTGACGGCGCTCTGCCCCAGCGACATCAGCGAACCCACGCCGGGGACCTTGCCGGCGATCTTCTTGTTCGCCTCCAGGATGTCGTCCACGAGACGGTCGACGAAAGTGGAGGCGACCGGACCGGCTTCGGCGGCCTCGCTGAGGCGGTCGAGCAGGCGTTCGTGCGCGGTGTGCAGGCCGAGCAGCTTCTGGACCAGGACGTCGACCTTGGCGCGGTCGACGACGGTGCTGAGCAGGCGGTCCTGGGTGGCGGCCACGCGGTCGTAGAGCGATTCGGCCAGGGCCGGGGTGAGCACGCCGACGATCGGCGCGGCACCGGCCCGGTCCACGGCCTTGCGCAGGGCGGCCTTGGCCTGGTCGGGGGTGACCACGTCGCGGAAGACGATGCCGTCGGCGACGGCGAGCACCGCCGGGACGTCGCGTGCGACGACCTCGGCGAACCGGTCGCCCGACAGTTCGCCGATCAGGTATTCCACCTGGGCGTCGAGCAGCTTTTCGGCGATCTCCCGGGATCGGTCCATTGTCGTCCACCTCGTCCGTCATGGAACGTCGGCGCCGGAGCCGTTGTCGTGCAACAATTTCCGCGTACCGCCGCAGCGCTCCCACGCGGCGGGCGCCGCGCATGCCAGCTGTTGTCCGCGTCGCGGGCCGGCCGGACCGGCACGACGACACGGGTTCGACCCTATATCGCGAACTGACTCGAAAGTAAGTACCGGCGGCGAACAAGTTACCGCGGCACGCCGCGGCCCCGGCCGCAGATCAGTCGGTTTTATTGTCGCGCAAGGACTTCCGGATCTGCTCCAGACGATCCCGGGCGGCCTGCTCGCGCGCCTCCCACTGCTCCTCGGTGCTGCGCCCGGCCGGAGTCTGCCGGTCCAGCTCCTCCATGCCCTGGGCGGTTCCGAAGCGGCGCTCCACCTTCTCGCGCACCGAATCGAAGGTCGGGACGCCGCCGGAGGTGTAGCCGCCGAACACCGGAGCCGAACCGGCGAAGCCGCCCGGAGCGACCGGCGTGCCGATGCTGGGTGCGATCGTGTCGGGCACCGGAATTCGACCGGACTCGGGCGCGTCCATCGGTGACGGCTCGGGTGCATCCGGCACCACATCGGCGTCGATGGCATCTCCTTGGCGCAGGATCTCGGTCGCGACGACCTGCAGCGCATCCAGTCCGGGGCGGCCGCGCACCGCGGACGCGACGACGGTCGCCAGTTCCTTGTCGGGCAGGCTCGCCAACAGTGCCGCCAGCTCGTCGAGTTCACTCATCGCCGCCCCGCCCGTCCGCAACAGTCACGGACCCCAGGCTACGCGGGCCGGCCGACATCCGGCCGGAGCGTTCCGGCACGCCGGTCAGGGCGCCGCCGTGCCGCGGGCCGGGGTCCCGTCGACCGCGGCGAGCACCTCGCGCGCCCAGTCCGCCACCGCCGTGTTCCAGCCCGGCTGCAGCGGCACGGTGTTGTGCATGGCGCGCGGATAGATGTGCAGCCGTTTGGGTTCCGGTGCGGCCGCGAACAAGTCGCGGCCCATGCCGACCGGGACCAGCTCGTCGCGCTCGCCGTGCATGATGAGCACCGGCGACCGCAGGGTGCGCACCCGCCGCAGGCTCGGGAACGCGTCGGGCATGGTGAACGCCGGCAACAGTGGATACAGCGAGCGCACCACATCCCGCAGACCGGTGAACGTGGACACCAGGATCAGGCCCGCGGGCGGATGGGCCTGCGCCAACTCCAGCAGCACACCGCCGCCGAGCGACTTCCCGAAGTACAACACCCGTTCCGGGTCCACCTCCGGCTGGGCGAGCAGCGCCGCCCGGGCCGCCCGCGCGTCGAGGTACATGCCCTGCTCGCTGGGCCGGCCGGTGCTGCGGCCGTAGCCGCGGTAGTCGAAGACCAGGACGTCGAATCCGGCGTCGGCCAGCAGCGCGAGGACCGGCATCCGGCCGCTGATGTTCCCCGCGTTGCCGTGCGCGTAGAGGATGTGTCCCAGCGGTGCGCGCCCGCCCCGGGCCCGCACGAACCACGCCGACAGTTCGCACCCGTCGGCGGTCACGACCGGGACATCGGTGTAGTCGAGGCCGTAATCGGCCGGCGTACCGGTGCCGCCGGCTTCCGGCCGGAACACCAACAGTTCCAGCACCGGACGTACGGGGTGGATCAGGTCCATGTCGTCACCCTGTTCCTTCCGGCCCGCGGTCTCGGGCCGCGCTCACCTCGTCCTCGGTGAGATTACGCGCCGGTAGGGCACTTCGGCCATACCGGACCGTCGTTTCCGACATGATCGAGGCGGCGCGGGTCCTTCGACCGCCGCCTCGAACGACCGCCGGACGTGCCGCGTCTCCGGCACCTGGAGTCACGATGTACCTGCGCACCTCGGCCCTGGTCCTGCTCGCCGCCGTCTGCACGATCGCGGCCGGTCCCGCCGCCGCCGACCCGATCTTGCCGACTGGGAACGGGCTGCCCGACCCGGTCGCACCGCCGGGCACGGTCACTGTGGCCGACGGCGTCGTACCGCCCGCCCAGGCCGCACCCGTCCTGCTGCCCGGCACGATCGACCTGCCGTGTGCCGGTTCGACCCTGCGGCAACACGCGACCTGGTACCTGCCCGAGGGCCGCCCGCGCGGCCTGGTCTGGGTGCAGCACGGGTTCGCGCGCGCCGACGGCAATGTCGCGGAACTGGCCGAATCCCTCTCCGCTGCTGGGTATCTCGTGTTCGCGCCGAGCCTGCCGTTCCTGAATCTCGACGGCTGCACCCTGCAGAACCTCGGCGACAACACCGCATTCCTCGACGGCGTGGCCGAACTGTTCGCCACCGCGGACGATCCGGCGGGCCCGCTGGCCGCCGATCTCGCCGCGGCGGCCGCCGCGGCCGGGCGGATCGCGCCGCCACTGCCCCGGCAGTTCGTCTTCGTCGGGCACTCGGCGGGCGCGGAGGCTGTCGAATACGTTGCCCACCACCTGCACACCGACTCCCCCACCGGCTGGACGGGACTGCGCGGCCTGATCCTGCTCGACCCGGTGAAGTCCTTCCTGGGCAACAACACCGACGTCGCGCTGACCGACCTCGATTCCACCGCCCTGCCCATCCACGCAGTCGCGGGGCCGCCCGGGCTGTGCAATAACTTCGGCAGCGGCACCACCGCCCTGCAGACCCTGTTGCACCGCGATATCGTCGGCGTCCGGCTGCCCGCCGGGGAACACACCGACGCCGAAGGGGCCAGCTCGGACCTGGTCGGCGAACTGGCCTGCGGGGCACCGACGCCCATGAATACCGTTGCCGTGCGGTCGTTGACGACCGAATGGGCCGGCGACTACTTCGCCGGCACAGCGTCCGCACCGAACGATGCCGCCGCAGCCGCCGGCGCACAGGTACTCACCGGCGCTAAGTGACTTGCACGCCCACAAGAACTTTCACCGTCGAGCGTTGAAAATGAATGGACGGCAACGACACCGGGGACCGTCGATATCGGCCAGGTCGCCTGAGCGCTCGGTAGGCGTCGGCGCGGCCGGACAAGGCCGCTATCGGTAAGCATCGGCACGGCCGAACAACGCCGCTCTCGGTAGGTGTCGGCGCGCCGAACGACGCCGCACCTGCGCGACCGGAACACAAGCTCACCGGCACACCGTCGTGACGAGAGCCCGGGAGGTTACTCCCGGGCTCTCCGAACCGCTACGCCCGCAGGCACCCTCGTCGCGGCACTACACCGAAACGACCTAATCGCTCACGCGCGCAGCACTGCTCCCACCGCCCCGGCGGCCGCCGCCACCGCCGCGTCACGGGCGGCGCTGGCCTCGTCCTCGGTCAGGGTGCGGTCGGCGGCCCGGAAACGCAGCGCATAGGTCAACGATTTGCGGCCCTCACCGGCCTGGGCACCCTCGTACACGTCGAACAGCGCGATGTCCTCGAGCAGTTCGCCGGCGCCGCCGCGCAGCGCGGATTCGACGGCGACCGCGGGTACCGCGCGGTCGACACTGATCGACACGTCCTGCAGGACCGCCGGGAACACCGAAACCAGTGGGGCGGGCCGGGATTCGACCAACGGCAGCGCGTCCAGGTTCAGTTCCAGGGCGCAGGTGCGCGGGGGCAGGCCCGAGCGCTCCAGGACCGCCGGGTGCAGTTCGCCGGCGTGACCGACGACGACGTCGTCGACGACGAGTTCGGCGCAGCGGCCCGGATGGAAGGGCAGGTAGGCGGCGGCACGGCGCTCGATCCGGACGCCGGCGGCGGCACCGATGGCGTCGGCCAGGGCGAACGCGTCGGCGGCCTCGGCGGCGCGACCCGGCCCCCACGGTCCGCGCGGCTCCCGCCGGCCCGACAGCACCGCCGCGACGTGCACCGGCTGGTCGGGCAGCGAGCCGATCAGCTGCGCGATCTGCTCCTCGGTGGGCCGACGGTCCACCGGCAGCGGCGCGACCGGGGCGGTCTGCGGCGTGGGCAGCACCACCTGCGCGATGCCGTACACCGCGAGGTCACGGGAACCGCGAGAGATGTTGCGGGCGGCCACTTCCAGCAGCGCGGGCAGCAGAGTGGTGGCCAGCTCGGCACGCTCGACATCGAGCGGGTTCAGCACCCGCATGGTTTTGCGGCGCGGGTCGTCGGCGTCCAGGCCCCAGGTGTCGAACACACCGGCCTGCATGAAGATCGACGCCGGCACCTCGGCGCAGCCGGCGAAGGCCAGCGCCCGGCTGACCGCGCGGCGGCGACGCTGGGTGGCGGTGAGACCGCGACCGGCGGGAGCGGCGGGCAGCACCGACGGAATGGACTCCAAGCCCTCCAGGCGGAGCACCTCTTCCACCAGGTCGGCGGGCTGGGTGAGGTCGGGCCGCCAGCTGGGCGGGGTGACGCTCAGCAGACCCTGGCCGCTCTCGCTGACGTCGATGTCGACCGCGCAACCGACCTGCGCGAGCCGCCGGGCGGAGGTGCCGTTCGGGTAGGTGACGCCCGCGACCCGGTCGGCCAGATCCAGCGGCATCCGGATCGGTTCGACCGCCGGAACCGGCAGCCGCACGTCGGTGAGTACGGGTTCGACTGTGCCACCGGCGATCTCGGCGAGCAGCGTGGCGGCGCGATCGAGCGCGGCGACGTTCAGTTCGGGGTCGACGACCCGCTCGAACCGCTTGCCCGCCTCGGACACCAGCTTGTGCCGGCGGGCGGTGCGGAACACGGCGAGCGGGTTCCAGGTGGCGGCCTCGAGCAGGATGTCGGTGGTGGTCGCGCCGACCTCGGTGCTCGCGCCGCCCATGATGCCGGCCAGCGAGATCACGCCCGACTCGTCGGCGATCACCACGTCCTCGGCGTCGAGGGTGCGCTCGGTGCCGTCGAGGGTGCGCAACGTCTCGCCCGCCGACGCCCGGCGCACGGTGAGCGCACCGGAGACGGTGGCGGTGTCGAAGGCGTGCAGCGGCTGGCCCAGCTCGAGCATCACATAGTTGGTGACGTCGACGGCGGGCGAGATCGGCCGCACCCCGGACAGCAGCAGCCGGCGCTGCAACCACCACGGGCTCATCGCGTTCGGGTCCACACCGGTGACGCGGCGCAGCGCGAACCGGGTGCAGCCCGACGCCGGGTCCAGGTTCACCTGGTGGGCCGGGGTCTCGTGGTCGGGCAGCAGACGCTGCGCCGGGTCGGCGTATTCCAGGTCGAAGCCGCAGGCCAGTTCACGGGCCAGACCGCGCACCGAGAAGCAGTAGCCGCGGTCGGGGGTGACGTTCAGCTCGATCACCGTGTCGGAGGTGCCGAGCAGCGCGTTGGCGTCGGTGCCCGGCTCGGCGGTGCCGGGCTCGAGCACCAGGATCCCGGAGTGGTCCTTGCCGATGCCGAGTTCGGCGACCGAGCAGATCATCCCGTTCGAGGTGTGGCCGTAGGTCTTTCGCGAGGTGATGGTGAACCCGCCGGGCAGGGTGCCGCCCGGCAGCACCACCACGACCAGGTCACCGACCGCGAAATTCCTTGCGCCGCAGACGATCTCCTGCAGCTCGGGCTTGCCGATATCGACCTTGCAGAAACGGATCGGCTTCTTGAACTCGGTGAGCTCGGTGATCTCGGCGACCCGGCCCACCACCAGCGGGGTGCCGTCGCCGGTGATCGGCTGCAGCCGGTCGAGTTCCTCGACCTCCAACCCGACCCGGACGAAACCGGCGTCCAGCTCCTCCGGTGTCACCTCCCAGTCCGGGGTGGTGCGCTGCAGGATTTCCGTCAGCCAGGACTGCGCTACTCGCACTGTGTCGTGTCGCTTTCCGTGTATCGGTACAGGTGATCAGGACTGGATGCCGAAGGGCAGCGTGAACCGCACGTCGCCCTCGACGATGTCGCGCATATCGGGAATGTGGTTGCGGAACTGCACCGTCCGCTCCAAACCCATGCCGAACGCGAAACCGCTGTACACCTCGGGGTCGATTCCGCTGGCGATCAACACCTTCGGGTTGACCATGCCGCAGCCGCCCCACTCGACCCAGCCCGGGCCGCCCTTCTTGCCGGGGAACCAGACGTCCACCTCGGCCGACGGCTCGGTGAAGGGGAAGTAGTTGGGGCGCATACGGGTTCGGGTCTCGGGACCGAACAGCGCGCGCGCGAACGCGTCCAGGGTGCCGCGCAGGTTCGCCATGGTCAGGCCCTTGTCGACGGCCAGACCCTCGACCTGGGAGAACACCGGGGTGTGCGTGGCGTCCAGCTCGTCCGTGCGGAAGGTGCGCCCCGGGCACACCACATAGATCGGGAGCTCGCGCGACAGCATGGACCGCACCTGCACCGGGGAGGTGTGGGTGCGCAGCACCTGCCGGCTCGGGCCCGCACCGCTCATCGGCGCCACGTGGAAGGTGTCCTGCATGGTGCGCGCGGGGTGGTCGGGCAGGAAGTTGAGCGCGTCGAAGTTGAAGTGCTCGGTCTCGACCTCGGGGCCCTCGGCGACCTCCCAGCCCATGGCCACGAACACATCGGCGATCTGCTCGGAGATCACCGTGATCGGGTGGCGGGCGCCGACCGGCTGCCGCTGCGCCGGCAGCGTGACGTCGATCGCCTCGGCGACCAGCACGGCGGCGTCGCGCTCGGCGAGCAGGGTGGCGCGGCGGGACTCGAAGGCCTCGGTGACCCGGCCACGCGCCACGTTGACCCGCTTACCGGCCTCGGACTTCTCCTCCTTGGGCAGCGCGCCCAGCGAGCGCTGCGCCAGCGAGATCGGCGATTTCCCGCCCATGTGGTCGACCTTGGCGGCGGCGAGCGCGTCCAGGTCGGCGGCCGCGGCGAACGCTTTCTCCGCGGCGGCGGCTGCGGCGGCGAGGGATTCCTCGGTCAGCGCCTGGGTGTCGGCTCGTCCGGTGTCGTCGGCCACGATCGCTCGTTTCTCCCCTGTATCCGGTTGCGGCTGGTCTGTCGGCACTATTCTCGCTGGTCGCATCGTAGGCGATGCACCCAGCCCGACTCATCCGCATTTCGGCAGGTCGCGGTTGCCAGGGACGCCCGCGCGGCCCGTGACATCTGTCATGGCCGAATCATGATGAACGGCAAAGGTTCCGCGCGCTCGAGCGCCGTAGCGTCGTAGACAGCAACGGCACACCGAGTCAGGAGCCCTCCGATGAGCACCGACACCCGCACCCCGCAGACCACCGATCTCACCGGCCCGGCGGCCACCACCGGCGTCACCCTCCGCGGGTACGGCGCGCCCGAGAGCGGCATCACGTCCGGCGCGGCGGCCACCGGTACCGAGCACACCACCGGCGGCACGCCCAGCGCGGACACCGCCGGCACCTCCGCGGCCGGGTTCGACCGCCGCCGGATGCTGCTGACCACGGCCCGCGACGTCGCACTGCCCACGCTGGCCTACTACGGCCTGCACGCGCTCGGCGTCGGCGACGTGCTCGCACTGGCCGCCGGTACGGCGCTGGCCGGTGTGACGCTGGTCGTGGACATGGTCCGCACCCGGCGCGTCGACGTGTTCGCGGGCATCATCCTCGCGGTGTTCGCGTTCGGCCTGGTCACGACGTTCATCAGCGGCGACGCCCGGATGATGATCGTGAAGGACTCGCTGGGCACCGGCCTGGTGGGCCTGGCGTTCCTGATCAGCACCCTCACCGCGAAGCCGCTGTCCTACCTGGCCGCGGTGCGCACCCTGAGCTCGACCGCCCCCGCGCAGGCGGCAGCGTTCCAGGCCCGCTTCGACAGCACTCCGGCCATGCGCCGCACCTTCCGGCGGGTCACCGCCATGTGGGGTGCGGGCATGACCGGTGAGGCGGTGCTGCGGATCGTGCTGGCCTACCAGTTGCCGGTGTCGACCATGGTCTGGTTGAGCCAGGTGCTGATGGTGGTGTGCTTCGGCACCCTGGGCACCATCACCGGCTTGTTCGTCCGCCGCATGCGCCGGGCGCGCTGACCCACACGAAACGCCGCACCGATGACGACCGGACCCGCATCCAGCGACGCGGGTCCGGTGCCGTGCGGGCGCCTTACGGCTTGCGGACGTGGCTGAAGTCGCATCCGCCGGTACATACCGTGACCAGCGCGGTCCAGTTGTATGTGGTGCGACCCTTCTTGTGGCGGAGGGCGATCTTCTTCTCCTGCAACCCGTTCCGGCCGCATTGCGGGCACGGCGTCGGGATCGGGGTCCCCCACGGCTTCGCCGGGTCCAGGCGGAGGAAGACGGGAACCACCAACGCCACGGCCAGCGCCAACACCACGTATCCGAGGATCATCGTGAACTGACCGTCCGAGTGGCCGTTGTGCACCATCTGGTCATAGGAGTAGGTATTGCTGGAGCCGTGGCTCGTGATCACGCAGCGGTCACCGCGCGCCATCACCTGACCGTCGCACTGGGGCGCGGCGGTCGAATTCTGCCTGTCGGGCCCCCAGATGAAGGCGAGGAACGCCCCCACAACCGCAGCTACCGCCAGCCAGACCAGGCCGACGATCCGGGACCTGCCCGTTTCTCGGCGACGACGCAGGTCCGCTGCCCGATGGACCAGGTTCGCGGTCACGTCGCTGTTCTGCATGTACGGCACTTCCCCTCCCGAGCAACAACTCCCGCCCTGGTCGATCGCGTCGGCCCTGGGCGGACCGCGCCCGATGCTAGCCGAGCGATAACGTTGCAGGCCAACCGGTTTGCCTGCGCCGATCCCCGCGTGACGGCCCGTCCGAAGCGAGCCGCCATGGGACCGGGCGGCCCCATCCGCCGCAGGCGATGCTCCCCAGCGCATCGCCGGCCGAACCCCGAACCAGCACTGGATGATCCGGCCGCGGCGCCGATGACCGCACCCGGCGAGCCGGCGGCGGCCCATGCCATGCTCAGGGCGCACTCCCGAGTCCGGCATCCGCCGATCTCGAACCCGCACTGCGCAATCCGCAGGTACCGCTGACCCGGAAGGGCCGACCTGCTCCTATCCAGCGCTCAGCGCGGTGCTCTCGAGTCCGGCATCGGCCGATCCCGAACCTGCACTCGACAATCCGGCCGCTGAGCCGGCGGCCGAGACCGACGAGCCGGCACCCGCCGAACCGGTCGACGTGGTGTCGCCGGTGGCGTGCAGGATCGTGTCGAGGTAAGTGTCGACGGTGGAACGGGCCGTAGTGAGGATGGTTTCGTGGTCGTCGGCGACATAGTTGTGCACGTCGGGGTTCACACCGTGGGCGTACAGCTGGACGACCAGGTTGTAGACCAGTGGCGCGGGGACGTCGGTGTCGGCGTCGCCCTGGGCGATCAGGATCGGCCGGTCGTAGCCGCTGGTGGGAACGTCCATGACCGGCCGGGCGATGGCCTCGAAGTCGCCCTCGGCGAGCGGGCGGGCGAACATGGCGGCGATGTCCACGCCGTCCAAGGCGGTGACGGCGGCGTCGAGGCACAGCGGACGGATCCGCGCGAGCACCTGCTGCCCGTACGGGGTGAGGTAGCTGTTCAGATCGAAATCCGGTCGCGCCGCGGACAATCCGAGCAGCGCGTACACCCCGTAGGCCTTCATGTCCGGCGACAGCACGTCCGGTAGCCCGGGCCGCCCGACCAACAGCATCAGATCGACGACGCTGGCGCCGGGAGCGTAGGTGGCGGTGCCGCGGAAATCGAGTTCCGGGGCCCGGCTCGACGCCTCGGACGCGGTGAACAGCGCGGCCTGACCACCCTGCGAGTGCCCGACGACGGCCCAGCGGGTCGACAGTCCGGGCGTCGTGCCGTGGGCGGCCCGCACGGCGTCGACGGTGGCGTTGCCTTCGGCGTGACCGTCGAGGTAGGCGTGCGGGCCGGGGGTGCCCAGGCCGATGTAGTCGGGTGCCACGACCGCGTATCCGTGGGCCAGCCAGGTGGAGATGAGCGTCGGGTAGGTGTCGTCGCCCAGCCCGGCGAGGGAGGGCGCGCAGTTCTCGGCGACCCCGACGGTGCCGTGTTCCCAGGCGACGACCGGCCAGCCGCCGGCGGGGGCGGCCCCGGGCGGGGTGTACACCAGGGCGCCCGCCGTCGCGGGCTGGTTCAGCGAGTTCTGGGTCCGATAGGTGACGTACTGCACGGTCGCGGCGCCGGTGACGCCCTCGGCGGAAGTGGCGGGCCGCGTGGCCACGACCGTGCCGGGCGGGGCGTCCGCGTGCGCGACGGCCGGGACTACCAGAGCGGCCGCGGCCGCGGCGGACACGAGGGCGTTGCGAAGCGATGGTGCTGACATGGAAAACCTCGGAACGTAGTGGCGACCCGAGCCACGATAACTTACAGAACAGACGTACGTGTTGTTTTCTCCGCGACCCGGCCTCGGGCACAATGGACGCGGTGAGGACCCGATCATGACCAGCACCGAGACCGACGGCCGCCGCATCCGCGGACAGCAGCGCTACGCCCTCGTGCTCGACGCCGCCGTCGAACTGGTGCAGCGCGACGGCCTGCCCGCCCTCACCACCCGCGCGCTCGCCGCGGCCGCCCACGTCTCGCTGGCCTCGATCACCTACCACTTCCCCACCCGCGCCGACCTGGTCCTGGCGACCTGCACCGAGGCCGCCCGCCGCGACATCGCCGCCACCCACGACATCCTCGACCGCCTGCGGACCGTCCTCGACCCCGCCACCGTCACCCCCACCCAGCTGGCCGACGCCTGGCTGCACGAACTCACCGCGCCCGGCGGCCGCATCATGTCGGTGTTCACCCTCTACCTGGAGGTAGCCCGGCAGCCGGAACTGGCCGCGGTCGCCGCCGCCTGGTCCGCGGGCACCCGCGACGCGCTGGCCGCGATGCTCACGGAATTCGGTGTGGCCCAACCGCTCTCGGCGGCCGCCGTGCTGGGCTCGGCACTGGACGGGCTGCGGCTCCCGCTGCTCGCCCACCCGGATACCGCGCCGACCGCACAGGACCGGGCGGACCTGATCCTGCTGTTCTCCTGGGTTCTCGGCCGCGACACCGCGCCGGACCCGCGCTCAGCGCCGAAATAATTCTTGCCGACTCCAGGCAGTAGCCGACCGTTCTCTGCTTTCCGACGGACCTCGGCGCAGGTGCGCGCCGATACCGACCGCGGTGGGTGGCCGCGGGTATTCACTCGTCGGCGACGACCGGGGTGGTGGTAGCGGTCGGCTGGGTCACCGGGCGCAGCCGCTGCAGGAGCAGCAGGACGACAGTGCAGCCGAGCGCGATCGCCAGACCGGCGATGGCGGGCGCGGCCGATCCGGCCGGGGGCGCACCGGTGATGGACCCCCGGTCCGGGTTCAGGTCGTTCGGGCCGAAGACCGGCTGCCGGCCCGCGCGCAGGCCGCTGGTCACCGATGGCAGGTACATGACCGCGAGGGCGATGACGCGAACCGGCCGGAACGTCACCCGGCAGGAGCCGAAGGCGTAGCCGCCGGCCACGGACATCGCCACACCCAGGAGGATGGCGTGCAACCGGTTCTCCGGCGACGCGCTGTAGGTGAGCGCGCTGAACACGGCCACGGCCAGGCCCAGACCCATCGCCAGGTTCGGGTTCTGCCGGCGCAGGGCCAGCAGCACCGCCGCGGCCGCCAGCGCGGCGAGACCGACGGCCACCACGCCCTCCGCCAGCGGTGCCTGCACCGCGTAGGCACACGCCGACATGGCACCCACGACCAGTACCAGGCAGCCGTCGCGGCCCGGAAGGAGCAGGGCCGCAATCGATATCGCGAGTATCTCGGCGAGGACCGCGAGCGCGATCGCCAGGTCCGAGTGGCTGTGCCGGGTCAGCCAGTCGGGCACCGTCGTCGCCTGGGTCACGATCGCCACACCGGCCAGCAGCGGCGCCACCGGCAGCTCGTAGGTCGGCGGGGTCAGATCGGCGCGGAGCCGGTCGAACCAGGCGCAGACCAGGATCAGCACGATAGTCAGCACCATCAGGCTGCGCGGCGGCGACTCACCACCGGCCCAGTCCACGAGTCGCGAGGTGGGGCTCGGGCCGACGAAATGTGTCCCCGGTGGCGTGCCACCGGCCCAGATCGCGCCGATCGCGCCGACCACCCAGCCCGCGAATTGCGCTCGTCCGGGCCGCATTCCGATCGTCACCCCGGCCAGCAGCAGGCCGCCCGCGGTCGAGTCCAGGTAATTCAGGCTCGTGAGCGAGGTGCCGAGCGTTCCGGCCACGAAGACGGTGTGATTGGCCAACATGATCGCGGCCCCGGCGAGCGCCGACCCCCACGAGATCAATGCCCGCCGCAGGTTGGCCAGCACGAGCGCCGCCCCGAGCGCGACACTGATGCCGACCGCCGTGGACTGCGGTAGCGCGAACACCACCACCGTGCGGGTCGCGGCCGTCGAGCGATCGGCCGGCACCCCGACCGGGAAGATGATCGCCAATCCGGCCAGCAGCGTGCCCGCCACCGCGGTGGCGGTCAGGACGACACGGGCGAAGGTGCGGACCATGGCCTGGCCAGGCTACCGAGATATGTCCGATTTCCGGGGAGCGACAGACTTACCCGAGTCAGTATCGCAAGTGAACTTACTCGCGTACGCTGCCCCTATGACCGAACAGTGGCAGCCCTCGGCGTGCATTCTCTGCGAGTGCAACTGCGGCATCCAGATCCAGCTCGGCGCCGACGGCCGCAGCTTCGACAAGATCCGCGGCGACAAGCTGCACCCCACCTCCGCCGGCTACACCTGCAACAAGGCGCTGCGGCTGGACCACTACCAGAACGGCCGCACCGGCCGGCTCACCGCGCCGCTGCGGCGGCGACCCGACGGCACGTTCGAGGAGATCGACTGGGACACCGCGATCGGCGAGATCTCCGCCCGCCTGACCGAGATCGGTGACCGGTACGGCCGGGAGACACTGTTCTACTACGGGGGCGGCGGCCAGGGGAACCATCTCGGCGGCGCCTACGCCCCGGCGACGCTGGCCACCTACGGTGTCCGCTACCGCTCCTCGGCGCTGGCGCAGGAGAAGACCGGCGCGTTCTGGGTGTCGGCCCGCATGCTGGGCACGCCCGTGCGCGCGGAGGTCGAGCATGCCGAGGTCGCGGTGTTCATCGGCAAGAATCCGTATCAGTCGCACGGCTTTCCGCGCGCCCGCACGATTCTCAAGCAGATGGGCCGCGATCCGCGGCGTTCGATCGTGGTGATCGACCCGGTCCGTACCGAGACCGCCGAACTGGCCGACTTCCATCTGCAACTGCGGCCGGGTACCGACGTCTATCTACTTGCCGCGATGGCGGCGATTCTGGTGCGCGACAACCTGATCGCGGCGGACTGGCTCGCCGCCCACACCGACGGCCTCGCCGAGGTGCTCGACGTACTGCGTGCCGTCCCGATCGAGAAGTACTGCGCCACAGCCGATGTCGACCTCGAGCTGGTCACCGCGGCCACGCACCGGATCGCCCGGGCCGCCTCGGTGTCGGTGCTCGAAGACCTCGGCGTGCAGATGAACCGGCACTCGACCCTGGTCAGCTATGTCGGCTCGATGTTGTGGCTGCTCACCGGCCATTTCGCGGAACCCGGTTCGCAGTACGCGTTCTCGGGCCTGGTACCGCTCGGGCACGACCGCGGCCACCCCGCCGACACCGGTCCGCGCAGCCCGGTCGCGGGCGCGCGGATCGTGAGCGGGCTGGTGCCGTGCAACGTGATCAGCGAGGAGATCCTCACCGATCATCCCGCCCGCTACCGGGCGATGCTGATCGAGACCGCGAATCCCGCTCACTCGCTGGCGGATTCGCACCGGATGCGCGCGGCCCTGGCCGCGCTCGACCTGGTCGTGGTGATCGATGTGGCGATGACCGAGACGGCCCGGCTGGCCGACTACGTGCTGCCCGCGCCCACCCAATTCGAGAAGTACGAGGCCACGTTCTTCAATCTCGAGTTCCCTCGCAACATCTTCCACCTGCGCCACCCGGTGGTGCCGGCGCCGGCCGGAGTGCTGCCCGAACCGGAGATCCACGCCCGGCTGGTGGAGGCGGCCGGGCTGCTCGGCGAGGACGACTACGCGCCGCTGCGCGCGGCCCTGGAACAGGGGCGGCAGGCGTTCGCCTTCGCCTTCCTCGGGGTGGTGGCCGACCCGGCGAAGGCGAAACTGGCGCCGGTGCTGCTTTATCGGACCCTGGGACCGACGCTGCCCGGCGACGCGGCCGCGGCGGCCGTGCTGTGGGCCGCGGCGCACAACTGTGTGCGAAAGTACCCGGCCGGCGTCGAAAAGGCCGGATACGGTACCGGTTTCGAGGCCGGCGAGGCACTGTTCGAGGCGATCCTGAGCGGTGCGCATGGCATCGTGATCACCGACGACGAGCACGACGCGTCGTGGGAGCGGGTGCGCGGGGGCACGATCCACCTGGCGCTGCCCGAGCTGCTCGCGCAATTGGCGAACCTGCCCGAACCCGAAACCGATACCACCGCATGGCCGTTCGTGCTGGCCGCCGGTGAGCGCCGCGCCTTCACCGCCAACACGATCATGCGCGACGACGGCTGGCGGACCCGGGACGCGAGCGGTGCCCTGCACATCAGCCGCGCCGACGCCGACGAGCTGGGCGTGAGCGCGGGCGACACCGTGCGGCTGACCACGCAGCGCGGCAGCGCGCAGGTGCGGGTCGAACCCACCGACCGGATGCGGCCGGGCCACCTGTCGCTGCCGAACGGGTTGGGGCTCACCGATTCCGACGGCGGTCCGGCCGCCGGGGTGGCGCCCAACGAGCTCACCTCCTACGACCACCGCGACGAATGGGTGGGCACCCCCTGGCACAAGTTCGTCCCGGCCCGGCTGGAGGTCTGCGATCCGGAACGTGACGGGGCCGCAACGGTCGTGGCGTCGTGAAGCGGACCTCGTTCTCCCGTTGGCCGTGTTCGGTGGCCCGCACCGTCGACCTGATCGGCGATTGGTGGACCCCGCTGGTACTTCGCGAGGCCTATTACGGCACAACCAGATTCGACGACTTCGAACGCACGCTCGGCCTGAGCCGCAACGTCCTGACCCAGCGGCTGGGCCGTCTGGTCGACGAGCAGATGCTCGAACGCGTCCCCTACCAGCAGCGTCCGGTCCGCTACGAGTACCGCCTCACCGCCAAGGGCCGCGACTTCTTCGGTGTCGTGGCCGCGATGATGGCGTGGGGCGACCGCTGGCTCACCGGCCCCGAGGGTCCCCCGATCACGTTGCACCACACCAGCTGTGACCACGACACCCACGCCGAAGTGGTCTGCGCCCACTGCCGCGAGCCGCTGCGCGCGGGTGACTTGCGGGCCACCCTGGGCCCGGGCTTCCCGGCCCATCTGATGAGCGAGACCGTCACCGCCCGATTCGGCGACGGCTGACGACACTCGGCCTGCGCGCCGCACACGCGAACGCACCCCCGGGTCGGCCCGGGGGTGCGTTCGTGGATTTCTCGCTAGGCCCGCGCCTTGCGGCCCGGCAGCAGCAGCGCCACGACCGCACCGACGGCGACGATCACCGCGCCGGTGCGAACGGCCGGAACCAGGCCCGCCACATACGTGGCACCGGTGAAGTACGCACCGTACGAGGCGAATACGGAAGCCAGAACCGCCACACCCATCGCCACACCGACCTCACGGATGGTGTTGCTGGTACCGGACGCGATGCCCTGGTCGGCGCTGCTCGCCGAGTCCATGACCACACTGGAGATGGGGGCGAAGGTCAGGCCCATGCCGACGCCGCCGAGCACGAAGGCCGGTGCGATGGCGAGGTAGTCGGTGGAGACATGGGTGACCGCGGCCATCCAGGCCAGGGCGATCGCGATCAGGGCCTGACCGGCACCGATCAGCACGCGGGGCCCGACCCGGTCGACGACCAGGCCCGCGACCGGCGCCACGAACATCGGCGCGAGCGTCCAGGGCAGGGTCGCGATGCCCGAGCCCAGCGGGGTGTAGTGCTCGACGACCTGGAAGTACTGGGCCAGCAGGAAGATCGCGCCGAAGGTGCCGACCGAGAAGGTGAAGGTCACCAGGTTCACCGCGCTGAAGGAGCGCGAGGAGAACAGCCGCAGCGGGAGCATCGGGTGATCGGTGCGCAGTTCCCAGCCGATGAACAGCGCCAGCAGCACGCCACCCGCGATCAGCGTCGACAGCACCGTCCGCGAGGTCCAGCCGTCACCGGCGCCGTGCACGACGCCGTACACCAGGCTCAGTACTCCGGTCGCCGAGAGGACCAGGCCGACGAGGTCGAGACGCTTCGCGCCACCGAACGATTCGCTCAGCACGGCGGCGGCGAACGGCACCACCAGCAGGCCGATCGGCACGTTCAGCCAGAAGATCCAGTGCCAGTTCAAGCCTTGGACGACGGCACCACCGACGACCGGGCCGACCGCGACGCCGAGGCCGGAGATGCCACCCCAGATGCCGATGGCGGCGCTGCGCATCTTCTCCGGTACCGCCGCCGACAGCAGGGTCAGCGACAGGGGCATGACCGCGGCCGCGCCCGCTCCCTGCACCGCGCGGGCGGCGATGAGCTCGGCGGGCCCGGTGGCCAGCGCGCAGGCGGCCGACGCGAGGGTGAACAGGGTGATCCCGGCCAGGAACACGCGCCGGCGACCGAACCGGTCGCCCAGCGACGACATGGTGAGCAGCAGGGAGGCGAAGGCCAGGGTGTAGGCGTTGACGAACCAGGCCAGGTCGGTGAGCGAGGCATGGAGCTGGGTCTTGATGACGGGTAGCGCGTTGGTGACGACGAGATTGTCGAGCGTGACCATGAAGGTCGGGATGCCGACGGCCGCGATGACCAGGCCGAGCGGGCGCTGTCGCGTCGGAGCCGCATCGGCCGGCGCGTCGAGGACGGGAACGGTGGACGGAGGTTCGAGTGTGGCGCTCATGGCGAAAGTCCTTTTGTTGTTATCGACTGATAACTTGGTATCTCAGAGAGTATGCATTCGCTGATAACATGTCAACAGATACGGTCCCCGAATCCACGGACCGGCGAGGAGGATCCGATGACCACGACGCGCACCCGGCTCACCGCGCAGGAGCGCATCACCCAGGTGGTCTGCGCCGCGATTCACGAGTTCGCCGAAACCGGTTACGCCGCAACGAAAACCGACGACATCGCGCGTCGCGCCGGCGTCTCCCAGCCGTACGTGATCCGGCTCTTCGGCAGCAAACAGCAGCTGTTCATCGCCGCCTCCACCCAGTCCTGCACCCGGATGGAGGAGGTGTTCCGGGCCGCCCACGCCGACATCCCGCCCGACACCGAGCCCGACGAAGCGCTCCGCATCCTCGGCGAGGCCTTCAAGGTGCTGCTGGACGAGCGCGAAGTGCTGCTCATGTTCCTGCACGGCTTCACCGCCAGCTCCGACCCGGCGATCGGCGACGCCGTCCGGGAACGCTTCGGCGAGATCTACCGCCTGGTCCGCGAGCTCACCGGCGCCGACGCGAACCAGGCTCGCCGCTTCATGGCCTCCGGCATGCTGCTGGCCGTCCTGGCCGCCATGCAGGTGGTGGGCGCCGGCGCGCTGCCCACCGACTGGGCCCAGGAACTGATGGACAGCTTCGAGAACGACAGCGTCTGCTGACGCGACAGCACTAGCTACCCGCGGCCAGCGCCACGCCCGGCACCCGCTCGGCCGCCACCCGCACCGCGTTGCGGCCCGAGGTCTTGGCCGCGTACATGGCCCCGTCGGCCGCCGACAGCAGGCCGTCCGCGTCGAGATCACCGCTGTCCGGGAGCGCGGCCACCCCGATACTCACCGTCAGCGGGACCGGCCAGGTCCGGGAGGTCCGCTCGATCACGGACCGCAGCCGCTCGGCGCGCCGGGTCGCTTCCGCCAGCGTTGTCGCGCACAAGACCGCGGCGAACTCCTCACCCCCGGTCCGGGCGACCAGATTGCCGGGGCGCATCCGGCCGCGGAGCAGTTCGGCCAGGCGCTGCAGCGTGTCGTCACCGGCCGCGTGGCCGTGCAGATCGTTGATCTGCTTGAAGTGATCGATGTCGAGAAAGCACAGGGCCAGCGGGGAACGGTCGCGCTCGTAGGCCTCGATCGCCGTGTCGAGCCGGGAGATCAGCGCGCGGCGGTTCGCCAGCCCGGTCAGGGAGTCGGTCTTCGCCTGCGTGCGCAGCGCGGTGAGCAGGCGGTTCACCCGCCGCCGCACGGCCACCGTCAGGACGCAGCTGAGCAGCAACGTCGCCTCGACCTCGACGAACACGGCCACCGACGCGGCACCCCAGGAGCGCAGGGTGGCGAAGCCGAACAGGGCCATGGCCAGGACGGCCGTGGTGTAGGCGACCGCTTCGGGCAGGAGATAGCCGGCGTAGAGGACCGGCCAGATCAGCAGCACCTGACCGGTGGGCGTGGTCTCGCCCGCATACAGCGACGGCAGGGTGATCAGCACGCACATGGCCGCGGGGAGTAGGTAGAGGAACCAGCGCGGGACTCGCGGTCCGGCGACGGCCAGCGCGGCACCCAGCACCATCGACACCCCCGCCGAGCCGAAGACCAGCGGCCCGCCCCGGGAGGCCAGCGCCAGGGGTCCGGTACGGCCCGCTCCTCCGGCCAGCCCGAAGTCCATGGTAACCAAGAGCAGCAGGGTCAGCGAACCACCAGCTACCAACATCCAGCCCGCCGCCCGCCCGGCGAGCCGGTCGGTGGTCGTGTGATGAACGCGCAGATTGTGCTGCATCAGCCCGGCCATTCGACCATTAGAACATCGGGGCCTAGGAGCTTAAATGGGAGCTGGCCAATTACCAGCTATGACCGCTGTTGTTTTGTGGCGGCATACAGGCAGATGGCGGCCGCGGCCGCGAGGTTGAGACTTTCGGCACGCCCGTGGATCGGGATCCGGATCCGATGATCCGCCGCGGCCGCGACCGCCGGATCCAGACCGTGTGCCTCGTTGCCGAACAGCCACGCGATCCCGGTCGAACCGCCCGTCCCGCGCAGGATCTCGTCGGCGTCGTCGAGGTCGACCTCACCGCGCGCCGTCGTCGCCAGCACGGTGATCCCGGCAGCACGCAACGCGGCGAGCACCGCCGCGGTATCGCGGTCGCGCGCGATCGGCACGTGGAACAGGCTCCCGGCGCTGGACCGGACACATTTGCCGTTGTGCGGATCGACCGAATCACCGGCCAGCACCACACCCTGGGCGCCGACCGCGTCCGCCACCCGGATCAAGGTGCCGGCATTACCCGGGTCCGACATCTCCACCGGAACGGCGAGCATGCGCGGCCGCCCGGACAGGATCTCACCCAGCGGCACATCCACCGACCGGCACACGGCCACCAGCCCGGGCGGAGTGACCGTCTCCCCCAGCTGCGCGGCGGTCCGCTCGGACACCAGAGACGTGCGCACGCCCTGCGCCGCGGCACTCGCGACCAGCTCGTGCTCGCGCCCGGCGGCCCGCTCGGAGTAGAACAGCTCCTCGATCCGGCCGGTATCCAGCGCCGCCGCCACCGAATTGGCGCCCTCGGCCAGGAACAGGCCCGAACGCTTGCGAGCCGCGCCGCGATGGAGCTTCACAGCCGAAACGACCCGCGGATTGTGTTCGGACAGCACCGGATTCGACCGGTCGCCGTCCGAACCGCGATCCGCGGGTCGTCCGGAAAACTGCTGCGCCAATTAGGCGGCCGGCGCGTTCACGTCGGCGGGCAGGGCGGCCTTGGCCACCGCCACCAGGCCGGCGAACGCCTCGGCGTCGGAAACCGCGAGCTCGGCGAGGATCTTGCGGTCCACCTCGACACCAGCGGCCTTCAGGCCCTGGATGAAGCGGTTGTAGGTGATGTCGTTCGCGCGGGCCGCCGCGTTGATGCGGGTGATCCACAGCTGACGGAAGTCACCCTTGCGCGCCCGGCGGTCCCGGTAGGCGTAGGTGAGCGAGTGCAGCTGCTGTTCCTTGGCCTTGCGGTACAGCCGCGAGCGCTGCCCGCGGTAGCCCTTGGAGGCCTCGAGAACGGTACGGCGCTTCTTCTGCGCGTTGACGGCCCTTTTGACGCGTGCCACTGGTCAGTCCTTGGTTGATGTAGCGGGCGCGTGATCCGCGCCCGGAAGCGGTTGGGGAAGCCCGGAGGCCGTGCAGCTCAGAGACCGAGCAGCTTCTTGACGCGAGGCACGTCGACGGCGGCCACGTCCGTGGTGCCCTCGAGGCGACGAGTGCGGCGAGACGACTTGTACTCGAGCAGGTGGCGGCGGTTCGCCTTCTCGCGCCGCAGCTTGCCGCTGCCGGTCACCTTGAATCGCTTCGAGGCGCCGCTGTGGCTCTTCATCTTCGGCATGATTTCCTCAACTTTGGTCGTGCCGAAGGCGCGCGTCAGCGCGCCACCGGCGATATCGAATTACTGCGGCGTGGCCGCTTCGGCCGCCGCCTCCGGCTGGGCCGGAGCGGTGGAGGCCGCAGCCTGCGGTGCCCGCTGCGGGGCTTCCTGCGGCTGCTGGGCCTTCGCCCGCGTCTTCGCGCCCTTGTGGGGCGCGAGGACCATGGTCATGTTCCGGCCGTCCTGCTTGGCCGAGGTCTCGACGAAGCCGAACTCGGCCACATCGGACGCCAGCCGCTGCAGCAGCCGGAAACCCAGTTCCGGACGCGACTGCTCACGACCACGGAACATGATCGTGACCTTGACCTTCGAGCCCGCCTGCAGGAACCGCAGGACGTGGCCCTTCTTGGTCTCGTAGTCGTGGTCGTCGATCTTCGGCCGGAGCTTCTGCTCCTTGATCACGGTCTGGACCTGGTTCTTCCGGGACTCGCGCGCCTTCTGCGCGGTCTCGTACTTGAACTTGCCGTAGTCCATGATCTTGCAGACCGGCGGACGCGCGTCCGGTGCGACCTCGACCAGGTCGAGGTCGGCCTCCTGGGCGACGCGCAGTGCATCTTCAACACGCACGATCCCAACCTGCTCGCCGCCAGGTCCGATGAGTCGAACCTCGGGCACGCGGATGCGATCGTTGATGCGGGTCTCAGTGCTGATGGGGCCTCCTAGGTCAAGCGGTGTCGTCCAACGACCGCATAACTGCAACCCCGTAATCCAACACGAAAGCCCCGGTGCGATGCTCGATCGCCACGGGGCCCGATGTCGACCGGTCACGACGCATGCGCAAACACGCCTCGGCTCACCCGGACAGGACCGGGACGAGTTCCACCCATACCATTCGGGCGGATGACCGGACCGTGCAACCTGACCTCCGGCCGGCCGACGGTGGGAGCGGGCTCCACTTATGGCCCCGGACAGTTTCCGGGGCGGTCGTCGCCGGATAGCTTAACACCTGATAGCCACAAGCTCCCAATCGCGGCCCCCCGCACCCGCGACCGGCCCGGACGGTGCGAAGCTGGGGCCGTGACCGAAGAGAACGTGCGCGAGCTTGCCGACGTCCCCGCCATCGAGGTGATCAGCCGGGCCGCCGTGATGCTGATGAGCTCGGCCGCCGAGAAGCTCGGCCTGGCCGACCCGGACCCGGCCGCCAGCCCCCAGCTGGACCTCGACGAGGCCCGCCGCGTCATCACCGCGCTCGCCGGACTGATCACCGCGTCCGTGGAATACCTCGGACCGCACGCCGGACCGTTGCGCGACGGCCTGCAGTCGCTGCAGCGCGCCTTCCGCGAGGTCTCCGCCTACCCGGACGCCCCCGGTCAGGGCCCCGGCGAGAAGTACACCGGCCCCGTCTACTGACCGGCACCACCCGTCCCGCCCTCCTCGGGTGTGCCACATCGGGATTCGGGTAACACCGTCGGCAGACCTACACCGTTAGGATGCGACGGAACACCGGCCAGTGTGTGGCCGATGCGGGCTTGACCGAGGAGACGATGACCGCCAGAAGCGAATTCGAGCGCGAGCTGCACGGGCCGGTGGCGGCGCTCGACCTCCTCACCGAGACGGAGATCGCCGAGTTGCTGCACCTGTTCCGCACCGTCCAGGAACAGGAGCGGGCGGGACTGGCGGCGGCCCTGGACCGCATCGGGCACGCGGTGCCGCGCCCGCTGCGCGGCCTCGGCCGACGGATCATGTTCGGGGACAACGTAACCCGATGACCGATCTGGTGACCCGGGCCCAGCTGGTGCTACTGGCCCGAACCTTGAACGTGGCCCCCGAACGACTCGCGCACCTGGAACGCCTCGGCGCCGCGCCGCTGCACGAACTGCAGCAGCGCATCGCGGCCGCCCTCTACGCGCAGCACGGCGAAACCTACGCCCGAGTGAGCCGGGCCGTCCCGAGAGTGCCGCTCTCCCTGGTGATGCCGATCGTCCAGCGCAATGTGCCGCCCGCGCTCACCGGCCGGGTGGCCGGTGCCGTCGGATCAGAGCACCCGGTGCGCGCCGCCGAGGCGATCGCGATCCTCGACACCCGCTACGCCGCCGACTGCGCGCCCTACCTCGACCCGCGGACCGTCGGGCGCCTCGCCGACGTCGCCCCACCGGGACCGGTCGTCCGGGTGGTCAACGAACTTCTGCGCCGCCGCGACTACGTCACGGCCGGGCCGCTGCTCGACTACGCGACGCCGGCCCTGATCAGCGCCATCGAAGAGGGCGTCGCCGACGACCAGGGCCTGATCTATTCGGCCGCCTACGCCTATTCGGCGCAGAGCGTGAGCACCGTCATGCGGCACCTGCTGACCAGTTCGCCGTACCGGATCCCGCGCATGGTGCACACGGTGCTCACCGGCACCCGGGAACTGCAGCTCGCGACCCTGTCGATGCTGTCGCGCTGTGCCGCCGACGTTGTGGAGCCGGTGTGCGACGTCCTGGTCGAGGTCGGATCACCGCCCGCCATAGGACATCTCGTCGGCTCCGGGCTGCGCGGTGGCGCGATCCACGACCTGCTGATCCTGGCCGGGCACATGTCCGCCCGCGCGCTCGCCGTCTTCGGGGAGAACCCGGTGTTCGCCGAGCCGCCGACGATCCCGGCCATCATCGGCACGCTCGACGCCGACACCCCGGCCGGTGCCTGGCGCGGCCTGTTCGCCCTGATCCCCGCGCTCGGTACCGAACTCGGGGTCAAGGTGGTGGAACAGATTGCGACACTGCCGGATTCGACCCTGACCGTGGTGCCGGCGCGAGCCACCGAAACCGATCAGTGGCCCGCGCTGCTGTGGCTGCTGGCCGCGGCCTCCCCCGAGGCACAGATCCGGGTCGCCGCCACCTGGCACACGCTGCCGCCGGAGCGGCGGGCCACGCTGCAGTGGCACCTGCGCGAGCACCCGATGCGCGACCAGCTCACCGCCCTCGCCGAGGAATCGCAGCCACTGCACCTGGACAAGCTGTTCTTCGAACGTCGCCACCGGGCCCGCCGCCGCGGCAGCGACGACGGGTGGGGCTGACCCCGGCTCGGTGATTCAGCGCCCGACGGCCCCGGTGGTCAGCGCAGCGCGGCGGCCTTGCGCCGGGCAGCGGCCGCCCGTTTCGGATCCGCTTCGGCCGCCTTGGCGACCGTCTTCTTCGCGGTCGCGGCCTTCTTCACCGCCTTGCGCGGCGCCGGCGCCGAATCCCGCTGCGTCGCAGCCGGTTCGGAGGCCGGCGGCGCGTCCAGCACCGCGCTGAGGAACTGACCGGTGTAGCTGCCGGACACCGCGGCGACGTCCTCCGGGGTGCCCTCGGCCACCACCGTGCCGCCGCCCGAACCACCTTCCGGACCCATGTCGATCACCCAGTCGGCGGTCTTGATGACATCCAGGTTGTGCTCGATCACGACGACCGAATTGCCCTTGTCCACCAGGCCGTTGATCACAGCGAGCAGCTTGCGGATGTCCTCGAAGTGCAGGCCGGTGGTGGGTTCGTCGAGGATGTAGATCGTGCGGCCGGTCGAGCGTTTCTGCAGTTCGGCGGCCAACTTCACGCGCTGCGCCTCACCGCCGGACAGGGTCGGCGCGCTCTGGCCCAGCCGCACATAGCCCAGGCCCACGTCGACGAGGGTCTTGAGATAGCGGTGGATCGAGGTGACCGGCTCGAAGAACTCGGCCGCCTCCTCGATCGGCATGTCCAGCACCTCGGCGATGGTCTTGCCCTTGTAGTGCACCTCGAGTGTTTCCCGGTTGTAGCGCGCGCCGTGGCAGACCTCGCACGGGACGTACACGTCGGGCAGGAAGTTCATCTCGATCTTCAGCGTGCCGTCACCCGAGCACGCCTCGCAGCGGCCGCCCTTGACGTTGAACGAGAACCGCCCCGGCTGGTAGCCGCGGACCTTCGCCTCGGTGGTGGCGGCGAACAGGGTCCGGATCTTGTCGAAGACGCCAGTGTAGGTGGCCGGATTCGACCGCGGGGTGCGGCCGATCGGCGACTGGTCCACCTGCACCAGCTTGTCGAGCTGATCCAGGCCGTTGATCCGGGTGTGCCGGCCGGGCACCTGCCGGGCGCCGTTGAGCTTGTTCGCCAGGACCGTGGCCAGGATGTCGTTGACCAGGGTCGACTTGCCGGAACCCGAGACGCCGGTGACCGCGGTCAGCACGCCGAGCGGGAACGCGACGTCGATGCCGCGCAGATTGTGCTCGGTGGCCCCGACCACGGTGAGGCGGCGCTTGCGGTCCACCGGGCGACGGACCAGCGGGACCTCGATCCGCTCCCGGCCCGACAGGTAGGCGCCGGTGAGCGAGCGGCGGTCCTGCAGCAGACCCGGGTACGGGCCGCTGTAGACGACGTGGCCGCCGTGCTCGCCGGCCAGCGGGCCGATGTCGACCACCCAGTCGCTGGCGTGGATGGTGTCCTCGTCGTGTTCGACCACGATCAGGGTATTGCCGAGATCCCGTAGCCGCGTGAGGGTTTCGATCAGGCGACGGTTGTCGCGCTGGTGCAGGCCGATGGACGGCTCGTCGAGCACGTACAGCACGCCGACCAGCCCGGAACCGATCTGGGTGGCCAGCCGGATGCGTTGCGCCTCACCACCGGACAGCGTGGCCGCGGCGCGCGACAGCGTGAGGTATTCCAGGCCGACGTCGAGCAGGAAGCCGAGCCGGGCCTGGATCTCCTTGAGTACCTGGGCGGCGATCGCGGCCTCACGCTCTCCCAGCCGCAGGCCGTTCAGGAAGTCGGCGCAGTCGCGGATGGACAGGTCGCTGATCTCGGCGATCGAGCGGTGCCCGCCCGCCGAAGGCAGTGTGACGGCGAGGATTTCGGGCCGCAGCCGGGCGCCCTGACAGACCGGGCACGGTACGTCGCGCATATAGCCGTCGTAATGCTCCTTCATCTGCTCGGATTCGGTGTTCTCCATGCGCCGCTGCAGGAACGGCATCACGCCCTCGAAATCGGCGTAGTAGGAACGCTTGCGGCCGTAGCGGTTGGTGTAGGAGACGTGCACCTGCTCGGAGCTGCCCTCCAGCACCGCGGTACGAGCCTTGGCGGGCAGGCGATTCCACGGTGTGTCCATCGAGAAGCCCAGGGCGTCGGCCAATCCCGACAGCAACCGGGTGAAGTACTCGGCGGTCTGCCCGCGCGACCAGGGTGCGATGGCACCGTCGTTCAGGCTGAGTTCCGGATCGGGCACCACCAGGTCGACGTCGACCTCCTTGCGGATACCGAGGCCGGTGCAGTCCGGGCAGGCGCCGTAGGGCGAGTTGAACGAGAACGAGCGCGGCTCGAGATCTTCGATGTCGAGCGGGTGGCCGTTGGGGCAGGCGAGCTTCTCGGAGAAACGGCGCTCGCGGTCGTGCGCGTGCTCGTCGCGGTCGACGAAGTCGAGAACGACGATGCCGTCGGCCAGCCGCAGTGCGGTCTCGATCGAATCCGTCAGGCGCTGTTTGGCACTCGGCTTGGCGGTGAGTCGGTCGACGACCACCTCGATGTCGTGCTTCTCCTGCTTCTTGAGCTTCGGCGGGTCGGTGAGCGGGTGGACCACGCCGTCGACCCGGACGCGGGCATAGCCCTGCGAGTTCAGCTGGTCGAACAGGTCGACGAATTCGCCCTTGCGGGTGCGCACCACCGGCGCGAGCACCTGGAACTTGGTGCCCTCGGGCATCTCCAGGACCTGGTCGACGATCTGCTGCGGGGTCTGCTTCTCGATCAGGTGACCACAGACCGGGCAGTGCGGTGTGCCGGCGCGCGCGTACAGCAGCCGCAGATAGTCGTAGACCTCGGTGATGGTGCCGACCGTCGAGCGCGGGTTGCGGTTGGTGGACTTCTGGTCGATGGAGACCGCCGGGGACAGCCCCTCGATGAAGTCGACGTCGGGCTTGTCCATCTGCCCGAGGAACTGGCGCGCGTAGGCCGACAGCGACTCGACGTAGCGGCGCTGGCCCTCGGCGAAGATCGTGTCGAAGGCCAGGCTCGATTTACCCGAGCCGGACAGCCCGGTGAACACGATGAGGCTGTCGCGGGGTAGGTCGAGATCCACTCCCTTCAGGTTGTGCTCCCGCGCTCCGCGCACCGTGAGGCGATCCGCCACCAGCCGTCCTTTCCCTGTGTCCCGTCCCCCGCATGACCGTCCGCCACGATGGAAACCCCCGACGCCATGCTAGGCACACCCACCGACAAGTTCCGGCGACGACGGTGGACCACCCCGCCCGGGCGGCCCCGGACCTTGCCGCCGGGACGCCGCCGATCCCGGTCCGCACCCGAAGAACCGGCCGGACGGTATGGCACCGGATCGGGCGTTCCGAGCCGGTAGCGACGACCGGCAGTGCCGCTCACCTGCGGAAACGAAAGTGCGCCCGCTACCTGTCGGTATGGCGGCCTATGATTGTGAGACACGATCGCCGGCCCGGTGACCCACGATCGAGTTCTTCGCCACACGAGTTGTTCTGCACGGCTAGTTCTGCCCAGCGCACCCAGACGCCAGGACCGACCGACGTGAGCAAGGGGGTAGCAGTGGTTGACGACACACCCGGCACACGGACCGACCCCACCCCGCTCGACGGACGCCCTGCCGCACCCGGCGACCGCCCCGCCCGCCTCGGCGACCGCTTCCCCGGTCGCGGCGACCATTCCGCCGGACTCGGCGACCATTCGACCGCATTCGGCGAGTACGCGGCCACCCTCGCCGACCATCCCACCCGCGAGCGCCACCGGCCGGAGGACCGCTACGCCACGCTGCTGGACCACCATCCCGACGGCGTCGCCGTCCACGTCAACGGCCTGATCGCCTACGCCAACCCGGCCATGCTCCGCCTCGCGGGCGGCCAGGCGGGGCACAGCCTGATCGGCACACCCCTGGTCAGCTACCTCGACCTGGGCTCGGTCCCCGAGCTGGCCGAGGGCATCGCCGGCCTGGCCGAACCCGGCGACAGCTGCGGGCCGATCGGCGTCACCATGCAGCGGCTCGACTACCGCACCGTCGACGTCGAAGTAGTCGTGGTGCGTACCCGCTGGGGCGACAGCCCGGCCTACGAGATCATCGTGCACGACCTGACCGCGCTGCGGACTGCCCAGGCCGCCCAGCGGCAGGCCGAGCAGTACTTCACCTCGGTGGTGTCGCAGCTCGAGGAGGCGGTGGTCGTCTTCGACCGGCGCGGCATCATCCAGTCGGCCAACGCGGCGGCCAGCCGGATCTTCGGCCGCACCAGCCTCAACGAGACGCTGATGGGCATGTCGATCTTCGACGTCCCGATCGGCCTGCTCGACGCCAACGGCTACCCGGTGCCGGTGTCGCGGCATCCGGTGGCACGCACCCTCGCCACCGGAGAAACCTACTCCCGCTACGTCTTCGGCATCGACCGGCCCGACGGGCAGCGCCGCTGGCTCACCGGCACCAGCCGATTGCTCACCCCCGGCGACCCGCAGTCACCGGCCGTGTCGTCGTTCATCGACATCACCGAATACCGGGCCAGCCGCACCCAACTGGAGTTCCAGGCCACCCACGACCCGCTCACCGGGCTGGCCAACCGGGCGCTGGTGCTGTCGCGGCTGTCGGCGGCGCTCAGCAGCGAGGACCAGTCGGTCTTCACCGTGCTGTTCATCGACCTCGACGGCTTCAAACAGATCAACGACACCCTCGGGCACGCGATCGGCGACACCGTGCTGCAGATCGTGGCACAGCGGCTCGAGCGCGGGCTGCGCGAGGACGACGTGGTCGGGCGGATCGGCGGCGACGAGTTCCTGGTGTTGCTCAGCGGCCCGGAGACCCCCGCCGACGTGGACGCACTGATCTCCCGGCTGCGCCAGACCATGGCCGAGCCGATCATCGCGCGCGGGCACCGCATCCACGTGAACGCCTCGATCGGCGCCACCCCGCTGATCCGCGGCGACCGGCGCAGCCCCGCCGCCGTACTGCACGACGCCGACGAAGCGATGTACCGTGCGAAACCGGCTGGTCGCCGCGAAAGTGCCACGCGCGGACGACGATCGGATACGACCCACGCTTCCTGAAAGACCGCCCGCACATGATTCTCGAGCACGCGCTGCTCCCCGTCCGTCCCGAGCTGACCGCGGAGTTCGAGCACGCGTTCGAGCAGGCCCGCCACATCATCGCCGCGATGCCCGGGTTCGGGTCGCTGACACTGTCGCGGTGTGTCGAACGGCCGGGCGGATACCTGCTGCTCGTGGAATGGGATACCCTCGCCGACCACACCGAGGGATTTCGCGGTTCGCCGGAATACCTGCGATGGAAGGCGCTGTTACATCACTTCTACGAGCCCTTCCCCGTGGTCGAGCACTACACGACGGTGATCCGGGCCGACAAGCCCGTGGGCCCGGCGGAGCCGACGGTGTCGCACTAGACTCGACAACCCTGTTCTTTCTGTGCCGCCGTGTGACAAGGAGCCAGTTTTGCCCGACCGCCTGACCGAGGACCGCGCCCGTACCGAGGACGCCACCGAAATCGGTCGTGAGCAGCAGCATCTGACCCGGCTGTACCAGCGTCTGGACGAGATGCGCAGCTATGCGCAGCACCGGCTGCGCACAGTGCTGCTGGAGACCGGCGGCACACCGCAGGCACGCAGCGAACGCGAGTCGTTCACCACGCTGTACCACGAGGACCTGGCCAAATACGACGCCGCCGAACACGGCCTGTGTTTCGGCCGGATCGATCTGGCCGACACGGCCGACGGCGACGGCAGCGAACCGCACCGCTACATCGGGCGCCTGGGCATTCTCGACGAGGACGACGACTACGCCACGCTGCTGCTGGACTGGCGGGCGCCGCTGGCCCGGCCGTTCTATCTCGCCACCACAGCCGCGCCCGACGGCGTGACCCGCCGCCGACACATCCGGTCCCGGAACCGGGCCGTCACCGCGGTCACCGACGAATACCTCGACCTGGACGCCGCCCGGGCGGCCGGCGCGGTCACCGACGACGGCGGCGTGGGCAGCGAGAGCGCCCTGCTGACCGCGCTGAACGCCGCCCGCACCGGCCACATGAGCGACATCGTGGAGACGATCCAGAGCGAGCAGGACGCGATCATCCGCTCGGACCACAAGAGCGTGCTGGTGGTGCAGGGCGGGCCGGGAACCGGAAAGACCGCGGTGGCGTTGCACCGCGCCGCCTACCTGCTGTACACCTACCGCCAGCAGCTGGACAAGGCCGGTGTGCTGATCATCGGCCCGAACAGCACGTTCCTCGACTACATCGGGCAGGTGCTGCCGTCGCTGGGTGAGACCGGGGTGCTGCTGTCGACCATCGGCGACCTGTATCCGGGCGTGCGCGCGACCCGCACCGATTCGCTGCGCGCCGGCGAGATCAAGGGCGCGCTGAGCATCCTCGACGTGCTCAAGAGCGGGGTACGCGACTGGCAGCAGGTGCCGCCGGAACCGATTCCGCTGCGGTTCGACGGCTACGACCTGACCCTGGACCGCAAGATCGTCACCCGCGCGCGCGGCCGGGCCCGCTCGTCGCGCCGGCCGCACAACCTGGCCCGGCCGATCTTCGCCGCGTCGGTCGTCGACGCGCTCACCGACCAGTTCGCCCAGGTGATGGGCCGGGACCTGGCCGGCAACCGAAACCTGCTCAGCCAGGCCGATCTCACCGAGATCCGCGACGAGATGCGGGCCGACGCCGGGATCCAGCGGGCCATCGCGCGGCTGTGGCCGATCCTCACACCCGAGGAGGTGCTGGCCGGACTGTGGGCCGACCCGGACCGGCTGGCCCGCGCGGCGGGCAGCCTGTCGCCGGCCGACCGGGCCGAACTGTATCGCCCGGACGACGGCACCTTCAGCCCGGCGGACGCGCCGCTGCTCGACGAACTGGCCGAACTGCTCGGCGTCGACGACTCCGAGGAACGCGACCGCGCCAAGCGGCGCTGGCGGGCCCAGCTGGCCGAGGCGCAGGACGCCCTCGACATCCTGACCGGGTCGGCACCCCAGGATCTGGAGGACGATCTGGATCCGGAGATCCTGATGGCCTACGACCTGATCGACGCCGGGCAGCTGGCCGAACGACAGCAGGTCCGGACCCGGCAGACCACGGCCGAGCGGGCCGCGGGCGACCGCACCTGGACCTACGGGCACGTGATCGTCGACGAGGCGCAGGAGCTCTCGGAGATGGCCTGGCGCATGGTGATGCGGCGGATCCCGAACCGCTGGGTGACCGTGGTCGGCGATGTGGCGCAGACCGGTGATCCGGCGGGCGCCTCGTCGTGGCAGGCGATGCTCGAACCGTATGTGGCCAACCGCTGGAAGCGCACCGAACTCAGCGTCAACTACCGCACCCCGGCCGAGATCATGGCGGTGGCCGCGGATGTGCTGGCGGTGCTCGATCCGCTGGCACCGGCGCCACGGTCGGTGCGGGAGTCGGGGTTCCCGCCGGAGGCGGTCCGGGTCGAGCCCGGTGCCGGACCGGCGGCGGTGAAGGAGCTGGTCGACCGGGAGGCCGACCGGCCCGGCCTGACCGCGGTGCTGGTGCCGCAGGCGGTGCTCGACGACTACCGGGATCTGGCCGCCGACGACGTCCGGGTGCTGACCGTCCGCGACGCCAAGGGGCTGGAATTCGACACCGTGGTCCTGGTCGATCCGCAGTCGGTGCTGGACGAATCACCGCGCGGGATGAACGACTTGTACGTGGCGCTCACCCGGGCGACGCAGCGGCTGGCTGTCGTGTTCTCCGGGGAGCTTCCGCCGGTGCTGCGCGCACTGGACAGGGCCTAGCCAAGGGCGCGGGAGCCGTCCGCGAGCCGTCATAGAGCCGCGAGTCCTGACTGCCGCGCACCGGGTTCGCTCAGCCGCGCCGCAGGTTCGGCGTCCCGCAGGTTCGGCGTGCCACGCCGCAGGTTCGGCGTCCCGCGCCGCAGATTCGGCGTCCCGCGCCGCAGATTCGGCGTCCCGCGCCGCAGATTCCGCGTGCCACGCCGCAGATTCCGCGTGCCACGCCGCAGATTCACGCTGCTGCACAACGGGTTCCCTCCGCCGCGGGCGGGTTCCGGATACAGCACAGCCCCGGCGTCGGGGACGACGCCGGGGCTGTTGCGATCGGGACGAATCAGCGCACGGTGTGCACGATCAGCACGTCCGAGGTCGACTTGCGGGCCACGTCGGAGGGGACCGAGCCGAGCAGACGGCCGGCCAGCGTGTTCAGACCCCGGTTACCGACGACCAGCAGGTCGGCTTCGACCTCCTGGACCAGGGCGAGCAGGGAGTCGACGGGCTCGCCGACGATGGCCCGGTCCACGATGTCGGTCGCGCCCGCGGCGGTCGCGCGCTCGGTGGCGGTGCGCAGGATGTCGGTGGTCGGCGCGGAGCCGCGCACCTGGTAGGCGTCCTCCTTGAGGACGTCGGCGGCGGCCGCGACGTCGCGGTCGTCGGTCGGGTAGTAGGCGCAGGCGATGTACAGCGTCGCACCGGCGGCGGCCGCGAGAGCCGCGGCCTTCGCCACGGCGACATACGACGAGTCCGAGCCATCGGTACCGACGACTACAGTCCGGTAGGCGGTCATCTCTCCTCCAAGCGTGCAGTAGGGGTTACCCGGCGCGGCAGCTGGACACCGCACGGCGCCGGACGGCAACTGCGAACGACCATATATCCACTCAGCCCGGAAAAATCTGAAACTGCAACACATCACAACTTCCCGGCGACTGCTTCGTGGTGAAATACACCGCATTTTCACGCGGGGTTCGCAGGTCATCCGCTGCCTCACCCTCGGCGCAGGTCCGGGCGCGATGTTCACCACAGCGCTAACCATATTGCCGCCCTGGGATTTTCGTCACAGGGCCGACGACGCCGAGCCACCCGCACTACCGGACGCGGCGCTCTCGGCGGTCCGAGCATATTCCAGCGGCGCGGTACCGATCTCGCGGGCGAACTCCCGCGAAAAATGCGCCTGATCGAAATAACCGAGTTCCAGCGCCAGCGTCGCGAGATCCGCGGTCCGCCCGGCGGCCAGCAACTGAGCGCCGTCGAGCAGGCGATATCGGCGCAGCACCCATTTCGGGCCGACGCCGACATAACGGCGGAACAGCCGCTGCAGGGTACGGATCGGGATGCCGAACCGTTCGGTGACCTGGTCGACCCGGGTGAGATCCCGGTCGTCGGCCATCGCCGCGACCACGGACAACACCGAACGGTAGGCCTCGTCGTCGGCGGCGGCCCGGGCCGGTCCCGCCAGCCGGGCCTCCACCAGCTCCCGCCGCTGTACGTCGGTGTCCGCCGCCAGCACCCGATCGGTGAGATCCGCTGCCTCCGGCAGGATTTCGGCGAGCGGCAGCACCCGGTCGCGCAACGCCCCGACATCCACGCCGGTGAACGCGCCGAATCCGCCCGGCCGGAACTTCACCCCGAAGGTCTCGCCCTCCCCCGCCAGCTCCCGCGAGAATTTCCGGGTGACCACGCCGGTCACGAAACCACCTGTGCGCGTGTGGCTTCGCTCGAAGGTGAGATGAACTGCGGGAAACGGCAACACCTCCGCGACATAGGCCGGGCGGCCGCGCAGGTCCCAGCGCACGATCCAGTACCAGTCGACGAACCGCTCGACGTCCGGCCCGGCCGGCAGCCGGGACAGAGTGCGGTGACGAGCCTGCTCGACCGGGTTCAGGACCCCCTTGGCCACCTCCGGTGGCACCCGGATCGGTTGTGCCGCTGCCGCTTTCGACCGGTCATCCGCCTGCGTCACCGCCGCCACCCCTTCCCCGTCCCGCACTGTCGCGTTCTTCCAAGACCCCGCCGCCGCGGTTCGGCAGGGTGAGAGCCATGACATCCACCGTGAACCCGATCCCCGACGGCTACCACTCGATCACCTGTTTCCTCGCGGTCCCCGACGCCAACGCCGCCATCGATTTCTATGCCGCGGTCTTCGGCGCGAAGGTGCTCAGCCGCAACGACGGCCCCGACGGGCAGGCCGTGCACGCCGAACTCGCGATCGGCGACTCCACCATCCAACTCGGCATGCCGCTGCCCGACCACGGTGTGCTGGCTCCCGCCGACGACTGGGTACATACCAGCATCGTGCACTACTGCACTGACACCGACGCCGTCGTCGCGGCCGCCCGCGCCCACGGCGCCCGCCGCACCGAGGAACCGCAGACCTTCGTGACCGGCGACCGCTACGGCCTGGTCATGGACCCGTTCGGGCACCGGTGGGTGGTGATGACGCGGGTCGAGGACGTCTCACGCGAGGAGGCCGAACGCCGGGTGAACGAATGGATGGTGAGCCAGGCGTCGTGAACGCGCGTGGGCGCTACCGGCGGGGTACCGGTAGCGCCCACAGGTCGATCACCCGATTACGGTAGCGCGCACATCGCGCTGTGGATGCCGGTCACGAGGGCGTTGGCACCGGGCAGATCCCCCGTACCGTGATACTCGTTCGACGTGTAGACGACAGACTTGTGACCGTCCTCGCTGACCATCCAGCGGGAGTTGTAGCCCAGGGTGTCACCGCCCATACCCCAGACCCACTTCGTGGTGCCCGAGCAGTTCAACGGGTAGTGCACGACGCCCAGGCCGAAGCGGTTGCCGGTGGTCTGACCGCTGGGGTCGATGGGGACGGTGGTCTCGAGTTCGGTCATCTGCGCCGCGGGCAGCAGCCGGCCCTGGATCAGCGATTGAGTGAAGGTCATCAGGTCCTGCAGCGTGGACACCATCGCACCGGCCGTCCACAGCATCGACGGCGCCTGAACCGACACTTCCACGGTCCCGAGGTTGAAGCCCGCGACGACGGTGAAGTAGTACCCGTGGATGTAGTTGCCGTACAGGTTGGGATCGGTGGTGGGGAAACTGGTTCCGGTCAGGTTGAGCGCAGTGATGATCCGGTTCTTGATCTCCAGGCCCGGGTCGTTGCCGGTGATCTTCTGGATCACCATGCCCAGCAGGATGTAGCCGGTGTTGATATAGCGATAGGGCGCCGGCGGATCGGCGGTAGTCGGCGTGTTCTCCCCCGGCTGCACGGTTCCCGGATGGGTGAGCAGCGCGGAGTTGACCAGGTCCTGCGGCGCCATCACCCGGGTGGCGTTCGCGCCGGTCACATCCGGATACCCGAAGGCGTAGTCCGGCAGGCCGGATGTCTGGTTGGCCAGCTCCCGCAGGGTGACCTTGCTGCCGTCGTAACCGGTCGAGGCCGGGATGGCGTTCGGCAGCCACTTGGCGACGGTGTCGTCCATCGACAGCTTGCCCTCGGCCTCCAACTGCAGCACGACCGTGATGGTGAACTGCTTGGTGATACTGCCGATCCGGAACTGCGCGGTCGGATCGATCGGAGCATGCGTGCCGAGGTTGCCGGTGCCGGCGATCGTGTACTGGCCACTGACACCGTCGGTGACGAGCGCGGCGACGCCGGGGTAACCGGCACTGAGACCCTGCTGTTCCGCGCCCTGCATGATCTGGGCGGCGCCGGCGACATCCCCGTGCGCGGCGGTCGTCGCACCGGGAATCAGGGCCATCGCCACGGCAGCCAGGGTCATTGTGCGAAGGGTTCGCATGTACATCCTCGAAATCGGAACCGGCGCTGACAGCCGCCGGATAAGCCCCCCGGGCGAAAAATGTTCGCGCCGAAACGGTTCCGATCCTAAAATGCGAAATGCTTGAACTTCACTTTACCGATGATTAACCACCGGTCAGGGTGCGATGCGGGGTGAGCCGCTGCGGAGAGTTCGCGCCGGGCACGACTCGCTCACGTCGAGGCTCACCCCACCCGTGCCGAACCGGCTACAGCGCACACATCGCATTCATGGTGTTGTCCAAGAGGTTCTTCTGACCCGTCGTCCCTCCGATGTTGTGGAACTCGTTGGAGACGTAGGCGATGGTCTTGCGTCCGTCCTCGCTGGTCATCCAGCGGGAGTTGTAGCCGGGAACGTCACCGCCGAAGCTCCAGACCCATTTCGTGGTGCCCGAGCAGGTCAGCTTCAGGTGGGTAATGCTCAGGCCGTACTGGTTGGCGGTAGCCGAGCTGATCGGGACGGTTGTCTCGAGTTCGGCCATCTGCGCCGGGGGGAGCAACGTGCCCCGGACGAGTGACTGCGTGAAGGTCATCAAGTCCTGCAGGGTGGACACCATCGCACCCGCCGTCCAGAACATCGACGGGGCCTGGACGGTCGCATCCGTCGTCCCGAGGTACACGTTGATGATGGGGATGAGGTTGTACCAGTATCCGTGCAGGTAGTTCCCGGTCAGATTGGGATCCGTGGTCGGGAAGCTCGTATTGCTCAGATTGAGCGGATTGATGATGCGGTTGGTGATCTCGACGGCCGGGTCGTTACCGGTGATCTTCTGGATGACCATCCCCAACAGGATGTAGCCGGTGTTGATGTAGTTCCAGGTCGCCGGGGGATTCGCGGAGGTGGCCGCATCCGCGCCCGGCTGTGTGGTGCCGGGCGGAGTCAGCAGGGCGGAATTGACCAGGTCCTGCGGCGCCATGACCCGGGTGGCGTTGCTCCCGGTCATATCCGACAGCTGGGCGAAGTAGTTCGGCAGCCCGGAGGTGTGGTTCATCAGCTCACGCAGCGTGACCTTGCTGCCGTCGTAGCCGGACGATGTGGGGATCGCGTTCGGCAACCACTTGGCGACCGTGTCGTTGATCGACAGCTTGCCCTCGGCCTCCAGCTGCAGGATGACCGTGGCGGTGAAGTTCTTGGTGTTGCTGCCGATCCGGAACTTCGCGGTCGGATCGATCGGCGTCTTGGTGCCGAGGTTGCCGGTACCCGCGCTGACGTACTGACCACTGACACCATCGCTGATCAGGGCGATGACCCCCGGGTAACCATCCGAGACGCCCTGCTGGGCAGCGCTCTGCATGGTCTGGGCCGCGCTGGCGGTATCCGCGTGCGCGGTGGTTGCCACACTCTGCACTGCGGCCACCGCCAGAGCCACGGCCATGGTCAGCTTGCGAACGGTTCTCATCCCATCCCCCTCACTAGACGCCCAGGACGTAATCGCTTCTGGGCGTACACAATTCGACCGAGGTCGGTCCCCCCGGATCAGCCTCGAGCCTACTGTGAGAAACGTGTGAATTTCACTATTACAGCAAGATCGCCGAATGACGGCCCGGCCCGAGCCGGCTGAACGCCCACCGCATCGGGCGGGCATTCAGATCCGGCCACCGACCTCAGCTCAGCCCGGCCGCGTCCATCCCCCGCAGCTCCTTCTTGAGGTCGGCGATCTCGTCGCGGAGGCGGCCGGCCAGCTCGAACTGCAGCTCGCGGGCCGCGTTCATCATCTGATCGGTCATCTCCTTGATCAGGTCGGCCAGCTCGGCCCGCGGCATGTTCTTCACGTCGCGACCCTCGTAGACACCGGCGCTGACCGCGCGGCCCGGCTCACCTTGGGCGCGGCGGCCGCGGCTGGCGTTGCGGCCCGAGCCGCCGACCTCGACCTCGGTCTCCTCGGCCTCGCGATAGACCTGGTCGAGGATGTCGGCAATCTTCTTGCGGAGCGGCTGCGGATCGATGCCCCGCTCCTCGTTGTAGGCGATCTGCTTGGCGCGACGGCGTTCGGTCTCGTCGATGGCCTGCTGCATCGAGTCGGTGATCTTGTCGGCGTACATATGCACCTCGCCCGAGACGTTGCGGGCGGCGCGGCCGATGGTCTGGATGAGACTCTTCGACGAGCGGAGGAAGCCCTCCTTGTCGGCGTCGAGGATCGCCACCAGCGAGACCTCCGGCAGGTCGAGACCCTCACGCAGCAGGTTGATGCCGACCAGCACGTCGTACTCGCCCAGGCGTAGCTGGCGCAGCAACTCCACCCGGCGCAGGGTGTCGATCTCGGAGTGCAGGTAGCGCACCCGCACACCGAGGCCGAGCAGATAGTCGGTGAGGTCCTCGGCCATCTTCTTGGTGAGGGTGGTGACCAGGACGCGCTCGTCGCGCTCGACGCGGCCGCGGATCTCGTGGACCAGGTCGTCGATCTGGCCCTTGGTGGGCTTCACGATCACCTTCGGGTCGACCAGGCCGGTGGGCCGGATGACCTGCTCGACCACCTCACCGCCGGCCTGACCCAGCTCGTAGTCGCCCGGGGTGGCCGACATGTAGACGGTCTGGCCGATCCGCTCGGCGAACTCCTCCCAGGTGAGCGGGCGGTTGTCGACCGCGGACGGCAACCGGAAGCCGAACTCGACCAGATTGCGCTTGCGCGACATGTCGCCTTCGAACATGCCGCCGATCTGCGGGACGGTCACGTGCGACTCGTCGACGATCAGCAGGAAGTCGTCGGGGAAGTAGTCGAGCAGCGTGGCCGGCGCCGACCCGGCCGGGCGGCCGTCGATGTGGCGGGAGTAGTTCTCGATTCCCGAACAGAACCCGACCTGCTTGATCATCTCCAGGTCGTACTGGGTGCGCATGCGCAGCCGCTGGGCCTCCAGCAGCTTGCCCTGCTTCTCCAGCTCGGCCAGCCGCTGTTCCAGCTCGACCTCGATATCGGCGACCGCGCGCGCCATGCGCTCCGGGCCGGCCACGTAGTGCGTGGCCGGGAAGATGCGTACCACGTCGACCTGGCGGACCACGTCGCCGGTGAGCGGGTGCAGGTAGTACAGCGCCTCGATCTCGTCACCGAAGAACTCGATCCGGACGGCCAGCTCCTCGTAGGAGGGAATGATCTCCACGGTGTCGCCGCGGACCCGGAACGAGCCGCGGGTGAACGCCATGTCGTTGCGGGTGTACTGCACGTCGACCAGCAGGCGCAGCAGCCGGTCGCGGTCGACCTCGGTACCGACCTCGAGCTGGACCGAACGATCCAGATACGACTGCGGCGTGCCCAGGCCGTAGATGCATGACACCGACGCCACCACCACGACGTCGCGCCGCGAGAGCAGGCTCGAGGTGGCCGAGTGCCGCAGCCGCTCGACATCGTCGTTGATCGAGGAGTCCTTCTCGATGTAGGTATCGGTCTGCGCGATGTACGCCTCGGGCTGGTAGTAGTCGTAGTACGAGACGAAGTACTCGACCGCGTTGTTGGGCAACATCTCTCGCAGCTCGTTGGCCAGCTGCGCGGCCAGCGTCTTGTTCGGCGCCATCACCAGGGTGGGGCGCTGCAGCTTCTCGATCAGCCAGGCCGCGGTGGCCGACTTACCGGTACCGGTGGCACCCAGGAGTACGACGTCGCGCTCGCCGCCGCGGATGCGGCGTTCCAGCTCGGCGATGGCGGCGGGCTGGTCGCCGGCGGGCTTGTGCTCGCTGACCACCTCGAACCGCGCATCGGACCGCTCGATCGCGCCGATCGGCCGGTGCTCGGAATGCGCCAGCGGCGGTTTGCCCTGCCCGCGGTCCTCGTAGCCTTCCGCCGGGATTTCGGTTGCGAATGCCATATGCCCAGAGTAGGACGGGGCACCGACAAGTTCCGGCGCGCCGAGCGGCGGGCCCGAACACCCGGACACGCGGGAAAGATGTGCATTGTCCGAAAAGTTCTTTCCCGCAGCGTAGTTCGCGAGATGGCGAACCGATCACGGGACGAATTCTCTCTGTTCACAACCTGCCCATAGCAGATGTCCGGGTGTACTCTCGATCCGGTCCGGCGGGTGCGTGCCGGCCGAAGCCGGAACGGAATGTGACGACGACGACACAGGCCCGCGCACGTCGCTACGACACGGATTCCAGAAGGGCAGTGCGGTGACCATATTCCATCCATTGCGCAGCACCACGGCCCAGCCTCCCGCGGCCGCCTCTGCCACGCAGACCACGGCAATCGACGGGAAGACGCCGATCACGGCCCACCGGCCCCGTGTCGAATACTTCGACACCGCCGATCTGACCGGGACCGACGCCCACGGCTATGTCCACTCGGTCGAGGACTGTCACGCCACGCCGTGGGGTCTCAAGGTGACCCTGCGCACGCCGGCCCCACCGCACCGGTACACCGAGTCGTGGCTGCTACCCGCGCTGTCGCTGCGGGTGACCGTGCAGCACGCCGGCGCCGCGCACGAACGTGACCAGGCCCATCACCTGGAGATCGGCGAGATCACCCAGGTCGAGCCGCATCGCTGGCGTGCGGTCGACCACTATCTGCGCATCGAGGCCCGCAACGGCCGGGCACCGCGGATGAGCGGTGTGGACGAGCTGCTGGCCGCGCACGCCGCCGGCTACGTCGACAGCGCCCAGACGCAGCGGATCATCGAGCATGGCAATGCCGTGGTCGCCGGGATCGCGGCCCACGGGCACAATCTGGACCGCTGGCTGGCGGGTCACAAGGTCGCGCTCACCTGGCTGTAACCACGGCCCGACCGGCCGCTCGTCCGTCGTCTCGGTGGAGGCCCGGGCGGGCGGCCGCTACATTCGGTACATGACGCGCGCAGCGGCCGTGGACCTGCACAAGCCGAAGGTCGAGTACTTCGACCTCGCGGCACTCACCAATACCGACCCGAAGGGCAACGTCCGGCAGGTCGAGGAGTACCGACTGGAACCGTTCGGCCTGTACATGGCCCGCCCGGCACCCGGCCACCCGAACTTCCACTACCTCGAGTCCTGGTTCCTGCCCGGACTGTCCTTGCGCGCCACCATCTTCCACTTCACCCAGCAGGAACGATGGGACCAGGACTACTACCTCGACATCGGCGAGTTCGGCCCGGACGGTGACGGCCACTGGCGCTCGGTCGACCACTACCTCGACATCCTGGTGCGTACCGGCCGCACGTCGGTGCTGCTCGACGTCGACGAGCTGCTCGCCGCGCACGCCGCCGGCTATCTCGACGCGGCGGCCGCGGAACGGGCGGTGAACGTGGCCACCACCGCGATCGAGGGCATCGCGAGCCATGGGCACAGTTTCGAGAACTGGCTGGCCGCCCAGGGCATCACCCTGGACTGGAAGCAACCGCCGAAGCCGGTCTCGAACTAGCGCGTGTCAGCCCAGGCCAGGACCCGCGGGTACACCTCGTCGAACCAGGGTCCCTCGACGGCCAGATACTCCGCGATCGCCGCGGACCCGGTCAGCCCGGCCGCCGCGGCCTCGGCCTTGCGCTCGACGGCCGAATACTCCTCGCGGGCCGCCGGATCCACGCGCAGCCAGTCCCGGAACTCGAGCGCGAAGCGCTGGCCCGGCGAACCCTCCACGCGCACATGCACATTCACCGCACGGCCCGGGTCGGCGTTGACGTGCACGCGCTTCTCCCACGCCGCCGGGTCGGTGCCGGGCTTCGGGTCGTCGGCGCGGATGTCGTCGAGCCGCGGGAATCCGGCGGCGGCCAGCGCGTCCGCGATCCCGTCGGCGGCGGCCCAGTCGGCGACGGTGATCTGCAGGTCGATGACGTCCTCGGCCGCCAGCCCGGGCACCGCGGTCGACCCGATGTGGTCGATGCGCCGGGCCTCGGCGCCGCACACCAGCGCGATCCGCCCGCGCAGCCGCTCGGCCGCGTCCGGCCAGGCCGGGTCCGACGCCACCAGCCGGATCGCGCCGCGGGGCGCCCGCTCCCGGTTGCGCAGGTTGCGTTCGAACGGCACCAGCCGCTCGTGCCACAGCGCGTCCACCTGCGGCAACAGGTCGTCCGCGCCGGCGTTGTTGTCCAGCAGCACGTCGGCGGCGGCGCGGCGCTGGTCGTCGGTGGCCTGGACGTCGATGCGGGCCATGGCGTCGGCGGGGCTGATCCCCCGGAACTCCTCCAGGCGCCGCAGGCGCAGCGGCAGGTCCGCCTGCACGATCACCACCAGGTTCATCAGCGCGCCCAGCCGGTTCTCCACCAGCAGCGGAATGTCCTGCACCACAATCGCGTCCGCGGGGGCGGCGGCGATCAGCTCGGCGGTCCGCTGCCCGACCAGCGGATGGGTGATCCCGTTGAGCGTGGCGCGCGCCTCGTCGTCGGCGAAGGCGACCGCGGCCAGCGCGGGCCGGTTCAGGCTGCCGTCCGCGGCGAGGATACCGGCACCGAACGCGGACACCAGGGCGGCCAGCCCGGGCGTGCCGGGGGCGACCACCTCGCGGGCGATGGCGTCGCCGTCGACGAGGATCGCGCCTCGTTCGACGAGGGCCCGCGCCACGGTCGATTTGCCCGCTCCCATGCCTCCGCTGAGGCCGATTCGCAACATGCGGTCCAGTCTCGCATCCGACCGCCGGGCCGAAAACCGTGGGCGGTTTGCCCGAAGGTTCCGGATTATCAGACCGACGGTCGGAATACACTCCGACACGCCCATAGAACAGTTGCCCAATATGCGCTGAGTCGCACTTTTGTTCCGCTAGTGTTCGCGGCAGGCGATCCTTGCCCAACCACAAGCAAAGGAACACCATTGCGTACCAAAAACATCCAGACGGGTCGCCACCGACTGGGCTACCCCGGAACCAGGCACTGCATCGAAATCCCTTTCGTCGCGGCACTGTTGGCCGCGAGCCGCGGTCGACTACACCTACGCACCCTGCTCAACCGGTCCCGGCATCGGGTCGTCAACCGGCGCATCGCCTTCCCGGTGCGCCGCTGGGTTCCGCACCCGGCTGGATGAGCGAAAACCCGCCTCGAGCATTCGAGGCGGGTTTCGCTTTTTTCGACGGTCGATCGCTCAGGCCCGGCCGAGTCCGCTCGGGCGGCGGCGGGTCCCCGGGTCCTGGATCGGCATCTGGTTCGGCGGAACCGGATACGGCGCACCGGCACCCGCGGTACCCAAGGCGATGTTCGGACCGCACTGCGCCCACGCGTCGTTCGCCTTCGGTCCCGGATCGGTGATCACCGGCTTGGCGGCATCGGGCGCCGAACCGAAGTCGAAGGCCGAGGTCATATCGCCGGTGACGCTGCGACGCCAGGCGGTCAGGTTCGGAACATCCACGCCGAAGCGGGTTTCCAGCAGCCGCAGCTGCGAGGTGTGGTCGAAGGTCTCCGAAGCCACCAGGCCGCCACGGGAATAGGGCGAGATCACCATGCACGGCACCCGGTAGCCCAGGCCGATCGGGCCCGGGTTGCCCTTGGCGGCCGGGACCCGGCCCAGGTCGACGGTGAGGAACTCGCCCGGGGTACCCGGCGGCGGGGTCGGCGGGGTGACGTGGTCGAAGAAGCCGCCGTGTTCGTCGTAGCTGACGATCAGCGCGGTCTTCTCCCACACCGCCGGGTTCGAGGTGAGGATGTCGAGGACCTGCATGATGCCGACCGCGCCCAGCGCCGAGGGCAGTGCCGGGTGCTCGCAGTTCAGCAGCGACGGGATCACCCACGACACCGACGGCAGCGTGCCGGCGGCGACGTCGGCGGCGAAGTCGCTCGGGTACACCGGCGCCTTGCCGCGGCGAGCCAGCTCGGAGGCCGGGTCGGCGGCCTGCTTGAAGCAGCCCATCATGCCGTCCATGATCACCGACGAGATCGGGCCGGCGTCGCGGTTGTTGTAGATCTTCCAGCTCACGCCGGCGTCGGAGAGGTTCTCCGGCATGGTCCGCCAGCTGTAGGCGTTCTGCGGGATGAGCGCGGGGGTCTCGACCAGCGGGCCACCGGCCAGGCCGTCGGGGTCGATGGTGCCCGACATCCAGTACAGGCGGTTCGGGTCGGTGGGGCCGAGCACCGAGCAGTGGTAACCGTCGAGCAGGGTGAAGGCGTTGGCGAGGTCCCAGTGCACCGGGATGTCGGCCTGGGTGTGGTAGCCCATCAGCGCGGGCGCGTTGCCGGCGCCGACGCTCTCGATGGACATCGGCATCCAGCCGTCGTTGGCGCCGTTGTTCCAAGCGGCGTGGGTACCGGCCCAGCTGTGGTCGGGGTCGTTGATGCATTCGCCGTCGAGGGTGGCACCGCGGGTGGTGTCGAGGCGGAAGGGCATCACGTAACCGTCGGCGGTCGGGCCGACGCCGGGCGCCCAGCCGCGCTGCTGCCACGACGGCGACGGGTCGTCGAAGCCACGCACACCGGACATGGTGCCGAAATAGTGGTCGAAGGAACGGTTCTCGTTCATCAGCAGCACGAAGTGCTCGATGTCGCCGAGACCGCCCATGCCGGCCGGATCGGCGGCGTAGGCGCGCTCGATGATCGGGCCCGCGAGCGAGTACAGCGAGGCAGCCCCGCCGGCCACCATGGCCTTGGCCAAGAAATCGCGCCGGTTGATGCCGTCGAAGACGCCCATGTTCGCGCTCGAATCCTTCCGGGAAAAGTGGTGGAAGTCCGGAACATTCCACAGAGTCGCGGCAGACGCTACCGGACGGTTCGTCGAGTAGCCACTGCTTGCGGCACGATTCGGCAGAATTTGGTCAGCCGTCCACTTTCCCGAGACTTTTTGGTTCGCAACGACAAAGAGCCCCGGTCCGTTCGGACCGGGGCCTTCGTCGAAGCTATGCGATCAGGCGATCACGCGAATTACGCGTTGCCCGACAGCTTCTCGCGCAGGGCGGCGAGCTGCGCGTCGCTGGCCAGCGAACCGCCGGTCGACTCCGCGGCACCCGACGACGCCGCCGGGGCGCCGCTCTCGGAGGAGTAGTTGCCACCGGTGGGACCACCGTTGGCCGCCTCGGCAGCCGCGTCGGCCGCCATCTTCTCCATCTGAGCGGTGTGCATCTTGTGGCGACGCTCCGCCTCGGCGTAGCGGCCTTCCCACTCTTCGCGCTGCTTGTCGAAGCCCTCGAGCCACTCGTTGGTGTCGGGGTCGAAGCCCTCGGGGAAGATGTAGTTGCCCTGGTCGTCGTAGCTGTCGGCCATGCCGTACTTCGACGGGTCGAACTCGGCGTGGTAGTCCTCGTTCGCCTGCTTCAGCGACAGCGAGATCCGGCGACGCTCGAGGTCGATGTCGATGACCTTGACCATGGCGTCGTCGCCGACGGCCACGACCTGGTCCGGCACCTCGACGTGGCGCTCGGCCAGCTCGGAGATGTGGACCAGACCCTCGATGCCCTCCTCGACGCGCACGAACGCACCGAACGGAACGAGCTTGGTGACCTTACCCGGGACGATCTGGCCGATCGCGTGGGTCCGGGCGAACTGACGCCACGGGTCTTCCTGAGTCGCCTTGAGCGACAGCGAGACACGCTCGCGGTCCAGGTCGACGTCGAGCACCTCGACGGTGACCTCCATGCCGACCTCGACGACCTCGGACGGGTGGTCGATGTGCTTCCAGGACAGCTCGGAGACGTGCACCAGACCGTCCACGCCACCCAGGTCCACGAAGGCACCGAAGTTGACGATGGAGGAGACCACACCCTTGCGGACCTGGCCCTTCTGCAGCTGGTGCAGGAACTCGCTGCGGACCTCGGACTGGGTCTGCTCGAGCCAGGCGCGGCGGGACAGGACCACGTTGTTGCGGTTCTTGTCCAGCTCGATGATCTTGGCCTCGATCTCCTTGCCGACGTACGGCTGGAGGTCGCGGACCCGGCGCATCTCGACCAGCGAGGCCGGGAGGAAGCCACGAAGGCCGATGTCGAGGATCAGACCGCCCTTGACGACCTCGATGACGGTGCCCTTGACGGCTTCGTCCTTCTCCTTGAGCTCCTCGATGGTGCCCCACGCACGCTCGTACTGCGCCCGCTTCTTCGAGAGGATCAGGCGGCCTTCCTTGTCCTCCTTGGTGAGAACGAGGGCCTCGACCTCATCACCCACGGAAACGACCTCGGACGGGTCGACATCGTGCTTGATGGAGAGCTCGCGGGACGGGATGACGCCTTCGGTCTTGTAACCGATGTCGAGCAGGACCTCGTCCCGGTCGACCTTGACGATCGTTCCTTCGACGATGTCGCCGTCGTTGAAGTACTTGATGGTCTTGTCGATGGCGGCGAGGAAGTCCTCGGCGGTGCCGATGTCGTTGACGGCTACCTGCGGCGAGGTGACGGTGGTGGGCATATGTGGGGTTGCTCCGGACGGATTGTGGTCGGCAGTGGACATGTGGGCTTTCAGTTTTTGCTGTGATCGCCACAGCGAGGAACTAACGTCGGTCATGCGCAGCGCAACGTTGCGTTAGCCGAACGCAGCTCATGGCATGGGTTCACAGCACGCAGGTGAACTCCAGCGTTCCGATACCAGTACCCAGAAGTACTGAAGACACTCGCGGAATCAGCGTACGCGACGGCCGTTCGACCAAGCAAACACGGGTACCGGCGGGTCGACCGCTAGCCTTTTCGCATGCCGGATGCACAGACACCCCTCACTCCCGAGGACCGCCACGCCGAGGCGAACGCCCTGCTCGGGACCATCGGCGGTGCCCGGGTCCGGGTCGATTCGGACGACAGCCGGCGCGCCAGCCGTCTCTGGTGGGACGCGGACGCGAATGCGTACCACGAGACGCACGCCGAATTCCTGGGCGTGGACTCCCCCGACGGCGAGTTCGTATGGTGCCCCGAGGGCATGCACGAGGGCGACTGGCACCTGCTCGGCGAGGTCGCCGGCCGCCGGGTGCTCGAGATCGGCTGCGGTTCGGCGCCGTGCGCGCGGTGGCTGGCCGCCCAGGGCGCGCATCCGGTCGGTCTGGACCTCTCGCGCGGCATGCTCGACCGGGGACTGCAGGCCATGGCACAGGGCGGCCCGCGGGTGCCGCTGGTCCAGGCCGACGCCGAGGCGCTGCCGTTCGCGAGCGAGAGCTTCGACCTGGCGTGCTCGGCCTTCGGCGCGGTCCCGTTCGTGGCCGACCCCGGGCAGGTGATGCGCGAGGTCGCGCGGGTTCTGAAGCCGGGCGGGCGCTGGGTCTTCTCGGTCAACCATCCGATGCGCTGGATCTTCCGCGACGACCCGGGCCCGGACGGGCTGGTCGCGGAGTTCCCGTACTTCGACCGCACGCCCTACGTCGAGGTCGACGGCGACGGCGTACCGACCTATGTCGAGCACCACCGAACCGTCGGCGACCGGGTGCGCGACATCGTCGGGGCGGGCCTGGTGCTGGTCGATTTGATCGAGCCGGACTGGCCGGAGTGGCTGGACCGGGAATGGGGTCAATGGAGTCCGTTGCGCGGCAAGATCTTTCCCGGCACCGCGATCTTCGTCACCGAGAAGCCGGCCTGACCGGCCGGTCGGTCACTGCAGTGCGGCGGCGGATCGCAGCGTGGGCAGCACGGCGGTCGAGTCGCCGAGTCCCGGCGCCGGTTGCGATTCGGCCGCCGCGTCGTCCTCGGCGTCGGCGGCCACGTTCGCCATCTCCTGGGTGGCGGCCTCTTGCTCCGCGCTCTCGGGCGTGGCGGCGGCCTCCGGGCCGGTGAATCCGGGGAGTGCCGCGAACCACGGGTCGATCTTGACGGTGCGGCTCAATTCGAGAATCCAGGCCCGCGCCCGGGTGAGCGGATGCGTCGGGAACATCGGGTCCCATCGCATGTCGTCGGCGGCATTGAACGGCAGCCGGCCGCGCAGCTCCGGTGCGTAGGGATGCGGCCGGAACATGTTCGCGAAACCGATCCGCGGGACCAGCGCGGCCTCCCGGGTCCCGGAACGACCGGTTTCCAGGCAGCGCAATTTCACGACCGCGCTCGCGGTGGCCTTGGGGATCACCAGACCGGCGGTGAATTGGAGTCCGCCGGGCGCGGGCGACTTCTCCAGGCGGAGCAGTGCCGGCTGGCCGTCGACGGTGATGACGTGCGCTTCGATCAGGCAGCCGGTCTCCGCCTGCTGGTGCGCGAGCGCTCGACGCAGCGCGTCGACGTCGTCCAGCGAGGCTGGGAGATCGGGCGGCAGATCGAAGAATGCGGTCGCGATCAGATCACCGGTGACGGGATTCCGCCAGGTGTCGCGATCGACCTGCTGCAACCCCCCGGTTTGAAACGCAATCGGCACAAGCCCACGGTACCCACTGTCGTGCGGAAAGAAACCGCCGGTTCGACGGGTGGAGAATCACATGTCTTCGCGACTGTGATTCGCGTTAAATTCGTAACTCCCATCCGGCGCCGCGGCTATTTGTGAATTACTTCCATTTCACAAATATCGCCGCATCGGCGCTCGGACGAGACCGTCGCACTGGCGCACGCGAGACGCGGCCCGCGAAACCCTGTCCCAGCCGGTCAGCATGTGAAATACTCCCGTTCCGAACGCGCCGGATGCAGGGAGAGACACCGCACGATGAACAATCAGCACGCCGCCACCCGCCTCCTCGGGCGGAGCGGCGCCACCTCGGCCGTAGCCATCCTGGCCGGGCTGGCCATGAGCGGCGCCCCCGCCGGCGCCTCGCCGCTGGACCCGACCCTCACCGTCGAGGGCACCCCCGAGGTCGGCTGCCCGCTGCTGATCACCGGACACGTCCCCACCGGCCCGTCGGACATGCTCATCGTCTTCGACAACGGCACCGAGACCATCGGCACCGCAACACCACCGATCGCCCGGCTCGTCGGCAGCCCCAACTTCGAGTGGACGCCCACCGAGCCCGGCACCCACGTGCTGACCTCGGTCATCAACGGCTATCTCTTCTCGGCCGCCGAGATCCCGGCGCCGGTGACCCTGGAGATCGCCCCGGCCGGCACCGAACCCTGCGCGGCCGTGCACCCCGGCCTGTCGCTGTCCTGACACAACCGTTTCGACCAGGAGAAGCTCGCCATGACCACCCGTAACACCCGCATCCTCGGCCTCGGCGTGCTCGGTGCCGCTGCCGCGCTGACCTCCGTCGTCGCCGCGCCCGGCGCCGACGCCGCGATGACCATCGGCCTCGCCCCCAACGCCGTCGCCACCTCGGGCTGCGCCACCACGATCGTCGCCTCGGGCGGCACCCCCGGCCAGACGCTCACCGTCACCGACAACGGCACCCCGCTCGGCGGCGTCAGCGCCGGCATCATCAGCCTCACCGGCGGCCTGACCCTCACCTGGCTGCCCGAGGGCGCGGGCGTCCACAACCTGGTCGCGACGTCCAACGGCGTCTCGGTGACCACCCCGATCACTGTGGCCGCCAACACCGGCGCCGGCAGCACCGGCTGCGGCCCGGCCAGCATGCTCAAGACCGGCCTCGCCTTCATCGGCTTCGGCAGCGTCGCCCCGTTCCTGGGCCTCTGATCGAGCACCGCCGGTGGGCCCGACCCACCGGCGGAACATGTTCCGGTACAACAGGTTTCGTGGTGAGCGGGACCGGCCCACTCACCGGATCGTGCGGTTGAACCGGAACAGGCTGGCCGGGTCCAGTTCCGACTTCAGCGCCACCAGGCGATCGTAGGTCCCCGCGTCGTATCCGGCGCGGGTCTGCGCCGGGCTCGCGTGCTCGGCGCCGCCGTAGACGAAGTTCAGGTGGTGGCCCAGAGTCCGCGGCGCCAAGGTCTTTCCGAGCAACTCGCGCCGCGACCACTCATCGGCGCTGGGCGCCGTGATCGCCCGCGCGACATACGCCACCGCCCGATGCCCGACCACGGTCTCGTGCTGCCCGGGCCGGCTCGGTGGGCCGAGTGTCCCTAAATCCACACGCCCCCAAGGAATCCACCGCCGCAGGGTGTGCTCTGGCTCACGCTGGTCAGCCCCAACCACGCAGACCAGAGAGTCCCTTTCGCCCTGTTAGCCTCTCTCCCATGGGCACACCAGGGGGAGCCACCGATCTGTCGATCGTTCCCGCGGAAGTTACGAAGCTCGGCAAGTTCGCGTACGACCTTGCGGACGTCTTGCGGAGTGCGCTGAGCACCGCGGGCCGCAAGGTCGACACCGTAACCACAAACAGCTGGAAGAGTCCTGCCGCCCAGAGTTTTGCCGCTGGATGGAGCGACTGCAGCGATGGTGGACACAAGATCATCGACGCGCTGGCAGACATGGCAGAGGCACTGGGGGTGACAGCGGCAACCTATGGCGCTCAAGATAATCAGTTCGCGGCCGATGTATCCAGCCTGAACCTGCCGCCGATCGAAGGGCCTAGGCTGCGGCCCGCAGCCCCCACGAACGCATCGCTGCTCGATCTTCCGGAGTCCTGATGACCGACAACATCGCCTACGATCTCGACGAACTCGACGATCTGGCTACACAGCTACACAATCTCGCCACATTCATCACCGAACATCTCGACACCCTGGACGCGAACGTTGCCGCCGTCCACACGGGCGGCGCCTGGGACGGCGCCGCAGCCGACGCCCATCACGATGCGCATGCCAAGTGGGCAGTGGCGGCAAGGGAATTCAACACGGGGATCGAGTCGATGCGGGATGCCGTCCGCAACGCACATACCCAGTACGCCGGCGCGCTGACAGCGAATACCTCGATGCTCAAGCTGTAGTCCGATGACCGTACATGTGAACCTACAGATCTATACGGACGCTGCAAATAGTCTGACGAAGATCGGCACCGGACTAGAGACCGCAATCGACAAGCTGTGGAAGGCGCTGCAGAAGACCGACGGAATGGCGGGCACGAGCGATGCGGCCAAAAAATGGGCTACCAGCTACGATTCGCGTGCTGCGAGCGTCCTGGACAACGCCCATAAACTCGCGCAGACCCTTCCTTATTTTGCATCACTGATAGCAACAGCCGGATACAACCATGCTATTTCAGACTATAACTCTACCAACCCGCCCCAAGGAACGGCGCCGACACCGCCACCGACCGTCGACCAACCTGTGCCTCTTTGCTGGACCCCACCACCATCCGCAGGTGGTCCGGGAAACGGGCTGGTCTCGATCTCCCAGCTTATGCAGTATATTCACGTCCACATCCCGGACGGCGATACCGATAAGCTGACGAAGGCTCACGATGCCTGGTACGGGTTCAACCAGGACACTATCGTTTCGAATATCCACTCCGACATACAAAAGATCATAGATTCGTTCAAGACCGTTCAATCACCAGAGATTGAAGATCTGATGGAGGGGCTCAGTCGCCTAGCCGATGCAGGCTGGAAACTGTGCGGAGGCTCGAATCAGCTCCTTAGTGAATGCGCCTCACACAAGAACGCACTGAAAGACCTTCGTGACCGGATCGATCGAGCAGTCCGGCAGTTGGACGAGATGTTGGCAGGCCAGCTCGCAGTCACTATCCTCGCTGCCGTCGTCACCGCCGGCGCTGGCCTGGCTCTGAGCGGTGCGGATGCGGCGCTCTCTGCGGACGAGGTGATCGCTACCGCGGGTCGCGTGACCGAAGCGGTCGCAGCCGTCGACGTGGACTCGCTGATGACTACTGCCGCAGGTACAGAGGACTCCCTAGCCGATGTCGGTGGCAGCCTCGATAAATTAGGCGCTCTCACTCGGACAGAGATCGAAGCAGAAGTCGACGGCACATCGACCGCCGGGTCATTGCTACCCAAGTTGACCGCAGAGGACGAGGCGGTCATTAACAAGTATACTTTGGCAGATAAGACATCGCCTACCGGATATTACCAACTTAATGCCGCACTGAGAGGTGGAACGCTAGATGCGGATCAAGCAGCAATGACAAGCGATCTGAACGCAGCCCTGAGCAAGCTGCCGGACCACAGCGGAGTCGTATTTCGTGGCACCGACCTTCCACAGAGCGCAATCGATAACTACGTCGAAGGACAAGTCGTTACGGAAAAGCAGTTCTTTAGCACGAGCAGTGATCCAAATAAATCCTTCCCAGGGAACACGCAGTTCGAGGTAATCTCCCTTACAGGCAAGGAGATTTCCCCTTATTCGTCTTTCCCGGAAGACGAAGTACTCTTTAGATCGAACACAAACTTCTATGTCGCATCAAATGTAACCGATCCAGTCACCGGAATAACTCACATCAAGCTGATCGAGAGGTAGCCTAGATGAGCAAAGAAATCGCCGGAAAGATATTTTCCACCCCCGAGGAGGCCGGAGTGACACCTCCCACAGCAGAGGAGATGGAGAAATATAATCGCATGTTCCAAGAATCAGAGCGTATTCGAAACAGCACACCCCCGGAGAAGAGGACAATGGCGAGCCCGAAGTTTTGGGAGGAAACTCCCGGGACAGAGTTCGACCCGAACCGCAACAAATAGCAGTAACAACTTCAACCTCACCGCCGAGTCGGCGACGACAATCGGCTGATTACCTCGAGTTCGTCGCGAGCACTCGGTGCGTGAGTCCGATCAGATAGTCTTCGCGGCACCCCGGGTAGCCATGGACGATCTCGCGCCATCGCATCGGAATCGCCGATGCCCCATACCGTGCACCAAGCAGGCCACCGGCAATCGCTGCGGTGGTATCGGTATCGCCGCCGGCTCGAACTGCTGTAGTCAACCCGTCGGGAAGCGAATCTGTGTGTACGATCGCAGACCAGGCAGTTTGCAGGGCATGCACGACCCAACCGTTCTTGGAAAAGTCACTCGGCAAGCCGTTTTCCGCTTCGCTCAGCCGCACGTGCCATTCGTTGCTGACGTAGGCCAAGCCTTGGCGGATTCCATGGTATGTCCCGTCCAACACGGCGGTGCGGATCGCCAACGACCAGAGCACACACCCATCGATCGCGTGCGGGTCGTCATGCGTCAATCGGCTGACTTCACGAGCAGCGACAGCGCACGCACCTGCATCATCGAGGTGAGCCAGGGCCACCGGCGCGGTACGCATGAGTGACCCATTGCCCGCACGCAGCCCTGGGATGGCACCTGCCACCGCCCTCATCTCTCGCGCTGAAGCACTGCGCTCCCGCAGAACCATCCTGGTCTGATTGCCAATGTCCGTGGGGTGACTATCCCACCACTGCACAAACCCTGCTGCCACCGCGTCGAGGCCGGGCTCTCGGTCCAGACGCCCACCGGAAGCAGCACCTTCAGCCACCGCCACCGCCATCGATGTGTCGTCGGTCCATTCGCCAGGAGCCCAGTTGAACACGCCGCCGCCGATCATGTCGATAGCGGCGCTCGTCGTAGGGTAGGTGAATTCGTAGCCAGCTCCCAGAGCATCGCCAACTGCTGTGCCGAGGAGCACTCCCTCAGCCCGATCTAACTGTGCCGCTGTAAGTTTCATCAAGTTCCCTCTCACCGTCCCCAGCTGAGACATCGCTATCCTAGGGACTGAGAGACAGCGCACCCTCAGGCACCGCGTCGAATATTGCGGTTGAACCGGAACAGGCCGGCCGGGTCCAGTTCCGACTTCAGCGCCACCAGGCGATCGTAGGTCCCCGCGTCGTATCCGGCGCGGGTCTGCGCCGGGCTCGCGTGCTCGGCGCCGCCGTAGACGAAGTTCAGGTGGTGGCCCAGGGTCCAGGGGGCGAGGGTCTTGCCGATCAGGTCGTGCTGCGCCCATTCGGCCGCGCCGGGCGCCGTGATCGCCCGCGCGACGTATTGCGCGGCCCGGTGGCCGACCGCGGTGTCGTGCGGTCCGGGCCGGCTCAGCGCACCGCCGAGGTGACGGAAGCCCGCGACCACCGGGACCGGGGCGTCCGGGCCGGTCAGGGTCCGGAATTCCGCTGCCGCCGCACCGGTCAGCTCGCTCAGCATGGCGTTGGTGGCGGTGTAGGCGTGCGGGAAATCCGGGTCGCGGTAGATCGATTCGGTCTCCGCGTACGGCATGGTGCGCAGGGTGTCGGCGAGGCGCGGGCCGACCGCGCGCAGCGGTGCCACCAGCGCCTCCCCCGCCTCGGCCGGGCCGTCGAAGGCGATATTGATCGTGGCCAGGTAGCGGCCGCGCAGCGGTGCGGGGACGCCCGGCACATCGGGCATGGTCATCATGGTGATCGCCGAGGTCAGTTCCTCCGGCAGGTCGATCGTCCACGCCCGCCAGGCCTCCAGCGCGGCGGGCACCAGGGCGGTATCGAAAGTCATTGCGCCGCCGTACACCTCGGTGATCGGGAGCAGGGCGAGTTCGAGCGCGGTGACCACGCCGAAGTTGCCGCCGCTGCCCAGCACCGCGCCGAACAGGTCGTCGCCGGGGACGAGCCGGCGCATGCGGCCGTCCGCGGTCACCAGTTCGATCGCCCGGACGTGATCGGCGGCGTAGCCGTAGGTCCGGCCCAGGATGCCCAGGCCGCCACCCAGGTGATAGCCGACCACGCCCACCGACGGCGACGATCCGTTCAGCGGCGCCAGGCCGTGGGCCACGGCCGCTTCGATCAGGGCGCCGGCCCGCACGCCGGCCCCGACCCGCGCGGTGCGGGTGAGCGGGTCCACCGACACGGTGTCCAGGCGCCGGGTGCTGATCAGCACACCCGACTCGGCCGGAACCGACAGCCCGTGCCCCGTCGCCTGAACCGCGATCGGAAGGCCTTGCCGGGCAGCGTATTCCACGGCCGCACGCACATCCTCGGCGTGCGCGGCGCCGACCACGAGGTCCGGGCGGTGCGGATTGTCGGTCTGGAATCCGGCGACCTCGGCGTCGTAGCCGGCATCACCGGGGACGAAGACCGGGCCGGTGAATGCGGGAAATTCGTTGTGCGTCATGCCTTCACTCTGGGCTCCCCGGACCCAGAAGTAAAACAGATAGATCTTCTGATTGCTAGAATGTTCAGTTATGGAACTGCGGCAGCTGCGCTACTTCGTCACCGTCGTCGAGGAGGCGAGTTTCACCAAGGCCGCCGCCCGTCTGCACCTCGCCCAGCCCGGCCTGTCCGCGCAGATCCGGCAGCTGGAGAAGGAGCTGGGGCAGCCGCTACTGGATCGCTCGGGCCGTACCGTCGTCACCACGCCTGCCGGCGCCGCGGTGCTGCCCCAGGCTCGCGCGGCATTGGCTGCCGCACAACAGATCTCACACACAGTCGACGAATTCAGCGGGTTGCTGCGTGGCCATGTCCGACTCGGCGCCGTCTCGGGTGCGGCCACCGGCGACTACGACATGGCGACCGTGCTCGCCGACTTCCACACCGATCACCCGCAGGTCGGTATCAGCCTCACCGAGGACACCAGCGACCGCATGCTGGACGCGCTGCGCCGCGGCACCCTGGATCTCGCGCTGGTCAGCCTGACCGGCACCGAATCCGACCCCGGCCTGGGCACGGCGGTGATCCTCGAGACCCGGGTGGACGCCGTCGTCGCGCTCGGCGACACCGAACTCGGCCCGACCGCGCCGATCGCCGCACTGCGCGACCGCCCGCTGATCTGCCTGCCACCCGGCACCGGAATCCGATCCCTGCTCGAACAGGCCTGCGCCGCAGCAGGTTTCGAACCACGCGTCGAATTCGAGGCGGCTGCTCCCCCGTTGCTGATCCGGCTCGCCGCCGGTGGTCTCGGCACCGCCGTCGTCCCCGCCCTGACCGCCGCCCAGGCGGCCGCCGCCGGCGTGCGGACCGTCCGGCTCGTCGACCCGGAACTGCACGGCGCACTGGCGCTCGCCTGGCGCACCGACCGGCCCACGGCCCCGGCCACCAAGGTCCTGCTGGGCCAGTTGCGAGTCGGCCTGAGCCACAAGGGCTGACGCCGGTGCACCGATCGACACACCCGCCTCACGAGCGGTGCGTCACAGGATCGCGGAAAGGAATTCGCGGGTCCGCTCGTGTTGCGGATTCTCCAGCATCCGGCGTGGCGCACCGGATTCCACCACCACGCCGCCGTCGAGGAACACCAGCCGGTCGGCGACCTCGCGGGCGAAGCCCATCTCGTGCGTGACCACCACCATGGTCATGCCCGATGCCGCGAGTTCCCGCATGACGGCCAGCACGTCCCCGACCAGCTCGGGGTCCAGGGCCGAGGTCGGCTCGTCGAACAGCATCAGTTTGGGATCCATCGCCAGCGCTCGCGCGATCGCCACCCGCTGCTGCTGGCCGCCGGAGAGCTGCGACGGATAGGCATCGGCCTTGTCCGCCAAACCGACTCGGGCCAGCAGCTCCCGGGCCCGTTCCACCGCAACCGATCTCGCGAGCTTCTTGACCTGGATCGGCGCCTCGACGATGTTCTCCAGCGCGGTCCGGTGCGGGAACAGATTGAAATGCTGGAACACCATGCCGATATCGCGGCGCTGCCGCGCGGCCTGGCGTGGATGCAGCTCGTAGAGCTTGCCGCCGGACTCCCGGTAGCCGATCAGGTCGCCGTCGACGTACAGCCGCCCGGCCGTGACCTGATCCAGGTGGTTGACGCAGCGCAGAAAGGTCGACTTCCCGGACCCGGACGGCCCGATCAGGCACATCACCTCGCCCCGCGCGACCTCGAGCGACACCCCGCGCAGCACCGGCACCGAACCGAAGTTCTTGCACACCTGTTCCGCCCGGATCATCGGCACGGCATCCGTCGCGGTCACTCGAGCTCTCCCCCGTCCGGGATGCGGGCCAGGGCGCGGCGCTGCCGGCCGGTCAGCTGCCGGGTGGCGCCCTTGGCGAAGTAGCGCTCCAGATAGAACTGGCCCACCATGAGCACACTGGTGATCACCAGATACCAGGTCGCCGCCACCAGCAGCAGCGGGATCGGCTTGAAGTTGGCGGCGTAGATGTCGCGGGCGCGGCCGTAGAGATCCGTGGTCAGCGGCAGCGCCGCCACCAGTGAGGTGGTCTTGAGCATGCTGATCACCTCGTTGCCGGTGGGCGGGATGATCACCCGCATCGCCTGCGGCAGTACAGTTCTGGTCATCGTCTGCCCCCACGACATGCCCAGCGCGATCGACGCCTCCCGCTGTCCCTCGCCGACGGAATCGATTCCGGCGCGCATGATCTCGGCCATATAGGCGGCCTCGTTGAGACCCAGGCCGAGCATCGCGAACAGGAACGGCGCCGACAGGTTCTGTACGTCGAGGTGAAAGAACTGGGGCCCGAACGGGATTCCCAGCGCGATCGCCTTGTACAGCGACGGGAACAGCCCCCAGAACACCAGCTGGACGTAGACCGGCGTACCGCGGAACAACCACAGGTAAGCCCAGGACACGATGCGCAGCACCGGATTCGGCGACAGCCGCATCACCGCGAGCAGCACGCCCAGCACCACGCCGATCAGCATGGCCGCCACGGTGAGTTCCAGGGTGACCACCGCGCCCTGCGCGATCCTGGTGTCGCCCAGGTACTGCCGGTAGACGTTCCACTGGTAGTTCGGGTTGGTGGCGGCGCCGTAGAGGAACAGGCCCAGGAGCGCGAGCAGGATCGCCGCGGCGATCCACCGCCCCGGATGCCGCAACGGGACGGCCCGAATCGGTGCGGGCAGTTCCGTTGCGCCGCTGGTGAATTCGGTATCGCTGTCCGGCATCAGCCCGCCGCGCCGTTGATCACCGACTTGGCGATCGCGCCGTCCTGCACGCCCCAGTTCTCCGCGATCTTGCGGTAGTCACCGGAATCCATCAGATGCTGGACCGCGGCCTGCAACACGGGCCCGAGCGGCGACTTCTTCGGCACCGGCCACCCGTAGGGCGCCGAGTCGAATATCGGGCCGGCGAACTCGATCTTGTCCGGCTGCTGCTTGATCGCGTACGCGGTGACCGGCGAGTCCGCCGACATGGCATCGACCTGGCCCAGCACCAGCGCGTTGGCGGCCGCGCTCTGCTCGTCGAAGGCCACGATCGAGATCGCGGGCTTCCCGGCGTCGGTGCAGGCCTTGCTCTTCGCGGGCAGCTCCTTGGTCTCCTCGTCGGTGGTGCGCTGCACCGAGACCTTCTTGCCGCAGGCGTTGTTCGGGTCGACCGGCTTGCCCTTCTGCTGCGCCCAGCGCATCCCCGCCGAGAAGTAGTCGACGAAGTCGACCTCCTGCTGCCGGTCGGCGGAGTCGGTGAACGAGGACATGCCCAGGTCGACGGTCCCGGTCTGGATGCTCGGGATGATCGAGTCGAACGACGCCTCCCGGTAGTCGGCCTGCACGCCGAGCACCGAGGCGACGGCGTTCATCAGGTCGACGTCGAAGCCGACGATCTTGCCCGCGGAATCCTTGAACTCGTTGGGCGCGTATGGAACGTTCACCCCGACGGTCAGTTTGCCCGACTGCTTGATCTTGTCCGGCAACTGGGCGGCGATACTGTCCACCTTGCTCACCGCGACCGTCGTGCCGGACGGCCCGCTGTTCTCGGAATTACTGGTGCAGCCGGCCAGCAGCAGCGCGCCGCATGCCACGACACAGGCAACTCGAACCTTCACGCCATGCCTTCCGTTGTGGGGTACCGGGCCCCGCCGCCCGTTGCAGACATTGTGGGCGATGCGCCGTCACGGCGCCTGCCGGATACCGAAGGTTAACGCTGAGGGTGGACCGCGTCGGCCCGTACACGCCGATTCCGGGCGGGCCCGCGCTACGCCGGGGTGACCGGACACTCGGCACGACTGCAACCCACTCCCACCACCGGCAGGCCCGTTCACCAGCCGGGAAACCGAACCCGCAACCCGCCCTCGGCCGCGCGGATCACCACCGATGCAGCCGGGCCCGCACCTGCTCGGTGAACTCGCCGGTCGACGCCTGACCACCCAGATCCCCGGTAGCGACCCCGGCCCCGATGGTGGCCGCGACCGACCGCTCGATCCGCTCGGCCGCCCGCGCCGGCCCGGAGTCGTTGTGCCGCTGCGATATCCAGCGCAGCAGCATTGCCGCCGACGAGATCGCCGCTACCGGATTCGCCCGGTTGTGCCCGGCCAGCGTGGGCGCCGCGCCGTGCACGGCCTGCGCCATCGCCTGGGTCTGCGAGCAGTTCAGCGACGGCGCCAGACCCAGGGATCCGCTCAGTTCCCCGGCCAGATCCGACAGGATGTCGCCGAACAGGTTCTCGGTGACCAGGACGTCGTAGTCCGCGCCGGCGCGCACCAGATGCGCGGCGGCCGCGTCCACGTGCTCGTCGTCGACCACCACCCCGGGATAGCCGGCGGCGACCTCGTAACAGACGTCCCGGAACAGCCCGGTGGTCAACGGCAGCACGTTCGCCTTGTGCACGATGGTGAGCCGCTTGCGCCGGGTCGCCGCCAGTTCGAGCGCGGTGTGGGCGATCCGCTCGCAGGCGGTGCGCGTGATCAGCCCGACCGCCAGCGCCACATCCGGGGTCGGCTTGAACTCGCCGGAGCCCACCGCCATATTGCGGTCGGCGTAGAAGCCCTCGCTGTTCTCCCGCACGATCACCAGATCCAGTTCCGGTGCCACCGCCCGCACCCCGGCGAACGCGCGGGCCGGACGGATATTGGCGAACAGCCCGAACCGCTTGCGGATCGCGCCACCGGGCGGCGCGCCGGTGCGGTATCGCGGTGCGTAGGAGGCGTTGTCGTGCGGGCCGAGGATCCAGCCCTCGAGTCCGTCGAGTGCCGCGAGCGTGGATTCCGGTAGCGGATCACCGAATTCGTCGATCGCCCGCTGCCCCATGGGCAGCGGCACCCAGTCCACCGGCGGCAGTTGCTCGGCGGCCATGGCGTCGTCGACGACCACCCGCGCCGCCCGCACCACCTCCGGGCCGATGCCGTCACCCTCGATCACACCCAGCCGCAGCGCAGTGGTGGCCTCTGCCATACCGTTATCTCCTCCCGTACCCGCCGAAGCGCCAACCTCGCGTGGCGGCGTCCACGGCAGCGTATGTTGCCAGCATCATGGTTCAGTCCGTCGAATTACTCCTGGACGACACGGCCGACGCGGAGATCCGCCGGCAATGGGATCTGCTGGCCGTGGCCGGCGTCGCCGCCCCCGCCCCCGAACACCGCCCGCACATCACGCTGGCTGTCGCCCGCCAGATCTGGCCGCGGCTCGAACACGCGCTGGCCGCCACCGAGTTCCGGCCGCTGCCGATCACCCTGGGCGGACTGCTGGTGTTCGGGTCGCGCAGCCCGATTCTGGTCCGCTCGGTCGTGCCGAGCGAGGCACTGCTGCAGCTGCACCGCCGGATCCACGCCGTGCTGGCCCAGTGCCCGGGGGTGCCGGCCACCGTCCGGCCGGACGGCTGGTCGCCGCACATCACCCTGGCCCGGCGGCTGCGGCCGCAACAATTGGCCGAGGCGATCCACGCGGTCGCCACCGATCACGACACAACGGCTACCGTGGTAGGAATCCGGCGATGGGACGGCGACCAGCACCGCGCGTGGAACCTCACCCGGCCGAACGGAAGATAACCGCCCTACCCGGCGTTGCACCCGGCAACACATCGACAGGAAGGGGACCCCATGGCCACCCAGACGCTGACTACCGAAAACTTCGACGAGGTCGTCACCAGCAACAACGTCGTCCTGGTGGACTTCTGGGCCGAGTGGTGCGGCCCGTGTAAGTCCTTCGCCCCCACCTTCGAGGCCTCCTCGGAGAAGCACCCCGACGTGGTGTTCGGCAAGGTGGACACCGAGGCGCAGCAGGGCCTGGCTGCCGCCGCGAACATCCGCTCGATCCCGACCATCATGGCCTTCCGCGAGGGCGTGCTCGTCTTCGCGCAGCCCGGCGCCCTGCCGCCGGCGGCCCTGGAAGACCTGGTCACCCAGGTCGAGGCCCTGGACATGGACGACGTCCGCAAGCAGCTCGCCGAGCAGCAGAAGGGCTGACCCGCCACCGACTCACCGCGCACCCGCCCGGACCGCCGGTCCGAACGGGTGCGCAGTGCGTTGTGGTCAGTTCAGGGTGCTCAGGCCGGCGATCATGGCCCGGACGATGGACTCGGCGCCGTCGTCGGCCAGTGCGGCACCCCAGCCCCGGCGGCCGTTGGTCTCGCACTGCACGAACGTAGCGGTGCCGGACTCGGTGCGGCGCTGGTGGAACTGCAGGATCTCGACGGCGTAGCCCTCGTCGTAGAGCGCCGAGGTGATGGCCGCGACCGGGCTGCCGGCCGCGGTCACCGTCCGATGGTGGTCACCGAAGGTGATGGTGGCCGTCGAGGCGGCACCGTCGCGGTGACCGGCCGGGTTCCAGCCGCTCAGTTTCACCGGGCCCGCGTGCTCGCAGTACCGGTCGTAGAATTCGGCCGGCGTCAGGCCGGCGGATTCGGTGCGCAGGCCCTTGGGGGCAGCGTTGATGAAGTCGTGCGTATCGATCGTGATCGTCATTGGACCAGGTCTTCCCGAGGAATGTGGTGTCGTAAGTGACAGGCGCGTCTCCAGCGGAGACGGGGGACCAGCGCAAGCAATCAGTACGGCCGCAGCGAGGGGCCGGCCCGGAATCAGACCCCGCTACGGCGAAGAACTACGTGTACTCGATCGGCGGCTACCGCTGCGGTCAGCGGAAGCGCGGCACGGATCATCGGCGCGCGGGCGGTGGCTCGCGATGCCAGGAGGAACGGCTCGGTGAGCGCCGCCGACAGCACTGCCACACGCTCGAGGTCGGTGACCCGGGGTGCGGTGTGGAAGTCGGCGGGGTTCGGCACGGCATCGAGAATATGGACTCGGACAGAAGATGGCAACCATATTCACTCGTAACCGATGGGTAACTTCGTCACAATCTCCTGTGAACTCCGATGGAATGCCAGATGACCTGCACCGGGCTGCTACCCGACCCGAATTTGCGGGCCGTTCGCGCGCCACGCCGCAAACTTGCAGACAACCCTGCGGGCAACCGCGCTGTGCGCCGAGTCGGCTGTCCGGAGACACCACCCGGAACAGCGAAGATACCGACCGGGCGGACGTATCCTCGGCTGTATGGGCAAGATGACGCGTTTGACCGTAACTCTCGACCCTGCCGTCTACGAATGGGTCACCCGCGCGGCCGCGGCCGAGGGCCGCTCCGTTTCCCAGGTGATCAACCGCGCCGTGCGCAGTGACCTGGTCCGAAACAGCCTCGCACAGCTGCCGATCCAGCCGGAGGAGGATGCCCTGGCCGCCGTCGCCGCCGAAGCCGAGCTGCGCTACAGCGACGGAGGCGGTTCGTGAAACGGGGCGAGGTGTGGACGTGCGCGCCGATGCGCCCCAGCGGTGAGCCGATGCCGGGCCGGCGGCCGGTCATCGTCGTCTCCGACACCTCCGTCATCGACTCGCCCTACCGGTGGCTGCACGTGGTACCGCTACACGACAGCGACCCCGGCCATCTGCTCGCCACCAAGACCGCCCACGGCTGGGCCAACGCGCTGGAGATCCACCCGGTCTACCGACCGTGGCTGACCGAGGCCGTCGGCGCCCTCACCGAACACGAGGCCGAGTCGCTGGACGCCCGGCTGCGGGCCACCGTCGGGCTGTAGCACGCAGCAGCCGGTGATTCCCGCCGCCGCCCGGTGTGTCCGGTGGCCCGCCGGTCGCTCACTCGGGGTTCGTCACCCGGGCCAGCACCACCCCGCCGACGACCATGGCCAGGGCCAGCACTCGGCCGGCGCTGAGCGGATCCTTCTGCACCACCACCCCGAGTCCGATCGCACCGACCGCCCCGATCCCGGTGAACGCCGCGTAGGCGGTACCGACGGGCAGGGTCTGCATGGCCAGCGACAGCAGATAGATCGCGGCGGCCGCCAGCAGGAAGCAGATCAGCGTCGGCAGCGGACGGGTGAATCCCTGGGTCGGTTTCACACTCTGCGACCACGCGATCTCGATCAGGCCGGCGAAAAGCAACAGTAGCCAATTCATTTCGGATTCCTCAGCACTCGGCACCGAGCAGCCCGGCGGTGCGCAGCGCCTGCTCCCATGCGGTCTCGTGCGCGGCGCGCAGGTGAGCCAGGTGCGGATCCAGGCGGGAGTTCGCCAGCTCCGCGTTGACGAACGCGACGTCGGTCACCGCGAAGTGTCCGGCGAAGAAGTCGCGCAGATACCGCTCCTGATAGTCGAAGGCGGCCTTGGGCGCGCCGGGCGAATACGCCCCGCCGCGGGCAGTGACCACGACGAATCTGGTGGACGGCAACGACATTCGCGGGAAGGTCACCTGATCCAGCCAGGCCTTCAACGCGGACGGGATCGAGTAGTTGTACATCGGTGTGCCGATCAGCACCAGGTCGGCGGCCCGCAGTTCGGTCAGCAGGGGTTCCACCACCGCCCAGGCGGCTCGCCGGGCCGGTGTGTCCGCCAGCTCCGGGAGCCGGTCCAGGTCGGTCTGCCCGGCCGCCAGGACCGCATCGCAGAGCTCGGTCCAGCCCTCCTGGATGTGCGGTACCGGCACGGCGGCCAGATCGCGGTAGCGATATGTGCCGTCGATGTGGCGAGCCCGCCAGGACTCGGCGAACGTCGCGCTCAGGGTCCGGCTCAGCGAATCGCGCCGGGCGCTGGCGTCCAGATGCAACAGGGTGGGCATGCGTTCGACCTCCATCGTAAGTGGACAATCTGTCCACTTGTCGACCATAGATCGAACTGGACACGATGTCCATTTGTTTCCGATGTGGGCTAGAGTGACGCCATGGAACCGCACGCCGACCTGCTCGTCCCGGCACCGGCACCGGGCGAACGCGCCGACGCCGCCCGCAACCGCGCGCGGGTACTCGCCGCCGCGGCGGAACTGTTCACGGCCCGGGATCCACGGACCGTCACGATGGACGACATCGCGAAAGCGGCCCAGGTCGGACGGGGCACGCTCTATCGGCGCTATCCGGATGTGCGGTCGATCGCCGTGGCGCTGCTCGACGAACACGAACGCGCACTACAGGAACAATTGCTCCGCGGCGCACCACCGCTGGGCCCCGGTGCCGCGCCGGCGGCACGCCTCGGCGCCTTCTACACCGCGATGGTCGAGCTGCTGGAGACACACGCCGCGCTGGTACTGGGCGCGGAAACCGGCGGCGCCCGATTCGGCACCGGCGCTTACGGATTCTGGGCCGCGCACGTGCGAGCACTCCTGCGCGCGGCGAACGTCCCGGATCCGGACGCGCTGACCGACATCGCACTCGCGCCGCTGGCCGCCGAGGTGTACCTGCACCAGCGCGCCGCCGGGCAGACGCCGGACCGGATCGCGGCAGCACTGCGCCGGCTGGCTACCGGACTGACAGGGCCGATCGGGGACCAGCCCCCCTAGTGTGCCGCGGCATCCCAGCTGCGGCCCACGCCGACCGAAACCTCCAGTGGCACAGACAGTTCGATGGCGGCGGCCATGTGTTCGCGGGCCAGGGCCTCGAGCTGTTCGCGCTCGCCGGGCGCCACCTCGAAGAGCAGTTCGTCGTGGATCTGCAGCAGCATGCGAGATTTCAGGCCCGCGGCAGCGATCGCGCGCTGCACGTCGATCATCGCGACCTTGATGATGTCGGCCGCCGTGCCCTGGATGGGGGCGTTGAGGGCCATGCGTTCGGCGGCCTCACGGCGCTGCCGGTTGCTGGAGTCCAGGTCGGGCAGATAGCGGCGGCGGCCGAAGAGGGTTTCGGTGTAGCCCACCTTGCGCGCGTCGTCGACCGCGTCGGCCAGGTAGTCGCGGATGGCGCCGAAGCGGTCGAAGTAGACCTCCATCTGCGCTTTGGCCTCCTCGGCGCTGATCTTCAGCTGCTGCGACAGGCCGTAGGCGCTCAGCCCGTACGCCAGACCGTAGGACATGGCCTTGATCCGGCGGCGCTGCTCGGGCGTCACCTCGGCGAGCGGGATGTCGAACGCCTTGGACGCCACGAAGGTATGCAGGTCCTCGCCCGAGTTGAACGCCTCGATCAGGCCGGCGTCCTTGGACAGATGGGCCATGATCCGCATCTCGATCTGGCTGTAGTCGGCCGTCATCAGCGACTCGTAACCGGGACCGACCACGAAGGTGTCGCGGATGCGGCGGCCCATGTCGGTGCGGATCGGGATGTTCTGCAGGTTCGGCTCGGTCGAGGAGAGCCGGCCGGTAGCGGCCACGGTCTGGTTGAAGGTGGTGTGGATGCGGCCGTCGTCGGCCACCGCCTTCAGCAGGCCGTCGACGGTCACCTTCAGCCGGGTCGCGTCGCGGTGCGCCAGCAGATGTTCCAGGAACGGGTGCTGGGTCTTCTCGAACAGCGATTCCAGCGCGTCGGCGTCGGTGGTGTAGCCGGTCTTGGTGCGCTTGGTCTTCGGCATGTCGAGCTCGTCGAACAACACCACCTGCAACTGCTTGGGCGAGCCGAGGTTGATCTGCTTGCCGATCACCGCATAGGCCGCCGACGCGGCATCGGTCACCTTGTCGGCGAACTCCTGCTGCAGCTGCCGCAGCTGGTCGATGTCGACGGCGATCCCGGCCGCCTCCAGCTCGGTGAGCACGCCCAGCAGGGGCAGTTCCATCTTCGTCAGCAGGTCGGTCGACTCGATGGTCCGCAGTTCGGCGTCGAACGCGTCGGCCAGGTCGGCTACCGCACGTGCCCGCAGCATCTCGGTCTCGGCCAGCGCGGCGTCGGCCTGGCCCTCCTCGTCGAGCAGCGAGAGCTGCGCGTCGGCGTCGGACTCGACGCGCAGTTCGCGCGACAGATAGCGCAGCGACAGATCGTCGAGATTGAAGGTGCGCTGGCCCGGGCGGACCAGGTAGGCGGCCAGGGCGGTATCGGTGGACAGGCCGGCCAGCGTCCAGCCGCGCCCGCTCAGGGCGTGCTGCGCGGCCTTGGCCTCGTGCACGGCCTTGGGTGTGGCCGGGTCGGCGAGCCAGGCACCGAGCGCCTGTTCGTCGGCCGGGGTGGCACCGACCAGGTCGATGTAGCCGCTCTCCCCGTCACCGGCGGCGATGGCCAGCGCGGTGGCGTCACCGTGGATCGGAGTGCCGGTACCGACGACCGAGACACCGTGCCGCACACCGGCTTTCGCATGGTCAGCGAGCCAGTCGGCGACCGCGCCCGGCTCGATCGCACCACCGGAGATCTCGAAACCGGACTCGGCTTCCGGCTCCGGCGGGGCCAGCGTCTCGAACAGTCGGTCGCGCAGGACCCGGAACTCCAGGTCGTCGAACAAACGGTGGATGCGATCGCGATCCCAGGGCTGCTTGGCCAGTTGGTCGGGCGTGTAGGGCAGCGCGACGTCCTTGACCATCTCGGTCAGCTGCCGGTTGAGCACCACGCTGGACAGGTTCGCGCGCAACGCGTCCCCGACCTTGCCCTTCACCGTGTCGACCCGGTCGACCAGGCTCGCCAGGTCACCGTATTCGCGGATCCACTTGGCGGCGGTCTTCTCCCCCACGCCCGGGATGCCGGGCAGGTTGTCGCTCGGGTCGCCCCGCAGAGCCGCGAAGTCCGGGTACTGCGCCGGGGTCAGGCCGTACTTCTCCTCGACCGCCTCCGGCGTGAACCGCGCGAGGTCGGATACACCCTTCTTCGGGTAGAGCACGGTGACGTCCTCGGTGACCAGCTGCAGCGCGTCCCGGTCACCGGTGACGATGAGCACCCGGAAGCCTTGCGGCACAGCCTGAGTCGTCATGGTGGCGATGAGATCGTCGGCCTCGTAACCGTCGATGGCCAGCACCGGGATGCCCAGCGCGTCGAGCACCTCCTTGGTGACGTCGACCTGGCCGCGGAACTCGTCCGGCGTCTGACTGCGATTCGCCTTGTACTCCGGGTACGCCTCGGTGCGGAACGTCTTGCGGCTGACGTCGAACGCCGCCGCCACATGGGTCGGCTTCTCGTCCCGCAGCAGGTTGATCAGCATGGCGGTGAACCCGTACACCGCGTTCGTGGTCTGACCGGTGACAGTCTTGAAGTTCTCCGCCGGCAGCGCGAAGAACGCGCGATAGGCCAGCGAATGCCCGTCCAACAACAACAGAGTCGGCCGCTCACCCTCGGCGGCGGCGGTGGCGGTGCTCGGACGCTGATCAGTGGTGGCTGGGGTCACCCGACGAGTGTAAGGAGCCACACCGACAGGTTCGAACCGCGGTCTCCCCGGCCCTGCGGAGCCGGGGAGACCGCGCGACTCAGGCGGTGTCGATGGCGCCTGGACCGGGCGGCCTGCGTGGTTACGCTCCGCTGCCGCCTTCGTCCGCTGACCGACTCAGGTCGCGTCTGGCACCGCGAATGCGGCCTCGAGGGGCGGGAGCATCGCTCGGGCGTCCGCGCCGGCGAACCACAGGCCGACGACGAAGGCGGTGGCGGCCTCGAGGTAGCGGGCGTGCCGCAGGCCGCCGGCCGGTACCGCGGCGAGGTCGAGGTCCGCGGCGAGGCCCGCGACCACGGCGACGGCGGCCGGGTCGTCGCCGCAGATCGGGACGAGCAGCCGGCGGTCGTCGAAGACCCGGGCGGGCGCGGCCCATACCTCGGCCGCACACGTGTTGAACGCCTTCACCACTCGAGCGTCCGGCACCGTCGCGGCGACCCGCTCCGCGACCGCGGCCTCGGTCAGCGCGAACGACCCCGCGTCCGGGGCGAAGGCGTTCGTGGGGTCGACGACCACCTTGCCGGCCAGCGGTCCCGCGTCCGCCAGGACTTCGGCCAGCGCCGCCGGCGGTACCGCCAGTAGCACCACGTCACCGAATTCCGCTGCGGCCCGGATACTTCCGCTGACCGCCGCCGACCCGATCCCTTCCGCCGCCGCGGCGCCGCGCGCTGCGGTCCGGGCGCCGACGAAGACCTCGTGCCCGGCTCGGGCCCATCCGGCCCCCAAGGCTCGCGCCATGGCGCCGGCACCGATGATTCCGATTCGCATATCGACTCTCCTGCTCGCCGAGAACCCGCGTCCGATGTGGACCGCGGGGTTCCCGCCGACGGCACCGGATCCGTCCGTCCGCGAGAACGATGACGACGCTAGGGATTCCGTGGGGCACACCGGGGTGCCCTACGGCGGTGGCAAGCTGGATCCGTGACCACACCGGACCTGATCGAACCCGTCGAGTTCCCGCCCTACGGCGACTTCGAGGCCGACTGCCCGGCCCGCCTCGCCGTCGACCTGTTCGCGAACTCCTGGCTGGCGGTGATCGCGTACACCCTTCGTGACGGCCCGATGCGGCACAGCGAACTGCGCACGGCCGTCGGCGGCATCAGTCAGCGGATGCTCACCCGGACGTTGCGCCGGATGACGGCAGCGTCCTTGGTCGAGCGCCGCCGCTACGCGACTGCTCCCCCGACCGTCGAATACGAATTGACCACCGCCGGAAGGGATCTGCTGGTTCCGCTCCAGGCGCTGGGTGCTTGGGTGGACCGGCACGGCGACACCGTGCGCGCAGCCCTCGCCGCCGACGACGGCGACGACGAGGTGTGACCGGTCGGACCCGCGCCTGCATGCCCGGCCGGACCCGCGCCAGCACGCCCAGCCGGACCCGCGCCAGCACGCCCAGCCAGACCCGCGCCAGCACGTCCGGCCGGACGTCTTACGCCACGCCGAGATACGCCGCCTTGACCGCCGGGTCGTGCAGGAGTTCCCGTCCCCCACCGGTTTTGGTGACCGAACCGGTCTCCAGGATGTAGGCGCGATGGCTGCGGGTGAGAGCCTGCTGGGCGTTCTGCTCGACCAGCAGCACCGTGGTGCCCTGGTCGTTGATCTCGCTGATGATGCGGAAGATCTGCTGGATCACCATGGGCGCCAAACCCATCGACGGTTCGTCGAGCAGCAGCAGCTTCGGGCGGGCCATCAGCGCACGACCGATCGCCAGCATCTGCTGCTCGCCACCGGACAGCGTGCCGCCGACCTGCTTGCGGCGCTCCAGCAGGCGCGGGAACAATTCGAACACCCAGTCCAGGGTCTGCGTGTACTCGGCCTTCTTCTTGAAGGGCCGGGCGTGGCAACCCATGTCGAGGTTCTCCTGCACGGTCATGCCGGGGAACACACCGCGACCCTCGGGCGCCTGGATCAGGCCCTGGATCACCCGCTCGGGCGCCTTGATCCGGGTGATGTCGGTGCCCTCGAACAGGACCCGGCCCTGCTGCAGCGGCAGCAGACCCGACAGGGCCCGCATCGTGGTGGTCTTGCCGGCCCCGTTGGCACCCAGCAGGGTCACCAGTTCGCCGTGCGCGACGTGCATCGAGATGCCGTGCAGCGCTTCGATTCTGCCGTAACCGACGATCATGTCCTCGACGACCAGCAGCGGCTCGCCCGCGCCGTCGGGCGCCGTCGCGGCGGGCTCGGGCACCGGTTCGGGTTCCGGTGGCGGCCCGCCCTGCTCGTACACCGGCAGGTAGGTGGTCGCCGCCTCCGCCGCGTGGTTGGTGAACAGCGACGGCTCGTTCGGGTCCAGCTGCGGCGGGCCGTCGGGCGCGACCAGGGCCGCGGCCTCCGCCTCGTCGGGCACACCCAGGTACGCGGCGATCACCGCCGGGTCCTGGCGGATCTGCTCGGGCAGCCCGTCGGCGATCTTGCGGCCGAACTCCAGCACCACGATCCGGTCGGTGACCCCCATGACCAGGCGCATGTCGTGCTCGATGAGCAGCACGGTGTAGCCGTCGTCGCGGATCTTGCGGATCAGGTCCATCAGCGCCGACTTCTCGCTGGGGTTGAACCCCGCGGCCGGCTCGTCCAGGCACAACAGTTTCGGTTCGGTGGCCAGCGCGCGGGCGATCTCCAGCCGGCGCTGATCACCGTAGGAGAGGTTGCGCGCCTTCTCCACCGCGCGCGGCGCGATGCCCACGAACTCGAGCAACGCCATGCCGCGCTCGACCGCGTCGCGTTCCTCCCGGTGGAACCGCGGGGTCCGCAGGATCGCGCCGGGCACCGAGGTCTTGTGCCGCGCGTCGGTGCCGACGACCACGTTCTCCAGCGCCGTCATCTCCCCGAACAGGCGAATGTTCTGGAAGGTGCGGGCGATGCCGAGCCGGGTGATCGCGTTGCGTGGCTGCTTGCCCAGCTGCTTGCCGTCGAAGGTGACGGTCCCGGCGGTCGGCTTGTACACGCCGGTGATGGCGTTGAAGCAGGTGGTCTTGCCGGCGCCGTTGGGTCCGATCAGGCCGAGGATCTCGCCGCGACGGATGTCGAAACTCATGTCGTCGAGCGCGGTCAGACCACCGAAACGCATGGTCAGGTTCGACACCCGCAGCAGCGGCTCGCCGACCGCGGTATCGATCTCCCGTTGCGGCGCAACCACATCCGCGACCGTGCCCGGGTCGGCCAGCGCGGGCAGCACGGCGGTGACATCGACCTCCCCGGCCGGTTCCTCGGACGGTGGCGGCACGTAACCGGCCGCGAGATCCTCGTTGTCGAACAGCGCGTCCCCGGCGCCCGGCCCGGTCATCCCCGCGCTCCCACCGGCACGCGCACCGGGCGGACCGCCCGATACACCTGCCTGCCGTAGGCCAGCAGTTTCTGCCGGACCGGGAACAGGCCCTGCGGACGCAGGATCATCATCACCACCAACGCGATACCGAAGTACAGATACTTGAGGTCACCCAGGTTCTGGGCGCCACCGGGAAGCAACACCAGCACACTGCCCAGCAGCAGCGCGCCCGCCAAGCCGACCAGCACCACCACGGTGCTCAGCACGAGTTGCGCCCAGCGCGGCAGCCGCTGCGCGACCAGCGAGCGAACCACCAGCAACGCCACGAACACCGCGACGCTGATCGCCACGAAGATCCAGCCGGTGGTGGTGTCGTGCACCAGATGCACCGAACTCAGCCGCAGCGGCACATAGGTGATGATGAAGGCGCCGACCAGCACACCGAGCTTGTTGCCCTGGCCGCCGATCACCACCGCGCACAGGAACAGCATGGAGTTGATGACGTCGAATTTGGTCGGGTTCACGAATCCGACCTGGCCGGCGTACATGGCGCCGGACATGCCGCCCACGGCCGCGCCGATCAGGAACGCCCACAGCTTGTACTTGAAGGTCGGCACGCCCATGATCTCGGCGGCGTCCTCGTCCTCGCGGATCGCGACCCAGGCGCGGCCGACCCGGCTGCGCTCCAGGTTCCCCACGATCAGCAGCATGCCGACCACCAGCACGATGCCCAGCCAGTACCACCAGGTGCCGTAATTGGCCCGCTCCAACGGGTTCAGGCTGTCGTGCTTGCCCAGGTTGCCCTGCGAGAACAGTCCGCCCGGCTTGGCCGCCGACTGCCCGACCTCGGGGTGCGCCACCTCGGACAGGCCCAGTGAGCCGTTGGTGATCTCGTTCAGGTTGTCGGCGAGCAGCCGCACGATCTCACCGAAACCGAGGGTCACGATGGCGAGGTAGTCGCCGCGCAGCCGCAGCGTCGGCATGCCGAGCACGACCCCGGAGATCGCCGCCACCGCCACCGCGATCGGCAGGCAGGCCAGCCACGCCCACCGCGAATCCAGCCAGCCACCCGGGCCGGTCGCGTTCCACGGGCTGTTCTTGCTGGTCAGCAGCGACACCGTGTAGGCACCGACCGCGAAGAAGCCGACATACCCGAGGTCGAGCAGGCCCGCTTGTCCCACAACGACATTCAGGCCGATCGCCACCAGGCAGTACATCGCGACCTGGGCCATGACGACACTGAAGTCGTTGTTGGTGGTGGCGATACCGGGCGGCGGGAACAGCGGCAGCAGCGCCAGCAGCAGGATGATCGGGACACCCACGGCCCACTGCGCGGGCCGGGTCAGGCCCTCCCACCAGCCGCGGATACGGTCGCCGAGCGGTGGGCGCGGGTCGTCGGGCAGGACCGGCAGGATCGCGGTCGGCGCCGGAGTCGAACGGGTCATGCGCGGGCCCTCCCCAGGCTCTCGCCGAGGATGCCGGTCGGGCGGATCATCAGCACCAGGACCAGCACCACGAACGCGACCACGTCCCGCCACTGGGTGCCGAGCAGGATCTGGCCGTACTGCTCGACCACGCCGAGCAGGATCCCGCCCAGCAGCGCGCCGCGCAGGTTACCGATCCCGCCGAGCACCGCGGCACTGAACGCCTTGATGCCGAGAATGAAACCGCCGGAGTAGATCACGCCGTTGGGGATCTTCAGCGTGTACAGCATTGCGGCGCACCCGGCGAGCACACCGCCGATCAGGAAGGTCGCCATAATGACCCGCTCCCGCGAGACGCCCATGAGCATCGCGGTGTCGGGGTCCTGGGCGACAGCGCGGATGGCGCGCCCGAATTTCGTTCGGTTGATCAGCAATTCGGTGCCGATCGCGAGCGCGATCGCGGCCGCCACGATGATCACCATGATGTTGGTGATCGAGGCGGTCGCGAAGTGGAACAGTTCGGTGGGCACGACCAGGATGACCGGCTCCTGCGCCGAACTACCGCCCAGGTGCACGGTGGTCCCGGCCAGCGGCAGTCCCAGCTTGGGCAGGATGAACTGCACGAACTGCTGCAGGAAGAACGAGACACCGATCGCGGTGATGAGGAAGCTCAACGGCCGGGCCCCGCGTTTACGCAACGGCCGGTAGGCCACTCGTTCCATGCCGACCGCGGCCCCGCCGGCGACCAGCGCTCCCACGACCATGGCCAGGCTCAGATAGAGCACGGTCAACCCGACACCCTGGGAGTACGGGTCGGCCTGCGCCGCGAACCCGAACAGCATCAGTCCGACCAGCTGCCCGAACATGCCGAGCATGAAGATTTCGGAGTGGGCGAAGTTGATCAGCCGGAGTACGCCGTAGACGAGGGTGTATCCCACCGCGACCAGGGCGTAGATGCAGCCGTAGGTCACACCGTCGGCGGTCAGCCGCCAGAAGTCGTGGAACACGCCCTGGTAATCGAAACTCACCGACGACGCCAGCACGTGCACCGAATCGGCCATGGCCGTTGTTCTCATCAAACTCTCGTCCTCGAAATCTCCCGGAACGCCGGGACGCGTGAACTCCGCACGCGTCCCGGCGGCGGGCCGTCAGTTGTCTCGGCGGGCCCGTGGTGGTGCGGCCCGCACGCCGTCACTTGACGGAGTAGATCCAGATGTTCGCGCTCGCGAGCTCACCCGTCGGGCCCCACTGGTAGTGGTGCCCCTCACCGTAGCCGTCGTAGTGCTTGACGAAGTCGACCAGATCGGCGCGGGTGGTCTTACCCGAGTCGATGCCCTTGGCGAGGATGGTCGCCAGGTCGTAGGCCTCGACCGAGTACACGCCGGGCGCCTGGCCGCCGTTGTCGGCCTTGTAGGCCGCGGCGAACTCGTCCGACGCCGGACCGCACGGGCAGGTCAGGATCGCGCCCTTGGCGGCGCTGCCGGCCTGCTGCACGAAGCGCGGGTCGTTGACGCCGTCCGGGCCGACGAAGGTGCCCTTCACGCCGCCGGAATGCAGCTGCGAGACCAGCGGGGCGGCCTCGGCGTAGTAGCCGGAGTAGAAGATCGCGTCGGGGTTCGCGGCAGCCACCTTGGTGACGACGGCCGAGAAGTCTTTGTCACCGGTCTTGACACTGGCGCCGCAGGCCGGGTCGGCGGCAGCGCCCAGACCCTCGGTGATGCTCTTCGCCAGGCCGACACCGTAGTCGCTGTCGTCCTGGATCACGCACACCTTCTTGTAGGTGGCGGCCAGGTACTTGCCGACCGAGGGGCCCTGCACGTCGTCGTTGGGCAGACCGCGGAAGAAGCTGTTCCAGCCGTTCTGGGTGAGGGTAGCGTTGGTGGCCGACGCGGTGAGGAACGGCACGCCGGCGTCGCTGAGCACCTTGCCGGTGGCCTTGGTCTCGCCGGAGAACGCCGGGCCGATCAGGCCGACGATGCTCGCGTCGCTGGTGATCTGCGGGATCACCGAGGTGGCCTTGTCGGGCGAGCCTTCGGTGTCGAACTGCTTGATCGTGATCTGGCAGCCCGGGTTGGCCTTGTTGTGCTTGTCGATGGCCAGCTTCGCGCCGTCGGCGATATTGATGCCGAGCGCGGCGTTGCCGCCGGTCAGGGCACCGGCGAACGCGATGGTGGTGGGTGCGCAGGTGGCTTTGCCGTCACCGGCCGGGTCCGCGGGAGTGCCGCCGGCGCCCGCGTCGGTCACCATCTTGCCGTCGGTGTCCACCGGACCGACCTTGCTGATGGTCAGACCGCCGGCGTTTCCGGAGGTGTCGGTTCCGTTGCCCGAGGACGATTTGGAGCTGCAGCCTGTGAGAGCGAGCACCGCGACGGTCCCGGCCACCAGCAGGCCTCGTGTCACACGCCCGCGCCTTGTCGAACTAAGCACGTTTCACCTCTGAGTTCTGCGCTCCCCCCGGATCGCGCCGAGAGGGGACCGACCTCCCGTCGACCCGGTGAGAACATAGCCGGGCTACGTTGCGAGCGCATCTCATTCGTATCACTCGGCGTGGCGGGAAATTTCCGGTTCAGGACTTCGGCGTGAGGTTTTCCAGGACCACCTCGGCGACCGCTTTCATGGTGGTGCGCCGGTCCATCGCAGTGCGCTGAATCCACTTGAACGCCTGCGGTTCCGAGAGTCCCTGCGTCTGCATCAGCACACCCTTGGCCCGCTCGACCAGTTTCCGGGTCTCGAGCCGGTCGGACAGGCTGGCGACTTCGCTCTCCAGCGCGGTGATCTCGTGGAAGCGGCTGGCCGCCAGTTCGATCGCCGGCACCAGATCGGATTTGGTGAACGGTTTCACCAGATATGCCATGGCGCCGGCGTCACGCGCGCGCTCGACGAGGTCGCGCTGACTGAATGCGGTCAGGATGACCACGGGCGCAACCCGTTTCGACGCGATCTCGGCGGCGGCGTCGATCCCGTCGCGGCGCGGCATCTTCACATCCATGATCACCAGGTCGGGGCGATGCTGCTCGGCCAGGTCGACAGCCTGCTGACCGTCACCGGCCTCACCGACGACCTCGTACCCCTCTTCGGTGAGCATCTCGACCAGGTCCATCCGGATGAGGGCCTCGTCCTCGGCGACCACGACCCGCTTCGCCGTGGCCACGGCATCCTTCTTCGCGCCCCCAGCTGACGTTCCCATACACAGACCCCTCGACTTCTTCCGATGCCCGACCACTCGCGCGAAGCGGGGCGCGACCCCGACTGCCGCACCCGGCGTCGCCGAGTTTCTCAAACTGTACCGGTGCGCACGGCCGAGAACCCATCTGCCCAGCGCATTCCATACACCCGCGCGTCGGCAATCCGGGCGGTTTCGTCTTCGGCGGATCACCGACTATCATCGTCAACCGGTGCGCCGAGTTGGCGGAACAGGCAGACGCGGCGGTCTCAAAAACCGTTGTCCGAAAGGACGTGTGGGTTCGAGTCCCACACTCGGCACCAGGTCGGGGCCATTTCTTCCCCACATCTTCCCACCGCTCCCCCGCGGCCGTTCGCGGATATCTGCCGTCTGCGTCACACCACCGGGCCACGGATCCGGACGGATACCGCAAATCACACCCACGGCACCGTTCCGTCCGCGAACTGTGTGCCGCCCTTGATGTTTCACATTTCGACTACCGCCGTCCGCGTACTCTTTTGTTCGGCGAATGAATTCTTTGTTTCGGCGATGTCGATAGAGTTTCCGGCAGCTCACCGACCCGGTCGGCGTAGCCTCGAAACAGAGCGAATCGTCAGTTACGCCGCCATGATCGGGAGGTCGGAGCCGTGCGGGTGCAGCGATCTACTGCCGACCTGTCGCAGTATCCGGACCTGGTCGTCGTCTATCTCGGCATGCGGGTCCGCAAACCGCGCGGCATGCTGCGCCTGCTCGGGATCGGGCCCGACCTCTACCGCTCCCACCACGACCGGCCCGACGGCCTGCTGCTGCACGAGGACATCGTGTGGTCGCTGTTCCCGCCGCACTGGGGCGCCCGCCAGTACTGGCGCGACCTCGACAGCCTCGAGAAATGGACCCGATCACTGCCGCACAAGCAGTGGTGGGCGCGGTTCCTGCGCGACTCCGGCGGCACCGGCTTCTGGCACGAGGCCTACTTCGCCCGCGGCGGCATCGACACCATCTACGACGACATGACCACCCCGACCGGGATCGCCCGGTTCGCGCCGACCCGGCCCGCCGACGGCCGCCTGCGCACCACCCGTAGCCGGGTATTCGGCGCCGGCACCGCGCCCGAGCCGCCGGCCGCCGAATCCGCGCCCGATTCCCGGTGAAAGGTCGAAGCTTCCAGCGACCGACCGGCTACACCCCGCGAAACGCCCGGCGCCGGAAGATGAACAGTTGGAACCCCGGCTGTGATCTGCTCGTGTTCGGCTTTCAGCGGCCGTTGCCGCCCCGATACCGTTCGGCGTATGCACGTCTTGTTCGTCTGCACCGGCAATGTCTGCAGGTCGGTTATCGCCGAACGACTCACCCGCGCCTTCGCCGACCGGCACGGCCTCCACGACCTCACCGCCGAAAGCGCCGGCGTCCGCGCCCTGGTCGGATTCGGCGTGGAACCCCTTGCCGCACAGACGATCACCGGACTGGGCGGCGACCCGGACAACTTCAAGGCCCGGCGCTTCAAGCCGGAGATGGCGCAACGCGCCGACCTGGTGCTGGCCATGACCGAACAGATCCGCGACGACGTCGCGCGCCAGGCACCCGACACCGCCCACTACTGCTTCACGCTGCTCGAGGCGTTCCGGATCGCGAAGGTCAGCGGCGCCCGGACCATTCCCGAGATGGACCGGGCCCGTAACGATCTCGCCTTCGTCGGCCGGGAGAACATCGCCGACCCGAGCAGCCTGTCGCCCCAGCGCTACCTCGAGGTCGGCGACGCCATCGCCGAGGCGCTACTCCCGCTGCTGTTCGCCCTGCACCTGCACCAGGGCCGCAGCACCGACGCACAGGGCCGGCCGCAGCTGATCGTCCTCGACGGCGGCAAATCGACCCGCACGGCACCCGCGCCGCAGGTCGCCTTCTACGACTCGGGGCGGATCGGCCGGCACGCCTGAGCCGGATCGGCGTCGGGGGCCCTTGGCCGCCGGGCGCGCGACCGATTACACTCCCCCGCGAACGGCACGACAATCCACCGCCGCTGGTTCGACACAGAAACGGGATTCGAGCACATGCCGAAACGCATTTCGGATGTTTCGCTCCATGTTTACGTGACACCGGAGATCTTGGATCGCGTCGTCGCCGCGGTCCGCCGAGTCGTCGACGACCATGTCGCGCACCGGGATCTGTCCGCCTGGCGCTTCACGCTTCCGGTCGACCCCGACCGGCCCGCCCACACGCTGCTCGAGAGCCAGTGGCGGCAGGACAATCCCGGTGCGGACCCGGGCGACCGCCGCACCTACGAGATCGCGTTGAGCCTGGTCGGTGAACAGGAAGACCTCACCGAGGCCGACCTCGACGCGCTGGAACGCCGCCTGGTACTGCGGATCTCCGCCGCCGACGCGGTGCCCTACTCGATCCACGCCCTGTTCCACGACAGCTTCGACCTCGAGGAGAACCACGAGCGGATCTGACTCCGCTCGCGGTTCCCGGTCAGCCGCGGGTCGGGAAGTGCCGGACCAGACCTTCCTGCACCACCGTCGCCAGCATCTCGCCCGAGCTGGAGTAGAAATGACCCGTCCCGAGCCCACGGGTGGCAGCCGCCACCGGTGACTCGGTCGCCCACAGCACCCAGTCGTCGAAGCGCACCGGCCGGTGGAACCAGATCGAATGATTCACCGTGACCGCCACGATCCGGTCGAACCCCCACGACAGCCCGTGCCGGGTGATGATCGGGTCCAGCACCGCCGTATCCGACGAGTACGCCAGCAGCGCGGTGTGCAGCAGCGAATCCTCGGGCATCGGGCCCTGCGCGCGCAGCCACACCCGGTTGTGGTCCAGCGCCTCGCCACGCTCCTTGAGGATCCACGCCGGGTCGTTCGCGTAGCGCATGTCCACCGGATGCGGCGCCTTGACGAACATCTCCAGCTTGTCCTCGTAACCGGCCAGCACGTCCTGCAGGGTCGGCAGACCCTCCGGGCCGGGTACCTGCGGCGCGTCCGGCGCGTGCTCCAAACCCTTGGCGGACTTGAGGAACGACACCAGCGACACGACCAGTTCCTCGTCGTTCTGCACGGCGGTCACCATGCAGTTCGCGAACGACTTGGCCTCGCGCATGATCTGCACCCGGTATTCGATCGGCTGCGCCGGGTCACCACCGCGCACGAAGTGGGCGTTGATCGCATGGATCGGCACCGGATGCGCGATCGAACGCCCGGCGGCCATGATCGACTGGGCGATCAGCTGCCCGCCGAACGTCCGCGACCACACCTTCTCCGGGTGGTGCCCGAGGAAGGTGCCCGGCCCGGCCGGCTCGAGGTCGAGCAGGCCCAACAGCACCCGCAGGTCCTCGGCCGGTTCATGCAGGGTAGAGCTCACTCAGTGGTCCTCTTCGCCGATACGGTGCACGTGGATCAGGTTGGTGGAGCCTACGGTGCCCGGCGGGGAACCGGCCACGATCACCACCAGATCACCCTTGTTGTACCGGTTCAGAGCGAGCAGTTCCTTGTCCACCTGGCCGATCATCTGGTCGGTGGTGTGCACGGTCGGCACGATGAACGTCTCCACACCCCAGGTGAGCGCCAGCTGGCTGCGCACCTCGGGCAGCGGCGTGAACGCCAGCAGCGGGATCGGAGTGTGCAGGCGGGCCAGCCGGCGCACGGTGTCACCGGACTGGGTGAACGCGACCAGCGCCTTCGCGTTGAGCCGCTCGCCGATGTCGCGGGCAGCGTAGGAGATGACCCCGCGCTTGGTGCGCGGCACGTGGGTCAGCGGCGGCACCCGGGTGGAGGATTCGCTCTCCACCGCGTGCACGATGCGGGCCATGGTGCGCACCGCCTCGATCGGGTAGTCACCGACCGACGTCTCACCCGACAGCATGACCGCGTCGGCGCCGTCGAGCACCGCGTTGGCGACGTCGGACGCCTCGGCGCGGGTGGGCCGCGAGTTGGTGATCATCGATTCCAGCATCTGGGTGGCCACGATGACCGGCTTGGCGTTCTCCCGGGCCATCTGGATGGCCCGCTTCTGCACCAGCGGCACCTGCTCGAGCGGCAGCTCCACACCCAGGTCGCCGCGGGCGACCATGATGGCGTCGAAGGCCAGCACGATGGCCTCGAGGTTGTCGATCGCCTCGGGCTTCTCCAGCTTGCCCACGACCGGCACCCGGCGGCCCACCCGATCCATGATGTCGTGCACCAGCTCGACGTCGGCGGGCGAACGCACGAACGACAGGGCGATGAAGTCGACGCCCAGTTCGAGCGCGAATTCCAGGTCCGAGATGTCCTTCTCCGACAGTGCCGGCACCGAGATGTCCATGCCCGGCAGCGACAGGCCCTTGTTGTTGGAGACCGGGCCGCCCTCGGTGACCTCGCAGATCACGTCGTTGCCCTCGACGTCGGTGACGATCAGGCCGACCTTGCCGTCGTCGACGAGCAGCCGGTCGCCGGGCTTGGCGTCGTCGGCGAGGTGCTTGTAGGTGGTCGACACCCGGTCGTGGTCGCCCATGATGTCGTCCACGGTGATCCGGACCGTCTCCCCGGTGGCCCACATCGTCTTGTTCTCGGCGAACCGGCCGAGGCGGATCTTAGGGCCCTGCAGGTCCGCGAGGATACCTACGGCACGACCGGCGCTGTCCGCCGCCTTGCGCACCTTGTGATAGTTCTCCGCGTGGTCGGCGTGCTCGCCGTGGCTGAAGTTGAGCCTCGCCACGTCCATACCGCTGTCGACCAGCTCGCGGATTCGTTCCTCGGAAGCGGTTGCCGGGCCGAGCGTGCACACAATCTTCGTCCGTCGCATCACTCGGCTGAGCCTAGTCCTGTACCGAACGGTAGGCCGTACGGGCACACCCGCACGGCGCCTTCGCCAAACATGACTCCGGTCACCGGATCACGATCGGCCGACGGCAGATCACGGATTCGGAAACAGCAGGCGAACACGGTGGTACGAAAGGAACGCCCGCGTCCGGAAACCGGACGCGGGCGTCGTCCCCCCGAAAGCCGGGGTCAGGATTCCTGCAGCGGCAGGCCGTTGGCGTCGCGGACCGAACCGGTCAGCATCATGATGCCGTCGATCAGCGGCCACAGACCGCCCAGACCACAGGTCAGCCAGGTGACCGCGATCTGCGCGACGGCGATACCGGGGTAGCCGAGGTAGAACCGGCCGACACCGAAACCGCCCAGGAAGATCTGCAGCAGGCCGGCGGCCAGCTTGGTCTTGTCGGAGTAGGGCTCACCGAACTGGTTGCGGCCGTAAGGCGCACTCGGGTCGTAGCCGGGCGCGAACTGGCCCGGGGCACCCATCGGCTGCCCGTAGGGCTGCTGGCCGAACGCGTCCTGCGGTGCGCCGTACGGCTGGCCCGGGCCGGTGCCCGGCGCACCGTACTGGGGCTGGCCGTAGGGCTGCGGCTGCTGCCCGTAGGGCTGCTGCTGGTAGGGGTCGGTCACTCACGTCCTCCTCGATCGTGCGGGCCGGGTTCGCTCGACCGGCCCCCACGAGTGACGACCCGGACGATCAATTCTTGCCCGCGTCAGCTGGTTCCGCTGACTCGGTGGTTTCGTCGGGTACCGACTCTACGGCCGCCGCCGCCGGGTCCGCCACCGCGTTGTCGTCGCCGTCCGCTGTGTCCGGCTTCGGGTCGGCCGGCTCGGCCGGGTCCGAATCGGCTTCCGTATCCGGGGTTTCGGCGTCGGCCGGGCCGGATTCCGATGGCGCGGCATCGGATTCGGGTGCGGCGGCCGCGGATGCGCCGGCGGCGCGCAGGGCGCCGAGCTGCCAGGGCCACGGGCGGTCCGGGCGCGGCTGCAGGTCCGCGGGCTGCTCCCGGCCGCGGGTCGCGAGCAGGAAATACGCAATGGCGCACACGAATACGATGGTCGAGGTGTAGGTGTTGACCCGCAGCCCGAAGATGTGGGTGGCGTCGTCGTCGCGCAGCAGCTCGACCCAGAACCGGCCGAAGCAGTAGATCGCGACGTACAGCGCGAACAGCCGGCCGTGCCCGATCCGGAACCGCTTGTCCACGTACAGCAGTAGGGCGACCCCGATCAGGTTCCACAGCAGCTCGTAGAGGAAGGTCGGCTGCACGATCATCGAGTGATCGACCACACCGTTGGAGACACCGTTCATCATGTCCAGCCGGCCGTCGGCGTCGAAGCGCTGGAAGATCTCCAGACCCCAGGGCAGATCGGTGCGACGCCCGTACAGCTCCTGGTTGAAGTAGTTGCCGAGTCGGCCGATCGCCTGCGCCAGCAGCACGCCGGGGGCGATGGCGTCGCCGAAGGCGGGCAGCGGGATCTTGTAGAACCGGCAGCCGATCCAGGCGCCGATACCGCCGAGCAGCACCGCACCCCAGATGCCGAGACCGCCCTCCCACACCTTGAACGCGTTCATCGGGTGGCCGCCGTCGCCGAAGTACTTCTCCCAGTCGGTGGCGACGTGGTAGAGGCGGCCGCCGACCAGCCCGAACGGCACCGCGAACATGGCCACGTCCATGACCGAGCCGGGCCGGCCGCCGCGGGCGGTCCAGCGGCGCTCACCGAGCCAGATCGCGGCGATGATGCCGGCGATGATGCACAGGGCGTACGCGCGGATCGGGATCGGGCCGAGATACCAGACGCCGCGAGGCGGGCTGGGGATGTAGGCGAGCACCGACGCCGAGGCGCCGTGGGCAACAACAGTGTCAGCCAGGACTGGGAAGGTCACCGGCCCACCGTAACGGACCGACCTGAGAACACCCGATCCGACGGCCCGCCGCTCGTGCCGAAAACGGCCGCCGACCGGCCGTACGGCCCGGCGAGATCAGTTCCGGCTCAGGACGCGACAGCCGCCGAACGCACGCCGCGAGCCAGGTCCTCGGTCAGTGCCCGCACCGCGTCCAGGCCCTGACCGGCCGCGGTGACCAGCGCCGAGCCCACGATCACGCCGTCGGCGTAGGCCGCGATCTCGGCGGCCTGCGCGCCGTCGCGCACACCGAGGCCGACCCCGATCGGGATGTCTGAGTGCGCGCGGATCCGGGCCGACAGTTCCGGTGCGGCCGAGGAGACGACGTCGCGGGCGCCGGTCACGCCCATCACCGAGGAGGCGTAGACGAAACCGCGGCTCACGTCCAGGGTCATGGCCAGCCGCTCCTCGGTCGAGGAGGGCGCCACCAGGAAGATGCGGTCCAGGTCGTGGGCGTCCGACGCCGCGATCCACTCGCCGGCTTCTTCCGGGATGAGGTTCGGCGTGATCAGCCCGAGCCCGCCGGCCGCGTTCAGGTCGCGCGCGAACCGGTCGACTCCGTACTTGAGCACCGGGTTCCAGTAGGTCATGACGACCGCGGCGCCACCGGCGCTGCTGATCGCCTCGACGACGGTGAACACGTCGCGGACCCGCACCCCGGCGGCCAGCGCCTGTTCGGTCGCGTGCTGGATGGTCGGGCCGTCCATCACCGGGTCGGAGTAGGCGATGCCGACTTCGACGATGTCGCAACCGGATTCGACCATGGCCACGCAGCTGTCGATCGAGGCCTGCAGATCCGGGTAACCGGACGGCAGGTAGCCGATCAGCGCGGCCCGGTCCTCGGCCTTGCAGCGCGCGAAAGTGCTTGCCAGACGGCTCATCAGCCCTGTGCCCCCTCGTCGAACAGCCCGAACCAGCGAGCAATCGGGCTGCGCATGTCCTTGTCGCCGCGGCCGGACCCACTCATTCGGCACTCACCTCTTCGTCGAACAGCCCGAACCAGCGAGCAATCGGGCTGCGCATGTCCTTGTCGCCGCGGCCGGACCCACTCATTCGGCACTCACCTCTTCGTCGAACAGCCCGAACCAGCGAGCTGCGGTGTCCATGTCCTTGTCGCCGCGGCCGGACAGGTTCACCAGAATCACTGCGCCCTGGCCCAATTCGCGGCCGAGCTGCAGGGCGCCGGCGACGGCGTGGGCCGACTCGATGGCGGGAATGATGCCCTCGGCGCGGGACAGCAGCAGCAGCGCGTCCATGGCCTCGGTGTCGGTGACCGGGCGGTACTCGGCGCGGCCGACATCCTTGAGGTAGGCGTGCTCCGGGCCGACACCCGGGTAGTCCAGACCCGCGGAGATGGAATGGGATTCGATGGTCTGGCCGTCCTCGTCCTGCAGCAGGTACGAGTAGGCGCCCTGGAAGGCGCCGGGGCTACCGCCGGTGAAAGTCGCTGCGTGGCGGCCGGTTTCGACACCGTCACCGGCGGCCTCGTAGCCGAGCAGGCGCACGGCCGGGTCGTCGATGAAGGCATGGAAGATGCCGATCGCGTTGGAGCCGCCGCCGACACAGGCCGCGACCGCGTCGGGCAGCCGCCCGATCGAGTCGAGCATCTGCGCCCGCGCCTCCAGGCCGACGACGCGCTGGAAGTCGCGCACCATCAGCGGGAACGGGTGCGGGCCGGCCGCGGTGCCGAAGCAGTAGTAGGTGCGGTCGGCGTTGGTGACCCAGTCGCGCAGCGCCTCGTTGATGGCGTCCTTGAGGGTCTGCGAGCCGGTGGTCACCGACACCACCTCGGCGCCGAGCAGCCGCATGCGCGCCACGTTGAGCGCCTGCCGGGCGGTGTCGACCGCGCCCATGTAGACCACGCACTCCAGGCCGAGCAGCGCGCAGGCGGTCGCGGTGGCGACGCCGTGCTGGCCGGCGCCGGTCTCGGCGATGACCCGGCTCTTGCCCATGCGCTTGGCGAGCAGCGCCTGGCCCAGCACATTGTTGATCTTGTGGGAACCGGTGTGGTTGAGGTCTTCTCGCTTGAGGAAGATCCGTGCACCGCCCGCGTGCTCCGCGAGTTTCGTGCACTCGAACACCGGCGAGGGACGCCCGGTGTAGTCGCGCTGCAACCGGTCCAGCTCCTGTAGGAACCCCGGGTCGACCCGCGCCTTGCCGTACTCGGCGGTGACCTCCTCGATCACCGCCATCAGCGCCTCCGGCACGTGCCGGCCGCCGAAGATGCCGAAATGACCGCCCTCGTCGGGTTCGTGACTGGGGTGCGAGACCCCGTCACTCATCTGGGGCAGGGTGGTCACTAGCGAGCTCCTCTACGTAGCGGGCGCGGGCAGGACGGGTGGGTTCCGGCGGTGACCAGCTCGGACACCGCGGCCCGCGGGTCGCCGCTGGTGACCAGGCTCTCGCCGACCAGCACGGCGTCCGCGCCGGCGCCGGCGTAGGCCAGCAGGTCGGCGGTGCCGCTGATGCCGGACTCGGCGACCCGGATGATCTCGCTGGGCAGGCCGGGCGCGATCCGCGCGAACACGTCGCGGTCGACCTCGAGTGTCTTGAGGTTGCGGGCGTTCACGCCGATGACCTTGGCGCCGGCCTCCAGCGCGCGGTCGGCCTCCTCCTCGGTGTGGACCTCGACCAGCGCGGTCATGCCCAGCGATTCGGTGCGGTCGATCAGCGAGGTCAGCACGTCCTGTTCCAGGGCGGCGACGATCAGCAGGATGACGTCGGCGCCGTGCGCGCGGGCCTCGTGGATCTGGTACGGGCCGACGACGAAGTCCTTGCGCAGGATCGGCACGTCGACCACCGCGCGCACCGCGTCCAGGTCGGCCAGCGAGCCCTGGAACCGGCGCTGTTCGGTGAGCACGCTGATGATCCGCGCGCCGCCGTCGGCGTACATGGCGGCCAGCTTGGCCGGGTCCGGGATATCGGCCAGATTGCCCTTCGACGGGCTGGCGCGCTTCACCTCGGCGATGACCCCGATGCCGTCGGCGTGCAGGGCGGCCATGGCGTCCCGCGGCGAGGGGGCGGCCTTGGCGGCGGCCTTGACGGCCTGGAAATCCAGGAGGGCTTCCCGAGCGGCCACATCCGCGCGGACCCCGTCGAGAATCGAGTCGAGTACCGTCATCTGGCTCGAATCCTTTCTGGGGAGACGGACTTTCCACCTGAGAATCCCCCCAGGTGTTGTCTCACCGATGCTGTTAAAGAGTAAAGGGCGGTACCGCCGGTACGGACGGCGGGGTGTCGTGCGCGGCGCGCCGCCGGTCGGGCGCGGCGGTCATTCTTCCGAATCGAAGGAAGTGACCGGCGACACTCGGCCCGAACGGTCGGCAGTGTCGCGCCGTCCAGGGTCGGCACCGGATCGGTGCCCGCGGTCGGTCGCGCCGTGATCGCGCCGCCCGGCCGCAGCGGGATCACGACGCGTCGCCCCGGTCGGCCGGATCGGGGTCGCGGCGCTCGGGCGCGCCGGAACCGATGGTCCCCGCGCTCGGGTCGTCGGGTTCGGCAGCGTCCTCGACACCGGCGGTCGGGTCGGTGCCGGCGTCCAGCGCATCCCACAGCACCCGCTCCGGCAGCGCCGAATCGCCTTCCGGCACAGCCGAATCCGCCGCAGCGGCGACCTGCCCCGCGGCGTCCGCGCGCCGGAACACCGGGTTGTCGTACTTACCGGACAGCTGCGGGTCACCCTGCGGCATCCGGGCCAGCAACAGGCCCGCCGCGAACGCGGCCAGCGCCCCCGCCAGCGACAGCCACACCGGAAACGCGGACGTGCTCACGTGGTCGACGTGCGCGCGCACCGGCAGCTCGGCCAGCTTCGCGGCCCGGTCGGCGGTGGCACTGTGCCCGGAGACGATCGCGAACCACGGCACCGCGGCGAGGGCGGCCAGCACCGCCACCACGATGCCCACCCCGCGCCGTAGCCAGCCGCGGGTCACGTACACCGCCGCGACGGCCGCGAGCAGCACCAGCGCCAGCGGGGTCATCGCACCGAACCAGGTGCCGCCGTCGAGTTTGTGCGTGCGCGGCTCGGTCAGGCCGTCCGAGGACACCACGGTCACCCAGATCATGCGCGAGGAGCCCCACAGGCAGGCCGCGGCCACCACCAGCAGCAGCGCCGCCCCGGTGGGCCGGCGCGCGGCCTGCCGCGGTGCGGACTGCACGGTGTCGGTCATCGCTCCACCGCGGCGTCCGCCGCGTCCTCGGCCGGGGTGTACGCGCGCAGCGTGCCGGCCGCCGCGACGGCCTTGAGCACGGCCATCGCCTTGTTGCGGGCCTCGGTGTCCTCGTAGACCGGGTCGGAGTCGGCGACCACGCCCGCGCCGGCCTGCACGTAGGCCACGCCGTCCTTGAGCAGCGCGGTCCGGATCGCGATCGCGGTGTCGGCGTCCCCGGCGAAGTCCAGGTACCCGACCACGCCCGCGTAGAGGCCGCGGCGGGTCGGCTCGAGCTCCTCGATCAACTCCATGGCCCGCACCTTGGGCGCGCCCGACAGCGTCCCGGCCGGGAAGCACGCCTCCACGGCGTCGAGGGCGACCCGGCCCGGCGACAGCCGGCCGGTGACCGTCGAGACCAGGTGCATGACATGGCTGTAGCGCTCGACGTGCCGATACTCGGTGACCCGGACCGTGCCCGGCTCGCACACCCGGCCCAGATCGTTGCGGCCCAGGTCGACCAGCATGAGGTGCTCGGCGTTCTCCTTCGCGTCCGCCAGCAGGTCCTTCTCCAGCAGCAGGTCGTCCTCCTCGGTGGTCCCGCGCCACCGAGTGCCCGCGATCGGGTGCGTGGTGGCGAGACCGTCGGTGACGGTGACCAGCGATTCGGGGCTGGAACCCACGATGGAGAACGCGGTGCCGCCGGATCCGTCCGGGACGTGCACGAGATACATGTACGGGCTCGGGTTCGACGCCCGCAGCATGCGGTACAGGTCCAGCGGGCTGCCGTCGTAGTCCATCTCGAAGCGCTGCGAGAGCACCACCTGGAAGGCCTCACCGGCCTCGATCTCCTTGATCAGGCGGCGCACACCCGCCCCGAACTCCTCGGTGGTCCGGCAGCGCCGATAGTCCGGTTCGGGACGCTCGAAGGTCGACACCGTGGACTGGGCGGGCGTGGCCAGCGCGGCGGTCATCCGGTCCAGGCGGGCGACGGCGTCGTCGTAGGCCTCGTCGACCCGTTCCGAGGTGCCGTTCCAGTTGACCGCGTTGGCGATGAGGGTGATCGCACCCTCGTGGTGGTCGAAGGCGGCCAGGTCGGTGGCCAGGAGCAACACCATCTCCGGGATCCGCAGATCGTCGGTGGTCAGCTCGGGCAGCCGTTCGAGCCGGCGCACGATGTCGTAACCCAGGTAGCCGACCAGGCCGCCGGTCAGCGGCGGCAGGCCGGGCAGCCGCTCGGTGCGCAGCAGCTGCAGGGTGTCGCGCAGGGCGCGCAGCGGGTCGCCGCCGGCGGGCGCGTCGGCCGGGGCGGCGCCGAGCCAGGCCGCTTCCCCGTCGACGACGGTCAGCGCGGCCGGGCTGCCCGCGCCGATGAACGACCAGCGCGACCACGACCGGCCGTTCTCGGCCGATTCCAGCAGGAAGGTCCCGGCGCGGTCGGCGGCCAGTTTCCGATAGGCCGACAGCGGCGTCTCGGAATCCGCGAGCACCTTGCGCACCACCGGAACGACCCGGTGATCCGCTGCGAGCGCGCGGAACTGTTCACGGGTAGTGGTCACAGAATCATCGCCGTGCATTCGCCCATCATTCCAGCCCGTGGCAACGGGAATTACCCCGGCCGCTCGCGCGGGTGTCGGGCACCCCGGGTCCTACCGGTCGATCACCGCATGTCGATACCGCGCCGCGCCGATTACGACTGCGAATATCAAGCATCCGTGTTCGTCGCCCGCGAAGGGAGTTCGACTCGATGTACCCACCGAAGGCGCCGGAGGCCCCCCGCCACGGCGGCCGCCAGCAGACCGCCGCCCCGCAGCACCGGGGCACGCCGCACTCGAACCCGCAAGCGCCCGTACTGAACTCGGTGAGCGCCTTCGTCACGCACGCCAAGGCGCTGGAGAGCCTGGACCGTACGCGCTATCCCGAGGAGTTCGAGATGCTCAGTGATCGCATTCGGGAACTCGAACCGTTACTGCGGGTGCACGGGATTCTCGATGTGATGCAGGTGAAGAACCCGGAAGTGGCCGCGCTGATCGGCGCGTAGCACTCGCCGGCGGTATCGGGGAGGGTGGTTTCCCGGTACCGTCGGCGGCATGAAGGTTGGTGACCTAGCCCCGCAGTTCGAACTTCCCGATCAGGCGGGTACCGCCCGGTCGCTGGACAGCCTGCTGTCCGGCGGGCCTCTGGTTCTGTTCTTCTATCCCGCAGCCAATACCCCGGTGTGTACCGCCGAGGTCTGCCATTTCCGTGATCTGGCAGCCGAATTCGCCGCGGTCGGCGCGTCCTGCGCCGGGATCAGCACCGATGCCGTCGATACGCAGGCCGGATTCGCCGGCAAGCACGGTGTCGGCTACCCCCTGCTCTCCGACGACGACGGCGCCGTCGCCGAACTGTTCGGTGTGAAGCGCGGGCTGCTGGGCCGGCTCTCGCCGGTCAAGCGCCACACGTTCGTGATCGACACCGACCGCCGGATCCTGGCCGTGATCACCGGTGAGCTGCGGGCCAACGTCCACGCGGACGACGCGCTGAAGGTGCTCCGAGACCGCTGATTCCAGCCGGACAGATCGGCCGAACCGCCCGCGCGTGGTGCCGACAACCGACCGGCCGTTCTGCATACGCTTGGGCTATGACCGCGAACCAGGCAGATCCGACCGGCCGGTCCCCCCGAACCGTCTTCGGCGCCACCGGGCGGCAGTGGCGCAACCGGACCATCGTGGCCCTGACCGCGATCCTGCTGCTGGTCATCGCCTATTTCATTGTGGCCGCGTTCATTCCGCGCTGGTGGGCACATCGGGTCGGATCGATGTCGGGGAACGGCAGTTTCACCAAGGGCATCGCGTCCGGATTCGGGATCGGGTTCCTGTGCACCCTCGTCCCCCTGCTCTTGCTGGCCTTCTGCCTGATGGTGTGGCAGCGGCGGGGCGGGCGGTTCATGGCGGGCGCCGCGGTCGTCCTGGCGATCGCCGCCGCGCTGCCGAATCTGATGACGCTGTCGATCGTGTGGGGGCGCAGCGATGCCGCGCACGCCGGCGAGCGCATTCTCGATGTCGAGGCGCCCGGTTTCCGCGGGGCGAGCCTGGCCGGCGCGATCCTCGCGCTGGCGCTGCTGCTGATCGTGGCCTTCACCGTCATACGGCACCAGATCACGGCGAAACACGAGGCCAGGGCGGCCGCCGAGCAGGCGCAGGCGGCGAACCGGACCGCCACCGACCCCGGCACACCGGATCCCACCATCGAGCGCTGACCGGACTTCCGCAGCTCGCCCGCACGGCGGGTGAATCGGGGGTGATAGCTGTCACGTCATTTGCCACTCTTCATGCCAGGTGAGCGAAGTCATGGCAAACTGAGACATGGCGGGTGACAATCCACGACCGTGTCACTTGGCGGCAGGAGAGGGCGCGGAGTGACGGAACGGCTGAATCCCGGCGAGGAGCAGGCATGGCGGGCGCTGGTTGCGCTCACAACGCGGCTACCTGCGGCGATGGATACCCAGCTACAGCGCGAAGCGGGTATGACGCATTTCGAGTACCTGCTGCTCACCGCGCTGGCCGAGCAACCCAATCGCAAGCTTCAGCTCAGCGAGCTAGCCGCTAGAGCAAACGCCTCGCTATCACGCCTGTCGCATGTGGTGACCAAACTCGAACGAGTCGGCTGGGTCCGCCGCGAGGCCCTGCCCGGCCGCCGCGGCGCCCACGCCGTGCTCACCGAATCCGGATACGCCAAGGCCGTCGCCGCCGCGCCCGGCTATCTGGCAGCTGTGCGCGGACTGGTGTTCGACGGATTCGACCGGTCCGAGGTGGAACAGCTCAGCACGATCGCCGACGCGATCATCGCCCAGCTGGAGGCCGGTCAGGCCCGCGGCATCGGACGTACCGGGGGCAACAACCTCCAGCCGGGCGAGACCACCAGCCGCTAGTCAGGCGGGCTGCGGCACGGCGATTTCCGTGGTCACCCGTGCTGCCGTGCGGCCTACCGTGAACGTGCCCGCCACGACCAGGATGGCGACCACGAAACACGCCGCGGTGTACGGAAGATTGCCGATCGGGTCACCGTTCGGCGTCAGCCCGCCGACCGCCTTGCGGAAGTCCGGCAACGCCGACGCCCACAACCCGGCGAACACCACCAGGTACAGCACGCTGTACCAGCGAACCAGGCTGTCGGAGTAGCGGGCATCGCCGGAACGCCGCAACCGCGCCCAGCTCTGCGCCAGCACCACCGTGGCCACGATCGCGACCACCACCAGTTCCGCCGCGTAGATCCAGCCTCGCACCGTGTCGCTTCCGGCCCCGAACACGGTGGCCGGCAACGGAAGCACGAACGTGCCCACCGAGGCCAGCAAACCGATCACGACGGTCCGGCCGACCAGCTGAGGCCCGCTGAACTGCCGGCCCGCGTCGACGTGCCGGCCCACGAAGAACCGCACACACCAGGCCAGCGACACCGGCCACAGCGCCGCGAACACCACCACACTGGGCAGCGGCACCGAATCGAACATCGGCTGGTTGAGCGGGTTGTGAATCGTCCACTCCCACCAGCGTTCCTGCGGTCCGATCTGGTCGAAGATCTCGTAGAACGCGTGGTGGACGAAACCCACGCAGACCGCACCGACGAACGGGCCGCGGTAGCGGAACACGCCCAGCATGCGGACGATCTCGTAGGCGATGGTCGCGTTGAACGGGTAGATCGCGACGATGTAGAGCGGTAGCCGGCCCCACAGGAAGTCGACGCTGAACACGTTGTGCGCGAACATCGTGTCGACCTGGCCCGAAATACCGAATGCCGCGGGGAAATACAGTGGCGGCTCGATCACGAACAGGTAGGCCAGGGCGCCGAACCACAGCACCAGGTTGGTGGGGTCCTTGTCCCGGCGCAGACGCACGATCGCCAAGGCCAGCATGAGCACCGAGCCAACGACGACGGTGGTCTCGAGAACCGGCAGGGTCCAGTTCTCCAGGTGGGTCGGGTTACGGAATTCGACCAGCCCGCCGGCGGTGTCGCAGGAGAAACCCAGCGAATGAGCGAGCTGATCGAAGGTCGCTGCGCAGTGGTCGGCCATCAGTTCGCACCCGCGGATTCGGCGGTGTACCAACGGGTTACGTCGTAACCGTCCTCGTAGCGCCGGAACCACACGTCGGCCAGGGCCGGCAGCTTCTCGTGTGCGGGATCGTGTTTGGGCAGCTGGCTGCGGATCACACCGTTGAGGGCCGTGAGCTGCTCGCGCATCGGCAGTTTGCCGAAGCCGCGGTTCATCGGCCCCTCGTCGGGCCAGCTCGACACGGGCAGCAGCTCACGCAGCCGCTTCTCCCACCGGTAGGTGGCGAACATCGCCATGGCGTCGACCTGGCGGTCCTCCTTGGGAACATGCTTGTTGAAGCCCGCCGAGGCGATCCGGATCACCTTCATCACGTGCCGGAAGATGGAGGGCGCCATGCGCATTCGGTACAGATCGCTGCCGACCAGGGAGTTGAAGATGATCAGCCCCGAGCTGCGGTGCTCGACCTCTTCGACGAAGTGCCAGATGAACAGGGAGGCCACCCGGTCGTCGCCGGGAGCGAACAGGGTGTCCTCGTTGTCCAGCATCAGCTTGAAGACCGGGGTGAAGGTGGCCTCCAGGTCCGCGGTGTAGGCCAGCCGGTACTTCAGCGACTTCTCGGCGGTGAGCTTGTCGAATTCGGCGATGACGGCGTCGAGGGTCTCCTGCAGACCCGGGTACCGCCGGATGAGCCCACGGACGTGCTGGCGGTGTCCGGTGGAATGCTGGCCCTCCTGCCGCATGAAGGCGTCGGACTCGGCGGCGGCTTCGGGATCGGTGAACAGCGGCTTGGCCTCCATGCACGCCTTCACGATCATCTTCTCGAAGCCGATGGCCAGGAACGAGATGGCGTTGGTCATGCTCGACCAGGCCGGATTGTTCTCGTTCCACAGGAACGGAACGTCGTAGTCCTCGAACGCGAAATCCATCTTCCGGATCTTCAGATCGGTCATGCCGCAATCCCTCGCACTTCATGGTTGGGCCGCCCCGGCTGTGTTCCGGCTGCCCGCGATGAACCAAACATACACCCAAGCGTTCGTTTGTATGATTGGAATCGGACAGTCAGCCTCCCGGCAGCTGTCCTGGTAGCGTCAACGGTCGATTCGCCGACCACGACAACGGGAAGAGGGCAGTGGCACGCAGGCGCGGGTGGGGCGGCAGTCCGCCCGCCGACGACGAAGAGGCCGCACGCCGGATCGTCGGCGCCGCAGTCGATCTCATCGCGCGCACCGGCGCCGAGATCAGCATCGCCGACGTCGCCGAATCCCTCGGCGTCATCCGCCAGACCGTGTACCGCTACTTCCCCAGCGCCGACGCGCTCATGCGCGCCGCCGCCATCGCGTCGGTGGACGGCTTCCTCGACCGGCTGGCCCAGCAGGTCAAGGGCCTGACCGACCCGGTCGAGGCGATGACCGAGGGCGTCGTCTACACCCTCACCGAGGTCCGCGGCACCCCCCACCTGGGCCTGCTGCTCACCACCAACTACTCCGGCGAATACGCCGACGGCATCACCTCACCGCAGGCCCAGGACTTCGGCATGTCGGTGATCCGCCGCTTCGAAGTCGACTGGGCGAGTTACGGTTACGACGACGCCGCCCTCCGCGAACTCGTCGAGTTCCTGCTGCGCACCATGCAGTCCTTCTTCATCTCCCCCGGCCATCCCCCGCGCGAGGGCGACGACCTGCGCCGCTACCTGCGTCGGTGGATGGGCACCGCGATCAGCGCCCAACCGGCCCCGAACCCCGCCGGCGAGAGCGCGCGGGCTCACAGCTGAGCGGCGCGGGCTCCGCGTCGCCGTGGCCGCATCTGGACCAGGCGGTACCACGCCAGCCCGACGAAGATCACCGCGAGACCGGCGACGACGCCCATATCGAGCAGCCAGGCGCCGGTGGTGTGTTTCCACAGCGGGTCGGGGGCGCCGTCGTGCGGCGTGATGGTGTCGAGGTCGATGCTGGCCGCCGCGGCGCCGAAACCCCAGCGGGACGGCGACAGGAACGACAGCTGCTGCAGCACCGGCGTGCCGGGCAACCGCACCAGACCGCCGGTGAGCACCAATTGCGCCATGGACAGCACGATCAGCAGGGGCAATATCTTGTCCACGGTGCTCACCGAAGCCGACACCAGCAACCCCAACGCCAACGACGCGATGCCCAGCATCGCCATCGCCAGAACCAATTCCAGCTGGGCCGAGGTGAATATCCCGCTCGGCGGGAAACTCGTACCGATGGCGCCGATCGAGAACATCACCGCCGTCTGAACGATGGTGATCACACCCAAAACCAGCAGTTTCGACATCAAATAGACCCCGGCGGACAATCCGGCCGCGCGTTCTCTCCGGTAGATCGTCCGTTCCTTGACGATCTCGCGAATCGCGTTGCCGGTGCCGACGAAACAGGCACCGAAAACCAAGATCATGAGCTTGGAGGAGGCATCGGTGTTGGTTCCCGGCGCCCCGGTGAAGCCCGCACCCGCCGGCACCGCGGCGATCAAACCGCCCAGCAGCAGCGGCATCACACCGAGCAACGCCAGATAACTGCGGTCCGAGGCGATCACCGCCAGATATCGCCGGCACAGGGTGCTGAGCTGACTGAGCTTGGACTGTGGTGCGGGAGGCGGCACGGCCGGGGTGCGTTCCTCCGCCGGTCCGCCGTCGCCGGTCAGCCCGACCGCGACATAGTGCTCGAAGCGCGGTGAGTTCCGGAACTCACCGGCCCAGTCGCGGTCCTCCTCCCGGTCGAAGGCCTGGAACACTTCGGCCCAGGTGCGCTGCCCGAACTCCTGCAGGCCCTCCGCGGGCGGTCCGTAATAGGCCAGCTTGCCACCGGGCACCAGCACCAGGAGACGGTCACAGGAATCGAGATTCGCCACGCTGTGGGTGACGACGATGACGGTCCGCTTGTCGTGGGCGAGTTCGGACAGCATCTCCATGACCGTCTTGTCCAGGCCCGGGTCCAGGCCGGAGGTCGGTTCGTCGAGGAACAGCAGGGACGGTTTGGTCAGCAGTTCCAATGCGACGCTCACCCGTTTGCGCTGCCCGCCGGAGAGCCGATCGATGCGGGTGTCGGCATGCCGCGACAAGCCGAGTTCGTCGAGGACCTCGTCGACGCGCTGCTCGCGTTCCTCGGGGCGGGTGTCACCGGGGAAGCGCAGCTCGGCCGCGTAGAGCAGGGCGCGGCGCGTCGGGAGCTGGTTGTGCAGGATGTCCTCCTGCGGAACCAGCCCGATCCGGTGTCGCAGCTCGTCGTAATCGGTGTACAGGTCGCGTCCGTCGTAGCGGACGGTCCCCTCGGTCGCGGGCCGCAGCCCGGTGACCGCGCCCAACAGCGTCGACTTGCCCGCTCCACTGGGTCCGATCACCCCGACCAGTGAACGCTGCGCGATCGGGAAGCTCACCTCGTCGAGCAGCACTTTGCCGTCCGGTGTGCGCACGATGAGGTTCTGCACCGAGACCGAGATGTCACCGGTGTCGACGGACTCGCGCAGTTCGTTGCCGACCAGCCGGAAATTGGTGTGCCCCATGCCGATCAAGTCGGATTCGGACAGGTCCGCGGTGTCGATCCGCCGGCCGTTGACATACGTGCCGTTGTGACTGTCGAGGTCGACGACTCGATATTCACCGTCGGCGATCACCTGGATTTCGGCGTGATGGCGGGACACCATGAGGTCGGGCACGACGATGTCATTGTCGACGGCGCGTCCGATCCGGAGCATGCCCGAGCCGATCCGTACCACCGCGGTGGGCGGGGACGACCGCGACACTCGGCGTGGCAGGTCCGCCTCGTACTTGGTGACCGTGGCTTCGTCGCCCAAGTCGTAGCCGGGATTCGGGACGACCATCGTGTCCCCACCGGGATCGTCGCCGGCTTCGGATGCGGGGCGGGGTGAGGTTTCGAGCGAGCAGGACAACCGCGCACCGTCCTTGGCGTGCCCCAATTCGAAGGTCTCGTCGTGGTCGATCAGCATTCGCTCGACGCGACGACCGTCGAAAAAGGTGCCGTTCAGACTGTGCGCGTCCTCGATTTCCCACCCCTGCGATCCGCGCTCCAGCACGGCATGCAAGGACGAAACACGCGGATCGGTGACCACGATGTCGGCGGCCGGATCACGGCCGATGTTGTACGCACCCCCGGCCTGTAGCCGGTAGACGTGTTCTCGGGTCTGCACCACGAGAACGGGCGACTCGGGGAATTCGGTGGAGGACCGCTCATCCGCCATAACGGGAGTATACGACCGCGCCGAACAGCCCCGTGAAGATCGCCGGGAGTTGTTGCGCTGATCCGACAGAACTCGATGCGATATCGAAGCCGAATATTTCCCGATTTGTTTCGTGCACCGAATTCCGTTTACATCCCATATACGGATTCACCGGCACTTTACGCACCGGTTGCGATGTGCGCAATTTCCGGGCTCGAACATCCGGCACTTCGCCCGGCGGACGTGTCGGTCGGGGTGCGCGGGCGCGACGCTGTGCGATCCTGACCGTATGACGCCGCCAGAACCCGGCTTGTTCGGACGTGTCGTGGGCGCGGTCACGGGCAAGGTCGTCGAGATCGTGCCGGTCGAGCAGATCGTCGAGGAGATCGACGTCGACGCGTTGTTGGAGCGGGTGGACCTCGACCGGCTGCTCGACCGGGTGGACGTGAACCGGTTCCTCGATCGGGTGGACGTGGAACGGTTGCTCGATCGGGTGGACGTCGAGGAGCTGGTACAGCGGGCGGGGATCGCGGACGTGGTCGCCCGGACCACCATGGGACTGGCCGGGCGCACCCTCGATGTCGTGCGGCGCGAGCTGGCCGGACTGGATCGGATCGAGACCGGGATCGTCGACCGGGTGCTGCGCCGCCGCGGGCCGGCACCACTCGGCCCGCCCGCGCTCGTCGGCCGCGCGTCATCGGCGCAGCCGGACACCGTCGCACCATCGGGCCCGGCCGTCCACCCGCCCCCGGGACCGGACACCACGACGGTACGAAGGCCGAAAACCGCTGCGGCCGTTGGCCGTACCACCGTCAGCGGCCGGTACGCGGGCCCGGTCAGCCGGGCCGCCGCGGCGGCGATCGACGTCGGCGTCATCCTGGGCGCATACTCGCTCGCCTTCTGGCTCGTCGGCGTACTCGCCAAGGCACTGTTCGGCTTCTCGGTCGGGGAAGGCAACGGGATCGTGGCCTCCACCCTCCTCGCCGTCTGGGCCGCCCTGTACCTGACCACGACCACCGCGATCTCCGGCCGCACGGTCGGCAAGGGAATCATCGGACTCACCGTCGTCTCCCGCACCGGCTCCCCGGTCCGGCCACGCGCCGCCCTGGTCCGAACGCTGGCCTTCCCACTCAGCACGATATTCGCGATCGGCTTGGCCCTCATCGCATTACGCCGCGACCATCGCGCACTCCACGACCTGATCGCCCGCACCGCGGTCGTCTACGACTGGGGCGACCGACCGGCACAACTATCGGCCCCACTCACCGCCTTCCTCCGCGCCCACGACGCGGCGTGATCCCAACGGTCAGGTCGCGATGCCGGTGACGGTCGCCGCCACCGCCCACCTGCGACCCACCCGCTGGATATCGGATACCTCGAAATCCAGATTCCGGCCGAGCAGCAGTTCGTACTCGCCGAGCGTGGCCGACACGTCGCCGACATAGATCGCCGGAATTCCCGGCGGCACATCGAGTGTCACCTCGACGTTGCGGTGTTCGAGCCGCTGGAGGTCGAGGGTGCCGTCGGGATGCAGCGAGGTACTGACGAAGTCGTCGAACCGCCCCCGGTCGCCGGGACGGACCGCCGCGATGTCGGTGTCCGGGAACAGCCGGCCGGCTTGAATGGTCTTGTGGACCCGAACCCATTCGTGCGTCGGTTGCCGCGCCAGGATCGCGTCCAGATCTCGAACCTGCTGCTGTAGCGACGGCGGAAGGGGATACCGCATGCGCAGCATGTCGTTGATCCAGGTGCTCTCGCCGGCGGTGTAATCGGTCAGCAAGAAGCGTTGCTCCTGCTCGAGCCCGTCGACAGTGTCGCGCCAGACGCTCGAGCCGTAGGCATGAGCGTCAGCGGTGGTAACGAATATCCTCGGCGTCGGTCGAGCGCGACCGACCGGGTCCGAGCCCGCGGCGGCGTGTTCGACGACCGAGTCGAGGGTGGCCGCGCCGCCTCGCTCGGCATCGTCGAGCGCGGGCGACACCTGGTGCAGCGGCTCACTCAGCTTCCGCAGACCGCCGGCGTCGGCGACCCCGGCCCGTTCGGTCTCCTGGGCCAAACGCTCGACGAGGCGGCGCAGTGCTGCCGCCACCACCTCATCGTCCACCCGGTCCCTCTTCCGGCCGCATCGAGCACGGACCGGATCCGACTGTACGGCCCCCGCCCCGAGCCCGAGGGTGTCATCTTCCAGCGCTGGAAATACCGGGAGTCGAGATCCGGTCCGCCATCCCCTGCACGGTCGCCGGCGAACCGCACGGCGCCGACTTCAGCGCAATGCCCTTGTGTCACATCGCATGACAAATGGTCGACGATTCAGGCTCGAATGTCGTTTCAGCAGATGCCATTAGTAGGCGGGCATGCGCCGCCGACCGAACCGGCCCGCCAAGCCAAATCGGCCAGTACCCCGGCGATCAACTCCACGGCTTGCCCCGACGGCGACGCGGCACCCGCGGCCGCGAGCGACGCGACCGAACCCTCAGCCACTTGCCCCGACTGCGTGGAAGTAACCGCCGCCGAGACCGACCATGCCGAATTCGTACCCGCCACCCAGAGCGGCCAAGCCGAATCCGTGCTCGCCGAAGACGTGGCCGCAGCGGTGCCCGCGGTATCGACCGGCGTCAACGGCACGCCCGCGGCGGCGATACCGGCCGGACCTACGGCCGCAGCGATCGATACGGCGGCCATGACAGCCACGAAACTACCCTTGTTCATCACGTAGCGGATGCTAGTGAACCGCCGGCCACAGCCGAGGGGGAATTGTCCGGATCGAAGCGCCGGCTCTACCCGATAGCCAACCGCGACTTCCGAGTTCGTCGTCTACGCTCCGGCCGGGCCCAGCAGCTGGTCGCCGTCCCAGCAGCTGTGTGTGCCCGTGTGGCACGCCGCGCCGACCTGGTCGACGATCAGTAGCAGCGTGTCACCGTCGCAGTCGAGGCGGACCTCGTGAACGTACTGGGTGTGGCCGGAGGTCTCGCCCTTCACCCAGTACTGGCGGCGGGAACGCGAGTAGTAGGTGGCCTTGCGGGTGGCCAGGGTGCGGGCGAGGGCCTCGTCGTCCATCCAGGCCATCATCAGCACGTCGCCGGTGCCGCGTTCCTGCACGACGGCGGCCACCAGGCCGGCGTCGTTGCGTTTGAGGCGGGCGGCGATCGTGGGGTCGAGGCTCATCGCTGCGCCTCGCTGACGCTCGGCTCCGCGATGCGCCCAGCGCGCCGGCACATGATTCGCTCACTTCGTTCGCTCATCGGACCACGATCCCGTCCGCGCGCATGGCGTCCTTCACCTGCGGGATGGTGAGGTCACCGAAGTGGAACACGCTGGCCGCCAGCACCGCGTCGGCGCCGGTCTGCACGGCGGGCGCGAAGTGCTCGACGCTGCCCGCGCCGCCGCTGGCGATGATCGGCACCGACACCGCGGCCCGCACGGCGGCGATCATGGGCAGGTCGAAGCCGCCCTTGGTGCCGTCGGCGTCCATCGAGTTCAGCAGGATCTCGCCCACCCCCAGTTCGGCGCCGCGGATCGCCCATTCGACGGCGTCGATCCCGGTGCCGCGGCGGCCGCCGTGCGTGGTGACCTCCCAGCCCGAGGGCGTGGGTTCGTTGCCGGTGGGCACGGTCCGCGCGTCGACCGACAGCACGATGCACTGGGCGCCGAACCGCTCCGACATCTCGCGCAGCACTTCGGGTTTCGCGATGGCCGCGGTGTTCACCGACACCTTGTCCGCGCCGGCGCGCAGCAACCGGTCCACGTCCTCGACGGTCCGGACACCGCCGCCGACGGTGAGCGGAATGAAGATCTGCTCGGCGGTCCGGGTGACCACGTCGATCATGGTGCCGCGGTCGCCGGTGGAGGCGGTGACATCGAGGAAGGTGAGTTCGTCGGCGCCCTGCGCGTCGTAGACCTGCGCCAGTTCCACCGGATCGCCGGCATCCCGCAGGTTTTCGAAGTTGACGCCCTTGACCACCCGGCCCGCATCCACATCCAGACACGGAATCACCCGCACTGCCAACGTCATTGCTCCACCTCCTCCGACCCGGCCGGGGGCGTCACCGCGTCGGTCACCCGAATCACGGTGTCCCCGATCAGATCCAACAGTTCCTCGTGCACGCCGGGCGCGGCGGCCAGCACCGACCCGGAGTCGATCCGCCACTCCCGGCCCAGCAGATCGGTGACCACACCGCCGGCCGCGCGCACCAGCGCGACCCCGGCGGCGTTGTCCCACGGATGATGTCCGAACACCACCGCGCCGCCCAGAATTCCGGATGCGGTGTAGGCCAGATCGATTCCCGTCGAGCCGTGCATGCGCACGCGGCCCGAGAGCCGGCTCAGCGCGCCCAGCAGATTGAACCGGAAGATGCCCGGGATCCGGCCCTCCCCGTCGATATTGAAGGCCCCGAACCCGATCATGCTGTGCGACAACTTGCCCGGTTCGAGCGGCGGCTGCGGGACGCCGTCGATCAGCAGCGGCCCACCGGCCACGGCCGCGTATCGCCGGCCCAGCCCGGGCAGCCAGGTGAGGCCGATCACCGGTTCACCGTCGCGGACCAGGGCCAGCAGCATGCCCGAAAGCGGGTGTCCGGCCGAATAATTGAAGGTTCCGTCGATCGGGTCCAACACCCAGGCGGTGCCCGACGTCAGTTCGGGACCGCCGAATTCCTCCCCGTGCACCGGAATTCCGGTACGCGCCAGCAACTCCCGCGACACGGTCCGCTCCAGCTCGAGGTCGAGCTCGGTGGCGAAATCGCCGCGGCCCTTGTCCACCGCGCTCGGTGCGCCGACTCCCGCCACGAAACGCGGTGCGGCGTCGTCGAGTACGGTCGCCGCGGCGGCGAGCAGGTCGGGGAGGTCGGCGGTCATCGGCTAGCGGACCGCTTCGAGAGCTTCGGGCAGCGTGAACCGGCCCGCGTACAGCGCCTTGCCGATGATGGCGCCCTCCACCCCCTCGTCGACCAGAGTCGCGATGGCCCGCAGGTCGTCGAGCTCCGAGATGCCGCCGGAGGCGACCACCGGGGCGTCGGTGGCGTTGGCGACCTCGCTGAGCAGGGTCAGGTTCGGGCCGGTCAGCGTGCCGTCCTTGGAGACGTCGGTGACGACGTAGCGCGAGCAGCCGTCGCGCTCGAGCCGCTCCAGCACCTCCCACAGGTCACCGCCGTCGGTGACCCAGCCGCGCCCGCGCAGCCGCCACTCGCCGTCGATCAGCTTGGTGTCCAAGCCGACCGCGATCCGGTCGCCGTACTCGCCGATGGCCCGCGCGCACCACTCGGGGTTCTCGATCGCGGCGGTACCGAGGTTGACCCGCGCGCAGCCGGTGGCCAGCGCGGCGCGCAGCGACTCGTCGTCACGGATCCCGCCGGACAGCTCGACCTTGACGTCCAGCTCACCGATCACCCCGGCCAGCAGCTCGCGATTGGATCCCTTGCCGAAGGCGGCGTCCAGGTCGACCAGGTGCACCCATTCGGCCCCGGCGTTCTGCCAGGCGAGGGCGGCGTCGCGCGGCGACCCGTAACCGGTCTCGCTACCGGCCTCCCCCTGAACCAGGCGAACGGCCTCACCATTGGCGACATCGACGGCAGGAAGCAGCACAAGACTCACTTCGACGATCTCAGTGGGTGAGCGCCGCGGTCCCGGACCGGGCTACCGGCGCTCAGCCGTCTGGGCGACATCGACGGCAGGAAGCAGCACAAGACTCACTTCGACGATCTCAGTGGGTGAGCGCCGCGGTCCCGGACCGGGCTACCGGCGCTCAGCCGTCTGGGCGACATCGACGGCAGGAAGCAGCACA
>NZ_RFFH01000012.1:0-16884 GCF_003696265.1 Nocardia stercoris | reverse complement strand
CAGCCGTCTGGGCGACATCGACGGCAGGAAGCAGCACAAGACTCACTTCGACGATCTCAGTGGGTGAGCGCCGCGGTCCCGGACCGGGCTACCGGCGCTCAGCCGTCTGGGCGACATCGACGGCAGGAAGCAGCACAAGACTCACTTCGACGATCTCAGTGGGTGAGCGCCGCGGTCCCGGACCGAGCTACCGGCGCCCAATCGACGGCGAGTAGCGCAGACCGGACTCGGCGGTGTGCTGTCGACCGTGCGACACGCGCACTCGGACGCGTCAGGTGGCGACTATTCCCGCGAAACCTGTGAACGGTAGGGCCGCTCCCTACGATTAGCTGGGGAAGGCTCGGCCGGTCCCGGCCGGGCCTACCAGGTGTAGGAGGACACCATGACATTCGCCCGGGGATTCGCAGCACTGGCGCTGGCCGCCACCGCCGCGGCCGCACTGACCGCTTGTAACGACGACACCGTCCCCGGGGCGACGGTGACCGTGACGGCGCCCACCAGCGCGTCCGCGGCCCCGGCCTCCTCGGCGCCGGGCACCGGCGGGCCGGCCCACACCACCGCGGCACCGGCCGGTGGCGACTGCCACCCGTCCGCGACGGTGATCCGCGATGCCGCCGCGACCCTGCAACCGATCAAGCTGGGCGGTCAGACCGTCGGCTGGTCGCAGCCCGCGGTCGGCGCCAAGCCGGACGCCAACGACATCTGCGCCACCCTGTCGGCGGCCTTCGTCCCGATCGAGGGCGCGACCGGCAGCTCACCCACCCAGACCCTGCTCTTCCACCAGGGCCGCTACCTCGGGACCACGACCTCGCACTGGGGTTCGGAGATGACGATCGACAAGTCCCGCACCACCGAGGACACGATCGGCATCCGCTACCGCACCGGCGGCAGCTGCACCGCCTGCTCCGACGGTACCTTCTATTGCGCCCAATTCCATTGGGACGGTTCGAAGGTCGTCATGATCGGCACACCTCCGGACTACTCCACCGACCCGGTCACCCCGGGCACCACCAAGTGCTGAGCGCTGCGCGGCGGTGAGATGCCGGGAACCGGAACGGATCTCACCACAGGACGAAGATGGCCGGTTCGCGTCGACGCGAACCGGCCATCGGCAACTCGGGTGTGTCTCACACTGCCACGACACGAATTCCCGTGCCGCACAGCTTTTCGAGATCCTCGACGTCGGAGGTGAGGACCATCACCGGTCGTCGAGCACGCCGCGCCGTCGCCGCTACCACGGCGTCGATCGCGTACTTGTGACCGTGCATGCCTGCGGCACGGAGCAATTCGATGGCCTGGCTCGAGATCTCCTCCGTGACCGGCTCGATCTGCAGGCGGGACAGGTGCCATCGGAATCGTTCGATCCGCGATCGCATGTCGAACGCCTCGATCGGGGTCAGGGCGCTGATCACGACTCGCAGGTCATTGTCCTGCGCGTACCGCACGGTCCTGACTACGCGGGGATCGGCGCTACACCACTTCGACAAACCTTCGCTGTCCAGCACCAGCGTGCCCGACTGCATCCGCGAGAGCTCCCGCCCCACTACGACTCCTCCCGCAGCTCGGGCGACGTCATGAAGTCGCGGAACATCACCGCGATCTCTTCCTCGACTTCAGGCGAAACCGGACCTGCGATCGCCTCGTTCACGAGCAGGGCTTCTTCGAGGAGATCGCGCTCGAGCTGCCGTTCGACGGCGGCGTCGACGTAGGCAGAGAACTCCCGCTTGCCGAGCCTTTCACGCAGCCTCCGCACGGTTCCGGCTCGCATGGAAACGCTCACCTTCACCGCAGGGCCGTCTCCCAGCCCGAAGTCCTGCTCGTCAGCGTTCATGTCCACGAGTTTACTACCGAAAGTAGCAATCCCAACTGTCCAGAAATTGCCGGCCCCACGACACCTGGGCCGCTTCCTGGCGGTCACCTTACGTTCCGCAAGAAGGGTCATGCGGGCAAGGTAGCACTACCAAGCCCTAGACGCCTAATTCTATTGAGTTCTAGACAGTCAGAGCGACCCGACCCAGTTGCGTAGGAGGTGCGCACCCGCGTCCCCAGACTTCTCCGGATGGAACTGGGTCGCCGACAGCGGCCCGTTCTCGACCGCGGCCAGGAACGGCACGCCGTGCTCGGCCCAGGTGAGTTTGGCCGGGGCGATGGTGCCCTCGTCGTCCCACTCCCAGCGCTGCGCGGCGTAGGAGTGCACGAAGTAGAAGCGGGTGTCGGCGTCCAGGCCCGCGAACAGCAGGCTGTCGGCGGGTGCGGTCACCGTGTTCCAGCCCATGTGCGGCAGCACCGGCGCCGCGAGCCGCTCGACGGTGCCCGGCCATTCGGCGCAACCCTCGGTTTCGACGCCGTGTTCGACGCCGCGCTCGAACAGGACCTGCATGCCCACGCAGATGCCGAGCACCGGGCGGCCCCCGGCGAGCCGCTTGCCGATGATCCGTTCGCCGCGAACGGCTTTCAGGCCCCGCATGCAGGCGTCGTAGGCGCCGACGCCGGGCACCACCAGACCGTCGGCGGCCAGCGCCACCTCCGGGTCGGCGGTCACGGTCACCTCGGCGCCGGTGCGAGCCAGCGCCCGCGCGGCCGAGTGCAGGTTGCCCGAGCCGTAGTCGAGCAGGGCGACTTTCTTCGTCACAGGGTCCCCTTCGTGGACGGCACACCCGTTACGCGCGAATCGAATTCGACCGCGGCCCGCAACGCCCGCGCCACCGCCTTGAACTCCGCCTCGGTGATGTGGTGCTGGTCGCGGCCGTAGAGCACCCGCACGTGCAACGCGATCCGGGCGTTGAGCGCGATCGACTCGAACACGTGCCGGTTCAGCACCGTCGAATACGAGGCGCCGGGGCCGGCGCTGGGAATCACGGTGTGCAGCAGGTGTTCCGGTTCGCCATCGTGCACGCAGTAGGGCCGTCCGGACACGTCGACCACCGCGTGCGCGAGGGTCTCGTCCATCGGAATGAAGCAGTCGCCGAACCGGCGGATGCCCTTCTTGTCACCGAGCGCCTGATTGAGCGCCTGGCCCAGGACGATGGCGGTGTCCTCGACGGTGTGGTGCGCCTCGATCTCGATGTCCCCGGTGGCCTGCACGGTCAGGTCGAAGCTGCCGTGCTGGCCGAACGCGGTCAGCATGTGGTCGTAGAACGGCACCCCGGTGGAGATGTCGGTCTTACCGGAGCCGTCCAGGTTCAGCTCCACCACGATGCTGGACTCACGAGTGGTGCGTTCCACCCGGGCGATGCGATCGGTGGTCATCGGGGAATCAGCTCCTCGGCTGCGACTGCCGCACTGACGCGCAGCAGTTCGTCGTTCTCGGCGGCCAGGCCGATGGTGGCCCGCAGGTATCCGGGGATGCCCACGTCGCGGATCAGCACGCCGTCGTCCAGGTAGCGCTGCCAGGCGCGCGGGGCGTCGGCGAAGCGGCCGAACAGCAGGAAGTTGGCGTCGCTGGGAATCACCTCGAAACCCAGGTCCGCCAGGGCTTTCGCGACCCGGTCCCGCTGCGCGGACAGTTCCGCCACACTGGCCAGGGTCTCGTCGGCGTGCCGCAGGGCCGCGCGAGCGGCGGCCTGGGTCACCACCGACAGGTGGTAGGGCAACCGCACCAGCAGCAGCGCGTCCACCACGGCGGGCGCGGCCACCAGGTAGCCGAGCCGGCCGCCGGCGAAGGCGAACGCCTTCGACATGGTCCGCGACACGACGAGTTTCGTCGGATACCGGTCGATCAACGCGATGGCGCTGGGCGCGGCGGAGAATTCGGCGTACGCCTCGTCGACCACCACGATGCCCGGCGCGGCCGCCAGGATGCGCTCGAGATCCGCGAGCTCGATGCTGTGCCCGGTCGGGTTGTTCGGGCTGGTCACGAACACCACATCGGGCCGGCGTTCCGCGATGGCGGTCAGCGCGTAGTCGACGTCGAGGGAGAAGTCACCGTTGCGCTTGGCCTCGACCCACTCGGTGTCGATGCCCTCGGAGATGATCGGGTGCATCGAATACGACGGCACGAACCCCATCGCCTTGCGGCCCGGACCGCCGAACGCCTGCAACAGCTGCTGCAGGATCTCGTTGGAGCCGTTGGCCGCCCACACATTGGCCACGTCGACCGCGACCCCGGTCTGCCGGGTCAGGTAGGCGGCCAGGTCGGCGCGCAGCTCGACCGCGTCGCGGTCGGGGTAGCGGTGCAGGTCGGCGGCGACCGCGCGCACGGCCTCGGCGACATCGTCGACCAGCGCCCGGCTCGGCGGATGCGGGTTCTCGTTGGTGTTCAGCTGCACGGGCACTGCCAATTGCGGTGCGCCGTAGGGGCTCTTGCCGCGCAGATTGTCGCGCAGCGGCAGATCGGCCAGCGATGCGGCCGAACCGGGGACGGTCACGATCTCTCCAGTGGTCATGTCAGCGAACCGAACCGCGCCTGCACGGCCTGGCCGTGGGCGGGCAGGTCCTCGGCGTGCGAGAGCGCGACCACATGGCCCGCAACGTCTTTCAGCGCCGCCTCGCTGTATTCCACGACGTGGATACCGCGCAGGAAGGTCTGCACGCTCAAACCCGAGGAGTGCCGGGCACATCCGGCGGTGGGCAGCACGTGGTTGGAGCCCGCGCAGTAGTCACCGAGGCTGACCGGCGACCAGGCGCCGACGAAAACCGCTCCCGCGCTGCGTACCCGGGCGGCCACGACGGCCGCGTCGGCGGTCTGGATCTCCAGGTGCTCGGCGGCGTAGGCGTCGACCACCCGCAGGCCCGCGTCGACGGAGTCGACCAGCACGATGCCGGACTGCTTGCCGGACAAGGCTTCCGAAACCCGGTGCCGGTGCTTCACCACGGCCAGTTGGGCATTCACCGCCGCGTCCACCGCATCGGCCAGTTCGGCGCTGTCGGTGACCAGCACGCTGGCGGCCAGCACGTCGTGCTCGGCCTGGCTGATCAGGTCGGCGGCCACGTGCACCGGGTCGGCGGTGGCGTCGGCCAGGATCGCGATCTCGGTGGGGCCGGCCTCGGCGTCGATGCCGACCAGGCCGCGGCACAGCCGCTTGGCGGCGGTCACGTAGATGTTGCCCGGGCCGGTGATCATGTCGACCGGGTCGAGTGCGGCGCCGTCGGTGTCGGTGCCGCCGTAGGTCAGCAGGGCTACCGCCTGCGCACCGCCCACGGCCCAGACCTCTTCCACGCCGAGCAGTTTCGCGGCGGCCAGGATGGTCGGGTGCGGGAGTCCGCCGAACTGGGCCTGCGGCGGCGAGGCCACCACCAGCGAGTCGACCCCGGCCGCCTGCGCCGGGACCACGTTCATCACGACACTGGACGGGTAGACGGCGTTGCCGCCGGGCACGTACAGCCCGACCCGCTCCACCGGCACCCAGCGCTCGGTGACGGTACCGCCGGGGACCACCTCGACGGTCTTGTCGGTGCGGCGCTGCTCGGCGTGCACGATCCGGGTGCGCTCGATGGCGACCTCCAGCGCGGCCCGCACGGCGGGGTCGAGGTTCGCCAGCGCCGCGTCCAGCTCGGCGGCCGGCACCCGGACCGAGGCCGGCACGACACCGTCGAACTTCGCGCAGAACTCCAGCGCGGCCTCGACACCCCGGTCGCGGATCGCCTCCACGACCGGCCGCACATGTGGCAGCACCGAGTCGACGTCGACTCCCCCACGCGGCAGCGCGGCGCGCAGCTCGGCGGTGGTGGGAGTGCGACCGCGCAGATCGACGCGGGCGAGCTCGATGCGGGCACTCATAGCGATGCGGGATCCTTTTCTGTAGCCGATGGTGCGCACCTGTGCCGGCGATCACAGTCCGCCCTGGTCAGCGACCGGTCGGCGCGCGCGAACCACCTACCAGAATATCGGGTCCGCACCACCCGTTATCCGCAGCCCGATCTCCACGCGCGCCCGCACACTCGGCGACCCCCGCCACCAGCACCGCAGACCGACCGGTCCACACGCTGACCGGCCCGAAAGCGGCGAGCCGAGCTACGCACGATCACGCCGGCACCGGCGGTCCCGGCGCCACGCGCCCGGCCGGTCGCGTCGCGGTGGTCGGCAGGGCGCGAGCCGACTCCGACCGAACATTCCGCCGGTTCGAGGCGAAGATTGTGCGCCCGGGCCGGACCGGTCAGGCGCCGAGGAATCGGCGGCGGAGTTCGGGAACGCCGTCACCGTCGAGTTCGTCGAGGACGATCGGGCGGCCGACCACCGCCAGAGCGAGGGCTTCACCGGTGCCGCGGACCTCAGGGCCCGAGCCGCGTGCGTAGTCGATGTCGGTGGCCACGAAGCGGAGGCCGCGGGTGTAGCGCCACGGGCGGGCGAAGGGGTCCGGGCGGTCGAGGACCGCGCGCAGGCGTTCCGGGGCGATCTTCCGTTCGCGGCCGAGCGGGCGGCGGATGTCCTGCTGGTGCACCAGCAGGTCGGCCAGTCCGACGGCAGGGGCCAAGCGGGTGATGGTTCCGGCGGCGTTCTCGAAGCCCTGCAGCAATTCGGCGATGCTCAGCGAGCGCGCCCGCTCCACCAGGTACCGGTTGGTGCGGTCCGGCGAGAATCCCTGCCGCGCAGCCACACCGGCGTAACTCAGCAGAGTCATGGTGTCGTACAACAGGTGCCCGACGATGTCGCGCACCTGCCAGCCCGCGCACAGCGACGGTGCCGTCCACTCGTCGTCGGACAGGGTGTGCAGCAACGCGATCAGTTCGGCACGCTCGTCGGCGAGCAGTTGTCGAGTCGTCATGGCCTCACGCTAGAAGACCGCGCCGAGGCGGTTCCCATGTGCTGCTCTATCGGGTGTCGTTGTCGAACAGCAGCTTGCCGCCGCCGTTCGCGACGATCCGATACTGCGTCACCTTCGAGGATCCGTTGTTGGCCGATGTGGTCACCGAGACGGTCACGGAGCCATCGGAATTCGAGGTCACTGTCGGGGCATTCCAGTCCGACAGCTGGTTCTTGTTCCAGTAGTCGACGAAACCCTGCGAACTGCCGTAGACCTGTTGCGCGGCCGGGGTCAGCGTGGCGTACGCGGTCGGGTAGTCGTCGGTGAACAGGGCCTGGAAGAAGCCACGGATAGCGGGGATCGCGTCGTCGGTGGAAACCTTGCTCTGGCTGGGGGTCTTGCCCAGGGCTGCGGCCGCCGCGGTGGTCGTCGCCTTGGCGGCGCTCGAGGTCGGGTTGGCCTGCGGGGCCGCGCCGCTGTTCGAACCGGCCGAGTTGATCGTCGCCAGTAGCACTCCGGCGACCACCACCAGGCCGGCGACGAAACCGCCGACGAACAGCAGCGGACGCCGGTTACGTTCGGGCTCGGCGGGTTCGACCCGGTGCGAGCGGGTGTTCGGGCCGCCGGGACGCGGCGGCCGCACCGGCGGCAGGCTCGGCTCCGACGGCATGGAGGCGGCGGCCATCATCTCGGCGGTGGAGATATCGGCTTGTGCCGCACGACGATCGAGCGTGCGCACCCCGTTGTTGCGGCGGGCGCCCGAACGGTCGGAGCGGTGGGTGACCAGACCCTGACCGACCTCGACATCCACGCCCAGGTCGGCGAACTCCGCCAGCTGGTCGCGGACATCGGACATCGCCGGGCGGTCCTCGGGGTTGAAGCTGAGCAGGTCGAGCAGCAGGTCGGTCAGCGGTCCGGCGTTACGGACCTCACCGAGCTGGCCGTTGGCGGCGGCGTACAGCAGCGCCAGCGGATTCGGGTTGGTGCCGTAGGGCGGTTCGCCCTCGAGGGCGTGGAAAAGCGTTGCGCCCAAGGCGAAGACGTCGGCCGCCGGGGTCGGGTCGGCACCGCGGGCCACCTCCGGCGCGAGATAGGCGGCGGTACCCGAGATCAGTCCGGTGGCAGTGAGATTCACGTCGCCCTTGGCCTTGGAGATACCGAAGTCGGTGATCTTCACCGTGCCGTTCTCGCCCAGCAGCACGTTGCCCGGCTTGATGTCGCGGTGCACCAGGCCGACCCGGTGCGCCGCCAACAGGGCGGAGGCGACCTGTTCGCCGATGTGGGCCACCTGCGCCAGCGGCAGCGTGCCCTGCATCGACAGCACCTGCGCCAGGCTCTGCGAGGGTAGGTACTCCATCACCAGGCACGGGTCACCGTCGTGCTCGAAGATGTCGAACACGACAATGGCGTTGGGGTGCTGGAATCGGGCGGCGTTGCGGGCCTCACGGGCCGCGCGCTGGCGCACGATCTCCTTCTCACCCTCCGGCAGACTGGGCTGGGTGAGGATCTGTTTGATCGCGACCGACCGTTCGAGGCGCTCGTCCACAGCACGCCACACGACGCCTGTGCCGCCGCTACCAATCCGCTCGACCAGGCGGTAATGCCCTGCGATCACTTGGCCGGTTTCGATGGCACTTCTCCGAGTTTCTGCGCGATCCGTGACTTACCGCACGCGGTTTCCCACGTGTACGTCGACGAGTGTAGCGGCACAACGCCCCCGGTCCGGTCCTGAGGGGAATTCTTTCCCGGTGTTGCGCGCCGAGTGCCGGATACCGGGTACGACACGCTGCAAGCACGCCGTTAAACCTGTGATAGAACTCACATAGCGCGACGGTCCGACCCGCGCTCCAGCGCGGCGAATCCACCGGAATTCGGTCGGACACGCCGACATTCCCGACGTGCAGAAGCCCCGATTCGGCTACCAGCGACCGCATCATGAGATATTGCGATCCACGTCACAGTCGACGCCGGCGCAGGTCGCCGGCCGACCGCGACGCGGTGGTCACGAACGCCACGAACACCTCAGCAGTCCCAGCACGTGCCTACGAGAAGGCCCTCCGCCCCGCCCGGGCGGGGCCACGGGTAGAGAGGTTCACAGAGTCGATGACGAATAACAGATCCCGCGGCCGCGCGGCGATTCTCGCCGGAGTAGCCGCCGCTACCGTTGTGACGGCCGGCCCCGCCGCCGCGGCGCCGCTGTGGCCCGGCGGCCCCGACATCCCCGGCGCACCCGCGATCGTGCCGGGCCCGCCGACCCCCGGACCGTGTTCGGCCGCCGCCCGCGGCTGCCTGCGCCTGTCGGACGACACCGCCTGGCTGATGGACAACGGCAAGACCGTCTTCGGCCCCACACCGATCTCGCACGGCCGGCCCGGCTACGAGAGTCACCCGGGCGTGTTCCACGTGGCGTTCAAGGACATCTACCACTGGAGCACCATGCACAACGCGGAGATGCGGTACGCGGTGTTCTTCGACGGGGACATCGCCACCCACATCGGCCCGATCGACGAACAGTCGCACGGTTGCATCCGGATGACCCCGGACGGCGCCCGCGAGTTCTTCAACTACCTGCAGCCCGGCGACATCATCGAAGTCCTGCCCTAGCCCCCGCTCGGCGTTTCTCGGCACGGCTCGAGTGCCGTCGAAGTTGACGGACGCTCAGCGGCGGTCCTGCGGGACTGCAGGACTGCGGTTACGACACCCTCACCGGTTCGCGCCGGTGGGGGTGTTCTTTGTGGTTAGGATTCGTTCATGCGTTCGATGGATCGGGTTGAGCGGCAGCGACGATTGGTGCGGCGACAGCTACTGGCCCCCGAGTTGCGGGCGAAAGATGTTGTCGGCGTTGCCGAGTCGGTGGTGGTGCTGCACGCGACCGATCCGGCGACGGTGTATCTGGCGGTGGCGGCACGGAGTTCGGGGCTGAGCCCGGCGGATGTGGAGCGGGCGCTGTACGAGGAGCGCGAGCTGGTGCGGATGCTGGCCATGCGGCGAACCATGTTCGTGGCACCGGCCGGGCTGGTACCGGTGCTGCAGGCGGCGGTCGGCGACGAGCTGGCGGCCAAGCAGCGGCGGAACTACGCGCGCTATCTCGCCGACGTGGTCGACGGCGACGCCGTGGCGTGGCTGGCCGAGGTGGAGGCCGAAACCCATTCCGCGCTACTGGAACTGGGCACCGCGACCGGGGCACAGCTGGCAGCGGCCGTCCCGCGGTTGCGGACCCAGGTCGACACCGCGCCGGGCAAGCCGTACTCCAAGCCGACCGCGATCACCAGCTGGGTGCTGCTGCTCCTGGGCGCCGCCGGGCATATCGTGCGCGGGCGCCCGAACGGCGGCTGGACCAGTAGTCAGTACACCTGGGCGCCGATGGAAACCTGGCTGCCGCACAGTAATACGGAGACAACAGCCGCCGAGGCGCGCACCGACCTGGTCCGGCGCTGGCTGCGCACCTTCGGCCCCGCGCCACTGTCCGACCTGGTCTGGTGGACCGGATGGTCGCAGGCCACGGTCCGGAAAGCGCTGGCACCACTGGCGATCGCCGAGGTGAACCTCGACGGCGAACCCGGCCTGGTCCTGGCCGACGACCTCGACGCGGAAGCCCCGTCCGCGCCCGCCGCGGCACTGCTGCCCGCCCTCGACCCCACCCCGATGGGCTGGAAGACCCGCGACTGGTTCCTCGGCCCGCACGCCGGCGCCCTGTTCGACCGCACCGGAAACATCGGCCCGACCGTCTGGTGGGACGGCCGCGTCGTCGGCGGCTGGGCCCAGCGCGCCGACGGCGAAATCGTCTGGCGCCTACTGGAAGACGTAGGTGCGGAGGCCGAGCAGGCGGTGACGACCGAAGCCGCCCGGATGACAGCCTGGTACGGCGACATCCGCGCGATCCCCCGCTTCCGCACCCCGCTGGAGCGAGAGCTCACGGCGTAGGCGCCGGGACTACATGTCCAGGCCGAGGTCCAGCACCGTGACCGAGTGGGTCAGGGCGCCCACCGCGAGGTAGTCGACGCCGGTGCGGGCGTAGTCGGCGGCGACGTCGAGCGTGAGACCGCCGGAGGATTCGAGTTTCGTATTCGGGGCGTGGGTGTTGCGTCGCTGGACGGCGGCCTGGGTCGCCCAGAGCGGGAAGTTGTCCAGCAGAACCAGTTCCACGTCCTCGGCCAGGACCTCGTCGAGCTGGTCGAGGCTGTCCACCTCTACCTCGCAGGCGATCTCGGGTGCCACGGCGCGGACCGCGCGCAGTGCCGCCACCACCGAGCCGGCGGCCACCACGTGGTTGTCCTTGATCAACGCCGCGTCGCCGAGACCCATGCGGTGGTTGACACCGCCGCCCGCGCGCACCGCGTACTTCTGCAGGCCGCGCAAGCCCGGGAGGGTCTTGCGGCTGTCGCGGATGCGGCAGCCGGTGCCGGCGGCCGCATCCACCCAGGCGGCGGTGGCCGTCGCGATGCCGGACAGGTGGCACACCAGGTTCAGCATCGTGCGTTCGGCGGTGAGCAGGCCCTGCGTGGGTGCCACCAACCGCAGCACGGTATCGCCGGGCGTGACCCGGGTACCGTCGGCGATCCGCTCGGTGACCTCGTAGTTCCCGGCGCCGATCACCTCGTCGAGCACCAGCAGGCCGACGTCGATGCCCGCGACGGTCCCGGGCTGCCGGGACACGACCGCGGCCTTGCTCACCGCGTCGGCGGGAACCGTTGCGGTGGTGGTGATGTCGGGGCCGTATCGCAGGTCCTCGTCCAGCGCGGTCCGGATCAGGGTCAGGACCTCGTCGCGGTCAAGTCCGGCATCCAGGGTCATGGCGTACTCCTGTTCGTATCGAGCTGTCGTGCTGCGAGCGGCGTGGCGGGACGGCGCGTGCGGGCCGGTTGCCTCATCACGAGGCCCGGGTGGTGATGCGCGCCCACGAACCGGTGTCGGCCTGATCGGGCGTGACCAGCTGCGGCCGGCCGTCGCTACCCAGCCGGACCGGCAGGGAGCGGCGCAGATCGTCGCGCGATTCGGGATAGTCGGTGCGAGTGTGGCAGCCCCGGCTCTCGGTGCGCGCCGTCGCGGCGAGCAGCAGAGCGCGGGCGGTGACGGTCAGCGCGGCATCCTCGAACGCCGCGACCACCGCCGCCGCATCGAATCCACCGGCACCGTCCGCGACACCCGTGGGCACGGCCGAAACATGCTCGGACACCGCGTGATCCGCTGACCGGTCGCCCGGCCGGGCAGCGCCGCGGTCCGCCGCGCGATCGCCCACGTGGCCTTCCTGGTCGCCGGCCCGGCCGTCGCGGTCACCGGTCCGGTCGGCGAATCCGGCTGCCCGCTCGGTTTCCGCGATCAGTCGCAGGGTGCCGAGCATGGCGGTTCGCAGGCCGTCGCCGTCGCGGACCACGCCGGCCCGGTTGGTCATCAGCTGTTGCAGGCCGGCTCGGTCGGCGCGGGGCAGTGCGAGGTTGCCGATCGTGTCGACGCGCGCGCGGACGCCCAGGCGTTCGCCCGCGGCGGCGCCGGCACGTTCGCCGACCACCAGTCCCTCGAGCAGGCTGTTGGAGGCCAGGCGGTTGGCGCCGTGCAGGCCGGTCCGTGCCACCTCGCCGGCGGCGTACAGGCCGGGAACCGCGGTGCGGCCGCTGGTGTCGGTGACGACCCCGCCGCACTGGTAGTGCGCGGCGGGGGCGACCGGGATCAGATCGTGGCGGGGATCGATGCCGGCCGCCAGGCAGGACGCGGTGATCGTCGGGAAGCGCTGGGCGAAGCCGTCGAGGGCGCGCGCGTCGAGATAGACGTGGTCGGTGCCGAGGAGCTGCATCCGGGCGGCGATGGCCTTCGAGACCACGTCGCGGGGAGCCAGATCGCCCAGCGGGTGCACGCCCGCGGTCACCGAGCGGCCCTCGGTGTCGACCAGGATCGCGCCCTCGCCGCGCACCGCCTCGCTGATCAGCGGCCGGCGGCCGAGCCCACCCGCGGCGAACAGCACCGTCGGATGGAACTGCAGGAATTCCAGGTCCGCGACCTGCGCTCCCGCCCACAGGGCGAGCGCGATGCCGTCGGTGGTGGCGCCGGCCGGGTTGGTGCTGCATGCGTACAGCTGGCCCAGACCACCGGTGGCCAGCAGTACCGCGGGTGCGTGCACGACCCCGAAACCGTTCTCCGACATGGCGATCACGCCCTGGACCCCGTCGGGTCCGGTCACGACCTCGAGCGCGGCGGCGCCGAACCGCACCGGCAGACCGGCGGCATTGAGCGCGCGCTGCACCTCCGCGCCGGTCGCGTCACCGCCGGCGTGGATGATGCGGCGGGTGCTGTGCCCGCCCTCGCGGGTGCGCGCCACCTGCCCGTCGCGGCCGGCGTCGAACACCGCGCCCAGGTCGGTCAGCGCGTCGACGGCCTGCGGGCCGCCCGCCACGATGGACCGCACCGCGTCCGCGTCGCACAGCCCCGCACCGGCGGTGAGGGTGTCGAGCACGTGCGAGTCGACCGAATCACCTTGCGGCGCAACGACAGCGATCCCGCCTTGCGCGTACTGGGTGGCGGTGTCGGCCGGGCCGCCCTTGCTGAGGGTCAGCACCCGCATCCCGCGCAGGGACGCGGTCCGCGCCGCGGTGAGACCCGCGACCCCGCCGCCGATCACGACCAGGTCGGCTTCCGCCTCCCAGGCGATGCTCGGTGCGCCCGAACCGGAGCTCACCACATACCCGACGTCCACGCGAGCACCGGTCGCGAAACCGCCGACCGCGCCCGAAGCCGTGTTCATTACTCCCCCGAGCCGGGATTGCCGATCGCGATCATGCGCTCGACCGAACCCCGTGCGGCGGCGGCCGTTTCGAGGTCGACGTGCACCTCGTCGCGGTTCTCCACCAGGCAGCGCAGGAGGGCGGCGGGGGTGATCATCTTCATGTACTTGCAGGAGGCGCGGTCGTTGACGGCCTGGAAGTCGATGCCGGGGGCGGCTTTTCGCAGCTGGTGCAGCATGCCGACCTCGGTGGCGACCAGGACCTGGTTGGACTTGGCGGCCTTGGCGGCGTCGATCATGCCGCCGGTGGACAGGATGTGGACCCGGTCGGCCGGGAACGAACCCTCGCCGGCCAGGTACAACGCCGAAGTGGCGCAACCGCATTCGGGGTGCACGAAGAGTTCGGCGTCGGGGTGGGTGCGGGCCTGCTCGGCGAGCTCGTCACCGTTGATGCCGGCGTGGACGTGGCATTCGCCGGCCCAGATGTGCAGGTTCTCCCGGCCGGTGACCCGCTTGACGTGCGCGCCCAGGAACTGGTCGGGCAGGAACAGCACCTCGCGGTCGGGGTCGATGGAGGCGACCACGTCCACCGCGTTCGAGGAGGTGCAGCAGATGTCGGTGAGGGCCTTCACCGCCGCGGTGGTGTTGACGTAGGACACGACCACCGCGCCGGGGTGTTCTGCCTTCCAGGCGCTCAGTTCGGCGGCGGAGATGGAGTCGGCGAGCGAGCAGCCGGCGCGCTCGTCGGGGATCAGCACGGTTTTCTCCGGGCTGAGGATCTTCGCCGTCTCGGCCATGAAGTGCACACCACAGAACACGATGGTGTCCTCGGGCGCCGCGGCCGCGATCCGCGACAGCGCCAGCGAGTCGCCCACGTGGTCGGCGACGTCCTGGATCTCGGGCAGCTGGTAGTTGTGCGCGAGGATGGTCGCGTTCCGCTCGCGCGCCAGCCGCTTGATCTCCGCTGCCCACTCCGGTGTCGCCTCGACACCCGTGAACCCGGTCGGCCCGCTCGTGATGCGGTCCGCAAGCGTCAGTGTCGCCATAGCTAGCTTCCTTCACTCCTGCGCTCGGCATCGGTGCCGATTAGCGCCGTTCTAGTTTTCGACTTACAATCGAAAACGTGACCCATAGTAGCACCATTCACGAAACGCTCACCGCGGCGTTCCAGGTACGACGCTTCCCGGTCACCGAATCCGCAGGTCAGCCCACCAGTGAAACCGCCCACACCGACAATCCGCCCACATCGCCCGCAATGCGCACCGAACTCGGCGTACTGCTCTGGCAGCGCGCGATGGAACCGCAGACCGGCACCTGGTCGCTACCCGGCGGCCGGTTGCGCGACGACGAGGAACTCGACAGCTCCGCCCGCCGGCAACTCGCGGAGAAGGTCGACGTACGCGAACTGTGGCACCTCGAACAGCTGTCGGTGTTCAGCGCCCCGGACCGGGTGCCCGCCCCGCGCCGGATCGCATCGGCCTATCTCGGCCTGATCCCGCTCGACGCCGACCCGCAACTACCCGGCGACACCCGCTGGCACCCGGTCTCCCGGCTCCCCGCCATGTCCTTCGACCACGGAACCGTCGTCCACCACGCCCGCGCCCGGCTGGCGGCGAAACTGTCCTACACCAATATCGGCTTCGCGCTCGCCCCGTCGTCGTTCAGCATGTCAACCCTTCGCGAAATCTATTGCGCCGCACTTGGATACGACGTCGACACGACCAACCTGCAGCGCGTCCTCACTCGCCGCAAAGTGATCACACCGACCGGCGCCACCGCCGCCCCCGGCCGATCCGGCGGCCGCCCCGCCGCCCTCTACCGCTTCACCGACTCCGGAATCCGGGTCACCGACGAGTTCGCCGCCCTGCGCCCACCGTCCTGAGCCCTGCATCGTCACCCGCGGCGACCGGGTCGTCGCGGGGACATGGTCGCCGAGCGACCGACACCCCGAGCGAGCCACCGACACAGCGGGTCACGTGCTTCACGAATCCTGTTCGCGCTTACGGTGTTTCGCGGTGCGTCGATAACTCCGCCCGCTGCGGACGGGCTGTGCCGCACTCGAGCGACGCAGCTCGTGCCGACGGCGCCACGCCACCAGATCCGCCCGCTCGGCCGGCACGGCACCGGCGGCCCGATCCTGCCGAGTCTCGTTCTCCCGCATCGCCGTTCCTCCCCGCCCGCCGCGACAACCTGCACAGCGTAGAACCCGCCGCACACCACCCACCACCCATTTACTCCCCCACCCACACACGACCGCATCGCCGAGCGCGCTCTGATGTACAGAATTTGCCGCGAAACCGTACGCCACAGCGCGCTCAGCGGTACTTCGTGCGGGGGCGCGGCTGGGGGCGGGTGGGAGGGGGACGGGATGGGGGTGGGGTGGGGGGAATTATTTGCGGTGGTGGGGATTTCCGGTGTGACGAGAGAACGCGGGATCGGTCGGCGTGCAAGGAGGGGTGGGGCGGGGAGCGGGTGCTGGTCATCATCGGGTGATGGGGGTTTGTGACGAACCGTTCGTCGGGAGTTGGGCGTTGGCCGCGCGGGCCTTGACACGGCGGCAACTGCAGCGTGATTTCGAGCGCATCCACCACGATGTCTATGTGGCGCGGGGGCGCCGGCTCGATGCCGTCGATCGGGCGAAGGCGGCGGGATACTGGGCACACGGGAACGGGATCCTGGTGGGGCACTCGGCTGCAGCGTTGCACGGCAGTTTGTGGATCGACCAGGATCTGCCTGCGGAGATAGCACTGGCGACCGGGCGCCGAGCGCCTGCCGGGATCGTCGCCGTGCGCGACACCATCGCGGCCGAGGAACGCTGCGAGCGGCTCGGGTTCGCTGTGTCCACCCCGGCCCGCACCGCGTTCGACCTCGGCCGGCGGCTGCCACGCGAGCGTGCGGTTGTGGCCTTGGACGACCTGTTTCGCGCCACATCCTTACACCCGGACTCAGTCCTAGCAGTAGCCGAATCGCATCCGGGTGCGCGCGGAATCCGCAGCCTGCGTTCGGCATTGGCTTTGGTCGACGCCGGTGCTCAGTCCCCGCCGGAAACAATGACCCGACTGCTGATGATCGACGACGGACTGCCGCCCCCGGTCACGCAGATTCCGGTGCGCTACAGCGCCCACGGCACCCTGTACATCGACCTCGGCTGGCCCGATCGAAAGGTCGGCGTCGAGTACGACGGCCGCCACCATTGGACCGACCCGTTCCAACGCGCCCGCGACATCGACCGCCTCGCCGTCCTCTCCGACCTGGGCTGGATCATCGTCCGAGCCGGCGCAGACCTCCTCTACCGCCGCCCCCACATCCTCCTCGAACGCACCCGAGCCGCCCTACGCGCCCGCGGCGCCCACCTCGACTAGGCAGTGTTTCGAAGTGGTGAGGGCGGGCCGTTCGGCCCGCCCTCACTCGTGTCGCAGCCATTGATTGATCGCAGCGACATGGACCGTCGCCACATAACGAACGGCGAGCTTGTCGTAGCGAGTG
>NZ_RFFH01000011.1 GCF_003696265.1 Nocardia stercoris | reverse complement strand
CGCGCCGGGCGCGCCACCGGCGCGCCCCGGGTCCGGGTGGCCGTCGCGCGGTGTCAGGGCGGGTCGGTCCGGCCGCCGAGCCGCCGGGCCACAGCCGCACAGGCCCCGATCGCCGTGCGGGCCGGGCGGCCCTGTGGCGCGCATCCGCTGCGGCGGGTCGAACGGGCCCAGGCCGGTCTGGCCACGCTGGCGGTGACAGCGCTGGTCACCGCGGGCGTGGTGTGCGGGCTGGTCGTGGTGGCGCAGGTGCGCGGGGGCGGGGCGTCGAATGCGTTGGGGCACACCGAGATCGTGCAGGTGCAGGCGGGCGAGTCGCTGGAGGACGTCGCGGTGCGGATCGCGCCGGACCGGCCCGTGGCCGAGACGGTGCATCGCATCGTCGATCTCAACGGGCTGGCCGCGGGTGCGGTGGCCGCTGGGCGATTGCTGGTGGTGCCGGGGCCCGCACGCTGATCCGGTGCGAAGATCGAAACCGCCGCCCGGAACTGGAACCTGTTGCTACGGTGCCCAAATGAGCGCCGGCCGGCCGGCCGGAGCTCGTCATCGGCAGGGAAGTGGTTCGGTGCGGGCTGATCGTCGGGGTCGAAGTGTCCGGTTGTCCCTCGGTGTCGCGGCGGTGCTCGCGGCCGTCCTGGCCGGTCCGGCGCTGACGCCGGTCGCGCAGGCGGATCCGGTACTCGCCGCGTACCTGGACCTGCCCGCGCCCGGCGGCGACGGTTCCACCGGCGGCGGTCTCGATCCCGGCCTGCCGCTCGACGTCGGCACGCTGCGGGCCGCCGTCGAGCAGGCGCGCGCGGAAGGCCTTGCGCCACACCGGTATGCGACGTTGCTGCACCAGTACTGGCTGGCGGTCTCGACGGCGAACGCCGGGATCGACCTGGCGAGCTGGGATCCGCACCTCGGTTCGGCGGCCAATGCGGCGACCTTCACCCAGGTGTACGTGAACTATCTGCGCCTGGCGACCACGCACCCGGACTTCTACTGGGCCGGTCTGGCGGGCCTGGCCGGCGGCTCGTTCGCCTCCGGATTCTTCGACATCGGCGATCTCGCGCCGGTGGTCGGCGCCGTGCACCAGCTCGGCGAGACCGTCGCGGACCTGATCGCCACCACCCCGCCCGAACTCGCCGCGATGCTGCCGCCGGACCTGCGCCTGCTGGCCACCGCGGGCCCGCGGCTGTCGCCGCAGGACATGGAGTGGTACCGGATCCGCCTGATGACCATGCAGAAACACATCTTCATCGACCAGGTGCCCATGCACGAGGCGTACGCGGCCGAGGGCATGCCCGCCATCGAGGAGATGGCCGCCGCCGGCATCCTCGACGACAACGCCGTCACGGCCTGGCGCGACATCGACTCGGGCACCGCCGCGGGGCTGGACGACGCGCTGCTGCGGATGACCGACCGGGAACAGAACCAGATCATCGCCGACCAGTGGGACCAGACCTCCGCCGGGCGCGGGGACATGGGCCGGGTGCTCACCTATGTCACCACCATCGCCGGCAAGGCCGCGGTGCCCGGCACCCGCGCGCCCGGCGTGTACGCGCCGCTCACCGTGCACGCCGACGTCGACGGCCACCCCATGTCGCTGCGCCTACCGCTACCGGACTTCAATTGGGCCGACCGCGACACCCGCTGGGCCTACATCACCGCCGACCTGGTGCCGCGTTGCCTCGATCTCGACCACGATCCCGCCCGCGCGCAGGTGATCCTGGGCGAACCGTTCGCCGCCAAACTCGAGCACGGCCGGTTGCTCAGCCGGCTGCCCGACCTGATCACCGACCTGACCGGGCAGTGGTCGATCACCGCCGGCTGACCCGCGCAGGTAACGGGTAGCTACCACTGAGCGTGGCCGGGCGAGGTGATCGGGCCGACCGGGACTACGCTGGGCGCTGAGAGCCCTGTACACCGGCTCACGGAGCGAGCCCAGGCATCGACGAAGGATCTCGGATGCATTGCCCCTATTGTCGGCACCCAGATTCCCGGGTGGTCGATTCGCGCGAGGTCGAGGAAGGCAGCGCCATCAGGCGCCGTCGTGCCTGTCCCGAGTGCAGCCGTCGGTTCACCACCGTCGAGACAGCAGTGTTGTCCGTGGTCAAGCGCAGCGGTGTGACCGAGCCGTTCAGCCGCGAGAAGGTGATCCGCGGCGTGCGGCGGGCGTGCCAGGGGCGCGAGGTCGACGACGACGCCCTGAACAAACTGGCCCAGCAGGTCGAGGACGCGGTGCGGGCCAAGGGATCTCCGGAGATCCCCAGTCACGAGGTGGGCCTGGCGATCCTGGGGCCGCTGCGCGATCTCGACGAGGTCGCTTACTTACGCTTCGCCTCGGTCTACCGATCCTTCAGCTCCGCAGGCGATTTCGAGCGCGAGATCGCCGACCTGCGCCGCCACCGGGCCGACAGCACGCTGCCGGCCGGCGCGGACCAGAACTGAGCGGCGAACTCAGGACGTCGGCGGTTTGCGGACCGGCGCCGACCGGACCGCGGAGATCGCCTTCTCGATTCGCTTGGCCGACACCGGATACGGCGTGCCGACCTGCTGCGCGAACAGTCCGACCCGCAGCTCCTCGATCATCCACCAGATCTCGGTGACGTCGCGGGCGGCCCGCCGCGATTCCGGCAGGGCGTCCAGCAGCCGCTGGTAGCTCAGGTGCACCCGGTCCAGTTCGGCCATCGCCTGATGGTCGCGGGCGGCCGAGGACGGCAGCGCGGCCAACCGGACCGCCGCCGCTTGCAGGTAGCGGGGGAGTTCCCGCAGCCGGACCGCACCGAACTCGGTCACGAATCCGGGGAACACCAGCTCGTCGAGCTGATGGGTGACATCGTCGGCGATCTCTCGGTCGGTGACGTCGGCCAGCAGCGTCCGCACCCGGTGGGCCTCCGCCAGCACGGGCACCACGAGCCGGACCAATTGCGCTACGGCACCGGAGAAGTGCGGCCGGATCCGGTCCACGAGCGCGCGGAACTCCTCGGGGCTGCGGACCGGTCCGCCGTGTTCGGCCAGCAGCCGGTCGGCGGCCGCGGCGCGGCAGTCCGCCACCAGATCGTCCAGCGAACCGTGCGGGTTCTGGGTGAGCGCGAGTCGTTGCGCGGGCGGCAGCCCCGCGGTGACGGTGCGGGTAGCGGTCGGCAGTTCCCGCAGCAGCAGGGCCCGGGTCCCGGTCCGCATGGCCGCCGCCTGCGCGCCCGCGGACGGCAGCACCCGCACCGCGACGCCGTCGCCCTCGGGGACCAGCGCCGGATAGCCGGTGACCGTCTGCCCGCCCGTGGTACGGGTCACCGTGGCCGGCAGGGTGCCCAGCGACTCCGAGGTCCACACCGCGGCCGCCGGACGCTCGGCACCGGCTGTCGCCCGCGCCACCGACTTCGAAACCTGTTCGGCGAGAACGCGTTTCAGCTCCTCGAGGCTCTTGCTCCGGGCGGCGATCGAGCCGTCGGGCCGGGTCGCGGCGAAGGTCATCCGCAGATGGTCGGGCAGGGCTTCGGGTTTGAGATCGCCGGCGGTGATGGTCGTGGACGCCAGCCGGCTCAGTTCCCGGGCCAGCCCGGTCCGCAGCGGTTCGGCGCGCGGAGTCAGCTGGGCCAGTGCGGCTTTCGCGAAATCCGGGGCGGGCACGACCAGCCGGCGCTGGGTCTTGGGCAGGGTCTTGATGAACGCGGCAGCCAGCTCTTCGCGCATCCCGGGCACCAGCCAGTCGAACCCGACCGCGCGGATGTGCGCGAGCTGGGCGATCGGGATGTGCGCGGTGACCCCGTCGTCGGCCTGGCCCGGCTCGAACTGGTAGGTCAACGGCACGGTCAGTTCGCCCTGCCGCCAGTGATCGGGGAACGCCGTCGGATCCAGCAGCGCGGCATCGGAATTCACCACCGTTTCGGTGGAGAAGTCCAGCAGCGCGGGATCCTTGCGGCGCGCGGTCCGCCACCAGGTGTCGAAGTGCCGCACCGAGGTGACGTCCGCGGGCACCCGCTGGTCGTAGAAGTCGAACAGGGTCTGGTCGTCGACGAGGATGTCCCGGCGCCGGGCCCGGTTCTCCAGATCGGCGACGTCCTCGAGCAGCGCGCGGTTGCGGTGGAAGAACTCGTGCCGGGTCTCCCATTCGCCCTGCACCAGCGCGTGCCGCAGGAACAGCTCGCGCGACAGCTCCGGATCGATGCGCCCGTAGTCGACCCGGCGCTGGGTGACCAGCGGCACGCCGTACAGCGTGACCCGCTCGTAGGCCAGTGCCGCACCACGTTTCGACGACCAGTGCGGTTCGGAGTAGGTGCGCTTGACCAGATCGCCGGCCAGCCGTTCGGCCCATTCGGGCTCGATGCGCCCGGCCGTGCGGCCCCACAACCGGGAGGTCTCCACCAGTTCGGCGGCCATCACCCAGCGCGGCGGCTTCTTGGCCATAGCCGATCCGGGGAAGATCATGAACTTGGCGTTGCGGGCACCGAGGAACTCTCGCGATTCCCCTTCGCGCACACCGATATGCGAGAGCATGCCGGCGAGCAGCGACTGGTGGATCGCGGTCGCGTCCCAGGGGGACGCGTCGCTGTGGGTGAACGCGGCTTGGGCGTCGGCCTTCGCCGTCGCGGAACCGCCTGCGCCCCTGCGTCGTCCGCTGTCACTGCGCGGGCCGCCGTCCACCTCGCCGTGGCCCGAGGCCGGTCGGCGGCGGTTCGCGCGCGGGCCGCCGCGGCTCGCCGCTCCGTCTCCGTCTGCGACCCCTTCGGCTCGGGCCGGCCGGCCGTCCGCATGCTGCCCGCCTCGGTCATCGGATCGATTGCCGCCCAGGGCATTCGGCTCGCCGTTGCCGTCGGTGTTCCAGCCCAGCCCGCGGGTGATGGTGCGCAGCTGCCCGTGCAGGTCCTGCCACTCCCGCAACCGCAGGTAGTGCAGGTACTCGTCGCGGCACATGCGCCGGAACTGGTTGGAGGAGAGGGCATTGCGCTGCTCGCGCAGGTAGTCCCACAATCGCAGGTAGCTCAGGAAGTCCGAGCCCTCCACGGTGAACCGGGCATGTTTCGTGTCGGCCGCCTGCTGGGCGTCGGCGGGCCGTTCGCGCACGTCCTGGATCGACAGCGCGGCCACGATGACCAGGACCTCGGACAGGCACCCGTTCCGATTGGCCTCCACCAACATTCGGCCCATGCGCGGGTCGACGGGGATCTGCGCCATCTCGCGGCCGACCGCGGTCAGCAGCAGGTCGCCGACGACCCCGCCTCGTGCGGCACCGGCCGTGTCCGGGGTCGGCGCCTCGCCCGAGTCCGCCCGGCCCCTGCTGCCGTCGGTCCGCCGTGCGAGCGCACCCAGTTCCTCGAGCAGCGCGATGCCGTCCCGCACCGCCCGCCCGTCCGGCGGCTCGACGAACGGGAAGTTCTCGATATCACCGAGACCCAGCGCCGTCATCTGCAGGATGACCGCGGCCAGATTGGTGCGCAGGATCTCCGGTTCGGTGAACTGCGGCCGGGCGTCGAAGTCGTCCTCGGCGTAGAGCCGGATGCAGATACCGTCCGCCACACGGCCGCAGCGTCCGGCGCGCTGGCGCGCCGACGCCTGCGAGATCGGCTCGATCGGCAAGCGCTGCACCTTGGTTCGCACCGAGTACCGCGAGATCCGCGCGTTTCCGGGGTCGACGACGTAGCGGATGCCGGGCACCGTCAGCGAGGTCTCGGCCACGTTGGTGGCCAGCACGACCCGGCGGCCGGTATGCGGTTCGAACACCCGATGCTGCTCGGCCGCGGACAGCCGCGCGTACAGCGGGACGATCTCCGTGCGGGGCAGTTTCAGATCGCGCAGCGCGTCGGCGGTGTCGCGGATCTCGCGCTCCCCGGACAGGAACACCAGGATGTCGCCGTCGCCCTCGGGCAACAGTTCCCGCACGGCGTCGCCGATCGCGTCCACCGGATCCCGGTCGACCAGGCGCGGGTCGTCGTCCTCGTCGTCCTCCGACGGCGCCGGAATCTCCAGAGCCAGTGGGCGGTAACGGATCTCGACCGGATAGGACCGGCCGGACACCTCGACGATCGGCGCGGGATTCCCGGCCGGGTCGGCGAAATGGCGGGCGAACAGTTCCGGGTCGATGGTGGCCGAGGTGATGATCACCTTCAGATCGGGGCGCTGCGGCAGCAACTGCTTCAGGTACCCGAGCAGGAAGTCGATATTGAGGCTGCGCTCGTGTGCCTCGTCGATGATGATCGTGTCGTAGCGGCGCAGCAGCCGGTCACGCTGGATCTCCGCCAGCAGGATGCCGTCGGTCATCAGCTTGACCAGTGTCCGGTCCGAGGCCTGATCGGTGAAGCGGACGGTGTACCCCACCACGTCGCCGAGCTCGGTGCCCAGCTCCTCGGCGATCCGCTCGGCGACCGTGCGCGCCGCCAGCCGGCGCGGCTGGGTGTGGCCGATGGTGCCCCGGATACCGCGGCCGAGTTCCAGGCAGATCTTCGGGATCTGCGTGGTCTTGCCGGATCCGGTCTCACCGGCGATCACCACCACCTGATGGGCGGCGATCGCGGCCGCGATGTCGTCGCGGCGCGCCGAGACCGGCAGCTGTTCGGGGTAGCTGATCGCGGGGACGGCCGCGCGGCGCGCGACGATCCGCTGTTCGGCGGTGGCGATCTCGGCTTCGATCCCGGACGTATCGCCGCGGGTCTTGTCGAGCCGGCGGCGCAAGCGGTGTTCGTCCCGGAGCGACAGATCGGCCAGGCGGGCGCGGAGTTCACGGTGCTGAGCGGTCCTGGTCATTGCGTCCTCCAGCCTAGCGGCCCACGGAAACGGTTTGTGCGACCATCTGGGCATGGGGACGAATGCTGGAACTTCGCTGTGGATCCGGGTGCTGCGTGTGGCGTTCGGGCTGCTGGGGCTCGTGGCGTTGGTGTGGATCCCGATCCGGGGTCTCGGCAACCCCGCCTTCTCCGAGGTGAACTTCCTGAGCTACTTCACCATTCAGTCGAACATCCTGGGGATCGCGGTGCTGCTCGCCGGGGGTCTGCTGGATCCGGCCGGGCGCCGCTGGCAGCTGATCCGTGGCGCGGCCACGCTGTACCTGACGATCACCTGTGTGATCTACGCGGTCCTGCTGTCGAACATCGACGTCCAGCTCACCGACAAGTGGATCAACGACACCATGCACCGGCTGATCCCGATCGTCATGATGGCGGACTGGATCCTGGTGCCGGCCGCCCTGCCGGTCACGGCCGGTCTGATCGGGCGCTGGCTGATCTACCCGGCGCTCTACGGCGCTTACAGCCTGATCCGGGGCGCTGTCGTCGACTGGTATCCCTACCCGTTCCTCGACCCGCGTGCGCAGGGCTACGTCTCCCTGGTGATCGGCCTGGTGGTGATGACCGGCGTCTTCGCGCTGCTCGCGGTCGCGGTGGCGGTGGTGGGGAACCTGCGGACCGGGCGGGGCGCGTTCGCTACCCGGTCGCCGGAAGTTTTCCGTACCGGTAGGTAGGAACCCGACTAGGCTGGCGAGGCGACATTTCGTCGGCTCGGGTGGGCCGATCGCGGGAAAGGAGTCCCTTCGTGGGTTCGCTGTGGCACGGTTTCGCGGATATGGGTGCGGTCGAGCGGGACGGGGCGTTCGTCGTCGCACGGGGTGAGGGTGCCCACATCTGGGACGAGGCCGGCACGCGGTATCTGGACGCGACCGGTGGACTCTGGTTCGCCAATGTCGGGCACGGGCGCCGCGAGATCGCCGACGCGGTCGCGGACCAGCTGGCGAACATCGCGCACTACTCCAACTTCGGTGACCTGGTCCCCGCGGTGACCCGGGACCTGGCCGAACGGCTCGCCGAGCTGGCGCCGGTGGCGGGTTCGAAGGTCATGTTCACCTCCGGTGGTTCGGATTCCGTCGACACTGCCGCTAAGCTGGCCCGGCGGTTCTGGGTGGCGCAGGGCCGCCCGGACAAGACCCTGATCGTGGGCCGCCAGAAGGCCTATCACGGCATGCACTACGCCGGGACCGCGCTGGGCGGCCTCCCGCTCAACGCCGAGGGTTACGGCGAGCTGGTTCCCACGGCGCGGACCGTCGACTGGGACTCGGCCGCCGCGCTGCAGACCCTGATCGACGAGGTCGGCGCCGACCGGATCGCCGCCTTCTTCTGCGAGCCGATCATCGGTGCCGGTGGCGTCTATCCGCCCCCGGAGGGCTATCTGACCGAGGTGCGCCGCATCTGCCGCGACAACGACATCCTGTTCGTCGCCGACGAGGTGGTGACCGGGTTCGGCCGGATCGGCGGATCGTGGTTCGCCTCCACCCGATTCGGGCTCGAACCCGACATCATGACCACCGCCAAGGGCCTGACGTCCGGGTACGTCCCGATGGGCGCGGTCTTCGTGGCGCCCCGGGTGGCCGAGCCGTTCTACGCCGGCGGCACCTGGTTCCGGCACGGCTACACCTACGGCGGGCACGCGGGTGCGGCGGCCGCCGCCATGGCCAACCTCGACATCCTCGAGCGCGAGCGGCTGCTGGACGCCAGCAAGAACCTGGAATCACTACTGCACGAACACTTCTCGCCGCTGGCCGCACACCCGAAGGTCGCGGAGGTGCGCAGCGGTGTCGGTGCGGTCGCCGCGGTACAGCTGGCCGACCCGGCCGAGGCGCCGGCAATGGTGAAAGCGCTTCGCGCCGAGGGGGTTTCGGGTCGCGCGGCGGGCGCCGGCGCGCTGCAGATCTCCCCGTCGTTCGTGATCACCGAGGATCAGGTGGTGGAGCTGGCCGCGGCGTTCACCCGCGCGCTGGGCTGACGCGGGCACGCGTGGCGGGGAATATCCACCGTCCACGGATGCTTGGATGGGGGCATGACGAGCGCTGACTTGCTGGTGGACGCCTTCGGGCGGGTCGAGGAGAACGTGCACGGTGCCGTGGCCGGGCTGACGACCGAGGAGCTGGCGGTCCGGCCGGACGGCGACGCCAATTCGATCGCGTGGCTGATCTGGCATCTGACCCGCGTCCAGGACGACCATATTGCCGAGGTCGCGGGCCTGGACCAGGTGTGGACGGCGGCGGGCTGGGCCGAGCGGTTCGCGTTGCCCTTCGCCGCCGCCACCACCGGTTACGGTCACGGCTCCGCCGAAGTAGCTCAGCTGGAGGGTATTTCGGCGGAGCTGCTGCTGGGCTACTTCGACGCGGTGCACGAACAGACCATCGGATACGTCTCGACGCTCACCGACGCCGATCTGCCGCGCATCGTCGACACCCGCTGGGATCCGCCGGTGACATTGGGTGTCCGGCTGATCAGCGTCGTCGACGACGACATCCAGCACGCCGGTCAGGCCGCCTACGTGCGCGGAATGCTGTTGCGCCGCCGGTGATCCCGGGTCCGGCGGCACGGTGTCACGCGGTCAGGGCCAGCTCGCTCAATCCGGCCAGGACATCGCGGTACAGCCACCGCTTCATGGCGGACAGTCCCGGTCCGCGGGTGCGGGCGAGGCCGGCGGCGATCGACACCGCCGCGGCGAGCGTCGCGTCGGCATCGCCGGCGATCGCGTCGACGATGCCGGCGTCGAGGGCTTCCACGCCGCCGTATCGGTGGCCGGTGAGGATCGCGGTGCGTGCGGTGCGAGCGGGCAGTCGCGCGGTCAACAGGTCCGCCATACCGCCCGGGAGGATCAGTCCCGTGCTGCCGAGGTCCAGCCCGAGGTCGATCTCCGGCAGGCAGAAGAAGCCGCGGTCGGCGCGCATGACCCGCTGGTCGTGAGCCATGGCGAACAGGGCGCCGCCGGCGAACACGTGCCCTCGGATCGCCGCGACCGTCGGGACGGACAGGGTGAGCACGCGGGCGAACAACCGCTGCCCGGCCATCAGGTACTCGCCGACATCGGGCCGCAGGAACCGTTCGGGTTCGAAGCCGAGCGAGTAGAACTTGCCGGTGCCGGTGGTGACGAGCCCGGCCGGGCCGGTGGATCGTTCGACTTCGTCGAGGCAGGCCTGGACCTCGTTCATCCAGTCCGGGGTCAGGCGATTCTCGGTGTCGGCCTGGCCCTCGACGCCGAGGTCCAGGACGAACACCTCGTTCATACGATGTAGGTAGGGCACGGAATTCCGTTTCGTCGCAGGGGAAGTGGATCAGGCCGGCGGGTCGACGAAGATGTCGTACTCCAGCTCGGTGCCGATGCCGTAGCCGGACAGGTCGGTCACGCCGGCCTCGGCGAGGATGTCGACGTCGATGGCGGTGCGGCCGGTGAACTCGTCTGCGGGCTGGGTGAGGATGTGCAGGGCGGCGTCGGCGACGATGTCGGGGGTGCGGGCGCGGTTGACCGCGGAGTCGCCGCCGAGCAGGTTCTGCACGGCGGCGGTGGCGATGAGGGTTTGCGGCCACAGGCAGTTCGCGGCGATCCCGTCGGTGGCGAATTCGGCGGCGAATCCCAGTGTGAGCAGGGTCATTCCGTATTTGGCGACCATGTAGGGCGGGTGTTCGCCGAGCCAGCGCTGGCTGAGGTTGAGTGGCGGGGACAGGCTCAGGATGTGCGGGTTCGCCGACTTGCGCAGGTGCGGGACGGCGGTGCGGGTGAGCAGGAAGGTGCCGCGGATCTGGATCTGCTGCAGCAGGTCGAACTTCTTCACCGGGAGGTCGACGCTGTTGCCCAGGTCGAGGGCGCTGGCGTTGTTGACCACGATGTCGATGCTGCCGAACTGGGCTACGGCTTGTTCGACGGCGGCGATGACCGAGTCTTCTTCGCGCACATCGCCGACCACGGGCAGGGCGTGACCGCCGACGGCCTCGATCGCGGCGGCCGCGGTGTGGATGGTTCCTTCGAGTTTGGGGTGGGGTTGGGCGGTTTTGGCGAGCAGCGCGATGTTGGCGCCGTGGCGGGCGGCGGCTAGGGCGATGGCCAGGCCGATGCCGCGGCTACCGCCGGACATCAGCAGCGTGCGCCCGGAGAGCGAGTTCGTCATCGATGAATTCCTTTGCAGCAGTGGGTCGATGGTTCAGGCGGGGACGGTGGTGGTGCCGTGCACCGGGCGGTCGGCCGGCAGGAAGCGGCCCGGACCCCAGGTGTCGCCGAGGCCGGCGGCGAAGACGCCGTCGCGATAGACGATCCGGCCGTTCACGATGGTGGCGGTCACCGTCCGGTCGTTGCGGTTGACCATGCGCCGCAGACCGCCGTATTCGGCGACCGGTTCCTCCGCGAGCTGATGCACCGAGTCGTCGAGCGCGGCCGGGTCGACGATCACGATGTCGGCGCGGTCGCCCACGCGCAGATGGCCCGCGTCGAGGTGGTACCAGTCGGCGAGTTCGCCGGTGAGCCGGTGCACGGCCCGCGGCACGGTGAGGAACGGCTTGCGGGTGGCCTGTGCCCGCCGCACCCGTTCCAGCAGCCGCAGGTGGTAGTTGTAGAAGGCCATGTTGCGCAGGTGGGCGCCGGCGTCGCCGAATCCCATGTGCACGTGCTTGTTCGCGGCCAGCTTGTCCAGGTACTTGGGCCGGTGGTTGGCCACCGTGGTCCGCCAGCGGACCGCTCCGCCGTATTCGACGACGGTGTCGAGGAACGCGTCGACGGGGTGGATGCCGCGGTCGCGGCCGAGCTGCCCGAAGCTGCGGCCGATCAGGGCTATGTCGGGTGCGTCGACGATGACCGCGTCGAACAGGTCGCGGTGCCAGATCTTGGGGGAGAAGCGATTCTCGTAGTCGCGCCGGAACCAGCGCCGATAGTCCTTGTCCTGCAACAGTTCGTTGCGCTCGAGCTGGTCCTTGATGTCGAGTGCGGCCGAGCCGGAACCGAATTCCTCGAACACCACCAGATCCATGCCGTCGGCGTGGACGGAGAACTCCACGGGCAGATGCTGCCACTGGAACGCGCCGCGCAACAGACGGTTGAGGATCGGGGCGCCGTAGAGCATGAAGTAGATCAGCGGCGGATACGCCTTGGAGTCGGCGGCCGACAGCAGCGACACCTGCAGGCGCTTGCGCCGGAAGCGACCGGATGCGGCGAGGAAGAACTGAAGGATATTGGGGTTGAGCGAGATTCGCGGCGTGCTCTGCAGGATGCGGTCGCGATCGCGGAGGACGGCGTTGAGTGCCCGGAACTCGCGGCCCCGCACGAACGACGACGGGAGTGTGCGGGAGCGGTAGCGGTCGCCGTCGACCTTGTCGATCGAGTTGGTGGTCGACGACAGGCCGAGGAAGCCGGCGTCGAGCGCCTCGCCGAGCCACTGGCGCATGGCGTCGATCTCGGCGTCGGTGGGCCGGGTGGCGGGGTCGCAGGCGCGGTCCATGCCCATGACCCGGATCCGCATGTCGGAGTGGCCGAGGAAACCGGCGATGTTGAGTCCCAGCGGCAGGGCGTCGACCGCCGCGGCGAATTCGGCGGGGCCGGACCAGGTCCGGTGCTGCCCGAGCACACCCATGACGATGTCGCGGGGTACCGCCTCGACGCGGCTGAAGATGTCGGCGCATTCGTCGTCGGCGGCCAGAATGGTGGTCAGGGAACAGTTTCCGACGATCGCCGTGGTGACGCCGTGGCGCACCGATTCGGTGAGCGCCGGGCGCGTGAGCATTTCGACGTCGTAGTGGGTATGTACGTCGATGAAACCGGGCATGACCCATTTGCCGGCCGCGTCGATCACCTCGTCGGCGTGGTCCGGATCGAGATCCGTGACGGTGGCCACGACTTCGCCGGCCCGGATGCCGAGGTCGCGCACGACCGGTTCGGCGCCGGTGCCGTCGAACCACAGTCCGTTCTTCACGATCAGTTCGAAGCGGTCCACACCTACTCCTTCTCCATGCACACTCGCATGTTAGGGACCGTCCGTGGCTGAGGGCTAGTCACTCTTGCCTACCAGCACTTGCGGCTTTACCGTATCTGTCGGTTACGGTAAAGTACTGACGATAACATGCACAACTGAATGTTATTGCCCAGAGTTCGGAGAAAAGGACGGCAATGCGCCCGGAACTACTCGAATCCGCCGCTCCCGGCCGGGACGTCGCCGCGCTCGCCTGGGGTGACCCCGGCGCACCGGTGGTGATCCTCGTGCATGGGTTCCCGGATACCGCGTGGACCTGGCGGTACCTCGGGCCCGCGCTGGCGGATCAGGGATGGCGGGTGATCGCCCCGTTCACCCGCGGCTACGCACCCACCGGGATCACCGGTGACTACGACATCGGCGCCCTGGTCGCCGACGTCCACGCGGTCCGCGCCGCGCATTCCCGGACCCGCCCCGCCCTGCTGGTCGGACACGACTGGGGCGGCGCGATCGTCAGCGCGGTCGCCTCGTCCGATCCCGCGGGCTTCGCCGCCGTCGCGATCCTGGCGATCCCGCCGCTGCCGGCAATCGTGCGCGGCGCGCTCCGCCCGCGCGGCCTGCTGGCGCTCGTCCGGCAAGCGCCCCGCTCCTGGTACATGGCGTTCTTCCAGCTCCCGGGACTCGCCGAACGGGTCGGTCCGCGGTTGTTCGACCTGCTGTGGCGGGCCTGGGCGCCGAGCTACGACAGCCGAGCCGACCGCGAGCACCTGCGGACCGCGCTGCCCGATCGCGCCCACCGCCGGGCCGCGATCACCTACTACCGCGCCATGCTCAACCCGTGGGTCCGGCGGCGCGCTGCCGCCGGGACGTACCGCCGCGCCTTCGGGCGGCTGCGCCTGCCCACGCTGTACCTGCACGGCAGCGACGACACCTGCGGGCGAGTCGATCTCGGTGATCGTGCCCTCGACTACTGCCCGCCCGACAGCGCCCGGATCGTGGTTCCCGACGCCGGACACTTCCTGCATCTGGAAGCGCCGGACCGCGTCGGTGAACTGATCACCACCTGGGCTGCCACCCATCGACCCACCGCCGGCTCGGAGAACTGACCATGCGACGCTTCCGCCGAAAGCCCACTCCGCCCGACCTGCTCGACCCGGGCCCGCTCGCGCTGCGCGCCCGCAATGTCCGGTTCGACATCGAAGACGCACCGCTGCACTGGATTCCGGGTGAACCCGTTGCATCGCACCTGGTGAGTTCGTTCAATTTCATCTTCCCCGAGGCCGAACGGTTCTTCATCGACGCGTTCACCGAAGCGCTATCGCACATTCGCGACGAACGTATCCGGGAGGACGTGCTCGGGTTCATCGGCCAGGAGACCCTGCACGCCGACACCCACCAGATGACGATGGGCGCGTTCTTCGCCCGGCACGGGATCGACACCACACCGCTGGAGCGGCAGAACGAATGGCTGTTCCGCCGTCTCCTCGGCCCGCGCGCCGTCGCCGACGAACGCGAGGCCCGGCAATGGCTGGTGGAACGCTTGTCGTTCATCGCGGCCTGCGAGAACTTCACCGCCTTTCTCGGTGATTTCGCGCTGAACAACACCTGGGCCGACCATGGCGCGCACCGTGACATGGCACAGATGTGGCGCTGGCACGGTGCCGAGGAAATGGAACACCGGACGGTCGCGCACGATGTCGCCCACTATTTCGATCCGTCGTACCGGCGGCGAGTGCGCACGATGCTGATCGCGGTTCCGGGATTGCTGTTCCTGTTCGCGCGGGCGGCCCGGTTCCTGGTCGCGCACGATCCCGCGGTGCCCGCGCATCGGTTCGCCGTGCTCCGAGGCTTCTTCAGCGCGGGCCGTCGCGGTCTGCTACCGACCCCGCGGATGATCCTGGCGTCGATCCGCGACTACCTGCGACCGTCCTATTCCCCGGTGAAAATGGGCTCGATGGCTCAGGCCCTCACCTTCCTGGCCGAGGTCGAGGTGACGAACGCGGCATGAGTATTCCCACCGAGATTCGCGCCGCGATCCCGCCCGACCTGCGCGGGCGCCGCGCCCGGGACCGGATCCTGCGCGCGCTGGACATCGCCATGCGGGTGTGGCTGCGCCTGCTGCGGTGGCTGGCGCAGCCAGGCTCGCAAACAGCGCCGGGTGCGCACCGGCACCAGGTTCGGGTGGTGCGCCGGACAGCGGTGGCGGTCGACGGATCGGTGGTCGCGTTCGAATTCGAGCGCCCCGACGGTTCACCGCTGCCGTCCTGGCAGCCGGGAGCGCACATCGACGTGACACTGCCGTCCGGACGGTACCGCCAGTACTCGCTGTGCGGTGACCTCGCCGACCGCACCCGGTATCGCATCGCCGTGCGGCGGATCGAAGGTGGCGGGTCGGCCGAGCTTCACGACGAGGTGGCCGAGGGAACGATGCTGACCGTCGGCACACCCCGCAACGCGTTCCCGCTGGCCGTAGGCGGCGGTGCGGCCACCGCCCGGCCGGTCCGGTTCATCGCGGGCGGGATCGGGATCACCCCGATCCTGCCCTCTGTCACAGTTGCCGCTTGCCGACCCCGGACGGGGAGGGCTTCCTGCCCTGTGTGGAGCGCCCGGATGATGGCAGGAGGGTTGTCGAACTCTAGAGTTGTCATGTGACGACACTCAGGGAGCCGCAGCAGGAGCGGGGGATCAACACCCGCAACCGCATTCTCGACGCGGCCGCGCAACTGCTCGCCGAGGAGGGCTGGTCGGCCGCGTCGGTGAGTGAGGTCGCCAAGCGCGCCGGGGTCACCCGTGGAGCGGTGCAGCATCATTTCACCGATCGGGAAGGGCTGTTCACCGTCGCGATCGAATACGTGCTGGAGAATCGCGTCGCCGAATTCCACGATCAGGCGAAGGGATTTCCCGCGGGTCCCGGTCGTACGCTCGCGGTGGTCCGGACCGTGGTGGAACAGCATCAGGGGGCGAGTTTCGCGGCCACATTGCAATTGTGTGTGGCGGCGCACGGTGAACCCGCGCTGCGGCCCCGGGTGGCTGCGATGGAAGCCGAAATGGGTGCCAAATACTACTGGGCGCTCATCGAGTTGCTCCGGCTGGACGGTTCGGATCCCAAGGTGCGCACCACTGTGCAGGCATTTCTCGACAGTGCGCGTGGGCTGGGGCTGGCCGGTTTCATCGGCGACGATTCCCGTCGGCGTGAGCGGGTGACTCGGCGCTGGGCCGAAATGATCGACGAATTATCGGCCTGACCCGGCCGATAATTGTCGTCGGGCGCAATTGTGCTGTGGGGCAATAGATTTCATCCTGTCGGTATTGCATTTACGTCGTTCACTCTGAGAGCATCATCGCCGTGTTCACGCCCTGTGGCGTGAATGCGATTCTGCGGCCGAATGATTCGGCCGGAACTCAGTATGTGAACGGAGCAACACCAGTCGGACGTCATACGGGACCAGGGCTTCTTCTCGCACACCGATCCCGACGGTACCGACCCGGGCGACCGGATCGCCGCCGCCGGTTACACCTGGCAGGCCTACGGCGAGAACATCGCCCAGGGGCAGGCCGACGCGAACGCCGTCGTGACGGCCTGGATGAACAGTCCGGGGCACCGCGCGAACATCCTGAACTGTGGCTTCACCCAGATCGGTATCGGCATCGCCGACGGATCGGGCGGCCCTTGGTGGACGCAGGATTTCGGCACGCCGTCATAGGTAGGTAGTGGCGACCCTCGGAGGGTCCGCGGAACCTCCGAGGGTCCACGCACGGAACTCTAGGCCGACAGCGCGAATTCGCCGTTTCGCACGCCGTCGGTGAAGGCATTCCACTCGCCGGGAGTGCAGATGATGGCCGGCCCGGCCGGGTCGGAGTGCCGGATCGCCACGTTCCCGTCCGCCAGCTCCGCGACGTGGAGGCAATTCCCGGACGGGTTGCTGGCGGTGGCCTTGCGGAACGCGACGGCGGTCCGCAGCTCGGCCGAATTCGGAGCGAATGTGTTCATCGCGAGTTCCTTCTTCCCTGGATTCGGCTGCCGGCTAGGCGGGTTCGATGCGGTCGGGGTTCTCGGCGTCGTAGCAGGACGCCCCGTCCGGTCCGGGTTCGTACACGGTTCCATCACCTCCTCGTGGGTTGTGATCGTGTGGCGTTCGCCATGCATAGGCTTACCAGCTTCATTCGTCGAGCGCAAGCTTGATCAAATTATCTAGGCACACATAGATGACGGAACCCGGTTGCACCTGTGGCGTTCCCGATCGTCACTTACCGGAAACCGGCTGTGGCGGGACGGCTTCGGGTGCGAGCATGAGAATGTCCGGCATGCCTCGTGGGAGGTGGTGGGGTGTGGAGACATTCGTCCTGCAGTACGAACTGCTGCGCTGGGGGATGCTGGCGGGATTCGTGGTCACCGCGGCCACGGTGATCCGCCGGGTTGCGCGAGCAGGACCGGAATGTGCTGCGGGCCGGGCGGTTCCGGTCGTGGACCGGCATTCGGACGCGGCGCATCTGCTGATGTGCCTGGTGATGGCGGCGATGCTGATGTTCCCGCTGCGGGCCGACCCCGCGGCCCTGCGTGGGGTGCTGACCGCCATGACGGTGGTGTACGGAGTCCTGCTGACCACGCGAATCATGCACCGGCACAACGGAAACGGTGACGTCCACCGGGTAACGGCGATCGGGTACCACCTGGCCGCCGCGGCGGCCATGCTACTGGCCGTGTCGGGAACGCACGCCGGTCACGCCATGGGGCATACGCCGGGAGCGCCGCCGTCCGTATTGGTCACGCTGGCAGCGGTTTTCGCCGCGGACGCGGTGCTCATGGCCGTGCCGGCCTCCGGCGAGCTACGGCGGCGGCTGGTGCCGCACGGGCCCGCCGGCGGCGGCCCGGTGATTCCGCACATGGTGATGGACCTCGGTACCGCCTACATGCTGGTCGCGGCGGCGATCGGCTGAGCGGTTCAGGCCTGCACCGGGTCGGCGGCGGCCACCCGGCCGCCCAGATCGACCCAGCCGTCGGAGTCCCAGGAGGTGAACAGCTGCGAGCCCTGGCCCTGCACGATCCGCAGGCTGCGTCGCAGGCGGGCGGTCAGCGCGACCGCCGCCGCGCCGGTGGCCTCGTCCTCGGCGACACCCAGCCCGGGGGCGAACATGCGGGACCGGATCGCGCCGCGCTCCTGATCCACCCACGCCCAGACATAGTGCTGACCCGCCGGGTAGTGGGCCGGATCGGCCGCGACGACGTCGTCGGCGTCGCCCAGTTCGTGAAAGGTGAACTCGGGCGCCCAGTCGGGCCGGGCGCGCACCCAGGTCATCCCGTCGGCCCGGCTGACCTGGACCTTGCCCGCCGTCACGAGCAGGGTCTCGACCGCGGTGCCGTGGTCGGCCAGCCACCACGCGGTCCCGATCGTCGGATGCCCGGCGAACGGCAGTTCCACCATCGGGGTGAAGATGCGGAGTTCGGCAGTGCCGTCGGCCGGCTCGCCGACCACCACGGTCTCGCTGTAGCCGAGGGTCGCGGCAAGTTCCTGCGGGTCGCGGTCGCCGAGCTGGGCGGCCCGGACGATTCCGAGCGGGTTGCCGAATCGGCCCGACGGGTCGGTGAAGACTCGAACCACGTCGATGCGGCGGCGATCTGTGTCGACAGCGTCCACGGTGTTCGACGATACCGGACGGGCACCCCCGCAACAGGTTTCATGCCTGTGACCAGCGTCTCTGCGCACTCGCGCCAGAAACGGCCGAATGCCGCGTACCCGGCGGGTACGCGGCATTCGAGCGTGACGAATCAGACGTTCGCGGCGGCGAGCGCCTCGGTGGACGCCACCGCCTGGCCGACACCGGCCACGATCGCCGCCACGCGCAGCGCCTCGAAGATCACCTCGCGGGAGGCGCCCTCCTCACGCAGCGTGTGCTCGTGGGCCTCCAGGCAGTGCTGGCAGCCGTTGATCGAGGAGACCGCGAAGGACCACAGTTCGAAATCGGCCTTCTCGACGCCCGGGGTGCCGATGATCTGCATGCGCAAACCGGCGCGCAGGTCGTCGTAGCGGCCCTCCAGGAACGCCTTGCCCCGGTAGAACACGTTGTTCATGCCCATGATGGAGGCCGCGCCCAGCGCCGCCGAGTACGCCTCGGCGGACAGGATGTCGGCCGCCTCCTCGGCGATCTCGCGCAGCGTGGTGGCCGAGCGGGTCGCCGCGGCCGACGCCAGCAGGGTGCCCCACAGCTGCTGCTCCGAGAGCACCGTGGAACGCGCGACCGACGACAGGTTGAGCTTGAGGTCCTTGGCGTACTCGGGCAGCGAGTTCTTCAGGTTATCGATGGACATGGCAGGGCACTCCTAACGAATTGCGGGCTTCGAACTAGACCGACGCCGACATGAGCTCGCCGGCCTTGATGGTCGGGTCGCCCTTCTTCCAGTTGCAGGCACACAGCTCGTCGGACTGCAGCGCGTCCAGCACGCGCAGCACCTCGTCGACGTTGCGGCCGACGGAACCGGCGGTCACGGAGACGAACTGGATCTCGTTGTTCGGGTCGACGATGAAGGTGGCGCGGTCGGCGACACCGTCGGCGTTCAGCACACCGGTCGCGGCGGACAGCTCACGCTTGAGGTCCGACAGCATCGGGAAGGGGAGGGTCTTGAGGTCCTCGTGCTGTGCGCGCCACTGGAAGTGCACGAACTCGTTGTCGACCGACACGCCCAGCACCTGCGCGTCGCGGTCGGCGAACTCGTCGTTCAGCTTGCCGAACGCGGCGATCTCGGTCGGGCAGACGAAGGTGAAGTCCTTGGGCCAGAAGAACACGATCCGCCACTTGCCCGCGTTGTCGTCGCTCGACACCTGGGTGAAGTAGTCGTCGGGGCGCTGCGCGTTCACCTGCGAGAGGTCGCCGCCGATGACCGCGGTGAGGTTGTAGGCGGGGAACTGATCGCCGATGGTCAGCAGTGCCATTGCTGTCTCCTTGTGCTCTGTTCGCATGGTGGGTACCTGGCTGGGGCTTCCGGACACGATCTTGCACGGACCCGGTTAAAAGGTAAAGGTGATCACTCGCACTAGACTGATAGGCGTGACTGATCAGACTTATCAGCCAACCCTGTCGCAGCTGCGTGCGTTCGTGGCGATCGCCGAATACCGGCACTTCGGCACCGCGGCCGCCCGGCTCGCTGTGAGCCAGCCCACGTTATCCCAGTCCCTCGCATCATTGGAAAACGGACTGGGACTGCAGCTCATCGAGCGCAGCACCCGGCGCGTCATGGTCACCCCGGACGGTGAACGGCTGCTGCCGCAGGCGATCGCGACCCTCGACGCGGCCGACCGGTTCGTGGCCGCCGCGGCGGGCGGCGTCGGCAGCACCCTGCGGCTGGGCATCATTCCCACCGTGGCGCCCTACGTGCTGCCCAGCCTGCTACCGGAGCTGCGCCTGCGCATGGCCGGGCTGGTGCCGCACATCATCGAGGACCAGACCGCGCGGCTGCTCGACGGCCTGCGCACCGGAGTGCTCGACGTCGCGCTGCTGGCCCTGCCCACCGAGGTCCCCGGACTGGTCGAGATCCCGCTCTACAACGAACAGTTCGTGCTGGTGCTGCCGCACGGTCACGAACTGGCCTGGCGCACCGACGTATCGGTGGACGCCCTCGACGACCTGCCGCTGCTGCTGCTCGACGAGGGACACTGCCTGCGCGACCAGACACTCGAACTGTGCCGCTCCGAAGGCATCCGGCCCGGCACCGTCGGCGACACCCGAGCCGCGTCGCTGCCGACCGTCGTGCAGTGCGTGGCCGGCGGGCTGGGCGTCTCGCTGCTGCCGGAGATGGCGGTGGCCGCCGAGACCGGCCGCGGCCGGCTCGATCTGGCCCGCTTCGCCGACCCCGCACCCGGCCGCACCCTCGGTCTGGCCTTCCGCGCGTCCAGCACGCGCGCGGGGGACTTCGAGGAGCTGGCGCAGATCGTGCGCGCCCACCGGCCCGGGGTCACGGCCTGATCGGGCCGTGCGATTGACCCGCCGCCGGGGCTTCTGACAGGCTTTTCCACGTGCGGATTCATCATCTCAACTGCGGCACCATGTCGGCCGGAGTCGTCGATCACTGTCTGCTGATCGAAACCCGCGACACCCTGGTGCTGGTGGACACCGGGTTCGGGCTGGACTGCGTGCGCGATCCGGGCGCGATGGTGGGACCGATGCGATTCGCGTTCGGCGCGAAGCTGGTCGAGCACGAGACCGCGATCCGCCAGATCCAAGCGCTGGGCTACGACCCGGCAGATGTCGGCCACATCATCCTCACCCACCTCGACCTCGACCACGCCGGCGGTCTCGCCGACTTCCCGCGCGCGCTCGTGCACGTGCACAGCCCCGAATTCCTCGCGGTCACCGCGCGCCGCACCATGAACGAGAAGATCCGCTACCGGGCCCGGCAATGGGCGCACGGACCGCGCTGGATGGTCAACGAGGACACCGGCGGTGCCGAGTGGTTCGGTTTCCGGGCGGTCCGCGAACTCGAGGGCCTGCCGCCGGAGATCCTGGTCGTGCCGCTGACCGGGCACACCCGCGGGCACGTGGGCGTCGCCGTCGACACCGGGTACGGCTGGCTGCTGCACGCCGGCGGCGCGTTCAACTTCGACGGTGAGATCCATCCCGAGGGCGGCTCGGTGCCGCTGCACATGCGCGCGTATCAGCTGGCCACCGCGGTCGATCTGCCTCAGTTCCAGGAGAACCAGCGTCGGCTGCGCGACCTGCGCCGCGACCACGGCAATCAGATCACGATCATCAACTCGCACGACAAGAAGCTCTTCCGGCAGATGCAGCAGCACGCGCCGATCCGGCCGCCGAGCTTCGGCTGAGGCGAAACACGAACGCCCGCCCGGAATACCGGGCGGGCGTTCGTGTATCCGCCTGAGTGTCAGCCGATCTTGGCCAGCGCGCGCAGGCCGTGCGGCTCGATCGCGCCCCGGACCAGCGCCCGCTCGTCGACCGTCTCCGCCGTGTAGGGCAGCGTGCCCAGCTTGGCGGTCATGACCGCGACCGGGTCGGCGATCTGCTCGGTGACACCGAACAGGAAGGTCCACTCGTGCTCGTCGGAGCCGTAGGGGACGACCGTGCCGAACAGGTCGTCGAAGCGGGCGAAGGACCGCTTCAGGGTTTCGTTGCGCCACATGGTCGGACAGCCCGCCTGCGCCGCCAGCACGCCGCCGGGCGCCAGCAGCGCCTTACATCGGTTGAGGAAGTCCTCCTCGTACAGACGGTTGTGCTGCGCGTCCTCGACCCGCTCGTCCGGCAGGTCGATGACGACGACGTCGTAGCGCACGCCCTCGGCCTCGGCCTCGGCCAGGAAGTCCCAGCCGTCGGCGTAGTGGACCTTGATCGGGCCGTCGCCCGCGACCGCCGCGGCCAGCTCGGCCTCGGAGTAGCCGTAGGGCAGGTGCTTGGCGCACAGCTCGACCTCGAGCTGGTCGATGTCGACGTGGTCGACGCGGGACGCGCCGGCGGCCACCGACATCTGGCTCGCCACACCCTCACCGGAACCGATGATCAGCACGTTGTCCAGCTTCGCGGCCAGCGCGTAGGCCGGCACCAGCATCGCCTCGTGGTAGGTCAGCTGGCTGAACTCGGTGGACTGGCGGTCGTTGTCGGAGAACAGCGAGATGCCCTGCTCGGTCCGCGCGATCACCATGTGCTGGAACGGGGTGTCGGTCTCGACGATCACGTCCTGCACGTCCCAGACCCGGGTCAGGCCCTCGCCCACCGGCTCGTGGATGCGCCGGGCGCCGTGGCCGCGCTGCAGCACCTCCATGTGCACCGACTTCGGCGACAGCTCCTGCTGCAGCAGTTCGACCGCCTTCGTGGCGCCCGCACCGATGGTGCCGCAGGTGAAAACATCGATGAAGATGTCACCGGATTCCGGGTAGGTGTGGATCGAAGCGTGCGATTCCGAGAGCAGCGCGAGCAGCGTCGCACCCTGCGGCTCGAACTTCTTGCGCGTCATATCGCAGATCGTCACGCCCGCGGCGATCAACGATTTTCGAAGCGCGGCTTCGAGTCGCTCGATATCGTCGCAGAGGGCAGCGTCGACACCACCGAACTCGGCCAGCACGTGCCAGCCGGTGAATTCTGCCGTCATGGGCAAACTCACTCTCGCTCAGCGCCGATGACCGTGACGGCCAAGGGCGGAAAACCGTTGAAGGACACCGACGAATAGCTCGCCGTGTAAGCGCCGGTATCGAGGATCCGAATCGGATCACCGGCTTGCAGCGTGGTCGGCAGGAGAACACGCGTACGTTGATAGAGCACATCGTCGCCGTCGCAAGTCGGACCGGCGACCACCGCTTCCTCGAGCGGATCGCCGTCGCGCCCGGTCTCGAACCGGTAAGCGATGTACTCGTTCTCGGTCTCGGCCATTCCGTTGTAACGGCCGATGTCGAGATAGACCCAGCGCCGCCCGTCCGGCGCCTTGCGCACAGAGACTACCTCCGCGTGGACGACACCGGCATTACCCACCAGGGCGCGGCCGGGCTCCACGATGAGTTCGGTGTGCTCCGGGAGGGATTCGGCCATCGCCGCGGCGATCACCTCACCCAGTTCGGTCGTTCCGGGAGCCGGATCGGCGTAGGAGATCGGCAGACCACCACCGATGTTCACCGCCGTGACCGAAATGTCCTTGACCGCGAGCGCTTCGGCGATGGCACCGGCCTGTTCGATGCCGATCCGCCAGGCCGCGGGATCCAGTTGCTGCGAGCCGACATGGAAGTAGGGACCGACCACTCGCAGGCCCAGATCGCGGGCGCGCACCAGCAGGTGCACGGCCTCGCCGGGCGCGCAACCGAACTTGGTACCGAACGGCGTCTGCGACTGCGGAGCGGACGCCAGGAATCGGCATTCCACTTCCGAATTCGGCGCGAATTCAGCAATTCGTTCGAGATCGCTTTCGGTGTCGAACGCATAGCGGCGGACACCGGCGGCATAAGCCGCCGCGATATGTGTCGCCTTCTTGATCGGATTGCCGTAGCAGAGGACGGCCGGATCCACTCCCAGTCCCAGGCACTGCTCGATCTCGCCGATGGAGGCGACATCGAACTCCGCGCCCTCGTCTGCGAGGAGCCGGATGATCTCCGGCTGCGGAGAAGCCTTGACTGCGAAACGAATTCGAGCCGTGGGTAAGGCGGAGCGCAGTGCGCGGAAGTTGTCGCGCACGCGCTGGAGGTCGATCACGAGACAAGGCGACTCGGGCGCGTGTGAACCAGGCAATCTAAGGGGACTCTCTTTCTTCCGTGCGGCTGAGCGCACCAGACAGCAAGCCAGGCTAGCAGCGCAGAACCACAGAAAACGAATCGACGGGGTGAACGTCGCGTAGATCACGCAGACGCTGGGACACCGGGTTTTCGATGGTGGACGCATGCGTCCACCGGCGGACAGTATTGGGCCGTCATCCCGCGGTCACCGCGATGTCGTCGAAGACCACCTCACCGGCGGCATCGGACTCGGAAAGATCGACCACCGCGTCCACCGACCAGCCGTGATCACCGGCCGGATCGGCCAGCACCTGACGCACCTGCCAGAACCCGGGACGGGTCGTGACCTGGAAGAGCTGCGGTCCGCGAGCGTCGGGACCGGTACCGATAGTGCCGTACTCGGCGAAATAGGCCGCCAGCTCGGCTTCCCAGTCCAGCTCGTCGCCCAGTTCGTCGAGCGCTGCCCAGCGCCGCGTCGCGGCCAGTTCGACTCGGCGGAACATGGCATTGCGGACCAGCACCCGGAACGACCGCTCGTTCGCGGTGATCGGCCGGATCGTCTCCGCGCCGAACGCCACCTGCTCGGTATCGGACTCCGCACCGGGGTTGGTCAACTGCTCCCACTCGTCGAGCAGGCTGGAGTCGACCTGGCGTACCAGCTCACCGAGCCACTCGGTCAGGTCGTCGAGTTCCTCGGTGCGCGCGGCCTCCGGAACCGTCCGGCGCAGTGCACGATAGGCGTCGGCCAGATAACGCAGCACCACGCCCTCGGAGCGCGCCAGATCGTAGAGCGACACCAGTTCGGCGAAAGTCAAAGCGCGCTCGACCATCTCGCGTACCACCGACTTCGGGGCCGGCGCGAACTCCGACACCCACGGATGGCCGGCCCGGTAGGTCTCGAACGCGGGCTCGATCAGCTCGGCCAGCGGCTTGGGCCAGGTGATCTCCTCGAGCAGCTCCATGCGCTCGTCGTATTCGATTCCGTCGGCCTTCATCTCGGCCACCGCGGCGCCGCGCGCGCGATGCTGCTGGGCGAGCAGCAGCTGACGCGGGTCTTCCAGCGTGGATTCGATGAGGGACACGATATCCAGTGTGTAGGTCGGTGCCGAGGTGTCAAGTAGCTCCAGCGCGGCCAGCGCGAACGGCGACAGGGGCTGATCGAGCGCGAAGTCGCGCTGCAGGTCCACCGTGAGCCGGGCGTGGCGGCCGAATTCGTCGGGCGTGTCGAGTTGCTGGACCACACCGGATTCGCGCAGCGCGCGGTACAGCCGGATCGCGGCCAGGATGTGCCTGCGCTGCGCGGGCCGCGGCTCGTGATTGTCCTCGAGCAGGTGGCGCATCGCGGTGAAGCAGTTGCCCTTGCGCGAAATCACGTTCAACAGCATCGAATTGGTGACCCGGAAGCGGGACACCATCGGTTCCGGCGGCGCCGCGACCAGCCGGTCGAAGGTCTCCTCCGACCACGACACGAAACCCTCCGGCGGCTTGCGCTTCACGACCTTGCGCAGCTTCTTCGGGTCGTCGCCGGCCTTGGCCAGCAGACGAGCGTTCTCCACCTCGTGCTCGGGCGCCTGCACGACCACCGTGCCCATGGTGTCGTAGCCGGCGCGGCCCGCGCGGCCCGCGATCTGATGGAATTCGCGCGCCTTCAACCGGCGGGTCCGCACTCCGTCGAACTTGGTCAACCCGGTCAACAGCACGGTGCGGATCGGCACATTGATCCCGACCCCGAGCGTGTCGGTGCCGCACACCACCTTGAGCAGCCCGTCCTGAGCCAGCTTCTCCACCAGCCGGCGGTACTTCGGCAGCATGCCGGCGTGGTGCACGCCGATCCCGTGCCGGAGCAGGCGGGACAGGGTCTTACCGAATCCGGTGGTGAACCGGAAGCCGCCCAGGGCCTCCGCGATGGCGTCTTTCTCGGCCTTCGAGGCGAAGTTGACGCTGGTCAGCGCCTGCGCGCGCTCGAGGGCGGCGGCCTGGGTGAAGTGCACCACGTACACCGGCGCCTGGCTGGTGGTCACCAGGTCCTCGAGCGTCTCGGTGATCGGGGTGCGCGCGTAGGAGAACATCAGCGGCACCGGGCGTTCGGTGCCGGCGACCACCGCGGTGCCGCGGCCGGTGCGGCGTTCCAGGTCGCGGGCGAAGAAGTCGACCTCACCCAAAGTGGCCGACATCAGCAGGAATTGCGCGTTCGGCAGCTCGATCAGCGGCACCTGCCAGGCCCAACCGCGATCGGGGTCGGCGTAGTAATGGAATTCGTCCATCACCACCTGGCCGACGTTCGCCGCCGCGCCCTCGCGCAGCGCCAGATTGGCCAGGATCTCCGCGGTCGCGCAGATGATCGGCGCGTTCGGGTTCACCGCCGCGTCACCGGTCACCATGCCGACCCGGTCGGCCCCGAAGATCTCGCACAGCGCGAAGAACTTCTCGCTCACCAGCGCCTTGATCGGTGCCGTGTAATAGCTGCGCTGACCCCGGTTGAGGGCGGCGAAGTGCGCGCCCAGCGCCACCATGGACTTACCCGAACCGGTCGGAGTGGCCAGGATCACGTTGCCGCCGGTCATGAGCTCCAGCAGCGCTTCCTCCTGCGCCGGATACAGCGTCAGCCCCTGCTCGCCGGCCCATTCGGCGAACGTCTCGAACAGCCAGTCGGCGTCCACATCGTGGACGACCTGATCAGGCACGAGTTCGGACAGCTGCACGTGGTCCGACTCTACAGGTGACAGGCGGGTTGCCCCGAATCAGCGGTGCCCCGCGACCCGAGTCCGGGTGCGGGGCAACCGATCTGCGCGGCGCGCCGATCAGGACGCGGGGTCGTCGGTCCCGTCGAGTCCGGCCAGGAAACGCTCGAACTCGGCGCCCAACTCCTCGCCGGTGGGCAGCTCACCGTCACCGGCGAGCAGGCTCGACTGACGTTCCTGCGCGGTGACGAAGTTGTCGTACTGCCGCTCGAGGGCCTGCACCACCGTCTCGACCTCGGCGTTTCCCGAGATGTGCTCGTCGACCTGCTCGCGGACCCGCGCGGCGGCCTCGCCGAGGGCGGCCAGCGACAGTTCCAGGCCGGCGTTCTCGGCGACGTTCTCCAGCAGGGTCTGCGCGGCCTCGGGATAGGCGGTCTGCGCGAGGTAGTGCGGCACATGCACGGAGAAGCCGACGGACTCGTGATTGTGCTGTGCCATACGGTATTCCAGCAGTGCCGAGGCGCTGCCCGGAATCTGCAGTTCGCCGGGCCAGCGCTGGTGGTCGCCGATGAGTTCCGGGTCGCTGCCGTGTGCGGTCAGGCCGAGCGGGCGGGTGTGCGGAATGGCCATCGGGATCGCGCTCAGCCCGATGGTGCGGCGCACGCCGAGCTGCTCGGCGAGCAGCCGCACCGCGGTGACGAAGCGCTCCCAGCGCAGATCGGGTTCCAGGCCCGAGAGCAGCAGGAACGGCGTACCGGCGGTGTCCTTCACGGCCCACAGGTTCAGCTCGGGCTCGGTGTAGTCGGAGAAGTGATCCGACTTGAAGGTCATCAGCGGGCGCCGCGAGCGGTAGTCCAGCAGTTCGTCGACGTCGAAGGACGCGACCAGTTCGGTTTCCAGGCTCTCGCGCAGATGTGTGGTCGCCAGGCGCACGGCGTGACCCGCGTCGGTGAAACCCTCGAGGCCGTGGATGAGCACGGGGCCGGCGCCGTCCGCGGAGGACAGCTGGGGAGCGGGGAACTCCAGCTCGTACATGCGCGATTCGTTGTCCATCGCGTACTCCTTCCCGGTCCTTTCGTGCGGCCGCGCCGTTGTTCGCCACCGTCGTCTGCGGTTGCCGCCACGGGCGCCGTCCGATCGGCGTACGTCGTTGCCGCCGTGCCGGTACACGACGGACCGTTTCTCCATTGTCGCTCACCGGCTCACACGCACCCCGGTCGGGGCGTGACGCTCTCCGGTGCAACAGCGGCTGCGCGTCGGGCATTCCCGGTGGCCCGGTCACCCGGATTCGCCCGACCAGCGCATACCCGCACCACGCCCCCGGCGTGGCGTGCGGGAGCACCGCCGCGAACTGGGCATAGTGGTCCCCGTGATCGTGCCGGATGTCCCGGACCTTCGATGCGCCCGCATCCTGCGTCCAATGCTCGGGTACGCGGTGCTGGGCTCTCTGCTCGCCGCGTGCGGGTCGACCGTGTCCGGCCACCCGGGCCCGGCCACGACCGGCGGCCCGCAGCGGCTCGATCGGCACATCGCGGCGCCGCTATCGACCCTGCTGCCCGGTCCGGAGCAGTTTCCGAACGGGTACGCGGTGCTCACGTTGCCGCCAGACCGGGCCCGACAGGCGGGTACCGACCTGGCCGGCATTCCGGCCGGTAGCGCGACCGACCCGGCGGACTGCGCGCCGCCGGTGCCGCCGCCGGGAACCGACGACCCGGCCGCCGAGGTCGGCTCCGACGACACCACCCGCACCTCGATCACCGTCGAATTGACCCGCGACACCGAACCACTGGCGACCCTGCGTGACCAGCTGGAACGTTGCACGGTGGTCCGGACACTCGGCGGCTCGATCACGAAAACCGTGACGACGGAACTGCTTCCACCCCCACCGGCCGACGCGGACGACACGCTGGCCCTGCATCGCACGGTCGCCGGGGCAGTCGGTGGCCCCGGGCTGACCCAGTCGACCACCGCGCTGATCGCCCAGATCGACGACGTACGGATCACGGTGGCGTCGTTGATCTTCGGTGACGCGCCCGCCGATACGACCGCGCTGGACCAGGTGTTCACCGCCGCCGTGGATCGGGTTCGCGCCGGTTAGCCCACCGCCTAGCAGACACCACCGACAGGAAACGGTGTCGCCCGGCCGTTTCCGGGCAGGTGCGCACAGGTGCTCGCGTTGTCCACAGGGCGGCCGTTCGCCCAGGTCGGCGTCGCGGCGGTCCGGCGGCCGGCGCGCATCGTGGGAGCCATGACGACTCCCACCGAACCCGGCCACCGGATCGGCCGCGCCCAGCGCCCGGCACCATCGTCCCCGCCGAGACCCGAATCGGGTGGTCCCGCACCGGCTTCCGCGCCCGCTACCCCGCCCCGTGCGCCGGCGGGCAGCTGGCAACCGCCCGCGCTGTGTATCGACGCGCCCGGCGAGTTCATCGCCGCCGTGCCGGCCGTGCTGGGCTTCATGCCTCGTCGTTCGATCGTGGTGTGCCTGCTGCAACCGATCGCGGATCAGCCCGATTCGCTGATGCTCGGCGCGGTGGCCCGCCACGACCTGACCATGCCCGACGGCAGCCACCGGCTGCGGCTGGCCACCCGGCTGGCCGCCATCTGCGTCCAGGAACGCGCGGTGGCGGTGCTGATCCTGGTGGTCGACGACCGGCTGGCCTCGCGCAGTCCCACCCGGCCCGTGGCGCTGCGACGCCGGCACCGGGAGCTACTGCAGGTACTGCGAACGGAATTGAGTGCCGCGCGGGTGGCGGTCGCCGACGCCTGGGCGGTCCGCGAGATCGCCGCCGATGCCGCGTGGTGGGGGCTGGCGGAACCGGATCGTTCCGGGCGGCAATCGGATCCGTCCGGATCGCCGATCGCCCTCGCCACCGTGCTGGACGGCCGGCCGATCCACGCGTCGCGCGCCGAACTGGAGTCGAGCGTCCGCGTCGACCGCGAGTTCGCGGCCGCGGTCGCCGAGCTGCTTCCGCGGGCGGTGCGCGACCGGGATCAGGCGTTCCGGCGTGCCCTGCGGCGCCGGGACGTGCCCGGTTATCGGCGTGAACTGCTGGCGCGGGTGCTGGCGCAGGTCGACCGGTTCGCGGCCACCGACCGCCTGGATCCCGCGGCTACCGCGGAAATCGCTGTGGCACTACGGGATCCGATCGTCCGGGATGCGATGTTCGGGCTGGCCGCGAGTCCGCGCGCCCGGGCCGCGGAGCTGCTGTGGGCTCGGATGAGCCCAGGCCTGTCCGGTCCCGACCGCGCCGAGGCCGCCGCGCTCTTCGGGTACAGCGCCTACGCCCGGGGTGACGGACCGCTCGCCGGGGTGGCCCTGACGGCGGCGCTGGACGCCGACCCCAGGCACGCGATGGCGGCCCTGCTCAGCGAGGCACTGCAGTACGGCATGCGTCCAGAGACGATCGGCACTCTGGCCGAGAGCGGCCGCGCCAAGGCGGCCGAACTCGGCGTCGATCTCGCCGTCGACGGCGGACCGCGATGAACCCGGCCGCGTGGCTACCGTGCGCTGTGCGCGCGGGGGCCCAACTCCCGCAGGAAGTTCCAGGCGTCGGTGACGATCTCGTCGAGGTCGTTGTGCGCGGGCGCCCAGCCGAGTTCGTCGATCGCGCGAGCACTCGACGCGATCAGCACCGCCGGGTCACCGGCGCGGCGTGGCACATCCACCGACGGGATCGGCAGCCCGGTCACCCGCCGGCACGCCTCGATCACCTCGCGGACCGAGAAGCCGGTTCCGCTGCCGAGGTTCACGATCCGGTGCTCGCCGGGGCGGGAAGTCGCCAGTGCCAGCAGATGAGCCTGGGCCAGGTCGCGGATGTGGATGTAGTCGCGCACCGCGGTGCCGTCGGCGGTCGGGTAGTCGGTGCCGAACACCGAGATCGACTCGCGGTGCCCCAGCGCTGTCTGCAGGACCAGCGGGATGAGATGCGTTTCCACCACGCGGTTCTCACCGAGACCGCCGTAGGCGCCCGCGACGTTGAAGTACCGCAGGCTCGTGGCCGCCAGGCCGTGCGCGACCGCGTAGGAGGTGATGGCGTGGTCGATGGCGAGCTTGGAGGCGCCGTACGGGTTGGTCGGACGGGTCGGGGAATCCTCGGTGATCGGCACCTGCTCGGGCTCGCCGTACACCGCGGCCGTGGAGGAGAACACCAATCGCGGTGTGCCCGAACGGCGGATCGCCTCGAGCAGCTCGAAGGTCTTGACGACGTTGCCGTGCCAGTACTTCTCCGGCAGCTGCACCGACTCGCCGACCAGCGACTGGGCCGCGAAATGCAGGACGGCGTCGAAGGATTCGGTCTCGATCAGCTTGACACCGGTGGTGGCGATATCACCCTCGTAGAAGGTGGCCCCGGCCGGCACGCCATCGGCGTTCCCGGTCGACAGGTCGTCCACGACGACCACCTCGTGGCCGTCCTCCAGCAGTACCGCCGCGCAGGTGCCGCCGACGTAACCGGCGCCGCCCGTGACCAGAAGTTTCATGTATCAGACCAGTTTCGCCTGGACGGCATGCGCCATCTCGTCGGACAGTTCGAAGCCCTCGTGCCCCGGCACGGAAATCACCACTCCGCCGGAACGCCCCTCCACGGTGACGCGGGCGTCGGGAACCACACCGGCCTCACGCAGCTGGGAGATGATCTCGGGATCGGTCTGGATGTGCTCGGACAGCCGGCGGATCACCACGGCGGACGCCTGCCCGGCCGGCAGATCCGACAGCCGCACCAGCTTCTCCGTCGCATCGTCGCGCGGAATCACGCCGAGTTCGTCGAGACCGGGGATGGGGTTGCCGTAAGGAGACGTGGTCGGATTGTTGAGCACCTCGACCAGCCGGCGCTCGACCTCCTCGCTCATCACGTGTTCCCAGCGGCACGCCTCGGCATGCACGTTCTGCCAGTCGAGTCCGATGACGTCGACCAGCAGTCGTTCCGCCAAGCGGTGTTTGCGCATCACCGCGACCGCCATCGCGCGGCCCTTGTCGGTGAGCTCGAGGTGGCGGTCGCCCGCCACCAGCAGCAGTCCGTCGCGCTCCATGCGGGCGACGGTCTGGCTCACCGTAGGACCGCTCTGCTCGAGGCGTTCGGCGATGCGCGCCCGCAGCGGCACCACACCCTCTTCCTCGAGGTCGTAGATCGTACGGAGATACATCTCCGTGGTATCCACCAGATCCTTCACCTGTCACCCCTAACGTCGGCACGAATTCTACCCAGTGCCGACTGGTCGGCCGACGCAAGCCTAGGGCCTGTCCGTCCAGGTCGCCCGGCGCCACAGCGCAGGAATCGGCGCGGGCGGGCCGAGACGACCGGCGGTCGCCACGGCGGGACCGACGGCCCGGGCCGGGAGCACACTACCGTGGCAGCTATGGCCCCCAGAGCAACCGGAGACACCACGGTGGTGTGGACCGACCGGCTGATGGACTACAAGTGGACGCCCTGGCATCCGATGCAGCCCGCGCGTCTGCGGTACACCATGGCGCTGGCCGGCAGTCTCGGTGTGCTCGAGGGCATAGAGACACTGGATCCGGATCCCGCCGGCGTTCCGGAACTGCTGCGCATCCACACCCCCGCCTACGTCGAGGCCGTACGGGCGGCGGTTCCCGCGCCGCCGGACGCCGATCTGCCGGTGAGCGCGCCGTACGGGTTGGGGACCGAGGACAATCCGGTCTTTCCCCATATGCACGAGGCCTCCTCGGCGATCGTCGGCAGCACCCTGGCCGCGGCCCGGGCCATCGCCACCGGCCGCACCCGCCGGGCGGTCGCGATCGCCGGTGGCCTGCATCACGCGATGCCGGCCTCGGCCTCCGGCTTCTGCGTGTACAACGATGTCGCCGTCGCGATCTCGTGGTTGCTCGACAACGGATTCGACCGGATCGCCTACCTCGACGTCGACGTGCACCACGGTGACGGTGTGCAGCACGCGTTCTACGGCGACCCGAGGGTGCTGACGGTGTCGATCCATCAGCACCCGTCGACATTGTGGCCCAACACCGGCTGGGCGGCCGAGATCGGATCCGGTGCCGGTGAGGGCACCTCGATCAACCTGGGTGTCCTGCCCGGAACCCGGGACCCGTTGTGGCAGAGAGGGTTCCATGCGGTAGTGCCGGGTGCGGTGGCGGCGTTCCGCCCGCAGATCGTGGTCAGCCAGTGCGGGGTCGACACCCATCGGGAGGATCCGCTGGCCGAACTCGCCCTGTCGGTGGACGGGCAGCGCGCGGCGTTCGCCGCGATGCGCGAGCTCGCCGACACCTACGCCGAAGGACGCTGGCTGGCCGTGGGCGGCGGGGGATACGGCCTGATCCGGGTGGTGCCGCGGGCCTGGACCCACCTGCTGGCGCTGGCCCTGGACCGCGACATCGATCCGGCCACCCCGGTACCCGCGCAGTGGCAGGAGCTGGTCCGGGCCGCCGCGCCCCGGGTCACCCCGCCCACCCACATGGGCGACGGTGCCGACATATCGTTCGACCGCTGGGACGGTCCCGGGGGAGCGCCCGACACCGGTGACGCCCATGCCGACCGGTCCCGTCATGCGCTCGACTCCGCGGTGCTGGCCACCCGCCGCGCCACCTATCCACTGCTCGGGCTGGACCCGGAGGACCCTCGTGACTGATTCCACCGCCGCCGGTGAAACCCCTTCCGGCGCACTGCTACCCGATACTCCGGACACCCCGGCCCGGCCGCCGGCCCCGCCCCAGCACTGGTACGCCGACGTGCTGGCCGCCGACGGCGGCGTGGTGCGCGTGCGTCCGGTGACGCCGGCGGATGCCGAAGAGCTCCAACGCTTCCACGGCGCGCTCTCCGACCGCACCCGGTATCTGCGCTACTTCGGCCCGTATCCGCGGATGACGCCCAAGGACCTCTACCGCACCACGCATCTGGACTATCGCGACCGGGTCGGGCTGGCGGTCGTGCTCGGCGACCAGATCCTCGCGGTCGGGCGCTACGAACTCGTGCACGACCGGCCCGGCCCGCGGGCCGCCGAGGTGGCCTTCGTGGTGGCCGACGAACATCAGGGCCGCGGTCTGGGCTCGATCCTGCTGGAACACCTGGCCGGTGCCGCCGCCGAGAACGACATCGCCACCTTCGTGGCCGAGGTGCTGGCCGAGAACCGGGTGATGGCCACCGTGTTCCGCGACGCGGGCTATCACGTGGGATCGAACCGGGACGGGCTGGTGCTGCACCTGGAATTCGATATCGACCCCAGCGAGGCGCTGCTGTCGGTGCGCGACGCGCGGGAGCTGGCGTCGGAGGCGCGCAGCGTGGGAAACCTGTTGGCGCCGCGCTCGATCGCGGTGATCGGTGCCACGCCCTCGACCAGCCGGGTCGGTGGTGTCGTGCTGGCGAACCTGCTGTCGCAGCAGTTCGAGGGGCCGATCTTCCCGGTCAACCCGCATCGCCGGTCGGTGCAGGGCGTGCGGGCCTATCCGACCGTGCGCGCGGTCCCCGACGAGGTGGATCTGGCGGTCGTCGCCGTTCCGGCGCAACAGATTCCGGCGGTGCTCGACGACTGCATGGCCAAGGGTGTGAAGGGGCTCGTCGTGCTGACCGCCGGCTTCTCCGAGATCGGGCCGGCGGGTTTCGCCGCCGAGCGCGAACTCGTGGACGCCGCCCGCGGGCACGGGATGCGGGTGGTCGGACCCAGCGCGCTCGGCATCGCCAACACCGATCCCGCCGTATCGCTGAACGCGACGCTGGCCCCGGTGCTGCCTGCCCGCGGCCGGATCGGATTCTTCTGCCAGTCCGGCACATTGGGCGCGGCGATCCTGGGCGAGGCGGCCGCGCGGAACCTGGGGCTGTCCACCTTCGTCTCCGCCGGCAACCGTGCCGACGTGTCCGGCAACGACGTGCTGCAGTACTGGGACACCGATCCCGGAACCGATGTCGTACTGCTGTATCTGGAGCATTTCGGTAACCCGCGCAAGTTCTCCCGGATCGCGCGCCGGGTCGCACGGAGCAAGCCGATCGTGGCGGTGCGCGGCGGGCGCGGACCGGGCCGCCCGCCCACGGCCTCGGTCACCGAACTGGCGCTGGAACGGCTGCTGGAGCGAGACCTGTTCGCCCAGGCCGGAATCGTGCAGGTGGACACGATCACCGAGCTGTTCGACGCCGCCATGCTGCTGGCCTACCAGCCACTGCCGGCGGGCCCGCGACTCACCGTGATCGGCAACAGTGCCGCGCTGGGCTGGCTGGCCGCCGACGCGGCCCGCAGCGAAGGACTCGAGGTCGGGGACCCGGTGAACCTCGGCCCACAGGCCGGTCCGGGTGACTACCTCAACGCGGTGCGCGCGGCGCTGGCCGATCCGGCGACCGACGCGCTCATCGTCGTGTTCTTCCCACCGGTTCCCGGTTCGGTGGCCGAGGTCGCGCACGCCGTCCGCTCGGGCGCGGCGTCGGCGGACAAGCCGGTCCTGACCTCCTTCCTCGCCGAGCACGGCATGCCGCCGATGCTCGCCACCCGCGGACCGGGCGGCATGCTGGTGCGCGGTTCGCTGCCGTCCTATCCGGATCCGGAACGGGCCGCCCGGGCGCTGGCGAGGGTGCGCCGGTACGCGATGTGGCGTACCCGGCCCGCGTCGCCGGTGATCCGGCCGGCCGGTATCGATCCGGAGCGGGCCCGGACACTGGTGGGGGAGTGGATGTCCGCGCGGCCGGACGGCGGCCGCCTGGGCGATCTGGAGGCCGTGGAACTGTTGCGCTGCTACGGAATCGACGTGGTGGATTTCCGCGAGGTCCGCGACGGCGACGCGGCGGTCGCGGCGGCCACGGAACTCGGCTATCCGGTGGCGGCCAAGGCCACCGGCGAGATGTGGCAGAGCCGATCCGATCTCACCGGTGTCCGGCTCGAACTGTGGCAGCCCGACGCGGTGCGCCGCGCCTACACCGACCTGGCCCAGATCTCCGGTGACCCGGTCGTCCACATCCAGCGCATGGCCACCCCGGGCGTGGGCTGTGTGCTGCGGGTGCAGGACGATCCGTCGTTCGGCTCGGTGATCAGTTTCGGCCTGTCGGGCACGATCATCGATCTGCTCGGTGACCGCGTGTACCGGGCGCTGCCGCTGACCGTGGCTGAATCGGTCGAGTTGATCGACGCGCCGCGCGCGGCCCCGCTGCTCGACGGGCAGGCGGTCGTGCGGGGGCACCGGATCGGGGAACCGGTCGACAAGGCGGCGCTGGCCGAACTCGCCCGGCGTGTCTCGGCCCTGTGCGACGACCTGCCCGAGATCCGCGGACTGGCCCTCGAGCCGGTGCTCGCTTCGGCTGCGGGAGCGGCGATCCTGTACGCCCGAGTGCGCATCGGGCCGGTGCCGAGCCGCTTCGACAACGGGCCGCGGCGGCTCGCCTGACGAAAGTCACAGTCGCCTGCCGGGCCGGACGGGCCCGCCGGGTCGATACTGAGGCATGCGCGACGATCGGATCGAAGCTGCGACAGCACCGCTACGCGACGATATTCGGTACCTCGGGGGGATCCTTGGCGAGACCATCCGCGACCACGACGGCCCCGAGGTGTTCGACCTCGTGGAGCGGGTCCGGCTCGAGGCCTTCAAGGTCCGCCGGTCGGAGGTGGGTCGCGACGCGGTCGCCGACATGCTGCGCGGGATCGACGTGCGGGTGGCGATCCCGCTCATCCGGGCGTTCAACCACTTCCTGCTGCTGGCCAACCTGGCCGAGGACCTGCAGCGCGACCGGCGCCAGGCGGTGCACATCGAGGCCGGGGAACCGCCGCAGCCGTCCAGCCTGGCGGCCACCTTCCTCGAACTCGACAAGGCACGCCCCGACGGCGCCGTGGTGGCCGACCTGCTGACCGACGCGCTGGTGTCGCCGGTGATCACCGCCCACCCGACCGAGACCCGGCGGCGCACCGTCTTCGACGTGCAGTCGGCCATCACCGATCTGATGCGACGCCGGCAGCGCTACCGCCCGCACGAACCCGAACGCGCGGTCCTGGACCGGGAGATCCGCCGACAGGTGCTCACCTTGTGGCGGACGGCGCTGATCCGGTTGGCGCGCTTGCGAATCCAGGACGAGATCGAGGTGGGCCTGCGCTACTACGAGCTGACCCTGCTGGAGGTGATCCCCCGGATCAACGCGGAAGTGCGTGCGGCACTGCGTGATCGGTGGCCCGACCGTGACCTGCTGCCGCGGCCGATCCTGCGGCCGGGCTCCTGGATCGGCGGCGACCGCGACGGTAATCCGAACGTCACCGGGGAGGTCGTCGAGCGGGCGACCCGCCGGGCGGGCGCCACCGCGTTCGGCCACTACCTGCGCGAACTGGCCGGGCTGGAACGGACCCTGTCCCAGTCGGCGCGCCTGGTGCCGGTCACACCGGCGGTCGCGGCCCTGGCCGATGCCGGATTCGACGAGTCACCGCAGCGCGCGGACGAGCCGTATCGGCGTGCGATCCGCGGGATCCGCGCCCGCCTGAGCGCCACCTCGCTGCGGGCACTCGGCGAGATACCCAGTGAGGGAGTCGATCCCGGTGCCGGTGGCGGGCCGGGCAGCGACCCGCGGCATGCGGCCGGGCCGTGGGAGTACCGGGCCGCCGACCGTGCCCGGCCCTACGCCGGCCCGGCGGAATTCCTGGCCGACCTCGACAGTATCGACGAGTCGCTGCGCGCCTCCGGGGACGGTCTGCTCGCCGACGATCGGCTCGCCGCGCTGCGCGGCGCCATCGAGACCTTCGGCTTCCACCTGCAGGGCCTGGACCAGCGGCAGAACTCCGAGGTCCACGAACAAGTGGTGGCCGAGCTGCTGGCCTGGGCTGGAGTGCACCCGGATTACGCGAGCCTCGCCGAGGCCGAGCGGGTCGAGTTGCTATCCCACGAGCTGACCGTGCGACGCCCGCTGCTGGGGCCGACCGCGGTGCTCAGCGAGGTGGCCGAACGCGAGCTCGGCGTGCTGCGGTCCGCCAAGTCCGCACTCGACGACCTCGGACCCGACACCGTGCCGAACTACATCATCAGCATGTGCACCTCGGTCAGCGACCTGCTGGAAGCGGCGCTGCTGCTCCAGGAGGCCGGGATCCTCGACCCCGGCGACGCGCACACGCCGCCCAGCAGCCCGGTCGGGGTGGTGCCGCTGTTCGAGACGATCGACGACCTGCGTCAGGGCGCGCAGACGCTCACGGCGGCGCTCGCGGTACCGGCGTACCGGGCGCTGGTGCGGGCGCGCGGCGACGCGCAGGAGGTCATGCTCGGCTATTCGGACTCGAACAAGGACGGCGGTTACCTGGCCGCCAACTGGGCGCTGTACCGGGCCGAACTCGATCTGGTGGAGGCCGCCCGCAAGACCGGAATCCGGTTGCGGCTCTTCCACGGTCGCGGTGGCACGGTCGGCCGCGGCGGCGGCCGCAGCTACGACGCCATCCTGGCCCAGCCGGCCGGCGCGGTCCGCGGCTCGCTACGGCTCACCGAACAGGGCGAGGTGATCTCCACCAAGTACGCGGATTCCGGTACCGCGCACCGCAATCTGGAATCGCTGGTGGCCGGGACCCTGGAATCGACGCTGCTGGACGTGGAGGGCCTGGGTGCCGACGCCGACCCCGCGTACGCCGTCTTCGACGAACTGGCCGAGCTGGCCCGCGTCGCGTACGCGAAGCTCGTCCACGAAACTCCTGGATTCGTCACCTATTTCCGCGAATCCACCCCGGTCGCGGAGGTCGCGGACCTGAACCTGGGCAGCCGGCCCGCCTCCCGCAAACCCTCGAATTCGGTGACCGACCTGCGCGCGATCCCGTGGGTCATGGCGTGGAGTCAATCCCGGGTCATGCTGCCCGGCTGGTACGGCGTCGGCAGCGCGATCGAGCAGTGGGTGGGCGGTGACCCCGACCGCCTGGCCACCCTGGTCGACCTGCACCGCCGCTGGCCGTTCTTCCGCACGGTGATGTCGAACCTGGCCCAGGTGATGGCCAAGGCCGACCTGGACATCGCTGCCGTGTACGCCGACCTGGTCACCGACGAAACCTTGCGCGACACCATCTTCGGCATGATCCGCGCCGAATTCGACCGCACCGCAGCCGTACACGCCGCGGTCACCGGCAACGACCAGCTGCTGGCCGACAACCCGTCGCTGGCCGAATCCATCCGCAACCGCTTCCCCTACCTGGAACCGCTCAACCAACTCCAGGTGGATCTGCTGCGCCGCCGCCGCGCCGGCGACACCAGCGAACTCGTGGAACGCGGAATCCTGTTGACCATGAACGGATTGGCGACCGCGCTCCGCAATTCGGGTTAGCTCAGACCTCGCGGACCTCGACGCCCTTCCAGAACGCGATGTAGTCCTTGATGTTCGCGGCCGCGTCGAAGGGTTCGGGGTAGTACCAGGCCGCGTCGGGGTTGGTCGCGCCGTCGACGGCGAGCGTGTAGTAGCTGGCCTCGCCCTTCCAGTAGCACTTGGTGTGCGAATCGGAGGGGGTGAGGAACTGCGCGTCCACCGCTGCGGGCGGGAAGTAGTGGTTGCCCTCGACGACGACGGTGCCGGCACTGCGGGCGATCTCCCGGCCGTTCCACTCTGCGATCATCATGAGTTCCATTGTGCCCGCGCGCGAGCGCCGGTGCCCGGACGCGAACAAGTGCAGCGCCGACCCGCACGCACCGGCCGAAGGGCGGGACGGGCGCGCTGGTCGACGCTGCGGGTGGCCGCCAACCCTGCGGCCACGATGAGGCACCTGCCGGGATGGGGGGCCGGCAGGTGGGGATCAGCTGGCGTAGGCGCGCAGACGGTCGGCGCGCTCACCCTTGCGGAGCTTGGACATGACCTCGCGCTCGATCTGGCGGACCCGCTCGCGGGACAGGCCGAACAGCTTGCCGATCTGGTCCAGGGTGCGCGGCTGGCCGTCGTCGAGGCCGAAGCGCAGGCGGATGACCTGCTGTTCGCGCTCGTCGAGGGTGGCGAGCACCATGCGCACGTCGCGGACCATGAAGCCGGCCAGGACCGCGCTCTCGGCCGAGGTGGCCTCGGAGTCCTCGATGAAGTCGCCCAGCGGGGCTTCCTCGTCGCTGCCGACCGGCATGTCCAGGCTGACCGGGTCGCGGCTGTGGTCGAGCAGGTCGGCGATCTTCTCCACCGGGATGCCCGACTCGTCGGCGAGTTCCTGGTCGGAGGCCTCGCGGCCCAGCTGCTGGTGCAGCTCGCGCTTGATCCGGGCCAGCTTGTTGACCTGTTCCACCAGGTGCACGGGCAGCCGGATCGTGCGGCTCTGGTCGGCCATACCGCGGGTGATGGCCTGCCGGATCCACCAGGTGGCGTAGGTGGAGAACTTGAAGCCCTTGGTGTAGTCGAACTTCTCCATGGCGCGGATCAGGCCGAGGTTGCCCTCCTGGATCAGGTCCAGCAGCGGCATGCCACGACCGGTGTACCGCTTGGCCAGCGACACCACCAGGCGCAGGTTCGCCTCGAGCAGGTGCTGCCGGGCCGCCTGACCGTCGCGGACCAGGATGGCCAGGTCACGCTTGCGGGCCGGGGAGAGCCGCTTACCCGTCTCCAGCAAGTACTGCGCGTAGAGGCCCGCCTCGATGCGCTTGGCCAGTTCCACCTCGTCTGCGGCCGTCAGCAGCGCCGTTTTGCCGATACCATTGAGGTACACGCGTACCAGGTCGGCGGCGGGGCTCTGGGCGTCGAGGTCGGAATAGTCGGCGCGCACGTAGGAAGTGGCGGGGCTTGTCATGACTTGCCTCCTGTCGGTGGTGTCTCACTCCGATCAACGGACCCGACAGTGGGAAAGTTCCCTGAGTGCCCCCTGATAAACCGTCCTGAGCTGCGGTTTCCGTCACTACCGTCTGAGAAGTTCCTAAGAAGGGCGCACCCTGGGGAACTCGGGATCGGTTCGACGTGGATCGGTGACCCGATCGCGACGCCCGGGTGCCCGGGCGACGCGCGGGCGTGACCTCAGCGCACGACCGGCCGGATCAGTCCGTGCCGGACCAGGGCGGTCGTCAGTTCCAGTACGGCGGCCCGGAATTCCGGGGTCGACTCGTCGCCGGTGTGCCCGAAAGCCAGTAGTTCGGTGACTTCCGCGAGCGGCAGCCCGCCTGCGCGCAGGCCGGCCAGCAGTGCCGCGGCGGTGTCGTCGATCTCGTGCTGCCAGCGCGGGCCGTCGCCGCGGTACAACCGCACGACCTGCTCGGCCCAGCCGTCCTCGCCCGGCAGGTACACGCGCTCGAGCGCGGTTGCGGGCAGCACCTCGAACCGGGCGGACCATGCCGTGTCGGGATCGGCGGCGACCTCCCGCAGCCACGCCGAGCGTTCGAAGTAGGCGGTCGCCTCCGGGCCCAGCGGGTCGTCGAAGGCGTGGGTGAGGTCCTCGGCCAGTAGCTGGGTCGGGCCGTCGATCCGGCGCAGATAGACGAACCCGAAGCCGACACCCTCGGCGTCGGCGGCTTCGAGTGCGTCGAGCCACTGTTCGGCGCGCGGCGCGACGGCCGGATCGCGGGGATCGAGCCCGGCGTCGCGCAGCCAGGTCCCGACGTAGAGCGCCGGGTCGGCGACGTCGCGTTGGACGATCCAGGCGTCGACGCCGTAGTCGGGCAGCCACGACGACACCCGCGCCCGCCAGTCCTGGCCCTCGACATGCAGCCAGGACGCCAGCATGGCGGCCGTGCCGCCGGGCGCCAGCAGCTGCGGGACCTGCGAGATCACCAGCCGGCTCGCACCGTCGAGGGCGAACCCGGAATCCCGGTAGGTGTGTTCCACCCGGGCGGGACCGACGACGAACGGGGGATTGGCCACCACCTGATCGAAGGTGCGGCCGGCTACCGGCTCGAACCAGGAACCGGCGAGCCAGTCGATGTCCAGCTCGTTGAGGGCCGCGGTGGCGCGCGCCAGCCACAGCGCCCGCTCGTTGATGTCGGTGCCGGTGACGTGGTCGGCGTAACCGGCGGCGTGGACGGCCTGGATCCCGCATCCGGTGCCGAGGTCGAGCACCGAGCCGACCCGGCGGGTGGGGGTGGCGCGCAGCAGGGACAGCGACGCGTGCCCGACGCCGAGCACATGATCTTCGGTGAGCGTGCGCCGCCGCATGGAGTCGTCGAGGTCCGACAGCACCCAGCGAGTGCCGTGCCCGAGGTCCAGGGGCCGCAGGTCCAGTGCCGCGCGGACGAGCTCGCCGTCGCGGGCCAGCAGTCCGGCCGCGACCGCCTGGTCGACGTCGACCGGCGCGAGGGCGGCCGCGACCTCGGCGACCGGCAGCGCGTCGCCGAGCAGGAGGAGGCGGACCAGGGTGCCGAGTTCGCCGGCGTCGCGGACCGCCCGCCGCACCGGCACCGGCTCGGACCGGCCGAGCGCGGCGTGCGCGTCACCGAGCAGCTCCAGCAGGGTGTCGGCGTCGAAACGGGTGCGGATCAATGCCTTGCGCAGGTCGGGGGCCAGCGCGGCGAGCGGAGACGCGGTCGGTGTGTGGTCGGTCGGCATGTGTGCGACTCTGCCACCACGGTGACTCCGGCTCCGCGGCAGGCACAGGTAAAGATCGTATTCGGTGATGCGGGAGAAGAATTCGCCGTGGCGCGATCGATACACACCGTACAGCTGTGAATCCGGCTCGGTGACAATCGATCTCGAATAAAATTCTCCTACCGCCGGGCGGCGTGCGAGGGGCTGTCGACGCGGTGCCGCAGCGCGGCTGTCGAGGGAGGTCGACCGTGGGAAACGCAGTGCCGGAGAACGAATCCGGTGTCGATTGGAACGATGTCTACGCCAGTCCCGAATTTCAGCAACTACGAAAACGTTTCCGGGTTTTCGTATTTCCGATGACGGCCGCGTTCCTGGCGTGGTACGGCCTCTACGTATTGCTGGCCGATTACGCGCACGGATTCATGTCGCACAAGATCGGCGGGAACATCACCGTCGGATTGATCTTCGGACTGCTCCAGTTCGTGTCGACCTTCGCGATCACCGCGCTGTACGTCCGGTACGCCGACCAGCAGCTGGACCCCATCGCGGACGCGCTCAGCGCCGAACTCGACGGAGACGGCCGATGAACCACATCCTCGCCGCGGCGGTGGCCGGCAGCCGTCCCGGGCTCAACATGACCATTTTCGTGATCTTCGTGGTGATCACCCTGGGCATCGTGATCCGGGCCGGTCGCGACAATCGCACGGCCGCCGACTATTACACCGCCGGACGCGCCTTCTCCGGGGTGCAGAACGGGATCGCGATCTCCGGCGACTATCTGTCGGCAGCCAGTTTCCTCGGCATCGCCGGAGCCATCGCCGTGAACGGCTACGACGGATTTCTGTATTCGATCGGATTCCTGGTGGCGTGGCTGGTCGCGCTGCTGCTCGTCGCGGAATTGTTACGGAACACCGGAAAATTCACGGTCGGCGACGTGCTGGCATTCCGGATGCGACAGCGGCCGGTGCGGGCCGCGTCGGCGACGTCGGCGCTGGCGGTCAGCCTGTTCTATCTGCTGGCGCAGATGGCGGGGGCCGGGGTGCTGATCTCGTTGCTGCTCGGCGTATCCGGTGATCTGGGGCAGAACCTGGTGATCGCCGTCGTGGGCGCGGTGATGATCGTGTACGTGCTGGTCGGCGGCATGAAGGGCACCACCTGGGTGCAGATCGTCACCGTGGTGCTGTTGATCGGCGCGGCGGCGGCGATGACGTTCTGGGTGCTGGGCCGCTACGGTTTCGACTTCTCGGCGCTGCTGCAGGGCGCGGTCGACCACGGTGGCAAGAACGGCGCGAAACTGCTCGGTCCCGGCGTCAGCTACGGCAAGAACGGCGCCAGCAAGCTCGACTTCGTCTCGCTCGCACTGGCTCTCGTGCTGGGCACGGCCGGCCTGCCGCACGTGTTGATGCGGTTCTACACGGTGCCGACCGCGCGCGAGGCCCGCCGGTCGGTGGTGTGGGCGATCGGGTTGATCGGGGTGTTCTATCTGTTCACGCTGGTGCTCGGATACGGCGCGGGCGCTCTGGTCGGGCCGCAGAAGATCGCGGCCGCGCCGGGCAAGAGCAATGCGGCGGCCCCGCTGCTCGCCTTGGAACTCGGCGGGCCGGTGCTGTTGGGATTCGTTGCGGCGGTGGCCTTCGCGACGATCCTGGCGGTGGTGGCCGGACTCACCATCACCGCGTCGACGGCGTTCGCACACGATGTGTACGCCAACGTGCTGCGCCGCGACGGCGGCAACGAGGTCCTGGTCGCGCGGATCACCGCGGTCGTGATCGGGGCGCTGGCGGTGATCGGCGGCATCCTGGCGAAGAACCAGAACGTCGCGTTCCTGGTGGCGCTGGCGTTCGCGATCGCCGCGTCGGCCAATCTGCCGACGATCCTGTACACACTGTTCTGGCGCCGATTCAACACGACGGGCGCGTTGTGCAGTATCTATGGCGGGCTGGCGGTCACCGTCGTGCTGATCGTGTTCTCGCCTGCGGTGTCCGGGGTGCCGACCGCGATGATCAAGGGCCACGATTTCCACTGGTTCCCGCTGGCGAATCCCGGCCTGGTGTCGATTCCGGTCTCGTTCGCACTGGGCTGGCTGGGCACCGTGCTGTCCCGCGAGCACGATGGCGCGAAATACCAGGAGATGCAGGTTCGTTCGCTGACCGGCGCGGGCGCCGAGCAGGCGGTGCGGCACTGATCGACTGTGGCGCGGGCGATCACGAGCACGGCGCGGCGGCCGGGCCCGGATCGTTCGCGGTGGTCAGGCGAAAGGTCTTGCGGTAGGCCAGCGGTGGCACGCCGAGCTCGCCGCGCAGATGGTGGCGCAGCGAGGCCGCCGTGCCGAGCCCCGAGGCCCGGGCGACTTCGTCGATCGGCAGCTCGGTGGCTTCCAGCAGGTGCCGCGCGTGGTGCATCCGCTGGCGCAGCAGCCAGGTGCCCGGTGCCAGCCCGGTTTCGGCCTTGAATCGGCGGGTGAAGGTGCGCACGCTCATGCGCGCGTGTGCCGACAGGGTGGCCAGGTCCAGTTCCTGGTCCAGGTGCGCCAGAGCCCAGGTGCGGGTCGGCGCGGTCCCGTCGGATCCGTCCTCGGGGACCTGACGGTCGATGAACTGGGACTGCCCACCCTCGCGCCACGGCGGCACGACGCAGAAGCGGGCGACCCGGTTGGCGACTTCGCTGCCGTGGTCGGTGCGCAGGATCTGCAGGCACAGGTCGACGCCCGCGGCGAGTCCGGCCGAGCTCCACACGCCGTCGTCCTCGACGAACAGCAGGTTCTCGTCCAACTGGACGAGCGGGAACAGTTCCCGGAAGCGGTCCGCGTACGCCCAGTGCGTGGTGGCGCGGCGGCCGTCGAGCCGGCCCGCGGCGGCCAGCACGAAGGCGCCGGTGCAGATCGATACCAGGCGTGCCCCGGCGGGAATCCGCTGGAAGGCGGCGGCGACGGCGTCGTCGAGCCGGCCTTCGCCGCGCGCGGTGGGGTAGCGGGTGCCGGGGACGATCACGGTGTCGGCGTCGTCGAGTAGTTCCGGACCGCCCTGCGGGACGATCGTGTAGCCGGCGGTGACCGGGATCCCGGCGGGGTCGAGGCCGCAGATGCGCACGTCGTAGAGGGGGTGGCCGGCGGCGTCCTCGGCGGTGCCGAGGACCAGGCCCGGGATCGTGGCGTCGAAGCCGACCACGGGGGCCAGGGCCAGCACGACGACTCGGTGTGGTGTGCGGGGCATGGGTGCTCCTGGAAATGTTGGCCAGATCTTGACGCATTGTGGCATTCAGGCCACTCGTGTGGTCAGGGCGGGGTAGGCCACCATCATCCTCGTGACCGATTTACGCAGCCCCGGAACAGATTCCGTCCCGACTACCCGCCTGCATCCGGCGTGGATCGTCGCGGCCGTCTCCTTCGTCGTCCTCATCGGTGCCGCCGCCTTCCGCTCGGTGCCCGGGGTCCTGATGGATCCGCTGCACGAGGAGTTCGGCTGGTCACACGCCACCATCGGGTCCGCGGTCTCGCTGAACATGCTGTTGTACGGGCTGATGGCCCCGTTCGCGGCGGCACTGATGGACCGGATCGGCATCCGGCGGGTGGTGACCGGCGCGCTGCTGCTGGTCGCGGCCGGCAGCGGGCTCACCGTGTTCATGACCCAGGCCTGGCAGCTCATGCTGACCTGGGGGCTGCTGGTCGGGGTGGGCACCGGATCGATGGCGATGTCGTTCGTGGCCACGATCACCGGACGCTGGTTCGTGGCGCGGCGCGGGCTCGTGACCGGGGTGCTGACCGCCGCCGGATCGGCCGGTCAACTGGTGTTCCTGCCGCTGGTGTCGCACCTGGCCATGGACTTCGGCTGGCGGGTGCCGTCGCTGGTCGTAGCGGGTGCAGCGCTCGCGGTGGTACCGCTGGTGCTGCTGGCGCTGCGCGACTTCCCCAGCGACATCGGGCTTTCGGCCTACGGTGCCGAACCGGGCAGCAGCGCCGGGATGCGGGTGGCGGCGTCCGGCGGCGCGGGCCGGGCGCTCACGGTCCTGGCCACGGTGGTGCGGACCCGGCCGTTCTGGCTGCTCGCCGGTGGGTTCGCGGTCTGTGGCGCCACCAGCAACGGCCTGGTCGGCACCCATTTCGTCAGCGCCGCCCACGACCACGGCATGCCGCCCACCACCGCCGCCGGCCTGATGGCCACCGTCGGCCTGTTCGACGTCGCCGGCACCATCGCGTCCGGGTGGCTGACCGACCGGATCGACTCCCGGATCCTGCTGGCTGCCTACTACTCGCTGCGCGGGCTGTCGCTACTGGCGCTGCCGCTGCTGTTCGCGCCGCAGGCGCAGCCGAGCATGTGGGTGTTCATCATCTTCTACGGGCTGGACTGGATCGCGACCGTGCCGCCCACGGTTGCGTTGTGCCGCAAGTATTTCGGTGACGACGCACCGGTCGCGTTCGGCTGGATCTTCGCCTCTCACCAGCTGGGTGCCGCGCTCGCGGCCACCGGTGCCGGCATCGTGCGGGACGTGCGCGGTAGCTACGACCTGGCCTGGCTGATCGCGGCCGGGCTGTGCGCGTCGGCGGCGGTGATGTCGCTGTCGATCGGGCGGCGGGCCGTCTCGGCTCAGCTGTCGTGACCACCCTCGATAGCGCGGCGCTGCTCCAGGGCGGCCTGGTCGCCGCGGCGGCCGTCCCAGCGGCTGGGCTCGCCGCCGCGGCGCGGCGGACGGTCGTTGGCGATGAGCACGGCCATCCACGGCAGCGGGATCGACACACCGATGATGGCCAGCGAGATCAGTGAGTTGTGCCAGGCGCCGTAGGCGGCCGCGGCGCCGATCAGGCAGGGGATCCGGAAACCCATGAGGATCGAATAGCGGCGGACCCGGTCCCGATGCTGCTGCTCCAGCGATACCGCGGCCTCGGTGATCAGCGTGGGCCGTTTCTTCGAGTTGTCGCGGAAGAACCCCTTCGCGACCTCGGGATCCCCGGTGAAGAACCCCGCCGGGTGCACCTCGACCTCCGGCTCCTCGGCCGGAGTCGCCCCGGAGACCCCGTCGCCGTGGGGAACTTCGGCGTCGGGGGCCTTGCCGTCACGCTGCATACCCCGAGTCTTCCACTCCACGAGATCGAATGCACACGCGGTGACCGGCACCATCCCCACCGACCCGGGCGAGCTGGCATCATGGTGTGGGTGAGCACCGATACCCTCGTACGTCCCGACGTCACCACCGACGACGCGACCGACAGCGATACCCCGAAGTTCTTCCACTACGTGAAGAAGAACAAGATCGCCGAGAGCGCGGTCATGGGCACGTTCGTCCAGGCGCTCTGCGGCGAGGTCTTCCCGGTCACCCGCTCCCCGAAGCCCGGCTCCCCGGTGTGCGAGGACTGCAAGAAGATCTACGAGCAGATGAAACGCGACTAGGCTATTTCCGCAGGTCAGGGCGCTGGAAGGTCGGAATTTCAAGATCGAAAACCGGCTGAAGTGTCACTTTGAGTGTAGGGAATCCCCTGGTTATGCTTCGCTGGATGGGCTGTGTCTATGTTCATCCCTCTGGTGATGTGGCTGCGTGCCTGTGCAGATATCGCCGTAGTTGTTCCCGGTTCTGCGGATGGCGCGAACCATCCGGAGATCAGTCCCGGTGATCGGGGCTCGAGCTCGATTTGCTACATGGGCTCGCCGTCCGACGGGTTGATCGCATCTGTCAGCTGCAGGCGCGGAACGAGATGGTTCTCAGGAAGCCCGATGTCTGAGTTATGCAGATGTCGGAAGCGAATCCGCATAACCCCGGATGCCGAAATATTGTGCGATGGCGCGCGAGCGCGCAGTTTGCATCTGCATCCCGTTGGGGTAATGGCCTTGCTGCCGCGTTCGGGTCAGTCGACACTCGGTCGACACTGCCCAGTCGTGCGCTGGGGACTGATGCAGATCGGGTGACAGTTGGACCTGCCCCTGCGTCAGTCCCATGTGCCAAGCCGAGGCGGCACGCCATGGACGCAATGCGGTGAGCGGGACACTGAATCGGCTGGACATACCGAGCATGGACGGACAAGCGCGGGTCTCAACGCGCAAGCGGGACTGAACCAGGACTGCCTGGTCAGACCAGCCCCAGCTGGACTGGTGGGCGAATCTTGAAGTTCGGGTGGACGTCGGAATCGACCGGCGATTCAGCTGGCCCGAACGGGATCGGCTAGAACGGGAATCCCCGCGTTGATGACGTTGCCGGCCAACGACATCGGTGATCCCGACGCTGGGAGCTTAGCTGCCCTGATAGCCGACCGCTCGCATCGAAGTGGTGTCCGTAGCGCCGCCAACCGGTGGTTCGGTCGGCAGCGCTTTCGCATTCGGGCCGGTATTCGTCGAGACCGACGATGCTGTCACGTCGGCGAGTTCACGGCGTGCGGTGTGGTCGTGGGTGGTCCCATAGCCGGGTCGCAACGGGCGACGGCGCTCGCAGCATGAGCCGGCGGAGCGCCGCACCCTCGACCATTCGGGCAAGTCGCCCACTAGGGTGTGGGTGAGCTAATCTTTGGCAACGCGGGCTGTGTGCTCGCATGCGGTGGCAGAACTTCCTGAAGACGGTCCCAGGACTCGGTCTCGATCTCTTGCGGGCGCCGAGAACGCGATTCCGAGGAGCAGGTACCGATCGTGTCGACGCCCCCTCAGCGTAAGCGGCACGCGATCGTCCACATGACCGCCGACCGGTTCGAGATCAACGCCTGGCCGTTACTGGTCGTCGATATCGACCTGAACAGTGCCGGTAACCGTCTGTCCGACATCGCTCGGCCCATTTCCCGTGCGGCGAGTTCGGCCGCACCCGAACTGCAGCGCGCCTCGGAACGGGCCGTCTCCGAGCTGTCCGGATGGTGGCGGGACCGGCGGAGCAAACGCGGCGTGACCACACAACCGTGAGTGATGGAAGGAACGCTGATGACGTCGTCCTCCGAAGCCCGTGCCGACGGCTCCCACGCTGCCGCAGGAATCGATCTGCCGGCGTACAACAGCATTGGGCAACTTCGCAGCGACATCTGGTGGCATATCGCCGACGCGGCCCGGCGGTTGGCCGCACCCGGTCACTCCGCCGAGACTGATGTGCTGCGGGCGCTCGAGCGAGACCTCGACGCCACGGACCTGCTGGAGCCATACTTCAGTTACCCGGGCGAGCGGCTGCTGAACCATGCGCACCGGCTGGCCGAAACGGGGCAGTACGCCGACCTGGGTCGGCTCGCCGAGACCGTCGGCCGCGGGCTGGTAGGTGCGGCTTCGCTCGTTGCTGCTTCCCTCGGTGGTCCCAACCGGCCGGAGGTCGCGGCCGGTGAGCGGGCTGCGGACCACCGGCCGTACTTCGACGTTCTGGTGGTCGCCGACCTGACCGCCGGCGAGGAGCAGCGGTTGCGCGAAGAGGTCGTGGCCGTGCGCCGGGCGCGGGACGAGTCGATCTACGACGTGGTGGTCGCGCCCAGTGCCGAGGATGCGCTGCTCGCGGTCCTGATCAATCCGCGGATCCAGGCCGTCGTCGTGCGCTCGGACCTGCGCACCTGTTCGGCGCGCGACCGCAGCTTGCTCGGCCAGCTGGTCTCGACCGTGGACCTGGCGGGATTCGACCGGCTCGACACCGCGGCCCGCGTGTCCACTCTTGCCTGTGAATTGCGTTCCCTGCGACCGGAACTCGACCTGTACCTGGTCGACAACGCCTCGATCGAACTGCTCGCCGCGCAACTCGGGCGGCACTTCGACTCGGTGTTCCTGCAGCAGGAGGACGTCCTGGACCTGCACCTGACGATCCTGCGCGGTGTGGCCCGCCGGCAGCGGACGCCGTTCTTCTCCGCCCTGACCGACTACGCCCGTAAGCCGACCGGGGTCTTCCATGCCATGCCGATCTCCCGCGGCAATTCGGTGGTGAACTCGCAGTGGATCGCCGATATGGGCGAGTTCTACGGGCTCAATATCTTTCTGGCCGAAACCTCTTCCACGGCAGGCGGTCTCGATTCGCTGCTGGAACCGCACGGCCCGATCCGGGAGGCGCAGGAACTTGCGGCGCGGGCGTTCGGAGCCCGGCGTACCTACTTCGTCACCAACGGCACCTCGACGGCGAACAAGATCGTCACCCAGGCCGTGGTGGCACCCGGCGACGTCGTGCTGGTCGACCGCAACTGTCACAAGTCGCACCACTATGCCCAAGTGCAGGCCGGGTCCCGGGTGACATATCTGGACAGCTACCCGCTCGACGAGTACGCCATGTACGGGGCGGTCCCACTGGCCGACATCAAGCGGATCCTGCTCACCTACCGGGCAGCTGGGCGCCTCGACCAGGTTCGGATGATCACCCTCACCAACTGCACGTTCGACGGCGTCGTCTACGACGTGGAACGGGTCATGACCGAATGCCTGGCCATCAAACCAGATCTGGTCTTCTTGTGGGACGAGGCGTGGTTCGCGTTCGCTCGCTTCCATCCCATCTACCGGCGGCGGACCGCGATGGAGGTCGCGGCCACCCTGGCCCGGCGGTTCGCGACGCCGGAGTACCGGGACGAATTCCGGCGCCGCAGTGCCGAACTCGCCGGTGTCCCGGACGACGATCTGGTCCATGAGCGACTGCTGCCCGACCCGGATCGGGTGCGCATTCGCGTATACGCCACCCAGTCCACGCACAAGACGCTGACCGCACTGCGGCAGGGTTCGATGATCCACGTGTTCGACGACGACTTCGACGGGCGCACCGAGGGCGCCTTCCTCGAGGCGTACATGACACACACCTCGACCTCACCGAACTACCAGATCCTGGCCTCGCTCGACGTCGGGCGCCGACAGGTCGAACTCGAGGGTTTCGAGCTGGTCGCGCGGCAGGTCGAGCTGGCGATGACCCTACGCGACCGGATCGCGCAGGATCCGTTGCTGTCCAAGTACTTCCGGGTGCTGGGCAGTGCGGAACTGATCCCGGACCGCTACCGCGCCGGAGGCCCCTGCCCGCTGTACGCGGGCCCGGTCGCGATGGATCGGGCATGGCAGAGCGACGAGTTCGTCCTGGACCCGTGCCGGCTCACCCTCGAGATCGGGGCCACCGGATTCGACGGCGACACCTTCAAACACGAACAGCTGATGGATCGGTGGGGCATTCAGGTCAACAAGACCACCCGCAACACGGTGCTGGCCATGACCAATATCGGGACCACCCGGACCGCGGTGGCCTACCTGTTGCGCGCCCTGGTGGGCATCGCCGAGGACCTGGAGGCGCGGGCCGGTCACCGCGGCCCGGCGGCGGAGCCGGAGTTCGAACGGCGGGTCCGGGCCCTCACCCACGACCATGCACCGCTGCCGGACTTCTCCCGCTTCCAGGACGCATTCCGTACCGACCCCGGCGGGGCCACTCCGGACGGGGACATGCGCACCGCCTACTACCTGGCGTACGACAACGACTGCTGTGAACACCTGTCCACCGACCGGATTCGCGAACGACTCGCCGCCGGGCAGCCGGTGGTCTCGGCCACCTTCGTCACCCCGTACCCGCCGGGATTCCCGGTACTGGTCCCCGGCCAGGAGTTCAGCACCGACATCCTCGACTTCATGGACGCGCTGGACACCAAGGAGATCCACGGCCTGGACCCGAGCCAGGGATACCGGGTGTTCACCGCCGCGACCCTGGCAGCGGTGGGCGCGGATGCTGGCACGCCATAACCGCCGCCACTCTGGCAGCGGCCGGCACTGACCCCCACCACGCCACGCAGCTACCGCTGTTCGGGCCGGAATGATAATTGCGCCTGCATGATTCGGTGGGGGTCGGCCGGGTGGCGAACAGCGGCGGCGATGTCGGCGATGGTGTGGAATCCGCCGCGCCATCGCAGCCGCCGCCGAGCGCCGGAATGGTAATTGCGCCCGCATGATTCGGTGACGGCTGGCCGAGTAGTGAACTGTCGCAACGAGGTCGGCGCCGGCACTCGATCGCGACGCTGCCCGCCACCCTTGGGCAGCCCGACGGGAATCGGATCGCCTCGCCGCGCGTGCGGGCGAGGCGATCCCCGCGGAAGCCGCGGCTAGAAGTGCGCGTATTCGGCCCGGCTCGTCAGCTGGGCGTCCAGTCGGGGGAGCTGCGCGAGAACCTCGGCGACCGCGCGGTCGGCGGCGCGGACGGCTCCTTCGAGGTAACCCTCGAATTCCTCCGCGGCCTCGGTGCCGGCCCAGTGCACCCGGCCGACCGGTGTGAGCGCGGCATCGGTGTAGCGGGTGAGCACGCCGGGCGCGCGGGTGCTGACGCAGCCGGAGATCCAGGGTTCGGCGGTCCAGTTCTGTTCCACGATGCGGAGTGGTTCGGCCGCCTGGGGGCCGAACAGGGTGACGAGGTCGCGCAGCAGTTCGCGATGGCGGCGGCGCTCGTCGTCCAGGATCGTCTCGGGCCAGGTCAGCCCGGGGCCGTCGCTGGCGGTGCCGACGAAGGCGAGCAGGACGCCCACGCTGCCGTCCGCGGGGGAGGCGTCGGTGACATAGCGGGCCACCGGTAGGTCGGCCAGCGCGGTGCCGTTGAGCCCGCGCTGGCGCCAGAATGGGCTGGGGTAGACAGCGAACACCTTGTTCTCGGTGCCGTTGTGCCAGGCCCGCTGCAGTTCCGCCCGGCGGGTCGGCAGGTCGGGCGAGAAGTCGATGCGGTCGGCGTCGGCGGGCGTCATGGCCACGATGACCCGCTGGGCGCGCACGGCACCCCGGGTGGCGTCGATGGTGACACCGTGCCGGTCGGACCGGATCGCGGTCACCGGCGCACCGAGCACGACCCGGTCACCGAGCCGCTCGGCCAGGGCGAGCGAGACACGCTGGGAGCCGCCCTGGATCCGGGTCTCCTGGGCGCCGTCCTCGGTGTTGATCATGTATTCCAGCCCGCCGCAGGTGCGGATCTGATGCAGGACGCTGAGCAGTGACACTCGGTGCGGGTCGTCGGCCAGCATGGTCGTGAAGCAGAAGGTGAACAGGTCCCGCGCCTCGGGCGTGAGGCAGTTTCGGTCGAGCCAGTGACCGAGCGAGGTGCCGTCCCAGATGTCCGACTTGGCAGCCTGCCAGGGCTTGCCGTCCGGAACGCGGCCGGCCATCACCTCGAGCCGAAACTGTGCTTGGGCGAAGTCCGCGAGGACCGCCCGCTTCAGCGGCGGGATCGTGCCTTTGAAGTCCGCGCGGACGCCGCGGCGCTGGTAGATGGTCCGGCCCGCGGTGTAGCTGTCGAAGGTGTCGATGCCGAGTTCGTCCAGCAGGTCGAACATCTCGGTGTGCTTGCCGCCGATCCACTGGGCGCCGCCGTCGACGACGACGCCGGGTGCGACCTCCAGGTTGACGGTGCGGCCGCCGACCCGGTCGCTCGCCTCGAGCACGACTACGGACCGTCCCTGTTGCGACAGGCGGTAGGCGGCGGTGAGCCCGGACAGGCCGGCGCCGATCACGGCGACGTCGGCTTCGAGGTGGGGTGCGCCATTGGTCACGGCTTGCTCCTGATAAATAGAACTCGAATTCATATCGAGATTAGTGGGACCGGGTCGGGCCCGGTCGGTGGTTTCGGGAAGTTCGGAAGAGGTCAGTCGGTGCCGGGCGCGTACGCCTCGAAATACAGCGAGAGCATGAGCCGGGCCTCGTCGAGCGTGTCGTCGTCACCGGTGCGGGGGCTGCGGCGGAACGCGACGTCGAACAGGCTGTTCCCGACCTCGAAGGCCGTTTGCATGACGAGCACGGGCGTCGACTCCCGCAGTATTCCCAAGCTGACAGCAAGGCTGTGCACGTACGCCGCGGTCTCGTCGTCGTAGGTCTGGACAGCGTTGGCGTCGGCATCGGCGGCCGTGCGCCGGAACCACAGTTCGACGGCACTGGGGTGCGTGCGGAAGTAGCTCACGGTCGGATCGATCACGGCGTCCACGATCGCCCGCGCGGTCGGCGCGGAATCGAGCCGGCTCAGCGAATCCCGCACCGCCACATTGACATTGTTGATATGCCGCAACAGCAACTGGGTGTCGACCTGATGGCGGTCGGCGAAGTAGTGGTAGACCGACGCGGTGGGAATGCCGGCCCGCTCCCCGACCGCCTTCAACGTGGCGGCCTCGTAGCCGTCCTCGCCCAGAATCGCTTCGGCGGCATCGAGAATCGCCTGCACCCGCTCGACCCCCCGGCGCTGCAGGGTGGCGTCGGGACGAGCGGGTGCCTGCGCGGGGACGGACTTCGCCGAGGCCTTGCGCCCGCGAGCGGCGGTCGCCTTGCCGGATGAGTTCAACAGCCGCTCGGACACCACACACCACTCCTTCACTATTTGCTGCCATCAGCGTAGAACGCGGGTGAGGAACTCGAGCTGAGCCGCCACCACACGCCGGTGCCACGGGCCGTCGTAGACGTCGAAATGATCCACCGGATATTCCTCGATCCGGCCCTTGTCCAGCTTGGCCGCCATTTTACGGGTGGCCTTGTTCGGCACGGTCTTGTCGGCCTTGGCCACCTGCACCAGGACCGGGCAGTCGACCTTCGTGGCGTAGGCGGTGGGCCGGTTGCGCGGCATCGCCAGGGCGTGGCGGGCCGGGGTCGCGTTGCGCCAGGTGGGTCCCGCGGCCGCGGTGTAAGCCTCCGCGACACCGGGCGCGGTCATCATCGCGTCGGTGCCGGGCGGGCCGGTGATCGGAATCGTGCGGGCGCCCTTGCCCAGCCCGGCCTGGATCAGGTCGGCGGCGCCCAGCACGGCCAGCCGGGCCGTGTGTTTCGGGCTGCCGATCCGGGAGATGTAGACCAGGCTGGCCAGGCCGTCGGTGAACGGCGTCATCGCCACCACGCCGCTGAGGAACGGTGACTGGGCGGCGACCACGATCGCGTGCCCGGCCGAATACGAGCTGCCCCACAGCGCGATCCGGTCCCGGTCGACCCCGGGCAGCCGGCGCGCCGCGTCGACGGCGGCGTGGAAGTCCTGCCGCTGCCGGGGGACCGAGATGAGTTGTCGCGGTTCACCTTCCGAGTCACCGAAGTGCCGGAAGTCGAAGAGGTAGACGTCGATCCCGGCGGCGGAGAAGGATTCGGCGAACCCTTGCAGCCCGGTGTCGCGCGTCCCCCCGAATCCGTTGGCCATGACCACACAGGGCCGGCCGGCCCGCGTGGCCAGGGCATCGCTGGTGGCCGGGTAATGCCATGCGGCGCACCGCAGGCCGCCGCTGACGAAGTAGGTGTCGTGGCGAGTCATGATGGTCACTTCGCTTTCGCGGTCTCGAGCGCGGCCGGGCGGCGGCGGGTGGTGGACCGGGGCGGCAGCTGCGCGCCGACGGTGCCGAAGTGCAGTTCGGGGTCGGCCACCGGCCCGTTCCCCAAGCGCTCGAGATCGAGCTCGTAGGCGTGTTCGAGCGTCCAGGGACCCTCGTCGCCGGCGTGCGGGAAGGTCCCGATCCGGCGCTGGACGTACCCGGCCTTCAGGTCCAGGATCGGTCGCCGCTCCATGCCGGGGTTGTCCGGGATCGGGACGAAGGTGTCGTGACCGTAGGCGTCCATGAAGTCCAGCACTCGGCAGAAGTGCTGGGCGGCCAGTTCGACCTTGAGGGTCCACGAGATATTGCTGTAGCCCACGGCGAAGGCCAGATTCGGGACGCCGGACAGCATCATGGCCTTGAAGGCGTACCGGTCGGCGACGTTCACTTCTTCGCCGTCGACGCTGATCTTCATGCCGCCGAAGGCGAGCATGTTGAGCCCGGTCGCGGTGACCACGATGTCCGCGTCGAGCTGCTGGCCCGACCGCAGCCGGATCCCGGTCGCGGTGAACCGCTCGATGTGGTCGGTGACGATCGAGGCTCGGTCCGAGCCGAGAGTGTCGAACAGGTCGCCGCCCGGGGCGATACACAGCCGCTGTTCCCACGGGTTGTACTTCGGCGCGAAGTGGGTGGCGGCGTCGACGTGGGCGGGCAGCTGGGCCCGCACCTGCGCGGTGAGCAGCTTGCGCGCCAGACGGGGCGCGCGCTTGCTCACCTTGTAGAGCGCGCGGGTGAAGGCGATGTTCTTGCGGCGGATGACCCGCGCGGCCCGGTCCTGGCCGAGGACCTTGTTCAGGTAGTGCGCCGAAATGTCGATGCTGGGCAGGTTGAGGATGTAGCTGGGCGAGCGCTGCAGCATCGTGATGTGCTTGGTCAGCGGTGCCATGGCCGGCAGCAGGGTGATGGCGGTGGCGCCGCTGCCGATGACCACGACCTCCTTGTCGGTGTAGACCAGGTCCTCGGGCCAGAACTGCGGGTGCACGACCGTGCCCTTGAAGTCCTCGATGCCGGGGAAGTCGGGGGTGTACGCCGACTTGTAGTCGTAGTAGCCGGTGGAGATGTACAGGAATTTCGCGGTATAGGTCGCGGTGCGGCCGTTGCGGGTGCTCGCGCGCACGGTCCACCGGCCGGTCGTGCTGTCGAAAGCTGCCGAGGTGACGGTCCGGCCGAACTGGATCGTGTCGCGCAGGCCGCAGTCCTCGACCGTCTTGCGCAGGTACTCGGCGATATAGGGTCCCTGGGCGATGGTGAGCGGGCTGGTCCACTGCTTGAAGCCGAACCCGTAGGTCGCCATGTCCGAGTCCGATCGCAGGCCCGGGTACTTGAAGAAGGTCCAGGTGCCGCCGACCTCGTCGCGGGCCTCCAGGACCGTGATCGAGGTGCCGGGGCGGGTGCAGTGCAGGTGATGCGCCGCGCTGATGCCGGAGATGCCCGCGCCGATGACCAGGACGTCCACGTGATGTGAACCACTGTCCGCGGATCCGCCGGAGGCGCCGCTCTTGCGGCCCCTGAACAGGGAGGACGTCATGTACAGCTCCTAAATTCGATATGGATTCGAAGTCGAGTATGTGGTGTGCAACATCTCTCGTCAAGGTGTTTACAAACTGTTGACAAACCTCCTCGATTGGCGCTAGCGGGCCTATTGACAAAGGTCGGAGCGCGCCTAAGAATCGAACTCGACTTGAGATTGAGTTCACAGGAGATCGCATGACTGCACAAAAGGTCGTTTTCATCGGTGCCGCGGGCGAGATGTGCCGTCTGGCCGTCCAGCGCTTCGCGAAGGCCCCGGGCGACTGGCATCTGACCCTGGCCGATATCCGGCCGAACGTGCTGCACAAGCTGGTGCGCACGCTCCCGCCAGGCCGCGCCTCGGTCGAGCAGGTCGACCTCTACGACGAGCAAGGGCTGCTGGAACTGGTGACCGGTGCGTCGCTGGTCGTGCTGGGCGCCGGCCCGTACATGCGCACCTCGTCCCCGGTGGTCGAGGCATGCCTGGCGGCCCGGGTGCCCTACCTGGACTTCGACGACGACGTCGAGAGCACCGAGCACGCGCTGTCGCTGCACGAGCGGGCGCGCGCGGCGGGCATCGCGATGTACATCGGCTGCGGCGCCTCGCCCGGCATGTCCAACGTGCTGGCGGTGGACGCTGCCGCCGAACTCGACGAGATCGAGCGGATCGACATGTACTGGGCCGTCGGCGACGAACGTCCCAACGTCGGGCGCGCCGTGCTGGAGCACATGCTGCACATCTCCGCCGGCGACTGCCACACCTGGGAGGGTGGGCGCCGCGTCATCCACGAGAGCTACGTGGAGACCGGCCTGGCGCCCATGGGCGGACCGCTCGGTGACATCACGCTCTACGAGACCGCGCATCCGGAATCGGTCACCATGCCGCGCCGATTCCCCCAGGCCGACCGGATCCGCGTCATCGGTGGCCTGGACCCGGCGCCGTTCAACGGCATCATCCGGGGCCTCGCCACCGCGGTGCACAAGCGCGAACTGACCGTCGAGGAGGCCATCGACTACATCATGGCCCTGTTCGACAACAAGATCGGCAACGTCGGCGGGCTGAAGGCCAGCGCGCGCGGTCTGTACGGCCTGCTGCGCAAGGAACAGAGCAATGTCGGCGAGATCGCGAAGTTCCTCGGCCGCAGCGCCGTCGGCCGGACCTACACTTGGCGCGGTGGCCTGGCCGCCCGCGTCTACGGGGTCAAGGACGGTCTGCCGCACACCGCGATCCGGCGCACCCCCGACTCGGGGCCGCACACCTATCTGATGCGGAACATGGCCACGATCACGGGCACCGCCTGCGCCGCGTTCATGGTGATGGCGCTCGACCAGGCCGGACAGCGGGCCGGTGCGTTCGCCCCGGAGGACTGGGCCGAGCCCAAGGCCTTCTACGACGCGCTCGTCGCGGTCGGCACCCCCCGGCACGAAATCGTCGAGCGGGTCTGACGATGCGGACGGTGACTCGAAAGACACACGCCGGCTTCGACATCGAGTCGCTGCTGGATCCGGTGCCGACCCCGGCTCGGCGGCGGTTCGCGCTGATCGCCGTGGCCGCCCTGCTGGCGACGGTGACCAACGCGGTGCTGTTCATGCTGCCGCCGCTGTTGCCGCTGATGAAGGATCAGCTCGGGCTCGACTCGGCGAGTGAGACCTGGATCTTCACCGCGCTGACCCTCGGCGGCGGTGCCGGCTTCATCCTGCTGCCGCGGCTGGCCGACGTGCTCAGCGACCGGCCGACCGCGGTGCTCGCCGGTGGCGTACTGACCCTGGGCGCGCTGATTCCCGCGGTCGTCTACACCTATCCGGCGGTGCTGGCCGGCGCGGCACTGCTGGGCTTCGGCAGCTCCGCCCAGCTGCTGCCGCTGGGCTTCCTGCGCCGGCATCTGTCCGGTGGCCGGGTCTCGACCGCAGTGAGTGTGCTGATCATGGCCACCGGCGGTGGGGTGGTCGCCGGCATGCTCGGCGGCGGGCTCACCGTGCGCTTCCTGTCGGTGCCGACGTTCTTCTTCATCATGGCCGCGGTGTTCGTGGCGACCACGGTCGCACTCGTGCTGGCGGTTCCTCGGGCCGATCCCGAAAGTGCAGGCGCGCCAGGGGTATTCGGCACGCTTTGGATGATCGCCTGGCTGACCGCGATCCTGCTGACCCTGACCCAGGGGCTGCTGTGGGGCGACGCGGTGCTGATCCCGCTGGTGCTGGGCCTGGCCGGCTACTTCACCTGGCGGCGGTTCGAACGCCGTTCGGCTGCACCGGTATTCGATCTGGCGATCCTGAAGATGCCCTACGCCAAGGTCGCTTGCTGGGCGGCGGGGCTGTTCGGTGCGATCGACGCCGGATTCCTGCTCTCGGTGACCTACTACACCCAGGCTGACCCGGCGCAGACCGGTTACGGCCTCGGTTACGACGCGTTCGGCACCGGACTGCTGATGCTCCCGTTCGCGCTCACGATGTTCATCTCCGGCAAGGCCGCCGAGCAGCGGGTCGCCAAGGGCCGCCCCGGAGTGGTCCTGCTGGCCGGTGCCGCCGTCTCCGCGGTCGGGGTGGCCGTGCTGACCGTCGACCACCGGCACATCTGGGCGTATCTGATCGGCGCCGGCCTGATCGGGCTGGGCAGCCGGGCCGGATACAGCGGCGCTTTCGCGGTGCCGCAGTTCCTGGTGCCCGAACGCAAGGCAGGGATGGCGGCCGGGCTGGTGGGAACCTGCATGGCCATCGGCATCGCGTTCGGTTCGGCCCTGGTCAGCGCGTTGCTGCTGGCCTCGCCGGACCCGGTCACCGGCCAGGCACCCGAAGCGGCCTACGTGGACTCCTACGTGTGCACCCTGGCCTGTGCGCTCGCGGTCCTGGTCATCGTGCTGGTCGCGCACCGGCGCAGCCACAAGGCGTTCGTCGCCGTTCTTCGTCAGACAGGAGTACTCACATGATCTCGCCCGCAACGACATCCAAGGCTCAGGTCGCCACCGCCGCCGTGGTCGATCTGGTCCGCACCTTCCGCGCACCCGAGGTGCACCGCGGCAACCGGGTGGAGTCGGCGCCCGCGAAAGACCTTCAGGCACTGGGCATCATGCTGGCGGCGGCCGCGGCCCGGGAATTGGTCAGCCGCCGGGCCTACGCGCCGATGGTGCATTACGCCGCTGCGGCGGCACCGGCGCTGCCGACGATGACCGTCGTGCCCGGGCCGGGCCGCGTGCGTTCGCGCGGCCGCTGGATCCGGCGGGCGGCGACGGTCGCGGCGGCCGCGGTCGCGGTTACGAAGGTCCGGGCGGTGCTGGCCGACAACGACCGGTCCATACGGGCGGAGCTCGACCCGGACGGCGACTTCCGCTGAACAACGTCGAGGGCGGGGATCGGGTTCTCCAGTCCCCGCCTTATCGCGCCGGAATAAGGGACCATGCCATGCGCGGCGGAGTTCAGATCGCCGCCCGGTGCATATCGAAACGTCGGTCCCCATCCGGTGTGCCGGACGAAAATCACCGCAGTCCAGTGCCGAGGGGATTTGAATCCAGCTGCCCGGGCCATCGGACAGTGCGACCAACGCCGAGAAACACATTCGTATGAAGACCGCGACGCGCGAGCGTTGTTGCTTTCGAGGAACCGCAATATAAGAAATCTCCGACCGCGATGCGGTCGGAGATTTCCGATTGTTCGATTGTCGGCTACGATCGGCAGCCGCACAGTCGCTGCGGCCCACCGCAGCGGGTTTAACTGCGGCGCGGTCACCTCGATATCGAGTTCGATGTCGAATTTGTCGCTGAGCATGGCGTTCGGCACACCCGCCGCCACCCGGAAATCGCTGCGCAGAATCGTGCCGGTCGCGGTGAACCGGAGCTTGTCCGAGCCGGCGCGCAGGCCGCGCACGGTGACCTCGAGGGTCAGCGGCCGGGTCACGCCGGCCAGGGTGACCTCGCCGGTCACCTGGAAGCGCGGGCCGACCGGGAACGGCTCGGACCGGAAGGCCGGCGTCGCTACTGCTTGACGTCGAGCAGGTTGGCCGCCCATACGGCGGCGTCGCGGGTCGCGCTGCCGGTGTCCATCGAGTCCAGCTCGATCGTGGCGGTTGCGGTGGCCAGACTGTCGTCGTGGACGGTGAATTCGGCTGTGAACGTGGTGAATTGGCCGTTGACCTTGGAGACCTTCATATGGTGGGTCGTGAAGTTCACCGCGGAGCGGCGCTTGTTCAGCGGCCAGATGCCGGGTGTGAGGTCGTGGGGAGTGGCGACGGGCATGGGTTCGTCTTTCGTGCAGGGGTCGGGGGTGGTGGCGGGGCGCCACCGCAGGGGAGGAGTAGCGCGGGCCGGCCGTCCGTATTCGGGACGAGCCGGCCCGCGTGGTGGCCGCGGTCGCGGCCGGGTGCCCGATCGGTCAGGTAGGTGCGCAGTGCGGCCTCGAGATCGAGGGTGCGGTCGAATGTCGCCGAACGTTCCAGCTGGGCGCGCAGTCCGGCGGTGATCCGGTCAGGGTTGCGCCGGTCGCAGAACACGGGCGTGCCCCGGTCAGTCGAATCCCAGACCGGCGAGTTTGTCGTTCCACGTGGAGATCTTGGCGAGAACCTCCTTCATGGCACCACGCAGGGCGAACGCGCCGATGACGTCGGCGATTCCGTCGACGATCAACACGATTCCGACGACCACCACGAGCACGGTGATGGAGTGGATCGGGTACACCAGCAACACGATTCCGGCCACCACCAGCACGATTCCGCCCAGCACCGACCATCCGGCGTAGGTCCAGCCGAAGAACAGGCCCCGGAAGATCTCGGCGAGCCCGCCGGCGATCCAGCCGATGCCCAGCACGAGCGCCAGCAGCCATAGCGATTGCAGTTCGCTGCGGAAACACAGCACGCCGAGGATGCCGAACGCCACCGCGGCGAGCAGCGCGAGCATGCGGGCCAGCACCGGCATCGGCGCGACCAGTCCGAGTGCGAGCGCGGCGAACGCGGAAACGATCAGGTAGATGCCGAACAGGACGCCGACCACCCGGGTCGTCGTGTCCGGCCAGACCAGGATCACGACCCCGAGTGCCACGGCCACGAGGCCGAACCCGAGCGTCCACTTCCACGCACTCTCGCCGAATCGCCGCAGCGGTGCTTCCAGGGAGTTCGTCAGCGCCATCGTGTCCACAACCTTTCGACTTCGTATCCGATGTCCAGGTGGGCCGCCGGGTCCGGCCGCGGGCAGGTAGCAGAACGTGAACCCACAGTCGACCACTTCCCCGATCGGTCGACACGCACGCCCGGAAATTGATCACGAATCGAAATGCAATCGAGTTCGAGTGCCGGTGCCTGGCGCGGCAGGTCGACCCCGGTGTGGGTTGCCGAGGTCGTCCGCTCCGGATGCTTGCGAAGCTTCGGTACCGGGCGCTCCGGAGTCCCCGTGTGGCGTTGCCCGGTGCGGCCGCGCGACTCTGTGATACTCGGCGAAGCCCTGCCGGACTCGGTTCCGTTCGTCCACGGCCTGTTCGGCTGATCGGCAGCAGGCGCGGCACTTGAACTCGCCGCCGGGCGTGTGAGTTCAGTTGCCGGGCATCATCTTTCGTGGGTGACTTCCGTCCGCTGAGCCGTCGATGCATCACAGCCCTTGCGGCTGAGCATGAATCGCCGCCCGATGGCAGTCAGCGGTGAAGTCCTGGGAGTCGATCGTTCGTGTGCGAGCGGCCGGGTGGGCACCCGTGCGCGGTTCCACGCATGTTGTGCTCCCGCACGCGATTCGGCGCCCGATCGATGAGCCGGCGCCCATCGCGAAGCACCGGCCACCGGCCGCAGTATCGACGCGGAGAGTGACCCGGGTCATAGTTCCCGGCGAACGATCATCGCAACGTGAGAGATGCCGGCCGGGAGCCGATTCGGCGTATCGCGGGCCGGATCTCGGTGTCGGTGGACGTGAGAAGGAGACGGAATGAAGAGTGTCGGACAGGTTCTGGTGGGTACCGCGCTGGCGGTGGGGGTGGTGGCCGCCGGGGCGACGACGGCCGGCGCGGCGCCGGTGGGAGGCAGTTCCGCGCCGTCCGAGATCGCTGCCGCGGCACCGGTGGACCAGGCGGGCGACGTCCAAGCCGCGATCGGTAACGCCGCCACGACCCTCGGCCTGGCCACCGCCGTGGGCGGCATGGCGGGCGGTCTCGCGGGCGCGGCCATCGGTTGCCCGCTGGGTGCGCTCACCGGCGGCACGCTCATGGTGCCGACCGTCGTCGGGACACCGCTCGGCCTGGTCGGCGGCTGCTTGATCGGCGCCTCCGTGGTCGGCAGCACCGGCGCGATCCTCGGTGGCGCGGTGCTGGGTGTCCCGGCCGTGATCGCCGGTGCCGGACAGGTTCTCGGCGCGTTGCGGGAGCCGGTCGGTGCGGACGCCGGCGTCGCGACCGACACCGGCGTCCCGGCGACCACCGACGCGGCTCAGTAGGGCGACGGCCGGGGTCCGGGCCACCACTGTGGCCCGGACCCCTATGTCGTTCCGCCGCAGCCGGATTGCCGCGCGGCGGCCAGTGCCACATACAGTTCGGCTACATCCCTGGGGTTCGAGCAGGTGCGGCCGGTGAGGTGTTCGAGCCGCCGCAGGCGAATATGGATCGTGTTGCGGTGATAGTGCAGTCGCCGCGCCACCTCGCTGTTGGCGCCACCGCACTCGAACCAGAGGCTGAGCGTGTCGAGCAGCGAATCGCGTTCCGCGGCAGGCAGATCGAGCACGGCGCCGAGGATTCCGGCCGCGAGGTCGCGGGCGGCGGTCGGCGCATGGGCGAGCAACTGTGGGATCGCGTCGTCCCCGTACCGGGTGACCGTCGCGGCGCCCGGTGGCGCGCACCGGCCGGCCAGTTCGGCTTCGCGCAGTGCCGCACCGGCCAGGTCCGCGGTGGTGAAGGTGCGGCTCAGTCCGATACGGCCCCGGGCGTGCTCGCTCAGCAGGGCCAGGGCGCGCTCGCCGGCAGTGCCGGAAGTCAGGTTCAGCAGGCCGATACAGTCACCCACTTCGGTGATCCACAGAGATTCGATGAATTCGTGCCGCAGCCGGTTCGCGATATCGGGCAACGGGGGCGTGCCGTCGGCGGCGGTCTCCGCGTAGACCACGACGAACCGCCCGACCGGCGGCAGGTGCAGGGCGCGGGCGACGTCCCGCTGGGTGGGGTCGTCGGCGTCGCCGTTGAGCAGCCGCCGGAACAGCTCGCGGCGCTTCTCGTCGACGTGGCGTACCTGGTCGGCGAGGTAATCGCCGTAGGCGGCGGCCGCCGCACCCGAGTAGTCGTCGATTATCCGCCACATATCGGATCCCAACTGCGACAAGGTATCCGTGCTGTGCCCGGCCGAGGTGCGCAGTAGCCGCTCCCACAGGACTCGCCCGCCCAGCCGGTAGGCGTGCAGCACGGCGTGCAGCGGCACGCCGAGCTCGGCCTTCACCCGGCCGGCCGCGTTCGCGGGTTGCGCTCGCCGCCCGGCGATGCCGCCGAGCTCTCCGAGGATGGCTACCAGGTTGTCGCGGACAGTGCCGGCGATTTCGGCGTCGGTGAGTGCGGCCGATTCCGCATAGGCACGATCGTCGGCCCGGATGCGGGCCACGAGCTCGGCGGTGAGGTCGTCGATCTCCGCCAGTAGTGCGCGGGCCACCGCAGCGGCGGCGCTCGGCGGCGGTTCCGTCAGCACGGTCATGCCGGTCAAGGTATGCCTCCGAAACGAACTGTGATATGAGCTGAGTCACATTTCCGACGGTCATCGAGGCGCCCGCTCCGACGGCTGACCGGGTGCGCGCCGCGACTCCGGTTCGGCGTCCGGCTGTGGAGATCGGATCGGGGTCACGCGGGTGGCAATTAGCGGTGATTGGGTTGCGGCACAGCCGGTCCGCAGGCGTCGGACCGGCTGTGCGACGGGTGGCGCCCCGGAAATATCGGGTGCCGCCGCTCAACTGTCGGCGTCCGCTTTCCGTCGCCGACCGGCCGCGATCGCGCCCGCCGCTGCCACCACGGGCAACGTCCAGGGCATGATGTCGACCCAGGTCGCGTCGCTCCCGGTCAGAGTGGGGTAGTTGCCGACCATGAGAACCAACCCGGTGATCAGGCCGAGGCCGCCGAGTGCGGAAGCGACGAGGCTCCCGGCCACCGACTCACCGTCGCGATGGCGCAGGAAGTAACCCACGATCGCGGCGGCGGCGACCGCCTGCAAGGTGACGATGCCCAGGACGCCGAGCGAACTCGATAGCGAGTCAGGGGGTTTCGACGTCGGTGGGGTCTGTGCTGTGGCCGGGTGCCGGTGCGCCACCGGTAGCGCATCAGGCCCGCCACGACCCGCGGTGCGATCTGCGGCATCCGCAGGATCGCGAGTAGCGAGGCGCTGGGCCGGGTGTCGAGGCAGGAGTACATCCCGACCCACTCTCTCCTTCGGCGCTTCGCGGGCGTTCCAATATTCGAAGCGGCCGGGCCGCCGTTCAGGCCGGGGTGGAGGTGGCCCGGGCGACCGGATGTGGTCGAACCGCCAGCTCGCCGTCGAGCGCGGCGACGATCGCCGCGGCCAGCAGCGGCCGGACTTCCGCCACGATGACCTCCCGGTTCAGCTCCCGGCTCAGGGTGGTGACGCCGGCGTCGGGAATACCGCACGGCACGATCGCGGCGAACCCGTCGAGGGAGGGGTTGCAATTGATCGCGATGCCGTGCAATGCGACCCCGCGCTGCACCCGCACGCCGACCGCGGCGACCTTCCGCTCCGGCTGCGCGGCGGTGGCGGGCACCCACACGCCGGAGCGGCCGTCGACCCGGCCGGTCCGCACACCGAGTTCCGCGCATACCGCGATGAGGGCCTCCTCGAGGCGGCGCACATAGTCCACCACGTCGACCGGTTCGGCCAGCCGCACGATCGGATACCCCACCAGCTGGCCCGGACCGTGCCAGGTGATCTTCCCGCCCCGGTCGACCTCCACCACCGGGCTGCCGTCGACCGGCAGGTCCCGCGCTTCTGTGCGCCGGCCCGCGGTGAACACCGACGGATGTTCCAGCAGCAGCAGATGGTCGTGGCCCCGGCCCTCGGCGCGTTCGGCGGCCAGCTCGCGCTGCCGCTCCCATGCGGCGTGGTAGTCGATGAGCCCGAGATTCGCCACGATCATCGCGGTGGAATCGGCCCGGACAGAGGTGGCGGGACCGGCCGGAGTCAGCCCGACCGCGGTCGGGCCGGTGCGATCGTGTGAACCCATCGGTGCACCGTTTCTTTCTGGTCGACGTCGATTTCGGTGTGGGACAGCGCCGTTGCCGGATCAGGCCGGCGGGTCGACGAAGATGTCGTATTCGAGGTCACCGGTCGCGCCGTAACCGGAGAGGTCGGTGACACCCACGGCGGCGAGCACGTCGACGTCGATGAGGGTCCGGCCGGTGAACTCACCGGCGGGCTGGGTCAGGATGTGCAGCGCGGCGTCGGCCACGATCTCGGGGGTGCGGGCGCGGCGCACGGCTTCGTCGCCACCGAGCAGGTTCTGCACGGCGGCGGTGGCGATCAGGGTCTGTGGCCACAGGCAGTTGGCGGCGATGCCTTCCGCGGCGAACTCGGCGGCGAAACCCGTTGTCAGCAGGGTCATTCCGTACTTGGCGACCATGTACGCCGGGTGCTCGCCCAGCCAGCGCTGACTCAGGTTCAGCGGCGGGGACAGGCTCAGGATGTGCGGGTTCGCTGATTTGCGCAGGTGCGGGACGGCGGTGCGGGTGAGCAGGAAGGTGCCGCGGATCTGGATCTGCTGCATGAGGTCGAATTTCTTCACCGGGAGGTCGACGCTGTTGCCCAGGTCGATGGCGCTGGCGTTGTTGACCACGATGTCGATGCCGCCGAACTGTGCCACGGCCTGATCTACGGCGGATAGGACCGAATCCTCTTCGCGCACATCGCCGACCACCGGCAGAGCATGGCCCCCGGCGGCTTCGATGGCGGCGGCCGCGGTGTGGATGGTTCCCTCGAGTTTGGGGTGCGGCTCGGCCGTCTTGGCGAGCAGCACGACATTGGCGCCGTGTCGGGCCGCGGCTACGGCGATGGCCAGGCCGATGCCGCGGCTACCGCCGGACATCAGCAGGGTGCGGCCTTCCAATGAGGTGGTCACAGATGAATTCCTTTGCAGTAGTACAGATGTGGGATCGCGCGCGAGGACTGCCCCGAGCGCGCCGGTCACGAGTGGTGATTCGGCCGTCCGATCGGCGGGCGGCCGTTCGAGGAGATGGCGTGCCCGCGTCGTCGGGAATCGGCCTGGGGGCTACCGGGTCGAGGTCTCGAGCCGACGCTGTCCCGGCTGCCCGGCCGTGTGCGGAGCCCGCCGCGGGGCCGCGGTTGCCGGTGACACCGCGCCACCGACCGTCCGGCGCGCCGCCTGCGCGGTGAGCTCCCGAAGCCGATCGACGCACTGCTCGCGAAGAGCGGCGCGCGTGATGTTGCTGAGTCCACCCGACACCCGGGAATCGAGCAGTGCCAGTAGCCGCCTATGGAATTCGGCGATATCGATGCCGAACAGCACGAATATCTCGTCGTCGTTGCCGCCGTAGGGCAGCCACGCGGTGGCGAATTCCAGGATGTCGTTCTCGTGCGGGGTCATCGGCGTCGGCCTTCGAGTGGAGAGGGTCAGGTGTTCGCGGTGTCGGCGATCGCGTGCGCGTGTGCCACGAGGGCGTCGATCTGTGTGGTCGTAGGGGTTTCGGCGGCGGAGCGGTTCTGCGGTTCGGTCGTCGCCCGGCGCAGGACGCCTTCGGCGATGATCGCGAGCTTCCATAGTCCGAACGCGTGCCAGTACCGCAGCGCGGCCGGGTCCCGGCCGGTCGCATCGAGGTACAGCCGTGCCAGCTCGGCGCGGTCCGGGAACCCGTCCAGAGTGGAGGCGGCGAACAGCGCGCCGGGATCCTCGCCACGTTCGGGCCAGTAGGTCAGCAGGGAACCCATATCGGCCAGCGGGTCCCCCAGGGTGGCCAATTCCCAGTCCAGCACCGCGGTGACGGCACCGGTCTGCGGCGCCGTGATCAGGTTCCGCAGGTGGAAATCGCCGTGGACCAGGCATATTTCGCGCTGTTCGGGGGCCGTGACGGTCAGACGCTCGGTCAGAGCGTCCAGCTCGGGCGATTCCCGGGTCTTGGACAGATCCCACTGTCCGGCCCAGCGCCGGAGCTGGCGTTGTGCGTACGGCTTGTGGCTCGCCAGATCACGAAGTCCGGTCTGCTCGAGGTCGACCGCGTGGATCTTCGCCAGGGTGCCGGGCAGATTGCGGGCGATTCGTCCGCGGTCCTCTGGCGACAGCGCTGTGGCGATCTCCATAGTGTCGACGACCAGCCCGTCGATGAATTCCATGAGCACGAGCGGGGCGTCGCAGAATTCCGGATCGGTTGTGACACCGATGATCCGGGGTATCGGTACGCCGGTGCCGGCCTGCGCGGCCATGATCCGGGCTTCGCGGACCACGTCGTGGGCCGAGGACAGCAGCGTGCCCAGCGGTGGGCGGCGCAGCACCCAGGCGCGGTCCGCGGCGTCGGTCACCCGGTAGGTCAGGTTCGAGTAGCCGTGGCCGATGCGCCGGAATCGCAGTGGCGCAGTAAATTCGAGGTCCAGTGCGGTGAACCAGCGGGTTACCGCGGGACTGTCGACACCGGTGAGCGAGGTATCAGTGGCCATGGGTGAGTTCCCCGGCCATGAACAGTTCGGCGTCACCGAGTCGCTGGCCGCCGTCGACCACGAAGGTCTCCCCGGTCACCCAGTTCGCGGCGTCGGAGGCCAGGAACGCGACGGCGGAAGCGACGTCCCCGGGCTCGCCGATGCGGGCCAGCGGGATGGCCGAACTCAACTGGCGCTCTTGCTCTTTCCACAGTGCCTCGGCCAGTTTGGTGCGGACCACGCCCGGCGCGACGGCGTTGACCCGGATCGCCGGTGACAACTCCACGGCCAGTTGCTTGGTCAGATTGATCAGCGCGGCCTTGGACGCGTTGTACAGCCCGAGATTCGGTTCCAGCACCATGCCGCCGATCGAGGCCATATTGATCACGGCACCACCGTGTTCGGCCATCCACGCTCGTGTCACCAGACCGGTCCACAGGACCGGCGCCCACAGGTTGACGTCGAAGGTCTTGGCGAAGCGCGCGTGGTCCTGCTCGATGACCGGACCGTACGACGGGTTGGTACCGGCGTTGTTGACCAGGATGTCGACGCTGCCGAACAGGTCGAGCGTGATGTCGATACAGCGCTGCGCGGCCTGCTCGTCGGTGGCGTGGGCGGCGACGCCGTGCACGTTGCCGGTGATACTTTCCGCCGCCGCGTCCGCGGCTTCCTGTCGGCGGGAGGTCAGCACGACGTTGGCTCCGGCGGTCGCGAGCGCCTGCGCGGTAGCCAGGCCGATGCCGCGGGACGCTCCGGTCACGATCGCGGTCCGGCCGGTGAGATCTAGTGAACCCATCAGCGCACCATCACTTTCTGTTCGGTGGCTGCCGCGGGAGCGGCAACCCGGTATTTGGCGAGTTCCTGTCCGGCGATGGACCGCTTGTGCACTTCGTCGGGCCCGTCGGCCAGCCGCAACGCGCGCAGGTGGGCCCAGGACAGGGCGAGCGGGAAGTCGTCGGTGACCCCGCCGCCGCCGTGGATCTGGATGGCCCGGTCGACGATCTTCAACGCGATGGTCGGTGCCGCGACCTTGATCGCGGCGATTTCCAGCCGGGCCGCCTGATTGCCCGCGGTGTCCATCAGATGCGCGGCCTTCAGCGTGACCAGGCGGATCATCTCGATGTCGACGCGTGCCTCGGCGATCCAGTCGCGCACGTTCGCGTTCTCGCTCAGGGGCCGCCCGAAGGTGACCCGGGACTGGGCTCGCCGGCACATCAGTTCCAGCGCCCGCTCCGCCATCCCGATTGCTCGCATGCAGTGATGGATGCGGCCGGGCCCGAGCCGGGCCTGACCGATCGCGAAACCCTCGCCCTCGCCTTTGAGTAGGTCCGTCGCGGGTACGCGAACATCGGTGAAGTCGATCTCGGCATGGCCTTCGCGATCGTGATAACCGAAGACCGGCAGGTCACGCCGGACCGTGATGCCCGGGGTGTCGACCGGAACCACCAGCATCGATTGCTGCCGGTGTGGCGCGGCGCCCGGATCGGTCTTGCCCATGACGATCAGGACGCGCAGGTTGTGGTGCATGCCGTTGGAGACGAACCACTTTCGCCCGTTGAGTACATACTCCTCGCCGTCGCGCACCATCGACAGTTCGATATTCGTAGCGTCGGAACTGGCCACGGCGGGTTCGGTCATGGCGAAGCCGGACCGGATGGTGCCGTCCAGCAGCGGCCGCAGGTACTTCCAGTGGTGCTCCTCGGTGCCGAAGCGGCTGAGCACCTCCATGTTCCCGGTATCGGGCGCACTGCAATTACATGCCTCCGCCGCCAAATGGCTGCGGCCCATGATCTCGGCCAGCGGCGCGTACTCGAGGTTGGTCAGGCCGGGTCCCCAGCTCGGGTCGGGATGGAAGAGATTCCACAGGCCGCGCTGTCCTGCCTGGGCCTTGAGCTCCTCCAGGATCGGCGGATGGAAGTGTGGGTCACCCGCCGCGCGCATCTGCTGGTCGTAGATCGACTCGGCGGGGTAGACGTGCGCGTCCATGAAGTCGAGCAGGTCCGCCCGGTAGCGCTCGGCACGCGGGGAGGTTTCGAACAGGGACATGAGAAGTCGGGAATCCTTCGGGGGAGGGGAACGGGTGTGCAGGTCAGCGCAGGGGTGCACCCCACTGCACGCGCCGGCGCAGGTCGTTCTTGAGCAGCTTTCCGCCGGCGTTGCGCGGCAGTGCTTCGGTGGCGACGGTGACGAACTGCGGAATCTTGAAGTCCGCGAGCTTGGTTCGGCAGTGGTCGAGAACCGCGTCCACGTCGATCGGTGCGTCCGCGGCGACCAGGACGGCACCGACCTTCTCGCCCATCACGTCGTCGGGGACGGCCAGGACCGCGGCGTCGGCGACGCCGGGCGCGGCGAGCAGCACCGCTTCGACCTCCACGCTGGAGACGTTCTCGCCGCCGCGATTGATGATGTCCTTGATCCGGTCGACGATGTGCACCCGGCCCGCTTCGTCCACCCGGACCACGTCCCCGGTGCGCAGCCAGCCGTCCACGATCGTGGTGTCGGTGGCGTCGGGCCGGTTCCAGTAGCCGGCGGTGACATTCGCGCCCCGGACCACCAGTTCACCGACGGTGGCGTCGGCGCCGATCGGGATGATACCCAGGTCCACACTCGGGACCGCGTAGCCCACGGAGTCGGCGTGGTCGAGCGCGTCGTGGTCCGGCAACGCGGACATCAGGGCCGCGGTCTCGGTCATGCCGTAGCCGTTGAGCACGGTCGCGGCGGGGAACGCCGTGCGCAGCGCCTGCACCAGTGACGGTGCGATCGGCGCGCCGCCGTAGGCGACGATATCGACGCTGGACACATCGGCCGCGGCGAAGCGGGGATGCCGCAGCAGCAGGGCGTACACCGCGGGCACGCTCACCAGGAAGGAGATCTGTTCCGCGGCAAGGGTTTCAGCCAGTTTCGCCAGGTCCAGCACCGGCAGGATCACGGCGGTGCCGCCGACGTATGCGGCGACCAGGAACTGCGCGTTGCAGGCGGTGACGTGGAACAGCGGTACCGAGATCAGCGTCCGCAATTGCGGCCCGATGTCCTGGTTCACCTCCAGCGCGCGCACCATGTTCTCGGCGCTGGTGACGAAGGCCTCGTGAGTGGTGGGGACGCCCTTGGGTTTGCCGGTGGTTCCGGAGGTGTAGAACAGCGCGACCACGTCGGTGCCGCGCAGGGTGTCGGCGACGAACGGATCACCGTCCGGCAGTGGGGAATCGGCCGCCAGATCGAGGGTCACGCCCGCGTCGCCAAGGACGTACTCGATCTCCGGCGGCGTGGACCGGGTGTTGACCGCGACCACGATGCCGCCGGCCAGCACGGTGCCCCAGAACGCCAGTGCCCAGTTCACCCCGGCCGGGTGCCGGACCGCCACTCGATCGCCGCCGCGGAGACCGGCGGCGCGCAGCCCGCCGGCGACGCGGGCGGCCCTCTGCCACAGTTGCAGGTAGGTGAGCCGCTCACCCCCGACCTCGACGATCGCCTCGGCCGCGGGGCGCGCCTCCACATGGACGCGCAACAGGTCCACGAGGGTGGCGGGCAAGCCGGCGTACCGGGGCACGTCGTTGTCGTCGCGCACGACACCGTACTGCGGGAAGGGGTTGTGCGAGCGCGTGATCTCGATGACCGCGTCGGTCATGCGGCGTCCTCCGAACGGCGGCACGGAAATTCCGTGGGCATGGCTGTTTGCAGGGGGCCGCGGTCGCGCTCGGCTGCTCCGATTCCGGTGTGGACAGCGCCGTTGCTGTGCCCGAGCCGCATCGTTGCGGCCCCGGAAACGGAGTTCACCGGCTGCGACCAGCGGCCCCTGATCACCGGCGGACGGGCGTCCCGTAGGGGTCCAGGGGCTGGACACGTGCCCGTCCGCTCGGTGGCCGCTGCACCTGCGGCTCGACCACCGCGGGTGCAGCGGCAGTCCTTCAAATAGAAGTCGAATCGAATTCGACTTTAGGTGCGGTGGTGTGACGCTGTCAACAATTCGGTCGAAAGTTGTCGGCGGTCACCCGCGTGGCCGGAAATCGATCACGGTGACCCGCATCCCCGGGTCGACTCGACACTCGACCGCGCCGGCGATAACCCCGTGTTGACAGGCGATTGAGGCGGCCATAATCTCGAATCCGATTCGATATCGATTTATGGCGTGCTCGCGCCGCACCGGCAGCTCGGCCGGTTCTCGTAAGACGGAGGTTCCCTTGTCCGACAACAATCATGCGACCGGCGGCTGCCCGGTGACCGGCCGCGCACCGCTGCCGACCCAGACCGGCAGTTCCGGCGGCTGGTGGCCGAACCGGCTGAACCTCCGGATCCTGGCCAAGAACCCGGCCGTGGCGAACCCGATGGGCGAAAGCTTCGATTACGCCGCCGCATTCGACGCGCTGGACCTGGCGGCGGTCAAGCAGGACATCGCCGCGGTGCTGACTGTGTCGCAGGATTGGTGGCCGGCCGACTTCGGTCACTACGGGCCGCTCATGGTCCGGATGGCTTGGCACTCGGCGGGAACCTACCGGGTGTTCGACGGGCGCGGCGGCGGTGGCACCGGGCAGCAACGGTTCGCGCCGCTGAACAGCTGGCCCGACAACGGCAACCTGGACAAAGCACGGCGGCTGCTGTGGCCGGTGAAGAAGAAGTACGGCCGCAGCCTGTCCTGGGCCGACCTGATGATCCTGGCCGGAAACGTTGCCCTGGAGACGATGGGCCTCGAGACCTTCGGCTTCGGTGGCGGCCGCGCCGACGTGTGGGAGCCGGACGACGACGTGTACTGGGGTCCCGAGCAGTCCTGGCTCGCCGACCAGCGGTACTCCGGCGACCGGGACCTCGAGGAGCCGCTCGCGGCCGTCCAGATGGGCCTGATCTACGTCAATCCCGAAGGCCCCAACGGTGATCCGGATCCCGTGGCCGCCGCGATCGACATCCGGGAGACGTTCGCCCGGATGGGCATGAACGACGAGGAGACCGTCGCGCTGATCGCGGGCGGCCACACCTTCGGCAAGACCCACGGCGCCGGCGATGCCGCGCAGGTCGGCCCCGAGCCCGAGGCCGCACCGCTCGAGGAGCAGGGACTGGGCTGGAAGAGCGGCTTCGGCACCGGCAAGGGCGGCGACACCATCACCAGTGGGCTGGAAGGCACCTGGACGCCGACCCCGACCGCGTGGGACAACAGTTTCTTCGAGACGCTGTTCGGGTTCGAGTGGGAGAAGTTCAAGAGCCCGGCCGGTGCCTGGCAGTGGCGCCCGACCGACCCGGCGGCGGCGAATCTGGTTGTGGACGCCCATGATCCGTCGAAGTCGCACCCGCCGGTCATGCTGACCACGGATCTGTCGCTGCGGTTCGACCCGAGCTACGAGCCGATCTCGCGCCGGTTCCTCGCGGACCCGGCCTACTTCGCCGACCAGTTCGCGCGGGCCTGGTTCAAGCTGACGCACCGCGACCTGGGTCCGATCACGCGCTACCGGGGCTCGGAAGTGCCTGCCGAGCAACTGATCTGGCAGGACCCGCTGCCCGCGGTGACCCACGACCTCGTGGGGGCCGCGGAGATCGCCGAGCTGAAGGAGCGGATCCGGGCCGCGGACCTGTCGGTGTCGCAGCTGGTGAAGACCGCCTGGGCGTCGGCGTCCACCTTCCGCGCCAGCGACAAGCGCGGTGGCGCCAACGGCGCACGGATCCGGTTGCAGCCGCAAGCGAGCTGGGCGGTCAACGAGCCGGACGCGCTGGCGATTGTGCTGCGGGTGCTGGAGGCAATCGCGCGGGACTTCAACGCGACCCGGTCCGGTGGCGTCCGGATCTCGCTGGCCGACACGATCGTGCTGGCCGGTGGCGTGGGCATCGAGCAGGCGGCCGCGCGGGCCGGTGTGACCGTGACGGTGCCGTTCACCCCGGGCCGAGTCGACGCCGCGGCCGAGCTGACCGATCCGGAGTCCTTCGCTCACCTCGAGCCGAAGTTCGACGGCTTCCGCAACTACACCGCGAAGGGCGGGCGGATCCCGGCCGAGTACCGGCTGCTCGACGAGGCCAACCTGCTCGGCCTGTCCGCCCCCGAAATGACCGTCCTGGTCGGCGGTTTGCGGGTGCTCGGCGCCAACCACGACGACTCCCTGGTCGGCGTGTTCACCACGGCACCGGGAACGCTCACCAACGACTTCTTCGTCAATCTGCTGGCGCTGGACACCACCTGGACCCCGACCTCCCCGGACGCGGAACTGTTCGAGGGGCGCGACGACACCGGTGCGGTGCGCTGGACCGGCAGCCGGGTCGATCTCGTCTTCGGCTCGAACTCCGAATTGCGGGCCGTCGCCGAGGTGTACGCCGCCGACGACGCCGCGGAGAAGTTCGTGTCCGACTTCGTCGCCGCCTGGCAGAAGGTGATGGAACTCGACCGGTTCGACCTGCACTACTGAGCCGACCCCGGCCGGCCCGCGCCCGGGCCGGCCGGGTTCTCGTCGGGCGCCATGCGACCGACGACTGCGGGACCGGTGCCGGTCGGGGTCCGACCGGTTGGTCCACGGTTCCCCTCCCGATCGCTGCTGATGACGGTGTCGGTGCGCTTACGGCGACTAAAATTTGCCAGGTAGCAGCGCGACGTGAACGTTCCGACGTGGTCGACGATGGGGGCGAAGCGCACGTGAAACCTGTGAAGATCGTGTCCGAGTGGTGGCACGATCCGCTCGACTATCGGTGGCTGATCCGGACCCTCGACGCCCGGGGCGCGCTCAGCCCGATCAAGGGTGTCGTCGCCGGGGGTGGCGTGATTCTGGCCGCGATCTGCCTGCTGAACTGGGAATCCGCGACCGGGCCGGCCGTTGTGGGGCGTCTCGTGCCGATCGTCGCCATGGCCGCCTCCCTCTTGTGGGCGGTGTACTGGTGGCTCGCGCCGTGGCCCAGCGAACGGGTGTCGTTGTTGCTGGTGGCGGGTTCCGATGTACTCATCACCCTGGGCTGTCTGGCGGGCAACGACCGGCTCTACGGCTGGTTGCTCGCGATCGCGCTGATCGTCACCGGTGGCTATCTCACCGTGTTCCACGGTCCCCGGATCCTGGCCGTGCATACCGCTTGGTCGCTGCTGTCGGTGTCGGCTCTGGCGTGGCTCACGGTCGACTATGGCGACGGTGACCTCACCCTGGCCGGTTCGGCCGTGCTGGTCATGGCCTCGGTCATGGTCGGGCTGCTGCCCGCACTGCATTTCGCCTACTGGGCGCTGCGCATGGACGCGCTGACCGATCCGCTCACCGGCCTGCTGAACCGGCGCGGTCTCGTCTACTACGTCTCGGCCCGGTTCCGGCGCGACGATCGCAGGCCGATCTGCCTGATGTCGCTCGATCTCGACCGATTCAAGGCGGTGAACGACACCTACGGGCACACCGCGGGCGACCGGGTGCTCGTGCGGATCGCGGCCTGTCTGCGCTCCGCATGCCCGCCTGGGGGAGTCGTCGCCCGGACCGGAGGCGAGGAATTCGTGGTGTGCGCGGATGTGTGGCCGGAGGCCACCGTCGCCGCGGCGGAGCGGCTGCGCCTGGCGATCGAGGCCTCGAGTGATCCGGTCACGGCGAGTATCGGCGTGGTCGTCGCCGACCCCGATTCACCTCGCCGTGACCTGGAAATCATGCTGCGCGAATCGGATTCGGCCATGTATCGCGGAAAACAACTGGGTGGCAACGCGGTCGTGCTCGCGGACCGGCCCGACGAGGTGTGAAGCACCGGCCACCTCACCGTAGGCCCGGTGCCGCGTCGTCACCGGCGCGGAATCGCTCGATCACCGGTGCCAGTGTGGCGGCATCGAGGATGAGGTCGGCATGGCCCCCGGCATGCAGGTGGACCTGGGCCTGCGGCAACAGGGTTCGCATGATGTGGACGTTGGCGAGCGGAATGATCGGGTCGTCGGTTCCGGAGACGATCAGGGTCGGCTGCCGGATCAGCGGCAGCCACGGCAGGCTGGTCCACACCGCGCCGGCCGTGAGCTGGTGTAGATAGCCGACCGCGGAGCCCGCCGTGAGCTGATGCTCCAGCAGTTGCCGCACGATCCGGGGATCCCGGCGCACGCTACCGCCGTAGATATGCGGTGCGAGGCCGACGGCGTACTCGTGATCGATGAAGCGGCGCGGCGTGAGCATCCGCAGCAGTACGCGCGGCGACCCCGGAACCATGAGGGCGCCGGTGCCGGTCGCCACCAGGATCATCCGGCGGCAGTGCCGCGGATGCTGCAGCGCATACTGCTGGGCCACCGCCCCACCCCAGGACAATCCCAGGACATCGACGGGCCCGTCGAGGCCGACCTTGCGCAGCAACCGCCGCAGTACCACGGCCAGGTACGGAAACCCGTACGGCAGTATCGAATTCGGTGATCCGCCGGTACCGGGAACATCGAACCGAACCACGGTGGTCTCCGGATCGAGGTGCGCGACCAGCGGATCGAGCACCTCGTAACTGGCGCCGATGCCGTTGCACAGCACCAGCGGAATCCCGGTGCCGCGCCGCACGTTCACCCGGATCTGCTGCCCGAGCACGGGCACGAGCGCGGTCGACGATCGATCCGGCATCCCGGTCTCACTCCTCGCGGACATAGCTGCCCGGAGCCGGTGTGAGCGGCGGGAATTCGGCAGTACCCAGGGCATCGGGCGCCGCGACCCGCGCGCCACCGCGGGCGGCGAGCCACTGCGTGTGGTCCGGCCACCAGGAACCCTCGTGCTTCGGCGCCTGCTCCAGCCACGCCGCCGGTGTGTGGGCGTCGAGCGGGCCGACGCGGTAGGAGGACTTGGCGTTACCGGGCGGGTTGACCAGCGCCGCGATGTGGCCGCTGGTCGACAGCACGAAGCGCCGCCGTGCCCCGCTCAGCAGCTGAGCGCTGCGGTAGCACGCCTGCCACGGCGAGATGTGGTCGGCGACCCCGGCCACGATGTAGGTGTCGAACGGCATCCGGGACAGGTCGACCGTGGTACCGAGCATGGTCGCCCCGTTCGGCTCGGTCAGCGTGTTGTGCAACCCCATCGTGATCATCTCCCGGTGCAGCGCGGCGGGCATCCGGACGGTGTCGGCGTTCCAGAAGAGCACATCGAACGGCGCCGGATCGCGGCCCTGCAGGTAGTTGTTGACCCAGTACCGCCACACCAGATCGGCCGGGCGCAGCCAGGCGAAGACCTCCGCCAGTTTCCGGCCGTCGAGGTAACCCTGCTTCGCGGAGGCGGCGATGGCGAGCCGGGCGGTGGCCTCGTCGAGGGCGGCCGACGCCAGGCCGGCGCGGCTGTGGTCGAGCACGGTGACCATGAGGGTCAACCCGGCCAGCCGCTGCGCCTGATCCATCGCGACCAGGTGCGCGGCCGCCATCGCGGTGATGATCCCACCCGAGCACGAGGACATCAGCTGGGTGCGGCTGCCGCCGGTGATCGCCTCCACCGCGCCCAGGGCCTCGAGGATCGCGCCCCCGTATCGGTCGAATCCCCAATCACGGTGGGCCGCGGTCGGATTGCGCCAGGAGATGGTGAACACCCGCTGTCCCTGGCCGACGAGATGCTCGATCATGCTGCGACCCGGGGTGATATCCATGATGTAGAACTTGTTGATCACCGGCGGCACGATCAGCAGCGGCACCTCGTACACCCGGTCGGTGGTCGGGGCGTATTCGATCAGCTCGAACATCTCGGTGCGCAGCACCACCGCGCCCGGGGTCAGCGCGACCGTCTCGCCCACCGCGAAGGCATCCGGATCGACCATCGACGGGACCCGCGGCTCGGCCGACATATCGTCGAGGAAGCGGCGCACACCGCGGACCGCGTTCCCCCCGCCGGTGTCGATCAGGGCCTTCCACGCCGTCGGGTTCAGCAGCGGATTGTTGCTGGGGGACAGGCCTTCCATGATGTTGTCGACCACGAACCGGGTCCATTCGGCGTCCCGCCAGTCGAGGTCGGTCTCCGTCAGCACCGTGTGCACCGTGTCGTCGATCGCCAGGTAGGCCTGCATCGTCCGGTGGAAGATCGGATTGGTCCGCCAGGCCGGATCGGTGAACCGCCGGTCCGCGCGCTCGGGTGCGCGATCACTGTCGCCGCGCACGATCGCCGCGAGTTCCGAGCCGAGGGTTCGCACCTGATCACCCACGGGCCCACGCCTTTTCATCAGGTCGCGGGCCACCCGCGGCCAGGCGGCGTCGCTCACGATGCGCCGGCCGATCCCGATCGCGGAACCGGTCAGCAGCAGATCCCACGCCGCGGCCGAATGGTGTTCTCCGAGCGGGTCCTTCACTGCCATGGTCCGTCCTTCTCGCCCGGCGCCCCGACGCCGCGGCGAATCGACCGCTCGATCGGCCGTTCGACGGGAAGTCGTGCCTGGCAGTAGCTGTTTCGATGATTCGCGAATGGCACCCGGCTGCGCTGCCGTCGGTCGAACGGTCGTTGTCCGATACGAGAACCCCTTCTCGTCGCCGCTGTCACGGTAGGCCGATGCCCCAGGTCATGGCTTCGTGCCGGGCAGACGAAGTCTGCGCGAGTTCTTGTCGCGGGACGACAGTGCGGCGGCGCGGTACCGCGCCCGGGGCGCGGGTCATTCCAGAACCGCGGATCCGAACCAGCGGCACGCGAGCAGTGCGATCTCGACGTCGAGCCGGTCCGCCTCGATCGGCCGGCCACGCCGATCCAGCGCGCGGCGGACCCGGTATTTGACCGTGTTGAAGTGCAGGCCGAGCTCCTGCGCGGCCGCCTTGTAGCTGGACCCCGCGCCCAGGAACACCCGCAGGGTTTCCCGCAGCCGGTCGTCACCGGGGGTGTCCGCGGCGAGCCTGCCCAGCACATCGCACACCCAGGTCCGGGTCGTGCCCAGGTCGCCGCCGAGCAGGGCGGCGGCCATCAGTCCGGGATCGTCGACGGAGACGACCGTCGGATGCCCGCCCGCGACCGCGGGCGCGACGCCGCGCGCCTGCATTGCCTGCCGATGCGAGCGGCGGAACCCGTCGACTCCGGCGCCGGGTGCGCCGATCGCGATACCCGGTGTGTCCGTACGGGTTCCGGCGAACTCACGGATCCGGCGGGCGATACCTGTGGGTGCGGACCGGTAGGGCAGCCAGGCCCAGCCGCTGCCCGGATCGTCCGGGGTGAACAGCGCGTCGGTGTCGGTGCCGGCCGCCGCGGACAGTTCGCGGACGAATCGCTGTAGTCGCGACGTGTCGTCGCCGCCGGCGGCGGTCCGTGGGAACCAGACGATCAGGCCGACATGATGCAGGCGCAGCGGGTAACCGATCGCGGCGGATGCGGCCTCGGCGTCGAGCGGCGAGCTGCCGGACAGCAGCTCCCGCACGCGCAGGGCGCGCACCCGGCCCGGGCCCTCCAGCCGGTGCTCGCGTTCGGCTTCGTAGACGGTCACGATCTCTTGCGACACCCGGTCGATGTAGGCGAACAGCAGCGGCGTGACCGACTCGATGACGGCGACCCGGGTCGCCGAATTCAGTTGCATCGCGCGGAGTTCGGCGAATATTCGCTCGGTCAGCACGCGCTGGCCAAGCCGGTAGGCCCGCATCAGCGCCCCGACCGGGACGTCGTGCTGAGCCAGTCGCCGGGCGTGTTCCACCGACGCCGCCGGGGCCGTGACCCGGTCGGCGGCGATCTCGTGGCGCCACGCGTGCAAGAGGGTGTCCACTGTGCCGTGCACGCTGGCGTCCAGCATGCTGCGGGTCCGGGAGTCGCCGCGCAGTTCCGGGATGTGCTCCTCGAGCGTGCTGCGGATGGTCGCGCAGACGGCGGCGGCATCGGCGGCGAGGCGTGCGGCGATATCCGCGACTTGCCCTTCCACCGCGATGGTTTCCGATTTGATCAGCCTTGACGGCGCTACCCAGCGGGACATAAAGTCGAACTCTATTCGAGTTTCATTTTATGGGCCGGTCGGAAACATTTCGCGGCACACCCGCGCTGATCCGGCCGACGACCACACCTCTTCGCAGAGCCTTCGAACAGAGTCCCCTATGCCTCAACCAGCGCAGTCATCGGTCATCGCCGAGCATCCCGAACGGCCGGCAACGGCCATCCTGCTGAACCGATCGTGCCGCGCGTGCGACGTGGTGCTGTCCCGGCTGACCAGATCCTGTACGACGTGCGGAAGCTCCGAACTCGACGAGGTGCCCGCCAGCGGATCGGGCCGGATCGTGTCCTGGAAGATCGTGCCGCGCCCGGCGGACTTTCCGCCCGGCCGGGTGACCACGGCGATCATCGCCATCATCGAACTGGACGAGGGCCCGCGGATCTTCGGCGAAATCGACGGGCTGCCGGACCGGGATCGGCGAGTTCGCGCCCATTTCAGCGGAGTACACGCCGCCGGGCAATTTCCGGTCTTCGTCCTCGAGCCGGTTCGGATCGCCCGCCCGGGCCGCAGAACCCGGGTGATCGACGGCCAGCCGCAGGCGGTGGACTGGGTTCGGTCGGCCCTGCGGCAGTGCCGGCTGCTGGCGGCGTCGAACTCGGTCGGCACCTACGCCCAGTCGCTGGTCGAGTACGCGATCCGTTGGGCACCGTTCGGTGGCGCGGGCGCCACGGATCTGCTCGTCGCCTTCGGGGTCAGTCGCGACCGATTCCTCGACCTGATTCACGATGCCTTGGTCGCGCAGGTGGCCGACGACCGCACTGCCCGATTGATGAAGGGGCAGCTCCTGGACACTCTGGTTTCCGCATGGCAGGGCGAGGCGGACGAAGCGGGGGAGCAGTCCGAACGTCCGTGACCGGCTGATTCCACCGGACCACAACGCCGCCGAGACCGGCCCGATCCCATCGAATTCGGTTGGGAGCGGGCCGGTCTCGGATCAGAGGGCGGGCGGTCTACCGGTTTTCGCGGATCAGATCGGCCGCCTTCTCCCCGACCATCAAGGTGGGGGCGTGGGTGTTGCCGTGCGTGATCCGCGGGAAGACCGAGGCGTCCGCGATCCGTAGCCCGGCGATGCCGTACACCTGCAGGGCGGGGTTCACGACGGCGTGCCCTTCGACGCCCATCCGCGCGGTGCACGCGGGGTGATAGGTGTGCTCGACATTGCGGCGGATCTCCGCCTCGAGTTCGGCGGTCGTCGACGTCCCCGGACCGGGATGGATTTCCTTGCCGGCCACCGCGCGCATCGGCCCCGATGCCACGACTTCGCGGGCCCGGGTGACCGCCGCCGTCATGGCATCCAGATCGGCGCGCTCGGCGAAATAGTTGAACCGGATCGCGGGCGCGGCGGTGGGGTCGGCGCTGGTGAGTCGCACCGTGCCCTCGCTGATCGAGCCGACCAGCGAGCAACCCAGCGCGAACGCGGGGGTGGGGTGGCTTGTGAAGCCGTGATTCCAGAAGAAGCCGGGCGCGCCGATGAACTGCATATCGGGTGCCCCCGACGCCGCGCCAGTGTGGAAGAACCCGCCCGCCTCACCGACATTGGAGGTCAGCAGACCCTTGCGCAGGGCGAGGTACTTCACCAGCTGGATCGGCTTCTCGGCATCCGCCAGCGTGCCCGTCGCGGTGGTCTCGAAATTCAGCAGGTAGAAGGGATGGTCCATCAGGTGGCTGCCGACGTGCTCGTTGTCGACCACCACGTCGATACCGTGCTCGCGCAGATGTGCCGCCGGTCCGATGCCCGAGAGCAGCAACAGGTGGGGTGTGCCGAACGCACCGGCCGACAGCACGATCTCCGACCCGGCCCGCACGACCGATGTCCGGCCGGCGCGGCTGACTTCGACGCCGGTGGCCCGCCCGTTGTCCAGCACCACCTTGCGTACGGTGGCGCGGGTCCACACGGTCAGATTGCGCGGCCGCTCGGCGAGGAATCCGTCGGCGGTCGTCCAGCGCCGGCCCCGGCGCTGGGTGACCTGATACAGACCGGTCCCGGTCTGGGCGGCGCCGTTGAAGTCGGGGTTGCGCACCAGCCCGGACGCCGTCATCGCGTCGACGAGCCGCTCGCTCAACGGATTCGGATCGCGCGGGTCCTCGATGTACATCGGACCGTCGCCACCGTGGAACGCGCTCGCGCCGCGTGAATTGTGTTCGGAGCGTTTGAAATAGGGCAGTACCTCGTCGAACGACCAGCCGGTGCCGCCGGCTCGGGCCCAGCCGTCGTAGTCGGCCCGGTTCCCGCGGATGTAGATCATCGCGTTCTGAGCGCTGGAACCACCGAGCATCTTGCCGCGCGGGTGGTAGAGCCTGCGGCCGTCGAGGTGCGGCTCGGGTTCGGTGCGGAAGTTCCAGTCCCGCTCCGTGGTGAACTGTTTCGAGAATGCGGCGGGCACTCGGACACTGAGGTGCTTGCCGTTGTCACCGGCTTCGATCAGCAGCACTCGGGTGCCCGGATCCTCGGCGAGCCTGCTCGCTACGACGGCCCCGGCCGAACCGGCGCCGACGACGATGTAATCGAAAGCTGTCATTTCTTCCTTCTAGGTGTTGATGTGACGGTCCGGCCGAGTCGGCGCGAGGGCCGGAAACGGCAGGCAGGCATGAACTTCGGCGGCTGCGGCGGTGAGCGCGGGCAGGCCGGCGCCGATCACGACGTCGGTGGCTTCGAGGTGGGTGCCCCGTTGTGCAGGGCACCCACCGAATAATTCGAACTCCAATCGATATCGAGTTATGTAGGTCCAGGCGATACCTGGCGAATCACATGCCGGCTCCTATAGTCGATATCAATTCTGTATCGAGTATGTGGCGTGCGCCACGCCACGTCAAGCTGTCGACGGGTTGCCCGCGGCGCGGAACGCCGCGGTGAGTTCCCCCGGTGTGCTCGGGCACATCCGCGGGAGCTCGACTGCGCGGCCGCGGCACATGGCGCGGGCCGAGCCGGTGCCGCAACGATGGACGGCGACAGTGATCCGGGTCGTTCGACGTCCGGACAATGGCCGCGGCAGTGTCGATCGCCGCCGACTTCGCAGGAGGTCTCCGATGAGCACCGCCACCTCGATCGAGGACACCGTCGCGGCATTGCGAGACGGTGAGCGGGCTTGGGCCCGCACGGATCTCGCCGGCCGTCGCGCACTGCTCGAGCAGCTGCACGCGAATGTCGGCGCGCACGCCACGGAATGGGTCGAGATCGCCGCCCGGATCAAGGGCCTGCCCGCGGATTCGCCGCTGCTGGGCGAGGAATGGTCCAGCGGCCCGTACCCATTGCTCACCACGCTGGCCGCGCTGGCCGAGACCGCACGGGCGCTCGAGGCGGGCCGCAGTCCGGTCGACGGATACCCGATCCGGACCGCGCCCGGCGGCCGGATCGCGGTCGAGGTCTTTCCGCATGGCGCCTATGAATGGTTGCTGCTCAACGGTTTCCGGGCCGAGGTCTGGCTACGTCCCGGCATCGGCGTCGACACGGCCCGGCAACGCGCGGGTCTGGGGCTGCGGACGCCGGAGCGCACCAACGGCATCGGGGTGGTGCTAGGAGCCGGGAACATCTTCTCCATCGCCCCGCTGGACGTCATCTACCAGTTGATCGCCGAGAACCGGGTGGTGGCGCTGAAGCTGAATCCGGTCACCGACCCGCTGCTGCCGGTTCTGGAGCAGATCTTCGCCCCCGCCATCGAGCGCGGATTCGTGCGGATCCTGACCGGTGGCGCGGAGGTCGGCGCGGCACTGGTCCGCCATCCGGACGTGGCGACGGTGCACATGACCGGCAGTGCGGCCACCCACGACGCGATCGTCTGGGGGACCGATGCCGCAGCTCTGGCCCGCAAGGCCGCGGGAATTCCGCTGCTGGACAAGCCGATCACCAGCGAACTCGGCGGGGTGTCGCCCACGATCGTGCTGCCAGGCCGGTGGTCGGCCGCCGATCTGCGGTACCAGGCCGAGCATCTGGCGACCCAGCGCCTGCACAACAACGGCTACAACTGTGTCGCCGCGCAGGTGGCGGTCATCAGCGCGGACTGGCCGCAGAAGGAGCGCTTCCTGCGCGAACTGCGTGCCGCCATCGCCCGGTCTCCGGAGCGCGCCGACTACTACCCGGGTTCGGCCGACCGGGTCCGGTCCGCCCGGTCGACCTACACACAGGCGCAGCCCATCGGTGCCCGCACGCTGGTGGAGGGCCTGGTGCCCACCCGCGGTGAGCCGGCCCTGCACACCGAATACTTCTCACCGGTACTCGGGGTGCTCGAACTGCCCGGCGCGACAAGCGAATTCCTCACCGAGGCGGTCGCGGTGTGCAACGACGAATTCGAGGGCACGCTCGGGGTCAACATCATCGCCCACCCGCGCACCCTGCGCGAACTGGACGCCGAATTCGACTCGGCGGTCGAACGATTGCGCTACGGCACCGTGGCCGTCAACGCCTGGACCGGTGTCGGCTACCTGACCGCCCGGGCGACCTGGGGCGCGTTCCCGGGGCACACCCTCGACGACATCCAGAGCGGAATCGGCGTGGTGCACAACGCTCTGCTGCTCGGCGACACCGAACGCAGTGTGGTGCGCGGCCCGTTCCGGCCGGCGCCACGATCGGTACTGCATGGTGAGTTCACCTTCTCACCGAAGCCCCCGTGGTTTGTCACCAACCGGACTCAGGCCACCACATTGCGCCGGCTCACCGACTTCATGGCGACGCCACGGCTGCGGGCTCTGCCGGGGATTTTCGTCAGCGCCCTGCGCGGCTGAGCTCCTACCGGCGCGGAATCGGCTCGGCTGTCATCCGGCGCCGAGGGCTTCGGATCGGTCGCCGAGCGCGAAACCGACTGCGGCATCGAGCCCCAGCGCGGCACCGTCCCGGCGCGCCGCGTCGAATGCGTCCGCACCGAGCAGCCCGCGACCGGTCCGCTCACAGCCGTGGCGAAAGCCGCGCAACGTGCGGAACATGACCGAATCGGAGCAGCCGGCCAGGTGGCTCAACGCATCCGCCGCACCGATCAGGACGGCGGCACGGTAGGCCTCCTGCGCTTCGGCCGCGATCCAGGACAGGACATCCAGACAACCCGCGACCACGAGCGGATCGGTCACCGCGTGCGCGAGTCGAATACCCGCCAGCAGCGCGTGCGTGGCGCGGTCGGGTTCGCCGCTGCGCCACACAGCGAATCCGGTACCCCACAACGCCCACGACCGATAGATCGTTTCACCCGCGGACTCGGTCTGGTCGAGCGCCTGGCCGTGACAGGCGAGCGCGCGGGGGAGGTCTCCGGTGATCGCGTAGGCCCATCCGAGCGCGATCCGCGCGTCCACCTGCATGGTCGGATCACCGCACCGCTCGTATACGTGGACGGCGTAGGCCAGGGGCGCGACGGTGCGAGCCGGATCGCTGACGCCGTCGGCGAACGCGTAGTTCGCTTCAGCGTTGGCCAGCAGCGCGGTGACCAGCGGGTCGGTTGTCTGCTCGCTCAGCGCCCGGAGCTCGGCCACCCGCTCGGCGGCGATCGGCAGGTCACCTTGCAGCGCCGCGATCGCGCCGACCGCATACAGCGCTTTGGCTCGATCCCGCACCAGGCCACCGGCCGACCGGGCGAGCGCGCGCTCGTACCAGCGGCGCCCCTCACCGAGCCGCCCACGCAACAACCAGAAGAGATACAAGGACGTGACGATCCGCAGTCCGTCGTCACCGGACTCGGACATGCTGAACTCCAGCGCTTTCCACAGGTTCGGCAATTCTCGCTCCAGCCGATCGACCCACTCCTGCTGCCGCGGCCCGATCCACTGCGCTTCCGCGTCGCGCGCCAATCCCGCGCACCAGTCCCGGTGCCGCCGACACAGATCCGGGTATTCGCCGGACTCCGCGGCCTTCGCGAGGCCGAAGTCCCGCACCGTTTCCAGCATCCGGAAGCGGACGGAGCCGGCGACCTCGTTGCGGACGACGATGGACTTGTCCACCAGGGCCGACAGCACATCGTGCAACCCCAGCTCCGTCATGTCATCGGAGCACACGCGCACGGCCGCATCGGCTTCGAAGCTGCCGGCGAATACCGACAATCGGCTCCATAACCGCTGTTCTTCCGGTCTGCACAGGTCGTAGCTCCAGTCGATGCAGTACCGCATCGTCCGCTGCCGCCGCGGGGCGTCTCGGCTGCCCCGGGCAAGCAGTGCGTACCGGTCGTTCAGCCGGGTCAGGATCTGTTCGAGGGACATCGTCCGCACGCGGGCCGCGGCCAGCTCGATCGCCAACGGCAGACCGTCGAGCCGCGCACATATCCGGGCGACACACAGTCGATTGTCGTCTGTCACCTCGAAGCCCGGGACTGCCGCGGCAGCGCGGTCGGCGAACAGGGCGACCGCGTCGGAGCGCGCCACCGTCGGTTCGGTGGCCGGATCGGGAATGTCCAGCGGTGCTACCGGATACACGGTCTCCGCGCCGATACCGAACGCCTCGCGGCTGGTGGCCAGGATCCGCAGGCCTGGGCAGTGTCGGATGAGCGATTCGGACAGCCGCGTGACCGCCTCGATCATGTGCTCGCAGTCGTCCAGCACCACGAGCAGATCGTGCGGCGCCAGCAGTTCGATCAACGCGTCCAGGGTGGAACCGGGGCCGTGGTCACGCACTCCGAAGGCAGCGGCCACGATATCGGGCAGCGCCGCGTCGTCGCGCAGCTCGCCCAACTCGATCAGCCACGCCCCGTTCGCGAACGTCTGCCGCACGGCGTGCGCGACCCGCAGTGCGAGCCGGGACTTGCCGACACCGCCGAACCCGGTCAATGTCACCAGACGCGACCGGGACAGCAGCTGCTCCAGCTCGGACAGTTCGGTCCGGCGGCTGACGAAGCTGGTCAGTTCGAGTGGCAGGTTGTCCGTTCCCGCGCGCAGGCTGCCCGGGTAAGATATCGAATCAAGCTGTGCTGCAACATCTTCCGAACTCGTCGGCGATTGCGGTGCCGTCCCGGACTCGATCGGCAGGGCCATCTCGTCGGCAACCGAACCGTGGTCGAGCTGAATCCGCCGCAACTGCCGGCCCAGCCCCGCCGCAGTCGGCCGCACTTGTGGGTCACGAGCCATCGCGGCCTCGATCGTCGCGCACATGTCTGCCGGGATACCCGAGTCCCGCAGGTCGGGGATCGGGTGTGTGGTGATGCGCACGAATTGCGCCACGATCTGCTCACCGCTGCGGCGTTCGAACGCGGCGTGCCCGGTGAGCGCGCAGAACAACGTGGCAGCCAGCCCGTACACATCCGAGGCTGCACTCGGTGGCTGCCCGCCGACGACCTCGGGCGCGGTGTAGGCGGGCGTCCCGGTGATCACACTCGAGGTCGTCACGAATCCGCCTGTGATGTGCGCGATCCCGAAGTCCGTCAACGCCGGTTCGTCGTAGTCGGTCAGCAGGATGTTCGCCGGTTTGACGTCACGGTGCACAATCCCGACCCGGTGCGCGGCTTCCAGTGCCCCCGCGGTCTTCACCCCGAGACGCAGCGCGTCCCTGAGGGGCAGCGGACCGTCGTGCCGGATGCGATCGTCCAGGGAGCCACGGGCGTGATAGGGCATCACCAGATAGGGGCGACCCGTCCCGGTCTCTCCGACCTCGAGCAGGCTGACGATGTTCGGGTGCCCGGTGAGCAGCCCCATCGCATGTTGTTCGCGGAAGAAGCGTTGCCGATTGTCCTCCAGTTCGCCGGTGAGCACCTTCACCGCCACCGTGCGGCCCGGGACGATCTGGGTGCACCGGTACACGACACCGAATCCACCCCGCCCGATCTCTTCGGCGTCCTCGAATCCGGCCGCGCTCAGCTCCGTGATGACGTCGACACCGACATCACGCTGGGTTCGGAGTGAATCGTCCTCGGCCATCGGTAACTCGTAACTTGCCAGTCACGGCACACTAGCCAGAGTATCCCCCTGGTCCCCGCGGAGCATGCACTCTGCACGGTTGCCGGACGCTCGCCACCGACGGTTGCGGAGAAGGGCCGGTCGCAAGGTTCCGTCGGTACAGTGCGGACATCTGGAGACAGCCGTCGCGACTGGTGCTCGCACCGAGAGTCGAGGAGCGTCGGGGAGTCCGGCGACCGCCCCCGAAGTCCTGATCACGCTGTATCCACGGTCGATCGGGTTATCAGATCCTCGGCCAATGCCCGGAGCCGGATCGCCGGCCCACCGCTCGGATAGATCCCGCCGACCGCGAAGGCGCCGACGATCGCAAGATGGAGCTCATCGGCAAGACGGTCGTGGTCGCCGACGCCGAGCCGTGCGGTCAGCGCGCGTAGCCGGCACGCGAGCTCGCGTTCGTGCTCCGCGCAACGCTCCCGGATCCGATCCGATTGCGCACCACCGAATTCCGCGGCCGTGTTGACGAAAGCGCAGCCGCGGTAGCCCTCACGCGTGGCCAGCTCCTGGACCCAGTCGAGGTGCGCGTCGAGCTCGGCGCGAGCGTCGGTGCAGCGCTGCGCGGTCCGCTCCCACGCTGCCCAGAAGTCTTCGTCGCGCTGCTGCAGTACCGCGAGCACGAGGTCGTCCTTGGTGGGGAACCAGCGATACAGGCTCGCCTTCGCCATCCCCGACCGGCGGACGACCTCGTCGACACCGACCGCGCGCACCCCATTGTCGTAGAAGAGCTGGGTCGCGATGCCGACGAGCTTGTCGCGCACCGCGATACCGCGGAGCTGCTTGGGCTTGTCGCTCATGCGGGCTCCGGCGGGTGCACCACGATCGCGGCCTTGCCGAAGCCGCGCCGGTCTCGGACCCATTGCTGGGCAGCGGCGGCGTGGGCGAGCTCGAACTCGGCGCCGACGACGACCCGCACCGCGCCCGAATCGACCAGCTCCGCGATCGCCGTGAGTGCCATCGGGTCGGGTTCCACCAAACAGGAGGCCGCGCGGATACCGCGCTCCGGCGCGACGGCCCGGTATCCCTCGATCGACCACGCGGTCGCCAGCGCGATCGTGCCGCCGGTTGTCACACGGTCGAACAGCGACGCACCGAATTCGTATCCCACCAGATCGATTGCCGCGTCGACCTTTCCGATCGCGGTGACCGCGCCGGGATCGGTGTAGTCCACGCACGCGTGCGCGCCCAGATCGCGCAGTGTCACATGGTGATCGAGGCGTGCCAGGGCGGTGACCGTGGCGCCGCGCGCGACCGCCAGTTGCACCGCGAGGTGACCCACGCCGCCGGACGCCCCGCTGACCAGCACGTGCCGGCCGGCGAGTGGCCCGACGGCGTCGAGCATCTGCCACGCGGTCACCGCGGCCATCGGCAGGCACGCCGCTTCCGCGAAGGACACCGACTTCGGCATCGGCACCAGCTGGTAGGCGGGAACCGTCGTGTACTCGGCGTAAGTGCCTGCGGGGTAGGGAAACCAGGCCAGACCGTAGAGGCGGTCGCCCACGGCATAGCGGGTCACCCCGTAACCCACCGCGTCCACCACACCGGCGACGTCCCATCCGGGGATGCACGGCAATCGCATGGACTGCTCGTAGCCGGAATTCGCGCCGGTATGCATGTCGATCGGGTTCACACTGGTGGCTCGCATCGCGATGCGGATTTCGCCGGCGGCCGGCTCCGGCCGTGCGACGTCGCCGATCTCGAGTGGCGATCCCCATTGCTCGTGCCGCGCCGCACGCATCGTCGAGCTGCTCGGCCGGCGTGCGCCGACGATCATGACGCCCGCACCAGGGCGGTCACGTCGACGCCGCACTGGCGTGCCACACCGGCGACGTCGAAGTGGAAGCTTTCCCAGCTCACGCGGCCGTCGTGGAATCGGAACAGTATGAACACCGGTACGGATACCCGGTTGCCGTTAGGTGCCGCGCCGCCGAAGGTAAACGCCGGAGTGAACGCGATCTCGCCCCAGCAGCACAGCGTCTCACCATCGAGCCCGTGCCCGTCCAGCCGGACCTCGTAGTCGGGCGCGAAGGCGAACCACTGCGTGATCGCGCCCTCGACCTGGGCCCCGACGTAACGGGAACCGAGCGAAGGGGATTCGAGTACGGCGTCCGGGTGATACACCGCCATCGTCGCGACCACGTCCTGCCGACTCTTCGCCGCTGCCAACCGTTCGACGATCTCGACGGCTTCCCCCCTGGTCAGGGCCTGCACAATCATGAGTTTCTCGCCTTCATAGGGCCGATATCAAGACCGATCTGTCTCGATTTACGATAGGGGCGCGCCCACGCGAGCGTCAAGCCCCGTTCGCCGCAGCCGGCAATGATCAGTTGGCCTCGAGTAGCGTTCAGCCTCAACAGAAGTGAGCCAGCGGAACGTCCCGGGCTCGCCGAGCGGGTCGCCCTGCGTCACGCACTCTGATCGCTGAAACCTAAGGTGGACAAGCTGACTCGCAACGGCCTTACGTCTACGCGTACCTGATGTCCGCCACCGGGAGCCAGGACCGGCTGAGGCACAACGACATCGGCGGGACACGGAGCGACCTGGTGGACCGTCCGGCTCGAATTGGACCGGCGGGCGCGTCTCGGAGTTCCCTGCTACGGAGGAGGTCACTGGTTCTAAGGCGCTAACGTGCAGTGGTGCTCGCGTGCCTCATGTCCTTTGGCCTCTCAGAGCTGTGCGCGGATGTAACTCGAAGCTAGCCCAGCGGTAGGTGGTTGATCGATCTATAGGTGATGTCGTAGCGGGACTCGTTGGGAAACGATGAGGCGTGGACTGTCAGATTCGGTGTCATTTTGGATGCCGGAACGCTGGGATTCGGTAGGAATCAATGGGTGGTCCTTGGGTCGCTTTGGGCGGTGTTGTCGCAGGTCAAGGTCCGGATCTTCCGTCTATTTCCGCAGGTAGGAGGCGGTTTCGGTTGCTCTACGAGCAGATGAAGAAGGACTAGGCGCCGATAGCGTAGAGAAATCCTTCCTACGCTATCTTTTCGGCCAGTACCACGCGGGTTCGTCCAAGAAGCCTTGACCGTCGACGAGCGTCTCCCCGGAATCGTCCTTCCTCAGCTGGATGAGCGACAGCTCGATGTCGGCTTCTTCGGCCGCATCGATGGTGGCGGCGACCAGCTGCCGGGCATGAGAGACGACGATGACCTGTGTGCGCTGGGCGGCATCGGCGATGAGTGCTCCCAGGGGTGCCAGCAGATCAGGATGCAAGCTGGACTCGGGTTCGTTCAGCACTAGGAGCTGCGGCGGACGGAGTGTCAGTAGGGCTGCCACCAGCAGCAGATAGCGCAGGGTGCCGTCGGACAACTCCGCGACGCTCAGGGGACGGCTGAGACCGGGCTGGTGCAGCAAAATCTCCACACGTCCAGCTGTTCCGGCGAACTCCACCCGGCTACCGGGGAAAGCCCGGTCGATGGTCTCGGCCAGGGCGTTGCGGTCCCCGTTCTCGTAGATCGTGCGTAGTGCTGCGGCGAGGTCGGCGCCGTCGCCGCTGAGTACAGGAGTCCGGGTGCCGATGTGGCTGCCACGGGCGGCGGCGCCGGTGTCGGTGCGGAAGTGATCGTAGAAGCGCCATGATCGGATCATGTCGCGCACCCGGAACAGCTCCGGAGTGGTTGCGGGGTCGGACAGCTCGGTCAGCATGCTGTCGTAGCTGCGGAGCATGTGTGGAAGCATTTTCCAGTCGCCGTGCTCTCCCCGCACCGACACGACGCCGTTGTTCCGTTCTACCAAGGAAGTGGTCGGCCGCAGTATCGGCCCGTACCAGACGGATTCGCATTTTATTTCGGGGTCGCGACTGAACATCGACGTCGAATCCAGCATCGGTAGTCCGAACTCGATCGTATAGCCGAAATCGTCACCTGAGAATCCCAGCCGCAGAGCGACGGGATCGGTTGCCTGCCCAATTTTGAGATTGTTTCCTCTAGCTTGTCTGCGACCGACGACACGCGGGCCGGCCCACAGTGTCGAATCCAGTCCACCCTCACGGGCCAGGGCAGCGACCGCGTTGCTTCGCGCTGTCTCGGACAGCAATCGCAGCGACCGATACAAGCTGGATTTCCCACTGCCATTCGCGCCCGTTACCAGAGTGAGCTTCGTCAATGGAACGGTCAGGCGCCGTAGAGAGCGGTAATTTTCTACGGCCAAGGTAGTGATCACGACGACATACAGTATGGCAGACGGCGCTCGCCCGCGACATCTACGGTCCAGGGCGGCGGTGATACGTGTGCGCTCCGTAAATCATGGAAACGATGAGGAGTGGAGTGTCGGATTCAGTGCCCAGCACGAGGCATTCGGCTTTCTGATGAGTGTCGAACGACCACGACGCCCTTGAGCTTGACCAGGCGAATCCTACGGCGTCCAGGCCGGTAACGGACTGTCGGCTCGAGGTGCGAGTACGAGCAGGCGGTGCCGCACGGGCCGTCGGAGACATCCACAGCGAAGTGATGTGAGTCATTCGAAAGGGTGCCCAGTCGGCGGATGCCTGGGGCTGCCTCGGTACGAGAGGGTAGCGGTAAGTAAGCGCTCAACTCACAGAGGAGTACACGGATGCCCGAAGCCGCCATCTTCTCCCGCGACCGCTTGCCGATCGGCGAAACCGTCGCACAGGGCTTCCTCGGGAACGAGATGGCCGTGGCCCCCGCGCTGACCACGGGGTTTTCCGGGTGTTGCGGGCATCGAAGAACTGTCCGGCCGAACATGTGCGCCCCATCTCAGAGCTATGATTGGTGCGCAATGCCCAAGTCGGGACGAGGGGCGGCCGATGAGTGCGATCCACCCGTTTCCGACACAGCGGAACACGGCAATTCCCATAGCGTCCGAATTGCTCGCCGCCGGATTCGAGGATGTCCACGAGATCGGGCGGGGTGGATTCGGAATCGTTTATCGGTGTCGGCAGCCGGGCCTGGACCGAACGGTAGCGGTGAAGATGCTGACGGCCGGAGGGGACGATCTCCAGCGATTCGTCCGTGAGCAGCGCGCGATGGGCCGCCTATCCGGACATCCGAACGTCGTCACGATCCACGACGTCGGTACGACGGCCTCCGGCCGGCCGTACCTGGTGATGGACTTCCATCGCCGCGGTCGCACCTATGAAAACTCCCAGCGCTGTCGGGGGCTCCTTGCATCCAGCCGGCCGGTCGCGAGGCGCAGGACCTTGCAGGATGGGTAGGTCGTCCGAGGTTGGCCCAACCTGCCGTTTCTCCTTCAGCAGTGCACCTACCAGCCAGCCCGGCAGCAGCATGCGGTAGGGAATGCCGCCTTGCGACCTTCACTGCGGTAGCCACCGGCGGGGGCCGGTGGCGCACCGTTGCTCTGATGCGAAGCATCGACGCATTCCTTGTTGCGCAAGAGTATTCCGGCGCCGACAGCGTCCGGAGATGTGGGTCGAACTCGTCCGGGTCCTCGCGGCGAGGATGCCGTGCTGTGGCCGGGTTCAGGTTGGATGTCAGCTCGATTCGGCGATATCGAGGCCGAGCATGGCCAGTAGTTGCGCACAGTCGGCAGTGTTCCGAGAATGTCCCGCAACTACTTTCGCGGCCAGAATATCCTGCTGGATACGGAACGTCCTTTCGGCCGCTCGCATGTTCGCGAAACCGCTTTGGTCATCGACAAGGCGGGTGTTTCGGACCGAGGTCAACAAGACTCCTTGTAGGTAGTCCTCAACTGGATGCCTGATGCCTCCACCCGAGGCCGAGCGCGATCCGTGCCGACGCCTTCGACGCCGAAATCCCAGATCGTCGCTGATGTTGTCGACGCTACTCGCTGCCGCGCCGCGGCACATCGGTTCACCGCACCGAGAGTGTGGGTGAAAGCGGATGCGGCCTCGCGGGGGGCGTATGCCCGACCGATCCTTCGGCTACGGCTGCCGAACGGATTCCGAGTTCGAGCCTTCGGGGGGTTCGGCTGTTGTGCGCGGGGTCTGAGCTGCGGCGGAGGCGCGCGGCTACGGGCTCGCCGCGTTCGGTCCCGCTGGCCATGGCAGATGTTTGTGGCTCGGCTCGAGGTTCTCCACGCACTCGGCTCGTGCTGCGAAGATGAAACCCTCATCGGCACAGCCGATTTGGTCAAACATGAAATGTGCGGGTCGCGAAATACGTGTACCGGGCTGCCGTCAACTCTGGGTGAGTGCGCAACAACGACAGAAACCACGAAACCCGCGCCGGTAGCGCGGGTTTCGTCGTCATCAGCTCCTAGATGGCGCGGACGCTCTGAGCCTGCGGGCCCTTCTGGCCCTGGCCGATCTCGAACTCGACGCGCTGTCCTTCATCCAGGGATTTGAAGCCGGAGCCGGAAATCGCGGAATAGTGGACAAAAAGGTCCGGTCCGCCGTCGTCCTGGGCGATGAATCCAAAGCCCTTTTCGCCGTTGAACCACTTGACACTGCCTTGCGACATACTGTTTGTTTTACTTCCTGTTGTGAGCCGGGCGATCAGTGCAACAACCCGTCCTCATCCACCAGCATGCCACACCCTTGCCGCTTCCGTGCGCCCACCCGGCACGCTGTCGCCTGCGCTGAGCCCACTGCCGCATTTCGAGCCGGTGGTCCGCGAAGCAGGATCGTCTCCGGCAGGAACCGGACCTCGCTGAACGCCTGCAGCAGAAGGGCTGAACCCGGCACACCGCAGGGCCTCGTGCGCGGGATCCCGGCCCGAGCAGGAGCTGATATGACACGAACCCGCCGCAGTAGGGCGGGGATCTATGCGTGATGTCGTGGTGGGAATTGTCGGAAACGATGAGGCGTAGGCTGGGTGTCAGTGCACGACCGAGTAACGCACGCAGGCGAATTCGCCGTTGTGAGCGACCTCCTCGGTCTTCAGTTCGAGACGGCGGGGGAGCAGAGGGGCGCCCGCGCCCAGCGTGACGGGGGCGATGGAAACGATGATTTCGTCCAGCAGGCCCTGATCGGCGAATTGGCCGACGAGCTCGCCGCCGCCCATCAGCCAGAGGTCTTTGCCGTCGGCGGCCGCGGCCATCTCCTTGTGTACGACCGCCACCGGCTTCGAGGTCGATCGGACGTCGCGGCCGTCGTCGAAGGATGGGAGCTCGTGATGGGTGAACACCCAGGTCGGCATGGTGTAAGGCCAGGGCTCGGTGGAATTCTCATTGATCCATCGATAGGTGCTCGAGCCCATGGCGATCGCACCCGCACCGGCCGTGAATCGGTTCAGTCCCAGCGGGCCGTCCCAGTCGACCTGCCGGGACAGTAGCCAATCCAGGTTGTGGTCGGGGGTCGCCAGGAAGCCGTCGAGGCTGGTAGCGGTGTGGTAGACGGTCTTGAAGGTCACGTCATCCTCTCTGGTGTAGCCATTCGATGGGATCGCCGTCTCCGATTTCGGTTCCGGCGATGGATAACTCGGTTCGCAGCCAATGTCGTACGAGATACCTGCGGTGGGTGGAGTAGCTGAGGACGTGGGCGATCACGCTGCCGATGACGAAGCTCTGCGGCGGCTCGCACAGCGCATCGATCAGAGTGTCGTCCCACCCGCCACGCCGGGTGAGATCGCGGATAGTGTCCAGCCACCGAACCGCTACGCGCTCATGGCGTTTCACCAATTCCGGGAGAGCGTCGCCGGCGGCCGTCGGGATGTCCTCGCCGTCGATCGCGGCCAGCCACACCTCCTTCGACTCGATGAGATGGGCGAGCACGGTCGCAATGGATTCCTCCGGGCCCCGGAAGGATTCCACCAGCAGGCCCGGAAATCGCACGCACCGGTACTGCGATTCGTCGAGTTGTGCTGCCACACTGAGAAGTTCGCGGGTGTCGTCGATATCGTGACGGATCAGCAGGGTCGTGGGATCCGCCACGACCTGTTCGTTCGGCGCATTCGTCACCCACAGCGACATGGGCGGGTGAAAGTGGATGCCGTTGCTCGTGGGCAACCATCGTCGTCGCTCGTCCGCGGGAGTCAGGCTCGGCGGATGCCCGAAGGCGGCGCTGAACGCGCGGCTGAAACCTTCCACCGAGTCGTATCCGGCCCCGAACGCGACGTCGGTCACCGACTTACCCGTCGACAGCTCCCACACCGCCCGCTCCAGCAGCACCCGCCGTTTCAACGCCACCGGCGGCTCGCCGGTGGCGCGCGAGAACTGCCGGGTGAAATGGAACGGCGAAACGAATGCATCAGCCGCCATCGCACCGAGCGTGGCGTTGTTCTCGTCCAGCGCCGCGTCGAGCAGTTCGCGTAGTCGATCTCGTCCGGTCTTGGCCACACGACGAGTCTGCCAATGTGGCCACCGAATCGCTTGACCGATCTTGCTCAGCCTCAGACTCCACCTCAGGTTGCCAGGTTCAGGGCCGAGTCCGCTACTCCGGCAGCGCGACGAAGCCCGATCCTGGCCCGTAGCTTCGGGCGTGTGACTCCGGATCTCGTACTGCCTACCGGGCGGTAACGAATCTCACCGGCGGCCGGTGCGGTATCACTAATGGCTTGCGATAGCGTGTCTCCGCCGCTCAGGGGCGTGCGGGGGCTCCAATGTTGAGGCGTGACCTCACGTTCGATACCCAGGCTGGTGGCCGCGATCCTGCTCGGGACCTGCACTGCCGCAATCGGACTGCCCACGCCGATCGCGGTCGCCGGGTGTTCGGCCGCGCATTGGGTCAGCAGCTGGTATGCCGCGCCGGCGGACGCTTTCAGTGTCGGCGACGAGTTCGGGGCGCCCACCCTGGCGGTTGGTGATCAGTCGTATCGGATGGTCGTCACCCCGCATCGTGGGGGCGCGCAGACTCGCGTCCAGCTGAGTAACCGGTACCGGGCGGTGCCGCTGACGATCGACCGTGCGACCGTGGCGATCCAGGCCGATGGTGCTGCGGTACAGCCGGATTCGGTGCGGTCGCTCACCTTCGGTGGGGACGTGGGGGTGACGATCGCGCCCAGGGCCGAGGTGGTGAGCGACCCGGTCGGTCTGGCGGTGACCGCCTGGCAACCGGTGGCCATCGGCTTCCATACCGTCGGGGTGGCCACGCTGCTCACCCAGCATCAGGTGGGCGACGCCACCAGCTACTACACCCTGCCCGGGTCGGGCGATCACACCGCCGACATCGGTGGTGTGGCCTTCTCGCGACGGACGACGGCGGTACTCGTCGCGTCGGGACTCGATGTCCTCGCGCCGGGCGACGTCTCGGCTGTCGTCGCACTGGGCGACTCGATCACCGACGGCTTCGAAACCGCCGGTTTGCCAGGCTCTTTCGATCTGGTCGGCACCGACTCCCGCTATCCCGACTTCCTGCAACGCAGGCTGGAAGCGGCCGGGCTTCCGATGTCCGTGGTCAACGCCGGTATCAGTGGAAACCGGGTGATCGCGCCCGGGTCCAGCGCCAGCGCGCTGGACCGGCTGGACTCCGATGTCATCGACCGGGCGGGGGTGACCGACGTGATCGTCGTCGAGGGCATCAACGACGTGAAGGAGTTTCCGGTCGCCGCCGCAGATGAGGTCATCGCCGGTTACGAGGAACTGATCGGTCGGCTGCACGCCGCCGGACTGCGTGTGCATCTGGGCACGCTGTCGGGCGGGATACTGCCTTTCGCGGAGCCCGCCCGACAACGGGTAGATGCCTGGATCCGCACCCAGCTGCTCAGCGACTCGGTCGTCGATTTCGATGCGGCACTGCGGGATTCGGCGAACCCGGCGGTACTGGCGGCGCAGTATGCGAGCGCCGACCGGTTGCATCCGAGTTCTGTGGGCTACCAGCGGATGGCGGACACGATCGACTTGGCAACTCTCACGGCGAATCACTGTTGAGGCCGTGATCGTGGTTTGGCCGGGCGGTACCCTGCTGCTCGCAGAAGTCCGCCCGGCGGCGCCATCAGTTTCCGATCTTCGCGGCCAGCGCCTGCGCCACGGCAGCGTCGGCCGCGTGGGTCGGGTGCAGCACGTAGGACAGGCCCGCCGTTCGGGGGGTTCAGTGGACCCCGTCAGCGGATGCCTGGGGTGCGGGGATCGTCTCCCTGGCAGGTGTAGAGGATGCAGCCGGGCGGTTGGTCGGTGAAGGGGGCCGCCAGGGTCTCGCCGCGGCAGGCCAGGGGAGTGCAGCTGGGGTACGCGTCGGGGCCGATCCCGAGGGCGCCTGCGAGCAGGGGGAAGTTGAAGTTGTTCGCGATGCCCCGGAAGGGGCCGAGGGGATCGGGGTCGACGTACGGGCCCGGGTCGGGGATCGGTGGTTCGTCGAAGGCGGCGTAGAGGCGCCGCCAGAATTCCCACGGGACCATTTCGTTCGTCGTGGGGCCGTTGCCGCCGGTCCACACCACCGTCATGTCCAGGCTGGGGACGACGAAGATGTTCTGCATGTCGAAGCCGGCGAGGGTGTAGCTGTCGGCTGGGAGGAAGGTGGGTAGTTCGGCGCAGCCGGGGCCCACCCAGAACAGGAAGCCGTAGCAGGGGTTCGTCGGCGACGACGAATGCGCTTGGTGCAGATAATCACTGGAGATGACGCGCTGGTCGCCCCAGAGTCCGTCGTCGGTGATGAGCAGCCCGAGTTTGGCGAAGTCGACCGGTGGGATCAGTAGATTCCCGAAGCCGTAGGTGTGGCCGGAACGGTCGTGTGCCCAGTAGTAGTCGGAGCGTTCGATACCCAGCGGATCGAACAACTCGCGTTGCGCGAACTGCTGAAACGGTTCGCCGACAGCGGCTTCCACGACCGCCGAGAGCAGATCGACGGCACGTCCGCTGTAGGCGAATGTGGAGCCGGGCGGCGTGACGATCGGGATCCCCATGGCCTGGGCGCCCACATCGGGGTCGATCGGCCCGAACGACGTCAGCAGTTCCATGGTCGTCGAGGTAGCCAGTCCGGACGTCTGGGTGAGGAGGTCGCGCACGGTGATGGCGCGATGTGCGGCGTCACCGAAATCCGGTGGCAGGTAGGTGCCGATCGGTGCGTCGAGTTCCAGTTTCCCTTGGTCGTAGGCGATCCCGGCCACCAGCGAAACCACGCCCTTGGTGCCGCTCCAGAGATTCCATGGGACACCGTCGGACCGGTCGTTGGTCGGTCCCCGGCCGATCAGGCAGCCGCGCCGGAAGATCTGGATGTTCGTCCGGCCGACGCTGACCGCGTAGGCCATCGCGTCAGCCAGCCGAGCGGAATCCAAGCCTTCCTGTTCGGCTGTCGCGGTCTGGAAGGTACGCCCGGAACTGACGCCACACGTCGGGCTGTCCGGGGAAAGATCGTGTGCCGCAGCGGCAGCCGAACCGCTCGAGACGAGCAGCGAAGCGGCGAATGCGAGGGTGACGGCACCCGCTGTGCAGCGAACGCGTGCTCGATGAGTGATGACGGTGTGTCCTTTGCCAGACGACGCGATCGGCCGACGTATCCGCCGCTTCAACCGAGACGCCGGGCCTGTGCCCGCCACATCGTGTCGGGTCGCAGGTCCGGCGACCGGATTACCTGATAAACCCTGGCTCGGAATCATCCGAGGTGTGCTCGCACCAGAAGATCGTAGCCAGGAAGTGAATCCACCTCGTTCCAGGAGGATTCGGTTCCTCTTGCGCCGCATAATGGGGATACGTTGCAAGAGGAACCATTCGGTGAGCGCGCACTCTCCGCCGTAGACGTTATCGGTCGAAATCGCAGAAGGGAAACCGCTGTTCGTGGATTACCGACAACAAAATGTTGTCGTGTGAGCTCCAGAGCGAACGAGCGGCGTGGGAGGGGGCCTGCGGCACGAACGGAGGGATTCACAATCGTGGTTTGTCTGTCGACAACGACCGATGATTTCACATCACTGATCCGGGGCCCTACCGTTTTTCGATATGCCCGGACCGATGCGGGCACGGAATTCGGTGGGATCCGGAATTGCTAGCACAGAGGCAGGAATGAAACGGATTTCTCGGTGGATCGGCGCGCTCCCCGCGGTGATCGGATGCGTGCTCGCGATATCGGCGCCGCCGGCTACCGCCGCACCGGACGACCTCGGGGCCTTGCATGTGGCCGGTTCGCAGTTCGTCGATCGGTACGGGCGCGTCGTGCTGTTGCACGGCGTGAACAATGTCGACAAGAACCCGCCCTACCTGCAGGCCGGTGACGGAGTCACGGTCACGGCGCAGGACGCCGAGCTGCTGGCCCGGCACGGTTTCGATTCCGTCCGGCTCGGCGTCACGTTCGAGGCGCTGATGCCGACGCCGGGCGTGGTCGACACCGCCTATCTCGATCGCGTGGCCGCGATCGTGGACATGTTGGCGCAGTACGGGATCCACACCGTTCTGGACAACCATCAGGACGGCCTGTCGCCGATCTGGGGTGGCGACGGATTCCCGGCGTGGTCGCTGACCTCGCGGCCCGGTCCGGGGGAGCAGAACCCAGGCTTCCCGATGTACTACCTGATGCCGAGCAACCTGGCCGGCTGGGACGAGGTGTGGAACAACAGCCACGGCGTCCTGGATCAGCTCGGCATCGCGCTCGGTGCCCTGGCGGACCGGGTGCGCGGGCACGCGGGCGCCCTCGGTATCGAGCTGCTGAACGAGCCGTGGCCCGGTTCGGCGTTCCTGAGCTGCTACCCGAACGGCTGCCCGGACTTCGACGCGAAGTATCAAGCGGACATGCAGAAGCTGACCGACGCGGTCCGCGCCCGCAACGCCGAGCTGACGGTGCTGTGGGAACCGAACGTCACCTGGAACGAGACGATGCCGACGGATCTGGGCACGAATCCGTCGATCACGTCACCCGGAATCGCGTTCGCCCCACACGATTACTGCATTCCCAGCCAGCTCGCGATCTACGACGGCCTGCCCGCGGCACTGAGCGGACTATGCTCGCTGCAGCAGGGAAAGACCTGGGCGAACATCGATGCCTTCACCAAGCGCGTCGGGATCCCCACGCTGGTCACCGAATTCGGTGACGGTGACGACTCGGTGTTGCCGAACACGTTGACCCACGCCGACGATCGGTTCGTCGGTTGGCAATATTGGCAGTACACAACGGTTTTCGGTTCGGGACCGCGAGTCGACCCGTTTCTCGGCCCGCTCGGCCGGCAAGTGGTCCGGACCTATCCGCAGGCCACCTCGGGCACCCCCGGCCGGATGGTGTTCGACCCGGCCACCGGCGATTTCGCGTACCGCTACACCCCACACGCGACCGGGAAGCCGACGGAAATCTACGTCTCGGATGTGCACTATCCCAACGGATATCGGGTGCGGGTCGACGGCGGCACGGTGACCTCTCCGGCGGGGGCGCGGACGGTGACCGTCGAGGCGACCGGATCGGGGCCGGTCACGGTGTACATCAATCGTCCCGGTTCGGCGGGCGCGACGCTTCCCGCCGGTGTGTTCGATCCCGGCTCGGCGACCGCGGTGACGGGTTCCGCGGGTGTCGGCACCGGTTCGGCGGGCTCGTCGGCGGGGCTGGGTACCGGGTCGGTGGGTTCGGCGGCGGATTCGGCTGCGGGCAGTTCGAACTCGGCGGGCTGAGTATTCCGGTGCGGCTCGGGCGGCGCACCGCGGGCTGACGGTTGCGGGATCGGTACTTTCCGGATCGGCCAAACTTCGATACAGTTTGTATCGAAGTTTCGAAACAGACTGTCTCTCAAGGGATATGATGCGGCCACCGGATCCACGTACCGTACGCAGCCGTGACGCCGCGCTCGCCGCGGCGCGGGAACTGTTGATCGAGCACGGGCTGGCCGGGCTGACGCACGGGGCGGTCGCAGCGCGCAGCGGGATCAGCCGAGCGACGCTGTACCGGCTCTGGCCGGAGTCGCCCGATCTGGTTCGCGACAGCATCACCCTGCATATCTCGCTGTCCCGCACGCGGCAGACCGGTGATCTACGTGCCGATCTGTCGGCCGCGCTGGCGGTCACCCGCGCGATGCTGCACGAACCGGCCAGCGAGCAGGCGATGCGCGTAATGATCGAAAGAGCTTCTGTCGACCCCGCATTCGCGGAAGTCAAGGAGGCGTTGTACCGCTCGGGTACCTGGACGGTCCGCGCTATCCTGGCCGACGCCGTGGCACGGGCAGAACTGCCGGCCGACCTCGATATCGACTGTGCTGTCGACCAGTTGCACGGTCCGCTCTTCTTCCGTCGGCTGGTCGCCAACCGGAGCTTCGGCCCCGACTACGTGCGTGCGATCGTCGACGACTTCCTGCGCTGCCATCTCACGAAACCCGCACCTCAGCAAGGAAACCGGTGAAATGACGACTCTTGCCGTCGCACGCGTCCTCACGATCTTCGTCGCACTCGTCACCATGTTCGGTGCGTTGCTGGCCGATTTCGTCATCCCGGCGACCGCGATCCAGCACATGCGCAACGACGCGTGGCCGCCGCACGCCAAATTCCATGACGCGCAATACATCGTCATGTCGATCCTGCTGGGTGCGGTCGCGCTGACACTGTTGGTCACCCCGTGCCCGATGTGGGTGGCCTGCGCGATCCTGGCCACACCATGGCTGGGCCTGCTCGGCGCACTGCTCTTCCCGCGCACCGCCGTGCACGACCCCGAATTCGACAATCCGACGATCCTCGGTATGCACCCCCAGGTGCTGCTGGGGGTGATCATGCTGGCAGTGTTGCTCGCCGCCGTCTTGCTCGTGGTTCGCACCTGACCGCGAGGGGCGTGGTCGGACTCGTTGTCGGCCGCAGTTCGTCTCCCGCGCCAGGCGGAGGTTCTCGGGGGTCGTCGTCACCGCTGTCGAGGCCGTCGGCGGCCACACTGTGAAGGCTGCGCGTGACTTTCGGGAAATCTGACAACTTTTCCTTGTCGGTGCACCACGGAAATCGATTTCTCGGCGCGCTCGTCCCTGTTTACTGTATCCGTGTGTGAGAAACGTCCTCGCACTGCTGCATTCGGGCTTCAAGGCCTGATGCCACCACGGTATGGGCCCGAACTGGACTGTCGGGCCCATTACTTTCGTCGTTCACATCCTTGCGGCTCGGATATCCGATCCGCTCGATTGCGACTTCCTTCGAAATACGGTTGAGGATTGAAATGAGTATGGTCAGCTTCTCGCGTTCCGGTGTGGCGGGGGCCGCCGCCGCGGCGCTCACCGCCGGGACACTGATCGGTCTCGGAGCAGCGCAGAACGCCGCCGCCACTACGCCGCCGGCCTACGACCACGTCGTGGTCGTCATGTTCGAGAACCACAGCTACTCCGATGTCATCGGCAACTCGTCCGCGCCGTACCTGAACAGCCTGGCCACCGGTGGGGCGAACTTCACGCAATCGTTCGGGAACGAGCACCCGAGCCAGCCGAACTACCTCGACATCTTCTCCGGATCGGATCAGGGTGTCACCAACGACAACTGCCCACAGAACTTCACCGGCGTGGCCAACCTCGGCGCCGACCTCATCGACGCAGGCAAGACGTTCACCGGCTACTCCGAGTCGATGCCCTCGGACGGGTACACCGGCTGCACCAGCGGCAACTACTACCGCAAGCACAACCCCTGGGTGGACTTCGACAACGTGCCCGCCACCTCGAACCTGACATTCGCCTCGTTCCCACACGGCCCGACCGCGGACTTCTCGACCCTGCCGACGGTGTCGTTCGTGACCCCCGATATCTGCGACGACATGCACAACTGCAACGTGTCGACCGGTGACACCTGGGCCCGCGACAACCTCGACGCGTACGCCCAATGGGCCAAGTCCCACAACAGCCTGCTGATCGTGACCTTCGACGAGGACGACACCAGCCTCTTCGTCAACAACCACAACCAGATCCCCACCATCTTCTACGGCGCCGGTGTCACCGTCGGTAATTATCCCGAGCACATCGACCACTACTCGGTCCTGCGCACCATCGAGGACATGTACGGCCTGCCCCACGACGGCAACGCCGCCACCGCCACCCCGGTCACCGACGCCTTCGGCTCCGGACCGGCGCCGACCACGACCACCACACCCCCGCCGACCACCACGCAAGGCACCGGCAGCAGCGCTCGCTGTTCGCTCAGCGCCTGCTGAAGCCCGGCTCATCTTGCGGATTGCTGAACCTTAGCGACGGTCGGAGGTAGCCTGACAGGCGTCGGAAGGTGAACCCATCGTGACCGGGGCACGTGCCGTGTGAACGGTGGTAGCTGATGGTGAAGAACGATCTACACGAAAACCGGCCGGATGTGAGCCCGCTGGTCGCGGCGGATTTGCGCGCGGCCGGGTTCGACGATGCCGAACAGATCGGCCGCGGCGGCTTCGGCGCGGTATATCGATGCCGCCAGGTGGGGCTGGACCGGACGGTCGCGGTGAAGGTACTCACCGGGGAAACGGACGAGGAGAGCCGGGCGCGGTTCGTGCGCGAGCAGCGGGCCATGGGGAGGCTGACCGGGCACCCGAACATCGCCACCGTGTTGGAGGTCGGCGTCACCAGCAGCGGTCGGCCCTATCTGGTCATGCCGTACTACCCGCTGGATTCCTTGGCTGCGCGGGTCATGCTGCACGGCCCGCTGCCGGTGGACGAGGCACTGCGGATCGGCGCCGGAATCGCCCGGGCCCTCGAGTCCGCGCATCGGCTGGGCATCCTGCACCGCGACGTGAAACCGGGCAACATTCTGCTCACCGAGGCCGGTGAACCGGCGCTCGCCGACTTCGGCATCGCCCACATCAAGGGCGGATTCGAGACCGCTACCGGCATTGTGACCGCGTCGCCGGCCTTCACCGCGCCGGAAGTGCTCGACGGCCGCTCTCCGACCCCCGCCGCGGACGTCTACGGGCTCGGCGCGACCCTGTTCTGTGCGCTGACCGGCCACGCCGCCTTCGAGCGGCACAGCGGTGAGCAGGTCGTCGCCCAGTTCGTGCGGATCAGCACACAGCCGGTGCCCGACCTGCGGGAGAACGATATCCCCGGCGAGGTGTGCGAAATCGTGGAGTCCGCGATGCACCGTGATCCGGGCAGCCGGCCCACGGCCGCCGAGCTGCGCGCGGCCATCGAGCAGGTGCGGGAACATCGCGCGTCTGCCGTACGTGAGCCCGCACCGCCATCCGATGCGACAGCAGGCGACGCGCCACCGACCCGGGCCGCGGGTCGGTACGGGCCGCCCGCGGAGCTGACCAGTTTCGTGGGCAGGCGCGGCGAGCTGGCCGAGCTGAGAAATCTGCTGGCCGGATCGCGGTTGGTGACGTTGACCGGGATGGGTGGCGTGGGTAAGACCCGGCTCGCCCGGCAAGCCGCGGCCGCCGCCCAGGGGAACTTCCCCGACGGGGTATGGGACATAGATCTGGCCGAAGTCCGTGATCCATCGCTGGTGGCACACGTCGCCGCCGCAGCGATCGGGGTGCCGGTGGATTCGGCGCGGCCGGTCCAGGGGCTGCTGTTGGAATTTCTGCGGTCCAAAGAAGCCCTGCTCGTGGTGGACAATTGCGAGCAGGTCGTGGCCTCGACGGCTGCCTTGGCTGAGACCTTGCTCGCAGGATGTCCCCGATTGCAGATCCTGGCCACCAGCCGCGAACCACTCGATATAGCCGGGGAGACGGTACGGCGGCTGATGCCGCTGGGCGCGCCCGCCGCCGGTAGTGAACAGCCGCTGCGCGAGCTCGCGAAATACGATGCGGTGACGCTGTTCACCGACCGCGCGGCAGCCGCGGTGCCCGGTTTCACGCTGACCGAGGACAACCGGGCCGCGGTGGTGGCGATCTGCACGCGTCTGGACGGGTTGCCGTTGGCGATCGAACTGGCGGCGGCCCGGCTGCGCAGTATGTCCCCGACTCAGATCTTGCAGCGGCTGACCGACCGGTTCACGCTGCTGACCCGGGGGCACCGCACGGCGCCGACTCGGCAGCAGACGCTGCGGTGGTGCATCGATTGGAGTTACCAGCTGTGTACCGCGGCCGAGCAGCGGCTGTGGGCCCGGTTGTCGGTGTTCGCCGGTGGATTCGAGCTCGATGCCGTCGAGGCGGTGTGTGGTGTCGACACCGAAGCGGCGGAACTCGATGACGCGTTGTCCGGGCTGGTGGACAAATCGATCGTGATCCGGGAAGAACTCGACGGCACCGTCCGGTTCCGGATGCTCGAAACGGTGCGCGAGTACGGCCAGGAGAAGCTGTGTGAAGCCGGTACCGACGCGGATCTGCGCCGCCGCCACCGGGATTGGTGCGCCCAGCTGGTGCTCGACGCCGAGCCCGACTGGATCAGCGGCCGCCAACAAGACCTGCTGACCCGCTTCGAGCACGAGCGGGGGAATGTCCGCGCGGCGCTCGAGTTCTGCATGTCGGACCCGGCCGAGCAGTCGGCCCAGGCCGCGATCCACATCAGTGCCGACCTGTTGATGTTCTGGAGTTTCCGTGGCCTGTTCGGTGAGGGCCGGCGCTGGCTCGACCGCGCCCTGGCCCACCCCGGCGCGATGTCGGTCACCGACCGCGTCCGCGCGGTGCACGCCGATGTCTTCCTCGCCGCGATGCAGCGAGACCTGCAATCGGCCGAGGCCTTGCTCGAGCGCGGCCGTGCGCTCGCCGAGCAGGAACCGACACCGATGAATCAGGCGCTGATCGGCTATGCGGAGGCCGATCTGGCCCTCTACCACGATGACCCCGCCCGCGCGGTGTCGTGTGCCGGTCGGGCGGTCGAGGTGCTCAGCTCCGATCGGCGCACCCGGCTGTACCTGGGCGTGTTGTTGTTGCTCGGTGTGGCGCACACTCGGCAAGGCGAGCTCGCCCGGGGCGTGGAGTGCTATCAGCGGATCCTGTCCATCACCGAGCCGTCCGGTGAATCCCTGTTCCGGTCGTGCACGCTGTCCGCGGCCGGGATCGTGGTGTGGTTGCAGGGCGACCGCTCGCGCGGGCAGGAATTGTTGCGCGAGGCATTGCGGGTCAACCGGCGCGTCCGCAGTCAGTTCAGTGCGGCGGTCGGCCTCGAGGCGATGGCCTTGACCGTGTCCGACACCGACAGTCAGCGCTCCGCCGTATTGATGGGCGCCGCCCAACATCTGATGCCGACCTCCGCGGGCATCGCGCTCTTCCGCCCGGAACTGGACCAGTTCCATCGGGCACTCGAGGGAGCGGTACGTAGCACGCTCGGTGATACCCGCTTCCGGACCGCGTGGCGGCGCGGCCAGGCCATGGACATGGATACCGCGGTCGGCTACGCGCTGGAAGAGTCGACCGCGGGCCCGCCCACCGCCGGCGAGACGACGCTGACCGAACGCGAACGCCAGGTCGCGGACCTGGTTGCCCAGGGGCTCACCAACAAGCAGATCTCGGCTCGATTGGTGATCTCCCAGCGCACCGCGGACGCCCATGTGGGACACATTCTCACCAAGCTCGGCTTCACCTCGCGGGCGCAGATCGCGGCGTGGATCGCCGACGAGGCCCGCAAACAGGTCTGATCGCCGGTTGTGGCGGGCGATAGGCTGGGCATCAGGTGACTTCATCATGTCCGGAGCGGAATTCTCACGGCCGATGGGCGACGACCAGGTGGACCCTACCCGCGCTGACTCGAGCATCGCAGTGGCGGAGGATTTGCGTGCCGCCGGCTTCGCGGGCGCCGAAGCGATCGGCCAGGGCAGCTTCGGCACGGTCTATCGCTGCCGGCAGGAGGACCTGGACCGCGTCGTGGCGGTCGAGGTGCTGACCGCGGCGCAGGACGAGGACACCCAGGCCCGGTTCGTGCGGGAACAGCGGGCGATGGCCCGGCTCACCGGGCATCCGGATATCGCGACCGTGCTGCAGGTCGGGGTCACCGTCGGTGGGCGGCCGTTTCTCGTCCTGCCGTACTTCTCCGGAGGTTCGCTGCACGCGCGCATCGAGCACCACGGTCCGGTACCGGTGGAGGTGGTGTTGCGGATCGGGATCCGGATCGCCGGCGCGCTCGCGGGCGCGCACCGGTTGGGCAGCGTGCATCGCGACATCACACCGAAGAACATCCATTTCACCGATTTCGGCGAACCCGCACTGACCGACTTCGGTATCGCCGGGGGATCCGAGCCGGCGACGGGGAGCCCGGCGTTCACCGCCCCCGAGGTGCGCGAGGGCGGCACACCGACCGCCGCCGCCGATATCTACGGGCTGGGTGCCACGTTGTGTTACGCGCTCACCGGGCACGCGCCCGCGGCGCGGCCCAGCGGGGAACAACTGCGCGGCACCGGTATCCCGAGCGAGGTCTCCGCCCTGCTGGAATCGGCGATGCACCCCGACCCCGGGCAGCGGCCCTCGGCGGCCGAGTTCGGCGAGGCCATCCGGCAGGCACAACATCGACTCGGCTACCTGGTTGCCGAATCGGCTCACCGCGACGACCCGGACGGAACCCGCGAGCAGGTACGAAGCCGGCGGGCGGGACCGTCGCGAACCACGAGACCCGGTGGCGGTCTGCCGCCGGAATTGAACAGCTTCGTCGGCAGGCGCAGCGAGGTCGCCGAGCTGAAGCACCTGCTGACCGGGTCGAGGCTGGTGACATTGACCGGGATGGGCGGTGTGGGCAAGACCCGGCTGGCGCTGCGGGCGGCCTCGGCTGCCCGCCGCGACTTCGCCGACGGGATGTGGGCGATCGACCTGGCCGATGTGCGTGATCCGTCGCTGGTGGCCCCGATCGTCGCCGGTCGCCTGGGCATGCGTGATGTGTCGGCCCGGCCGGTCCGCGACACGCTGGTCGAGTTCCTGCGCTCCCGCGAAACGCTGCTCGTCGTGGACAACTGCGAGCAGGTTGCCGAGTCGATGGCGAGCCTGGCCGAGACCTTGTTGTCGGCGTGTGCGGGTTTGCGGATCCTGGTCACCAGCCGCGAGCCGCTGAATATCGGTGGCGAAGCAGTTCGGCGGCTGTTGCCGCTCAGCGTTCCCGCCGCCGGTCGGGAGCCGACGCTGCGCGAGCTGGCCAAGTACGACGCGGTCATGCTGTTCGCCGATCGCGCCGCCGCGGTCGTACCCGGTTTCGAGTTGACCGACGGGAACAAGGCCGCAGTGGTCGCGATCTGCACTCGCCTGGACGGGTTGCCGCTGGCGATCGAGCTCGCCGCGGCCCGGATGCGCAGCATGTCGCCGGACCAGATCCTGCAGCGGCTCACCGACCGGTTCGCGCTGCTCACCCGGGGCCACCGCACCGCGCCGACCCGCCAGCAGACCCTGCGGTGGTGCATCGATTGGAGTTACGAGCTGTGTACTCCGGCCGAGCAGCAGCTGTGGGCCCGACTGTCGGTATTCGCCGGCGGATTCGAACTCGACGCCGTCGAAGCCGTGTGCGGCGCCGACACCGAACCCGCGGACCTGCTCGACGCCTTGTCCGGGCTGGTGGACAAATCGATCGTGATCCGGGAAGAACCCGCGGGCGCGGTCCGGTTCCGGGTGCTCGACACCGTGCGGGAGTACGGGCAGGACAAGCTCCGGACGGCCGGTGCGGGCGAAGACATGCAGCGCAGGCACCGGGACTTCTATCGGCAGCTGGTACTCGACGCCGAAGCCGACTGGATCAGCGACCGGCAACTCGATTGGCTGGACCGGCTCGACCGCGAGCGGAGGAACGTCCGTGCGGCGCTCGAATTCTGCACGTCGGACCCGGCCGAGCAGTCGGCCGAAGCGGCGCTGCGGATCAGTGCCGCCTCCTTCGTGTACTGGAGTTTCCGCGGCCTGTTCGGTGAAGGCCGGCACTGGCTCGACCGCGCCCTGGCCCACCCGCGCGCGGGTTCGGCAACCGACCGGATCCGGGCACTGCACGCCGGTGTCTTCATGGCCGCGCGGCAATGGGACCTCGACACGGCAGCGACCCTGCTCGAGCGGGGCCGGGTGCTCGCCGAGCAGGACCCGACACCCCTGAATCAGGCGCTGATCGCCTACGAGGAGGGCGATCTGGCCCTGTATCGCGACGATCCCGCTCGTGCGGCGGCATGCATCAATCGAGCCATCGAGGTGCTGAGCTCCGACCCGCGGGGATGCCTGCACGTCACGGCGCTGCTGTTGCTCGGTCAGGCGTACACGCAGCAGGGCGACGTGGCGCGGGCGGCGGAATGTCACGAGCGGATCCTGTCCATCACCGCGGCGTGTGGTGAGACGTTGTTCCGGTCGACTGTGCTGGGGATCACCGGGATCGCGGCGTGGCAGCAGGGGGACAGGGCCCGTGCACAGGACCTGCTCCGGGAGTCCCTGGGGCTCAACCAGCGGATGCACAGCCTGCTCGTCGCGGCGCTCGATCTCGAGGTATTGGCGTGGATCGCGGCCGGCACCGACGACCAGCGCGCGGCAGTACTGATGGGCGCGGCGGCGAACATGATGCGGACCGCCCCGGGCGCGGCGATCTACTTCCCACAGATGGTCGAGGCGCACCTCGATTGCGAGCGGGAGGTGCGCCGGACGCTCGGTGGATCGCGGTTCGATGCGGCGTGGCGGCGGGGTCGGGCCATGAGAATCAGCGCCGCCGTCGCCTATGCCCTCGACGAAGAACAGCCGGCCCGCGCCTCCGGCGGCCTGAAGTCACTGACCAGACGAGAACGCGAGGTGGCTCACCTGGTCGCCGAGGGGCTCACCAACAAGCAGATCGCATCGCGGCTGGTGATCTCGCAGCGCACCGCGGACGGCCACGTCGAACACATTCTGACCAAGCTCGGGTTCACCTCGCGTGCCCAGATCGCGGCGTGGATCGTGGACGTGGGCCGGCGCGAGTAGCCCGGTCTGTAGGTAGGGACGGGCGGCAAAAGTAGGTATGTCCCCAGCAGATATACCGTCGCGGACCGGGGACCGACGAAGCGACGCTGGATGGGAACCGCGTTCGTAGCCATCCCATCGGAGGTTCCATGGCTGAGCAGATCTACGAGTCCGGCCCGACCGCCGCCGGAACCGGATTGATGATTCGCCGGTGTTCGCTGTGTGGGAAGTTGCTCGCGCCGCTGATCGGCGAGTGTTCGAAGTGCGGGTCTCGAAAGCTCGACTGGATGCCCGCCTCCGGCCTGGGGTCGATCGTGTCGTGGCGGTCGGCGGACCGCTGTATGGGCGATATCCACTCGTCGATGACGCCGTTGACGATCGCCATCGTGGAGCTCGACGAGGGTCCCTGGCTGTATGCGACGGTCGACGGCGATGTGCCACCGCTGTCGGATCGGCCGATCCGGGTGCGTTTCGAGCCGCGTCCCCCGCTGGATCGTTTCCCGGTCTTCGTGGTCTGTGGCGCACAGATTCCGTCGGCTGCGCTCGGCTCCTCGGCCGCCCGTGAAAGCGCCGACGCCTGGGAATTGTCGGCTTGAAGCCCGACGACGCGCGAACCGGAGGAAGTTCGATGCAGATGTCCGTCGAAGTTCGAGAGAGCTCCGATACCGACCGGCCGCGGTTCCCGGCGACCGAGCGACCGCCGGTCGCGACCGCCGCCGCCACGCTGACGGTGTGGGGCACGGTGCGTGCGTGGTGGCGCGATCCCCTGGATTACCGGTGGCTGGTCCGCACCCTGGAGAAGCGCGCGGCGTTGCATACGATGCGGGGATTCATCGCGGCGGCCGGCGCGACTCTCGCCCTGATCACGGGACTGAATCTGTTCTCCGCTGCCGGTCCGCAGGGCTGGGTCAGGCAGGTCACCGTCTTCAACACCGCCACGGCGGTGGTGTGGGCGGTGAGCTGGGCGCTCGGGCCGTGGCCGAGTGAGCGTCGTTCGCTGGTGCTGATGGCGGGTGCGGACGTGCTCGTCACCGCAGGCTGCCTGGCGGAGAGTTGCCGGTTGTTCGGTGCGCTGAGCCTGATGCAGCTGGTGGTCACCGGCGGGTACTTCGCCATGTTCCACGGTCCGAGAGTGCTGGTATTACATGGCGGGTGGTCGCTGGTCTCGGTGCTGGCGCTGACGTGGCTGCTGCTGCACGACCACACCGGTGACACCGCCGAGGCCGCGTCGGTGGTCCTGACCATGGCCGCGGTGACAGCCATGCTGTTCCCGGCGTTGCACTTCTGCTGCTGGGTGCTGCGGATGGACGCGCTCACCGATCCGCTCACCGGCCTGCTCAACCGCCGTGGCCTCGACTATTACGTGTCGTCCTGGTTCGGGCCCCGCGCCCACGGGCCGGTCTGCCTGATGACGGTCGACCTGGACCGGTTCAAGCGGGTGAACGACACGTTGGGTCACGCCGCCGGCGACCGGGCACTGGCCCGGGTCGCGTCCTGCCTGCGGGCCACCACGCCGGCGGGCGCGGTGGTCGTCCGCAGTGGCGGCGAGGAATTCATCGTCGCGGCCCGGCTCGCCGCGGCCGCCGCGACGGCCGCGGCCGATCGGCTGTGCCGGGCCATCGAAGCCGAGGGTGCGGTGACCGCGAGCATCGGTCTGGCCGTCACCACTACCACCGCTGCCGGCGGCCTCGACGACTTGGTCCGACGCTCCGACACCGCGATGTACCGGGCGAAGCGCTCGGGCGGGAACCGGGTGTGCATGGCGGGATGACCGAGCGGCTCGCTGTCCACCTCTACCTTCTGATGTCTCAGGTTGCACACCATGGAAATTCATACTCGCCAGCTGCACTATTTCGTCGCGGTGGCCGAGGAGCTCAGTTTCACCCGGGCGGCCCGGCGGCTGCACGTCTCGCAGCAGGGGCTGAGTGCCCAGATCAAGCAGCTCGAGCAGGGGATGAAGGTCGTCTTGTTCTCCCGTACGACCCGCTATGTCCAATTGACCGCTGCCGGAGAGGCGTTCCTGCAGGATCTGCGCGGCATGCTGACCGGGTTGAACACGGCGGTCGATCGGGCGCGATCGGTCCATCGAGGTGAGCGGAACCGGCTGGTCCTGGGCGCCTTGGAGGGTGGGGCGCTCACGTTGACCGAGCCGATCCTGTCGGCGTTCGGCGAACGTCATCCCGGGATCACAGTGGAATGGCGGCAATTCGACTATGTGGACCCGTCGGCCGGCCTGACCCGCGGCCTGGTGGACGTCGCCTTCACCCGGCGGCCGTTCGTGGACGACGGAATCCGCTTCGAGACGTTGTTCGCCGAACCCTTGATGGTGATGGTGCCGGCGGATCATCGTCTGGCCGAGCGCACGGAGGTCTTCGCGCACGAGCTGCTCGACGAGCCGCTGCTGCGTGCGGCGACCACCGACCCGGTGTGGAATGCCTTCTGGGAGTTGAATTCTCATCGGGGAGGGGGCGGCGCGCCGTCGGTGGCCCGGTCGAATTCGCTGCTGAAGGAGGTGGCGACCGGGACGGGGGTGATGCTGACGGTGGCGTGTGCGCGGCGGATCCCGTTCCCGGGAATCCGGTTGGTGCCCATCGCCGATACCCCACCGAGCGAGGTCGCCGTCGGCTGGCGCGAAGACAGCGAGACCCCGCTGGTCCGGTCGTTCGTCGACATCGCGCGCACCGTCCGTGATTCCCGGCCGGAACTGGTTGCGCGACTACAGAAGCCGGACTTCGCGGACCGAACGGCCCCGGCCCACCTGTGATCCGAACCCGGACTCGCTGCATCGCCCTTCGGATGTTGTCAGTGTCGGGGAAGCGGCCCGGTGAGCAGGGCTCGGATTCCGGGTGTCGGGTCGAATTCGGAGGCCGTCGACGTGGTCGAGTAGGAGGCGACTGTGTTCCTGGGGGGCGGTCGAGCCGAGGCGTTCGAGCCATGGGGTGATCCACGAATTGACGGTTTGCGGCCGTCGGTGATCGGTTCGCGCAGTTCGGGATGCGCGTTGCTTCGAGGAACAACGCGTAGCATGCGGCCGTGCGGTTGCGGCCGGCGCCGAGTGCGTGGCGTACGACCCCGGCCATCGCCTCGACCAGTGCTTCGGTGCTGTCCGGTTGCAGGATGCCGCCCACGGTTTCCCAGTCGCGCCGGTCGAGTTCGACCAGATGGTCGCCGCTGAGCCGGTGTCGTGATCCGGAGGGGGACCCCGACACCGGCTCGGCGAAGATGCGGGCCGAATTCCCGTCCGGCCCACCGCGGAACCGCTGCTCTGTGACGGCTCGGTGGTTGTCTGCTGCGGATCGTGGTGACCGATCCGCTGTCGAGGAACTCCGAGACCTTGACTGCATGTGCGACATCGCCTTAGTTTATATGCGTGAGTCACACATATAACGAGCCCGGAGGGGCGCACGGAACCGAAGGGCAGGGCCCATGCAAGCACGCATGAAGACCATCGCGAATCCCGACCTGATCACCGGGATCACGCATCTCCAGAAGGCGATTCACGCCGGTGGCGTCGATCCGCTCGTGCTCGAGCTGGTCCATCTGCGGGCCAGTCAGATCAATGGCTGCAGTCCGTGCGTGTTCGCCGGTATCCAGGCGGCGAAGAAGCACGGCGAGACCGAGGAGCGGCTGCACAGCGTGGTCGCTTGGCGGGAGACCCCGTTCTTCACCGACGCGGAACGGGCCGCGCTGGCGCTGGCCGAGGCCGCCACCCGGATCCAGGACGGAGCGCCGGGAGTGAGCGACGAGATCTGGGCGGCCGCTGCCGCCCACTTCGACGAGAAGGAGCTGTCCGCGATCATCCTGAACATCGCGATCACCAACTTCTTCAACCGGATCAACCACACGATCCGGGAGCCGGCCGGCAAGCCCTGGTGACGGTGCCGGGCGTCCGGCGAGTCACTCGTCCGGGTTGTGGCCGGCGGCGACATCGGCCAGCACCTCGCGGAAACGCTCGACCGCCGGGTTGCGGTCCGTGACCCGGCGGACCAGGTGCAGTGTGGTGCGGGTGCCGGCCAGGTCGCGGGGGACGACACCGACGCGGCGCAAGGTCCGGTGCGACCGCGACATGACCGCCCCGCCGAAACCGGCCGCGACCAGGGCCAAGACCGTCTGGACGCTGCGTCCCTCCGCACCGATCCGCGGCACGACTCCCGCCCGCTCGCACAGGGCATGGATCTCGTCGTGGGACTGCGGGGAGACGTCGCGGGGCCACAGCACCAGCGGGATCCGGCCCAGATCCGACAGCGGAGCCGGGCCGCCGCGGTGGGCGAGGGGATGGCCGACCGGCAGGAAGAAGGTCAGCGGCTCGTGCCACCACTGCTCGGCCGCCAGGCGCGGATCGCGCAGGGGGAGCCGCTGGACCGCGATGTCGAAGCGGCCGTCCAGCACCCCCTGCGACATCTCGGTATCACTGAAGCTCTCTTCCAGCCGCAACGCCACCCGCGGCAGTTCGCGCCGGACGCGCCCCAGCGCGGCACCCAGCGGACCGTTGATTCCGGAACCGGCGAAGGCCACGGTGAGGTGTCCGCTGCGGCCGTCGGCCGCGAGCCGGACCTCCTCGACCGTGGCGTCGGCCGCCGCGAGCAACGAGGTGGCCCGGCGGACGAGCGCGGCCCCGGCGGCGGTGGGGGTGAGGTGGCGGCCGTCGCGCTCGAAAAGCTCTACGCCCAGCCGATTTTCGAGGTCCTTGAGCTGACGGCTGAGCGTCGGCTGGGTGAGACCGAGGCGGCGCGCGGCGCCGCTGACCCCACCTTCCTCGGCGACGGCCACCACATAGCCGAGGAGCCGGAGTTCCAGCATCAATGCCTCCCGAGCATGGGTTCGATACCTTCCCAAGCCTAATCGGCTGTACCGACTCGGTCGCGGGAGAACCTTGGTTCGTCACCCGGAAACCATGACTCGCAAGGAGCTCACCATGACCACCACCCACACCCGCGCCGACCGCTACACCGACGGCATGGCGGTCCTGCAACGGATCGACGGCGAGGCCGGACAGCGAGTCGTCGACACACTGGCCGACGTCTCGCCCGAGCTCGGCCACCAGGTGGTCGCCTGGGCGTTCGGCGACATGTACGCGCGTCCCGAACTCGGGGCGCGCGAACGCCAGTTGGTCACCCTGGGCGTGCTGACGGCGCTGGGCGGCTGCGAGATCGAACTGGAGGTCCATATCAACGCCGCCCTGAACGTGGGCCTGACTCCGGTCGAGATCTCGGAGGCCCTGCTGCACTCGGCGGTGTACTGCGGAATGCCCCGCGCGATCAACGCGACGCTGGTGGCGAAGAAGGTGTTCGCGGACCGCGAGCTACTTCCCGTCTCCAACATCGCCTGACCCGGCGCGGTCGAACTGGCACGGCAACCGGCCGAAACGGCGGCGGGGTGGCGCAGATTCCCCCGTCGCCCACGGGCGGTCGAGCACGACAATCGCCTGCTCAGGACCCTCATCACGGCCTGACTCGAGGTAATCAGCGCCCCCATGGGGGGCAATTGCGACGCGGAGGGGGGTCTGTGCCGCCACCCCTCGCCGGTTCGCTTCGTACTACTTGGTCCGCACATTAGGTTCGAGGCGTTCGAAATGAAATCCGCGTGGCCGTCGGGGTCTGCGCTCACCGGTTTTCGACGGCCTATTGCGGAGCGATGCGTGAGGTATTCCTGTCATGGTTTGCTCGGTCTCGGGAACAAGTGATCGGCCAGGTCGGCGATGTATTGTGACGTCGTGAGCGGTGGCTCGGAGCGCGGCGTACAGCGCCGCGACGGTGGTGATCCGGTGTTGCACGACGCGCGGATTCCGCCGATGGTGCTCATCGGCGTATTCGACCTCGGCGAGCGGATGGGATTGAACACCGACTCCTGGCTGGCGGGTACCGCCGTCGCGCGTTCCGACCTGGATCTGATCGAGACCCGGCTGTCGTTCGCGCAGGCCTCGACCATTCTTCGGCGGGCATTGCGCATGCTGCCCGCCGGCGCGGTCGGGATTTCGGTGGGCACCCGGGACGTGGTGCAGTCGTGGGGTTTGCTCGGGCTGGCACTGCGTTCCTGCGCGACGCTCGGTGACGCGTTCGAACTGGGGTTGCGGCTGCATCAGGCCGCGGGGAGCTTGGTCGACTGCGAGGGCGAATACGGTGCCGAGGAATTCTCGCTGGTATTCCTGGAGCGCTGTCCCGAACCGGAAATTCTGCCGTTCCTGTGCGAGGAGGCGACCAGTTCGATCCTCGCGCTGCTGCGGCTGTGGTTCGGTGAGGGGGAAGCCCCGAAGCGGATCGAATTCGGTTATCCGGCACCCTTTTACGCGCACCTCTACGACCGGGTGTTCCGCTGCCCGATCACCTACGACGCCGACGTCACCCGCATGTACTTCGAGGCGTCGATGCTGGAACGGCCCGGTCCGACGCCGAACCGGGCGCAGCTCGCCGCCACCCTCGCGGCGATGCAACTGCTGGTGGACTACGACGAGAACCGGCCGGAGATCGTGGTGGCCATCGAGGGTGTGCTCCGGGAAGACCTGCACAAGTCGGTGACCGCCGCGGTGGTGGCGGATCGACTCGCGATCAGTACCCGCACCCTGCAGCGACGGCTGGCCGATTCGGGTGAGACGTTCCAGTCGATCCGGGATCGGGTCCGGCACCGTCGCGCCACGAGTCTGCTGCGGGATTCCGATCTGCCGATCGCCGCGGTGGCCGCGGAGGTCGGGTACAGCGACGGCCGTGAATTCCGGCGGGCGTACCAACGCTGGACCGGGATGACACCCAGTGCCGAACGGGCGGATGCCCGGGCGGCGGGAACGGTTGCCGGACGATGAGGATCGACGGCTTTCGGTATCCATCTACCATTACAGGAAATGCTGTGACACGCAATTGCGTACATCGAGAATAACTCTCGGATCACCCTGGTTCACCTCGGAAGCTCGCGGTGATATCGCGTTGGGCAGCTACGATTTTCGGGTAGCACACATACGATCCGATGGCGATAGTCGTCAGGTACGGGGCGGATCGTCGCTGATATTTCGATCGCTCGGATATTTCGGTGCGGGCATCGCTGTGTCCCGCACCGAGAGCGGAAATGAAACAATGAGTTACGCATTCACTTGTATTCCCCTGGCATACGGTTACGTTCGCACCGATCTGGTCGCGCCCCAGCGGCTGGCCGAGACCGTCGCCCGCTTGACGGCGGCGGCCGCGGACCACGGGCACGAACTGGCCACCGTCTTCTACGAGGATTCACCGCAGAGCGCGGCCCTCCCGGAGGCTTTCGCGGAGTTGACCATCGAGTGCCGGCGTTCCGGCGCACACACCGTGTTCACCTTGCCCGGGCATCTCGGGGGTATGGCGATTCCGCGAATCTGCCTGCTGGACTTCCTCGCTGCCCGCGGCAACGCCCATGTCTGGGAACTGTCGTCCTGATGCTCGACGATGCCCGATCCGGAGGGAGCACCATGCCGAACCTCGTCGAAACCGACCCGCTCACGGTGGCCGAGGCGGTGCGGTGGACCGGCACCGCCACCGAGTCCGCGCCGGTGTCGCGGGCCGACGGTGCTCGGCAGCGGGCCGGCTGGGACACGCTGCGTGCCTGGTGGCACGACCCGATCGACTACCGCTGGCTGGTCCACACCCTGGAAACCCGTGGCGCGCTGCACACCATGAAGGTCATCGTCGCGCTGGCCGGCGCCGCGCTGGCCGTGATCACCGGACTGAATCTGATCTCCACCGCCGGCCCGCACGGCTGGGTCCGCCAGGTCACCGTCTTCAATACCGCCATGGCGGTGGTGTGGGCGGTGAGCTGGGCGGTCCTGCCGTGGCCCGGCGAGCGCCGGTCGCTCGTGCTGGTGGCGGGCGCGGATGTGCTCATCACGGCCGGTTGCCTGGCGGAGAGCTGCCGGTTGTTCGGGGCGCTGAGCCTGATGCAGCTGGTCGTCACCGGCGGTTACCTGGCCATGTTCCACGGGCCGCGGGTGCTGGCGCTGCACGCCGGATGGTCGCTGCTGTCGGTGCTGGCGTTGACGGCGATGGTGCTCCACGCGCGCACCGGCGACACCGCCGAGGCCGCGTCGGTGGTGCTGACCATGGCCGCCGTCACGGTCATGCTCATGCCGGCGCTGCACTTCTGCTACTGGGTGCTGCGCATGGACGCCCTGACCGATCCGCTGACCGGCCTGCTCAACCGGCGTGGTCTGGACTACTACGTGTCGTCCTGGTTCGGGCCCGGTTCGCGCGGGCCGATCTGCCTGATGACCATCGACCTGGACCGATTCAAGTGCGTGAACGACACTTTCGGGCACGCCGCGGGTGACCGCGTACTGGTCCGGGTCGCGGGCTGCCTGCGGGCGGCCGTTCCGCCGGGCGCGGTGGTCGCGCGCAGCGGCGGGGAGGAGTTCATCGTGCTCGCCCGCCTGTCCGGGCCGGTCGCGATGGCCGAAGCGGGTCGCCTGTGCCGGGCCGTCGCGGGGGACGGCGTGACCGCGAGTATCGGTGTGGCCGTGAGCGGCACGGTGGCGGCGGGGCTCGAGGACCTGGTCCGCGGCTCCGATACCGCGATGTACCGGGCGAAGCGCGCGGGCGGGAACCGGGCGGCTGTCGCGTCCTGACCGCGGCACCACGACAACATCTCACCTCTGTTCGGATCAGGTTGCGCACCATGGATATTCACACTCGCCAGCTGCACTATTTCATCGCGGTGGCCGAGGAGCTCAGTTTCACCCGGGCGGCCCGGCGGCTGCACGTCTCGCAGCAGGGACTGAGCGCCCAGATCAAGCAGCTCGAGCACGGGATGAAAGTGGTCCTGTTCTCCCGCACCACCCGCTGCGTCGAATTGACCGCTGCCGGTGAGGCATTCCTCACCGACCTGCGCGGCACGCTGACCGGCCTGAACGCCGCGGTCGAGCGGGCGCGGTCGGCGCACCGGGGCGAGCGGGACCGGCTGGTGCTGGGCACACTGGAGGGCGCGGCACTGACCCTGACCGAACCCATTCTGGCGGTGTTCAAGCAGCGGCATCCCGGAATCGCCGTGGAGTGGCGGCAATCCACCTACCAGGATCCCTCGGCCGGCCTCGCCTCCGGTGCGGTGGACGTCGCCTTCACTCGACGGCCGTTCGTGGACACCGGGATCCGGTTCGAGACGTTGTTCGCCGAGCCGCTGATGGTCATGGTGCCCGTGCGGCATCGCCTGGCGGAGCGGGCCGAAGTGTTCGCGCACGAGCTGCTCGACGAACCACTGCTGAGCGCGGCGTCGGCCGACCCGGTGTGGAATGCCTTCTGGGAGTTGGCCGCTCATCGCGACGGGCGTAGCGCGCCGGTCGTGACCCGATCGAACTCGATCCTGCAGGAGTTGCACCAGGTGGCCACCGGGGCCGGAGTGGTACTCACCGTGGCTTGCGCCCGGTGGATCCCGTTCCCGGGTATCCGGCTGGTACCGATCGCGGATACCGCGCCGAACGAGGTCGCGGTCGCCTGGCGCGCCGATCACGAGACCGCGCTGGTCCGCTCGTTTGTCGACGTTGCCCGCACGGTGCGCGACTCGCATCCGGAACTGGTTGCGCGACTGGAGAAGCCGGACTACTCCGACCGCAGGGTCCCGCTGCGGCGCTGATCCGAATTCGCCGGGCACCGACCAGTTTCGGTGCCGGGCGTCGTCTGTATCTGCGGGAGGTAGTGACATGACCGGAGTGCTGGACGCGGCGGAGCTGCGGGAGATGTGCCTGGCGGCCGGAGCCGACGACGTCGGCTTCGTGGCGCTGACGACACCGGGCCTCGAAGGGGAGGTCGACTATGTGCGCGAAGCGCTGCCGAGCACCCGTTCGCTGATCGCGGTGTGTGTTCGGTTGGCGCGGGACAATTTTCGCAGCCGGGCGGCGAGCCTGGTGAACACCGAGATCGACACCGCCATACCGGTGCTCGACCGGATCGGCCACGACATCAGTATCGGGTTGCAGGACCGCGGATTTCGCGCCATGTACCCGTCGGTGACGTTCCCGGTCGAGGCGCACCGGCTGCCGAGTCGCGGCTGGACGGTGTCGCACAAGCCGGTGGCGGTGGCGGCGGGACTGGGCCACATGGGGATCCACCGCTGTGTGATCCATCCTCGGTTCGGCAGTTTCATCGGATTGGGCACGGTACTGACCGATGCCGAGATCACACCGTATTCCGTTCCGCTGGACTGGAATCCGTGCCTGGGCTGCAATCTGTGTGTGGCCGCGTGCCCGGTGGGCGCGATCCATACCGACGGCAGCTTCGACTTCAACAGTTGCTACACCCACACCTACAACCAGTTCGTGAACAACTTCGCCGACTGGGTGGAGACCATGGCCGACAGTACCGACGCCGCGGACTACGGGCAGCGAATGAGCCCGGGCGAGACCACGATGCAGTCGCGGCGACAGTACCGGTCCGGTTACTGCGTCGCGGTGTGCCCGGCGGGCGAGGACGTGATCGGCCCCTACCTGGCGGACCGGAAACAGCACCTGCAGCTGGTGCTGCGGCCGCTGCAACGCAAACGCGAGAACGTGTACGTGAGTGCCGGATCGAACGCGGAAGCCCACGTGCGCAAACGGTTCAAGGACAAGTCGGTCCGCTACGTCGACACCGGGATCATGCCGCCCGACGGCATCGACGCGGGACCGGAGCCGAAATGAGCGACCTGAACCGACCTGAGCGGCAATGGAATCCGCTGCACGTACCGGTGCGCCGCGGCACGCCGGAACAGCCGCACCCGACCGTCGCGGCGGCCCGGGCGCAGCCGGCGGCCCGACCCCGGCCGGAACTCGACGCCGACTGGCTGCGTGAGCTCTGCCTGGCCGCCGGCGTCGACGATGTCGGATTCGTGGCGCTGGAGACGCCGGGGCTCGAAGGCGAACGCGACTACGTCCGCGAGGCGCTGCCCGGCACCCGCGCCCTGATCGGCTTCTGCCTGCGCACCAGCCGCGACAACCTGCAGAGCCGGTCGACCAGCGCCGCCAACCGGGACGTCGCCACCACCCAGGAGCTCGCGCACGAGGCCGCGCGCCGCATCTGCCTGGAATTGCAGCGGCACGGTGTGCGGGCGCTGTATCCGGCGTCGGGGCTCCCGGCCGAGATCCACCGATTCCCCGAGCGGAGCTGGGTGGTGTCGCACAAGCTGGTGGCGGTGGCGGCCGGGCTGGGGCAGATGGGGTTGCACCGCAACGTCATTCACCCGAAGTTCGGCACCTTCGTCGTGCTGGGCACGATTCTGCTGGACCGGCCGGTCACCCGGTATGCGCAACCCGTCGCGTCGAATCCGTGCATCGACTGCGGGCTGTGTGTCACCACCTGCCCGGTCGGCGCGATCCACGCCGACGGAGGTTTCGACTTCGACGCCTGCTACACCCACAACAACCATCACGAGTTGTCCAATTTCGCGGGCTGGGTCGAGGAGGTGGTGGACAGCGCGGACGCCGCCGACTACCGGCGGCGGGTGACGCCCAGCGAGACCCTGGCGGTGTGGCAGAGCCTGTCGTTCCAGCCGCAGTTCCGCGCCGGTTACTGCGTGGCGGTCTGTCCGGCCGGCAGCGACGTGGTCGGCGCGTATCTCACCGACCCGGAGGCTCACGCTCGCGACATCGTGGAACCCCTGCGACGCAAGCCGGAGTACGTCTATGTCGACGCCGATTCGGCGGCGGCGGAACACGTCCGAACGAGGTTCCCGCACAAGGTGATTCGGCATCCGCGCCGCGTGGACGTGCCGGAACCCGCGCTCGATCCGGTGCCCGAACACCATGACGAGTGAGATCGAACTCCGGCGTGATCTCCCGGTCTTCGAGATCTATGCGGGGGCGAACGGGGCACGCCTCGAGATCCACCCGTGGTTCTTCGTCGCCGGGCGGCAGTACCTGGGGACCACCCGGGTGCTGCCGCCCGGCACCGGGAAGGCCCCGGCCCACATCCACGTCGGCATCACCCAGCACTCGTTCCTGCTGGCGGGGGAGCGGGCCACCTACCGGCTGGGCCGCCGCACGCGCACCCTGGCGCCGGGGGACGACCTGATCGTGGAACCCGGTGTGCCCCACACCGATCCGTACAACGACTCCGACCAACCGATCGTCGTGCGCAGCCTCTACTCGCCCGGGCCGGTCTGGCTGCTGGCGTTCGCCCGCACCCTCGGCCAAGCCCTGAGGGACGGAAAAGTGGACGCGCACCAGGAATTACGCCTCCCACACCTGCTGCTGATGCTCGGGTCGCCGGGCTCGGTCACCTTCGCGGCCGGCATCCCGCTGCCCGTACAGCGGCGGATCCTGCTGCCGGTAGCCACGCGCCTGGCCCGGCGCCGTGGGTACGCCCCGGCCGCGGGCCTACGCGACCACATCTTCGGCTGACCGGGGATCCGGGGCTGACCCGGGCGGTGGCAGCGTCGATCCAGTTCACAGCAGGGCGTCGGCGGCCCATTCGGTGCGGAAGTCGGGGTGATCGGACCAGATCGAGGCGAGCTGGACGAGGACCGCCTTGTAGCCGTGCCACTGGCCGAGGCGGTAGCTGGGGTCGCCCTGGGTGTGGCCCTCGCCATAGGCGATGGTCTGGGCGTAGCGGGCGAAGGCCACGATCCGGCGTTTGGCCTTGCAGTCGGCGAGTACCCGATCCGGTTCGCCGCCGGCGTCCAGGGCCGCCTGTTCGATCTCGGCGACCCGGGCGTCGATGAAATCGTCGATGGTCATTGCGCCGGCCTCCACTCGTCCTCGTGAGCTCCGGATCGGGGGTCCGCGCGCCGGTCGGAGGGTGCAGGCCGGCGGGCGGTCCCGGCTCGTCCGGCAATCTTCCACCTGCGCTTACGCCGTGACAGCGGCGGGTGCGCAATCCGGTGGCCGCCGCTCGGTCGACGCCGTTCGCGACGACCTGCTGGACGCGGTGCAGACCGCGGGGATGGTGCGACTCGGTCGTTCCGCTGGGTGATGGCCGGTGCCGCGCTTGCCACCCGCACGGTCGTCGGTGCTGGGCCGTCCGGCGGGGCGCAGGGTCCGAGTGTGGCGGTCGTCGGGGAACTGCGCCCCCTCCGCGCAGCTCCCCGACAGCCGTTCCTCGATGGGATTACGGAAATATCCGGCGCCACAACAGAGTGAAAGGCCGCCTCGTCGACGACGTTGTCATTTGAGGCGAACCGGACATCATGACAACATGCCGCGCGCGTAGGGTAAAGGTGTCCGGCGCACACTGTGTGGAGGTACCTCCGGCCGGTGGTTGTTCGTCTAAATTACGGATTCCGAAGCGGCAGTGGCGATTTCGCGTTGATCCGGTTCCGCTCGTCCGGTGGGAGCGGCGCCGGGCGGGTATTGTTCTCCGCGTGAATTCCGGTGACCTTGTTTCGGTAGGGGGTGCGGTCGACCCGTTGCCGGCCCCGAACCTCGCCGACTTCGTCCGAACCCACCGTCGCGCGCCGTTGCCGGATCACCAGCGCGGCCTCAGCCGGCCGGCGCTGGCGGCACTGTGCGACGTCAGCGCGAGCTACATCGCGCAGATCGAGCAGCGCGAGAAGACCGCGCCCAGCCCCGAAGTGGTGGACGCCATCGCCCGCGCGCTGCGGCTGACCCCGGCCGAGCATCAGCACATGCACAACCTGGCCGCGCCCAAGACGCCCGGTCCGCGCACCCACGCGCCGATGCCGGTATCGGAGATGCGCGGGCTGATCACCGACGATCTGCGCGCCGCCGCCGACGGCCTGATCCCGCACCTGTCCGGCTACGTCGACGAGCGCTGGAACGTGTTGTGGGCCAACGAGGTCTACGACCGTGCCTACCCGCGACTGCTCGAGGTCGAGAACATCCTGGTCTGGTTCTTCCTGGTGCCCGAGTCGCGGGAGGTGATGATGGAGTGGGAGGACGAGGCGCGCCTGACCGTCAACTGGTTCCGCTGGCACATGGGCCGGTACCGCAACCCGCAGTGGGCCGTGGACCTGCTCGACCGGCTCAGTTCGTGCGAGGCGTTCCGGGCGATGTACTCCGCCGAGCGGGTCGATTTCGAGCGGCACCAGCCGCTGATGCATCTGCGCGACCCGCAGACCCGCGAGCCCTACAGCGTGCGGGTCCGGATCACCGATGTCCCGGGCGTGGAGGCGCCCTTCCAGTGGTTCATCGGGATCCGGTTGCCGTTCAGCGGCCCGGCAGAATTGCTGACCGGGTAAGGAACCCGCCGATCGCCGCGTTGACCGGCTCGGGGTCGGTCCAGTTCGCGGCGTGACCCGAGCCCGCGATGGTGACCACCGGGCCGGACCCGGGCAGGCCGGCGGCCAGTTCCGCCGACCGCTCGGCGGTGCTCGAGCCGTCGAACTCACCCCGGACGACCAGGGCCGGGCAGGTGATCTCGGGCAGCCGGTCGACCAGCGACTCGCGCTCGATCAGGCAGTCGGCGGCCGGGAGGATGGCGGCCCGGTCACTGGCAGCCCATTTGGCGCGCCACGGTTGCTGGTCTTCGGCCGTCCCGCCGATCAGCTGCGGCGCGAGGTTGTCGGCCAGCATCTCGATCGGCACCGCCGGATCGGTCCACGCGCCGAACAGCTGCCGATAGTCGGACCGCTGTGCTTCGTCGGACGCGCCGGCCTCGGTGTCGAGCAGCAGCAGCGCGTCGACCCGCTCCGGAGCCAGCAGCGCCGCGCGCAGCGCCGCGTAGCCGCCCTGGGACATGCCGCCGACGATCGCGTGGTCGACACCGGCCGCGTCCAGCACGGCCAGCAGGTCCCGGGCCGAATCCCAATAGGTGAACGCATCGCCGGGCGCGGATTCGGTCTGTCCGTGCCCGCGGGCGTCCCAGCGCAGCACCCGGTAACCCTGGGCGGCCAGGAACTCCACCTGCGGGTCGAACATGGACTGGTCCATGAAGAACCCGTGCCCCAGCACCACGGCGGGGCGCCCCACCTCCCCGGAGTCGGTGTAGAAGATGCGGGCCCGATCGGTACTCACGTACGGCATGGGTCGTAGCCTAGCCGGGCGATGCCCGAGTTGTCGCGACTCGCGCGCTACCGTCCGGCGCAAGCGTGCGCGAAAACCGAAGTGGTGCAGCTGAACCCGTCGTACTCAGGCGAGGGCGCGGGCGATCAGACCCGACACGATCACCCAGAACACCGCGGCCGCACCGTAGTTCGCCATCACCGTGAGATCCGGTTCGGAGAATGTGAACAGCCCGGGGAAGAACAGCGCCAGCGGATCGGCCATGCGCTGGACGAACTGGTAGGCACCGTTGGCGGGGTTGGCCTTCGCGATCTGCAGGACGATGTAGATCACCTCGATCAGCGCGAACGCGCTGCCCACCGCGGAGACGATCCGCGCCATGGCGACGCCGCTGCCGAGATTGTTTCTGCTGGAACGAAATCCGTACATATATGCCGGATTCCCCAGTGCGGCCGGGCTACACGTGCGTGACGGTATCAACCGAACGCCGCCCCGCTGCCGATCGTCACGAACGCGATCAGCAGGACGAGCAGGAACCAGCCGGCCCCCTGCCACATCGGCCAGTTGCCGCCGCGCCGCCACTGCCGCACCGTCTCGGCGAACGCGCCGAGCCAGCCGAGCAGCAGGACCGTCGCCGGCGCGAACAGCACCGCGATCCGGGACGGGGTGTCGCACACCGTCCCGCCGCCGGCGGGGCAGACGTGCCGGTTCGCCACCCAGATCGCGCCGATCGCGAAGATCACCCCCGCGACCACCAGGACCGTCACCGCGAAGCGAACCGCCTGCCGCCCGCCGGGCTTGTTCACCCACCGTTTCTCGACGTCGTCGACCATGCTCGTCACCTCACGAGCCGGATACCACCGGACCCCGGCGTCAATCGTTGCGCGCCGGGGCGGACCGCGGGAGCATCGCCGCGCCCACGCGCAGGGTCTGGACCAGTTCGCGCAGCCATTCCGCGGACGACTCGTCGACCGTCATATCCATGGCGACGCCCTTGGCGGTGGCCAGCACCAGGCGGGTGAGGACCTCCGGCCGCACGGGGAGCCAGGACAGGCCGGCGTCGCGAATGATGTTGTCGATCAAGGTGTGTACGGCCGTGCGCAGGGTGCGGTCGCGTTCGGCCAGGGCGGCGCGCAGCGGCGGGCTGGTGCGCGAGGCCACCGCGAGTTCGGATTTGAGCAGGCCCCACTGACGTTCGGCGGCCGCGGCGGTCATCCACTGTTCCAGCGCGTCGAGCCGGTCGTCGATCGAGCCGGAGCCCAGCGCCGCCTCGACCGCGGCGACCTCGCCGTCGAGGTAGCGGTCCAGCACGGCCAGCGCCAGCTGCTCCTTACCGGCGAAGTTCGAGTACACCGCGCCGCGGCTGTACCCGGCGTTCTCGGCCACCTGGTCGTTGCTGGTGGCCGCGTACCCGCCGGCCAGATACAACTCGGTCGCGGATTCGATCAGCCGCGCGCGGGTCTGCGCCTGCGACTCCGATCGAGTCAATCGTTTCGCCATCACCCTGTTCCGTGTGCCGGGCTCGGTGACGGGACGCTGGTCGAGCGCCCGGTCCTGAACGTCGACGATATCAATCGGGAACATGGCGGCGGAGACGCGGAAAGCCGGCCGTCACTGGTTGCTGAGACGGTCCGGCGGCGGGATACGGCCGTCGGTGTCGGTGAAGCCGTACTCCAGGGCGAGATCGCGGGTGCGCCAGGCCCGGCCGGTGCGGTCGCGCCGGGCGGGGTCGGCAGCCAGCGCGACGACGGCGCGGCCGGGGAAGCGGGGACTCTCGGCATCGGCGAGGTCGACGGTGCCCTCGCCGGGCAGGGTGACCAGGCGGCGGCCGGCGGCGTCGGCCGGAATCAGCTGCAGCAGTTCGGTATCGACGATGCCGGGCCACAGCGACACCGCGGTCACCGCGGTGTCGGCCAGGTCGTGGGCCATGTCGGCGGTGAGCCGGTCCACGGCGGTCTTCGCGACCCCGTAGACGGTGTTGTGCGTGTAGTGCCGTGCGCCGGGGGAGGAGACGTTCACGATCAGCCCGTCGCTGTCGATGAGCAGTGGGGCCGCGAAATGGCTTGCCACATAGTGTGATCGGACGCCGATATCGAAGCTCTCGTCCCATGCTTTCGGCGGCACCTGCCAGAACGGCTTGCCCAGCCAGCGCGCGGAGGCGGGCGAGTTGTAGACGTTGTTGACCAGGATGTCGAGGCGGCCGTCGGTGTCGCGCACGGTCTCGAACAGGGCGGCGACGGCGTCGTCGTCGCTGTGGTCACAGACGTACGGGACGCCGGTGCCGCCGAGTTCGTCGATCCGCGCGGCGGTCTCGGCGACCGTGCCGGGCAGCCGCCCGGCGGCTTGGGTGCGGCCGGTGACATAGACCTTCGCGCCCGCCGCGCCGAGTTCCAACGCGATGCCTTTGCCGATGCCACGGCTCGCGCCGGTGACGACGGCGACTCGGCCGGAGAGTATTCCCTTCATGGGTTCCGGACACTACCGTGCAAGTGGAACGTGTTCTAGATTTTTCGGGAGGTGTCGTGGAGACGACCCATCGGTTCGTGGCGACCAACGGAATTCGGCTGCATGTCGCCGAACAGGGGCAGGGATACCCGGTGATCTTCTGCCACGGGTTCCCGCACGGCTCCCACATCTGGGATCGGCAGCTGGCGGCGGTCGCGGCCGCCGGCTACCGGGCCGTCGCCCCCGACCTGCGCGGCTACGGCCGCACCGAGGCGCCCGGCGGCGTCGAGCACACCACCAACGAAGCGGTGATCGGCGACCTGCTCGGACTGCTCGACGACATCGGCGCCCCGAAAGCGGTGTTCGTCGGCCTCGACTTCGGCGCGCAGCTGGTCTGGGAACTGACCCTGCGCGCGCCCGAACGCGTCGACGCCGTCTTCGTGCTGAACAACCCGTACGCGCCCCGGCCACCCAAGGCGCCGTCGGAATTCTGGACCCGGGCCGCCGAACGGCACTTCCTGCACCTGGCCTACTTCCAGACCCCCGGCGTGGCCGACGCCGAACTCGCGGCCCGCCCGCGCGAGTTCCTGACCCGGGTCTACTACTCGCTCAGCGGCGACTACCACTACCTCGACACCTGGAAGAACCCGCCCGGCCTCGGCTACCTCGACGTCCTGCCCGAAGCGCCCGAACTACCCTGGCCGTGGCTCAGCGTCGAGGAATTCGACACGCTGGCAACGGAATTCGAGCGCACCGGCTTCACCGGCGGGCTCGACTGGTATCGCGCCCTGGACCGCAACTGGGAGCTGACCGCCGACCTGCCCACAACCGTCGAGGTCCCCGCGTACTTCCTCTACGGCGAGAACGACCCGGACATGGAGGGCTTCAGCGGCCGCGACCCGCTGGCCACCCTGCGCGCCCACGTCCCCGACCTGCGCGCGGTGACCATGGTTCCCGGCGCCGGGCACCTCGTGCAGCTCGAACGCACCGACGCGGTGAACGCGTTCCTGCTCGACCACCTCCGTGAGCTGGACGCACACCTGACCCGGACGTAGGTACCGCGTCGGCACCACCGCACATCCGGCAGTGAGCGCCGGTCGGCAATCTGACAGCTAACGGGATGGTTACCGGCGCCCCGCGGCGCGACCCAGGCCCGTTATCGCATGGCGAACGACCCGGCCGTGGGTACCCTTCCCCTATGGACGTCTTGCGGATGCTGCTGCTCGGGCGCCGTCTGGTGGAACTGTCCTGGCAGGCCATCGAAGAGTCCGACGACCGGGAGACCGACACCGTGGCGCGCCAGATCGTCGAGCGGGCCGTTCTCGCGCCCGGCTCCTCCCTGCCCGACCTCGCGCAGGCCGTGGGCATCACCGTCGAGGAGGTCACGGCCTTCCTCGATCGCATGACCGCCAGCGGCATCCTGGAGATGACGGCGGTCGAGGGCGGCGGCGTCGGGGTGTGGCCGACCACCGAGACCATGGCCGACGTCGAGCGGCGGGCCGGGCGCCCGGTCCGCGAAGAACTGATCGGCACGCTGAGCGACGTGGCGGCCGCCGAACGCGCCACCGCGCTGCTGACGGAACTCGCGGACCTGCTACTCGACGACTGACCCGCCCGAGCCTGTGATCGGTCACAAAGCCGACGGCCGCCGGTTCCCGCGGTACACAGGCTCGCTGCTCCCCCTTCTGACGGCCCCCGCCTCGAGCTACCGTCGATTGTCGGAATAGTCGCTGGGTGGAAGGAGTCGCCATGACTGTGGAGGGCCCGCCGCGCGCCGGACTCAGCGTCTCGGGCACGCCGATGTCCACCCCGCTCAAGGATGTCGGCACCCTGGCCGGTCAGATGGTCGGGCACTTCGTGGAGACCGTGGTCGCCTGCGGCACGCTGCCCGGCGACGCCATCCACGGTGACGTCACCACCATCACCCGCACCTGCCTCGAACTCGCCGTCAGCCTGCTCGACGGCCGCGATGTGCCGGAACAGACCCGGCGGCTGGAAGTGGCGGCCGCGCAGTGGGCGCGGGAGGGGATCCCGATCGACACCATCCACCACGCCATCCACGAGGGCTTCAAGATCGGCCTGGATCTCGTCACCACCGGCCCGCTGAGCCGGCCCGGACCGCCCGGCGGCGAGGAGGCCATGGGCGTCACCGTCGCCGACTTCGCCAGCCTGGCCGACGGGGCCAAGCTCGTGATCGAACTGCTGGACCGCATGACCACCGCGGTCTCGATGGCCTACCTGCGCGAACTGCGCGCGGTGGTGAGCGAACACCACACCGCGGTCCACACCCTGACCTCGGCCCTGCTCGGCGGACACAGCACCTCGATCATGGCCCGGGAGTGCGGGATCGAGATCGCGGAGTCGTATTACGTTCTGGCCGTGGCCCTTCCACCGCATCCGGACGAATCCGATCCGCGGGTGGACGCCCGGGTCGTCGCGCGGCGCAAACTGCGCCGCGTCCAGGCCGAACTCGCCACCCGGCAGACCGAGAAGGTGCTCTCGCTGCTCAGCGTCGACGGCGGCACGATCCTCGTCCCGGCCGACGCGGTCGACGTCGACGAGCTGGAGGAACTCACCGAACAGCTCTCGCAGGCCGCGGGCGTGCCGATCACCGCGGCGATGGTGTCGGCCACGCCGGAGAACATCCCCGCCGCCAGCGAGCACGCGCACGAACTGCTCGACATGCTGCAGCGACTGCGCCTGGTACACGGGCTGTTCCGCTTCGACGATCTGGCGCTGGAATATCAGCTGACCCGCCCCGGGCCGGGCCGCGACCAGCTCGGGGCGGTGTTGGACCCGCTCGACGAGTACCCCGAGCTGTTGCAGACCCTGGAAACCCACATCAGCAACGACCTCAACCGCAAGCGCACCGCGCGGGTGCTGCACGTGCACATGAACACCGTCGACTACCGGCTCAAGCGGGTCGCCCAGCTCACCGGCCTGGATCCGGGCCAGGCGTCGGGTCTGTGGTACCTGCGGTCGGCGCTGATCGCCCGCACCTACCGATCGCGCTGACCCGGAGCTCACCCGGCTCGTTCCATCGGTACCGGCGGGTGCGGGTCCAGGACGTACGGCCCGGCCGGGCCGAGCAGGTTCTCCATCGGCGGCCGGTCCTGCAGCGACAGCGGACTGAGCACCGGCTGCCACGTATCGCCGTCCGGCAGGTACTGCATGAGCCCGCGGCCGGAGTCCAGGATGCCCAGCCGGTCCAGCATGGTCGCGATGATCTGCCGGCTCATCACCGCCAGTTCCGGGGTCGTCCGGTTGCGGTGGATCCGGACCCCGAGGTCGACCTGGCCGATGGCGTCCGCGCCGAACCGCTGCCAGGTGTCCATCAGGATGCCGATCTCGACGCCGTAGCCGGGCGCGAACGGCACCGAGGTGAGCAGTTCCCGGGTCGCCGCGTACTCGCCGCCGAGCGGTTGCAGGACGTCGGCCAGCGCCGGGGCGAGCGCGGTGAGCAGCGGGCGGGCCACCAGCTGGGTCACCCGGCCGCCGCCGTCGGCCTCGTCGGTGCCGCCCGTGGTCAGCGGCCGCCGGTAGTAGCCCTTCACCAGCCGCAGCTGCGGATCGAACAGCAGGGGAGCGAGCAGCGAGGGCACGAATTTCGGGCTGGGGGCGTGCAGGTCCGCGTCGACGAACACGATGAGGTCGCCGGACGCCACCGCCAATGACCGCCACAGGACCTCGCCCTTCCCGGGGCGGGTCGCTACCGTCGGCACGGCCTGCTCGCGGGTGTAGACGGTGGCACCGGCCGCGCGGGCGACCCGGATGGTGTCGTCGGACGAGCCCGAATCGATCACCAGCAGTTCGTCGACGAGCCCGCCGAGCAGCGGCCGGATCGAGGCGATCACCTCGCCGACGGTGCGTTCCTCGTCCAGGGCCGGAACGACGACCGATACGGTGCGCTCGCCCTTGTGCTCGAGCAGTTCGGCCGGGGTCCAGGCTCGATCGAACCAGGTGACCCGCCTACTCGGGTACGGCATGTGGGGATCCCTTCGTCAGGACGGCGGAACGTGTTGTGACGCATCACAATCCGTCGTCGAGTTCGTTCGTGGTGAGTTGCGGCCAGAGTGCGGACCAGGGGCGGACCGGGCCGGTGCAGGACAGGACGGTGACCGTGCGGTCGATGCCGGGGAAACCGAGTGGGTCGTCGAGCCGGCCCACCGGGACGACGGTGGCGAACCGGGTCCGCAGTTCCACCTCGGTGGCGTCGTCACCGACGTAGAGGACCGTGGTCGCAGCGTCCGGGGGCGGGCCGAAGGCGGCGAAGCCGCGGTTCGGGCTGTAGACCGGGGGCAGCCGGTGCCGGCCGAGCTGGTCGAGAGCCGCTGCCTGCCAATAGGTTTTGGTCACCACCGCGGTTGCGGGGTGGATGGCCGCCGCCGCGGCGGTGGCGTCGACGAGCCGGTCCCAGCCGTCGGTGCCGTACAGGCGCAGGCGCGCCGACAGTTCGGCCCGGGTCCGGGTGGGATGGTGCAGCGACGACGCGGGGAGCGGGAGCGCGGTCACCAAGCCCAGCGCGACGGCGGTGGCGCACACCAGGACCGCCGGTACCGATATCCGCGACCAGCGCGTGTGGGACATCCGGACGGCGCCCGCGGCGAACAGCACCGGGAACAGCCCGGCCAGATAATAGGGCCGGGTACCGGTCACCACCACGAATGCGGCCTGCAGCACCACGGTGACCGCGAGAAACCGGAAGGGCCGCAACCGTTCCGCGCGCAGCAGACCCCAGAGACCGGCCACCCCGAACAACGCGCCCGCCGGTCCGGCGAGCAGCAGCCACTGGACGGGCAACCCGGGCACCCCGCCGGTGGCCGCCAGCTGTTCGGCCCGGATCACCGGGCCCATCGCCAGTTGCGGCCAGTCGTGCTCGATCTGCCAGGCGAGCCCGGGCGCCGCCGCGACCGCGAGGATCGACCCCGCCGCGGCGAGCTGCAGCAGCGCGGTCCGGGTCGGCCGGCGGCCCGCCAGCCCGGCCGCGAGACCGATGATCGGCACCGCGACAAGCAGTTTGACCTGCACGTCGACCGCCGCCACGGCCGCGGCGAACAGGATCGGTGTCCACTCCCCGGACCGCGACCAGCGCACGACCAGCCAGGCGAGTGCCGCGGTCGCGGTGGCGTCCAGCGCGAACGTCGACAGGGTCGCGGCCTGGGTGACGGCGAACGGGCAGGTCGCGTAGGACACTGCCGCGGCGAGCTGGGCACGTGGCCCCCCGCCGATCTCGCGAGCCAGCGCGGCGGTGACGAGGATCGCGGCGACGGTGGCCACGATCGACGGGAGCCGCAGCGCCACAGCGGATCCCGGATCGACCAGGTCCGCCGCGCGGGCCAGCAGCGGGATCAGCGGCCCCTGATCCACGTACCCGAAGGCGGGCCGATGCCCGGCAGCCAGGAAATACAGCTCGTCACCGAACCAGCCGTAGCGCCCGGCGCGGCCGACCAGGACGGCCGCGGTCACCGCCGCGACCGCCGCGATCGAGCGAGCGGCGAACGGTGGCAACGCGATTCGATCCGTCATCGCCGATCGGACACCTCGTTGTCCGTGTCCGGCACCGCCCTGATCGGTGGCTCGGACCGCGTACCCGCGCGGATCCGGGTACGGATGCATCTCGGATGCGGATTCGGTCACATCGCAGTGGGATTCGCGATCTGCCAGGCGCCGATCGGCGAGCTCGCCGCAGTCCGAGTGCTCGGTGTACACCGGTCCGATCCGATCGCGCCGTGGCTGATCCGCACCCGGCAGTGGCGATCGGGCCCGGTCGGCTGCGGCGGGCTCGGATTCCGTCGCGGGAGTGAGCTGTTCGGTGCTGAACTGTGCGGTAGGTCCGAGATCGCCTGTCGCGGTGGTGTTCACCCGTGCCGCCGAGTCTCGCGGGGGCGTGCTGATGCCGACCCCGCCGTCTCCGCGGTGCCGGTCGGCGCGGCCGGGTTGGGCACGGCCAGGGTCAGTGCCGCCAACAGACCCGCCGCACCGGCGGTCAGCCACAGCACGTCCACCATGCTCGACAGATAGGCTGCCGGCGTCGCGGTCCCGGAGACCTTGCGCAACAACAGAGTTCCGAGGATCGCCGGACCCGCGGCGGTCCCGATCTGCTGGACGGTCGGGACCGTGCCCGACGCCGAGCCGGTCGCGAGATCGCCCACGCCGGCGAGCATCACCGCCGGCAGCGGGGCCACGAACCAGCCCATGCCGGCGCCGGCCAGCAGGATCGGCCCGCCGAGGCGGTGCAGGTCGATCTCGCCCGATGCGGGGTCGAGCGAGGCCGCTAGATCGGCGACGGACAGGGCGAACAGGGTGAGTCCGAGCGTCAGCACGCGGGCCCCGGCCCGCGCCACCAGGGCGGACGAGGTCAGTGCCGCCATCGCCGCGCCCGCCGCGAACGGCATCATCAGCGTGCCGGTCCGCAGCGCCGAGAAGCCCAGACCGGTCTGCGCCACCACCGACACCGTGAACAGGAACGCCGCGAACAGCGCCGAGAAGCCCAGCAGCAGAACGGATCCGACCGCGAAGCCGCGATCGGCGAACAGCGCCCGGCGCAGCAGCGGCACCCCGCCGCGCGATTCGACCTTGCGCTCGTAGGCGGCGAACGCGACCAGGGTGAGCACACCGGCGAGGGCCACGGTCAGCGATCCGCGTGACCAGCCGTGGGCGCCGCCGAAAGTCACGGCGCCGACCAGCAGCGCCGTCCCGGCGACCGACAGCGCGGCGCCCGGCAGGTCGAGCGGCTCGCCGTCCCCGGAACCGCCGGCCCGCAGATGCCGGGCCGCCACCGCGATCGCCGCGGCACCCAGCGGCACGTTCATGAGAAAGATCGCGCGCCAGCCCAGCCCGAAGGCGTCCACGGCTACGATCGCCCCACCCAGCAGCGGGCCGAGCAGCCCGGCCAGGCCGGCGACCGCAGCGTAGATCCCGAACGCCCGCGCCCGCTGGTGCCGGGGAAAGACCGCGGTCACGATCGCGATCGTCTGCGCCGACACGGCGGCCGCGGCCACACCCTGCCCGATCCGGGAGGCGACCAATTCGACCGGGGTGGCGGCGATTCCACAACCGGCGGACAGCAGCACGAATCCCGTCATGGCGGCGCGGAACACCGGTGCCCGGCCGAACCTGCCACCGATGCGGGCCGAGACGATCAGCGCGCAGGCGAAGGCCGCACTGTAGGCGGTGACCACCAGCAGCTGCGCCGTGTCCGGAGCCTTCAGGTCGCGGGTGATCGCGGGCAGGGCGGTGTTCACCACGGTCACGTCCAGCATCTGCATGAACACCGCGATCAGGCACGCCGCGAACGCCGCCCAGGCCGCCAAAGGCGCTGTGGCACTGGATGGTTCGCAGTCGACGCGAGAAAGGGTCACGAGGGCGCGCCGATCCGGATCGCGAAATCGCCCTCGGTGACCACCGCCGCGAACACGGTGCGGACGGCGGCGATGTACTGACCCACCGATTCGTGTGCGTCGGGGGTGTCCGGGAACAGCGCGCTGAACGTCGTCTCGTGCGCGAACCGGTTGATCCAGAAGTAGACCTCGCTCGAACTGGCCCGGTTCCCGAACAGGCCGCCGTTCATGGCGTCGAACAGTTCGACGCCGGCGTTGCGGCGGATGTCGACGTAGGACAGCATGGTCGCCGCGAACCCCGGCCGGGCGTACACGCCGTCGGCCGGGCCGGTCAGTTCCAGCACCCGGTGCAGCGAGACGTCACCGAAGGTCTTGGCCCAGTCGGCCTGTTCCTGAGCCTGCGACACCAGTTCGGTGAAGGAGGCCGCGGTCCCGGTCCGCAGTGCCACCGGAACCAGGTTCGTGTACCAGCCCACCGAGGCGTCCTCGCTCGGGGCGCTGCGGGTGTTGACCGGGGTCAGGACGAAATACCGGTCGTGCCCGGTCAATTCGGCTTCGGCGAGGGCGAACGCCGCGAACAGCCCGCCCACGAAGCGGCCGCCGTGCCGGGCGCAGACCTGTTCGAAGCGGTCCGCCACGGCCTCGTCGAACAGCGGCAGCGTCACCTGCGCACCGTGGATGTAGCCGGTCGGCACCGGACCCAGGGTCAGCGGGAAACGCGGTACGTCGCCGCCGTTGTCGCGCAGCAGCCGAATCCATTCCCGTACCGGTGCGGCCTGCCGGTCGAGCGCCGCGTTGCACCGGTGCTCGCGCTCGCAGTAGGCGAGGTGGCCGGTGGTGGGCGCGAGTTCGACTGTGCTGCCGGATAGTTCGGTGCCGTACAGCCACAGCAGATCGACACAGGTCAGCGCCTGGCCGAGCCCGTCGGTGTGCAGGTGGTCGACCGCCGCGTAGACAGTGAAGGAATCGTCGTGCTCGATGATGCCGAACGTGAAGCAATTCCATTCCAGCGGGCCGGGGGTCTCGGCCTGGACGTGCGCGCGGACGGTCGCGCTGTCGCGGACGAATCCGTGCCGATTCGGCTCGAACACAATGGCGTCGGAATTCATTACATGCCGGACGACCTGCCCGTCGGGTTCGAAGGTGAACCAGCTGGAGAAAGTGTCGTGCCGGCGGAGGAATCCGTTCACCGCGCGGGTCATCGCGCCGTAATCCGGAACTCCGGGAATATCGAAGGAAATCATGCACAGTCGCGCCGTGCGGTCCGCCTCGGTGGCATTCTGCCAGGCCGCCCGCAGGTAGGCGCGCTGCTGGAGCGCCGGTGGAATCGGATGGGCCGGAGCCGAATACGCGGCGACCCGGGCATTCGGGGACGCCGACCAGCTGGTGAGCAATCCGGGCGCCGGATGCCAGTCTTCGAAAAATCCGAAATTGACCACGACACCCTCGATTCGTCGAAGTAGAACGGCGGACGGTCATCGGCCGCCTCCAGCGAGTCAACGCCGCCGATCGACTACCGGCCACCGTTCTCGGTGAAGTTTGTGAAAGTGCCCAATCCGCCCGGAGCCGCACTGGTGGATGTCCAGAAACAGCACTATTACCTGATTCGGCCGTAACACGCTGCCTACTTTGGTTTCCGGTACGACCGCCGAGAGTAGGGAGATGCGGTATGGCCGCCGAAGTCGTGCGCCGGGGCCGGGTATACCGGTTGCTGGCATCGGTCCTGCCCGCGGTGGCACTGGCGGCCCTCGTGCCGGCGGTCGCGACGGTCGCGTCGTCCGATCCCGGTGCGGCGCTACCCGATCCGGCGGTCGTTACCCCGGCACCGGACGGCTCGCGGATCGCCGCCGTGGCGAGCGGGCCGGGACGCGAGGTCGACGTGTCGGTGTACTCCACCGCCATGGCCGCCGTCGAGGTGGTGAAGGTGCTGCCGGCCGCGGACGGCGCGACCGCGGCACCCGCGCTGTACCTGCTCAACGGGGCGAACGGCGGTCTCGGCGACAGTAGCTGGACCGAGAAGACCGATATCGCAACCTATTTCGCGGATCAGCAGGTGAACGTCGTGGTTCCCATGGGTGGCCGCGGCAGCTACTTCGCCGACTGGCGGGCCGACGACCCGGTGCTCGGGCACCAGCGCTGGACCACCTTCCTGACCCGCGAACTCCCGCCGCTGATCGACGCGGCGTTCCACGGGTCGGGCGCCGCGGCGGTGGCGGGCATCTCGATGGCCGGGACCTCGGTGTTCCAGCTCGCGCTCGCCGCACCCGGACGGTACCGGGGTGTGGGCTCCTACAGTGGCTGCGCGCCGACCAGTGACCTCACCGGACAGTTGTTCGTCGACGCGGTCGTCGCCCGGTGGGCCGGCAACGCGGCCAATATGTGGGGCCCGCCGGGGGACCCGCAGTGGGCCGCCGTGGACCCCTATGTGCACGCCGAAGACCTACGCGGACTGGCGCTGTACGTATCCGCGGGCACCGGTGTGCCCGGTCCGCTGGACACCCTCGCCGGGCCCGGAATCGACGGCGACCCGATCAAACTCGTCGACCAGGACGTCAGCGGCGGTTTCATCGAAGCGATCGCCGGCACCTGCGCCCGCCGGCTGCAACAACGCTTCGCCGACCTCGGCATCCCCGCTACCTTCGACCTGCACCCCGACGGCACCCACTCGTGGGGCTACTGGCAGCAGGAGCTGCACAACTCCTGGCCGCTGTTCCGGGCCGCGCTGGGCGAGTAGCGAGTCAGGGTGCGGCAGCCGGGACGGGCATGGAGTACGCGGTGCACAGCTTGGCCTCGATGGTGATCGGGTCGGCCAGCCGGGTGACCGGATAGCCGGTGTTGCGGAACTTGCGTTCGACGTCGAGGTGGGAGAACACGACGAGCTCGCGGGCGCCGAGCCCGGCCAGGCAGCGCACCGCGGCGTCGACCACGAGGGTGGCGACCGGACCGAACCGCGGGCCGGCGAACGGCTGACCGGGGGACACGACCAGCCGGGACAACTCCCAGATCTGCGGGTGGGCCGGTGACCGCAGATCGCCGAGCGACTGCGGGAAGACATCGCGGATCATGTACGGACCGGTGGTCGGCAGCAATCGACACGAGCCGAGCAATTCCGCGGTGCAGTTGTCCACGACGAGAACGTAATGCGGTGCGAGGCGGTCGAATTCGTCGAATTCGCGGCCGTTCCGGGACTGCACTTTCCAGTTCAGGCGCCGGTGGAACACCTCGTTGCGTAATCGGAACATCGCGTCGAGGAGATCGGGAGAGATCCGGTCGCCGGTCACGACCTCGACCCCGAGGAGGGCGGCGGTATGCTCCGGATCGGCGCGCGGATCCGATCGGGTGATACCTGTGCTGTTCATCGGCGAATCCCTTCATGAAGTGCCACTTCCGAGGAAAGACGTCGTACGGGAACGGGCGACTGCGGCCCGCGCACACCGGAGCTGAATGCTGCCCTCGAGATTATTGCCCACATTGATCTTGACGCTCCGCAAGCGCTCATCGCTCGTGCGGCGCTCGCCGCCGCGATCGTGTGCACTCTGGCGCATCCGCCGTTCGGGCGGCCGGGCCCGGCCCGGTCGTGCGGCGTGGCATAGGGTCGACGACCGTGGGAGGCGTCGAACGTGGGTAAGTCGAGTCGCCGGCGCCGGGCGGCACAGCAGACCGGGCCCGGGCCGGGCGCGGCGCTGGTAGCGCGGCGGGCCGCTGGGGAACAGCCCACGGCCGCCGAGATCGCCGACGCGATCGTGGCGGCCGCGACCGAAGCCGCCCAGCGCGGCGCGCGGGCCAAGACGCCGCGCGGTGACGTGGCCGTGGCGCGGCGGTTCGCCACCGATTTGGCCCAAAACGGTTCGCTCACACCGGAGATCGAGTCCGGTGTGCGGCAGGCCGGTCAGCGGGTCGTGACCCGGGCGTTCACCGACGGCTGGCTGCCCGCGGACCTCCAGCGGGTCGCTGACCGCCGCACCGACGAGTTCGCGACCGCTTTCCTGATCGATGTGATCGCCGCCTACGCGCAGCCGTACCCGGCGGACGCCGTCGACGAGACCTGGCGCGAGCAACTCGCCGCGCTCGGCGCCCACGTCTGGTGGAACGAGCAGTCCCCGCACCTGGCCCAGTGGGCGGCCCGGCACCTGCTGACCCCGGTGGAGGCGATCACGGCAGTGGTGGCAGCCCTCGCCCTGTTGCTCCTGCTCCCGAAGCTGGAGCTGATCCGCCCGCTGCCCGGTGCCGCACTCCCGGCCGCCGCGCACCGGCACCTCGACGCCAAGGTGTTGGGCCGGGTGCGCGGGCTGCTCGCCAAGGCCGAATCGACCTCCTACCCGGAGGAAGCGGAAACCCTGTCCGCCAAGGCGCAGGAGCTGATGACCAAGTACGCGCTGGACCGCGCCCTGCTCGGCGCCGCCGCTCGGGAGCCGGATCTGCCCGGGGCGCAGCGTCTCTGGCTCGACACCCCGTACCTGGATGCCAAGGCGCTGCTGATCGACGTGGTCGCCGCCGCCAACCGGTGCCGGGCGATCTTCGCGGCGCAGTGGGGTTTCGTGACCGTCGTCGGCGAACCGGCGGACCTGGACGCGGTCGAACTGCTGTCCACCTCACTGCTCGTGCAGGCCACCCGGGCGATGATCGCGAGCGGCAACGCGGAGCTGCGCAGCGAGGACGCCCGGACCCGCGACTACCGCAAGGCGTTCCTGGTCGCCTACGCCACCCGCATCGGTGAGCGGCTCGAGACGGCCGCCGCCACGGTAGCGGACACTGTGGACCGGGAACGGCTGCTGCCGGTGCTGGCCTCCCGGCAGCTCGCGGTGGACGCCGCCTTCGAGAACCTGTTCCCGCGGTCCCGCAACCGCGGCATCACGATTCGCAGCGCCGACGGCTGGGATGCCGGCCGTAGCGCCGCCGACCGCGCGCATTTGCACGGGCCGGAGAACTGACCGACGCGCTCACTCGCTCGTCCACACCAGCGGCTGCTGCGGGGCGACGAGGCCGTGCGCACGCATCGGAGGCGGGGTGTCGGTGAGCGGGCCGTCGAGGCGGAATCCGCGCCGGCGGTACCAGCCGAGCGCGTCGCTGCTCGCCGTGGTCTCCAGCTCGATGCGGGTCACCCCCTGTTGTGCCAGATGGGCTTTCGCGTGGTTCAGCAGGTCGACGCCGGTGCCGTGTCCGTGCCAGCGGGGCCGCACATAGAGGCCTTGGATCTTGCCGACGCCTTCGGACTCGACTGTGGCCCAAACGAATCCGGCGACCTCGCCGTCGGCGGTGCGGGCCGTGAACAGTCCCGGTTCGGTTCGGGCGCGCTCGGCCCAGGCGCGGGTCCAGTCCGGGTAGCGGGCGCCGAGGAAATTGCGCACCTGCTCGGGAGTTCCGCTGTTGCGCAACGCGTCTCGCGAGCCCAAGACGTGGGACCGGGTGATGCCGGGGCCGTCGGAGGCCGAGGCACGGCCGATCGCGGTGACCGGGTGCGCGGGTCCGAGGTCGTCGAAATACGCCGTCGAGAGCCGTGGTTCGGAGGTCGGTTCGGGCGCGGCGGCCACCGAGTCCTGCCCGGCGACGGTGTCCGTCTTGCGGGCCAGGGAGGCGGCGCCGCCCGCCTCCGCGTCCTGTCCCCCACCCACGACCTCGCGTTCGAGCACCTCCGCAGCCGGTGTGTAGTGGTCACGGGCCAGCCATTCGGACACGCCGGCGAATCGCTCCTGTAGGCGCCCGGCCAGCCTGGCGAACGCCGCACTGAGTGATCCCTCGGGCATGCCGCGTGTTCCTCCTCGCCGCTGGCCGAACGGTCGGCGTGCCACCGGCGACGGCTACCGGACATTCTCTGTTCTTCTCCCGGTTGAGAATTCGTCCCGCATCGGCAACCATCCGCCCGAGCGGTGGACGGGACTTCGTGTTCGGCGCCGGGTCCAGGAGGCACTGTCCGGTACAGACATTCGGTCAGGTGGCGTCGACCCGATCGCGGGGCTCGGCCGGCAGATCACGGGTGGTCGGCAAGGCCAGAGCCACTGCCGCGACCCCGCATTGGACGACTCCGGCCACCCACAGGGTGGGACCGACGCCGGCGGCGGCGGCGATCGGACCGGTGGCGGACTGGCCGATCGGCCGCGCCGCCAAGCAGCCGAATTCGAGGAACGAATTGGTCCGGGACAGGACCGCGGCGTCGATGTGACGCTGTTGCAGGGTGATCCACAGGATGTTGGACACGGTGATCGCGGCGTCGGCGACCACCGTCACCACGATCAGGGCCGGCACGGGCAGGTGTGCGGCGAGTCCGAGCAGCGGCAGTGGGAACAGCACCATCAGCGCGGACGCCATGCGTGCCGGATACTGTGGGGAGATCCGCGCGGCCAGCGACCCACCCAGCAGCGCGCCCACCCCGCCGGCCACCAGCAGCACCGACCAGACGAGCGGCCCGTACCGGCCCCGGCCCAGTACCACTGGGCCCAGGATCATGAACACCGGGAACAACATGTTGTTCAGCGCGGCGGTGCCCACATAGGTGAGCAGCCAAGGGCGGGAGCGGAACTCGGTCCAGCCTTCGCCGAAGTCGCGCAGCACCGACGCTGTCCGTGGCGGCGCCGGCGCGATGGGGCGCAGTCGCGACAGCTGGGCGACGCTGACCGCGAACGACAAGGCGTCGACCGTGAACACCCAGCCCGGGCTCGCGACGGTGACCAGCACTCCGGCCAGGGCCGGGCCGATCAGAAACGCGATCGAATCGGCTTGGCCGCGCAGCGCGTTCGCCTGTTGCAGGTGCTCTCCGGCGATCTCGGGGAGCAGCCCGGTGACCGCCGGGACGAACATCGCGGTCGCGCAGCCGTAGCCCGCTTGCAGCACGGCGAGTTCCCACACGTGCGCGTGCCCGGTCAGCAGCAGCACGGCCACCGCGGCCTGCACCCCGCCACGCGCCACATCGCTGATCAGCATCACCCGTCGACGCGAGAATCGGTCCGCGACAACGCCACCCGCGAGCATGGTGGTCAGCACGGCGAGCGTGCGGGCGGCGGCCACCACGCCCAGCGCGGTGGGGGACCCGGTCAGATCCAGGATCGCGAAGACCATCGCGACCGACACCATCGCGTCACCGAGCAGTGAGGTCAGCTGGCCGCCGAGGAATCGCCGGAGATCGGTGATCCGCAATGCCTTCGGGACCAGCGAGCTCAGCACGCGGCGAACCAGCCGGACAGGCGCAACGGGTCGGGCCGGTCGCCGGTCCGGGCGAGCTCGCGGTACGTTCCGGCGATCACCTCGGGCGCGGTCCGCAACGGACCCCGGGCGGGATCGTCCGCCGCCACCGACAGCGCCAGACCGGCCCAGGCATCGAGATCTCCGACATCGCAACGGATTCGGTCGCAGTAGACCTTACGTGCCCGCGCGTAGTCGCCCAGGCCCCACAGCGCGTCGGCATCGTGCGCCGACGGCGACAGGGTGCCGGCGAGCCGACGGTGCAGCATGCGCTGGCGGATATCGCTGACGGCGCGGGGTCGCGCCGCCGGCGCGGCCAGGGTACGCAACGCGGTCCGGCTCGGCGGGCGCAACGCGTGCCAGGCGTCGACCAGTCCGAGCGCGGCCGCCGGGTCCAGATCGAAGTTGCGCAACCGCCACGACACGACCGCGTCGGCGGCCATACGGTCGGCGAGGTCGGACGCCGCGCCCGGCACCGGTCGCGCTTTCAGCGCGTCCAATTCGGCCGCCAGAGCGGTGATGAACGCTCGCCCTGCGGGGGTGAAGGCGGCATCGTCGAGGACGCCGTGACAGGCCTGCCAGGTGGCGTCGCGCCAGCGGCTGAACTCGACGTGCGCGCGCAGCGCGCGCTCGGCCGCGACCTCGCGGTGGCTGTCCCAGAACTGGGCGACGCCGAGGTGGGCGTACACCCCCTGCAGAAGCGCGCCCAGCGGACGCGGGTCGTGCCGCCAGGGCGCGTAGCGGGTGGCCGCGCCGTCGTCGACGTACAACTCGACCAGATCCAGTGCCGCGGACAGCTTTCCGTGCTGGAACTCGTGGACGAGGGTGACTCCCAAGGTTTCCGGGTCCGGTGGGAACGACAGGTACACCGCGCCGAAAGTGCCCTCGATCGTGCAGCTCGCCACATTGCCGTCGGGATGCGGCGGTACGGGCACGATCGCGCGCAGCCCGGCCGCGATCGCCGCCGCATGGCCCGGCCGCTCGGATTCCAGGAGCCGCCAGCCGGTTTCGAACGCGCGCGTCCACTCGTCGGCGTCGGGTCCGCGGAAGTCGGCGGGGACCGGATAGAGGTCGCCGAGCAGTCCGTCCGTGGCGACGGTGACCGTGACGGGCGCGACGGTCCCGGTCGTGATCCGCCGCAGCGGTAGCCATTCGGCCGTGGCGACCGCGAGATCGGCAGGCAGCGTGACCGTTCCACCGGCAGCGTCGACGGTCACCTCCGGCCGACCGTCGCGCTCGCGCACCGCGCAGACGACCGGATCGGCTCCAGGCTCGGGCAGGCTGATCGTTCCGAGCCCGGGTAGCCGGATCATGCCGGAATCGGGCCGGATCGTCACGGAGGCGGAAACGCTGCCCAGCACGGCGGCGGTCAGGGCCACCGGTCCGGTGTCGCGGCGTGCGGCCGTGACGATGCCCGGTTCGAGCAGGAGGGTGCGCAGTGCGGCCGGTGCGGTGGCCTGTACCCGCGACAACAGCGAGAAGTATTCGGCGGATTGCTTTTTCGCCAGCATGGCGAGCTGGGCCAGGCGTTTACCGGCTTGCGCGCGGCCCAGCAGCTCGACCAGGTCCACGTCCTCGGGTGCGGTGGCCAGGCGGGCGACAAGTGTTTCGACGTCCACGACTATCCCTTTCGCGCCGCGATCAGGTCGGCGCGCAGCCGGGCGGCGACATGATCGAGGAAGGCCATCAGGTCGGCGCAGTACACCGACGGGTTGCGGAATCCGGTGCCGGGGCGGTATCGCTGCGCGTAGAGGCCGCCGCCGCAGACACCGGCGTGCCTGCAGGCCCGGCACTCGTCGCACAGCGCGGCCGTGCCGATCTGCCGGGCCGCCACACCGGGGTGGTCGAAGGCGGCATCGAAATCGTCGCGCAGCACGTGCAATCCGGTGGCGGTCGCACCTTCGAACGCCGATTTGAGGGTGTCGACCTGCTCGATCGATCCGTCGGTCTCGACGACCAGAAACGACAGGGGCCCGGCGCTCAATTGTTCGGTGGTTCCGTTGCGGCCCAGGAGCTGTCGCACCGCGCTACGGAACAGTCGGATGTCCACCGCGGAATCCCCGAGCTCGTACCAGTGGTCGAACAGCGTGACGAGCCAGCTCGCATAGCTGGTGTCGGTGATGTCCACCTCGCCGTTCGGGCCGGCCTTGCCCGGTGGTGGTGCGGCCCAGGTGCCGTGCGGCAGTAGCACATCGATACCGCGGGGCTCGAATTCCGCGAGCGCGGTGTAGGTCTCGACGGGATCGTTGGCCAGGTCGATCACCGCGAGGATGCCGTCGAACAGGTGCCGGTAGCGGTCGGTGCCGAGCAGCCGCAATCCGCGGGTGACGGCGTCGTAGCTGCTGTCGCCGCGGCGATTACGGCGGTGGCGGTCGTTGGCGGCGCGATCACCGTCCAGACTGACCCCGACGCCGATGTCGTGCGCGGCCAGGACGTCGAGCATGGGCGGGGTCAACAGCGCGCCGTTGGTCTGCACACCCAGTTCGACGTGCACCGAGGAGTCCACCGCGGCGCGGAATTCCCTTGCGAGAGTGTCGATCCGGTCCGGTCCGGCCAGCAGCGGCTCGCCGCCGTGGAAGACCACCTCGACCGCGGTCAGCTCGTGACGCTCGACATGCTCGGCTATCCGGCGCGCGGTCGCGCGGGCGATCTCCGGCGTCATCACGACCGGCTGGTCGCGCCAGCTCTGATCGGCCAGCTCGTACATGTAGCAGTAGTCGCAGGCCAGATTGCAGCGACTGTGGACCTTGACCACGAACTGGTCGAAGGGGGTGGGACGCCAGCCCGAGGCGCGCAGGGCAGCGATGTCGAGGCCGCGCTCGGGCCATTCGGAAACGGGGGTCAGGGGAAGCAGGGTGGCCACGGCAGTCTCGCATTCGGGCGGGGCGGGTTGCGGTGTGAGCGGTGCCGCGGGTCCCGCGACACCGCCCGTGGGGTGCTACATGCCGTTGTGCCGCGACGGAACAGCAGCTTGGCGGGTGCGGCGTCGGGCGTCCGCAGTGCCCGCAAGGGGGCCGTCCTTGAGCTCGGCCAGCTGGTCGAGCGGCATCCCGGCGAGTTCGAGGAGACTCATGCTGAATCCTTATCCAGGGTAACGAGCCTCTTTGTGACGGTTCGATATATAGCGGTCAATAGGCGTGAGTGGAGAGCGGTGCCGCCGGTACCGTGCGACACCGCCCGCCGGGTACTACCCGCCGTTGTGCCGCGAGTTGAACAGCAACTTCGCCGGTTCGGTGTCGGGCGTGCGCAGCGCCTGGGCGAGCGGTCCGCTCAGTTCGGCCACCTGGTCGAGGGGCATGTCGGCGAGTTCGATGAGACTCATCGCGAATCCTTTCCTTATGGGCTTGGGCCGCAGTTGTTGTCCCGTCGTCACGGTGGTGGCGCGTGAAATGTCTACGGCCGGAACGGAATCGATCGAAGGTTCGGCTTCGAAGGGTTCCGGGGAAATCGTACCGCTGAATAGCGGCTCGATCAACGGCGAGTCGTTAATTAACGTGATTTAACAAGGCTTTTCGATCGGCCGGGCCTGCGGCGTGATTTTCGAGCCACGGGCGGTCTGTGGCCCTCGGCCTTCGGCGTGCGGCGGTGATCGAATCGACAGCCCGAGGTAGTGCCGAGCGGGAAGATTTCTGTGACAGACTGTCTCGGGTAAGTGTTCCGTGTGGTCGCCGGAAGCGGGTTCCGGGCAGGGAGGGAGAGCAATGGTTGCCTGGGATGTGGCGTGGCGCAATGCCGGAGCATTGTTCGGCCGCGGGATCGAGCCCTACGAGCCGACACCCTCGGTCATCGTCTCCGACGCACCGCACCGCCGGCTGCGCCGCTACCGCGGCACCGGCGCGCCCACCGGGAATCCGGTACTCCTGGTCCCACCGCTGGCCGTGACGATCTCCTGCTACGACCTGCGGCCCGCCCAGAGCCTGGTCCGGTTCCTGCAGGGCCTCGGCCGCGAGGTGTCCGTCGTCGAATACGGCGAGATCACCTACGCCGACCGGCACCTCGGCTTCGAGGAGTGGGTGGACGACATCGTGCCCGGCGCGATCCGCCGCGTCAGCGCCGACCACGACGATGCGCCGGTGGACCTCGTCGGCTGGTCGTTCGGCGGGACGATGAGCCTGCTCACCGCCGCCGCGCACCCCGAGCTGCCGATCGCCTCGGTCACCGCCGTCGGCAGCCCGTTCGACCAGCGCCGCAACGGCCAGATCGCGCTGGCCCGCCAGTTCGGCCGGCTCACCGGCGGCGTGGAACTGACCGTGCCGCTGCGCATCACCGGCGGCGTCTCGAAATACGCGGTGCGCGCGGGCTTCCGGGCCCAGTCCTTCGACCGGGAGCTGCGCAAGCCGCTCTACATCGCCCGCAACATCGCCGACACCGAGGCGCTCGCGCGCATGGAGTCCGTGGACCGGTTCATGGCCGAGATGCCCGGCTATCCGGGCCGGTTCTACCGGCAGGCCTATCGTCAGCTGATCCTGCGCAACGAGATGAACAAGGGCACGGTGCACCTCGGCCCGCACCAGGCGATCGAGCTGGCCAAGCTCGCGGTTCCGGTGCTGCTGGTCGGCGGCACCCGCGACAAACTCGCCTCCGCCGCCTCGGTGGCGGCCGGTACCCGGGTGCTGACCGGTTCGCCCGAGGTCCGGTTCGTCGAGGTCGACGGCAGCCATCTGGGCATCATCGCGGGAGCCGAGGCGCCCGCCACCACCTGGGCCGCGGTCGCCGACTTCCTCGCCGCGGCGCGACTGCAGCAGGCATGAGCGGGCCGTTCCGTGGCGTCCACCACAACGCGCCGAGTCCGACCTGCTGCGGGTTGGGTCTTGTCGGTGGTGCCCGTTAACCTCTTCAGGTGACTTCGGCAGGTGGCGGTTCTTTACGTGCATGGCAGCGCAGGGCTCTCACCAAATATCTGACGACGAAGCCACGCGATTTTCTCGCCGTCGCTACCCCGGGTGCGGGTAAGACGACCTTCGCGCTGCGCCTCGCCGCGGAGTTGCTGGCCGACCGCACGGTGGACCAGATCACCGTGGTCGCGCCCACCGAGCACCTCAAACACCAATGGGCGCAGTCGGCGAGCCGCCAAGGCATCGAGCTGGACTCGAACTTCTCCAACACCACCGGCGGCACGTCCGGCGACTATCACGGTGTCGTGGTCACCTACGCGCAGGTCGCCGCGCACCCCACCCGGCACCGCGTGCGCACCGAGAACCGGCGCACCCTGGTGATCCTGGACGAGATCCATCACGCCGGTGACGCGAAGAGCTGGGGTGAGGCGACCGAGGAGGCGTTCGGTGACGCCACCCGCCGACTGGCGTTGACCGGTACCCCGTTCCGCAGCGACGACTCGCAGATCCCGTTCGTCACCTACGAACCCGACGAGTCCGGGTTCCCGCGCTCGCGAGCCGACTACACCTACGGCTACTCCGAGGCGCTGGCCGACAACGTGGTGCGCCCGGTGGTGTTCCTGGCCTACTCCGGTGAGGCGCACTGGCGCGACAGCGCGGGCGACGAATACACCGCGCGCCTCGGCGAACCGCTCAGCGCCGAACACACCGCGCGCGCCTGGCGGACCGCGCTCGACCCGGCCGGCGACTGGATGTCGAAGGTGCTCACCGCCGCCGACACCCGGCTGCGCCAGCTGCGCGCCACCGGCATGCCCGACGCGGGCGGCCTGGTCATCGCCACCGACCAGGAGAAGGCGCGCGAGTACGCCGAACTGCTGGAACACATCTCGGGTGCCAAGCCGGCCGTGGTGCTCTCCGACGACCCGGGTTCCTCGGAGCGGATCAGCGAGTTCTCCGCAAGCACCCAGCCGTGGATGGTCGCGGTCCGCATGGTGTCCGAGGGCGTCGACGTGCCGCGGCTCGCGGTCGGCGTCTACGCCACCAGCGCGTCCACGCCGCTGTACTTCGCGCAGGCGATCGGCCGGTTCGTGCGGGCCCGCAAGCCCGGTGAGACCGCGAGCGTGTTCCTGCCCTCGGTGCCGGTGCTGCTGGATCTGGCCGCGCAGCTGGAGGTGCAGCGCGACCATGTGATCGGCAAGCCGCACCGGGAGAAGAACGCGCTCGAGGACGAGTTGCTGGTCGACGCCAACAAGCAGAAGGACGAGCCGGGCGAGGAGGAACGCAAGTTCACCGCCCTGGCCGCCGACGCCGAGCTGGACCAGGTCATCTACGACGGCGACTTCTTCGGTACCGCCACCGTCGCCGGCAGCGACGAGGAAGCCGACTACCTCGGCATCCCCGGCCTGCTCGACGCCGACCAGATGCGCGCCCTGCTGCGCGACCGGCAGGCCCGCCAGATCAAGGAGCGTTCGGCCGCCGTCGCCGCCGCGCCCGGCCCCCAGGTCGCCGCCACCGAACGCGTCTCCACCTCGGGCAAACTCGGGGAGCTGCGCCGCGAACTCAACAGCCTGGTCGCCATGCACCACCACCGCACCGGCAAGCCGCACGGCGTCATCCACGGCGACCTCCGCCGCGAATGCGGCGGCCCGCCTACCGCATTGGCCACCGCCGACCAGCTCACCGAGCGTATCGCCGCCCTGCGGCGGATGTGACCGGCGTTGCGGCCCCGCCGAAGTAGCTGTCCGGCGCGATCGCGGCGAGCGGGGTCCAGCGCGGCGCAGTGAGGTTCGCCTCCGGTGGCGGCGGGTCCTCCCGGAAGCCCTGCAGATCCAGGGCCAGCCACGGGTTCTCGTCGATCCGGCGGGCGACGGCGTAGCAGGTGGCCAGCATGTGCAGGCACCGATCCTTGCGCGCGCTGCAGGAGCAGTCGACGACGGTCGGCCGCGGTGCCAGCGACAGGCCGGACTCGGTCACCGTCCGGTAGACGGTATCGCTGAGTTCCACTGCGCCGGTAACTGTTTCGGCCACCGCGCAGAGCGCCGCCGGTGTCAGCGGGGCGAGTTCGAGGTAGGTCACCGAGGCCTGGCCGCCGCGATGGATGCCGGCGCGCACGTGCCGGCCCTGGATCTCGAGGTCCACGCCGTCGTGCCGGGCGATACTGCGGGCGCGCGGCAGCAGCGGTTCGGGGCGGGTCGCGGTAAGCGGCTCGGCCAACCGGACCCAGTCCCGGCCCCACAGGGTGTAACCGAATTCGTTGTCCGGCATTCAGTTTCCTCGCTTCCGGCGCAGGACGCCCAGCAGATGTTCGTCGTCGAGGCGGGCGAGGGCGGCGACGGACGCCGGGCCCGTGGCGCCCGGCGCGGTGAGCTCGGCGAGCACGCTCTTGCGGTCGTGCATGTCGGCGATGTGTTCTTCCAGTGTGGTGCCGGTGGTGAGGGTGGTGACCGTGACCGGGCGGGTCTGGCCGATCCGGTGGGCGCGATCGGAGGCCTGTGCCTCCACCGCCGGATTCCACCAGCGGTCGAAGTGGACGACGTCAGCGGCGCGGGTCAACGTCAGCCCGGTGCCCGCGGCCCGCAGGCTGAGGATCAGGATCGGCGGGCCGTCCGGGCGCTGGAACCCGGCCACGATCTCCGCCCGCGCGGCCGGATCCAGCCCGCCGTGCAGGAACGGCGCGGCCACCCCGAACGCCTGCGCGCAGTGCCGGGCGAGCAGCTCGCCGGTCTCCCGGTACTGGGTGAACACCAGCGTCGGGGACCCGCCGGCCAGGTTCTGGGCGAGGATGTCGAAGCAGACGTCGAATTTGCCGGAGCGGCCCGATAATTCGGCTACCTCGCCGGTGACCAGGCCGGGGTGGTTGCATACCTGTTTCAGCGCGGTCAGGGCGGCCAGGACCCGGCCCTGCCGCTGCACGCCGGCGCCGAAACCCTGATCCACGGCCTGCTCGAGGACCCGGTCGTACAGATCGCGCTGTTCGTCGGTGAGATCGCAGCGCAGGTCGCAGTGGATCTTCGGTGGCAGGGCGGCGGCCACCTGAATCTTGCGGCGGCTCAGCATGATCGGCTCGACGGCGTCGTGCAGCCGGGCCGCCGCGGTGGCGTCGCCGGACTCGATCGGCCGCACGAAGCGGCGGCGGAACTGCGCGCGATGGGTGAAGGTACCGGGCGCGACGAGGTTCAGCAGCGCCCACAGTTCGTCGAGCCGGTTCTCCACCGGCGTACCGGTGAGCGCCACGCGGGCCGCGGCGTCGAGGCCCCGGGCCGCCTTCGCCACCTGGGTGTGGGGATTCTTCAGCACCTGCGCCTCGTCGAAAACCGCACTGGCCCAACGGGTCGGCAGCAGCCGGGGACCGTGCGCCCGCAGGGTGGGATATCCGGTGACCACGATCGTGCCCGGCGCGGTGGGCAATTCGCCGCCGCGCCAGCCGACCGCGCGCAGGTCCGGGGCGAACCGGCCGATCTCGTGCACCCAGTTGCCGACCAGCGAGGTGGGGCACACTACAAGCTGTGGCCCGGATCCGCTTCTGCCGTGCAGGAATCCGATGGCTTGCGCGGTCTTGCCGAGGCCCATCTCGTCGGCGAGCACCGCTCCGCCGTGCGCGGCGGCCGCCTCCCGCAGCCACGCGACCCCGCGGACCTGATACGGCCGCAGGCGCACGGCCAGCGTGGATTCGAGTTCGGCACCGACCGATTCGGTCCCGGTGTAGGCGGTGAGGGCGCGTTCGGCCGACATCACCGCGGTGCCTGTGGCGTTGGGCACCGCGTGCGCGGCGGGCGGGAGCGTGACGTCGGCTGTACCGCCGCGCACGGCACGCCAGGCGGTCAGGGAGCGGTCGTCCGGTCCCGGTGCGGGCAGGGCGTCGGCCTCGACGACGACGCAGTCCACGGCGTCGATCTCGAGTGCCGTGCCGTCGGCGGCCGGAACGGCCAGCCGGACGGCTTCGTGACCGGGCCCCGGTGCGGGGCCGAGCCCGGTGCCGGTCCAGGTCCACAGCGCGAACATGTGCCGATCGGGCAGGTAGGTGGCTTGGGTGGTGGGCAGCGCGATCCCTCCCATAGGCGTACGGTGTACGTAGTTACGTGAATAACGTACACTGTACTGAAAAATCGGGAGGTGTGTGATGACCGCGGACGACGGGCAGGTAGCGCAGTCGGAGAAGCTCCTGCGACTGCTGTGGCGGCACGACCTGCCCCCGCGCACCGGTGCGCGCGGACCCAAACAGCACCTGAGCGTGGACGAGGTGGTGGCCGCCGGTCTCGCAGTGGCCGCCCGCGACGGCTACCACGGGGTGTCCATCCGGTCGGTCGCCGCCGAACTCGGGGTCCGGCCCATGAGCCTGTACACCTACGTCCCGAGCCGCGACGCCCTGATCGTGCTCATGGTCGACGCGGTCGCGGCGGCGGACGAGCCGATCGACCCCGCCCTGCCGCTGCCCGAGCGGATGCGGGCCATCGCCGCTGGGATCCGCGCCGAACTGCTCGCGCACCCGTGGCTGCTGGAGGTGCCGCCCTGGCGACAGGTGCTCGGTCCGGGCCGAATGGGCCGCTACGAGCGACAACTCGCGGCCCTGGAAGGTGCCGGGCTGTCCGATCTGGAGATGGACCGGACCATCGCGGTGCTGTCGGAATTCGCCGCCGGGAACGCCCGCACGGCGGTGGCCCGGCGGCGCGCGATCGCGGAGATGCCCGACGCGCGCTGGTGGGAACTGTTCGGCCCGCTGCTCGGCCGGGTGGTGCCCGCCGGCCGGTTCCCGCTGGCGGACCGGGTCGGCGCGGCGGTGGGGGAGATCTATCAGGCGCCGGCCGACCCGGACGGCGACTTCGAGTACGGGCTGCGGTCCCTGGTGGCCGGCCTGACGGCCGGCCTCGGCCGCGGGTGAGCACACACGCCGACGGGCGGTCCGTTTACCGGGCCGCCCGTCGGGGTATTCATTTGTCTGGTTCGGACGAAGGACTCAGGAGCTGGATTACAGCGCCGGTGCCGACTCCGTATCGATCACGGCTTCGAGCTCGCGCAAGCGATCCATGTGCTCATTGGCGTGATGCTGGCAGAAGAGCAACTCTCCACCTGCGGGCAGGGTGGCACGTACCCGTGCCGCCGCACCGCAGCGGTCGCAACGGTCGACCGCAGTCAGTGGGGTGCTAGTCAGGGTTCCTGGCATGACTCCTCCGTCCTGGCTCCCGGCGTGGAACACCGTTTGCCTGGGTGTGGGGCCCGCGGTCCCTACCGCGGGCTCGCATCCGCTACTTCCCAGCAGTGGTATTGACTACTCTGTCAGACGTTCGGGACGGGGGCTTTGTTCCCGGGAATGTTTCTTTGTGTTTTCCCTAACATGACCAGGCATTTCGCTGAGCGCGAACATGCCTGGCAGGGTGCCTGCCCGAGGCTCGTGGCTACTGCGCGGGCCGTGTGCAGGCGGTCGGGAAACTCCGAGACGCATTTCCTAAAACAGGCCGATCCAGTTGTCTATCCGAAGATTACCCGGCGGGACCGACACTCACACCCGGCTTGTGGTCATCCCGACCGTTTCCGGTGGTCACATGACCATTACGGCGTGCGGATCTCCGCCGACTGTGGTTCCCGTCACCGTGTCGGTAACCTGGGCCGCATGGGCACCGAACCGGACGCATCGCGGGACACCCGTCTGCTGCACATCTGCACCGACGCCGAGTGGGCCGCGGCGGCCGCGACGGGGGAGTACCGCACCGCCGACCTCTCCACGACCGGGTTCATCCACCTGTCCGCGCCCGAGCAGGTCGCGCTGCCGGCGAACCGGCTCTACGCCGGTCGCGCCGATCTGGTGCTGCTCTGGATCGACCCCGCCGGGCTCACCGCGCCGGTCCGCTGGGAACCCGGCGTGCCCGGTGACCCGGACGCGATGCTGTTCCCGCACCTGTACGGGCCGCTGCCGGTACCGGCCGTCATCGCGGTCACCGCCTACCGGCCCGGCCCGGACGGCCGATTCACCGCGCCCGTAGCGCCCTGACCGTCGCTCGTCAGACCACGGCCCGGTCGCGGGCACGCTCGAGCCGATGCGAACCGGCCACCGCCAGCGCGCCCCAGCAGAAACCGAGCAGCACCGCGGTCAGGTGGCCGTAATCGGCGAAGGTCTGCCCGTGCCACACCCCGTGCACCGCCCAGGCGAGCAGCCCGCTCGCCCACAGCACCCGCAACCGGCCGCCCAGATGGAAGGTCAGCACCGCGAACACCGCCGAAAAGCCGTAGGACGCACCGACATCGGATACCACAGTCGCCCGCACCGGCAGCAGCCCCCGATGCTCGGCGAAGGCCAGGCCGGTCGCCACCGCCAGTGTCGCGCCAATGTGCCCGACCGCGAAGGCCGTGATCCAGCGCACGGTGCCCAGCCAGCCCTCCGCGAGCGCCATCACGGTGAGACAGGTGGCCAGAACGCTCCACGGGAAGCCACCCTCGGTCCAGAACGCGGACGCGACCAGAACCTGGACCGGATCCTGGCGCATATTGTGCAGATTCGTGGACGCGGACAGGATCAGCCGGTGTGCCGCGGTCGGGCTGATGCCCCGCAGCGTCCACCAGGTGACGAAGACGGTGAACGCGTACGCGCAGCTGCCCGGTGCCCGGCCGTAGAAGGCGCGGATCAGCTCGACGAAGCGGACCGTCCGGTGCGGTTGCCGCCACCACCGCGCGACAGCGGCCGGGATGCCCGTGGGATCGATCGTGCGATCCCACGGTGACCGGTAGTGGCGCAGCAGGAACGACACTCCGACAGTCTGCCCGCCGGAATCAGCTGGGCCAGTAGCGACTCGCGTGCTGGCCGGCGATCCGGGACAGGTCGGGTTCGTCGACGTCGCTGATCCCGACCTGTAGCAGCAACAGCATCGTCACCATGCTGACGCCGATGATCAGCGGGGTGAGCAGCTGGCCGGCCTGGGCGCCGACCGGGGCGTGCAGATGTTGGGCGGCCTTGGCGTGCATGGCGTACATGGCGGTGTAGTGCATGCCGCAGACCGCGACACCCATGATCAGCGCGGCGCCGATCGTGGCGAGCAGGCCCTGCACGTGCATGGTGAACCACAGGGCGGCGGTGGCCGCGACGACGGCGATCAGGATGGACAGGGTGACGATCCACGGGTCGTATTCCACGGTGGCGTCGGTCCGCATGGCGTACATGCCCGCGTAGTGCATGGCTCCGACCCCGAATCCGGTGATCGCGCCGCCGATGGCCAGCGCGACCGGGCCGCCGTGGCCGCGCACCACGATCGACAGCCCGACCCACACCACGACGATCGCGATGAGCGCGCTGATCAGCGTGATGGGCACGTTGTAGCGAATGGTGGCGTGCCGCACCGAGAATCCGAGCATCGCGATGAAGTGCATCACCCAGATTCCGGTGCCGCCCAACGCGACTGCGGCCGTGGTGAGCCAGCCGTGACCGCTGCTTTGGCGGGCGCGGACCATGCAGCGTAGCGAGAGTAGTGATCCGACCACCGACATCAGGTACGCGAGTGCGGGTGTCACCCAGCCGTAGGTGAATTGGTCGATTTCCAGCATGCGGACTCCTGGGGAGTTGTCTCTGCTCTGCCGCCCGGCTGCCGGACGCGGATCGCGGTAGCGGATCCGTGGCCGAGGGTGGGTGGTACAGCCGGACGATACTCAGATAACCGCAGGCAGTAAATTTCCCGCATGCGTTTGAGGGAAAATTGCTGGGGCGCAGGAACAGCGGATGTCGCAGGTCCGGCACCTGTGCGAACGCCCGATGGCGTTCTGGCTGCCGAAAAAGAACTGTCGAGGCCCCTGGGCAGTTGAAAGCGACAATCGTTGCGACCCTGGCAAATTCCTCGCGATGCTCGACTCGGTGTGCCGGGCTCGCCGCGGTGCCGGCTCAGAACAGGTTGGGGCGCAGGTCGAGTCGCATCATGACTCGGTCCACCACCTGCGGCGGGAAACCCGGCTCGCGGCGCGCCCGCAGCGCCTCGGTGCGACCGGCTTCCAGGACGCTGTGCGAGATCTCGGCCAGCCGACCGCGAATCCGCAACGCCCGCTGCCGATCCCGTTCGGCGTCCGCATCCTGTTCCGCCGCATCGGGATCCGCGCGGGTCAGGCGCTGCTCGATCCCGGCCCGCACCTTCCGGTAGACCTCCGGCGGCAGGTTCTGCTCCGCGGTGATCTCGTCGAGCCGGTCCAGTTCGGCCCGCAGGATCCTGGTCCACAACCGCAGTTCCGTCGCGCGCTCGGCCTCGGTGTCGGCCCGCACCCCGGTCAGCCGCACCACCACGGCCAGCGTGGGCCCCTGCACCAACAGCGTGAACAGCACCACCCCGAAGGCGGCGAACAACACCTCGGCCCGGCCCGGGAACGGTTCGCCGCTGTCGGTGCCCAGCGGAACCGCAAGGGCCAGAGCCACAGTCGCCACCCCGCGGATGCCGGCCCACCAGGTCACCACCGTCTCGCGCCAGGTGTACGGCTCGTCGGTGTCGTGACGCCGCCAATAGCCGCCCAGCAGTAGGTAGGTCGCCATCAGCCAGACCAGACGCAGCCCGACCACCACCGCGACCACCACCGCCGTGCCGCCGAGCAGGCGCGGCCAATGCTCGCCCGCGGCGGCCAGCACGGTGCTCAACTCCAGGCCGATGATCCCGAACGCCAGCCCGGTGACCATCATGTCGATGACCTCCCACACCGACTCGCCTACGATCCGGTACGCGGAATCGCTGAAATCGGTTGCGGCGTCGGTGAGATAGAGCGCGCAGATCAGCACCGCCAGCACTCCGGAACCGTGCCACGAGTCGGCCAGTCCGTACGCCGCGAACGGCAGCACCAGCCCGAAGCCGACCTGCCAGATCGCCTCGTCCAACCGGCGGACCACAACACTGCCCGCCCAGCCCAGGACCAGGCCCACCGCTACGGCCACCAGCGCGGACACCGAGAAGTCGGCGAGCGCGTGCCAGGCCGAGAAGTGGCCGGTGACCGCCGCGGCCACCGCCACCTCGTAGAGGACCACGGCAGTGACGTCGTTGAACAGTCCCTCACCGTCCAGCAGCGCGGTGAGCCGGCGTGGCAGGCCGAGCTTGCCCAGGATCGCGCCGACCGCCACCGGATCCGGCGGGGCCACCACCGCGCCCAGCGCGAAAGCGCTCGCCAGCGGCAGACCCGGCCACCACGCGTGCGCGGCGAAGGCCACCGCGGCCGCGGTCGCGGCGACCAGACCCACCGCCCGCAATAAGATCGCGCCGCTGTTGGCGGCGAACTGCTGCCACGAGGTGCGGCGGGCGGCGCCGTACAGCAGCGGCGGAAGTACCAGCGGCAGAATGAGTTCCGGCCGCAGATCGATGTTCGGGACCGCCGGGATCAGCGCCAGGACGATGCCGAGCACGGTCATCAGGACGGCGGGCGGCAGCCCCGTCCGCCGTCCGAGCGGCTGCGCGAGGATCGTCGCCAGGGCGAGCACGAAGACGAGCACCAACTGGTCCACGACGATCCAGTGTGGGCTGGCCCGCCCGGAAAGTCACCGAACCGGGCGGGTGTCGCGGCGGCGGGGTTACCGCAGGTTGCCGGGGCCCTTCGGGTCGGACTTGGCGGCCTGGGCGCGGGCGCGGATCGCGTCGGCGCGCTGCTTGGCCGCGGACACGTCCTCGATGTCGGTGAGGCCCACATAGATCAGCAGCACGATGGTCACGGTGCTGACGATCAGCATCAGCGGCGCCAGCAACTGCATAGCACCGGCACCGTGCGGCAGCGGCGGGTCGTCCATGCGGTGCGCGCTCATCGCCGACATGCCGGTGTAGTGCATGCCGCAGACCGCGACACCCATGATCAGCGCGGCGCCGACGGTGGCGGGCATGCCCTTCACATTGAGCGTGAACCACAGCGCCACGGTCGCGGCCACCACGGCGATGATCGCGGACACGGTGACGATGCCGACCGAATAACCCACGCTCGCATCAGTTTTCATGGCGTACATGCCCGAGTAGTGCATGATCGCGACGCCGCTGCCGGTGATCGCGCCACCGGCGAGCAACCGCCACCACGACTTCGGATCGTTCATCACCGTCGAAATGCCCAGCCACACAACGAACATCGAGAGCACGGCACTGAACAGGGTGAGCGGGACGTCGTAGCGGATCGTCGCGCCGTCGATCGAGAACCCGAGCATGGCGATGAAATGCATGACCCAGATACCGGTTCCGCCGATCGCGACCGCCGCCGCCACGAGCCAGCCCGCCCGCTTTTCGGTGGCTCGGGCTCGGGCGGCGCACTGCAATCCGAGCAACGATCCGGTAACCGACATGATGTATGCGATGACTGGGGTCACCCATCCGTAGGTGAAGTGATGGATTTCGAGCATGGGGTAACTCCAGAGGGTAAAGCGTTGCTAGAAAATAGCATCCGATCCACCGGGGTGCGAGTCCGGGGTCTTCGCCGAGGGTTCGGAACGATGCGTCCGACGCAACTCGTCCGCGTCGGTGAGACCGACGTAGATGAGCAACACTAGTGTGACGGCACTTGCACACTGCATGAGTGGCGCGAGTAGGTCAAGGGCGTCCGCGCCGCTCGGATTACGGGCGTCGGCCAGATGCTGGGCACTGATGGCGTACATGCCGGTGTAATGCATGCCGCACACCGCGACACCCATGATGAGGGCGGCGCCGAGTGCCGCGGGTACGCCCCGCACGTTGAGCGTGAACCACAGTGCGGCGGTGGCGGCGATCATCGCGATGATCACCGACAGCCCCACAAGTGGCCAAGAGTACCGGATTTGGGCGTCGGTGTTCATCGCGTACATACCGAAGTAGTGCATGGCGGTGACGCCCGAACCGGTCAGCAACCCGGCGGCCGGCAGCCGCCACGCGGCATCGTCGGCCTGCACGATCAGCAGCGCCACCCACACCACCGCGACCGCGGCGATCGCGGTGAGCAACGTGATCGGCACGTCGTACCGGATCGAGGTGCCGTCGATGGCGAACCCGAGCATCGCGACGAAATGGGTGGTCCACACGCCACCGCCACCGATCGCCAGTGCGGCGGCCGCGGTCCAGGTGCGCGGGCGTTCGGTCGTGCGCGCACGCACCGCGCACTGCAGCCCCAGATAGGACCCGAGTACCGAGATCAGGTACGGGACGACCAGACCCTCCCAGCCGTAGGAGATCTGATGGATATGCAGCACGCGGGCTCCCCCCGACGATCTGTGGGACAGCGACCACTCGAGGTCGTTCGAGGAGTGAATCTGCCGAGTCGGGAAGTACGTTACGTCTGTTTCAGATTATGAAGAGGTCCCGCAACACCGAAACGGCCCGGACATCACGGGTGATGTCCGGGCCGAAGCGTGTTCGGGAGCTCAGTCCAGGTAGTCGCGCAGCACCTGCGAACGGCTGGGATGCCGCAGCTTGCTCATCGTCTTGGACTCGATCTGGCGGATCCGCTCGCGGGTCACGCCGTACACCTGGCCGATCTCGTCCAGCGTGCGCGGCTGGCCGTCGGTGAGGCCGAAGCGCAGCCGGACCACGCCCGCCTCCCGCTCGGACAGCGTCTCCAGCACCGACTGCAACTGGTCCTGCAGCAGCGTGAAACTCACCGCGTCGACCGCGACGACCGCCTCGGAGTCCTCGATGAAGTCACCGAGCTGGCTGTCGCCCTCGTCGCCGATGGTCTGGTCCAGCGAAATGGGCTCCCGGGCGTACTGCTGGATCTCCAGCACCTTCTCCGGGGTGATGTCCATTTCCTTGGCGAGCTCCTCGGGCGTGGGCTCGCGGCCCAGGTCCTGCAGCAGCTCACGCTGGATCCGGCCCAACTTGTTGATGACCTCGACCATGTGCACCGGGATGCGGATGGTGCGGGCCTGGTCGGCCATGGCGCGGGTGATGGCCTGCCGGATCCACCAGGTGGCGTACGTGGAGAACTTGTAGCCCTTGGTGTAGTCGAACTTCTCGACCGCGCGGATCAGACCCAGGTTGCCTTCCTGGATCAGGTCCAGGAACGCCATGCCGCGACCGGTGTAGCGCTTGGCCAGCGACACCACCAGACGCAGGTTCGCCTCGAGCAGGTGGTTCTTGGCGCGGTTGCCGTCGCGCATGATCCACTGCAGGTCGCGGCGGCTCTGCACGGGCAGCTTCTCGCCCTTCTCGGCGAACTCGCGCAGCTTCTCCGTGGCATAGAGGCCGGCCTCGATCCGCTTGGCGAGCTCGACCTCCTCCTCGGCGTTGAGCAGCGCGACCTTACCGATCTGCTTGAGGTAGGCCCGAACCGAGTCGGCGGAGGCGGTGAGCTCGGCGTCCTTGCGGGCCTGCCGCAGCGCCTCGGACTCCTCCTCGTCCCAGACGAAGTCGCCGGAGGCCTTGTCCTTGGCGCTCGGCTCGTCCGCGGCCTCGTCGGTGGCCTCGGCCTCCTCGGGCTCCTCCGCCTCCTCGACGGCGTCTTCCTCCTCGACCAGGTCCGCGGTGAGGTCCTCGTCGTCCAGTTCGAGGTCGTCGAGGTCGAGGGCCTCGTCGTCGACGACCTCGTCAGCGGGGCCGTCGGGGTCGGCGGCACCGGCGGTGGCTTTCTTCGCCGGTGTCTTCTTGGCGGCGGCCTTCTTGGCCGGTGCCTTGGCCGCCGTTTTCTTGGCCGCGGTCTTCTTGGCGGCGGCCTTCTTGGCCGGCGCCTTCTTGACCGCAGCCTTCTTGGCGGGGCGTGCGGGAGTGTCCGCGGCGTCGGCCTCGTCGGCCGGGTCGGCGGTCTGTCGGGTATTCGTGGCTACCACGTACGCCCTTTCGTGACGGTCTCGTGCGGCGTCACGCCAGAGTGATCACATCCGGCGGAGCGGTTTCTGTCGGGGGTATCCCGGCTCTCGTGCCGGGGTCGGTTCCGGCTCACCGCCGGGTTCGATGACCATTGTAACGATCGTCGCAGGGTGCTTACGGCGCGATGCCGTTATGTGCTGTCATAGCGGCTCCCACGATGCCCGCCGTATTGCGCAATGTGGCGGGCACGACGGGAGTTCGGTTGCCCAGCAGCGGGATCCAGTGCTCGGATTCGCGGCTGATTCCGCCGCCGACGATGAACACCGACGGCCAGAACAAATTCTCGTATGCGACCAGAACGCGTGTCACCTGTGCGGCCCAGTCCTTGTAAGACAGGTTTTTTCGTTCCTTCACCGAGGAGGCGGCGCGATGCTCGGCTTCCTTGCCGTCGACCTCGAGATGCCCCAGTTCGGTGTTGGGCACCAGCCTACCGTTGTTGAGCAGCGCCGAGCCGATTCCCGTGCCGAAGGTCAGCAACAAGGTCACGCCCTCGATCCCGCGGGCCGCGCCGTAGGCGCATTCGGCGAGTCCGGCGGCGTCGGCGTCGTTGAGCACCGCCACCGGGCGGCCGCCGAGCGCGAGCGAGAACAACTGGACGGCATCGGTGTCGATCCAGCTGGGGTCGAGATTGGCCGCGGTGCGGACCAGGCCGTTGACGATCACGCTCGGCATGGTGAGACCCACCGGGCCGGTCCACTGGGCCTTCTCCACGAGCGTGGCGACGGTCTCCGCGATCGCGTTGGGTGTGGCCGGTTGCGGTGTAGCGATCTTGATCCGGTCCGTGGCGAGCGCGCCGGTCGCGAGGTCGACCGCGGCGCCTTTCACGCCGCTCCCTCCGATGTCGATCCCGAATGCGAGCCCTTCCGCGGACATTGGCGACTCCTTGTTGCGGCGTGCCCGGTGCTGCGCGAGCACGGCACGTCCCCTGGCGCTGGTGTGGTGAGTGCGCGACGACGCTGCTCTGTGTCGTGCGCGACAAGCCTAATGCGCGGCGTCACGGTTCTGTGTTCCGATGGAGGTCGTGCCCGCATCGAATTCTTCCGCTTCCGTGTCCCGGCCAGCCGGGGCCGCCACGCCCGGCGACCCCGCCACCATCGCCGAATTGCGGCGTGTCGCCGTCCATCTCGCCGAGACCGCGGCCGCGCACGTGCGGCTACGCCGGCCCGAGGTGTTCGGGCCGGACCGCGCCCCGGCCACCGCGGTCCAGGCCAAGAGCACGCCGACCGACCCCGTGACAGTGGTGGACACCGAGACCGAGGATCTGGTCCGCCGCCTGATCGGCGCGGAACGTCCCGGCGAGCAGGTGCTCGGTGAGGAGGGCGGGGGATCGATCGGCGGGCCCGGCGAGGTGGTGTGGGTCGTCGACCCCATCGACGGGACGGTGAACTTCCTCTACGGGCTGCCCGCCTACGCGGTGTCGGTGGCGGCGATGCGCGACGGGCAGCCGCTGGCCGGCGCGGTCGCCGACGTGGCGCGCGGGATCGTCTACCACGCGGGGCTCGGTGCGGGCGCGGTCAGCGTGGCACCGGGTGCCGAACCGGTACCGCTGCGCTGTACGCCGGTCACCTCGGTCGCCATGGCGCTGGTGTCCACCGGCTTCGCCTACCGGACCGAACGGCGGGCCCGGCAGGGCCGCCTGATCGGTGAACTGCTGCCGCGGGTGCGCGACATCCGACGGGTGGGTTCCGCGGCCCTCGACCTGTGCATGGTGGCATCCGGGCAGGTGGACGCCACTTTCGAGCACGGGCTCAACACGTGGGACTGGGCGGCCGGCGCCCTGATCGCGGCCGAGGCCGGTGCCCGGCTCCGGCTGCCCGCCGCCGATTCCGGCGCGCAGCCCGGCGAGCTGGTGGCGGCGGTGGCACCCGGTATCGCCGACGAGCTGTTCGAGCTCTTCGACCGGCTCGGGGTCACCGAGCCGATCCCCGTGGACTGACCGTCAGCAGTTGCCGTTGCGGGCGGCGGCGAGCAGCGTGGAGTCGATCGAGGCGCCGTTGGGCGGCGCGTTCTTCAACGCCTTGAGCACCTCTTCGGCGTCGTTGCCCGGCCGCAGGTCGTTGCCGAACAGCGAACCCAGGGCCAGGTCCACGGTGTCGTCGGTGCGCCCGTCCTCGATCAGCTCGGCGCAGGGCGCGATGAGCTGGGCCGCGGCGGCCGCGGGCCGGCCGTCGACGCCATAGCGGATCTGGCCGACGCACTCCAGGTCGTTGTTCACATACACCGGGTCGTTGGCGAACATGGGCGGCGGCGGGCTCGCGAAACCGTAGTCGCGCAGCCGGGTCGCGATCTGCTCGGCCAGCCCCGACTTGCCGGACGCGTTGAACACCCGGACCTTCGACTGCGACAGCGCGGCCGGCTCCACATCATGCAGCCGCGAGTTCGAGACGCGTTGGCCCAGCGGGGCCGGCGGCGCCGCGGTCGGGTTGGCGGGCGCGGTGGGCGCGGCACACGACGGTGCCGCGTGACTGCGCTCGGTGGTGGTGAACGCCTTGATCCACACCACCGCGCAGATCAGGAACAGAACGGCCACCACGGCGACCCAGGGCTGATGGCGGCGGCGGGGGAACGGCCGCCCTTGGGCGTCGGAGGCGCTGCCTTCCGTGATCAGTGAAACCACACCGACACCATAGGGGTTCGGCCCGCGACCGGTTCGCTCCGGCATCGCGTGTTCGTCTCGGCGTGGCGCCGGATTCGGCGGGATTTCGGGGCAGGTCGCGTAGTGGTAACGATTCGCCGGCCACTCGGCGGCGGTGTCATGCTGGAAGGTAGCTGGGTGTGACGATTGCCCCTCAGATTCGGCGTATCTGGGTTTTGATTGCGAATTTTCCCCCGGTGTCCGCTATTGTCTGGCGGCCGATACGAACCACCGCGGCGGAAATTGGTGGCTCCGGGCGGGAACAACGTAGGCGTGTCCTGCGTTGACCGAGCGCGATCCTCATACGGATCCACAGATCCGGACGGGACGGCGACCGGTGTGCAGGTGATGTACACCACGGCGGGGCGGCAGCGGCCGAACCGGCCTCCGACAGGAGACCGACGGCGGCGCCGGTCCGGGATATACGGAGTAAGGACGAGGGGAAGACGACATGGCAACCGACTATGACGCACCGCGGCGCAGCGAGACCGACGAGGTGTCGGAGGACTCGCTGGAGGAGCTGAAGGCTCGTCGCAACGAGGCCGCGTCCGCTGTCGTGGACATCGACGAATCCGACACCGCGGAGTCGTTCGAGCTGCCCGGCGCGGACCTGTCCGAGGAAGTGCTCTCGGTCCGGGTGATCCCGAAGCAGGCCGACGAGTTCACCTGCACCAGCTGCTTCCTGGTACACCACCGCAGCCGCCTCGCCAGCGAGGCGGGCGGGCAGCTGATCTGCATGGACTGCGCCGCCTGATCCGATAGCTGCCCGAACCTGCCTGCGGCGCCGACGTCGCAGGCAGGATCACGGCTGTGCCGACAGCACGCCAGAGCGCGAACCACCGGCGGTGGCGCCGGTGCGCGCGATGCCCGGCGGTAACCGACCGGGCGGTCCCGCGCGGGCGGATTCGGGGCTGCGCGGGTTCAGTTCTGTGCAGGCAGGTTCAACGCTGCCAGCACCCGGTCCGGATGGCGGGTACTGACCAGCCAGTAGGGCGCCGGGTCGTCCGGGTCGTCCAGAACCAGCGCGACCATGGGCCCCACCCACGGCCGATGCTGGACGAAGGCGGCCGGGTCGAGCTGGCGTCCCAGTGCTGCGCTCTTGGCGCTCGCCGGTACCGCCGCGGCCCTGGCCACGTACGTTACCGCCAGGTGGGCCGCGTCCACGCGCAATTCCGCCGTTCCGTCCGTGTCCGGACGCACCTCGAGGCGATGGCGGCTCAGCCAGTACAGCGCCCACACCGGCACCGGCAGCAACAGCAGATACGGAAGCCACTGCGGCAGCGCCGGGATCCCCATCGTGACCTCGTAGGCGAGCAGCGCCGCGATCCCCAGACCGATCGGCCACCACCACAGCGGCACCCACAGCCGTTCGGAGTACAGCGGAGTGGACGTAGCGGGTGAAGTCGCCGACGGACTCACCGGGTGGGGCTGCTCGGACACGCCCCAAGCCTAGAACACCGGCTGTTTCGCTCCGAGCGAGCCCGGTGAAGAGGGCTGTAGAAAGCGCGTAGGCTGGCTGAATTCGGCTGAGCCGGACTTACCGTTCGCCACCTCAGGTCGGGTCGGTGGCTGGGGAGCGTGCCCGGTGAAGAGGGCTGTGGAAAGCGCGTAGGCTGGCTGGACGTGAGCGGACTTCCCGTACCCCTGTTGCGGCTCGATCCCGGTGTCCCAGTGCCCACCCGGGCGCATCCCGGTGATGCGGGCGTCGATCTGTGCACGACCGAAGATGTGGTGATCGAGCCCGGCGAGCGGGTTCTGGTCGGCACCGGCATCGCCGTGGCGCTACCGATGGGCACGGTCGGGCTGATCCATCCGCGGTCGGGGCTGGCGGCCAAGGCCGGTCTGTCGGTGGTCAACACCCCCGGCACGGTCGACGCGGGCTACCGCGGCGAGATCAAGGTCTGCTTGATCAACCACGATCCGCGCACGCCGATCGAACTGCGGCGCGGTGACCGCATCGCGCAGTTGCTGGTGCAGCGAGTGGAACTGGTCGACTTCGTCGAGGTCGAGGCGCTCGACGACACCGCCCGCGGTGCCGGTGGTTACGGATCCAGTGGCGGGCATGCCAGTCTGAACACACAGGCCGGCGGGCACGGCCCGGCCGGTGAGGAGGGATAGAACATGTTCGGACGCAAGAAGAACCGCTCCGACGACCGCTATTACGACGACGGCGACAACGGCCGCGCCTACAGCGCCGACGACGACTTCGACGACGACTACTTCCCGTCCGACGACTACGACACCGACAGCTTCCGGGTCGCCGATGTCGCCGCGTACGGCGCGGCGCAGGGATCGCAGGCCGACGACTACGAGGACGCGGACCCGGCCGCCGGTGTTCCCGGTGAGCGTCGCGGCCCCTACGACTACGACGACGTCGCCGACCTGCTGGCCGAGGTGGGCGACCAGCGACTGAACCTGGGTTCGGTGATCCTGCCGGTGCCGCAGGGTGGTCAGCTGCAGGTCGAGATGACCCCGGACGGGACGCCGCAGGCGGTCCACCTGGCCACCGAGCTGGGCCGGATCACGGTGTCGGCCTATGCCGCGCCGAAGACCGCGGGCCAGTGGCGGACCGTGGCGACCGACCTCGCGGAGTCGCTGCGCAACGACGGCGCGACGGTCTCGATGCAGGACGGTCCGTGGGGGCGGGAGTTGCACGCGGTCACCGCCGGCGCCGATCTGCGGTTCATCGGCGTGGACGGCTACCGCTGGATGGTGCGGCTGGTCGCGGCCGGCCCCACCGGGTCGGTGGACGAGGACAAGCCGCTGGTGGCTGTGGCGCGGGCGATCCTGTCCGAGACAGTGGTCCGGCGCGGCGACGACCCGCTCCCGGTGCGCGACCCGCTGCCGGTCGTGCTGCCGAAGGAGCTGGCCGACCAGCTGGTCGCCGCCCACCAGCAGCAGGTGCAGGCCGCCCAGCAGGCCGTGGTCGCGCAGGCCGCGGCGGCGCAGGCGGTGGCCGCGCCGACGGAACCGCAGGGTCCGCGTCAGGGCGCGGGCGGCTCGGCGATGCAGCAGCTGGGCCAGATCTGAGCTAGGTACAACGACGACTGCGGCGGCCGGGAACCCTCGGCCGCCGCAGTCGTATTGTTGGACAGCAACAGTAGATCAGCGGCTGCCGGTGGGCAGTGGCAGCAATCCGCTCATGCCCAGCTCGCCGAGCACGCCCGGGTCGGCGCCGATGTCGTCGAGCGAGGTCCGGGCCAGGGTCGCGCCCGGGATCCGGTTCGCCCACTCCTGCGCGACCCACAACGGGTGCACCGGGTCGTCGACCGCGGTGACCACGGCGGTGGGGGTGGTGACAGTAGCGAGCAGTTCCGGGGTCGGCCAGCGGTAGGCCGCGGCCTCGTCGAGCCCGTTGGGCAGTCCGGGCCACTGCGCGGTCCAGGAATGCGTGAGCGCGTCCGCGAGCCAGCCCGGGGTGCTCGCGCGCATCCGTTCCAGCACCGCCGCCAGCCCGTCCGCCCGCAACTGCGCGGCCGACGCCGACGCGCTGAGCGCGGCCGGGCAGCCGGTGGTGTCGGCACCGGTCCACGCCGGGAGCGCGGCGACCACACCGGTGACCGCAGCGGGGTGCTGGGCCGCCCATTCCACCGCGACGGCGGCGCCCAGGGAGATACCGGCGATTATCACCGGGCCGCGGCGGGCCGCCTCGTCCAGGGCCGCGCGGTAGCTGTCCACGACCCGGTAGGGATCCGGTTCCACCGCCAGCAACGGCAGGTCGCGGGCCGCGCAGGCGGCACCGAACGCTCGGGTGACGAACAGGCCGTCGGACCCGGTTCCGGGGAGGGCGACGACGAGCGCCGGGGTAGGCAGATCGGGCATCCGCCGAGCGTACGGCAGCACCGATTCCGGGCCGCACGACGATGTCGCGGCAGGCCGGTGATCAGGTGCAGGCCGTAAGCTGGTTCGCAGCGGCCCGGAACGCGCTACAGTGCGCCCGAACCGTACCTGTCCGATTCGCCGACACTCCGGGAAACCTCACGCGCATGCCGATCCCCAGCAACGACCAGGGCGCACACCGCACCGACGGATTCGACGCACCCACCGTCCAGATGCCGGTACCGGATCCGGCCGACCTGGAGGCCGCGCACCTGGACGCCGAGCAACTGGCGGCCGACGACGACGCGGTCGAGCAGACCCTGCTCGAGCAGATGGGCGGTATCGCGGGCCTGGTCTACTCGACGTTGCCGGTCGCCGCGTTCGTGCCCGCCAATTCGCTGTGGGGCCTGACGGTCGCGATCTTCGTGGCGCTCGGCATCGCGGCCGCCATCCTGGTGTGGCGGTTGGTGCGCAAGTCGCCGATCCAGCCGGCCATCTCGGGTTTCTTCGGGGTCGGGGTCTGCGCGTTCGTCGCCTACCGAACCGGGTCGGCGAAGGGCTTCTTCCTGTTCGGCATCTGGGCCAGCCTGCTGTACGCGGGCGTGTTCCTGGCCTCGCTGGTGGTGCGCTGGCCGCTGGCCGGCCTGATCTGGGGCGCGCTGAACGGGCACGGCACCGCCTGGCATCGCGACAAGCGGGTGATCCGGCTCTACGACCTCGCGACCCTGGCCTGGGTGCTGGTGTTCGGTGCCCGCTATCTGGTGCAGTCGCATCTGTACAACTCCGACGCAACCGGCCTGCTGGCCGTCACCCGCATCGCCATGGGCTGGCCGCTGACCGGGGTGGCGCTCCTGGTCACGGTGTGGGCGGTCCGCCGCGCCGAAAAGTACGCCGCCGACGAGGAATCCGCCGAGATCGACTGATCCGGGCCGCCTTCGGGTGGTGGCGGGGGGTGGGGTGATGCCACCCCTTGGGTGCCTGTTTTCCGGGGTCCGCAGCTCGCACGATTACTTGTGAGAACAGGGATCGGCGAAAGGACCCGAGGTGGCTATCGAAGACCGCAGCATGCTGGGCAAGGCTCGTACCAGGGGCCTGGGCACCCGCTCCAGCTCCACCCATCCCCAGTACTCGGAGAGTCGGCTGGCGGCCGCCGAGCTCGACAGCCTGATCGGCCCGGCCGCGAACGGCGACCGGGCGGCGACCAGCCGGATCCTGGAGATCGTCTACCCGCTGGTGCGGCGCTACTGCCTGGCCCGCATCGGCAACGGCAGCCATCTGCCGGTCAGCGCCGACGATGTGGTGCAGGAGGTGTGCATCGCGACCGTCGCCGCGATTCCGCGCTACCAGGACCAGGGCAAGTCGTTCCTGGCCTTCGTGTACGGCATCTCGGCCAACAAGGTCGCCGACGCGTTCCGCCGGGCCACCACGCACCCGGTCTACCCGGTAGCCGAGTTCCCCGAGCAGGCCGGCACGGGTGCCGGGCCGGAGGAGATCGCGCTGCTGTCGGAGTCCGGCCGCACCGCCGGTGAACTGATGAAGCTGCTGTCGCCGAACCACCGCGAGGTGCTGGTGATGCGGATCGTGCTGGGTTGGTCGGCCGCCGAGACCGCCGCCGCGCTGGGCACGAGTCCCGGTGTGGTCCGGGTGATGCAGCATCGGGCGCTCACCCGGCTGCGCGCCGAGCTGGCGGCCTGACCTGCGGCCTGCCCGGCCCGGGCGCGGCCGGCCGCCCTATGCTGATGCGAATGTCGGTTGTCGGGTGTGCGGTGGTGGCGGCGTGAGTTCGTCGAGTGAGGCGCCGTGGGTGGGTCTCGAGGTGGAGGTCCGGCTCGGCGCTCCCGGCCACGGGGGCTTCTGTGTGGCCCGGCACGAGGGCCGGGTGTTGTTCGTGCGGCACGGGCTGCCGGGGGAGCTGGTGCGGGCGCGGGTCACCGAGGATCGCGGCGGATCGTTCTGCCGCGCCGACGCGTTCGAGATTCTGGAACCGTCGGCGGACCGGGTGCCGGCGAGCTGCCCGGTGTCGGGTCCCGGGGGCGCGGGCTGCTGTGATTTCTCCTTCGCCACCCCGGCCGCGCAGCGGGCCCTGAAGGCCGCCGTGGTGGCCGAGCAACTGCGGCGAGTGGCCGGGTGGGAGACCGAGGTCGAGGTGGAGGCGCTGCGCGACGCCGATATCGCGGGGACCGGCGGCTGGCGTACCCGGTTGCGGCTGGTCGTCGACGACGAGGGCCGCGCGGGCGTGCACCGCTTCCGTAGCACCGAGGTGCTCACCGATCTGCGCTGCCCGCAGCCAATTCCGGGTGCGGTGGCCGGGATTGCGGAACGGTCCTGGACGCCCGGCGCGGATCTGATCGTCGCGGTCGACGGTGACGGGTTGCGGCACATCGTCGAATCGGTGCCCGCGGGCTCGCCGCGGCGCGGCCGCTCCGGTGGCGACCGGCGCAGTACCGCGGCCCGCCGGGCGGCGGCGCACGCCCGCCACGTGGAACGGGTGGCCGACGGCAGCGGACGGGCCGTGCAGTATGTGGCCGGACGCCGGTGGGAGGTGTCCGCTACCGGCTTCTGGCAGCCGCATCAGGATGCGGCGCAACGCTATTCCGATGTGGTCGCGGAGTGGGCCGAGGTCGCGCCGGGGGACCGGGCCTGGGATCTGTATTGCGGCGCGGGCGTTTTCGCGGCCCGTCTGGCCGAACAGGTCGGTGCCGAGGGGTCGGTGGCCGGGGTCGAGTCGGCGCGGGCGGCGGTCGCCGACGGCAATGCCGCGCTGCGTGATCTGCCGCAGGCCCGGCTGGACGCCGAACGGGTGGAGCGCTGGCTGGGGGAGCGGCGTACCGAACCGGCTCCGGACGTGGTGGTGCTGGATCCGCCGCGCGCCGGTGCCGGGCGGGACGTGGTGGCCGGGATCACCGCGCGCCGGCCGGCGCGCATCGTGCACATCGGCTGCGATCCGGCCGCGTTCGCCCGTGACCTCGGGCTGTACCGCGCGGCCGGCTATACCGCCAGCCGATTGCGCGCTTTCGATGCGTTTCCGGCCACCCATCATGTGGAATGTCTGGCACTTCTGGAGCCGTCCCGCTGAGCTCTCCGGGCCCCGCTCGCCGCCGTGAGATGTGTTGCGGCACAGCGGAACTGCGGGTTCGGTGGTGGGTGCGCGGCCTGCGGCCGGGATCATGACCCGGCTCACAGGCGGAGCCGATGTCCGCAGCCGGCCGGTAGATGCCGTCGAAAGTGCCCCGGCGGGCTCCGTAGACTTGTCCCACACGAACGAGGCCTTGTGGAGGGAGCGATAGCGGTGGGAGTGCTTTCCCGGGTGGACACGCCCGAGGACTTGCGCCGGCTGACGGAGCCGGAGCTGCTCGAACTTGCCGAGGAGATCCGCGAGTTCCTGGTCCGGAAGGTGGCGGCTACGGGTGGGCACCTCGGCCCGAATCTGGGTGTGGTGGAGCTGACGATCGCGCTGCACCGCATCTTCGACTCGCCGGCCGATCCACTGATCTTCGACACCGGCCATCAGGCCTACGTGCACAAGATCCTCACCGGCCGCAAGGACAAGTTCGACACCCTGCGCAAGCAGGGCGGGCTGTCCGGCTATCCGAGCCGTGCCGAGAGCGAGCACGACTGGGTCGAGTCGTCGCACGCCTCGGCTTCGCTGTCCTACGCCGACGGTTTGGCCAAGGCGTTCGCGCTGACCGGCCGGGACCGGCACGTGGTCGCCGTCGTCGGTGACGGCGCGCTCACCGGCGGCATGTGCTGGGAGGCGCTCAACAACATCGCCGCCGGCCCCGACCGCTCGCTGATTGTGGTGGTCAACGACAACGGCCGCTCCTACTCACCGACCATCGGCGGCCTGGCCGACCGGCTCACCGCGCTGCGCATGCAGCCCGCCTACGAGCGAGCCATGGACGCCACCAAGCACTTCCTGCAGGGCATCCCGCGCGTCGGTGGTTCGGCGTACTCGATGCTGCACGCGCTCAAGGCGGGCGTGAAGGACGCGCTCGCCCCGCAGGAGCTGTTCAGCGATCTGGGCCTGAAGTACGTCGGCCCGGTCGACGGCCACGACCTGCCCGCGCTCGAGGCGGCGCTGCGGCGGGCCAAGGACTTCGGCGGCCCGGTCGTGGTGCACGTGGTCACGCAGAAGGGCCGCGGCTACCGGCACGCCGAGGACCACGAGGCCGACCAGATGCACTCGATCGGCGCGATCGACCCGGAGACGGGCCGCCCCACGGGCAGCAGCGCGGTCGGGTGGACCTCGGTGTTCAGCGACGAGCTGATCGCTCAGGCCGAACAGCGTGACGACATCGTCGCGATCACCGCCGCCATGCCCGGCCCCACCGGGCTGAGCCCGTTCGGCGAGCGGTTCCCGGACCGGCTCTTCGATGTCGGTATCGCCGAGCAGCACGCGATGACCTCGGCCGCCGGCCTCGCGCTGGGCGGCATGCACCCGGTGGTGGCGATCTACTCCACCTTCCTCAACCGCGCGTTCGATCAGCTGCTGATGGATGTGGCGCTGTTGAAGCTGCCGGTGACCCTGGTGCTGGACCGGGCCGGGATCACCGGCGACGACGGCGCCAGCCACAACGGCATGTGGGATCTGTCCGTGCTGGGGATCGTGCCGGGTATCCGGGTGGCGGCCCCGCGCGACGCGGCCACGCTGCGCGAGGAGCTGGCCGAGGCGCTGGCCGTGGCCGACGGCCCGACCGCCCTGCGGTTCCCGAAAGGCGCTGTTGTCGAAGACATCTCGGCGTTCGAGCGGCTCGACGGGGTGGACGTGCTGCGGTCGGCCGAGAAGGGCCCGGTGCAGTCGGTGCACGGCGACGTGCTGCTGGTCGCGGTCGGCGCCATGGCGGCCGTCGCCGTCGAGGCCGCAGAACAGCTTGCGGCGGAAGGCATCTCGGTCACCGTCGTGGACCCGCGCTGGGTGCTCCCGGTGTCGGACACCCTGGTCAAGCTCGCGGAGAACTACCGGCTCGTGGTGACCGTCGAGGACGGCGGCCTGCACGGCGGTGTCGGCTCGACCCTGTCGGCCCGGCTGCGGGCCGCGGGACTGGACGTGCCCACTCGCGATCTCGGTGTGCCGCAACACTTCCTGGACCACGCGTCCCGCGCGCAGGTGCACAACGAGCTGGGGCTGACCTCCGGGCGGATCGCCCGCCGGATCGCGGTCTGGCTGGCCGGCGGCGCGTAAGCCCGTTACGGCTCGGGCTGGTCGGCCACGAACAGGGCGTCGGCCAGCCCGGTGACGGCCAGCTCGCACTGCCAGGGGCGGGCGCCACCGGTCCGCAGGAACGCCTCGATCGCGGCGGCCGGGTCGGCGGGCCGCCCACCGGTCTTGAACTCGGGCAGCCCGTCCCAGCACAGCCGGCGCAGCAGGTCGGGGGTGAGCAGGTTCTCCACCGGAATGTGGTGGGTGCCCGACAGATCCGACATCACCGCCCGGGCCCGGGCGAGCCGTGCGGCCGCGTCCGCGTCTCGGCGTTCCCACCGGTTGATCGGCGGGGGACCGTCGTAGGGCTGGGTCATGGCCGGTAGTTCGTCGTCGGGCAGGGCGCGGGCCCGGTCGATCGCGGTCAGCCATTCGCGCGAGTACCGGCGCTGGCGCGGACCACCGAACACCGGCAGTGCGCGCAGTTGGGCAACGGTGCGGGGGTCGGCGGTCGCGGCCGCGACGATGGCCGAGTCGGGCAGGATCCGGGCCGGTGCGACGTCCCTGGTCGCGGCGAGATGGTCACGCGCGGACCACAATTCGCGCACGATGGCCAGCTGGCGGGGTCGGCGCAGGGCGTGGATACCGGAGGTGCGCCGCCAGCGGTCGGTTTTCGGCGGCGCCGGTTCGGCGGTCCGTACGTGCTCGAATTCCTGTGCGGCCCAATCGGATTTGCCCTGCGCTTCGAGTTCGACGGCGACCGCGTCGCGCAGTTCGAGTAACAGCTCCACATCCAGGGCGGCGTAATTGAGCCAGTCGTCGGGCAGCGGGCGGGTCGACCAGTCCGCGGCGCCGTGGCCCTTGCGCAGTTCGCGGCCCAGTAGTCGTTCGACCATGGCGGCCAGGCCCACGCGCTCGAAACCCGCCAGCCGGCCACCCAATTCGGTGTCGAACAGCCGCGCCGGGAACAGTCCGAGTTCGGCCAGCCCGGGCAGATCCTGGTCGGCGGAGTGCAGTACCCACTCCAGTCCGTTGATCGCGTCCGCGAGCGGGCCCAGCGCGTGGTCTGTGGTGGTCGGGTCGATCAGAAAACTGCCGGATCCCTTGCGCCGCAACTGAATCAGATACGCGCGATTGGAGTAGCGGAAACCCGAGGCGCGTTCGGCGTCGACCGCGAGCGGTCCGGTCCCGGCAGCCAGGCGGGCGGCGGCCTCGGCGACCCGGTCGGCGGCGTCCAGCACCGGTGGCACCCCTTCGGCGGGCGCCAGCAGCGGAACCGCGACAGCTGCCGAGTCATCGGAATCGTCGAGAACGGACATAGAACAGAACTTTACGTTGCAGTTAGAACCGGTCGTCAGCAATCCGGGGACGCGGGCGCAAATCGGTGATACCCGCGGGCGGGAGTCCCGCGGCGTAGGCGAGCACTTCGCAGAACGCCTCCATGTGCGGCCCCAGCTCCAGCGACTCCACCGTCCAGGACGCGCGCAGCTCCAGCTGGTACGCGTGCGGTGGCCCGGCGATATCGCCGTAGCGGACCGAACTGGTCGACGTCACGGTCCCGCCGAGCGCGGTGAACGGCTCGTGCCGCGATTCCAGGGCGTCGACCAGCCAGCTCCACGCCACCTCCGGTAGCAGCGGATCGGCGGCCAGCGCGGCATCCACGTCGGCCTGGATGTAGGCCACCAAGCGGAACACCCCGTTCCACGCCTCGTGACCGTTCGGGTCGTGCAGCAGGATCAGCCGGCCGAAGGCGTCGCCTTCGGAATCGGTCGGCACCGCGCCGGTGTCGGCATGTTTGACCTCGGCGCCGACGGCGTAGGAAAAGGGGGCGAGCCGTTGCGGCGGCCGGATCGGCGCCAGCTCGATTCGAGGGTGCACGGATGCGGTGCCCATCGCCTCGACCGCGGCGCGAAACTGCGGAGGTTCGCCGGCGGGGCCCGAGGTCGGTGCGGCGCCGTCGCGGAAGTCGAGCGGTGTCACAACTGCCAACCGTAAACCTGTCGGGTCGATCAGTCGCGCAGGCGCGCCGCTGAGAGGGAGCTGTGTATCGGATGCGGCCGTCGGCACGGTGCGGAGCGGCCTACGGCACCGCCTAGGATGACGGTGATGAGTACTCCAACCCGCCGCCGGTTGTCCGAAGCGCCGTTCCTCGTCGCCGCCACCGGCGGTACGCCGAGCCGGCGGCCCGTGTGGTTCATGCGCCAGGCCGGGCGGTCGCTGCCCGAGTACCGGGAACTGCGCGCCGGGGTCGGCATGCTGGCCTCCTGCTTCGACCCGGAACTGGTCTGCGAGATCACCATGCAGCCGGTCCGCCGGCACGACGTGGACGCCGCGATCCTGTTCTCCGACATCGTGGTTCCGCTCAAGGCGGCCGGGATCGACCTCGACATCGTGGCCGGGGTCGGCCCGGTGGTGGCGCAACCGGTCCGTACCGCCGACGCGGTGCGCGCGCTGCCCCGGCTGCGGGCCGAGGAGGTCGGCGCGGTGGCCGAGGGTGTGCGGCTGCTTGTCCGCGAGCTGAGCGAGACGCCGCTGATCGGCTTCGCGGGCGCCCCCTTCACCCTGGCCTCCTATCTGGTTGAGGGCGGGCCCAGCCGGCATCACGAGCGCACCAAGGCGCTCATGCTCGGCGAGCCCGCCGTCTGGCACGACCTGATGGGTGTGCTCACCGACATCACCGTCGAATTCCTGCGTGCCCAGCTGGCCGCCGGAGTCGACGCGATCCAGCTGTTCGACTCGTGGGCGGGCGCGCTGTCGCTGGCCCAGTACCGCGAGTTCGTGCTACCGCATTCGGAGCGGGTGTTCGCCGAGGTGGCGGCCGCGGGGGTGCCGCGAATCCACTTCGGCGTCGGGACCGGCGAGCTGCTCGGCGCGATGGGCGAGGCGGGCGCCGACATCGTGGGTGTCGACTGGCGGACCCCGCTGAACCAGGCCGTGCGCCGGGTCGGCCCCGGCAAGGGCCTGCAGGGCAACCTCGATCCGGCGGTGTTGTTCGCCGGATCGGAGGTGATCGAGCGTGAGGTGCGCCGGATCGCCCGCGAGGCCGACGAGGCGATCGCGCTGGGCGCCACCGGGCACATCTTCAACCTGGGCCACGGCGTCATGCCCGACACCGATCCGACGGTGATCACCGACACGGTGGCGCTGATCCACAGCCTGCCCGCACCGCTCTGACCGCCGGCGTGGATCGGTCCCGGCACATGGTGAGTGGAAACGGTTCCAGGACAGCGGTTGTCGGCGGCGGGATCAGCGGGCTGGTGGCCGCCTACCGGCTGCGGCAGCGGCTGGGACCGACGGCCGAGATCGTGCTGTTCGAGCGCGGCGACCGGGTGGGCGGCGTGCTGCACACCGGCGAACTCGGAGGCGGCCCACTGGATCTGGGCGCGGAGGCGTTCGTCGGCCGCCGCCCCGAGGTGCCGGCCCTGCTACGGGAGCTCGGGCTCGAGGAGCAGCTGGTGCACCCGGCCGGGCGGCGGCCGCTGATCTGGGCCGACGGCGCCACGCACCCGCTGCCCGGCGGCACCCTGATGGGGATTCCCGCCACCTCCATGGTCATGCACGGGCTGGTGGACGCCGCCACCCTCGCCACCATCGATGCCGAGGCCGACCGGCCGTTGCACTGGGTCCCGGGATCCGATATCGCGGTCGCGACGCTGGTCGCGGATCGGTTCGGGCCGCAGGTCGTCGCGCGCAGTGTGGATCCGCTGCTCGGCGGAGTGTATGCGGGACTGGCGAATTCGATCGGGCTGCGCAGTGCGCTGCCGCCGCTGGCGGCCGCGCTGGACGCCGGTGCCCGGAGTCTGGGTGCGGCGGTGGCGCGGGCGCTGCCGCCGCCGTCGACCGCTCCGGTGTTCGGCGGCCTGCGCGACGGCTACCGGGTGCTGTTGCGGGCACTGCTCGCCGCCGCCGCGCCGAAGGTCGAAATACGTACGGCGGTAACCGATCTCGCGCGCACGGCGACCGGCTGGCGGTTGGGTGCCGCCGGGGAGTTCGACGCGGTGCTGCTGGCCACCCCGGCCCCCGTGACCGCCGGCCTGCTGGGCGCCGACCTGCCCGCCGCCGCGGAGCTGGCCGCGGGGATCGAGCTGTCCTCCTCGGCGCTGGTCGCGCTCGCCGTGGCACCCGACGCCCCGCTCCCGGACAATTCCGGAATCCTGGTCGCGACCGGAGAACCATTGCGCGCCAAGGCCTTCACGCTGTCGAGCCGGAAGTGGCCGCATCTGGCCGGCCGCGACGCGCTGCTGCTGCGCGCCTCGTTCGGCCGCTTCGGTGACAGCAGCCCGCTGTCCTGGTCCGACGCCGACCTGATCGCCGCCGCCACCGCCGACCTGGCCACGGTCACCGGCCACCACATCGAGCCGCTGGACGCCCGCGTGCAGCGCTGGCCCGGTGGCCTGCCGCAATACGCGCCCGGCCACGACCGCCGCATCGCCGACCTGGAGGCCGCCGTCGCCCAGGCGCCCGGCCTGGCCCTGGCCGGCGCCTATCTGCACGGCGTCGGCGTGCCCGCCTGCATCGCCACCGCCACCGCCGCGGTGAACCGGCTGACCTGAGCCCGGGCGGGCCCGCTCCGGCGCGAAAACGGCGTGGTGGCACCATGGATCCTATGGCGCGACTCGATTACCAGGCCCTCAACTCGCAGATCCGATACCTGATGTTCTCGGTGTACCAGGTGGAACCGGGCGTGCTCGGCGACGACCGGGACGAGATCATCGCGGAGGCACAGGAATTCTTCGCGGGCCTCGAGCAGCGCGGGGTCGTGGTGCGCGGACTGTACGACGTGGCCGGGCTGCGCGCCGACGCCGACTTCATGGTCTGGACCCACGCCGAGCGGATCGAGGACCTGCAGGCCGCCTACGCCGACTTCCGCCGCACCACCGAACTGGGGCAGGCGTGCACGCCGGTGTGGAGCAACGCCGCACTGCACCGCCCGGCCGAATTCAACAAGAGCCACGTGCCGGCCTTCATCGCCGGTGAGGAGCCGGGCGCCTACATCTGCGTGTACCCGTTCGTCCGCTCCTACGACTGGTACCTGCTGCCCGACGCCGAACGCCGCACCATGCTGGCCGACCACGGCAAGGCGGCGCGCGGCTACCCGGACGTGCGGGCCAACACGGTGGCCTCGTTCGCCCTCGGCGACTACGAGTGGATCCTGGCGTTCGAGGCGCCGGAACTGCACCGCATCGTCGACCTCATGCGCGATCTGCGCGCCACCGAGGCACGCCGACACGTCCGGGAGGAAATCCCGTTCTTCACCGGTCCGCGCGTGGATGTGGCGACCCTCGTCGCCGCCTTGCCGTAACGCGAGCGATCGCTCGAGTACGGTTACTGCTGCTGCTCGGTGCCCGGCTCGGCTGCTTCGGCCGAGGGGTGCAGCCGCAGGGAGATCGAGTTGATGCAGTACCGCTTGTCAGTGGGTGTGGCATAGCCTTCGCCCTCGAAGACGTGGCCGAGGTGGCTGTGGCAGGACGCGCACAGCACCTCGACGCGTCGCATACCGAGCGAATCGTCGGAGCGCAGCAGCACGGCGTCGGAGTCGGCCGGGTCGAAGAACGACGGCCACCCGCAGTGCGAATGGAATTTCTCGGTACTGCGGAACAATTCGGCGCCGCAGGCCCGGCAGGCGTACACCCCCTCGGTCTCGGTGTCGGTGTACTCGCCGGTGAAGGCGCGTTCGGTGCCGGCTTCGCGTAAGACCGCGTATTCCGTCGGGTTCAGCTTGGCTCGCCACTCCTGCGGGGAGAGCTGAATCTTCGGCGTCGGCAGGCCCGCGGATCCCTGTGAACTCATGGCCGACAGTCTAGTTACCGGTCGGCCGCCGCCATCGTCCGTGCAGGTCAGCACCGTTCGGGCAGCGACTGCGGTAGACCGAACCGGGACAGCACGCTGTTGTCGAAGCGGGTCAGCGCGGCGATCCGGTCCCCGTCGAGGGTGACGACCAGCAGCCCGCCCGCGCGGCGGATACCGCAGCTGGTGCGCACGTAGGCGCCGAACGCCGGCTGGCCGTTCGCCCGGGTCGGCACCAGGTCGTAGCGGCGGCCCGGCCCGAAGACCGCGGTGTAGAAGGCCGCCACATCGGCCAGGCCGTGGTATTCCAGCGGGATCGGTGGCATGGACACCACCACGTCCGCGGTGAGCAGCTCGACCAGGGCGTCGACGTCCCCGGCCTCGTACGCACGGACGAACCGGGCCACCAGCGCGCGCTCGGCCGGCGAATTCGGTGCCGGTGCCGCCGCGTGCTGCGCCGCCACCCGCTGCACCGCGGCCCGCGCGCGTTTGAGCGCGCTGGTGACCGATTCGGTGGTGGTGTCCAGCATGGCGGCCACCTCGGTGGCGTGATAGCCGAGCACCTCGCGCAGGATCAGCACCGCCCGCTGCCGGGGCGGCAGCAGCTGCAGCGCGGTGACGAAGGCCAGCGAGATCGCCTCGCGCTGCTCGTACCGCGCTTCGGGACCCAGCGGCGGCGCGATCGCGCCCTCGGGCAGCGCGTCGTCGGGATACGGCTCGAGCCAGACCACCTCGCCGATCCGCGACGGCGCGGGCGGATCAAACCCGGGCACGGTGGTCTGCGCGGGCCGGCGTTTGTGCGCCCGCAACATGTCCAGGCACCGATTGGTGGCGATCCGGTACAGCCAGGTGCGCACCGACGCGCGCTCCTCGAAACCGCTCAGGCTCTGCCACGCCGACACCAGCGTGTCCTGCACCGCGTCCTCGGCGTCCTGGAACGAGCCCAGCATCCGGTAGCAGTGCGTCAGCAGTTCCCGCCGGTACGGCTCGGTCAGCTCCCGGAACGCCTCGCCGTCCCCGGCTCGCGCCCGCCCGATCAGCTCTGCCGTCATCGTTCATCACTCCGCCCTCGCGTCACCTGGATGCAGTCCAGCCTGCACCGGTACCGACGTCGGCCGCGCCCCGAACTGGGCGGTCCGGGCGCGCCCAGTTCGCGACCGGCCCGCCGTCGGCATCTCCGAGTGTTTCTCGTTACCCAGGAGGAGAGTTCGATGACCATCGCAGGTAAGACAGTGCTCGTCACCGGAGCCAACCGCGGCATCGGCGCGGCATTGGTCGCGGAAGCCCTGAATCGGGGCGCGGCCCGGGTGTACGCCGGTACCCGCGGCCCCCTTACCCACCCCGACGAGCGGGTCACACCCGTCGTGCTGGACGTGACCGACCCGGCGCAGATCCGGGCCGTGGCCGAGCGTATCGACACGCTCGACGTGCTGATCAACAATGCCGGTGTCTCCCCTTACGACGACCTGAGCGACCGTGCCGCACTCGACGAGTCCCTGGCGGTCAACCTCTACGGCCCGCTCGCCGTGACCCAGGCGCTGGTGTCGCGGCTGATCGAGGCGCGGGGTGCCATCGTCAACATACTGTCCATCGCCGGGTGGGCCGCGGTCCCCGTGATCCCGTCCTACTCGATCTCGAAGGCGGCGGCGTTCTCGCTGACCCAGTCGCAGCGGGCTCTGCTGGCCGCACACGGCGTGCGCGTGCACGCGGTGCTCACCGGCCCGGTGGACACGGACATGAACCGCGGCTTGGACATTCCCAAGGCGGTCCCGAATGCGGTGGCCCAGGCCGTCTTCGCCGGTGTCGAGGCGGGCGCGGAGGAGATCTTCCCCGACCCGCTGTCGGAAACCCTGGCCGCGGACTGGAATTCGAGCGCGACCAAGGCCATGGAAAAGGTCAATGCCGCACTCCTCGACCCGGCGGGTGTCCGGTCATGAGCGAATCGTCCACGCGCACAATGCTGGTGGTCGGTGCGGGTCGCGGTCTCGGGCGCGGGACGGCGGCCGCGCTCGCCGCGACCGGTGCCCCGGTGGTCGCGGTCGCCCGGACCGCCACGGACCTGGCCGAGCTGGCCGCCACGGAACCCACTGTCCGGGCGGAGGTCGCGGACGCGACCGAGACCCAGGTCGCGGCTGATCTGCTGGACCGATACGACCCCGAGGTGCTGGTGCTGGTCGCCGGGGCCGACCCGGTGATCGCCCCGCTGCACGAACACACCTGGGAGTCGTTCTCGACCAACTGGCACAGCGACGTGCGGATCGCGTTCACTTGGCTGGGCGCGGCGCTGCGGCGGCCGTTGCGGCCGGGCAGCCGGATCGTGGTGGTCAGCAGCGGTGCCGCCCTGCACGGTTCGCCCGCCAGCGGCGGTTACGCCGGCGCCAAGGCCACCCAGCGCTTCCTCGCGGACTACACCCGCGAAGAGTCACGCCGGGCCGGCCTGGGCCTGATCGTCACGACGGTGCTGCCGACGATGACCCCGCACGGCGCCGTCGGCCGGTCCGGCATCCGGGCCTATGCCGCCCGCGGCGGCAAGACCGAGGAGCAGTTCGTCGCCGGCCTGGGCGACCTGCTGACGCCCGAGACGGCCGGATCAGCCGTCGTCCAACTGGTCCGAGCGGATCCGGCGAGCGTGGCGCCCGCCTATCTGCTCGGCGCCGCCGGGCTGAAGGAGCTGCCGTGACGCCCTGAGCGGGATGCGCCCATCGCCGGTGGACTCCCCTGGGAAAGTGGTCGGTCAGTGCGGAGCAGGCGCTGCCGATCGCTCGTCCACCGGCGATGGGAATGGGTGCCCGGGACCGGACAAGAGGCGGTGTCGGCCTCGGGCACGCGCTCGAGTGAGGTTGGGATCACTCGCCCGGCTCATGCGCACCGGGTGCACGCCAATCTAGGTGGCGCATCGTCTGCCGGGAGTGGGGTTCGGCCGGGTCTGGAGGTAGTCACAGTCCCGGCGGGGCCGGACTGGGCGCCATGACAACCGCACCGGCCATCGCCGCCTCGACCCAGTTCCCGACCATCGTGGCGGTCGCGGTGATGATCGTCTCCGGATCCTGGTCGGCGGCGTCGCCACCGGCGATCCCGTAGCAGGTCATCATGCAGGTGTGGGCCACCACGTAGGCCATGACGTCGAGGTCGGCGCCGGTGTCGGGTGGCAGCCGCCCGCTCAGATAGCCGTGGCAGACCAGCCGCAGCGTCCGGTTGAACTCGGCGAATCCGCTGCCCGCCAGGTTAGATTCGGCGATCAGCGCCCGCAGCAGCCCGGCGTTGTCGACGAGGACGGTGAGCACCCCGCGCATGGCGATGGTCAGCGTCTCCTGCGGCGGTTCGTTGAAATGCGCGATCACATTGCTGACCACCTGGTGTTCGATCTCGCCGATCACCTTGTTGCGCAGCACCGACACGATCTCCTCGCGGTCGGCGAAGTACCGGTACAGCGTGCCGATGCTCATGCCCGCCGCGGCGGCGATCCGATTGGTCGATGTACCGGAGATACCGCGTTCGGCGAAAAGCTGAGTGGCCGCGTCCAGCAGCCGGCGCCGCGACTCCGTCGCCCGATCCTGTTTCGGCTGTCGGCGCTGGCCGGTAACGGTTTTCCCCATGACGATCCTGATGATTCCCGGCGATGCCGAACGTGAGCTGTGGCGCCACTATAACCGCCGGGCGCTCCCGGCCCAGGAAATATTCTGCCGCCCAGGCTCTTCCGCCGGGCGGGAATCCGGTGGCGGTCTCCCGCGCGCGCGTGACAGCATCCCGGGGTGAACGCGCACGATTTCGACACCTCCACCCATCCCGCCGATACCCGTACCCGTGAGCAGCTCGAGGCGGTGACGGCGGCCGGCGCCCGGCCGAAGTGGCTGATGTTCTGGGGTCATCAGCCGCAGCGCGACGGCAGCATCGGCTCGGGTGCGCTGAGCCAGTGGTGGCCGTGCCGGTTCGAGCTCGACGGCGTCGAGTATGCGAGCGCCGAGCAGTGGATGATGGCAGCCAAGGCGCGGCTGTTCGGTGACGAGGCCGCCGTCGCACCGATTCTCGCGGCCCGCACCCCTGCCGAGGCCAAGGCGCTGGGCCGGAAGGTGCGCGGCTTCGACGAGAACCGGTGGGCGGCTGAATGTTTCGAGTTGGTCGTGCGGGGCAATGTGGCGAAGTTCGGTCAGGACAGTGCCCTGCGGGACTACCTGCTCGGTACCGGGCAGCGGGTGCTCGTGGAAGCCAGTCCGCGGGATCGAATCTGGGGCATCGGGCTGAGCGCGACCGATCCGGCGGCCACCGATCCGGGGCAGTGGCGGGGGAGCAACCTGCTCGGGTTCGCCTTGATGGAGGCGCGGCAGCGGCTGGCGGCGGAGTGTGTGAGCGCACAGTGACGAGACGGTGAAAAGCTGAGCGGTCGCGCCCGATGATCATCGCCGAGGATCGAAAAACTGATCTTGTCAGTGGTGTTCGGGCAGGTGAAAGCCGGTGTCGGCGGTGGGTCCACGATCGAGCCGGAGCGGAGTAGAACGTGAGCGCGCGGCGGAACTAGAGTTTCGCTCACCCTGTCCGGTGTGGTGAATGTCATTGCGCGGCAGGGATTCGCCGACTCCGTCGCGCCTGCTCGGCCGGCGCGCGGGAGAACGTGGAAGGACGTCAACGATGACCGACAGCAACACGACGAACCCCACCGCCCGAACCGGACTCGTCGTCTCCGGCCGGCCCATGTCCACACCGCTGCGGGATGTGCGGTCGGTGTCGCGGCAGCTGGTGGGGCACTTCGTGAACACGGTGATCCCCTGCGGCACCCTGCCCGGTGACGTGGTCGGCGGAGACGTCACCGCGGTCACCGAGGTGTGTCTGGAACTGGCCGTCGACATGCTCGACGGCAAGGACCTGCCCGCCAAGACCGACCGGCTCGCCGCCACCGCGGCCGGCTGGGCCCGCGAGGGCATCCCGATCGACACGATCCTGCACGCCGTGCACGAGGGCTTCACCGTCGGCCTGCGGCGGATCATGTCCCCGGCCACCGCGCGGGACTTCGATCAGCTCGTCGACGGCGCCGGCCTGGTGATCCGGATGCTGGACCTGATCACCACCACCGTCGCCCGGGCCTACGTCCGCGAGCACAAAGCCCTGGCCTCCGAACATCATTCGGCGGTCCACACCCTCACCTCGGCGTTGCTCGGCGGCAACGCGAGCTCGACCATGGCGCGGGAATGCGGCGTCGAGATCGCCGCCGAGTATTGCGTAGTGGCACTGGACATCCCGGCGCATCCCGACGAACGGCGGCCCGGTGTCGACCCGAAGATCGTGGCCCGCCGCAAGCTGCGCCGGGTGCAGGCGGAACTGGCCGCCCGCTGCGGCGGCGTCGCTCTCGCCCTGCTCAGCGTGGACGGCGGAACCGTTCTGGTGCCGTCGGATTCACCGGCCGGCGGGCAACTCGACGGCCTGATCGAGGGCCTGTCGGCCGCCGCGCAGGTGCGGATCACCGCCGCCGTGGCGACCGCGGAGCCGTGGGACATCCCGGCCGCCGCCGACCGCGCCCACGAAGTCCTGGACATGGCGCAGCGCCTGGAGTGCGAACCCGGTCTCTACCGGTTCACCGATATGGCCCTGGAATACCAGCTCACCCGTCCCGGCCCAGGCCGGGACACCCTCGGTTCGGTCCTCGATCCGCTCGACGCGCACCCGGAACTACTGGAAACTCTGCGCTGCCACATCAGCCACAACCTGAACCGGCAGCGCACCGCCCACGTCCTGCACATCCACACCAACACCGTGGACTACCGGCTGAAGCGGATCGGCCAGCTCACCGGCTTCGATCCGAGCCGCACCACCGGGCTGTGGCAGCTGCGGTCCGGGCTGATCGCCCGCAGTTTCGCGCGGAACTCCGGCCCGAACCGGCCGTGAACCTCAGGCCGGCAGGCTGTCGGCCACCTCGTGCCGGCCGGAGAGGGCGGTCGCCATCGGGACCGTGCCCGGTGCGGCGGGATCCAGCAGGAAGTCGGGGTCGAGTCCGGCGTCGAGCCGGCCCTTGCGCCGGGCCGTGAGATACCGGTCGCCCAGCACGCAGAAGGTGACCACCAGCAGCAGTCCCCAGCCGAGCGTGACCCGCAGGTACTCCAGGTCGCGGCCGATGCTCTGCCAGCTGTCGAGCAGCCACTTGTCGTAGGTCATGAACCCGAAGATGGCCACCCAGGCCGGCCAGTTGCGCAGCACCGAATTCCGCAGCACCACCGTCATCAGGAACGGGAACAGCAGCATCGAGTAGTACTGCTGGCCCAGCGCCGTGATCAGGAACTCCGCTGCCAACACCACACCCGACGCGGTGCAGATGAAGAACAGATCGTCGTGGCGGTAGTAACGCCACAGCAGCCACAGGGTCGCCAGGACCAGCACCGCCATCACGGCACGCAGCGCCAGGATCATCCAGCCGGGCAGGCCGTAGTACAGGCCCAGCCCCGGGATCGAGCTGTTGAAGTAGTCCCGCGCGGTCATGGCGTACGGCCAAGTCCGGTGGACGAAGTTCATCGGGTCCTTGATCAGTGGCCAGGCGATCGCGGTCAATGCCACCGGAATACCCAGCGCCGTCCAGAACACCTTCCACTGCCCGCGCAGCAGCGGCACCACCAGCATGGGCGCGATCGTCGGTTTGATCGCGATCGCCAGGCCCATCACCGCACCGGCCCACAGATCCCGCCGCTTGAGCAGCAGCATGATGAACAGCACCTCGGCCAGCAGCACGCAGCCGTTCACGTTGCCGAAGGTCAGTGTGTTGATGACCGTTTCGGACGCGAACATCGCCAGCAGGAACAGCGGCGCGGCGGGGGAGCGCAGGCTGAACTTGAACAGCTTCAGCAGGAAGTACCAGGCCAGGATGATCGCCACCGCGTTGAGCGCGATGAAACACCACTTCGACCGTTCGGGGTCGATGATCGCCAGCGGCGCGATGAGCAGGGTGCCGCTCGGCGGGTACAGGTAGTGCGGATCGGTGAGGTCGAAGTTCTCGCCGTACACCGCGCGGCCGTTGAGGAACGCCAGCGACGCCTTGTAGACGGGCGCGAAGTCGTCGGTGATGGTGAAGTTCGTGGCCTTGACGAAGACCTGATGCAGCACGGTGAGGACCGCGAAGGGCCACAACGCGAAGTTCATGGCCTCGGCGGTCGTGCGTGCGGTGCGCGGCTCGAGCTGACGAAGGAACACTCCGGAAACTTACACCGGGAAAGTGACGGCCGGTTGCCGGGACCCGCTGATCGTGTGGTTTGTCCGGCCTGCTCAAGCAGGACAAGCCGTCCCGTCGGCCGGCAGAGTGGCGTCTTTGAGATAGTCGACCGCGGCCTGCTGGGCGCACGGCGAGTGTGTGACGACCGGATGCCCGTAGCCCTGCCAGTTCATGGTGGCGGTGGTCGCGCCCGCGGTGGTCAGGGCGCCGGTGATGCTCGCGCGTCCGTCACCGCCGACGACCGGGTCGGCCGCGGCGCCCAGCACCAGCGTGGGCACCGTGAACGAATCGGGCAGCTGCGCCTTGTCCGGAACCGGCCACGCGGAGCAGCGCATGAGCGCGATCGCGGCGGCCCGGCCGAACACCGGATAGCTGGTGTCCCAGGAACCCTCCAGGTCCTTGGCCCGGGTGAGGGTGGCCGGTTCCTGGTTGTCCGAACACCGGGCGACGAACTGGCCGTCGCTGCCGGTGACCGCCGCCTGCTGCTGGACCAGGGCGCCGATCGGGCCGCGGTCGCCGCGCCCGGCCGCCGACAGCGCGTCGGCGAGTTCGGTGACCCGGCCGGACTGGTCCGCGCGGGGATCGGCCAGCACCCCGGAGATGGCGGTGAGCAGCGCGCCGGCCGACAGGTCGCCCAGCTGCCCGGAGCCGGCCCGGTGCACCAGGTCGACGATCGCGGCGCGCGGGTCGGCGCCCAGTGAACAGTGCGCGCCGGTGCAGCGCGTGGCGAAGGCGGTCACCGCCGCTTCGGCACCCTTGACCCGCTGTTCGGTCCGGGTGACCGCGTCCGCGCCGGCCGCGTCCGGCGAGTCCAGGATCAGCCGGGCGACCTGGCGGCCGTATTTGGCGGCGTAGGCCAGCGCGACCCGCGACCCGTTGCCCGTGCCGAGCAGCGCGATGCTGTCCACGTTCCACTGCTTGCGCAGCGCCTCGATGTCGTCGGCGGCGTGTTTGGCGTCGAAGGTGGCCTGGTACGGCTGCAGGAAGTCCTGGCAGGCGACGGTGGCCTCCTGGCTGAGCCTGGCCATGGTGTCGACGGGATCGGCTGTGCCCGTGGTGAACTGGGCGTTGTCGGCCAGCGCACGCCGGGTGTCGGCCGGCAGGCAGTCGACGGCCTGCGAACCGCCGATACCGCGCCGGTCCACGCCGACCACCGGATGTGCCGCCAGCAGAGCCGAATTCGCGCCCGCGGCCAGGCCGGCGACGGTGGCCGCGGACGGCCGATCGGATCCGGAGGTCACCACGAGGGGTGCCGCGTCGGCCGGTGTCGTGGCCAACCGGGCACGCACGGCGGCGGTCCGGAAGCTGCCCTGGATGGCGCCCGACACGTCGATCGGCGTATCGAACTCCGCGCATTCGACGACGACACCGGCCGGCGGCGCGCCCAGCGCGAACTGCGTGAATGTCGAAGCGGCACAATCCTTCCAGGCCAGATCCGACTTCGGCCGCTGCGGTGCCGCCGGTGCCTTCGGAGCCGTGGTGGTGGTGGTCGGCGCGGCCTGCTGCTCGTCCCCCCGCTTCACCGCGACACCCGGGCGGTCCGAGGGGCCGGCACCGCAGGCGACGGTCAGGCTCGCCACGGCCAGCAGCGCACCCGCGGTCGCCCAGACGGCGCGCGGCGACGACGCCGGGCGGGCGGGCGAGGGCACCGCGTCGGCGGGTGACGACGCGGCACGTGCGGGCGACTTCGCTGGCCGTACGGCCGATGTCCAGCGCATGTGTTACAGCCTGCCAGGTCGGGCCCGCGGCTTCAGCTCTGGGTGTGCTGGCGTTCCCAGCGGGTCAGCATCGTGCCGTCGCTGTCGAGCAGGACGTGCCGCAGCGACATCGGGGTCGGTGTGGCATTGTCCGACACCGCGATTCGCCCGGCCGAACCGGCAGCGAGCAGGGGGGACACGGTGAGGCACAGCTCGTCGACGAGTCCGGCGCCGAGCAGGCGGCCGAACAGCGACGGTCCGCCCTCGCACAGCACCCGCAACAGCCCGCGCGCGGTGAGCGCGTCCCGGATCGCGGTGGGGGTCATCCCGTCCGGCCCGGCGACGATCACCTCCGCGCCCGCGGCGGTCAGACGTTCGCGCCGCTCCATCGGCGCCGCCGCGGTGGTCAGGACGATCGGCGGCGTGACGGTGTCGGTGAACAGCCGGCCCGCCGGGTCCAGGTCGGCGCGCGCGGTCACCACCGCGATCGGCGGCGGCGACCCGTCCGGCGCGCCACCGAGACCGTGATGGTGCAGCCGGATCCGGCGATGAGCGTCGGTGTGCGCGCCGCCGTAGTTCTCCGCCCGCGCGGTACCGCCGCCGACCAGCACGACGTCGGCCAGATCGCGCTGGATGTCGAAGAGGGCGTGGTCGGCGGGTGTGCCCAGCGGGCCCGAGACACCGTCGAGACTGACCGCGCCGTCCACCGTCGCGATGAAGTTGACGCGGAACCAGGGTGCGCCGAGCCGGGACGGATAGGAGTACAACCGCAGCAGATCGTCGGGGGTGAGCGTTGTGAACTGCATCGCAGTGGGGACATGCTGCATAACGCTCGATCTCACCACGTCAGTACGCTGGATGGGTGCAACAACGCCTCGTCGACCGCCATCCGGAAGTTCCGGCCGATCAGCTCATCGCGCAGATGGTGCCGCCGCCCACCTTCGACGAGGTGAGCTTCGCGTCCTACATTCCGGACCCGGCCGAGCCGAGCCAGGCCGCCGCGGTCGCCAAGGCCGAGCAGTTCGCCGCCAAGGTGAACGCGCTGCACAAGGCCGCGGGCAAGAAGTCGCTGTTCGGGAAGAAGAAGCCGGTCAGCGGCGCCGGGATCTACCTCGACGGCGGATTCGGTGTCGGTAAGACCCACCTGCTGGCCTCGACCTTCCACGCGGCCCCGGAGCCGAAGTCGTTCGGCACCTTCGGTGAACTGACCAACCTGGTGGGTGCGCTCGGGTTCGTCAACGCCGTCGAGCGGCTGTCCGCCAACAGCGTGCTGTGCATCGACGAGTTCGAGCTCGACGACCCGGGCGACACCACGCTGGTGTCGCGGCTGCTCACCGAACTCGCCGCGCGCGGTGTGTCCATCGCGGCCACGTCGAACACGCTGCCGCAGCAGCTCGGCGAGGGCCGGTTCGCGGCCCAGGACTTCCTGCGCGAGATCAAGAAGCTGGGCGCGCTGTTCGAGACGGTCCGGGTCGACGGCCCCGACTACCGGCACCGCGACCTGCCGCCCGCCCCGGACCCGACGGCGCCCGAGGTGCTGGCCGAACGGGCCGCGGCCACACCGGGTTCCACGCTCGACGACTTCAGCGAGTTGCTCGACCACCTGAGCACCCTGCACCCGTCGCGCTACGGCGCGCTGATCCACGGCGTGTCCGCGGTGTTCCTGTCCGACGTGCGGCCCGCGACCGATCAGGCGGTCGCGCTGCGCGTGGTGGTGCTCGCCGACCGGCTCTACGACGCGGGCATCCCGGTCACGGTCTCGGGCGCCAAGCTGGACCAGATCTTCTCGGCGGAGATGCTGGAGGGTGGTTACCGCAAGAAGTACCTGCGCGCGATTTCCCGCCTGCTGGCGCTGTCGCGCTTCGAGGTGAAGCACGCGGCCACCGCGTAACCGGCTACAGGCGGGCGAGCATCACGTCGTCGCGGCACAATTCGCCGCCGACGGTGAACGAGCGGGTGCCGACGGTGTGGAAGCCGTGTTTGGCGTAGAAGCGTCGCGCGCGCTCGTTCTCCTGGTTGACCCCGAGCCACAGCGTCGCGAACCCGGCCTCCCGGGCGGTCGTCACGGCGGCCGCCATGAGCGCGGTCGAGACGCCGGTGCCGTGATGGCCGGGCAGCACGTACATTCGGTTGACCTCGAGCGCCGGCCGCGGGGTGATCACGCGCGCCACCTCGGGGTCGGCGGGCAGGCGGTCGATCAGCAGCGTGTATCCGACGATGTCGCCCCCGGAGACGGCTTTGAAGATGGTGTAGCCGGGACGCGAGAGGTAGTCGGCGAAGTGCGAATCCGACAGCGCCTCGTCGATGTGGGCGGCGACGGCGGCCTCGGAGATCTGCGGCGGGACGGCCAGCGGGAAGGTGGCCGCGGCGACGTCGCCGAGTGCCTCGGCGTCCCACAGCCCGGCCCGGTCCACGGTGATCGACGGATGGTTCATGCGCACTCCCAACGGTGGGGAAACCGAGCCGAACAGCAACGAAAGCATACCGGTGTGGTCACCGCCGGGCCCGGGCCGCCGGACGTGCGTCTATTCGCCGTCGCTATGGGCGCGATGCCGTGACCCGGTGTCACATCCGGCTCGCGTTTATATAACGAAACCCGTGACCCTCTGTGAAGCTCGCTGCGCAGCACCCACTCTGGTTACCAGCGGGCAGCAGGGTCCGCCGGGGCAGCGGGGTAGAGGTGGTGGACGTGAAGACGAGGCATCGCAACGGTGACGCGTCAGTGGTGAAGACCGAAACACCAGCCGTGACGGCGGTGGATGAGCCACTCGTATTGCCGGTGGTGCCGCCCAATCCGCGTGGGCACGAGCCCGGCGAGCGCTGCCGCCAGCCCCGATGCAAAAGTTGCCGGTGGGATGCTCAGCGGCTGAAGTATTGGTTGCGCGGACAGTTGCTGGCCGCCGGCGCCGACGAGGCGGTAGTGGACAAACCGCTCGGCGCGCAGACTCCGGGCCTGCTCTGGCGCCAGGGTTCGCGCATGTGCGCGATCGAGATCCGCACCGCGGCCGTGACGGCGGGCCAGGCCGCGGAGCGAACCGCGCGGTTGCGGGCGGTGGGATGCAGCGAGGTGCTGTGGTTGTGCGCGCCCGGTACGTGGGTCGACGTGTTGCCCGCCCTCGGGATCGACGATTTCGCCCCGGCGGGAACCGATTACACCGCGATCGAGGGCGCGCTGAAGGTCGACCCGGTCAGCGGTGCCGCCGGCGGGCGCGACCCGTGGCGGCTGCGGGAATTCATCGACATGTGGGTCCGGGGCGAGTGCGCCTGGGGTTATCGCGACGAGAACAGTGGAGGGTGGGCCATGGTGACCGACTGGGAGCGCTTTACCCGCGCGCAGGCGGCGACGATCGCCGAGCAGAAGCAGGAGATCGTGAACCAGCGGGTGGCACTGGCCATGGCGCGCACCGCGACTCGCGACAAGGCGCGCCAGGTGGACCGGGCCAACCACCGTTTGGCCCGGGCGCAGGCCGTCAACGACGAACTCGACGACACCAAACGGGAACTGGCCGACCATCATCGGGTCGACAACAACCTGCGGCTGAAGATCGAGCTGTTACAGCGCGCCAACCGGAACTGGCAGCTGATGACCTTCTTCGCCATGTTCCTGCTGGTCGCGCTGCTGATGGCTTCGGTGCTGCTGCACTGAGGCTCGGTGCGGCCGGGCGTGGCTCAGCCGCGGGCGAGGCGGAACGGCCCGCGCTCCCAGCGCCAGCCGTGCCGCAGCACGAGGGCGTTGAACTGCGTCGGTTCCAGGCCGGTTTCGGCTGTCAGGGCACGGAATTCGGGCCACAGCAGCGGTCCGCGGGCCAGCCGGTTGCGCAGCGGGTGCTCACTGCTCGCGGGGACGGGCAGTTCCCGCAGATCGGGTTCGCCGATCGCGCTGCCGGTGAAAACCAGCCGCCCCCAGCCGAGTTCGCGGGCGCGGGCGCCGGTGGCGGCGAGCCGGACGAGGTTCGGATAGCAGGCCAGCCGGCCCAGCGGGACCACGTCGACGAGGACCGTGCGGCCGTCGGTCAGGTGCGCGGCGACGGTCGGATGGTGCAGGCGCGGTTCGTCGTCGACGGTGTATTCCACGGCGATCGGCCGCTCGGTGAAGGTGCGGACCTGTTCGGATTCGTCCAGTAGTCGCAGCAGCCGGGCTTCGAGTGCGGTATCGAAGGTCACGGTCCGGCCGGGTTTGGTGGCGGCCATGCTGCCACGCGCCTCGTCGGCGGTATCCACCGTGTGGATCGGGTTGTCCGGCAACGGTTCCGGAGTACCGTGACGCGCCCACTCGGCGCGGCGCAGCAGCGGTAGCAGCGCACCGGCGCCGGATTCCGGTCCGGCCGGATGATTGCGGCCGCGCTGTTGCCAGCCCGCGATGCGCTGGAAGACGAAGCCGGCCAAGCGTTTCGCGTCCTGCAGCGGATGGCCGGCCAGCCGCAGCTTCAGGTAGGCCAGGTCCTGGGCGGCGAGATCGCAGTCGGTGGCGTAGATCTCGGCGAGCAGCAGCCGGACCAGGCGTTCGTCACTCCAGCCGACCGGGTAGCGGGCCGCGAACACCGCGGTATCGGGGTGTGCGGTGGCCCGCACCCGCCGGTACACCTGGCCGGCGGCGCGCGTGTAGATCTGGCGCACCCGGTCCCGGGAGAGCTCGTACTGGGCGCCGAGCAGCGTCAGGGTGGACGGCCGTTCCCCGTCGAGACCGAGCCGGGCGGTGAGCAGCGCGCCGTCGCGGGGGCGGTCCTCGGCCTGGTCGGCGACCATCACCGCGAGCGCCTCGTCGATCTCCTCGAGCGCGAACGACAGGACGGCCGCGACATCGTCGAGCTGTTCGGCCCCGATGTGGTGTTCCCGGCTCGTCGTCACGTCCACCCGCTCTCGATCATGAGTTCGAGCAGCCTAACCCGACGGTGGCGCCGGAACCGGGCGACACGACGGGAAAACGACAGCGCCCCGGGGAGTTTCACCCGGGGCGCCGCTCGACCGCCGAATATCCGGCCGTCGCCCACGGCCGGGGATCCCGCCCGGCCGGCGGTCGAGGTCTGGTGGAGGGGCCTGCGTGGTGACGCTCCGCTGCCGCCTCCGGCCCGGACGGATCAGGCGGTGAGCACGTCGATCTGCGCGGCGTCCAACCGCCCTGCCGCGTCGCCGATCTCGGCGACACCGGTGGCCGTGATCTCGAGGACCCGGGCGGTGTGGATGTCGAAGAACAGTCCCGACAGCACCAGCCCGCGGTCCTGCACCGCCTGCCGCACCAGGGGGTGTCGGCCCAGGATCTCCAGTTGCACAGCCACATTCACCATGCCGAGCTGGTCGACCGGGCCGAATCCGGCGGCGGCCGCGGCCACCGCGACCGGATGCCCGCTCCGGTACCGGTCCAGGCTGGGCCGCCCGTGCGCGAGCCAGTCGTCGAGACCCGAACCGTCCGGCCGCCCGTGGTGCAGTGCGCCCATGGCGCCGCAGCCGGAGTGACCGCACACCACCACCGAGCGCACGGTCAGCTTGTCGAGTGCGTAGACGATCGCCGCCTCCACCGAGGAGTCGTTCCCGTCGGCGGGGACGAGATTGCCGATATTGCGCACGGTGAACAGGTCGCCCGGTCCGCTGGAGGTGATGACGTTCGGCACGATCCGGGAATCGGAGCAGGTGAGGAACAGGGCGTCCGGCGCCTGGCTCTCGCGCAGCAGGCCCAGGTGCGGCCGCACGATGTGCGCGTGCCCGCGGTGGTAGGCCCGCACACCGGCGACGACCGGGTCGGTGTGCGCGGCGCGGCGCCACGGCCCGAGCGCCTCGTCGAGCATGCGGCGCGCGTGGCCGCGGGCGGGCGGACCCGCACTGGCCAGGTCGGCGATGCGGGCGGTCCCCACCTCGACGAATTCGACACTGCCGCCGGTATTTTCGTGGCGGGCTGCCCAATCGGCGAGCGCGTCGGAGGCGGCGTGGTCGACGAAGTCGACCGCCAGCTCGAGGGTGACCTCGGCGCCGGCCGGTACCCGGTTCAGGACCGAGGTCAGCCGGGGCAGCGCCAGGAAGGTGCAGGTGCCGTCGACGGTGACCACCCAGCGGTCGCCGGCCTGGGCTGCGGTGATGTGCACCCGGACCACCCGCCACAGCAGCATGGCGAAGGCCAGCGCCAGCCCGGTCAGCATTCCGGCCAGCAGGTTGACGAATACCACCACCAGCACCGTCGCCGTGTAGACGACGAGGTCGCCGGTGCGGTGCGCGAGCTTGATGTGCGCGAGTTTCACCAGGCCGAGGCCGATCACGATGAGGAGCCCGGCCAGCGCGGCGACCGGGATGCGGTGTACGACATCCACCAGCGCCACCGCGAAGATCAGCACCCACAACCCGGACAGCATCGACGACGCCCGGGTCCGGGCGCCGGCCTTGACGTTGGTGACGCTGCGCACGATGACCGCGGCGATCGGCAGGCCGCCGATCAGGCCGCTGACCACGTTGGCCACGCCGTGCCCGAGCAGTTCGCGGTCGAAGTCGGTCCGGGTGCCGGGCCGCAATCGGTCGACCGCGACGGCCGACAGCAGGGTCTCGATGCTGGCGATGAGGGCGATCGTGATCATGGTCAGGGCCACCGTGCCCCAGCCGCCGCGGGGCAGGGCGGGCAGCGCCATGTCCTGGAACAGCGAGCCGGACAACGTGATCCGTTCGACACTGGTCGGCACCGCCATGGACAGTCCGGTCGCCGTGACGACCGCGGCCAGCGGCGCCGGGATCCGCCGCAGCGCCGGCGGCAGGTAGCGCCAGCCGAGCAGGATCGCGATCACCGCGCAGCCGACGAAGGCGTCGCCGGGGTGGACCGAGCCGAGCTGATGCGGCAGCTGCACGATCGACTGCCACGACGAGCTCAGCGACCGCCCGCCGAGCAGCACATGCAGTTGCTGCAGGGCGATGACGACGCCGATCCCGGCGAGCATGGCGTGCACCACGACCGGTGCGATGGCGAGTGCTGCGCGTGCGATCCGACTGAGCCCGAACAGGATCTGCAGCGCGCCGGCGCCGATGGTGATGAAACAGGTGGTGGCCCAGCCGAATTGCTGGATGCTCTGGATGACCACCACGGTGAGGCTGGCGGTGGGGCCGCTGACCTGGAGCCCGGAGCCACCGAGGGCGCCGGCGACCAGGCCGCCGACCACCGCGGCGAGCAGCCCGGCCGCGATCGGGGCGCCGGAGGCCACCGCGACGCCGATGGACAGGGGTAGCGCCACCAGGAACACCACGATGGACGCGGGTAGGTCGTGCCGGCGCACAGCACGCAGGTCGAGGGCGGGAAGACCGGGGAGCGACGTCCGTCGGGCCGGTTCGGTGTCGGTCGACATTATTCTCCTTCGCCGCGCCGGTTTCGCGGCGCGGTTCATCGGTCGAACATGTACTGGCATCGAGGGCGGGCGGAGCTGCGGCGGCTGCCCGGCGGGCGGCCGCCCGCGGTGCTGCGGGGCCGGAAGTGCGAGAGCCGGGATGAGTGTAAAGAGTGCCCCAAGTAGTTGAAAAGTCTTTTCAGCACTGCGTGGTCAGACGGTATCAGATTGTGATCTGTGTCACAACTCTTCTAGGGGGTGATAGATGGTGTCACCGGCGCAGCTGCGAACCTTACCGCCGCAACGGATCTGGGTTCGGGCCTGGCGAGTGTGCCGATCCCGCTGGGTAATCCGGACATCCGGGCTGCTCGGCGACCGTGCATCCGGCTCCGGCGCGCGCTGCTCGGCGCGCTGAAATGTGTTGTGCCGGTGGCATTCACGCACAGATTCCGGTCGATCGGCCCCGCTGTCGGTGCCGGGATCGCCGACATTGGCGGTAAGGTGACCGACGATTCGAGAAATACCTGAAGAGGGGGACGATTCGGTGACCAGTCGCCGTCACACTACCGTCATCGCCGGCCGGCTCGCCGCCATGGGCGCACTCCCGGTCGCGGTCACGATCGCGATGCTGAGCGCCGGAACCGCGCAGGCGGCGCCGGTTCACGGTGTCGAGGAGAGCCCGGTGCAGCCCGGGGTCAGCACTGAACCGCAGAGCGACCCGGCTCCCGACCCCGGCCTGATCCAGGCCACCCCGCAGCCGGCGGACTCGCCGGAGGTCGCCGCTTCCGCCCCCGCGCCCGCCCCGGCCGACAACCCGCAGCCCGCCCCGGCAGCTCCCGCCCCGGCCGACAACTCGATCGTGGGCCAGGTCGCGGCCGTGCTCGGCGGGGGTTCCGTCGCAGTCGGTTCGGGCGCCCTCGGCGCTGTCCTGGTGTCGAACATCGGCAAGCTCAACCCCTTGCTGCCCGCCACCATGTCCGGTGTCGGCATCTCCGGCACCGCGTATTTCCCGAATCCGCTGACCCTGTTCGGCGTGCCGCTCAGCTGAGCGGCACGGGCCCGCCGGGCCCCGGGCCCGACATGGCGAAAGTTGCCCATTTCGTGCCCCTTCGGTGACCCCCGCACCCGGGCCCCACGGACTCTCCGCGCGGGACAATGGAACTCCTGATGCGATGCGCCGCACCACGGCGCCCGTGACGAAGGAGTGCCGGACCATGGAGCCACAGCCGTCCGTCCCCGAACCCGCACCGAGCTCACCCGTTCGAGTCCGGGGCGACCTCGACCCGAACCTGTCCCGCTGGCAGTGGCTGGTGAAATGGCTACTGGCGATACCACATTTCGTGGTGCTGATCGTGCTCGGCATCGGCTGGGTGCTCGCCACCGTCGTGGCGTTCTTCGCGATCCTGTTCACCGGCCGCTACCCGCGCCCGCTGTTCGACTACTCGGTCGGGGTCATGCGGTGGGGCTGGCGCGTCGCGTTCTACGCGCTGAGTCCGCTGGGCACCGACCGGTATCCGCCGTTCAGCCTGAACTCCGACCCGGGCTATCCGGCCGACCTCGAGGTCGACTATCCCGAACAGCTCAGTCGCGGTCTGGTGCTGGTGAAGTGGTGGCTGCTGGCCATCCCGCACTACCTGATCGTCGGCGCGGTGCTGTCCACGGCCGCCCGCATGGGGTCGGACGGGCATTCGGCCGGTGGCCTGTCGCTGCTCGGCGCCCTGTCGATCGTCGCCGGCGTCGCGTTGCTGTTCACCGCGGTCTACCCGCGTGGCCTGTTCGACTTCGCGATGGGCTTGAACCGCTGGATCGTGCGGGTACACGTCTACGCGGGCCTGCTGCGCGACGACTACCCGCCGTTCCGGCTCGATCAGGGCCCTCGCGAACCCTGATCGAGCCGGCGCTCACGGCGTGATCAGCTGCCAGTCGTCGGGGAGGTTCTTGGCCACCACCCGGTCCTCCTCGACGGCCAGGTCGAAAACGCTGCCGCCGAGCCGCATATCGGTCAGCGCGACCCGCCCCCACTGGGCGGGCACGTGCGGCAGCACGGTCAGCGTGCGGCGCGGCACGTCGGGTTCCAGCCCCAGGAACGAGCGGACCAGCAGCAGCGGTGCGGCACTGGCCCAGGCCTGCGGCGAGCACGAGGTGGGGTAGGGGACCGGCGTGCGGAACCGGGTCCGGGGGAAGCCGCAGAACAACTCCGGCAGTCGGCCGCCGAAAGCCGCTGCGGCGTCGAGCAATCCGCTCGCCAGACTGGTCGCCAGCTCGATGGCACCCGGAATGTGGTGGTAGCGCAGCAATCCGGCGACCGCGAGCGCGGTGTCGTGCGGCCAGATCGAACCATTGTGGTAGCTCATCGGATTGAAGGCGCCCATGCTGGTTGCCAGTGTGCGCAAACCGAATCCGGAATCCATCTCGGGCGAGGCCATCCGCTCGATCAGCTGCTCCGCCTGCTCGTCGGGCACGATCCCGGTCCACAGGCATTGCCCCACATTGCTGGTCAGGGCGTCCAACGGCCGCTTGTGTCCGTCGAGCGCGACCGCGTACCAGCCCCGCTCGGGCAGCCAGAAGGCCTCGTTGAACTTGGTCTTCAGTTCGGCGGCGTGGTCGCGCAACCGTTCCGCGCGGTCGTCGTCGCCGAACTCCGCGGCCAGTTCCGCGCGCGCCCGCAGTGCCGCGTACGCGTACCCCTGCACCTCGCAGAGCGCGATCGGACCCTGCCCCAATGTGCCCGCGGCGTCGTTGATTCCGTCGAAACTGTCCTTCCAGCCCTGGTTGATCAGGCCGCGGTCGGTGGCCCGCTGGTACTCCACGAACCCGTCGTCGTCGCGGTCGCCGAAGTGGATGATCCAGTCCAGCGCCGCGTCCGCCGCCGGCAGCAACGCCCGCACCACGGTGGTGTCCGCGCCCCAGCGCCGCGCCTGCTCCAACAACATGACGAACAGCGGTGTGGCGTCGACGGTTCCGTAGTAGGTCTCGCCGCCCAGGGCCAGGCCGCCGGAAGGGCCGCGCCGGATCTCGTGCATGATCCGCCCGGGTTCCTCCTCGGTGAGCGGATCCACCCGCTGGCCCTGCATCTCGGCCAGCTGCTGCAGCGTGCCCAGGGCCAGGCCGGTGTCCAGCGGCAGCGCCATCCACGCGGTGAGCAGGCTGTCGCGCCCGAACAGGGTCATGAACCAGGGCGCGCCCGCCGCCACGAACGCGCGGCCGTCGCGGCCCTGGTCGCGGATGAGCAGGGCGCCCAGGTCGCTCTCGGTGCGCTGCAGGATGCTACGCAGGATCGGGTTGCCGGTGGTGAGCTTGGTGGTGGTGTCGCGCCAGGACCGGATCTTGATGCCCGGCTCGCTGCATTCGTAGTTCTCGCCGCGCCGCAGCGGGAGCTGCACCCGCTGATTGGCCACGGTCGGCTGGGCCAGGACCTCGGTCTGCCAGCGCCCGCCGGGCGGTACCACCACCCGCCAGGACAGTTTGCCCGGAAGCGCCGTCGCGCTCTCCGACGACGACACCGCCATGCCGCGGGCCCGGTCGGATCGGTCGTTGAGCAGCAGTTCGTTGCCGTTGACCAGGACCTCGGCCCGGCCGGAGCCGGCCCGGCCCTCCTTGACCGCGAACAGGTCGACGAAGTCGGCGTCGACCTGCAGTTCCAATGCCACCGCGGTGGCTTCGCGGCCCAGGTTCTCCAGCGTGATCGTTTCCTTGATGCCGTCGGCGACCAGGCGGTCCCGCACGATCAGCACGGTGCTGTCGGCGGCGCCGGCGCGCGGTGGCCGGCGCAGCACGAACTGCGCGGTGAAGGCCTCCGGGCTCAGCACCGACAGCGGTTCCGGTCGTTGCCCGTCGACCCGCAGTTCCCAGCGCGACAGCACCCGGGCGTCGCGGAAGAACAGGCCCTGCGGGGTACCGGGCTCGACGTCGCCGGCATGGTCACACAGGCAGAAGGTGCTGCCGTCCACCAGTGTGACCATGCCGCCGGGCCCGCCGAGTGCGGCGGGTTCCCCGGCGTTGAGCGCGGACGGGATCGTCAAGACCGGTCTCCGGCCATGACGCGCGCGGCGGCGGGCAGGTCCAGGCTGTCGGGCACCGTGATCTCCACCGTGGCCGGCGGCACCGTGTGTTCCCGGTGGGCCCGCAACACGTCGCGGTAGACCTCTTCGTAGCCGCGGCCGGCCGCGGCGGCGTCGAAGTGCTCGAGCACGTGCGCCCGGCAGGCAGCCGGGTCGTAGCCGCGCACCTCCTCGATCGCCGTCGGCAGTTCGCTCGGATCGTCACAGATCCGGCCGGTCACCCCGTCGACGATCACCTCGGACACCGCGCCGCCGCGCAGTGCCACGACCGGGGTCCCGCACACCATCGCCTCGATCATCACCATGCCGAACGGTTCCTCCCACCGGACCGGGAACAGCAGGCACCTGGCCTCCGACAGCAGGAGTCGCTTCGCCACCGCGTCGGCCATGCCGAAAACATGGTCCCGCTCGGTGAGCCTCGGGCGCACGGCTTTCTCGAAATACGCCTTTTCCGGGGGTTCTGCGCATTTTCCGGCCAGGATCAACGGAATGCCCACGGTGTGCGCGGCCTCCAGCGCCAGGTGCGGTGCCTTGGTCTCGGTGAACCGGCCCAGGAACAGGGCGTAATCCTGCTTGACGGGCTGGAACGGCCAATCCGCGACGCGCAGCGAATTGTGTACCCGCCCGGCCCAATTGAGGTCCGCGGCGAGTTCGCGCTGCCGGTCGCTGATCGCCACCAGGGATGTGTCCTGGTGCAGCTCGCGGTAGTAGACCTCGCAGTCGCCGTCGACCGGTCCGTGCACCGTCACCACGGTGGGCAGGCCCAGCTGCCGGTAGAACGGCGCGTTGACCGGGCCGGCGAAGGTGTGGTCGTGGACCAGGTCGAGCCCCTCGGTGGCGATGAGATTTTCCAAGGCCCGGCGAACCTTCAACGCGTGCACCACCTCCGGGAACGGATCACCGAGCCGTTCGGCCTGGATCTCGTCCCAGAGTGGGACGAACCGTGCCTTCGTACCCGGTTCGCCGGCACCTAGCAGGGTCACGCGGTGACCGCGTTCGACCAGTGCGTCGACCACGTCCGCGACCACGGCTTCGACGCCGCCGTACGCCTTGGGCGGAATATCGAAATACGGTGGGACGACCATTGCGATGCGCAGACTGTCGCGCACGGGATCGGATAGATCGAATGAACCAATTTGCGCCGAGAACTGTTCGTACATGTTCCCTCTCCTGGGACATAACGGAAAGCACTCAATGGTTGGCACGTGCTGTTGTCACTCGTCTGTACCGCGGCGCTAATTATGCCCGGTATGGGCTGCGTTGGCGGCGAAGAATCGGATCGTGCCGTACTCGTGATGTGCGCAGATCGGCATTCGAGCCGGTCGGGCCGGTAATTGCGGATCCCAGTTGGGGATCATTGTCGGCCCGCCAATGGGTTTCGCGGTAACCGGAACTGGGTAGTCGCCGCCGTTCCGTATCGGTCGGTTTTGTCCGACTGCAAAAAACGGGACGTCCGGTTTCGATCTGCCCGGACGGGGTGGAATCCGGGCGTCCCCTGCTGCACCGCGTGGTGCGTGGGGGACGGCCAGGTACTTGACAAATGCCAGGTCGGGAGGCATGTAATGGTCTGAGTGCCCGGTTCTGTGGCCGCGGCGTCCAGGAGGCGAGCATCCACTGTGGGATGCGGCCCTTGGGGTCGGCGTCCGTGCCGTGGTCACGGGCGCTCGGATGTGAGACGAACGCGCTGTTCATATTCGTGGTCATTCCGGTGTGGGTCATTCCTGCGGTCGCAGGAAGGCGGTCGCAGGAAGGCGGTACGCGAAATTGTTGCACTGCCGGGCAGTTTCCAGGTCGCGATGCGGGTGGGAAATAGGTGGGTGGCCGAGAATAGGTCTCGAATGTGCCGTACCGATGGGTGTATTCGCCGGAGATGCTGCTGATCATGGTGAATGCCACCGGCACTGTGTGCGTCCGGTAGGCGATCTTGTGCCGGCCTTCGGCTGCGCCGGTTTCTCGCCCGACCTGCGGTGACGGTCGTCGTGGGATGTCGGCTGTGTCGTGAGCCACGGCTACTCGATGTCGAGGTAAGTATCACAGATATGTTTACCGGCCGATTGTGACGGTAACTGAATCGTTGCTCAAAACTCCTTGAGCGAGTGACCGGTTTGTTTACTGTCGTTAGTGCCGCCATCCGAGGGCAGGACGGACCTGACCCCCGCTGACGAGATGCCGGCAGTGACGGAGTCGATACATGTCGGTCGGGACCGGTGCCACCCTGCTCGCTGCGCGCAGCGACCTGTGGCGGGTCGCGCTCGTCGCACCGATGAGCGGTCCGGGCGGGTTCTACGGGCCGTCCTGCCAGGCCGTCGCCGAACTGGCCGTCCACGACCTCAACGCCGACGGCGGCGTCCTCGGCCGGATGGCCGATATCGAGCTGGTCGACGGCGGCGCCGAGCCGGCCGTGGTGGCCGCCGCGGTACGCGAGCTGCTCGACGCCGGAATGATCGACGCGGTAGTCGGGCCGCACGTCACCGAGGTGCGCAAGGCCATCGCCCCGGTCGTCGCCGGCCGGCTGCCCTACGTCTTCACCGCCGTATGCGAGGGCGCCCGCGGCCGCCCGGGCGTCTACTGCGTCGGCGCGACCCCCGACCGGCAGTTGCGCCCCGGCCTGCAGTGGATGCACGAGAACGCCGGGGTGCGGAGCTGGCATTTCGTCGGCTCGAACTTCGGCTGGCCGCGCGGCGTCATGCCCGCGGTGCAGCGCTACATGGGCGAGCTCGGACTCGAGCTGCGCGGTAGCACGCTCGTCGACTACGGCACGGTCACCGAGGAGACCGTCACCGCGGCCGCCACCTCCGGAGCCGACGCGGTGCTGCTGGTGCTGCTGGGACAGGACGCGGTGGCCTTCAACCGGTGCTTCGGCCGCATCGGCCTGCACACCACCATGCTGCGGTTCGCGCCGCTGATGGAGGAGACCGTCCTGCTCGCCTCCGGCGTCGCCAATACCCGCGGCTTGCTCAGTGCCGGTTCGTATTTCCGCACCAGCCCAGGCGCCGACAGCGCGGACTTCCGCCGCCGCTACGCCGAACTGCACGGCAGCTTCGCGCCGCTGCCCACCCGCTGGGCGGTGTCGTGTTACGAAGGGCTGCAACTACTCTCGGCGATGATCGGCAAGCACGGCAGTCTCACCGACCTGCCGCCCACCGCCGAGGGCATCGGCTTCACCAGCCCCCGCGGCACGGTCGAGTTCGTGGGCCGGCGCCCCCGGCAGTCCATGGCGATGGCCACGGCCGATGGTGTCGACTTCGCCATCGTCGACACCATCTGACCGGGCCGGTTACCGCGCGTCGCCGCCGGCCGGCACCAGCGCCGCGTCCGCCGCGGAGAGCTGCGGGTAGGTCGGGTACTCGATCCCCGAGATGTACTGCACCGTCCGCACCACCTGGCACGAATAGCCGAATTCGTTGTCGTACCAGACGTAGAGGATCGCGGTGTCGCCGTCGACGATGGTGGCATTGGCGTCGATGATCGACGCCGCGCGCGAACCGATGAAGTCGCTGGACACCACGTCGGTGGCGGCCGTGTAGTCCAGATTGCGGCTCAACGGGCCCGACAGCGAGACCTCACGCAGATACGCCAGCACCTCGGACTTGGTGGCCGGTCGCTCCAGCTGCAGGTTCAGGATCGCCACCGACACGTCCGGGGTGGGGACCCGGATCGAGTTCCCGGTGATCTTGGCCTTGAAGTCCGGCATCGCCTTCGCCACCGCCGACGCCGCACCGGTCTCGGTGAGCACCAGGTTGAACGGCGCCGACCGGCCGCGCCGGTCCGCGGAATGGAAGTTGTCCAGCAGGTTCTGGTCGTTGGTGAACGAGTGCACCGTTTCGACGTGACCGCGCACGATGCCGTACTCGTCGTCCATCGCCTTCAGCGGCGGGACGATGGCGTTGGTGGTGCAGGAGGCACAGGAGAAGATCCGTTGCGTCAGGTCCTGCGCGCGGTGGTTGACACCGTGCACGATGTTCGGCACGTCGCCTTTGCCGGGGGCGGTGAGCACGACCTTGGCGATGCCCGGCCGCAGGTGCTGTTCCAGGCCGGTGCGGTCGCGCCACTTGCCGGTGTTGTCGATCAGGATCGCGTCGTCGATCCCGTACTCGGTGTAGTCGATCGAGGCCGGGTCGTTGCTGTAGATGAACTTGATCACGTTGCCGTTGGCGGTGATCGTGTCGTTCTCGGTGTCGACCTTGATGGTGCCGTTGAAGTGGCCGTGCACCGAGTCGCGGCGCAGCAGCGACGCGCGCTTGACCAGGTCGTCCGCGCTGCCCCGCCGGACCACCACGGCCCGCAGGTTCAAGCCGTTCCCCGAGCCGACCTTCTCGATCAGCAGGCGGGTGACCAGCCGGCCGATCCGGCCGAACCCGTAGAGCACCACATCACGCGGACCCTGGGGCGCCGCCTGCGTGCCGATCACATCGGCCAGTACGGCGGCGGTGAAGTCGCGCACCGACAGCCCGCGCTCGTCGGCGGTGTACGCCATGACCAGCCGGCCCAGGTCGACCTTGCACGGGCCCAGATCCAGTTCGCTGAGCGCCCGCAGGAAGGGCAGGGTCTCGTCGACCGACAGCTCGTCGCCCTCGATCTGCCGCGCGAACCGGTGGGTGCGCAGGATCGAGATGACCGACTTGTTGACCAGCGAGCGGCTGTGCAGCAGGATCGTCACACCCTTGTCGCGGTACAGCGTGCCGATGATCGGGATCATTGCTTCCGCAGCGGCTTCTTGAGCGTTCCAGCGGTCGAGTTGCTCGGTTGTCAACTTTGGATCCTCGCGGTCGTGGGGTTTCGTCGGTATGTCCAGATTAGAGACCTGCGGGATATCACTGCGGGCGGCTACCGGGCGGTGAGATCGGCCGGTGGGAATCCACCGCGGTGGGGGTCCGGCTGCGGAACCGGATCTGCGCGCGCGAGCGGCGATCCATACTTTATGTCGTGACCGACACCGCCGAACTCGGCTCTCGGATGGAACCCGTGCGCTGGCAACCGCCGGCCGCCCCCGCGCGCGCCCGGCAGAAGGCCAGCGTGCCACCGCTGCCACCGATCCGGCGGATCGAGTTGCCCGCCGCCGGCCCCGAGGACGTGGTTTTGGGCGCCGACGGGTTCGTCTACGCGGGCATCGAGAACGGCGACATCCTGCGGATCGACCACCTCGCCGGGACCGTCGAACGGGTACTCGGCACCGGGGGCCGGCCACTGGGTCTGCATGCGGGACAAGACGGTTCGCTGCTGATCTGCGACGCGTACCGCGGGCTGCTGCGCTGGGACGGGACGGGTGACTCGGTCGAGGTGCTGGTCGGCAGCGTCGACGGGCAGGCCCTGAACTTCGCCAGCAACGTCGTCGCCGACGACGACGGGACGATCTACTTCACGACCTCCTCGCGGCGCTGGCCGCTGGACCGGTACCTGGGCGACGTGATCGAGCACTCCGGTACCGGCCGGCTGCTGCGCCGCACACCCGACGGGACCGTCGACATCCTCGTCGAAGGCCTGCAGTTCGCCAACGGGGTCGCGTTCACGCCCGACCGGCAGTCGCTGATCTTCGCCGAGACCGCCGCCTACCGGCTCAGCCGCTACCGCCTGCACGGTCCGGGCGCCGGGACCCACGAGATCGTGCGCGACAACCTGCCCGGTTTCCCCGACAACATCGCGCTGGGCAGCGACGGGCTGATCTGGGTGACGCTGTTCGCGCCCCGGGACCGGCTGCTCGACACCCTGTTGCCGCTACCGGGCGTACTGCGGAAACTGTTGTGGCACATACCAGATCGCTTGATGCCCGCACCCGAGCGGACCGCCTGGGTGCTCGGCGTCGACCCGGACGGGACGATCGTGCACGACCTGCAACGGCCGGGCACCGACTACGCGGCGGTCACCGGCGTCGTGGAACACGACGGCACGCTGATCCTGGGCAGCCTGCACGAAACCGCCGTCGCGGTCACCTCCGTCCCGAGCTGACACCGCTTCGCCCCGAACAGGTTCGGTGGGCGTGGTGCCGGGACGCGCCCGGCACCACGCGCGAGATCAGCTCGCCGCCACCGTGATCGCGGCGGTGTGCAGCACACCGCCGGTCCGGAACTGCAGGAACAGCCGCCACTGACCCGGCTGCGGCAGTTCGGCCTCGAACTTCAGGGTCGGCCCGCCGTGGTCACCGTTCACCGCGTCGCCGGGGTGCAGGTGCGCGAACGCGAGGTCGTCGCGGCGGAACGCGGTGAGGTGAGCGTAGGTGTCGAGGTAAGGCTGCAGGTCGGTGACCGGCTTGCCGTCGCGGCTGATCGTCACCGTCAGCGGATGACTCATGCCCGACATCAGCTGCGCGGTGTCGAGGGTGACGGTGTAGCCCTCCACCTCGGTGGTGGTGGCCGGCTCGGGCAGGGTGACCGGGGTGGCGTCGCCGGCAACCGTGACCGGCGCGCTCAGCACCAGCGGAACGGCCTTTCCGGCCGCGTCCGTGGTGATGAAGGAGGCGTAGGTGCGGTAGCTGCCCGGCTGCAAGGCGGCCAGTGGCGCGGTCCAGGTGCCGTCGGCGGCCATGGTGCCGTGCACGTGCTGGAACCCGCTCAGGTCGTCGCGGATCAGGTAGAAGTGCATCAGCTGGGTCTGGTCCGGCTGGAAAGCGGTGACCGGTTTGCCGTCGGGGCCGGTGATGGTGAACCGGAAGTCCACCGGCGCACCGGCATTCGCGGTGGTCGCGGCGGGAACGAAGGTGAAGCCCGCGGACGTGGCCGAAAGGCCGTTGCCGGTGGGCATATCCATGCCGGGCATGCCGGACGCGTGCAACGCGGAGGTCGGCGAGCTCATGCCGGGCATCTCGGAGTGGTCGGAACCGCAGGCCGCCAACAGGATTGCGGCAGTGGTGGCGACGGCGGCGAAAACCAGGGTTCGGGTGCGGAACATGTCGGTGTGCCTTTCCGAGCGCGACTCGGGGCGCGCTCGAGGGTGGAGGTGGGTTCGGCTCGGCACCGCGCCGGTCCCGGAGACGGGAGCGGCACGGCCGGTTCGATCACCTCCGCGACACGCAGAGATCGATGAGTGTTCGCGCACCACCGCGGGGTGGCGGGCCGCGATAGCCGGGTATCGCCACCCGGCCCGGGATGCGGAATGCCATCGGCAGCGCGAACAGGGTGATCAGCGCCGCCAGCAGCAGCAGGCCCGCGTCGCGCGGCGGCAGGTTCGGGACGCAGATCTCGTGCGCGGCGCGGTGCGCGGACCGCGCGAGCGTGCTCACGGTCGCGTGTTCTGCGACCCGGGCGGCCGAGACCGCCGGTTCGACGCTGTGCATGGGCATCGCCGCGGCCTGGATCGTGGTCGCGCCCATGGTGTGCGCCGCCGTCGTCGCGCCGCCGGCGCAGCCGCTGGTCAGGCCGTGCATCGCCAGCGCGCCGAACACGACGGCCAGCACCAGGACCAGGCGGGCGCGCAGGCGCAACGGCATGCTGTCTCGCACGGGCCCTCCTGTCCGGTCGTCGGGTGCGACGGCGTCCACCCTACCCCCAGAGGGTATACAGGGGCGAGGCGGCGGTCAGCGCACGCCGCGGACCTGCAGGATGACCACGCCGCCGCCGAGCGCGAAGAGTCCGGCCACGACGAACAGGGCGCCGAAACCACCGCTGGCATGGACGATTCCGGCGCCGATCAGCGGTGCGAGGGCCTGGGGAACCGCCATCGCGATATTCATCACGCCCAGGTCTTTGCCGTTGTGCTCGGCGTCGGGGAGCACCTCGGTGGCCACGGCCTGGTCGATGGCCATGAAGCAGCCGAAGCCGGCGCCCATCAGCGCCGCCGCCACGTAGGCCGCCGGCAGGTTGACCATGGTGGTCAGCAGGACGGCCGAGAGCGCCTGCAGCAGACCGGAACCCAGGATGAACGGCTTGCGCCGGCCGATCCTGTCCGACAGCCACCCCGCCAGCGGCGACGCAATGATCACGCCCGCCATGTAGATGGCCGTCATCAGCAGCAGTGCGGTGTCGGGGTCGCTCGCGCGCAGGCCGAACTGGAGGAAGAACAGCAGCAGCGAGGTGCCCAGCGCGTTGCCGATGTTGACCAGCACGCGGCCCGACAGGGTCCAGCGGAAGTCCCGGTGCCGCAACAGGTCCAGGACGCTCTCGGTGCTGCGCGGCGCGACCGTGACCGGGGTGTCGCCGCGGGTGAGCACCAGCGGGGTCACCAGCACCAGCAGCGCTATCGCCAGGAAGACGTAGCCGGCGACGATCCCGAGTCCCGCCACGCTGACCACGGCCACACCGGTGATGATGCCCAGCGCCTGCGGGGTGGAGATCCAGCTGGACACCACACCGCGCTGCTCGTGCGGCACCTGGTCGCTGATCATGGCGGTCACCGCCGCCGACACCACGCAGAACCCGATGATGGCCAGGCTCCAGCAGACGGTGATGCCGGCGAAGGTGTGCTGCACGCCCAGTGCCAGCAGTGCCACGGCGAACAGGGCACTGCCGGCGACTGTCCACGGGCGCCGGCGTCCGAAGCGGCCGGTGGTCCGGTCGCTGAGGGCGCCCGCGACGGGGAAAGCGATCAGTGCGCAGATCGCCGACACCCCCGATACCAGCCCGAAGTCGACGACCGAGCGCTGCCAGGTGCTCTCGTCGGCGGTGTCGCCGATGCCGAGCAGGTGGTTCACCTGCAGTGGGACCAGCAGCTGGAACGGGGTGAGCTGGGCCAGCCAGATACCGAGCCACGCCAGGGCGAATCCGCTGATCCAACGGCGGGAGACGGGTGGTAGCGGGGCAGTGGTGGCAGCTGTCGCGCCGATGGGTTCGATCACCTTGTGTTCCTCGTGTGCTGCCGCGGTGCCGACTCACCCGCTGTCTTGGTCGCTCGTCCAAGTTAGCGCAGTGGCGGTCACATGTCCGGAGAAAGGCAGAGTTCGCCTTGCTCGCGCATTTAGTACCACGTTTGCGCTCGCGAGGCGGGCCGTGCGGTCCCCGGTGCAATGCCAGCGGGCACCGGATAATGCACCCATGCAGTATCCGGACTCCGTCACCGCCGACCTCGAGGCGCGGCCGGCCGACACCACCCGCGTGGAAACCTTCAGCGACGGTGTCATGGCCATCGCCATCACCCTGCTCGTGCTCGAGATCCGCCTGCCCGACACCGGGACCGGCGACCTGTTCCACCAGCTCGTGGCGCTGTGGCCGAGTTACCTCGCCTACGCCGGCTCGTTCCTCACCATCGGCGTGCTCTGGCTGTGCCACCACCGCTTCTTCGGCCGCATCCGACGAATGGACGGACTGCTGCACACCGGCAACCTGCTGCTGCTCCTGGCCGTCGCGTTCCTACCGTTCCCGACCGCGGTGCTGGCCCACCACCTCGAGGACGGCGGCTGGAACGCGCGCGTGGCCACCGCCTTCTACGGCGTGATCGGCGCCCTGCAGGCGGCGACCTGGTTCGTCATGTGGGTCGCGCTGCGCCGCAACCCCGACCTGCTCGAGCCCGGGTTCGACGCCGAGTACGCGCGCCGCGAGGCCATGCAGGCGATCATCGGATTCGTGGCCTTCGACGCCATCGCGGCGATCGGCCTGCTGGTGCCGGTGCTCGCGCTGGTGCTGTATCTGGCCGCCGTGCTGGGGTACGGCTACTCGAGCACCCGCACCCGAGTGTTCAGCCGCGGCTGAGCGGTGCCCCCGGAAACGGGGGCTGTCGGAGCGGCGCCGTGTCGCCTATCTTCCTACGGACACGCGAAACATGCTGCTGGATGGGAAGTTCGATGAAGAGCTGGGCACACCGGATCACCGGGCCGACGGTCGCGGTCTGCCTGGCCGCGGGGGTGGTGGCCGCCGGCACCGCGACCGCGGATCCCGCCACGGACGGCGCCGCGCTGGTGGCACTCGGCGACTCCTATTCCGCCAATGCCTACGACTGGGTGCAGGGCGAGATCTTCGGTACCGCGCACTGCGTCCAGAGCGACACCTCCTGGCCGGTCCAGCTGCGCGACCGCATGGGCCTGACCGCCGCGGACACCGCGAACCACGCCTGCGCGGGCGCCTCGGTGGACACCGGCCCGGGATACACCGCCGCGCTCGAGGCCCGCGACGCCGCGCAGGACGGCGCCTTCGGCCCCGGAACCCGATTGGTCACACTGCAATTCGGGATGAACGACACCTGGGGTGGCACGCGGCAGACCATGTGGAAGGCCATCGGCCAGTGTGTCCTGAACGTGGTCGACGGCTGCGCCGAGGACGCCGTCGATCAGGGCCGCATTCCCGACCACCGAGCCGTCACCGGTCCGGCCTACGCCGACCGGATCCGGAACGTGGTCGACTACATCCGGTACTACGCGCCGAATGCCCGCATCGTGTTCGTGGGCTACCCCGAGATCGCCGCGCCCGGATCGAATACCGTGTGCCTGAACCTGTTCGGTGTCGCGCCGATCGTGCAGTCCCGGGCCGGCGCGGCACTCGAGTACTTCGACGCCGTCGACCGCGCCCAGCGCGAAGCGGCGGGCCTGCTCGGCGTCGAGTTCCTGGACGCGCGCGCCCTGACCGCCGGCCACGGCCTGTGCTCGGATCGGCCGTGGCTCAACGGGGTGGTGGACCCGCGCGCCGACGCGTCCGGCCTGCCGTTCCATCCCTCGGTCCAGGGTGACGCCGTGCTCGCGAACGCGTTGTACGACATCGCCGTTCAGTGATCCGCAGCCCGGTTCAGGGTGCGGCACCCCCGGCAGCGCTGATTCGTGCCGGGTCGGTCCTAGACTGGTCCCCGCTCCGCCCGCGCCCGACAGCAGGAGGATCCATGGCCGAGGAACCCGCGACCGTCGACGCCTACATCGCCGGTTTCCCACCGGCCGTGCGGGATCGGCTCACCGAGATCCGCGAGGTCATCCACCGGGCGATCCCGGCGGCGACCGAGGCGATCAGCTACAAGATTCCGGTGTTCCGGCTCGACGGCCGCAATGTGGTGTTCTTCGCCGGCTGGAAGGACCATCTCAGCGTGTATCCGGTGCCGGAGGGGGACGCGGAGTTCGAGGCGGCGGTCGCGCCCTATCGGTCCGGCCGCGGCACACTGAAGTTCCCGCTGGACCGGCCGGTGCCCTACGACCTCGTCGCAGGGGTCGCGGTTCGGCTCGCGCAGCGCGGATAGCCGCGAATCAGGTCAGGCCACCGGCTTTTCCGTGGTCAGCATGGTGCGGCGCAGGTGCTGGATCAGGGCGAGGATCCGCTCGGTGGTGGCGTGCTCGGGATCGGTGAGGCGCAGTTGCAGTAGTTCGCGCCCCGACGCGTGCAGGATCCGGGCCGTGTATTCGGGGTCGGGCAGCCGACGACGCCACCTGCGGCGAACTGGTGCGCTCCACCATGGCCGCGTACCTGCGGCCGGAGCGGTCGTGGTTCGACCGCGCCGCCGATGCCGTCGAACGCAGTTGGAGCCGGGTGTTCTTCCTCGGCTTCTGCGGCGGCAGTCGGAGTGCGGCCGCCCGCATGGGCGCGCCCTTCGGCGCCGGCGACGCGCTGCGGATCGCGATCACCGCGCCGTTCGTGCTCGGCCGGTTCCTGCTGATGAGTGTCGCGGCCACCCGCCCGGCGCTGCGGGGAGTGGCCGACCGCTACGCCACTCGCGTGATCCGCAAGCGGCTGACCACCTACGGCGTCGCCGAGTTCACTACCGATCCGCACTCGTACCCGGCGGGGTAGACCGCTTGCCGTAACGACCGGTAACTCACTGGACAGAGTTCCAGATTTATGTCCGGAATGTGGTCCACGTCATGTAGCGTCCCCTTCGGTATCAATGGGGAGGCTACCGTGGATTCGGACGAAACAGAGGGCGCGGGCCCGCCGCTGACAGTGAAATCGACTGCGACGCAAGCGCTCAGGCAGAACTTCGCCGGCACCGTACTGTCCAGTACGGCCACGCTGGGCCGCGCGCTGCGGATGGGGACCGAGGCCGTGGTGCTCGGTGTACGCGACGCGGTCGGCCTGCGCTTCCAGGTGCACGAGACACTCACCCAGGCCTGGTTCCTGATCCGGGTCACCGCACTGCCGAGCGTGCTGATGGCGATTCCCTTCGGGGTCATCGTCTCCGCGCAGGTCGGCAATATCGTGTCCCAGCTCGGTGCCGACTCGATGATCGGCGCGGCCGGCGGCATGGGCGTCATCAAACAGGGCGCCCCGATGGCCACCGCCATGCTCCTCGGCGGCGCCGGTGCCGCGGCCATCGCCGCCGACCTCGGCGCCCGGACCATCCGCGAAGAAGTCGACGCCATGCGCGTGATGGGCGTGGATCCCGTACAGCGCCTGGTCGTTCCGCGCATCGCGGCCATGATGCTGGTCGCGCCGCTGCTCAATATCGCGATCATCTTCATCGGCGTCGTCTCCGGATTCACCGTCGCGGTCACCGCGCTCGGTGTCACACCGGGCAGCTACTGGGACTCCTTCGGCGCGTTCGCCGCCCCGATCGACGTCTGGGTCTCCCTGGTCAAGTCCATGATCTTCGGCTTCATTGTGGTCGTCATCGCCTGCCAGCGCGGGCTGGAGGCCAAGGGCGGACCGCGCGGCGTCGCCGACGGCGTCAATGCCGCGGTCGTCATGTCGGTGGCCGCGGTCGCGGTGCTCAATACCGCGATCACCCAGGTGGTCACGATGTTCGTCCCGTTGCGGATCGCGTGATGGCGCTGCGTTGGCGCCTGGAACGGGCGCAACCGCTGGCACCGATCGAATCGATCGGATTCGTCCTCGGCTTTTGCTGGCAGGTCCTGTCCTCGGTGCCGTACACGCTGATCCACTACCGCCGCCAGACCGTCGAGACGATCACCGACATGACCTGGGGGCGTGGCTCGATCATCGTCGGCGGCGGGGTGGTGCCGCTGATGCTGTTGCTGGGCGGCGCCATGGGCGCCTCGATCGGCATCGAAGCGTTCAGCGCGCTGAATCTGCTGTCGCTGGGCCAGCTCACCGGGCTGATCTCCGCCTTCGGCGTCACCCGGGAGCTGGCGCCGATCGCCGCGGGAGTCGGGTTCGCCTCCCAGGCCGGCTGCCGGATGACCGCCGAGATCGGTTCCATGCGCATCTCCGAGGAGATCGACGCGCTCGAATCGCTGGGGATCCGATCCGTGCCGTTCGTGGTGACGACCCGAGTCATCGCCGGAATCGTCGCTGTCGCACCGGCATTCGTGGTCGCGCTGGTGCTCTCCTACTTCTCCTGCGCGCTGGTGGTGACCAGTGTGCACGGCACCCCGTCGGGCACCTACAACCACTACTTCGATCAGTTCGTGGTCGGCTGGGACGTGATCGCGGCAACCCTCAAGGTCGTGATCTTCGCCATCGCGATCGTGCTGATCCATTGCTATCAGGGATATTTCGCGACCGGCGGGCCCGAAGGAGTGGGCGTGGGATCCGGTCGCGCCATCCGGGCCAGTCTGGTCGCGATCATCGCACTCGACATGGTCGCCACCATCGTCCTGTGGGGATTCCGGTCCCCGATCTCGTTCGGAGGGTGACGCCGTGCCCGTCTACGCCCTGCCCGGAACCGCGATCGGCCCCCGCGGTTCCCGCATCCTCGGGACCTGCGCGATCGTGCTCGCCGTGGCCGCCGGTGCCGGCTGGAAGGCGATGCCGCACTCGGCACCGGCCGACCGGATCGATATCGCGCTGGTCGTCGACCATGTCGGCGAGGGGATCGCGGCCGGCACCGACGTCCGCCTGGACGGCGTGCGGGTCGGCACGGTCAGTGCCGTCGACCTCGCCGCCCGCGGCACCCGGCGAATCGAGCTGGCGCTGCGGCGATCTCAACTGTTCGGGCTGACCGACGCGGTGACCGCCGACTACGCGCCCGGCAACCTGTTCGGGATCAGCACCCTCGACCTGCACGCCAATCCCGGTGGCACCGAACTGCGCGAGGGCACGGCGGTGGATCTGACCGGCGCGGCCGCGAACCGGGTCGCCGACGCCACCCTGTCGGCCCTGCTGACCTCGACCGGCAAGCTCACCGACGACGTACTGACCCCGCAGCTCACCGAGGTGCTGCGGCAGGTGTCGCACGATGTCACGGCGTTCACGCCGCTGCTGCAGGCGATCGGCGCCACGGTCCGCGCGGCGGTCGAGACCCAGCAGCTGCCGCCGTCGTACCTGCTCGACCGCTTCGGGTCGGCGCTCACGGGCCTGCCCTCGATCCTCACCGGTGGCCTGACCATCCTGAAGTCGGACTACGAGAACAAATATCTGGCCTCACCCGACCACATCCGGGACTACGGCGGGCTGTGGGTGGGCGTGCAGGACCAGCTGTTGCCGGTACTGAAACAGCTGCTCGACGCCGCCCAGCCCGAGTTCGGCGATCTGGTTCCCGTTGCCGCCGCGCCCTTGCGGCAGGTGGCGGCGGCGGTGAGCACACCGCAACGCTCGGCGGGGCAATTGAGCGAGCTGCTCGACCGGGTGGGTCGCTCGTTCCACGACACACCCGACGGTCCGGTGGTGGACGCCGACGTGAATCTCGACGTGGTCCCCGGGTTGGCCGGACCGCTCGCGGCTTTACTGGGCTCGGCGCCCGGTCCGGCGCTGGGCACACAGCCGGAAGCGGCGACAGGCACACAGCCGGGAGCGGCGGCGGGCGCACAGCCGGAAGCGGCGACAGGCACACAGCCCGCGGCGGGCTCGCAACCGCAGGCGGGTGAGCGCTGATGTCCACACGTTCCCTGGCGATCCGGGTGGCCGCGGCGGTCGTCTCGATGGTCGTGGTGCTGATCGGTGTGTTCCGGCTGATCGAATCACCGGTCAGCGGCGACTCATCCACCTTCACCGCCCTGTTCACCGACGCCAACGGGCTGCGGCTCGGCGACGACGTGCGGCTCTACGGCGTGCGCGTCGGCAAGGTCGGTGACGTCGCGCTGGACGGCGATCTGGCGAAGGTACGGTTCACCGTCACCACGAACCATCCACTGTTCGACGGCAGCCATATCGCGATCAAATACCAGAACCTCACCGGCTACCGGTATCTGGAGATCCAGCCGCCCGATCGGCCCGGTGACCGCCGCGATCCGAAGCAGGTGTTCCAGCCCGCGGAGACCGTGCCGTCCTTCGACATCACGACCCTGTTCCGCGGCCTGCAACCGGTCCTGGCGGAACTGTCGCCCGCGGACCTGAACCGGTTCGCGACCAGCATGCTCGCCGTGATCCAAGGCGACGGAACGGGATTGGGCCCGGCGCTCGGCGCCATCGACACCCTGAGCCGCTACGCCACCGACCGGCAGGCCGTGATCGGCACCCTGGTCACCAACCTCGGGCAGGTCGCCGACCATCTCGGCGGGAAGTCCGGCGAGGCGATGAAACTGCTCACCAACCTCACGAACCTGTTCGTCACCATCACCGAAAAACTGCCCGGCCTGGTCGAATTCGCCGAGCAGATCCCGCCGGTGCTGCGCCCGCTGCAGGACATGCTGTCGGTGCTCGGGGTCACCGGGCACCGCGACCGAGACCTGGATGCCGCGCTGCGCAAGGCTTTTCCCGATCCGGCCGACGCGGTGTCGGTGTTCGACCGGCTGCCGGGCCTGATCCAGGCACTGACCCAAGCGATTCCGGTGACCGGCCCGGACGTGGACCTGACCTGCGCGCACGGCCCCACCGCGGCGCCGGCGCCACTGCAACTGTTGATCGCCGGGCAGAGGATCGTCGTATGCCATCGCTGAGTATGGGCGCGAGCCGGATTCGGCACCGGGTCCGGCGGACCCGCACCGCCGGCCGCGAGACCGCCGCCGACTTGCGCTGGGGGATAGGCGGACTCATCGGCGCGATCCTGCTGGTCGTCGGCATCGGCATGGTGTATGTCGCCGAAACCGACTCCGGCCGAACCTATTCCGCGGAACTGGCCTCCGCCGGTGCGGTGCGCGCGGGTGACGACGTCCGCGTCGCGGGCATACCGGTGGGAAAGGTGACCGCGCTGACCCTGCTGCCCGACCGGGTGCGGATGACGTTCACGGTCGCCGGCTCGGTGTTCCTCGGCGACCGGACCGCGGTCGACATCCGGATGCTCACCGTGGTCGGCGGCTACTACGTGGCCGTACAGCCCTCGGGTACGAAACCATTGGGCGCCAACGTGATTCCCGAGGACCGGGTCACCCTGCCCTACAACCTGGCCCAGACCTTCCAGGACGCGGTGGCACCGGTGCGCGGGATCGACGGCGACACCCTGCGCCGGGATCTGGCGGCGGTGTCGGCCTCGATCGGCAAGAGCCCCGACGCCGTGCGCGCCGCGGTGCGGGCCGCCGGAGACCTGGTGGGTGTGCTGGACAAACAGAACTCCGACATCTCGCGCACGCTGTCGATGACCGACGAATACCTGAGCGCCTTGCGCGCGAACGCCGATGTCCTGTCCCGGCTGCTGACCAACCTCGCCGGCATGGAGACGATCATCAAGAACGACAAGGTGGTGGTGGCGCAGGCGCTCAACGATCTGGCCGACATCGTGCAGGAGCTCTCGCCGCTCGGCCACGCCTGGGACGCGTCGCTGAAGCAACGGGCGCAGCCTCTGGCCGACACCGTCCCGCAGCTGCGGGAACTCGGCGACCGCCTCGGCGCGCTGCTGGATTCGCTGCAGGCCTTCGAACAACGACTGCTGACGCTGGCGCCGCCCGGTGCGGGGCCGGCGGTCGACCAGTCGGCGGCCACGGTGACGTTGCCGGATATCTGTGTACCGGTCCCGGGGGGAGGCTGTTGATGCTGGAACGTGTCCTGCGATCGCGCGGCGCCATGTCGGCGACGGTGATCGTCACTCTCGTCCTGGCGGGCGCGGCTGGGCTGAAGCTCGGCCGGCCGGATCCGCCGACGCGCGCCTACTGTGCCGAAATGCCGGACAGCATAGGTCTTTACCGCGGCAGCGCGGTCACCGTCATGGGTGTACAGGTCGGCCGGGTCACCGACATCCGGCCCGACGGTGCCACCGCCCTGGTCCGGTTCACCGTGCGCGCCGACCGTAAGCTGCCCGCCGATGTGGGGGCGGTGACCGTCAGCGACACGCTGATCGCGGACCGCAACCTCGCGCTTGTCGGTGACGAACCATCGGGTCCCGGTTGGGATCCCGGCCACTGCATCACCAAAACCCTGACTCCGAAGAGCATGTCGGAGACCTTCGCCGCCCTGGCCGCGCTCGCCGACCGGCTCGACGGCGCGGGGGACAGCGCCCAGCGCACCGCCCTCGGCGACGGGCTCGACGCCCTCGATCGCGCCACCACCGGCACCGGCGATTCGATCAACGCCGTCGTCAACCAGCTGAGCCGCGCCCTGGCGGCCCCCGACGCCGGCATCGGCCACCTGGGCGAATTGCTCGATGCCCTGGCCGAACTCGCGCACCGCGCCCGCGGCGGCTGGTCGAATATCGAGGACACGGTGACCGGGCTGACGCAGGCGTTCGCCGATATCGACTACATCGCCTTCCCGCCGATCATCCGGCTGGTCGCGAACCTGGACGGGCTGCTGCCCGCGGCCAACGACCTCATGGTCATGTTCGGCTCGCCCGCGCTGCGGGGCCTCGACTCGACGCGGAACCTGGCGCACCTGATCGCCGCCGATATCGGCTCGCTGTCGGAGATCGTCGCCTTGGCGCCGGCGATCGCCGCCGGCTTCACCGCGTCCATCGATCCGGGCACCGGGCAGCCGTCGATCGGCTACGCGCCGCCCCGGGTCGCCCTGCCGCAGCCGCAAGCAGACGGGATATGCGCTGTGCTGCAGTCGGTGACGGGCGAAGGGTGCCGCAGCGCCGCCGATGGCGCGGTGGCGGTTCCGGCGCTTCCGGCACTGCTCGGGGCGGTGAGTGGACGATGAAGCGAAAAGCGTTCGCCGTCACGGCGCTCGCCGTCCTGACCGCCGGTTGCGATCTCGGCTCCGGTGGCCTGCCGCTGCCCGGCACCACGACGAGCGGTCCGAGCTACCACCTGCGGGTCGAATTCGCCGACGTCCTCAACCTGCCGCAAGGCGCGACCGTGATCTCCAACGGGGTGCGGATCGGCCGCCTCACCGGGATGACCGTCGTCGACCAGGCGCCAGGCGCCGACCGGGCGCACAGCGGGTACGTCGTCGCCGACGTGGCGATCCGCAGCTCGGTCCACCTGCCGGTCGGCACCACCGCCGCACTGCGGCAGGAGACACCGCTGGGCGACGTGCACATCGCGCTGACCCCGCCGGTGGGCGCGACCGCACCCGACCTGCCGCCCGACGCGACCATCCCACTGGCCGACACCAGCAAGTCACCCCCGATCGAGGACGTCCTCGCCGGGCTGTCGACCTTCGTGGGCAGTGGGGCGATCACCGATATGCAGCACATCGTGCGCGACGTGAACGGCGTCCTGCCCGCCGATCCGCGCGACACCGCGCACCTGTCCGGGCTGGTCGGCTCAGATCTCACCGACCTGGGCGACCACCTGGATTCGGTCGACCACCTGCTCGATGGCCTGCAGGCCACCGTGGACGACGGCCTGCGGGCCAACACCTCGTTCTTGGACGAACTGCTGACGCCCTACGGCGTACAGCACACCACCGACGTGGTGAACGCGGAGATCGGGGTCGTCTTCGTGCTCACCGCGCTCGGCCCGGTCGCCCCCGCTACCCGGTGGCTGGCGCCCCTGGTGCAGTCGCTGGACGACGCGACCCGGGCGGTGGTGCCGATGTTGTTCGGCAGCAGCGTTTTCGACACCGGCTCGCCGTCGAACCTGAACAAGCTCGTCGATCTGCTGCAGCATCGGATCATCCCGTTCGCGCAGGCGCCGAAGGTGAATCTGCGTGGTATCACGGTCGATCCGCCCGCCGGAACCTCCGCGGTGTCGGCCGAGGAGCAGACCGGTCGCATCGTGGACACCCTGCGCATGATCGGAGCAGTGCGATGAATCTGCGTGGGGCCGTGTCTCTTTCGGCGATCGCGACGGTATTGGTGGTGGGGATCGGCTACATGTCGGTCGGTGTGCTGCACCTGGATCCGCGGCGCTCGTACCTCACCGCCGATATGCGCCTGGACAATTCGGGCGGGCTGGCCGTGAATTCGCCGGTGCTGTTGGTCGGGGTACAGGTCGGGCGGATCGAATCGGTCAGCAAGCAGGCGTCCGGCGCCCTGGTCCGGCTGCGGATCGACGACCGGTACCACATTCCGCTGTCGAGCGCGGTGCGGGTCGAGCAGCTGTCGGCGCTCGGGGAACCGTACGTGGAATTCGCGCCGGAATCCGCCGACGGGCCGTACCTCCGTGACGGACAGACGATTTCGACGAACCGGATCCGAATGCCGATGACGATCACGGCGCTGTCCGCGAAGGTGGTCGAACTGCTGGAACAGGTCCACCCAGAGACGGTCGCCGCGCTGGTGAGCACCTTCGATCACGCGCTCTCCGGCACCGACGCGGCGGTGCAGACCCTGCAGCGCTCGACCTCGCTGCTGGCCGCCACCCTGCTGAGCCGGACCCCCGAGCTCCGCCGATTGTTCGCCGACCTGCAGGCAATGGGCGCGAACATGGACTGGCTGGGCCCCGCGCTCACCACCGCCGGCCCGCCCTTCGGTTACTTCGGCGCCACCCTCAGTCAGATCGTCGAGGGCGGTGCGACGCTCGTCGAGAGCCGGCCGGTGGAGGGCTATTTCACCGGTGACGGCCTGGTCCCGTTCCTGACGAAACTCACCGACCTGGTGCGGCAGCTGGGACCCGACGCCGTCCCGGTGACTCCCGCGATCGCACCCGCGATCGCCGACGCCGAGCATTCGGCGCCCGCTCTCGATATCGGCACTCTGCTCAAGCAGGCACTGCAGACCGTCGACCCGGACGGCACCGTGCATGTCCACATCGCCCTGAAGTAGGTAGGACAGAAGATGGGAACCATAGCGACACCAGGTATCAGCGGCACCGAGTCGGACGCGGAAGGCGTCGAGACCGAGCCCGCTACGGAAGGCGGTAGCCCCGCCGAGCCGGAGGGCTTGCCGCGCAACGAGAGTGAGTCCGATCCCGTCGCGGATGCCGAGCAAGCCGCGTCCGATCAGGGTGCGGTGGAACGAGAATCCCGCGCCGATGCCCCTACTGCCCGGCCCGCTCGTGGTGTACGCGATCCGCAGCCCCGCAGTATCCAGATCCGCCTGTCCACCGTGCTCACCGCCGCCGCCGTGGCGATCCTGCTGGTCGTGGCGGCCGTGTTCGCGTGGCTGTACTTCGCGGCCGAATCCGAACTGTCCGACCGTGATTCGCGTGCGGCCGACGATCGGCACGCCGAGCGGGTCGCCACCGACTACGCGCTGGGCGCCTCGACCATCGACTACCACGACGTGAAGTCCTGGTCCGAGCGGTTGAAGGCCGGTACGACTCCGCAGCTGTCGGCGAAGTTCGACGCCACCGGCCCGCAGCTGGAGCAGATCCTGGTGCCATTGCAGTGGACGTCCAAGGCGTCCCCGCTGTCGGCCACGGTCACCTCGGAGTCCGCCGGCGTCTACAAGGTGAATGCCTATCTCGACGTCACCTCGACGAGCGCCCAGACCCCGGACGGCGCCCGCACCACGGTGACGTATTCGCTGACGATCGACCGCAATTCGGGCTGGAAGATCACCGACGTGGGTGGGCTGCAGAACACGCTGCCCGGCAAATAGTGTAGCCCGGACAGTTGTCCGGACTGTATTCCAAACCGTGTGTTAGCGTGGCCGCATGGAGCGGGTAGACGACAAGACGGCACAGCCGAACCGGGACAACGCCGTCGGCCTGCGTCCGGCCGGCGACGCGTCCGGTGCGGATCTGCTCGCGCTGGCCGAGCAGGTCACCGGCTTCATGCCGCCCGAGGAAGGTCGTGCCCTCTACGAGGCCGTCCGCGCCCACGCCGGTGCGGGAACCGTGCTCGAAATCGGCACCTACTGTGGCAAATCCGCCATCTACCTCGGTGCCGCCGCCCGCGAGACCGGTGCCACGGTGTTCACCGTCGACCACCACAGCGGCTCGGAGGAGCACCAGCCCGGCTGGGAGTACCACGACACGTCCCTGGTCGACCCGGTGACCGGCGCCTTCGACACTGTGACCACCTTCCGTCGCAATATCGTGCGCGCCGGCCTCGCCGACACCGTCGTCGGGATCGTCGGCGCCTCCGCCACCGTAGCCCGGATCTGGCGTACGCCACTGCGACTGCTGTTCATCGACGGCGGCCACACCGAGCTGGCCGCCCAGCGCGACTACGACAACTGGGCGCACTGGGTCGAATCGGGTGGCATCCTCGCCATCCACGACGTCTTTCCCGACCCCGCCGACGGTGGTCAGGCTCCCTACCACATCTATTGTCGTGCACTGGATTCCGGCGACTTCCGCGAACTGTCGGTCACCGGTTCGCTGCGCCTGCTCCAGCGAGTGTGACCGGAACGGCTGGAAATCGTTGCGGCCGTACCGAATTGTCTGATTGATCCGGTCGATCGGGCTCCCCGCGCCGATCGCGGCGGGCATAGTTGGCGTGTGGGAGAGGTGACGGAACACCGTTCGGCGGTGTCGATGCTGGAGGCCCGCCTCGACTACGACCCGCCGGTCGTCGTCCGGGCCGAGGACATCGACGAGGCGCACGAGCGGTGGCCCCGGAACGAGCTGATCTGCCGGTACTGCGACATACCCGTGGTGGCGGTGCCGTCGTATCGCACCGAGACCCAGGGCGTGCACCGGGCGCACTTCCGGCGCAAGCAGAAGCACGATCATCGGCCGGAGTGCCTGTTCGACGTGGACGAGCGCGTTCGGGCGCTGCAGCAGGCGGCGGACGCGATTCTCGTGCGGGGCGATTCGGCTGATCACACGCCGGAAGGCTTCGCGCACAAGGAAACTCACGTCGATATCGGCGCCGGGGTGCGTGTGGTGGCCGAACAGCTACCCGGACTGCTCGATTCGGCGGCGCGGATCGCGGCCCTGGTGACGCACTACCTCGACCACCGCATCGACCCGTACACCGAATGGCGTGTGCCCGGGTCGGGGGACCAGGTCGAGTGGACCGATTTTCTCTATGTCCCGCAACGAATCCAGATCCTGCGCCGCCGGCTCGAACACCACGGCCCGCTGCTGCGGCATCCGGTCGCGGTGATGTTCCGGCCGCGCACCGGCGGTGCGGTGCTGGGCCGCGCGCTGCCCTCGGGCGACCAGCCCACCGAGGGATATCGCTCGACCTACCCCGAGCCGTTCGAGCCGGGCGGCCCGTTTCCGCCCGAGATCGTGATCGAGGGCGACTACGACGTCGTCGATCGGGCCTTCCTGCCCGGCCTGAACCGGCACTACCTCGGCTACGGCATGTGGCGGCTGGTCGGGCCCGCCCGGTGCCCGACCCTGCGGTTGCACCACGAAGCCCAGATCGTGCCGATGCCATCGGATCCGGAGCCGGGACCACTGCACGGATGACGCCGGCGGCTCGGGTAGCGCCTACCCGAGCCGCCCGACCCTCAGCCGGTGACGCTCGGCAGCCCGTTCTCCAGGTGCCCGGCGAAGTGCCGGATCCACCCCGCGCTGCCGGGCAGCGTGAGTGTCAGGTCGTACCAGCCGTTGTCGGCGGTGGCGGTGATCTGCTGTTGGTTGCCCGAGACCGGACCCGCCGTCCCACCCGACACCGTCACCGGGACCGAACCCTGCACGGTGACCACGAACGCCGGCTGCGTCGTCCCGGTGACGGCCGCCGATACCGCCGGCCCCTCGCCGGCCGCACCGGCCGCCTCGACGAGGAAGCCGTTGGGCCCGTGCACCGCGACATCGTAGGGCCCGCCCGCGCTGAACTGCTCCTGCCCGGTCGCGCCCGGCAGCACCAGCGTCTGGCGGATCTCGTTCGCGTGGTAGGCGTAGGTCTGGAACGACATCGCGGCGTTGCCCTGATTGCCGAAACGCACTGTCGTGGAACCGGTCGCGGTCTCGACCCAGGCCGTGGGCTGGTACGGCAGCGGGCGGGCCTTGGCGGTGCCGGGTTCCTGCACCGGGGGCTGCTGGGTGCCGGGCGCGGGCGGCGCCGGCTTCGGCTTGGCCGCGTCCCCGGCCGCTTGGGCGCGCAGCGAATTCGCGTCCGGGAGCAGCGGAATGGTGGTGTCGCTCGATCCGAAGTCGAAGCAGCTGGTCAGGTCGCCGCACACCGCGCGTCGCCACGGCGAGATATTCGGCTCCGCCACCCCGGTCCACTGTTCGAGGAACCGCAGCACCGAAGTATGGTCGAACACTTGGGAATTGACCCACCCGCCGCGGCTCCACGGCGAGATCACCGTCATCGGCACGCGGGGGCCCAGCCCGATCGGCATCGGCCCGGACAGCAGCTGACCCGCCGCGTCCACCAGCGACGCCGCCGCGGCCGAACCCGTCGCGCTCGAACCGGAATTGAGCATCCCGGCCAGGGCCGAGCCGTTGAGGATCTCGCCCGGTGTGCCCGGCGGCGCGGTGGGCGGCACCAGGTGGTCGAAGAAGCCGTCGTTCTCGTCGTAGTTGATCAGCAGGATCGTCGACGCCCACAGTTTCGGGTTGTCCCACAACGCTTTCAGTACTCGCTGCACATAGGCGGCGCCGTCGGCGGGCCGTGCCGCCGGATGCTCGGAGTAGCCGTAGGGCGCGACCACCCACGACACCTGCGGCAGCGTGTTCGCGGCGCAGTCGCCGATGAACTGGGCCAGCACGTAGTCGACGTCGGTGCCGGTCACTCCCGCCGGGGCCGGTGTCATCCCGGTGCCGGTGAGGTTGGCGCGGTCGGCCAGCTGCTTCACCGCCGGATCCGTGGAATTGAACGCGTCGTGATAGGCCTGGAACAGCCACAGCGGGTTGTCGCCGTAGTCGCCGAGGAAGTCGCCGCCGCTCTGGTTGTTCGAGTACACCTGCCAGCTGACGCCGGCCTGCTGCAGGCGTTCCGGGTAGGTGGTCCAGTTGTAGACGGGCTTGTAGTCGGCCGGGTTGCTGGTCGCCGGGCCGCCCGCGGCGCCGGCCGGGTCGATGGTTCCGGTCCAGTGGTAGAGCCGGTTCGGTGTGGTCGGGCCCTGGATGGAACTGAAGTAGTGGTCGCACACGGTGAACGCGGAGGCCAGCGCCCGATGGAACGGGATGTCGGTCGCCGTCAGATAGCCCATCGACATCTTGGATTTGGCGGCGAGCCAGGAGTTGTAGGCGCCACCGTTCCAGGCGACGTGGGTGGTGTTCCAGTCGTGTGGCAGATCGCCCAGGTCCTGGCCGTCGACCTGCAGGGTGTCCACGTGCCAGGGCAGCAGGAAACCGGTGCTGCTGAACGCGTCCGGCTGATGGAACACATTCCGGCTCGGCCCGCCGGCCCCGCTGCCGGTCGCCGAACTGCCGGCGCTGCCCGTGCCCGATCCGGTGGCGCTGCCACCGGCCGAACCGGTCCCCGCGGATCCGCTGCCCAGGTCGGCGCCGACGCCTCCGGTGCTCATACCGTCGGTGACCGCCTGCAACACCGCGTTCGATCCGCCCGGCGGCAGCCGCAGCGCGCGCCGGTCCCCGAAACCGCGCACTCCGGCCATGGTGCCGTAGTAGTGGTCGAACGAGCGGTTCTCCTGCATCAGCACGACCACATGCTCGACCTGGGAGAGGCTGCCCTGCTCCCGAGGCTGTCGCAGGGCCTCCGCCATCCCGTCGGGCATTCCGGTCACCCCGGCCAGCCCGGCCGCCAGCATCCCGCCCAGGACAGTCCGCCGGTTCGTCACGGCAGCGCGTTCCATTATCCGAATCTCCGATCAGCTCAGCAGCTCACCGAACATGAATACCGTCGCCGATGGGCCGGTGCGGCCGGAACGGACAATTAGCTGGTCATTCGCCCGATCAGTGGGACTGGCCAGCTCAATGGGACTCGCCAGCTCAACAGCCGTGCCCGATCCCGACCGCAGACCCGTCGACCCACCGCACCGGGCACCTGAGCGCAGCGCCGCTCCGGGCGAGACCGGAGTCGACGGCCGCCACCAACACATCCGCGCGGGCCCGGCCCAGCACCGGCCGCAGATTCGTCCGAACACGCAGATCCGGACCCGGTCCGGTGACGAACCGGCAATCCACATCCGTGCTGCCGGCACCGCCGACTGCGCCACACCGGAACACTCGTGCACGGGCTCGGCCAGGCCGTCCTGCGTGTACGAGACGAAGGCGTCCGGCTGCACCGGCACGGCTCCCGGCGGGAGCGTGATCGTCACGAACGGGTGCGGCGTGACCTTCACCGTCGTGATCGCATCGCACGCCGACGAGCACACCGCGGGCCGCTGGCTGAAGGTGCTGTCGACCTCGATCTCGGAGTCGGTGGCGTCGTCGAGCGCACCGACCACCGGCCGCAGGTCTCGATAGAACGCCGCCACCTCGTCGCCGCTCATCGGGGAGAGCCGAACATCGAAGTCCGCCTCGGCGACCCGATCGACCCGGTTTCCGCTGACATATGTCGTCACCGCCCCGCTGACGACCGCCGCGGACCGGTGATCGTCGACATGACGGTCTCCCCGACCCGAACCGGCCGGCGACCGTCGGCCTCAGGGTCCAGGCTCCGGGCGAGCGTCGCCGGATTCAGCGCGTCCGCCATCGTGAATCTCGGCTCGCTGACCTGCCGGTTCGCCTGGCGCGCCGCGTAATTCGGCGATGCGCCACCGGCCATCCAGGCTTCCTGGCTCCCACGCTCGAAGGCCTTGCCGCCGATCTCCAGCAGAGAAATCGTGTTCCCCCACCGACATCCATGGTTCCCGACAGGTCACCGGCCGCGGTCACCCGCACGTCGATATTCGCGTTCTTCCCGTCCGGCCCGGCGACACGGCCGATGTAGTGCTCACCGGGCGCATTGACCAGCGCCAGCTGCGCACGCTGCAACTGCTCGCGAGCCGCCTGCTCGGGCGACTTACGATGCGCGAAGACCCACCACCCGGTGGCGGCGGAAATACCCGGCAGCGCAACGACACCGAGCGCCACCCAAACCCATTGCCGCCGCATCCACACCGGACCCGCACCCGACTCGCCCGGCGAAACCGCGGCCCCCGCCTCGGCGACGGCACCACCTTCACGCGGCTGGTGTCCAACCTCGTGTGACTGCTCCGCGACCTCGGCCGCATCGCTACCTGTGGGCGCTACAGAACTCTCGCGCGTCATCCCCACCCCGGTACAACATTCCGCGGGGCGTCGCGGAGCGAGTGGCGCAGAACAGGTGTCGGTGAAGTGCCCTCGCCGGCTGTGGCCGCGGGGGAGGGGCGATCGATGGAGTCGGCGCACCACCGTCCGCCGGGGTCCGGAGACGGAGCGAGCCGACCGGACTCCTTTGGCGGCACAGGATTTCGGCGAGTAGTCGGTCGGGGTGGTGGCGGTGGTTAACTCTCGGAGTCTGGGCGGGATCCCACGCCGGCGGAGCGATCCAGCCGACCCGGCCCGGGTAGCGAGTTTCGGGGCCGAGAGTGACTGTCCGCCATCCCTGTTCGGTGCCATCGACTCGGGCGTGGCAGTGATCGCAGGCGAGTACCAGGTTCTCGATGTCGGTCGAGCCGCCGTCGGCCCACTCGCTCACGTGGTGGACCGCGCACATGCTGGCGGGCGCGTCGCAGCCCGGGCGGGTGCAGCCGCGTAGGGATGCGGTCAACGCCAAGCGTTGTGCGGGTGAGGCGAGGCGTTTGGTGCGTCCCATATGCAGTGGGAGGCCGCTATGGTCGAAGACCGCGAGGAACGGGCGGGATCGCTCGGCTAGTGCCAGTGCGTCTTTGATCGGGACGGTCCCGCCGGTGGCGGTGGTCGCGACTCCGGTCTCGTTCTCCACGTCCTCGACGTTGATGGTGAGGATGCAGGTGACGGGCAGGCCGCGGTGTGAGCCGAGCCGGTCGGTGACGATTCCCCATTCCAGCAGGGCCCGGATGGCGTCGTGGGTGCGCTGGGGTGCGGTGCGGTCGTCGCGTTCGGCTGCGGCACGCAAGGTTTCGGGGTCGACCGTGTCGGGGTCGGTGAATGATGAGGCGGCGTCGTCGGGGTTGGCGACGCCGGGCCGGGAGTATTTGCCCAGCAACGGATCCAGGAATGCCCGCAGTTGCGGGGTGATCAGGCCCGAGATCGGGGAGAGTCCGTCGGTGCCTTGTTTGCCGATGGTGATGCCGCGTCGGCGGTTGCGGTCGGTGTCGCTGGAGAGTGTGCCGTCGGGGTCGAGGTAGGCGATGAGCCGGTCACCGATCTTGC
>NZ_RFFH01000010.1:33262-246833 GCF_003696265.1 Nocardia stercoris | reverse complement strand
CTCCCGGTAGGTCAACTCCACACCGGAAGCGACAACCGCGAGCACCTCCGGAATCGCCGCGACCCGCGCCGCCAACAACTCCAGCACCGACACCGACAGATCCACATCCGTCGCCGTATCGTTCCGCTCCACCAACACCCGACGCCGCTCAGCCGCACCCAGCACATCGGCATCGCCGACCGGGGCGTGCGGGGTGCCGGCGAGTTCGCCGAGCAGGCCGCCGAAGCGGTCGGCGAGCTGTTCCACCGTGTCGTGGTCGAACAGATCGGTGGCGTACTCGATCGAACCGGCCAGGCCGCCGCTGCCGTCTTCGACGAAGGAGAACAGGAGGTCGAAGCGTGCGGTGCCGGTGGAGACCGGGTAGCCGCCGATCGTGACGTCGCCGGCGAATTCGGCCACGACCGCCGCTGTGTTCTGCATCGACAGCGAGACTTGGAACAGCGGGTGATGCGCCTGCGAGCGAACCGGATTCACCAACTCCACCAAGCGCTCGAACGGGGCGTCCTGGTTGGCGTAAGCAGCCAGGGCCTTGTCCGCGACCTGATCGACAAGCTCGACGAACGTCGCCGTGGGCCGCACCTGGGCCCGCAGCACCCAGGTGTTGACGAAGAACCCGACCAGATCGTCGAGCGCGGCATCGGTACGGCCCGCGATCGGCGAACCGATCGGAATGTCCTCCCCCGCACCCAACTTCGACAACAACACCGCCAAACCGGCCTGCAACACCATCGACACCGTCGCCCGCCGCGACCGCGCCAACTCGGCGACAGCGCGCCCGACGGCCGGGTCGACCGTCCACGACACGACCGCACCCCGGTGCGAGGCCACGCGGGGCCGCGGCCGGTCGGTCGGCAACGCCAATTGCTCCGGCACACCGGCCAATTCGGCCCGCCAGTAGTCGAACTGACGCGACAGCACACTCTCCGGATCCGACTCGTCACCGAGCAGCTCCCGCTGCCACAACGTGTAATCCGCGTACTGCACCGGCAGTGACGCCCACGCCGGCGCGGCTCCCGCCACCCGGGCGCTGTAGGCGACCGCCAGGTCGCGGGCCAGCGGGGCCAGCGACCAGCCGTCCGCGGCGATGTGGTGCACGACCAGAACGACGATCAGTTCCCCGGCACCGCGGCGGATCACCGTGGCCCGCACCGGGATCTCGGCGTCGAGTTCGAACGGATGTGCCGCCTCGTGCGCGACGATGCGATCGAGGTCGGCATCGGTCGCGTCGGTCAGATCCGGCATCCGCACCGGGACCTCGACGGTGCCGGCCGGCAGAATCTGCTGCCGGGCCACTCCGGCGCTGTCGGCGGCGAACACCGTCCGCAGGCTTTCGTGGCGGTCCACGACGTCACCGATCGCCGCGCCGAGCGCGGCCACGTCGACCGGGCCGGTCAACCGGAACGCCAGCGGGAGGTTGTAGGTCGCCGACGGGCCTTCGAGCCGGTACAGGAACCACAGTCGCTGCTGCGCGTACGACAGCGGCAACCGTTCGGGCCGTTCCTGTGGGCGCAGCGCCAGCCGGGTCCCGCCGCCGGGTGTCGTGGCCACGGCCGCGGCCAGCGCGGCGACCGTGCGCTCCGCGAAGACCGTCCGGATCGCCACCTCCGCGCCGAGTTCGGCGCGGATCCGGCTGACCAGCCGGGTCGCCAACAGCGAATGCCCACCCAGATCAAAGAAACTGTCGTCGAGCCCCACCCGCTCCACACCGAGGATCTCCGCGAACAACCCGGCCAGCACCCGCTCCACCGGCGACACCGGCGCCCGATACTCGGCAACGGACGCGAACACCGGCTCCGGCAACGCTTTTCGGTCGATCTTGCCGTTGGTGGTCAGAGGGATCCGGTCCACCGCGACGATCGAGGCCGGCCGCAGGTAGTCCGGCAGCCGCCGCGCCACCCGTTCCCGGACCGCCGCGACATCCAGTGCGGCGGCGCCGCCGGGCAGTGCGCGGTCGGCCGGAGTCACGTAGGCCGCCAACCGCTTTCCGGCCGGGCCGTCCACCACGACGACCACCGCACGGCCCACCGCCGGGTCGGCGGCCAACGCGGCCTCGATCTCGCCCGGCTCGATCCGGAAGCCCCGGATCTTCACCTGATCGTCGGCACGTCCGGCGTACTCCAGCACTCCGGAGTCGTTCCAGCGCACCAGGTCACCGGTCCGGTAGGCCCGCTCCCCCGACCCGTTCGGATCGGCGACGAACCGGGCGCCGGTCAGATCCGGGCGGGCCGCGTACCCGCGGGCGACACCGGCACCGGCCACGTACAACTCACCGACCGCGCCCGGCGCCACCGGCCGCAACCATTTGTCCAGCACCAGCATTCGCATGTTGTCCAACGCGCGGCCGATCGGCACGGCGGCGTCGGCGGACGCTGCCGCAGCCTGCGACACGGCACCAGCGGCCGCTCGGTTGTCGTCCACGTCGGCGCTACCGTCAGAGCCGGTCGCCGGGTGAGCCGCCGGGATCGGGTAGGAAGTAGCGAAAGTCGTTGTCTCCGTAGGCCCGTACCCGTTCACGACCACCGTCTGCGGGCATGCCTGCTGGGCTCGGCGTACCGCGTCCGGCGAGACCACGTCACCACCGGTCCACACCTGCCGCACGCCCGCGAAACACTGTGGGTGTTCCTGCGCCATCACCGCGAACAAACCAGCGGTCAACCACAACCCAGTCACACCGGAGTCAGCAATCAACGCCGCCAATTCCGCAGGGCCCGAATCAGGTTCGGCCAACACGACCTGACCACCATTGAGCAGCGGCACCCACAACTCATACGTCGAGGCGTCGAACGAATGCGGCGAATGCACCAGCACCCGCTCGTGCGCGCCTCCGGCGAAGCACCGGTCCTGCACGAGTGCGGTCACATCCCGGTGCCTGACCGCGACGCCCTTGGGCTCACCGGTCGAGCCCGATGTGTACATCACGTACACGAGCTGGTCCGGATCCACAATCACACCCGGATCGGCGAATCCCGCCGCCGTCGAGGCCGCATCCGCCATTGCCGCGGCAACTTCCGCTCCGGTCACCGCCACGCGGATACCGGCCTGGTCGATCACCTGATCACGCCGCGACTGCGGCCACTCCGGCAGCAACGGCACGAACACCGTACCCGCCTTCGCCACACCCAACAACGCCACCACCAGATCCACCGACCGCGGCAACACAACCGCCACCGGCTCCTCTACCGCGACCCCACGCTCGAACAGCCACCACGCCACCGCATTCGACCGCGCATCCAACTCGGCATACGTCACCGACTCGGCGCCGGCGATCACCGCCACCGCGTCCGGGGTCCGGGCCACGCGGGCACCGAACATGGCGGGCAGCGATTCCACGGCCACCTCGACCGCGGCCCGGTCGTAACCGCGCAACACCGCCGACTGCTCGGCCGACAGCAGCCCGACCCGCGCGACCGGTGTCTCCGGATCGGTGGCGAAGGCCGTCAACAGCGCCGTGTAACCGGCGATCAGCCCGTCCACCCGGCCGCGTTCCAGCACAGTCGTGTCGTACTGCAGCGACAGCACCAGGTCGGGAAGCGCGTTGGCGGTGATGGTGATCGGATAGTTCGTTCCGCTGTGGTGTTCCATTCCGGTCACCGACAGACCCGTCGCCGCCACCGAACCCGACAGGGCGGCCTCGTCGACCGGATAGGACTCGAACGCGACCAGTGTGTCGAACAGGGTCGGCAGACCGGTGATCCCGTGCAGCTCGGTCAGCGGGATGTGGTGGTGATCCATCAACGCGGTCTGTTCGGCCTGATGCCGGCGCACATGCGTGGCGAGCGTGTCGGCGGGAGCGACCCGCACCCGCACCGGCACCGTATTGATCAGCAGGCCGACCACGGTGTGCGACTCGGCCAGGTCCGCCGGGCGACCCGACACGGTCGCGCCGAACACGACGTCGTCGCGGTCGGTGACCGCGGCCAGCACCAGCGCCCAGTGCAGCTGGACGACGGTGTTCAGCGTGACACCACACTCGCCCGCTCGCCGCGACAGCGCCCGGGCCACCGCTTCCGGCAGCGGAATCTCCACCGTCTCCAGCACATCCGCATCCGAGGCGGCATCGGACCGGTCGCCATCGGCGACCAGGGTGGGTTCGCCGACCCCGTCGAGATACCGGGCCCACGCCGCGGCGGTCTCGGCGCGGTCGCGGCCGTCGAGCCAGACCAGGAAGTCCCGGTAGTTGCCGGCCGGCGGCAGACCGGACGGATCACCACTGGTGGTGTAGAGGGTCAGCAGGTCGGTGAGCAGCAGCGGCAGCGACCAGCCGTCGAGCAGGACGTGATGGGCGGTCAGCACCAGCCGGGAACGGTCGGCGGCGGTCCGGATCAATGCGAGCCGCAGCAGTGGCGGCCGGGCCGGATCGAAATGCGTGCTCCGGTCGGTGTCCAGCAGTTTCGCGATCGCCACCGGACGCTCGCTGTCGGCGGCGTCGCGCAGATCCAGCTCCTGCCACGGGAGCTCCGCGGTCGTGACGACGACCGCGACCGTCGTCCCGTCACCGGCCGGCGCGTAGGCGGTGCGCAGCGTCGCGTGCCGGTCGACGAGTGCCTGGCCGGCTACCCGCATCCGCTGCGGATCGACCGGTCCGGTCAGGTCGAACACGACCTGCATGTGGTACGCGTCGAATCCGGCACCGGCGAGCTGCGCGTGGAACAGCAGCCCGGATTGCATCGCCGTCACCGGCCACACATCCTCGACCTGCCGGTACCGGCTCTCCAGGCTCTCGATGGCCGCCTGGTCCAGCCGGACCAGGGGCAGATCGGACGGGGTCAGCCCGCCCGCGCCGGTGGTGCCGGCGTAGCGCGCCAGACCGGCCAGCGCCTCGCCCCACAGGCCGGCCAGTTCCGTCACCGCGGCCCGGTCCAGGACGCCGGGCGCGTAGGTGAACGAGGCACCGAGCACCGGCCCGGACGCGGCGTCGGTGACGGCCGCGTTGATCTCGAGGGCCGACGGGACCGGCAGGTCCGGGAATCCGGGATCGGCCGCGAGTCCGGCGGTCGGAGTCCATCCGTTGCCGCGCAATCGATCCGGCAGCAGGTCGGCGCTGGAGAACCGCCCCAGGTAGTTGAACCCGATTCGGCCCGTGGGCAGCGCGGCCAGGGTGTGCGCGGTGTCCGGGTTCAGATACCGCAGCATGCCGTACCCGATCCCGCGATCCGGTACCGCGCGCAGTATTTCCTTGACCCACTTCACCACGCGACCCGCGCCGGGACCGCCGGTGAGCACATCGTCGGGGTCGAGGTCGGCGGGCAGCGTCAGTCGCACCGGGTAGACGGTGGTGAACCAGCCCAGCGCGGCGGACAGGTCCGCGCCGGGGACCACCGCCTCCTCCCGGCCGTGTCCCTCGAGCCGCACCACGACCCCCGCGGACGGGCCGAAATCGTTGCCGTGGCGGCTGTTCCAGATCGCGTACGCGACCACCAGCGCCGCGAGCAGACCGTCGTCCACGTGGCCGTGGATCGCGGTGGGCACGGCGGTCAACACCGCCTCGGTCACCGGGGCGGGCACCCGCACCTCGACCTGCGCCGCGCCGGCGTGCGTGTCGATCGCCGGATCCAGTTCCCGCGCACCGAGGATCGGGTCCGGCCCGGCGAGCATGGTTGTCCACCAGTCGAATTCGGCAGACCGCTGCGGCGAGCGGGCCTGTTCGGCCATGGCGTGCGACCACCGCCGCAGCGAGGTGCCGGCGACCGGGAGCACCGGCTGCACCCCGGCCGACACCTGGGCCCACGCGGAGGCCAGGTCGGGCAGCAGGATTCGCCACGACACGCCGTCGACCGCCAGGTGATGGGCGACGATCCCCAGCGCACCGGGTTCGTCCGGGCCGCGATCGAACCACACCAGCGCGGACATGACGCCGTGTTCGGGCGCCAATCGGTCTGCGGCGCTGTCCAATTCGGCCGCGACGAGCGCGACCAGCGCGTCAGGCCCGGTCGGCGTGCCGTCCTGCGGCTCGACGTCCAGCCGGACGCGGTGGATCAGGGAGGCGATGTCGAGCCGGTCGACCGGCACGGTCACCAGGCCGGGGCCGGTGTATCTATCGGCAGGATCGGTCGAGTCGACTGCGATCTCGGTGTCCTCTACGAGTCCAGCCGTGGACTCGGTGTCGTCTTCGAGTCCAGCCGTGGACTCGATGTCGTCTACAAGTCGAGCCGTGGACTCGATGTCGTCGACAAGTCGAGCCGTGATCTCGGCATCGTCGACAAGTCGAGCCGTGATCTCCGCGTCGTCGACAAGTCGAGCTGTGAGCACCGGATGCCGCTGCACGACTGCCCGCCAGGTCGCGACCAGCCCGTCGAGGTCGATACCCACCGGCAGATCCAGCAGCATCGACTGGTTGAACCGATCGAAACCGGCACCCAGATCCCGGATGAACCGCGCCGCCGGGAGCAACGGCATCCAGCCCATCGCCCCGCCGGGCAGCTCGGCCAGTACCCCGTGTGCCCGTTCCGAGCCGGCGACCTGCGCCAGCGCCGCCACCGTACGATGCTCGAAAACCTCACGCGGACTGATCAATACACCGGCCGCCCGAGCACGGGAAACCACCTGGATGGAACGGATCGAGTCGCCGCCGATCTCGAAGAAATCATCGTCCACACCGACCCGGTCGCGGCCCAGGATCTCCGCGAACACCTCCACCAGCACGAGTTCGGCTGCGGTGGACGCCGCCCGGTACGCCGTCGCGGCCGTGAATACGGGTTCCGGCAACGCTTTACGGTCGATCTTGCCGTTGGGAGTCAACGGCAGGGCGTCCAGGATCATGATCGACGCCGGAACCATGTACTCCGGCAACCGTTCTCGCAGGAATGTCCGCACTACACCGGCATCCAGCACCGGCGCGCTCCGGTCGACCGCATCCGTACCGGCAGTAATGGACTCCGCCGTACCGAGTGCCGCGGCCGGAATATCTGCAGCTGCACTGGACCCGCCGCCGGAAACCGCCTCCGCGACCACGGCGGCATCGGCGGCATGGACCGCACCGACCGCAGGATCAGTGGCCGTGACGATGTCCGCCACCACATAACCCACCAGCTGCTTACCGCGACCGGAATCGTGCGCGACCACCACAGCCTGCCCGACACCGGGATGCGCCAGCAACGCCGCCTCGATCTCACCCGGCTCGATCCGGAACCCACGGATCTTCACCTGGTCATCCACACGGCCGACGTACTCCAGCACACCGGACTTGTTCCAGCGCACCACATCACCGGTGCGGTACATGCGACCACCGCCCGTGGTCGCGGCGCCTGGCCGCACAGCGTCGTCGGGCGATCCCGCCGGGGTGACGTCGAACGGGTCGGCGACGAACCGGGCACCGGTCAGATCCGGGCGGCCGTGGTAGCCACGCGCCAATTGCGCTCCGGCGATGTACAACTCACCTTCGACGCCGACCGGAACCGGACGCAACCAACCATCCAGCACGTAACACCGGACATTGCCGTAGGGGCCACCGATCGGAATCGAACCCTGCTCCGGCATCCCCGCCGTATCGAACTCCGACATACATGACGTGGCTTCGGTCGGGCCGTACCCGTTGATCACACACAACTGCGGGAATCGCGACCGCAGATCCCGAACCAGAGCCGGCGGCAGCTCGGATCCACCCGCGATCACCCGGTTCAGGTAACCCAGGGGGTTGTCACTACCGTCCGTGCCGACGTGTTCCGACAGCGCCGCCAGCAGCGGTGGCGTCAAGTGCGCCTTCGAGATTCGGTGCTCCCGCACCAACGACGCGATCTCGTCCAGATCCGAACGCGGGGACCCGGCCAGGACAACCGAGCCGCCGGACGTCAGCGCCGGCCAGATCTCATAGGTCGAGGCGTCGAACGCCACCGTCGCATGCGCCAGAATCCGCTCACCGCGCGCGACCGGCCACGCCTCCCGCACCAGGTTCGCGAGGTTCGCGTGGGTGATGATCGCGCCCTTGGACTGACCGGTGGTACCAGAGGTGTAGATCAGATGCGATACCGACTCCGGCGACACCACTCGCACCGCGCCGACCGGCTCGACGACCTCGAATTCCGTATCCGCGTCCACGGCAGGGTCGTTCGGCGAGGTCCGCGCCGCGTTCACGCTGCGTGTCGCGGAGTCACCGGCGAGCGCGGCCGCCACAGCCGGACCGTCGACCAGTACCCGTGCGACACTCGTGTCCGGCGACACCACCCCGACCGCGCCGACGTCGAGCCCGGAGGCCGCCGCGGCCGAAGTCCGACCCACGAGTTCGGCCGCCCCCGCGACCGAGGTCCGACCCGCGAGTTCGGCCGCTACCGCAGCATCGTCGAGCCACACGCGGGCCACACCGATGTCCGGCACCGCCTCGGCAACACGACTGTGCGTCAACACCAGCACCGGTTGTGCGTCAGTGAGGATGAACCGCAACCGATCCGACGGATACTCCGGATCCACCGGAACATACGCCCCACCAGCCTTGTTCACCGCCACCATCGCCACCAACAAATCAGCCACACGCGGCAACGCAACCGCCACCACCTGTTCCGGGCCGACTCCGTGCCCGATCAACAAGCGCGCCAACCGATCCGACCGCTCATCGAGCTCGCGGTAGGACAGCTCCATGTCCGAGGCGAATACCGCCTGGGCGTCTGGGTCCTCGGCCACCCGCGCCGCGAACAGCTCGAGCGCCGATACGGACAGGTCCAGATCCGTGGTGGTGTCGTTCCAGTCCACCAGGATCATCCGGCGTTCGTCGGCGCCGAGCACATCCAGCCTGCCGATCGGTGCACCGGGTACCTCGGTGAGTTCGGCGAGCAGTGTGGTGAAGCGAGTCGCGAGCTGTGCCACGGTTTCCGGGTCGAACAGGTCGGTGGCGTACTCGATCGAACCGGACAGGCCGCCCGTATTGTCCTCGGCCACCGCGAACAGCAGGTCGAAGCGCGCAGTCCCGGTCGACGCGGGATACCCCGAGATGACGATGTCGTCGGCCGGCTCGGCGACGGTGTCGGATGCGTTCTGCACCGACAGCGATACCTGGAACAACGGGTGATGCGCCTGCGAGCGAACCGGATTCACCAACTCCACCAGACGCTCGAACGGAGCATCCTGATTCGCGTACGCGGCCAGAGCCTTCTCCGCAACCTGATCGACCAGCTCGTCGAACGTCGCCGACGGCGACACGCGCGCCCGCAACACCCACGTGTTGACGAAGAATCCGACCAGATCGTCGAGCGCCGCATCGGTACGACCCGCGATCGGCGAACCGATCGGAATGTCCTCCCCCGCACCCAACTTCGACAACAACACCGCGAGTCCGGCCTGGAGCACCATCGACACCGTCGCCCGCCGCGACCGCGCCAACTCCGCAACCGCCGCAGACGTCACCGCATCGAACACGATCGGCACCGTCGCACCCCGATACGACGCCACCCGCGGGCGGGGGCGATCGGTGGGCAGCGCCAACTGCTCCGGAATACCCGCCAATTCGGCCCGCCAGTAGTCGAACTGACGCGACAGCACACTCTCCGGATCCGACTCGTCACCGAGCAGCTCCCGCTGCCACAGCGTGTAATCCGCGTACTGCACCGGCAACGGCGCCCAGCTGGGCGCCGAGCCCGCGGCCCGAGATCGATACGCAGCGGCCAAGTCTCGGGTCAGCGGCGCCAGCGACCAGCCGTCGCCCGCGATGTGATGCACCACCAGCACGAGCACCACTTCGTCCGGCCGCCGCCGCAGGACGGTGGCACGGATCGGGATCTCGGTGTCGAGGTCGAACAGGTATCCGGCCTCGGCCGCGACCACCCGGTCGACGTCGGTGTCGGCGGCGCCGGCCAGGTCGAGCACCCGAACCGGCACCGTGACCTCTGCGGGGTCGAGGACCCGCTGCACGCCGACCCCGTCGGCGTCGGCCTGGAAGATCGTGCGCAGGCTCTCGTGCCGTTCCACGACGTCGCGGACCGCGGCGGTCAGGGCCCGCACATCCACCGGGCCGGTCAACCGCAGTGCGAGCGGCAGGTTGTAGGTCGCGGCAGGTCCGTCGAGGCGGTACAGGAACCACAGCCGCTGCTGCGCGTACGACAGCGGCAGGCGCCCGGGCCGTTCGCGGCGCCGCAGCGCCGACTGGGTGACGCCGGCGCTGCCCGCCACCACCGCCGCCAACGCCGCGACCGTGCGGCCCTCGAAGACCGCCCGGATCGGCACCTCCACCGCGAGTTCGGCGCGGATCCGGCTGACCAGCCGGGTCGCCAGCAGCGAATGCCCGCCGAGCTCGAAGAAGCTGTCGTCGAGACCGACGCGTTCGACACCGAGCACGTCGGCGAACAATCCGGCCAGTACGCGTTCCACCGGGGAGACCGGCGCCCGGTAGCCGGCGACAGTGAAAACCGGTTCCGGCAGGGCCCTGCGGTCGATCTTGCCGTTGGGCGTCAACGGCATCCGGTCGATCGCCACGATCGCGGCCGGGACGAGGTACTCCGGCAGTCGTGCCGCCACCCGCGCCCGCAGCCCTGCCGGGTCGATGTCGTCACCGTCGGGTGCGGGAGTCACGTAGGCCGCCAACCGCTTTCCGGCCGGACCGTCCGCCACCACGACCACCGCCCGGCCGACCGTCGGGTCGGCCGCCAGTGCCGCCTCGATCTCACCCGGCTCGATCCGGAAGCCCCGGATCTTCACCTGGTCGTCGGCCCGCCCGGCGTACTCCAGCACACCGGATTCGTTCCAGCGCACCAGGTCTCCGGTGCGGTAGACCCGTTCACCCGAACCCGCCGGGTCCGCGACGAATCGTGCGGCGGTGAGGTCGGTTCGTCCCAGGTACCCGCGCGCGACACCCGCCCCCGCGATGTACAGCTCGCCGACCACGCCGGGTGCTACCGGCCGCAGCCAGCCGTCCAACACCAGCAGCCGCATATTGTCCAGCGGCCGGCCGATCGGCACGTCCGCCCCCGGATCGCCGGGAATCGGGTAAGAGGTAGCGAAAGTCGTTGTCTCCGTGGGCCCGTACCCGTTCACCACCACCGTGTCCGGACACACCTGTCGCACCTGGCGCACCGCATCCGGCGACACGACATCACCACCGGTCCACACCTGACGCACACCCGCGAAACACTGCGGGTGTTCCTGGGCCATCACCGCGAACAAACCGGCGGTCAACCACAACCCAGCAACTCCGGAGTCAGCGATCAGCGCCGCCAATTCCGCAGGGCCCGAATCGGGTTCAGCCAGCACGACCTCGCCACCGTTCAACAACGGCACCCACAGCTCGTAGGTCGACGCGTCGAACGAATGCGGCGAATGCACGAGTACTCGCTCGTGCGCGCCTCCGGCGAAACACCGGTCTTGCACGAGTGCGGTCACATCCCCGTGCCGCACCGCGACACCCTTGGGCTCACCGGTCGAACCGGAGGTGTACATCACGTACACCAGCTGATCGGGGTCCACGAACACGCCCGGATCCACCGAACGGGCCGGATCCGCCATCGCCGCAACGGCTGCCGCGACGTCACCAGCGGCCAGACTCAGCCGGATTCCGGCCTGGTCGATCACCTGATCACGCCGGGACTGCGGCCACTCCGGCAACAACGGCACGAACACCGCACCCGCCTTCGCCACACCCAACAACGCCACCACCAGATCCACCGACCGCGGCAACACAACCGCCACCGGCTCCTCCGGGGCAACCCCACGCTCCAGCAGCCACCACGCCACAGCATTCGACCGCGCATCCAACTCGGCGAAAGTCACCGACACCGCACCGGCAAACACGCTGTCCGCGTGGCGTTCTCGCGCTCCGGTCACCGGCGCGGCGACAATCGCGACCGAGTCCGGGGTCTGCTCGACCCGCGCGGCGAACATCGCCGGCAGCGACACCACCGCCGCGTCGGTGCGAGTGTCGTTCCACTCCAGCAACATTCGCTGTTCGTCCGGGGACAGCAGGTTCACCGCGCTCACCGGCAGCTCCGGCGTCGCGGCGACCGCTTCCAGTACCGCCGCGAACCGGCCGGTGAGCCGGTCGATCTCGGACCGCTCGAGCACCGTCGTGTCGTATTGCAGGGTCACGATGAGGTCCGGCACGGCGTTGGCGGTGATCGTCACCGGGTAGCTGGTGCCGCTGCGGTCGGCGAATCCGGTCACCGTGAGCCCGGTCGCGCCGGCCGAATCGGCCAGGGCGGCTTGGTCGATCGGGTAGGACTCGAACGCGACCAGGGTGTCGAACAGCGGGCTGAGGCCGGTGATGCGGTGCATGTCGGTCAGCGGGTGATGGTGGTGGTCCATCAGCGCCGCCTGCTCGTCCTGGTGGCGGCGCAACAGGCCGGCGATCGTGTCGTCGTGGGTGACGCGGACGCGCACCGGGACCGTGTTGATCAACAGGCCGACCATCGTGTGCGCGTCCGCCAGTTCGGCGGGGCGACCGGACACCGTCGCGCCGAACAGCACGTCGGTGCCGCCGGTCACGGCGGACAGCACCAGCGCCCAGCTCACCTGGACGATGGTGTTCAGCGTGACACCGTGTTCGGCGGCCCGGCGCGACAGCGTCTGTGCCACAGCGTCATTCAGGGCGACGGGCACGGTGGCCAGGATGTCCGCGTCCGTGCCGCCGGCTTCGGCGCCGCCGCCGGGCCCGGCGAGCAGGGTGGGTTCGGCGAGACCGTCGAGGTACCGGGCCCACGCGGCGGCGGTGACGACCGGGTCGCGATCGTGCAGCCAGTCGAGGAACTGCCGGTAGTCGGCGGCGGGCGCCAGCCCGGACGGATCACCGCCACTGGCGTACAACCCGAGCAGATCGGTGACCAGCAGCGGCAGCGACCAGCCGTCCAACAGCACGTGGTGCGCGGTCAGCACGAGCCGCGCGCCGCCCGGCTGTGCCTGGGACTGTCCTGCGGCTGCGTGCTCGGCCACCACCTGGCCGGCGGCTGTGCGGATCAGCGCCAGTCGCAACAGCGGCGGCAGGGCGGGGTCGAAGTGCGCGGCGTGGTCGGCGTCGAGCAGCCGCGCGATCTCGGCGGGCAGCCGGTCGGCGGGCACGTCCCGCAGATCGTGGTCGTGCCACGGCAGGGCCACGTCCGGCACGACCACCGCGACGGTGGTGCCGTCACCGGCGGGCACGTACGCGGTGCGCAGGGTCGCGTGCCGGTCCAGCAGCGCCTGTCCCGCGCGGCGCATCCGTTCGGCGTCCACCGCTCCGGACAGCTCGAACACGACCTGCATGTGGTAGGCGTCGAATCCCGCGCCCGCCACGTGCGCGTGGAACAGCAGACCGGCCTGCATCGCGGTCACCGGCCACACGTCCTCGACCCGCCGATAGCGGGCCTCCAGCGCGTCGATCCCGGCCTGGTCGAGCGATACCAGCGGCAGGTCCGAGGGGGTGAGGCCGCCCGCACCGGTCGCCGTGTACCGGGCCAGCCCGGTGAGCGCGTCGCGCCACAGCCCGGCTAGGTCGAGCACCTCGGACCGGTCGAGCACACCGGTCGGGAAGGTGAACGAGGCGCCGAGTTCGGTGCCGCTGACCGCCGCGTTGATCTCCAGGGCCGAGATCGCCGGCAGCTCCGGGAATTCCGGGTTCGCGGTCAGGCCGGCCGTCGGCGTCCACCCGGCGCCCTGCCATTGCTGCGGCATCAGATCCGCCCGCGACAGCCGACCCAGATAGTTGAAACCGATTCGGCCCATGGGCAATTCGGCCAGGACCGGACCGGCCTCCGGGTCGAGGTAGCGCAGCAGACCGTAGCCGACGCCGCGGTCCGGCACGGACCGCAGCTGTTCCTTCACCCACTTCACCACCCGGCCGGCCGCGGCACCGCCGGCCAGCACCTCGCCGAGGTCCACGTCGGCGGGCAAGGTCAGTCGCACCGGGTAGACGGAGGTGAACCAGCCGACCGCCGCCGACAGGTCCGCGCCGGGCACCACGGCCTCTTCCCGGCCGTGCCCTTCGAGCCGCACCACGAGCGAGGCGGGAGCACCGGCCTCGAATTCGGTCGCCGGCCGCTTGCCACGGCGCCAGACCGTCACCGCCACCAGCAGCGCCGCCAGCAGGCCGTCGTCGACGTGGCCGTGGATGGCGGCGGGCAGGCCGGTGAGGACGGCGTCGGTGACGTCGGCCGGTACCGCCAGTCGCACCTGGTCGGTGGCGGCGTGGGTGTCGAGCGCGGGATCCAGCTCACGCGACCCGAGCACCGGGTCGGGTCCCGCCAACATGGTTGTCCACCAGGCCAATTCGGCGGTCCGGCGGCCGGAGCGCGCCTGCTCGGCCAGGGCGTGCGACCACCGGCGCAGGGAGGTGCCGGTGGCCGGGAGTACCGGGCGCTGCCCGGCGACGACCTGCGCCCACGCGGCTGCCAGGTCCGGCAGCAGGATTCGCCACGACACGCCGTCCACGGCGAGGTGGTGGGCTACCACGCCCAGTGCACCGGGCTCGCCTTGGCCGCGATCGAACCAGACCAGGGCCAGCAGGACGCCTTGTTCCGGCGCCAGACGGTCCGCGGCGGTGTCCAACTCCGCGGCAACCCGCGCGAGGAGCGCCTCGTTCGTGTGGTCGGCATCGAACTCGTTGTCCGACAGGTCGACTCGGTGGATCAGTGCGGCGATGTCTACCGTGTCGGCAGGCACCGTCACCAGGCCGGGGCCGGTTTCGGCGCCCGGATCGCCGAGAATTGGGCCGAGCGCGTCGGTCCCGATCTCGGTGCCGCTGCCGCTGCCACTGTCGCTGCCGTTGTCGCTGGCGCTGCCACTGTCGCTGGCGCTGCCACTGCCGTTGTCGCTGGCGCTGGCGCTGGCGCTGCCACTGTCGCTGGCGCTGCCACTGCCGTTGTCGCTGGCGCTGGCGCTGGCGCTGGCGCTGGCGCTGGCGCTGGCGCTGGCGACGAGTCGAGCCGTGAGCACCGGATGCCGCTCGACGACGGCACGCCAGATCGCGACCAGACCGTCCAGATCGATGCCCACCGGAAGATCCAGCACCATCGACTGATTGAACCGATCGAAACCAGCACCCAGATCACGAATGAACCGCGCTACCGGAAGAAGCGGCATCCAGCCGATAGCCCCACCCGGCAGCTCGGGCAACAGCTCCTGCTCCCGGTCGGTGCCCGCGACCTTGGCCAGCGCCGCCACCGTGCGATGTTCGAAAACCTCACGCGGACTGATCAATACACCGGCCGCCCGGGCGCGGGAAACCACCTGGATGGAACGGATCGAGTCGCCGCCGATCTCGAAGAAGTCGTCGTCCACACCGATCGGTGTGCGATCGAGGATTTCCGCGAACACACCGGCCAGCACGACTTCGGCGGCCGTGCGGGGTGCCCGGTAAGCGGCGCCGGCCGTGAATACAGACTCCGGCAACGCTTTCCGATCGATCTTGCCGTTCGGTGTCAACGGCAGCGCGTCCAGGATCATGATCGACGCCGGAACCATGTACTCCGGCAACCGGTCACCGGCGAAGGCCCGCACGCCGGCGGAGTCCACTGTCGGGTGTCCGGCTGTGGTGTCCGGCACGACATAGCCGACCAGCTGCTTGCCCCGGCCGGATTCGTGCGCGACAACGACCACCTGCGCGATGCCCGGGTGCCCGGCCAGCGCGGCCTCGATTTCGCCCGGCTCGATGCGGAACCCACGGATCTTCACCTGATCGTCGACGCGGCCCACGTACTCCAGCACACCGGACTTGTTCCAGCGCACCACATCACCGGTCCGATACAACCGGCCGACGGGCCGTCCGGCCTCGGCAGAGGGCGTCGGGCTCTCGGCGTCGGTGCGAGACGCGGCGAACGGATCGGCGACGAACCGGGCAGCAGTCAGGTCCGCGCGGCCGTGGTAGCCGCGCGCCAATTGCGCACCGGCGATATACAACTCACCCTCGACCCCGACCGGAACCGGTTGAAGGCGGCTGTCCAGGACGTAACACCGAACATTGCCATACGGGCCACCGATCGGAATCGAACCCTGCTCCGGCATCCCAGCCGTGTCGAACTCCGACATACACGACGTGGCTTCGGTCGGGCCGTACCCGTTGATCACACACAACTGCGGGAACCGCGACCGCAGATCCCGAACCAAAGCCGGCGAAAGCTCCGAACCACCGGCGATCACCCGGTTCAGGTAACCCAGCGGGTTCGCACCACCGTCAACACTGACGTGCTCCGACAATGCTGCCAGCAGCGGCGGTGTCAAGTGCGCCTTGCTGATCTCGAATTCCCGGACCAGCGCGGCAATCTCGTCCAGATCCGAACGCGGCGAACCCGCCACCACAACCGTTCCACCGGACGTCAGCGCCGGCCAGATCTCATAAGTCGACGCGTCGAACGCCACCGTCGCATGCGCCAGAATCCGCTCACCGCGCGCGACCGGCCACGCCTCCCGCACCAAGTTCGCGAGGTTCGCGTGGGTGATGATCGCGCCCTTGGACTGACCGGTCGTACCGGAGGTGTAGATCAGGTGCGACGCCGACTGCGGCGACACCACCCGCACCGCGCCCACGTCGAGCCCGGACGCCTCCGCGGCCGAGGTGCGACCCACGAGTTCGGCCACCCCCGCGTCCGAGGTCCGACCCACGAGTTCGGCCGCCTCCGTGTCCGAGGTCGGACCCACGAGTTCGGCCGCCTCCGTGTCCGAGGTCGGACCCACGAGTTCGGCCGCCCCCGCGTCCGAGGTCCGGCCCGCGAGTTCGGGCGTCCCCGCGTCCGAGGTCCGACCCACGTGTTCGGCCGCCTCCGTGTCCGAGGTCCGACCCGCGAGTTCGGGCGTCCCCGCGACCGAGGTCCGACCCGCGAGTTCGGCCGCTACCGCAGCATCGTCGAGCCACACGCGGGCCACACCGATGTCCGGCACCGCCTCGGCAACACGACTGTGCGTCAACACCAGCACCGGTTGTGCGTCAGTGAGGATGAACCGCAACCGATCCGACGGATACTCCGGATCCACCGGAACATACGCCCCACCAGCCTTGTTCACCGCCACCATCGCCACCAACAAATCAGCCACACGCGGCAACGCAACCGCCACCACCTGTTCCGGGCCGACTCCGTGCCCGACCAACAAGCGCGCCAACCGATCCGACCGCTCATCGAGCTCGCGGTAGGACAGCTCCGTACCGGAAGCGACAACCGCCGGGGCGTCTGGGTCCTCGGCCACTCGCGCCGCGAACAACTCCAACGCGGACACGGACAGGTCGGCATCCGTTGCCGTGTCGTTCCATTCGGCCAGCACCCGGCGCCGTTCGTCCGCACCGAGCACGTCGATATCGCCGACCGGTCGCTGGGGTGCGGCGGTCAATCGGGCGAGCAGGCTCGTGAAGCGAGCGGCCAGTTGTGCGGCCGTATCCGGGTCGAACAGGTCGGTGGCGTATTCGACGGACCCGGACAGTCCGCCCGTATTGTCCTCGGCCACTGCGAACAGCAGGTCGAACCGCGCGGTCCCGGTCGACACCGGGTAGGCGTCGACGACGACGTCGGCGGCGAACGCGGACCCGCCGGCGGCGCTGTTCTGCAGCGACAGCGATACCTGGAACAACGGGTGATGCGCCTGCGAGCGAACCGGATTCACCAACTCGACCAGACGCTCGAACGGTGCGTCCTGATTCGCGTACGCGGCCAGGGCCTTGTCTGCGACCTGATCGACCAGCTCGGCGAACGTCGCCGTGGGCCGCACCTGGGCCCGCAGCACCCAGGTGTTGACGAAGAACCCGACCAGATCGTCGAGCGCCGCATCGGTACGACCCGCGATCGGCGAACCGATCGGAATGTCCTCCCCCGCAACGAACTTCGACAACAACACCGCGAGCCCGGCTTGCAACACCATCGACACTGTCGCTCGCCGCGACCGCGCCAACTCCGCAACCGCCGCAGACGTCGCCGGATCGAACACGATCGGCACCGTCGCACCCCGATACGACGCCACCCGCGGGCGGGGACGGTCGGTCGGCAACGCCAATTGCTCCGGAATACCCGCCAATTCAGTCCGCCAGTAGTCGAACTGACGCGACAGCACACTCTCCGGATCGGACTCGTCACCGAGCAATTCGCGCTGCCACAGCGTGTAATCCGCGTACTGCACCGGCAACGGCGCCCACTTGGGCGCTGTGCCCGCTGCCCGCGCTGCGTACGCGGCGGCCAAGTCTCGGGTCAGCGGCGCCAGCGACCAGCCGTCAGCCGCGATGTGATGCACCACGAGCACCACGACCAGCTCGGCCGGTCCCCGCCGAATCACGGTCGCCCGCACCGGAATCTCGGCATCGAGCTCGAACCGGTATTCGGCCGCCGCGGCGACCACCCGGTCGACCTCGTCGTCGGTCGCACCGAGCATGTCCACCACCCGCACCGGCGTCTCGACCGCGTCGAGTTCGAGGATCCGCTGCCGTGCCACACCGTCGGCCGCACTGGTAAAGACGGTCCGCAGGCTCTCGTGCCGCCCCACCAGGTCGGTGACCGCGGCGGCGAGGGCCACCACATCCACGGTGCCGCGCAAGGTGAGCGCCATCGGAATGTTGTAGGTCGCCGACGGCCCGTCGAGGCGGTACAGGAACCACAGCCGCTGCTGCGCGAACGACAGCGGCAACTGTTCGGGTCGCTCCCCGCGCCGCAACGCGATCCGGGTTTCACCGCCGGTCGCGGCCGCGACGACGGCGGCCATACCCGCGACAGTCCGGGCCTCGAACACGGCCTGGATCGAGATCTCCACGCCCAGTTCGGCGCGGACCCGGCTGACCAACCGGGTCGCCAACAGCGAATGCCCGCCGAGGTCGAAGAAGCTGTCGTCGGCGCCGACCCGCTCGACCGCCAGGATCTCGGTGAAGAGGTCCGCGAGCGCCCGTTCGATCGGGGTGCCTGGCGCACGATAGGCGGTGCCCCCAGCGAAAACGGGCTCCGGCAACGCCTTCCGGTCGATCTTGCCGTTGGTGGTCAACGGCACCCGGTCGATCGCCACGATCGCCGCCGGCACCAGGTACTCCGGCAGCCGGGCCGCCGCCCGCTCCCGCACCGCGACCGGGTCGATTTCCGCTGTGCCGCTGCCGGCGTCCGCGGGAGTCACGTAGGCCGCCAACCGCTTCCCAGCCGGACCGTCCACCACCACGACCACCGCACGACCCACCACCGGATCCGCAGCCAACGCGGCCTCGACCTCACTCGGCTCGATCCGGAAACCCCGGATCTTCACCTGATCGTCGGCACGCCCGACATACTCCAGCACACCGGCCTGGTTCCAACGCACCAAGTCCCCGGTCCGATACGCCCGCTCCCCCGACCCGTTCGGATCGGCCACGAACCGCAGGCCCGTCAGATCCGGACGACCCGCATACCCACGCGCCACACCGGCACCGACCACATACAACTCACCGACCGCGCCAACCGGCACCGGCCGCAACCAGCCGTCCAGCACCAGCAACCGCATATTGTCCAGCGGGCGCCCGATCGGTACCGGCGTACCGTCGACATATTCGGCTGCGCCGCAGCGGTTCTCGAGGCCGACGGCGTTCTCAAGGCCGCGGCGGTTCTCGACGCCGCCGGCGTTCTCCTGGCCGCCGCGCTTCACGAGGCCGCCTCGATACTCGACGCCGCCGACGTTCTCGAGGCCGACGCTCTTCTGGGGGCCGCGGCGGTTCTCGTGGCCGCTGTGGTTCTCGTCGCCGACGGGGTTCTCCACGCCGACGGGGTTCTCGAGGCCGCCGCGGTCCTCGAAGCCGACGGGGTTCCCCGGGGCGATAGACCACGGTCCACCCTCGACCTCGGCCCGTCCGATGCGGGCCACGTCAGCACCCGCATCCACCCGTCCGTCGCCCGCCGACTCCCCTCGCCGGTTGTCACTCGGCACGAATCCGACGTGGGTTTCAGTCGTGGACCGAGCCGAGCCGATCGGGTAGGAGGTGGCGAAAGTCGTTGTCTCCGTAGGCCCGTACCCGTTCACCACCACCGTCTGCGGGCATGCCTGCTGGACTCGGCGCACCGCATCCGGCGAGACCACGTCACCACCGGTCCACACCTGCCGCACACCCGCGAAACACCGCGCGTGTTCCTGCGCCATCACCGCGAACAAACCAGCGGTCAACCACAATCCGGTGACCTCTGCCGCCGCGATCAGCCGTGCGAGCTCGGCAGGGCCCGAATCGGGTTCAGCCAGAACCACTTGACCACCATTGAGCAGCGGCACCCACAACTCGTAGGTCGACGCGTCGAACGAATGCGGCGAATGCACCAGCACCCGCTCGTGCGCACCACCAGCGAAACACCGGTCCTGCACCAGCGCGGTCACATCGCGATGCCTGACCGCGACACCCTTCGGCTCACCGGTCGAACCGCTGGTGTACATCACGTAGAGCAGCTGATCCGGATCCACGGTCACGGCAGGTGCCGAGGCGGATTCCGGATGCACCCGCGCGTATTCGGTTGCGGCTGCGACGCTCTCGACTGTGACGACGATCCGCGCCCCCGCCTGGGCGACGACCTGGTCGCGGCGGGACTGCGGCCACTCCGGCAACAACGGCACGAACACCGCACCCGCCTTCGCCACACCCAACAACGCCACCACCAGATCCACCGACCGCGGCAACACAACCGCCACCGGCTCCTCCGCCGCTACTCCGCGCTCGAGCAGCCACCACGCCACAGCATTCGCCCGCGCATCCAACTCGGCATACGTCACCGACACCGCACCAGCCGATACGCTGTCCGCGCGACCTTCACGCACTACGCTGACCGCGCCCGCAACCACGCCGCCGTCGTGCCCGTCACGCAGGCCGCTCGCCGTGCCCGCAATCACGCTGTCCGCGTGGTCTTCTCGCACCCCAGCAATCACCGCGACCGCGTCCGGGGTCTGCGCGACCCGTGCGGCGAACATCGCCGGCAGCGACACCACCGCCGCATCCGTGCGGGTGTCGTTCCACCGTTCCAGTGCCCGTCGCTCGTCGGGCAGCAGTAGCGGAAGTGCGGCCAGCGGCAGATCCGGTGTGGCGGCGCAGGCCGCCAGGACCGCCGCATAGCGGGTGGTGAGCCGGTCGATTTCGGGGCGCTCGAAGACCGTCGCGTCGTATTGCAGCGTCACCATCAGATCCGGAACCGCGTTCGCGGTCACGGTGATCGGGTAGTTGGTGCCGCTGCGGTGGTCCAGGCCGGTCACCGTGAGGCCGGTCGACGCGGTCGTGCCGGCGAGCGCGGCCTGGTCGATCGGATAGGACTCGAACGCGACGAGCGTGTCGAACAGCGCTGGGACACCGGCGATCCGGTGCATCTCGGTGAGCGGGACGTGGTGGTGGTCCATCAGTCCGGTCTGGTCGGCCTGGTGCCGGCGCAGCAGTCCGGCGAGGGTTTCGGCCGGGTCGAGCCGGACCCGCACCGGCACCGTGTTGATCAGCAGACCGACCATGGAGTCGGCGCCGGGCAGGTCGGCCGGGCGACCGGATACGGTCGCGCCGAACACGACATCGTCGCGGCCGGTGACCGCCGCGAGCAGCAGCGCCCAGCTCACCTGCACGACGGTATTGAGCGTGACACCGGATTCCCCGGCGCGACGGGAAAGGTTGCGCGCCAACGCATCCGGCAGGGCGATGTCGACGGTCTCCAGGACGTCCGTCTCGGCGGCGTCACCACCGGCGCCCGCCGCCGCCGCGAGGAAGGTCGGTTCATCGATGTCGCCGAGGTAGCGCGACCAGGCCCGCACACCGGCGGCCCGGTCCTGAGCCTGCGACCACAGCAGGAAGTCACGGTAGTTGCCCGCCGGCGGCAGCGCCGCGGCGTCGCCTCGGCCCGCATACAGGGCGAGCAGGTCGGTGAGCAGCAGCGGCAGCGACCAGCCGTCCACCAGCACGTGATGCGCGGTCAGCACGAGTTGTGCTCGGTCGTCCGCGACCCGGATCAACGCCAGCCGCAGCAGAGGTGGCACGGCCGGATCGAAGTGGGCGTGCTGGTCGGCGTCGAGCAGCTGCCGCACCGCCGCTGCCTGGTCGGCGCCGCCGGCACCCCGCAGGTCGTGGTCCTGCCAGGGCAGTTCCGGGTCCGCGACGACCACGGCGACGGTGGTGCTGCCGTCCCCGGCCGGGACGTACGCGGTGCGCAGGGCGGCGTGCCGGGCCAGCAGCGCTCGGCCCGCGACGCGCATCCGCTCCGGATCCACCGGGCCGGACAGGTGGAACACGACCTGCATGTGATAGGCGTCGAAACCGCCACCGGACATGTGCGCGTGGAACAGCAGCCCGGACTGCATGGCCGTCACCGGCCACACGTCCCGCAGCCGCTGGTACCGGGTTTCGAGGACGTCGATGTCGTTCTGGTCGAGCGGCACGAGCGGCAGATCGGACGGGGTCAGGCCGCCGGCACCCGCCGTGCGGGCGTACCGGGCCAGGCCGGTGAGCGCGTCGCACCACAGGTCCGACAACTCGGCCACGGCGGAGCGGTCCAGGATCCCGGGAGCGAAGGTGAACGACGCACCGAGCTCGTCGCCGGTGACCGCCGCATTGATCTCGAGTGCCGAGGTGAGCGGCAGCTCGGGGTAGTGGGCGCTCGCCGCCACCCCGGGGGTCGGGGTCCAGCCCCGGCCCTGCCACTGCCGCGGCATCAGGTCGGCGGCGGCGAAACGCCCGAGATAGTTGAAACCGATGCGGCCACTGGGCAACTCGGCTAGCGCAACCGCGGTCTCGGCGTTCAGGTAGCGCAGCAGACCGTAGCCGATTCCGCGATCGGGCACCGCCCGCAGCAGCTCCTTCACCCACTTGACGACGCGCCCGGCCGCCGGACCGCCGGTCAGGACGTCGTCGAGGTCCACGTCGGCGGGCAGTGTCAGGCGCATCGGGTAGAAGGAGGTGAACCAGCCGACCACGGCGGACAGATCGGCGCCCGGCACGACGATCTCCTCGCGACCGTGACCTTCCAGGCGCACCACCACTCCGGCGCCGGCTCCGCCGTCGCGGCGGCCACGCCAGATCGTCACCGCCACAACGAGTGCGGCCAGCAGAGCGTCCTCGACGTGACCGTGGATCGCCGCGGGCAGGTCGGTGAGGACCGCTTCGGTCGCCGCGGCGGACAGGCTGAGCCGGAGCTGTTCGCTCGCGGCGTGGGTGTCGACCGCCGGGTCGAGGGCCCGGGCGCCCAGCTTCGGGTCGGGCCCGGCCAACATGCCGGTCCACCAGGACAATTCGTCGACTCGCCGTTGCGCGTGGGCTTCCTCGGCCAAGGCGTGCGACCACCGGCGCAGCGAGGTGCCGGGAGCGGTGTTCGGGGTCCCGTGGTGGTCGCTTTCCGGTTCGGCCGTGTCCTGTCCGGCGATCCTGCTCCACGCCGCCGCCAGGTCCGGCAACAGGATTCGCCAGGACACGCCGTCGACGGCGAGGTGGTGGGCCACGACGCCCAGTGAGCCGGGCAGGTCCGGACCGCGGTCGAACCAGACCAGTGCCAGCATGGTTCCCTGCGTTGGTGCCAGCCGCGCCGCCGCGGCATCGAGTTCGGCGGCGATCAGTGTGGCGAGTCCGGTTTCTCCCTGGCGGCGCCCAATTTCCATAGTTCCGCTGAACTCTGTTGTCAGGGTGGATGTTTCGGTCGCGGGCAGATTCGTACCCGCTGCGGCCGCGTGATCGGGTGCATCGGTCGTCGACTGTTCCGCGCCGGCATGCGCGGGTGTCGTGGTGCCACCTGTTGCGGTGCGGGGCACCTCGACTCGATGGATCAGGCTTGCGATGTCGACCGCATCGACCGGGACCGTCACCAGGCCGGGTCCTGTGCCGGACGCGGCGGCATGATCGGCCCCACCGGCAGTGGCGTCGATATCGGTCTCGCCGTCGACGAGTCGAGCCGTGAGCACCGGATGCCGCTGCACGACCGCATGCCAGGTCGCGACCAAACCGTCCAGATCGATACCCACCGGAAGATCCAGCACCATCGACTGATTGAACCGATCGAAACCAGCGCCGAGATCACGAATGAACCGCGCTACCGGAAGCAACGGCATCCAGCCGATAGCCCCACCCGGCAGCTCAGGGAGGACCTCCTGTTCGCGGTCGGCGCCCGCGACCTGTGCCAGCGCCGCCACCGTGCGGCGCTCGAAAACCTCACGCGGACTGATCAATACGCCCGCCGCCCGAGCGCGGGAAACCACCTGGATGGAACGGATCGAGTCGCCGCCGATCTCGAAGAAATCGTCGTCCACACCGACCCGGTCGCGGCCGAGGATCTCCGCGAACACCTGCGTCAGCACCAGTTCGGCCGAGGTCACCGGCGCCCGGTAGGCGGTGCCACCTGTGAATACGGGTTCCGGCAACGCTTTACGGTCGATCTTGCCGTTGGGTGTCAACGGCAGCGCGTCCAGGATCATGATCGACGCCGGAATCATATACTCCGGCAACCGTTCTCGCAGGAACGTCCGCACGCCGGCGGCATCCAGCGGCGGCACGCTTCGTTCGACCGCATCCGGGCCGACGGTGGTGGACTCCGCCGCACCGACTGCCCCGATCGCTATATCAGCAGCGTCCCCGGACCCGCCGCTGGAAGCCGCCTTCGCGACCTCGACGACCTCGACCGTATCCGCACCGGCGGTGGTGGACTCCGCCGCACCGAGTGCCGCGGTCGGCATATCAGCAGCGTGAGCGGACCCGCCGCTAGAAGCCGCCTTCGCGACCCCGACGGCATCCGTTCCGACAGCAGCAGACTCCGCCGTACCGAATACCCCGGTAGCCATATCGACAGCGGCACCGGACTCGCTGCCGACCGCCTTCGCGACCTCACCAGCATCGACGGCATCGACGGCATCGACGGCAGGATCAGTGGCCGTGGCGACGTCCGCCACCACATAACCCACCAGCTGCTTACCGCGACCGGAATCGTGCGCGACCACCACAGCCTGCCCGACACCGGGATGCGCCAGCAACGCCGCCTCGATCTCACCCGGCTCGATCCGGAACCCACGGATCTTCACCTGGTCATCCACACGGCCGACGTACTCCAGCACACCGGACTTGTTCCAGCGCACCACATCACCCGTGCGGTAGAGGCGACCACCACCCACCGCCGCTGACCGACCTGCGTCCCCGGGCGATCCCGCCGCGGTGACGTCGAACGGGTCGGCCACGAACCGAGCGCCCGTCAAGTCCGCGCGACCGTGGTAGCCACGCGCCAATTGCGCACCAGCGATGTAGAGTTCACCGTCCACCCCGACCGGGACCGGTCGAAGGCGGCTGTCCAGCACATAGCACCGGACGTTGCCGTACGGGCCACCGATCGGAATCGAACCCTGCTCCCGCATCCCAGCCGTATCGAACTCCGACATACACGACGTGGCTTCGGTCGGGCCGTAGCCGTTGATCACACACAACTGCGGGAAACGAGACCGCAGATCCCGGACCAGAGCGGGCGAGAGCTCGGATCCGCCCGCGATGACCCGTGTCAGATAGCCGAGCGGGTTCGCGCCACCGTCAGCGCCGACGTGCTCGGACAGCGCCGCGAGCAGCGGCGGCGTCAAGTGCGCCTTGCTGATCTCGAATTCCCTGACCAGCGCGGCAATCTCGTCCAGATCCGAACGCGGCGAACCCGCCACCACAACCGTTCCACCCGACACCAACGCCGGCCAGATCTCATAAGTCGACGCGTCGAACGCCACCGTCGCATGCGCCAGAATCCGCTCACCCACCGCGACCGGCCACGCCTCCCGCACCAAGTTCGCCAGATTGGCGTGGGTGATGATCGCACCCTTGGACTGACCGGTCGTACCGGAGGTGTAGATCAAGTGCGACACCGAATCCGGCGACACCACCCACACGGCGCCAACAGGCTCGACAGAGCTCGGCGCGGCATCGACCACCGTTCGGTCGAGGCCGCCACTGTGGTTCGCACTGCGCGTTTCCGGTTCGCCGGTGACGGGCATGCCGTTCACCTGGCCCGGCGAGTTCCGGTCCGCGTACCGGCCTTCACCGGCGAGCTCGGCCACCACAGCCGGATCATCGACCAGTACCCGTGCGACACCCGTGTCCGGCACAACATCGGCAACACGGCTGTGCGTCAGCACCAGCACCGGTTGCGCGTCGGTCAGGATGAACCGCAACCGATCCGACGGATACTCCGGATCCACCGGAACATACGCCCCACCAGCCTTGTTCACCGCCACCATCGACACCAACAAATCAGCCACACGCGGCAACGCAACCGCCACCACCTGCTCCGCACCCACACCGTGCCCGACCAACAAGCGCGCCAAACGATCCGACCGCTCATCCAACTCCCGGTAGGTCAACTCCACACCGGAAGCGACAACCGCGAGCACCTCCGGAATCGCCGCGACCCGCGCCGCCAACAACTCCAGCACCGACACCGACAGATCCACATCCGTCGCCGTATCGTTCCACTCCACCAACACCCGACGCCGCTCGTCCGCGCCCAGCACATCGGCATCGCCGACCGGCAGTTCGGGCCGTCCCGTGAGCTGGGTGAGCAGGCCGGTGAACCGTTGCCCGAGCCGGTCGACCGTCGCGCGGTCGAACAGGTCGGTGGCGTACTCGATCGAGCCGGCCAGGCCGCCGTGACCGTCCTCGACCACGGTGAACAGCAGGTCGAAGCGCGCGGCACCGGTGGTGACGGGGTAGGCGCCGACCACCGCATCGCCGAACTCCGCTACCGCGGCGGTGGTGTTCTGCACGGTCAGAGACACCTGGAACAACGGGTGATGCGCCTGCGAGCGAACCGGATTCACCAACTCCACCAGACGCTCGAACGGAGCATCCTGATTCGCGTACGCCGCCAGGGCCTTGTCCGCGACCTGGTCGACCAGCTCGGCGAAGGACATCGCCGGTGACACCCGCGCCCGCAGCACCCACGTGTTGACGAAGAACCCGACCAGATCGTCCAACGCCGCATCGGTGCGACCAGCGATCGGCGAACCGATCGGAATGTCTTCCCCCGCACCGAGAGCGGACAGCAGCACCGCGAGGCCCGCCTGCAGCACCATCGACACGGTCGCCCCACGCGAGCGGGCCAGCTCACCGATCGCCGCGGCGGTATCACCGTCGATCTCCCAGGGCGCGATCGCACCCCGATACGACGCCACCAGCGGCCGCGGACGATCCGTCGGCAACGCCAACTGCTCTGGGACACCGGCCAATTCGGTCCGCCAATAGTCGAACTGACGCGACAGCACACTGTCCGGGTCCGACTCGTCGCCGAGCAGTTCCCGCTGCCACAGCGTGTAATCCGCGTACTGCACCGGCAACGGCGCCCACGCCGGGGCCGTGCCCGCTGCCCGCGCCGCGTACGCGGCGGCCAGGTCGCGGGCCAGCGGGGCCAGCGACCAGCCGTCACCCGCGATGTGGTGCACGACCACGACCAGCACCAGGTCCGCGTCCGGCCGGTTCTCCGGCGCGGACAGGGCACCGCGGCGGATGACGGTGGCCCGGATCGGAATCTCGGTGTCGAGCTCGAACCGGTGCCCGGCCGCGGCGGCGACCGCACGATCCACCTCGTCCGGTCCGGCCGCGGACAGATCCAGCACCCGCACCGGCGGCTCGACCGAGTCGATGTCGAGGATCTGCTGTCGGCCGATACCGTCTGCGTCACTGGCGAATACGGTGCGCAGACTTTCGTGCCGGCCCACCAGGTCGCCGATCGCGGCGGTCAGCGCCACCACGTCCACGTCCCCGGTCAGGGTCAGGGCCAGCGGGATGTTGTAGGTCGCCGACGGACCGTCGAGCCGGTACAGGAACCACAGCCGCTGCTGCGCGAACGACAGCGGCAACCGTTCGGGACGCTCGAACCGGCGCGGCGCGGTCCGGGTGGCGGTGTCGCCCTGTCCGGCGATCCGGGACAGCGCCGCGACGGTCCGGGCCTCGAACACGGCCCGGATCGGGACCTCGACCGCGAGCTCGGCCCGGATCCGGCTGACCAGGCGGGTGGCCAGCAGCGAGTGCCCGCCCAGGTCGAAGAAGCTGTCGTCGAGGCCGACGCGTTCGACGCCGAGTACCTCGGCGAACAGGTCCGCCAGCGTCCGCTCGACCGGCGACTGCGGGGCGCGGTAGGTCGCGGCGGCGGCGAAGACCGGTTCCGGCAACGCCTTCCGGTCGATCTTGCCGTTCGCCGACAGCGGCAGCGCGTCCAGCACCATCACCACGGCGGGAACCATGTACTCGGGCAGCCGTTTTCCGACGTAGGCCCGCACCTCGGCCGAATCCGGTTCGGCGCCCGGGTTTTCGGCGACGACGTACCCGACGAGCTGCTTGCCGTGGCCGGTGTCGTGCGCGACCACCACGGCCTGCGCGATCCGGGGATGGGTGGTCAGCACGGCGTCGATCTCGCCGGGTTCGATGCGGTAGCCGCGGATCTTCACTTGGTCGTCGGCGCGCCCGTGATACTCCAGCTCGCCGGCGCGGTTCCACCGCACGACGTCGCCGGTGCGGTAGAGCCGGCCGCCGGGGGTGAACGGGTCGGCGACGAAGCGCGCACCGGTCAGGTCGGGGCGGTCGTGGTAGCCGCGAGCCACTTGCGCGCCACCGAGATACAGCTCGCCGGGCGTCCCGGCCGGCACCTGCCGCAGCCAGCCGTCGAGCACGTGGACGTGGACGCCGGGCAGCGGCACACCGATCGGCACCGGACCCGTCGCGCCCGGTTCGAGCACCGCCGTGGTCGCGTATACGGTCGACTCGGTCGGACCGTACGCGTTCACCACCCGCACACCCGGGATCCGGGTCCGGGCCCGTTCGATCGTGGCCTGGGTCAGTGCCTCACCCGCGAACACGATCGTGTCCGCGTCCAGGCGCGTCCGGGTGTGCGCGGCGACGGCGTCGAACGCCGACGGCACCATGCTCAACAGCGCACCGGACCACGAATCGCGCTGTCCCACAGCGAGTGCGTCGTCGACGAGCTCGACCGAGCCGCCGGCGCAGACGGTGGTGAACAACTCGAATACCGACACGTCGAAGGCCGACGACGTCGACGCCAGCACGCGCGGCCGGTGCGTCGCGGCAGCGGTCACCAGCGGCCGGGTCGCACGGACCAGGGCGGCCAGGTTCGCCCGCGAGACCGCCACCCCCTTGGGGACACCTGTGGTTCCCGAGGTGTAGATCAGATAGGCCAGGCTCTGCGCCGGAACCGGCACGGGCAGTAGCGGTTCCGCCGCGGCGAGCGCCGCGACGGTGTCCGGGTCGTCGACGATCAGGCGCGCCACGCCCGTATCGGGGATCTGTCCGTCGACGCGCCGGTCGGTCAGCACGACCAGTGGCCGCGCGTCGGCCAGGATGAATCGCAGCCGGTCCTGCGGATACGCCGGATCCACCGGTACGTAGGCGGCACCGGACTTGACCACGGCCAGCAGGGCGACCAGCAGGTCGGCCGTGCGCGGCATCGCCACCGCGACCACACTTTCCGGTCCGACCGCGCGGTCGGTGAGCAGGCGGGCCAGGCGACCGGACCGCTCGTCGAGTTCGCGGTAGGTCAGCGACACCCCGCCGCACTGTACGGCCACCTCGTCCGAATCGGCCTGCGCGGCAAACAGTTCCGTGACGGACGGGGCGTCGGTGGAGTCGGCGCCGACACCGTTGCGGCGGCGCAGCAGTTCCAGCTCGCGGGGCAGTAGCAGGTCCAGCCGCGCGACCGCGCGCTCGGGGCCGGTCGCGAAGGATTCGAGCAGCCGGGCGTAGTGGGCGGTGACGTCGTCGACGAAGTCCCGGTCGAACACCGTGTTGTCGTACTGCAAGGTCATGACCAGGTCCGGTACCGCGTTCGCGGTGATCGTCACCGGATAGTTCGTGCCACTGTGGTGTTCGAGTCCGACCACGGCGAGCCCGCTGGTGGTGGAGCTGTCGGCCAGTGCGGCCTCGTCGAGCGGATACGACTCGAACGCCACCAGGGTGTCGAACAGCGCCGGTACGCCGGTGGTCCGGTGCACCTCGGTCAGCGGGTAGTGGTGGTGATCCATCAGCGCGGTCTGCTCGGCCTGGTGGCGGCGCAGCAGCTCGGACAGGGTGGCGGCGGGGTCGATGCGCACCCGGACCGGCACGGTGTTGATCAGCAGTCCCACCATGGTGTCGGCGCCGGGCAGGTCGGCCGGGCGGCCCGCGACCGTCGCGCCGAACACCACATCGTCACGCCCGAGCGCGGCACCCACCAGCAGCGCCCAGCTGACCTGCACGATCGTGTTCAGCGTGACACCGCACTCGGCGGCCCGGCGCGACAGCGCCCGAGCGACCGCCGGGGTCAGCGGAACATCCACCGTCTCCAGCACATCCACGCCGGCGACGCCGACGGCCGTGCTGTCGTGGCCGCGTCCGGCGGCGGCCGCGGCCAGGAAGCTGGGTTCGGTGACGCCGTCGAGATGGCGGGCCCACGCCCGAGCGGTAGCGGCGGAGTCCTGACCCCGCAGCCACACCAGGAAGTCCCGGAAGTCCGTCGCGGGCGGCAACGCGGACGCGTCCCCGGCACCGGCGTACAGCGCCAACAGATCGGTGACCAGTAGCGGCAGCGACCAGCCGTCCACCAGCACGTGATGGACGGTCAACACCAGGCGTGACCGGTCCGCGCCGGTGCGGATCACCGCCAGCCGCAGCAGCGGCGGCACGGTGAGATCGAAGTGGGTGCCGCGGTCGGCGTCCAAGAGTTCGGCTTCCGCGGCCGGCTGCCGGTCCGCGGGCACGGCCCGCAGGTCGAGTTCCTGCCACGGCAGGGTCGCCGTGGCCACCACCACGGCCACCGTGGAACCGTCACCGGCCGGGACGTAGGCGGTGCGCAGGCCGGCGTGCCGGTCCAGCAACGCCTGGCCCGCCGTCCGCATCCGGGCCGGATCCAGCACGCCGGCCAGGTCGAACACGACCTGCATGTGGTAGGCGTCGAAGCCCGCACCGGCCAGCTGGGCGTGGAACAGCAGACCCGACTGCATCGCCGTGACCGGCCACACGTCGCGCAGCTGCGGGTAGCGGGCCTCGAGCAGTTCGATTCCCGCCTGGTCGAGGTCGGTCAGCGGCAGATCCGAGGGGGTCAGTCCTCCGGCGCCGCGCTCGGTGTACCGCGCCAGGCCGGTGAGCGCGTCACGCCAGAGGCGGGCCAGCTCGTCGACGGCGGGACGGTCCAGCACGCCGGCCGCATAGCTGAACAGGGCGCCCAGGACCGCGCCCGAGCCGTCGTCGGTGACCGCCGCGTTGATCTCGAGTGCCGACAGTGCCGGGAGTTGCGGGTAATCCGCGCTGCCGGACATCCGCGTCGCCGGTGTCCAGCCGCCGCCCCGCAGACCGGCGGGCATCAGGTCGCCGGCCGCGAAACGGCCCAGATAGTTGAAACCGATCCGCCCCGTAGGCAATTCACGCAGGACCGCAGCGGTCTGCGGGTTCAGATAGCGCAGCATGCCGTAGCCGACCCCGCGATCCGGGACCGCCCGCAGCAGCTCCTTGACCCACTTCACCACGCGGCCCGCGGCCGGGCCGCCCGCGAAAACATCGTCCAGGTCGATGTTTTCGGGCAGGGTCAACCGCACCGGGTACATGGCGGTGAACCAGCCCAGTACCGCCGACAGGTCGGCGCCGGGGACCAGCGCCTCCTCGCGGCCGTGCCCCTCGAGGCGCACCACCACACCGTCGGTGCGCGGCGTCCGGCTCCACGCCGCGACGGCGACCGCCAGGGCCGCGAGCAGGCCGTCGTCGACGTGCCCGTGGATCGCCGCGGGCAGGGCGGTCAGTACCGTCTCGGTGACCGCCGCCGGAACCAGCAGCTGCACCTGGTCGACGGTGGCGTGGGTGTCGATCGCGGGATCCAGCTCCCGCGATCCGAGCACCGGGTCCGGACCCGCCAACATCCCTGTCCACCAGGACAATTCGGCGGAACGCGCGTCGGACCGCGCCTGTTCCGCGAGTGCGTGCGACCACCGCCGCAGCGAGGTCCCCGCGGCCGGCAGACTCGGCCGCTCCCCCGCGGCGACCTGAGCCCAGGCCGTGGCCAAGTCCGGCAACAGGATTCGCCACGACACGCCGTCGACCGCCAGGTGATGCGCCACCACACCCAGCACGCCCGGCTCGGCGCCTCCGCGCTCGAACCAGACCAGAGCCAGCAAGACACCGCGCTCGGGCGCCAATCGCGCTGCGGCAGCGTCGAGTTCGGCCGAGACGAGTGCATCGATCCCGGATTCGCTGTGCGGCAGGCGCACTCGGTGAATCAGGCTCACGACGTCGGTTTCCCCGGCGGGGACCGTCAGCAGCCCGGGACCGTCCGGACCGTCGACCAGCCGCGCGGTCAGCACCGGATGCCGGTCCAGCACCGCCTGCCACGTCGCGACCAGACCGTCCAGGTCGATGCCCGCCGGAAGGTCCAGCAGCATGGACTGGTTGAACGCGTCGAAGCCCGCGCCGAGATCACGGACGAAGCGCGCGGCGGGCAGCAACGGCATCCAGCCGATCCCGCCGCCCGGCAACTCGGCCAGCAGCTGCTGATCCGCCGCGGTACCCGCGATCCGGGCCAGTGCGGCCACCGTCCGATGTTCGAAGACCTCCTTCGGGCTGACCAGCACGCCCGCCGCGCGGGCCCGGGACACCACCTGGATGGAACGGATGGAGTCGCCGCCGATCTCGAAGAAATCGTCGTCCACACCGACCCGGTCGCGCCCCAGGATCTCGGCGAACACCCCGGCCAGCACCGACTCCGCCACCGTCACGGGCGCCCGATAGGCCGCACCGGCCTCGAACACCGGTTCCGGCAATGCCTTTCGGTCGATCTTCCCGTTGGCTGACAACGGCAGCGCGTCGAGCACCATCACCGCAGCGGGAACCATGTACTCCGGCAACCGATCCCGCAGATACGACCGCACCGCAGCCGAATCCAGGTCCGGTGCGGACACGGCGTCCGCGCCGCCGCCCGGCACCGCGCCGTCGAGGCCGTCGGCGGGCGCATGCTCGCTCGGAACCACGTAGCCGACCAGCTGCTTGCCGTCGCCGGTGTCGTGGGCGACCACGACCGCCTGCGAGATACCCGGGTGCCCGGTCAGGGCGGTCTCGATCTCGCCGAGCTCGATGCGGAAGCCACGCACCTTCACCTGGTCGTCGGCCCGGCCCAGGTATTCCAGGATCCCGGAGGGGTTCCAGCGCACCACGTCACCGGTGCGATACAGACGCCCGGCGGCCCGCGGCTCGGTCGCACCGGTTCGGTCCGGCGCGAGGTCGTCGACGGGCCCGTCGAACGGGTCGGCCACGAAGCGGGACGCGGTCAGATCGGGGCGCGCGTGATAGCCGCGGGCCACCTGCGCGCCACCCAGATACAACTCACCGGCCACACCGACCGGCACCGGCCGCAACCAGCTGTCCAGCGCATATGCCCGCACGCCCGGCAGCGGCGCACCGATCGGCACCGGCCCCGAGGCGCCGTCCGACAGGACCGCCGTCGTCGCGTACACCGTCGACTCGGTCGGACCGTACGCGTTCACCACTCGCACGCCCGGGATCCGGTCGCGCGCCCGCTCGATCGTCGCCCAGGTCAGTGCCTCACCGGCGAACACGATCGAGTCCGCTGCCAGCACCGTCTCTGTGTGCGCGGCGACCGCGTCGAACGCCGACGGCACCATACTCATCACCGCACCGGACCACGAATCCCGCTGCCCCACAGCCAGCGCGTCGTCCACGATCTCGACCGCACCACCCGCACACAGCGTGGTGAACAGTTCGAACACCGACACGTCGAAGGCCGCCGACGTCGACGCCAGCACCCGGCCGCCGCCTCCGGAACCGAGCTGCGGCATTCCCGCGGTCGCCCGCACCAGGGCCGCCATGTTCGACCGCGACACCGCGACCCCCTTGGGCACGCCCGTGGTGCCCGAGGTGTAGATCAGATACGCCACACTCGTGTCCGGAACATTCACCGGCGCAAGGGGTTCCCGCTGCGCGAGTTCCGACGCGACCGCCGGGTCGTCGAGCAGCAGCCGCGGGACGATCGCACCGTCCTCGGCGATACTCATTGTGCCACCAGCGGACTCGGACACCTCCGGGATACCCGGCGCCACCGTGCTGTCGGTCAGCAACAGCACCGGCCGCGCGTCGGACTGGATGAACCGCAACCGATCCGACGGATACGCCGGGTCCAGCGGTACGTAGCCCGCCCCGGACTTCACCACCGCCAGCAAGGCGACGAGCAGGTCCGCGTGCCGCGGCAACGCCACCGCGACAATCGCTTCCGCGCCCGCACCCCTTTCCGTCAGCAACCGGGCCAGCCGCCCGGACCGGTCGTCGAGCTCCCGGTAGGTCAGCGTCCGCGCCGCGGTCACCACCGCGACCGCATCCGGCTCGGCGGCGACCCGGGTCGCGAACATGTCCGCCACCGACCCGCCCTGACCGGCGGGATCGGTGTGCGCGGTGTCGTTCCACTCCCGCAGGATCTGCCGGCGCTCGGCGGCATCCAGCAGATCGAGGTGCCCGACAGGCAGGTCGGGGTCGGCGCTCAACCGGGCGAGCAGGTCGGCGAACCGGGTGCCGAGGCGCTCCACGGTCGCGCGGTCGTACAGGTCGGTGGCGTATTCGATGGTGCCCGACAGCGCGCCACCGTCCTCGGCGAGGGTGAACAGCAGGTCGAACCGGGCGGTGCCGGTGGCCACCGGATGCGGCCGGACCCGGACGCCGTCGGCGAAGTCGGTGCTCGCGGCGGTGGTGTTCTGCACGGTGAGCGACACCTGGAACAGCGGGTGCAGGGCCTGCGACCGAATCGGATTCACGACCTCGACCAGGCGCTCGAACGGCGCGTCCTGGTTGGCGTAGGCGGCCAGCGCCTGTTCGGTGACCCGGTCCAGGATACGCGCGAACGACTCCGCCGGGGTGACCCGAGCGCGCAGCACCCAGGTGTTGACGAAGAAGCCGACCAGGTCGTCGAGCGCCTCGTCCGTGCGGCCGGCGATCGGGGCGCCGATCGGGATGTCCTCCCCCGCACCGAGTTTGGACAGCAGCACGGCCAGGCCGGCCTGCAGCACCATCGACAGCGTCGCCTGTCGCGACCGGGCCAGGCCGGTGATCGCCGCCGTGGTGGCCGCGTCGATCCGCAGTACGACGGTCGCACCGCGATAGGACGCGACCCGCGGGCGTGGCCGGTCGGTCGGCAGCACCAGCTGTTCCGGGATGCCGGCCAGTTCCCGGCGCCAGTAGTCGATCTGGCGGGACAGCACACTGTCGGGATCGGTGTCGGATCCGAGCAGCTCGAGCTGCCACATGGTGTAGTCGGCGTACTGGACCGGCAGCGGTTCCCAGTCCGGTTCGGTGCCGGTCGCGCGGGCCCGGTACGCGGTGGCCAGGTCGCGGGCCAGCGGCGCCAGAGACCAACCGTCACAGGCGATGTGGTGGATCACCAGGATCAGGAACAGCTCGTCGGACGCGGGTTCGCCGGCACCGTGGCGGGTGAGCACGGTGGCCCGGATCGGGATCTCGGTGTCGAGTTCGAACAGGTAGCCGGCCGCGTCGGCGATCAGCGCGTCGACCTGTACGTCGGTCGCGCCGGGCAGGTCCACGATCCCGACCGGGACCTCGACGTCCGGGCCGAGGATCTCCTGGGCGGGGGTGCCGGTGTCGTCGCTGGGGAAGACGGTGCGCAGGCTCTCGTGCCGGACGACCACGTCGCGTACCGCGGCCGCGAGCGCCGCCACGTCGACCGCGCCGGACAACCGCAGGGCGAGCGGGATGTTGTACGTCGCCGAGGGTCCCTCCAGGCGGTAGAGGAACCACAAACGCTGCTGGGCAAACGACAACGGGATCATTTCTTGTCCGTCCCTCGGTTGAACTTACGAAGAGCCGGGCGGGTCGACTTCGCAGTCGTCTCCGCCCAGGAGTGGGTGAGCATGGCGACCGTCGGTGCGCGCAGCACGGTCGCGACGGAGATCTCCACACCGAGTTCGGTGCGGATCCGGCCGGCCAGGCGGGTGGCCAGCAGGGAGTGGCCACCCAGGTCGAAGAAGTTGTCGTCCACGCCGACCCGGTCGAGGCCGAGCACCTCGGCGAACAGTCCGGTCAGGATCCGTTCCTGTTCGGTGGCCGGCGCCCGGTAGGCGGTGGGTGCCGCGAAGACCGGTTCCGGCAGCGCCTTGCGGTCGATCTTTCCGTTGGGGGTCAACGGAATCCGGTCGACGACCGCGATCGCGCCGGGCAGCAGGTAGTCCGGCAGGCGAGTCGCCGCGGCCCGGCGCACCGCCGCCGGATCCAGCTCGGTGCCGTCGACGGCGGTGACGTAGGCGGCCAACCGCTTTCCGGCCGGACCGTCGACCACCACGACCACCGCCCGGGCCACGGCGGGGTCGGCGGCCACTGCGGCCTCGACCTCACCGGGCTCGACCCGGAACCCGCGGATCTTCACCTGGTCGTCGGCGCGTCCGGCGTATTCCAGTGCGCCACTGTCGTTCCAGCGCACATAGTCACCGGTGCGGTACACCCGTTCGCCCGATCCGGCCGGATCCGCGACGAATCGGGCACCGGTCAGATCCGGGCGGCCCGCGTAGCCGCGGGCGACACCCGCGCCCGCCACATACAGCTCGCCGACCACGCCGGGCGGGACGGGCCGCAACCAGTTGTCCAGCACCAGCATTCGCATGTTGTCCAGCGGCCGGCCGATCGGCACCGCGGTGTCACCGGCCGCGCCCGGGTCCTGGGACAGCACCGGAATCGGATAGCTGGTGGCGAACGTCGTGGTCTCGGTGGGGCCGTAACCGTTGACGACCACCGTGTCGGGGCAGCTGCGCTGCACCCGGCGCACCGCGTCCGGCGACACCACGTCACCACCGGTCCACACCTGCCGAACCCGCGCGAAACAGGCCGCGTCCTCCTGCGCCAGCACCGCGAACAGCCCTGCGGTCAGCCACAATCCGGTCACACCGGAGCGTTCGATCAGCCGGGCCAGCTCGGCCGGACCGGCCGTCGCGGGCGCCAGGACCACCTGGCCGCCGTTCAACAGCGGCACCCACAATTCGTAGGTCGACGCGTCGAACGAATACGGGGAGTGCAGCAGGACCCGCTCGCGCGCGCCGCCCGCGAAACACCGGTCCTGCGCGAGCGCGGTCACATCCCGGTGCCGCACCGCGACACCCTTGGGCTCACCGGTCGAACCGGAGGTGAACATGATGTACACCAGCTGTTCGGGATCGACGGCCACCCGCGGATCGCTCACCGAGCAGCCGGCGATCTCCGCCGCGCTCTCGCCGTCGACGACGACCCGGACGCCGGCCTGCGCGAGCACCCGGTCCCGGCGCGACTGCGGCCATTCCGGCAACAGCGGCACGAACACCGCGCCCGCCTTCGCCACCCCGAGCAGCGCCACGACCAGGTCCACCGACCGGGGCAGGATGACTCCCACCGGTTCCTCGGCGCCGACGCCCTGCTGCAGCAGCCACCGGGCTACGCGGTTGGCCCGTGCGTCGAGCTCCCGGTAGGACAGCCGGTCGGGGCCCGCGACCACCGCGTCCACATCCGGGGTCTGCGCGACCCGCCGCGCGAACATCTCCGGCACCGACAGCACCGGCGCCGCGGTGGCGGTGGCGTTGCGGTCCCGCAGCATCGCGCGCTCGTCGGGCAGCAGCAGCGGGATTCGCGCCGGGGTCGTGTCCGGATCGCCGGCGACGGCGGTCAGCACCGCCGCGTACCGGGCGATCAGCCGTTCGATCCGATCGGCGTCGAACACCGTGGTGTCGTACTGCACCGACAGCACCAGATCCGGCACCGCGTTGGCGGTGACGGTCACCGGATAGCTGGTGCCGCTGCGGTTGTCCATGCCGGTGATCGACAGCGCGCCGGTGAGGGCGGCCGGGTCGATCGGGTAGGACTCGAACGCGACCAGGGTGTCGAACAGGGCCGGTACGCCGGTGATCCGGTGTACCTCGGTCAGCGGGTAGTGGTGGTGATCCATCAGCTGCGCCTGTTCGGCCTGATGGCGGCGCAGCAGACCCGCGATCGTGCTCGCGGGATCGATGCGGACCCGCACCGGGACGGTGTTGATCAGCAGACCGACCATCGAGTCCGCGCCCGGCAGGTCCGCGGGCCGGCCGGAGACGGTGGCACCGAAGGTCACATCGTCGCGGCCGGTCGCGGCGGCGATCACCAGGGCCCAGCCGACCTGGACGACCGTGTTGAGCGTGACACCGCAGTCGGCGGCCCGCTCCGACAGCGCCCGCGTGATCGGTTCCGGCAGTGCGAGATCCACGCTGCGCAGCGTGTCCTGCGCCGGGACCGTGGTGGCCGCGCCGCTTGCGAGCAGGGTCGGTTCCCCGACCCCGTCGAGATAGCCGGACCAGGCGGTGGCGGTGGCCGCGCGGTCACGAGTGTGCAACCAGGACAGAAAGTCCCGGTAGTCCGGCACGGCGGACAGCCCGGTGGCGTCCCCCGAACTCGAGTACAGCGCCAGCAGGTCGGCCAGCAGCAGCGGCAGGGACCAGCCGTCCACCAGCACGTGGTGCGCGGTCAGGACCAGCCGCAACCGGCCGCCGGTGTCGCCGATCAGCGCCAGCCGCAGCAACGGCGGCACGGCGGGGTCGAAGTGCGCGGCCCGGTCGGCGTCGAGCAGTTCCGCGGCGGCCGCCTCCCGCCGCGGGTGCGGCAGTGCGGCCAGATCGAGGTGCTGCCAGGGCAATTCGACCCCGGACACGACCACCGCGACCGTCGAGCCGTCGCCGGCGGGGATGTAGGCCGTCCGCAGCGGCGCGTGCCGTTCCAGCAGCGCCTGCCCGGCCACCCGCATCCGCGCCGGGTCCACCGTTCCGGACAGGTCGAACACGACCTGCATGTGGTAGGCGTCGAAACCGGTGCCGGCCAGTTGCGCGTGGTACAGCAGGCCCGCTTGCATCGCGGTCACCGGCCACACGTCCTGGACCCGCCCGAAACGCGCCTCCACACTGTCGATCGCGGACTGATCGAGCCCGGTCAGCGGCACGTCCGACGGGGTCAGACCGCCGGTGCCCGGCAGCTCGGCGTGGCGCGCGAGCCCGGTCAGCGCCGCACGCCACAACTCGGCCAGTTCGCGCACCTGCGACCGGTCCAGCACGCCGGTCGGGAAGGTGAACGACGCGGCCAGGGCCGGGCCCGTCCCGTCGTCGGTGACCGCGGCGTTGATCTCAAGCGCCGACCAGGCGGGCAGCTCCGGGTAGCCCGCGTTCGCCGACATGCCCGGCGTGGGCGTCCAGCCGCCCGCACGCAGCTCGGCGGGCATCAGGTCACCGGTGGCGAATCGGCCCAGATAGTTGAAACCGATTCGGCCACTGGGCAGTTCGGCCAGCACCGGCGCGGTTTCGGGGTTCAGGTAGCGCAGCATCCCGTAGCCGATTCCGCGATCCGGTACCGCGCGCAGCAGCTCCTTCACCCACTTCACCACCCGACCGGCCGCCGGACCGCCGGTCAGGACCTCGGCCGGGTCGACGCCGGCGGGCAGGCTCAGCCGCACCGGATACATGGCGGTGAACCAGCCCACCGCCGCCGACAGGTCCGCGCCCGGCACGACCGCCTCTTCGCGACCGTGGCCTTCGAGGCGCACCACCAGGCTCGAACGGGACTGCCGCCACAGGGTCACCGCGACCACCAGCGCCGCGAGCAGACCGTCGTCGACGTGCCCGTGGAACGCCGCCGGAAGCGCGGTCAGCACCGTCTCGGTCACGGCGGCCGGCACCCGCACCCGGACGTGGTCGGCGGTGGCGTGCGTGTCGACCGCCGGATCGAGTTCCCGAGCTCCGAGTACCGGATCCTCCCCGGCCAACATCGCGGTCCACCACGACAATTCGGCGACCCGCCGCGGAGCGACCGCCTGCTCGGCCAGCGCGTGCGACCAGCGCCGCAGTGAAGTGCCGGTGGCCGGCAGCTGCGCCGGGCGCCCCTCCCGTATCCGCGTCCACGCGGAAGCCAAGTCCGGCAACAGGATTCGCCAGGACACCCCGTCGACCGCCAGATGGTGCGCGACCACACCCAGCACGCCCGGCGCGTCGGGTCCCCGGTCGAACCAGACCAGGGCCAACAGCACACCGTTACCGGGATCCAACCGCGCCGACGCCGCGTCCAGCGCGCTGTCGGCCACCGCCGCCTCCAGGAACCCACCGTCCCCGCGGTCGACCGCGCCGGTCACGGCCCGGTCACCGTCAAGCGGTACGCCCGTGGCGCCCAACAGATCCGACACCGCGTCCAGCCCGCTGTCGGCCGCCACCGCATCCGGGTCCCCACCGTGCTCGCCGTCTGCCGCGCCGGTCTCGGCCCGTCCACCATCGAACGCCACACCATGGCCGCCCAACAGATCCGACATTGCGTCCAGCCCACTGTCGGCAGCCGCATCCAGGTCACCAGCGTGCTCACGGACTGCCGCCCCGGTCACGGCCCGACCACCGTCATGCGGTACGCCATTGGCGTCCAACACATCCGAAGCCATGGCGAGCGCGCCGGCAACCGACTCCGCATCCAAGGTCACCCCACCGTGATCGCCGTCTGCCGCGTCGGTCACGGCCCGGCCTGTGGGCGATGGCAGCTCGACCCGGTGGACGAGGGTGGAGACGTCGATGTCGCCGGACGGCCTGGTCAGCAGGCCTGGGCCGTCGGGGCCGTCGACCAGGCGGGCGGTCAGCACGGGGTGCCGGTCCAGTACCGCGCGCCAGGTCGCGATCAGGCCGTCCTGGTCGATGCCGAGGGGAAGGTCCAGCAGCATCGCCTGGTTGAAGCGGTCGAGGCCCGCGCCCATGTCTCGGACGTATCGTGCGGCGGGCAGCAGCGGCATCCAGCCGATGCCGGCGCCGGGGAGTTCGGCGAGGAGTTGGCGATCCCGAGCGGTCGCCGCGATTCGGGCCAGGGCGGCCACGGTCCGGTGTTCGAAAACCTCACGGGGACTGATCAATACGCCTGCCGCGCGCGCACGGGACACCACCTGGATCGAGCGGATGGAGTCGCCGCCGATCTCGAAGAAATCGTCGTCCACACCGACCCGGTCCCGCCCCAGGATCTCGGCGAACACCCCGGTCAGCACCGACTCCGCCACCGTTGCCGGTGCCCGATACTCGGTCCCGGCCGCGAAGACGGGCTCGGGCAGCGCCTTTCGGTCGATCTTGCCGTTGGCCGACAACGGCAGCGCGTCGAGCACCATCACCGCGGCGGGAACCATGTACTCCGGCAACCTTTCCCGCAGATACGACCGCACCGCGGCCGAATCCAGGTCCGGTGTGGACCCGGCGTCCGCGCCGCTGCTCGGCACCGCGTCGTGGACGCTGTCGGCGGGCGCGTGCCCGCCCGGGACCACGTAGCCGACCAGCTGCTTGCCGTCGCCGGTGTCGTGGGCGACCACGACCGCCTGCGAGATGTCCGGATGCCCGGCCAGGGCGGTCTCGATCTCGCCGAGCTCGATGCGGAAACCGCGCACCTTCACCTGGTCGTCCACGCGGCCCAGGTACTCCAATACGCCGGACAGGTTCCAGCGCACCACGTCACCGGTGCGATACAGACGCCCGGCGCCGTGCTCGGTGCCGAAGGGGTCGGCGACGAACCGGGTGGCCGTCAGATCGGGCCGCGCGTGATAGCCGCGCGCCAATTGCGTTCCGGCCAGATACAACTCGCCGGAGACGCCCGCCGGAACCGGCCGCAGCCAGCTGTCGAGGACGTAGGCTCGCACGCCCGGCAGCGGTACGCCGATCGGCACCGGCCCCACGCCCGGGTCCGCGTCGAGGACCGCGGTGGTGGCGAAGACCGTCGACTCGGTCGGACCGTAACCGTTCACTACCCGCACACCTGGGATACGGGTGCGTGCCCGCTCGATCGTGGCGCGGGTCAGGGCTTCACCGGCGAAGACGATGGTGTGCGCCGCGAGCACCGTCTCGGTGTGCGCGGCGACCGCGTCGAACGCCGATGGCACCATACTCATCACCGCACCGGACCACGAATCCCGTTGCCCCACAGCCAGCGCGTCGTCCACGATCTCGACCGACCCACCCGCGTGCAGCGTGGTGAACAGCTCGAACACCGACACGTCGAACGCCGCCGACGTCGACGCCAGGACCGGACCGTCGGTTCCGGCGATCTCCGGCACGGTCAGCAGCGGCCGCGTGGCCCGGACCAGTGCGTCCAGGTTGGCCCGGGTCACCGCCACGCCCTTGGGCACACCCGTGGTCCCGGAGGTGTAGATGAGGTACGCCAGGCTGCCGCCGGGCACCGGAACCGGCGCGAGCGGTGTGCGGTTCGCGAGTTCCGCCACCACCGTCGGCGCGTCGAGCAGCAGGCGCGCACCGCCGGTGTCGGGAATTCGTTCAGCGACAGCGGAATCGGTGAGTACGAGCACCGGTTCGGCGTCGGACTGGATGAACCGCAACCGGTCCTGCGGATAGGCCGGGTCCAGCGGCACGTAACCGGCGCCGGACTTCAGGACGGCGAGCAGCGCCACCAGCAGGTCGGCGCCGCGCGGCAGTGCCACGGCCACCACGCGTTCCGCGCCGGCACCGTGCTCGGCCAGCACGCCGGCCAGCCGGCCGGAGCGCTCGTCGAGTTCGCGGTAGGTCAGCGAACCGGTGCCGGCGACCACAGCCACCGCGTCGGGGCGTGTCTCGGCCTGCGCCGCAATGCTTTCGGCCAGTGTCAGGGCTGAACCTTCCGGCGCGTGTCCGCCGGTCCGCCCCATCGTGTAGTTCCACTCGTGCAGGATGCGGCGACGCTCGTGGTCGTCGAGCACGTCGATCCGCCCGACCGGGACGTCGGGGCGAACGGTGACGTGGGCGAGCAGGGCCGTGAACCGGGCCGCGATCCGATGCACGCTGTCCGCGTCGTACAGGTCGGTGGCGTACTCGATCGAGCCGGACAGCCCGCCCGTGCCGTCGTCGTGTACGGCGAACAGCAGGTCGAAGCGCGCCGATCCGTTCGAGACCGGGTAGGCGGCGATCTCGGCGTCCCCGAATTCCGCGGTCACGGCTGCGGTGTTCTGCACCGTCAGCGATACCTGGAACAGCGGGTGATGCGCCTGCGAGCGAACCGGATTCACCAACTCCACCAGCCGCTCGAACGGAGCATCCTGATTCGCGTACGCGGCCAGAGCCTTCTCCGCAACCTGATCGACCACGTCCGCGAACGACAACTCCGGTGACACACGTGCGCGCAGCACCCACGTGTTGACGAAGAACCCGACCAGATCGTCGAGCGCCGCATCGGTACGACCCGCGATCGGCGAACCGATCGGAATGTCCTCCCCCGCACCCAACTTCGACAACAACACCGCCACACCGGCCTGCAACACCATCGACACCGTCGCCCGCCGCGACCGCGCCAACTCCGCAACCGCCGCAGACGTCGCGGCGTCGATAGGCCACGGCACGGTCGCACCCGCGTAGGACGCCACCCGCGGCCGCGGCCGGTCGGTCGGCAACACCAATTGCTCCGGCACACCGGCCAATTCGGCCCGCCAGTAGTCGAACTGACGCGACAGCACACTCTCCGGATCCGACTCGTCACCGAGCAATTCCCGCTGCCACAACGTGTAATCCGCGTACTGCACCGGCAACGGCGCCCACTCCGGCGCGCTGCCCGCCGCCCGAGCCCGGTAGGCCACTGCCAGGTCCCGGGCCAGCGGCGCCAACGACCAGCCGTCACCCGCGATGTGGTGCACCACGAGCACCACCACCAGCTCGTCCGGGCCCAGCCGAATCACCGTGGCCCGCAGCGGAATCTCGGTATCCAGCTGGAACCGGTACGCAGCCGCCTCGGCCACCACCCGGTCGACCTCGGCAACGTCGGCGCCGGCCAGGTCGCCGACCTCGACGGGCACCGCGACCGCGCCCGTGTCGAGCACCCGCTGCCGGCCCACGCCGTCGGTGTCGTCGGCGAAGACGGTCCGCAGGCTCTCGTGCCGGCCCACCAGATCGGCCACCGCCACGCGCAGCGCGGTCACGTCCACAGGCCCGCTCAGACGGAACGCCAGCGGAATGTTGTAGGTCGCCGACGGCCCGTCCAACCGGTACAGGAACCACAGCCGCTGCTGGGCGAAGGACAACGGCAGCAGTTCCGGCCGGTCCCGGCGGCGCAGCGCGGGCCGCGCCGCGTCGGCGCTACGCGTCACGACCACCGCCAGTTCGGCGACGGTCCGCGCCGCGAAGACCGCCTGGATCGGCACCTCCACCGCGAGTTCGACGCGGATCCGGCTGACCAGCCGGGTCGCCAGCAGCGAATGCCCACCCAGATCGAAGAAACTGTCGTCGAGCCCCACCCGGTCGACACCGAGGATCTCGGCGAACAACCCGGCCAGCGCCCGCTCCACCGGCGACACCGGCGCCCGATACTCGGCAACGGACGCGAACACCGGCTCCGGCAACGCTTTTCGGTCGATCTTCCCGTTCGGGGACAGCGGCAGCGCGTCGAGCGTCAGCGCCACGGCGGGCACCATGAACTCCGGCAGCCGCCCGGCCACGAAGGCCCGCAGCTCGCCCACGTCCACCCCGGACGCGGCCGGCACGACATAGCCGACGAGCCGGGTGCCGGTCGCGCTGGGTCGCGCCGCGACCACGGCCTGCGCGACTCCCGGATGGGCGGTCAGCGCCGCTTCGATCTCACCGGGTTCGATCCGGAAGCCCCGGATCTTCACCTGATCGTCGGCGCGGCCCAGGTATTCCAGTGCCGGCTGTCCGGTGGCGTCGACGATCCAGCGACCGAGATCCGCGGTCCGGAACAGTCGCTGCCCGGGCTCGCCGTAGGGGTCCGCGACGAACCGGCCCGCGGTCGCCTCCGGCTGCCCCAGATACCCGCGTGCCACTTGGATTCCGCCGACATAGATCTCGCCGATCGCGCCCGGCACGGTCGGGGAAAGGTCGCGGTCGAGCAGATACACCCGGGTGCCGGGGACCGCCCGGCCCAGCGGCACCGGGCTCGCGGCGGCACGCAACTCGGCGACCAGCACGTCGCCGGCGATCTCGGAGCACCCGTAGGAGTTCACGACCACCGAATCCGGTGCCGCGGACAGCAATTCGCCGACGGTGCCCGAGTCCAGCGCCTCGCCGCTGCACAGCCAGAGCCGGACACCGGCCAGCTGAGCGGGCGGGGCGGACCGGGCGATCGCGGCCGCGAAACTCGGGATGGCCAGGAACTGGGTCGCGGCGTGGCGTTCGATCAGGTCCGCGAGCGCGACGCCGTCCCTGGCCGCGGCGTCGCCTGCCAGGACCGCCGTGGTCCCGCTGACGAGCGCGCCGAGCAGTTCGGTGGTGCCGTCGAGGAAGCTGATCGAACTCTTCGCGATCCGGACCGGCTCGTTCCACACCGCGGACGCCCACGCCAGCCGGTTGGCCAGTGCCCCGTGCGTGCCGCTGACTCCCTTCGGCACGCCCGTGGTGCCCGAGGTGTAGATCAGGTAGGCCAGTCCGGCCGGCGCCACCGGCACCGTGGAAAGGGCTGCGGTGGCAGCCGTTTCCGCGATCGTGCCCGGATCGTCGAGCAGGATGCGCTCGGCGCCGGTGGCAGGTATCCGGTCCGCGACAGCGCTGTGGGTGAGCACCAGCGTCGGGTCGGAGTCGGTGAGGATGTACCGCAGCCGTTCCTGCGGATATCCCGGGTCCAGGGGCACATAGCCGGCACCGCATTTCACGACCGCCAGCAGCGCTACCGCCAGGTCCGTGGTCCGTGGCATCGCCACGGCCACAACGGTTTCCGGGCCGGCGCCGCGAGCCGCCAGCACACCGGCCAGGCAGGCGGCGCGCGCGTCCAGTTCCCGGTAGCGGACCGATTCGCCGTCGGCGATCAGCGCCACCGCGTCCGGGGCGGCGGCGACGCGCGCTTCGAACAGCTGGGCCACGGTCACGGCCGGGTCGACCGCGACGCCGGTGTCGTTGAACTCCGCGATCATTCGCCGTTCGTCGGCCAGCAGCAGATCGATGCGCGCCACCGGCAGTTCGGGTTCGGCGGCGAAGGTTTCCAGCAGGCGCCGATACCGCGCGATCATCCGGTCGACGAAGTCCCGGCTGAGCACACCCGTGTCGTACTGCAGGGTGAGCACCAGATCGGGCACGGCATTCGCGGTGATCGTGACCGCGTAGTTCGTCTCGCCGCGATGGTCCAGGCCGACGACCGCGAGTCCGCTGGCGGCGCTGGTGCCGGCCAGGGCGGAGTGGTCGACCGCGTAGGACTCGAACGCGACGAGTGTGTCGAACAGTGCCGGCACACCGGTGATCCGGTGCATCTCGGTGAGCGGGTGATGGTGGTGATCGAGCAGCCCGGCCTGTTCGCGCTGATGGCGGCGCAGATGCTCGGCGAGGCTGTCGCCGGGACGGATCCGGACCCGCACCGGCACGGTGTTGATCAGCAGGCCGACCATCGTGTCGGCGCCCGGCAGGTCTGCCGGGCGACCCGCGACGGTCGCTCCGAACACGATGTCGTCGCGGCCGGTCAACTCCGCCAGCAGCAGCGCCCAGCTCACCTGCACGACCGTGTTCGGTGTGACGCCGCATTCGCCGGCCCGGCGGGTCAGCGTCCGGGCCAGATCCGCGGGCAGCGGAATCTCCACGGTCACCGCCGGTTCCGGCTCGGCGGCGGGTCCGTCGGCGGCCGCGGCGAGCAGGGTGGGCTCGTCGACCCCGGTCAGGTACTCGGTCCAGGCCTGGGCGGTCGCCGCCCGGTCCCGCGCCTGCAGCCAGGCCAGGAAGTCGCGGTAGTTCCCGGCGGCGGGCAGTTCCGCGGTGGCACCGCCGTTCGCGTACAGCGCCAGCAGGTCGGTCAACAGCAGCGGCAGCGACCAGCCGTCCAGCAGCACATGGTGGGCGGTGAGTACCAGGCGGGACCGGTCCGCGGCGGTGCGGATCAGGGCCAGCCGCAGCAGCGGTGGCACGGTGGGGTCGAAGCGCTCGGCGCGGTCGGCGGTCAGCAGCGCATCGATGGCCGTCGACCGACCGGCGGCCGAAGTCTCGCGCAGATCTATTTGCTGCCACGGCAATTCGGCATCGGCGACCACGACGGCGACGGTCGAGCCGTCGCCGGCCGGCAGGTACGCGGTGCGCAGGCTCGCATGCCGGTCGAGCAGGGCCTGTCCCGCGATCCGCATCCGGCCCGGATCCACCGGACCGGCCAGATCGAACAGCACCTGCATCTGGTAGGCGTCCACGCCGGCGCCGGTCAGGTGGGTGTGGTAGAGCAGGCCGGACTGCATGGCGGTGACCGGCCACACGTCCCGCACCCGCCCGTAGCGGGCCTCGAGTGCGTCGATGGCGGCCTGGTCCAGGTTCACCAGCGGCAGATCCGACGGGGTCAGTCCGCCGCCGCCGGCATCGACGTGCCGGGCCAGGCCGGTCAGCGCCGTCTCCCACAGTGCCGCGAGTTCGGCGACGGACTCGTCCGCCAGAATGCCGGTCGCGTAGGTGAACGAGGCGCCGAGTGTCGGGCCTGAGCCGTCGTCGGTGACCGCCGCGTTGAGTTCGAGGGCCGAAAGGACCGGCAGCCGCGGGTATCCGGCGTTCGCGGGCACGCCGGGGACGGGCGTCCAGCCGGTCCCGCGCAGGTGCGCGGGCATCAGATCGCCACTGGAGAAGCGGCCCAGGTAGTTGAAACCGATTCGGCCCGTGGGCAGTTCGGCCAGCACCGGCGCGGTGTCCGGGTTCAGGTACCGCAACATGCCGTAGCCGAGGCCGCGATCCGGGATCGCGCGCAGCAGTTCCTTGACCCGCTTCACCACCTGGCCCGCCGCCGGTCCGCCGGTGAGAACGGCCGCGGGATCGAGTTTTTCGGGCAGCGTCAGCCGCACCGGGTACATGGCGGTGAACCAGCCGGCCACTGCCGACAGATCCGCGCCCGCGACCACGGCCTCCTCGCGGCCGTGGCCCTCCAGCCGCACCACGATGCCGGACGGGTCGGAGGTGCCGCAGCGGCGCTCCCGCCAGACCGCCACCGCGATCAGCAGCGCCGCGAGCAGGCCGTCTTCGACGTGGCCGTGGAACGCCGTGGGCAGTCCGGTCAGGACCGCCTCGGTCACCTCGACCGGCAGCCGCAGTTCCACCTGCGCGACCGTCGCGTGGGTGTCGACCGCGGGATCCGGCTCCCGTGCGCCGAGGATCGGGTCCGGTCCCGCCAGCATGCTTGTCCACCAGGACAATTCGGCGGTCCGTTCCGGGGTTCGGGCTTGCTCGGCGAGCGCGTGCGACCACCGGCGCAGCGAGGTTCCGCTGACCGGCGGCACCGGTTGCCGCTCGGTGGCGTCGGGGTGTTCGCTGCGCTGGGCCCACGCGGCGGCCAAGTCCGGCAACAGGATTCGCCAGGACACACCGTCGACGGCGAGGTGGTGCGCGACCACACCGAGCGCGCCGGGCGCGTGCGCTCCGCGATCGAACCACACCAGCGCCACCAGGATCCCGGCCTCGGGGGCGAGCCGGCCGGCGGCCGCGTCCAGCTCGGCTGAGATCAGTGCCGCGGACCGGGCGAGGCTGTCGGACAGTTCGTTTCCGGGCCCGCTGGGAACCATGTTCCGGTCGCGCTCGCCGGAATCCGGTTCGGCGCTACTGCCGACATCGGTTCCGTGGAGGTCGACTCGATGGACGAAGGTCGCGACATCGATGTCGCCGGACGGCCTGGTCACCAGGCCGGGACCGTCGGTTCCGTCGACGAGGCGGGCGGTCAGCACCGGGTGCCGGTCCAGTACCGCCTGCCAGGTCGCGACCAGGCCGTTCAGGTCGATACCCACCGGAAGGTCCAGCAGCATCGACTGATTGAACCGCTCGAAACCCGCACCCAGCTCGCGCACGAACCGCGCGGCGGGCAGCAACGGCATCCAGCCGATCCCGCCACCGGGCAGCTCGGAGAGGAGCTCGCGCTCCGGGCCGGCCTGCGCGACCCGCGCGAGGGCGGCCACGGTGCGGTGCTCGAAAACCGCACGCGGACTGATCAATACGCCCGCTGCCCGCGCCCGCGACACCACCTGGATGGAACGGATGGAATCGCCGCCGATCTCGAAGAAATCGTCGTCCACACCGACCGCGTCCCGGCCCAGGATCTCGGCGAAGACCTCCGCCAAGCTCCGCTCGACCGCCGACACCGGCGCCCGATACGCCGTCCCGGCCGCGAAAACCGGCTCCGGCAACGCTTTTCGATCGATCTTCCCGTTCGCCGACAACGGCAGCGCGTCCAGCACCATCACCACGGCGGGAACCATGTACTCCGGCAACCGCTCCCGCAGATACGACCGCAGTTCCGCCGAGCCCGGGTCCGCCGGTACCGCGGCCGAGTCTCGCGCGGTGCCGGACCGGGCCGCGACCACGTATCCGACGAGCTGCTTGCCCGCGTCACCGTCGTGCGCGACCACGACGGCCTGAGCGATGTCGGGATGCGCGGTCAGGGCCGCCTCGATCTCACCGAGTTCGATGCGGAAGCCGCGCACCTTGACCTGGTCGTCGGCGCGACCCACGTATTCGAGGATGCCGGAGGCATTCCAGCGCACCACGTCACCGGTGCGGTACAGCCGGCCGCCCGTGCTGTCGAACGGGTCGGCGACGAAACGCCCACCGGTCAGGTCCGGGCGCTCGTGGTAGCCGCGTGCCAGTTGGGCGCCCGCGAGATACAGCTCACCCGGCACACCGGCCGGGACCGGCCGCAGGCGGCCGTCGAGCACGTAGGCCCGCACGCCGGGCAGCGGCATGCCGATCGGCACCGGACCGGTTCCGGTTCGGTCGAGGACCGCGGTGGTGGCGAACACCGTCGACTCGGTCGGACCGTAACCGTTCAGGACGCGTACGCCCGGGATCCGGTCGCGCGCCCGCTCGATCGTCGCCCAGGTCAAGGCCTCACCGGCGAATACGATCGAGTCCGCTGCCAGCACCGTCTCTGTGTGCGCGGCGACCGCGTCGAAAGCCGACGGCACCATACTCATCACCGCACCGGACCACGAATCCCGTTGCCCCACAGCGAGTGCGTCGTCCACGATCTCGACCGAACCACCCGCGTGCAGCGTGGTGAACAGCTCGAACACCGACACGTCGAACGCCGCCGACGTCGACGCCAGGACCGGACCCGGTTCACCGGAGTCCCGGACCTGCATCGACACCGTGGCCCCGACGACCGCGGCCAGGTTCCCTCGAGTGACCGCCACGCCCTTCGGTACGCCGGTGGTGCCGGAGGTGTAGATGAGGTACGCCAGCGCCGCGTCCGGAACATCGACCGGCGCAAGGGGTTCCCGCTGCGCGAGTTCCGCTTCGACCGCCGGGTCGTCGAGCAGCAGGCGCGGGACGGCCGAGTCCCGCACGGCGGCGGTTTCGGCGAGACTCGGTGCGCCACCGGCGAACTCGCCTACCTCCGGGATACCCGGCGCCACGCTGCTGTCGGTCAGCAAGAGGACCGGCCGGGCGTCGGACTGGATGAACCGCAACCGATCCGACGGATACGCCGGGTCCAGCGGTACGTAGCCCGCCCCCGACCGGATCACCGCCAGCAGGGCCACCAGCAGGTCGGCGGTGCGCGGCAAGGCTACGGCCACAACCGCTTCCGCGCCCGCGCCGCGCTCGGCCAGCAGCCGGGCGAGTCGCCCGCAGCGGTCGTCGAGCTCCCGGTAGGTGAGGGTCCGCGTCGTGGAAACCACCGCGACCGCGTCCGGTTCGGCCGCGGCCCGCGCGGCTACCGCGGCGACGACCGAGACCGCGGTGCCGGCGGGGACTCCGGTCCGGCGCGCGGTGTCGTTCCAGTCGTGCAGCACCTGACGGCGTTCGTCGGCAGCGAGGAGGTCGAGGTTCCCGACCGGCTGCTCCGGCCGGTCGGTCAGTGCCGCCAGCAGGCGGGTGAACCGGTCGGCCAGCCGCCGCACGCTCGCCCGGTCGAACAGGTCGGTCGCGTATTCGATCGACCCGATGAGCCCACCGGATTCGTGCTCGGCCAGCGCGAACAGCAGATCGAAGCGCGCGGTCCCAGTCGACACCGGGTTAGCGGCGACCTCGACGTCACCGAAATCGGCGGTCGCGGCGGCGGTGTTCTGCACGGTCAGCGATACCTGGAACAGCGGGTGATGCGCCTGCGAACGAACCGGATTCACCAACTCCACCAAGCGCTCGAACGGAGCGTCCTGGTTGGCGTAGGCGGCCAGGGCCTTGTCCGCGACCTGATCGACGAGCTCGGCGAACGTCGCTGTAGGCCGCACCTGGGCCCGCAACACCCAGGTGTTGACGAAGAACCCGACCAGATCATCGAGCGCCGCGTCGGTACGGCCCGCGATCGGCGAGCCGATCGGAATATCCTCCCCCGCACCCAACTTCGACAACAACACCGCCAAACCGGCCTGCAACACCATCGACACTGTTGCCTGCCGTGTCCGTGCCAGCTCGGCGATCGCGGCTGCGGTGATGGGGTCGATCGTCAGCGGCTCGGTTGCACCCTGGTAGGACGCCACCCGGGGGCGCGGCCGGTCGGTCGGCAGCGCCAATTGCTCCGGGACACCGGCCAATTCGGTCCGCCAGTAGTCGAACTGCCGCGACAGCACACTCTCCGGATCGGACTCCTCGCCCAGCAGTTCACCCTGCCACAGCGTGTAGTCCGCGTACTGCACCGGCAACGGTGCCCACGCGGGCGCGCTGCCCGCCGCCCGAGCCCGGTAGGCCTCCGCCAGGTCGCGGGCCAGCGGCGCCAGCGACCAGCCGTCACCGGCGATGTGATGGACGACCAGCAGCACGAGCAGGGTCTTCGCGTCGCGGCGGATCAGGGTGGACCGCAGCGGGATCTCGGTGTCGAGCTCGAACAGATGGGCTGCCTCGCCGGCGATCACGCCGTCGACCTCGGCATCGTCCGCAGCGGTCAGATCCAGCGTCCGGACCGGGACCTCGGCTGTGGCGGGGTCCAGGATTCGTTGCGCGGCAATGCCGTCCGCGTCGACGGTGAAGATCGTCCGCAGGCTCTCGTGCCGGGTGACCACGTCCGTGATCGCGGCGGTCAGCGCCGCCGGGTCGACGGCGCCGGTGAGGGTCAGGGCCAGCGGGATGTTGTAGGTCGCCGAGGGACCCTCGAGCCGGTACAGGAACCACAGCCGCTGCTGCGCGAACGACAGCGGCAACCGCTCCGGCCGCTCCCGCAGCCGCAGCGCCGTCCGCACACCGTCACCCGCGACCCGGCCCACCACGCCGGCCAGCGCGGCCACGGTCGGTTCCCGGAACACGGTCCGGATGGGTATCTCCGCGTCCAGTTCGGCGCGGATGCGACTGGTCAGACGGGTCGCCAGCAGCGAGTGCCCGCCCAGATCGAAGAAGCTGTCGTCCACGCCGACCCGCTCGACACCGAGAATCTCCTCGAACAAGCCGGCCAGTACCCGTTCCACCGGTGACTCCGGTGCCCGGTACGACGTGGTCCGGAAGTCCGCCTCCGGCAGCGCTTTTCGGTCGACCTTGCCGTTGCCGGTCAACGGCACCGCGTCGATGGCCGTGATCACCCCCGGCACCAGGTATGCGGGCAGGCGATCCGCCGCGCGGGCCCGCAGCGCCACGGTGTCGATCGCGGCGGCACCACCGTCCTGCGCGGGAGTCACATAGGCCGCCAACCGCTTCCCGGCCGGACCGTCCACCACGACAACAACCGCACGACCCACCACCGGGTCGGCCGCCAACACGGCCTCGACCTCGCCCGGCTCGATCCGGAAACCCCGGATCTTCACCTGATCATCAGCACGTCCCGCGTACTCCAACACACCGGAGTCGTTCCAGCGCACCAGGTCACCGGTCCGGTAGACCCGCTCCCCCGACCCGTTCGGGTCGGCCACGAACCGCACGCCCGTCAGATCCGGGCGCCCCGCGTACCCGCGGGCGACACCGGCACCAGCCACATACAGCTCACCGACCGCGCCGAGCGGCACCGGCCGCAACCAGCCGTCCAGTACCAACAGCCGCATATTGTCCAGCGGACGCCCGATCGGGACCGACGTACCGTCGAGATATTCGGCTGCGCCGCAGCGGTTCTCGACGCCGCGGCGGCGCTCGACGCCCACGTTCTCGACGCCGCCGCGCTTCACGAGGCTGCCTCGATACTCGACGCCGCCGGGGTTCTCGACGCCACCGCGGTTCTCCACGCCGACGGGGTTCCCAGGAGCGATAGACCACGGTCCACCCTCGACCTCGGCCCGTCCGATACTGGCCACGCCAGTATCCGCATCCACCCGTGCATCGACTGCCGACTCGCGCCGCAGGTCGCCAGGTCCGAATCCGGTCTGAGCCTCGGCTGCGGATCGAGCCGAGCGGATCGCGTAGGAGGTGGCGAAAGTCGTTGTCTCCGTAGGCCCGTACCCGTTCACGATCACCGTTGCCGGACACGCCTGGCGCACCTGGCGCACCGCATCCGGCGACACCACGTCACCACCGGTCCACACCTGCCGCACACCCACGAAACACTGTGGGTGTTCCTGCGCCATCACCGCGAACAAACCAGCGGTCAACCACAACCCAGTCACACCAGAGTCAGCAATCAACGCCGCCAATTCCGCAGGGCCCGAATCCGGCTCGGCCAACACGACCTGACCACCATTGAGCAGCGGCACCCACAACTCATACGTCGACGCGTCGAACGAATGCGGCGAATGCACCAACACCCGCCCGTGCGCGCCACCGGCGAAACACCGGTCCTGCACGAGCGCGGTCACATCCCGATGCCTGACCGCGACACCCTTGGGCTCACCGGTCGAACCCGACGTGTACATCACGTACACCAGCTGATCGGGATCCACGATCACACCCGGGTCCACCGCATCGGGCCGAGCCGACACAGCCCCCGCGACAACGGCACTCGTCACCGTCGTCCGGATGCCGGCGTGCGCGGCGACCTGATCGCGCCGCGACTGCGGCCACTCCGGCAGCAACGGCACGAACACCGCACCCGCCTTCGCCACACCCAACAACGCCACGACGAGATCCACGGACCGGGGCAGAACAACCGCCACCGCTTCCTCCGCGACAACGCCGCGCTCGAGCAGCCACCACGCCACAGCGTTCGCCCGCGCATCCAACTCGGCGTAGGTCACCGACACCGCACCAGCCACTACGCTGTCCGCGTGGCCTTCTCGCAGTCCGTTGACCGCGCCCGCAACCACAATGCCGCTGTGACCTGACCGCGGCCCGCTCGCCGTGCCCGCACCCACACTGCCTTCACCCAGCTCAGTCGCACCAGCAATCACACTGTCCGCGTGGTCTTCTCGCGACTCGGCTATTGCCCCGGCGGCGATTACCGCGACCGCGTCCGGGGTCTGCGCGACCCGTGCGGCGAACATCGCCGGCAGCGATACCACCGCGGCATCCGTGCGCGTGTCGTTCCAGCTGTGCAGCATGCGCTGTTCTTCGGGCAGCAGGATCGAGAGTGAGCCGATCGCGGTGTCCGGTGTGGTAGCGAACGACTTCAGTACTGCCGCATACCGGGCGGTGAGCCGGTCGATCTCGGCTCGGTCGAGGACCGTGGTGTCGTATTGCAGCGACAGGACGAGGTCGGGAATCGCGTTGGCGGTGATGGTGACCGGGTAGTTGGTGCCGCTGCGGTTTTCCACGCCAGTGACCGAGAGGGCGCCGCTGCGGGCACGGTGGTCGATCGGGAAGGATTCGAACGCCACGAGCGTGTCGAACAGCGCCGGGACGCCGGTGATCCGGTGCGCCTCGGTCAGCGGGAAGTGGTGGTGGTCGAGCAGGGCGCCCTGTTCCGCCTGATGCCGGCGCAGCAGCCCGGCCGGTGTGTCGGCCGCGTCGATCCGGACCCGCACCGGCACGGTGTTGATCAGCAGCCCGATGATCGAGTCCGCGCCGGGGAGGTCGGCGGGGCGGCCCGAGACGGTGGCGCCGAACACCACGTCGGCGCGGCCGGTCACCGCGGCGACCAGCACCGCCCAGCTGACCTGCACGATCGTGTTCACCGTGACCCCACAGGTACCGGCCAGCGTCGACAGTCCACGCGAAACCGGCTCGGGCAGCGCGATATCCACTGTCTCGAGCACGTCCACGTCGAGTGCCGAGGAGTCGGACGCGCTGGGGGCCAGGAAGGTCGGTTCGGTGACCCCGGCCAGGTAGCCGGTCCACACGCGTTCGGTGGCCGCCGTGTCGCGAGACTGCCACCAGCCCAGGAAGTCCCGATAGGTCGCGGGGTTCGCGGCGGCCGCGCCGCCGCTGTAGCGAGTGAACAGGTCACCGAGCAGCACCGGCAGTGACCAGCCGTCGAGCAGCACGTGGTGGGCGGTCAGCACGAGCCGCGACCGGTCGGGGCCGGTGCGGATCAGGGCCAGTCGCAGCAACGGGGGCTCGGCGAGGTCGAAGCGGGTGGCCCGGTCGGAGTCGAGCAGCTTCGACACGGCGACCGCCTGCTGGTCGGCTGCCGTGTCACGCAGGTCCAGTTCCTGCCAGGGCAGCGTCACACCGCGCACGACGACCGCGACGGTCGAACCGTCCGCGGCGGCGGCATAGGCCGTGCGCAGGCTCGCGTGCCGGTCCACCACGGCTTGACCGGCGGCACGCAACCGCTCGGGATCGACCGCGCCGGCCAGATCGAAGACGACCTGCATGTGGTAGGCGTCGAAGCCGGATTCGGCGAGGTCGGCGTGGAACAGCAGTCCCGACTGCATCGACGTGACCGGCCAGATGTCTTCGACCGCGGGATAACGCGCCTCGAAGGACTCGATCCCGTCCTGGTCGAGCGCGACCAGCGGCAGATCCGACGGCGTCAGCCCGCCCGCGCCGGGGGTCGCGGTGTAGCCGGCCAGACCGGTCAGCGCGGCCTGCCACAGGCCGGCGAGTTCGTCCACCGCGGCCGCGTCGAGCACACCGGGCACGTAGGTGAACGACGCGCCCAGCACCGGACCGGCGCCGTCGTCGGTGACGGCGGCGTTGATCTCCAGCGCCGACAGCGCCGGCAGCTCGGGATAGCCCGGGTGCGCCGCGACGCCGGTGGTCGGCGTCCAGCCCAGACCCTGCCAGCGGGCGGGCATCACGTCGGCCGTCTCGAAGCGGCCCAGATAGTTGAATCCGATTCGGCCACTGGGCAATCCGGCGAGCGTGGCAGCGGTGTCGGGGTTCAGGTAGCGCAGCATCCCGTACCCGGCGCCGCGATCGGGCACCGCCCGCAGCAGCTCCTTCACCCACTTGACCGCGCGCCCCGCGGCCGGCCCACCCGCTAGCACGTCGTCGAGGTCGAGGTCGTCGGGCAGGGTGAGGCGCAGCGGGTACATGGTGGTGAACCAGCCGACGGCGGCGGACAGGTCCGCGCCCGCGACCAGGGCTTCCTCGCGGCCGTGACCTTCGAGCCGGACCACCGGGTCGGCCGGCGAGCCCGCGTCCGGACCGGCGTGGTCGCGCCGCCACACCGCCACGGCGACCGCCAGGGCGGCCAGCAGGCCGTCGTCGACGTGGCCGTGGATCGCGGTCGGCAGGGCGGTCAGGACGGCGTCGGTGACCGCGGGGGTCAGCCGCAGTTCCAGTTGGTCGACGGTGGCGTGGGTGTCGCGGGCCGGATCGAGTTCCCGCCGCCCGAGCACCGGGTCGTGACCGGCCAGTGCGGTTGTCCACCAGGACAATTCGGCGACCCGCTCGGCGGTCGTGGCCTGTTCGGCCAGCGCGTGCGACCAGCGGCGCAGCGACGTGCCCGCGGCCGGGAGTTCCGGGCGGTCGCCGTCGCGCAGCCGCGCCCAGGCGGCGGCCAGGTCGGGCAACAGGATCCGCCAGGACACACCGTCGACGGCCAGGTGGTGGGCGACCACGCCCAGCACGCCCGGCCGGTCGACGCCGAAGTCGAACCAGACCAGCGCCAGCAGCACGCCGGCCGTGGGGGCCAGGCGCGCCGCCGCCGCGTCGAGCTCGCCCGCCACAACCAGCGGATCCACGTCACGAATGTCGTTGTCCGCGACGCACACCCGCCGGATCGCGGCGGCGAGGTCGACCTCGTCGGCCGGGACCGTCAGCAGCCCGGGACCGTCCGCACTGTCGACCAGGCGCGCGGTCAGCACCGGATGCCGGTCCAGCACCGCCCGCCACGTCGCGACCAGGCCGTTCAGGTCGATACCCACCGGAAGGTCCAGCAGCATCGACTGATTGAACCGCTCGAAACCCGCACCCAGCTCGCGCACGAACCGCGCGGCGGGCAGCAACGGCATCCAGCCGATCCCGCCACCGGGCAGCTCGGAGAGGAGCTCGCGCTCCGGGCCGGCCTGCGCGACCCGCGCGAGGGCGGCCACGGTGCGGTGCTCGAAAACCGCACGCGGACTGATCAATACACCTGCCGCACGCGCCCGCGACACCACCTGGATGGAACGGATGGAATCGCCGCCGATCTCGAAGAAATCGTCGTCCACACCGACCGTGTCCCGGCCCAGGATCTCGGCGTACACGTCCGCCAATATCCGTTCGACCGCCGACACCGGCGCCCGATACGCCGTCCCGGCCGCGAAAAACGGCTCCGGCAACGCTTTTCGATCGATCTTCCCGTTCGCCGACAACGGCAGTGCGTCCAGCACCATCACGACGGCGGGAACCATGTACTCCGGCAACCGCTCCCGCAGGAACGACCGCACCGAAGCCGAATCCGGCACCGCGCCTTCGCCTTCGGACTCCCCGCCGACGACGTAGCCGACCAGCTGCTTGCCCGCACCGGTGTCGTGCGCGACGACCACCGCCTGGGCGACCGCCGGATGCGCGGTCGCCGCCGCCTCGATCTCGCCCAGCTCGATCCGGAAGCCACGCACCTTCACCTGGTCGTCGGCGCGACCCAGATATTCCAGGACGCCGGAGGCGTTCCAGCGCACCACGTCACCGGTGCGGTACAGGCGGCCGGCGCCGAACGGGTCGGCGACGAACCGGGCCGCGGTCAGCTCGGGCCGCGCGTGATAGCCACGCGCGACCTGCGTTCCCGCCAGATACAGCTCACCGGGCACCCCGGCCGGAACCGGCCGCAGCCAGCCGTCCAGGACGTAGGCCCGCACACCGGGCAGCGGCACACCGATCGGCACCGGCCCGCCGGCGACCGTCTCGCCGAGCACCGCGGTCGTCGCGAACACGGTGGACTCGGTCGGGCCGTAGGCGTTCACCACCCGCACACCCGGAATCCGGTCCCGTGCGCGCTGGATCGTGGCGTGGGTCAGTCCCTCACCGGCGAACACCACCGTATGCACGTCCAACGCAGTCTCGGTGTGCGCGGCGACCGCGTCGAACGCCGACGGCACCATACTCATCACCGCACCGGACCACGAATCCCGCTGCCCCACAGCCAGCGCGTCGTCCACGATCTCCACCGAACCACCCGCACACAGCGTGGTGAACAGCTCGAACACCGACACGTCGAACGCCGCCGAGGTCGACGCCAGCACCCGGACCGCCGAACTCTGTTCCCCCGCAACCGGAATCGGCTCCGGCAGGGTAGCCCGGACCAGCGCCACCAGGTTCGCCCGCGACACCGCCACGCCCTTGGGCACACCGGTGGTGCCGGAGGTGTAGATCAGGTAGGCGACAGTGCCCGGCGGCACCGCCACGGGATCGGCCGGTTCGGCCGCCGCCAGCTCCGCGAGCACCTCGGGCGCGTCGAGCAGCAGTCGCGGCACGTCCCGCTCGGTGATCCGAACCGCCGGAATCCGCGCGGTCACCGTGCTGTCGGTCACCACCAGGATCGGCTGGGCGTCGGACTGGATGAACCGCAGCCGATCCCGCGGATACGCCGGATCCAACGGCACATATCCCGCACCCGACTTCGCTACCGCGAGCAACGCCACCAGCAGGTCGGTGGTCCGCGGCAGCGCCACGGCCACGAGCCGTTCCGCCGCCGCGCCCCGCTCGATCAGCATCCGGGCCAGGCGACCCGACCGCTCGTCGAGTTCCCGGTAGGTCAGCGATCCGCCGCCGTCGACCACGGCCGTCGCGTCCGGCTGCGCGCCGGCGCGCCGGGTGAACAACTCGGCCATCGAAGCGGCATTGTCGACGGCCGCGGCCCTGCCGAACCGGTCGGCGAGATCGGTCCGGGCGGCGGTGTCGTTCCAGTCCCGCAGAATTCGCCGGCGCTCGACGGCGTCGAGCACGTCGATCCGGCCCACCGGCTCGTCCGGGGCCGCGGTCAGATCGGCGAGCAGGCGGGTGAACCGGGCCGCCAGGGCCTCGATGGTCGAACGGTCGAACAGGTCGGTGGCGTATTCGATCGAGCCGGTCAGTCCGCCGCGATTGTCGTCGGCCACCGAGAACAGCAGGTCGAATCGGGCGGTGCCGGTGGTCACCGGATAGTCCTCGACGGTGACGGCACCGAAGTCGGCGGTGGCGGGACCGGTGTTCTGCACCACCAGTGACACCTGGAACAGCGGGTGATGTGCCTGCGAGCGAACCGGATTCACCAGTTCGACCAGCCGCTCGAAGGGCGCGTCCTGATTCGCGTACGCCGCCAGCGCCTGCTGCGCGACCCGGTCCACGTGCCGGGCGAACGACGCGCCCGGGGTCACCTCGGCCCGCAGCACCCAGGTGTTGACGAAGAATCCGACCAGGTCGTCGAGTGCCGCGTCGGTCCGGCCGGCGATCAGCGAGCCGATCGGGATGTCTTGGCCCGCACCGAGTTTGGACAGCAGCACGGCCAATCCGGCCTGCAGCACCATCGACACCGTCGCCTGCCGCGACCGCGCCAGCCCGGTGATGGCGGCCGCCGTGGCGGCGTCGATCTCCCACGGCGCGAGGGCACCTCGATGCGAGGCCACGCGGGGCCGGGGACGGTCGGACGGCAACGCGAGCTGCTCCGGAAGGCCCGCCAGTTCCGCACGCCAGTAATCGAATTGGCGCGACAGCAGGCTGCCGGGGTCGGACTCCGAGCCGAGCAGCTCGCGCTGCCACAGCGTGTAGTCGGCGTACTGCACCGGCAGCGGAGTCCACGCGGGCGCGACGCCGGCGGCCCGCGCCCGGTACGCGTCGGCCAGGTCCCGGGCCAACGGGGTCAGCGACCAGCCGTCACCGGCGATGTGATGCACGACCAGCACCAGCAGGTATTCCGCAGAGCCGCGGACCACGATCGTGGCCCGGACCGGAATCTCGTGGTCGAGCCGGAACGGATACCGGGCGGCCGCGGCCACCTCCCGCTCGACCTCGTGCTCCGCGGCACCGGTGAGGTCCGAGATCCGTACGGGGACTTCGAGATCGGCGAGGTCGAGGACCCGCTGGTACCCGGTGCCCGCGTCGTCGCTGCCGAACACCGTGCGCAGGCTCTCGTGGCGGTGCAGCAGGTCGCCGACCGCGGCGGTCAGCGCGGCCGGATCGAGCGCGCCGGTCAGGCGGACCGCCAGCGGCAGGTTGTAGGTCGCCGACGGTCCGTCGAGCTGGTAGAGGAACCACAATCGTTGCTGCGCGTAGGACAGCGGCAGCCGCCGCGGCCGCTCCCGCCGGCGCAGTGCGGTCCGCACCTGGTGCCGCGCCCGGTCGCCCACGATCGGGGCCAGCGCGGCGACAGTCGGGGTATCGAAGATCGCCCGGATCGGGACCTCCGCCCCCAGGTCGGCGCGGATCCGGCTGACCAGGCGGGTCGCCAGCAGCGAGTGCCCGCCGAGGTCGAAGAAACTGTCGTCGACACCGACCCGCTCGGCCCCGAGCACCTCCGCGAACAGCGCGGTCAGGACCCGCTCCTGCGGCGTGGCCGGCGCCCGGTAGGCGGTTCCGGCGGCGAAAACCGGTGCCGGCAGAGCCTTCCGGTCGATTTTGCCGTTGGCCGACAGCGGCAGGGCGTCGAGCACCATCACCACGGCCGGCACCATGTACTCGGGCAGGCGGTCGCCGACGTAGGCCCGGATCTCGGCCGAATCCGGTACGGCGGCAGTCGGATCGGCGACGACATAGCCGACCAGCTGCTTGCCGCCACCACCGTCGTGCGCCACCACCACGGCCTGCTCGATCAGCGGGTGCGTGGTCAGGACGGCGTCGATCTCGCCGAGTTCGATGCGGTAGCCGCGGATCTTCACCTGGTCGTCGGCGCGGCCCAGGTATTCCAGTGCCCCGGAATCGTCGCGGCGCACCACGTCACCGGTGCGATACAGGCGGGCACCGGGATCCGCCGGATCGGCGACGAACCGCACGGCGGTCAGCTCGGGTCGCGCGTGGTATCCGCGCGCCACCTGCGCGCCACCGAGATACAGCTCACCGGCCACCCCGGCCGGCACCGGCCGCAGCCAGCCGTCGAGGACATGGGCGCGCACACCCGGCAGCGGCGCGCCGATCGGCACCGGACCGCTCGATCCGGGGACCGGCACCGCAGTGGTCGCGAAGACCGTCGACTCGGTCGGCCCGTAGGCGTTGACCACTCGCACACCCGGTATCCGGTCGCGGGCCCGCTCGATCGTGGCGTGGGTGAGTGCCTCACCGGCGAACACGATCGTCGCGGCGCGCAGCACCGTCTCGGTGTGCGCGGCCACGGCGTCGAACGCCGAGGGGACCATGCTCAGGACGTCGCCGGACCATTGCGGGCGTTCGCCCAGTGCCAGGGCGTCGTCGACGATCTCGACCGAACCGCCGGCGCACAGCGTGGTGAACAGCTCGAAGACCGAGACGTCGAAGGCCGCCGACGTCGACCCCAGCACCCGGCTGGGACCGGTCTGCGCGGGCTGGAGGAACCGGGTGGCCCGAACCAGTGCCGCGAGGTTCGCCCGCGACACCGCCACGCCCTTGGGCACGCCGGTGGTGCCCGAGGTGTAGATCAGATACGCGAGGCTCTCCGGCGGAACCGCTACGGGCGCAGCGTATTCGGTTGCCGCGGTGTCGGTGACGGGCTGCGGCTCGTCGAGCAGCAGCCACACGGTCCCGGTCCGCGGAATCCGGTCGGCGACCGTGCTGTCGGTCAGCACCATCACCGGATTCGCGTCGGAGAGGATGAACCGCGAGCGGTCCTGCGGATAGGCCGGGTCCACCGGCACGTAGGCGGCCCCGGACCGCAGCACCGCCAGCAACGCGATCGGCAGCGTCGCGGTGCGCGGCAAGGCAACGGCCACAACACGTTCCGGTCCGGCGCCGTGCGCGATCAACCGGCGGGCCAGCCGGCCGGACCGCTCGTCGAGCTCCCGGTAGGTCAGCGACGTACCGCCGGCGACGATCGCGATCGCGTCCGGGTGCGCCGCGGCCCGCGCGGCGAACGCCTCCGGCAGCGGCGGGGCGGCCGCGGCGGCGGTGCCGGTGTCCCGCACCATCCGCGCGTGCTCCGCCGCCGACATCGCCGGGATCCGCGAGATCAGTGCGGACGGGTCGGCCACGACGGCGGCCAGGATCGTCGTGAACCGGTCCAGCATCGCGGCGGCCCGCGCACCGGCGACGACGTCGGGCTGGAAGTCGAGCCGCAAGCGCATCGTGTCCCCGGGCACCACCATCAGCGCGAGCGGGTAATGGGTGGCGTCGCTGCCGGCCACGACGGCGGCCCGCAGCCCGGGCTCCACCTCGACACCGGATCCACCGTTCCCGGCGGCGATCGGATAGTTCTCGTACACGGTCAGGGTGTCGAACAGCTGCCGGAAGCCGGTGCGCTGCTGGATCTCCGCGAGCCCGAGATGGTGGTGGGCGAACAGGGCGCTCTGCTGCTCCTGCACCGCCCGCACCAGATCGGCGAAGGACTGCGCGGGCCGCAGCCGGACCCGGACCGGCACGGTGTTGATGAACAACCCGATCATCGTGTCGGCGCCCTCGACCTCGACCGGCCGCCCGGACACCATGGACCCGAACACGACATCGTCGCGTCCGGTCTCCCCGGCCAGCAGCAACGCCCACACCGTCTGCACAACCGTGCTGGGTGTGACACCCCAGCGGCGGGCGCGGTCGGTCAGCTCCCGGGTCGCCGATTCGGTCAACTCGGCGCGGACCTGCTCGGGCACCTGCACCGTGGCGGATCCCGCGCCGGCGAGCAGCGTGGGTTCGGTGAGTCCGGCCAGTGCGCCCGACCAGGCCTGTGCCGCCGCTTCACGATCCGCGTCGGCGAGCCAGCGCAGGTAGTCGCGGTAGGGGCGGACCCGCGACAGTGTGCCGGGTTCGCCCGCGCCGCGGTACAGGGCGAAGATCTCGCTCAGCAGCAGCGGCATCGACCAGCCGTCGAGCAGGATGTGATGGTTGGTGAGGATCAACCGGTGCCGGTCGGTGCCCAGGATCACCAGGACGAAGCGCAGCAGCGGCGGCCGGCGCAGATCGAACGGCTTGCGCCGCTGGGCGGCCGCCAGCTCGGCGGCCTGTTCCTCGGGGTCCAGCGCGGCCGACACGTCGGTCACCGTGTAGGCCGGACCGACCGTGCCGGGCACCACCTGAACGCCGAAACCCGCGGCCGTCCGCCGGAATCCGGCCCGCAGATTGTCGTGGCGCCGCACGACCTGGTGCAGGCACTCGTGCAGCAGCGCGCGGTTCAGCGGCCCGTCGAAGTCGATGACGAACTGCGCGGTGTACACGTCGGCGCCGTAGCCGGCGTGGAAGGCCAAGCCCTCCTGCAGCGGTGACAGCGGCAGCAGGTCGGCGATCCCGCCGTCCTCGGCGAATTCCGTTGCCAGTTGGTCGATCTCGTTCTGCGCGAGGGGCACCAGCGGAAAGTCCGACGGCGTGTGACCGCCGCCGCCCGCGGCGACCGCGCGCACCAGCTCGGTCAGCTCCGCGAACCACAGTTCGCCGAGGGCGCGCACCCGCGGCTCGTCGAGGAGCTCCCCGGCCCAGGTGAGGGAGGTGACGAACACCGGCCCGGTCGCGGTGTCCGCGGTGACGGCGGTGACGTCGACGACGTGGGTCAGCGCGATGTCGTCGGCGCCGCCGCTGCGCAGTCCGGTGTGGCCGGCCCACTGCCCGGTGTCGGCGTCGTCGCGGAAGCGGCCCAGGTAGTTGAACCCGATTTCCGGTGTGGGCCCGTGTACTTCGGTGGCGGATTCGTCGCTGTCGAGGTAGCGCAGCAGTCCGTAGCCGAGTCCCTTGTCCGGGATGCGGCGCAGGTGTTCCTTGACCGCTTTGGCTTCGGTGACGATGTCGGCGGCGGCCGGTTCCAGCCGCACCGGGTACACCGCGGTGAACCAGCCGACGGTGCGCGACAGCTCCAGGTCGGCGGCGAACTCTTCGCGGCCGTGGCCTTCCAGGTCCACCAGGACCGGCCCGGTGGATCCGAGCCAGCGGCGCACGGCCCGGGCCAGCGCGGTGAGCAGGACGTCGTCGATCTCACCGTGGATCGCCGCCGGGACCGTGGTCAGCAGCGCTTCGCTCACCTCGCCCGACAGCCGCAGCTCCAGCTGCCCCAGGGTGGCGACGGTGTCGCGGCGGGGATCCAGTGCGCGGCTGCCGATCCGGGGCGGCCGCGGCCCGGCGTGCACCTCGCGCCACAGCGGCAGTTCCGCTCGCCGGGCCGGCGCGCGCGCCACCAGCCGGTGCGCCCACCGCCGGAAGGAGGTCGGAACCGGCTGCAGCGCAACGGATTCGCCGGCGCGGACCGCCTCCAGCGCGGCCCGCAGGTCGTCGAGCAGGATGCGCCAGGAAACACCGTCGACCGCCCAGTGATGCACCAGTAGCAACAGCATGCCGGGCTCGTCCGGTCCGGCGTCGAACCGGATCGCCCGCACCAACCGGCCCGTCGCCGGGTCCAATTCCGTTCGGGCGCGGGCAGTTTCGGACTCGACCAGCTCGGCGATCGGCTCGGTGCCGTGGTCGGCCACCGCGACGTGCCGTAGCACCTCGGTCGCCGCGACCGTGCCCGCGGCCGCGATCTCGACCACGCCGGGCGTGCGGAAATCGACCCGCATCCGCAGCGCGTCGTGATGATCGAGAACCGCTTGCAGCGCGTCGGCCAGCTGGTCGGCCCGGACTCCGGGCGGCAGCGGCAGCCCCATGCGCTGATGGAACGTCGACAGCGCGCCGGGAAGCTCGGCGAAGTACCGCATCACCGGAGTCGCGGGCAGCTCGCCGATTCCGGCGCCGGCCTCCTCGGCCGGACGGTCCGCGCCGAGCGGACGGGCCGCCTCCGCGAGCACCTCGACGGTGCGGTGCCGGAACACATCCCGGGGGCTGAGCACCAGACCGTGGGCCCGCGCCCGCGACACCAACCGGATGGCGACGATCGAATCGCCGCCGAGGTCGAAGAAGTCGTCGTCGATGCCGACTCGTTCCGCGCCCAGGACCTCCGCGAACAGGTCCGCGAGCAGCCGTTGGGTGTCGCCGGCGGGCGCCCGGTAGCCGCCGCCGGTGCGGAATTCCGGTGCCGGCAGGGCTTTCCGGTCGACCTTGCCGTTGGTGGTCAGCGGGATGCGGTCGAGCGCGACGATCGCCGCCGGCACCAGGTATTCGGGCAGGCGCGCCGCGACCCGTTCCCGCACGGCGGCGGTGTCGATCGACGCCGCGGTCGCGGTGCCCTGCTCGCCGTCCACGGCCGCGGTGATGTAGGCGGCCAGTCGTTTTCCGCCCGGCCCGGGCACGACGATCACGACGGCGCGACCCACCGCGGGGTCGGCCGCGAGCGCCGCCTCGACTTCACCGGGCTCGATCCGGAAACCCCGGATCTTCACCTGGTCGTCGGCCCGGCCGACGTACTCGAGCGCACCGGAACCGTTCCAGCGCACCAGGTCACCGGTCCGGTAGACCCGCTCCCCCGATCCCGCCGGATCCGCGACGAACCGCGCCGCGGTCAGGTCCGCGCGACCGGCGTACCCTCGGGCGACGCCCGCACCGGCGACATACAGCTCGCCGATCACACCCGGCGGTACCGGCCGGAATCCGCTGTCCAGGACCAGCATTCGCATGTTGTCCAGCGGCCGGCCGATCGGAACCGCGGCGCTGAGGTCGTCCTGGGGCCCCGCGGCGGTGGACGCTCGATCGTCCTCCCCGACGTCGGCGCTACCGTCGTGGGCGCTGTCCGAGCTGTTCGCGGGGTGAGCCGTCGGGATGGGATAGTACGTCGCGAAAGTCGTTGTCTCCGTGGGGCCATACCCGTTCACCACCACCGTTTCCGGGCATGCCTGCTGGACTCGGCGCACCGCATCAGGCGAGACCACGTCACCACCGGTCCACACCTGCCGCACACCCGAGAAACACTGCGCATGCTCCTGCGCCATCACCGCGAACAAACCAGCGGTCAACCACAATCCGGTCACACCGGAGTCGCTGATCAACGACGCCAATTCCACCGGGCCAGAATCGGGTTCGGCGAGAACCACTCGACCGCCATTGAGCAGCGGCACCCACAGCTCGTAGGTCGACGCGTCGAACGAATGCGGCGAATGCACGAGTACTCGCTCGTGCGCACCACCAGCGAAACACCGGTCCTGCACCAGCGCAGTCACATCCCGATGCCGCACCGCGACACCCTTGGGCTCACCGGTAGACCCGGAGGTGTACATCACGTACACCAGCTGATCGGGGTCCACGTCCACGCCCGGACCGGCGAATCCCGCCGCCGTCGAGGCCGCATCCGCCACGGCCGCAGTAACTTCCACGGCGGTTAGACTCAGCCGGATACCGGCCTGGGCGACCACCTGATCACGACGCGACTGCGGCCACTCCGGCAACAACGGCACGAACACCGCACCCGCCTTCGCCACACCCAACAACGCCACCACCAGATCCACCGACCGCGGCAACACAACCGCCACCGGCTCCTCCGCCGCTACTCCGCGCTCGAGCAGCCACCACGCCACAGCATTCGCCCGCGCATCCAACTCGGCATACGTCACCGACACCGCACCGGCAAACACGCTGTCCGCGTGACTTTCTCGCGCCCAAGCCGCCGCCACAACCGCGACCGCGTCCGGGGTCTGCGCGACCCGCGCGGCGAACATCGCCGGCAGCGACACCACCGCCGCGTCGGTGCCAGTGTCGTTCCACTCCAACACCATTCGCTGTTCGGCCGGCAGCAGGATCGGGACCTGGGATACCCGTAGCCGCGGGTCCGCGGTCACGGCTTCGGCTACCAGCGTGAAGCGGGCCGCGAGCGCCGCGGCGGTCGTGGCGTCGAAAAGGTCGGTGGCGTATTCGATCCAGCCGCCGATTCCGGACGGGGTGCCGTCGGTGGCGTAGGTCTCGGCGAAGGAGAAGGTCAGATCGAACTTGGCGGTGGCGGTGTGTACGGCCTCGTGGGACACCCGGGCGTCCGGCAGGCCGAGTTCGGCGACCGTGGCGTTCTCGTTGTTCTGCAGGACCAGCATCACCTGGAACAGGCTGTCGCGGGCCGCGGAGCGGTCCGCCGCCAGCGCGTCCACGACGCGTTCGAACGGCACGTCGGAGTTCGCGTGCGCGTCGAGGTGGGTGCGCCGCATCCGGTCCAGCAGTTCGCCGAATTCCGGGTCCCCGGACAGGTCGCCGCGCAACACGAGCGTGTTGACGAAGAAGCCGACGACCGCGTCGAGGGCCGCGGCGCCGCGGCCGGCGACCGCGGCCCCGACCGGGACGTCCGCGCCCGCGCCGAGCCGGGACAGCACGGTCGCCAGCACCGCGTTCAACACCATGAACACCGAGGCCCGGTGGTCGCGGGCCAGCTGCGTCAGCCGGGCGTGGGTCACGGCGTCCAGCGCTACCGGCACCACCGCACCACGACCGGTCGGCATCGCGGGACGCGGGCGGTCGGTGGGCAGCATCAGGTCGGTCGGCATGTCCCGCAAGGTTTCTCGCCAGAAGGCCAGTTGACCGGCGACCACGCCCTCGGCCCGCGGCCCCGACTCCAGCAGTTCGCGCTGCCACAGCGTGTAATCGATGTAGTCGACCGGCAGCGGGGCGAACTCCGGTGCGTGCCCGGCGATCCGGGCCCGGTAGGCCGAGCCGAAGTCACGCAGCAGCGGCGCCATCGACCAGCCGTCGGCGGCGATGTGGTGGATCACCAGGGCCAGCACGTGGTCGGTGGCGCCGACGGTCCACAGCCAGGCCCGGATCGGGATCTCGGTGGCGAGATCGAAGCCGTGTGCGGCGCTCGCGGCCAACGCGGCCGGCAGCTCGCCGCCGGTCACCGCACCGGTGATCAGCTCCGGGCGCGCGTCCGCCACGATGTGCTGCGCGGGGAGGTCGCCGACCCGGGTGACGACGGTCCGCAGCGTGTCGTGCCGCGTGACCACATCGGCCAGCGCGGCCCGCAGCGCACCGACGTCCACCGCGCCCGCCCAGCGGATCACGACCGGCATGTTGTAGGTCGGTGCGGGACCGTCGAGCTCGTGCAGTACCCACAGCCGGCGTTGTCCCGCCGACAGCGGCACGACCTCGGGTCGGGGCCGCCGCACCAGTTCGGGTCCGGTGGCGTCGGCGGCGCCGATCCGGGTGGCCAGGCCCGCGACGGTCGGCAGATCGAAGACCGCCCGGATCGGTACCTCCACCCCCAGTTCGGCCCGGATCCGCCCGAGCAGCCGGGTCGCCAGCAGCGAGTGGCCGCCGAGATCGAAGAAGCTGTCGTCCGCGCCGACCCGCTCGGCACCGAGCACTTCGGCGAACAGGGCGGCGAGCGTCCGCTCGACCGGGTTGGCCGGCGCACGGTACTCGGTGGTCGCGGCGAATACCGGTTCCGGCAACGCCTTTCGATCGATCTTGCCGTTCGGGGTGAGCGGGATCGCGGCGATCTCGGTGAACGCGGCGGGCATCATGTAGTGCGGCAGCCGGGCGGCGACGTGGTCGCGCAGCGCGGCCGGGTCGAAGGCCGCGCCGGCGGCGACGGTCACGTAGGCGGCCAAGCGTTTTCCGGCGGGACCGTCGACGACGACCACCACGGCGCGGTCCACGGCCGGGTCGGTGATCAGCGCGGCCTCGATCTCCGCGGTCTCGACGCGGAAACCGCGAATCTTGACCTGGTCGTCGGCGCGTCCGGCGAAGGCAAGCTGGCCGTCGGCGTTCCAGCGCACCAGGTCCCCGGTGCGATACAACCGGGCGGTGCCGCCGAACGGATCGGCGACGAACCGTTCGGCGGTCAGCGCGGGCCGGCCCAGGTAGCCGCGGGCGACACCCGGCCCGGCGACATACAGTTCGCCGACGACGCCGACCGGCACCGGGCGCAGCCATCGGTCCAATACGTACAGCCGGGTGCCGGTGACCGGCCGCCCGATCGGCGGCACCCCGTCGCCGGGAGCCAGTGCGTCACTGAGGGTTACGGCGATGGTGGCTTCGGTGGGACCGTAGGCGTTGATCATCCGGCGCCCACCGGCCCAGCGGTCCACCAGTTCGGGCGGACAGGTGTCCGCGCCGACGACCGGTACGGCGAGGATACCGTCGGGCAGCTCGGGCACGGTGGCCAGTAGCGCGGGCGGGATCAACGCGTGGGTGACCGCACCGGCGATCAGCAGGTCCGCCAGTTCGGTGCCGCTCCAGACACCGGGCGGCGCGATCATCAGTGCGGCACCGGATCCCAGTGCCATGAGCAGTTCCATGACCGAGGCGTCGAAGCTCGGCGACGCCAGGGCGAGCACTCGGCTCGCGGGCGTGAGCCCGAACCGCCGGGTCATCGCGCCGGCGAGCGCCGCCACGCCGGCATGGGTGACCACGGTTCCCTTGGGGCGGCCGGTCGAGCCGGAGGTGTAGATCACGTAGGCGGCGCCGGTGGGGGCGACGGTGAGCTCCGGCGCGGTGGGCGGATACGGGTCCAGATCCGGCACGGCGTCCAGGGTCAGCCGGGGGCGGGCATCGTCGAGCATGTAGGCGATCCGGTCCGCCGGATAGTCGGGGTCGATCGGCAGCCAGGCCGCGCCGGCCTTGCCGACGGCCAGCATCGCGACTACCAGATCGGCAGACCGGCGCATCGCGAGCGCCACGACGTCGTCGACGCCGACCTGCCGGTCGAGCAGCCAGTGGGCCAGCCGGTTGGCCCGCTCGTCGAGTTGCCGGTAGCTGAGCGACTCGGTTCCGGCGACCACGGCCACCGCGTCCGGATCCGCCGCGGCGCGTGCGGCCGCGAGCTGCGCGACGGTCTGCACCGACGGAGTCGCGGTGGTGTCGTTCCACCGCGCGAGCCGGTCGCGGTCGGCCGCGTCCAGCAGTCCGAGTCGGGCGACCGGTGTGTCGGGGTCGGCGGCGAAGGCCGACAGCAGGGTGACGAAACCGGTGGTGAGCCGGTCGATCTCGCCGCGCGTGAACAATCCGGTGTCGAATTGCAGTGTGAGCGCGAGGGTGTCGGACACGGTCGCGGTGACGGTCACCGGATAGTTGGTGCCGCTGCGGTGTTCGACGCCGGTGATGGTGATGGATCCGGTGAGGGACTTCTCGTCGATCGGATAGGACTCGAAGGCCAGCAGGGTGTCGAACAGGGCCGGGACGCCGGTGATCCGGTGCATCTCGGTCAGCGGGTGCTGGTGGTGTTCCAGCAGGCCGAGCTGTTCGGCCTGATGCCGGCGCAAGTGGGTCGCCAGCGTGTCGGCGGCGTCGATCCGGACCCGCACCGGCACGGTGTTGATCAGCAGGCCCAGCATGGTGTCCGCGCCCGGCAGGTCGGCCGGGCGTCCGGATACGGTGGCGCCGAACAACACATCGTCGCGACCGGTCACGGTCGCGAGCAGCATGCCCCAGCCCACCTGCACGACGGTGTTGAGCGTGACACCGCATTCGATCGCGCGCGCCGACAGCGCCCGCGACACCGGCGCCGGCAGCGGAATGTCCACTGTCTCCAGCACATCCGACGCGATGGCCGGGTCGTCGCCGTCCGGCCGGTCGGCGGTGGCCAGCAGGGTCGGTTCGGCGACTCCGCCCAGGTATCGCTGCCAGGCCCGCGCGGCGCGCTCCGGATCCTGAGTGTGCCGCCAGCGCAGGAAGTCCCGGTAGTTCGCGGCGGCGGGCAGCGGCGCCGGGTCACCCGCTGTGGCGTGCAGCACCAGCAGTTCGGCCAGCAGCAGGGGCAGCGACCAGCCGTCGAGCAGCACATGGTGCGCGGTCAGCACCAGCCGCGACCGGTCGGCGCCGAACCGGATCAGGGCCAGCCGCAGCATGGGTGCGGCGACGGGGTCGAAATGCGTCGCCCGGTCGGTGTCGAGGAATTCGGCGACCAATTCCGCCTGCCGGTGCGCGGGCTGGGTGCGCAGGTCGAGTTCGTGCCAGGGCAGGGTGACCTGGTCGCACACCACCGCGACGGTGGTGCCGTCGTCGGTGATCGGGTAGGCCGTGCGCAGGCTGGGGTGCCGGTCCAGCAGGACCTGACCTGCGCTGCGCAGCCGGCTCGGGTCCACCGGTCCGGACAGGTCGAACATGACCTGCATGTGGTAGGCGTCGAATCCGGTCCCGGCCAGCCGGGCGTGGAACAGCAGTCCCGCCTGCATGTCGGTCACCGGCCAGATGTCCTGCAGCTGTGGGTATCTCGCTTCCAGGACCTCGATGGCGGTTTGATCGAGCCCGGTCATCGGCACGTCCGACGGGGTGCGGCCACCGGCGCCGGCGCGGGTGTACCGCGCGAGACCGGTCAGGGCGGCACGCCACAGCGCGGACAGTTCCTCGACCACCGCCCGGTCGAGCACGCCGGCCGGGTAGTCGAAGGTCGCGCCCAGCACCGGTCCGGTGGCGTCCTCGGTGACGAGGGCGTTGATCTCCAGCGCCGACCAGGCCGGCATCGCGGCACCGGCCCCGGCCGCCAGCTCGAATTCGGTGAGGCGGTGCCGGGTGACGGTCCAGCCCCGAGCCGGTATCGGGTCACCGCCGGTGAATCGGCCCAGGTAGTTGAAACCGATTCGGCCCGAAGGCAATCCGGCCAGCACCGGTCCGGTCTCGGGGTTCAGGTACCGCAACAGACCGTAGCCGATCCCGCGATCGGGGACCGCCCGCAGCAGTTCCTTGACCCATTTCAGCACCCGACCCGCGGCGGGCCCGCCGGCGAGCACATCCTCGGGGTCCAGGTCGGCGGGCAGGGTCAGCCGCACCGGGTACATGGTCGTGAACCACCCGGCCGTCGCCGACAGATCCGCACCGGGCACCGCGGCCTCTTCGCGGCCGTGGCCCTCCAGCCGGACCACCACACCGGAATCGGCGTCCCCGCCGCGACGGTGCCGCCATACGGTCACCGCGACCAGCAGCGCTGCCAGCAGGCCGTCGTCGGCCCGTCCGTGCACGGCGGCCGGCAGCTCGGTCAGCACCGTCTCGGTCAGGTCGGCCGGCAGCCGCAGCCGAACCTGCTCGAGCGTCGCGTGGGTGTCGAGCGCCGGATTCAGTTCCCGCGCGCCGAGCACCGGGTCCGGTCCGGCCAGCATGCCGGTCCACCAGGCCAGTTCGGCCGTCCGCCGGCCGGTCGTGGCCTCCTCGGCCAGCGCGTGCGCCCAGCGGCGCAGCGAGGTGCCCGTCGCCGGCAGCACCGGCCGCTCTCCCGCGTCCAGCTGCGACCAGGCGGTTGCCAGGTCCGGCAACAGAATTCGCCACGACACGCCGTCGACGGCCAGGTGGTGGGCGACCACGCCCAGCACGCCCGGTACGTCCGCGCCGAGATCGAACCACACCAGCGCCAGCAGCACGCCGCGCCACGGATCCAGCCGCCCGGCCGCCGCGGCCAGCTCGGTGTCGACCAGTGCGGCGAAGTCCGGGTCGGTGCCCGCGATACCGCTGTGCGGCACCGGGATACGGCGGATCAACGCGGCGACGTCGACGCCGTCCGCCGGGCTCGTCACCAGCCCCGGCCCCGGTTCGCCCGGGCCGCCCGCGACATCGACGAGCCGGGCGGTCAGGACCGGATGCCGGTCGAGCACCGCGTGCCAGGTCGCCGCCAGACTCGTCGCGTCGATGCCGACCGGCAGGTCGAGCAGCATCGACTGGTGGAACTCGTCGAGGCCGGCGCCGAGTTCGCGCACGAAGTGGGCCACGGGCAGCAGTGGCATCCAGCCGATCCCGCCGCCCGGCAGTTCCGCCAGCTGTCGCCGGTCCCGCGTGGCGTCGGCGACCCGCGCGAGTTCGGCGACGGTGCGGTGCCCGAACACGTCCTGCGGACTGATCACGATCCCGGCAGCGCGCGCCCGGGAGACCACCTGGATCGAGCGGATCGAGTCACCGCCGAGTTCGAAGAAGTCGTCGTCGACACCGACCCGGTCGCGGCCGAGGATCTCGGCGAACACGTCCGCCAGCGCCGCCTCGGCCGGGGTGGCGGGCGCACGATAGGCAGTGGCGGCGGCGAAGACGGGCTGCGGCAACGCCTTTCGGTCGAGTTTGCCGTTGGCCGACAGCGGCAGCGCGTCCAGCACCATGACCACCGCCGGGACCATGTAGTCCGGCAGGCGGTCCCGCAGAAACGCCCGCACGGCAGCCGAATCCAGCGGCACGGCACCGTCGCGCCGGTCCGCCGGTGCGGGTGTCGCGAACTCCCCGGCCGCGCCGGTGCCACCGGCGAGCACGCCGACGCGGACCTTCCGGCTCGGGTCGGCGGCGTCGCGGCGGGCCGCGACCACATAGCCGACCAGTTGGCTGCCCGAGCCCGTGTCGTAGGCGATCGCGGCGGCCTGGGCTACCTCCGGGTGCGCGGTGAGGGCCGCTTCGATCTCACCGAGTTCGATCCGGAAGCCGCGCACCTTGACCTGGTCGTCGGCCCGGCCGAGGTACTCGAGCGTCCCGGAAGCGTTCCAGCGCACCACGTCACCGGTGCGATACAGGCGCGCGCCCGCACCGCTCACGTCGAACGGGTCGGCGACGAATCGCGCACCGGTCAGGTCGGGACGGCCGAGGTAGCCGCGGGCCACCTGGGCGCCACCCAGGTACAGTTCGCCCGCCACGCCCGCCGGAACCGGCCGCAGCCAGCCGTCGAGGACGCGGGCGTGGACACCCGGCAGCGGTACACCGATCGGCACCGGACCGGTCGCACCGGCCTCCAGCACCGCCGTCGTCGCGTACACCGTCGACTCGGTCGGGCCGTAGGCGTTGATCACTCGCACGCCCGGGATCCGGTCGCGCGCCCGCTCGATCGTCGCCCAGGTCAAGGCCTCACCGGCGAATACGATCGTGTCCGCCGCGAGTTCGGTCTCGGTGTGCGCGGCCACCGCGTCGAAAGCCGACGGCACCATGCTCATCACCGCACCGGACCACGAATCCCGCTGCGCCACAGCCAGCGCGTCGTCGACGAGCTCGACCGAACCACCCGCACACAGCGTGGTGAACAGTTCGAACACCGACACGTCGAAGGCCACCGACGTCGACGCCAGCACCCGTACCGGATCCGCGGCGCCGTGCAGGGACGCCGTCGCCCGCACCAGCGCGGCCAGGTTCGCGCGTGCGACCGCGACCCCCTTGGGCACACCCGTGGTGCCGGAGGTGTAGATCAGATACGCCACAGTCGTGTCCGGAACATCCACCGGCGCCAGGGGTTCCAGGGCGTCGAGCTCGGCGGACAGGGCAGGGTCGTCGAGCAGCAGGCGCGGCACACCCGTCTCGGGGACGCGGTCGGCGACCGCACCGGTGGTCAACACCAGTACCGGGTGCGCGTCGGACTGGATGAACCGCAACCGGTCCCGCGGATAGGCGGGGTCCAACGGCACATACGCCGCACCGGACTTCGCGACCGCCAGCAGCGCGACCACCAGGTCGGCGGTGCGCGGCAGTGCCAGCGCCACAACCTGTTCCGCGGCCGCGCCCCGCGCGGCCAGCAGCCGGGCCAGTCGTCCCGACCGCTCGTCGAGTTCGCGGTAGGTCAGCGTCCGCGTCGCGGTCACCACGGCGACGGCCTCGGGATCGGCCGTGACGCGCGCGGCGAACGACGTCGCGACCGGTTCGGCCGCCGCGCGAGCGACATCCGAACCACTCCAGTCGCGCAGGATCCGGTGCCGCTCACCGTCGTCCAGGAGTTCCAGCCGGCCGATCGGGAACCGCGGGTCCGCGGCGCGCCGGGCGATCGTGCGGAGGAGTTCGACGTAACGCCGCAGGTGGGTGGCGACGCTGTCGGTGTCGAAGTACCGGCCGTTGGCCGAGAAGTCGACCCGGGTCGGGAAGCGGCCGCGCACGTCGTAGTAGTTCAGTGAGCAGACTTCCGGGATTCCGGCGGTCAGTACGCATCGGTCGGCTTCGAACTCCCCGAACCGGAAGTCGTAGTCGAATCCCATGTAGTTGGCGTGGAAGCCGAACGGCGACTCGCCGGCGGCGGTGTGCGGGGCCACCGTCCGGATGATGTCCTCGCCGCGGAAACGCTGATGCCGCAACGCGTCCCGGACCTGCGCGGCCACCTCGGTCAACAGTGTCGCGAAGGGGCGGGCGGGGTCGAGGCGCAGCCGCACCGGAAGCACGTTGGCCACCGAGCCGACGGCGGTCCGCACGGCAGGCTCGGTGCGAGCGGAGACGGGGATGCCGATCAACAGGTCACGCTCACCGGTGACCATCGACGCGTACAGGCCACTGACGCAGATGAACAGGGTCGACATTCGGACGCCGCATCGCTCGGCGAGTTCGCGCAGGCTGGCGTCGGTCGCCGGGTCGAGTTCGTCGGTCCGGCCGACCAACTCGGCGATCCCCCCGGCGGCCTTGTCGCCGAACGACAACACACCCGGCGGGTCGGCGAGGGCCGCCGCCCAGAAGTCGTGGTCGGCCCGGTACTGATCCGAGGCCGCGTAGGCCCGGTCGGCGGCGACGAGCTCACTCAGCGCCGGTGCCGCGGACGCGCCGGCCTCCGCTCCTGCCGCGTAGCTCGTATAGAGCTCCGCCACACGCTGTTTGAGCAACGCGACGGCGGCCCCGTCGACCACGATGTGGTGCCAGGCACCGAACCAGACGTACCGCGACCGCGAGATCTTGAACAGCGCGTACCGGAACAGCGGGCCGGCGCCCGGGTCCATCGGATCCCGCAGTTCGTCGCGCATCCAGGCGAGCGCCGCCGCGAAGGCGTCGCGACGGTCGCTCAGATCGTGGAACGGCAACTCCCAGTCGGACATCGGGAGAACGGACTGGAAAACCTCCCCGTCGACTTCGGTGAAACGCACCCGCAGCGCATCCGATTCCGCGACGACCCGGCGTACCGCCGCACGCATCGCGTCGACGTCGACGTCCCCGCGAATCTCCCAATATTCACCGAGACGATAGGTGGGAATCTCCGGAGCGAATCGACACGCCATCCAGATCTCACGTTGCGCGCTCGTGACGGGCAGCAGAAGTGCATTGGACTCGTAATTGTCGATCACGTCTGTCATCACTTTCCACGTCACGACCGGTTTTTCGCAAACCACAAAGTACAACGATCGCGATCCCGGACGGTAGCCGAATGGTTCCGCCCGGTTCCGAACACCGGACGCAAACTCCACATGAATACGCCGGTAAATCCGGGAATCATGCCGCTGGGATATGATGATGCAACTCGCCCGGGCGGCCGGAGATCCCCTGGTCGGCGCCCGGGAGCAGACCCGAGAGAGCTGCGGCGCCGGTGGCCGACTGCTCAAAATGCACAGTCGGCCAGGCGATCTCGCGGATGGCGGGTGCGCCGACCGCGGCCCCCGCTGTTCGTTGACCGCATCCGAAATGTGCCGATATCCTCACTTCCGCACTACCGGCATCCTCGACGAAAGTAGGGACCGAATCCGCGGCGACAGCCGTTACGTCGACCGCGCGTTTCGGTATTTCCTCGGGCAATTCGGTGACCCGACGGAGCCGGCGAGATGTCCCCGAATGCGCGAGAGCAGGTTGCAGCGGATGGAAACAGCACGTATCGACATTTCCGACCCGGAACTGTATCGAAGCGGGAACCCGGTACAGGAATGGGCGCGACTCCGCGCGGAGAGCCCCGTTTATTGGAACGAACGCCACGACGGTAGCGGCTTCTGGTCGGTTATGACCTACGCGCCCGCGCTGGCGGTCTACCGGAACAACGAGGATTTCAGTTCCGAATACGGTATGCGCCTGGACTCGGACCCGGCGGCCGTCGAGGCCTGCGCCGGAAAGATTCTGATCGTCACCGATCCGCCGCGCCATTCCCAGCTGCGCCGCGTCATGAACTCCGCCTTCGGCCCGCGCGCGACCGCGTCGCTGGCCGAGGCGATGCGCGAGATCATCGAGCCGCTGGTCGACGAGGCCCTGGAGAAGGGCACCGTCGACTTCGTCGGCGAGATCGCCGCCCAGCTGCCGGCCGCGATCATCTGCGAGATCATGGCCCTTCCCCAGTCGGAGCGGCACATGCTGGTGGGCCTGACCAGCCGGGTCTTCGGCGCCTCGGTGGACGGCAGCACCGGCTGCCCGGTGGACGAGATCGACAAGACCGCGGCCTCGTCGGAGATCTTCATGTTCTACGACGATCTGATCCACCACCGCCGCAAGCACCTCGGTGACGATGTGGTGAGCGCACTGTTGCAGGGCGAGATCGACGGCCGCAAGTTGACCGACGAGGAGATCATCCGCAACTGCGACGGCCTGCTCACCGGCGCGACCGAGACCACGCGCCACGCCTCCTCGCACGGCTTCCTGGCCTTGATCGAGAATCCGGACCAGTGGCAGCGGCTCAAGACCGGTGACGCCGAGGTCGCCACCGCGGTCGAGGAGATCCTGCGCTACACCAGCCCGGCCCTGCACTCGCTGCGCATGGCCAAGCGGGACGTGCTGGTCGGATCCCAGCAGGTCCGGGCCGGCGAGCCGGTGGTGGTGTGGAACACCTCCGCCAATCGCGACGACGCGGTGTTCCCCGACGGCGACCGCTTCGACGTCGGCCGCACCATCGGCCGGCACCTGGTCTTCGGTATCGGCGAGCACTTCTGCATCGGCGCCCCGCTGGCCCGCACCGAACTCACCGTGCTGCTGCGGACGCTGGTCGACAAGGTCCGTACGCCCGAGCTGGCGGGCGAGATCGAGCGGTTGCACTCGAACTTCATGTGGGGCCTGAACTACCTCCCGGTCGCACTGAGCTGAGCGCCCGGCGACCGCATCGATCCGACAGAAGGACAGACACCATGACGTCGAACATGACCGACATCATCGATTTCGAGTTCGAGCAGCTGAGTGTGCTCGCCGGCCACACCGCCGACTTCGACGCCGAATACAATCTGGCGCACCAGGTTTCGGCGATCGCCGCGCACTCGCCGGACGCGCCGGCCGTGCAGGCGCCGGACGGGGACTTCAGCTACGCCGAACTCGACCGCCACGCGAACCGGATCGCGGCGGCGTTGCGCGGCTACGCGGCCGGCCCGGAGGTGGCGGTCGGTGTCACCTTCGGGCGGTCGCGGTTCAGCGTGGCGACCATGCTCGCGGTGTGGCGGCTGGGCGCGGTGTACGTCCCGCTGGACCCGAGCCACCCCGACGACCGGGTGGCGGCGATCGCGGCCGACAGCGCGCTCGCGGTGATCGTGGCGCCGGAGGGGACGCTGCCGGTGTCCGGCGCGATCCCCCGCCTGGACCCGCGCAGCCTCGACGACGACTCCGACGGTCCGGTGAGTTTCGCTGCGGCGCTGCCGGATTCGGCCGCGTACACCATCTACACCTCCGGTACGACCGGCACCCCGAAGGGGGTGCAGATCACCTACCGCAACGTCGCCAACCTGGCGAACGCGCTGCGGCGGCTGGACCTGCCCGACGGCAGCGCCTGCGGCAACGTCGCGCCCTCCGGGTTCGACGCGTGGATCTGGTCGACGCTGCTGCCGCTGGCGGGCGGTCACGCCGTGGTCCTGCACGATCCGCTCGACGAACACAGCGAGAAGGTCTTCACCGCGCTGGACGCCATCACGGCGACCCCGTCGCTGCTGTCGGCCTACGACGCGATCGTGGCGGCCGGCGCCGGACCGCGGACCGTCGTCGTCGCCGGCGAGGCCTGCCCGCCCGCGCTGGCCGAGCTGTGGTCCTCGAACCGGCGCCTGATCAACGCCTACGGGCCGACCGAGGTCACCATCTGCGCAACCTGGGCGGACAGCGCGGCCGGCGACAGCCCGCTCACGATCGGCCGTCCGATCACCAATTACCGTGCGCTGGTTCTCGATTCGGAGCTGAAGCCGGTCCCGATCGGGGCGGAGGGGGAACTGTTCCTGGCCGGTCCCGGCGTCGGGCGCGGCTATCGCAACATGCCCGAGACCACCGCGGCCCGCTTCGTGGCCGACCCGCACGCGAGCGGGGCGCGCATGTACCGGACCGGCGACGTGGTCCGGGTGCACGACGACCGCACGATCGAGTTCGTCGGCCGCGCCGACCATCAGATCAAGATCCGCGGTTCGCGCGTCGAACTGAAGGCGGTCGAGACCGCGGCGGTCGGGGTCGCGGGCGTGCGGCAGGCGATCGCCTTCGGCATCCCCGAGGCCGTCGGCATGGCACTGGGCCTGGCGCTGGTGGTCGACGAGGGCGCGCCGGCCGATCTCGTCGCGGTGGTGCGCGCCGCGATGGAGGACACCCTGCCGGAGTTCATGATTCCGAGCACCTTCGTCTGTGTCGACGCCATCCCCCTGACCGTGAACGGTAAGGCGGATCTGGCCGCGCTGCAGCAGAGCTGCCTGCGCGAGTCCCCCGCCGGCGACACCACCACCGCCGCGGCGCCGGCGGACGATTTCGTCACGGCGACCGAGCTGGCGGTGGCGCAGGTGTGGTCGGACGTCTTCGACCGCCGGATCAACTCCCGCACCGCGCATTTCGTGGAGCTCGGCGGGCATTCACTGCTGGCTGCCCGGGTGGTCCGGGGCATCGGGCGCTCGCTGGGTGCCGCGGTGTCGGTGCGGGACCTGCTCGAGCACCCGACAGTCGCGGAATTCGCCGCGACCGTCGACCGGATCATCGCCGAAGCCGGCTCCCACTGATCCGCCCGGCGGCGGGGACTCTGATCTGAGGACTGGATCGACATGATGGACGAGATCGTCAGCGCCCGCGCGGCGCAACGTGAGTACGCACGGTGGTCGCAGGAGCGGGTCGACGATCTCGTCGCCGCCGTCGGCTGGCACTGTTACCGGGAGGACAACGCCCGCCGGCTCGCCGAAGTCAGTTATCTGGAAACACATTTCGGCAATACCGAGGATCTGTTCCGGCTGTACCGGCAACGGGTGCTCGGGATCCTGATGGACATGCGGGGGCACCGCACCGGCGGAGTCGTCGAGGAGAACCACGAGCTGGGTCTGGCGCGGCTGGCCAAACCGGTCGGCGTGGTCGCCGTCGCCGGGCCCGCGACGGCACCGGCCTCGGCGATCGTCTGCAACATCCTGCCCGTGCTCAAGACCCGCAACGCGGTGATCTTCACCTCCAATCCGCGCGCCCGGGAGGCGTCGGAGCAGACCGTCGCCCTGGTCCGGCAGGTGCTGGCCGACCAGGGGGCACCGGTCGATCTCGTTGCACACCTCGGCATTTCAGGCAAGGACGAAACGCGCCGATTGATGACCGCGGCCGATCTCGTGGTGGCCGTCGGCGGCGCCGGGACGGTCCGGCGGGCCTACACCAGCGGCACACCGGCCATCGGCGCCGGTGTCGGCAATCCGACCGTGATCGTCGACGAGACCGCCGATCCGGCGGTCGCGGCCCGGCACATCGCCGACGGGGCCGCCTTCAATCACGGCACCAGTTGCTCGTCGGAAAGCAATGTCCTGGTACACGAGTCGGTGCGCGGGGCTTTCCTCGAGCAGCTGTCCCGGTACGGCGCTCACGTGTGCGACCGGGCCGCATCCGCGCGCCTGGAGCGGGTGCTGTGGCCCGACGGCAGCACGCGCAACCGGGCACTTGTGGGTCTCACCGCGCGCCGGACCGCCGCCGCGGCCGGTTTCGACGCGGGTGCGGCCCACTTGCTCGTCGCCGGCTGTGACGATCCCACCGGCGACAGCCCGCTCCTGCTGGAGAAGCTGGCACCGGTCGTCACGGTCTGCGGGTACCGGGACTTCGGCGCGGCGGTGGCGGCGGTGAACACCATCCTGGACCGCTGCGGGGGCGGCCACAGTTGCGGTATCTACAGTTCGTCGGCCGAGCGGATCGCGACGCTGGCGCACGCGACGCGCACCGCGCGGGTGGTGGTGAACCAGTCGACCATGACCAACGCCGGAAGTTTCACCAGCGGAGTGCCGTTCACGACCACACTGTCGAGTGGGACCTGGGGCGGCTGCAGCCTATCGGAGAACGTCACCTGGCGGCATCTGCTCAACTACACGACGGTCACGCGCCCGATCGGGGCCCGGGTACCCGACGAGGCGGCGATCTTCGGCCGGCATCTGGACACGGTCGCGGGCTTCGAGCAGCTGTCCGCTCCCTGACGGCGGCGTTACCACCGGCGGGAACGCACTCCCCGGTCCACCGGAAACGAAAACAGACCAAATGGAATTGCGCGGGTTCCGACCGCGCTCGCCGCATTCCTGTGAATCGACTGCGGCGTCGGCGGCCATTCGTCCGCAACGAGTTGAATGCGTGCAACGTCTGCGTTACGGTCGGCGGCAGAGCCAGTGCAATGTCGGGCGCTGCCGCCCGACGGCTGAGGGAGGGCATTTGCACCACGACGGACAAACACTGACCAGTGTGCCCCATGCGGGCAATGATGTGTCGGTATACGCACCAGGATCGATCGATTCACTACCCTCGGTCCGACTTTCGATCTCGGAGATAGATTCCGTTGACTACGTCCGTCTCGGTGGAGTGTCCCAGCCGCACGTCCGCCATCTGGCCGAGCTCGACGTGGAGTTGCCACCCATCGTGGTCCACTCGAGCACGATGCGAGTTATCGACGGTGTGCACAGAATTCGGGCCGCGGTACTCCGCGGCGATACCTCGATCGAGGCCCGGTTGTTTACCGGATCCGAGGAGGAATGCTTCCTGCTCGCGGTCTATCTCAACTCCTCGCACGGACTTCCGTTGAGCCGCAGCGATCGCACCGCGGCGGCGATTCGCCTGGTCAGGACGCAGCCGGAGTGGTCGAACCGGGTCATCGCGGGGGTGGTCGGCCTCGCCCCGGGCACCGTCGGGAAGCTCCGGCAGGCGGCCGGGCAAATTGGACAATCGACCAAACGCCTGGGCCGCGACGGCCGGCTCCGGCCGGTCGACGGCATGGCCGCGCGCGAGCGGGTCGTCGAGCTCCTCGCCCGAACTCCGACCGCCTCCGCGCGCAGTATCGCCCGTGAAGTGGGAATATCCCATTCGACAGTTCAGGAAATCCGCCGCAGAATGGAGCGCGGCGAGGGCGACCGCGCTCCCGGAAATCCCGCGCTCGAACCGGGAAAATCCTCCGGGTATACGTTCGTCGAAAACCGCAAGAACAGTGCGGAATTACTTCGTAAACTCATCAACGATCCTTCGGTGCGATCCTCGGAATCCGGACGCCAACTCATCCGCTGGCTACACAACGGCAATGTGGTCGGCGAATGGCATACCCACCAGAATTCGGTTCCGGGGCAGTGGATCGGGGCCGTCGCCGAATTGGCTCGGACATTCGCCACCGAATGGAACGCCTTCGCCGACACACTGGACGGCGTCCCGCCGACCGGCGGCCCGGACCACCGCGCCGACCCCCTGCTGGCCCTGGTCTCCACCCCGGCCGAGCGGTGATCCGATGACGATGATCGACACCTACCGAGCCGATCGCCACGTCTTCCAGCCGTGGGGGGCGCAGGACGGCGGCGCCCGGCTCGAGATCACCGACGGCGCGGGCTGCTGGTTCTCCGACGCCGGGGGCACCCGCTACCTCGACCTCGCCTCCCAGCTGGTGTATCTCAATCTCGGGCACCGGCATCCGGCCCTGATCGATGCCGTCCACACCCAGGCCGACCGGCTCTGCGTGGTGGCGCCCACGTTCTTCAACGAGGTGCGCGACGAACTCGCGGCGGCACTGCTGGACATCTCGGGAACCGGAGCCGGCCGGGTCCTGTTCACCAACGGCGGCACCGAAGCCGTCGAGCACGCGGTGCGGATGGCGCGCGGGCACACCGGCCGCGCGAAGATCCTCGCGCACTACCGCTCCTATCACGGCGCGACCGCCGCGGCGATCTCCATCTCCGGCGACCCGCGCCGGTGGCCGAACGAGCCCGGGGTTCCGGGCGTCGTCCATTTCTCCGGTCCGTATACCTACCGTTCGGATTTCGACGCCACCGACGATGCCACCGAGTGCGAGCGCGCACTGCGCCACTTGGAGCGGACCATCGAATTCGAAGGGCCGCATACCGTCGCGGCGGTGATCCTGGAGTCGGTCGTCGGCACCAACGGGATCCTGGTGCCGCCGGACGGTTATCTGGCCGGGGTGCGGCGGCTGTGCGACCGGCACGGCATCGTCCTGATCTGCGACGAGGTCATGTCGGGGTTCGGCCGGGTCGGCGAGTGGTTCGCCTACCAGCGCTGGAACGTCCGGCCGGATCTGGTCACCTTCGCCAAGGGCGTCACGTCCGGCTACGTGCCGCTCGGTGGGGTGATCGTCGCCGAGCACATCGTCGAATCCTTCTCCGCCACACCGTTTCCCGGCGGATCCACCTATTCCGGCCATCCGCTGGCCTGTGCGGTGGGTGTCGCGTCGGTGGCCCAGATCGCCGCCGGCGACCTGCTGACCCGCGCCCGGACACTGGGCGCCACCGCGCTCGCCCCGGGCCTGCGGGCCCTACAGCAGCGGCATCCGTCCATCGGTGACGTGCGCGGCGCCGGGCTGTTCTGGGCGCTCGAGCTGGTCACCGACCGGGACACGAAGCAACCGTTGGCGCCGCTGCTCCCGGGCCGCGGCGGCACCGAGGCGATGGCCGCTGTGGCACAGTCGCTTCGCGAGCACCGGGTCTGGCCGATGATCGTCGCCAACCGGATCCATCTGGCACCACCGCTGATCGTCTCCGACGACGAAGTCGAATTCGCGCTCGGCGCACTGGATCACGCGCTGGATGTCGCCGACAGCTACTATCGAGCGTAACCCGGCCGGCGGATGTTCCGCCGGCCGGATCCCGTCCCGTAGAAACGAATGTGCCGGGCCTCCCGAAGGGAGACCCGGCACAGTCGTATTCGGTTTCGCTACACACCGGCCCGTTCGGCCATGGCCACGCGCAGGCTCTTCGGACGCATATCCGTCCAGTTCTCGGTGATGTAGTCGATGCAGGCCGCCCGGGACTCCTCACCGAATATCGACGTCCATCCGTTCGGGATCTCAGCGAATGCGGGCCACAAGGAATACTGCTCTTCCTCGTTGATCAGAACATAGAATCGGCCGTCTTCATCATCGAATGGATTGACGCTCACTGTATTTCTCCGTTCACAGCCGGGCGGAACTAACGCGGTACCGACACTAGCGAATTCGCGGTGCCACGACTACCGCCGGAGCGACCACTTCACGACCGGGCACGGCCGCTGTACCGAATGGGCCGCACCAGGGCGGCGACCACCGCCGCAACCGCCAGAGCCAGCAGCGGCAGCAGCGCCTTCGCCGCATCCGTCCAGGTCAACGAGACGACCGAAGGTGCCAGCGCCGAGGTGGGCAGGTACGGGCTGATCTTCGTGGCCGCCGCCGCGAACAGCCCGGCCGCCCAGACCGCACCCGCGATCCCGCCACCCCAGGCCGCCGACCGGGTGACCGCCGCCAACCCGGCGGTCAACGCCGAGAAAAGCACCAGGGCACACAATTCGACGGCCAGCGGCCCGAGTGCGGGCCGGATCTCCAGGGTCCCGAACGAGGCCCAGGTTTCGTACAGCGCGCAGATCGCACCGGCCAGCGCGACGGCGGTCACGACCACCAGCGACATGACCATTCGGGGAACATACAGCGCCCGAGGTGATTCCGTGCGGGTGAAATAGAAGATGCCCAGCGGCGTCTCCCGCCGGATTCCGCACACCTGACACACCATGACGATGCAGATCACTCCGCCGAGCTGACTGCTCTGCTTGATGTAACCCTGTAATCCGTCGCGCCATTCGGGTTGCTTGATCACCTGAAGTCCCGAGGAACTTCCGATCAGATCCGGCAGATGCTTGGTCAGCAACGGTGCGGTGACCCCGACGAAGATCATCACCACCAGCAGGGCGAGCGCCCGCCGGGAGCGGATCCAGCGGTACCATTCGATACGAAAATCGTTCGTGTTCATGACTTTTCCCCTACCGGTTCGGGTGTGTCCCCGATCGCCGCGAAGAACGCCTCCGACAGTGAGGGCAGATCGGTGCGGATCTCGTCGATCTGCCCGGCCTCGCTCGCCGCGGCCGACAGCAGCGACTCCCATTCCGGCTTGGCCGCCTTCCGGACGCGTCCGTCGGCGAACCGCACCTCGATCGTCGGGTCCGAGGCATGCTGCTTGAGGAAGTCCTCGGTGCGGCCGGAATACACCGTCTCGCCGCGGTTCAGGACCAGGATCTCCTGGGTCAGGTCCTCGACGTCGGCGAGCAGGTGACTGGAGAACACGACGGTCCGGTGCTCACCGAGGGTGCGGATCAGATCGAGCACCGTCTGCCGGCCCTCCGGATCCAGTGCGCTGGTGGGCTCGTCGAGGATGAGGACCTGGGGGTCGCGCACCAGCGCCGCGGCGATGCCGAGACGTTGCAGCATGCCGCGGGAGAAACCCGCGGTCCGCCGGTGCCCGGCCCGGTCCAGCCCGACGATCCGCAGCGCGTCGGCCGGCGCGTACGCGGTCTCCCCCGCGACGTGCCCGCCGAGCGCGGCCGACTGCGCCAGCACCTCGGTGGCGGTCAGCCACGGCTCGAAACCCGGTGTGTCCGGGCAGAATCCGATCGCGTCCCGTCCGATCGGGATCTCGATCGAGCCCGCGTCCAGTTCCTGCAGCCCCAGAATCGAGCGGATCAGGGTGGTCTTGCCGGCACCGTTGAGGCCGATCAGGCCGACCACTCCGGTGCCGTCGAGGGACCAGTTCACATCCCGCAGCGCCTGGAAGTCACCGAATCGGACACCGGCGCCGCGAACTTCGATCCGGGGGTCGACAGTGGTCACCGCTCCACCGCATCGTCGCGGCCGCACACCAGGTAGACGATGCCGCCGATCGGCATGACGAGCAGTACCAGCAGCGCCCACACCGCTTTGGGCAAGAACTTGGTGGCGCGGACCCGGTAGATGCTGGTCCAGCAGTACGCCACGAAGGCGACTTCCAGGACCAGAACCGGGATCAGCGCCGCCAGCGAGACATTCGACATGGTCTTCATCCTCTGCGTCTTCACATGTTGCCGGACGTCAACTTCCATCACCTGAAATGGATGCGCACCGCGCACCAGCCGACCGCGCACATTCGCACCTTTGCGCCTGCCCGCCGTTCGTACTATCAGAGTGATATCACGACAGTAGCACGCACCGGCAGTGGACGACAGTGCGATCCGACCACTCCGACCACCCCCGGACCCGGCTCGGACGCGGTCGAACAACTCGGTCGAGCCGGGTCCCGTCCCGCTACCGCCCGGTGTGCGCCGGCCGCGGCGGCTTCACGTCATTCGGTTCCGTCCGGGCCGGGCAGCAGCGCCGGTAGTCGCTGCGCCACAGCGGTTCCCACCGCCGTCGCGGTCAGGGCCGTGGCCCAGCCCAACGGTCCCAGCGGTCGGCAGCCGAAATAGGTGTTCAAGCCCGGTGTCATGACAATCGTGACGAGGACGACGCCGCTGCCGAGAGTCGTCAGCCAGACCAGCGGGCTGCCCCGCCCGGACAGCAGGGTCTGGCCGAGCTGGGTGCCGACGAGCGAGACCAGGCCGACGGTGGCGGCACGGCGCCGGGTGCCGGTGTAGCGGGCGACCGTCCAGGCGGCCGACGCCCCGACGGCGGTGGCGATACCGCGGACACCCACGGTGCGGGCGAGATCGGTCGCCGACGCCGCGGGCGGGATGAAGGCGAGTTCCGCGGTCCGGCGGACCGCGCGATCGGACACATCCGTGCCGTCGCCGTCGCCGTCGACGCGGCTGCGGTCCTCGGCCAAGGCGAGCGCGAGGGCGGGAAACATATCGGTCAGCATGTTGACCAGGAGGAACTGCCGGGTCGTCATCGGCGCGCGTCCGGCCACCGCGGTCCCGTACAGGGTGAACCCGACCTCGCCGGCATTGCCGCCGACCAGCACTCCGACCGCGTCGGACACCCGCTGCCACATGCTGCGGCCCTCGACCAGCGCGTCGAGCAGCACCAGCGGCTCCGGCTCGGTCAGCACCAGATCCGCCGCGTTCCGTGCCGCCACCGAACCCCGTGCGGCCAAACCGATTCCGATATCCGCGGAGCGAATCGCCGCGGCGTCGTTGCTGCCGTCGCCGGTCATCCCGACGACGTGCCCGGCCCGGCGCAGCAGCGCGACGATCCGGACCTTGTGCTCCGGGTCGACCCGGGCGAAAACCGTACTGCGGCCGATGAGCGCGGACTGTCCGGCCTCGTCGAGCTCGTCCAGGTCCGCACCGGTGGTCACCCGGTCACCTCCGATACCGAGTTGCCGGGCGATCGCCGCGGCCGTCGCGGGATGATCGCCGGTGATCATCCGGACACCGATTCCGCTGTCCTGCAACGCTTTCACCAGTTCCACGCTGTGCGCCCGGGGCGGATCGGCCAGGCCGACGAACCCGAGCAGCGTGAGGTGGTCGACCTCCTCCTCGATGTCCCGCGGTCGCTGCCGCAGATCGCGGCGGGCCACGACGAGCACGCGCAGACCCTGTGCCGCGAGATCGAGCACGGTCCGGCGAACCTGTTCGCGCTGTTCGGCACCCAGCGGACGGCGATCACCGGCCGAATCACGGATCCCGTCACACCGCGGGACGACTACTTCGGGGGCCCCCTTCACGTACACGCGCAGTGTGCTGTCGGTTCGCCCGACCGTTGCCGCGTAGCCGCGGTTGGATTCGAAGGGCAGCTCGTCGACCCGCTCCCACTGTCCCGGGTCGTCGCTGAGGAATTGCCGGCCGGCGTCGAGTACGGCCCGATCGGTCGCGTGCCGGGCCGGGCCGTCGCGGGGGTCGGGGCAGGCGCGCACGGCGGCCCGCAACAGCCGTCTCGAGTCCGGAGATTCGTCATCGACCGACCATTGGTCCCAGGGGTCGGCGAGAGCGGTGAGTCGCAGGCGGCCCTCGGTCAGGGTGCCGGTCTTGTCGAAACACAAGGTGTCGATCCGGCCCAGCGCCTCCACGGTCCGGCTGGCCCGCACCAGGATTCCGTACCGGGCCAGCCGGCGGGCCGCCGCGAGCTGGGCGAGCGTGGCGACCAGCGGTAGTCCTTCCGGAACCGCGGCCACCGCGACGCCCACACCGTCGGCGATCGCGCGCCGCAGGATTCGGCCCCGCATCCCACCGAGCGCGGTCACCGCCCCGCCCGCGCCGATCGTGAGCGGCAGCACCCGATCGGTCAGGGACCGCAATTGCGCCTGCACTCCCCCGCTGTCCGGCGGCGCGGCTCCCGTCCCGGCGCGGCCGGCCTGGGTGTCGCGGCCGGTGGCGACGACCACCGCCCGGCCCGCGCCGTTGACCACGGTCGATCCGTCGAACACCATGCACGCGCGATCACCGAGCGGAACACCGGGTGTGGCGTCGACCTGCTTGTCGACGGTGGTCGACTCGCCGGTCAACGCGGATTCGTCCAGTTCGAGACTGTCGGCTGCCAGGAGGCGAGCGTCCGCCGGCACGACGTCGCCGGCGCGCAGCACGATGATGTCGCCTACCGTGAGCAACTCGGCCGGAACGGTTTCGGCCGGCGGGTCGTCCCGGTCGAGGTCGTCGCGACGCAGCACCCGCCCGGTGCGCTGTTCCCGTTCGATCATCCGCTGTAACGCCCGTTCGGCGCGTTGCCGTTGCAGGGCGGAGACGACCGCGTTGGCGGTCAGCACCGACGACAGCAGGAACGCGTCGCCCGGTGAACCGAGCATGGCGGTCGCCAGCGCGCCGACACCGAGGATCGGGGCGAGCGGATCGGACAGTTCACGGCGGACCGTGCCGGCGAAGTCCGAGATCGCGCGCACACCCGGCGGAGCCGGTATGCGCGAACGCCTTTCGGCTGCGGATCGTTCCGGCGGCGGTGGGGGTGCGGGCAGGCGGCCGAGCACCTCGCCGGGTTCCAGCGCGTGCCACGGCAACAGCCGGGCCGCGGGTCCGGCAGGTCTGCCGGCTCCGGCCCGCACGCCCGCCACCGCGCCGCTGACCAGCGCACCCACGTTCGCCGCGACCAGGGGAGCGGAATCGGCGGCCCTGCCGCGTGTGGTGGCGAGCAACAGTCCGGCAAGTGCGCACCCCGACAGGGCGAGGGTGCGGCCCCGTTCGCTCACCTGGCGGGCCGGACCGATCGCGTTCAGGATGCGCTGGGCCTGCGCCAGGTCACGGCACAGCAGGTCCGCGCTCCAGGGCACCGTGAGTTCGTCTCCGTCGAACCGGGCCAGCCCGATCCCGATATCGGCCCAGTCCAGGGCCTGCTGGCTGTGCACGCCGAGCAGCGCCACGACGTGGCCGTCGCGCTGCAGATCGCCGATCAGGGTGCTGGACGGCTCGGCCGCGGGCACGAATCGGTCGGCGAGCGACCGCAGTTCACCGACGTCCTCGGCGCCGGTCAAGACCACGAGCACGCCGGCGGCGCGAGCGGCGGCCAGGATCGAATGCGCGCGCGGATCGAGTTCCCGGCCGACCAGGGCGCGGCCGAGAATCTTTGCCCCGGAGCGTAATTCGTGCCAGGCGGGGCCGTGCTCCGTCGTGCGGCACTCGGATCCGCACCGGGTGCAGATCCAGCGCGGGCCCGACGCGCTGCCGCTCTCATCGCCCGATGCGCGGCCGCTCTCGCCGCCCGATGCGTCGCAGCTCTCGTCGTCCGATGCGCGGCCGCTCTCGTCGTCCGATGCGCGGCCGCTCTCGCCGTCCGATGCGCGGCCGCTCTCGCCGTCCGACGCGCCGCCGCTCTCGCCGTCCGACGCGCTACCGCTCTCCTCGCCCGATGCGCTACCGCTCTCGCCGTCCGACGCGCCGCCGCTCTCGCCGTCCGACGCGCCGCCGCTCTCGCCGTCCGACGCGCTACCGCTCTCCTCGCCCGATGCGCTACCGCTCTCGCCGTCCGATGCGCCGGCCAGCCGTTGCGCCTCCGACCACACGTACGCGGTCGAGGTCCCCGGATCGGTCGATTCGGCCTCGAGCACGATTCGCCGCGACGTCAGCAGGGCCTCACCGGCCACGACGACCGCGCTGAGCCGGTCCAACCGGCGCCAGGCCGCCGGGTGCAGGGTCAGTACCCCGGCGCGAGCCAGCAGGGTCGACACCGTCGCGGCGTAGACCTCCCGGCTCGCGCGGGCGGCCTTGGGCGCTCCCAGCTCGACCGCCGACACGGCCCGGCCGAATCGCCCAGCCAACGCGAAACCCGTTGCGCCCAGCAAACTTCCGGTCGCGGTCTCGGCCGCCACCCGCTCCACCGGACCGGGCGGAAGCGGGATGGGCCGCTCGTGCGCGCGCAGCGGCACCCGAGCCTCCGACTGGGCCCGCCGCGCGTCGGTGGCCTCCCATTCCCGCCACCGCAGATACGACCCGGCCGCCTCCAACATGGTGAATCCCCGCTGCGCCGTATCGAGTACGAGCATGGACACCGATTCGCCGGCCGCGCCGCCGACCGCGGTCGCGAGTGTCACCACCAGATCGGTGCGGACCCGGCCGAGGACCGCCTCCATCCGGGTACGAGCCAGTGGCTGGCTGTCGATCAGCAGACCGGCGCTGCGCAGCCACCGCAGCGGGCCACCGCCGGGCAGGAACCAGCCGATCATGGCGAACCCGACCGCGGTGGCATCGGTTGCCAACTGAATTCCCGCCGCCAACAACGGTTCCCGATCCGCAGGGTGCTCCACCGCGCGGTCCCACGTCCGGTCCGCCACATCCGCGCCGGCCTCGGCCGCGGCGATCGTGGCGATCAGTTTCGCCAAACCGGTGTCGACATCGCCCAACCCGGCCACCAGGCGTCCGGTCACCGCGTTGATCCGCCACCAGCGCACGGAGCCGATCCGGCTCAGGCGCGCCTCGAGCGCGGCGGCGACCCGGGCGCTGTCGGCACCGGACAGGCCGCGCACCTCGACCCCGACACGATTCTGTTCGATATCGACTCGCCGCTGGTGCCGCTGCGGCCGGAAGTCGGCGAGCGTCCGGAGATCGTCGCGCATCCGCCGCCCGATCCCGGGAACCGTCACCTCGACCACGCGACTCGCGACGTCGACACCCCGGCCGGCCGCCCGCACCGGCAGTACGACGGTGGCGGTGCCGAGGTCGACTCCCGTACGCAGGGCTCCGGTCGCCACGGCTACCGGAGCTCGGACCCACCAGCGCGCCATGATCGCCCCCGGGTGCCTACCAGCTGTTTCCAGCCGGATCCCGATCGCGGCCGGCCTCTTCCCGGCAGCGGCCCGACGCATCCGGGAACTCGCCGTGCCCGGCCACCGTGGTGATCGGCCCGGTCCGGACAGCGCTCGGGCTCGGGCTCGGGCTCGGGCTCGGGCTCGGGCTCGGGCTCGGGCTCGGGCTCGGGCTCGGGAAACCGGTACGGGACTGGTCCGCCGTGCTCACGGCCTCGGCCTCCGCGCTGGTCAGCAGATCCACGACGTCGGCGCGCAGGAGCGCGGTGAGGTCGCCGACGAGGTTCGGCTCGTAGATCCGCAGACTGTTCAGCACCGCCCGGATCAAGCGACGGGCACGGTCGGGCGGAAGGTCGAGACGCCAGCCGACCTCGGCCACGGCGGTGGTGAAGTCGACCCGCCGGGGCCGGTCGTTTTCATCCATCGCTGGCTCGAGCAGTTCCGGCAACCGTTCGGCGTACCGTTGCCGGAGCTGGGCCGGCAAACAGTGCGCGAAGGTGGCCAGAACCGCGATCACCGCCCGGTCGGCCTGTTCCGCGGTCTGCAGACCCGCCGCCCGTTGTACCGAATCGACCAGCTCGCGATATCTCATGACAGTTCCCGACGCCCGCTGTCGCCCGGAAACCTCGATCCAGCGGCTGAGGCTGCTTTGTCCGGCGGACAAATTCGTGGGCGATCAGCGAGCGAATTCCCGACCAAAGTCCGGCGAAACGGACCCGCCGGAATACGGCCGACGCGATCCGCGCGAACCACCACGAGTCGACGACTCGCCGGACCCTTCGTGGGTAGTCGCCCAGTGCACATCCCGACCTGTCCACGAGGAGGATTCCGATGACTCGATATGTGCGTGACCTGATGACCGACCACCCGGTGTCGATGGCGGCGGACAGGCCGGTGCGCGAAGCGGCCCGCGCGATGCGCGACGGGGAAATCGGCACGGTGCTGGTCGTCGATGGTGACCGGATCCAGGCATCGTCACCGATCGCGACCTGGTGGTCCGGGCGCTCGCCGACCGCGACGACCTCTCCCGCTGCTGCCTGGGTGACGTCTGCAGTACGCATCTGATCACCGCGGCACCGGACGAAGAAGTCGACGAGGCCATCTTCCGGATGCGGGACGGTGCCGTGCGGCGGATTCCCGTCGTCGACAACGGGCGCGCCGTCGGAGTGTTCTCCATCGGCGACGCCGCCATCGACCGCGACGAGCATTCCGCACTCGCCGATATCAGCGCCGCCCCGGCCAACACCTGAGCCGGGCCGGGATCAGGTCTACAAAAGGCCCGGAAACGCAATGTCAAGGGCCGCTCGACGATGAACAAGAAACTCGCGCGCGCAGCGCGCAGACACACAGCGAGGATGGGTGGGCCACGATTATGGAACTGTTGCTGCTACTGATCGTGCCGGTGGTCGTCGCGGTCGTGGTGGTCCGGCACCGCGCGGGCCGACGCGCCGCCGGGGCCGACACGACGACGGGTAATCCGCCGGGCAAGCGATTCGACGATTCGTAGACACTCTCGCGGACACAGCTCACCCGGCCTCCGGGATGGCCGCGGTCAAGTCGGTCAATGTGTCGACGAGCGCGGCCACTTGCCCGAGCTCTTCGAGGTGGGCGGCACTGAGCTGGGCGAGGGTTCGCCGGCCCGCCTCGGTCAGGGTGAGGCGGACGACGCGGCGGTCCTTGCCGTCCTCCCGGTTGCGGGCGACGAGGCCGGCTTGTTCGGTGCGATCGATCAGCTGCACCACGCTGTGATGGCGGGCGCAGAGATAGTTCGCGATCTCTCCGATACTGGGCCCAGCGGGGTCGAGATGGCCGCGAATCGCCAGCAGCAGTTGATGCTGAGCACCGGTGAGTCCCGCATCGGCGGCTCGGTGTTCACTCCAGCGCAGGAACCGCCGCAGCTCGGTGCGAAAGGCCAGCAGGCTCGAGTATTGCCGGTCGGTGGGCGGGGTGGGCTGCGCCATCGACTCATATATCATGGAGTGATATTATCATGACATGACGTATGGACCGGCGATCGGGCTCGGTCGCATGTCCCCCGCCATCTCGGCCGTCGGGTTCCAGCGCCTTCACCGCGCGTCCGAAAGGTGGTGGCGGACATGGCTACCGATGCCATGAACATGAGCCTGCATCCCGACATCGTGGAACTGCGGGCCAAGCACGAGAAGTACGAACTCGCCGCGGAGAAACCGACCGCTCAAGTGGTCACGGGCCTGACGTTCCTGACCGGGCTCTTCATCGCGGCCTCCGCGTGGATCGTCGGATTCACCCGGTTCCCGACCCTGACCGTGAACAACCTGATCGTCGGGGTAGCAACTGCGGTGCTGGCGCTGGGATTCGCCTCGATGTACGGGCGGTTCCACGGCATCGGCTGGGTTGCTCCGCTATTGGGTGTATGGATGATCATCACGCCGTGGGTGGTCAGCGGCGATGTCGCCCGTACGTCGACGATCTGGACCAACGTGGTGACCGGTGTCCTCGCCCTGCTGCTCGGATTGGCCTCGATGACTGTCGGCATGCGCCGGATCACCATGAACACGCGCCGCGCCCGCTGATACCGGGTTCGGTCGGCAGCTCGCATTCACGCGGATGAGGTGGTCGCCTCCCGCGGCGATGTCGGCTTGCCCGGCGGAAAGGCGACACGATGACTCACCGACATACAGGACGACGGTGGCTGGCCGAGGCCGCGCTGACGACCGTAGCGATAACGGCGCCGGTGACCGCCGTCGCCCCCGCTGCCGTCTCGGCGACGGTGCATATCGATCTGTCCGGGCACGGAGGCGTCGGTAGCGCCCAAGCGGTGCCTCCGCCCGCGCCTGTCCCGCCGCACGGTTGCGACAACAACGACTGTGGCAGCGGGGGAACCGGAACGTGCGGCGGAACCGGTGGCGGCTGCGGCAACAACGGCGGGACCTGCGACAACGACGACACCAGCGGGACCTGCGACGGAAACGACAACGGCAACGGCGGAACAGGTGGGGGCCCGGGGACCGCCAGCGGTTTCATCGGTTACGCCGCGGCACTGCACCACATTCCGCTGTCCTGGTCTCTGACAGAAAGAGCCGGCGCGCCAGAGTGATGCCGGTATGCCGACTCGGGCAATCCGGATCGGTACAAGTGAGTGCGATCAGGTACGCATCGGGATCCGCACTGCGGAAATGGAATCCGAGATACAAGGCGTCACCGACCACGAACCGATCGTTGCCGCAGTTGTGGCACACGCCGCCGCGGCGGCGCACCTGCTCCAGCACCCGCGACTTCTCGCCGGAATCCAGCACGACGTTCTCCGGACGCGGCGGCAGACCGGCGCCGCCCATCAGATCTCGACGTCCTTGTCGAAGTAGACGTTGTCTTCACGCCAGCCGCCCATGCCGAAACCGATCGCCGAATAGTCGGAGACGAATTCGATGCGCTCGATCCACTTGGCCATCTTGAATCCCACCTGGTTCTCGACGCGCAGCCGAAGCGGCGCGCCGTGCTTGATCGGCAGCGGCTCACCGTTCATCTCGTACGCCAGCAACGTCTGGGGGTGATCGGCGAGTTCGAGGTCGACGACCTCGTAGAAGTGACCCGTACCCTCCGCGCTCGGCTCGTCACGGCCGGTGTCCTGCATGGTCATGAAACAGATGTACCGAGCGTCGGGCAGCGGCCGCACCATCGAGACGAGATCACGCAGCGGCAAGCCACCCCACTCACCGATACTCGACCAGCCCTGAATGCAGTTGTGCAGGACACGCTGTCGTTGTGGAGGACGCAGTTCGCGCAACTCGTTCAGGCTCAGAACGAGCGGGTTCTCCACCAGTCCCCCGACTTCGAGTCGCCAATCGGCGAAGTTGTGTACCGCCATCAGTTTGTACTGGTCGCAGTCGGGCGGCTTTCCGTTCACGCGGTGCTCGGCGGATAGCTTCTCCGGCGGGTAGTGCTGCCTCGACCGCATCGGCCGCAGCAACCACCGCCGGGCACGGGTCACCGGCGCGCCGAGCACCCGCTGCACCGATCGAGGATTCCGCAGGCTCCACACCGTTGCCGCGACGTGGACGGCGACGATCACCGCCACGATGACCAGTGACAGCGCGATCGCCCAGCCGGTGTCGCGGATATGCCCGAAGATCATCAGCGCGTTGAGCCGCCCCCAGTTCCAGCACACCACCATCGCGAGGTGGACGACGATGAACCCGACGAAGGCGATCAAGCCCAGGAAATGCAGGCTCCGCGCCCACTGACGCCCGCCCCACAACCGCACGTACCAGGGGAACCGGCCCTCGATCGCGGGCGATTGCGCCGCACCCGTGAGGATCTGAAACGGCGCCAGAATGAAAACCACTCCCCCGTAGGCGAGCTTCTGCAGCGCGTCGAGCGGCTCACCGGGCAGCAGCGGCGGGAGGTTGAAGCTCAGGTAGGTGACGATGTCGTCCCACGCTTGGGGAAACAGCGACCAGGACGTCGGAATGTAGCGTCGCCATTGGCCGGTGGCGAACAACAGAACGTAGTACGCGGCACCGACCAGAACCCAGCCGATCACGCTCACAAAATGCCAGTGCCTACCCATGCCGAGTTGTTTGTGACCGGGCAGCGCGACGAGCGAGGAATAGCTCTCCTCCTCGTCCAAGGTGTCGTAGAGCTTGCCGGTCGGCATCGTCTTGCGGGTGAACCGCGCCCACTCGGTGCCCGGCCTGCTGTCCTCGCGCCGATACAGTTTCGGATGGGTGGCCAGGATCTCGACGCCGCTGCGGATCAGCAGTGTCACGAAAAGCACGGTGAGCCAGTGCTCGATGCGCAGCCAGGCCGGGTAATCGAGTTCAGTCATGCCAATCTCGCTTCCGTGGATGGGCGACATTGATACCCAGCAGTACCGACACCCACACCGCCAGGAACAGCGCGGCGCACAGCAACGCGACGGTGCCCGGCGTGAAATCCCACCGATACTTCACGGCCGGCAACCCGGGCAGCCCCGTGAGCCGTGAGAGGACATACCCCACCAGAAACACCGCGGACACCAGGCCCGCGAGCAGCCAGCCCCGATCCGCGAAGCGGCCGAGCGCCATCATGACCGCCGCGAATATCCACCCGGCGCTGAGGACGACGAAATAGGCCGTGAGGTAGCCCGGAAGCCCGGTCTCGGTACCGAGCAGATAGAGGTGCACAGCGGCCGCGCCCAGGAGCGACGCCATTCCCAGCGCGGTGGTGACCCCGGGCAAATCGAATGCCACATAGCGGTGCACCGTCAACAGTCGATACGTCCTGGTTCCACGAAAAAGTTGCACCACAACCGTTCCCATCAGTCGCGGAATAGTTCTCGAGAAACGCGCCTGGACCGGATGCCGCTGGACGTCCACGTGCTCCGCCATATGGAATCATGTGGCTGAAAGCGACCCTCCGGATACTACAACCCGCGTCGTCGCTCGATTCGCAGGCGAGGACTGTTCGCCGGTATTCGTCGCGGCGGCGTGGGGGCTACGTAAGGAGCGGTGATGACTGTGCACAAATGGGCCTCGATTGTCGCCGCCACGGCGGTCACGATGACCGCGGCGGTGGGCTGCGCGGCCCCCGGTTCCGAACTCGAAGCAGCCGAAGCCGTCCGTGTGCAGCAGATCGGCGCGGCGATCCGTGAGCCGGTGTACTCCTATCGTGACCACGTCCTGCTCGGACTCACCGATGATCGGCGGATCGCCAGAATCGACGTGTCGTCGCCCGCGACTCAGGCGCCCACCGCCGTCTCGGCGCCGTTTTCCGATCTCGGGTCCAACCTGGTGATCAGCCCGCTGCACGACACGACGGTGCTGGTAGCACGGCCCGAGCGTGGGCAGGTGGCAGCGGTCGACATCGGGAACCTTTCCGAGACAGGCGCTTTCGAGGCCGGACCCGCACCGTCGTAACTCGGCCTCGAGTCCGGCGCCCGGGTACTGCTAGCGCTGTCATCCGACGGTTCCACCGTGACTCCGGTGGAGCTGCATCGAAACATCCGGTTGTCGTCGACTCGTGTCGACGCCGGACCCGGCGCCACCGTCCGCGGCGCGAACCGCGGCCGGCAACTCGAATTCCACGTGGTCGGCCCCGGCGGTGTCACGCACTACGAGGGCGAGAGCCCGCCGGCCGAGCGGACCAGCGCCCTGGATGTCGGCGTCGTCGCGGCCGCCGGCGACGGGACCAAGGTCTCGCGGGTGTATGTCGCCGAGCGGGACTCCGATCGCCTGCTGGCCGTCGACGAACAGTCCGACAACGAGAGTCTGCGCGTGGTCGGTTCCGCGGCGCTCGGTGAGCCGATTCGCTACCTCGCCACCGACGACACCCGGATCTACGCCGTCACCGAGCAGCGTGTGACGGTGCTCGAGACCCGCAGCTTCGAGGGCTACACCGCCGGGGTGATCCCGGTGATCCGGACCTTCGACTTCCGTGCTGCGCTACCGGAAGGGCCGGCCAGATCCGCGCCCGTGTCGGGGATCGCCGCCGGCAACGACCGGGTCTTTGTCACCGTGTCCGGCCAGCCGTATGTCGTAGCCGTCGCGAAACCACGCCTATAGCACGGGAGGGACATGTGAACGACCGGATACCGCCGGCTGTCGCGGGCACCGAGCGCGACCTGGACCTGCTGTTCGATCAGCTGGACCGGCTACACCAGCTGGTGCGGGACGATCCCGGCCTGTCAGCGGACAGCGACGGGCTCTACGACTTCAGCATCATGTGGGGAGTGCTGCTGTCGGGCCGGCTGCCACGGCTGGCGCACTACAGTGACCAGGGCAGATTGTCCGCGGCCGGGCAGGCCCGCTTCGACGAGCTGCGCAATCGATTGCGGAAAGCCGCGCCACTCATCGCACGATTGTCGCTCGCGAAACCGCGGACCTGATGCCCGGTCAGTGTTCGTTCCCGGTGGCCGGCGCCGGTGGATTATCGGGCCGGCTCGGCGGTGAGGCGAACATGATCTGCCGCCACCAGGCGGCGAGCGGACTGGGTTCGGGCCACACCACCTCGGGCGTTACGGCGCGACGCACTCTCTTGCGGTTCTGCATGACAACCTGCGATTCGATCGATTCCGCCGAACTGCCTCGGGTTTTCGACTACCCCGGGACCGGCGACACTCTCATCTGAGCCGGCCCCCGGGTGCGGCTGCGCCACGCCGGCGCAACTCGTTCTGGAGATCCGCCGCCACGCTACCTCGAGCCCGGCCCTGCCGGTTTCAGCCGGAGTATGCCGTGTCGAGCCGTTTCGTGCCTCGGACCGGTGGTCGTCGCTGGACACATTAGCCACGCTGATCGAAACCGCGTGAAACAGTTCTTGATCGCTCATCTTCGGACGGGAATCATCAGGCGGTGTCCCCAACACCACCTGCTGCGACTCTAATTGCGTTGCAACACAAGGTAATTAGAGCTCCCCGCAGGTTTCGTTCGAAGAAGGCACCGATGATGATGCGTACTCGTTCCCGTCGAATCCGCAGCGCGACGATCGCGTGCGCGGCCCTGGCCGCCACCGTCTGCGGACTCGTGACCGCCGTTCCCGCCGCGGCGGCCACCTACCAGTACACCGTGGCGGGCAATACCGACCCGGCCGGCGCCTACCACGTCACGGGTCAGCCGACGATGTTCAGCCTCCTCGGTGGGCCGGCGCCGTTGACCTGCGCCACCGCGACGTTCAGCGGCTCGATGCCGAACGTCGCCGGCTCGTCCGGCACGATCGGCACCCTGTCGGCCGTCACCTTCGCTCAATGCACCGACGCCGCGGGTGCGCCCGTCACCGTCACCGCGACGGTGCATCCGGCGACGCTCACCGTCACGGGCGGGGCCACGATCTCCGGATCGATGCCCAGCGCAACGATCGGCATCGCGGTCAGTTCCGCGACCTGCTCCTACAGCCTGGCTCCGACGACAGTGCCGAACTGGACGATCTCGAGTCACACGATGCAGCTCGCAGCGGATTTCCGCCCGCAGGCGGTCACCGGCGCCTGCGGGTCCCTGCCGCCGGTTTTCGTCGGCCCCCGCGGCGCGATCGAGCCGACCGTGACCAGCAGTCTCGCCGGCTGACCCGGGGCCGAGCACCCTCAAAGCCCCACGCCGCCGGGCCCCTCCGGTCCGCCGAGGTGACCGAGCGCGTCGGTCTCCACACCCGGGTGAGGGGCGGCCCGCCGGCCGACCAGCGAGTGCCGGTAGCCGTAGCCGAAGTACACGACGATGCCGATCGCCATCCAGACCACGAACCGGATCCAGGTCTCCACCGACAGGTTCAGCATCAACCATCCGCAGGCCAGCACCGCCAGGACCGGCACCAACGGCACCCCCGGAACCCGGAAACCGCGGGGCAGATCGGGGCGGGTGTGTCGCAGCACGATCACGCCGATACAGACGAGGACGAACGCGAACAGCGTCCCGATGTTCACCATCTCTTCGAGCGTGCCCATCGGAAAGAACCCGGCGAGGACGGCGGAGACCACACCGACGACGACGGTGATCCGCACCGGGGTGCCGTGGCGGCCGGTGCGCGCGAGTCGCCGTGGCATCAGGCCGTCGCGCGACATCGCGAACAGCACCCGGGCCTGGCCGAGCAGCATGACCATCACGACCGTGGTCAGGCCCGCCAGCGCGCCCAGATTGATCACCCACTGCGCCCAGGTGACCCCGTGGTATTCGAAAGCCGTTGCGAGCGTGGAATTGTCGGTCGCGAGCTCGGTGTACTTGACCATGCCGGTGAGCACCAGCGTGACCGCGACGTAGAGCACCGTGACGATCGCCAGCGAGCCCAGGATCCCCCGCGGCAACGCGTGCTGCGGGTTCGCGGTCTCCTCGGCGGTGGTCGCCACGACGTCGAATCCGATGAACGCGAAGAACACCAGGGAGGCGGCGGCGAGCAGTCCGTACCAGCCGTACGTACTGCCGCCCGCGCCGGTGAGCAAGGAGAACAGCGACTGGTGGATGCCGGCGCCGGTGCTCTTCGGTGCGGATGCGGGAATGTACGGCGAGTAGTTGGCCTTGCTGATGTAGAACGCACCGACCACGATCACCAGCAACACCACGGCGACCTTGATACCGGTGACCACCTGGGACACCCGCGCGGACAGCTTCGTCCCGGTCGCCAGGAGCACGGTCAGCACGGCGATCAGCAGCACCGAACCCCAGTCGAAGCGCACCCCGCCGAACGAGACCACGGTCGAGCCCTCGGCGCCGATCACATTGCCCAGATACAGCGACCATCCCTTGGCGACCACCGAGGACGCCAGCGCGAACTCGAGCGTGAGGTCCCAGCCGATGATCCAGGCGACGAACTCACCGAACGTCGCGTACGAGAAGGTGTACGCGCTGCCCGCGACCGGCACCGTCGAGGCGAACTCGGCGTAGCACAGGGCGGCGAGACCGCAGGCGACGGCGGCCAGCACGAAGGCGAGCGAGACCGACGGCCCCGCGACATTGCCCGCGGTGCGGGCGGTCAGCGTGAAGATGCCGGCTCCGACGACGACGGCGACCCCGAAGGTGGTCAGATCCCACGCGGTGAGGTCCTTGCGCAGTTTGCTGTCGGGCTCGTCGGTGTCCGCGATCGACTGCTCCACCGATTTCGTCCGGAAGATCCCGGTGCGTGCCATCGCTGCCTCCTCGAACCGGTCCGTCGTCGCAGTGTATTGCGCGGAGTTGCCGCCGTGGTGCAGCCGCGGACACCGGCCGCGTCCGGCGGGAAACGATGCCCCCGGAATTCGGGTCTTTCGCCGCAGCGGGTATCGGCTGAACACTTGAGGCCGCCGATCGGGGCGCGTGGCTACGGAGGTTGCACGAATGGATGTCGAACTCGTCAAGGTCATCGATCTGATTCCGGGGGTGGTCCGCGAATTGCCGCGCATCGCGGCCGCGGACCTGACCCCGGGCCGATTCATGGCCGAGTATGTTCATCGGCGCCGGCCCGTTGTGATCACCGGAGCGGCGCGGACCTGGCCGGCCGTGTCACTGTGGTCGGATATCGAGTATCTCGCGGAACGGGCCGGTGACCACGAGGCACTCGTCGGCACCGGCCTCAATTTCAATCAGTGGAAGCACTTCTTCGACAACGGATACGGGCACTACCAGCGTGTCCGGTTGGCCGATGCGCTGCGGCAGGCACACGCCGCGCCTCCGGAGGAGGCCGTCATGTCGGGATCTTTCCTGCTGCCGCCGAAGTGGGAGAACGACATCGGCCGGCACCGGTTCCTGAGCGAAGCCGACGACAAAGCGCCCTTGGCCTCTGCGCGGCATCGAATGTTCGGCTACCGGAACGCCGGAACCGATTGGCATTGGCACATCGCCGACGAATCACTCACCACACAATTGCGCGGGACGAAACGGTTCTCGTTGTTCGAGCTCGACGAGACGAACCGGAAATTCTATTCGTACCTGATCGCGCACAACCTGCATCATGTCGGCAAGGCCGCCACATTGCTTCGGGACAAGCCGCCGGTGACCAAGTACGAAACCGTCCTCCGGCCGGGCGAGACGGTGTACATCCCGCCGGTCTATTGGCACGGCGTGGATCCGGCCGACCACGAGATCGGCCTCACCTTCGTGCACTGCTTCCGGACCCCACTGCGACCGTTGCTGCGATCGGCCCGTGCGATCGTCCGGGAGTGGGCGGCCGCCCTGTGAGGTCCGCGGGCTGCCCGTCAGGCCGCGAACACCACGGTGTTGCCGCCCAATTGCTTTGCCCGGTACATCGCCGAATCCGATCTGCGGAGCAACTGTTCGGGGTCGGGGCGGGTGTCGTCCGCGGTGACGGCCACCCCGATGCTGGCGGTGACGGGTCCGATGGCCGCCGCGACGGCCTGGCACAGCCGTTCCGCTTCACTCATGGCGGCACCGGCGTCCAGCGGCGCGAGGACGACGAATTCCTCGCCGCCACTGCGGGTGACGATCGAGGCCGGCGGGCGGGCCGCCAGTAGGCACGCCGCGGTGCGGACGAGTACTTCATCGCCGACGCGGTGCCCGAAGGTGTCGTTCACCTGCTTGAACCGGTCGAGATCGATGGTCATCAGGGCGATCGAGTCGTGGATGCCGGGTTGGAACCAGGACGAGACGTAATAGTCGAGGCCCCGGCGATTGAGCAGACCGGTGAGTGGATCGGTCAGCGCGTCCATCCGCAGGATCCAGTAACAGAGTTGCAGTGCGGGCAGCACGAGCGCGGTGACCGACACCATCGTCAGCACGATCGACACACTCGCTAGGCCGTCGCTCTCGGCGTCGTGCACGGTCAGCCAGGTCAGGGTCAGGACCGACAGCACCGACCACGCGCTGTGGACGGTGAGGATGCGAGGACCGTGGAAGATCGCCAGGTAGCCGCCCGGGATCACCAGCCGCATCAAGCCGAGCGCGCCGAACAGCCGGTCACTGTCGACCAGACACTGGGCGGTGGTCAGCACGTCGGCGCTCGCCATCAGGATCAGGGAGGTCTTCTCGCTCGGCCAGGGCGCGTACCACCAATAGCACGCCCACGCGACCGAGAAGACGATGTTGAAAGTGGTCACCAGGCTCCAGGCCCCGGCCGGCCCGGACGTGGACTTCAGGTCCATGGTGAGGATCACCGCGAGAACCGCTCCGACGAGCGCGGCGATCCCCTTCATGACGGGCAGTGCGCCGCGGGCGTCGAGCGTTCGGACCAGCCACCGATAATCCAGGCGATCGTGCCACCAGGCGCCTACCGCCCGCCAGCCGGTCACCTCCGCTCCGATCATCGGTCACCTCTCCGCTTCGGCCCGCTACCGATCGGCAAATTCTCTGGCTACCGAGAAATGTACACAGCGTCCGGGGTGGAACCGGTCCGGTATCGGCCGAAGCGGTGACTACAGCTGCCAGATCTGCGGCCAGTCCCGGCCGCGGAACGCCGCGTCGGTGCCCCCGTCGACGAAGATCACCGAACCGACGAAATAGCTCGCCTCCGGGCCGAGCAGATAGGTCACCAGCGACGCGACCTCCTCCGGGCGGCCGCCGCGCCCGGCCGGGATGGTCGCCAGGAACTGTTCCATGCCGGCACCGACCAGCGGATCCTTGCGGCCCTCCGCGGTCATGGGAGTCTCGATCAGTCCCGGCGCGATCGCGTTGAGCCGCACGCCCTGCGCGATGTACTCCGCGGACCGGGTCCGCGCGTAGTACGCCAGCGCCGCCTTGGTCGCCGGATACGCCTGCACCGCAGCGAGTTCGCCGTAACCGGAGGCGATCGAGCGGGCCTTCTCCTCGTCCCCGTCCAGGCAGGCCTGGGCCAGCTCGGCCGGCCAATTCGGCTGGCAGGTGGTCGAATTCGAGCTGATCAGCACCACCGACGGGTGCTGCCCCGCGACCAGCAGCGGGCGCAGGCCCTCGAGCAGTTCGATCGCGCCGAAGTAGTTGACGCCGATCAGCAGATCCGCGGACCGTCCGGCCGCCGCGGCCAGACCCGCGAACGGCACGAAGCCGTCGATCGGACCGTCCGCCAGTTCGGTCACCCGGGCGATCGCCTCGGCGCGCCCATCGGCGGTGGCCAGGTCGGCGACGACGTCGGCCGCGTGCCGGTCGACGCCGATGACGCGATGCCCACCGGAGGTCAGCCGGGCCGCCGTCGCGGCGCCCAGCCCGGAGGCGGTGCCGGTGAGGACATAAGTTGCCATCTGTTCGCTCCTGAATCGTCAATGACAGTGCCTACGCAGGCTCGGCACCACTCTGCTACACCGGCTCGGTCCGGCCGCGACTTTCTCCCGCCCGGTGGGAAAACCGTGGACGGTCGCGCGAGTGTGGATTCCGGACGGACGGGTAGTCGGACGCTAGGTCCGCACCCATACCGCACAGTTACCGGACCGGCGGACCACACGTGACAGGAGGTGTGTCGTGCCGAAGCAATGGACCGCCAAACAAGAACGCGAATACGAGCACATTCGGGATTCGGCCAAGGCCCGAGGTGCGAGCGAGAAACGCGCGAAAGAAATCGGCGCTCGAACCGTCAACAAGAACCGCGCTCAGGCCGGGCAGACGCGCACAGCCAGCCGTTCGTCGGTGCGGGACATGTCCCCGCAACGCCGGGGCGGCCAGCGATCCCATTCGGGTGCGCAAGGTCCCACCTATGACCAGCTGTACAACGAGGCACGCCAACGCAATATCGACGGCCGCTCGAAGATGAACAAGTCCCAGCTCGCGCACGCGCTGGGCCGCAGCTGACAGCGGTGCCACGCCGGCGTTTCGGGCATCGAGCCCAGTCTCGGTGCCCGCGACAACGGCATCGAACGAAACCAGGTAGCAGTCATGATTGTTCTCGGAGTGATCCTTCTCGTCCTCGGATTCATCTTCAGTGTTCCGATCCTGTGGACGCTCGGCATCGTGGCCCTCGTCATCGGCCTCGTGCTGCTGTTGTTCGGGTCGATGGGGCATCCCATCGGCGGCAGACGCTATTACTATTGACCTTCCGGCGTACTACCCCGAGATGCGGATTCGGTTGCGTCAGTGCGGGATACGCTCGTGCAGGGTGAGCAGGAGATGGTCGAAGGCCGCGACGGTGGTATCCGCCGCGGCCGGCACGCCGGGCAGTTCCGCCAGGAGCTGTTCGGCGAGTTCGCGCACGCGGGTGTTGGTTTCCTGCGACCGCCACACCAACAGTTCGAACGCTTGTTCGTCGGTGATGCGGTAGATGCGCATGAGCACGCCCTTGGCCTGCTCGATCGCCGCCCGGGCCTCGATCAGCTCGGGTAGCTGGTCGTTGAGCGCTTCCCGGCCGGCGGTGGCGATGGTGCCCGACAGGTCGACGTAGTACCCGGCGGTGCCGACGGGGCGGCCGTCCGGGCCGAGGATGCGGTCGGCGACCACCATCACCTGGTGTTCGGTGCCGCGGGTGTCGATGAAGCGGTGGCGGCTCGAGAACGGCTCGCCCTCGGTGATGGAGCGGGCGATGATCTCGGCGACCTGGTCGCGGTCGCCGGGATGTTTGTGCCGCAGCAGCAGGTCGGTGGTCGGCTCGATCTCGCCGGGGGTGTAGCCGTGCATTTGATACACCTCGGGTGACCACTCCCAGCGGCGGGTGGCGAACCAGAACCGGAAACTACCGGTCCGCGGTCCCGCGGACTCATTCGTCGGTTCGGTGTCCGCCACGGGCTCGGAGGGCGGCGTCTCGGGCAAGCCCGGCTCTGCCGGCGGCTCGACGGGAGATTCCACCCGACCATCCTGCCATCTGGGGAACTCGCCTGCCAGCACCGGGTACCGGCCGCCGGCGCACCGGCCTCCGGTCAGCTGCCCGGTGCCGGGATGTGCGGGACCGGCGACGCCGGGTATCACGCCGTACATGGAATTCGCGCTGCTATTGATCGTTCCCGTCGTGATCACGATCGTCGTGATCGGTCGTCGACGCCGTGGCGGCCGCGACGGCGACCGCCCGGCGACGACGACCGACGACCCGGTGGTCAAGTGATACGACGGGTTTTGAGCACGCCTGCGTGCCGCTCACAGGAGCAACGACACCGCGACGATCACGAACACCGCCACCAGCACCATGATCACCGCGATGGCGGCGATGCCGGTCGGCGGGAAAGCGTAACTCGTCCGGGGTTCGGGCGCGGACAGCCCCGAGGTTTGCGCGGTCTCCGGCGGCGTCCTGCCCGGGGCGACGCCGCCACCGGGTTCGAGGTCGGGAGTGCGGGCGGGATCCGGATCCATCGACATGACATCTCCTCCGATTCGGCGAGCAACGAACCCGGCACCCGCCGCGGCGCGGTGCCGAGCCCGGTAGTGCTGGACGTCCAGCGGATGCCCTGATCAGGGCCGAGAAAACCGGTTGTCCGCGCCGGCACCGAATCGGCCGACGGCGCATCGGTCAGCACGCGCGGCTACCGGCCGTCGGCCCGTGGGCAGGCGCGGCGGTCCCGCACATTCTCCGATCGGCGTGACCCTCGCGACCCCCGCCGGACTTCCGGGGCAGCGCAGCGGCAGTGCTGTGGCCGAAGTCCTATGGGCGGCCGGTGGATTCGCATCTCGGGAACGAAATAGACTGGGATGTAACGTAATACAGAGAGTCTTCGGGGGGCAGTGGTGCGCGATCTGATCGTCATAGCCGCGCGGGTGGCGCTGGTGGTGGCGGTGGGCGCAACGGCCTTCGTGGCCTGGGAACACATGCGCGACGCCGGCAGTGACAAGTCCTGCGCCCACTACGTGCAGCAGAACTCCGGCGACCAGCAGCAGGAGCTCGACCGGTATCTCGCCCAGCACCCCACCGGCGCCCCCTCGGCCCCGGTCTCGTTCGGCGATTTCATCGGTGACGGCCATTCGCTGCTGTGCGCGGTGCGCTCCGGCTCGGGCGGTACCCTGCCCAGCGGGTCGGGTCTGAATCCGCTGCCGGCACAGCCGCATTGACCCGATTGCCGGTACCCGGTCACTTGGCGTCCCAGTAGCTGTCCACCACCGCGGTGGTGAACGGGAACCGCACGGGTGTGGGACCGAACGCGAGGCGCCCGGCGATTTCGGCGGCGGCCGCGACGGCGGCCGCGACCGTCTCGGCCTCGTCCGCCGGGCAGTGCACGATGACCTCGTCGTGCTGGAAGAACACCAGTTCGGCGCGCAAGCCGGCGGTGGCCAGTTCGCGGCGCAGTGCCGCCAGCATCAGCAGGGCCCAGTCGGCGGCACTGCCCTGCACCACGAAGTTGCGGGTGAAGCGGCCCCGCGCCCGGGCCGCGGCGCTGTCCCCGGCACCGGGTGCCGGTTCGGCCGTCTCCGCCGGGCCGGACGTCACGGGTGGACTGGTCCGGCCGAGCCAGGTGCGGACCAACCGGCCTTCTTCACCGGCCCGGGCCGCGTCGTCGACGTAGGCGATCGCGATCGGATAGCGGCGGCGCAGTTCGGCCATGTGAGCCAGGGCGCCACCGGAAGTCTGGCCGTAGACGGCGCCCAGCATCGCGATCTTCGCGTGTGCCCGGTCACCGCCGAACGCGCTGCCGGCCAGGTCCGCGTACATGTCGTCGCCGCGGCCGGCGACCGCCATCAAATCAGGATCCCGCGAGATCGCCGCCAGGACACGCGGTTCCATCTGGGCGGCGTCGGCGACCACCAGCTTCCAGCCCGGGTCGGCGCGCACCGCCCGGCGGATCACCTTCGGGATCTGCAGGGCACCACCGCCGTTGGTTGTCCACCGGCCGGATACCGTTCCGGCGGGCAGATATTCGGGGCGGAACCGGCCGTCGTGAACCCACTGTTCGAGCCAGGACCAGCCGTGGGCGGTGTGCAGCCGATACAGCGCCTTGTAGGTCAGCAGCGGTTCGACGGCCGGGTGGTCGATGCGCTGGAGTTCCCATTTCCGCGTGGAGGACACCGCGATTCCGGCGCGCGCGAAGGCCTTGACGATGTCGCCGGGCAGGTCGGGCCGGATCCGGGCACCGAAGGCCCGGGAGATCTCGTCGGTCAGCTCGGCCAGCCTGCGCGGTGGTCCACCACCCGGAAACCGCTCGCCCAGTAGCGAATCCAGCACCTCACGGTGAACATCGGCATGCCACGGGATCCCGGCTCGTGCCATTTCGGTGGCGACCAGCCAGCCGGCCGATTCGGCGGCGACAAGCAGCCGCATCCGGTCCGGTTGCGCGACTTTCTCGGTGCGGGCCAGCTGGGCGGCGTAGACCGCCAGCAGCGTGGCGAGTTCGTCGGACCCCGGCGGCAGGGCCACCGGCGCCGGGTCGAACAACAGTGGCTGGGTCTCGGCCGCCCGGGCGGGCGTGTCCGCCGGGATCGGCAGCCGGTTCAGCCGGGCCCAGGCGGCGGCCAGTGACCGCGGCTGCCCGGACTGCCCTTCCTCGGCGCCCACCAGCAACGACTCCGCCGCTTCGACGTCGTAGCAGCGGTCCACCCACACACCCGCGTCGAGCAGGCGCCGGTAGATGTCTGCGGTCGAACGCCACACCCAGCGCTCGACGTCGGGCCGCGAACGGATGGCTGCGGCGAGACATGTCTCGGTGACGACCGGGCCGGCAGGGCGACCGTCCGGGGCGAGCGCGCACAGGCGCGCACCCCCGCCCTCCGTTGCCACGACCGCCCAGCGCACGCCCAGAGTCTCGCACCACGTCCCGACAGAGCCGTGCGACGCCTACCCGATGCGATCGAGTGAGCATCGATCGTGCCGCCGGGTCAGATGCAGAGAGACAAGTCAGCCGATCCCGGCATCGGGATGGTGAAACAGAGGTTCACCGATCCGAGCGGGGGCGGAGGTGGCGGGGGCGCCGGTTCCTCCGCCGGCGGTGGTGGGGGCGGGTCGTCGTCGGCGAAGGCCGCCGGCGTCCCCAATGCGAGCAGCGGCACAACCAGGGCGGTAGTGACCGCCCAACCAGCAATTCTTGTCAGCATCTCGCATCAACTCCTACCGAATGAGCACACCGGAAGTCAGTGATGAACCGAAACGATCATGTGACGCTAACACCACCGCTGAACTGCGCCGACGGATTTGTGTCATTGTTCCCAGTCCTAGATCTGGCCCTCGACTCGGTCGAGGGCCGGGTGGTCGAGCGTGGCGGCCGGAACCATCTCGCCCACAGCGGAAACGGCGGCCAGCACCGGCGCCAATGTCACCTCCGTCCACGGCGTGGTGGCGATGACCGTCACGTGGCCGATGCCCAGCGTCGCCAGGAAGGCGCAGCGGTCCGCGAACGAGCCGGCGGACTCCCCCGGCGCCAGCGCGGTGCTCACCGTCTTCTCGATGTCGTTGCAGGAGCGGCCGATTCGTTCGCAGTGCCCGGCCAGCACACGGAGTTTGTGGCCGATGGTGCGGCCGCCGTCGGGCACATCGCCCAGGTTGCAGGCGTCGGCGTAGCGGGCGACGAGCGGCAGGGTGCGCTGCTCCCCCATGCCGCCGATCAGGATGCGCGGGCGGCCGAAGACCGGCTGCGGGTGGTTGAGTGGGCGTTCCAGCCGGTAATGGGTGCCGTGGAAGGGCCGCTCGTCGCCGTCGAACATCCGGGTGGCCAGCCGCAGCGTTTCCTCGAGCCGGTCGAACCGCTCACCGGTCGCGGGGAACGGCAGGCCCAGGGCCGCGGCCTCGCCGACGTGGTGACCGGCGCCGATCCCGAACCAGGCCCGGCCGCCGGACAGCACGTCGAGCGCGGTGACCGCCTTGATCAGCAGGCCCGGTGGCCGGAAGGTCACCGCGCTGACCATGGTGCCCAACCGGACCCGGCTCGTGCGGGCCGCCAGATAGCCGAGCAGCGTGTAGGCCTCGAGCGCCGGATCGTCTTCCGGCAGCCGCGGATGCGCCTGGATCAGATGATCGGGAACCCAGAGCGTGTCGATACCGCCCGCGTCCACCGCGGCGGCCACGTCGGCCAGCCGTTGCGGCAGGCCGGATCGCGCGTGCGGCCAGGAGATGTCGGTCAGGCTGATGCTGATGCGCACGGTCGGACCCCGCGATTCAGCGGGCGAAGCTCGGCCGGGTACCGGCGGGAATCATCGGCCCGCTCAACTGCACCTTCGCCAGCCGCCACTCGTCACCGGCGCGGACCGCGACCATGCCGACCCGGAACGACTCGTTGATCTCGCGTCCCCGCGCGGTGGTCCGCTGCCGCTGGACGGCCTCCACGAGGACGACGTCCCCTACCTCACGCAGGTGCGGCTCGAGCACCTCGAATTCGTGGTTGAGCAGCCCGTCGCGGTGCCGCTGTACCCACTGCTCGACGTCGAGCACGAAGCCGACCGGCCCGATGCCGAGGAAGTTCGAGGTCAGCAGGGTGTCGAACGCGGAGACATCGCCGTCGCGTTCGGCGGCGGCCCAGCGCTGGACGAGATCGAGAACGGCGGATTCGGTGGTCATGACTACCTCCAGAAATCTTGGAGTGGCTCCAACTTTTACGTAGAGCGACTCTAATATTGGAGTCACACCAAGTCAACCGGGTAGGCTGCAGCGATGACCGTGGAGGTAGGGCTCAGGGAGCGCAAGAAGCAGCAGACCCGCGCGAAGATCATGGACGCGGCGCTGAACCTGTTCGCCGCACGCGGCTTCGACGACGTCCGCGTCTCGGAGATCGCGCGGCTCGCCGAGGTCTCCGAGGCCACGATCTTCAACTACTTCCCCACCAAGGAAGATCTCGTCTACCAGGGCATGGGCACCTACGAAGACGCCCTCATCGCGGCGATCCGAGACCGGCCGACCGGCACGCCGATCCTCACCGCCGCACGCGAATTCGTGGTGCAACGCCGCGGTGCCCTGGCGACCGCCGACCCCGCGGCCCTCGCACGCGTGGCGACCATGGCCCGGCTCATCGCCGGCAGCGCCGCCCTGCGCACCCGCGAACAGCAGATCATCGACCGGGCAACCACCGAGCTGGCCCAGCTGATCGCCGCCGAGCAGGTGCCGGAAGTACTCGCCTACACGAGTGCCAATGCGCTGCTGGGCATTTCGCGAGCCCTTACCCGAGAAGTGCACCGCCTGGCCCTGGCGGGCCGAACCGGTGCCGACATCGCCGCGCACATGCTCGCGGAGGGCGCCCGCGCCTTCGACCTGCTCGAAGACGGTCTCGGCGAGTTCGCCCCCGGGCGGTGACGGCGGGAGTCACCATCGGTACCAGTGCCCACCGCCGTCCGCGCTGCGGAACAAGAAGCCGAGCAGCCAGATCACCAGGACGGCCACCGCGATGTACCACAGGACCTTCACCGCGAAGCCGACGCCGAACAGGATCAGTACGAGAAGCAATATCGCCAGAAGGGGAAGCATTCCGGTCACCTCCGAATCGCGGATTTCCCACGGCGGCCGTGGTATTCGGCGTCCGGAGCGATTCGCCCGGTGCGCCCGGCGACGACAGCGGAGCGGGTCACGTCCTGGTGATCGCATCGGCGTTGATGGTGCTCACGGAATCGTCTGCCAGTCAACGGCTACCCGCCCTACTGCGGTCCAATCACGCTGTGGCTCACATACCCATCATGTTGCGCATGCGCTCGAGCCAGTCGATCACCATGTCCAGGAATGCGCCCATCATTTGACCCATCATCACGAACCCCTCAGATTGCCGTTGTTTCGAGCACCGGGCGAATACCACGTTCACCGCAGGTCAACCGGGGAAACGCGTACCGAATTCAGTGCCCGTGGGCCCGGGAGAAGTCACGCACCGCGTCCAGGACCCGGTCGAACGCACCCAGCAGCGGCGCGGCCACGGTGTTCGCGAGGGCGGACTCACCGGCGTGCGGATGCGGGTGCGTGGGCCCGACGGTCTGCGCGGCCTCGACCGAGACGGCCATATCGCGCAGGTCCTCGGGTTGTCTACCGGCCCGCAGCAGCGGGAACTCGTACAGCTCCTCGTAGCTGGCGTGATGCCGGACGGCCGTCGCGAACTTCTCGAACAGCTCGTCGAACCCCGGATCGTCGACGCCGAGTTCCCGCAGGTCGGCGAGAACGTGTTTCGCCTCGTGCTCCTCGTCCAGCCGGGCGTCCACCACCGCGTTCCCGCCCGGAAGGCTGCGTACCGCCGGATGGACCACCTGTTCCTCGGCACTCTCGTGGAGCGTCAGCATGCCCACGAGCGCGTCGAACGTCTCCGGTCTGGCCGTGGTGCCCTCGACCAGCAGATCCAGCAGATATTCGACCTCCCGGTGCTGGCGGAGCAGTACCTCGATCACATCGTCGTCCGGGTTGCTCATGACCGCCGTCCCTTCTCTCGATCGACGACCCGCGAGTACCACGGCGTGTCCTGCGGAAACGGGCGCGGCGGGCGGCCGTTTCCCGAGGCCGGATGAGGGTAAGCGCGCCGTGAGCAGTCGGCCCGGAACAGACGGCTCGAGCCGCCGATCGGAGATCGAGGTGACCGATGAGCACTCGACACGACAGCCGGACGCGATGGCCGCTGGACGCGGCCGCCGCCGATCTCGCCGACGCCGTCACCGGTGAGGTCCGGTTCGATTCCGGCTCCCGCGCGGCCTATTCGACCGACGCGTCGAACTATCGCGCGCTGCCGCTGGGGGTGGTCGTGCCGCGCACCCCTGAGGACGCCGTCGCCGCGGTCGCCGTGTGCCGGGCGCACGATCTGCCGCTGTTGTCGCGCGGCGGCGGGACCAGCCTGGCCGGCCAGTGCTGCAATGCCGCGGTCGTACTGGACTGGAGCAAATACTGTCGCGAGGTGGTCGCGGTGGATCCGCAGGCTCGTACCACGGTGGTCGAGCCCGGAATCGCGCTCGACAGCCTCAACGATCGGCTGGCGCCCTACGACCTGATGGTCGGGCCCAAGCCGTCCACGCACGTCAGCTGCACGATCGGCGGGATGATCGGCAACAACTCGTGCGGCGCCTCGGCACAGGCCTACGGAAAGACGGCCGACGCGGTCCGCCGGCTCGAGATCCTCACCTACGGTGGGCAGCGCATGTGGGTCGGCCCCGGCGACCACGGCCTGGACCCGGCACTGCGCGCACCGCTCGGCTCGATCGTGGACCGCTACGCCGAGGACATCCGCCGCGGCTACCCGCATATTCCGCGCCGCGTGTCCGGATACAACCTCGACTCCCTGTTGCCCGAGAACGGCTGCGACATAGCCAAATTCCTCGTCGGCAGCGAAAGCACCCTGGTCACGGTGCTGCGCGCCGAACTCGACCTGGTACCCCGGCCGGGCGCGATCGCCCTGGCAGTCCTCGGTTTCGACGACGTCTACGCCGCCGCCGACGCCGTGCCGGCCGTCCTGCGGCACCGGCCCGCGGCCCTGGAGGGCCTGGACCATCGACTCGTCCAGCTGGAGCACTCGCGCCGGCTCGCCGAGCGGGCGATCCACCAGCTGCCCGACGGAAACGCTTGGCTGATGGTCCAATTCGACGGCACCGACCAGGCCGAGGCCGACGAGCGGGCCCGCGACCTGCTCGCCGACCTGACCGCCGCGAACGGGATCACCGGGATCCTGGTCGACGAACCGGAACGCGAGGCCGAGCTGTGGTCGGCCCGCGAAGCCGGTCTCGGCGCCACCGCCTATCCGCCCGACGGCCCCGAAACCCACGAGGGCTGGGAGGACGCCGCCGTCCCACCCGAGCGGCTCGGCGACTACCTGCGCGAATTCCACACGCTGCTGGACCGTTTCGACTACGGCGCCAGCTCGCTCTACGGCCACTTCGGCCAGGGCTGCGTGCACACGCGCATCCCGTTCGACCTGCGCACCGCCGAAGGAATCGCCCACTACCGCGAATTCGCCCGCGAGAGCGCCTGTCTCGTCGTCCGCTACGGCGGATCACTGTCCGGCGAACACGGCGACGGCCAGTCCCGCGCCGAACTGCTGCCGATCATGTTCGGCGACCGGATCATCACGGCCTTCGGCGAGGTGAAGTCGCTGTTCGATCCGGGCGACCGGATGAATCCCGGCAAGGTCGTCGCGCCCCGGGCCCTGGACGCCGATCTGCGCCAGGGCACGGGGTACCGCCCGTGGGAACCGCACACGTATTTCGCCTTCCCCGACGACGGGCACCGGTTCAGCCACGCCGCCGATCGCTGTGTCGGCGTGGGCAAATGCCGCGGCGCGGACGGCGGCGTCATGTGCCCCAGCTACCGGGTGACCCACGAGGAGGAGCATTCGACCCGCGGTCGCGCCCGGCTGTTGTACGAGATGCTGAACGGCGAGCTGATCGACGACGGCTGGCGTTCCACCGAGGTTCGCGACGCCCTCGATCTGTGCCTGGCGTGCAAGGGATGTCGCAGCGACTGTCCCGTCGACGTCGACATGGCCACGTACAAGGCCGAATTCCTGTCCCACCACTACGCCGGTCGGCTGCGGCCGCGCGCCCACTACACGATGGGCTGGATCCCGCTGTGGGCCCGGCTCGCCGCACCGGTGTCGCCGCTGGTCGACGCCCTCACCCACACGCCGGGAGTGCGCCGTGCGCTCGCTCGCGCGGGCGGCGTGGATCCCCGCCGGGAGCTGCCCCGGTTCGCGCGGCACCGGTTCACCGAAAGCTTTTCGGGCCCGGTCGGATCCGGCACGCACGGTCGAGTCGTGCTGTGGCCGGACACCTTCAGCAACAACTTCGAACCACAGATCGCGCACGCCGCCGCGGCGGTGCTGACCGCCGCCGGATTCGACGTCCGGGTGCCGCGCCGGAGCGTGTGCTGCGGCCTGACCTGGATCTCCACCGGCCAGCTGGCGACCGCGCGCCGAGTGCTGCGTCGCACGCTGGCCGTCCTCGAACCCGCGCTGCGCGCCGGCACCCCGGTGGTCGTGCTCGAACCCAGTTGCGCCGCGGTCTTCCGCGGTGACCTGCCCGAGCTCCTCGACGGTGACGAGGACGCGCACCGCCTGGCCGGGCAGACCCACACCCTCGCCGAGCTGCTGCGGGCCCGCGCCCCCGAATGGACGCCGCCGCGCGTCACCGGACCGGTCTTGGCCCAGCCGCACTGCCACCAGCACGCCCTGCTGGGCTCGGACGCCGACCGTGAACTGTTCGACGCCGCGGGCGCCGACCTCACCCTGCTCGACGCCGGATGTTGTGGCCTGGCAGGTAATTTCGGGTTCGAGCGGGGACACTACGAGGTCTCGGTGGCCTGTGCGCAGGATCAGCTGATCCCGGCCCTGCGCGCCGCCGCGCCCGAGACCCGCGTGCTGGCCGACGGATTCAGCTGCCGCACCCAGATCCGCCATCTACTGCCGGCCGCGCAACCCCGGCACACCGCCGAGGTGCTGGCCGCGGCGCTGCGGGACGAGTCGCCGTGACCATGCCGCCGATCGATTCGGTCACCACCGGCACCTACCGGTTCCCCACCCCGCAACCGGAGGCCGACGGCACCCTCACCTGGGATTCGACGGTCGCGGTGACCGTCACCGTCGGCGCCGGCTACGAGCGCGGGCTCGGCTGGACCTACGGGTCGCCGGCGGTCGCGACCGTGGTGAACGAACACCTGCGGCCGCTGTTGCTCGACAGCTCGCCCGCCGACATCACCGATCTCGGTCATCGGCTGCGCCGAGCCTGCCGCAATATCGGGGTTCCCGGAGTCACGACCTACGCGCTCAGCGCGGTCGACATCGCCCTGTGGGATCTGAAGGCGCGGCTGCTGCAGGTGCCGCTGCCGGAGTTGCTCGGCCGGGTGCGCGACGCGACCGTGGTGTACGGGTCCGGCGGCTTCGTGAATCTGACCGACGATCAGCTGGCCGGACAGGCCGCGATCTGGGCGGCCGCCGGGTGCACCATGGTCAAGATCAAGATCGGCGCCGACGCCGACCGTGACCTCGCCCGGGTCGCGCAGATCGGCACCCTGCTGGGCGACTCGACCCGAATCATGGTGGACGCCAACGGCGCCTACTCCCCCGCGGCGGCCCGGCGGATGGGCAGCGAACTGGACCGGCTCGGCGTGATCTGGTTCGAGGAACCGGTGACCAGCGACGACGTCGAAGGCCTGCGGGCGGTCCGTGACGCCGTGCGCTGCGACGTGGCCGCCGGGGAGTACGTGAACACCGAATCCGACGCCGCACGGCTGATCGATGCCGTCGACTGCCTGCAACTCGACGTCACCCGGTGCGGCGGGTACTCCGGGTTCCTGTGCGGCGCCGCCCTCGCCGCAGCGGTACACCGCGACGTCTCCGCGCACTGCGCGCCCGCCCTGCACGCGGTCGTCGCCGCCGCGGTGCCGCGGCTGCGGCACATCGAATGGTTCGTCGACCACGCGCGGCTCGAACCGCTGCTCGTGGACGGGGCACCCACGGTCGCCGACGGACGCATGCTGCCGCGCGGCGCCGACGCCGGACCGTACGGACACGGAATGACGCTGTCGGAGCGCTCCGGCTCCTACCGGATGTGAGCGGCGACCGACCGGATCCCGCGCGCCAGCCACGCCTCGACACTGTGCCGGTGCGCGCGGGCGTCGAATTCGCCGTGGGCGCCGTAATCGTGGCCGTCGACGCCGTCACACGCGGCCCACAGATTGTCGCCCGCCCCGCGCGCCGCCACATCGGTCTGTTGGGAGCGATATCCGGTGCGCGCCAGGTAGCGGTCGAGCAGACCCGGCGCCAGCCGCTGGCCCAGCACCGTGCCGACCGTGCTGGCGCCCACCCAGTACTGCTTGTGCCGCGGGTGGTCGGCGGCGAACAGGATCGTGCGGGCCACCACCTCCGGCTGATAGATCGGCGGCACCGGTTGCGGGGTCTGTGGCAGCCGGGAGCGCACCCACGAGAACTGCGGTGTGTTCACCGCGGGCGCCTGCACGATCGTGATGTGCACATTGCTGTGCTCGTGCATCAGTTCCACCCGCGCGGCCTCCACGAAACCGTTCACCGCGTGCTTGGCACCGCAGTACGCCGACTGCAGCGGAATCGAGCGGTCCCCCAGCGCCGAGCCGACCTGCACGATCGCACCCCGGTCCCGCGGGCGCATGTGCTCGAGCGCGACCATCGTGCCGTACACCGAGCCGAGATAGGTCACCTCCGTGACCCGCCGGAACTCCTCGGGCCGCATCTCCCGCAACGGCGAGAACACCGCGGTGAACGCCGAATTCACCCAGACGTCGATCGGGCCGAGTTCGGCTTCGACACGGGTCGCGGCCGCCGCCACCGCGGCATGATCCGCCACGTCGACCGGCAACGCCAGCGGGGTACCGCCGAGTTCGCGGACGTCGTCCGCGGCCGCGGCCAACCCCTTGCTGCCGCGCGCCAGCAAGCCGACCGCGCAACCCCGTTCGGCGAACATCCGGGCGGTCGCGCGCCCGATTCCCGCGCTCGCACCGGTCACCACCACGACCTTCGCAGTTGTCGCCATATCGCTCCTTCCCTCCGGCCGGGCGGCTCACGCGCGCCGGCCACGCCGCTGCTGCCAGGGGTGCACGAGCCAGACCGCGACGAACGACACCCCGGCGACCGAACCCGCGGCCGCGGCCGCGACCGGTCCGGCGACGGTGTCGAAGATGAGCACCGTGACCCCGGTCAGCGCGATCCCGAGCAGGCCCAGTCCGGCGATCGCGTACCGGTGCGCGGTGGTCACCACATTCTCGATCTGATGGCGGCGGAACAACATTCGATGCGCCGCCACCGGCGCCATGAGGCACACTGTGGCCGCGATCGACGCACCCACCACGCCCAGATACAGCACCCGCTGCGGCAGCGGCAGGTCCGCGAACCGATTCTGGAACGGCAAGGTCAGCAGGAAGCCGGTCAGGAACTGCACACCGGTCTGGACGACCCGCAGCTCCTGGATCAGGCTGTTCCAATTCCGGTCCAGCCGTTCGTCTTCGGTCTCCCTGCGGTCCGTCCCGGGCGGGCCGGCGGCCATGGCGTGGTCTCCCTGCTCGTCACGGCGGTGGGTACGGCCCGTTCCGCAGCAGCCCGGCCAGGTGAGCGGCGTTGCGCGCCAACGTCGTTCCCGCGGCCAGGGTCTGTTCCGGCGGCTCGGGCAGGTCCTGGTAGTCGACCTTGTGCATGGCCTCACCGTTCCAGTACGTGGCGCCCTGCGCGGGCACGGTGAACCCGACGTCGTCGAGCCCCTGGAAGACATCGGCGATCACCTTGTGCGCGCCGTCCTCGTTGCCGACCACCGCGACCACAGCGACCTTGCCGGCCATCGAGGGCCGGCCCGCGTCGTCGGTCTCGCCGAGCTCGGCGTCGAGCCGTTCCAGGACCCGCTGGGTGATCGACGACGGATGGCCGAGCCAGGTCGGCGTGGCCAGCAGCAGGATGTCCGCGTCCAGGATCAGCTCGCGCACCTGCGGCCACTGGTCACCGTCGCCTTCGTCGACCGTGACGCCGGGCCGGATATCCAGATCGGCGACGCGCACCGACTTCCCGGTCACGTCGAACTTCTCGAATTCGTCGAGCAGTTGGCGGGCCAGCAGCGCACTGCTGGATTGCGCCGGTGACGGTTTCAGGCTGCATACCAGCGCGACAGCGGACAACGTGGACATGGTCACCCTTTCGTCGTGGTCATGGTCGGTACGCGGATACCCGGGCGGCGGCGGGCCAACCGACAGTTTCCGCGCCGCCGCGCCGGGTATGGCGCGATCGTGAACCAGCGACGCGACACCGCACAACAGGTGCGGATCACCCCGGACGGACCGGCCCTGATCGACGGGCCGGTCGAGATCGTGCTGCCCGACGGCGAGATCGTGTCGTCGGATCGATTCACGGTCGCACTGTGCCTGTGCGGCTGTTCGGCGACCTATCCGTGGTGCGACACCAGCCATCGCCGGCTGCCCGCCGGCCGGCGCCACCGGCCGCGGGGGCGGCAATCGTGACAGGCGCCCTGACCGCCGCCCCGGCCGCCCGCGCACTGCCCGAGCCCCGCGGTGAACTGTCCGCGGCCGTCGTGGACGCGCTGTCCGGCAACCGGGTCCGGCGGCTGCCGCGACCGGTGGACGCGGATCCGTTCGGCGACGACCTGCATCTGGCGCTGTACACCGCGTACGAGCCGCACTACCTGGGTTTCACCGGAGTCCATCCCGATCGGGAATGGGACCTGCGGCTGCTGCGGCTGCGTGCCCGGCTCGAACGCTGCTTCATCGAAGCGTTGCGCGACGCTGCCGGTACCGGCCGCGATCTCGATACCGAACTCGACCAGTTGCTCGCCGCGCCGTCGGTCGCCTCAGGCGTGTCCGGGTTCCTGCGGCAGGAAGGCCGATGGTGGCAGGTGCGTGAGTATTTCGCGCACCGATCGATCTACCACCACAAGGAGGCCGACCCGTACCTGTGGGTCGTCCCGCGCCTGCGCGGCCAGGCCAAGGCAGCCCTGGTGGCCGTCGAGTTCGACGAGTTCGGCGGTGGCCGCGGCGACCGGGTGCATGCCCGGTTGTTCGCCGACCTGCTCGACGGTGCCAGCCTGGATTCGAGCTACCTGGCCTACCTCGACCTGGTCCCGGCACCGATGCTCGCGATCGTGAACATGATGTCGCTGTTCGCGCTGCACGGCCGCTGGCGTGGCGCGCTGGTCGGGCATTTCGCCGCGGTGGAGATCTCCTCCCCGCCGGCGGCGCAGCGCATGGTCGACGCCTTGCGCGCGTGGGACGCCGACCCGGCCTGCGTCCGGTTCTACGCCGAGCACGTGGTCGCCGACGCGGTGCACGAACAGGTACTGCGCCGCGACGTCATCGGTGACCTGCTGCGCCAGGAACCCGGAATCGGTGACGAGCTCGCGTTCGGAATCCGGGCCACCGAGTTCCTCGAGGAACAGTTCGAGCGCCATCTCCTGCGGGCCTGGGAGGCGGGCCGGACCTCCCTGCGGCCGCCAGGCCTGTCCCGCGCCGACGCGCCGGGGTCACGTGAGTAGCGCGCCCGTGCTGATCCGGCTGCCCGGCGTGTACCGGCCACAGACCGACTCGCAGCTGCTGGCGGAAGCCTTGTCCGCCACAGTAGTTCACCAGCACACCCGCGTCCTCGACCTGTTCACCGGCACCGGCTATCTCGCGCTCGCCGCGGGGCGCGCGGGTGCCGGGTCGGTCACCGCGGTCGACATCTCGCGGCGCGCCGCGGTCACCGCGCGGTGCAACGCGTATCTGCATCGAATGCGGATCGACATACGCTGCGGCGACTTCGCCACCAGCGAATTGGGGCAGTTCGATCTGGTTCTGGCCAACCCACCGTATGTGCCGGGCCCGCGGGCGGGAACGGTGCCGGGATCGGCCCGGGCCTGGGACGCCGGCCCCGACGGCCGCGACCTGCTCGACCCGCTGTGTGACCTGCTGCCGACGCTGCTGGCGCCCGGCGGGGTCGCCCTGCTCGTCCACTCGACGCTGTGCGGGACCGACCACACCCTGCGGCGGCTCGGCACCGGCCCGCTCGACTGCGCGGTCGTGGCGGAGCGGCGCGTGCCGTTCGGCCCGGTACTGCGCTCGCGGCGAGCCTGGCTGACCTCCCGCGGCCTGATCGCCGCCGCGGACACCGGTGAGGATCTGGTGGTCATCCGAGCCACTCGGGCCGCCGCGCCGGTCCCGGTCACCGAGCTCCAGTGCGGGTAGCCGCCCCGAGCCGGCCCGTTCTACCCGCGCTGCACGACCGCGTGGCCGCCCGACTCGGTGGTGGCCTCCCGGCCGGCGCGGGCGACCGGCCAGCCCGCAGCCCGCGCGAGTTCGGCGAACCGCGCGGCGTCGTGGATCGCGTTGCCGCCGCGATCGTTGTTGAAGTAGACGTAGGCGTCCTGCTTGCGTCCGCAGATGTGGTCCAGGCGCCCGATCCAGCGCTCGAGTGTCCGATCGGGGTAACCCGGTGCCCGCGCACCGGTGCTCTCGTGGAAGCGCAGGTAGGCCCAGTCGGTGGTGTGCCACAGCGGTGACGTCGGCCGGTTGTGGCGATCGGCCCAGCACAGCGCGGCGCCGTGGTCGGCGAGGACGGATCGTACCGCCGGGGTCCACCAGCTCGCGTGCCGTGGCTCGACCACGACCCGCAGCTGGCGTGGAATCAGGTCGAGCATGTCGCGCAGCCGGTCCGGGACCGCCTCGAGATCGGGTGGCAGCTGGAACAGGATCGGACCCAGCTTGTCGCCGAGTTCGCGTGCCGCGCCGAGGACGCGGTCGAGCGGGACGTCCGGATCCCGCAGCCGTCGATAGTGGGTGATCACCCGGCTGGCCTTGACCGCCATCACGAAATCGCCGGGGGTGCGGTCCCGCCAGTTCGCGAAGGTCTCCGGTTTCACCGGACGATAGAAGGCCGCGTTCAGTTCGACGGTGGCGAAGGTGTTCGCGTAGTGGTCCAGCCATTTCCGCTGGGGCACCCCGGGCGGATAGAACACACCACGCCAATCGGCGTACTGCCATCCCGAGGTCCCCACCAGCAGGGTCATGGCATCGGTCGCCCGCCCGTCACACCAGCAACCGCGCGATGAAGCCGGTCACGATCAGCCAGAACAGGGCAGCCGCCCCGTAGTTCACGATGATCGTGAGGTTGTGGTTGGAGAAGTTGAACAACCCGGGGAAGAACAACGCCAACGGGTCGGCGAGCCGCTGGATGAACCGATAACCCCCGTTCGCCGTATTGGCCTTCGCGACCTGCAGCACGATATAGATGACCTCGATGACCGCGAAGATCCCACCGAGCGTCGTAACGATCCGCGCCGCGGCGAACCGCCCGCCCCCGAGGTGATCTCCGGTTGGACGAATTCTGTACATGATCTGCGGGTTCCCACCGATACCGGTCCTACACGGATTCACCCCACGACGGGACCGCCCCTACGCCATGTTCTCGAGTGCGCGTTGATCGACCACGGCCGCGCGACTGCCGGCGATGAAGCCGACCGCCGCGATCAAGACTCGCGGATCGGTTGTCTCACCCCAGCCGTCGACGGGAATGATGCCGCCGGGCGGTACGCGGGTATCGATCGCCGCTCGCTTCGGGGCATCGTTCGACCGACCGTCCCCGCCACCACCGTCCTCGACATCGCTGACGAGTGCGCCACCCACCGTCGCCATGCGCGGGTCGGTCTCCTCCCCAACCCCAACCGCGGTCGGTGCCGCCCCTGGCGAAGGGGCTGCCGAAGCCCGAGCGAAAAGCAGGCCGGCTCGGTGCGCGGGGGCCGGCGGATGGCCGGGCGAAGTCGATCCGGGCGCCGATGATCCGTCGGCGATCGAGGGCCCGGGCATCCCTGTGATCGTTCACCGCGCCGCACAAGGCAATTGGTGACCTCCCCAGAGTGCGGCAAGGAACCGCAACGATCCGCCCCAGCCGAACCACTGTTGATCGCGTCCGCGAAGGACGAGGTCCCCAGGAAGGTTTGGAATGGGAAACAACATCCGCCGCAACAGAACCCGCTCGGCGCTCATGGCCGGAATGTCGATGCTGATCGCCGGCGGGGTCGGCGCCGCGGCAGCCGCCGACCCGGTATCACCGGCGACCGAACAACAACTGGCCGACACGATCGCGGCCGGGCTGAGCCAGCCGGTCCAGCCGATCGCCGCGCAGTGCGGTTCGGGCAGCGGTGTCGGCTCCGGAATCAGCGCGGCCGACTGCGGTGACGGCTCGAGCAGCGGCTCGACCGGGTCGACCGCCAGTGACACCACCGGATTCGGGCCGGCGGACACGACGTTCCCCGGCGCCTTCGGCTACTCCCTGCAGCACCCCGACGTCGCCCCGCCCGGCACCAACAACTGGAACTGCAAACCCACCGCCCAGCATCCGCGCCCAGTCGTCCTGGTACACGGCACGTGGGAGAACGCGTACGACAACTTCGCGTTCGTGAGCCAGCCGATCACCTCGGCGGGCTTCTGCACCTTCACGTTCAACTACGGCCGGTCGAGCCTGCTGCAGGGCGGCGGTCTGGGCACCCTGCTCCCCGGTATCGGCGGGACCGGCGACATCCCGACGTCCGCCACGCAGCTGCAGACCTTCGTCGACCGGGTGCTGGCCGCGACCGGCGCCGGGAAGGTCGACATCGTCGCCCACTCGCAGGGCGGGATGATGACCCGCTGGTACACCGAATTCGACGGTGGCGCACCGAAGGTCGACCACCTGATCGAGTTCGGCGCGACCAATCACGGCACCACCCTCGACGGTATCGCCACCCTCGGCCGGACGGTCAACAACCTCGGCATCGACGTCCTCGGGCTGGTCGAGATCCTGGTGGGCCACGGCGGAATTCAGCAGACGATCGGGTCGGACGTGGTCACCCGGCTCAACGCGAACGGCGACACCGTGTCCGGCATCGACTACACCGTGGTGGGCACGAAATACGACGAGGTCACCACCCCGTACCAATCGACCTTCCTGACCGCCGGGCCGGGCGCGACCGTCAAGAACATCACCCTCCAGGACGGCTGCGCCCAGGACGCTTCCGATCACGTCTCGATGATGTACTCGCCGCGCGCCCTGTCCATCATCCTGAATACGCTCGACCCGGTACAGAATCCGTCCCTGCAGTGCACCGCCAACCCGTGGATCGACACCGGCAGCAGCGCGTCCGGCGGACCCGGCAGCCTGTCGGGCGCCGGAAGCAGCCTGTCCGGCGGCGGTGGCAGCAGCCTCTCGGGCGGCGGCAGCTGATCCCGCAGATCAGGGCGCGAGGGTAGTGGCGGCCGGGTCGAACCCGCCGGGAATCTCGTCCACGATGCCGGTGAAGGTCGCCGCGTACAGGTGGCCGGCGGCGAAGCCCGTGCTGCCGCGACCGTAGGTGACGACGCTGGTCTCGCCGTCGCCGGAGCCGAGTTCGCAGTACCGGCCGGGGGCGTCGATCCGGATGATGCGCCCGGACGGGTTCAACGGCAGCACCGGGCGTTCCAGCGAGTCCAGGGTCGGGTCGTCGGGGGCGGCCAGCAGGTCGCCGCCGGTGAAGTCGAGCAGTGACTCGGGCGCCCACGGCGCGGCCACCGGGATCCGGCTCACACCCGGGTTCACGAAGGTACGGGAGGCGTAGATGTACCGGTTCGCCGGATCGAGGACCCCGCCGTTGACACTCGGGAAGTGCGCCCAGTCGGCCTGCACCGTCCCGTCGGGGGCGATGCGGGCGACCAGGTCACCGAAGTCGTTGGTGGCGAACACGGTTCCGTCGTGGGCCACGGTGAGCCCGCTGGCCGCGCTCAGCCCGTCCGCGAACGGGCTCACCGTCCCGGTCGCCGGATCGAACACCACGATGCCGGCGGCCCGCGCCGCGTCCCCGACCAGGACGCGCGCGTCGGAGCCGTAACCGATGAGCAGCCGCCCGTCGGGCAGCCACGCCAGCCCGCCGGCGGCCGGCACGGTAGCCACCACGCTCGGCGCCGCGCCGGGTGCGTCGATCCGGAACACCCGGCCGGAGGTCAGGTCGGCCACGTATGCCCGGCCGTCCGGGTCGACGGTCAGCGCCTGCAGCGCGGTGCCCGGGATCTCGGCCACTCGGATCACCGGCTGACCGGCGCCGGGGCAGATCGGCGCGGCCGTGGCCGCCGGTGCGGTGAGCAGTCCGGCCGTCACGAGCGCGGCGGCGACAGGCACCGTGAAACGAACAATCATGGGCACACCTCGAGGTCGACGAGAACAGCGCTGCACCCACAGCATCGCACTTGCGGTGGCGCCGGGGGAACAGCTCGATCGGCGCCGCATCGCCCGGCGTTCAGGGATGGAACGAGTCGGCGTCGGCGAGCTCCCAGTCCCGGGCCCAGTCGCCGGCGGGCGCCCGCAGCAGCTCACCCGGCGTGAGATGCGGGAAAAGCTCTGTGTAGGAGAGTACTTCGCGGTGATCGATGCGGCGCCGCAGCATGTCGAGCCGCAGCCCCGCCGGGCCGGTGACGCCCATCGAGCCCATTACCTGCATCGCCTGCTCCACACAATGCTGCTGATAGTGGAAGACCCGCTCCGCCTTGTCGGGCACGTGGAGCGCGCGAATCCGCTTCGGGTCCTGGGTGGCCACACCCACCGGGCAGGTGTTGGTGTGGCACAGCTGCGCCTGGATGCAGCCGACCGCCATCATCATCGAACGCGCCGAATTGGTGAAGTCCGCGCCCTGTACGAGACGCTTCACGATGTCGATCCCGGTGGCCACCTTGCCGCTCGCCCCGACCTTGATCCGATCGCGCAGCCCGGCCCCGACCAGGGCGTTGTGCACGGTGAGCAGCCCCTCGGTCAACGGGGTCCCGATGTGGTCCTCGTATTCCAGCGGTGCCGCGCCGGTGCCGCCCTCACCACCGTCGACGATGACGAAGTCCGGATACACGTCCTCGGCGAGCATCGCCTTGCAGATCGCCAGGAACTCCACCCGCGAACCCAGGCACAGTTTGAATCCGGCCGGCTTGCCGCCCGCGAGCTCCCGCATCGTCGCGATGAAGCGCACCAGCTCGCGCGGCGTCGAGAACACGCTGTGCGCCGGTGGCGAGACACATTTCTCCCCGACCGGGACGCCCCGGGCCGCCGCGATCTCCGCGGACACCTTCGCGCCGGGCAGCACGCCGCCGATCCCCGGCTTCGCGCCCTGACTGAGCTTGAGCGACACCATCTTCACCTGGTCGTCGGCGGCGGTGGCGCGGAACCGCTCCGGGTCGAAGCCGCCGTCGGCTGTGCGGCAACCGAAGTAGCCGCTGCCGATCTCCCACACCAGGTCACCGCCGTGGCGGTGGTAGGGGCTCACGCCGCCCTCGCCGGTGTCGTGCGCGAAACCGCCGCGGGCGGCGCCCCGATTCAAGGCCTCGATCGCGTTCGAGCTCAGCGAACCGAAACTCATGGCGGACACGTTCATCAGCGCCATGTCGTAGGGCCGGGTGCAGTCCCGGCCACCGATCCGCACCCGCGGCGGGGTCGCCGCCGGCGGGACCGGGCGGGTGGAGTGCACGAGGTACTCGTAGCCGGGCTCGTCGACGTCACGCTCGGTGCCGAAGGGCTGTTCCTCTTTGATGTCCTTGGCGCGCTGGTAGATCGAGGAGCGGGTGTCGCGGTCGAAGGGCCGGCCGTCCCAGTTGCGTTCGATGAAGTACTGCTGCAGTTCGGGCCGGATCTCCTCCAACAGGAACCGCAGGTGCCCGATGATCGGATAGTTGCGCAGGACCGAATGTCTGCGCTGGACCACGTCGTAGCAGCCCAGCACGAGCAGTGCGGCCACGACGGCGACCAGCACCCACCAGCCCCAGCCACCGATCGCGCCCGCGAGTACCGCGATCGCACCGAGAAAACCGAGCGTCCCCAACAGGAAGAATCGCAACACGCCCACTGTCTACCATCGACCGGACCGGAGCGGCCCTCGGGGTCCACGGCGGTTCACGTCGTGGACGCCCAGCGCTCACCGGCGCTGGATACGCTCCCGCTATGACTCACGTGATGAACCGTGCCGCAACGTTTTCGGTGGCAGTGCTGTGCGCTTCGGTGGTCCTGACCGGTGTGGCTGCGGGCCCGGCCGGAGCCGACCCCGCCGCGTGCGGCGACACCTCCGGCTACACTCTCGAACCGCTGTCCGCCCTGCCGCCGGAGGCCGCGACGACGGTCGGCGAGATCGAGCAGGGCGGGCCCTATCCGTACCGCCAGGACGACACCGTGTTCAGCAACCGCCAGGGTGTGCTCCCGGCCTGCGCCACCGGCTACTACCACGAATTCACCGTCGTCACACCGGGTGCGCCCACCCGCGGCACCCGCCGCATCGTCACCGGCGGCGCGGGTGAGTTCTTCTACACCGGCGACCACTACAACACCTTCGTCACCGTAGACATCACCCGATAGCCGCGCGGATCGCCGTCGGAGCCGGCCTACGTCGTCGCACCGCCCGGGGCGCTCACCCCAGGCGGGCGCCGACGTAGGCCGCCAGTTCCGGCAGGCATTCGTCCAGATAGTGGTGCCGCCCGGGGAAGACCGCCGATTCGAACTCGCCCGCCGCGACCTGCGCCCACAGGCGGGCCCGGTCGACGCTGACGGTCGGGTCCTCGTCGCCGACCAGGGCCGACACCGCACAGCGCAGCGACGCCCCGGGTTCGTAGGCGTAGGTCTCCACCGCCTGATAGTCGGCCCGCAGGGCCGGCAGGACCAGTTCGGCCACCGAGGGTTCGGTGCGCAGCACCGCCACCGACGCCGGATCGTTGGCGAGCCGTTCCAGTTCGGCGATCAGCTCCTCGTCCGAACCCTGATGCAACGCACCGGAATACGGCTGTCCGGGCGCGATGCGGCCCGAGACGAACAGGTGGTGCACCGGCCGTCCTTCGCGCTCGAGTCCCCGGGCGACCTCGAACGCGACCGTGGCGCCCATGCTGTGCCCGAACAGCGACAGCTTCGGAACCGGCCCGCACGCGACGAGATCCGCGGTCACGGCGGCGGCCAGTGCGGCCAGGTCGGGGATCGACGGCTCCCCCAGCCGGTCCTGCCGCCCGGGGTACTGCACCGCGTAGACCGCCACATCGGGTTCGACCGCCTGCGCCAGCGCACGGTATGCGCCGGCGGATCCGCCGCCGGGCGGGAAGCACACCAAGACCGCGGTCGCCGCCGGCGCGGCGCGCAGTTCGCGCAGCCACCTCGTCCTGCCGATCGCCATGCGAACCTTCCGCTCCGCCGAGTGCACCGTCGGGGAGCACGATAGGCGAGCCTTGCCGATCTCGCATGGGGTATCCGCGGGCACGCTGCCGAGCATCGGCGCACCGTCCGGGACCGGCCGCCTGTTCCGGACGGGTCGCCGAGGTGGTCCAGGTACCTGGTCCTAAGCTCGAGCAGAGACGAACGGGTCGGCGATGTCACGCCGGCCCCGGGTGCACGGTGTGGTGCGGGAGGTTGGCGGCTGATGACGATCGAAGAGGACACCCGTTGGGTGGCGGACTTCCGGGCGCGCGCCGGACTGCCCGCGATCGTCGACGTGCACACCCACTTCATGCCCGATCAGGTCATGCGCAAGGTGTGGCAGTACTTCGATTCGGTCGGCCCGCTGACCGGCGGCCTGGAGTGGCCGATCACCTACCGGGACGAGGAACAGACCCGGCTGGACACGCTGCGGGCCTTCGGGGTCCGGGCGTTCACCGCACTGGTCTACCCGCACAAGCCGGACATGGCGGCGTGGCTGAACGGGTGGACCGCCGAATTCGCCGCGCGCACACCGGATTGCCTGCACACCTCGACCTTCTATCCGGAGCCGTCCGCGCCGGAGTATGTCGCGGCGGCGCTGGCCGCCGGTACCCGGGTCTTCAAGGTGCACATCCAGGTCGGGGCGTTCGAGCCGAACGATCCACTGCTGGACAAGGTGTGGGGCATGGTCTCCGACGCCGGGGTCCCGATCGTGATCCACTGCGGATCCGGGCCCGCCCCAGGTGAATTCACCGGTCCCGCGCCGATCGCCGCACTGCTGCAGCGCTTCCCGCGGCTGCCGCTGATCATCGCCCACATGGGCACCCCGGAGGCGAGCGAATTCCTCGACCTCACCGAGCGATACGAGCGAGTGCACCTCGACACCACCATGGTGTTCACCGACTACTTCGAACACGCCGCCCCCTACCCGGTGAGCGAATACGGCCGGTTGCGCGACCTCGGCGACCGCATCCTGTTCGGTAGCGACTTCCCGAACATTCCCTACCGTTACGGCCACGCCCTGGAAGGGCTGGAGCGTCTCGACTTCGGCCGGGACTGGCTGCGCGGCGTCTGCCACGACAACGCCGCCCGCCTCTTCGAGCTGCCTCCGCTGCGCGCCTGATCCCGCGGACGCCGACCGCGACCTGTGACGGTCCCGCCCGACTCCTGACCGATCGCCGACCGGCCCGAGTTCCACACGGCCGGACCGCTTTCGGCCGTTGCGGCCGTGCACCGACCCGAGCGTCCATTTTGACCGATCGTTCCAGATTGCGATACCGTGCCCACATGTCGCGTTCCAAGGCCTTCGATCCGGACACCGCGCTGGACCGGGCGCTCGATCTGTTCTGGGAACGCGGATACGAGGCGACCTCCATGGCGGATCTCGTGGAGCGCCTGGGCGTGGCCCGCGCCAGTATCTACGCGACCTTCGGCGGGAAGCAGGAACTGTTCGCCAAGGCACTCCAGCGCTATCTCGACCGGACCGATCCGCGGATCACGGCCGAGCTGTCGCAGCCCGGACCCGTGCTGCCGGCGGTGAAGGCGCTGATCGAGCGCTATGCCGAAGCGGCCGTGGACGATCGGCGGCTGGGCTGCCTGGTGGTCAACAGCGCGGTCGAGCTGGCCGGGCGCGACGCGCGCGTCGCCCGGCTGGTGGAGTCGAGCTGGGCGCACCTGGAGGCCACCTTGACGTCGGCTCTGCTGCGGGCCGCGGCCCAGGGCGAACTGAGCGGCGCGGTGGATCCACGCAGCTCGGCCCGGTTCCTGCTGGTCTTCCTGCAGGGCGTGCGAGTGCTCGAGCGCACCCCGGACGCCGGTCCGCGCCTGCGGGACGCGACCCGCGTCGCGCTCACCACCCTGTCCTGACCGTTACTGGACCGATCGTTCTCGATTCACACCCCGAGTTCCGATACCGCGGAACTCGTCCGACGAAGGGACCTCCTCGTGACCGCACGCTTCGACGACCGGGTCGTGCTCCTCACCGGCGGCGGTGGCGCCATCGCCCGCGCCGTCGCCCGCGACTTCGCCGACCGCGGCGCGACCGTGGTCCTGGCGGGCCGCGACCCGGATCGGCTCGCCGCGGCGGCGGAGTCCATCCCGCCGGGCGCGGGCGGCATCGACCGGATCACCGTGGACGTCACCGACCCCGATCAGGTCGCCGCGGCGGTCGCGACGGTGGTGTCCCGGCACGGCGGCCTGCACGTGGCCGTCAACAACGCCGGAATCTTCGGCCGCAGTACACCATTGGGCGATCTGGACGACGAGACGTGGCACGCGGTACTCGCCGTCAACGTGACCGGGGTGTTCCTGAGCATGAAGCACGAGATCGCCCACATGCGATCCCACGGCGGTGGTGTCATCGTGAACGTCGCCTCGAATATCGGCGCCCACACCCGGCGCGCCGGCACCGCGGCCTACGCGGCGTCCAAAGCGGCGGTCAGCGCGCTGAGCCGCGCGGCCGCCCGGGACCACATCGCCGACGGCATCCGGATCAACGCGGTCAGTCCGGGCGCGACCGACACCCCGATGTCGTTCCGCCCCGGCGAAACTCGCGCCGACCGTGACGGCCGGGTCGCCACGGTGGTCCCCGCGGGCCGCGTCGCCGAGCCGGCCGAGATCGCGGCCGCCGTCGTGTGGCTGGCCTCCGACGACGCCCGGTTCGTCGTGGGCCACGATCTCGTCGTCGACGGTGGTGCCACTGCCTGATCGGGCGGCCTACTTCACCACGTTCACGTAGCTCATCATGCCGTTGTCTTCGTGGGCTCGACGACACGGCGCAGGGGAACATCCCCCGGGCCGCCTACTTCACCACGTTCACGTAACTCATCATGCCGTTGTCTTCGTGCGCTGCGATGTGGCAGTGGAACATCCAATGGCCCGGGTAGTCGTCGAACGGGATCCGGATCACCACCTTGCCCGGGGTGTCGTTCTCCTGGTGCGGGACCAGGACGGTGTCCTGGCGGTGCGTGTAGGGCTGGGTCACACCGTTGATCGACACCACCTGGAATGCGCTGGTGTGCAGGTGGAATGGGTGGTCCTCGCCGGCGACGTTGGTGAGCGTCCATTCCTCCACCGTGCCCAGGCGGGCGGGTGTGGTGAAGATGGAGTCGCCCATGCTGAACTGCTTGCCGTTGACGAAGAACGACGTGCCGCTCTCGTCCTCGGACAGCTGCACCGAGCGGCGCCACGCGATCGGGGCGTTCGCCAGATCGGCGGGAGCGCCGGGCAGCGCGCCCGAGACGACCGGGCCGGCCGGCACCGGATCGCCGTCGATCCGCACCTGGATCAGGTCGGTCTGCGGGTACGCATCGCCCTGCGGGCCGTTGCTGTAGGGCATGGTCTGCAGCCAGGTCTGTCCGGGCTGCGCGGCCGCGGTCACCAGCACGTCGTAGCGCTTGCCGGGCGGCATCAGGACCGTCTCCGGGGTGGAGGTAGCGGCCACGGGGATACCGTCCTCCCCGATCACGGTGAAGGTGTATCCGGCCAGCCGCAGGTCGTAGAAGATGTCGGCGCCGGCGTTCACCAGCCGCCACAGCTGGGTTTCGCCCGGGCGCATCGTGAGCACCGGGCGCAGCTGGCCGTTGACCAGCCGCACGGTCGGCGCACCGGACTCGATCTGATTCTTCGTGTCGCCCTGGACGATTCGGCCCGCCGGGTCGAGCTGCACATCCTTGAGGACCAGGGTCTGCGCGGTGATGCCGCGCAGCGGTTCGGGCAGTCCGGCCCGGTCGTCGCCGACGATCAGCGCGCCGGACAGGCCGGCGAAGATCTGGTTCTCGACATTGCCCGGGACGAAGGTGGCCGGCGCGGGCATCGACATCCCCGGCATGGACATGCCGGGCATCGAGGCGTCGTGGCCGCCCGGGTCCGGACAGGTGAGGCCCATGGCGTGGCTGTGGTACCAGTACGTGCCCATGGGGTGGTTCGCCGGTAGCGCCAGCCGGTAGACGTGGGTGGCGCCGGGCGCCACACACACGTCGGGGTCGTCGGAGTCCCCGGTCGGAGCGATGTGCAGGCCGTGAAAGTGCAGGTTGGTGGCGACGGGCAGATGGTTGACCAGCGTGAGCGTCACGGTCGAACCGGGCTGGGCGCGCAGGGTGGGCGCGACCGCGCCGCCGTTGTATTCGTTGCCCTCGACGGTCCGGCCGGCCAGTTCGTACTTCGCGGCGGAGGCGTCGAGCGTGACGGTCATGCCGGTGGCCTCGGGCGGCTGCTGCAGCGCCTGACCCGCGGTCATGCCACGTTCCTGGGCTGCGGTGGAGGTGTCGTCGCTGTGCCGGGTGGTGACGACGGCGGCGCCGATTCCGCCCGCGACGACCAGTGCCGTGACTACCGAGCCGGTGATCCAGGCCCGCGGATGCCGCCGGACACCGGCAGCGAATCGTCGGCCTCGGCCCGGTTGCCCCATACGAACTCTCCTGATCACCCGGACATCCGCTGCCCGTCCTGAGGAGAGCCTAATATAGGCATGCCTACACTACCTAGCCCACGCCTGCCCGCAGGCTGAGACGGCAGCCCACTACTCCGGCATTCTCACCCGAAGACCAGCTGCCACGCCTCCCGCGCACGCTGCTGCCACGGCATGATCACCGTGCGGTAAGTCCAGCGGACCCGGCCGGCCACCGCCCGCCAGACCCGGCCACAGCCGACGGCCAAGGGCCGCAACAGGGTTCGATGCACCCACCGACAGGGCGCGATGACCAGGGCACCCACCACCACGGTGGCGACCCGCCAGCCGAACCGGACCGCGGCGACCACCGCCCGGATCAGCGGCCGCAGCACCCACCGCCACAGCGCGTGCACCGGCTCGACGACCAGCCACGTCACCGCGAATTCCGCGGCCGCACGAACCGCACCGCCCACCGCACGCGCGACGCTCGCCAGCCCCGGCAGGATCCGGGTCCGCACCCAGCCACCCGCCGGCCGCAGCACCGCGTCCCGCAGTCCGATCGCCAACGGCCGCAGGACATATTGCCACATACCGACGATCGGCGCCACGACCAGCCATTTCACGGCATTGACGGCCAGCCACACACTCCAGTGCGCCACCGGCCGCACGACGTAGCGCCACAGCGCGACGCTCGGCTCCACGATCAGCCAGCGCCCTACGTTCACCGCCAGCCGGACCGCGCCGTCGGCGGCCGGTTTCAGGACCCGGCGGAAGACCCACACGCTGCCCGGCACGACGACCCGCCGCCACAACCAGTCCTCGATCACCCGCTGCAGCGGCCGCAGCACGATCGCCACGATCAGCGCACCGAGCGGCGTGAGCACTATGCCCCACAGCAGGTGCTGAATCAGCCAGTGCCACAGGTAGTTCCGCACGAAGTTGCGGATCGGCCGATACACCCAGTCCCGGAACAGAACCACCGTCGGCTCCAGGAGATACCGGTCGAACACCCGAACCACCGCCGCGATCGCGCGCGGTATCCGCTTGATCCCCTCCCACACCAACCGCGGCGGCACGAACAGCGCGATCGCGATCGCCCGGGCGATCCAGACCCAGATCGAAACCCGGTCGCGCACTTGCGGCGTCGCCGCTCCCCCTTGCTCGTCCATGCCCACTATCCTGATCGGCCACCGCATCGCGCACCATGAGTATTTCCACTCGACCCGCGAAACAGCCGGCCGGGCAACAGCTCCCGAGTGGCCGTCAGCGCTGATCGCCGACGTCGAAGACGCGCGGGACTTCCTCGGCGGCCAGCCGGCACGCGACAAACGAAGACGCTACGCGGCGAGAGGCTGAGCGCCCCTCGGCCGCGCAGAGTTCCCTGCCCTGTAGTGCCGATGTGCGGATGTCAAATGCCGAACTTTGCGACGGCTCGAGCGGTGACCGGCGTGAAGAGGTTGATCAGGTTGCCGTCGGGATCGCGGAACAGCAACGACCGGTTCCCCCACGGCATCGTCGTGGGCTCGTTGACGAAATCCTCGACCGCATCCCGCAACCGCCGGTAATCGGCATCGACGTCGGGAACCAGGAATTCGATGATCGCGGTGTGGTTGTCGGCTGGGCGCGCGCTGCCTGCTGCGAACAGCGCCACGGTGCGGGTGCTTCCGATCGCAAGCGTGCCTGCCGGTGTGGCGATTTCGGCGAAATCCGTTGTAGCCCAGGTCGCTTCGACACCGGTCACCTGCTGGTAGAAGCTGACCAACCGCTGGACGTCATCGGTGATCAGGCGGATCGAGACGAGTTTCATCGTGTGCTCCTGCTGTCGGATGTGGCGGAAGGTCCGCCGCCGCATGCCACGGTAGAGTCGATACCGGACAGTTTCCGCCCGGTATAGAGACGAGAATTTTCCGATGACGCGCCCCACCGCCCGAGTGCTGGCCCTGCTCGAGCTGTTGCAGGCCGGCGGAACCCGTACCGTCGGCGAACTCGCCGGACGGCTCGGCGTCGACGAACGCACCGTCAGGCGATACGTCACCCATCTCACCGACCTGGATATCCCCGTCCGATCGGTTCGGGGCCGTTACGGGGGGTACCGGCTCGCCCCTGGATACCGGATCCCGCCGCTGATGCTGACCGACGACGAAGCGGTGGCGGTGTTACTCGGACTCCTCGCCAACCACGGCGCCGACCGATCGACAGCTTCCGCCCGCGCAGCCGACAGCGCGACGGCCAAACTCCGCCGCGTCCTGCCCGCCCGCCTGACGGCCCGCCTGGACGCACTGCTCGACACCGTCGAGTTCACCGCCGCCGCGCGCCCGTACGTCACTGTCGAGAACACCGTCCTGCTCCGGCTCGCCGAGGCCACCCACGAGCACCGACCGGTCGCGATCGACTACACCGACCGAAACGGTCGGCCCAGCGAGCGGACCGTGCACCCCTACGGGCTCGCCGACCACTCCGGCCGGTGGTACCTGACCGGACAGGACAGCAACAGTGCCGAACTACGCCGGTTCCGGGTGGACCGCATCACCGCGGTGACCACGCTGCCCGGAACGTTCACTCCGCCCACCGGATTCGAGCCGGCCGCCCACCTACTGTCCGCACTTGCCACGGCGCCCTACCGGCACGAGGTATCGATCCGAGTGCAGGGCACGCTCACCCAGGTCCGCCCGCTGCTCCCCGCGACGATCGCGACCATCCACGAGATCGACTCACCGCCGGCCGATACCCGCCCGTGGGTCCGGGTCCGAATCCGGGCCGAACGACTCGACTGGATACCCCCGGTCCTCGCCGGCCTGAATCGCCCGTTCGTCATCGAACACCCCGACACCCTCAACGACGCCGTACGCGCCCTCGCCGACCGACTCACCGCAGCCGCCGACGGCTCGTCCTGAACTGTCTACGACGCTCGGTGTCATGAGTGTTTCCACCCGCTCTACGGGCACAGGGCGTGGCTCAACAGGGCCGAGGTGTCCGGAGCCTTACCCGAGGGGCCGGTGACGGCGATGGTGGCGGCTCGACCGTCACGGGTCGCACCGGTGATCGTCCCGAATCCGGCGATCCCTCCGGTGGCCGAAGAACTGTGTGCCACAGGACAACTCGGCACCGCCGATACCCAGTCCGTACTGCACCGGGAAGTCGTCGGTGTGCTGCAGGTCCAGCATCTCCCGGAGCTGGGCGTCCGGCACCACCTTCCCGGCGAGCAAGGCCAGGCCGAAGTGATCGAGGTCGTCGCCGCTGGACACCATCGCGCCCGCCGCCCACGCCACCGACGACTCCTGGCGGGTGACATCGGTGAGTACGTTGTCGATCATCGCGTAACCCTCCGGATGCGGGCCGCGGAGATCGGCTTCGCCGGCGCCCGGAAGATACGTGTCTGCGAGGTGGTTCGGCGTGAGGATCCGGTCGCGTAGAACATCGGAATATGCACGGCCGGTCACCTTTTCGATCAGCATCCCGACCACGATGTAGTTGGTATTGGTGTACCGGAAACGCGCGCCGGGCGAAAACTGGGACGGATGCCGCAGCGCGATGGCGATCTCCTCGGCCGGGGTGAAGGTGCGGTGCTGCACCCCGGCGCGGTATTCGTCAATCTCGGGGAAGTCGGTCAATTCCGGGAGACCGCTGCGATGTTGCAGGATCTGCCGCACCGTGACGGCCTTGCCGTCCACTCCGTCACCGGTGAGCAGGCCGGGCAGATAGGTGTCGACCGAATCGTCCAGGCGGATGCGGCCTTCGGACACCAGTTGCAGCAGGACCGAGGCCGCGAACACCTTGGAAACACTGCCGATTCGAACCTGCTGCGGTGTCGCGGCAGGCATCGGCGCACCGGTCGACCGGTCGGCGACACCCGAGGTCACCGTCAGAGTCTGCCCGTTCTCCGTCAGCGTGGCGATCGCCCCGGTCGCGCCCGCGCGTACCAGCGCGTCGATATCCTCGCGCAACGACCGAACCCGCTCCGGTGACACCGTGACCGCGGTAGTCGGCGCGGCCCCCGACGCCGAGTCCGGGACGCTGGAGCACCCGGTGAGGACAAGCAATGCGAGAACGGATACGGCCGGTACGATGCGCATCCTTCGACGGTAAGAACTCACGCCGCAACGGACATCCGGGACGAACCCTGAGCCGTCACCCGAAAAGCGTTCGGGAATACCCCGAGCCGTGGGGCACGGGACGCGTTCACCGCTGAGGTGATCCACGACGGCCCCCGCTACCGCGGACGGTCATCGACGGCGAAGAAACACCGCCGGACGGCACAGCCGGATCACCACCGGCCCGGGGCAGGCAACGCGTGTCAGTCGGCGTCGAAAACGCGCAGGATCTCCTCGGCCGCCATGGCGGGGGTCAGATCGCCCGAACGCACCGCCGCTTCCACCTCCGGCCGTAGCGCTTTCACGGCCGGGTCGTCGGCGAGGCGCCGCAGCAGCTGGTCGTGCACCATGGTCCAGGTCCACTCCACCTGCTGGCGGCGGCGCTTCTCGGCGAATTCGCCCGCCTCGGTGAGCACTTCACGATGACGCAGGACGGTGTCCCAGAAGGTGTCCAGGCCGGCACCGTTCAGGCCGCTCATTGTGATCACCGGTGGGCGCCACAGGGATTCGCGGGGGTGGATCAGGCGCATCGCGCCCTGGAGTTCACGGGCGGCGGCCTTGGCCTCGAGTTCGTGGCGGCCGTCGGCCTTGTTCACCGCGACCAGGTCGGCCAGTTCGAGCACGCCCTTCTTGATGCCCTGCAACTGGTCTCCGGTGCGGGCCAGGGTGAGGAAGCAGAACACGTCGACCATGCCGGCGACAGTCACCTCGGACTGACCCACCCCGACGGTCTCGACCAGGATCACATCGTATCCGGCGGCCTCCAGCAGCACCATGGTCTCGCGGGTCGCCTTCGCGACCCCGCCCAGCGTGCCGGCGGTCGGCGAGGGCCGGATGAAGGCGTTGCGTTCCACCGACAGTCGCGCCATGCGGGTCTTGTCGCCCAGGATCGAACCACCGGTGCGGGTCGAGGACGGATCGACCGCGAGGACCGCGACCCGGTGTCCCTGTCCGAGCAGGTACATGCCGAGCGCGTCGATGAACGTCGACTTGCCGACCCCGGGCACACCGGTGATGCCGACCCGCTTCGAATCCGCCCGCGCCGCATCGGGCATCAGCAGCAGCAACAGTTGCTGTGCGAGGGCCCGGTGATCCGCGCGGGTCGACTCGACGAGGGTGATGGCACGCGCCAGACCGGCCCGCTCCCCACGCCGCACCGATTCGGCCAGCTGCTCCACGTCGACGGCGGGCCGCCGGGCCGAGCGCGGATGTGACTGCGCGGCAGCCGGATCCGCGGCCGGGTCCACCGCCGAACCACCCGGCGTGCCCGCGACGGTTCCGAGCCGCGGGTGCGACACCCCGATCGTCGCGTCGCCTTCCGACACAGCCCTGGACCGAAACCGGTTCTCCGCCACACTCACTCCCACATCGTCGAAGACGGAATCGAGCCCACGCCCGGCCAGCCGCCGGCACCGAACAGTTCACTCGGGGCCGTCGCCCACTTGATCCGGCCCGCAACACCGCAACGCCGGTGCACCACCGAACGCCGCGAATCCGCTACCGGCCGAACCGGACTCGCAGGCAGGCCACCGGGCCGCAGTGCCGCTTCGCCGGGAACGGGCGATCGATCCGGCCCCGACGCGGGCGACCCGAGGGATGTCACCCGCGGCCGGTGCGTTCGGCCGGCGGTGACATCCCTTCGGGCAGTGCTCATTCCGCGGTGCCGGCGCCGATCTCGTGGCCGAGGTCGGCGGCCAGCTTCTTGATCAGCTCGATCGCGGAATCCGCGATCACGGTGCCCGGCCCGTACACCGCGGCCGCGCCGGCGGCGTACAGCTCGTCGAAGTCGCCGGGCGGGATGACGCCACCGACCACGACCATGATGTCGGGGCGACCGACATCGGCCAGTGCCTGCCGCAGCGCGGGCACCAGCGTGAGGTGGCCGGCCGCCAGCGACGACACACCGACGATGTGCACGTCGTTGTCGGCCGCCTGCTGCGCCACCTCTTCCGGGGTCTGGAACAGCGGGCCCACGTCGACGTCCATGCCCAGGTCGGCGAACGCGGTCGCGATCACCTTCTGGCCGCGGTCGTGCCCGTCCTGGCCCATCTTGGCGACCAGGATGCGGGGGCGGCGGCCCTCGGCCTCGGCGAACTCGGTCACCAGCTCGATGGCCTTGCTGATGTTGGTCACAACGCCGGCCTCCTCACGGTAGACACCGGACAGGGTGCGGATCTCGGCCTGGTGGCGGCCGTAGACCTTCTCCAGCGCGTCGGAGATCTCACCGACGGTGGCCTTGGCGCGGGCGGCGTCGACCGCCAGCGCGAGCAGGTTGTTCTCCATGCCGCCCTCGGACGACGCTGCGGCACGGGTCAATTCGGCCAGCGCCCGCTCCACCGCGGCGGAGTCGCGCTCGGCGCGCAGCCGAGCCAGCTTCTCGGCCTGCTCGGCGCGCACCCGGGTGTTGTCGACCTTGAGCACCTCGATCGGGGTGTCCTCGTCGGCCTGATACTTGTTGACCCCGATCACGGCCTGCTTGCCGGTGTCGATGCGGGCCTGGGTGCGCGCGGCGGCTTCCTCGATGCGCAGCTTCGGGATGCCCTCCGAGATCGCCTGCGCCATACCGCCGTGCGCCTGCACCTCGGCGATATGGGCGCGGGCCCGGTTGGCCAGCTCGTGGGTGAGCCACTCGACGTAGTACGAGCCACCCCACGGGTCGGCGGGCCGGGTCGTGTTGGACTCCTGCTGGATCAGCAGCTGGGTGTTGCGGGCGATCCGGGCGGAGAAGTCCGTCGGCAGCGCGAGCGCCTCGTCGAGGGCGTTGGTGTGCAGCGACTGGGTGTGCCCCTGGGTCGCCGCCATCGCCTCCACACAGGTGCGGGCCACATTGTTGAACACGTCCTGCGCGGTCAGCGACCAGCCGGAGGTCTGCGAATGTGTCCGCAGCGCAGACGATTTCGCGTTCTTCGGTTCGAACTCGGCGACCAGCTCGCTCCACAGCAGACGGCCGGCGCGCAGCTTGGCGACCTCCATGAAGAAGTTCATGCCGATCGCCCAGAAGAACGACAGCCGCGGTGCGAACTTGTCGACCTCCATGCCCGCGGCGATACCGGCCTTGATGTACTCCACGCCGTCGGCGAGGGTGTAGGCCAGCTCCAGGTCGGCGGTCGCACCGGCTTCCTGAATGTGGTAGCCGGAGATGGAGATCGAGTTGAACTTCGGCATCCGCGCGCTGGTGTAGGCGAAGATGTCGGAGATGATCCGCATCGACGGCGTCGGCGGATAGATGTAGGTGTTGCGGACCATGAACTCCTTCAGAATGTCGTTCTGAATGGTTCCGGCCAGCTGCTCGGGGGCGACGCCCTGCTCCTCGGCGGCCACGACGTACAGCGCTAGGATCGGCAGCACCGCGCCGTTCATGGTCATCGAGACCGAGACCTGGTCCAGCGGAATCTGATCGAACAGTTCCCGCATGTCGAGGATGGAGTCGATGGCGACCCCGGCCATGCCGACGTCACCGGTGACGCGCGGATGGTCGGAGTCGTAGCCGCGGTGGGTGGCCAGGTCGAAGGCCACCGACAGGCCCTTCTGACCGGCCGCGAGGTTGCGGCGGTAGAAGGCGTTGGAGTCCGCGGCGGTGGAGAAACCGGCGTACTGGCGGATCGTCCATGGCTGGTTCACGTACATGGTCGGGTACGGTCCGCGCACGAACGGCGCCACACCGGGCACGCTGTCGAGCGGATACCCTTGCGCCACAATCGCGTCGCGGTCGGCGCGGGTCAGCACCGGCGGCACGTCGATGCCCTCCGGGGTCGCCCAGACCAGGTCCGCGGGAGTGTAGTTGTTGGCCTTCGCGGCGTCGGCCACGAACGCCTCGACCTGCGTGGCGGCGGGCGCGGCGTCGACCGGGTCGCCCAGCGGCACGTCGGCGAAGCTGCCGATCAGGTGCTTGATGTCGGACATCTTCTACGCTCCCAGCTTCTCGAGCAGGCCGGACAGGACCTCGACCGCGTCGATGCGGGCGGTGAGGAATCCGTCGGGACGCCGCGTTTCAGGCAGATCGGCGACCGCCTTCTCCGGTCCGGCCAGCAGCACGGTGGTGACACCGGCGGCGCGCAGCTCCTCGACGGCCGCCCGGGCATCGGTACCGTAACGCTTGTCCGAACCGACCAGCACCGCGACCGTGGCACCGGATTCGGTTGCGGCGGCGGCGATCTCACCGGCCGCGAGCGGGCCGGGGGTGATCGCCTCGATGCCGCCGGAGGCGAGCAGGTTCTGCGACCAGATCACCCGCACATTGTGCTCGGCGACGGTGCCCAGCGGCACCAGCAGCGCCTTGGGCCGCTGCCCGTTCGCGACGAAGTACGCGTCGGACCGGTTGCGCAGCGCCTCGAACGCGGCACCGTAGCGGGCGACCGTGCCGGGCTGCCGGGCGGCCTCCGACAGCGGGTCCTCGGCCAGGTTCGGGAACTCGTTCACGCCGGTGACGGCCGTCTTGCGGTGTGCCACATCGGATTCGCGCCGGGCGCGGGTGGCGGCGATCCGCTCGGCGAGCCACCCGGACTCCAGCGCGGCCACGTAGCCGCCAGCCCGCTCGATGTCCTGCATGAAAGCCCATGCGGCAGCGGCCAGTTCGGCGGTGAAGCGTTCCACGTACCAGGAGCCCGCACCCGGGTCCTGGACATGCCCCAGGTGCGACTCCTCGAGCAGCAGCAGCTGGGTGTTGCGCGCCATGCGGTCCGAGAACGCCCGCGACACACCGAGTTCCCCGGCGGGCAGCGGAGCGTCGAAGGGCAGCACGGTGATCAGGTCGGCGCCGCCGACACCCGCGCCGAAGGCGGCGAGCGTGGTGCGCAACATGTTCACCCACGGGTCGCGCTGCGACAGCATGGCCGCCGAGGTGACCGCGTGCTGCGGGGCGTTGCCCTCCTCCGGCGCGCCCAGCTCGTGGGCGACGCGGGCCCAGATCTGGCGGGCGGCACGGAATTTCGCGGTGGTGGCGAACTGGTCGTCGGTGGCGGCGAACCGGAACACCAACTGCCGCAACGCGCTCGCGGCGTCGAAGCCGGCCTCGGTGAGGGCACGCAGGTATTCGAGGCCGGCGGCGACCGCGGCACCCAGTTCCTGGGCGTCGGAGGCACCGGCGTTGTGCAGCGCGATACCGCAGACGGTGAGCGCGCGCACGGTCTCGGCCCGCTGCGCGGCCTGGCGGGCCACCGCGACCGCGGTGTCCAGATCCACGTGCGAGGTGCCGTTGAACCGGCTGGTGAGCGGGGTCAGGCCGAGCGCGACCTGGATCGCGGCCCGGTCGGTCGCGGCGGTGTAGCCGTCGAGCACGGCGAAGATCTGCTCGGCCGCGGCGGCACCGTCGGCACCGGCGTCGACGGCGAGCGGGGCGAGGTCGAACAACAGCCCGGCCAGCGCGCGCGGCAGCTGCGCCACAGGCACGCCGCGTTCACCGGCACCCAGCCACACGGCGCTGGTGCCGTTGTCCAGGGCGGCGAGGATCTCCTCGTTCACCGCGGCGGCGTCGGACCCGTCGAACTTCTCGCACACGTACCAGCCGCGGTTCACGTCGCGGGTGGCGTCGCCGCCGCGCACGAACGGGTAGGCGCCGGGCAGCGGCGGCTCGGGCAGTTCGTCGCGGCGGGTGTACAGCGGATTGACCGTCACGCCGTCGTAGGTGGTGACGGCCAGCAACTTCTCGGGCTCGTCCCCGAGTTCGGCGGGCTCGACCCGCCGCGCCTTGGCCAGAACGCCGGCCACGCCGGTCCGCCAGGCGCCGTATTCGGGTACCGCGCCGGTATCCGACTCCGAAGCAATCGGCATCGCTCGAGTTCCTCTTCCTGTCCAGATCCGGTCCTCTACACCTGTACCGGATTCCCGGGCGCCGAACCAAACCTTCGCAACGGCTTCGCGCCGATCCACACAGCCGTTCGCAATGCGAAAAACAGCGTGATCAGCCGGTTCGTCCGGATGTGGCGACGACCACAGTCCACCGACAGGGATGCTACCGACGGCGCTGCGAAGACCGCGAAGCAGCCCGCGGGACGATCCCGCAGGTCCGGGCCGGTGTCGCGAGGCTCGCCGACAGCGCCGCCGGTACCGTCCGGCGGCGGGTTCGATCACGCCCGGCTGTTCCACACCAGGCAGCCGATCGGACCCGACCTCGGACAGGTCGGCGCAGTGCACGCAGGCCGTCGAACCGGCGCACTCGCCCGCCCCGTGAACCGCCCTGACCCACAAGGCAATTCCCAGGCTAGCCGTTCGGCCCCCACCCCGCAGCGGCGCGGTGAGACCCTGCGACCCTCCCCGACGAGATCCGCCTCACCCCGGCAGCGGCACGGTGAGACCCCGTTCGAGGCGACCCTCGCCGACGAGATCAGTCCCAACCGGGCAGCGGCACGGTGAGGCGCGGCCCGCCGTGGGCGGTGCCCGGTCTTCACCTCTGCCCGATACCCTGACCGGGTGCTCAGCAGACTCCGTGATCCCCGCCTGATGGCGCTGCTCGCCGTCGGTGTGGTCCTGCTGGCGGCGGCCCTGCTGTTGCCGCACCCGGCACCCGGCCAGATCCGGGACTGGGGACATTCGGTGGGTCCGTTGCTGCCGGTGGTGTTCGTCCTGGTGCACGCGCTGGTGACGGTCGCACCCTTCCCCCGCACCCTGTTCACCCTCAGCGCCGGTCTGCTGTTCGGGCCGCTGCCCGGCGTCTGCCTGGCGATCGCGGCGACCTCGCTCAGCGCGGTGCTGGCGTTGCTCCTGGTCCGCGCGCTGGGCCGGGAGGCGGTGAGCGGCTGGCTGACGCATCCGGCGGTCCGTTCGGTGGACCGCCGCCTGGCCGAACGCGGCTGGCTGGCCGTCGGCTCGTTGCGCATGATCGGCCCGGTCCCGTTCTCGGTGGTGAACTACTGCGCGGGCCTGTCCCGAATCCGCCTGCTGCCCTACATCATCGCCACCGCGGTCGGCAGCCTCCCGGGCACCATCGGCACCGTCCTACTCGGCAATGCCCTCACTGGCCGCACCTCCCCCACCATGCTCGCCGTCACCGGCGCCTGCATGGCCGTCGGCCTCGCCGGCCTCCTACTCGACCTCCGCTGGGGCCGCGACCGCTTCCGCGACCCGCAACCCGAAACCGTCACCGTCTGAGGGTCACCCCTCGGCGAGCTCGTTGCGTGGTTGTCGGCTAGGTCGATGCGGCCAACGGCAGCGCGGCGACATCGACACACGCTTCGTCCTGTTCGAGGGTCCCGCCGGCGATGGCGATCGCGCCGGCGACCACACCGTCGCGCCAGATCAACCGGGCGGCCCTGCCCGCGACGATGGGCGTTCCGGCGGTCTCGATGATCTGCGCGAACACCGCGGGGTAGGCCTGCTGCAGGTTCATCAGGTCGGTGTCGTCGCGTCGAAACAGGGCCACGCTGGATGCTTTCGCCGGAGCGATACGCGCCGACATGGGGGACGCGCCGTCCATGCGATCGAGAACCTGCAGGTGCCCGCCGTCGTCGACGATGGCGATCGTAACTGCCGCGCCGAGTCCGGTGGCGTGTTCGCGGACCCGGTCGCTGATCGCCCGAGCTTCGTCCGAAGTGAGTGACATCGTTCCACCTTCAATTTCTTGGGTCGACCAATCTTGGTCCAACCAAGCATAGCGCCGTTCCTTGGTGGAGCCAAGAGATTGATTAGACTGCGCGCATGGAGATGGGCGAAGCGCCGACCCGCCTGCGGAACAAACCGAGCTGGCTGATCAACAAGGTTTCCGCGCGGGCACATCGGACCATCGCGGAAACGATGACCGCTGTCGATGGGCACGCCCATCACTTTGCGATCCTGGCCGCGCTGGACGAGTTCGGCCCGGACAGCCAGGTGCGGATCGGCCAACGGTGCGGAATCGACCAGAGCGATATGAACACGATGCTCAATGAGCTGACCGCGCAAGGCCACGTCGCGCGCACCCCGGATCCCAGCGACCGCCGTCGCAATCGGATCACACTGACCGCCGCCGGGCGACGACGGCTCGAAGAGCTGGACGCGCCACTCACCGCGGTACAACACGACATCCTGCGCGCCTTGTCGGCCACCGAGCGCGACACGCTCACCCGGCTGCTCACCCGCATCCTCGAATAGACCGGGGTCGCAGCTCGGCTCGCGGTGCGCGCAATCCTTGTTCCGGCCCGGCGTTCGGGCGGATAGTTCGCGCATCACCGAATCCGTCGGGCAGGAGGACCCATGGCTGTCGAGGAACCTCGTTCCGGGGCTCGGGCCGTCGACCGCGCTATCGCGGTCCTCGCCTGCTTCGAGAGCAACGATCCGGAGCTGTCGGTGAGCGAGCTGGCGCAGCTGGCCGGGCTGCCGGTGAGCACCACCCATCGGCTCGCGCAGGCGCTGGTGCGGGGCAAGCTGTTGCAGCAGGACGTGGCGACCGACCGATACCGGATCGGTGCCGGCCTGGTGTCGCTGGCGCGCCCGGCGCTGTCGCGGTTCGAACTCGATTCCGCCGCACCGCATCTGTTCGCGCTGGCCGCCGGGATCCGGATCACGGTCAGCGTCAGTACCGTGGCGGATCGCCAGGTCCACACCGTCTTCCAGGCCCGGCCACCGATCTGGTTCTGCGAGCATCAGATTCCCGCGCCCAGACAGCCGTTGCGGTCCAGCGCGGCCGGGCAGGCGCTGCTGGCGTTCTCCGCCGCGCACACGGTCGCCGAGGAACTGGCGGGCCGGGCGTCCGGTGCACCGGACGGCCTGCATGCGGACCTGGACCGGGTGCGCCGCAACGGTTTCGCGGTGACCGAGATCGACGCCGCCGACCCGATCCGCTGCCTGGCGGTGCCGATCGCGGGCGCGGGCAACCGGGTCCACGGCGCGCTCGCCGTGCAGGCGCGGTCACGGCGACTGACCGACGAGCTGGTCAACCGGATCGTCCCGTCCATGCGCCGGATCGCCCACCGCGTGGGCCCGCTGCTCGACACCCCGGCAGCGGCATCCGAATAAGACTCACACTGATTTCCATATCGTGAAATAGCCATTGCCCCAGCATCTTTCGCGCCCCAATATGAATACACGACCGGGGCACCGAATATTCGAGCACCGAAAGGAGACGACGATGCGGACCTTGCTCTTCACCAGACGCCGAGTCGTCGACCTCATGCGCGTGCCGCAGGGAATCTGTCGACCCTGATCCGTTTCCGGGGGACCCCCGGCGGATATCAGCGTGATTCCACTTCCCCACCACCGCCGAGCAATTCGCGGTGCTCTCAGCGAAAGTTTCGACAATGCCGACCACCCGTGTAGGCCGACGCCGGCTGCGCACCCTCTCCGCCCTGCTGACGCTGTCCGCCGTCCTCGCGCTGACGACCGCCTGCGGCCACTCCGGTCCCGGAACCACCGCCGACGGCAAGGATGTGCTGCGTTATCAGGGCCAGTCGGGCATCGTGACCGCCTACGAGCTCGCCGACAGCCTCGGCTACTTCTCCAAGATCCAGCTCCACTGGGAGAGCGACACCACCAGCGGCCCGGCCAATATCCAGGCCGCGGCCACCAAGCAGATCGAATTCGGTAGTGCGTTCAACGGCGCGGTGGTGAAACTGGTCTCCGGTGGCGCTCCGGTGAAATCGGTGCTCGCATCCTACGGCTCCGACGACCTCTCCTTCGGCGCCTATCTGGTGAAGGACAATTCACCGATCAACTCGGCACGCGATCTGATCGGCAAGAAGATCGCGGTGAACACCCTGGGCGCCCACTACGAATTCGTGGCCCGGGAATGGCTGCACGACAACGGCTTGACCGAGGACGAGATCAAGTCGGTGCAATTCGTGGTGATCCCGCCGGTCAGCGCGGAGGAGGCGCTGCGCAACGGCCAAGTGGACGTCGCCGCGCTCAGCAGCCCGTTCCTCGATGTCGCCGACCAGCGCGGCGGCGTGCGGACGTTGTTCACCGACAAGGCACTGTTCGGCAAATTCGACTACGGCACCTACGTGTTCCGCACCGACTACATCGCCGCCCATCCCGACGCGGTGAAGGACTTCGTGCAGGGCACCGCGCGCGCGATTCGCTGGCTGCAGACCACACCGACCGATCAGGTGCAGGCCAAGTTCCGCGCCGTCATCGCCGCGCGCGGCCGCAACGAGAACGACGGCCTGGTGAAGATCTGGAAGAGTCCCGGAATCCCGGTGCCCGGCGCGGTGATCGCCGAAAAGGAGATCCAGATCTGGATCGACTGGCTGGGCCGCAACGGCGATCAGGCGGCCGGCAAGCTGCACGCCGCCGACCTGTTCACCAACCAGTACAACCCGTACGCCAACGGCACCTATCCCTCCGACAGCGGCCCGAACGGCGAGGCGATCGCGAAATGAGCACTGCCACAGCGAAACTGACGATCAGCGGCCTGCGCAAAGAGTTCGGCGACGCGTTCACCGCGCTCGACGATATCGACCTGGAGGTACGCGACGGGGAGTTCCTGGTCCTGGTCGGCCCCAGCGGATCCGGCAAGTCGACGCTGCTCGACCTGGTCGGCGGACTCGCCACTCCCACCGCCGGGCACTTGCTGCTCGACGGGTCACCGATCACCGGTCCGGGCCTGGACCGCGGCATCGTATTCCAGCAGTACGCGCTGCTGCCCTGGCGCACGGCCCGCGGCAATATCGAATTCGGCTTGGAAGCCAAGGGAATCCGGCGGCGGGAACGGCGGCAGATCGCCCAGCACTATCTGGAGCTGGTGGGTCTGGACGGCTTCGGCGATCGCTATCCCAGCCAGTTGTCCGGCGGGATGAAACAGCGGGTCGCCATCGCCCGCAGCCTCGCCTTCGACCCGCAGGTGCTGCTGATGGACGAACCGTTCGCCGCCCTCGACGCCCAGACCCGCGAATCGCTGCAGGACGAACTGCTGCGGATCTGGCGCAGTACCGGCAAGACCATCCTGTTCATCACCCACGGCATCGACGAGGCGGTGTACCTCGGTCAACGCGTCGCCGTGCTGACCTCGCGTCCGGGCCGGATCAAGGCGATCGTCGACGTCGACCTGGACCGCGGCGACGCAGCCGGCACCGACATCCGCTCCACCGAACGCTTCCGCGAGATCCGCCACGAGATCTGGACGCTGTTGCACGACGAGGTGGCCCGCGCCCAGGGGCTCGAGCGTGCGGCACTGTCCGGTACCGCAACCGAGGGGAGCCCCACCCATGTCTAGCGCACTGCAGGTCGGCGCGGCCGACACCGCTCAAGCGAACCCCGCTGCCGCAGAACAGCTCTCGCCCCCGGGCGCCACGACACAGCGTCCGTCGACCGCACCCGGCCGAACCCCGGCCGCCGGCGACGCGACCGCACCCGGCGAAGCCCCGGCTGTCGGCGACACGACCGCACCGGCGCCTTCGGACTCCGCGGCCGCCACCGCGCCCGGCGAAACCCACGCCGCGCAGCCCGACACCCCGACCGCCACCGGCGCCGAATCCTCCGGAACGACACCGGACGCGCCGCTCTCGACACCGTCCGCGGCGACCGCGCGAACCTCACCCGCGGCCCTGCGTGCGGCACGCGTCGTGGGCCGGCTGACCTGGCGGATCGTGCGCCCGCTGGCCGCCATCGCCGTGATTCTCGCACTGTGGGAGATCGCGCCGCGCACCGGACTGGTGGACCAGGTTTTCCTGCCACCGTTGTCGACGGTGCTGCAGGCGTTCGCGGATCTGGTCCGCAACGGCCAGATGCAGGACCACGTGCAGGCCAGCCTCACCCGCGCCCTGACCGGGTTCGCGCTCGCGCTGCTCACCGCGGTGCCGATCGGGGTCGCCATCGCCTGGAACCGGCTGGTGGCCGATCTGCTCGGGCCGGTCCTCGAGCTGTTCCGTAATACCGCCGCGCTGGCCCTGTTGCCGGTGTTCATCCTGATCCTCGGCATCGGCGAAACCTCGAAGATCGCGCTCGTGGTCTACGCCGCCTTCTTCCCGATCCTGCTGAACACCATCAGCGGGGTGCGCGCGGTGGATCCGCTGCTACTCAAATCCGCGGCATCGCTGGGACTTTCCCCGGTCCGGCTGTTCCAGAAGGTGGTCTGGCCGGCGGCACTGCCCTCGATCTTCACCGGGATCCGGATGGCCGCCTCCTCCTCGATTCTGGTGCTGGTCGCGGCCGAAATGGCCGGAGCCCGAGCCGGTCTCGGCTATCTGATCACCGCCGCGCAACAGAACTTCCAGATTCCGCAGATGTACGCCGGAATCATCGCGATCTCGCTGCTGGGCCTGCTGTTCAACGGTGTCCTCGTCGCCGTCGAACGTCGGCTGTCCCGCTGGCGCACCGCCTGATCCCCTCACCAGAAAGACGCTCGATGTCCCCGAAAACCTTCCACCTCAACGCTTTCCTGATGGGCGTTGGCCACCACGAGGCCGCCTGGCGTCACCCGCGCACCGAAGCACACCGGGTGCTCGACGTGGCCCACTTCCAGGAACTGGGCCGGATCGCCGAACGCGGCAAGCTCGATTCGGTGTTCTTCGCCGACGGTCTCGCGGTCGGTCCGCGGGTGCAGCGCAACGCGCTCGCGGTCTTCGAGCCGATCACCCTGCTGTCGGCGATCGCCACCGCGACCAGCCGGATCGGCCTGATCGCGACCGCCTCCACCAGCTACAACGAACCGTTCAACCTGGCCCGGAAGTTCGCCTCGCTGGACCACATCAGCCACGGCCGCGCGGGCTGGAACATCGTCACCTCCGGTGGCGTCGACGAGGCCTACAACTTCGGCTACGACGCGATTCCCGAGCACGCTCGCCGCTACGAACGCGCCCAGGAGTTCGTCGAGGTGGCGATCGAACTCTGGGACAGCTGGGAGTCCGACGCGATCGTGCTCGACCCCGAGACCGGCGTCTTCGCCGATCCGGACAAGGTGCACACCATCGATCACCACAGCGAGCGCTTCCGGGTGCGTGGTCCGTTGAACTCGCCGCGCGGCCCGCAGGGCCGGCCGCTGCTGGTCCAGGCGGGATCCTCGGAGGCGGGCAAGGAGTTCGCCGCCCGTTACGCCGAGGCCGTGTTCACCGCGCAGCGCACCCTCGAGGAGGGGCAGCGGTTCTACCGGGACTTGAAGGCCCGGCTCGCGAAATACGGCCGGGCGCACGGTGAGCTGAAGGTTCTGCCGGGCATCGTGCCGTTCATCGCCGACACCGAGGAGCAGGCCCGGGCCTTGGAGCAGGAGTTCACCGACCTCATCTCCCCCGACTACGCGCTGCGTCAGCTGTCCGCCCTGCTCGGCGTCGATCTCACCGAGCACGCGCTCGACGCACCCCTGCCCCCGCTGCCGGACGAGAGCGCCATCGAAGGCGGTAAGAGCCGCTTCACCCTGGTCAAGGAGCTGGCCGAGCAGGAACAGCTGACCGTGCGCGGGTTGATCGGCAAGCTCGGCGGCGGCCGCGGCCACCGCACACTGGCCGGCACCCCCGAACAGATCGCCGACGACCTGCAGGCCTGGTTCTCCGGTGGCGCGGCCGACGGCTTCAACATCATGCCGCCGTACCTGCCCGGCGGTCTCGAGGACTTCGTGGACCGGGTGGTGCCGATCCTGCAGGCGCGCGGCCTGTTCCGCACCGAGTACACCGCCACCACGCTGCGCGGCCACTACGGCCTCGAGCCGGTGGAGAGCCAGTTCGCCCCGGACCCGACCCGACTCAGCCCGGTCAGCGCCTGACCGGCCCGTAGAGAGGAAATGTCATGACCACCACCGAGATCCGCGCGTTCACCTTCACCCCGGTCGCCGGCCACATCGGCGCCGAGGTATCGGACATCGATCTGCGCGCCGACTTCACCGATGCCCAGATCGCCACCTTGACCGCCGCCCTGCACGAGTACAAGGTGCTGTTCTTCCGGGACCAGCAGATCGGGCACGCCGAGCAGATCGCGTTCAGCCGCCGCTTCGGCGCGGTCACTCCGTCGCACCCGTACGACACCGATGCCCCGACCGAGTACCCGGAGATCCTCGCCGTCGACAGCCGGCTGTACGAGAAGCGCCTGGGCAAGCGCAAGGTCAGCTACACCAATCAGTGGCACACCGACATCTCGCCGCTGATCAACCCGCCCGCGGCCTCGCTGCTGCGTGCCGACATCGTGCCCGAGCGCGGTGGCGACACGCAGTGGACCAACCTGGCCGCCGCCTACGCCGGTTTGCCCGATTCGCTCAAGACGCTGGTCGACGGGCTGCGTGCCGAGCACCGTTTCGGCGGGCGGGCGCCGTTCTGGGACGCCGACAGCGACTACGGCCGCCGGGTCGCGGCGAACCCGCTGGTCACCGAGCACCCGGTGGTTCGCGTGCACCCGGTGACGGGTGAGCGGCTGCTGTTCGTGAATCCGGGCTTCACCACCCGCATCCTGGGCCTGAGCCCGCGCCAGAGCGACGCACTGCTGTCGCTGCTGTTCGACGAGGTGTCCGACCCCGCCTACACGGTGCGCTTGCGCTGGACGCCGGGCACCGTCGCCTTCTGGGACAACCGGGCCACCGCGCACCTGGCGCCCAGCGACCTCGACCACACCGATGTGGTGCGGGTGCTGTATCGGACCACCTTGGAAGGGGACGTGCCGGTCGGGATCGACGGCGAATCGTCCCGCTCCGTCGCCGGCGCATCGTTCGCGGGCAGTGCGAACTGATCTCGGACGACGGAAGACACTGGGGCCCCGCCGAATTCGGCGGGGCCCCAGTGCTCGGTCGAGGTCGCACCGCCGAGTCGCGGCAGGGCGTGTGCGGGGTTCAGCGGATGGTGCCCACGCCCGGAACGAGCGGCAGGTCCAGCGCCGTCACCCAGCCGGGCGGCAGGTCGTTCACCGCGGGCACGGCGTTAAGCGCCCGCATGCCGGTGGCCAGGCAGCCCGCGACCGCCGGGGTGCGTCCCGGGCCCGCGTCGGTGAAGCTGAAGGACGTCTCCTGCGAAATCGACGGCGAGCCGACGATATCCACGCGGTAGACGTCGTCGCGGGTGCCGGTGGGCCACTCGGGGGCGGCGTCGCGGCCGATGCGGTTGACGTGCTCGAGGGTGATGACCTCGCGGCCACGGAACACGCCGTTGACCGTGAAGCGGATCGCGGCGACAGTGCCCGCCTCGATCACCCCCTTGGCGGACGGCCGGTCCGTCGGGGTCACCCACTTCTCCCAGGTGGTGGTGATGGTGTCGAGTTCGATGCCGACGGCGGCCGCGATCATCGGCACGGTCGGGCCCCACGCCATGATCAGCACGTCCGGATATTCCAGCAGCGCTTTGAATTCCGGCGGGTGGCCGATACCCATCTCGAATTCGTAGTCGCCCTCGTAGTCGGTGTAGTCGAGTAGTTCCGAAGCCCGCACGGATTGCACTTCGCCGCACAGGCCCATGAGGGTCATGGGGAACAGGTCGTTGGCGAAGCCGGGATCGATGCCGGTGGTGAAGCAGGAGGCCCCGCCCGCGGCGCAGGCCTCGGTGATCGGATCCCGCCAGACGTCGGGCACCTGGGCCATGCCCGGCCACACCCACGGGGTCATGGCCGTGGAGCACACGTCGATCCCGGCGCGCAGGAACGCGCCGATCACCCGGATGTTGTCGTCGGCCTTGGCCGCGGTCGGACCGTAGTGGACCACCGCATCCGGCCGCAGCGCGATCAGCTCGTCGATCGAATTCGTGGCCAGCACACCGGTTTTCGGCTCGCCACACAGATCGCCCGCGTCGACCCCGACCTTGTCGGGGTTGCTCACGCCCACCCCGGCCAGCTCGAACCGCGGATGCCGCAGGATCTCGCGCAACACCATGGAACCGACAACGCCGGTGCCCCACAACACGATTCGCTTGCGGCCGCTCATCGGTGGAACTCCCCACAGTCGACGGTCAGCATCTGACCGGTCACCGCGGTCGCCAGGTCGCTGGCCAGGAACAGGGTGGCGCGGGCCACTTCTTCGGGCCCGGCGAGCCGGCGCAGGTCGGTCGGCGCGGCCTTCTCGCGGTAGATGTCCTCGTGCGTGACTCCCGCTTTCTGCGCGAGATAGTCGAAGTACGCCTTGTTGATGTCCTCGTAGACGTACGACGGCGCGACGCTGTTGACCCGGATCCCGCGCGGGCCGAGCTCGGTGGCCAGCGACTGCGCGAGGTGCTGCAGGGCGCCCTTGGAGAGTTTGTACCCGGAGTACTCGGGCTGCGAGCTGTAGGACACGCACGAGTTCAGCATGATGATCGAACCGCGGCTCTGTTCCAGCGCGTCACTGAACAGCGTCGAAAGTCGCAGGGGCGCGAAGACATTGGTCTCGTTCGCGGCGCGCAGGTAGTCCAGCTCGATGGTGCTGATCGGGTTCATGGGCGGGATGGCGAAGGCGTTGTTGATCAGGCAGTCCGCGCGCCCGTATTCGACGAGGGTCTGCTCGACGATGCGCCGCCGCTGTTCTTCGTCGGTGATGTCGGCGTCCACCACCAGCGCGGTTCCGCCCTCGGCCCGCACCTCGTCGGCGAGCTTCTCCAGCTTCTTGCGGGTCCGGCTCACCAGGACGACCCGCGCCCCCATGCGGGCCGCTTCGATACTGAGCGAATGCCCCAGGCCGGGTCCGACACCCGAGATCACGATGACCTTGTCCTGCAGGAGCGGCACTGGGCGATACATCTCGGCGGGTGCGGTGCTGTGCGAAGCAGCGGACATGAATTCTCCTCGACATCCCAGCCGCTACATACTGTAGCGGCTTTGTCGTGACAGACTGTAACGAGTTTCACACCGAGGGACAAGGATCGATTCGTGACCGGACCGAACCAGCATCGACTCGGACCCCACCGCGATCCCGCCGTGGACACCGCCGTCCTCGACGCCGCGCGCGGCCTGCTGGTCGAGCGCGGCTACGCGGGGACTTCGATCGACGCCATCGCGGCCCGCGCCGGCGTGAGCCGCACCGCCATCTACCGCCGCTGGCCGTCGAAGGCGCATGTGGTCGCGACAGCCGTCTTTCCCGACGCCGCCGGGGGCGAGCCGGCGGCGGATCTGCGCACCGAGATCCACACGGTGGTACGGGACACGATCCGGTTGTTCGGCTCGGCCGAGGCGCGCGCGGCGATCCCCGGGCTGATGGCCGACATGCGCGCGGACTCCGGCCTGTACGAACGGCTGACCACCGTCCTGGATGCCCCGGCCCGCCGGCACTTCGCCGCGCTGCTCGCCGCGGAGGGCGGCGCGCCGCGACCCGGCCGTGACCCGGACATCCTGCTCGACGCGATCGGCGGGGCGGCCCTGTTCGCGATGTGCATCCGTGACATCGACGACCCGGACGGTTTCGCCACCGCGCTGGAGAATTTACTGCTCTACGGAATCCTCGGATCACCGAAATCCGATGACTGACCTGCGATGAGTGTCACCGGCGAAATTCCAGAAAATGCGAAATGCGCCACAGACGACTGTGGGCCCCGCCGAAACCGGCGGGGCCCACAGTATATTCAGCTCTCGGCTCACCTATTACAGGTAGGCGCCGCACACGGGCCAAGCGCCCGCGCCCTGGCTGGCGAGCACGTTCTCGGCGACGGCGATCTGCTGCTCACGGCTGGCGTTCTCGGGGCTACCGGTACCGCCGTAGGCGGCCCAGGTGCTCGGGGTGAACTGCAGGCCACCGGAGAAACCGTTACCGGTGTTGGCGGCCCAGTTACCGCTCGACTCGCAGTTCGCGACGGCGTCCCAGTTGTGGCCACTTTCCGCGGAAGCGGTCGTGGCCAGGCCGGCGACGAGTGCACCGGCGACGGCAGCGAGGCCCAGGGTGCGAGTAGCGAAGGTGCGGGTACGGGAGATAGCAGTCTTGTTCGACATAAGCGTGTGAGTCCTGCCTGCGCCCAACCGGCCCGTTACTGCTCGGGTCCCTGTCCCCAGATGACTTAGGGGTCGAACTCGATTCGCGGGACAGGGTTTCCGGTGTTCGGCGAATCGAGCTTCAGCCCGACTTTCCGGGCCGCAATCGACCATAACGAAGAAATCTCGGCAGATCACGATTCGATATTGGACGGAACATCTAATTCCATTCGGAAGTACTGGACGGATCCCCCGTTTCAACGGGCAAAACCGTGGCAACTTTCAAGATCGCCGCGCGGGCGTTATATGAACGAGATCACACGAAATTCGTGCCCCAGGTCACACTACGAAGCGCTGCGGGCACGACGAAACGCCGGCCGGGCGGTGGTCATCCACTCACCCGGCCGGCGCCGAAAAAGCCCCTCTGACGGTGGCTAGCGCGCCGGATAGTCCGGCGGCTGCCAGGTCCGGCCCGGACCCTCTTCCTCCTGGTAGCGCGGCTGTTGTTGCACCGGCGGCGGAGTCTGCTGCCCCGGCGGCGGGGTGTAGATCGACTGCTGGCCGAAGCCACCACGGTCGGCGCCCGCCGACGGCAGCGGCGCCTGCATCGGCTGCCGCGGCGTCGGGACCAGCGGATCCACCGGCTGCGCGGCCGCGGCCTCGGCGGCCTGCACCGCACGGGCCGCGTCCGGGTCGGTCTTGATGTCGAACCAGTCCGCGACCTCGGCCGAGTCGTCCACATCGGGGACCGAGCCGTCGTCGGCCGGCGGCTCGTACCGGAAGATCCCGTCGGCGCCCTTGCTGCCGAACTGCGTCGCGAAGCCCTCCAGGGCCTTGCCGAAGTCGCTGGGCACCATCCAGACCTTGTTGGCGTCGCCCTTGGCCACCAGCGGCAGCGTCTGCATGTACTGGTAGGCCAGCAGCTCCGGTGTGGGCTTACCCGACTTGATCGCGGCGAAAACCTTCTCGATCGCCTTGGCCTGGCCCTGCGCCTGCAGGTAGGCGGCCGCCCGCTCACCCTGAGCGCGCAGAATGCGGCTCTGCCGCTCACCCTCGGCGCCCAGGATGGCCGACTGCTTGGCACCCTCGGCCGAGAGGATCTGCGCCTGCTTGGCACCCTCGGCGGTCTTGATCTGCGCCTCCCGCTGACCCTCGGCGGTGAGGATCATGGCCCGCTTCTCCCGGTCGGCCTTCATCTGCTTCTCCATCGACTCCTGGATCGACGGCGGCGGATCGATGGCCTTGAGCTCCACTCGCGACACCCGCAGCCCCCACCGGCCGGTGGCCTCGTCGAGCACGCCGCGCAGCTGCGAGTTGATCTGGTCGCGGGAGGTCAGCGTTTCCTCCAGGGTCATCCCGCCGACCACGTTGCGCAGCGTGGTGATGGTCAGCTGCTCGACGGCGGCGATGTAGTTGCTGATCTCGTACACCGCGGCCTGCGGGGTGGTGACCTGGAAGTAGACGACCGAGTCGATCTGCACGGTCAGGTTGTCCTGGGTGATCACCGGCTGCGGCGGGAAGGACACCACGCGCTCACGCAGGTCCACCCGGGCCCGCACACGGTCGGCGAAGGGGACCAGCAGGGTCAGCTGCCCCGACACCGTTCGCGAGTACCGGCCCAGCCGCTCGATCACCGCGGCCTCGGCCTGCGGCACCAGCGCGATGGATCTGAAGATGACGACGACGATCAGGACGATGAGAACGATGGCGACGATCAGGACAGCCATAAGGCCCCTTCCAGACGACGGCGTGGCGGCTCGGGTCCGGGTAGCGACAACGAAGCGCAAGCCGCGCAAAGCGTTTGAACGCATGTTATCGGACGTCGCGGCCGGAAGGCCGGACATTATCGTGTCGCGCCATCCGGTTCGCGTGCCGCGGCGGTGCGGCGCGCCGCGGCCATTCCGCACCGACCACACCGCCGATGATCCGAATCTCACTGGTGGGCAACGTATTTCGACATCCGGCTACCACCGAGGCCCGGAGGGTTCGAGACACGCCCCACATTCCAACTACAGCAATCTATCAGCTAATGCCCTTCCCGGGGCGCGGCGGAATACCCTCCAGCGCCCCAGCGACCGCGGACACCGACCGCACTCCCCCACTCCCGCCATCGGATAGATCTGCTTGGTTGCTGATCATGAAGGTGGCAAGATGGAAAATCCGTCCCGCGACCGCCGCCAGTACGGTTCGACCGCAACCGCGCTCGCCGGGCACCCAGGGTAGCCCTACGGATCGACTGGAGTGATGACCGATGAAGATCAGCAAACTTGTCGCCACCGCCCTGCTCGCCACGTCCGCGACCGCGATCACCACCGTCACGGCCTACGCGCAAGACTTCCCGGCGGATCCGCAAGCGGCACCCTCGAGCTTCCACGGCAGCGAAGCCGGAATGTCCTACACCACCGCACTCGACCCGGCCGGCGGCCGGGTCGTCGCCACCCTCGACGAGGGCCGGTTCACCCTCGCCGACGACGGTGACTCGGTGATCGTGACCGATCCGGCCGGCACGGTCATGGCCACCGTGCCGCTGGCGGTCCAGGTAGCGGGGCAGCCCTACGCCCTGCGGCCGAGTATCGAAAACGACGGCCGCACAATGGCTCTCGCCCCGATAGGAGCACCCCTACTGGATCCGGCGGCACTGGATCGGGCGCAGTTGCACTACGCGGACGAGGCCGCCGACCTCGCCCGGCACCAGTACAACGCGGGTGTCGGCGCGCTGATCGGACTCGGTGTCGGACTCCTGGCGGGTGTCTGGTTCTTCTTCGTCGGCGCCATCCCCGGTGCCGTCATCGGCGCGGGCATCGGTGCGCTCATCGGCTGGTTCCTGCCCTGATTCACCGGCGTGTGGCGGCAGCGCGCGGGCGCTGCCGCCACAGCGCTGTGGACCCGACCGCCGGAACCGTGCCGGGCGGGCAGCGGTTCGGGGCGAGACGGTCGGAGCGCCACGATACCGGCGTGACCTGCGGCGATTCGCCGGTTCCGGCACGTAGGGTACGGACATCTCGATCGCGCCGAACCGGAGGATCGTCCATGAGTACGCCGCGTCGCCCCGCTCGCCTGCTGTGTGCCGCCACGCTCGCGGCCTCGCTCCTCGCCACCGCCGGATTCGCCACCGCCGGATTCGCCACTGCCACACCGGCTCCCGGCGACGGCGGCGCACCGGGCGCGATCATCGGCACGGCCGCGCAGCCCGACGGCTGGCACACCGTGTCCGGCGGCGAAGTCGTCGACTACTGGACCACCGCCTCCGACGGCCGGGCGGTGCCGGTGAGCGGGGCGCTCGTGGTGCCGCCCGGCCCGGCACCGGCCGGTGGTTGGCCGATCATCGCGTGGGACCACGGGACCAGCGGATTCGGCGCCGGATGCGGTGGTGAGGCCGTGCCCTACGGTGGCCAGACGGCGAGCGAGAGCGCCCGGGGCGACGAGATCTTCCGGTACTTCCTCGCGCACGGATTCGCTGTCGTCGCACCGGATTACATCGGGCTCGGGCCGTACGCCACCGGCGCCCACCCCTATCTCGAGTTGTCCAGCGAGGGCACCGCGACCGTCGACCTGGTGCGGGCGGCCCGCGCGGCGCATCCGGAACTGTCGCGCACGTGGGCGGTGATCGGGCAGTCGCAGGGCGGGCACGCGGCCCTGGGCGCCTCGTGGATCCAGGCGACCTACGCTCCGGAACTCGACTTCCGAGGCACCGTGACCATCGACCCGGCGTCGGACATCGAACCGATCTTGCCCCTGGTCGGGCCGAGTTCCACCCTGGATCTGGGTCCCGACACCACCGCGTTCGGCGCGGGCATCCTCGCCGGACTGCGGGCCACTCACCCCGAGATCGACTTGGACGGTTACCTGAGCCCGGCCGGGCGGGCGCTGCTCGACGAGGCCCCGGACCTGTGCCTGCCCGAGATGACCACCCGGGTCGCCGGTCTCACCCTCGGTGACTTGCTGTCCCGGTCGCTGAACGAGCCGGCGGTCCGGGCGGCGGCCGACACCTATCTGACCGTGCCGACCAGCGGCTACACCCGGCCGATCCTGATTCTGGCGAACGTGCGTGACCTGACGGTGCCGACCCCGCTGCACTTGGCGCTGATCGCCCAGTTCGCCGCCGCCGGTGTCGATTTCCGCACCGTGCTGGGCGACGGCACCCACTGCGTGCTCAGTCCCGCGATGTGGTCGGCGATCGACGCCTGGACCGCGAACCTGCTCGCCACCCCGGTCGTGCCCTGACGCGCGAACCGAAACAGGCTGTCCCGCAAGCTGATCGGGCCCGCTCCCCGCGCGATCGAGGAGCGGGCCCGTCCGTTCAGCCGGCCGGCTGCTGCAGTGCCGCGGAGATGCCGCCGGTCAGAGCACCGAACAGTCCGCTGACAATGCTGGAGAGCACACCCAGAACCGGGCCGCCCGCGATCGTGCCGGTGGTGGACCCGCCGGCCGAGCCGGTGAGGTAGCCGTGCAGCGATCCCTGCGTCAATTCGGGGTGGTCGCCGGGCAGGTCGTTGGCGGCCTCACCGAGGGTGCCGCCCATCAGGCCCGCGCCGGAGCCGCTCTCCAGACCGTTGCGGACACCGTTCTCGGACCCGGCACCCGAGATGCCCGCCGGGCCGCCCGCCGACCCAGCGGCGGAACCCTCCAGCCAGCCGACCACCGATCCGGTGCCGAAGGACTGCGCGGAGTTGGTGCCGAAGCCCTGCAGGAACGCGAGCCCGGCCGGCTGCTGGGCGCCCGGCGCGGCGGCGTCGCCCACCGGGGTGAGCGGCAGCGGGTCGGCGCCGGCCGTGCCCAGTGCCGCGGTGAGTAGCGCACCGAGTGTGGCGGCGACGATGAGTGTTCGTGTCATGACAGCCCTGTTCTCTGCTCTGGAATGACAACATTTTGCATTGCGACCGTCCAGTTTCGACGGATTTTCGGCGAGAGCGACTGTGGGAGTGGCCATCCGGCACAGCCTCGGACCTCGCGCCGCATTCCGTTGGCAGCCTGTCGATCCGGGCCCGCGCGACGAAGTGCCGACCGCCCGGAGCGCGGCCGCCGGTACGTAGCAGGTCACCGAACGGTGCGAAATCGCCTGCCGTGGCGAACAACTCCTCCACCCCACACCAGAACTGTTGTCGAACAGCCGATATCGGGGGTGTCGGCCGGGGTCAGGCCCGCGCGTGATGTGCGGCACGCCAGGCTGCGACCTGGGGTCGGCGGACACCGGTTGGGGCGGGCCTTCGATCCGGCGACCTGGGCAACCTTCGTCACCGGCCGGGCCGCCCTGCCGCCGGGTGAACGCCGGAAACCGGATCGGCGCAGGTCGGAACACACCCGGATCGGTACTTCGTGCGGAATACTGGCGGGAATGGACGGTGTGGTGCTGGGCGGCGACACCGTGTCGACCGCCGATGTGTCGTCACGAGATTCGTTCGAATGGTGGGCATCGATCGTCAGTGCGGGCTTGACGCCGTGCTCGATGGAACCGGTGTCGGACGACCCGTTCCACGCCGCGCTCACCCCGGTGATCGACTCGGACGCGATCACGATCGCCGTGGTGGAGAACTCACCCGAACTCTCCCGGCGCAACGCCCGCCATATCGCCCGGTCCGCGCGGCCGTCGCTGATGGCCATGCTGTTGCTGGCGGGCGACTGCGACGCGACGATCGGCGAGCTGCGGCTGCGCACTCCAGCGGGATCGATGCTCTTCCTCGATGCCGACCGCGAACAGCACGTCCGGACCGGGGCGTTCAAGGGGGTGATGATCCGGGCGGACCGCGACCTGGTGATGACGGCAGCCGGTCTCGACGAGGACAGCTTCCCGGCCGGCGCGGTGCTGCAGCCGACCGGGCACGGCGCCCTGGTGATCGACTATTTCCGTCGCCTCGCGACCCAGCCGGTGCCCGCGGCGGCGGCACCGGCACTGCTGCGCGCGGGGATCGAATTACTCGGCGCCGCAATGACATCGGTCCACGGTGGGCCGCCGGGCGGGGACGCGGCCCGGGTGGTCGAACACGAGCGGGTGCTGGCCGTGCTGGCCCAGCACATCGACGATCCGGACCTGGATGTGGAGGCCATCTCCCAGGCTTGTCAGTTGTCCCGGCGCACCCTGCACCGGCTGCTCGCCGAGCCGTGGGGCGGGCCGATGCGGCTGGTCCGGCAGCTCCGGATCGAACGCGCGCGCGACCAGCTCCTGCGCTCCCCCGACAAGACCGTGGCCGCCGTGGCGCACGCGTGCGGATTCAGCAGTGACCGCCAGTTCTACCGCGTGTTCCGCGCCGAGACCGGCATGAGCCCGGCCGAGTTCCGGGATCTGACCCTGCGCTATCGCCCCTGACCCGGCTGGCACGGGATGTCCGTCGAAGGCCCAGCCCGTGGTATCCGATGACACCTCGATGACTGTCCGATTGCCATCCGGTCTCGGCCGATTCGCCGGCCACGACCGCGCCCTTATGTTTTACAGACTGATCGGTTCGTTTCGGGGTGTGGATTCGGAGGGCCGTCATGGACACTGCTCAGCTCGCACCGTCGGCGCAAACGTCGCCCGACCTGCAATTCACCGACTGGATGGGCGGCCACGACGCCGCGCTGGCGCTGTTCCTGCGATCGGACGCCCCCGCCGTCGCCGCCCTGGCCGATCCGTGGACCTTCGAAGGCCTGGTGCTGGCGGTGTCCACGGCGCGGACATTGCTCCCCGACCACCGGGCGGTGATCGCCCCCGAGAACCGGGCCACCGTCGAACGATTCGGGCGGTTCGTCGGCGAGGTCTTCGTCCGCAGCTTCGACGGCCACTGGTGCAATGTGCCCGACAACGCGCCGGTCGGGGTCCAGCTCTGGCCGATGATCCGCTGCGCCGGCTACCCGGCCCCGCTCGGACCGCGCAGCGAACTCGAACTGGCGGTCGTGGAGGGCCGCTGCAAGGAACTCGCCGCCACAGCGAACGGACTCCTGGTCAACCTCTTCACCCAGGTGCAGGAGCGGCACCGGCAGTGGATGGAGACCGAGCGGCAATCGGCGGCACCCCCGCCCGAGCAACTCGCCGGCTGACCCGCCGCGCGATGCCGTCGTTCAGGCGGCGCGGCATGTCTGCGCGTGAGCGCCCTACACGCCCTTCCAGACGACCGCGTGGGCGCCGTCGATCTTCATGACGAAGACGGTCTCCCCCGCGGCGTACAGCTCCGTGGAGTCCATCGGGATCGCGCTCCACACCTCGCCACCGATCTTGATCCGGCCGCCGTGCGCGTCGACCTGTTCGAGGACGGTCGCGGAGCGACCCGGCAAGGCGGCAGTATTGGTGAGCTGCGGTTGACCCCCGGTGAAGCGGCGCAACATCATCGGGCGAACCAGCAACAGCAGGCTCAGCCCCGCGGCGCCGAACACCAGCGCGTCGACCACCAGCGGCGGATCGAAGACGCCCGCGACGCCCGCCGTCACCAGCGCGGCACCGCCCAGCATGAGCAGCGTGAAGTCACCGGTGAGTATCTCGGCTGCCGTGAGCAGGATCCCCGCGACCAGCCACACGATTGCGGCCACATCATCAACCGTACCCCGTTGCCCGGTCCGAACGGGCCGGGTGGATCAACCCGGCCCGACGTGTCGCGCGCTACGGGTTGTCGTGCCCTGCCGGTATTTTCGACGGTGTGAGTGGGGACTACGGTGACATCTTCGGCGGCCACAGCCGCACCCGCAAGCGGGTCGTGCCGCAGGTGGCGGCCGACCGCGATCTCGTCGCCGAGGACGCGGCGACCGGATTCTGCGGTGCGGTGGTCGGTTTCGAACGCACCTACGACGGCGACTTCGTCAAACTCGAGGACCGCAACGGCCGGGTCCGGTTGTTCGCGATGCGGGAGGCGGCGTTCCTGATCGACGGGCAACCGGTCACCCTGACTCGCCCCCGGGCCGCCGCGCCGGCCGCACCCACCCGGTCCGCGTCCGGGTCCACCCGGGTCGAGGGATTGCGCGCCCGGGTCGCGCGGGCGGCCCGGATCTGGGTCGAGGGCGTGCACGACGCGGCCCTGGTCGAACGGGTGTGGGGTCACGACCTGCGGGTGGAGGGGGTCGTGGTCGAGCAGCTCGAGGGCCTGGACAACCTCGCGACCCGGCTCAGTGCCTTCGATCCGGGCCCCGGTCGGCGGGTCGGCGTCCTGGTCGACCATCTGGTCACCGGGTCCAAGGAGACCGGCCTGACCACCGGGCTCGGGCCGCACGTCCTGGTCACCGGCCACCCCTATATCGACGTGTGGCAGGCGGTGCGGCCGCAGGCGGTGGGGATCCGGGAGTGGCCGCAAGTACCGCGCGGGGAAGACTGGAAGATGGGGGTCTGCCGCCGGCTGGGCTGGGGCACGCCGCAGGACGGGTGGCGGCGCGTCTACGCGGCGGTCGACTCGTTCCGCGACCTGGAATCGCCGTTGATCGGCGCGGTCGAACGACTCATCGATTTCGTCACCGAGGACGAAACCCCGGACCACTAGGTCCCGATTACCGGTTGCAGTCCGGCCACCCGGCACTGACCAGGCAACGGCGTAGTTATGCTCGAATCATGTGTTCTCCCAGTGCGACGCTGACAGCCTGGGCCGAGTCCTGGTTGGCCGGTCGCAGCGCCCCCGACGATGTGCTGGACGCACTGCGCGCCTGGGCGCCGCGCCAGCTGGTGGCGGCGGGCGACCCGGTCACCGGAGGACACACCGGCCTGCCGTGGCCCGGTGGGGAGATCCTGCCCGCGGCGTCCGGTCCCGGGATCATGGCGCTGCTCAAGCTGATTCGCGAGGCGCGCACGCCCGCCGGCGCCCGGGTCCGGCTGGTGCTGCCGGTGCCCGGCGACGTCCGCGGCCTGCCGCCCGGCGGCGAATTCGCCGCCGCCGCAATGGAAGCCGAGGAAGGCATCGTGCTCGGCGCGCCCGGCGGGGAGGGCACCGGCGTGGTGCCGCAGTGGATCGACGACAGCACCCTGCAGTGGACCGTCTACCGCACCGCGGTCCCGGCCGGCACCGAGCCCGATATGCCTTTGGGCGAAGCCGAATTCGCCATGCGCCGGGCGGTGCGCGACGCGGCCGAGGCGCTGGCCCGGTTGCACACCACCGATCGCAGCGGCGGCGGCGACCCGCGCGAGCTCATCGAGGCCGAGCTCGCCGAATACGCCCGCCACACCTACCCCGACACGGTCCCGCTGCGGGCCCGGCGCATCCTCGACAGCGCCGACCACGTGGCGGCCATTCTCACCGTGGCGCAGCGCGAGCCCGCCTCGGCACCGAGTTCGGCCAGCGCCATGGCGGCCCAGGAGACACTGCTGCGCCCGCTGTGGAACGCGATCCGCGCCGCCCGCCTGGCGGCGATCCACGCACCGGTCGCACCCCGGGAATCGCCCGGCACCTGACCGGGTCGTATCCCTCCGTACCGCGGTCAGTGCTTACGCACCACGCGTTCCTCTTCCCCCGGCTTCCAGATCACGATCTCGAGGTGGCCGTCGGTCAGTTCCACCGCCGAGGCGCCGGTGACGTCCACCGCGTAGAACGGATCGAAAACCTCTGCGCGGGTGTCGAATCCGGTGCGGTCGAACAAATCCTGGGCCCAGCGGGCCTGCCGTTCCCGGTCCTCGACGTGGTATACGGTGCCGAAGAGCTTCGCGTCACCGTCGCCCACCTGGGTGTCGACGGTGGCGGTGTGCAGGCAGAACCGGGGGTCGCGGCCCAGGTCGCGGAACTTGGTGGTGCCGGGCATGCCTACCAGCCACAGTTCGTCCTCGAAGATCGTCGGCTCGATCGGGCTGATCCGCGGATAGCCGTCGGAACGGGTGGTGGCCAGCAGGCACAGTTGCCCGGTCGCGGCATGGCGCCGTTCGAAGATCGCGCCGATTCGCGGGGCCGCGCGGCGGAATTCACTCCACGATGTCATAGTGGGAACATAGACCCGGGCACCGACAGCTTCGGGCCGGCGCACGCGCCCCACATCGCGCCCGGCAATCGCCCGAGGCACCACGTGCAGCCCGCGTATCTGCTTCAATATGCCGACGGATCCGTACCCCGCAAAGGTGGTAGCCCATGCGCTCATCCGTTCGCGCCGCACTCCTCGCGGTCGCCGTGCTCGGCTCGGCGTTAGCCGCCGCACCGGCGCAGGCGCTCGTATCCGGGCCGGCGCACACGGTGTACGGCGGCACGCCGGCCACCGCATCGGACTACCCGTGGCTCGCGGCGATCGGCACCCCGATCTTCCCCCTGCGCCCGGGTGGCAACTTCTGCGGTGGTGTCCTCATCACACCGGACGAGGTGCTGACCGCCGCCCACTGCGCGGCGGTCGGGCTGGCCTTCCCGCACCTGATCACGGTCACCTTCGGCCGCAGCAACCTCGAGAGCACCGAGGGCACCACGGCGCATGTCACCGAGATCCGGATGGATCCACGGTTCCGGGCCGGACTGTTCGACGACGGTGACGTCGACTTCCACCACGATGTCGCGATTCTGCGCCTGGACCGGACGATCCCCGGACCGACCGCACCGGTCGGAACCGCACACGGTTCCACGGCGACCGTCCTGGGCTGGGGTGCCACCGAGACCGACGACGGCAATCCGCTGCTGCGCAGTGCCACGGTGCCGCTGCTCGCCGAGGACGGCTGTGCCTCCTACGGAACCGATTTCGACCCGGCCACGCAGCTGTGCGCCGGTTCCACCACCGCTGACACCGCCGAATACGACAGCGGCGGACCGATCCTGGTCGACGGCAAGGTCGTCGGCCTCTGCGCCTGGTCGCACGGCATCGCCACGCCGGGCTACCCGACCATCTACTCGCGAGTTCCCACGGACGTCGAATTCTGAACGGCAGGAACCGATCCCGGTCCGGCGCGCCGAGATTAACGCAGCTCCGAGTACACGCGATGAACGGGCAACAGGCCACCGTGGCACACCGGCCGCCGACGGGACGGTCGACCACCCCGGCGGTCGCATCGCAGGAGGGAGACGGCACATGACGCGCTACTCGACGACGGCGGTTCTGCTCGCCCTGGCCGGGACATTCGCGCTGACCGGATGCGAGGGCGATATCCCGTCCTCCGGGCCGACCACGGTCACGGTGGTCACCGGCGCGGCAGCCCCGACCGGGACCGGCGGTTCGCCCGGTTCCACCGGCACACCCACCGCTAACGGCGCCGCACCGCAGACCGCCGGCGGTACTCCGGTGTGCCGAACCGCCCAGCTGACCCTGTCCCAGGGCGACAACGGCGGCGACCACGGCGGCATGGGAACCTTTGTGGCACAACTGATCTTCACCAATACGGGCCCGGCCGCCTGCGTGATGCAGGGCTACGCCGGAGTGTCGCAGACCGTCGGCGCGACCGGCGACCCGGTCGGCGCGCCCGCCGACCGCGACACCAGCTCGCTCGCGAAGGTAGTCCCGGTCACCCTCGCCCCGGGCGGCGCCGCCCAGTTCCTGTTGTTCACCTCGAACTGGCAGAACTACCCGGACACGTGCGCGCCGAAATCCACCGACCACCTGCGGGTCTACCCGCCGGACAACACCGACTCGCTGGCGCTGCCCTGGGATCGCAAGATCTGCACCGGCCCGATGCATCTGCTCACGGTCCGCCCGGTCCAGCCGATGTAGCCGAGCTGTCGCACAGGCGGACATTTGCGACCATTCGGTCCGCCACTCGGTCCGCGGTCGAATATCGTCTCCGGAGCAGGTTCTGGAGGAGGTGTGCCGATGCGGCTTCGTGATGCGGCCGCATGGCTGCTGATTCCGGCGGCGATCGCCGTCGCGGCGTGCGCCGGCCCAGCGGCCAAGTCGGCGGCACCCATTACCGGCCGCCCGACGCCGGACAGCACCCTTCCCGCGGGGTCGAACATCCTGTCCTCGGCGGCCGTGGCCCCGGAATGCACGACGAGCGATCTGTCGGCAACGCTGGGCCGCGCGGACACCGACGGCGACACCACCACACTGCAGCTCGTCTTCACCGACAGCGGATCCCGGACCTGCACCATGCAGGGCTTCCCGGGCGTGTCCTACGCGGACGGCCCCGACGGCGACCCCGTCGGGCCGCCGGCCGACCGCGACGGTGCCACCGCACCACAGGTCACGCTGACCCCCGGCGGTTTCGCCCAGTCCCGGCTGCGAGTGGTCGACTACAGCAGTGTCCCGGCCGACGAGTGCGATCCGGTCGACGTCACCGGCCTACGGATCTATCCGCCCGACGACGCCCGCACCATGTTCGTCACCCTACGCAACCAGCAAACTTGTAGCGGCAAGGTGATCCTGCTGGGAATCGGCAGCATCCAGCCACGTGGCTGAACGAAAATCTTGAGAATCATGAGCTCCAGCTATTGACTGGCGACGATTTCGGAGGACACTGGTAGTACACCGAAAGCAGCGGAGAGTGGAAGAACCGCCGGAGACGTCGGACGACTCCAAAGCTCTCATCGCACTTTCGGCCAGGCCCCCGGCAGAGCCGGTCGAACTCCTCGGCGACGACCGAGACAAAGGAATCGACCGACATATACCGGGGACTGCTCTGTGTAGGGGGTGTTTCACTTCCCCCGCCCGGTTCGCGCGACCATAGCAGCGCTCAGCGCAGCAGCATCGAATCCGCTTGCGCGAGAAAGTGTTCCCACGCCGAATCGGTGGACGGTAATGCCGTCGGCACCGTCCGCCACAGCTGAGCGGCCCCCAGATAGGCCGAGTAGATCAGCACCGCGCGGTCGCGCGCCGCCGCCGGCGGGAACCCCGCGTCGGCGAACAACGTGGTCAGGTAGTCGATGCGCCGTTCGGTCACTCGGGTCAGCACCGCCACGACCACCGGATCCGCCGACCCCGCCAGGGCCGCGGCCAGATTGTGGTCGGGTCGCGCGAAAGCCCGCGCCAGCAGCGCCCGCAGCCGCGCACCCGGATCGGATTCGACCTCCACCACCGCGATGACGGCGTCGGTCTCGTCGGCCTCCCAACGCTCGAGCGCCGCCCGCAGCAGGTCGTCGCGATTCGCGAAGTGCCAGTACGCGCTGCCCTTGGTGGCGCCCAACCGGGCGGCGAGCGGTTCGACGGCCACGGCGGCCGGGCCACCCGCGGCCAGCGCAGTCAGGGCCGCCGCGATCCAGTCGTCGCGCCCCAGTCTCGATCGACTCTTCCCGGCCACGGTTCCATACGTTACCGTATGGACAGCACCGTACGGTGCCGTATGGAAGAGGGTGACCATGATCTGCAATTCGCATCAGCGCGTCCTGCCCGTCCCCGCCACCCGGGTCGGCCCGCTGCTCGACGGCGTCGCCGAACCCGGCAATCCGCTCTGGCCCACACCGAACTGGCCGCCGATGGTCCTGGACCGCCCGCTCGCGGTCGGTGCGGACGGCGGCCACGGCCGAATCCGCTACTCCTGCACCGCCTATCAGACCGGACGCCGCGCCGAATTCGCCTTCGGCCCGCGCACCCCGTTCGACGGCTGGCACGCCTTCGACATCCTCGACCTCGGACCGGACCGCTGCCTGGTCCGGCACATCGTCGTCGCCCGCCCGCGCAACCTCACCGGCCGCCTCGCCTGGGCCCTGGTCATCCGCTGGTGCCACGACGCGGTCATCGAGGAACTCCTGGACCGCACCGCCACCGCCGTCGGCCACCCACCGGCGACACCCGCCCGCTGGAGTGTGTGGGTGCGGCTCCTGCACGGGTTCCTGTACCGCAGGCCGGCCGCCCAACCGATGGCAACCCGCACACCGGCGCATCACTGAACGAAGCGCACCGGCAGCGGCGGCGCCGACGGTCGCCCGATCCGAGGATCAGCCGGGCTGCGTCGCGCCCGGCGGCCGCCGCCGGGCCGGTTCGCAGCAGCCGACCGCGCACAACGCGCCGTCGACCGTGCAGCCGTAGCCGGGCACCGCGCCCAGACGCTTCGGTTCGGCGCCGGAAAGATGCTCTTCCACCAGGTCGGCGACCAGTTCCGGGAAGCGCCGGTCGGTGCCGGGGGTGGCGGCGCGCGCGAAGGCCATCCCGTGCTCGGCGGCTCGCGCGCTCGCCTCGTTGTCGAGGTCCCAGATCACCTCGAGATGGTCGGAGACGAAGCCGACCGGGCACACCACGACCGCGCGCACACCGTCGGCGGCCAGCGCGTCGAGGTGATCGAGGATGTCGGGGGCCAGCCACGGCACCTGCGGCGGACCGGAACGCGACTGCCAGACCACATCGTATTCCGCGAAACCGATTCCGGCGGCACACAATCGGGCGGCCTCGGCGACCTGTCGGCTGTAGAGGCGGCCACCGTCGGCGGGCGGGCCGGCGGCGATATCGGCCGCGTCGGGGATCGAGTGGGCGGTGAACACCAGGCGGATATCGTCGCGACGATCCGCGGGGATCTCCTCGACCGCCACCCGGATCGCGTCCTCGAAGGCGTGGATCAACGCCGGATGATCGAAGTACTGGCGCAGTTTCGTCAGGGCGGGCGCGTCCGCGCCGACCGCCGTGCGCGCCCGGGCGATGTCCTCGTCGTACTGTCGGCATCCCGAGTACCCACCCCACGCCGAGGTCGGGAACACCAGCGCGGAACCGATTCCGGCGCCAGCCATTTCGCCGACCGTGGCCTCGATCATCGGGTGCCAGTTGCGATTACCGAAATACACCGGCAGCTCGATTCCGCGCCGCCGGAACTCGGCTTCGATCGCGGTGATGATCGCGCGGTTGGCCGCGTTGATCGGCGACACCCCGCCGAAGTGGTAGTAGTGCTCGGCGACCTCGGCCAACCGCTCCGGCGGTACCCCGCGCCCGCGAGTCACGTTCTCCAGGAACGGGATCACGTCCTCCCGCCGCTCCGGTCCGCCGAAGGACAGCAGCAACAGTGCGTCGTAGGTCATGCCAACCTCCAGGTGAAACGCCGTCGAACACCGAGAACGGCCGCCCGGTACCCGAACCGGGTACCGGGCGGCCGTCCCGAGATCAGTTGCCGGTGAAGTTCTCCGGGAACCAGGTGTTGTGGCTGGCGCCACCGTCGACGTAGATGATCGAACCGGTGGTGCCGGGCAGCCAGTCCGACAGCAGCGCGACGATGGACTTCGCGACCACGGTCGGGTCGTCGGCGTCCCAGCCGATCGGCGAGGCGCCGTCCCAATAGGTGTCCAGCTGGCTGAGCTGCTTGGCGTCGTCGGTCGCGGTGCCCGCGATGGCCTTCGCGGCCAGGGTCTTGATCGGGCCGGCCGCGATCAAGTTGGAGCGGATCTTCTTCGCCGCGCCCACCTCTCGCGCCACGTACCGGTTCACCGATTCCAGCGCGGCCTTGGCCACACCCATCCAGTTGTAGTAGGGCATCGCGGTGCGCGGGTCGAAGTCCATGCCGACCAGCGAGCCGCCGCCGTTCATCACCGGCAGCACCGCGCGGGCGAGCGAGGCGTAGCTCCACGCGGAGATCTCGAACGCCTTGGAGACGTCGGGCGCCGGGCCGTCGAGGAACGCGGCGGCACCGGGGCCCATGATCGAGCGGGGCGCGAACGCGATCGAGTGCAGCACACCGTCGATGCCCTCGGGCGCCAGCACACGCAGCTTGTCGGCGAGACCGGCCAGGTCGTCCTCGCTGGTCACGTCGAGACCGATCGCGGGCGGCACCTCCTGCGGCAGCCGCTTGGCGATCCGGTCGATCAGCCGCAGCCGTTCCGGGATCCCGGTGATGAGCACCTTGGCGCCCTGCTCCTGCGCCACCTTGGCGGCGTGGAACGCGATCGACGAGTCGGTGATGATGCCGGTGATCAGGACGGTCTTACCGGCCAGCAGTCCAGTCATGGGTTCGGGGTTCTCCTCGAGAAGAGCTACAGGGGTGACGGAAAGGGTTGTGGCCCCGGTCGTTCCGAGGCCCAGTGGGAGCTAGTGCCCCATACCCATACCGCCGTCGACCGGGATGACCGCGCCGGAGACGTACCGGGAGTCCTCCGAGGCCAGGAAGCTGACCACGGCCGCGACCTCCTCCGGCTGGCCGACGCGCTGCAACGGGATGAACTTCTTCGCCATCTCGCGCAGGTCGTCCGGCAGATCCGCGGTCATGTCGGTCTCGATGAAACCGGGCGCCACGACGTTGGCGGTGATCGAGCGCGAACCCAGCTCGCGGGTGACCGAGCGCGCCAGGCCGATGACACCGGCCTTCGAGGCCGCGTAGTTGATCTGACCGGCCTGGCCGGCCATGCCGACCACCGAACCCAGGAAGATCATCCGGCCCCAGCGGGCGCGCAGCATGGCCCGGTTGGCGCGCTTGGCGCAGCGGAACGCACCGGTGAGGTTGGCGTCGAGAACCTTGGTGAACTGCTCCTCGGTCATGCGCATCAGCAGGGTGTCGTCGGTGATACCGGCATTGGCGACCAGCACCTCGACCGGGCCCTGGTGCTGCTCGACCTCGGTGAAGGCCCGGTCGACCGACTCGGTGTCGGTGACATCGCACTTGACCCCGAACAGGCCCTCCGGCGCACCCGAACCACGGTGCGTGACAGCGACCTTGTGGCCGTCGGCGAGCAGGCGCTGGGCTACCGCGAGGCCGATGCCCCGGTTGCCGCCCGTCACGAGGACAGAACGGGATGTGATGTTCGACATGCGCGTAAACCTATCTGGTTGTGGGTGTGGGTCGCGTCCGGGTGCCGAATTACCGTGCGTTACGGCAGCCGTTGACGATAGAGCAACCCGGTCACCACGCCCGCAGCGGAGACCAGCAGACCCAGCAGTAGCCACGGCCGGCTCGCGTCACCCATCTGCATCTCGTAGCCGATCTGCTTGTCGAGCGTCGCGTACACACTCGACAGTTCCTCCAGCGAGGACGCGGTGAAGAACTCGCCGCCGGAGAGGTCGGCGATGTGCTTGAGCGCGTCGTCGTCGACCGGCACCCGGACGGTCTGGGTGCCCTTCCCGTCCTGGTCGGGAATGCTCACCGTCCCCCAGGTCGTGCCGAACGAGATGGTGGAGACCGGGATGCCCTTCTCCTTGGCCAGCCGGGCGGCGACGAAACCGTGCCGGGGATTCTCGGTGTCCTTGTCGTCGGGCACCGTCTGCTTGCCGTCGGACATCAGCACGATCCGGGCCGGCGGCGGCGTCTCCGCGCCACCGAGCACCGAACCCAGGGTGTCGATGGCCTGCATGGCGCTGAAGATGCCCTCACCGGTCGCGGTGCGCTCGGCCAGCTTCATCGTCTGGATGGCGTGCTTGACCGCCTCCCGATTCGTGGTCGGCGACACCAGCACCGAGGCGGTCCCGGCGAAGGTGACCAGGCCCAGGTTGATCCCGGGGGTCAGTCCGTCGACGAACTGGCTGGCGGCCTTGCGCGCCACATCGATCCGCGACGGCGGCACATCGGTGGCCTCCATCGACAGCGACACGTCGATCACCAACATGACGGTGGCGCGATTGCGCGGTACCTGCTTGGCCGCCTGCGGCCCGGCCGCGGCGACCGTCAGCAGCATCAGCCCGGCCAGCAGCAACGCGACCGGCGCGTGCCGCCACGGGCTCGGCCCCTTCGGCGCGACCCGTTCCAGGACCTCCATATTGGCGAAGCGCAGCATGTGCCGCTTGCGCCGCCGCTGCACCACCAGGTACAGCACCGCGATCGCCCCGACGGCGACCAGGAAGGTCAGCCAGATCGCGTTGGTGAAGTGGGAAATGCTCACTGTCGCGTGCTCACTGCCTGGGCACCCGCCCGCTCGTGGCGCCCAGGGTGTGGCGCCGGGTGGACACGAATCGGACGACGTCGGAGATCCAGTCCCGGTCGGTCCGCAGGTTCATCACCGGGGCACCGCAGCCCCGCAGCGCTTGCGCCACCTCGACCCGGTGCAGGCCCGCGGCCTGCGCGAAATCCGCCCGCAGACTGTTGGTCACGGTGAATTCGCGGGTGTGACCGGTCTCCGGGTCGTGCAGCACCACATCGCCGACATCGGGCAGATCCAGGTCCAGCGGGTCGAGGATCTCCACCGCCAGCAGGTCGTGGCGGCCGGAGATGGCGCGCAGCGAACGCTGCCAGTCGATCTCGCCGAGGAAGTCCGAGATCACTACGGCCAGACCACGTTTGCGCTGCGGTCGGCGCAGCGACTCGATGGCGCCGCGCAGGTCGCCGCGCACACCGTCGGCGGCGCGCGGCGTGGTGGCGATGCGGCGCAGCAGGGTCTGGGCGTGCATCCGGCCGCTGCGTGCCGGGATCCGGTAGAGCCGGTCGCCGGTGGCGATCACGGCACCGATCCGGTTGCCGCCGCCGCTGGTCAAATGGGTGATCGCGGCGGCAGCGGCGACCACCAGATCGCGCTTGCCGACCGCGGCCGAACCGAAGTCGAGACTGGCCGACAGGTCGACGACCAGCCAGGTCTCCAGCTCGCGGTCGGCGATCATCTGCCGCACGTGCGGGTGCGTGGTCCGGGCGGTGACCGACCAATCCATTTGCCGCACATCGTCACCGGGCTGATAGAGCCGGGCGTCGCCGGGCTCGGAACCCGGTCCCGGGATCAGGCCTTGGTGGTCACCGTGCAGGACGCCCTCGAGGCGGCGCCGCACGGTGAGTTCGAGTGTCTTGAGCGCCGCGGTCAGCCGCGGGTCGGACAGCTGCCCGGCCTGGAACGACGGCGGCGCGTGGGTCACAGTGGTCACCGGTGCACCCGGATTCGACGCCGCGGTCACCGACCGGCCGGGCCCGCGACCGCCTGACCGTTGGCCGGCACCGCGGGAGCGGCCGGAACCGGTTGCGGCGCAGGCGCATTGGCCTGGGCGGCGACCTGCGGCAGGGCGACGGTCTGCAGCACCCGGCGGATCACCTCGTCGGGGCTGATGTCGTCGGCGAGCGCGTCGTAGGACAGCACGAGCCGGTGGCGCAGCACGTCCGGGATGACCTCGACGACGTCCTGCGGCACCACGTAGTCGCGGCCGCGGATCAGGGCCACCGCGCGGGCCGCGGCGATGATGCCGAGGCTGGCACGCGGCGAGGCGCCGTAGGAGACCCAGCCGGCCACATCGGCCAGGCCGAACTCGGCGGGGTTGCGGGTCGCGGCGATCACCCGGACCACGTAGTCGACCAGGGCGTGGTGCACGAAGATCCCGGATGCCACGTCCTGCAGCCGCTTCAGCTCGGCGGGCTCCAGGATCCGGCGCGGGGTGGGCGGGGTGACGCCCATGCGGTAGATGATCTCGCGCTCCTCCTCCACCGAGGGGTAGTCGACGATCACCTTGAACAGGAAGCGGTCGCGCTGCGCCTCGGGCAGCGGGTACACGCCCTCGCTCTCGATCGGGTTCTGCGTGGCCATGACCAGGAACGGGTCGGGCATCGGGTAGGTCTTGCCGCCGATGGTGACGTGCCGTTCGGCCATGACCTCGAGCAGCGCGGACTGCACCTTGGCGGGCGCGCGGTTGATCTCGTCCGCGAGCACGAAATTCGCGACCACCGGGCCGAGTTCGGTGTCGAACTCCTCGCGGCCCTGACGGTAGATGCGGGTACCGACGAGGTCGGTGGGCACGAGGTCCGGGGTGAACTGGACGCGGGAGAACGTCCCGCCGACCACACGGGCGAACGTCTCGACCGCGAGGGTCTTCGCGATCCCGGGCACACCCTCGAGCAGCACGTGACCGCGCGCAAGCACACCCACCAGCAAGCGCTCGACCAGGCGGTCCTGGCCCACGATGACGCGCTTGACTTCGTAGATCGCCTGTTCCAGGGTGGCGACGTCGCGCTCGAGTGTTTCCGATGCCGGCTTCGCGGCGTCGGTCACCGTGGCCGCCGGGCTCACACCGTCCGTCGAAATCACCAAAATCCCCGCTTTCGCTCTGGTCCTGTGCGTGCTGGACCCAACTATTCCAGGTGTGGCTGAGAATTGCCGCAGCGGACCCGGCACAACACTGATTCCGGGCCCGCGTACGGCGTCGAATTCGATTGCGCGCTAAGTGACGATGCGGACCGCATAGGGCATGATGCCGCCTTCGCGCACCGCCGTCACCCGAACCACCTCACCGGATTCCGGCGCCTCGATCATCTGGCCGCCACCAAGGTAGAGGGCCACGTGTTCGCTGCCGTTGGAGCCCCAGAACAGCATGTCACCGCGCTGGCGGTCACCGACCGGTACCCGGGTTCCCATCTGGTACTGGTACCCACTGTAGTGCGGTAGCGACACCCCGATACCGGCGAACGCGTAGACCATGAGGCCGGAACAGTCGAATCCGACCTTGTTGTAGTCGCCGTAGCTGTCGGCGACGCCACCGTCGTGGATGCCCAGGGTCGGCCCCTCCTCGTCGCCGCCACCCCAGGAGTAGGTGACCCCGAGCTGCGACATGGCCCGGTCGACGACCGTTTCGATGAGGTCGCTGCGGCTGCCGGACGGCCGGGTCGGCACGGTCTTGCTGCCGTGCGCGCCGCCGGCGCCGAGCTGGGTGTGCGGGTACTGGCCGGATCCGGCCTGGGCGGCCCGCTCGGCGGCCGCGCGGTCGGCGGCGACTCGGGCCGCGGCCTGCGCGGCGGCGACGCGGGCGGCCGCTTCCTCGGCTTGGCGCTGCCGGTCCCACGCCAGGTAGGCGTCGCGCTGGCCCTGCAGGCCCGAGACCGTGTCGCGGGCGGCGTCGAGCTGCTGCTGGGCGGAGTCGCGTTTGGTGGTGAGGTCGTTGCGCTTGGCCGCCTGCTGGTCGGCGGCGGCCTGCGCGGTGCTCACCGCGGCGATCGCGGCGATCCGCTGGGCATCGGCCGCGGCGGCCGCGGAGTCGGCGGCCTCTTTGGCGGCGCGGGCACTGGAGTCCTTGTTGGCCTGGTCGAGCTGGGCGCGCCGCAGCTCGTCGAGGACCTGGGTCTGCGACTTGGAGACCGAGCTCATGACCATCGAACGGTCCAGTGCCACATCGGATCCGGCGGCGTCGCCGGACAGATAGGTCAGGACCGAGTGCGTCCCGGGGCGCATATAGGACTCGCGCGCGGCCGCGTCGAAGTCCTTGCGCACGGTGTCGACCCGGTCGCCGGCGGCGGCGAGATCCTGCTGGGTCTGCGCCGCGGCGGCACCGGCGACGTCGGCGGCCGCGCGGGCGTTCTGCAGGTCGACCAGCGCCTTGTTCACGGCCTCGCGGCGGGCGCCCACCGCGTCGTCGAGCTGCTGCAGTTGCGCCTGCGCGGTGGCCACCTGGTTGATCAGGTCGCCGACCTGGCCGATCGAGGCCTGTACCTGGGCGCCGGCGGCGGCGATGTCGCCGTCAGTGGGGTTGGGGGGCGGCGGGGGCACGGCGGCGGACAACGGCATCACCACGACCGTGACCAGACCCGACAACAGCAACCCCAGAGCGACCCGAACCGACCCCCCCGGTCGTCGTACGGACATGCGCTTCACACCTCCAGGACGTGTCGCCGCCCCGGGGGAGGAATCACCGGCGTCCCGTCCACGGGAAAGCTGGCCCGCTCGCCGTCACCTCATGCTCACCAGCAGAAACAATGGATAACAAGATCCGCCGGTGACACATTCGGCACTCCTTCCCCAGGAGTGTCATTCCAGACCGTACGGCACTTTTGTCGCTGGGAAAACACCTTTCCGGACACGACAGGCGAGAAATTTGTACGTTTCTGGCTAATTGCCGGATATCGGTGTGGAATTGCTCGAGAGAAACGAACCGGTCGTCACGTACTGTCCGAATTGGCTGCGGCCGGGCGCGGAAATGCGCCGCTGGCGGGCAGGTGCAGGCCCGACGGATCGCGCGCTCATCGCGAGCGCGGTGTACCGAAAGGCGGAAGGGTCAGGCGGGGGCCGCGGCCCGCCGCGCCTTGACCCAGCGCAGTCCGCCGGCCACGAGCACGGTTCCGGCGACCAGCACCGTCGTCACCGCCGGCCACGACATGTGGTCGGGACGCTCGAGGTGGGAGACGAAGGTCCGGGCGGCGTCGTCGGAGCGGCCGCCGGTGTACTTGGCGCCGTCCTCGGCCCACTCCAGGCGGGCCCGCGAGATCGAATCGCTGTAGGTCCCGACCCAGTCGTCGCTGAACACCGCCACGGTGCCGTGCACGCTCTGGCCGACCGTGGTCGCGACATCACGCAGATCGGAGTCGCGAGCCGGATTGCCCGGCACCACAACGATACTGAGGTCGATGCCGTGCTCGCGGGCGTCGGCGGCGATGGCCACCAGCTTGTCGTGCTTCTTGCCGGCCGGAGCCGCGACATGGTCGCCCTCGGCCAGTTCCGCCAGAATCGCGGTGATGTGGACGTCCGGCGGGATCTCGGTGGCCGCGGGGCGCACGAACTGGGCCAGCAGGGGCGCAGCCGAAGGTCGGTAGAACTCTGCGGCGCAGGGCAGGAGAACCGAGGTGTGCGAGGCGGTCATCGTCCATCCGGATCGTCGGGGAGGGGCTGCGAGCACTCTACGCGACCACCGCAGCGGTCCCGCTCATGACCACAGCGACGGCGCCGCTCATGACCACAGCGGCGGTCCCGCTCATGACCACAGCCGCGATGCCGCTCCGGACCATGGCGGCGGCTTCGTTCCCGGCTCCCGGGCGCGGTGCCGGTCGCCGCGCCGATGCGGGATACTTGCACGGCACGCGCACCACGTCCCCCGGGTATTTCACAGGACAAGCGTACTGTTAGGCTCGAATCACGAGGCGCACAGCCCAGACTGCGCCCTCGACCAGGCCTCCTCGGCACAGCCCCGCCGCAGGCCGGCCTCGCCAAACAGACAACGACGAGTGGAGCTGAACTTATGACGAGCATCGACTCCTTCGGCGCCAAGGGCACCCTCGAGGTCGGAGATCAGTCCTACGAGATCTTCCGCCTCGCTGCCGTGCCCGGCACCGAGAAGCTGCCCTACGCCCTGAAGGTTCTCGCCGAGAACCTGCTGCGTACCGAGGACGGCGCCAACATCACCGCCGACCACATCCGAGCGATCGCCAACTGGGACCCCACCGCCCAGCCGAGCATCGAGATCCAGTTCACCCCGGCCCGAGTCATCATGCAGGACTTCACCGGTGTGCCCTGCGTGGTCGACCTCGCCACCATGCGTGAGGCCGTCGCCACCCTCGGCGGCGACCCGAACAAGGTCAACCCGCTGTCCCCCGCCGACATGGTCATCGACCACTCGGTGATCCTGGACGTCTTCGGCCGCGCGGACGCGCTGGAGCGCAACGTCGAGCTCGAGTACGAGCGCAACGGCGAGCGCTACCAGTTCCTGCGCTGGGGCCAGGGCGCCTTCGACGACTTCAAGGTCGTCCCGCCGGGCATGGGCATCGTGCACCAGGTCAACATCGAGTACCTGGCCCCCACCGTCATGGTCCGCAACGGCCAGGCCTACCCCGACACCTGCGTCGGCACCGACTCGCACACCACCATGGTCAACGGCCTGGGCGTGCTGGGCTGGGGTGTCGGTGGCATCGAGGCCGAGGCCGCCATGCTGGGCCAGCCGGTCTCCATGCTGATCCCGCGCGTCGTCGGCTTCAAGCTCACCGGTGAGATCCAGCCGGGCGTGACCGCGACCGACGTCGTGCTCACCGTCACCGACATGCTGCGCAAGCACGGTGTGGTCGGCAAGTTCGTCGAGTTCTACGGCAAGGGCGTCGCCGAGGTGCCGCTGGCCAACCGCGCCACCCTGGGCAACATGAGCCCCGAATTCGGTTCCACCGCAGCGATCTTCCCGATCGACGGCGAGACCATCAACTACCTGCGCCTCACCGGCCGCAGCGACGAGCAGCTCGCGCTCGTCGAGGCGTACGCCAAGGAGCAGGGCATGTGGCACGACGCCGACCACGAGCCGCAGTACTCGGAGTACCTGGAGCTCGACCTGAGCACCGTGGTCCCCTCGATCGCCGGCCCGAAGCGCCCGCAGGACCGCATCCTGCTCAGCGACTCGAAGTCCGCGTTCCGCAAGGACATCCTGAACTACGTCGAGGGCCACGGCTCGCTGGACGAGGCGCTGGAGGAGACCTTCCCGGCGTCGGACTCGGCCGCCATCTCGGACGCCAACGGCCGCCCGCACAAGCCGATCGAGGTCAAGTCCGAGCGCGGCGAGTTCGTGCTGGACCACGGTGCCGTGGTGGTCGCCGGCATCACCTCCTGCACCAACACCTCCAACCCGTCGGTCATGATCGGTGCGGCCCTGCTGGCCCGCAACGCGGTCGAGAAGGGCCTGGAGAGCAAGCCGTGGGTCAAGACCAACATGGCGCCCGGCTCGCAGGTCGTCGCCGACTACTACGAGAAGGCCGGCCTGTGGCCGTACCTGGAGAAGCTCGGCTTCTACGTGGGCGGTTTCGGTTGCACCACCTGTATCGGTAACACCGGCCCGCTGCCGGAGGAGATCTCCGCGGCCATCAACGACAACGACCTCGCGGTGACTGCGGTGCTGTCGGGTAACCGTAACTTCGAGGGCCGCATCTCCCCCGACGTCAAGATGAACTACCTGGCCTCGCCGCCGCTGGTCATCGCGTACGCGCTCGCGGGCACGATGGACTTCGACTTCGAGACCGAGCCGCTGGGCTTCGACACCGACGGCAAGCCGGTGTTCCTGAAGGACATCTGGCCCTCGGCCCAGGAGATCGACGACACCATCAAGTCGGCGATCAGCCAGGACATGTTCCGCAAGTCCTACGCCACCGTCTTCGACGGCGACGAGCGCTGGAAGAACCTGGACACCCCGGAGGGCAACACCTTCGCGTGGAACGAGGACTCGACCTACGTGCGCAAGGCGCCGTACTTCGACGGCATGCCGCTGACCCCGGCCCCGGTCGAGGACATCAAGGGCGCCCGCGTGCTGGCGCTGCTGGGCGACTCGGTCACCACCGACCACATCTCCCCGGCCGGTCCGATCAAGCCGGGCACCCCGGCCGCGCAGTACCTCGACGCCCACGGCGTGGAGCGCAAGGACTACAACTCGCTGGGCTCGCGGCGTGGTAACCACGAGGTCATGGTTCGTGGCACCTTCGCCAACATCCGGCTGCGCAACCAGCTGCTCGACGACGTCTCGGGTGGTTACACCCGTGACTTCACCCAGCCCGGTGGCCCGCAGGCGTTCATCTACGACGCCTCGCTGAACTACCAGGCCGCGGGCATCCCGCTGGTCGTGCTGGGTGGTAAGGAGTACGGCTCGGGTTCCTCGCGTGACTGGGCCGCCAAGGGCACCCGCCTGCTGGGTGTGAAGGCCGTCATCACCGAGTCCTTCGAGCGCATCCACCGCTCGAACCTGATCGGCATGGGCGTTGTGCCGCTGCAGTTCCCGGCCGGCCAGTCGGCCGCGTCGCTGGGTCTGGACGGCACCGAGGTCTTCGACATCGAGGGCATCACCAAGCTGAACGAGGGCGTCACGCCGGAGACCATGAAGGTCACCGCGACCAAGGAGAACGGCGAGAAGGTCGTCTTCGACGCGGTCGTGCGCATCGACACCCCCGGTGAGGCGGACTACTACCGCAACGGCGGCATCCTGCAGTATGTGCTGCGGAACATGATCGCCGCCGGCTAAGTCCCGGAAGGGATTTCGCGGCTCGCACAACGCTCTGCCCCCGCTCCGGTGTCGACACCGGGGCGGGGGTCGGCGTATCTACCGTGGGAGGAATTCATGCCGAAGGTCAGTGACGACCATCTCGCCGCCCGGCGCAGTCAGATCCTCGACGGCGCGCGCCGCTGTTTCGCCGAATTCGGTTACGAGGGCGCCACCGTGCGCCGCCTGGAGGAGGCCATCGGCCTGTCCCGGGGGGCGATCTTCCATCACTTCCGCGACAAGGACGCGCTGTTCCTGGCCTTGGCCCAGGAGGACGCCGAGCGGATGGCCGATGTCGCGGCCAATCAGGGCATCGTGCAGGTGATGCGCGAGATGCTCGCCAATCCGGCCCAGTACAACTGGCTGGGCACCCGGCTCGAGATCGCGCGCCGGCTGCGCACCGACCCCGAGTTCGCGGCCGGTTGGACGCAGCGGTCAGCCGAATTGACCGCTGCCACACTGGCCCGCCTGGAACGCCGCAAGGCGGCCGGCGCACTGCGTGACGACGTGCCCACCGATGTGCTGCTCGGTTATCTGGATCTGGTGCTGGACGGGCTGATCGCGCGGATCGCCTCGGGTCACGCCGGGGACAATCTGGAGGCCGTACTGGATCTGGTCGAAGCCTCGGTCCGCACCGCGCGCTGATGTGTCGCAGCCCACCACCGGGTCCGGAATTCGGCATTCCGCCAGGTCGTTGGACGTTGCATGACCTTTTCTGTCCAGATCCGCGTGCGCGGTTACGAACTCGATTCGCTCGGCCACGTGAACCAGTCGGTGTACCCGAAGTACGCGGAACACGCCCGGTGGGAATATCTGAGCAGTATCGGGATCGACCAGACGGTGGTGGGCGGTGGCACGGCCCCGATCGTGCTGGAGCAGAACATCAAATACCGCGGTGAGCTGCGGATCGGCGACGAGATCACCGTGACGTGCACGCCGATCTGGGGCGAGGGCAAGGTCTTTCGGTTCGAGCAGGAGATCCGCAAGGCCGACGGCCGGCTCTCCGCGGAGATCAGCGTTGTCTGCGGCGTCATGGATCTCACCGCCCGCAAACTGCTCCCGGACGCGCGCGCCGCTTTCCTGCGGCTCAGTGATGATCCCCAACTGCTCGAACGGCTGTGAGCCGATTCTGAAACAGCTCTGGTCCGCGACTTCAGCAACCTCTTAGCAATCATTAGCTCGGAGGATGCTGTCGCGCCCGAATCGTTCCCGAAAGCCCTTCATAGCTAGATCAATTCGGACAATCTGCGCGCTCAGCAAATCTGTCGATGTTCACCGTTCCGGCCGCCAGGCGGGCTATGATCCACTCCACCCGGATTACATGGCAAACACCGAGCAGATCGGAGCAACCATGACAATCACCACCCCCCATCGCGTTCCAGAGACCGATCGGGCCGTACCGCCACTATCTGGCTATCTGGTGGCCGAGACCGATACCGCGATCAGCCTGCGGGTCGGCGAAGGCACCTGGACATTCGACCGATCCGACGTCCTCGACGTCACCGACGGCGAGCACACCGACCCCGCCCGCCGGACCGGCGGCCGCGAGGTGTCGGTGCGAATCCGCCCGGGCGCCATGGCCGACTACACCCGGCGCCTGCGCGTCGAACTCACCGAACGCCCGATGACGCTGGCACCACAGCCTTCGGTCACCCCCGGCGACGACGCGCTGCGCGGACTCACCGAAACCTGGCTGCGCAGAATGCGACTCGACACCCGGCCCGGCGTCCCCGGCGCCACCATGACGTTCCTGCAGACCCGCTCGTACGCGCACAGCGACGACGGCGCGGCCTGCGACAGCCTCGACTGAGGGCCCCCGGATGCCACAACGACAGCCGGGCTCGGTGCTGATCGTCACCGAAACCGGCGACCTGCACGCCGACGCGGTCGCCGCCGTCATGCGAGACCGGCACGGAATCGACCCGATTCGGCTCGACATGCGCGACTTCCCCACCGAGAGCGGCACATTCCGCATCGGTGCCAGCCGCTCCGAACGCACCCTGTCCCACGTGCTCGGGCTCGACGGCGTCGGCGCGGTCTGGTGGCGGCGGCCGCACCGCTGCCGGGTGCCGACCGGAATCCGCAGCGCCGACAACGAATTCCGGCAAGCCGAATGCGACGGATTCCTGCAGGGTCTGCTCTGGTCGATGCCCGCGGTGTGGGTCAACGACCCCGGTGCCGACCGCACCGCGACCCGCAAACTGGTCCAGCTCGAGGCGGCCGTCCACGCCGGCCTGCGCATCCCCGAGACCCTGGTCACCAACGATCCCGAGGAAGCCCGCCGGTTCGTGAAATCCCGGTCCGGCGCGGTGATCTACAAGCGCACCGGCACCGGTCGTGCCGAATTCTCCGAAACGCGTGTGGTTTCCGAGCCCGACCTCGACCGGCTCGACACGATCCGCAGCACTCCGACCACGTTCCAGGACTACATCGAGGCTGCCTGCGATCTGCGTGTGGTCTGGATCGACGGCACGGAGTGGACGGTACGAATCGATTCGCAATCGGGTGCGGGGCGGGTGGATTCCCGCCTGGACACCACGGTGGACTTCGCACCGGACCGGCTGCCCGCCGCGGTCAGCCGGTCGCTGTCCACCCTGATGGGAACGCTGGGATTGGCCTTCGGCGTGGTCGACATCCGGCTCGGCGCGGACGGCGAGCACTACTTCCTCGAGGTGAACCCGCAGGGCCAGTTCGCGTATCTGGAGATCAAGACGGGACTGCCCATCGTCGCCAGTCTGGCGAATTTCCTCGTCTGCGGCGACGCCACAGTGTGAGGGCGGACGCTATTTCGCCGGGGCGGCCTTGCGCCGATTCGCACCACCGCGGCTGCGGAGTTGCACGTGCGACTCCACCAGCACGTTGTGAATGAACCCGTACGAACGGCCGGTTTCGCGTGCGAGCGATCGAATGCTCGCGCCGGCCTCGTATTGCTTCTTGAGCTGAGTCTGGAGACGGTCTCTCGACTTCCCCGTGACGCGTGTGCCCTTGGTCAATGTGGACTTCCCTTGTGCGGGCCTGTCACTCATGGCTTCCTCCGGTTGCCCTGCAGCCTCATTCCAGGCTAGACACTCGTACCTTCGTGATCAACGCCCAGTTGTGATTCGTATCACGAAAGAGTCCACTGCAGGGTTCGGAGTGCACCACTCACGACCGTACTGACGCACTCGGGCAGTGACATCGCGCCCGAGTGCTGGGCCTGCGTGGTTACGCTTCGCTGCCGCCTCCGGCCCTGACGCACTCAGGCGAGCTGGATCAGCTCCAGGTAGTCCTGCGACCAGTGGTCCTCGGTACCGTCGGGGAGCATGATCACCCGCTCCGGGTTCAGCGCCTCGGCGGCACCCGGGTCGTGCGTCACCAGCACCACGGCACCGGCGTAACTGCGCAGCGCGTCGAGCACCTGTTCGCGCGAGACCGGATCGAGGTTGTTGGTCGGCTCGTCGAGCAGCAGCACGTTCGCCGCCGAGGACACCAGTCCGGCCAGCGCGAGCCGGGTCTTCTCACCACCGGACAGCGTGCCGGCCGGCTGCTCGAGCTGCGGACCGGAGAACATGAAGGCGCCCAACAGACTTCGCAGTTCCTGCTCACCGGCGTCGGGCGACGCGTGCCGGATGTTCTCCCACACCGTGGCCTGATCGTCGAGGGTGTCGTGCTCCTGCGCGAAGTAGCCGACCTTGAGGCCGCGGCCCTGCTCGACACCGCCCGCGGTCGGGGTCTCCACCCCGGCCAGCAGCTTCAGCATCGTGGTCTTACCGGCACCGTTGAGCCCCAGCACCACGACCCGGCTGCCCTTGTCGACCGCGAAGTTCACGCCGGTGAAGATCTCCAGCGAGCCGTAGAGCTTGGTCAGGTCCTTCACCATCAACGGTGTGCGGCTGCACGGCGCGGGCTCGGGGAACCGGATCCGCGCCACCTTGTCGGCCACACGCACATCGTCGAGCTCGGCCATCAGCTTCTCGGCACGCCGCACCATCTGGTGTGCCGCAGCGGCTTTCGTCGCTTTCGCACCGAGCTTGGCGGCCTGCTGCTTGAGCGCGGACGCCTTCTTCTCGGCGTTCGCGCGCTCACGGACGCGGCGCTGTTCGTCGGTGGCACGCGCGTCGAGGTACTTCTTCCAGCCCATGTTGTAGATGTCGGCCTCGCCGCGCACCGCGTCGAGGAACCACACCTTGTTCACCACGGCCTCGAGCAGCTCCACATCGTGGGAGATGACGATCAGGCCGCCGTCGTGGTTCTGCAGGAAGCCGCGCAGCCAGGTGATCGAGTCGGCGTCGAGGTGGTTGGTGGGCTCGTCGAGCAGCAGCGTGGTGTCGGACTTGCCGCCGCTGCCGTCGGAAGCGGAGAACAGGATCCGGGCCAGCTCGATGCGCCGGCGCTGACCGCCGGACAGGGTGCGCAGCGGCTGCTCCAGCGCGCGCTCGGGCAGGGCCAGGCTGTTGCAGATGCGGGCCGCCTCGCTCTCGGCGACGTAACCGCCGAGCGCGGCGAACCGGTCCTCGAGCTGACCGTACTTGCGAACGGCCTTGTCACGCACCGTCTCGTCGACCGCTTCGGCCATCAGCGCCTGCGCCTTCTCCATCTCGCGCAGCAGGCTGTCCAGGCCGCGGGCCGAGAGCACCCGGTCCTTGCCCAGCACGTCGAGATTGCCCTCGCGGGGGTCCTGCGGCAGATAGCCGAGGTCACCGGACCGGGTCACCGTGCCCGCGTAGGGCTCGCCCTCGCCCGCGAGGATGCGCAGCGTGGTGGTCTTGCCGGCGCCGTTGCGCCCGACCAGCCCGATCCGGTCGCCGGCCTGCACCCGCAGCGCCGAGCCGGGCGCGGTGAGCAGGGTACGGATTCCGGCCCGGACCTCCAGGTCGGTCGCGGTGATCACAGACAAACTCCTCGTGGGCAGGGGGTCGTGTACCCCGATGGGCACACACGAAAAGCCGATTTTACCCGCTCACCGAGCCCGCACCCGCCCCGCCTCGGGGTGCTCTCGAGCACGTCGATCTCGCCCGGACACCCTCACCTATCTACCGCTCGCTCAGCTCGCTCCTGGGGTAGCTTTCGAGCATGGGTGAACTGACAGGGAAATCCGCTCTGGTGTCCGGCGCGAGCCGGGGCATCGGCGCCGCGATCGCAGCGGAACTACTCGCACAGGGCGCGAACGTGCTCATCACGGCCCGCAAACCCGAACCGCTCGAGGAGGCCGCGCGCGCACTGCGGGACCTCGGGCATCCGGGCCGGGTGGTCGCGGTGGCGGGCAACGCCGGCGACGAGCAGGCCCGCGCCGACCAGGTGAACGCCGCCATCGGCGAATTCGGCGCGCTGGACATTCTGATCAACAACACGGGCATCAATCCGGTGTACGGCTCGCTCATGGATGCCGACCTGGCGGCCGTGCGCAAGATCTTCGACGTCAATGTCGTTGCCGCACTGGGTTATACGCAGCTGGCCTATCACGGGTGGATGCGTGACCACGGCGGCGCGGTGGTCAACGTGGCCAGCGTCGCGGGTATCCGCTCGACCGGCGTGATCGGCGCGTACGGCGCGTCCAAGGCCGCGGTCATCCGGCTCACGGCGGAACTGGCCTGGCAGCTCGGCCCCGCCATCCGCGTCAACGCGGTCGCCCCGGCGGTGGTGAAGACGAAATTCGCCGAGGCGCTGTACTCGGCCGGCGACGAGGCCATCGCCGCCGCCTACCCGATGAAGCGCCTGGGCGCGCCCGAGGATGTCGCCGCCCTGGTCGCCTTCCTGGCGAGCGACCGGGCGAGCTGGATCACCGGTGAGGTGGTGTCCGTCGACGGCGGCCTGCTGGCAACCGGTGGTCTCGGCGCCTAACGCACCATCAGCGAGGACATCGTGTCCGTGTGGCGGAAGCGCTCGTACTTGTCCACGGTGTCCTCGCTGACGTAGGAGTCGGCGGTGACGACGGTGTAGACCACGAAACTGCCCTGGGCGTCGGCCTTCCACCGGCTCGCGCCGCCGTTGCCGTAGTCGGAGATGTAGCTCTCGGGGCGCAGGACGATGTCCGTATCGGCCAGCTGCCCGGGGGCCGCCGCTTCGGTCGCCGCTTCCGGCGTACCCATGCCCAGCACGAACTCGGTGATCATGAGGTCGCCGCCCTCGCCGCGGTACACCATCTCCGCCGCGTACTGACAGCCCAGCGCCGCCAGCTTGCCGCTCGCGTCGATCTCGCCGCAGTCGGGGTGGTCGATGCCCTCCACCCATTCCGCGTGCAGCGTGGTGTCCTCTTTGGTGATGTCCCAGTCCTTGGCCTGCTCGGTGAAGCTGAACCGCGCGGGCGGCGCCGGGGTGGTGGTCGGTACCGGCGCCACGGTCGAGGTGGCCGGAACCAGTGCCGTGGTGGTCGGCGCCGCGGACTGGGCGGCGTTGCCGCGAATGTGGCTGTGGCTGATGGCCACGACGACACCGGTGGCGGCGGCCATCATGGCCACCAGGCCCACCACCATCGCGGCGATGACCGCGGGCTTCGCCTTCGGGGGCGCGCCGAGGTCGTCGGCTCCGGCGGCCGGCGCGGCCTTCGGCTCGTTCCAGGTGGAGTCCACCCGCTGCGGCGGGGGCGGGGGCAGATGCGCGGGCCAGCCGTCCGGGTCGGACTGCTCACCCCAGGCGGCGCGCGGCGCCGGGTCGGCCAGGGTCGCGACGGGAGCGCCCCACACACCGTTGCTCGAGGGAGCCATGCTCCAATCGGGTTGTGGCTGACCGCCCTGGTCGTCGGAGCCGCTCCCGAAGCCGGGCGGATACGTCATCTGCTTAGCTACCTTCCATCACCCGGCCGCTCCCCACCCGATGCGGGCACGTCACGGGCTAGCTGAACCTTACCGAAACTGGACTGTGATGCAATCGCCGTCATGATCGCCGATCTCCTGGTGTGCGGACTCGGCCCGGCGGGGCGGGCACTGGCACACCGCGCAGCTGTGCACGGGATGCGGGTGATCGCCGTCGACCCCAGGCCGGACCGGCGGTGGGCGGCCACGTACGCCACCTGGACAGATGATCTGCCGCACTGGCTGCCCGGGCACGTGGTCGCCGCGACCGTGGGCCGCCCGGTGGTGTGGGGCACCCGCCGCGCGGTGCTCGACCGGCCGTACGCCGTGCTCGATACCGGCGCACTGCAGGACGCGCTGACGATTCCCGCGCCCGGCACGATCCGCGGCCGTGCCGTCCGGATCACCGCCGCGCGCCGCGGGCGGCCGGCGGCGGTCCGGTTGCACGACGGCCGGGAGCTGACGGCCGCCCGGGTCGTCGACGCCCGCGGACTCGGGCGGGCACCCGGCCGCGCCGAACAGACGGCCTACGGATTGAGCCTGCCCGCCGACGACGAGGCGCTGTTCATGGACTGGCGGGCCGACAACGGTGCCGCGCCGGACACGACACCGACGTTCCTCTACGCGATCCCGCTCGGCGGCGGCCGCATGCTCTATGAGGAGACCTGCCTGGCCGGGCGGCCCGCGCTGTCCGCGAACGAGCTACGGCGACGCCTGCTGGCCCGACTGGAACGGCGCGGAATCACGGTGCCGGACAACAATATTCCCGTCGAGCAGGTCCGTTTCCCGGTCCAGGGAGCGCGTCCGGGCGCGAACCGGTTCGGGGCCGCCGGCGCCTACATCCATCCCGCCACCGGATACAGCGTCGGCCCCGTGCTGGCGGCCGCCGACGCCGTCGCCGGCGGTGCGCCCGCCGCGACCCCGGCGACCCGAGCGGTGCACGCGCTGCGCCTGGCCGGACTGCGCGCTCTGCTGCGACTGTCCCCCGCCGACGTCCCGGTCTTCTTCGACGCGTTCTTCGCGCTGCCCACTCAGCGGCAGCGGGCCTACCTGTCCGGCCGCGCCGACCTGCCCGGAACCGCGGCCACGATGGCCGCGCTGTTCGGCACGGTCCCACCGCGACTGCGCCGAACCCTGATGACCGCTATGGGCCCGATTGTGTAGTCCCGCGACCGAATTCGCTCTCGGGTGGAACGGATCGGCGGCGAGCGACGATAGCTTCCCTGGAACGGCGCGGACCCCGGGCAGTGGGGCGGCACCGTCCGGCTGCCCGGGGAGCGGCTCGCCGGCTCGCCGGGCAGGAGGGGACGAGCCGACCGGCCGCCCCCGGGTCCACGAACGTGACATAACGGACATTGCTGGGGCGTTTTGCCTGGTATCGCTTGCGCGGGCACCTACCATCGAGGGGTGCGATCCATCTGGAAGGGTTCCATCGCATTCGGTCTGGTCAACGTGCCGGTCAAGGTTTACACGGCCACCGAGGACCACGACATCCGGTTCCACCAGGTCCACGCCGCGGACGGTGGCCGCATCCGATACGACCGCAAATGCACGGTCTGCGGCGAATCGGTCCCCTACGCCGATATCGACAAGGCTTACGAATCACCCGACGGTGACGTGGTGATCCTCACCGACGCCGATTTCGCCAAGCTGCCCGCGGCCGAACGACACGAGATCCCGGTGCTGCAGTTCGTCCCGAGCGAGCAGATCGAGCCGATCCTGTTCGACAAGAGCTACTACCTGGAACCGGACTCGAACACCCCCAAGGCGTACGTCCTGCTGGCCACCACGCTGGCGCAGGTGGACCGCCTCGCGCTGGTGCACTTCACGCTGCGGCAGAAGACCCGGCTGGCGGCGCTGCGGGTGCGCGACGGCGTCCTGGTCCTGCAGACCCTGCTGTGGCCCGACGAGGTCCGCGCGGCGGAATTCCCCGTGCTCGACGACGCCACCGCACCCAAGCCGCAGGAGATCGCCATGGCGGAGACGCTGGTGGACAGCATGTCCGGCGACTTCGACCCCGACGAGTACACCGACGAGTACCAGATCGAGCTGCAGCGCCTGCTCGACGAGGCCATCGCGGCGGGCGGCACGGTCAAGCATGCCGAGGCGGCCGCCCCGGCCCAGGCCGATGCCGAGGTGGTCGACCTGGTCGCGGCGCTGCGGCGCAGCCTGGAGGCGGCGGGCAAGGAGGTGCCCGCCAAGAAGACGGCCGAGAAGGCCGCCAAGAAGACGGCCAAGGCACCCGCGAAGAAGGCCGCCAAGGCGCCGGCGAAGAAGACGGCGCACAAGGCCCGCAAGGGCGCGTAGCCGCGGCGCTGCGGCACGTTCCAGCATGACCGGAATCCGCCACCGGTCGCGCTAGTGTGAGCAATCGGTCACCCGCTCGACTCGCCGCCCCACCGACCCGGAGGCTACGCATGAGCAACCCAGAGGACCCGAACGATCCGCAGCAACCTGAGCCCGGCGGGTATCCGCCGCCGCCGCCAGGAGAGCAGCCGCAACACGACGAGCCACAGCCGGGACAGGGACAGCAGCCGCCCGGAGGCCAGCAGCCCGGGTACGGACAGCAGCCGGGGTACGGACAACAACCTGGATACGGCCAACAGCCCGGATACGGGCAACAACCTGGATACGGCCAACAGCCCGGATACGGACAGCAACCTGGATACGGCCAACAGCCCGGATACGGGCAACAACCGGGATACGGACAGCAGCCCGGATACGGGCAACAACCGGGGTACGGACAGCAACCTGGATATGGCCAGCAGCCGGGGTACGGCCAGCAGCCGGGGTACGGCCAGCAGCCGGGGTACGGCCAGCAGCCGGGGTACGGCCAGCAGCCGGGGTACGGGCAGCAGCCGGGGTACGCGCAGCAGCCCGAGTACGGCGGGCAGCCCGGATACCCGCAGCCCGGCTATTCGGCGGCCGGATACGGCTACCCCGAACCCGGCTTCGGCGCGGGCAACTACGCGACCTGGTTCGCCCGGGTCGGCGCGTTCCTGGTCGACTTCCTGATCGTCGCCATCCCGAGCGGCATCCTGTACGGCATCGGGTTCGGAGTCGGCAGCTCGACCGACTGCACCCGGGTGGACTCGGAAGGCAACTGCATCACCACGATCAACGGCGCCGGCCTGACACTGATCACGCTCGGGTACATCGTCGCGATCGGCCTGGGGCTGTACCTGACCTACCTGGAGGGCACCACCGGCCAGACCTGGGGCAAGAAACTGTTGGGGATCAAGCTGATCCGCGAACAGGACGGCCAGGTGATGGGGTTCGGGATGGCCTTCGTGCGCCGGATCGCCCACATCGTCGACAGCATCCCTTGCTATCTCGGCTGGTTCTGGCCGCTGTGGGACGAGAAGCGGCAGACGTTCGCCGACAAGCTACTCAAGACGGTCGTCGTGACCGTGTAGCTGGGGGGGCGCCCTGTTACTCGGGTTGTGGGCCGCCCCTATCGGGCCGCCCCACAACCGTTTTCGCCATCGATCAGATGATCGGGCGACTGCGCCGGATGCGGCGGCGCAGGTCGGCCATGAGCAGCAGGGTCGGCCCGAAGCGCACGAAGCGCGGGATGAACCGGTTCACGAAGCCGACGAAGCGGAACAGGTTGTCGAACCGGCGCTGGTCGATGGCCCGCCATTCGACCCGGTACTGATCGCGGAAGTACGGGCCGAGGAAGCCGATCGTGAGGAACTTCAGCAGGTCGCCGAACAGCACGCGCAGCGGCCAGGCGATCATCCGCAGGTTCAGCAGGTCGTCGACGTAGTTCCGGACGATCTCGTCCGGAACGGCCAGTGCGGCAGCGGAATTGAAGTAGTCCTGGAACTCGGCGCGGGTGGCGGGCCACAGGTCGGCCGGAACCTGCAGGGTGGTCGCCAGCGCGGGCGAGCTCTGATAGAAGAGTTCGGCCTGCGCGGCATCGAGTTTCCCGTTGAGCAGCTGGTAGGCGTCCTCGAAGCCGATGTAGAGGCAGCACGCGACCCACAGTTGCAGGTTGCGGTCGAAGGCGTTGTAGCGCACCGGCGCTCCCGGCGCCGAGTGCACCCGGCGGTGGGCGACGTCGACCGCCTCGCGGAAGCGCCGCTTCTCCTGCTCACTGCCGAGGATGGCGACGGCGAGGTACTGCGTGGTGGTGCGGGCCCGCTTCCAGGGATGTGCCATGAGCGAGCCGGATTCGACGGTGCTCTCGACGACGCCGTAGCCCACGCCCGGCCGGGCCATCTGCATGGCGACATTGGCCGCGGCGCCGGCGAACTGCCAGAAGTCGAGGGCGTCGCGGAGCCGGACCTCCCGGCCCGGTGCGATGCGGCGCTCGGCCGAGATGTGGATCCGGGTCTGCTCGGTGGTCAGCGGTTCCCGGGGCCGGCTCGCTGCGGATGTCATTGCCTCTCCCGTTCTTTCGACAGAGCGATGATGCCACGATTCACCGCACAGCGCGAGAATGGTCAGTAACTTATCGCGGACCCGGCCGATCGGCCCGGCGAGCGGACGGAACCGAAACCACCGGTCGCGAATTCTCCGAATTCCGCCCACTTCGATCGGCAGGTGTGCAGAATCTGCATTAACATACCGACCTCGACCGCACTCGGAAGGATCGGCTCCACCATGTTCCACCGGCTCGACAGACCACCGCACCGCCCGCCGGCCACCGCAGCGCCCGGCCCGGCCGACGGGTGCGCGGCCCGATGATGCTGCTGGTCTGGCTCATAGACCTCGGCACGGTCACGCTGGACATTCTGTCCGGGCGCCGAAAGGTCCATCCCACAGTCCAATTCGGCCTGTGGGGCGCGACGCTCGGCGCCGTCGTCGCGGGCGTGGCCGCGGTCTGGATCGTGCTCGCCCCCGTACTGAAATGATCAACCACTTCAGCCGCCCGGACGGTCGTGCCCGACAGATCGCCGGCAGGCCAGCGGCACCGAACGCCAAGTGGATCGATCGCACGAGAACAAGGATTCACATCATGCAGGCCCAGCGCAGCAGTTCCCCACTCGACGCGACCGGGAACCGCCGGTCGGCGGCCGGACCGCACCGGCAGGTCGGGGGTGCGCGATGACCGCGATCGAACCGGCACCACCACCCGACGCACCCGGTACCGAGGTGCGCCGGGTCGTCACCGCCGGCACCGCCCTGTGGCGCGACCACCCACAGCGCTCCCTGGAGACCCTGGGCCGCCAGGTCCTGCTCGGACGCGAGGCGATCACCCAACTGGTCCTCGCGGTGCTCCAGAGACGTTTCCCCTACCGGGAATTCATCCGGCAGTGCTCGTTCATGACCGGCGTCTCGGCCGCGCCCACGGTATTCGTGGCCATCCCGATCGCGGTGGTGGTATCCATCCAGGTCGGCGCCCTGGTCAATCAGGTGGGCGCGACGACCTTCGTGGGCGCGGTGGCCGGCCTGGGCATCATCCGGCAGGGCGCGCCGCTGGTCACCTCGCTGATGATCGCCGGCGCCGTCGGCTCGGCCATCTGCGCCGACCTGGGCTCCCGCACCATCCGTGAGGAGATCGACGCCATGATGGTGATGGGCGTGGATCCGGTCCGCCGGCTGGTCGCGCCCCGGCTGGCGGCTGCGGTCCTGGTCAGCATGCTGCTGTGCGGCTTCGTGGTCTTCGTCGGCTTCGCCACCGCGTACGCGTTCAACGTCTTCGCCCAGCACGGCACGCCGGGCTCGTTCATCGGCTCGTTCGCCTCGTTCGCGGTGGCCGACGACCTGCTGCTCGCACTGGTCAAGGCCATGATCTTCGGGCTGCTCACCGCCGTCATCGCCTGCGATACCGGATTGCACACCAAGGGCGGCCCGAGCGGGGTCGCGAACTCGGTGAACTCCGCGGTGGTCAGCTCGGCGCTGATGCTGTTCGCCACCAACATCGTGCTGACCCAGCTGTACAACACCTTCTTCCCCTCGAAGGTGGTGTGAGGTGAGCAGCAGCTACGTTCCGCCGCTCGTGCGGCCCTGGCGGTCCCTGGGCCGCGCGCTCGCGGTGCCCCTGCGCATGAACCAGGAACTGGGCCACCAGGCGCTCACCTTTCTGGACGCACTGTTCGCGATTCCGTTCGCGCTCAAGCACTATCGCAAGGAAGTGGCCCGGCTGGTGGCCGACGTCGGCTGGGGAAACGGGTCGCTGGTGGTCGGCGGCGGCACGGTCGGGGTCGTGGTCATCCTGTGCGCCTTCGGCGGCATCACGGTCGGCATGGAGTCCTTCACGGCGCTGAACCTGCTGACCATGGGCCCGCTCACCGGCGCCATCTCCGGATTCGCCACCACCCGTGAGCTCGCGCCCATCCTGGGCGCCCTCGCGTTCGCCATCCAGTCCGGCTGCCGGTTCACCGCACAGCTGGGTTCGATGCGGATCTGCGAGGAGATCGACGCACTGGAGTCGATCGCGATCCGGCCGCTGCCGTACCTGGTGTCGACCCGCATGATCGCGGCCACGCTGACGATCATCCCGCTCTACACCATCGGGCTGTCGGTGGCCTACCTGGCGACCGAGGTGGCGGTGCTGCTGCTCGGCGGCACGACCGCCGGCACCTACGAGCACTACTTCTACCAGTTCCTGCTCGGCCCGGACGTGTTCTTCTCGCTACTCAAAGTCGTTGTGTTCGTGCTGATCTCGACGTTCATCCAGTGCTACTACGGCTACGCGGCCACCGGTGGCCCCGAGGGTGTGGGTGTCGCGGCCGGCCGGGCGATCAAGGTGGTCATCGTGGTGATGGTCTTCACCAATCTCTGTCTGACCCTGGCCATCTGGGGCATCGACCCCGGATTCCGGATCTCGGGATAGGGGCGGCATGATCCACGATCCCAGTGGCCGCGGGCCCAGCGCGCGGCGGCTCGCGGTCGCCGGCCTGGCCACCACCACGGCCGTCGCCGCCCTGTTGGGCCTGCTGGGCCTGCGCTACACCGGGTACTTCGACCACCACGTCCGGGTGTCGGCCGAGCTCACCAGTACCGGGGACGGACTCCCCGGCCATGCCGACGTCACCTTCCGCGGCCTGGTGGTCGGCTCGGTGGCGGCGGTCGACGTCGTCGCGGCCGGCGAACGACAGCACGCCAGTATCGATCTGGATCCCGCTGTGGCGGGCACGATTCCGGCGAACGTCACCGCACGCGTGATCCCGGGCAACGTGTTCGGGGTGAGCGCCATCGAATTGGTCGACCAGGCACCGACATCGGCCACCCTGACCGCGGGTGCGGTCATTCCCGAGGACACCGGCAACGCCACGGTCCAGCTGCAGACCACACTGAACACGCTGCGCACCGTGCTGAACGCGATGGAACCGGAGAAGCTGGGCCGGGTGCTCGCGACGCTGTCCGCGGCGCTCGACCCGTCCGGGCGGGCACCGGGTTCGACGATCGAGCGGCTCGACAACTGGATCACCCAGGTGCACGACATCCCCGGGATCGGGGACCTGCTGCACAATCTGGGCCTGGCGGCCACGGCGCTCAGCGAATCCGCGCCCGATCTGGTCGGGGTGCTGGCGGATTCGGTGACCACCGCCCGCACACTGAACCAGCACCGCACCGACGTGATCGCGCTGCTGGCCGGCGGCAACGCCACGATCGACTCGGTGAACAACCTCTTCGCGGCCAACCCGGACTCGGGCAAGGTGCTGGTGTCCGGGCTGGACCAGCTGTTCGGCGGCATCGCCCGCGACCCGCAGGCGCTGGCCGACACCGCGGCCAACCTCAATACGTCGCTGCGGCGGCTGCAGCAGGTGTTCACCTTCGGCCCACACCACCAGATGGCCTGGAAGATGATCGTCTCGGCGACACCGTTCCAGCAGTACACCGCCAAGGACTGCCCGCACTACGGCGATCTCTACGGCCCGCGCTGCGGCGGCCCGACCGTGCCGGACAGCGCTCCGCCCCAACAGTATCCGCCGCAGATGGTGCCGCGCTGGCTCGATGCCGCTGGTCCCGCGCCCGCCCCGGCGCCGGTCCCCGGCGCCGACGTGCCGGGCATCCCCGGGCTGCCGGGGCTGCCCGGGTTGCCGGCCGTTCCCGGCATCACCGCACCCGCCGCCGACCACGGCCCCGCGCCCGCCGCCCAGCCGGCCGCGGCGACCGCCCCGGACCCGCTCACCGGCCCCGGTGCGGTGGCCGCGCTGGTCGGCGGCACCCCGAACACCGCCCAGCTGCTGTTGCTGGGGCCCGTCGTGGGCGACGCCACCGTCGTCCCGGACACCACGGAAGGTGATGCGCAACAATGAAAGTCGGCAGATCCCTGGCCGGATTCGGCCTCTTCACCGTCGTCGCGGTCCTGCTGACCTACACCATGTGGTCGACCCTGCAACGCACCGTCGCCGGGCCCACCCAGAGCTATTCGGCGATCTTCTCCGACGTGCTCGGGCTGCGTGTCGGCGACGACGTCCGCATGGCCGGGGTGCGGGTGGGCCGGATCGACGGCATCGACTTCACCGACGGCTATCAGGCTCGCGTCGACTTCCGGATGGAGGCCGACCAGCACATCACCGACACCACCAAAGCCCTGGTGCGCTACCAGAATCTGATCGGCCAGCGGTATGTGGCGCTGGTCGCGGGCGCCGATCCGGGGCACCGGGTGCCGGCCGGGTCGCAGATCCCGGTGCAGCGCACCGAACCGTCGTTCGACGTGTCGGCGCTGCTGTCGGGCTTCGAGCCGCTGTTCAGCGTGCTGCAGCCGCAACAGATCAACGATCTGTCCGAGACGCTGATCCAGGCGTTGCAGGGCAATCAGGTGTCGCTGTCGAATCTGATCACCCAGGCGGCCACGCTGGCGTCCACGTTCGGCCAGCGGGACAAGATCCTCGGTGACGTGCTCACCAATTTGGGCAGCGTGGTGTCCGGCCTGGCCCACCGCAGCGGCGATCTGGAAACCCTGATCACCCAGACCCGCGCCCTGATGGACGGGCTGTACGCCCAGGGCGAGTCGCTGAAGAGCTCGGTGACCCGGGTCGCGACCTCGACCGACTCCCTGGTTTCGCTACTGGCACAGGTGAAGCCGGGCATGGCCACCGCGCAGGACAACGCCACCGCCGGCGTGGAGCTGCTGCTGGCCAACGGTGCCGCCCTGGACCGCGCCGCGGTCCAGCTCCCCGACTTCCTCAACGGCCTGGCCCGGTTCACCAGCTACGGCACCTACGGCAACGCCTATATCTGTCGGCTCGACGTGTCGCTGTGGAACGTCGTGCTGCCACCGGGCGTGTTCTCGCAGGTCGGCGGCAATTCCCAATCGGAGGTGTGCAGATGAGTTTCCGGACACGACTATCCGGGATCCGGCTCCCCGCGCCGCGGCGGATCCCCGGTGTCCGGCGCGTCCCGGACCTGCCGCTGGTGCGCCCGTTGCTGGCCAACCGGCATCTGCGGCTCGGGCTGATCACCGCGGTCCTGGTCGCGGCGCTGCTGGCGGGCTCCAGTCTGGTCGCGGCAATGCACGTGGGCGACAAAACGATTCAGGCCGAGTTCGCCCAGGCCGCGGGTCTGGCCGCGGGCGCAACGGTCGACGTGTCCGGGATCGAAGTCGGTGCGGTGCGCTCGGTGGCGTTGGACAACGACAAGGTCGTCGTCGAGATGCGGGTGCGGCACGATCTGCGCCTGGGCCCCGACGCCGCGGCCGCGATCAAGATGTCGACGATTCTGGGCCGGATGCATATCGACCTGACCCCGGGCAACGGGAAAGGGTTGCCCGGCAATCGGATTCCGCTCGCCGCGACCTCGGTGCCGTACAACCTGAGCAAGGTGATCCTCGACCCCACCTACAAGTCCTCCTTCGAGCACATCGAGCGGATCGACCCGGGCAAGCTGCGGCAGGCCCTCGACACCCTCGATCAGCAGATGGGCGACTCCCCCGCCCTGACCGTGCAGGCGCTCGACAGCATCGGCTCGCTGGCGAAAGTGATCGACGACCGGCGCGACCAGGTGGACCAGTTGCTGAAAAGCATGGATCAGGTGTCGGATCTGGTGTCGGACAACCGGAACAGCGTGCTGCTGCTGCTCGCTCGCGGTGCCGCGATCGGAAACGCGGTGCAGCAGCGGGAAACCCTGTTGAAGCAGCTGCTCGACAATGTGGCCGCCATGTCGAAGTTGTTGCAGGACATGGGGTTGGAGAACAAGAACCAGCTCGGGCCGCTGATCCAGAACCTGAACACCATGTCCGACGGGCTCACCCGCAACAAGGACAACCTCGACCGGCTCTACCAGATCATGCCGGTGGCGTTGCGCCAGTTCGACAATGCGCTCGGCAACGGCCCGTACGGAGATGTGTACGCGCCGTGGGTCTTTCCCGACAACTGGCTGTGCTTCGCCCAGGCCGTTCCGGGGTGTGACTGATGCGACTGCGTGACTTCCTGCGAACCGCGATCGTGTGCCTGGCCGCGTCCGTGGTGTCGAGCTGTACTCTGCTGCCCGACAGCGTCTCCGCCCTGGCCGGGCACTATGTGGGCTCGCATCAGCACATCAGCGCCGACTTCGAGAACGTCGCCGGCCTCTACGCGGGCAACCAGGTCGCGGTGCTGGGCGTGCCGGTCGGCACGGTGGACAAGGTGACGCCCGAGGGCAGTTACGTCCGGGTGGAGATGTCGATCGACCGGGGCGTGAAGATTCCCGCCGGCGCGGTCGCGGCACTGATCTCGCCGCAGCTGATCACCAACCGGCACGTGGAGCTGGCCCCGGCCTACACCGGAAGCGGGCCCACGCTCGCCGACGGCGCGCATATTCCGTTGGAGCACACCAGGACTCCGGTCGAACTGGACCGCATTCTGCAGAACTTCGACCAGCTCGGCGCGGCGTTGCAGGGTGACGACCGCGACGGCCCGCTGTCGTCGCGGGTGCTGTTCCCGCTGCTGGACGGTAACGGCGATAAGCTGCGCGCCACCCTCGACGCGCTGTCCTCGGCGTTCCAGGTCACCTTCGCGAACAAGGACCAGATCGCCGACACCATCGAGAAACTCAACGAGATCACGCAGGTGATCGCCGACAACGACGTGACCGTGCGCGATTTCAGCGGCAGCCTCACCGATCTGCTGAACCTGATGGGTCAGCAGTCCCCCGGTCTGCAGGCGGTGCTGGCCCAGCTGGACAGCTTCGTCACCGACACCTCGGCCCTGGTGGGACAGAACCAGGACCAACTGGCGGGCGCGCTGACCCGGTTCGACGCGATCGCGGCGCAGATGCGGGCCAACGCCCGCGGCCTGACCGAGATCGTGGACGTGGGTCCGCTCATGTTCCAGAACCTGTCGAACGCGGTCAGCACCGACGAACAGGCGGTCCGCCTGCACGGTCTGCTGGACAAGTCGGCGCTCGACGGCGAGGCGCTGGCGACGTTCTGCGAACGCGTGCAGATGCGGCTCGACGGCTGCCGCACCGGCAAGCTCGCGGACCTGGGACCCGACCTCGGGCTCACCGCCGCACTGCTCGGGATCACGAAATGATCGGCTGCACAAGGCTTCTCGCCGCCCTCGGTTCGACGGTCGCGGTGGTGGCGGTCTCCGGCTGCACGGTCACCGCGAGCAATCTGCCGATGCCCGAGCCCGGTATCGGCGGGCCCGGCTACACCATCCACGCGGCGTTCCGAGACGCGCTCAACCTGCCCGAGCGCGCGCACGTGAAGATCGGCGGCACCGATATCGGGGTGGTCACCGAGATCAGCTCCGCGGACTTCGTCGCCGACATCACCATGGAGATCCGGCACGACATCGTGCTGCCGCGCGGCACCACCGCCGAACTGCGGCAGGCCACCCCACTGGGCGATGTGTTCGTGGCCATGACCCTGCCGTCGAAGGCGAACGCGGGCGAGCCGCTGCGCGCCGGCGACACCATCGGCACCGACCACACCGCCACCGCGGCCTCGGTCGAGCAGCTGATGATGTCGATGTCGTTGTTGCTCAACGGCGGTGGGCTGGAGCAGGCCGGGCGGATCACCTCGGACCTGGACTCGATGCTGTCCGGGCGGGCCCCACAGTTCCAGGACCTACTGAAGGAGCTGACCGAGGCGATCACCGCGCTCAACCAGCGCACCGGCGATATCGACCGCACGCTGGGCGGGATGTCCGCGCTGACCGGCGAACTCGCCGCGCACAAGGCCGAACTCGCCTCCGCCGCCGACAATTTCCCGCAGCTGATCGGCCTGCTGGCCGAGAACAACCAGGGCATCGCCGACCTGCTGCGCAAGATCGCGGTGACCATGACGGCGCTCGGCGATTTCACCGACACGACGGGCCCGCAGTTCGTCGGCCTGTTCGACAGCATCCAGAAGCTGATGGCCGGATTCGCCGGCATGGGCGACGACCTGACCGGCACCCTGCAGGGCCTGGACGCCGTCTATCCGGGCGCGATGGCGTCGCTGCGCGGCCCGAGTCTGGCGGTGGCGGCGACCGTCTCGTATCTGGACGTGGGTTCGCTCACCGACCCGAAGGGCAGCCGGCCGCCGGACCTCGGTGATCTGGGCGCCTTCCAGGGCAGCCTCGCCCAGGTGATCGCCAAGGTGCTGGGCCGGCTGGGCAGCCCACCGCGGCAACCGGATTCGCCCGACGGCACGCCGCAGCAATCAGGAGGGAACCGATGACGGACCGACTGCGACGCCGCACCGACGATCTGTTGGGCACGGGCGACCGGGTGCTGCGGCTGCTGACGCCGCTGTGGCAGCGCCTGGTGCGGCACCGGATCGTGGTGGCCAACCTCGGACTGGTGGTGGTGCTGGCGGCGGGCAGCCTCTATGTGGGAACCGTTGTACTGCGCTGGAATCCGTTCCGGCACAGCTACACGGTCACCGTCGAGCTGGCGGCCTCCGGCGGCCTGTCGCCGGGCCGGGACGTGACCTTCCGGGGCAGCCGGGTCGGTGAAGTCTCGGCTGTCCGGGTGTCCGGCGACGGCATTGTCGCGGTCGCCGAGATCGACAGCGGCACCAGGATTCCCGTCGGCGGCACGGTCCACGTCGGGCGGCTGTCCGCGGCCGGTGAGCAGTACCTGGACTTCCGGCCGGACTCCGACACCGGCCCCTACCTGCGCGACGGCGCGGTGATCGACCGGGCCCACACCAGCGTGCCGGTGACGATCCAGGCCGTGCTCGCCGACACCAGTGCCATGTTCTCCGGCCTGAATCCGCAGCGGCTGGACGTGATCATCGACGAGCTGGACAAGGCGCTGGGCGGCGGCCCGGACCGGATGCGCGACCTGATCGACGGCATCAGCCGGGCGATGGCCGGCCTGACCGGGGTCCTGCCGCAGACCAAGCAGCTGCTGGAGAACCTCGAGGTGATCTCGGAGACCACCTCGCACGCCCAGCCCGACCTGTCCACCCTCACCCGGGCGGGCAGCACGCTGTTCCAGCAGGCCGCGGCCGCCGATCAGGAGGTGCGCCACCTGCTCGAAACCGGTCCCGGCGACTTGAACACGGTGGGCACCTTCATTTCCCAGAACCAGGACCCGATCACCGATCTGGTGACCGACTTCGTGGCGATCACCAAATCGGCGAAGCTGCACCAGGCGGGGATCGAGGCCCTGTTCCCGGCGCTGCGCGACGGCGCCAAGGCCCTCGGTGTCCCGGCGCACGACGGCGGCTTCTTCACCATGGTGGACCCGTGGCCGCGCCCGACCTGCGACTACGACACCATTCCGGTCGTCCCGACGCTGGCCACCACCGACACCCGGGTGCGGCTCTACAACTACTGCGTCACCACCGATCCGGCCCTGCAGGTGCGTGGCTCCGCGAACGCGCCGCGCCCCGCCGGGGACGACGGCGCCGGTCCCCCACCGGGTGTGACCGGCAACGAACTCTCCGTCCCCGCAGTCCCCGCCCGATAGGAACGAACACCATGAGCAACACCGCAAGCCCGGCCGGCACCGTCACCGCGAATCCGGACACCGACACGTCCGAGACCCGTTCCGCCACGACCGATTCCGTGGCGCCGACGGCGAGTGGACGGCCGCCGGGTTCCGACGCCCCAGGCAACTCGGCGAGCGAAACGGCCGACCCTACCTCGACCGACGCCGTAGCCCAGCCCGATTCGGGGTCCGCCGACGCCGGCGGATCAGTGAGCGATGCGGCCGAAGCCACCGCCGCCACCGGCTCGACCGCCGCCGTAGCCCAGCCCGATTCGGGCTCCGTTGAACCCGGCGGATCGGCGAGCGTTGCCGCCGCGCAGCCGAATTCCGTTGCCGACCAGGCGAACTCGGACGGGGCGACCAGTTCCGGCGCCGAAACCGCGGCGCAGTCCGACCCGGTCGCGGACGATCCGGCAGCCCCGTCCGACGGTCCGGCAACCGGGTCGACGCGCCGGTTCACGCTCCCGGGCTCCCCCAAGTCCCGTGCGCTGGCCGCCCGCGCCGCCGTCGCCCTGCTGCTCGGCGCGGCACTGTGCACCTCGGTCATCCTGTTCGTGCAGAACAAGCACAATCGGGACCTGCTGGCCGCGCACGACGACGCCCAGGCCGCGGCCTGCAAGTACGCGCCGACTCTGGCGACCTACGACGCCAAGAACCTCGACGCCTATTTCGGCGCGGTGCTGGCGGGCGCCACCGGCGACTGGAAGACCCAGTTCGATTCCACCAGTAAGGATCTGCGCGATGTGCTGACCGCCGGACAGGTGGTGTCGAAGGTCACCGACGTGCAGTGCGCCGTCCGTACCGGCGATACCGACTCGGCGGAGGCGATCGTGGTGATCGGGCAGACCATCACCAGCGTCGGCACGAACAACCAGCCCAAGCCCGGTCAGCTGTCGATGGTGATGCGGTTGCAGCGCGCCGGTGGGCGGTGGCTGGTGAACAAGGTCGACTCCCCGTTGGCCGCGCTGAACCAGCGGTGAGCGCGGCAGCGATTCGGCCACATTTCACCAGGTCGCTACGATGACAGACATGGATGTCGAGGGCGGTCGCAGCGCGGGGACCGTGGGCCGGCGCCGCTCCCCGGCAAACGGCGAGCAGCGCGTGGTCCGCCGCCGCCCCAAGAACCGCCGGGCCCAGATCGCCGCGGAGGCCGCGGCGGCCTTCGGCAGCTCCGGCTATCACGGGGTCAGCATGGAGGACATCGCCGGCCGCCTGGGCATCAGTTCGGCCGCGCTGTACCGCCACTATCCGAGCAAGTACGCGCTGTTCCGGGAGGAACTGCAGCGGCTGGCCGAGGTGAATCTGGCGGCGACGGTGCTGCCCGAGGAGGCCGCCGCCTGGACCCCGCAGCAGCGGATCGACCACGTGCTGTCCGCGACAATCGCCACCATGCTCGCCAACCGGACAACGGTCGCGCTGGCGCGCTGGGAGCAGCGCTACCTCGAGCGCGCCGACCGCAAGGCCATGGACGAGCAGTTCGCGGCCGCCACCACCGCGCTGCGCCGCCTGATCGGCGAACTGCGCCCGGAACTCGACGGCCACGACCGCGCGGTGCGCGCGGTCGCGATCTTCAGCGTGATCAGCAGCATCGGTGACCACCACACCACCATCCCGGCGAAACCGCTGACCCAGCTGCTGAAGTCGACGAGCTGGGCCCTGATCCGCACCGATCTGCCCGCCGTGGATTCGACGCCCGAGCCACCGCCGCCGGTGGAGATCCCGGAATCGTTCAAACACGAACTGCTGCTGAAGAAAGCCGTGGACCTGTTCAAGGATCGCGGCTACGCGAACGTCAGCATGGAGGATATCGCGTCCGCCGCGGACCTGTCGGCGGCGTCCGCCGTATACCGCTACTACCGCAGCAAGAGCACTCTGCTCGCGGCAGCGTTCCGGCGGGCCGGCGACCGGGTGTCGGGCGCGATCGGGCCCGCGGTGGCCGCGGCGTCGACCCCCGCGGACGCGCTGTCCACCCTGATCGAGCTCTATGTCGCCGGGTCGTTCGAGGACCGGGCGCTCACCTACGTGTACTACTCCGAATTCAGCCACGTCGACCCCGAGGACCGCGCGACGCTGCGGCACCTACAGCACCAGGTGGTGGCGGAGTGGGCCAAGCTGGTGGTCGCGGTCCGACCCGAATTGACGATCGGGCAGGCCCGCATTCTGGTCCACGCGGCGTTCGGCCTGGTCATCGGACTGGGCCGGGTCTTCGGCGACGACGGGATCTGCCCACAGCCCCGGGTGGTGCAGCTGCTCGGCGTCACACTGTTCGGGCAACTGCCGTAGGCGCGCCCCGTCTGCCGCGGGACGAACTCAGCGAACAACCCGGTCTCGAGGTCGCCGCTATCCCCGCGGCCACGCGGCGGGTCGATGACCGCCCGGCGGGACAGCCCGCGCCGGAGGGTTGCTCGATCCGGACGGTGCCGTCCATGTCGCTCGGTGGCGCGCAGCGCACGATCGGCTGATCACTGCCGCGCTGCGGCGAATTCGGGTTCGGCTGCCGGTGTCGCGCGGCGCGGCAGCAGCAGCGGACTGGCGAGGATGAGCAGTCCGGCGACCGCGAGCGCGGTGCGGGGGCTGGTCACGTCCGCCAGCAGCCCGCCGAGCGCGCTCAGTGCGGCGATGGCGGCGCTGGTGCCGATCGACCATGCCGACAGGGTGCGGGCCACCCGGTCCGTGGCGGTCTGCTCGAGGCGATAGGTAGCCGAAACCGGGTTGTACAGGCTCATACTGACGATGATCGCGAGTTCGACGACGATCACCGTCAGCAGCCCGGCGATACCCGGTGGCACGAACGCGAGCCCCAGCAGCGGGATCACCCGCAGCGTGCCGACCGTCCGCAGCGTCCGATGCGTCCCGAAGCGGGCCACCACCCGCGGGGCCAGCCGGGATCCGGCCAGCCCGCCGAGGCACGGCGCCGCGAACGCGAGCCCGTATTGCCATGGGGGGAAACGGAGTTCGCGCAGCAGCACTACGGCCAGCAGCGGCTCGGTGGCCATGATCAGCCCGTTCACCAGCAGCGCGTTGAGGTAGAGGGCCCGCAGTCCGGGGTGGCCCAGCAGATACCGCCAGCCGTCGAACAGGTCCGGGACGCGCAGCCGCCGCCGTTCGGCGGGCCGCGGCGACTGCTCCCCGCCGCGGATCGCGAATATCGCCGCTGCCGAGAGCAGGTAGCTCAGCGCGTCGGCCGCGACGGTGACCACCGGCCCGAACAGACCGATCGCCGCCCCGCCCAGCGGCGGGCCGATCGCGATCGAACTCCACGTCGTCGACTCGAACCGCGCGTTCGCGACGAGCAGATCACCCTCGGGCACAAGGCTTTTCAGGTAAGCGCCACTGGCCGCGTTGAACGCGATCTTCGCCGCCGCGACCACGGCCGAGACCACCAGCAGCTGTACGAATCCCAGCCGACCGCAGGCGTACGCGAGCGGGATCGACAGCATGGCCGCGAATCGCACCAGATCCATGGCGATCAGCACCGGCCGCTTACCGCGGAACTCCACCCACGGGCCGAGCGGCACCGCGACGAGCGCACCGACCGCCGGCCCGATCGCCGACAGCGCGGCCACCTGTCCCGGCTCCGCGTGCAGCGCCAGCACGGCGATCAGCGGCAGGGCGCCGAACCCGAGCCCGGAGCCGTAGGCGCTGACCGCGTAGGCCGCCCACAACCAGCCGAACCGCCGGCCCAGGGATCGTCTGCCCTCCGCCACCATGTACCTCCGCCTCGCTCGCCCACGGTGAATCGGCTGTTATCGAAGCAGAGCGCGGGCAGCGCGGTCGAACAACCGATTCGGCGGCGAGCCACAACCCTAGGTTGTACCCGTAGGCTGTTCCGCGTGGACCTCGTCGCCGTGCGCACCTTCGTCGCCGCAGCCGACGAAGGCCAGTTCTCCGAGGCCGCCGCGCTGCTGTCGGTCACCCAGCAGGCGGTCTCCAAACGTATTGCGGCACTGGAGAGCTCTCTCGACGTCCGCTTGTTCGTCCGGACTCCCCGCGGGATCGAACTCACCGCCGACGGGCACGCGTTCCTCCCCCATGCCCGGGAACTGTTGCGGATCGCGCCGCGGCCGCCGTGCGTCCCGGTCGGCGCGCGCTGCGGGTGGACGTGGTCGCACGGCGGATCGGTACCTCGGTGCTGCTGCAGAACTTCCATCGCCGGCACCCCGGGATCGCACTCGACGTCGTCACCCTGTCGGACGCCGACCTGGACGCGGCCGGTGCCGCCGTCGACGCCGGCGCGATCGACGCCACCTTCCACGCCGTCCCGGCCCACCATCGGCTGCCCGGCACCCTGAGTGCCGCACGAGCGTTCGACGAACACCACGAGTTGCTCGTCGGTCCCCGGCACCCGTTGGCCGATCGCCCCGCGGTCACACCGGCGGAGCTGGCCGGGTACCCGATCCGGATGCCCGGACTGCCGGCGCGCGGCGAAGTGGCCGACTACTACCGGGCGCTCACCTCGGCCTTCGGATTCACCATCGACACCGTCGGACCCGTTTTCGCCAAGGAGTCGCTGCTGGACGAGATCGCCGAATCCGCCGAGCTGGCAACCCTGATCGGCGCGGGCACCCGGTATCTGTGGCCGGACCGCTACGACCTGCGGCGCATTCCGGTCCGCGACCCGGCACCGGTGTACCCGATGTCGATCATCTGGCGCACCGGCAATCCGCATCCCGCGCTGGCCACCCTGCGCGCGTTTCTCCGCTCGACGCGAGACATCGCCGCCGACACCGAGATCTGGCTGCCGACCTGGGCGCGTCAGGGCTTGCGCGCCACCCCACCGTAGGCGGCGATCTCGGGCAGGCCCTCCTGCTGGTCGGCCGGGATGCCCCAGGACACGATCGGGCCGAAGCCGGGCTCGAGCAGGTCCAGGCCGTCGAAGACCGCGGCGAGTTCCTTCTGGGTGCGCGGAACATACGGCACCCCACCCGATTTGGCGTATTCCGCGCACAGGGTGGCATAGGCCTCGCTGTCGACCGTACCGTCCCAGTAGACGAGGTAGCTGCCGGCGGGGACCGCGGCCAGCACCGTGCGGACGATCCGCAGCAGGTCGTCGTAGGACCGCGCGTGCCCGAGCACACCCATGAACATGACCGCGATCGGCTGCTCGAAGTCGAGCACCTCGCGCGCGGCGGCGATGATCTTCTCGGGCTCGTGGTAGTCGGCCTCGACGTACTTGGTGACGCCGCTGGCGGCGGCGTCGGTCTTGAGCAGCGCCCGCGCGTGGGTGAGCACCAGCGGATCGTTGTCGACGTAGACGATCCGCGCGGCCGGAACGACCGCCTGCGCCGCCTCGTGCGTATTGCGCTGTGTGGGCAGCCCGGTGCCGATATCGAGGAACTGCGCGATTCCGGCGGACTCGGCGAGGTAGGTGACGGCCCGGATCAGATATTTGCGGCTCTCGATTGCCATGGTGGCAATGTCCGGGTCGATCTCGAGGCTGGCGTCACCGACCACCCGGTCGATTTCGTAGTTGTCCCTGCCACCCATCCAGTAGTTCCAGATTCTGGCGGAGTGCGGGATGTCGGTGCGTATTTCGGTATTGGGCTCGGCGGACATACTGGCTCCTCATACAACCCGTCTCACGGGCGCTGCCGGTAAGCGAACGGTCGGTGGTCGTGCGGCGATCCTTCCTGCGACAGTACAAGATTGACCATGACCGACGAGTCCGGATCGGCCCGATACTTCCATATGGCACACGATCTACGGCACGACGGGGTACCCTGACGAAACACCTCGCCGAGAATTCCCCAACAGCCGGAAGGACAGTGTCGTGCATCGCGCGGAGGCATTGCGAATTCTCGCATCGTGGGTGATGACGCTGCAGTTGATGCCGCCCGAAGACCCCGATTACGCCGACGCCGCGCGCCGCAAGATCGAAGCCGCGGCGGAGGCCCTGCGGTGCGGCGCCAGCGCGGAAACCGTCCAGCGGATGGGACAATTCAGTCCGCTGGAGATTCGCCGGGTCCGGCAGCTGGCGCTCGCACCGACCGATTCGTGGGACGCGCTCAACCAGCGCAGGTACAACGGCTGAGCTGGACCGCGTGGAAGGATTCGGCCGGATGCGTCGCCGTCATCCGGGCGAATTGCCGCGCCGACGCCGGCCACGGGTTCGTCACCGCGCCATCGGCGTTCTTGTACCAGCTCGGCACATCCGCGCCCAGCACCGTGCGATCCAGCCGGCCCTGCAACCATTGCCGGTACCGGGAGGCTGCCACGGGGTTGATCTCGATCGCCCGCAGCCCCGATTCCTCCTGCCAGCGCAGGCATTTCAGGATGAAGGCGATCTGCCGTTCCTTGATCTCGGGATTGGAGCCGGTGCTGATGAAGGAGTTCGGTCCGGCGATGAGGAACAGATTCGGGAACTGCGGCACCGCCAGCCCGAGGTAGGCGTCGGGTGCGGTCCGCCACCGTTCCCCGAGCAGCGCTCCGCCCCGCCCGCGCACCGTGATCGGCGTGAGGAACTCCGATGCCCGGAATCCGGTGGCGAAGACGAGCACGTCGTGCGGCCGGTGCCGGCCACCCCCGGTTTCGATGCCGTCGGCGGTGATCCGGCGCAGTGGATCGGTGACCAGCTCGACGTTGTCGCGTTGGAGCGCGCGATAGATGGTGCTGTCGAACAGGATCCGTTTCGCGCCGATCGGATGCCCCGGGGTGAGTGCGGCACGCAGCGCCGGATCGGGCACCTCACGGCGCAGGTGCGTGCGCGCGATGCGCTCGGCGAGGCCGGCGGACCAGCCGCCGCGCAGCAGCGGGGTCAGGGTCAGATCCGCGCCGTAGTACAGCGCTTTCCGGTACACGCTGTGCATTCCGGGCACGGCGAGCGCGCGCCGGAGCACCGGCCCGAACTCCGCTCGCGGTTTGGGCAGGACCCAGTGCGGGGTCCGCTGATAGACGGTGACCTGGTCCGCGACCGCCGCGACGTGCGGAAGTAGTTGTGCGCCACTGGATCCGGTGCCGATCACCGCCACCTTGCGGCCGGCCAGCGGTACCGAGTGGTCCCATCGGGCGGAGTGGAACGCCGCCCCACCGAACGAGTCCAGGCCGGGGATGTCCGGCCGGAACGGCCGATGCAGCTGACCGACCGCGAAAACGACCGTCTCGGCGAGGTATTCGCCACCACCGGTGACGGTGAGCGTCCAGGTACCGGAACTGTCGTCGTAGTGAGCGCCGGTCAGGGCCGTGCCCAGCCGCAGGTGCGGCCGCAAACCCTCCGCAGCGGTGAAATCGCGTAGGTAGTCGAGGATTTCAGCTTGCGAGGGGTGCCGGGTACGCGCGTTGCGGTACGGGCGCGCCGACAGGGAGTACAGGTGCGAGGGGACGTCGCACGAGCAGCCCGGGTAGGTGTTCTCCCGCCACACGCCGCCGACGTCCTGTCCTTTCTCGACGATCACGAAGTCGTCGATGCCGGCTCTGCGTAACGCCGATCCCATGGCCAATCCGCCGAATCCCGCTCCCACGATCACGATCCGCGCTCGAGCACCAAAGCTCACTGCCGACATCCTTCGCTGCCGATCCGACTGGGTCGCCAGCAAACGTAGATAACCGATCCGGAAGCGGCAAACATTTAGCTATTCCATCGCGTGTCGCCCGCACCGATCGGACCGTGCTGCGTCCGTCCACGCAAATCGATACGCGCCGAACCGTATTCGCGCAACGCTACCCAGCACTCTGTTTGCACCGAGTTTGCTGCAGAAGCAACCTGCATCCACAGCGAATGATCGGCGATAGCTGGTTCGGCCATGCCGGCCGCCGGGGGCGTCAGCCCGCTCGGCCGCAGCCGCTCACCACACGCAGCCGCGTCCGTCAGTCCAGATCGAGGTGAGCCAGTTCGGTGCGGACCGTGACACCCAGTTTCGGGAAGGCCCGATACAGGTGGTGGCTCACGGTCTTCGGGCTCAGGAACAGGCGCGCGGCGATGTCCTTGTTGGTGGCGCCGGTCGCGGCCAGCCGCACGATCTGCAGTTCCTGCGGCGTCAACGCGGCCACCGCGCTGGTGGATCGTCCTCGGGCACCGCGGGTCTCACCCGTGGCGCGCAGTTCGGTCGCCGCCCGGCGGGCCCACAGGTCCGCGCCGAGCCGTTCGAAGATCTCCTGGGCGGCGCGCAGCTGGGTGCGGGCGTCGACGCGGCGGTGGGCCCGGCGCAACCATTCGCCGTAGACGAGGTGGCTGCGGGCTTGTTCGAAGGGACGGTCCGGGCAGGCGAGCGCGGCGGCGAAGTGCTGTTCGTCCGAGGTCAGCAGCGCCCGGCAGCGGTGCAGCACCGCGTCCGCCCACGGCTGCTGCGCGGCGTCGGCCCAGTTCCGGAAGCGCTCGAACGGCGCCGCGGCCCCGGCGCTGTCGCCGAGGTAGACGGCAGCCTCGACGTGATCGGGGGCGAAACAGACAGCGTGGATCTGGTGGCGAATCGGATCGGGTATCGCGGCGAGACGGTCGACCACCGCCTGCCAGCGACCGGAACCGAGATCGAGCAGAGCCAGCGCCCACTCGCCCCACGCACCGCTGGTCGCGACCGAATCGGCGGCGAAATGCGCCAGATTCCTGCCCGCCAGCTCGCGGCAGCGCTCCTCGTCGCCCGCGGCCGCGGCGAGCCAGGCCTGCACCCCGTACAGGTGCGCGAGCCGGTGCGACTGACCGGTGTCCTGCGCGATCGCGACCCCTTCCGTCAGCGCCAGCGCGCCGTCCCGGAAGCGGCCCAGATACACTTCGGCCACCGCCAGCGTGATGAGCAGCAACGGCATTCGGCCGATGCTGCCGTCGATGCGGCAGCGCTCGGTCAGCTCGAGGGCGAAGGCACGGCAGGTGTCGAAGTCTCCCGCCAGCAGCGCCTGCGAGGCGGCGTTGCTGCGCAGCTCGAGCGGGCTGTCTGCGGCGTGCCGTTCCCGGGCCACGAAGGCCCGGCAGCGAGCCAGGCTACGGTGGGTATCGCCAATGAGCCACTGGTAGCTCGCGGTCACGGTCGGCGCGGCCGGATGGTCGTCGCCGAACCCCAGGGCCGTGAAGCGTTCGTGGACGCGGCGTGCCCAGTCGAGTTCCCCGGCGTAGAAGGCGATCCGGGCGGCTTCGGCCAGCAGGGTTGCCACGGCGGCCGGATCATCGGAATCTATTGCGCCCAAAGCTGTTTCGAATGCATCCCGCAGGGAGCCGCTGTCGAAGGCCAGGCGGGTGCGCAGCAGGGTCGACCGCAGGTCGGTGCCGAACCGCCGAGCCTGGTCGGCCAGATCGGCGGCGAATTCGCGCTGTCCGCCGGTCTCGGCGGCCTCGGCGGCGGCGATCAGCCGGCGACCACGATCGGCGGATTCCGGAGTCAGTTGCGCGGCCCGCAGCAGGGCGGTCGCGGCCGCCCGGTAACCGGTGCGGCGGCGGGCCCGGTCGGCGGCGGCCTCCAGCGCCGCGGCCGCCTCCGGATCGAATCCGGTTGCGGCACAGCCCAGATGCCAGGCGCGACGGTCGGCGTCCGCGCTGTCGGTGAGCACCTCGGCCAGGGCGCCGTGCACCGCGAGCCGCTCGGCATAGGTCATGCTGTGATAGGCGGCGGCGGTCATCAGCGGATGCCGGAACCGCAGCATGGGTGCGGCCACGTCGACCAGTCCCGCGGCCTCTGCCGCGCCGACGGCCGCGAGCGGCACGTCCAGTCGGGCGGCGGCCGCACCGATCACGCTCAGATTGCCGGTCTCCTCGGCGGCCGCCACCAGGAGCAGGGTCCGCGCCGGGCCGGGCAGTGCCGAGATCCGGCGATGGTAGGCCTCGGCGAGCCGGTGCGGCAGCGGCAGCAGGCCGGTGGCCGGCGGATCGTCGAGTGCGGCCGGAAGTTCGCGCAACGCAAGCGGATTGCCCGCCGCCTCGGCGAGGACGCGGTCCCGCGCCGGACCGGTGAGATCCGCCGCCTGCTCGTCGAGCAGCCGCCGGGCCGCCGCGGCGTCCAGGGCAGCCACCGGACGCTGCCGCAGTCCGGGAGCGGTGAATTCGGGTCGAGAGGCCAGGACCATCGCGATCCCCTCACCGGCCAGGCGGCGGGCGGTGAACAGCAGGGCGTCGACGGAGGCCTGGTCGAGCCAGTGCGCGTCGTCGATCAGACACAGCACCGGGGCGGCGGCGTCCAAGAGCGTGAGGGTCGCGAGACCGACCAGGAACCGGTCGCTTCCCTCGCCCGCCGCCTGGCCGAACGCGGCCCGCACTGCGGCGGCCTGCGGTGCGGGTAGTTCGTCGATGCGGTCCTGCAGCGGCCACAGCAGCATCTGCAGCCCGGCATACGGTAGTTCGGCCTCGCTCTCCACTCCGGACGCGCGTAGCACCCGCAGCGAATCCGCGTGCTCGGCAGCGTAATCCAGCAGGGCCGTCTTGCCGATGCCCGGATCGCCGACCAGGTGCACCGCACCGCTGCGCGCGGTCCGGGCCAGCTGCAGCAGTTCGTCGATGTCGCGCAGTTCCCGGTCGCGCCCGATCAGCACGCCGACCCCACCGGGGTGCTCGATGTGGCGTACCGATTCGATTGTCGCGCAGGCGGTCTCGCCGCCCGACGGTACAGCGGGCCGAACGCGGCGAACGCCACGTCCAGCACGAACAGGACCGCCGAGATCGCGGCGGCGCGGCGGGGTACTTCGAGTGGAGCCGACACGACCACGAAGATAGCCGACCGTCCGGTCTGCCAGTGTCCGATGTCCGGCAGATGTAAGGCATTTGTCCGACGCGACGACATCGCCTGCCGCCATAGCGTTCTCCCTGTGAACGACGACAGTGACACCCGGGCCGAGCGGGACCGCCGCCGCGCGCTGGGCCGCGACCTCATGGACGCCGAGAACGTCGACGGGTTACTGGTCTACGGCGACACCTACTTCACCGGCGGTGCCGTCGCGGTGACAGTGCTGCCGCGCGTCGGCACACCGATCGCGTTGCGCGACAACCCGGGTGCGATTCCGTGGGCGGACACCCGGACCGGATGTAACGCCTACGGCATCGCGTCGGCGCTGCGCGAGCTGCGCTTGCATCGCAACCCCGTCGGGGTGATCGGGCTCGAACCCTATCCGCCCGACCACGACCGCGCGCTCATTCCCTACAGCCTGTGGGTCCGGGTGCTCGACCTGGTACCGCAGTCCACCTTCGTCCCGGTGTGGCCCGGCTTCGCTCGGCGACTGGCCGAGCGCGGCCACCTCACCACCGACCACTCTGCTCGACACACAGAACGGAAGTACCGATGAACACCACCGATATCCACGAGATCGTCGTCCTCGGCGCGGGTTACACCGGCATGATCGCCACCGCGAGCCTCGCCCACCGGACCCGCAAGCTCCCGGTCCGCATCACCCTGGTGAACCCGTCCGACCGCTTCACCGAGCGCCTGCGCATGCACCAGATCGCGACCGGCCGGGAGCTCGCCGACCATCGCATTCCGGCGCTGCTCGCCGGTACCGGAGTCGAATTCCACCGGGCGGCGGCCACGTCCGTCGACCCCGAGGCCCAGCTGGTCACCCTCGACTCCGGCACGACGCTGCGTTACGACACCCTCGTCTACGCGCTCGGCAGCACCACCGACACCAGCGCGGTGCCCGGCGCCGACCATCACGCGTGGACGCTGAACGATCCGCGCTCGGCCCATCGCCTCGCCGGGCGGCTCGCCGAGATCGCGGCCGGCGGCGGGACGGTGACCGTCTGCGGCGGTGGGCTGACCGGGATCGAGGCGGCGACCGAGATCGCCGAGAGCTTCCCGGAGCTGACGGTCACCATGATCAGCGCCGGCGAGATCGGCGCCATGATGGGCGAGAAGGCCCGCGCGCACCTGAACGCCGCCCTGGACCGGCTCGGCATCGTGCGGCGGACCGGACTGCGAGCCACCAAGGTGCTGCCCGACGCGGTCGAACTCGACAACGGCGAACTGGTCGACTCGGATCTCACCCTGTGGACTACCGGGGTCCGGGTTTCCCCCTGGCTGCCGACGCCGGAATCGCCACCGACGCAGCGGGACTCGTCGTCACGGACGCGACGTTGCGCTCGGTGTCGCACCCGAACGTCCACGCCGTCGGCGACGCGGCGGCGATCACCATGGGCTGGGGCCGCATCCATGGCACCTGCCAGAGCGGCATACCCACCGCCGCCTACACGGCCGTGGCGATCACCCGGGAACTGCGCGGAAAGCCGGTGCGGCCGTTCCGGTTCGGGTACTTCCATCAGCCGGTCAGCCTGGGCCGCGCGGACGCGGTGGTCCAGTTCACCAACGCCGACGACACCCCGAAGCGGTGGTATCTGAAGGGCCGGGCCGCGGTGTTCTACAAGGAGAGCGTGACCGGCAGCCCGATCCCGGTCGCGAAGATGAGCACCAAAGTCACTGTGCCGGTGAGCATGGTGACGATGTCGAAGGGCGGTCGCAGCACCCGCGCCTGAGCGGGAGGCGACGTGCGGGCCGGAGACCCCTCGGTGCTCCGGCCCGCTGTCGCGATACCGGCCCTAGAGCCCGTAGGTCTTGCCGATGATGTCGCGCTGGATCTCGCTGGTGCCGCCGAAGATGGTGGATACCAGCGCACCTCGCACGTGCTTCTCCATGTCGAACTCGCGGGCGTAGCCGTAGCCGCCCATCATCTGCATCCCCTCCAGCGCCACCCGCTTCGAGGTCTCGGTGGCCTTCAGCTTGGCCATCGACGCCTCGCGCGGCAGCATCCGCCCGGGGTTGCGGTCCGCCTCCCGGGCGACGCTGTAGACCAGCAGTTTGGTGCACTCGATCTCGGTGGCCAGGTCGGCGATGCGGTGCCGCAGCGCCTGGAACGTGCCGATGGCGCGGCCGAACTGCTTGCGCTGCGTGACGAATCCGAGCAGATCTTCGAAGGCCCGCTCGGCGGCGCCCAGGCTCATGGCGGCCAGGATCAGGCGCTCGAAGTTGAGGCCGGTCATGAGCTGGCGCCAGCCGTTGCCGACCTCGCCGACCACCGCGTCCGCGGGCAGCAGGCAGTCGGTGAAGAACAGGTCGTTGGTCTCGCGCTGATTGCCCATCAGTTCGATCGGGTTGATCGTGAGGCCCGGAGTGCCGGCGGGCACGTGGAACATGGTGAGCCCCTCGTGTTTTCCGCCGCTGCGGTCGGTACGGGCGACCAACAGGATGTTCTCGGAGATGTGCGCGTTGGAGCACCAGGTCTTCTGGCCGTTGATCAGCCAGCCGTCCGCGGTCCGCTCCGCCCGGGTCGACAGGTTGCCGACGTCCGAGCCGGCCTCGGGTTCCGACATCGAGATCGATTGCGACGCACCGCGAACGATGCCGCGCAGCACGGTCTCCTGCTGGGCCGCGGTGCCGTAGTTGGCGTAGGCGCCGCCGGTGATCAGGGTCGGGCCGATGGCACCGATCGGCAGCATGCCGCGCATGCTCTCCTCCAGCAGGATGCACATGTCGACCAGGGTGGCGTCGGATCCGCCGTACTCCTCGGGGACGGTCAGGCCGAGCCAGCCGAGCTCGGCCATCGCGGCGTAGACGCCCGGATTGTGCTGGTGCTCATCGTGATCGGTGAGTTCGTCACGCCGGTCGCGGGTGCCGGCCACGCGCTTGGCGAAGTCGGTGACCGCGGCCGCGAAGTCCTGCTGTTCCTGGGTGAATTCGGTGCCCATGCACTGGTTCCTCTGCTCTGTGGGTCGGCGTCTGTGACTGTCGGTTCCTGTCGGACAGCCGGGCCGCACGAGACTCGGCAGTCGTCCGGGCGGGCCGGAACATCCGCGATATCAGGCGTTGACAGGCTCGCCGAGGCGCCGTTAAGTTAATCTCCATTCTCGGTAAGTTAATCATGATTCTCCCCCGCTGCATAGGTACCGGAACCCCGGCAGCCGAGCGGGAAGACATGCCCCGACCCGATGGAGGGCCCATGCTGCGCACCCGATTCACCGAGGTCTTCGGTGTCGAACATCCGATCGTGCAGGGCGGAATGATGTGGGCCGGGCGGGCCGAACTCGCCGCCGCGGTGTCACAGGCCGGCGGGCTCGGCATCGTCACCGGACTGACCCAGCCCACCCCCGCCGCGCTGCGCGAGGAGATCGCCCGCACCCGCGACCTGACCGACAAGCCGTTCGGCGTGAATCTGACCATCCTGCCGTCGATTTCGCCGCCGCCCTACGCCGAGTACCGGCAGGCCATCATCGACGGCGGGGTGAAGATCGTGGAGATCGCGGGCGGCAATCCCGCCACCCACCTGCCCTATCTCAAGGACGCCGGGATCAAGGTGCTGCACAAGTGCACCAGCGTGAAACACGCGGTCAAGGCGCAGCAGGTCGGCGTCGACGGCATCAGCATCGACGGCTTCGAATGCGCGGGCCACCCCGGGGAGAACGACACTCCCGGCCTGGTCCTGATCCCGGCCGCGGCCCGCGAGATCGAGATTCCGATGATCGCCTCCGGCGGTTTCGCCGACGCCCGCGGCCTGGTCGCGGCGCTCGCCCTCGGCGCGCACGGCGTCAACATGGGCACCCGCTTCCTGTGCACCGCCGAATCACCGGTCGCGCAGGTGGTGAAGGAGCAGATCGTCGCCAACTCCGAACTCGACACCCAGCTCATCTTCCGCACCATGGGCAACACCGCCCGCGTCGCCGACAACGCGATCAGCCGCCGCGTCGTCGAAATCGAACGCGCAGGCGGCACTTTCGACGACGTCCGCGACCTCGTCGCCGGCGCCCGCGGCCGCAAGGTCTTCGAAGACGGCGACCTCGACGCCGGCATCTGGAGCGCCGGCCAATGCCAAGGCCTGATCCACGACATCCCCACCTGCGCCGACCTCATCGCGCGCATGGTCCGCGAGGCCGAGGAACTCATCACCGGCCGCCTCACCAACGCTGTCGTAGCCGGCGCGGGCGTGCGGCCGTAACCACCTTTCCCCCAACGCATCCGAGGACGGAATTCGGCATGCGATCATCCTGCGCTATACGCCGGTCGTGGGGGGGGGGGGGGGGGGGCCCCCCCCCCGGGGGGGGGGGGCGAGCTTTGGTGTGTATGGAGGGGTAGGGGGACGGG
>NZ_RFFH01000010.1:9628-33252 GCF_003696265.1 Nocardia stercoris | reverse complement strand
CCTTTTTGTTTTTTTTGGTCTCCCTCCCCCCCCGCCGGGGGGGGGGGGGGGGGCCCCCCCCCCCCCCCCCCCACGACCGGGGTGTTCACGGACAGGTTGTATTCAGTTGGCGGAGACGGTCTCCGGGGCGAACTGCACCTGTTCGATGCGGCGCGGCAGGGCCAGGGCGGCCAGGAGGCAGGCGAGCGCGGCGGCGGCGGCGATCAGGAAGGCGACCTGGAAACCCTTGTCGGTGTAGAAGACCACGCCCTGGGTCATCGCGGGCGGGATCGGGGCGGCGTAGGAGTTGTTCAGGACCGTGAAGGCGATGACCGGCAGGACGGCGGGGAACACGCTCTGGAACACGCCGACGATGCTGGCGGTGGACGCCTGCAGTTGCGGCGGGACCGCCTCGATCAGCAGGTTCGGGACGGCGGCGTAGCCCATGCCCATGCCGAGGCCGACCAGGCCGGCGAACACCATCAGCGGGACCTTGCTGTCGTGCGAGAACGCGGTCAGGCCGCAGCCGAGGGCCGCGGACACGGCGCCGATCGCCAGCAGCGGGCGCGGACGAACCTTACGGCCCACCAGGACACCGACGACGAGGCCGCCGGCGACGGTCGCCGCACCGATCGGCGCCTGGAAGATCGCGAAACCCTCTGCGGTGACACCGAATCCGTAGCCGAGGCCCATGATCGCGGGCGTCATGGCCAGCATCGGCAGCAGCACCGTGTACAGGCCGCTCACGCCGTAGATGCAGCCGGCCGCGGCGGCGGTGAACGCGACCGAGCGGGTGCGGAGCACCTTCAAATCGATGAGCGGCTGCTCGAGCATGCCCGCGGTGACCAGCCAGGCGATCACCAGGGTGATGCCGCCGAGCAGGTAGCTCAGGGTGGAATCGGCCTTCCAGCCCCAGGTCGGGCCGAAGCTGACACCGACCAGGATGCCGGCGATACCGGCACCCAGCAGGACCGCGCCCACGAAATCGAGCCGCGAGCGCAGCCGGACCGGGGACTCGTCGGTGGTGGCCGCGATCATCACGCCCAGCACGGCCAAGCCGATGACGAAGAACCAGAAGATGCTGCGGAAGCCGTGGTGGTCGATGAGCCAGCCGGTGATGAACGGCGCCGGAATCGCGATCAGGCCCATACCGCTGGTCGCGATGCTCACCGCGAGCGCGACCGTCTTCGCCGGGAACACGTCCCGGATCAGCGAGTAGCTCAGAAACAGACACGGCACCAGGAACCCGGTCAGCGCGCGCCCGGCGATCAGGACCGCGTAGCTCCCGGCCACCGCGGACACCAGCGAACCGATCGCGGCGACCGCGATACAGGCCAGCAACAACTTTCGCTTGCCGTACAGGTCGGCGAGCTTACCGATCAGCGGCGCGGTCATCGCACCGACCAGCAGGAACGCGGACAGCAGCCAGGCGCCCTGGGTGGTGCGGTAGTGCACGACGATCGAGGGCAGCGCCATCGAGATCATCATGTAGCTGATCGCGAGCATCTCGAGTACGAGCACGATCGAGGCCAGGGACAGGATCAGCCGCGGCGTCCACCGCTGCCCGGCAGCGTCCGCGGCCCGCGTCGATCCGGGCGATCCGCCTGATTGGGCTGTTTCGACCATCATCGGGTCCTTTCGATGTATCCACGCACTCTTCAGTCGGAGGCCGACGAGGAATCGAACGGGAGTCGGGTGTGTCCACAGTCACCTGGTGGGCGGCTGTGTAGTCGACATCACAATTGCTCGACGGCTCATCGCGCTATGTCCCGTTCCACCCAGCGGGAGGTTGCACCGACCGAACGGTTCGCGCACCGGAAAACCCCAGGCAGGATCGATATTCGGTGTGTAGCAGAGTTTGTATGGACTTGCCACTGAGTGGGCTCAGAACGGGTGCAGCGCCAGGCGGCCCACCGCCACGAACAACGCGATCGCCAGATAGACCGCGTTCACCAGCACGAGACCGCGCTGACCCAGGCGCGCGTGGGTGCGCATCGCACCGATCATCAACAGCATCCAGCAGCAGGCGGTGACCGCCACCATGATCGGCGCGATGTCCAGGAGCGCGGGTAGCACCAGACCGGCGGCCGCCAGCAACTCGGTGACACCCAGTGTTCGGACGAACCTGGTGGAGACGTCCGCGATCCACTCGGCGCCGTGGGCGGCGGCCAGTTTCGGCACGGGCAGGAAGGTCTTGGTGAATCCCCCGGCCAGGGCGACAAACGCGAGCAACCCGGCTGCGATCCACAGGGCGAGGTTCATGAGATTCTCCGATCTGATGTGAAACTGCTTGCGCGCGAACGCAACCGGATCCGACTCGGGGCGAATTCCAGCCGGACGGGGCCCGATCATGGTGTGCCCGTTGCTTATCGGCTCGCCGCCTGTTCAGCTTCGGGGCAGGTCAGCGGCCGAACAAGATAGGATCCGTGGACCGATCCATAACACTGGAGTTATCAGTGGAGCTACGCGACATCGAGATCTTCCTGACCCTGTCCGAGGAACTGCATTTCGGCCGCACCGCCGAACGGCTCCATGTGTCCCAGGCACGAGTCAGTCAGGCCATCCGCACGCAAGAACGGCGCCTGGGCACGGCGTTGTTCGATCGCACCAGCCGCACTGTGCGGCTGACCGCGGTGGGCCGCCGCCTGCGAGAAGATCTCCAGCAAGTGCACGATCTGCTCCAGCAGGCCCTGGCTCGGGCCGAAGCCGCCGGCATCGGCGCGGGCCGGACCGTGCGGGTGGGCGTATTCGGGCATGCCGGGCACGAGCTCCGCCCGCTCGCCGACGCGTTCCGCGCCCGCCACCCCGGTGCGGACATCCGGTACGGCGAGATCAACGGCAGCGACCCGTTCACGGCTCTACGCACCGGCGAGCACGACGTCAACGTGCTGTGGCTGCCCGTCCGGGAATCGGACCTCACCGTGGGGCCCACCGTGCTCACCAGCGGGCGCGTGCTCGCCGTCTCCGCCGATCACCCTCTGGCCGAACAAGATTCGGCGTCGATCGAGGATCTTGCCGACAACCGCGTCGTCGACCTCGGCCCCGGCGCGCCCGAGTACTGGGTGGCGGCCATGGTGCCCACGCACACACCGCTGGGCCGCCGCATCCCCCGCGGCCCGGCCGCGCGGACTTTCCACGAAATACTGTCGCTGGTGGCGTCGGGGCAGTGCGTACACCCCTTCGGGGAGATCGCGGCCCGCTACAACAATCCGCCCGGCATCGTTTTCGTGCCGATGCCCGACGCCCCCGAATTGCAGTGGGCACTGACGTGGCACACCGGTACCGACAGCACCGCGGTCCGAGCACTGGCGCGGACCGCGGCCGATATCGGTCCGATCCGGTTGTGATCGTGTCCGTGACACCGTCTTGTTATCTCCGCACCGATCCTCGCCTCTGGCCTGTGCCTCCGTGCTCGCTGAGGCCAGGCTGCCGTGGCGCAGCGTGCGCCTCAGTGGCGATCGGCCTGGCGCGGGTGGTGAGTCCTGGCAGCACGAGGGTGAGCCAGCGGGCGCGAGCAGAGTGTGGTCGATCGGTGGGGGCAGCGGAGAACAGCAGGTAGATGTCGGCGACTGTCACATCGGGGTGGATGTCGCCGGCGGCTTGGCCGGCGCGGATCAGTGCCGCTACAGCGGCACTGGCGCGTTGTTCGGCAGCGGTGGCCGCGGGATCTGCACCGAGGACCGCGGCGGCGGCTTTGGCGGCCCGGTTCGTCGCGGTCAGTTCCACGACCCGGCCCAGGAATCCGCGGATCTCGGCGAGGGCGCTCGCACCGGATGTCACTCGCGCGCAGGCGGCTTCGGCGTCTTCGGCGACTTGGGTGACATATTCGACGACCACCGCGGCCACCAGGTCGGTCTTGGTCGGGAAATGCCGGTAGAGGGTGCCGACAGCCACGCCCGCGCTGGCCGCGATCTGATCCATTCCGGCATCGGGACCGTACGCGGTGATCTGTTCGCGGGCGGCGGTGAGGATCTTGGTGCGGTTGCGGACCGCGTCGGCACGCGGTGCTCGTGGCTGGGTCATGGAACGTCTCTCACACCTGTCGATCGAATACTTGCCAATAACGTGAACTCAGGTTCATCATAGAACATGAACCTCAATTCACATTACCTTCGGGAGGCAACATGACCACCGAAACAGCGCTCGTCACCGGGGCCTCCTCCGGCATCGGCGAGGCCACCGCCCGCAAACTCGCCGGCCTCGGCTACACCGTCTACGGTGCGGCCCGACGTACCGACCGGCTGCAGAAACTCACCGCCGACGGCATCAGGCCGCTGGCGATGGACGTCACCGACGACACATCGACGACCGCTGGGATCGCGCAGATCATCGCCGAAACCGGCCGCATCGATGTGCTGGTCAACAACGCCGGATACGGCTCCTTTGGTGCGATCGAGGACGTGCCGCTGGACGAAGCTCGATACCAGTTCGAGGTCAACGTCTTCGGTGCCGCGCGCCTGGCGCAGCTGGTGCTGCCGCACATGCGCGCGCAGCGCAGCGGCACCATCGTCAACATCACCTCCATGGGCGGAAAGATCTACACCCCCCTCGGGGGCTGGTATCACGGCACCAAGTTCGCCCTGGAAGGACTCAGCGACTGCCTGCGCCTGGAAGCGCAACCGTTCGGCGTGAACGTCGTGGTGATCGAACCCGGCGGCATCGCCACCGAATGGGGAGGCATCGCCGCCGACCACCTACGTAAGGTTTCCGGCGACACCGCCTACGCCGGCCAAGCCCGAGCCGTGGCCACCTTGCTCAGCTCGGATGCCAACGCCAAGCGCAACTCCCCGCCCCAGCTGATCGCCGACGCGATCGGCAAGGCCGTCCGCGCCCGCCGCCCAAAGACCCGCTACACCGTCGGATTCGGAGCCAAGCCGTTGATCTTCGTGAAATGGCTACTGCCCGACCGCGCCTTCGACGCGATCATCAAGCGCGCCACCGGAGTCCGCAACTGACCTGTCACCGCAAGTCCGCCGAATTCGGCGATGTCCAGACCCTCGTCATGGGTGTACCTGCGATTCAAGGTTCGGGAGTTCGAGAGACGCCTCGGGGAACTGGGAACAGCCTGCCTTTCCGCCCTCAACCGACCAGTTCGGTGGGCACCCCGCAGAATCGGCCGTAGCGTTCGACGGCCGGCGCGAGCCGTTCGGTGTCGGACTGCTCGCCGAACCAGTCGATCCGTACCTCCTGCCGGCGGGCCAGTTTCTTGATCGACCACAGTCCGGTGATCCGGCCGTCGTCGAGCACGGTCGACTTGAACATGCCGTTCCCACCCGGGACGACGGCGGCCAGGATCTCCGGTGTCGCGAAGGCCGAGCGGTTCTTGTAGCCGAGGACGTATTCGTCGAACCCCGGAAGCAATTGCACCGCAGTCGGTTCCGTCGACGATTCGGCGAACCAGTAACGCAGGCCGTCGATTTCGGCGCTCTCCAGACTGTGTTCCACCGCGGCCAATCCGGCGCGCGCGTCGCCTTTGGTGAGGAACGCCCATCCGGCGAAGTCGTCCAGGGTCGCGGGACCGTGGCCGGTGAAGTAGCGCAGCGCGAGTTCGGCCAGCGCCGCGTCCCGCTCGAGCACCCGGGCCGCGGGCACCCACTCCTGCAGCAGCGCGTACGTCGGCTGCTTGCCCTCGTGCGGGCCGAAACACAGCAGCCCCTGCTCGGCGAAGTACCGCAGCAGGTGCGGCCCGCGCTGCTCCCCGCTGTCCACACCCGCCGCGTCCATCGCCGCGAACAACTCCGGTCGGCCCAGGCACGCGCCGCCGGTGAGCACCGCCTCCCACGCCGCCCGGGTGCGGTTCACCGCCTCGTCGTCGAGTCCCAGCCCCCGCCGCCGCCCGGCCGCCGCCTGACTCGCCCGCGGCCCCAGCAACTCCGGCAACCACCGCGCGTCCGCCGCCGCCACCAGATGCAGCGTCCCCCGCATCGGCCAGGTCCGCACGATCTCCCGATCCAGCAGCGCCCGTTCCACATCGTCCGCGGTCAGCTCCGGCGTCCGGACCCCGACCGACCACAGCCCACCGCGATAATCCTGGGCCTGCATGGCCACCAGGTCCGAGACGACCGCCACGGCCGATTTCCCGTCCGCCGGCTCCAGGTGATGAGTACGGACCCGGCTGCGCGCGATATCGGTGATGTTCACCAGTGCATCATCACCGGACGGCCGGGTGGACCGCAAAGACGAGAACCCGGCCCCTACCGGCGTAATTGGTGGCCAGGGTCCCGGCTGCGTGACCCCGCCGAGACGAAACCGGCTTAACCTGGGGCGATGGACTCGCCGTGGCCGCACCTGTCGTACCGGCTCTGGGATCGGACCTGTGACACCCTCCACGCGCACACCCAGGTCCTCGGCAAGCTCGCGGCGGCGTTGGCGCCGCCGGAACCCCAACTCCAGCACGCGGCGTTGCGTCTGACCGCCCGCGGCTGGGAGACCGCGCCGCTGCCGGCGCCGAACGGATCCGGGTCCCTGGGCGTGACACTCGACCTGCGCACCCATGAAGCCGTGGTCGAACACAGCGCCGGGACCACCGAACGGATCGCCCTGACCCCGAATCGTTCCGTCGGCGAGGTGACCCGGGTGGTGCTCGCCGTGGTCCAGCGACTGGCCGGGCCGGTCGAGTTCAACCCGGCCCCGCAGGAGGTGTCGTGGACCGTGCCGCTGGACGAGGACGACCAGCACGCCACCTACGACCCGGACCAGGTCAGCACCTACTTCGACTGCGCGACCCGGGCCGCCCAGGTGCTGGCCGAGTACCGGGCACCCTTCCGCGGCCGCGCCACCCCGGTCAACGCCTGGTGGGGTTCGTTCGACCTGGCCGTCAACCTGTTCTCCGGTGACTCCGCGACCCCGCCCTCGGCGGACTTCATCATGCGCAACGCCATGGACTCCCAGGAGGTCGCGATTGGCTGGTGGCCCGGCGACGAACGCTACGACCGGGCCGCGTTCTACGCCTACGCCTACCCGCCGCCCAGCGACTACGCCACGCTCACCCTGGCCCCGCCGGCCGCGCATTGGGACAGCACCCTGGGCGAGTACGTCCTCGACTGGGACGACATCCGCGAGAACGACGACCCGCACACGCAAGCGCTGGACTTCGCCCGCTCCGCGTTCCAGCGGTCCTGCCACGTCTGCGACTGGGACGGCGCGCTGGTCGCGAGCGCGCTGGGCAAGCCGCCGCCGGTGAACTGAGCGGAACCGGGTACCGCGCGCTGCGCCGAATGTTCGCGCGCCGATCGGCTGCCGGATCTTCAGGGAGGAGTCGCTCATGTGCCGCCTGTTCGGACTCTCGGCCGCGCCCCGGCGGGTGCGCGCCACCTTCTGGTTGCTCAAGGCGCCCGACAGCCTGTCCCGGCAAAGTCGCCGTGAACCCGACGGCGTGGGCCTGGGCACCTTCACCGCCGCGGGCACGCCGCTGGTGGAGAAGCAGCCGATCGCCGCCTACGAGGATCGGCTCTTCGCCCAGGAGGCCCGCGAACGCGAATCCGAAACCTTCGTCGCGCATGTCCGCTTCGCCTCCACGGGCGGGCTGAACATGCGCAACACCCACCCGTTCGAGCAGCACGACCGCCTGTTCGCGCACAACGGCGTCCTGGAGGGGCTCGACGAGCTGGATCACGAACTCGGCGACTACCGCCGACTCGTCCACGGCGACACCGACTCCGAGCGCTTCTTCGCCCTGATCACGGCCCGGATCGACCGGCACGGGGGCGATGTCACCGCGGGCATCACCGACGCGGTCGGCTGGATCGCCGACCGGCTGCCGGTCTACGCACTCAACCTGATCCTCACCACCGCGACCGACCTGTGGGCCCTGCGCTACCCCGACACCCACGACCTGTACGTCCTCGAGCGTGCCGCCGGTGGCGCACAGGGCGATCAACGGCTCGACCACGCGGGCCACAGGGGCATCCGCACCAGCAGTACCGTCCTGACCGACTATCCCGCCGTCGTCATCGCCACCGAACGCATGGACGACGACCCCGGATGGCGGCTCCTCGCCCCCGGTGAACTACTCCACGTCACCGAGCATCTGGCCGTACGGTCCAGCATCGTCCGGGATTCCCCACCCCGCCACCTACTTTCGCTCGCCGACCTCAACGAGACCGCCGCCGCCTCCCAAACCGAACGCTGACCGGCGACGCGGCATGCCACCGCACTGGCAGTGCACCGAAACGAGTGAAGGTCACCACCTTCGCCGGTGGTGACCTTCACTCGTAGCGGTTCAGTTCTAAACCGTGAACCCCAAGGCGCGCAGCTGTTCCCGCCCGTCCTCGGTGATCTTGTCCGGGCCCCACGGCGGGATCCACACCCAGTTGATCTTCAGGTCCTCGACCAGGCCGCTGCGGACCAGGGCGTTGCGGGACTGGTCCTCGATGACGTCGGTCAGCGGGCAGGCGGCGGAGGTCAGGGTCATGTCGAGGATGGCGGTCTGCTCCTCGACGCGCATGCCGTAGACCAGGCCCAGATCGACGACGTTGATGCCGAGTTCGGGGTCGACGACGTCGCGCATCGCCTCTTCCAGGTCGGCGATCAGCAGCTCGTCCTCGGGCGACAGCGGCGCCTCGACGGCGGGCTCGATGGGCTGCTCTTCGGTGGCGGGTGTGTCACTCATTGCGATCCCCAGTGCTCGTCGTAGTTCCCATGATGCGCTGCGGGGCCGGCTCGGCCGACGCCACCCGCACCACCGCGTCCTTGAACGCCATCCAGCCCAGCAGCGCGCACTTCACGCGCGCCGGGTACTTCGCCACACCGGCCAAGGCGACACCGTCACCGAGGACGTCCTCGTCGCCCTCGACGGTGCCGCGACTGGTGATCATCTCCTCGTAGGAGTCGACCACCTTCAGGGCCTGCTGCACCGGCACGCCCACCACCTGATCGGTGAGGATCGAGGTGGCGGCCTGGCTGATCGAGCAGCCCTGGCCGTCGTAGGAGACATCGGCCACGTCGCCGTTGTCGTCGATGTGCACGCGCAGGGTCACCTCGTCACCGCAGGTCGGGTTGACGTGGTGCACCTCGGCGCCGAACGGCTCGCGCAGACCGCGGCCGTGCGGGTGCTTGTAGTGGTCCAGGATCACTTCCTGGTACATCTGCTCCATGCGCATGTCTTATGCAACTCCGAAGAACTCTTGGGTCTTCCGGACCGCGGCGACCAGCTGATCGACCTCTTCGAGCGTGTTGTACACCGCGAAGGACGCGCGAGCGGTCGCGGCGACACCGAAGCGGCGGTGCAGCGGCCACGCGCAGTGGTGCCCGACCCGGATGGCGACACCCTGGTCGTCGAGGATCTGGCCGACATCGTGCGCGTGCACCCCGTCGACCAGGAAGCTCACGGCGCCACCACGATCCGCGTTCCCGGTGGGTCCGATGATCCGCACGCCGTCGATCGCGCCCAGGCCCGCCAGCGCAGCACTGATGAGCGTGTGCTCGTGTGCGGCAACGGCTTCCATGCCGAGCTTGCCGAGATAGTCCACGGCCGCGCCCAATCCGACGACCTGCGAGATCATCTGCGATCCGGCCTCGAACCGCTGCGGCGGTGCCGCGTAGGTGCTGTGGTCCATGAAGACGGTCTCGATCATCGACCCGCCGGTGATCATCGGTGGCATGTCGGCGAGCAGCTCGCGCCGGCCGTACATGATGCCGACCCCGGACGGGCCGAGCATCTTGTGCCCGGAGAACGCCGCGAAGTCCACGCCCAGCTCGCGCAGCGACACCGGCATGTGCGGCACCGACTGGCAGGCGTCCAGGACCACCAGGGCGCCGACTTCCCGTGCGCGACGGACCAATTCGGCGACCGGCGCCACCGCACCGGTCACGTTCGACTGGTGGGTGAAGGCGACGACCTTGGTCCGCGGCGACAGTTCCAGCGAGTCCAGGTCGATGCGGCCCTCGTCGGTCACGCCGTACCACTTCAGCGTCGCGCCGGTCCGGCGGGCGATCTCCTGCCAGGGCACCAGGTTCGCGTGGTGCTCGAGCTCGGTGATCACGATCTCGTCGCCGGGACCCACGTGCTGCGGAAACCGGTTGTCCCCGAACGCGTTCGCGATCTGGTTCAGCGATTCGGTCGCGTTCTTGGTGTAGGAGATCTCGTCGGCGTCCACGCCGACGAACCCGGCGATCGCCGCGCGCGCCGCCTCGTAGGCCTCGTTGGCCTCCTCGGCGAGCTGGTGCGCGCTGCGGTGCACGGCCGCGTTGTGGTGCAGCAGGAACTCCCGCTCGGCGTCGAGCACCTGCAGCGGCCGCTGCGCGGTCGCGCCGGAATCCAAGTACGCCAACGGTTTACCGTCCCGCACCGTACGCGCCAGGATCGGGAAATCGGCGCGGATGCGCGCGATGTCCAGCGCCGGCACGGCGGAATCCTTGCTCGCGGGTGCGGTCACGGTCATATCAGGCTCCTACGGCCGAGGTGAAGCGCACGTAACCGTTGGCCTCGAGTTCCTCGGCCAGCTCCGGGCCGCCCTCCTCGACGATGCGGCCGCCGACGAACACGTGCACGAACTGCGGCTTGATGTAGCGCAGGATGCGGGTGTAGTGGGTGATCAGCAGGATGCCGCCGTTCTCCCGCTCCTGGTACCGGTTCACGCCCTCGGACACGACGCGCAGCGCGTCGACGTCCAGACCCGAGTCGGTCTCGTCCAGGATCGCGATCTTCGGCTTCAGCAGGCCCAGCTGCAGGATCTCGTGGCGCTTCTTCTCACCACCGGAGAAGCCCTCGTTCACCGAGCGGTCGGCGAAGGCGGCGTCGATCTCCAGCTCCGACATCGACTCCTTGACCTCCTTCACCCAGTGCCGCAGCTTGGGGGCCTCGCCGCGGACGGCGGTGGCGGCGGTGCGCAGGAAGTTCGACATCGAGACGCCGGGGACCTCGACCGGGTACTGCATGGCCAGGAACAGGCCGGCGCGGGCGCGCTCGTCGACCGACATCTCCAGCACGTCCTCGCCGTCCAGGGTGATGGTGCCCTGGGTGACGGTGTACTTGGGGTGGCCGGCGATCACGTAGGACAGCGTCGACTTGCCGGAGCCGTTGGGGCCCATGATGGCGTGTGTCTCACCGGATTTCACGGTCAGGTTCACGCCGTTGAGGATCTTCTTCGGCTCGCCGCCGTCGGTGGCGGCGACCTCGGCGTGCAGATCCTTGATTTCCAGGGTGGTCATCGAATCGAATTCCTTTGCGGGGGTAAGTGTGTGGGTCAGATACCGACAGTGGCGAGCTCGGCCTCGATGGCCGCCTCCAGCCGCTCCCGGATCTCGGGGACCGCGATCTTGGCGATGATCTCGTGGAAGAAACCACGCACCACCAGGCGGCGGGCGTCGGCCTCCGGAATGCCACGGGCACGCAGGTAGAACAGCTGCTCGTCGTCGAAACGGCCGGTGGCGCTGGCGTGTCCGGCGCCGAGGATCTCGCCGGTCTCGATCTCCAGGTTCGGCACCGAGTCGGCGCGGGCGCCGTCGGTGAGCACCAGGTTGCGGTTGGCCTCGTAGGTGTCGGTGCCCTCGGCGGCGGCGCGGATCAGCACGTCGCCGACCCACACGGTGTGCGCGTCGAGCTTGCCGGAGGCCGGATCACCTTGCAGCGCACCCTTGTAGAGCACGTTCGACTTGCAGTTGGGTACCGCGTGGTCGACCAGCAGGCGCTGCTCGAAATGCTGGCCGGCGTCGGCGAAGTACACGCCGAGCAGTTCGGCGTCGCCGCCGGGACCGGCGTAGCGGACGTTCGCCGTGAGCCGCACCAGCTCACCACCGAGGGTGACGTCGGTGTGGCGCAGCGTGGCGTCGCGGCCGAGCAGCGCGTGGTGGGCGGTGGTGTGGACGGCGTCGTCGGCCCACTCCTGCACCGCGACCACGGTCAGCTTCGCGCTGTCACCGAGCACGAATTCCACGTTCTCCGCGTAGGTTCCGCTGCCGCGCTGGTCCAGGACCACGGTCGCGACGGCGAAGTTGCCCAGGCGGATCTGCAGGTGGCCGTAGGCGGTCTTGCCCTCGCCCGGACCGGTGACCGACACGGTGATCGGCCGCTCGACCTCGATCTCGGCGCCGACCGAGATCACGGTCGCCTGCTCGAAACCCGAATAAGCCTGCGCGGCAACCCGATCGGTCGGCTTACCGGCGGCACCCAGGCGGGCGTCAGTGCGGTCGACGAACTCGATGCTCACCGTGGGGTCGGCCGCGACATCGACGGTGGCGGCACCGTCGCGCACGGCCGTGCCGTCGTGCAGGCCGCGCAGCCGGCGCAGCGGGGTGAACCGCCACGCCTCGTCGTGCGCCGAGGGCACCTCGAACGCGTTCACGTCGAACGACGCGAAGACCTCACCCTTGTTCAGCGCGGGCACCCGTGCCTCGCCGGCCTCGGCAACATTCTCGACCGGCATCAGCCGACGGCTCCTTCCATCTGCAGCTCGATCAGGCGGTTCAGCTCGAGCGCGTACTCCATCGGCAGTTCCTTGGCGATGGGCTCGACGAACCCGCGCACCACCATCGCCATCGCCTCGTCCTCGGTCATACCGCGGCTCATCAGGTAGAACAGCTGGTCCTCGGACACCTTCGACACGGTCGCCTCGTGACCCATGGTGACGTCGTCCTCGCGGATGTCGACGTAGGGGTAGGTGTCGGAGCGGGACACGTTGTCCACCAGCAGCGCATCGCACTTCACGGTCGACTTCGACCCGTGGGCGCCCTTGTTCACCTGGACCAGGCCGCGGTAGGAGGACCGGCCGCCGCCACGCGCCACCGACTTCGACACGATGGTCGAGGAGGTGTGCGGGGCCAGGTGCAGCATCTTGGCACCGGTGTCCTGGTGCTGGCCGGAACCGGCGAACGCCACCGACAGCACCTCACCGTGCGCGTACTCGCCGGTCATCCAGACCGCCGGGTACTTCATGGTGACCTTGGAACCGATATTGCCGTCGACCCACTCCATGGTGGCGCCGGCCTCGGCCTTGGCCCGCTTGGTGACCAGGTTGTAGACGTTGTTCGACCAGTTCTGGATCGTGGTGTAGCGGCAGCGGCCGCCCTTCTTCACGATGATCTCGACGACCGCGGAGTGCAGCGAGTCCGACGAGTAGATCGGCGCGGTACAACCCTCGACGTAGTGCACGTAGGCGTCCTCGTCGACGATGATCAGGGTGCGCTCGAACTGGCCCATGTTCTCGGTGTTGATCCGGAAGTATGCCTGCAGCGGGATGTCGACGTGCACGCCCGGCGGCACGTAGATGAACGAACCACCCGACCACACAGCGGAATTCAGCGCGGAGAACTTGTTGTCACCCGACGGGATCACCGAGCCGAAGTACTGCTGGAACAGCTCCGGGTGCTCCTTGAGCGCGGTGTCGGTGTCGAGGAAGATGACACCCTGCTGCTCGAGGTCCTCGCGGATCTGGTGGTAGACGACCTCGGACTCGTACTGCGCGGCGACACCGGCGACCAGGCGCTGCTTCTCCGCCTCAGGGATGCCGAGCTTGTCGTAGGTGTTCTTGATGTCCTCGGGCAGGTCTTCCCAGCTCTCGGCCTGCTTCTCGGTCGAGCGCACGAAGTACTTGATGTTGTCGAAGTCGATGCCCTCGAGGTTGGAGCCCCAGCTCGGCATCGGCTTGCGGTCGAAGATGCGCAGCGCCTTCAGCCGGAAGTCCAGCATCCACTCCGGCTCGTTCTTCTTCGCCGAGATGTCGCGCACGACCTCCTCGGACAGGCCACGCGTGGCCGCGGCACCGGCGGCGTCGGAGTCCGCCCAGCCGAAGCCGTAGGTCCCCAGGGACGCGATGGTCTCTTCCTGGGTGAGCGGTGCCTGGCCCGAATCAGGCGCAGTCGTTGTCGTCATTCGGCACTCCTTCCGGAGTCGATCGAGTTCACCGGCACGGGCTGTGCGCCGATGGTGGAAGAAATCTGGAGTGGCACGTGGGTGGTGCAGGCGCAGTCGCCGTTGGCGATGGTGGCCAGGCGCTGGACGTGGGTGCCCAGCAGGTCGCGGAACGCGTCCAGTTCGGCCGCGCACAGTTCGGGGAACTCCTCGGCCACGTGCGAGACCGGGCAGTGGTGCTGGCAGATCTGCACGCCGACCCCGACCTGGCGGGTCGAGGCGGCGAAACCAGCGGCGGTGAAGGCGTCGGCGACCTCGTCGGCCTTGGCGGCGATCCGGGTGGCGTCGGTCGTGGTCTCGTCGGCGGGCGCGTCGCTCAGCGGCCGGATCCCGGCCACGATCGCGTCGACCCGGCGGCGGGCGAACTCCACGATGGCCGAGTCGCCGCCGATCTCCCGCAACTGTCGCATGGCGGCACCGGCGAGATCGTCGTAGGCGTGACCGAGCCGGCTGCGGCCGGTGGCGGTCAGCTGGTATTGCTTGGCGGGCCGGCCGCGGCCCTTCTGCTGCCAGGCCGCCGAGCGGGTGGCCCGCGCCTCGCCGGACTCGATGAGCGCGTCGAGGTGGCGGCGGACACCGGCCGGGCTCAGGCCCAGCCGCTGGCCGATGGCGGTCGCGGTGATCGGGCCCTCCTCCAGCAGCAACCGGACGACGGCCTCGCGGGTGTGCCCCTCACCGGTGTGACCGGTGGTGGGCGCCGCGGGCACGGCAGCGGACCGGGCGCCCTCTCGGCGCCCGGCGTCCACGTCAGTCCGCAAACCCACGGTTTTCACAACACCAGTGTGACGGAATTCGTTCCCGCATTCCAGTTAGGGTCACCTCACCGGACAAGACGGGCACCGGAGAACGGGCGCGTACGGCAGGGACCCGGTCGGCGCCCGCTAATGTTCACCCCCGTGGTGGTACCCGAAGGCGTGCGGCGCCGACTGATCGAGGACGGACGGCGATTCCTGGGCCTGGACCCGGTGCCGGCCGACCGGACGATCGCCGCGCTGCACAGCAACGAAGCCGACGTCCCGGGACTCGATGCCCGAGAAATGGCCCAGTTCAAGCGAATTCGCCTGATGGGCGCGACCGGCTCGGTGCTGATGGCGATCACCGCGCTCGGGGTCGCCGCGCAGCCGGTGCTCGGTAATCCGGTGTCGGGCCTGCGGGTGCTCGGGGTGTTCGCCCGCTGGCAGACCTCGTCGCTGGCGCTGTCCATGCTGGGCAACGCGCTGGTGGTGCTGTCCTGGCTGTTGCTCGGCCGGTTCTGTGTCGGAGGTCTCGGTGGAACTCCCACGCACCGGATCAGCAGGTCTCAGCTGGACCGCACGCTGCTGCTGTGGATCGTGCCCCTGTCACTGACGCCGCCGATGTACTCCACGGACGTGTACTCGTACCTGGCCCAGAGCCAGATCGCGGCCAAGGGCCTCAATCCCTACGTGGTGGGACCGGCCACCGGTCTGGGGGTGGACAACATCCTCACTCGCAACGTGCCCAACATCTGGCGGGAGACACCGGCACCCTACGGGCCGTTCTTCGTCTGGATCGGCCGCGGGATCGCGCACATCGTCGGCAACAACGTCATCGCCGGGGTGCTGTGCCACCGAACGCTTGCGCTGGTCGGAATCGCCCTGGTCGTGTGGGCGCTGCCCCGGCTGTCGCGGCGCTGTGGGGTGGCACCGGTGAGCGCGCTGTGGCTGGGGGCAGCCAATCCGCTGGTGCTGTTCCACCTGGTGGCCGGGGTGCACAACGAGGCGCTGATGCTGGGGCTCATGCTGGGCGGGCTCGAATTCTGTTTGCGCGCAATCGAAGACGACCCCGACGGCGACGGTGTGTTCGGCCGCAAATCCTGGGCGCTGCTCATCTTCGGCGCGATGGTGATCACGCTGTCCTCGCAGGTGAAGTTCCCCGCGATCATCGCGCTCGGCTTCGTCGGCATGGCCCTCGCACGACAGTGGGGCCGACGGCAGATCCGTCCGCTGGTGTGGTCGGCGCTGGTCATGGGCGTCGTCGCCGGTGTCGTCATGCTGGCCGTGGCCGAATTCAGCGGGCTCGGATTCGGCTGGACCGGCACCCTGTATCAGGCCGGGGCGGTCCGCAGCTGGATGTCGCTGCCTACGCTGGTCGGCATCATCACCGGATTCGGTGGTGTGCTCCTCGGCTTGGGCGATCACACCACCGCCCTGCTGAGCATCACCCGGCCGATCGCCGAGGCGATCGCAGCCGTGCTCGCCGTGCGCATGCTGCTGTCCACCTGGGCCGGACGCCTGCACCCGGTCGGTGCGCTCGGGGTGGCACTGGCCGCGATCGTGCTGCTGTTCCCGGTGGTGCAGCCCTGGTACCTGCTGTGGGCGATCGTGCCGCTGGCCGCCTGGGCCACCGAACCCGCGTTCCGGGTGCCCGCCGTCGTGTTCTCGGCGGTGGTCAGCGTGGTCGAGATGCCGCGCGGCGCCGACTACGCGGCCTTCCAGATCATCGAATCCGCGATCGCGGGTCTGCTGGTGGTCGCCGTGTTCATGTTCATCACCCGACGGCAATTGCCGTGGCGGCGGCGCCCGGGGGTGTCTGTCGCGTCACACCGGACCGCACCCTACGGTGTGACCTCGTGAGTGCAGCCTCGGTTCCGGCCGTTCACCTCGACGGTGTCGTCAAACGGTTCGGTGACACCACCGCGGTCGACGGGATCAGTTTCGACGTCCAGCCCGCCGAGGTGCTGGCCTTGCTCGGCCCCAACGGCGCCGGTAAGACCACGACCGTCGAGATGTGCGAGGGCTTCACCGCGCCCGACGCCGGGACGGTCCGGGTGCTCGGCTTGGACCCGGTGGCCGACTCCGACCGGCTGAGGCCGCGGATCGGCGTCATGCTGCAGGGCGGCGGAGCGTATCCCGGATCGCGGGCCGGGGAGATGCTCGACCTGGTCGCGCAGTACTCCGAGAACCCGCTCGACCCCGAATGGCTGCTGACCACCCTGGGTCTGGCCGACGCCCGGCGCACCCCCTACCGGCGGCTGTCCGGCGGCCAGCAGCAGCGGCTGGCCCTGGCCTGCGCCCTGGTCGGGCGGCCCGAACTGGTGTTCCTCGACGAGCCGACCGCCGGAATGGACGCCCAGGCCCGGCACCTGGTGTGGGAGCTGATCGACTCGCTGCGCCGCGACGGGGTCGCGGTGCTGCTGACCACCCATCTGATGGACGAGGCCGAACAGCTCGCCGACCGGCTGGTGATCATCGACCACGGTCAGATCGTCGCCCAGGGCACCCCCGCCGAGGTCACCTCCGCCGGCGCGGAAGGGCAGCTGCGGTTCACCGCTCCCCCGAAACTGGACCTGACGTTGCTCACCGCGGCCCTGCCCGAGGGCTTCGATCCGCGCGAGACCGCGCCCGGCTCCTACCTGCTGCACGGTGACATCACCCCGCAGGTGCTGTCCACGCTCACCGCCTGGTGTGTGCGAATCGACGTGCTGCCCACCGACATCCGGATCGATCAGCGGCGGCTCGAGGACGTGTTCCTGGAGCTGACCGGGCGGGAGTTGCGCTCGTGAGTACCGAGAACCGCTTCGCACCGGGCACCTTCACCCCCGACCCGCGCCCCGCGCCGCGCGCGCGGATGCTCGCCGCGCAGACCCGGATGGAACTGATCCTGTTGCTGCGCAACGGGGAACAGCTGCTGCTCACCATGTTCATCCCGATCACGCTGCTGATCGGGCTCACCCTGCTGCCGCTGGGCTCGAGCCTGGGCTCGCACCACAAAGTGGACCGGATCGTGCCCGCGGTGATGATGGTGGCGATCATGTCGACCGCGTTCACCGGCCAGGCCATCGCGGTCGGCTTCGACCGGCGCTACGGCGCGCTGAAACGCTTAGGCGCCACCGCGTTACCACGCTGGGGCATCGTCGGCGGTAAGTGCGCGGCGGTACTGATCGTGGTGGTGTTGCAGTCGCTGCTGCTCGGCACGATCGGACTGGCGCTGGGCTGGCGGCCGTCACCGGTGGGGCTGCTGGCCGGTGCGGTCGTGATCGCGCTGGGTACCGCGACCTTCGCCGCCATGGGGCTGCTGCTGGGTGGCACGCTGAAGGCCGAGATCGTACTGGCGCTGGCCAACATCCTGTGGTTCGTGATGCTGGGCGCGTCCAGCCTGGTCTTCACCTCCGACAACATGCCGCGCTGGGTGGCGTTGCTGGCCCGGCTGATCCCCTCCGGCGCGCTGGCCGAGGCCCTGGACCGGGCCCAGCACTGCGGGGTCGACTGGTACGGGCTGATCGTGCTGCTGGTGTGGGGTGTGGTCGCCGGGTGGCTCGCCGTGCGCTGGTTCCGATTCGATTAGCCGTCTTTCGTTTCTCGGCCGCCGAATCGCTGGTCACGGGCTGGGCGGATTGTGAACTTGCCCAGTGAATCGGCCACTTCCGGCGCGCTGGGCGGTGCGCCTCTAGCGTGCGCACTGTGGGCACAGTATTGATCCGATGGGCCGCGGCCGCGGTGATCTCGATCCTCGCAGCCGGCGGCATCGCTACCGCCCAGGAGCCACACGTCCCAGCCGGCGGATACTCCGAACTGTCGGTGCCGTCGTCGATGGGACCGGTCAAGGTCCAGGTGCAGTGGGCGAAACACGGTGGCACGGCGGCGCTCTATGTCCTCGACGGCATGCACGCCACCAACGACGTCAACGAGTGGACGCGACAGACCGACATCATGGCGCAGTTCGCCGACGACGACATCACCCTGGTGTTCCCGGTCGGCGGCGAGGCCAGCTTCTACACCGACTGGCTGCGTCCGAGCGCGTTCAATCTGCAGCGCGTCACCTACCGCTGGGAAACCTTCCTCACCACCGAACTACCCGATTACCTGGCCCGTTACGGGGTTTCGGCGACCCGTGACGGCGTCATCGGCCCCTCGATGGGCGGGAGCGCGGCACTCACCCTCGCGGCGTTGCACCCCGGCCAGTTCGCCTTCGCCGGGTCGCTGTCCGGGTTCCCGGACCTGTCGGGCCCCGGCATGCCCGAGGCGGTGTGTACGTCGATGCTCGCGGTGGGCGGCTACGAGGTCGACGCGATGTGGGGGCCACCACTGGGACCGGTGTGGCGGCAACACGATCCGAGCGAACTCGCCGAACAGCTCAGGGGCACTTCACTGTTCGTCTCCGCCGGGAGCGGAGTGCCGGGGCCGGAGGACAAGTGGGACTCGGCGATCGGCGTGGCCGGCTCCCTCACCGGCTTCGGCCTCGAGCTCATCGCCCGTGGCGACAGTCTCCGCTTCCAGCAGCGGATGCAGTCCCTCGGCATCGACGCCACCTGGGACTTTCCCGCCACCGGGGTGCACGAGTGGGGTAACTGGCAGACCCGGATCGCCGAGGCCCGACCCCAGATCCTGGGTGCGCTGACGGGCGGGTGATCGGGTGCGTGGCCGAAATGTCTTGGCGCAGGCCACTCCGATCAGGGCTGCGGACCGGCATCCGCTTCGGCTACCGCACTTCCCAGCCGTGCAGGTAGTGGCCTGCCGGTGCGAGGATCCGATCATGACGAAGACAACGATGTTCGGAACCGGTGCCGGAATCGTCGCAGCGGGCGCGATGGCCGTATTCGGCTGTGCGGCAACGGCATCCGCTGAAGTCGTCGTAGGGGACGGAACCTACGCCATCCCGGGCGACATCCCGGCCGGACAGTACGAGACGATCACCGACAACCCCGACTGCGCGTTCGCGGTGGACGCCGTGGACGGCACCGAACTGTTCGCCGGTGGCGCCGACAGCGCCATCCGCGGCTCGGGTGGTCAGATCATCATCGGCATCCCCGCCACCGCCGCCACCTTCACCACCGCGAACTGCGGTTCCTGGACGCTGGGCAACTGGGCCGGCCGCGGCCCGACCCCGCCCCCGGCGACCGGTTCGTTCGGCCTTCCCCTCTGACGTCGGACGGCCGGGCGCGAACGTTACACCGGCACTTCCGGTTCGGCGCGCCCGGTCGCGATCGATTGCCGCGAAATCCGTACCGCCGGCACGGATTCGGACATCGGTGGGTAAAGCTTCGATCTCCCCCACGTCACTTCGGGTGCCCGTGATCTGGTGCGGTTAACGACGATGCCGGAGCACTCGATCCGGTTGCATGTCCAACACTTTTTCCCCGCTCCCCGCATCCGGGGACCGTGCAGCCTTCGTCCCACAGCACCTCGACCCCCACCCGATCGGCAGCCACGGCGAATTCGCCGCCGGCGCGTCGTTCGACGAGCACGACTCCTACGCCGCCACCCACACCGTCGACGAATCCCACAGCGTGCAGGCCGGATTCGGTGAAGCGGCCGGCATCGACACCGGCTACGGCCACACCGGCATCGTCGTCGGTGCCGGTTTCGACGAGCAGGATTCCTACCACGAGTCCGACGCGGTCGCCGCCGACCACGACGTGCACGACGCGTCCGGCGAACTCGTGAGCGACGACTACGGCACCGGATTCGTTACCCAAGGCACCGAATTCGACCAGCACGACGACTACGCCGCCACCCACAGTGTGAGCGCCGTCCACGAGGTCCAGGCCGGTTTCGGTGAGCTGACCGATATCGACACCGGTTACGGCGCCGGCGAATTCACCGCGGCCGCAGGCACGAGCGAACTCGACACCTACACCGAATCCGACGCCACCGCCACCCACCATGACGTCCACGCCGGCTACCTCGCGAGCTCCGAGTTCGACACCGCCGGCAGCGACGTCGACTTCAGCCAGGGCACCGAGTTCGACCAGCACGACGCCTCCGCCGCCACCCACTCCGTCGACGAAACCCACAGCGTCCAGACCGGATACGGCGAGGTAGCCGGGATCGACACCGGCTACGGGGACAGTGGCTTCGCCGAAGGCGCCGGATTCGCCGAGCAGGACACCTACCACGAGTCCGACTCCGTCGCCGCCCACCACGACGTCCACGCCGCGTCCGGCGAGATCGCCACCTACGGCATCGGGCCGGTCATCGCGCAGGGTGCCGAGTACGACGAGCACGACGACTACGCCGCCACCCACTCCGTCGACGAAACACACAGCGTCCAAGCCGGATACGGCGAGGAGTTCGGATACGGCGACATCGACGGCGCCCACGCCGGGTTCGTTCTCGGCGCCGGTGTGAGCGAGCAGGACACCTACCACGAATCGGACTCGGTCGCCGCCGACCACGACGTCCACGCCGCTTCCGGCGAGGTCGCCACCTACGGTGCCGGGCCGATCGTCGCGCAGGGTGCCGAGTACGACGAGCACGACGACTACGCCGCCACCCACTCCGTCGACGAAACACACAGCGTCCAAGCCGGATTCGGCGAGCAAATCGGAATCGACACCGGCTACGGGGACAGTGGCTTCACCGAAGGCGCCGGCTTCAGCGAGCAGGACACCTACCGCGAGTCCGACTCCGTCGCCGCCCACCACGATGTCCACGCCGCGTCCGGCGAGGTCGCCACCTACGGCAACGGATCGATCGTCGTGGACGGCGCCGACTACGACGAGCACGATGACTACGCCGCCAACCACACGGTCAACGAAACCCACAGCGTCCAAGCCGGATTCGGCGAAGAAGCCGGGATCGACAGCGAGTACGGACACGCCGGTTTCGTCGAAGGCGGCGGGTTCAGCGAACAGGACACCTACAGCGAGTCCGACTCCGTTGCCACCGACCACGATGTGCACGCCGCGCACGGCGAACTCGCCGGATACAACGGCTCGGTCGGTGCCGAGGGGGCCGACTTCGACGAGCACGACGACTACGCCGCCAGCCACACAGTGAACGAAACCCACAGCGTTCAGGCCGGATTCGGCGAGGAAGCCGGGATCGACACCGGCTACGGAGACAGCGGTTTCGTCGAAGGTGGCGGGTTCAGCGAGCAGGACTCCTACAGCGAGTCCGACTCCGTTGCCGCCGACCACGATGTGCACGCCGCGCACGGCGAACTCGCCGGATACAACGGCTCGGTCGTTGCCGAGGGGGCCGACTTCGACGAGCACGACGACTACAGCGCCACCCACACGGTCAGCGAATCGCACAGCGTCCAGGCTGGATTCGGTGCGGAAGGTGGATTCGGTGGCGCCGGTGGGTTCGCGGTGGGGGTGAGCTTCAGCGAGCAGGACTCGTACTCCGAAACCGACTCGGTCAGTGTCGATCACGATGTTCATGTCGGCTCCGAGGCGGAGGTCGGCGCTGGGAACGGTGATGTCGCCGGCGGCAGCGAGGCCGATGAGCACGACAGCTACTCCGCGTCGCACAGTGTCAGCGAATCCCACAGTGTCCAGGTCGGTTTCAGTGTTCAGGCCGGGGCCGGGGTTGCCGGGCCGGGGGTCGGTGTGGGTGCTGGGTTCTCCGGGCAGGTCTCGTTCAGCGAGTCACAGAGCGTTTCCGAGTCGACGAGCGTTAGCGCCTCGCACAGCGTGCACGCCGGTGGATCGGCCGCGGGTATCGGTGCGCTGCCGACCGCAGGACCGGTGGGTCCGATCGTCCCCGGGGCTCCGATAGCGCCGATCGCCTCGGCAGCCCCGATCGCCTCGGTGGCGCCGATCGCCTCGGTGGCGCCGATCGCCTCGGTCGCGGCTGCACCGGTACCACCGGCAGCGCCCGTCGGACCGGGTGTTCCGGTCACATCGGCTCCCATCGCATCGGTCGCCCCCGTCGCATCGGTCGCCCCCATCGCATCGGTTGCGCCGATCGCATCGGTTGCGCCGATCGCATCGGTTGCACCGGTTGCCCCTGTCGCACCGGCTGTTCCGGTCGCGCCGATCGCGCCGGTGGCTCCCCTCGCTGCCGGTCTGGGCGCGGTTGCGCCCGTGGCCGACCTGGGGTCGATTCAGGCTCCCGCCGCGAGCTTGGCGCCGGCTGCGAGCTTGTCGGCCGGGCCTGCGCTGGGCTCGGTCTCGCCGGCTTCGGCGGTCGCGAATCCGGCTCTCCAGCCGGCCGTGCACGCGGCGCCGGTGTCGCCGGTGTCGGCTACCCCGGTCTCCGCCGGTGTGCAGACCAGCCCTGCGGCACAGTCCATTTCGGCGACCGTCGCGCAGGCGCAGGCGGCTCCGCAGGTGGCACCGGCGGCCGATCTCGGCGCGTTCGCCCGCTCCGCGACCGCGGCGCCGGCGGCACCCGCCACCACGGCACCGGCACACGCCACCCCGGACCAGTCGCACGCCACCACCGCGACCGGCACGCCGGCGGCGCCGGGCACCACGGTTCCGTCGAACGCACCGGTCACGACCGCGGCACCGACCTCGTCGGCGGCACCCACCGCAGACCTGGGCGGCACCGCGCACCCGACCGCCCCGGCAGCCGATGCCACAACCACCGGCCACCCGGCCGCGGCGACCGGCGACACGACCACGGCCCACCCGACGGGCGATGCCACGACCACCGTGCACCCGACGTCGGCCCCGGCCGCGGACTTGGGTGGGAATCCCGCCCCGGCCGCTCCGGCGACCCACGCCGGTGACATCGGAGCCCTGGTCACCAGCCCGGCACCGGCTCCCGCCCTGGCCCCGTCGGCCACCGTCACCCCGGCCGACCCCGGTCACCAGGCGGTGGTCACCACGCCGGCGCCCACCACCGCGCCGGCACTGACCGATCACACCGCGGCGGCCGTGAACCCGGCCGCGGCCACCACCGACCCGACGCTGGACCACAGCGGCCTCCACGCGAGCGCCGCCGGCCTGTCGACGGGTCTGACCCACGACGGTGTCGTCGACCACGGCACCGCCGACGCCACCCACCCGGCCCTGGTGGATCTGCACCACTGACCGGATCTCGAGGTGGGGCCCGGCAACCCCGGGCGCCCCACCCCCCACGTCCGGGATGGCCCACACTGACGA
>NZ_RFFH01000010.1:0-9618 GCF_003696265.1 Nocardia stercoris | reverse complement strand
CCGGCCGTGGTTGTGACCCACCCACCATGGTCGCGCGGGGTGCCCCACGGCAACCCGTGGCGCACCTCCCCGATCTTCCTGTCTGCCCACGTCTTCCGAGGAGTTCCGGTGTCCGCGCCGAGTATCGTCCAGCCCCGCACCGCATCGGCGGCCACCGAACCGCTGGTCGCGGTCCTCGACGACCTGCGGGCCGTCGCCGATACCGTCGGCCGCCCCGATCTGGCCCACCGGCTGCGGCAGGCCCGGCAGCGCTTCGGCGACGACCGGATTCGTGTGCTCGTCGCCGGTGTCTCGCGCAAGGGCGTCAGTTCGGTGGTCAATGCCCTGGTCGCGGCGGACGCTTGCCCCACCGCGCTGCCCGGCCGCGTGCCGTCCGCTCCGGTCGAGGTGCGGTACGGCGAGCGGTTCGAGCGGCGTCCCGGCGGTCCGGACCGACACGCGGAGGTCCGGGTCACCGCGCCGCTGCTGGCCGAGGGCATGACCCTGATCGACGCCCCGGGCGTGACGATCACCGATCCTCGGCGCACGGCGACGCTGACCGAACTGCTTCCCACCGCCGACGCGGTCCTGTTCGTGACCGACGCTGGCCAGGCCTACACCCCGCCCGATATCCGTCTGCTGCAACGCATTCGCCAGGTGTGCCCGCTGACGGTGTGCGTGCTCAACAAGATCGACAGCTACCCGGAGTGGGCGACGGTCCAGCAGGAGGACCGGCGCCTGCTCACGGCCGCCGATCTGGATCTGCCGATCCTGCCCGTCTCCGCCGCCCGGCACGCCCTCGCCCACCGGCGCGGCGACACCGACCTGGAGGTGGCGTCCGGTCTGCCGCAGCTCACCGACTTCCTGCGCACCACGGTCACCGAGCGCGCGCGGGCCGCGGCCCGGGAGGCCTTCGCGCACGAGGTCCGGGTGGTCTCCGACCATCTGGCCCTGGCGATCACCACCGAGGTCGGTGCGCTGCAGGACCCGGCCCGCGGCGCCGAACTGGTGGCCCGGATCCAGCACCACCGTGCGGCCGCGGAGGCGCTGCGGGCACGAATTGCCAACTGGCAGTATGTCCTCGGCGACGGCATCACCGAGCTGACCGTCGCGGTGGACCACGACCAGCGCAACCGGCTGCGGGCCGTGGTCCGCGACGCCGAAACCGAGATCGCCGGCACCGACCCGGCCAAGCACTGGACCGCGTTCGGCGAACGCCTGCAGGAACGGATCGCCACCGAGGTGCACGAGAATTTCGTACTGCAGGAACGACTTTCGGCCGAACTGGCCCACACGGTGGCGAAGAAGTTCGATACCGCCGACCTGCAGCCGGTACCCAAGCTGCCGGACGCCGACGAGCCCGCCGCCGACTGGGGCCCGCCGGCGGAGCCCGAGACCCGCGCCGGGGTGCTGCAACGCGCCATCGGCGGGGTCCGCGGTTCCTACGGCGGAGTGCTGATGGTCGGCATGGCGACCAGCCTGATAGGTCTGACACTGGTCAATCCGTGGTCGATCGGCGCCGGAGTCCTGTTGGGCGTCAACACTTTCCGCGAGGAACACAAGGCCGCGAAGGCGCGCCGGCAGAGCGAGGCGAAGGTGGCCGTCGCCAAACTCATGGACGAGGTGGTGTTCCAGGTCTCCAACGAGTCCCGCGCCCGCGTGCGCGAGGTCCAGCGCGCCCTGCGCGACCACTTCACGCTCCTCGCCGAACAGCAGACCGCCGCGGCCGCCCAGGATGTGCAGGCCGCCCAGGACGCCGCCGCCCTGCACGACAGCCGCCGCGCCACCCGCATCCACGAACTCGAAGCCCTGTCCCACCGCCTGCGCGAATTACGGGTGCGAGCGGGAACCATCGCAGCCGGCGGCGCGCTGCCCGCGCAGGCAGGCGGCTGATCGGGCCGGCGGTGTCGGGCGGCCCCACGATCACCGGGCGTCCTGCGGGGTGCGCGGTAGCGACCGGCTTCCGAGAGTGTCGAGCCGACGCGACCATCGAACAGCTGCGACCGAGCGGAACGGTGTGACATCTATCCCGTTGTACGAAAAGGTCTTTCATGGCTTCCAGCGATCGGATCAGCCCAGCCCGAGCCCTGACCTGGGAATTGCGGAATATATGCGTCGAAGGGAACCTGTTCGCCTTTCTCGATTGCGTGACGTTGTGTTTTATGGCTTTTTCGGCGGCCCCATAGCTTCGGATTCATGGATTGGAACGTGCAGTCGGCCGAAGATCTCGCAGTGGCCTTGCGTAGTGGTGCGGTGACTTCGGTGGAGCTGACCGAGGCCGCGATCGGCCGGATCGAACGCGATGACACGGTGATCAACGCGATCTGCGTTCGCGACTTCGATCGGGCGCGGATCGCCGCGCGCCGCGCCGACGAGGCACGTGCCCGCGGCGAGGATCGGCCACTGCTCGGCATTCCGGTGACGGTCAAGGAGTCCTACGACATCGCCGGGCTGCCCACGACGTGGGGTCTGCCGCAGCACGCGAATTACGTACCGGCCGAGGACGCGGTACAGGTGTCGCGGCTGAAGGCCGCCGGCGCGGTGCTGCTCGGAAAAACCAATGTGCCGGCGATGCTGCGAGATATCCAGAGTTTCAACGAGATCTACGGCACCACCAACAATCCGTGGGATTACGGCCGCACGTCGGGTGGGTCGTCCGGTGGTTCCGCGGCGGCTCTGGCGTCCGGATTCGGCGCGCTGTCGATCGGCTCCGACCTCGCCGGATCGCTGCGCACCCCCGCGCATTTCTGTGGCGTCTACGCGCACAAGCCGACTCTCGGGCTGGTGGCGTCCCGCGGCATGGTCGCGCCTTCGGCCCCGGCCCTGCCGGTCGATCTAGACCTGGCTGTTGTCGGTCCGATGGCCCGCACCGCCCGCGACCTCACCCTCCTGCTCGACGTGATGGCCGGCCCGGACCCGCTGACCCACGGCATCGCCTACGACCTCACGCTGCCGCCCGCGCGCCACGAACGACTGGCCGACTTCCGTGTCCTGGTCGTCGCGGACCATCCGATCCTGCCCACCGGATCGGCGGTGCGGGCCGCGGTGAACCGGGTCGCCGAGGCCCTCGTCGACGAGGGCGCCCACGTCGAACGGCACAGCCCGCTGCTGCCCGATCCCGCCGAGGCGGCGGCACTGTACATGCAGCTGATGCTGTCGAACGCCGCCGCGACGCTTCCCCTCGACGTGTACCGGCAGTTGCAGGCCCGGGCCGCCGCATTGAGCGCGGACGACCGAAGTCTCGACGCGGCGCGGCTGCGCGGCATGGTCCTCAGTCACCGCGACTGGGTCGAGGCGAACAACCGCCGCGAACTCCACCGCCACGGCTGGCGGCAGCTGTTCACCGAGTTCGATGCCGTGGTGAGCCCGGTTACGCCCACTCCCGCATTCCCGCACAACCACAACGGCAGTCTGGAGGACCGAACCATCGACATCGACGGCGTCGAGTACCCGTACTTCGACCAGCTCGTCTGGGCCGGGATGGCCACCATGCCCGGCCTGCCCGCCACCGCCGTACCGGCGGGCCGTTCCCCTGCGGGTCTGCCGGTCGGCGTGCAGCTCATCGGCCCGATGTTCGAGGACCGCACCCCGCTGCGGCTGGCCGAACTGCTCGAGGAGAAGATCGGCGGCTTCCAGGCGCCGAACCGACCGTGAACCCCACGGCGTCGCCTCGTGGCCTGGCGGCGCTGAGTGAGACTGGCAGCACCGCCACGGGCACCCTCGGTCCGGTGCGCGGCTTCCCCGGCCGCGTAAACGACGCAATGTAGTAGGTCGGGTTCGGGGGACGAATCGACGGCGACTAGCATGGTCGCGTGCTGTCTCGCGCCTTCATGCGACTCGTCGACCTCCTGCCCGTGCCCTCGCAGCGGGTGCAGCGACTCATCGCCCTGGCGGTGGTGATCACCCAGGCCGGGATCGCCGTCACCGGGGCCGTGGTGCGAGTGACCGCGTCCGGGCTGGGCTGCCCGACCTGGCCGAAGTGCTTCCCCGGCAGCTTCACGCCGGTGCCGCACGCCGCGACCGGCTACCACCAGGCCATAGAGTTCTCCAACCGGCTGCTGACCTTCGTGGTGACGGTGGCGGCGGCGGCCGTCGTGCTCGCCGTCCTACGAGCCCGGCGGCGGCGCGAAGTGGTCGCCTACGCGTGGCTGATGCCCGGCGGCACCGTGCTGCAGGCGGTACTCGGCGGCATCACGGTCCGCGCCGGACTGCTGTGGTGGACGGTGTCGATCCACATGCTGGCCTCCATGCTCATGGTGTGGCTGGCGGGCGTGCTGTGGGTGAAGGTCGCCGAGCCCGACGACGGCGTCGTGGTCACGCAGGCACCCGCCCCGCTGCGCGCGCTCACCGTGCTCAGCGGCATCGCGCTGGCCGCGACCCTGGTCGCCGGCACGCTCGTGACCGGCGCGGGCCCGCACGCCGGCGACAAGTCCGTGGACAAGACCGTCCCCCGACTACAAGTCGAGATCCCGACACTGGTGCACGCGCACGCCGAACTGCTGGTCGCCTACCTGTGCCTGCTGATCGGCCTCGGCTTCGGCCTGGCCACCGTCGGCGTCACCCGGACCGTCCGCACCCACTACATCGTGGTACTGGCACTCGTCTGCGCCCAGGCACTGATCGGTGTCGTCCAGTACTTCACCGACGTACCCGGCGGCCTGGTCGTGCTGCACGTCGCCGGCGCCGGCGCCTGCACGGCCGCCACCGCCGCCCTGTGGGCCACCCTCCGCACCCGAGAACACGTGCCCGCGCCAGTGACCGAGGTCGCCACCACCCGCTGACCGGCCCCAGCCGGGCCATCCGATCGATTCGATCACGGGCGCACAGACTGCTAGTTCCGGCCTGAGCGCACAATGTTCCGCCCGATCGAGCAAGAATTGCCGGAATCAGCCCAACATTGTGCACTCAGGCCGGTGTCCCCCGGATCGACTGGCCTAGCACGTCGGCGGTAAGGCCTCGCCGACGTCCAGTACCGGGCCGTGGCCGGGAGCCGGGCGGCAAGCTCTCCCGGCCGCGCGTCACGACTGAGATCGGCATTGTTCGAGCGTTTGTGGACTGCCTCGGCCCACACGGATGCCGCTACCTGGGCAAACTTGCCGAACCGCATGCCGTGCACCATTGCATTTCCTGCGCATACGCATTCAGTGCATATTTGCACTCCATGCAATAATGCTGCGGCACTTGCAGTTCCAGCCGCCGAATCGCCTGATCCCGCTCCGGCAGCCATGATTCCCACTCCGGCAGACAGGTCCCGCTGCAGCGCAGGCTATCCGACAGCGCAGACATCGATCTCCGCAGCCGCCCGAAACCCTGACCGCCGACCCCACATCCGCTCACTTACTTTCCGGCCGGGCCGCGGCGGAACTGGCTGCGGCCCGACACCGGCTGCCATCACAGGCCATCCACGGCATGTCCCACATGCCACGACCGCCGAGTCCAGTTCGTCGGGGGCGACCTCGAGGCCGAGCATCTACGCCACCCACCTGACGAAAAGCAGTGCCGCGGACCCGAATAGGGTCCGCGGCACAAGCTACGCACGGTCAGGCCGAGCGCGACTCCTCGTTGGACACCACCCGCAGTGCCGGCTTGACCTTGGAGAACTTCACGATGCCGTCCTCCAGCCCTTCCTTGCGCAGGTAGGCGCGGTCGCGGTAGAAGTTGCTGACCACCTTCCAGGGGCCGCCGGTGCCCTGGCGCGGCATCACCGCGTCGCCGCGCGCGATGTAGCCGGAGGAGAGGTCGGCGCCCAGCAGCGAGGCCTCGGAGCGGTCGCCCGGCTGCGGCGTGGCGACCACTCGGTTGAAGCCGTTGTCGCGCATGTAGTTCAGCACGCGGCAGAAGTAGCTCGCCGCGAGGTCGGCCTTCAACGTCCACGACGCGTTGGTGTAGCCCACCACCATCATGGCGTTCGGGATGTCGCTGAGCATGACGCCCTTGTACATCAGCAGGTCGCGGGTGTGGACCGGCTCACCGTCGAGTTCGACCGCGGCGCCGCCGAGCATCTGCACCTGCAGGCCGGTGGCGGTCACGATGATGTCGGCCTCAAGTTCCTGCCCCGAGTCCAGGCGCAGTCCGGTCTCGGTGAACTCGGCGATCGTGTCTGTGACGATCGACGCCGTGCCCTTCTTCAGCGCCCGGAACAGGTCGCCGTTGGGCACGACGCACAGGCGCTGGTCCCACGGGTCGTACTTCGGGGTGAAGTGCTTCATGTCGACGTTCGGGCCGACCTGGACGCGCACCTGGTTCTGCAGCAGCCTGCGGGCCGCGGCGGGGTTGTTGCGGGAGAGCTGGAAACTGGCCCGCTGCAACGCGATATTGCGGACCCGGCCCACCTTGTACGCCATCGCGGCCGGCACCTTGGCCAGCTTGAGGCCCATGGCGACCGGGTCGTCGGAGGGCAGGGTGGCGATGTAGGTGGGTGAGCGCTGCAGCATGGTGACGTGGCCGGCGCCGCGGGCGGCCAGGGTGGGCACGAGGGTGATGGCGGTGGCACCGGAGCCGATGACCACGACCTTCTTGCCCTGGTAGTCCAGGTCCTCGGGCCAGGCCTGCGGGTGCACGATCTGCCCGCGGAAGTTCTCTTCGCCCGGCCAGGTGGGGCGGTGGCCGGCGTCGTAGTTGTAGTAGCCGGTGCAGCCGGAGAGGAAGTCGGCGGTGTAGATCTCGGTCTCGCCGGTCTTCTCGTCGACGGTCTCGACGGTCCAGATGTTGTCGGCGGTCGAGAAACTCGCCTTCACCATCTTGCGGCCGAACCGGATCTGCTTGTCGACGCCGTATTCCTCGGCGGTCTCCTGCACGTAGTTGCGGATCGACGCGCCGTCGGCGAGCACCTTCGTGCCGGTCCACGGCTTGAACTCGAAGCCGAAGGTGTACATGTCGGAGTCGGAGCGGATGCCGGGGTACTTGAACAGGTCCCAGGTGCCGCCGATGTTCTCGCGACGCTCCAGGATCAGGAAGCTGCGCCCGGTGTTCTCCCGGATCAGGTGGCAAGCGGTTCCGATTCCGGACAGACCCGCGCCGATGATCAGTACGTCGACATGCCGCGTCATTGAGGTTACTCGTTTCGTGATCGTTTCCGGACGGCTCTGCCCGGTCCTGGAAGATTACATGTGATCGACAGTTACGTCTATGTCGGCTGTATCCCCGATCACATGCGCCGACCACCCACGAGTACTAGACGGTCAGCTCACGCACCGTCTGCTCGTTGCGCGCCTGCGGGAAACGGTGCGAACGAGCCACCCAGCCGGCCATCTTGGCCCAGTGCCCCTTCGCGGGCGTGGCCTTCGAGATCAGCTCCCGGTCCCAGTGCTCGGTCGCGGTGAGGCCCGAGACCTTCTCGACCAGCGCGTTCGCGGCGGCCAGGTCGGCGACGACCCGGTCGCCGAGGACGCCGTCGGCGCCTACCAGGGTGACCCGGACACCCAACCGGCCGACCGGCTGCAGCACCGCGGTAGCGGAACCGCCGTGCGCGGCAACGAAATCGACGACGGAATCGACGACAGCGGACGACAGTTCGACGGGGGCCACGGAAGTACTCATAGCGGGCAGTCTACCGCCGGGTAGCGACACGGCCGAGACCACTGTGACCGAACTCCGGGTCGGGGGTGTACAAACCGGTCATGCATGCGATTCAGGTAACCGAGCACGGCGGCCCCGAGGTCCTCGAATACGTGGAACTGCCCGCACCCCAAGTGGGTCCGGGCGAGCTGCTGGTCGACACCGAGGCGATCGGCGTCAACTTCATCGACACCTACTTCCGGACCGGGCTGTATCCCGCCTCCGTCCCGTACGTGCCCGGATCCGAGGGCACCGGCGTTATCACGGCGCTCGGCTCGGACGTCACCGGATTCGCGATCGGGCAGCGGGTGGCCTGGTCGGCTGCTCCCGGTAGCTACGCCGAGCAGGTCGCGGTGCCCGCCGCGGTCGCGGTGCCGGTCCCGGGCGAAGTGTCCGCCCCGGTGGCGGCGTCGGCGCTGCTACAGGGCATGACCGCCCACTATCTCGCCGAATCGGTGTACCGCCCCGAACCCGGCGAGTGGGTGCTGGTGCACGCCGGTGCGGGTGGGGTCGGACTGATCCTGACCCAGTGGCTGGCCGCGCGGGACGTGCGGGTCGTCACGACAGTGTCCAGTGACGCCAAGGAGGAGCTGTCGCGCGCGGCCGGCGCCGCGCGTGTGCTGCGCTACGGGCCCGATCTGGCCACCGAGGTGCGCGCGGTGACCGGCGGCGAGGGCGTGGCCGCGGTGTACGACGGCGTCGGCGCGGCCACCTTCGAGGCGAGCCTGGCGTCGCTGCGGGTGCGCGGCACCCTGGCCCTGTTCGGCGCGGCGAGCGGCCCGGTTCCGCCGTTCGACCCGCAGCGGCTCAACAGCGCCGGTTCCCTGTTCCTGACCCGGCCCACCCTCGCCCACTACACCCGCACCCGCGACGAGCTGCTGTGGCGCGCGGACGACATCTTCGACGCGATCGCCGACGGCACCCTCACCGTGCGGGTGGGCGCGACATATCCGCTGGCCAACGCGGCCCGCGCGCACCGCGATCTGGAGGGCCGGGCGACAACCGGCTCGATCGTGTTGCTGCCCTGACGAATCGAATCGGCTACCGCACCGCACCGCGCGGACCGATGATCCCTGCTGGCGCAAGCCGATTCGCTAAGCTTGGCGGCCAGTCGTAAATTTGGCGTGATAACCGGTCGCGCGGCCGGACCGGCAAATCGGCAGGGGTTGATCAGGATGTTGGTGAAGGTCCGCAACGACGACCCGTCTCGGCTGTCGGCCACCGAGCAGACGGTCGTCAACTGGCTCAAATCGTGGCGCGGCGCGCACGCGCTGCCGGGCATCGCGGTGGTCAAGGCGCGCGGCACCGACGCGGTCGTGTGGACCCCCGACGCGTGTGTCGTGGTGTCGGTCAAGGGCTTCAGCGAACGGGTCACCGGCACCCTCACCGTCTCCGCCGATCAGCCCTGGACCCTGGGCGACGGGATCGCGCCGCTCGAAGGCCAGGTGGACGGCACGGAGGCGATGACCGCCATCCGCGAGCGGACCGCCGAGATCGAAGAGCTGCTGCGGTCCGCGCCCGGCCGCGAACACGTCACGGTGCTGGGCATCGTGTTGATCATCCCGCTGCTGGGCACCCGGATCACGCTGGACAAGGGCCCGCTGCCGGAGGACATCGACGTGGTGGTCGGAGACGGTCCTTCGTCGCTACGCACCTACTTCACCCGGATCGGCCGCGACGACGAGGACGGAATCGGCCCGGTGGCCGGCCACTGGGACGCGTCGCAGGTCGGCCAGGCGCTGGGTGCGCTCGGATATGCCGCCGCGGCAAGCTATTCCGAACTCATCAGCGAGGGGTTCCCGGCGCCGGACCCGAACCGCACCCCGCCCCCGCCGCGCCGCCGCCCCGAACGAGCCGTACCGGTGACACCACCGGCCGACGCCGTCGCGCCGGAACCGGCACCCCGGCCGGTGGACGCGCCCGAGCCCGAATCTGCCGGTGCCGCACCACAATCGGCGCAGCAGCCGCCGCTTCCGCTCCGGCAACCGGGCGCGAGCCGGCCGCGGCCCGCCGCGCCGCCACCGAACCCGGCCGCGCCGGAACCCGCGATGGCGTCCGCGCCCGCGATGGCGCCCGGCTCCG
>NZ_RFFH01000001.1 GCF_003696265.1 Nocardia stercoris | reverse complement strand
CGCCGGACGCGGAGCGGGCGCGGCCGGAGCCGGACGCGGCCCCGGACGGGCACCCGGCGCGGGCCGGGACACGGTCTCCGCCGGACGCGCGGGCGCCTCCTCGGCGGGACGGGCGGGCACCTCGGCCGGAGCCGACGGGGTGGCCGCACGCGGGCCGGGAGTCGGACGCGGACCGGGGGTGGCACCCGTTGCGGGCTTGGGACGGGCGGCCGGTGTAGGCCGGCCTTCCGGCTTGGAGTCGCCGCCGTTCTTGTTCAGCGACTCACGCAGCCGACGCGCGACGGGTGCTTCCACCGTCGACGACGCCGACTTGACGAACTCGCCCTGCTCTTTCAGCCGTGCGAGTAGTTCTTTGCTCGTAACACCGAGTTCTTTCGCCAACTCGTGCACGCGGGCCTTGCCTGCCACTGCTCTCCTCACTGATGAGGTCGAGCGCGGCAGTCCTGTTGTCCCCCAAGGGGACGGACGCCCGCACGACCTCGATTATCTCCGATAGCGGATCATCGCTGGTACTTCACGGTTTGCTCATGAGTGCTCGTGCCTGTTCTCGACGTAGTGCTCCAGGGCTGAGATATCCAGTTGTCCGGACACTCTTAGCGCTCTGCCGAACGCTCGGCGCCGCTCTGCGTTGCTCAGACAAGCCGAAACGGGGTGCAACCAGGCACCCCTTCCGGGAAGTCTGCGCCGCGGGTCGGGAACGATCACAGAGACGCCCATATCGGACGACTGCGCCACGACTCGCAACAGATCGGCGGCCAGCTCGCGCTTCCGGCACCCGATACATGTCCGGACCGGCCGGGCACCCTCGGCAGAGGGGACCTGAACTGGTTCGGGATGGGTGGACACCGGAGGCTCGTGCGTAGCCTGCGTCCACTGTACCGCTGCCATGTCCCGATCTCCGCATCCAGGTGTCCCGGAAGTTACCAACCTGTCATTCCGTCCTTGCGCGTCCGTCACTCCGGACGCGGTCCACCGGCCCGCGGACCGCCGGGCGCGCGGACCGTGCCGGCCACGTCCGGGCTCGCGTCGCTGCGGATATCGATGCGCCAGCCGGTCAGCCGGGCCGCGAGACGGGCGTTCTGGCCCTCCTTGCCGATGGCCAGCGAGAGCTGGAAATCGGGGACCACGACCCGCGCCGCGCGCGCCTCCGGGTCGACGACTGTGACCGAAACCACCTTCGACGGGCTCAGGGCATTGCCGACGAACGTGGCCGGGTCGTCGGCGTAGTCGATGATGTCGATCTTCTCGCCGGCCAGCTCGCTCATCACGTTGCGCACCCGCTGACCCATCGGGCCGATGCACGCGCCCTTGGCGTTGACGCCGGGGACGTTGGACCGGACCGCGATCTTGGACCGGTGGCCGGCCTCGCGCGCCACCGCCACGATCTCCACCGAGTTGTCGGCGATCTCGGGCACCTCGAGCGCGAACAGCCGCCGCACCAGGTTCGGGTGGGTGCGCGACAGCGTGATCTGCGGGCCGCGCGGGCCACGCGACACCCCGACCACGTAGCACTTGACGCGGTCACCGTGCTCGTAGGTCTCACCGGGCACCTGCTCGGCGGGCGGGATCAGGCCCTCGGTGCCGGCCGCTTCGCTGCCGATCCGCACCACGACCGTGCCGCGGGCGTTCATGCGGGCGTCGCGCTGCACCACACCGCCGACGATGTCGCCCTCATGGGTCGCGTACTCGCCGAACGACTTCTCGTTCTCGGCGTCGCGTAGCCGCTGCAGCACCACCTGGCGGGCGGTGGTGGCGGCGATCCGGCCGAAACCCTCTGGGGTGTCGTCCCATTCGGAGATCAGGTTGCCGTCGGAGTCGAGTTCGCGGGCCATCACCCGGACCGTGCCGGTCTTGGGGTTGATGTCGATGCGGGCGTTGGGCTGGTGGCCCTCGGTGTGGCGGTACGCGGTCAACAGCGCCGATTCGATCGCGGAGATCACCGTCTCCATCGAGATCCCCTTGTCGGCAACGATTGCCCGCAGGGCTTCGATTTCGATGTTCATTCCACGGTCCCTTCGGTCGGCGCTACTACGGATGAGTCGGCGTCGTTCGGATAGTCGGCAGCGTCGTGCAGGTCTTCGGTGGTGTCTTCGGCGGCGTCGGCGTTCTCGGTTCCGGATCGGTCGCCGGGCGCGGGACGGCCGGGCAGGACGCCGCCGGCCAGTTCCAGTTCGGCGGCGCCGGGCGGATTGAATTCCACCTGAACCACGGCCTTGTCGATATCGGCGAGCGGGACGACGACCCGGTGCGGGCGCTGCCGCCCGCCCAGGACCAGGGCGACCTCGGTGTCGGTGCTCGCACCGATCCGGGCCTCGAACCGCTGGGCACCCTCGGGGGTCGGCGCACCGGCCCGCATGCTGATCTTCGCCTTGCGGCCCTGCGCCCGGCGCCAGTGTCGCGGCGCGGCGAGCGGGCGGTCCACGCCCGGGGTGGTGACTTCGAGGAGATACGGCTGGTCACCGAACAGTTCGGCCTCGTCGAGCGCGTGCGAGATGTCGGTGGTCAGGTCCGAGACCAGGTCGAGGTCGAGTCCGGCGTCGCTGTCGACGGTCACGGTCAACCGGTTGTGCACACCGCCGGCTGCCGCCAGGGTCACGCCCTCGAGATCGAGTCCCCGGCGTTCGACATAGCCGGCGATCAGCTGGCTCAGCCTTTCCTCGGTCGGCATCGGCATGTGGGCGACTCCTGGTTCAGTTGTGACGAAGGGACAACTCCGCGTAGTTCCGCCGCAGGTCTAGCGTAACGCGCTGCAAGAGTGTAAAGGACCGTCGGCCCGATCCCGCCGCCCCGGTCCGCCCGGACGCATCACCGCAGGCCACGGACCGGATTCGGCCGTCACCTCTGCGTGTCGGCAACCTCGGTCCGCCCGCGGATCACGATCACTGGCACGATGGGTGCCGTGTCGGCCACCTCCCCGTCTGTCTCCCCGCCACTCTCCGCTGTCCGTTCGGACCGTCGCGCGCTGCTACGGGCGGCCGGCACCGTCGTGGTCGCCGCCGGTGGTACCGCGGCCGTGGCCGCGCTGAGCGCCTGTGCGCCACCGCCTCCCCCGCCCGTCGACGTCCTGCTCGGCCCCGAACAGGACGCCCGCACCGACGCGGTGTGGGCGCAGAGCGCGATCGCCACCGCGCCGGACCACAGCGCCGCGCTGACCCTGATCGCCACCCAGCGCACCGCCCACGCGGACGCCTTGCGCGCCGAAATCGACCGTGCGCGAGGCACTTACGGTGACGGCACGTTGCCGAAGTCGAGCACGCCCCCGGTCGATCCGCCGGCCGCGCCGGCCCCGCCGCCCACCCCCGCCGCGGTGCGCGCCCAGCTCACCAAGTCGCAGCAGTCCGCCGCCGATCTGGCCCAGGGGCAGAACGGTTTCCGTGCCGGCCTGCTCGCCTCGATCAGCGCCGCGTGCGCCGCCCACGCAGGAGTTCTGCTCGCATGACCACCACCGCCGATCAGCAGGCACTGTCCGACGCGCTGGCCGCCGAGTACGCGGCCGTGTACGCCTACGGCCTGGTCGCCGCGTACTGCGCGCCCGAGCGGGCCAAGATCGTGGCCGAGTTCACCGCCGCCCATCGCACCCGGCGCGACGCGACGATCGACGCGTTGAAGGCGGCCGGGGCGACGGTGCCGGCCGCGGCCGCCGCCTACACCACGCCGAACCGGGTCGACGACCCGATTCCGGCGGCGCAACTGGCCGCCACCGTGGAGTCCGACACGGCTACCGCGTGGCGGGCGGTCGTCGAGCGGGCCGACTCCCCCGAGGTGCGGCGCACGGCGATCGACGCGCTGACCGACTGCGCCGTGCGACAGGCCACCTGGCAGGGCATCCTGGGCGCGGCTCCGACGACCGCGCCGTTCCCCGGCAAGTCCTGAATCAGGCTGCCGCGGACCCACCGGCCGATCGGTGCAAGAATTCCGGTGACGCATTCCGCCCCGAAGAAATCGACATCCGCATACCAGACGGTCCGATTTCCTTTGCGGCACTATTCCCAGCACGGATCACAATGATCGCGACCGCCCCGGTAAAGTCGGCAGTTACGTTGCCCCGGCTACTAATTCGGGCGCGCGATCCGGTTCGATCCGATTCGAGGAGTTACGGTGGCGGTCGACACTGCCCGCGAAGAAAAAGCGCTGCGTTCCATGACGGAACGCCTGGTCGGAGACTACAGCGAGGTACACACAGCGGAGCAGGTCGAGTCGGTCGTGGGCGAAGTCCGGCGGCGGTTCGACGGCCATACCGTCCGTGAATTCGTACCCATTCTGGTGGAGCGGATCGCGCGCCGTGAATTGGATCCGGCGCCCGAGGGATCGGAAGTCGGCGGCGAGAATTCCGAGTCACCACGAATTTCCCGGGACGGTAATCCGAATTCGAATTCAGTACACCTTCCGGACATCTTCCGTACTACCCTGTCGACGCTGCCGCGGAATCGGAAGGTGCTCGCGGGGATCGCCGTCGGCGTGGTCGCGGTGGTCGCCGTCGCGGTGACCGCCACCGGCCGGCATGCCACCACCGCACCCGCCGCCGCGGCGCTGACCGAGGTGCACGGCGTGATCGGGTCGGAGAAGTCCGACTTCTTCGCCGACCCGCAGGTGGTCGACGAACTGGCGAAGCACGGTCTGAAGGTCGACGCGGATCCGGCCGGCTCCCGGCAGATGGCCACCTCGACGGACCTGAGCAAGTACGACTTCGCGTTCCCGTCCAGCGCGGACGCCGCCGAGCGGATCCAGTTGGCGCGCAAGGTCGGAGCGGCCAAGTACACGCCGTTCTCCTCGCCGATGGCGATCGCCACGTTCGCGCCCATCGTCGACCTGCTCACCGCGGCGGGTGTCGTGACGCCCGGTCCCACACCGCAATTCGACGTACAGAAGTTCCTGCAGCTGGCCGAGCAGGGCAAGCAGTGGAATCAGTTGCCCGGCAACACCTCCTACGCGGTGCCCAAGAACATCCTGGTGTCCACCACCGACCCGCGCACCTCGAACTCGGCGGCAATGTTCCTGGCGGTCACCGCCTACGTCGCCAACGACAACAGCACGGTCCGCGGCGGCACCGCGGAAGACTATGCGGTGTCGCGGATCTCGCGGCTGTTCACCCGGCAGGGCTTCACCGAGCCCAGCTCGGACGCGCCGTTCAAGGACTACCTGGCCAACGGTATGGGCCCGGCGCCCATGGTCTGGATCTACGAGGCCCAGTACGTCGACGCGGCCGCGCACGGGGCGCTGAAGCCCGGCATGGTGCTGATGTATCCCAAGCCCACCACCATGTCCCAGCACACCGTCGTCCCGCTGGACGACAAGGGCGACACCCTGGGCAAGCTGCTGACCACCGATCCGGTGCTGCAGCAGCTGGCGGCCGAGCACGGCTTCCGCCCCACGGATCAGAGCCTGTTCACCAAAGTTGCCGCCGCCCACCAGGTTCCGGTCGACGCGGACGTCCTGAACTCGATCAACCCGCCCGACTACGACACCTTCGAACACCTTCTCGACGGCGTCGCCAAGGCCTACAGCTGACCCACCCGGTCCACGGCACCGACGTCTCCGGTGCCGACATGAGAGAGCCGGTCGTACCGTAAACCCGCGGTGCGACCGGCTCTCTCGTCGTCCCGGGTCAGATGGTCCAGTCGATCGGATAGTTCACGATCGGGTGGAACGTCAGGCCGCCCAGCGCCTCGAACTCCCCGCGAGCCACGACGACCATCTCGTGCAGCCGATCCATCTGCGCCGCATGCTCTTCGGAGTCCCAGATACTGACGTTCGCGATCGAGCCCTCGGGCGAGACCGCCGTGTACCAGTGGATGAGCCCCGGGAGCGCCCGGATGGCCGGAACGAGATAGTCGGCTTGCTTGCTCGCCAGGGTGTCGACCTCGGCGAACCGGCTCGGGTCGAAGCTACCGCGGGCGAAGTGCACGACCGCGGTCACCGGCAACGATCGGGACATGGAAGTTCCTTCCGGCGCTCGGGGTCAGATGGTCCAGTCGATCGGGTAGTTGATGATCGGCCGGATGAATTTCCCGCCGATGGCTTCCATCTCCCCGCGGGCGACGACGGCCATGAGCTTCAGCTCGTCCATCTGTTCGGCGTGCTCCTCGGTGTCCCACACGCTGATCTGCACCATCGACCCCTCCGGCGAGACACCGGTGAACCAGTGCAGCAGTCCGGGAAGTTCCTCGATGGCGGGGACCAGGTATTCGGCCTGCTTGCGCACCAGGGCGTCGAATTCGGCGTACCGGCTCGGCTCGAAGGTGGCGCGTCCGACGCGGACGACCGCGGTGGCCGGCAACGACTCGGTCATGGTGGATCCTTCCTCGGTCAAAAACATTACGATATACACTCGGAACGTAATGGACTTCCCACCGATGAAAGCAGGGCGACCGCGCAATCCGGCGCTCGACGAAGCACTCCTGTCCACCGCCGCGCGTCACCTCGGCGAATTCGGTTATGCCCGAATGTCGTTGGAGGCCGTCGCGGCCGCCGCGGGCACCACCACGCCCAGCCTGCGCCGGCGCTACCGGAACAAGGCCGAGCTGGTGGCCGCGGTGATCGGCTCACTGCGGGTCGAGGAGCCGCCCGCGGGCGCGCCGACCCCGCGGGCGCACGCACTGGCGATCCTGACGAACTTCCACCACAATCTGCGGTCCATCCCGGCCATGGCGATCCTCGGCTCACTGCTCGCCGAGCAGGAGCGGCACCCGGAACTGTTGCAGCTGTTCAAGACTCGCTTGGTCGAGCCGCGCCGGGCGATGCTGCGCGCGGCGCTGGCGGCGGGCGGTTTTCCCGAGTCCACCGACTTCGACGCGCTCACCGGCATGCTCATCGGGTCGTTCTACGGCGCGTATGTCACGGTCGCCGGTGTCCCCGACGACTGGCCGGAGCGGGTGCTGCATGTCGTCTGGCCCGCGAGCACTTGACGGCGAACGTCGACACACGAAAAGGCCGGTCACACAGAGCATTCGCTCCGCGTGACCGGCCTGGAGTTTCGAATCAGCCCCGAACCCGCGCCACCACGGCCTCCACCGCGGTGTCCGCCGGGATCTCCTCCGCCGTACCGGCGAACCGGTCGCGGATCTCGACCTTGCCGTCGGCGTACCCACGGCCCACGACCACGATCAGCGGCATGCCCAGCAGTTCGGCGTCCTTGAACTTCACCCCCGGCGAGGCGGTGCGGTCGTCGAGCAGGACCTCGAGACCGGCCGCATCCAGTTGCGCGGCAAGGGCTTCGGCGCCGGAGCGGGCACCCTCGTCCTTGTTGGCGATCACCACGTGCACGTCGAACGGCGCGACCTCGCGCGGCCAGCGCAGGCCTTTCTCGTCGTGCTTCTGCTCGGCCAGCACCGCGACCATGCGGGACACACCGACACCGTAGGAACCCATGGTCAGGCGCACCGGCTTGCCGTTCTCGCCGAGCACGTCCACGTCGAAAGCGTCGGTGTACTTGCGGCCCAGCTGGAAGATGTGCCCGATCTCGATGCCGCGCGCGGACTCCAGTACGCCGGCACCGTCGGGCGACGGGTCACCGTCGCGGACCTCGGCGGCCTCGATGGTGCCGTCGGGGGTGAAGTCGCGGCCCGCGACCAGGCCCACGATGTGCTTGCCCGCTTCGTCGGCGCCGGTGATCCAGGTCGACCCGGTGCTCACGCGCGGGTCGACCAGGTAGCGAACCCCGTTCTCCAGCAATGCCTTCGGGCCGATGTAGCCCTTCACCAGGAAGGGGTTCTCCTTGAAGTCGGCCTCGGTGAGCAGTTCCACCTCGGCGGGCTCGAGCGAGGCGCCCAGGCGCTTCTCGTCGATCTCACGGTCGCCGGGCACGCCGATGCCGAGCAGTTCGGTCTTGCCGTCCGGGTGGCGCAGCTTCACGATCACGTTCTTCAACGTGTCGGCCGCGGTGACCGGGCGGCCGAACTGCTCGGCCAGGCCGGCGCCGTTGGCCCAGTCGACCAGGGTGGCGATGGTCGCGGTGTCCGGGGTGTCGTGCACGACGGCCGCGGGCAAGCCCTCGATCGGACGGGCGGCGGGCGCCGGGGTGACCACGGCTTCGACGTTCGCGGCGTAGCCGGACTCGCGGCAGATCACGTAGGTGTCCTCGCCGACCGGGCTGTCGGCCAGGAACTCCTCCGACGCGCTACCGCCCATGGCACCGGAGGTGGCGGCCACGATCACGTAGCTGACGCCGAGCCGGTCGAAGATGCGCTGGTAGGCCTGCCGGTGCGCGGCGTAGCTGTTCTTCAGGCCCTCGTCGTCGAGGTCGAAGGAGTAGGAGTCCTTCATGATGAACTCGCGGCCGCGCAGGATGCCCGCGCGGGGACGGCCTTCGTCGCGGTACTTGGTCTGGATCTGGTACAGCGTGACCGGCAGATCCTTGTACGAGTTGTACTCACCCTTGACGGTGAGCGCGAACAGCTCCTCGTGGGTGGGGCCGAGCAGGTAGTCCTGTCCCTTGCGGTCCTTGAGCCGGAACAGGCCGTCGCCGTATTCGGTCCAGCGCTTGGTGGTCTCGTACGGTTCGCGCGGCAGCAGCGCGGGCAGCGAGATCTCCTGTGCCCCGATGGCGTTCATCTCTTCGCGGACCACGTCCTCGACCTTGCGCAGCACCCGCAGTCCCAGCGGCAGCCACGAGTAGACGCCCGGGGCGACGCGGCGGACATAGCCGGCGCGGACGAGAAGCTTGTGGCTGGGCACCTCGGCGTCGGCGGGGTCGTCACGCAGGGTACGCAGGAACAGGTGCGAGAGGCGGGTGATCACGGGTGCACAGCGTAGTCCCTGGCAGGACGGTCCTCGCAAGGCGATTACCGTATCCGTTCGTGCTCGTATTGCTGCCGCCCTCCGAAACCAAGTCCGACGGTGGTTCCCCAGCTCCGCTGGACCTGGACGCACTGTCGTTTCCCCAGCTCACCGCGGTGCGGGCGGAGCTGGTGGATCGGCTCGTGGCGCTGGCCGCAGACCCGGCCGCGTCGGTGGCCGCGCTGTCGCTCGGCAAGGGGGGTGACGCCGAGATCGCGCGTAACGCGGCGCTGCGGTCCGCCCCCACCCGCCCGGCGCTGCAGCGCTATACCGGGGTGCTCTACGACGCCCTGGACGCCGGCTCGTTCACCAAGGTGCAGCGGGAGAAGGCCTACGCCCGGCTCGCGATCGGCTCGGCGCTGTTCGGCGCGGTCCGCGCCGCCGACCCGATTCCGGCCTACCGGCTCTCCGGTGGCTCGAAGCTGCCGGGGCTGTCCACCTTGGCCGCGCTGTGGAAGCCGGCCCTGGCGCCCGCACTCGCGGCGGGCAGCGACGGCGAGTTGGTGGTCGACCTGCGGTCGGGGGTGTATCAGCAGTTGGGCCCGGTACCGGGCGCGGTGACCGCCACAGTGCTCACCGAGAAGCCCGACGGCACCCGAACCGTGGTGAGCCACTTCAACAAACACCACAAGGGACTGCTCGCCCGCGCGCTGGTGCTGACCCGCGCCGAGCCCACCGACGTGAAGGGGCTGGCCCGAATCGCCACCAAGGCCGGGTTGCGCACCGAGATCGCTTCTGCGACAGAACTTCTCGTCCTCACCTGAGTCGTAGTGGGCCCGGCCGAGCCGGTTCGGGCCCGAACTCGAGAAAACCTTGTGGACACCGGCACGGCGTCCTACTATTTCACGCACCAAGTCTGAATACGCAAATATTCGAACTTGGTCGTATCTCTCAGGAGGAAGTCCATGCCCGAGCCCACTCCCGCTCGCCGACGCAGAAAAGCGCTGCGCCGCACCGCAACCATGATCGCCATCGGCGTCGCCGCCGTCACCGCTCCCGGTGCGGTCGAATCCGCGAACGCGCAGACCGCCCTGCAGGAGGTGATGCTCGTCGGCAACAACTGGGACGGCACCGCCGACGTCATCCACTCCACCGGCGACTTCGCCAAGATCGGCCGGATCAACATCATCCCCGACAAGGACCAGCGCCTGGCGGAGATCTTCAGCAACCCCATCCGGGCCGGGTTCTTCCTCGGCATCCGGCAACTCGTCGGCCAGGGCCACGACCAGTACGTCGACGACATGTACACCACGCCTGACGGTTCGGCCGTCGTGGCGTCGCGCCCCAGCTTCGCCGACGTCGTCTCCATCGACACCGCGACCGGAAAGCTGAACTGGCGCTTCGCCGTCGCAGGCAACCGGGCCGACCACATGGCGGTGTCGCCGGACGGCAACCGGGTCGCGGTCTCCGCCTCGACCGCCAACAAGGTGCAGGTCCTCGACATCCACACCGGCCAGGAGGTCGGCGAATTCGCCACCGGCGACAGCCCGCACGAGAACGTCTTCACCAAGGACGGCAAGTTGTGGAACATGTCGATCGGCAACGTGGAAACCGGATTCGATGCACCCTGGCAAGACTTCACCAAGGGTGACCGGCACATCACCATCGTCGACGCGAACACCTTCGCGCCGATCAAGACCATCGACATGCGGGCCCGGCTGGACGCGTTCGGCCGCAACGACCTGTCGAACGCCGTGCGCCCGGTGGCCTTCAGCCCGGACCAGACCAAGCTCTATTTCCAGGTGTCGTTCTTCAACGGCTTCCTGGAATACGACATCGCCCAGGACAAGATCCTGCGCATCGCGACCCTGCCGGGGAACCCGAACCTCAACCCCGACCGCACCACCTGGGTGCTCGACTCCCGCCACCACGGGCTGTCGATCGATCCGACCGGCGCCAAGCTGTGCGTCGCGGGCACCATGGACGACTACGCGACGGTCGTCGACCGCACCACCCTGCAGCCCGGCGCGCTCGTCCCGGCGTCGAAGCCGTACTGGGCGACGGTCAGCGGTGACGGCAAGGACTGCCTCATCTCCGAATCCGGCGCGAACCAGGTGACGGCCATCGACTTCGCCACCGGCGCGAAGGTCACCTCGACACCGGTGGGCACCCACCCGCAGCGGGTCCGGCTCGGGCACCTGCCCGCCACTTGGACCGCGCCGCCGGACAACGGCGGTGGCACATCGACCGGCGGTACCGGAAGTTCCGGCAGCGCAGGCAGTTCGGGTAGCTGAACCGATCGAGCCGGTGCGCGCACAGCCGCGCACCGGCTCGTACCGGGTGCACACTAGGACTGCGCGGCGTCGCCGGACTGCTGCGCGGCGTGGCTCGGCAGCACGCACACCGCGTCCAGCCCCAGCACCCGGTTGAGCCGGCCGAAGGCCAGCCAGGAACCCAGGCACATGGACAGTTCCACGATCTCGGTGTGGGTGTAGTGCTGCTTCATCCGGTCGAAGAACGCCTCGTCGAGGCTGTGGTGGTCGAGGGCGTACAGTTCGGCGTACTCGGCGGCGAGGCGGGTCCGGTCGTCGAAGGATTCGGTTGTGCGCCATTCGGTTACGGCGTCGGCGAAAGACTCCTCGACCTTCTCGCCGTCGCGGTCGGTGCGCCAGTCCAGGCAGAACAGGCAGCCGTTGATCTGGGCGATCCGCAGCCGCGCGGCCTCGAATTCGCGCAGGCCGAGGGTGCTGTGCGAGTAGACCGCGAGCGAGAGGTTCGCCGCGGCGATGCCGATGCCCGGCACCATCTCCCCCCACACGTAGGCGATCGGGTCCTTGTCCGCGGGAATGTCGATCATCATGGCCGGTTCCTTCCGAGGTTGCCGTAGGGCAGCGGTACGTCGAGGGCGTCGTAGAGCCCGGGTTCGGCGGCGGTCAGCCACGGGATCGCGTTCACCAATCTGCCTACCGCCGTGGCGTTTCCGCCGGCGGCGTGGTTGCCGCCCTCGTCGGTGGCCTGGACCGTCACCTCGATGCGCGGCCGGCCCTCGATGATCACCCGATGCGCGCCCGCGCCACTGGGCGGCTGCGGCCAGTCCGGCGCGCAGCTCGCGTGGATGCGCGTCACGTGCTCGATCACGATGCGCGGTTCGCCCGCGACGATGCCCTGCACCTCGAACCGCACCGCACCCTGGGTGCCGGCGTCGAACCGGCCCATGAGTTCGGTGTCGACGTCGGTCGCCAGCGGCAGGCGTTCGACCACCTCGCGGATGTCGGTGAGCTCCACCCCGAGCCCGCGCGCGATGAGCCGAATCTGCCCGCCCCACACCATGGTCGGGACGGTCGGGGCCAGCATGGGCGGCTGATAGTCCATCGGCTGGCCCATGCCGACCAGGTAGCGAACCGAATCGGGCTGGTCGTAGCTGGTGTAGTCGAAGATCTCCTGGCAGCGCACCACGTCGACGTCGCTGCCCAGCCCGCTGACCAGCAGCGGCAGTACGTCGTTGCCCCAGCCCGGGTCGACACCGGAGACGAACAGTGAGCCGCCGCCCGCGTCCACGGCCGCGGTCACGCGTTTGCGCAGTTCCTCGGGCGCGTTGCGCGAGTCGTAGAGCGCGTACAGCGCGGGCGTGACGACCACGGCCCCGGCGCGCACGGCCCGCTCGATGTCGGCGAGGGCGTCGTCGGGCCGGATGTCGCCGGATGCGGCGTAGACGACCGCGCCCGGTGCGGCGGCCAGCACAGCCTCGATATCGGTGGTCGCGGCGACCCCGAGCGAGGTGTCCAGGCCCGCGAGGTCGGCGGCGTCACGACCGGCCTTGGCCGGATCGTGGACCAGGACAGCGGACAGTTCCAGGCCGGGATGGGCCGCGACAGCGCGCACCGCGGCGCGGCCGACATTGCCCGTACCCCACACGACGGTGGAAATCATGGTCGGACCGTAGCAATTTCCGGGTGCACAGAACTGGAATTCGTTACATTTCGGTATGGACTTCGAAGCACTCGAGACGATTCGCGCACTGAAGTATCGCTACCTGCGCACCCTGGACCTGAAACTGTGGGACGAGTTCGGCGACACGCTGTGCCCGGACATCGTCGGCTCCTACGGATCCCCCTCCGGCGGCAGGCCGTTGGAGTTCACCAGCCGCGACGAGATCGTCGAGTACATGCGCGGCGCGCTCGGCGGCAACATCATCACCGTCCACGTCGCCGGTCACCCCGAGATCACCGTCGACGGCGACACCGCCACCGGCAGCTGGTGCATGGAGGACACCGTCATCGCCCCCGACTTCGAGATCCTGATCCGGGGCGCCGCCTACTACCACGACACCTACCGCCGCGAGGACGGCGTGTGGCGCATCGCGAGCACCGGTTACCAGCGGATCTACGAGTCCCACCAGTCCACCAAGGGCATACCCGGGTACGGGCTCACCGCCAACCGCTGGGCGCCGGAGTCGGCCGGACACGACAGCTGACGGCCGCGGTGACGGAAAACACTGTTGCCCTTGGCCGCCGGACCCCGGTAAGCTGACCGGCGTCTTGTCCCCGATGATCGGAGTCGGTCGGTTGATCCTGTCGAAGTAGCCCTCGCGTGGCCCGCATTCTGCGCGCCGCACTCTTCTGCTACTTCCGGGAGCACGCCATGTGTACCGTCACTCTGTCCGATCTCACCTTCGCGCGGCCCGACGGGCCCGTTCTGTTCGAGGGACTGAATGCCACGTTCGGCCCCGGCCCGGTCGGCTTGATCGGCGCCAACGGTGCCGGGAAGACCACCCTGCTGCGGCTGATCGCCGGTCGGCTGCGACCGGCCCGCGGCTCGGTCACCGTCACGGGACAGCTGGGCTACCTGCGCCAGGACCTCACGCTGGCGGCCGGGCAACAGGTGTCCACCGTGCTGGGTCTCGACCCGGTGCGCGACGCGCTGCACCGCATCGAGTCCGGTCACGGCACCGAGGCCGATTTCGAACTGGCGGACGGCAATTGGGATGTCGAGGAACGCGCGATCGCCCTGCTCGGCCGGCTCGGGCTGCCGTACCTGGCCGACGACGTGACCCACCTGGACCGGCGCCTGGACACCCTGTCCGGCGGCGAGACCGAATTGCTGGGCCTGGTCGCCGAACTGCTGCGCGAACCCGACGCGCTGCTGCTCGACGAGCCGACCAACAATCTCGATTCCGTTGCGCGGGAACGACTCTGGTCGGTGATCGCCGAGTTCTCCGGCACCGTCCTGGTGGCCGGACACGACCGCGAGCTGCTCGACCGGATGGGCACCATCGCCGAACTGCGGCGCGGCGAGATCCGCATGTTCGGCGGCAATTTCGCCCACTACGAGGAGATCGTCGACGCCGAACAGGAAGCCGCCCGGGCGGCGGTGCGGGACGCGCGCAGCGATGTGCGCAAACAGGCGCAGGAGCTGATCGCGGCCCGCACCACCATCGATCGGCGCCGCCGGTACGGGCAGAAGATGTTCGAGAACAAGCGGGAACCCAAGATCGTGATGGGCCAGCGCAAACGGCAGGCGCAGGAGTCCGCGGGCAAATACCGCAACCTGCATCTCGATCGGGTGGCCGAGGCACGCGAACAGCTGGCCCACGCCGAGGAACAGATCCGCGACGACCGGGAGATCCGGGTGGATCTGCCCGACACGCGGCTGTATCCGGGGCAGCAGGTGGTCGAGCTGGCCGGGGTCGAACTGGCCTGTGGCCCGACGGTCGATCTGGCCGTCACCGGCCCGGAACGGATCGCGATCACCGGCCGCAACGGAGTCGGCAAGACCACGTTGCTGCAGCGCATCATGGCGGAATCGCCGGCGGTGCCGTGGCGGCTGTTGCCACAGCGGCTCGACATCTTCGACGAGGACCGTTCCGTCGCGGCGAACGTCCGGGCCGCGGCGCCGGGCCGCTCCGACGAGGAGATCCGGGCTCGATTGGCCCGCTTCCTGTTTCGCGGCACCGCGGCGGATGTCCCGGCCGGCGCGCTGTCGGGTGGCGAACGGTTGCGGGCCGCGCTGGCCGTACTGCTGCTCGCCGACCCGGCGCCGCGGTTGCTGCTGCTCGACGAGCCGACCAACAACCTGGATCTGCCGAGCCTGCGTCACCTCACCGAGGCGCTGGCCGAGTTCCAGGGCGCGCTGATCGTGGTCAGCCACGACCAGCGGTTCCTCGACGAGATCGGCATCACCCGGCAGCTGGAACTCACGCCGGACGGGCTGACCGAAGCTCCCTCAGCTCCGTGCTGAGATTCGCCCGCGCCGCGACTTCGTATGCGGCGCGGGCGATCTCGGCGTGGAACAACCGGGGCAGGTCCAGCAGGGACTGCAGCACGGCCGCCCGGCCCCCGCGGAACAGGTCGTCGGGAACGGTGGCGTATTCGGCGCGAACCGCGGCCGTGTACGCCGCGTAGTCGGCGGCCGAGCCACCCAGGACCGCCAGGTCCACGTCGCAGAGCACGGCGCCGTTGCGGTCGCCGGGCTCCGGGGCGTGGGCGGCGGTGAGCCGCACCAGCCGGACCACCTCGGCCACCGTCGCGGGATCGAATTCGGCTGCGGTGAGCACGGATTCGGCCAACTCGGCGCTGCGGTCCTCGTTGTCGGGGGCGCCGATCACGTAGATCGCGTCATGGAAGAAGGCGGCGAGCACGACCGCGGTGACGTCGTCCGCGTCCGCGGCGAGCCGGTCGATCGCGCGCAGCATCGCGGTCAGATGGTCGACGGTGTGATAGCGGCGGTGCGGCTCACGGTAGCGAGTCACGAGATCCGTTCCAGCGCAACGGTTGCGCTCCCCAGCCACCGCCACCCAGCGGTCCAGCAGTTCGTCGTCGGTCGGCGTCATCGCTCGCCCCTCCCCCGGAGTCACCTGGAATCCGAGCAAGTGTGCGCCGCTGGTGGACGCCGCGACAGTACTTGTGACACATGCCATCCGGACACCGACCGCTCACCGGATCCCGCCCCGACGCTCGGGGCGATGCGCGGCCGGGATGCCGGCCGGTCGCGGCCCGACGCTCAGGGGTGATTCGAATCCGGTCCCGCCAGCAGGTCGGCGAGATCGACGCGGATCGGGAACGGGACGGTGGTCGCCAGCACTCCGGTGTGCGCGTAGGCCGGGGCCGGGCGATACCGGCGGGATTCGTGGTCGAGCCAGTATTCGTACACGATCGGACGGCCGTCGAGGCCGCGTTCGACCCGCCAGAAGTAGGCGATGCCGGCGGCCGCGTAGCGGCTGGGGGTCCGATACCAGCGGTCGGAGCGGTCGCCGGCGGAGACGATCTCCACCACCAGGACCGCCGCGTCGGCGGGCAACACCTCGGCGGCGTACAGGTCGACCGCGGCCCGGTTCACCACGACGACGTCGGGCACGGCCGGATTGTGCTCGTCGAGCAGGACGCACTGGCACGCCAGCACGGCGTAGGGAGCGCGCTGCACCTCCGACAGCGCCGCGAACAAGCGGTCGGCCACCGCCGAACGCCATGGGTCGCGCCGGTGCCGTACGGTCATGCAACCGTCGGTCACCTGCCATTCGAACGGCAGAGCCGCACTGCGTAACTGCCGGTACCCGAACCCTCTGCGGCCGCCCCGCACGCGAGCCGACGGATCCACTGCCATCCAGCCCCCTCCCTATCGAAAGATCGTGGAGGCGAGCGTAACCGGATCCGGACCGGATTCGCAGCCGGAAATGACCAGCCGCACACCGGTCAGGCCTGGGCGGCTTCTTCCTGGTTGTGGTGCGCCTCGGCCAGCTGAGCGGGGGTGAAACGCAAGGTGAGCACGATCAGTCCGACGACGATCGCCATCAAGCCGCAGACGAACAGCACCAGCGTGTAACCCGAACTCAGCGCGACGATCTCGTCGTGGTTCATGGTGCTGGCCTTACCGACCCGCCCGCCCATCGACAGTGTCCGCGACACCGCGACCGGGGTCATGATGCCGACTCCGAGCGGAGCGCCGATCTCGAACGCCATCTGCCCGATCGCGGCCAGCGGGCCGATATTGTTCGGCGGCACGCCCACCAGCAGGCACAGCGGAACCACCACGATCACCATGCCGACACCGAAACCGATGACCAGCAGCAGCGGCAACAGGGTCGTCGGATAACTGACTCCCGGTCCGAGGGTCGAGGCGATCAGCAGCCCCACGGCCAGTCCCGCCGCGGACCCGCTCAGCAGCCAGCGCGGCGCCACCATCAGCGCCAGTTTCGACGACAGGGCGCTGCCGGCACCGATCGCCAGCGTGAACGGGATGGCCCGCAAGCCCGCCCCGAGCGGCGTGTAGCCGAGCACATTCTGCAGGAACTGCGCCACGAAGAAGGTCATGGCGCCCATGGCCGCACCGGTGATCACGATCGACAGCAGCGTGATCACCCGGTCCCGAGAGCTGAACAGCGACCACGGCAACAGCGGGTTGTCCACGTGCTGCTCGGCGAAGACGAACACGACCAGCAGGAGCAGGCCGATCACGAACGAGCCCAGCACGATCCAGCTGTCCCAGCCCAGCCACGGCCCCTCGGTCGCGCCGAAGACGATGCCGGTGCAACCCACGGTGGCCAGCACGGCACCCCGCACATCCAGCGTCAGCCGGTGATGGTCGGTGTCGCGCAACTGCGAGATCGCCCCGATTGCGACGAGGACACCGATCGGCACATTGATCAGGAAGATCCAGCGCCAGCTGACCTGTGTGAGCGCGCCACCCACGACCAGACCGCCGACCGAACCGAGCCCCATCATCGACCCGAAGATCGCCATCGCCTGCGTTCGTGGCTTACCAGGCGCGAACGTGCTGGCCACCAACGCCATCGCGGTCGGCGCGGCGATCGCCGCGGCGGTCCCCTGCATCCCGCGTGCCGCGACCAGCATCCATTCGTTCTGCGCGAGCCCGCACAGCGCCGAGGCGAGGGTGAACAGAGAGACGCCGAGGATCAGCATCCGCTTGCGCCCGAACGCGTCACCGAGCCGGCCGCCCAACAGCATCAATCCGGCGAACGGCAACCCGTACGCGGTGACCGTCCACGCGCTCGCCGAACTGGACAGGCCCAGGTCCTCCTGCAGCTTCGGAATCGCGAAGATGGCGACGGTGCCGTCCAGCACCACCATCAGATTCAGCCCGCTGAGGACCAGGATGGGCAGCCCGAAGGCGCGTCCGGTCACCGGATAATGCATCGTCGCAGTGGGTTGGTCCAGCACATCGAGCAACTGTACGGGATGGGTTCTCCCGCGGAACCGGACTGTCGGATCCCGATCTGCCCAGCTCAGCACCCGATTCGCCTGAAGTGACGCGGTCGCGGGACCGCTGACCTGCGTCGACGTACCTACCGGTAACCGTTACTGTGCAGCACCCGCGGTGAAGCCGGCGGTCGGGCCGATCACCACGATCGCCGGCGGGCGGATGCCCTCCGCGCGGATCCGCTCGGCGACGGTACCGAGGTCGGCGCGCAGGCTGCGCTGGGTGCGCAGGCTGCCCTCCTGGACGACCGTGACCGGGGTGTCGGCGGACCGGCCGCCGGCCAGCAAGGCGGCAGCGAACTTCTCGATCCGCTCCACGGCCATGAGCAGCACGATGGTGCCGCGCAGCCGGGCCAGGGCGTCCCAGTCCACCAGCGAATCCGGGTGGTCCGGCGCGACGTGGCCGCTCACCACCACGAACTCGTGGGTGATCCCGCGGTGCGTGACCGGGATACCGGCCAGGGCGGGCACCGAGATGGCACTGGTGACACCCGGCACCACCGTGACCGGCACCCCGGCCTCGACGCACGCCTCGAGTTCCTCGTAGCCCCGGCCGAATACGTACGGGTCGCCGCCCTTGAGCCGGACCACGAACTTGCCGGCCTTCGCGCCCTCGATCAGCGCGGCGTTGATCGCCTCCTGGGCCATCGAGCGGCCGTACGGGATCTTGGCCGCGTCGATCACCTCGACGTCGGGCGACAGTTCGGCGAGCAGTTCGGGCGGGGCCAGCCGGTCGGCGACCACCAGGTTCGCGCGGGCCAGCAACCGCCGGCCGCGCACGGTGATCAGGTCCGGGTCGCCGGGGCCGCCGCCGACCAGGGCCACTCCGGGGATCACGTCGCCGGAGTCGTCGGTGACCACACCCGACTGCAGCGCTTCGAGCAGCGCGGTGCGCACGGCGGCCGAGCGCCGGTGCGCGCCGCCGGCCAGCACGCCGAGGGTCAGACCGTCGTAGCGGGCGGTGGCGGGGGTGACAGCGGTGCCGAGGCGGGCGTTGTCGGCCCGCACGCAGAAGATGCGGCGCGCGGTGGCCTCGGCTACGACCGCGGCGTTGGTCTCGGGTTCGTCGGTGCAGGCGATCGCGTACCAGGCGCCGTCCAGGTCGCCGTCGACGTAGGCGCGCAGCTGCACCGTCAGCTGACCGGCCGTGGCCATCCCCTCGACGGCGGGCGTGACCTCCCGCGCGATGACGTGCACGTCGGCGCCGTGGGCCAGCAGCAGGCCGAGGCGGCGCTGCGCGACGGTCCCGCCGCCGACCACGACGACGCGGCGGCCGGCGAGGTCGAGACCGGCGAGATAGTTCTGGTCACCGGCATGCTGGTCATCAGGGGTATTCGGCACAATATTCCAGCCTAGGGCCTACCGCGGCCCGGCCGATAATCGGCCGCGAGTTCACAGGTTGCCGACGATCTTGTGCGGTGTGACCCGCACGATCACCCGTGCGGCGTCGTTGACCGAGGCGGGATTGAACTCGGCATAGGGCAGCCCGGTGTACTTGTGCGACAAGCGGTTCGGCAGCACCTTGTCCGGGTCCGGGGTGATGGTCACGGTGCCGCGGACCTCGGCGTAGGCGAACGGGCGGTCCGGCGGATACAGCATCACCGTCACGCGCGGGTCGCGGACCATGTTCTTGTACTGCACTCGCGAGACGGTGGTGGAGAACACCAGATCGGTGTCTTCGCGCTCGAGCCAGATCACGGTCAGGTGCGGGCTGCCGTCGCGGGCCACCGTCGCCAGCGTGGCGTACGGCTTACCGTCGTCGATGAATTTGGTGAGTTCCGGAGAGAATTCCACAGTCACGCTCGGGTGTAACAACCGCGGGCGCGATCGTGTTCCCGGGCGCCGATAAGCTGGCCGACATGGCGAAACTGCGGACTCGGGTGGTCGAAGCTGCCGAAGCCGCACTCGCGCAACGCAAATACGTGGCGGCGGTCGAGGTGTTCACCCGGCTCGGCTGGCTGCGCGCCGCGCAGGTGGACCGCTGGCGGCAGGGGCAGGTGGCGACGCTGGTCGAGCTCGCCGCGGTCGAGGAACCGCGCCTGCGCGATGTGGTGACCCTGCTCGCGGACTGGGCCCGTGAGCGCGGCCTCACGCCCGGCGACGCCACCTATGTAACGGCGGGACGTGATCAGGAACCGTTGCGGTTCACCGCATCCGGTGACGACGCCGCGTTCCGGACCCACTGGCTGTCGGGTGAGTTGTCCGACGCCGCGCGCCGACGCCTGGTCGACCGGCAGAACAAGGCACCCGACCTGCAGGTGGTGGTGGCCGAGGAACCGTGGCGGTGTGCCGAATGTCGCGACACCGGACCGTATTTCATCATGTCCGCGACCGGCGCCCAATGCCTGACCTGCGCCGATCTCGATCACCTGGTGCTGCTGCCGGCCGGTGACGCCGCGCTGAGCCGGCGGGCCAAGAAGGAGAGCACGCTGGCCGCCCTGGTGGTCCGGCACAATCGCCGCCGCAAGCGCTACGAGCGGACCGGCATCCTGATCGAGGAGGCCGCACTGGACCGCGCCGAGGCGCAATGCCTGGCCGACGAGGACGCGCGGGCCCGCCGCCGCGACCGCGATCGGGTCCGGCGCGCCGACCAGGACGTGGAGTTCTGCGCCCGGATGGCCGCCGAGATCCGCCGCCTGTTCCCGCACTGTCCGCCCGAGCGGGCACAGGCGATCGCCGAACACGCCGCCCTGCGCGGCAGCGGCCGGGTGGGCCGCACCGCGGCCGCGAAGGTCCTCGACACCGAGGCGGTCACGTTGGCGGTGATCGCGTCGATCCGGCACCTGGACACCGAATACGACCGGCTGCTCATGCGGGGCGTGCCGCGCATGGACGCCCGCGCCGCCATCCGCGACACTCTCGACCGGGTGCTGGAGTCCTGGCGCGCCTGACGACACGCCGAAATCCGGTCCGGCGGCAGCCGTGTGGCTGTAACTGTGATGTAGCTCTCGGGTAGCGTGCTGCCGGAATCGACGCCGGGCCGCCGGCCCGGGCAGCACACACGAGAGGCAGCAGGGATGACCGGATCAGGTGTTTCGCGCGGTGTGGCGGGTGCGGTGCTGGCCGCGGGGCTGGCGGTACCGATGGCCACCGGGCCCCAGGCGGTGGCCGCCCAGCCGGAGATCGCGATCACGATGCTCGGCTCGGGACTGACCATGGTCGACTCGGCATCGGTCGGCTGCAACCAGACCGTCCAGGTGTCGGTGAAGAACCCGGACGGGTCGCCAGTCACCAACGGTTCGGTCGACTTCACCAGCCATCTGGTGAACGAGGCCGGCAACGTGGTCGGGACCGTCCCGGTCAGCGCCGACGGCACCGCCTCGATCGGCTGGACCCCGGATGTCGCGGGCGAGCACATCGTGGGCGCCCTGTACTTCGGCGGTGACCCGGGCACGCAGTCGACCGCCACCAACATCCAGGTGGTCGCGCTGCCGCTGGCCGGTATCTGCGTGTGACACGCACGAAGGCCGCGCCGTTCACCGGCGCGGCCTTCGTTGTTCGTCAGGGACGCATCTCGTAGGCGCCGTCGTAGGCGACGACCTGGTCCCACACCCGGTCGAACCGCGCCTTGTCGGCCACCGGAGCACGCAGGGCCTCCACGGCCCAATCCCGTTGCGCGGCAGTCGCGGACGGCTTGCCGAGCAGGGCGGTGGCGTAGCCGTTGAAGTCCCGGACCTGGAAGTCGAAGATCGAGTCGAGCAGGTCGTGGTTCAGGCCGGTGAGCTCGGCCTGCTCCAGGATCAGCTGGCCGTAGACCACCAGGGAGAACAGGTGGCCGACGGTCAGCATGAAGTCCAGATCCTTCTGCTGATCGGCGTCGGGGGCGGCGGACAGCAGCAGGGCGCGCAGCGCCAGGGCCTGCTCGTAGAAGCGCGCCACATTCGGGACGGCGGCGAACCGCTCGTAGACCGGGGTCCAGTCCGCGAACTGCACCTTGCCGGCACCCCGCGCCGGACCCTGCGCCCAGAAGAAGGCGTTGTCACCGGCTTCCAGCATGGTGGGGACCGGCGGGTACTCCTTCGGGTTGAGCAGATAGTTGGGCATGAACTTGAGGATCTGGCCCACGTTCACGTGGACGGTGCCCTCCAGCCGGGGCAGGTGGTTGATGTAGCGGGAAGCCTGGGCGAAATAGGTGGCCTTCTCGAATCCCTTGGCGGCCAGCACATCCAGCAGCAAGGTCATGGCGACCTCGCCCTCGGAGGTGACCTTCGACTTCGTCATCGGGTTGAACAGCAGATAGCGCCGGTCGTCGAGGCTCGCGACGCGGAAGTAGTCCACCGCGCGATCGCTGAACAGCTTCATCGCGATCAACCGGCTGTAGGCGTCGACGAAATTGCCTCGGACATGGCCGAAGTCGGTGACCCGGTTGCCGTACAGAATGCGGTTGTTGGCGTGCGTGATCGCCTCGTAGAACGAGTGCTCCACCATGCCGATGCTGCCGTGGCAGAGGTTGAACTTGCCGACGTTGACGGTGTTGAGCGCGGCCGAGAACGCTTCCGGCCCTTGGTGCAACACGTCCTCGGCGCGCACCGGGTAGTCCTCGAGCCGGAAGTGGCTGACATACATCTGACCGTGGATCACGCTGTCGATCAGGTGGTAGTGACTGTGCCGGCTGTCGGCGGCGAACCAGACGTAACCGTCGGCGCCCTCGATGTCGCCGCGCCGGGAGAACACCGACACCATGGAGGCGACGTTGCCGTTGCCGATGTAGTACTTCTCGCCGTTGGCGCGGAACAGGATTCCCGCCTCGGCGTCGGCACTGCCGGGTTCGGTCGGCGTGAGCACGAGGTCGGTGTTGTAGATGTCGGCACCGTGGTCGCGCTCGGACAGCGCGAACGCCATCACCTGACCGTCGTCGAGGTCGGCGGCGGCCTTGCGCTTGGCGATCTCGTTGTCGCTCTGCCAGATCGGGCCCAGGCCGAGGATCGTGACCTGCTCGGCGTACCAGTAGGCGAGGCCGTAGAAGCCGAAGATCTCCGCCAGTGCGGCGTTGCGGGCCGCGTCCCAACGCTTGTTCTCGTCGCCGTCGGCGTAGGCGGCCGGAGTCAGGAAGGTCGCGAACAGCTTTTCCTTCTTGACGAATTCGAGGAAGTCGGCGGTCCAGACCGCATCGCGGTCCTCGGCCAGCAGCCGGCTCTGCCCGCGCGACTCGAACCAATCGATCGTCGCGCGCAGCAGGCGCCGGGTCTCGGCATCGAATTGCCGGGGATCGTAGGTGGCGGGGTTGAACAGCAGCGCATCGCTCATGCCCCTAACCTACCGGCTGGTAGCCCTTCCCTGGCCCCAACCCGGTCCCCTGACCTGCAGATTTCTCCTACGTAACCGTAGGTTGCCCGGTCCCGGGCGTGACTCTGCGATGGTCACGCTCCGGGGGTGGCCGACGGAACCCCGTCTCCGGGCCGGCTGGTCCCGGGCGTTGCGACGGCGAGAGTAACGCCCCGGACGGTGGTCTTCGGGACCAGAAGATGGCCGTGACCGGAGGCGAGGATCGCGGCGGCCTCCGCGACACTCGGAGTGCCCAGCGCCCGCGTCACCCGCTCGGCTGGGTTCGGCACCGCGACTTCCGCGAGCTGCTCGGGGGTGAAGCTCCGGACCGGGACAGCCAATTCGGCAGCCGCCGTTGTAAGCCCGGACTCCGCCGCCCGCCGATCGACGGTCGCCAGGCAGCGAATCTCGCTGCCGCCCAGCACGTCTCGCACCGCAGCCAGAATGACAGGAGCCGCAGCGCCTGGCCGCAGCCCGATTCCGACCACGAGGTTGCCCTGAATTCCACCGGCCCCCGCCCCCGGCCCATTGGGACCCTGGGCCGCCGATTCCGTGCTCGGCGTCGAGAACTCGTTCGTCATCGACGGTCTCAGTTCCCGGCGGTGGCGTACTCGGCCGCACCGGCGACGAAACGCGCTGTGGCAGCGGGGTTTCCCGCCGGGTGGGTGTGCAGGTAGGAGGCGTGGACCCGGTGCACGAGTGCGCCCTCTCGGACGGTGGTGCCCGCCGGGTCACGCCACGCCCAGGCCGGGTGGGCAGCAGGGCCGTCCAGGAGGCGGGTGCGGTGGAATTCGTGGCCGCGGACCCGCTGCCCCGCCGTCCAGAGCGGAGAGTCGGTGAGTGCCACGGCATCTCGGTAACCGAGGGCCAAGCGAGGGCCGAATTCGGCGGTGGCGTCGACGACACCGGCCATCCGGTGGCCGTCCAGCGAGCGGGTCAGGTAGAGCAGGCCGGCGCATTCGGCGTGCACGGGCATACCCGCGAAGGCGGCCTCGGCGACCGCGGCCAGCAGCGGGGTGTTGGCGGCAAGTTCGGCGGCGTGCTCCTCCGGGAAGCCGCCGGGCAGCACGAGCCCCGCTGTGCTGGTAGGTAGTTCGTCGCGCAGCGGATCGAAGACCGCGACGCGGGCGCCGGCGGCGGCCAGTAGTTCGCGGTGCTCGGCGTAGCCGAAGGTGAAGGCCGGTCCCCCGGCCAGCGCGATCAACGGGCCGTCGGGCGCGATCGCGGTCGGTGCGGCTCCAGCCGGGCCGGTCCCGGCCGACGCCGTCGTGGCAGCCGATCCGGTCCCGGCCACCGGCATGGTCCCAGCCGCCGAAACGGTCTGGGCGACGCCGTGGTCGGCGGTCCGCGGGAGTCCGGCCGTGGCCGCGCCACGGACGAGCTCGATCTCCTCGGCCGGATTCCAGGCCGGACCGTGGACCCGCGCTCCCGCCAACGCCGCCACGGCGGCCAGATCCACGTGTCCGGCAACGAGTTCCGTCATCGCATCCACTGCGGCGTGGGCCGCCGAACCGTGCTCGACGGCCGGGATCAGGCCCAGATGCCGTGAGGGGACCGACAATTCGGCAAGGCGTGGTAGCGCGCCCAGCACCGGCAGTCCGACCCGGGCGCAGGCGGCGCGCAGCACCTGCTCGTGCCGTTCGCTGCCGACCCGGTTGAGAATGACTCCGCCCAAACGGATTCCGCTGTCGAAGGTGGCGAAGCCGTGCAGCAGCGCGGCCAGGCTCTGGCTGTGCCCGCGGGCGTCGACGACGAGGATCACCGGCGCGCCGAGCAGGGCGGCGACCTGGGCGGTGGAGCCCTCCGCCACGGCCGGGGCGGCCGCCGCGTCGTCGATGCGGCCGTCGAACAGCCCCATCACGCCTTCCACGACGGCCAGGTCACAGCCGTGGGTGCCGTGCCGGTACAGCGGGACTACCCGTTCGGTACCCACCAGCACCGGGTCCAGATTGCGGCCCGGCCGGCCGGCGGCGAGGCCGTGGTAGCCGGGGTCGATATAGTCCGGCCCGACCTTGAAGGGCGCGACCGTGTGCCCGGCGCGCCGCAGCGCACCGATCAAACCCGTTGCGAGCGTGGTCTTTCCGCTGCCGGAGGCCGGTGCGGCGATGACCACCGCGGGAACACTCACCGCGGCACCCCGCCGGCCGCTACCGTGCGCCGCCCGATGCGCCCGCCCGGCCGGTTCACCATTCGATGCCGCGCTGGCCCTTGCGGCCCGCGTCCATCGGGTGCTTCACCTTCGTCATCTCGGTCACCAGGTCGGCGGCCTCGAGCAGGGCCGGCGGGGCGTCGCGGCCGGTGATCACCACGTGCTGGTTGCCGGGCCGGTTGCGCAGCACCTCGACCACCTCGTCGACGTCGACCCAGCCCCACTTCAGCGGGTAGGTGAACTCGTCGAGCACATAGAAGCGGTGCTGTTCGGCCGCCAGCCGCCGCGCGATCTCCCGCCAGCCGGCCAGCGCGGCCGCCGCGTGGTCCTCGTCGCTGCCCTGCTTGCGGGTCCAGGACCAGCCCTCGCCCATCTTGTGCCATTCGACCGGACCACCCACACCGGTCTCGGCATGCAGCGCGCCCAGGGCCCGGAACGCGGCCTCCTCGCCGACCTTCCACTTGGCGCTCTTCACGAACTGGAAGACCGCGACGTCGAACCCCTGGTTCCACGCCCGCAAGGCCATACCGAACGCGGCGGTCGACTTGCCCTTCCCCGGCCCGGTGTGCACCGCCAGCACCGGCTGATTACGCCGCTGCCGGGTCGTCAGCCCGTCCTCGGGAATGGTCTCCGGCACACCCTTCGGCATCCGCGCCGCTCCTTCCACATCGAACTGTGCAAACTCGTATCGAGTAAACGCAACGTGGCGATGTGTTCACTCGACACCACACGTTGCCACAACGCGATGGGCGGCCCGTAGCCTGGTCAGGCTAGTCGGCAGCGGATGCGCCGCTCAGCCTGCGAACCTCAGTTCGGCGGGAACTGGCCATTGGCCTGCACAGTGGTTCCGGTCAGCGTGAACGTGACCGTGCCGGAACCCTGCGGGCAGCACAGGGCGTCGCCGTCGAGCGGCCAGTGGTACTGGGCCTGGACGACATTCGCCGACTGCCGGGATACCTGGGTGTAGGCATGCGGCTGGGAGGTCGCGGTGCCGAGGTAGGTGCCGCCGGTGAAGAACAGGATGTGCATCGGCGCGTGGATGCCGCCGGTCTCTACCGTCATCCACGACAGCAGCCCGTCACAGCCCGCGCTGATCGGATCGGTGCTGCCCTCGTCGACCTGCCACGGCCCGCCCGACAGGCGCTGCACCGCACTGTTCGCCAGCTCGGAGTTGACATCGAAGCAGAGCCCGTGACCACTGCCGTTCGGCGGCTGCGCGGCAGCCGAAGTCTGCGGCGCGGGGCTCTGGGGTGCCGGGCTCTGCGGCGCGGGCGCCTGCGGAGCAGGGCCCTCAGCCCCCGGCCCCTGCGGAGCCGAGCCCTGCGATGCGGGACCCGGCGCCGCCGAGTTGTCCGGCCGAGCCGGTACCGATACCGGCGCAGACGGATTCGCGGCCCCCGAGGGCACCACGGCCGAGTCCGAAACCGCCGGCGCGGTCACCGTGACGGTCGCGCCTGTCGACGAATCGCCATTGCACCCCGCGACACCGAACGCCACCGCGACGGCCGCCGCCACACAGAACAAGGATCGAGTACGCATTGTTTTCCCTTCGAGGACCGGAGCCCGAAGCACCCGACGCGGCCACATCCGCACTGCCCGAACGGATCCGACCACCGCCATGCCGCGGTGACGGACGGATATCGATCATGTGCCCGGATGCGTTAATGCCCGATCGACCCGCTCGACCAGCACCGGACCCGCATGCTGCGGCCACACCCGAATCAGCCGCGGGCATGCGGAGCGCCCGCACGAGCCGTCGGCGCCGCGAACCAACCCCGCTACGGTCATCTGTCGAATCCGGGCTAGACGCAGGCAGGTTTCGCGCCGTTCGCTCGTCAGACTGCCCGGTGACCGGAGGGCCTGGAGGCACCGCACACCACCCCGATCACGGTGTCACCCGTCGAATCCGGCCAGACACAACCAGATTCCGAGCCGTTCGCGTCAGACTGCCCGGTGACCGGCGTGCCCGAAGGCACCGCACACCCGACCACGGTGTCACCCGTCGAATTCGGCCACGCGCAGGCAGGTTTCGCGCCGTTCGCTCGTCAGGCTGCCCGGCGACCGGCGGGTCCGGAGGCGCCGCGGACCACCCCGGCTACGGTGTCACCGGTCAATTCGGCGAGGCGGAGGCAGGTGCCGCGGAGGTCGGCGGCCAGTTCGGGGGCGAGGCCGAGGCGGATCATGCCGCGTTCGCAGTCGACTACCACGGCGGTGAGTCCGTCGGCGGCGAGGCGGCGGGCGGCGGCGCGGGCGCGGGGCAGGGCGTCGGGGGTGCCGGTGGCGCGGCCGTCGGTGAGCAGGACCAGCAGGGGGCGGCGGTGCGGGTCGCGGATGTGTTCGCGGCGCACCACTTCCCGGGCCCGCAGCAGGCCGGCGGCGAGCGGGGTTTTGCCGCCGGTGCGCATGGCGGCCAAGCGGCGCACCGCGATGTCGACCGAGGAGGTGGGCGGCAGAACCAGTTCGGCGCCGGTGCCGCGCACGGTGATCACGGCGACCTTGTCGCGGCGCTGGTAGGCGTCGCGGAGCAGGGTTACCACGGCGCCGGTGACGGCGGAGAGGCGGTCGCGGGCCGCCATCGAACCGGACGCGTCGACCACGAAGACCACCAGGTTGCCTTCGCGCCCTTCGCGATACGCACCGCGCAGGTCGCCGGCCGCGAAGGTCAGCGGACCACCCGTGCGACCGCGAGCCTGCTGCTGGGGTGCGGCGGCGAAAACCGTGCCCAGCAGATGCAGGCCGGTCCCGGGTTCGGTGGTGGACCGGACCACCCGGCCGCTGCGGGTGCGGGCACGCGAGCGGCGACCGGCGACACCCTCGCCGACGCCGGGCACCTCCCAGCGCGGTGGGCGGGCGGCCACCGAAACCGGTGCTGCCGCAGCACGTTCCGGCGCGGATCCCGCCGGTCCCGGGCCGCCGGTCGGCGCATCCGGGACTGGCGCACCGCCACCGTCCGGATCGTCATCGGGATCCACGGGCCCCTCGGGAGTACCCGTATCCGATGGCGGATCCGACTCGGGACCGAAATCCGCTGTAGCCGAACCCGTTTCGGAACCCGGTGTCGCGGAACCCGTTTCGGGACCCGGTGTCGGCGAACCGGTTTCGGACCCCGCATCGGTCCCGGATTCGGTTGCCGCGGAATCTGTTCCGGCAGCGGACTCCGCATCGGCGCGTCCCGCCTCCTCGTTCGCCCGGTCCATCGCCTCGTCCAGCTGTTCCGGGCTGATTCCCGGCTCGTCGAACGGGTCGCGCCGGCGCCGGTGCGGCAGGGCGAGTTCCGCGGCGACCCGCACGTCCTCAGCGCTCACGCGGTCACCACCACGCCAGGCGGCGTGCGCGGCGGCGGTCCGGGCGACCACCAGGTCGGCCCGCATCCCGTCCACGTCGAACGTCGCGCACAGTGCCGCGATCCGGCGCAGCTCCACATCGTCGAGCCCGATCTCGGGCAGCCGGTCGCGGGCGATGAGGATCCGATCGGCGATCTCCCGGTCGGCCTCGGCATAGCCGGCGGCGAAACCGTTCGGGTCGGCCTCGTAGTCCAGGCGCCGGCGGATCACCGCCATCCGCACGTCCACGTCGCGGGACGCCACCACGTCGACCGTCAGGCCGAACCGGTCCAGCAGCTGCGGGCGCAGCTCCCCCTCCTCGGGGTTCATGGTGCCGACCAGCACGAACCGCGCCGGATGCGAATGCGAGACGCCGTCCCGCTCGACGTGCACCCGGCCCATCGCGGCGGCGTCGAGCAGCACGTCCACCAGATGGTCGTGCAGCAGATTGACCTCGTCGACGTACAGCACGCCGTGGTGGGCGGCCGCCAGCAGGCCGGGCTTGAACGCCTGCTCGCCGTCCCGCAGCACCCGTTCCAGATCCAGCGACCCGACGACCCGATCCTCGGTGGCGCCGACCGGCAGTTCCACCAGCCGTGCGGGCCGCGGCCCCCGCTCGTCGCTCACCGGCGGCAGCAGCTGCGCCAGTGCCCGCACCACCGTCGACTTCGCGGTCCCCTTCTCGCCCCGCACCAGCACCCCGCCGATCCCCGGATGCACCGCGCACAGAATCAGCGCCAGCTGCAACCGCTCCTGCCCGACCACCGCCGAGAACGGGAACCCCGCCTCCTCGGAGACGGGCACACCACTGGTCCGGGTCACACTGCCGGTCGAAGAGTAGGACACCACCCCACCCTAAGCCGCGCGGAAACAGCCCCCACCCACCCCCTGCGGTGCGGGCTCACGCCGACCACCGGCCTGAGCCCACGATCACCGCCCGACACTGCGATCCCTGCCCGCAGGACAATGTGTGCTCAGGCCGGGCCCGCATCACATCCGGCCCCGGACGAACCGCCGTGCCGCTGAACACTCGCCAGCGGCCCCGGCCGGCACCATCATCGTGCTCGCGCTCGCCGGCACCTTCGTCATGGACCAGTGGATCGAAGACCGGCCGAACAGGTGGGTGAGGCCGCCGAGGAAGACGCAGAACGGTAGCCACACCGGGCCGGAGTCCGTCCGACGCTCAGCTCAGCATGGCGATTGCGTTTCGGGACGGGGATTCGTCCGGCCTGGGCGCACAATCGTCTGCCCGCACCGGCAATTCCTGTCCGAGGAGCCCCGACACTGGGCGCTCAGGTCGACCCGGCGGTGACCACGGCAACCGATACCCTTGCCCCGTGCGTGATCTCGTGACCGGGTTCCGGTTTCTGTGGCAGGGCCAGCGGTGGGTGTTCGGGCATCCGCGGCGGTGGCTGGTGGGGCTGTTGCCGGGGGTGATCGCGTTGGTGGTCTATCTGGTGTTGCTGGTGTTGGTGGTGGTCTATGTCGGCGATGTGGTCGATTGGGCTACGCCGTTCGCGGCGGGCTGGGAATCGGGGTGGCGCAAGCTGTTCCGGGCGGGGCTGGAGGTGTTGCTGTTCGGTGCGGGGGTCGCGGTGGCCGCGCTGACGTTCACCGCGACGACGCTGGCGATCGGGCAGCCGTTCTACGAGCGGCTGTCGCAGCAGTTGGAGCGGTCGCTGCCGGGTCCGGTCGCGCCGGAGGTGGATGCGCCTGTGCTGCAGGAGGTCTGGGTGTCCGCCCGGGACAGTGCGCGGATCCTCGTGCGGGCCGCGGGGTGGAACGCGGCGGTCTTCGTGGTCGGGTTCTTCCCGGTGGCGGGGCAGGTGCTCGCGCCGGTGCTCGGCGCGGCGACGACCGGCTACTTCCTCACCGAGGAACTGGCCTCGGTGACCTGGCAGCGCCACGGTGTGCCACTGGACCGCCGCCTGCGGCTGATGCGCGAGCGGCGCCTGCTGATCTGGGGATTCGGTACCCCGCTCGCGGTGGTGTTCCTGCTTCCGGTCGTCGCGGTGTTCCTGATGCCCGGCGCCGTGGCCGGCGCGACCCTGCTGGCCCGCGAACTACACGGCCTCGACACCCGACCGGGGAGATGAACGAGACTGTCCCGCAGCCGAACTCGGCTACGGGACAGTGATCGCAGGAAGTACTCAGCCGCGGCGCATCGGGATGTGCGGGATACCGTCCTCCAGGTACTCCGGTCCGTCGACGACGAATCCGTGCTTGGCGTACAGGTCGACCAGGTAGGTCTGCGCGTTCAGGCGCACCGTCGCCGAACCGGCGTCGGCCAGTGCCGCCAGCAGCAGCCGAGTCGTATAGCCGTGTCCGCGAGCTTCTTTCGCGGTGCACAGGCGGCCGATGCGGTATTCCTTGTGGCCCTCGACCCGCTCCTCCAGCAGCCGCAGGGTGCAGATGATCTCACCCTCGTCGTCGAGCCAGAGATGGCGGGTACGCGGCAGCAGATCCAATCCGTCCAACTCCGGATAGGCGCAATGCTGTTCGACGACGAATACCTCGACCCGCAGCTTCAGCAGCTTGTAGAGCGTGGCTGTGTCGAGATCAGCGGCCCACGACCGTTTCAGTACAACCGTTGACATCATCGCGTCTTGCTACCACATGGGACAGCCGCGTGTCGACCAACACACAGCAGCGGGGGCCGGCCCGGAGCGTCCGGACCGGCCCCCGCTACCGGGAAACTCACTGCGTGACCGGTACGCCGGTCAGGTTGAGCGACTTGCTGGTCCAGTTCCACACATCGGCGAACAGTGCCTGGTTCTCCGACAGCTTCACACCGAGCGAGGGCACCATCTCCTGCAGCTTGGGCTGCCAGGCGGTGTACTCCTTCGGGAAGCACTGCTGCATCACGTCGAGCATGGCGCTCACACAGGTCGAGGCGCCCGGCGAGGCACCGAGCAGACCGGAGATGCTGCCGTCCTGCGCCGCGATGACCGCGGTGCCGAACTCCAGCACGCCGCCCATCCCCTTGCGGCGGATGACCTGCACACGCTGACCGGCGGTGATCAGCTCCCAGTCGCCGCCGTCGGCACGCGGAATGAACTCCTCCATGGCGTACACCCGGCCGGACTGCGACTTGAGCACCTCGGAGATCAGGTACTTGGTGAGGCCCATCTCGGTGAGACCCACGCCGACCATCGACATGAGGTTGTTCGGCTTCACCGACTTGATCAGGTCGGTGTAGCGGCCGTCCTTGAGGAACTTCGGCGTCCAGCCCGCGTACGGGCCGAACAGCAGGCCCTTGCGGCCCTTGATGACTCGGGTGTCCAGGTGCGGCACCGACATCGGCGGCGCGCCGACCGCGGCCTTGCCGTACACCTTGGCTTCGTGCTGGTCGACCAGTTCGGGGTTGGTGCAGCGCAGGAACAGGCCACTGACCGGGAAGCCACCGATGCCCGACATCTCGGGGATACCGGCCTTCTGCAGCAGCGGCAGCGCGTAACCGCCGGCGCCGACGAACACGAATTTGGCGTTGACGACCCGGGTCTCGTGGTTGCGCGTGTTGCGGACCTTGACGTTCCAGCTGCCGTCGGACTGCTTGGCCAGGTCGCGCACCTCGGAACCGAACGAGATGTCGACACCGCTGCGGCCCAGGTAGGCCAGCAGCTGGGTGGTGAGCGAACCGAAGTCGACGTCGGTGCCGTAGTCGGTCCAGTTCAGTGCGACGGGCTCGTCGAAGTCGCGGCCGCGCGACATCAGCGGCAGCCGGTCCGCGAACTCGGCGGGGTCGTCGATGAACCGCATGCCCTCGAACAGGGGGTGCCGCGACAGGGCCGCGTGCCGCTTGCGCAGGTAGTCGACTCCGTCGGCGCCGTGGCAGAAGCTCACGTGCGGTACCGGATTGATGAACTGCGACGGCTCGGAGAGCAGACCGTTCTCGACCCCGTAGGCCCAGAACTGGCGGGACACCTGGAAGCGCTCGTTGATGTCGATCGCCTTGGAGACGTCGACCGAGCCGTCGGCGTTCTGCGGGGTGTAGTTCAGCTCGCACAGGGCCGAGTGGCCGGTGCCCGCGTTGTTCCACGGGTCGCTGCTCTCGGGGGAGGCGGCGTCGATGCGTTCGAACATCGAGATGGTCCAGTCGGGCTGGACCTGGCGCAGCAGAGCGCCGAGGGTGGCGCTCATGATCCCGGCGCCGATGAGGACTACATCGGTCTTTTCAATCGTCGCGGCGTTCGGCACGGGTACGTCGACTTCCTTGTCCTTCTACGCGGTCCCGCTCGGCGGACCAACCTCGGTATGTGTTGGGTGGTCGCCGGATGCCCCTCCGGCGATCGGAGCGCACATCAGGTTACCGGCTGTTCACTTGCTCTCGATTGTGCCCCGCGCTGATTCGATCCCCGACATCAGGTGGCCCGGGTGTGACCGATCTGGCTCTGCCGAGATACGGCGGACCATGTCGAATATGGTGGTTCTGTGACGAACGATACGTCGGTGGACGCACCCGAAACGACCTCCTGGCAGCCCGACGTTCTGGGCGCCGGATTCGAGCAGACGACCCTCCCGCTGGGCCCGGATCCCGACGGCGAGGGCGAGATCGCGGCGACGCTGATCCGCTACACCCCGGAACCGGCCGTCCCCGCCACCGGCGCGGTGCTGTACGTGCACGGTTTCACCGACTACTTCTTCCAGGTCCATCTGGCCGAGCACATGGCCGCCCTCGGCTACCGCTTCTACGCCCTGGACCTGCGCAAATGCGGACGCTCGACGCGTGCGGGCCAGTCGCCGCACTTCGTGCGCGACCTGGCGGTCTACGACGCCGAACTGGACCGCGCGCTCGAGATCGTGCGTGCCGAGACCGGTCTGCCGGTGCTGATGATGGGCCACTCGACGGGTGGCCTGGTGACCGCGCTGTGGCTGGACCGGATCGAGCGGGCCGCCAAGGGCGGTGTCGCCGCGCGCGACATCTCGGGTGTGGTGTTCAACAGCCCGTGGCTGGACCTGCAGGGCCCGTCGTGGGTGCGCGGGATCGGCACGACGGTGATCAACACCGTCGGGTTGGTGCGGCCGAAGCAGCTGTACCCGGCGGGCCTGGTCACCTCGTACGGCGACAGCCTGCACAGCAGCCGGTTCGGCGAGTGGGACTACAACCTCGACTGGAAGCCGCTGACCGGTTTCCCGGTGCGGCTGGGCTGGTTGCGCGCGATCCGCCAGGGTCACGCCACCGTGCATCGCGGCCTGCGGATCGGCGTTCCGGCGCTGGTGCTGCGTGGCACGCGGTCGGCCGCGCCCAAGGAGTACGGCCCGATCGCCGACGAGGCGGACTGCGTGCTGGACGTGCGGCAGATCCAGCGCTGGTCGGGTTGCTTCGGGGACCGCACCGCGGTGGTCCCGGTCCCGGGCGCCCGCCACGATGTGTTCCTCTCCGTCCCGGAGGTCCGGGCGCAGGCGTTCGCCGAGATGGACGCCTGGCTGAACGCGCACGCGGCCCGCTGATTCGATCCCGCGCCGGCCCGTCGCCCGGGCCGGCGCGGGCCGATCACCAGAGTCCGCTGCGGAGCACGATCTCGGTGGCGAATTCGTGGTCGGCCTCGGCGACGATGTCGGCCACGTCCAGTCCGGTCACCCGGAACTCGCCGCGGACGAAACGGGCCGAGCCCTGCGCCGCCTCCAGCGGCAGCGCCTTGGTGGCGATCACGGTGGCCGGGATCTCGACGGCCGGGCAAGCCGGATCGGCGACCGTGCCGTCGGCGTCGGGGGCAGCGGGGTGGCCGGCGCCGGCCGCGACCAGCGTCATGAACCGCCCGAAGCCGCGCGCGCAGAGCTGCCAGGCCAGCACCGCACCGGTGCCCACACCGGCCAGGTTGGTGTAGGGCACCTTCACTTCGTCGAGAATGGCGTAGACAGCCGCTTCGTCGAGGCCCGGGGCCGGGTCGACGACGACCGTTCGCAGATCGGAGTTGTGTAGCCGCTCGCAGACCGCGTCGAGGGAACCGCCGTGGGCGTCGGGCAGCAGAAGCACGGTGTGGCGGGACTTCTCCGGGCCACCGATCCGCACGGTCCAGGCGTGGTCACCGACCACGATTTGCCGTGAATCCATGCCGACAAGCTACACGGGCCTTGCGAATCGAGCCCGTCGTCGTCGGCGTCGTCACAGTCGTCGTCGCGCCGGGTCGGGCGTGGCGCCGGCCGCATTCCGGTTCCGGGCCGGCGATTGTTCGCGGCCGCGGCCGCGAAACGGCTGCCGACCGGGGTGTCAGTGGCTGGTGGAGAGGGTCGGCAGGCCGGTGGTGGCGCCGTGGTCGATCAGTCGTTCCAGGGCCGGGAGGTCGAGGTGTTCCTCGATCAGGTCGGCCAGCAGGTCCAGTTGGGCGGTGCGCACGGCACCGACCCGCACGTCGGGAGCGACCACGAATCCGGTGCGGCCGGCGCGGGCCGCCACCTCGGTGAGCCAGGCACGCCGGAATTCGTCGGATTCCATCAGGCCGTGCAGGTGGGTCCCCCAGATCGCTTCGCGCACACTGCCTTCCGGCCGCCCGTCGGCCAGGGTCAGCCAGGCGGCGTCCACCGTTTCCGCCACTCGGCCGTGGTGGATTTCGTAGCCGCCCACCGCAAGCGGCGTTCCGGCCCGGCCCGCCGACCCGAAACCCGTACTCCGGCACAGGATCTTGGGGTCGGCGAACTCGATCGCCAGGTCGAGCAGGCCGAGGCCCGCGACCGCGCCGGCGCCGGATTCCACCTCGTCGTGGATCGTGCGGGCCAGCATCTGGTAGCCGCCGCAGACCGCCAGGATCGGGCGGCCCGCCGCCGCGCGCGCGGTCAGCGCGTCGGCAATTCCGCTGCGCCGCAACCAGTTCAGATCGTCGACCGTCGACTTGCTGCCGGGCAGCACCACCAGGTCGGCGTCCGCCAGCCGGGACGGCTCGCTCACCCACCGCACCGCGACCCCGGGCTCACACGCGAGTGCCTCCACATCGGTGGAGTTGGAGATCCGGGGCAGCCGGACGGCGGCCACGGTCAGCCAGTCGCTGCCGCGCGGCGGGCGAGGCCGGCCGACCGGCGCGTCGGCGACCGTGCCGAGCGAGTCCTCGGCGTCGAGCCACAGGTCCGCCGCGAACGGCAGCACCCCGAGGGTTGGGCGCCCGGTGAGCTCCTCGAGCCGAATCAGGCCGGGGCGCAACAGTTCTACGTCACCCCGGAACTTGTTGACCACGAACCCGGAGATCAGCCGCTGGTCCTCGGGTTCGAGGATCGCGACCGTGCCGAACAGGTGGGCCAGCACCCCGCCCCGGTCGATATCGCCGACCAGGATCACCGGCAGCTCCGCGGCTCGGGCCAAGCCCAGATTGGCCAGGTCCGTGGCCCGCAGATTGATCTCCGCCGGCGAGCCCGCGCCCTCACAGATCACCACGTCGAATTCCGTACGCAGCGCGGCCAACTCGTCCGCGACGACGGTGCGCAGTTCCGTCCGGTGCCGGAAGTAGTCGGCCGCGCCGACGGTGTCGACGGCCCGCCCGCGCACCACCAGCTGGGACCGCCGGTCGCTCCCGGGCTTCAGCAGGATCGGGTTGAACCGCACGCTCGGCTCCAGCCCGCACGCCTGCGCCTGCAGCGCCTGCGCGCGCCCGATCTCCCCGCCGTCGAGGGTGACCACGGAGTTGTTCGACATGTTCTGCGCCTTGAACGGCGCCACCCGCACGCCGCGGCGCGCGAGCAACCGGCAGATCCCGGCCACCACGACACTCTTCCCGGCATCGGACGTGGTGCCCGCGACGAGCAGGGCGCCCTTCACGACGACGTGAGCCTCGAGCTGCGCCGTCCACCCGGACCCGACAGCCGCCTCACGGCAGTGTCAGGATTTCCGCGCCGGTCTCCGTCACGACCCGACGACGTGAGCCTCGAACTGCGCCGTCCACTCCGACGCGACAGCCCGCTCACGGCAGCGTCAGGATTTCCGCGCCGGTCTCCGTCACGACCCGACGACGTGAGCCTCGAACTGCGCCGTCCACTCCGACGCGACAGCCCGCTCACGGCAGCGTCAGGATTTCCGCGCCGGTCTCCGTCACGACCCGACGACGTGAGCCTCGAACTGCGCCGTCCACTCCGACGCGACAGCCCGCTCACGGCAGCGTCAGGATTTCCGCGCCGGTCTCCGTCACGACGAGTGTGTGCTCGAACTGCGCCGTCCACTTGCGGTCTTTGGTGACCACCGTCCAGCCGTCGTCCCAGATGTCGTAGTCGATGCCGCCGAGGTTGATCATGGGCTCGATGGTGAAGGTCATGCCCGGTTCGATCATCGACTCCACGGCGGGCTGGTCGTAGTGCAGGATCACCAGGCCGGAGTGGAAGGTGGGGCCGACGCCGTGGCCGGTGAAGTCGCGGACCACGCCGTAGCCGAAGCGGTTGGCGTAGGACTCGATGACCCGGCCGATGACATTGAGCGCCCGGCCGGGCCGCACGGCCTTGATGGCCCGCAGCGTGGCCTCCTCGGTGCGCTCGACCAGCAGCCGCACCTCCTCGTCCACGTCGCCCGCGAGGTAGGTCTTGTTGGTGTCGCCGTGCACGCCGTCGATGTAGGCGGTGACGTCGATATTGACGATGTCGCCGTCCTCGATCACGGTCGAGTCGGGGATGCCGTGGCAGATGACCTCGTTCAGCGAGGTGCAGCAGGACTTGGGAAATCCCTTGTAGCCCAACGTGGACGGGTAGGCGCCGTGGTCGCAGAGGTATTCGTGCACGATGGCGTCGAGCTCGTCGGTGGTGACGCCGGGAGCGACGGCGGCGCCGGCCGCTTCCAGCGCTTGTGCGGCGATCCGGCCCGCGACCCGCATCTTCTCGATGGTCTCGGGTGTCTGCACCCAGGGCTCGCGGCCCTCGTTGACGGTGCTCTTCCACGCGTACTCCGGGCGCTCGATCGACGCGGGGACCGCGCGGGTCGGCGACAGCGTGCCGGGGGCGAGGGGTTTACGGGTACGGACGGCCATGGATCCAGACTATCGGTCGGCGCGCCGGTGGGAACACGCGCGGCGCTGCGCCGGGACTCAGCGAGCGTGCCGCGCCAGTCGACAACGCGGCACGCCGGGCGGGAAGCGACGCTGCATCCGGCCGTTCAGGAGCGACGGCGACCGTCGGCCACTGCGCTGACGAGATCAGTGTATCCGTCGACCAGCTCGGCCAGGTGATACCAGTGTTTATGGGTATTGTCGCTGCGCGCGCCCTCACGGTCGATCGCCAGATTGGCTTGAACCCAGGCGCGGGCCATGCGGTCGACCACGACCCCGATGCTGTCGGCGCCGATGGCGGCCGCGGGCAGTTCCCGCTCGACCCATTCGTCGATGTCGTCGATCAATTCGCTACGGCGCCGGTCGATCTCGGCGACGAACAGCGGGTCGCGGGACGTCGAGCGGCGGTCGTGCAACTCGGCCAGCGCGTGCGCCGACCGCAGCAGCACCAGATCTCGGAAACGCCGTCCTTGGAATGCGCACAACAATTGTGGCGCGGCCGGCAATACTCCAGCGATCGACATTGTCATGATCGAGCCTCGGGCAATCGCGAACAGGCGACGACACACTGCGGCATCATTTTGTTCTCCGGATTCAGCAGGACCGGTTGGGGATCGGTGCTCGCCAACAAGGCTAACTCCCGAACCGCGACCGTAAGGGCGAGAACGCAATACTGCATTCCCAGTGCTGCATCGGCCGTGGTCAGACGTTCAGCTACCTTTACGGCCGCCCGCCGGCCAACCGGACGAACCGCACCGAAACCGCTGGTCCGCAGTCCCGACCGCGACCGCGGAGCCCACTGATCGAGCACCGAGCAACGCTGCGGCACAACGGAATCGGACTTCCCGGCAACCCCTGGCCGTCCCGCGCGCAAAATGAATCGGCAGAACGGGTTTCGCGGTCACAGGTATTCCACTCGTTCGGCCCGGCCGGATCGGCGCCGCCGGTACGCTCGGTCGGACGAACCCGATCATGGGTTCCCCACCTCGTGACGGGAGGCGACGAGCCGCGATGGCAGGCAAACGCACAGTCTTGACGGTCCAGCTGCGGCGGCTCGCCGCACTGCTCAGCGAGATGCGGGAACGCGCCGGCATCAGCAAAGAGGTGGTCAGCGAGCGGACCGGGATCAACGTGACGACCCTGTACCGCATCGAATCCGCCCAGGCCCGGCCCCAGCGCCGCACCCTGATGGCGATGCTCGACCTGTACGGCGTCGACGACGCCGGCCGGTCCGACGTGATCCAACTGCTGCAGGAAGCGCAGAAACCCGGCATGTCCCGGCCGTTCGAGGCGGCCGTCTCGGACGTGTACGCCGCCTACATCAACTTCGAGAGCGACGCCCGCTCCGAGCGGATGTACGAACTGTCCTGCATCCCGGGCCTGCTGCAGACCGAGCGCTACGCGTGGGCGGTCCTCGACACGACCATGCCGAAGGTCGACGCCGGCGTCGTCGAGCAGCGCCTGCGCGCCCGGGTGGAACGGGCGAAAGTGCTGAACCGAGAAGGCAATCCGCTCGAACTGTGGGTCGTCCTGGACGAGGCCGCGATCCGCCGTGTTGTCGGCGGCGCCGAGGTCATGCGGGAACAGCTCCTGCGCCTGGCCGAGGAGTCGGAGAAACGCAACGTGATCCTGCAGGTGCTGCCCTTCGACGCCGGCGCGCACCCCGCCATGGTGGGCTCGTTCGTGCTGCTCGACTTCTTTCCCGAACACGGCGACCCCGAACTGGTGTACGTCGAGGGCATCGCGGGCGACAACATCGTCGAGGGCGAGACCGAGATCCGCCGCTTCGGGGTCATGTTCGACCAGCTGCGCGCCATGGCCTTGAGTCCGCGTGACTCGATAGCCCTGATCCACGAGGTGGCCGACTCCCTGGCGGACAGCGGGCTAAGCTGACCGCCGTGGTCGAACCCCAGCCTCCCGTCGCCCCGCACCCGGACATCGCCCTGCTGGCCCCGCTGCTCGGGGTGTGGCGCGGCCACGGTCACGGTGAGTACCCGACGATCTCCCCGTTCGACTACTCCGAGGAGGTCGAGTTCGGGCACGTCGGACGGCCCTTCCTCACCTATCGGCAGCGCACCCGGCACGCCGAGGACGGTCGCGGCCTGCACGCCGAGACGGGCTATCTGCGCTGCCCGGCCCCGGGCCGAGTGGAGTGGATCCTGGCGCATCCCACCGGGATCACCGAGATCGGTGAGGGCACCGCGACGATCGAGGACGGGGTACTGACCCTGAACTTCGACTCGACCCACATCGGCTGCAGCGGCACCGCGAAACCGGTGACCGCCGTGGGACGTTCGCTGACGATCGTCGGCGACACCCTGGAGTACGGCGTGCGCATGGCCGCGGTCGGCGAGCCGCTCACCCATCATCTGTCGGCGGTGCTGAAGCGCGCATGACTCAGGGCGCGGGCGGCAGCGCCGCCAGCATGTCCCGGGTGACGGCGACGGCATTGTCGGAACTGCCACCGCGCACCACCAGGGTCGCCCAGGCCAGGTCGCCGCGGTAGCCGATGAACCAGGCGTGCGAGCCGCCGTCGACCTCGGCCTCTCCGGTCTTGCCGTGCACATCGCCCTGGTCGGCGATCCGTTCCGCGGTACCGCTGGTCACCACCTGCCGCATCATCGACCGCAGACCGTCCACGGTCGCCGCGTCGGGCCCGTTCGGCGCCTTGCCGGTGACGGCGGTGTCGCGCCCGGTCACCAGGTACGGCAGCGGCACCGATCCCCGCGCGACCGTGGCCGCCACCAGCGCCATGCCGAACGGGCTGACCACCACTTTGCCCTGGCCGATGCCGTCCTCGGTGCGCAGCGTCAGGTCGCCCGCCGGCGGTACCGAGCCGGACACCGTCTGCATGCCCGCCAGCGTGTAGTCGGGTCCGACCCCGAACTGCGCGGCCGCGCGGGTGAGGGCGTCGCTCTTCAGCCCGCCGGCCACCTGCGCGAACGAGGTGTTGCAGGACCGCGCGTAGGCCGTGGCCATCGGCACGTCGCCGAGCGCGAAGTTGTCGTAGTTGGGAATCGTGCGCTCCCCCACCACGATCGAGCCCGGGCACGGCAGCACGGTGTCGGGGGTGTCGAGGCCCGCCTCCATGGCGGCGGCCGCGGTGACCGTCTTGAACGTGGAACCGGGTGGGTAGAGCCCAGTGGTGGCGACCGGGCCGTCGGCGTCGGCGGCCTTGTTCTGCGCGACCGCGAGCAGCGCGCCGGTCGAGGGCTGGATGACCACCATCATGGCCTGTTCGGTGCGGCCGTCGACCGCCTTCTGCGCCGCGTCCTGCACGGTGCGGTCGATACTGAGCCCGAACGACGGGGCCGGCTGCGGCGGAACCTCCTGCAGGATATCGGTATCCACGCCGTCGGCATTGACGGTGACCACGTTCCAGCCGGCCTTCCCGTCGACGTCGTCGATCACGGTCTTGCGCACCTGGTTCAGCAGGTCGGTCGCGAAGCCGCGCACGGTCGGCACCAGGTCCCAGTCGGAGGTGACGGTGACTCCCGGCAATCCCACCAAAGCCCCACCGCTGTCGTCGAATTCGCTGTCCGAGAGCCCGGCGACGTCGAACCGGCCGCTGCGCGCGGCGGTGAGCACGCTGTCGGCAGTGATGGTGTCGTCGTACCGGTTCAGCGCGCCGGCGAGCGCCCGGGACACGTAGCCGGGATCGGGCACGGTGGCCGGGTCGAACGAAATATGGTGCACCACACCGGGAACCAGTACATCGGTGCCCTCGTGCTCGTGCACCCGGGCGCGCGGGGCGGGCTCGGTGCGCAGTTCCATGGTCTGGGTGTCACCGAGTTTGGGGTGGATGTCGACATTGCTCCAGCGAACCTGCCAGCGGCCACCGGTCCGCATCAGCGGCAGCTGTCCCGAATAGGACCACACCCGATCCTTCGGCAGCCGCCATTCGTACGAATAGTCGACGGTCGCAGTGTCACCCGAGACCCGGGCATCGCCGATCCGCGCGGTCAGCCCGGTGGCGTGCAGGTTGTCCCAGGCGGCGCCCAGGCCGGTCGCCGCCCGCTCGGGATAGGAGGTGAAGTCGGCGGCCGCGCGCACGTCGTGGCGGGCGAAGGCGCCGGCGAAGGCGGCAGCCACTGCGGCGGGACTCTGTGGGCCCCGGGCGCAACCGGCGGCGGCGAGGACGGCGGCGACGGAGAACACGGCGGCCGCGCCACGCCGGACGGACGTTCTCGGCGGTGTCGACATCGCCGCAATGGTAGCCAGCAGTTCACCGGCGACCCGTCCGACACTCGGGTCGCGACGAAACCCGCGCCGGCCGGTTCCCGGTGTCGGATCGACCGCACCGGAAACGCGTAGATTCCGCTACCCGAGCGACATTTCGGTTTCCGATGTCCAGCCGGGTTACGTGGCGGATCTCACGCGGATTTCGGATGAATCAGTGGGCCCGGGTCACTTCGGCGGACTGTCGCGTCGGGTGTCAGCTGAAATGCATACGAGACCAGTCCGGCTTGAAGTCGCGATTCCACATCGAGTTTCGACAGAATCTGAGTGACATGCGCCTTGACGGTCCGCTCGGCAATGTCGAGCTGTTTCGCCATGGCGCGGTTGGACTTTCCCGCACCCAGCATGATGAAGACGTCGAGCTCCCGCTCCGACAGGTCTTTGACCCGGTTGATCTGGTCTTTCCAGTACTCGGACACCCCCGGGGCCCGATGCTCGACCGCGCGCGCCGCAGACCGCCGCCCGGCGCCGCGTACCACAGCGGCCGGACTCGATGAAACGTCACTCATTATCGATATCCCCCACGCTCGAACGCTTCGCGGATGCCATTCGACAAAGCGCGCCGGTCGCGGGCACCTCATGTCGACAATCCAAAACTACCACGCCCCAGGATAATCGGCCGTACCGTCTTCCCGAGGATGGCGAGTTGTCGACGATCGATTTGTGGTATTAGTGGCGCCGATCCGCCGGATTCATCTCCTGACATCGTCGCGCGGGACGGAATTGGGACCGCGGGCGCGAAACCCGCGGTCCCGCACCGAGATCAGTGTTGGTCCGCCAGATCGGCCCGAGGCTGCTCGTCCACCACCGGTGCCGGTGCCGGTGCCGGCGCGGCGGCGGCCGGCGCGGGCAAGGTGAAGAAGATCGCGGTGACCACACAGACCACCAGCAGGATCACGGTCAGGTAGAGCGAGTCGGTGAGTGCCGACGCGTAGGGCGCCTTCACGGCGTCGGCGAGGCGACCCGTCTCACCGACGGAGGCGGGCAGGCCGTGCGCCGAGATCCGGGCGGTGAGCAGCGCACCGATACCGGCGCTACCCAGCACCGATCCGACCTGACGGGTGGTGTTGTAGATACCCGAGGCCGCGCCCATCTGCGCCAGCGGCAGACTGCGCAACGCGGTGGCGGGCAACGGCGCCCAGATGCACGAGCTGCCGATGCCGCAGACCACCGACATGACGAGCATGAGCGGGATCGAACCGTCCGGGGTGGCCAGGAATACGAACCACAGCACGGCCAGGGTGAACACGCCGAAGCCGAAGGTGAGCAGATACCGCGGCGCCACCTTGTCCGAAAGTTTGCCGACGACCGGCGAGAGGATCGCGGAGACGACCGCCATGGGCGCGAACACCAGCGCCGCGCGCGTCGGGGACAGGTCGCGCACCGCCTGCAGATAGAAGTACGACGGCACCATCTGCGCGGTCATGGCCGCACCCAGCGCACCGGTGGCCACATTGCCGAGCGAGAAGTTGCGGTTGCGGAACAGGCCCAGCGGCACCAGCGGCTCGGCGTGGTTGCGCTGGTAGGCCAGGTACAGCCCGAGTACGACCAGACCGCCGATGATGAGCGCCCACACCCAGGCCGCCCAGTGATAGACGTTGCCCTCCTGGATACCGAATACCAAGGCGGACATACCGATCGCGACCACGATCACGCCGGGGACGTCGAACCGGTGCTCATTGGTGGGCAGCAGCGGAACCAGCCACGCGCCGAGCGCCAGCGCGATCAACCCGATCGGCACGTTGACGTAGAAGATCCACTGCCAGCCGCCGTTGTCGATGAGCGCACCACCGAAGATCGGGCCGATCAGGGTCGCGATCCCGGCGATGCCACCCCACACGCCCATGGCCGCACCACGCTTGTCCCACGGGAAGATCCGGCCGATCACGGCCATGGTCTGCGGTGCCATCAGCGCCGCGCCGAGGCCCTGGACCGCGCGGGCGGCGATCAGCGTACCGATGTCACCGGCGAGGCCGCACCACAGCGAGGCCAGCGTGAAGACCGCGAGTCCACCCAGGTACAGGTACTTCTGGCCGAAGCGGTCACCGAGGCGGCCGGTGATGAGCAGCGGTACCGCGAAGGTGAGCAGGTAGGCGCTGGTCACCCAGATGACCTTGGACATGTCGGTGTGCAGGCCGGTCATGATGGCCGGGTTGGCCACGGCGACGATGGTCATGTCCAGCAGGATCATGAAGTAGCCCACACAGAGTGCACCCAGCGCCCACCAGGGGTTGCGTTCGGTTGTCATGTCCCCGTCCCTTGATTTTTATGTTGATCGACACAAAAATAGGTAGCACCGGCGCGGAACCCGCGTCAAGGATATCTTTGATGATCGACACAGAATTCATCTCGGGCCGGTGGAAGGCAGGTGCACGATGAGGGAACGAGGTCGCCCCCGCGGCTTCGACCGGGACACGGTGCTGCGGCAGGCGATGGTCGCGTTCTGGAGCAAGGGCTACGAGGGCACGTCGATGACCGACCTGACAGCCGCGATGGGCATCGCCTCCCCCAGCATCTACGCCTGCTTCGGCTCCAAGGAACAGCTGTTCCGCGAGGCGATCGAGCTGTACGACTCGATCGCGGGCAACCCGGCCCGCCTCGCGCTCGCCGACGCGCCCGCCGCCCGCGACGCGGTGTACGGAATGCTCGCCACCAGCGCCGACTTCTACGCCGACCCGGCCACTCCCCCCGGGTGCATGGTCGTCATGGCCGCGCGGACCGGCGTGGGCGCCGACGTCCAGCAGTACCTGGCAGGCATCCGCCGCGGCATGCAGACCGCGATCGCGGACCGGCTGCGCCGCGCGATCATCGAGGGCGATCTCCCCGAGACGGCCACCGTCGACGCGATGGCCGCCTTCTACACCACGGTCCAGCAGGGCATGTCGATCCAGGCCCGCGACGGCGCCACCCGCGCGGACCTGGAGGCGGTGGTCACCGCCGCCATGTCCGCGTGGGAACCGTTGGCGGGCTTACACTGACGCGTCCACCCGCAGCGCGGACACGAGGGCTCCGACCAGCGCGTCCGCCCGCTCGGCGGACAGCAGGCCCGCGACGTACCCGAGGTTCAGCGATAACTCGTCGGCGCCGATACCCACGGTCAGCATCAGCAGGCCGCTGATCGACATACCCGAGACGAACTCGGCACCCTCGATATCCCACTGTCCGATGCGGGACGGGAAGTCTCGCGTGTCCAGCACCGTCATGCACAGGTTGCCGGGGCCGCGGGCGTCCAGCTGAGCGACCGCCGCGTCCGCCTGCGCGGGCGTCTCCGGCAGCAGATACTCGATCCCGAGCAGGCCGGCCAGATGACGGCGCTGTGCCACGCGCGCACCGTATTCGGCCTCGAAGCCCGCGGCGACCTCCCACAGCGGCGGGCCGGCCGGGGTGGGCACGGCGATCATCGCCTGGTAGGCGCCGGTGTGCCGGTCGTCCAGCGGGCGGGCCAGGTGCTCGCGGAACAGCACCGAGACACCGACCGGGTAATGCGCCTGCGGCACACCGGTATCCGCGGCGGCGGCCTGCGCCAGGGCGGCGGCCACGACGCTCTGCGGCAGCACCCCGTGCTCGCGGCAAGCCGACAGCAACGCCTGGTACTCGGGTCCGCCGAGCACCCGCCGGGTCGCCCGGGACAACCGGTCGCCGGGCGCCACCTCGGCGTCGGCGGCCAGCCGGACCGGCTCCAGCTCCTGGTCGGCCTCGGCCGCGGCCATGAGCCCGGCGAGCGCGGCGCGCTTGCCCTCCGGATCCTGGAACTCGGTGGGCAGCAACGCCTCCGGGCCCGGGAGGGCCGGCACCTCGGGCACCCAGCCGACCGCGCCGTCAGCGGCGAACTCCAGCACCTGCCGGGCGAACGACAGTATCGTCACCGCGTCGGCGATCGTGTACACCGAGGTCAGGATCAGGTCGTGCACGCCGGGCGCGGCCGTGACCAGGGTGGCGCGCAACAGCGGCGCGCCGGGCGCGAAGCGGTCCCGCAGTTCAGTGTCGAGTTCGGCGGTCCATGCACCGGATGTGACCTCGCGCAACGGAATCGGCTGCACGGCGACCGGGACGAACTGCGGGTCCCGGCCGTCGTCGCTGCGCACCAGCACGTGCAGCATCGGGTGCCGACGGACCAGACCGGCCAGACCGGTGCGCACCGCGTCGGCGGTCAGGTCGCCGGTCACCCGCACCCGGGACAGGATGTGCAGCGGCGCAACCTGATCCGCGGTCCAGTGCCAGCGCTCCAGCGGCGACAGCGGCCGCGGCAGGGCGCCGGGCGTCTCCGGGTCGCCGAAACCCGGCCAGGTCATCGGCTCGAGACTGCGGGTGTGGCCCGCTTCGCTGGACATGTAGGCGTCGCGGGCCGCGACACGCTCCGGATCGGTGGTCTGCTCCAGTTCGCCGAGCCGGCGCGATCCCTCGACGAACATGACGGACCGCGGAATCCGGCGCTGCTCGTACCCGCGCAGCGCGGTCTCGGCGTCCGGTTCGGTGGCCAGCGCGTGCGCCAGGACGACGGCGTCCTCGATGGCGGCGTTCGCGCCCTGCCCGAAGCTGGGCAGCATCGGGTGGGCGGCGTCACCGAGCAGGGTCACCCGGCCGCGACCCCACTCCGTGGCGGCCGGCCGGTCCTGTGCGGGCAGCGCCAGAATGTCGGATTCCGGTGTGCCCGAGATGATCTCGGCGATCCCCGGCGCCCAGCCGGCGAAGCGCGCCAGCAGGTCGTCCTTGCCGTGCGGCCAGTCCGCGGCCAGCTCCGCGGTGGTGGTCTGGGTGCCCCACCAGTAGATCCGGCCGGCACCGAGGTCGCTGATGCCGAATCGCTGTCCGGTGCCCCAGTATTGGACCGATTCGCCCTCCTCGACGAACCGGCGATCGAACTGTGCGAGCGCGAGCCAGCACACGAACTCGCCGGAACGGATCGGTTCGCTGCCGTGCAGTTGCTTGCGGATCGCGGAGTTGATGCCGTCCGCGCCGATCAGCACGTCGGCGCTCAGGGCGCGGCCGTCGGCCAGTTCCACGGTGACCGCGTCGGCGGTTTCGGTGAAGCCGACGACCTCGGCGCCCAACTCGACCCGCAGGTCGTCACCGCAGGCGTTCAACAGGACCTCGTGCAGATCCGGCCGCGCCAATACCACTGCCGGGGCGCCGAGCAGGGCCTCGGTGGGCGCTACGTCGACCCGCCGCATGACCGTGCCGTCCGGCCTGCGGTAGGTGGCCGACAGCGCCCGGCCGCCCACCCGCAGCAGTTCGTCCTCGATGCCGAGGCCGAGGGTGCGCAGCGCGTTCATGGCGTTCGACTGCAGCGACAGGCCGAAGCCGGCGGCCCGCAACCGCGGACCGCGCTCGCACAGCACCACATCGATGCCGGCCCGGCCGAGGGCGGCCGCGGCGGTGAGACCGCCGATGCCGGCGCCGACGACGATGGCCGATTTCACTGGAGAGTTCACGATAATTCCTTGCTGGATAACGGGATTCGGACGGTTCAGCCGACGTTCGCCGGGGCGGGGGCGAGCAATCGCGCGAGCTGGGCGGCGACCTCGGCGACCTGCGGGGGCTGGACCAGGGTGAGATGGTCGCCCGGCACCTCGATCACCTCGAACCGCCCGGCGGCGTAGGCGTCCCAGCCGTTGGTGGGGTCGTGGTGCAGGGTGCCGACCCGGTCGTGCCTCAGGCGGAGCATGGCGGGCAGTGGTTCCGCGGCCCGCAGCAACGTCATGGCGCCGGCGTACGGCCGCGGGCGATAGGCGACGAAGGCCCGCCAATTCGCCACGAACACATCGAACAATCTCCGTACCAGTTCACGGGAACCGGTGGCGGGCAGCACGCCCGCCTCGACGGCGGTGGCGAGCATGAAGTCGAAGACGTCGCCGTCGGTGTGGATCTCGTACGGGATCTCCACCGCCTCGGCCTCGGCGCCCCGGGCGAGCAGCAGCAGCTCCCAGAGGAAGAACTCCTGCAACCGGCGCTCGGACACCGGGATCGGGTCACCGTTGCGCACCGTCATGGCGTCGATCATGACCAGGGCGCCCACCTCCTGCCCGGCCGCGGTGAGCTGCTGCGCCATCTCGAACGCCATCATGCCGCCCAGCGACCAGCCGCCCAGGTGATACGGCCCCTCCGGCTGCACCCGGCGGATCGCCGTCACATAGTCCCGCGCGATCTCGGTCATCGACGACGAGGCGACGCTGCCCGGCTGCAGACCGGCGGCCTGGAGCCCGTAGAGCGGACGGCCCGCGGGCAGGTGCTTGCCCAATTCGACGTAGCACAGCACATTTCCGCCGATCGGCGGCGCCAGGAACAGCGGTGCGCCCTCCCCGTCGCGCAACAGCACCAGCGGGTCGAAGCCGGTGCTCGCGCCGTCACGCACCCGATCGGCGAGCGCGGCCACGGTGGGCCCGGTGGCCAGTGCGGACACCGGCAGCGACACCGCGAACCGCTGCTCCAGCGACACGATCAGCCGCATGGCGGTCAGCGAGTTCCCGCCCAGGGCGAAGAAATCGTCGAACACCCCGATCTCGGTGCGCCCCAAGGTTTCCGCCATGAGCGCGGCCACCGTCTCCTCGACGGGCGTGCGCGGCGCGACTCGGTCGGCGGCCAGGTCGACCGCGGGCAGTGCCATGGTCCGCAGCACCGCGTCGGCCCGCTTGCCGCTGGGCGTCAGCGGCAGCGCGTCCAGCCAGACCACGCGGGTGGGAATCATGTACTCGGGCAGCCATTCCCGCAGCGCCGCCACGACCGTCTGCTCCTCGACCCCGGTGCGGGAGCCGACCAGGAACGCCACCAGCTGCACGTGGGCACTCGAACCGCCCACGCTGTCGTGGGCCACGACGGCCACCTCGCTGACGCCGTCCAGCGCGGCCGTGACACGCTGCAGCGCCAGTTCCACCTCCATGGGCTCCACCCGATGCCCCCGGATCTTGACCTGGCCACCGCGGCGGCCGTCGCTGACGACGGCGCCGCCGGGCAGGCGACGGCCGATGTCGCCGGTGCGGTACAGGCGCGCGTTCGGCCGGAACGGATGCGGCCGGAACACCGCGTCCGTGAGGTCGGGCCGGCCCAGGTAGCCATCGGCGAGCGCGGCGCCGCCGAGGTGGATCTCGCCGGGCACGCCGTCGGGAACCGGCCGCAGCTGCTCGTCCAGGACGAGGATCTCGACATTGGCGATCGCCGTGCCGATCGGAGGCAACACCGGGAACGCCGCCGGGTCACCGGTCATGGAATACCTTGTGGCGACGTGTGTTTCGGTGGGACCGTACTGGTTCTCCAGGATCACGTCCGTTCCCGCGGCACACAGGGCCCGGATCTCGTCGGTGACCCGCAGCTGCTCACCGGAGGAGACGATCACCCGCAGGGCTGCCGGCGCGGTGCCGAGCCGGACCGCCGCCTCCGCCAGCTGCTGCAGTGCGACATAGGGCAGGAAGATCCGCTCGGCGCCGGTCGAGGTCAGCACCCCGGCCAGGGCGGGCAGGTCACGGCGCTGTTCCTCGGTGAGCAGGATCAGCCGGCCGCCACCGCAGAGCGTCGAATAGATCTCCTGGAACGACACATCGAACGACAGCGGCGCGAATTGGGTTGTGGCCGGGGCACGTCCGGCGTCGGCGAGCCAGCCGCCGGGTTCCGACAGCTGCCAGGTGATCAGGTTGGCCAGCGCCCGGTGCGGCATGGCCACACCCTTCGGGGTGCCGGTCGAGCCGGAGGTGAACAGCACGTACGCGACCGCGGCCGGATCCACCGGCGGCAGCTCCACCCGGTCGGTGCAGGTCAGCAGCTCGTCCAGCGAGAGCCGCGAATAGTGCTGCGGCACCGAGATGTCGGCGGCGGCTCGGGTGATCACGGCGAACGGCTCGGCCTGGTCCAGCATCGCCTGCAGCCGCGACTTCGGATAGCTGAGGTCCAGCGGAACACACGCGGCACCCGCCATGGCGATACCCAGCACGGCCGCGACCAGTTCGGGTGAGCGATCGACCGCGAGCGCGACCCGGTCACCCGGGCGGGCACCACCCGCAACCAGGGCCGCGGCGATCCGCCCGGACATGTTCGCGAGGTCGGCGTAACTCACTGTGCGGGAACCGAATTCGAGGGCGATCGCACCGGGGACGCTGCGTACGCGACCTTCGAACAACTCGATCACGGTGCTCGCCGGGCCGTCGATCGAGACCGGGTCGAGTGCAGCCGCGCCGGGCACGCCCGAGCCGGGCACATCTGTACCACGCACAGCCGGAGCGAGCGCATCCGTACCACGCACGGCCGAAGCGAGCGCATTCGTACCAGGCCCGGCCGGAGCGAGCACATCCCGGCCGGGCACGGCCGGGCCGAGCGCGGCCGCCGCTGTGTTGAGGCCGGGCGCGGCCGGGGCCGACACGACTCCGGCGACGTCGGCGAAATCGATTGGTGCAGTCGAGTTGTCGGTGAGCAGCCGCAGCACCCCCAGGTAGGTCGAGCCGATGAGGGACAGCTGGTCGGGGGTGTACAGGGCCGGGTCACCGTCGATGCGCAGTGAGAGGCTGCCGTCGGAGGGGCTGCGGATCGCGTTGACCAGCAACGCGAAATTGGTGTCCTCGCGAATGTCGACGCCGAGCAACTCCACGTCGAGTGCCCGCAGGGTCGCGCCGAAGGCGTGGAAATGGATGTAGTTGAAGGCCGTGTCCAGGGTGACACCGAGGTCGCGCTGGATCTCGGGGAGCGGGAACCGGCGGTGCGGCGCGCTGTCGCGCTCCTGATCGAACAGCGCGGCCAGTACCTCCCGGCCGCTGCGGCCGGTGTCGAGGTCGAGGCGGAACGGCATGTTGTTGAGGAACAGTCCGATCATGCGCTCGGCGTCGAGCAGGTCGGGGCGGCCGTGCGTGACGACGCCGGTGGTGACATCGGTCCGTCCCGAGAGCAGGCCGACCGTGCACAGGTGCGCCGCCAGCATGACCGTCTTCAACGGCAGGTGGGCGGCCGCGGCCATCGCTTCGACGCGGTCGCGCAGCTCGGCGGGAATCGGTATCGACCGGGACATGCGGGCACCGGCGGGGGCACCGGCCGGCTCCCGCTCGACGGGAACGTGCGGGCGCATCCCGGGGATCGGCGTGGTTTCCGCGCCGGCCAGGAGTTCGGCCCAGTACTGCCGGTCCGCCGGATCGGTGATTGACTGCTGTTCCACGCGAACGTATTCGGCGAATACCGGCAGGTCCGGTGCGGCGGCCGGGCCGGAACCGGTGGCCAGCGCTCGGTAGTCGGCGAGCAGCTCCGAGAGCAGGGTCGACACACTCCACCCGTCGAGGATGGCGTGGTGGAACGACAACACCAGCTCGATCCGGTCGGCGCCCAGCCGGAAGATCCCGATGTGGAACAGACCGGGCTGTTCGAAACGGTATGCGCCCCAGCGTCGTTGCGCTACATGGTCGGCCACGACCGCATCCGTCACATCGGTCTGGATGGACCGCAGATCGACCACCGTCAGCGGCGGCTCCAGGTCCGGATGGACCAGCTGCAACGGCTCCGAATACGAGGCCAGGTCGAAGGAGGTCCGCAGGACCGGGTGCCGGGCGATCGTGCGGGCCAGTGCGTCGCGCAGCGCCGGTTCGTTCCACTCCATCCGCAGCGAATACCGGAAAACATCGTGGTAGAGCGGTGATTCGGCCCGCTCTCGGCTGTGGAACAGCATGCCCAGCTGTAGCCGGGTCAGCGGGTAGGCGTCCACGACGTGGCCCAGCCGGGCCCGGTCGATGACCGCCACCAGTTCGAACGGCCGCACCGGTGCCACCGTGGTCACGTCGAGGCGCACCCGGGCCGCCAGTTCGGCGATGGTGGGCGATTCGGTGAGATCACGTGCGGTGAAGGACAATCCGCGCGCCTCGGCGCGAGCGCGGACCCGCAGCAACAGGATCGAGTCACCGCCCAGGTCGTAGAAGTTGTCGGTCACCGACACCGACTCCCGGTCGAACACCTCGCACCACACGGCCGCGAGCTGTTCCTCGACCCGGGTGCGCGGCGCCCGGTGCGCGGCCGGTTCGCCGCTGGGCCGGATCGCGGCCAGCGCGGCACGGTCGGCCTTGCCGCTGGGAGTCAGCGGAATCACCGGGACGCGCACGAACTCGGCGGGAATCATGAACTCCGGCAACGTCTTCGCCAAGCCGGACCGCAACGCCGCGGTCTCCAGGCCGGTCTCGGACACGCAGTAGGCGGCGAGATAGGTGCCCCGGGCCGGAGAATGCAGGTCGACGACCGCCGCGGCTCCGATGCCCGGTAGCGCCGCCAGGGCGTTCTCCACCTCCCCCAGCTCCACCCGGTTGCCGCGGACTTTCACCTGCCGGTCGATCCGGCCCAGGTACTCCAGCTGCCCGTCCGCCAGCCGGCGCGCCAGGTCGCCGGTGCGGTACATGCGCTCGCCCGGATGGAACGGGTCGGCCACGAACTTCTCCGCGTCCAGCTCCGGCCGGTTCCGGTAGCCGCGCGCCAGACCCACCCCGGCGATGCACAATTCACCCGGCACGCCGACCGGCTGCGGCCGGTCACCGGCACCGAGGACGTACAGGCGGGTGTTGTCGATCGGGCGGCCCAGCGGCACCCGTGTCACCGGCACCTCCGGGTCGACCGGGCAGTCGTAGTAGGACACGTCGACGGTCGCCTCGGTCGGCCCGTACAGGTTGACCAGGCGCGGAGCGGCCGTGCCCAGCCCCGCGAACGCCCGGTTCCACCGCGTGACCTGGTGCGGCAGTAGCGCTTCACCGCTGCAGAACACGGTCCGCAGGGTCGCCGCCCGGGAGACCGCCGCCGGGTCGGCTTCCAGTAGATCCAGGAACGGCGTCAGCATCGACGGCACGAAGTGCAGCACGGTTACACCGAAATCGGCGATGGCGGTGAGGATCTCGCGCGGGTCCTTCTCGCCGCCGGGCCGCAGCAGCGCGACCCGGGCACCGGCGAGACCCCACCAGAACAGCTCCCACACCGAGACGTCGAACGACGAGGGCGTCTTGTGCAGGATCACGTCCGCCGGGCCCAGCGGGTAGCGGCGCTGCATCCAGGACAGCCGGTTGATCACCGAGTGATGCTCGACCGCAACACCTTTCGGCCGCCCGGTGGAGCCGGAGGTGTAGATCACGTAGGCCAGATCGGAACCACCGGGCACGGGCCGCGGCCGCGCGCCGGTGATTGCCGCGCCCCAGCGGTCCGTGGTCAGGACCGTGGCCCCGGCGGATCCGGCCGTCGCCGCCCGGGCGGTGTCGGTCAGCACCACGACAGCGGAGCTGTCGGCGAGCAGGTACTCGATCCGCTCGGCCGGATAGCCCGGGTCGACCGGCACGTAAGCGGCACCGGCGTGCATGGCGGCCAGGATGCCGATCACCAGCTCCGGCCCGCGCTCGAGCATGACCGCGACCAGGTCGCCCACCCCGACCCCGTTGTCCCGCAACACCATCGACAGCGCGGCCACCCGGTCCGCGAGCTGCCGGTAGCCGAGCCGGGAACCGTCGGCCGCGCACAATGCGACCGCGTCCGGCGTGCGCTCGGCCTGCGCCAGGATCGCGCCCACCACGCTGGTGCGGGTGTCGTAGGGCCGGTCGGTCACCCGTCGGCGGTCGACCAGCAGCTCGGCGGCGGCCGCCGGCACCACCGACAGGGTGGCGGGATCGGCGTCCGGCGTGGCGATCCCGGCTTCGAGCAGTTCGACGAGCCCCGCGACGACGGATTCGATGGGGAAGTCGGCGTCGAAGACGTCCGCGGCATGGTCCAGCCGGATCTGCAGCGGGCTATCCTCGTCGACCTCGATGATGGTCCACGCCATGGTGTTCGGGCTGTAGCCCTGCCAGCTCGACGACGCCGACCCGGTGAACGTGGTCGACACCGCCTGCTGCCCGGTGGGTTCCAGTTCCGGGATCCGGCCGAGGTTCGCGGGCAGCCGCAGATAGGAGACGGTCACGTCGAAGAGCTGGCGGGCGGGATCGCCGGCTCGGCGCAGCTCCGCCACCAGGTCACCGAGCGGGTACCGCTGGTGCTGCTTCATTCCGCGCACATCGGTTTTGACCGCGGCGACCAGCTCGGCCACGGTGGGGTGCGCGGCGGTCCGGATCGGCAGCGGCAACGTGTTCGCGAAGTTGCCGACCGCGGCTAGTTCGGCGGGATTGTTCCGGTTCAGGAACGGGACCCCGAGGATGATCTCGTCGGTACGCAGCACGCGGGACAGATAGACGCCGAGCATGGCGCACAGGTAGGGGTACAGCGAAACACCGGCTGTGCGAATGCGGTTCACCAGGTCGCGGTCGAGTTCGAAACCGCGGGTGACGATCGGGGACAGTTCGTCGGTCCCGTGCCGGCGGTCGAACAGCGCGGGCGCGACCCCCCGCAGTCGCGGTACCAGGGCGTCGCGGTCGATCCGGTACTGCTCGCTCGCCCGGTACTCGCGCTCGTAGTCCAGGCAGGCGACGAAGGAGGATCCGGGCAGCTCCGGCGGTGTCCCGGTCCGCACGGTCGTGGCGTAGTCGGTGAGCAGGTCGGCCCGCAGGTTGCGCAGGCCGGTCGCGTCGACCGTCAGGTGGTGCGCAGTGGCGACGATGTAGCAGGAGTCCGCGGCGGTGCGGACGACGGTGAGCCGGAACGGTTCCGGGCCGGTGACGTCGATGCTCGACCGGGTCAGGTCGTGAATGTGCCGCTGCGCCTGGGCTTCCGGGTCGTCGTCGGCGGTCAGATCGAGCAGCACCACCGGCGGTACCCGGTCGGGCGCGAACTCTTGGTACGGCACGCCGTCCAGGACGCCGTACCGCAATCGCAGTCCGTCGTGTCGCGCGACGGTGCGCCGCGCGGCGGCCAGCAGCTCGGGCACGTCGACCGGGACGGCGAGGTGCCATACCGCGCAGCAGAGATAGGTGGGCAGTCCGGGATGCAATTCGGCGATCGACCAGATGTCGCGCTGATATGTGGTGAACGACAAACGCACGGGAACAGACATGAATAACCCCAATGTAAACAGTTGAACCGCTGAACGAAATCCGATCTCGTGAATACGCGGAGATCCGGATGCCCGAACAAGATGCGCTCGGCCGAGCCTTTCTTGCTGCCTCGATGCAACAACCAAGCGCTCGCTTGATATTCGACTTTCAACGTAGCCGCTCCCCAATGGGCCGTCAACGTCGTCGCACCCTGACCGCTTGCCGCACATGCGATTTCACAGACAGCGCAGCACCAGTAGTGAGAACATCTGCTATGGCGGACGCAGCCGTTCCAACAGGAGGTTTGCCGTCGGCCCCGATGGTCTACTCCCGCAACAGAACCGGCGCTTCGGCGTGATTCGGCCGCCGAAACAGCCTCTTGTTGCCTGAAAGTGCGATGCCCGAAGGTGCAATGCACCAAAGTGCCATGCACTTTGGTGCATTGCCCGAAAGTGTTACATACAGCGGATCGACACAGGTTCTAATTTTGTCTGGCACGCGACAATTCGGACATGGCGCGATGCATATCGAGCTGCATTTCGGCGATTTCGATCGAGATGAGTCGAAATAGGGGAATCGGGGGAATCGACCGCTCGTATCGGAGCGGGAATCGTACGGCGACCCGCGCTTTTCGCGGACGTCGGCGCGCCCGGTGAATTCCCCTGCCGCAGCGATCGGAACGATCGGACAATCGGAGGATTCAGTGTTCGGACGAAACACCACCGTTCTGACCGCGACCGCGGCGGCGGCCATCGGCGGCTGGGCACCCGCGGCCGCCGACACCGCGCCGCTGCCGGTCCCCTACGGCCCCGCCGCCTCGTACGCGCACGTCGCCGACGCGACCACTCCCCCGCCGGGCGCGAACCTCGCCGGCTGCGCCGGGCCCGCGCCGCACCCGCACCCCGTGATCCTGATCAACGGGATGTACCTGACCCAGGGCGCGGCCTGGAACACGGGCGCGCCGCTGTTGCACAACGCGGGCTACTGCGTCTTCACCTTCAACTACGGCAATCCCGTTCCGCTGGCACAGTTCCCGCTCCAACAGCTGACCGACCTGCGCGCCGCGGCACGGGAGCTCGCCACCGAAGTGGACCGGGTGCGCATCGAAACCAATTCGGACACAGTCGATCTGGTCGGCTACTCGCAGGGCGGTGTGCTCGCCCAGTACTATATCAACGTCCTCGGCGGAAACACGAAGGTGGACAAGCTGATCGGGATCGTCGCCGAGAACCACGGCATGACCGCCGGCCCGCTGCCGGCCCCGCTGGACCGCGCGATCCCCCCAATGACCCAACTCCGGCGCGGCTCGGACTTCCTGAACGAGATCTACGCCGACGGCGACACCCGGCCCGGCGCCGACTACACCGTGATCGCCAGCAGCACCGACCCCGTCACCGCCCCCTACGAACACACCTTCCTCGACGGCCCCGGCGTCACCAACGTTCTGCTCCAACAGGATTGCGACCTCGACCACTCCGACCACGAGTCCGCGCTCTACTCCCCGCGGGTCTGGCAGTACGTGCTCGACGCGCTGCAGCCCGACGCGGCGAGCCCCGTCCCCTGTGTCGAGGTCGCGCCGGCCAGCAGCTGACCGCCCCGCGGCCGGCTAGTCGACCAGCACCGTGGCGAAGGTGGCGACCTGCCGGAACCCCACCCGGCGGTAGGCCTGCCGCGCGATCTCGTTGTAGCAGTTGACGTACAGGCTCGCGGTCCGCCCGGCCGACACGATCGTGTTGGCGACCGTCGCGGTACCGGCGATGCCCAGGCCGCGCCCCCGCCAATCCGGATGCACCCACACGCCCTGAATCTGCCCGGTCTGATCCGACAGCGCGCCGATCTCCGCCTTGTAGACGACCTGCCCGTCCTCGAATCGTGCCCAGGCCCGGCCGGATTGGATCAACCCGGCCACCCGGCGCCGGTAGCCGCGGCCACCGTCACCGGCCCGCGGATCCACCCCGATCTCCTCGGTGAACATCGCCACCGCGGCGACCAGGTAGCGATCGAGTTCGTCGGCGCGCACCCGGCGCACCTTCTCGTCGGGCAGCGCGGACGCCGCCCGGTCCAGCGCGAGCAACGGCTGCTCGGAGCGCACCTCACGCGGCGGCCCCCACTGCTCGGCGAGCCGCTCCCACAGCGGCAACGCCAGCTCCTGCCGGCCCACCACCGACGAGCAGGTCCGTGGCCAGCGCAGCGCCCGGTCCGCGAAGGCCCGCAGATCCTCGGGCCGCCCGCGCAGCGGAATCAGGTTCGCGCCGGAATAGCACAGCGACTCCGACGGGCCACCCCGGCTCCACAGTTGACCCACGCCACCTTCGATGCCGAACTCCTGCAGTCGCGCAGCCACCATGCACGAGGCAACCGGATCGGTATCGAGGATCCGTAGTACTTGCGCCAGGTCACGATCGGCAAGCTGGCGTGCGCCGGACGCCCGGGTCCGGCGGGTCGGCTCCAGCACACTCCGCACGATCACAGCCTGCCACGAACCGCCGCTCGTGTTACCGCGTTCGGCAAGCGGTTACGAGACGGTGACTACCGGCTCACCGCTCGGCGTGTTCTGACCGAGTTCCTCGGCGATCCGCATGGCCTCGTCGATCAGGGTCTCCACGATCAGGTGCTCGGGCACGGTCTTGATGACCTCACCCTTGACGAAGATCTGACCCTTGCCGTTGCCGGAGGCCACACCCAGGTCGGCCTCGCGCGCCTCACCGGGACCGTTGACGACACAACCCATGACCGCGACCCGCAGCGGCACCTCCAGGCCCTCCAGCCCCGCACTGACCTGGTCGGCGAGGGTGTACACGTCGACCTGGGCCCGGCCGCAGGACGGGCAGGACACGATCTCCAGCTTGCGGGGGCGCAGGTTCAGCGACTGCAGGATCTGCTGACCGACCTTCACCTCCTCGGCCGGCGGCGCCGACAGCGAGACCCGGATGGTGTCGCCGATGCCCTCCGACAGCAGAGCGCCGAACGCCACGGCCGACTTGATCGTGCCCTGGAACGCCGGGCCGGCCTCGGTCACACCGAGGTGCAGCGGGTAGTCGCAGGCCGCGGCCAGCTGCCGGTAAGCCTCGACCATGACCACCGGGTCGTTGTGCTTGACCGAGATCTTGATGTCGCCGAAGCCGTGCTCCTCGAACAGGCTCGCCTCCCACAGCGCCGACTCGACCAGCGCCTCGGGGGTGGCCTTGCCGTACTTCTCCAGCATCCGCTTGTCCAGCGAACCGGCGTTGACGCCGATCCGGATCGGGATGCCGGCCGCGGCGGCCGCCTTGGCGACCTCGCCGACCCGGCCGTCGAATTCCTTGATGTTGCCCGGGTTCACCCGGACCGCGGCACAGCCGGCGTCGATCGCGGCGAAGATGTAGCGCGGCTGGAAGTGGATGTCGGCGATCACCGGGATCTGGGACTTGCGCGCGATGGTCGCCAGCGCGTCGGCGTCCTCCTGGCGCGGGCAGGCGACGCGCACGATGTCGCAGCCCGAGGCGGTGAGCGACGCGATCTGCTGCAGGGTGGCGTTCACGTCGTGGGTCTTGGTGGTGGTCATCGACTGCACGGACACCGGGAACTCGCTGCCCACGCCGACCTTGCCCACCATGAGCTGCCGGGTCTTACGCCTGGGCGCCAGAACCGGCTGCGATACTTGGGCGGCACCGCCGCCGGGCGCGGCGGGCATGCCCAGAGTGATGGCTGTACTCACGTTCGAGCGCCTACTTTCGTCAGGTCGGCCGGTACCGCTTCCGAGTCTAGTCACGGCGGTGGAACCCCCTTCGTCAGAGCTACGTCATCGGCGCCCGGCCGCACTGCGGCCGATCCGTGTCGACGGTGGGTCGACAGTGATTCGGCGCAGACCAGGGCGGGTACGGAAACCCGGGCCGGGGCTCGGCGATTCGGGTCGCCGGGCGCGCCGGGTCCCGCGGTGTGAGCGATCCCACAGCACACGACGCGAACCGGATCGACCCGACACTGCCGAAAGACGCATCGGCAGGTACCCCGGTTGTGAAAAGCTGAGGGCGTGGGCGACGCGAGCACGGCGCTGACAGCGCACGACTTTCTCGAAACGTTCCGGAATCCGGATCTGCCGCGAGAGCATCTGCAGCAGCTCCTGACCACGGTCTCCGGCTTTCTCGACAACCTTGCCTCCCCGGCTGCGGAGGCCACAGCCATCGCACTGCAACTCGAACGTGCGCTGGAACAGGTCCTGGCCGAACGCGATGCCGCCGATCGCGCCCGCGACCGCCGGCGGGAGGCGCGCGATCGATTCCTGGCCGTCATGACCGAGTTGCGCGACTTCATGGTCGAGTTGCCCACCCTCCTGGACGCGGAGGGCGCGATCGGAAAGGCCGCGCTCGGCGAGGGATTCGAGGTGCACTCCGACGGCGGGGTGCGCACCACGCCCGATCAGGCGGGCGTCGAACCGGGCAAGCTGGAGCTGCGGCGCGTCGAGCTCGAGGAGCAGATGGTCGCGGCGATCGCGGCCCGGACCGCCCTGATCAGCGATGCGGTGGACCGGATCTGCGAGCTGCTGGCGACGTATCCGGGCAGCCCCGAGGGGTCGTGGGTGGTGCGGGAAGTGGCGGGCTTCGCCACCGACCTCGATCTGGCCGAGCCGTTCGCCACCACCATTCCGGTCCTGCCCGCCTGTTCGCTGCAGGATCTGCTCATCCAGATACTCGCCGAGATCGACCGCGGCCGGTCCCGGACCTGATCCGGGCGGCTCGCGCTGGACCGCGCGTGGCAGCCTGGTCCGGTGCGATCGATTGCGCCCGACGAATCCCCGCCGACCCCGAAGCGGCTGTGGCGCTGCAGAACCGGCTGCGGCACCTGGTGGTTCCGCACAATCCGGGGACGCCCGAGTTCGCGACGGTGGCGGGCCTCGATTCGGCCTATCGTGCGGACGGGACCGTGGTCACAGCCGTGGTCGTCCTCGACGCGCGGACGCTGGAACCGGTGGAGACCGCTACCGCTGCGGGGGTCGCGTCGTTCCCGTACGTGCCCGGGCTGCTCGCGTTCCGCGAGCTTCCCGGCAGTGTGGCCGCGCTCGAAAAGCTTTCCACCACACCGGATCTGCTGGTCTGCGACGGCCAGGGCATCGCGCACCCGCGCCGGTTCGGGCTGGCCTGCCATCTGGGCCTGCTGACCGGACTGCCGTCCATCGGCGTGGCCAAGACGGTGTGGGGTGACCACGAACCGCCGGGGAACGAGCGCGGCGCGTGGTCACCGATCACGATCGACGGCGAGGTGGTCGGCCGCGCGGTGCGCACCCGGACCGGGGTCAAACCGGTCTACGTCTCCGTGGGACACAACATCGATCTCGATACCGCCACCGCGCAGGTGCTGGCGCTGGCGCCGCGGCACCGGCAGCCGGAGACCACCCGGCACGCCGACCACCTGTGCCGGACCCTGCTGCGGGAGCTGCCGGCCTAGGGGAAGATCTTGATCGGGTTGACGATGTCGGCGACCAGGGTCAGCACCATGTACGCGCCACCCAGCACCACGACGACGTAGGTCGCGGGCAGCAGCTTCAGGTAGTCGACCGGCGCGCCGTCGGACTGCCCGCGCCGGCGGCGGAAGGTGTTGCGCAGCTTCTCGTACAGCACCACCGCGATGTGCCCGCCGTCCAGCGGCAGCAGCGGCAGCAGGTTGAAGGCACCGAGGAAGAAGTTCAGGCTCGCCAGCACCAGGATGAACGGGCCCCACAGGCCGCGTTCGGCGGTCTGGCCGCCGATGGTCGCGGCGCCGTACACGCTGACCGGGGTGTCCGCGTCGCGCTCGCCGCCGGTCACGGCATGCCACAGGGCGACCACCTTGCTGGGCATCTGCGCCAGCGACTGGAAGGTGCGGCCGAACATGTCACCGGTGAAGGAGGCGGCGGCGGGGACGGCGGTGACCGGGTTGTAGGTCTGCGGTTCGTAGTAGTCCTGACCGATACCGACCTTGCCGACCGTGACCGGTGTGGTCGAGCGCTGCTTGGTGGTCTTGTCCACCGGATAGGTGACGGCCTGGTCCGGGGTCACCGTGATCGTGATCGTCTTGCCGTCGCGCAGCACGGTGAACGGGGTGGGCCCGCTGGAGTGCTGGATCGCGGTGGTCATCTCGTCCCAGGTGTGGACCGGGGTGCTGCCGACCGCGGTGACCTGGTCACCACGCTTCAGGCCGGCCAGCTGCGCCGGGCCGTCGCCAGTACACGGCGTATAGCTGCCGTCGGCCTGCTGCGCCGGCACACAACCGGCCGGCAGGATCTGCGTCGCCGGCGGGGAATCCAGCCGCGGCAGGCCCCACACGCAGGCCAGCAGCATGATCAGCAGGAAACCGAGGATGAAGTTCATCCCGATGCCGCCGAACATGACCAGCAGCCGCTTCCAGGTCGCCTGCCGGTACATGGCCCGGTCCAGGTCGCGTGGGTCGACCTCGTCGAGGGCCGTCATGCCCGCGATATCGCAGAACCCGCCCAGCGGCAGCGCTTTGAGTCCGTACTCGGTCTCGCCGCGCTTGAAGGAGAACACCTTCGGGCCGAACCCGATGAAGTAGCGGCGCACCTTCATGCCGGTGGCCTGCGCGGTCCACATGTGGCCGCACTCGTGCAGTGCCACCGACACCGTGATGCCGAGCGCGAAGAGCACGAACCCGATCGCGAACCCCATGCGAGCCTTCCTGCGTCGTATCCCCCACGCTCGTGGGACGGATCCAGCCTACTGCTGTCCTGCCTGCTGACCGGCCTGCGTGATGTAGGTCCGCGCACGCTCACGCGCCCACGTGTCGGCCGTGAGCACCTCGTCCACGGTACTGGGTTCCGCGGTCCAGGTGTCGGCGGCCTCGACCACAGCGGCGACCGTGCCCACGATCTCCGGGAACCGGATGCGGCCCGCCAGGAAGGCGTCGACGGCGACCTCGTTCGCGGCGTTGTAGACGGCGGTGACACAGCCGCCCAGGCGCCCGGCGTGCCGGGCCAGCTCGACGGCCGGGAACACGGTGTTGTCCACCGGCTCGAACTCCCAGGTCGACGCGGTGGACCAGTCCAGTGCGGGGACGGCGCCCGGCACCCGGTCCGGCCAGCCCAGGGCCAGCGCGATCGGCAGTTTCATATCGGGCGGGCTGGCCTGCGCGAGGGTGGAACCGTCGGTGAAGGTCGCCATCGAGTGCACGATCGACTGCGGGTGCACCACCACGTCGATGTCGTCGTAGGAGATGCCGAACAGCATGTGCGCCTCGATCAGCTCGAGGCCCTTGTTCATCAGCGTGGCCGAGTTGAGCGTGTTCATCAGGCCCATCGACCAGGTGGGATGCGCCTTGGCCTCGGCGGGGTTCACCGCCTGCAGCTGTTCGGTGGTCCAGCCGCGGAACGGGCCACCCGACGCGGTGAGCACCAGCCGGGCCACCTCGTCGGCGCGACCCCCGCGCAGGGCCTGCGCCATCGCCGAGTGTTCGGAGTCGACCGGGACGATCTGACCGGGTGCGGCGGCTCGGGTCACCAGCGAGCCACCGGCCACCAGCGACTCCTTGTTGGCCAGTGCCAGCCGGCGGCCCGACTCCAGCGTGGCCAGTGTGGGCCGCAGGCCCAGCGAACCGACCAGGGCGTTCAATACGACGTCGGCGTCGGTGCGGCGCACGAGTTCGGTGCAGGCGTCCGGGCCGCTCAGGTCCACACCGAGAGCCGCGGCGGCGGCCGGGTCGGCGACCGCGACATTGCGGGTGCCGGTGGCGGCGATCTGTTCGGCCAGCAGCTCGGTGTTCCCGCCGCGCGCGGCCAGTCCGACGACCTCGAACCGGTCGGGGTTCGCGGCGATGACCTCCAGCGCCTGCGTACCAATGGAACCGGTGCTGCCCAGCAGCAGGACTTTCACGATGTCGGACACCGGTTCATTCTCCCGTAGCGCCGATCCCGCCGTACACGTGGGACACCCGGTTCACCCCGCTGGCTACGACGCACAGTCGTATGCCACCATAGGGACGAAACCGTATGCCGCGCGCTCGATGCGGCATCCTCGAACTGATGGGAGCGAACGTGGCCGCCACGGAACTGGAACCCGCCAAGAGCGCCGTCGTCACGAAGGTCGACCCCGCCGAGGTTCCGTCCGCCGCTTGGGGTTGGAGCGGCGAGTCCACGAAGGCCATGAACATCGCCGGCTGGGTGGTCGTGGTCATCCTGCTGTGCATGCTCAAGGGCAATCACAAGGGGCACGTCGAGGACATCTACCTCGTCGGCTTCGCCGCCCTGATCAGCATCATCCTGATCCGCGGCCAGATCCTGAAGCGCAAGCCGCGCTAGATTCGCTCGAACTGCTCCGATGGGGTGGCACCGCACTGCGGTGCCACCCCATCGGAGTATTCGGCTACCGGGACCGGCGCCGGGTGGATCTGGCGGGCTTGGCCCGCGTCGCCTGCCGGGGCTTGGCGGCCCGACGCGGCTGTTGCGTTTGGGCGCGCGGCTGCGGGGTGCGGGAGCTGTTCACCGTGCGGCCGCGGACGATCCCGATGAAATTCTCGGTGCGCTCGTCGTCGGACGCGGCCGGCCAGGCCAGTGCGATCTCGGTGGGTGCGACGTCGGTGACGGTGCGGTACACCAGATCCCGGCGGTGGTGCAGTCGGGCCAGCGAGTGCGGCACGATCGCCGCGCCGCCGACGGCGGCGACCAGGTCCAGGGTGGCGGCGATGTCGTCCAGGTCGGACGCGTCCTGCATGCGTTCGGCGGCCAGGTCCGCGGTGACCACTTCGTCGAACAGCGAGATCGGATGATCCTTGGGGACCACCGCGACGGCCAGTTCCTTGTACAGCGGAATGGCGTGCAGGCCCTCGCGATCGATGGGCAACCGCACCAGGCACATGTCGACCCGGCCGTCGCGCAGGGCGGCGAGCTGCTCGGCCTGCGGGATTCCGATCAGCTCCAGGGGCTCGTCGGGATAGCGTTCCGCCCAGCGGTCGGCCCACTTCGACATGGTCACGCCCGGCACGTAGCCGACCCGGAACGCACCCGGGCCCGCCGGAATGTCTTGGGCCACAGTCTCTTCCGAGCGGGCGAGGATTTCGCGGGCGGCCGCGAGGGCCTGCTCCCCCGCGGCGGTGAGCCGGGTCGACTGCGCACCGGGAACGAACAGCGGGCGGGCTAGTTCACTCTCCAGTTCGGTGACCGTGGCGCTCAGCCGCTGCCGCGAGATGCCGAGCGTCCGGGCGGCCCGGGCGAAATGCAATTCCTCGGCTACCGCGACGAACCAGCGCAGACGGGTCGTATCGATCGTTTCCAACTGGTCCATCCGGTAATACTACCGGCGAGTCACCCCGCCGTCCGACCCCCAGTCCCGGCGGTAGGCGGCCCAGTCGTCCGGGGTCGCGGTGTAGTCGACATACAGTGCGACACCGACATTCTGCCGATCCGGGGCAGTCCGGCCCAGGCCCAGCCGGATCCCACGCAGCGCGGCCGGCACGGTCTCGGCGGAACCGTGGTGGCCGTAGTCCTCGGCCCAGTAGGCGGGAACCCCCATCAGCAGGTCCACTCCCGGCGGGGTGACCGCGAGCGCGAGGGCGGTCTGGCGGGCCACGTAACCGCTGTACAGCTCGGGTGTCGGCATCCAGGTGTCGTAGGACATCACCGCGATCTGGTCGACCCGGCTCGCGACCTGCGCGAAATACCGCTGGGACCAGAACTTTCCGTGCGGGCCGAGCGCGGCGCCCACCAGATGCAGTCCGGGCAGCGGGTCCAGCTGCGGCGCCGACACCGACAGCCGGACGCCGCGGGCGCCGGTCAGGGCGTGCGCGCGATCCAGGATGGCAAGGTAGTCGGGCGATCCCGAGTGAACGGGCTCCAGATCGAAATGGACACCGTCGAATCCGAGGTCGAGCACCTGAGTCACCGCGCCCGCCACGTGGTTTCGCGTCTGCGGGTTCGCCATGTCGAGCGCGTCGTGGGTGGGCGCCACCAGGTCACCGAGCCACGCCTGCACCCGCAGCCCGGGCGCGGCCCGGTGTACGGCCGCGACGAACCAGCCGGCCCGCGGCGCGAGATCGGCGGGCAGGCTGCCGTCGTCGGCGAGCGGTCCGGTGTGCACGAAGACATCGGCGACCCCCGTCCCGGCGAGCTGGGCCGCGAGCGCGGTCACCTCGGCCTCGGTGGCACGGCCGTCGACCCAGCGGTGCCCGATCCAGTACGCATCGTGGCCGCGGGTCCGGACATCGGCGCGCGGCGTGCCCACATCCGCCAGCCGCAGCAGCACCACCGGCGAAGCGGCCGAGACCAGCACCAGCACCATGACCACACCCGCCACCCGGGCGGTCCGCGACCAGCGCGACCAGCTCCGCCACCGGGCGCGAAACCCGGCACCGATCCGCCGCACATCCCCCATCCGCATGCCCGGACCCTACCGGCGCCGACCCGGAACCGTTGCCGGGCAGAGCTTCCCGTGAGCCACGGTTCGCGGCCGGGGTGGTCAGTGGAGTGTGGCCGCGGGGGTGAGCAGGCGGTTGTAGCGGGTGGGGTCGACGGCGATCTCGGTGCAGAGGGCCAGCAGGATCTCGCGTTCGGTGCGGTCGAGGTCGCGGCAGATCACCAGGCGGGTGCCCAGGACGGGCACGGCTGGGGCGAGTCCGGTGCGGTCCCACCAGACGTAGGTGTGCCCGGCCGCGTCCACCGTGTGGCCGCGGGCCCAGCCGGCGGGGGTCCGCACGACCTCGGTGCGGGCGAATTCGGTTCCGCACGGGTCCAATACGGACAGGACGTCGACGTCGGGGGTTGCGGGGGCGGGGTCGGCGACGAGGTGGCACACGGTGCCGCCGGGCTCGGCGACGGCGGTGACGGACGTGCCGTGCAGCAGTACTCCGGCTTGGGCGCCGTTCTCGCGCAGGACCGTGGTGCGGGCGCGGTCGCGGCCGTCCAGTTCCAGGATCGAACCGTCGGCGCCGGTGATGCGGTGCCGCGCCGCCCGACCCCGCCACGGCAGCTTCGATTCCGGGCCGCGCTCACCGACCGCGAGTAGCTGGCCCGGGCCGGTGCGGAACAGGATCCGGACAGGGTGCGACGCGTCGCGCACCACCCGGCCTTCGACCATCCTCGACATGTTCCACGGCCCCGACATCCATGAATGGTAGTTCGGGTCCGATTGGGACCGTTGCCCTATCACCCCGGCGGCGTACCCGCCCGGTCAGGCGGAGGGGTCCAGCCAGGCGAGGGCGGCCGTGGTCATGGCCGTGACGCCGACGTCGATCGCGTCCAGGGAGGGCGCGTAGGTGGCGGAGTGTGGACTGGGGACGCTCTTGGCGTCGATCGTGCCGGTGAGCAGCGCGGTCAGGCCGGCGACCGGGTCCGGGCTGCCGAAGCGAGCCGGGTCCAGCACGCCGAACAGCCAGTAGCACAACGGAACTCCGGCCTCGGTCGCGAAGATCCCGGCATCCTCGCTGCCGGTCACCCGGCCCGGGTCGATGATCCGGTCCCTGCCGAAGACCGCGGCCAGGGCGGCGGAGGTCTTCTCGACGGCGGCCTCGTCGTTCGACAGCACGGGGAAGGTGGTGATCTCACTGATCTCGGGATCCCATTGGGCCCCGGACGCCACGGCCTCGGCCTTGACGATCCGGTGCACCGCCGCCAGGACGGTCGAGCGGACCGCGGGATCGAAGGTGCGGATGTTGAGCTGCAACTCGGCGTCGTCGGGAATGACATTGTGCGTAGTGCCGGCGTGCAGCGAGCCGACCGTCACCACCGCGGCGTCACCGGCGGGGATCTCGCGGGAGACGACGGTCTGCAGGCGCATCACGGTGGCCGCGGCCATCACCACCGGGTCGACGGTGGCCTCCGGGCGCGATCCGTGCCCGCCCTTGCCGTGCAGCACCACCCGCAGCGCGTCGGTGGCGGCGAAGAACGGCCCCGAGTGGGTGCCTACCACGCCGACCGGGAAGGGCCCGGTGTGCTGGGCGAGCACCACGTCCGGGGTGGCGAACCGATGGTAGAACCGGTCGTCGATCATCGCCTGTGCGCCCGTGCCGGTCTCCTCGGCCGGCTGGAACACCGCGAGCACGGTCCCGGACCAGCCGGAACGAGAGCCGGCGAGCAGTTCCAGCGCGCCGAGCAGGCAGGTGGCGTGCAGGTCGTGGCCGCAGGCGTGCATGACGCCGTCGGTCCCGGAGGCGTAGGACAGGCCGGTCGCCTCGGTCACGGGCAGGGCGTCGATATCGGCGCGCAGCAGGACGGTCGGCCCACTGCCGTTGGCCAGTACCGCCACCACCCCGGTACCGCCGACCCCGTCGGTCACCGAACAGCCCAGTGCCGCGGCACGATCGGCCAGGATGGCGGCCGTGCGATGTTCGGCGCCGGAGAGTTCGGGATGCGAATGCAGGTCACGGTAGAGATCGGCGAGCCGGTCGCGCAGCCCCGGCACGCCCGCGAGCGCAGTGGATAGGACCGAGGTCGCTGCCGTCATCCGAACTCCTGAGCCGCCGCCGTCGAGATAGGACGTACTACCACTACCACCCGACCAGGCAGGAACCGGACGAACGCGCCGGTGCGGCCGCCCGATGATTCGGACGGCCGCACCGGGGACGGCTCAGTCGTCGGCGAGGGTCAGCGTGACCTCGACGTTGCCGCGGGTGGCGTTGGAGTACGGGCAGACCTGGTGCGCCTTCTCGGTCAGCGCGAGGGCTTCGTCGCGAGTGACGTTGGGCAGCGAGACCTCCAGGGTGACGGCGAGGCCGAAGGCGCCGGTGTCCGCGGTGCCCAGCGAGACGCGGGCGCCGACGGCGGAGTCGCTGACATCGGCCTTCTCGGCGCGCGCGACCAGGCGCAGCGCGGAGTGGAAGCAGGCCGCGTATCCGGCGGCGAACAGCTGTTCCGGGTTGGTGCCGGCGCCGTCGCCGCCCATCTCGACGGGCATGGACAGGTCGACGTCGACCTTGCCGTCGGTGGTGCGCGCGTGGCCGTTGCGGCCGTCGCCGCTGGCCAGTGCTTCCGCGGTGTACAGGATTTTCATCGTTCGTCCCTTTCGGTTCGCTCCAGCGCGGCGGTCAACCGCACCAACAGGTTTCGCAATGTCTCGAGGTCCTGGGCCGGGAGGCCGACCTCGCGGGCCATGGCCGCCGGGATCGGGCACGCCTGCTCCCGCAACTCCCGGCCCTCGCCGGTGAGCCGGACCTCGACTCGTCGTTCGTCGTCGGCGCTGCGGGCGCGGGTCACGAACCCGGCCGCTTCGAGACGCTTCAGCAGTGGTGAGACGGTCCCGGAATCGAGGGCCAGTTCGCCGCAGATCTCCCCCACCGTGCGCCCGTCCCGTTCCCACAGCGCCAGCATGACCAGGTACTGCGGATAGGTGAGCCCGAGCGCTTCCAGCTTCGGCCGGTAGCGCGCGGTCATGGCGCGCGACGCGGCGTAGAGCGGGAAACACAGCTGCTCGTCGAGTGCCAGTGGGTTCGTCATGCACGATAATGTAGTACGCAATTAAGTTGTGCACAACCTATGTGTGAAACAGCACTCACACCGGAACCGGCGCTCCCGAGTGCCGAGGACATCACCGGTGTTCTCGATCCGCTCAGCGTCGCCGGATTTGCCACTTCGTCGTGTCGCACTGACCGTCGTCGTTGTTGCCGGCCGCGAGAACAACTCCGTCGCCCCGCAATCCGAGAGTGTGAGTCGACCCGGCGGCGACGGCCACGACGTCGCGCCACGACGACACATCGCATTGCCCATGGCTGTTGTGCCCGGCGGCCCAGACCCGGCCTCGGATGTCGACAGCGACCGTGTGATAGCTCCCCGCGGACACTCGTGACACGTCACGCCAGTCGGATACCGCCACGCCACCACACGACGGGTCTCCAGCGACATGCACCCGTCCGTCCTCGGTGACGGCCACGGTGTGGAGATAGCCCGCCGCGACCGCACGCACGTTGCGCCAGCCGGTTACCCGGCACTGTCCTCGTCTGTTGCTTCCCGCCGCCACGACGGTGCCGTCAGCTCGAAGACCCACGGAATGCCAATCGCCGGCGGCGATGTCGACGATCTCGCTCCACGTGCCGACGTCGGCCGCTCCCTCCTTGTCCCGTCCGACGGCACGGACCGTACCGTCGGCGAGGACCGACAACGTGCGACGCCAGCCGGCTGCGATGCCCACGACGCCTGCCCAATCAGCGACATCGCACTGACCGTCCCCGTTCCAGCCGACGGCAAGTACCGTGCCGTCCGCGCGCAGGCCCACCGTGTGCGAGCGGCCGGTGTTCGAGAACGTGTGCACATTCCCCGCGGCCACGGCCACGATGTTGTTCCAGGTGCCGACTCCGCACTCCGGCGCCTCGGGAATCCCCGCTGTCACCACCGACCCATCGGAGCGCACTCCGACCGAGTGGCGCCGCCCAGCGGCGATCGACGATCGAGTACTTGATGCCGTGCGTGACAAGGTCATTGCGGTCCTCGGGTCGAGTCACGCCGCAGCCGCGCGTCGAGTTCGCCCATCACCGAAGCAATCTCCCGGCCGCGGTGGCGGACGCGCGGGTAGCGCAGCAGCACCTCGATTACCTGCGCGGTCACGTACCCGAGGACGTTCTCGATTGCGTCCGGGCGCGTCAGGGGCTCCACAGCTCGGCGCTGTTGAGCAAGGACGCAGTGGGCGGGTCCCCGCAGAATGTGGCCTACCTGCGCGCCGTCCGCGAGCGGGTGCAGATAGGCGGACGCCGCTGCGTCGCCGGCGGCCATCGCAGCGTGTGCTGCGGGCGGTTCGGCTCCTTTCGCTGCGCGGTGGGCGGCAAGCGCGGCGACGCGCTGCTCGTTGGACCGAGACCCTCCGCGGACAAATGCCCGCGCCGCGTTCAGCGCGGCTCGTGGCCGGGCATCGGTGGGGTGCGCTTGCTCGAAGAGATCGATGACCTGTTCGGCGCAGGCGACATTGAAGGCGCTGACCGCTCTGAGCTCGTCCAAGGTCAGCACGAAGTCTGGTGCCCGTGGCGGGCGTGGATTCTCGGCTGTGCTCGGTGACATGCCTTGTTATCGTAACTCTGAATCAACGGTGGAAGGTTTGACACCGAACTGCCGTGAAAAATCCAGAAAACCTTCAAACTATGGAGCGATGAGACCGATCGATCTGGCACGCGCGGCGGGCGTGTCTCAACAGGCGGTGCGCAACTACGAGGCCCAGGGCATCATCGACTCGGCCGCTCGCACCGCGCACGGCTATCGCGTCTACGAGCAGCGGCATCTCGACCAGCTACGTGCATTCGTCGCGCTGTCCCGAGCGGTCGGCCACGCCACCGGCGCCTCGATCCTCACGGCCGTCGTCAGCGGCAGGACCGCCGATGCACTCGACGCGCTCGACCGCGCGCACGGTCGAATCGTCGCCGACCGCGAAACCATCCACCAGCTCGACGGTGTACTGCGGGCCGCCGCTCACTTGCCGCCCGACCCGGAGCCGGCTCGCGTCCCCCTGACCGTCGGCGAGGTTGCCCGCCACATCGGCGTCACCGCCGCGACGTTGCGGAGCTGGGAACGAGCCGGTGCGCTGCGACCCCGTCGGCACCACACCGGACACCGCGAGTACACGCCACGGGACGTCGCCGATGCGCGGCTCGTCCATCTACTCAGGCGCGGCCACTTCCCACTGCCACAGATCGCTCTGGCGATCTCCCGCATCCACGGCGACGGGGACGCGACGACGGCCCTGCAACAGACAGCAGACTGGCGACAACGCCTGAACGAGCAGTCCCTGGCACTACTGCATGCCTCCGCCGAACTCGCGAAGTGTATCGGTCCGAGGCACTTCGGGTCAGTGCCGCAGCACCTCGATCGAAGCCAGGGCTAGCTGACTACTCCGTGGCCCGACAGCGGGCGCTCCTCGGCAGCCGCCCGGACCAGACCGGCGAACCCCGGACCGAACAGCATGGTGTGCACCAGCGCGAGATGGAGTTGATGCACGCCGACGCGTTCCGCCCAGCCGTCGGCGAGCGGATACACCTCCTGATAGCCGGCCAGGATCCGGTCCAGGTGGGCCGGGCCACCGAACAGGTGCAGGGTGGCCAGGTCGGTTTCGCGGTGGCCACCATGCGCGGCCGGGTCGACCAGCCAGGCGGAACCGTTGCCCCACAACAGATTCCCGGGATGAAGGTCGCCGTGGATGCGGGCCGGTGGCTCCGGCGGCACGACCGTGCGGTCCAGGGCCGCCTCCACCGCGGCGGCGTCGGCGGCGGTGATCGCGCCACGGTCCCGGGACAGCCGCAGATACGGTTCGATGCGGCGCAGCCGGTACCAGCTGAGCCAGTCGAGACCGGCGCCTGCCGTGTTGTCCAGTGGTGCGGTGCCGATGAACCCGGGCTGCTCGCCACCGAAATCCGGGCACGGCGCACGATGCAGGGTCGCCAGCCGCCGCCCGAAATCCTCGGCCACGCTCGGCGCGGGCGCGCCGTGCTCCACCCAGGCCATCGCGATCACCTGCTCGTCCACCGCGATCAGCTCCGGAATCGCGGGACCACCGGGCACCGAGAGCCATTGCAGCCCAGCGGCTTCCGCGGCGAAGAACCCGTCCGGAGCCGACACCGGCAGCCGTTTGGTGAAGATCTCGCTGCCGTCGTCCAGGGTCAGCCGCTCGGCCACACAGATATCCCCGCCCGGCACCGGCGTCACCCGGATCCGCTGATGCGTCAGCATGATTCCCAGGTGCCGCGGGTTGGCACGCAGCCACTCGAGGTCCATGGATGCGACGCTACCGCCGGTTCCCCCACAGCGGATCCGGAATGCCGGAGGTACGGCCCAGTTCGGCAGCCTCGATCGCGACATGTCCGCCGGGGTGGCGATCAGCCCGGCCGCAGCGCACAATCATCGCCCGGAACCGGCAAGCCGAACATTGTGCACTCAGGCCGGATGCTCAGCGATCCCGGCGAGCAGACTGCGGGGACACCAGCCCAGGACGGCGCAGGCGGCGGACCGCGGCGGCCTGGATCCCGGCGAGTTCGGCGGCGATCCGATCCCAGGTCGTCGCCGCTGCCGCTGCGTGGTAGCTCGGGGTCCCCGGGCTGAGGTAGGCGTGCGGGACGCCACCCTCCAGCACGATCAGTTCGCCGACTCCACTGTCGGACAATGCTTTTCCGATCAGCTCGCGATCGACGGCGGAGACGACATGGTCGGCGTCGCCGACGAGGTAGACGAGCCGGCCGGAGATCTCCGGCGCCAGATCCAGTGTGGGGGTGGGTCCGCCGACCGGGAGCTCGGTGCCGGTCAGCCAGCCGCCGTACAGGACGACGGTGAGCGCGATCGGCAGCCGGGCGGCGGCCAGGAACGCCAGGTGGCCGCCCATGCTGACGCCGAGCGCCGCGATCGGTCCCTGGTGCTGCCCGGACAGCCAGTCCGTCACGGCCCGGAAGTCCGCCACCACGCCGTCACGGGTGAGCGTGCCCAGCAGCTCGAAACCCTGGGCACGCCCGGCATCGTCGACCGGCAGCGCGATGCCGGCACCGGCTCGGTGATAGAAGTTCGGCGCGATCGCCAGATACCCGTCGCCCGCGAGCCGGTCGGCGAATTCGCGGATGTCGGACGTGACACCGAACAGCTGATGCGCCACGATCACCGCACCCCGGACCGAGCCGGACGGACGGGCCACGTACGCGTCCAGCGGGCCGTCAGCCGTATCGAGCACGAGCGACTCCCCCGCGACGCGGTCCGCCCCGGCAGGCGCGGTCGCCATCTCCTCCGCTACGCGGTCCGAACCGGCGGGCGTAGCCACCTCCCCGGCCACACGATCCGAACCCGCAAGCGCGGCCACCTCCTCCGCCACGCGATCCGAACCTGCGGACGCGGCTCCCTCGGCCCGGTCGGAGCTGAGGGCGGCCACGACCTGCTCGGCTACCCCGCGGGCGGATGCTGGGTTCTGGCCGGTGATCAAGCGGCCGTCGGCGACCACGTGTGCGGCGAACGTGGCGGCTGGGCTGTGGTGGGCGCCGGCGGCTTCGAGTCGCTGGGCGAGCAGGAACGGGACCACGTCGGTGAGGCCGACGGCCGCTTCCTCCGCGTCGGTGAAGGCGGCGACCCGCTTGCCGGCGACCAGCGGTGTGCCGTCGGAGAGGGTGGCGCCGAGCAGGGCGGCCGGGCCGTGGCAGACGGCGGAGACGATGCCGCCGGCCTCGTAGATCTCCCGAGCCAGGCGGGCCAGCGCCGGGTTGTCCGGGAAGTCCCACATGGTGCCGTGGCCGCCGGAGAAGAACACCGCGCGGTAGCGGGTGGTGTCGATGCGGTCGGGGGTGGGGGTGTCGGCGAGCTGGGCGGCAATGTGCGGGTCGGTCAGGAAGCGTTGCTGCAGTGGGTCGGCGGGGTCCTCGCCGTCGCGCGGCGGGCGGCCGCCCGCGACGCTCACCACGTCCACCGCGTAGCCGGCGGCGGTGAAGACGGCCCACGGTTCGGCGGCCTCGGCGACGTAGAAGCCGGTCGTGCGGCCGGTGTGGCCCAGCTCGGCGTGGCTGGTCAGCGCGATCAGAATTCGTCCGGGCATCGGATCGATCTCCTTGTGACTGAAGCTCTTCCGCGCCCGGATCGGCGCGGTGCCCTCGATCCTGGACCGTCGTGCCATCGGAAACCAATAGACCGATAGGGGTGCCGCCATCGGAATCCTGATAGATATGAATTCATGCGCGGTGTGTCCCTGGATCTCCTGCGAACGTTCCTGGCGGTCTACCGCAGCGGTTCGGTCTCGACCGCCGCCGCGCTGCTGGGCCTCTCGCAACCGACCGTCACCGCCCAGGTGAAACAGCTCGAGACCCGGATCGCACGCCCCCTGTTCAACCGGATGCCGCGCGGCATGGCCCCGACCGCGGCGGCCGACGAACTCGCGGCGCGCATCGCGCCCGCCCTCGACGACCTGTGCGAGACCGTCGACACGAACCTGCTGGGCGGCACCGAACGCTACGGGCACACCGTGCATCTCGGCGGACCCGCGGAACTGCTGTGCACCCGGGTGCTTCCCGCGCTGGCCGAACCGGTCCGGCAGGGTCTGCGGCTGCGGGTCGAATTCGGTCTGCCCGAGGGCTTGCTGGCCGCCCTGATCGGCGGTTCGCTGGACCTGATCGTGTCCACGACCCGCCCGCGGGCCCGCGGCGTGCGCGTGATCTCGCTGCTGGACGAGGAATTCGCGCTCGTCGCCGCGGCCCCCTGGACGCTCGCCGATCTCGGTCACGCCCCGCTGATCGCGTACGCCGAGAATCTGCCCATCCTGCGCCGATATTGGCGGACGATCTTCGGCACCCGGTTGACGCGCAGTCCCGCCGTGGTGGTTCCGGATCTGCGGGGCGTGCTGGCCGCGGCGGTGGCGGGCGCGGGCATCACGGTCCTGCCCACCTACCTGTGCGCGGCCGAACTGGCCGACGGCCGGCTGTACCGGCTCGAGTCGCCGGAGGTGCCGCCGCTCAACACGCTGTTTTTGGCGGGCCGGGCCGGGCCGGAGCAGCCCGCGGTCACCGAGGTGCGCGATCGGTTGCGCGCCAGCGCAACCGGCTGGGGATGACGCGGCGACCCGGAGTGCGCCGGCCACGCTGCGTGCCGTGCCGGCGCCGACCGCACCCCTCCGGCGGTCGGAACAGATTCGGCGAACGCAGCGCGCCCGGGTCGCGGCCTCCGAGGACCGCTGCCAGAACCGTAAGTCCGTTTCCGCCGGATTCACAGCCGACGTCGCACTCGTACACCCTGTTTCGCCTGATCACGGCACTCGGTCCGGTTTTCCGGTCCGGAAAGCCGCACACCTCCGGTGGGCCGCCCCGCCCGACCTGCGGCGGCTCGGGGCTCGGCGCCGACGATCCGGAGCGGAGAGCGTTTTTCCGGTCCGGAAACGGTTCCGACCTGGTGGTCGGACCGGCCGCCCGGACCGCGCGCCTGACAGCGCCCGGCCACTGTCGCTACGGTTGCACGGTGTCGGGGTGTGGACGCGGTTCGGAGGTGGGGATGGCACTGGTCGGAGACCCGGCGCGGTTCGCGATCGAATTCGAGGTGGAACCGGCACCGGATCCGGAGGCCGCGCCGTGGATGTTCGGCCGGACCCGATGGTGGTGCGGCGGTACCGCGGTCGGGCGCTACGAGCCGCACACCGTCCTGCCGGACGTGACGCGGGCCCTCGAACTGATCCTCACCGGTGAGCCGGACCGGACTCGCCGCCCGGATCTGTTGGAGCTGCCCGCCGCCGACGTGGCCCGCATCGTCGGTCAGGCCCTGTACGCCGACAGCGAACGCAGCGACGCCCAGATCGCCGCGGACGGTTCGCACTACGGCCCGTTCTTCGTCAGCCCGCGGACCTCCACCTTCGACCTGTGGGACGTGTTCGTGGTGGAGGGCCTCCGCAGCGCCCGGCTGATGTGGTGTCCGGTCGGCAGCGCCGAGATCGGTGAATGCGAGCTGCGGCCTGGTGAATTCGCGGGTGTTTTGGCAGGATTCCTGCAGGCGATTCGGTCGGGCGAGTACGGAGGTGACCCCTGTGGGCAGACCGCCGTCCACCTCGCGTCTGGCCCGGGGGACGCAAATCGGCGGGGTGGTGGCGAATCAGGCCTGGCGTAAACGACGCGCCCGGCTCGCCATGATCGGCCGTTCCGCCGAGGTCCGGGCCCGCATCGCCGACGAACAGGTGCTGGCCATGGCCACCCAGATGGTGCGTGTGCTGGGCGATCTGAAGGGCCTGGCCATGAAGTTCGGCCAGTTCCTGTCCATGTTCGATCTGGAACTGGTGCCGCCCGAGCATCGGGAGGGTTTCCAGCAGCAGCTCGCCGCGCTGCGCGACCGGGCACCGGCCGTCGACTTCGCCGCGATCAGCGCTGTGATCGAGGAGGATCTGGGGGCGCCGACGGAACACTGGTTCGCCGACTTCGATCCGGTGCCGATCGCGGCCGCCTCGATCGGTCAGGTGCACCGGGCCCGGCTGGCCGACGGCACCGAGGTCGTGGTGAAGGTGCAGTATCCGGGCATCGATCAGGCCGTGCGCGCCGATCTGCGCAATATCGGCCTGCTGCGCGGCATGGTGGCCCAGCTGGTACCCGGATTCACGGTGGCGGTGTTCGACGAGTTCCGCACCCATATCGAGAGCGAACTGGACTATCTGGCCGAGGCCCGCACCCAGCAGCATGTGGCCGAGCTGTATCGCGATCATCCGTTCATCTGTGTGCCGCAGGCGTTTCCGGAGTTGAGCAGCCGTCGGGTGCTGGTCACCGAGTACGCGCCCGGGCTGGATTTCGCGGCGATGCGCGAACTGCCCGCGGCGGAACGTGATCGGATCGGCGAGATCGTCTACCGCTTCTATGTGGGCTCGCTGTTCGAGCTGTCGGAGTTCTGCGGTGATCCGCACCCCGGCAATATCCTGCTGCGCGACGACGGCCGGGTGGTCTTCCTCGATTTCGGGCTGTACAAGCGGATGGACGCGGCGGCACTGGATGTCGAGCGCACCTGTCTTCGGGCGGCGGCCGAGGAACGCGTGGCCGACCTGTACCGGCTGCTGGTGGCGGCCGGCATCGTCGACGAGTCCGCCGGCGTGAGTGCGGCGGAGGCGTTCGACTACGTGCTGTCGGCCTCACAGTGGTGCCTGGTCGACGACGAGCTGCCGATCACACCCGAACTCGCTTGCGGGGCAGTGCTGTTGGCGATCGACCCCCGACTGGCGCAGTTCGCGGGCATGAAACGACAGAACCTGCCGCCGGAACATCTGCTGTCCCGCCGCGCCGACCTGCACACCTTCGGGCTGCTGGGCCAGTTGCGCGCCACCGCCAACTGGCACCGGATCGCGCGAGAGTGGCTCTACGGCGACCCGCCGCAGACCGAATGCGGTGTGCTACACCAGAATTGGAAAGCGGCACGCACACCGCAGCCGGTGGACTGATCAGCGCTGAGTGTCGGGCACCGGCAGATCCCGCCAGACCCGCCGCTTCTTCCAGCGCACCTGAACCTCCCGAACCAGCCGCAGCGCATCGATATAGGCGACCACCGGACTGAAACCCTGTGCCTCCTCCCACAAGTCGCCGATGCGCGCGAACATGTCGGCTCGGCCGGGATGCTGGTCGATCTCGGCGAACAAGCCCAGCATCCGCTGCACCAGGTCGGCGGCACCCGAATAGTCGCCCGACTTGAACCGCACCAGACCGAGTCCCATGAACGCGTACGCCTCGCCGAGCCGGTCGCCGATCTCACGGAAGATCTCCGGGGCGCGCTCGACCAGTTCGGTGGCGGCCGCGTAGTCGCCGTCCTGATACCGCAGGATCCCCAACGCGATATAGGTGTAGGCCTGGCCGACGCGGTCGCCGATCTCGAGGAAGATGTCCGACGCCTGCTGGGTGGCGGCCACCGCCGCCGAGAAGTCGCCGGCGCCGTGGTGCAGCATGGCGCGGCCGCCGAGCGCGTAGGCCTGGCCGAACCGATCACCCACCGCCACATAGATTTCGAGGGCCTGTTCCATCAGGTCGGCGGCACCGGCCGGGTCGCCGCCGGTGAAGCACAGCCGAGCCAGGGTGGTCAGCGCGTACGCCTCCCCCACCCGGTCGCCGATCTCGCGGAACAGCACCAGCGCCTGACGCAGCTGGGCGGATCCGGCCGCCGCCGCGCCGGTGGCGCCGCGTAACCGGCCCAGGCTGCACAGCGCGTACGCCTCGCCGACCTGATCGCCGACCTCCCGGAACAGGGTCAGCGCCCGCGTGAACGCGGTATCCGCGTCGTCGAAATCCTCACCGGCGTAACGGATCAGGCCCACGACGATCAGCGCGTACCCCTGCCCGACGCGGTCGCCGATCTCGGTGAAGATCGCCAGTGCCCGGGTCATGCCCTCGGTGGCGGCGGTGTACTCGCCGGTCGAGTAGCTGACCATGCCGAGACTGTGGTGGGTGTAGGCCTCGCCGACCCGGTCGCCGATCTCGCAGAAGATGGTCAGCGCCTCGTTCATTCGGGCGACCGCGCCCTGCGAGTCACCGGTGGCCAGCCGGGTGACCCCGAGTTCGTTGCGCACGTACGCCTCGCCCAGCCGGTCGCCGATCTCCTGGTGAATCGTCAATGCCTGCTGGCGAATTGCCGCAGCACCACCGTAGTCGCCGACGGCGAACCGCACCGACGCCAGGTCGTGCAGGGCATAGGCCTCGCCGAGCCGGTCACCGAGATCGCGGTGGATGCTCAGGGCGTTTTCGAGCGCCTCAGTCGCCCCGGCGTAGTCGGCGATGGCGTGCCGGAGCACACCCAATTCGTTGACGGCGTACGCCTCGCCGAGACGGTCGCCGGTGTCGCGGAAGATCCGCAGCGCCTGCTCGAGCAAGATGGCCGTGCCCGGATAGTCGCCGGTGGCGTAGCGCACGACGCCGAGACCGGCCAGCGCGTAGGCCTCCCCGGTGCGGTCGCCGACCTCCAGATAGATGGCCGAGGCCTGCCGCATCAGGTCGGCGGTGCCGGGATAGTCGCCGGTGGCGTAGCCGAGCCGGCCGAGACTGCCCAGGGCGTGCGCCTGGCCGATCCGGTCGCCGGTCTCGCGGTAGATGGTGAGTGCCTGCCGGACCAGTTCCGCGGTGCCCGGGTAGTCGCCGAGCGCGTAGCGGATCATGGCCAGGTCGTTGAGCGAGTCGGCGGTGCCGATCCGGTCGCCGCTGTGTTCGGCGACGGTGGCGGCCCGGCGGTGCAGCCGAGTGGCCAGCGGCCACGGGCCGTCGAGGCGGAGCAGTCCGGACAGGATGGCGGTCAGGCCGACGACGCGGGCCGATTGATGTTGCGCCGCAGCCGATTCCAGGCAGGCCAGCAGGTTGCTGCGTTCGGTCCGCAGCCAGGTCAGGGCCTGGACGCGGTTGGCCAGCGCGGGCGCGCCGACCAGTTCCACGTCGTCGTCCGCGGCGCCGGGGCGCGCACCGAGCGCGAGGTGCCGGTCGGCGATCGCACCCAGATGCTGGTAGTGGTCGAGTAGCCGGTCGACGGCGTCGCGGCGGTCGTCGGCGGGGTCGGCGGCGGCGAGATCCTGGGCGTATTCGCGGAGCAGGTCGTGCATTCGGTAGCGGCCGCCGGACACCTCGTCGAGCAGGTGGTCGGTGAACAGCTCGTTCAGTTCGCGGCGGGCGTCCGCGGGAGTGATATCGGCGACCACCGCGGCCGCGTAGCGGTCGATCTCCGGTCCCGGATGCAGCCCCAGCCGCCGGAACAGCAGCTGCCGAGCGGGCGGCAGTTCGCGGTAGGACATGGTGAACGCGGCCTGCACCGCGCGCTGGCCCGCCTCCAATTCACCGAGCCGGTCGGAGGCGGCGGCCAGTTCGGCGGCGGTCTCGGCGATCGTCCAGGTGCTGTGATGCGCCAGCCGGCCCGCGAGCAGCACGATCGCCAGCGGCAAACAGCCACACAGCGCGACGATCTCGGCGACCGCGGCCCGGTCGGCGTCGGTCTGGGTGCGCCCGGCGAGCGCGAAGAACAGTTCGGTGGCCCGGTCCGCGTCCAGGGTCGGCAGCGCGGCCGAACGCGCCCCGTCCAATGCGACCAGCCGCCGGCGGCTGGTGATCAGGGTGAGGCAGCCGGGCCCGTTCGGCAGCAGCGGCTCGATCTGTTCCGGATCGGCCGCGTCGTCGAGCACCAGCAGCACCCGCTTGCCCACCAGCTGGCTGCGCCACAGGTTGCGCCGGTTCTCCGGGCTGTCCGGGATGTTGCGCGGGTCGAGGCCGAGGTCGATGAGCAGTCCGGCCAGTACGTCCGCGGAACGCACCGCGGGCTGCCCGGGCGAATGGGCGTGCATGCTGACGAAGAAACAGCCGTCGGGGAACCGGTCGGCGAGCCGGTGCGCGGCGCGGGTGGCGAGCGCGGTCTTGCCGACGCCGGGCATGCCGTCGATGGTGTAGATCGACGCCCCGCGCTCGACGGTCTCGATGATCCGCTCGAGTTCGACGTCCCGGCCGACGAGCAGGTTGACGTCGTGCGGCAGGGTATTGGTGACCACCGGCCGGGCCGAGGGGATCTCGCGGGCGGCCGGCGCGGGCTCGGCGCGCACGGCACTCTCGTCGGCCTCGGCCGCCGCCGCCGCCCACAGCTGATGCCAGACGGTGGTGCTCAACAGATCTCCCGGCTGCACGCCGGGACGTTGCCGCGCCTGATGATTCAAGGTGGTGAGCACCGGCTGCAGCGAGGCGAACTTGGCGGGCACGTTCCGCCCCGACCGCCAGTCACTCACCCGCTGAATCGTCGGCAGCCCACGGGTACCGGGCAGCCGCGCCCGCGTATTGCGCACAACCTGATTCAGCGTCGGACTCCCGGCCGCCACGAACAGCTCGGACAGCCGCCGCGCGAACTCCGCGCGCGCGGAACCACGCCTGACTTCTCCGCGCTCGACGGAACTCGTTGCCACCGAATCAGACTAACGGTACGGCAGAACACCGGTTCGTCGCCGCGGGGCTACTGCCTGGTCAGGGCGAATTCACCTGTGCGCCTGGGGACCGAAACGGTGCAGCGGACCGATGAACGCCGGGCGCGGCGCGCCGAGCGGCGCGCGGGTCAGCTCGCGCAGATGCGGGCGAAGCGCGACTTCGTGTGAGCCGGGCGATGCGCGGACGGGTGAAAACTCAAGCGGCCGAGCGCATCAGGCCCTGGGCGCTCACCGAGGCGACGAGGTCGCCGGCCTGGGTGAAGACCTGGATGCGGCCGTACATGCGGCCGGCGCCGGCGAACGGGCTCTCGCAGCGGAGCAGGAGCCAGTCGTGGACGGTGAACGGGCGGTGGAAGGTGACGGTCTGGGCGAGCATGGCCGCCTTGCCGCGGCCGCCGCGGTCGAGGATCTGCGCGCGCGGGTAGGGGCGGGTCGCGACCGGGCCCAGGAAGGCCTCCGTGCCGTGGGCCAGCAGCGCTCGGGACAGGACGGGCACGTCGGGGGCCTTGGTGCAGCGCATCCACACGTCCAGGGTCGGCGGGCCGGCGAGGTCGAAGGCGAGGGCGTCGGCACCACCGAGGGTGCGGACCTCCCAGGGCAGCAACGCGCACGGGAGGTCCGCGCAGTCCTGCGGGCCGGGCACGTCCGCGGGCAGGCGAGTGCCGTGGGCGAGGAAGTCGGGCTCGTCGACACTCAGCATGGCCAGCGCCCGGGCGTGTTCGCGGCCGTCCTGCCGGAATGTCACCTGCACGGTCGCCAGCGCGCGCCCGGACTGCACGACCTCGACCGCGACGTCGACGTCCCGGTCGGCGAATCCGCCGCGCGGGAACACGCCGTGCAGGGATTGCACGGCCATGTCCGGCACCACCCGCTCGGCGGCGACGACCGCCTGGGCGAGGGTCTGGCTACCGAGCGTGGTGGGCAGGGTCGAGGTGACGTTGCGCGCCCGGAACCACCGAGCGGGCTCGACCTCGGCGAGGTCGAGGACGTCGAGCAGGTCGGCCAGGTCGACGACCGGCCACATATCGGTTCCACCAGCCATGCCGCGATGCTCGCATACCGCCCGTAACCGGAGCGCGCACCCCCGGCGACACCGCAGCTACGGCGGGCGGCTACGTCCCCGCCATGGCGAACAGTTCGAGCTGCAGGCCGTCGGGGTCGCGGAAGCACAGCACCTTGCCGAACGGGGTATCGGCCACCGGCGACCAGGTGACCCCGTGCTCGTCCAGGAAGGTCGCCCACTCGTCCAGCGCCGCAGTGCTGTTCACGCTGAACGCCAGGTGATCGAGTCCGTGCCGGCTCGGATGGTAGGCCGCTCCGCCCTCGAGGTGCTGCTGGAACGCCAGGATCGTGCCGTTCGAGTCCATGCAGATGGTCTCCAGGTAGTCGTCGCAGTCGAGCGTGGCGACGGGCTGGAAACCGAGCAGCTCGCCGTACCAGGCGACGCTGTCGTCGCGGTTGCCGACGGAGAGGGACAGGTGGGAAATGCCGGTGATCTGACGGGACAAGGCGCACTCCAATACTCCGAATCGGAGCATTACGATACTCCGGATCAGAGTATCGTGACAAGACGTGGCGCTCACTACGACCTCGTACGCGATCCTGTCCCTGCTCGCCGTCCGCCCGTGGACCACCTACGAGCTCAAGCAGCAGATGGACCGCAGCCTGCGCGCACTGTGGCCGCGGGCGGGCAGCGTCCTCTACGACGAGCCCAAAAAGCTTGTGGCACATGGGCTCGCGGTCAGCCGGGTCGAGTACACCGGGCGGCGCAAGAGCACGGTGTACGAGATCACCGACGCGGGCCGGCAGGCGTTGCGGGACTGGCTCGACGTGCCCGGGGCCGGCCCGGTCCTGGAGTTCGAGGGCCTGCTCAAGGTGTCGTTCGCCGACCACGGCGACCTCGACCAGCTCCGCGCCAATATCGCCCGGATCAAAGCCGAAGCCGAATACCGGATGGACGCCGTCGACGAACGGATGGCCGAATACGCGGAAACCGGTGGCCCCTACCCCGAGCGGCTCCCGGTCATCGCACTCGGCGCGCGCTTCCTGCGCGAACAGAACGAACTCCTGCTCCGCTGGGCGGAGTGGGCCGAACAGGAGACCGGCCACTGGACCGGAACCACCCTGGCGACCGGCGCCCGCGTCCCACCGGACGCATTCACCGACCCGGAGTGAACAGCCCTGCCCCCAGGGGGCAGGGCTGTCCCCGATTCAGTTCTGCTCGAATTCGTAGGTGTAGAACATGATTCCGTCGCCGATCCGGTGGACGTCGGTCAGGCGCACGGCGTGGGCCGCGGTGAGTTCGCCGAACAGGCGACGGCCGCCGCCCAATACGACCGGGAACACCGACACCCGGAGCTCGTCGGCCAAGTGGTGTTCGAGCAGGGTGCGGATCAGGGTGTAGCTGCCGTAGACCAGGATCTCACCGTCCAGCTTCGCCTTGAGTTCCGAAATCCGCTGCACCGCATCACCTTCGAGAACGGTGGCATTCCGCCAAACGGGCGCGTCACCGGTGCTGGACACCACGTACTTCGGCATCGCGCCGGCGCGATCCGCCCACGCGCCCGGGCGCTCCCGGGTGCCGAACCAGATGTCGCTGTTCCGGCCCAGCAGTAGCGCTTCGGCGTTTTCGGCCTGCGCCGCCGATCGGGCATCCCATGCCGGGACATCGGCCGCAGCGAAGCGGTAGAACCAGCCACCGCGGTCGAAACCCTCCTGGCCGTCGGGGTCCTCGACGACGCCGTCGAGAGTTGTGTTGGCATTGATCACGATCTTGCCCATGGGTTCGTCTCCTGTGTCGGTTGCTGCCTTCACTCGGGTAGACGTCTGCGGCGCGGCGGATCGGGCGATCGGCGAGAATCGATGGATGTCGACTGCTTTCCTCACCTGTCCGCTGTGTGAGGCCACCTGCGGCCTGGAGCTCACGATCCGGGCGGAGGAGATCCGGGTCCGGGGTGATCGAGAGGACGTGTTCAGCCGCGGCTACGTGTGCCCGAAGGGGACGTCGATCGGCGCACTGCACAGCGATCCGGATCGGCTGCGGCGCCCACTGATCAAGCGCGACGGCGTGCACGTCGAGGTGAGCTGGGACGAGGCGTTCGCCGAGATCGAGGCCCGGCTGCTGCCGATCGTGCGCGAGCAGGGGGCCGACGCGGTCGGGGTGTATTTCGGTAATCCGACGGCGCATACGCTCGCGGGCGCGCTGTATCTGCGGGCGCTGCTGAAGGCGGTGGGCACGAAGAACGTGTTCAGCGCGGGCAGTGTGGATCAGATCCCGAAGGTCTTCAGCAGCGCCTACCTGTACGGCGATCCGGCGACGATCCCGGTTCCCGATCTGGACCGCACCGACCATCTGCTCGTGCTCGGCGGAAATCCGTTGGTGTCCAACGGGAGTCTGATGACCGCACCGGACATGCGCGGGCGGATCGCGGCGATCCGGGAGCGCGGCACGGTGGTGGTCGTCGACCCGGCCCGCACCCGCACCGCCGAGGCGGCGACCGAACACATCGCGATCCGGCCCGGGACCGATGCGCTCCTGCTGCTGGGGATGCTGCACACGATCTTCGCCGAGCGGCTCGACGACCTGCGCGACGCCGCCCCGCACGTCACCGGTGTCGACGAGGTGCGGCGGATCGCGGCGGACTACGCACCCGAAATCGTTGCCGCGCATACCGGTATCGACGCGGAGACGATCAAGCGCCTGGCCCGCGAGCTCGCGGCTGCCGAGCGGGCGGCGGTGTACGGCCGAATGGGCACGACCACACAGGAATTCGGCACACTGACCAGCTGGCTGGTGGACGTGCTCAATACCGTCACCGGCAATCTGGACCGTCCCGGCGGGATCATGTTCCCGCTCGCCGCGGCCGGTCAGCCGAATTCCCGCCCCGGACGACGTAAACCGTTCCGGCACGGCCGCTGGACGAGCCGGGTGACCGGGTTGCCGGAGATCATGGGCGAATTCCCGGTGGCGACCTTGGCCGACGAGATCGATACTCCTGGTGCCGGGCAGGTGCGGGCCCTGATCACCATGTACGGCAACCCGTGCGTGAGCGCCCCCAATGCCGGGCGCGTCGACGCGGCGCTGGCCGGCCTCGATTTCATGGTGAGCCTCGACGTCTATCTCAACGAGACGACCCGGCACGCCGACGTGGTACTGCCCGGTCCCACCCCGCTCGAGCGCGGCCACTACGACCTGCTGCTGTACCAGTACGCCGTGCGTAATATCGCCCGCTGGTCCGAGCCGGTGTTCGAGACCCCGGTCCCGCAGGAGTGGGTGACCATGGTGCGCCTGACCGGTGTGCTGCTGGGCCTGGGTCCCGATGCCGACGTCGCCGCGCTCGACGCCGCGATGGCGGCGCAGGTCGCCCAGCTCAGCGGCAAGTCACCGGCCGAGGGTCTCACCGGTCCCGAGCGCCTGCTCGACATCCTGTTGCAGGCGGGTCCTTACGGCCTGACGTTCGCCGAGGTGCGGGCCGCCGAGCACGGCATCGATCTCGGGCCGCTGCGGCCCCGGCTGCCCGGCGTGCTGGCCACGGCGTCGGGCAAGGTGGACCTGGCCCCGGCCGCGATCACCGCGGACCTCCCGCGGCTGGCCGCGATGCTGGCCGGGCCGCCGGCCGCGGGCATGGTGCTGATCGGCCGCCGTCATCTGCGCTCCAACAATTCCTGGATGCACAACCTGGCCGCGCTCAACGGCGGCAGCAACACCTGCACGGTCCACATTCACCCCGACGACGCACACCGCCTGGGCCTGTCTACCGGCGACCGGGCCGAACTGACCACCCGCACCGGGAAAGTGCTTGCGCCCGTGGAGGTCACCGACGGGATCCGGCCCGGCGTCGTCAGCCTGCCGCACGGCTGGGGCCACGACCTGCCCGACACCCGAACCGCGATCGCCACCGCACGGCCCGGTGTCAACAGCAACCTGCTCGGCGACGACGAGCGCCTCGACGTCCCCACCGGAACCGCCGCGGTCAACGGGATCCCGGTGCGGGTGGCCCCGGCGTAACTTTGTCGCCGGCGGTCGCCGATCGGCCGAACGCATGCGGGAGGTCGCGGTCTGACCGCCTCTTGTTTCGAATTGATACCAACGGGTAGATTTCCTCGGAATGCAGTGCCGGAGCCGGGTGAGACGCCGCAGCGCGGTTCACCGCGGCGCAGCACCGGCCGTCTCTTCCGATTGGAATCATTGAAGCATGCTCGACCCGATGAACCGTCTGACCGCCGACGACGATCTGTTCGTCAAGCTGCACCACATGTACCCGAACCTGCTCGCTACACAGGTCGCGTGGGTGTTCGACGAACCGCTCCCCCGCGAGTTCTGGCAGAAGTTCACCGACCACCTCGCGCACGGATTCGTGGCCCGGCGGGTGCGCAAGACCCGTATCCCGTTCGCGCGGCCGTGGTTCGACCAGCTCCAGATCCCGATCATCGTCAACGAGGACACCGAGCCGGTACCCGCCGACGGCTACCTGGACTGGCTGTGGCAGAAGGGTGACTTCGAGGTCGACCCGTACAACGGCGTCATCGCCAACGTCTGCATCGCGCCCACGACCGACGGCGGCCAGATCGTCACCTACGTCGTGTCGCACATCATCGCCGACGGCGGCGCCGGCCTGCGGGCCCTCAAGGACGCCATCGCCCGGTTCGACGCCGACCTGCCGGTCTCCTACGAGGAGAGCTCGGGCAAGCAGGTGGGCACCACACCGGACTCCAAGCTCGTCGAGGTGCGCGGTCACCTGGTCGACGCCGGCCGCCAGCTGCGGGCCGCCGGGATCGGCCTCGGCCGGGCCTGGAAGGCCCGCCATGTGACCGGCAAGCCGCGCAACCCGCGCCCGGCCGAACCCCGCCTGCACTTCGACGGCGAGTGGACGCCCGCCTCGGTCATCCTCGAGGTGCCGGTGGCCGACGTCGAACGAATCGCGGAGCAGCGCGGCGGAACCGTCAACGGCGTGATGGTCGCGCTGTGCACCGGCCTGCTCGGCCGCAGCGGCCGAGTCACCGAGGGCACCAAGGTGCGCGTCGAGGTCCCGCACGCCCTGCGCTCCGGCGACGGCGACGCGAGCGCCAACAACACCACCGCACTGCCGATCCAGGTCACCTACCGCTCCGGCGGCAAGATCGACCTCGTCGAGATCCGCGACGCGATCCGCACCGCCGGGCAGGCCTACAAGGACCCGTCGCGCACGCCCCCGATCCAGCACCTGCAGCCGATCCAGATGATGCTGCCCCTGCCCGTGCTCCGCTACCTGTCCCGGACCGCGAAGAACCCCGAGGCACTGGTCTCCAACATGGGCGAGGTCATCCAGAGCGTCTCCACCATCGGCGGTGTGAAGGCGCGCATCGTCGTGGGCCGTCCCCGTCTGGGTCTGGCTCCGGTGGACCTGTACCGCTCGCTCGAAGCCGGCGTGAACCTGTTCACCGGCAACGACGGCAAGACGATGATGCTCAACATCAACGGCTGCGACCCCGACCGTTTCCCGACCCGGGAATCGCTGCAGAAGATGATCGTCGACGAATTCAACGACTGGGGTCTGACACCCAATTTCTGGGGCTGCTGACGGTCGGCCCGTACATCGAGAGCCCAGGTCGCTTCACGTACCGAAGAGACCTGGGCTCAATGCATTCCGCTGCCTGCCGAGTATTCAGTCACTGACGGCGCTTCCCGTCCTCCGCGGTCACCAGACCGACCGGTTCCGCCCCCGGATAGGCGCGCGCCAAACGAAAGTCTGTCGTCAACAGCGGCACGCCGAGCTGATCGGACAGTTCGACGTAGATCGCGTCCGCGAAACGAATGTTCGCTCGACGCTGCCAGGCTCCGCGAATCAGATTCACCGGCAGGTGACGCTGAATCGGCGCGCGTGCCAGGCGGCCCAGGGCCACTTCGACTTCTTCGTCGGACAAAGTCCCGGCACGACCGAGTCGACCCAGGGCAGAGAGGACCTCGAGGTCGACGTGGGCCGGGGCATGCATCACCGTCTGCGCGATGCGGTCTCGCACCTGTGCGGCCAAGTCCGTGTTCGCCAGCAGATCGACCAGGCAGCTCGCGTCGATCACTACCTCTTCGGCAGACATGTATCACCAGCCCAGTTCGTCGCGGGCCGCGTCCAACGCGTCCAGAGCTGTCGCATGGGTACTGTTCGGACGGTCGGTGTGAACCGGGATTTCAGCCAACCAGTCCGCGGTCGCGTTCCGCGCGAGTTCCGCCGTAACCGCCGCCTGCGCCAGCGCGGAGATATTCAAGCCGCGCTCGCGAGCACGCTCTGCCAGCTCGTCGGGCATGTAGATATTCAACCTCGACATACACACCATGGTACACACATGCCATCGCCCGCATCGGGGCCTCTCCGGGCCGACTATTCGGCGACCAGTTCGGCTTCCGTGTCGAGGGCTCGCTGGGTGTCCTCGGGAACGCGGGTCGCGCCGGGACGGTAGGTGACAGCGCGCAGGTCACCGGTGTAGCGATAGACACCGTGGCGGGCGCGCAGGTCCCAGTCGACCGGGCCGCGGGCGTCGAGGCCGACCGAGATTCCGGTCCACGGGGACATGCCCACCAGTTGAACCCGGTTCGGCAGGTCGGCGACGACCTGTCCGTCGATGTGCAGGGTGAAGTCCCAGCGCAGCTGCGGACGGACCTCGGCCGAGACGGTCAAACGTTTACTGTCCGCGGGGATTTCGCCGGCGTCGACGGAGGTGTACCGGCCGTACGCGTTGTATCCGAAGACGAGGTGCCCGGATTCCACATACAGGAGGTAGCCGCCCAGCGGGTCACCGTGCGCGACCAGGACACCCTCGTCGCCCGGGCGGTAGCCGGCGAGTTCGATGTCGATCGTGAAGTCGCGGTAGGCGATCAGACGCTGCGCGCGGTAGCGCTCCAGGGTCGGGGTGCCCGGCAGGATCCGGACCGCCGCACCGAGGCGGGCCTCCTGGGGTCGGCGGACCGCGAGGTCCTTGCGGGTGACGAGCGGGAAAACCGTGTTGCGCCAAGCCGCTTCGTCCCAGGCCGCCGCGAGTTCGGCGACCTTGCCCGGCAGTCGCGCCGAAAGATCGTGCAGCTCGGTCGGATCGGAGCGTACGTCGAACAGCTGCCAGCGCGGGTTGTCGATGCCGCGCTCGGGTTCGAACAGCGACAACAGTTTCCATCCGTCCCGGTAGAAACCGCGGTGGCCGGTCATTTCGGAGTACTGCTCGACGTGGGTGGATACCGCGCCGGGATCACGGAACACGGCTGCCGCCGACGTCCCGTCGAATTCCTTGGCCGGCAGTCCGTTACGGCGCTCGGGGACCCGCAGGCCCGCCAGTTCCAGCAGGGTCGGAGCCAGATCGGTGACGTAGACGTACTCCTGCCGCACCCCGGAATCGCCGTGTGCGCGAGGCAATCCTCGGGGCCAGGACACGACGAAGGGTACCCGCACCCCGCCGGCGAACGTCTGTCCCTTGTAGAACCGGAACGGGGTGTTGGACGCCTGCCCCCAGCCGCGCGGATAGTGCACGCCCAGCCGTTCTGTCCCGATGAGTTCGTCGTCGTGGGGCACGTCGCGTTCCCAGCTCGGCTCGTCCACCTGGGCGAACTGGGCGAAATAGGTTCGGGTGCCCTCGGGTCCGCCCTCGGCGGTGCCACCGTTGTCCGAGGTGAACACGATGATGGTGTTGTCGAGTTCGCCGAGCTGCTCGAGGGTGTCGACGATGCGCCCCAGGCTCTGGTCGATGCTGTCGACCATGCCCGCGTAGACCTCCATGTAGCGCTCGAAGCGCGACCGCTGCTCGGGCGTCAGTGAATCCCATTCGGCGGCTTCGTATCCCGGCTCGGTATTGCGCGGTTTCTGCTCGGTGCCCGCCGGGAACAGACCGGCCGCCAACTGTGCGGCGAATCGGCTCTGCCGCAGGCGATCCCAGCCCTCCCGGTAGCGGCCGCGATATTTGGCGCGATCCGCCGGCTTCGCCTGCAGCGGCCCGTGCATGGCGGTGTGCGCGAAGTAGAGGAAGAACGGCTTGACCGGGTCGTGTGCGCGCAACTCCTTCAGATAGCCGACGGCTCGATCGGTGTAGTCGTCGGTCAGGTAGTAGCCCGGTGGATATTCGTCGATGTCCACCGGCGAGGAGTCCGACACGAGCTGATTCGGATGGAAGAACGAATTCAATCCCTCCAGCGATCCGTAGTAGCGGTCGAAGCCGCGGTTCGTCGGCCAGGAATCCCGTGGCGCGCCCGGGTGCATGGTGGCATCGCGGACCAGGTGCCACTTTCCGACCGCGTAGGTGGCATATCCGTTGGCACGCAAGATCTCCGGCAGCGTCAGTACATCGTCGGCGAGTTCCAGGCGCAGTCCCGGATATCCCGGGTCCGCGTTGGCCACGAACCCGAAGCCCGCACGGTGGGAATTGATTCCGGTCAGCAGGGCGGCACGCGACGGTGAGCACAGCGGGGTGGTGTGGAAGTTGGTGAGCCGCAGCCCGTTGCCGGCCAGCCGATCCAGGGTCGGCGTGTCGATTTCCGAGCCGAACGGGCCGATGTCGCTGTAACCCATGTCGTCGACGAGCACGACGACGATGTTCGGGGCACCGTCGGGAGCGGTCGGCGGGTGGATCCACTCCGGCGTCGACTCGGCCGTCGTGCGGCCGATCTCGCCGCCGAAGTCTGCATAGCCACGGGCATACGGTGGGACTGACATGCCGTCGAGTACACGAGGAAAAAGCATCCGTGACCAGGGTTTGGCTCGCGATGTACGCAACCGGAGCCCGACACCGTCGCGCCGAATCCCGCGATGAAGGGACAATCGACCGGTTTCCGGGGAGGATGCACTCCGTGGCCGATCAACAGAGCGGATCCGAAACGAACACCGCGGACGCCGTCCCGCTGAGCGGGCACCGGCCTGGGGCGGCCGAATCCGTGCGTCCCGCAGTGGTACTCGGTGCCCTGGGGGTCGTATTCGGTGATATCGGAACCAGCCCGATCTATACGTTCCAGACCCTGTTCGATCCAGCCGACCCCCACCCGGTGCCGGTGACATCGGACAACGTCTACGGCATGGTGTCGTTGATCTTCTGGTCGGTCATGGTGATCGTCACCGTCACCTATGTGCTGCTGGCCATGCGCGCCGACAACAACGGCGAAGGCGGGATCATGGCCCTGATCACGCTGCTGCGCCGCTGGACCGCGCCCCGGGGCAAACGGGTCGCCTTCGGGCTCGCGGCGGTCGGCATCTTCGGCGCGTCACTGTTCTTCGGCGACAGCATGATCACCCCGGCGATCTCGGTGCTCTCCGCGGTGGAGGGGCTCGAGGTGGTGCGGCCGGGACTGCACGAGCTGGTCGTGCCGATCACCGCCGTCATCATCGTGGTGCTGTTCCTAGTGCAGCGGCACGGGACCGCCGTCGTCGGCCGGATGTTCGGACCGGTGATGGTCGTCTGGTTCGCGGTCATCGGCCTGTGCGGGATCGGCGGCATCACCCGCCACCCGCAGATACTGCGGGCACTGTCCCCGACCTACGCCCTCGGCTATGCGGCCGGGCACCCGGCCACCGCGTTCTTCGCGCTGGCCGCCATCGTCCTCGCGGTGACCGGCGCCGAGGCGCTGTACGCCGATATGGGCCACTTCGGCCGGCGGGCCATCACCCGGGCCTGGCTGTGGTTGGTGTTGCCCGCCTGCGCCCTCAGCTATCTGGGTCAGGGTGCGCTGATCCTCGACGATCCCGCCAACATCCGCAGCCCGTTCTTCCTGCTCGTCCCCAGCTGGGGCCGGGCGGGCCTCGTACTGCTCGCGACCGCCGCCACGGTGATCGCCTCGCAGGCCGTGATCACCGGCGCCTACTCGGTCGCGTCCCAGGCCGCCCAGCTCGGCTACCTGCCCCGCTTGCGCATCACCCACACCTCCGAGCACACCATCGGGCAGATCTATGTGCCGTGGATCAACTGGATGCTGATGGTGTCGGTGCTGACGCTGGTGTTCGCGTTCCGCAGTTCGTCCGCGCTGGCATTCGCCTACGGCATGGCCGATATGGGCACCATCACCATCACCACACTGCTGTTCTTCTTCGTCGCGCACACCCGCTGGAACCGGCCGTGGTGGCAGCTCGGCCTGGTGGCGATCCCGTTGCTGACCGTCGACCTGCTGTTCGTCGCCGCCAACCTGACCAAACTGGTGCACGGCGCGTGGCTTCCGCTGCTGATCGGCCTCACCGCGTTCACCGTCCTGATCACCTGGCAGCGCGGCCGGCGGATCGTGACCGCGGAACGGCTGCGCCACGAAGGATCCCTGCGCGAGTTCATCGAGAGCCTGCACCACGACTCCTCGGAAACGACGCTCGTGCCCGGCACCGCGGTGTTCCTCAACCGCGGCAAGGAAACCGCTCCCCTGGCACTGCGAGCCAATGTGGAGCACAACCACGTTCGGCACGTGTACATCGTGATCCTGTCCGTGGAAACCGAACCCGTGCCCTTCGTCCGCCACGAGGACCGCGTCCGAGTCGATTACCTCGGCTATTCCGATGACGGCATCAGCCACATCTCGGCCCACTACGGCTATATGGAGGCGCCGGACATACCCGCGCTCCTGGCCACCGTGGACACCACGGCCCTGGCGACCGCCGACACCGCGGTCCCGGCGGAGCCGATCGACTTCGATCAGGCGTCGTTCTTCCTGTCCAAGATCGACCTGCGCGCCGGCAAGAAACCCACCATGCCGAGCTGGCGCAAACGCCTGTTCATCGCCACCTCGTATGTGACAGCCGACGCCACCGAGTATTTCGGGCTGCCCTACGACCGCACGGTCATCATGGGTGCGCGCATCGAGGTGTGAGGCGACCGGCTCAGTCCACCGACGCGGGGACCTCCGGCTCTCCGAGCGTGAGCATCAACCGGTTCGCCCAGGTGAACGAGGCGGCCGACAGCGTCAGATCGTAGATGTCGGAGTCGGAGAAACCCTGGACCCGTAGGGAATCGATGTGCCGCTCGGTGGCACGCGGTGGCGTCGCCGCGAGCGCGTCGACGAAGTCGATGATCGCGTCCCAGCGAGCATCGATGCGGACGGTGTTCCCCTCGTCGAGCAGGCGTTGCACATCGGCCTCCCGCTTGGACAGTGCCGAGGTCAGCCGCGAGTGCACGGACGCGCAGTAGGCGCAGCCGGTGTGCCGCGACGTGACGGTGGCGGCGAGTTCACGTTCGGCGCGGCCGAGCCCGGCCTTCCCGTAGAAGATCTCCTTGTCGTTGGCGCTGCGCGCGGCCAGCACGCGCGGATTGCGTGCCAGCAGGCGGAAATACGGCCCCTCGCCACGGAATCCTTCGAGCAGCGGCAGCTGCTCGTCGTCGGCGTCGGCCAGCAGGATCGGCTCGACCCAGGCGGCCCACCCGAGCACATCCTGGGTGAACCCGGCGGGCCGCCGATCCGCGTCGACACTGCGAACCTCAGTCATGGGATGCTCCGATCAGGGTGAGGCCGGCCAGCAACCGAACCTGGTAGTTGACGTAGCCGATCAGCTGGGACAGCGTCACGATGTCGGCCGTGGACAGTCCCGCGGCCGTGAGCGCGTCGATGTCGACGCGGGTCGCCGCACTCGGCTGTGTCGTGACGAGCAGTGCGTGGCGCAGGAGGACGGCGAGCACCGGATCGCCGGACACCGGCGCGGCGGCCTGGCGCCGATAGAAGGCCGCGAGATCGGGTGCACCGGCCAGCTCCGCCACCGCCGCCGCCACGGCCGTCAGCCGCTGCGGTCCGAGTCCGTCGGCCGCAGAGCCGGTGAACAGGGCCTCGAACACCTCTTGGGTGTGGGTGGCGACGGCCGGCCTGGCCGCGCGCAGGTCCCGCACGGTCGCCGCCCGGTCGCCGAGGACGGACTCGATGACGTCGGTGTCGCTCACTGGAAATCTCCTGTCGGGATGCTCGATGTCCCCCGCAGCCGCGGGACGACCTCGGTGGCCAGTAGTTCGATCGACCGCAAGGTGGCCGCCTGGCCCGGATCGATCGGATGGACCTGGACGATCAGGTCCGTTGCTTGCGCGACCACGGTGTCCGCGGCCAGTTGCTCGGCGACCTCGTCCGGTGTGCCGATGTAGGAGTCACGCAGGACCTCGTCGACCGTGCCGGCCAGCGCGGTCGCACCGGTGTCCCGGAGGTGGTCGAGAAATCGCCGGGCGCCGTGCTGCGCCGCGGCCCACGCGGTGTGGTGGTCGTCGGCCACGAAGACACTGCGCGAGGCTCCGATCCGGGGGGTGACTCCGGCGGGCAGGGCCGCACGGTAGGCCGTGAGCAAAGGCTGTTGGATCTCCACCAGGGTGGCGGCCTGCCCGTGCGGATCGCGCGGCTGGCTGCGTGACAGCAGCAGGCCGTCACCGGCCGCGCCGGCCCGGACCGCACCGGAGCCCGAGAAGGTGGCCTGCCAGGTGCGGGCCCGCAGTCCGGCCGCCGGCGGATGCAGCGTGCGCGCGCCGGCCAGTGGTTCACCGGCGAACGCGGCGGTCACGCGTTCCAGCTTGGTCGCGTAGGTCCGCGTCCGGCTGTAGCCGTCGACTCCGAACAGTTCGAACGAACTCGCGGAACCTCCTGCCCCGAAACCCAATTCGAGCCGACCGTCCGAAAGCGCGTCCAGGACCGCGGCATCCTCGGCGACCCGGATCGGATCCTCCAGCGCCAGCGTGACGATGGCGGTACCCAGCCGGATCCGGTGGCAGCGGGCCGCCACGTGAGCGAGGAAGACGAACGGGGAGGGCAATCCGCCCTCGGCCGCATCGATGTGATGCTGGGCCACCCAGGCGGTGTCGTAACCGAGGCGTTCGGCCAGGGCGATCTGTTCGAGTGCGTCGCGGTAGACCGACGCGGCGTCCTGCGTGTCGTTCGGGCGCACCAGCCTGCTGAACAGACCGAGACGCGACGGGCCGGCCGTCATTGCGTTTCTCCCTTCTCCGGTTGTGCCGCACCGAGATAGGCATCCCGGACGGCGGGGTCGTCGATCAGGTCGGCGGCGCGGCCGCGCAGTACTATCTCACCGCCGCGCAGCACATTCGCGGTGTGCGCGATGCTCAGCGCCAGCTCGGCCTGCTGTTCGACGATGAGGATGGCCAGGCCCAATTCCCGGTTCAGCCGCGAGATTTCGTCGAGTACCCGGTCGACGAACAGTGGCGACAGTCCCATGGTGGGTTCGTCCATGCAGATCAATCGCGGCCGCGACATCAGGGCGCGCGCGAAGGCCAGCATCTGCTGTTCGCCGCCGGACAGCGTGCCGGCATGCTGACGGCGGCGCTGCGCCAATCGCGGGAAGTGCTGGTACAGCTCGGCGGCGCGGGCAAGTGACACCTTCCGGCGCTCGGCCCGGATATGGGCGCCGACCAGCAGGTTCTCCTCGACCGTCAGGGCCGGGAACACGCGCCGAGCCTCCGGCACCGAGGCCAGTCCCGCGGCGATGCGGGCCGCGGGGGTGGTGCCGGTGACGTCGATCCCGTCGATCCGGACCGTTCCGGCGGTCGGCCGCAGCAGTCCGAGCGCGGTCTTCATCGTGGTGGACTTGCCCGAGGCGTTGCCGCCCAGCAGCGACACGATCTCCCCCGGCCGCACGACGAGGGAGACCTGGTTCAGTGCCGACGACGGCCCGTAATGCACGTCTACGCGGTCGAATTCGAGGATCGGCGGCTCAGCGGCCGGAACCGTCGCCGTGATGTTCACGGCCGGGGTTCGGATCTCACTGTCCAGCATGCGCGGGCACCTCCCGTTCGGCCGCGTCCGCCACTCGGTTTGCGGCCGAACCGGTTTCGGTCCGGCGCCCCAGATAGGCCTCGACCACCCGGGGATCGTCGAGGACCTGATCGGGGCTTCCCTCGGCGATGACGCGCCCCTCGTCGAGCACGATCACCCGATCCGACAGTGCTCGCACCAGCGTCATCTTGTGCTCGATCAGCACGATCGTCTGCCCCTGCGCCTTCAATTCGGCCAGCTGCGCACCGATTTCGGCGGTCTCGGTCTGGTTCATGCCGGCGGCCGGCTCGTCGAGCAGCAACACCACCGGGTCGGCGATCAGCGCCCGGGCGATCTCGGTGCGCCGGCGGTTGGCGTAGGACAGGGTGTGGGTGGCGTGGTCGGCGCGCGGGGTCAGCCGGTCGCCGAATCGGGCGAGTTCGGCGTCGATGCGGCCGGCCGCCCGTGCACGTTCGGCCCGCACCCCGGGCAACGGAACCAGGGCCACGAACAGTTCGGCAAGCAGCCCGGCCCACCGCAGCACCGGGACGCCGGCCAGGGCGCGCAGCGGGAGCGCGGCCCGCACCGTCGTCTGCAGGCCGACGTCGACGTTCTCCCGGATGCTCAGGTCGCCGAACACGCGGCCGTTCTGGAAGGTGCGCGCGATGCCCGCCCGGGCCGCCGCCTCGGGCCGGCCGGGCCGCACCACCGTCGATTGCACCCGCACCGTCCCGCTGTCCGGGCGGAGCACGCCGGACACGAGGTTCACCGTGGTCGACTTCCCCGACCCGTTCGGACCGATGATCGAAACGAATTCGCCTGCCGCAACATGGAATTCGACACCGTCGACGGCCTGTACGCCGCCGAACGAACGCCGCAGGCCGGTGACGGTCAGCACTGGTTCACGCTGGGATTGCGACACGATGACTCCTCGTCAGAAGGCCCTGCGGACGGAACCGGATGATCACCAGCAGCACCGCACCGTAGAGCAGAATCCGGGCGGACGGGGCGAGGCGCAGCGCCTCCGGCAGGCCGATCAGCACCACCGAACCCAGGACCGCACCGTATGGGGACGCGGTGCCACCCAGTACCAGGATCGTCACCGCCAGCAGCGACATCGGCAGGTTGAAGACGGTCGGGTCGATGTAGCCGTACTGGTGGGCCAGCAGGGCGCCGCCGATACCGGAGAAGAACGCCGCGACCGCGAAGGCGAGTGCCTTGTAGTCGCGGGCACGGATCCCGGCCGCCCGCGCCGCTGTCTCGTCGGCTCCCACCGCGCGCAGCACGAGTCCGAGCCGGGACCGCGTGACGGCGAGGACCACCAGCAGCGTGAGGCCCAAAAACACCAGATCGAGCCGGAAAAGTGCACGGCTGGTGTCGAATTCGATGCCGAACAGTCGCGGTGCGGGAATTCCGAAGATGCCGTAGCTGCCGCGTGTGACCGGCTCCCAGATCCGGATCAGCGCGACGGTGACGATCCCGATGCCGAGCGTGGCGATCGCGACGTAGTGACCACCGAGCCGCCACAGCGGCGCCGCCAGGACCGACGACAGCACGGCGGCCAGCACTCCCGCCGCGACCACAGCCGGCAGGAACGACCACCCGTGGCCGACGGTCAGGACGGCGCTGGTGTAGGCGCCGATCGCGATGGGCCCGGCCTGGCCGATGACCAGCTGCCCGGCCGCACCGGCCACCAGCGTCATCGACACCGCGATGACGGCGTAGGCGAGGATCTGCGTACCCACCGACATCGCGTAGCTGTTCGACACGACCGGCAGCACGGTCAGCGCGAGCAGGAACACCACCCCGGCCTGCCAGTCGCGCACCGGCAGCTGCCGTCCGGAACCCAGGAAGGTCCCGGTCATCGGCTCGGACTCGACGGCCGGCGGCCGGGTCAGCAGTCCGCCCGGGCGCAGCACCAGGAACAGCACCAGCAGACCGAAGGTCAGCAGATCGCGGTAACCGTCACCGAGCCAATAGATTCCGAAGGCCTCCACCAGGCCCAGAACGAAACCGCCCAGTACCGCGCCGGGAATCGAGCCCAGCCCGCCGACGGTCGCGGCGACGAAACCGGTCATCCCCACGACGCTGCCCGAGGTCGGCGAGACGTTGGAGTTGTAGAGGCCGACGAAGATGCCCGCCAGTCCGCCGAGCCCGGACGCCACCGCGAACGCCAGTGAACGCACCCGGGCCACCGGAATTCCCATCTGCGCCGCGGCATCGGGATCCTGCGCGGTCGCCCGGATCGCCAGCCCGTAGCGCGCGAACCGCAGGAAGCCCCACAGCCCGGTCATGACCGTGAGGGTGATCACGAACATCACCAGGTCGGAGGTGCCCAGCCGGATCCCGCCGACCGGAATGTCGTCGGTGGCCAGAACTTCCGGGAACGGCCGGGTGTCCGGCCCGAACCCGATCGCGGCGAGATTCTCGATGATCAGGCCCGCCGCGACCGTGGCCAGTAGTGCCGCGACGGCCGGGGCCCGGCGCAGCGGCTGTACCGCGATCACGTCGATCAGCACGCCCACCAGTGCGGTGGCGGCGACCACCAGTACCGAGGCGAGCCACCAGGGCAGATGATGCTGGGCGATGAGCCACCAGCCGAGCACGGACCCGAGCGCGAACACCGAGCCGTGCGCGAAGTTGACGACGTTGGCGACCCCGAAGATCAGGGTGATGCCGACCGCGACGAGCGCGTACGCGTTGCCGTGCACCAGCCCGGAGACGAGGGTGTCGAGCATCAGCGGTTACCGGTCGGCGTGAATTTGCCGTCCTTCAGGGCCAGTTCGAACGGCTTCACGCCGGTGGGCCGGCGGGTCTGCTGATCGAAAGCGAAGGTGCCCAGGCCGATACCGTGGAAGTCCTTTATCTCGCGCAGGCCCTTCAGGATTCCGTCGCGGGTCGCGCCTTCCTTACGTGCGGCCTGCACGACCACCTGGACGGCGTCGTAGGCGTAGACGTTGAAATCACCGGGGTCGGCACCGAACCGGTCGCGGAACTTGGCGACGAAGTCCTGGACTTCGGGTCGGCTGTCCTGCGGGGAGAAAGTGCCGTTGACGATGTCGCCCTCGGCGGCCGCGCCGGCCAGTTGGACGAATTGAGGGGTGTTCTGGCCGCCGAGGAACGGGCCGGTGAAGCCGACGTCACGCAGTTGCTTGACCACCAGCGCACCGTCGGGACCGTACCCCAGGTGCACGACCGCGTCCGGTGCCGCGTCGCGGGCCTTGATGAGCACGGGCCGGAAATCGGTGGAGTCGGGCAGGATCGACGACGAGTAGGCGATGTCGATCCCCTTGTCCTTCGCCGACTGCTGGAAGTCCCGGAATGCTTCCTTGCCCCAGTCGGTTTCGAGATAGACGACCGAGACCTTCCGGTAGCCGCGCTGCGCCGCCCACTGTGCGGTGCGCTCCTGGTAGATGTCCTGCGTGATCGACGGGCTCCACGAATAGTCCCCGCCCTTGGTGAATTCGCCCGAGGAGTTGGTGAATCCGTACTGCACGAGCTTGCCGCGGTTGTACACCGGGGACGCCGCGATGGAAGCCGGCGAGGAGAAGTCGCCCAGCTCCGCGATGATCGACGAATCGGCGACGAACTTGGTCGCGATCGGGACCGTCTGCTTCGGGTCGGACTGAGAATCCTCCCATTTCAACGCGACCTTCTTGCCGTCGATCCCGCCCGCGGCATTGATCTGTGCCAGTGCCAGGTCGAAACCCTGCTGCCACAACCGGCCGTACTCGGCGTTCGGGCCGGTACGCGGCCCGGACACGCCGAGGTACACGGTGTCGCCGGCGCCCGCGGATCCGCTGTCACTGCAGGCGGTGAGCACTCCGGCCACCGCCGCCACCGAGAGCACCCCGGCGAACACCCGGCGTCCCCGCCACGACCCGAACCACGAAGTGCTCATCAACTCATCCTTCAAAACCGGGTGCCTGGGCACGCGAAACTTCCGGCACGCGGTTGCGTGCCGGTTCATCTGCGGCGGTTCGCTCCGAGAACTCGGAAACCACAGCGCTTGCGTACCGGGGAATTCCGGTTCGCCGGGTCGTCACCCGGGGCACCCCACCGCTGGGAGGGTTGCCGATCAGCAAGCCGGGGCTACAGAACGCTGATACTCGTGACCTTCACCGGGGAAATTACGCAGCGCCGCGTTGCGACGCACCGGTTGCACTCAGGTTGACGCCAACTCGGAGGTCAGGACCACCCGGCCGAAATGAGCCGACATCGCGAACCGGTGAGCTCGGGACGGCGAACGGTTATGCGCCCCTTGGCTGTTCGAGTATCCCGGTCTGCCGCTCGATCCCGGCGAGATCACACGGCGCGAAGTACGCGTTATCCGGTGGTCAACTCGGGCGAGTGGGCTGTGGCGGTCGTCGAGCGGTACTGGTGACTCGGCTTTCCCAGGTTCGGATGGCTCAGAGCCCAGGCGGCACCGTCGAGGATCGACGACTTGACGCGTGCGGCCGTCCGGCCACGCAGGGGCCGCGGCTTCGTTTGCCCGGCCCGGTCGACGAATTGGTAGATCGCGTCCTTGCGGCCGAGGCTGATGTGGTTGCCGGTGTACGACATCGTGATCGCCGGGATCTTGCGCCCGGTCAGGTCCCCGATGATCGCGGCCGTCGCCTGCTTGGCGGTCGGTGCCGTCGACGCGCAGGACATAGGCAACGGCAGACCGCTCTCGGCGATGACGAAGGCACTGTCACCGGCGACGTAGACATTCGGGTGCGAGACCGATCGCATCTGACGGTCGACCGTGATCCGGCCGTCGGTTTCGACGGCGAGGCCACTGGCGGCGACGATCGGGTGGACGGCGAAGCCGGCGGCCCACACGGTTGCATCGGAGGCGAACCGGGTGCCGTCGGCGGTGAACGCCGCCGCCTGCTCGACACGTTGGATGGTGGTGTGCTCGTGGACCGCGATGCCGAACCGGTCGAAGGCACGCAGTAGGTGACGGCGGCCCTTGGTGCTCAGCCAGCCGCCCAGTTCGCTCCTCGTGACGAGGCTGACCCGAAGTCCTGGACGGGATTCGGCGATCTCGGTGGCGGCCTCGATCGCGGTCAGGTTGCCGCCGACCACCAGAACCTCACCGTCCGTGCCGAGTTCGTCCAGGCCTGCGCGCAGACGCAGCGCGGCCGGCCGCGCTGCGACATGGAAGGCGTGCGCACCGACGCCGGGAACGCCGTGGTCGGCGACGGTGCTACCGAGGGTGTAGAGAAGAGTGTCGTATTCGAGCCGGTCGATGCCGTCGCCGTCGGTGACGGTGACCGCCCGGTGCGCGGTGTCGACGCCGGTCACCCGCGCCACTCGCAGCCGGATGCCGGTGCCCGCGAACACCTCCGGCAGCGGCCGGTGCCGCAGATCCTGCCCGGCGGCGAGCTGATGCAAGCGCAGCCGCTCGACGAAATCGGGTTCGGCGTTGACGACTGTGATCTCGAAGTCGTCGGCGTGCAGTTGGCGTGCCAGGTATCCGGCGGAGAAGGTTCCGGCGTATCCGGCTCCGAGGACGACGATGCGGTGCTTCATGGTTCGCTCCTGAATGGATTGCGTATTTCCTGAACGAGACGGCCGCCGAAATCCCTACGGCCGCAATCAGTGACGTGGATCTCCGGAGGCTCGCTCGACGAGCTCCGGTTTCACCGCAGGGTGAGCGGCGTTTCGGATTCGATGCGGGTCAGGCTTCTGCGGGTTGCGGACGAAGTAGACAGCAGCGATGCGGGTGTTCTCGACATGCAGTGCCATGACGCCGTCGAATACTCCGTCGACGTGCAGCGCCAGTGCTGGGCTGCCGTTGACCGTCGTCGGCTCGACGGTGAGTGCGATGTCGCTCTTGGCGAGACCACCGACGATGAAGCGGGCCACTCGGTCGGCGCCGATGACCGGGCGGGGTGTGGCCTGTTTGATCCCGCCGCCATCGCTGGTCGCCACGACGTCGGGTGCGAGCACCGCGAGCAGGCCGTGCAGGTCCCGCGTCTCCAGTGCGCGCCGGAAGGCCACGACAGTGGCCTCGGCCTGGCTCGCGGTGACCGCTCGGCGGGGCCGGCGGGCTTCGACATGGCGGCGGGCGCGGTGGGCTATCTGATGTACGGCGGCAGGGGTCTTGTCGACCGCGACCGCGATCTCGTCGTAGCCGAACCCGAATGCCTCCCGCAGCACGAACACCGCACGTTCGGTCGGGGTCAGTGTTTCGAGCACGAGCAGCAGCGCCATCGATACGCTTTCGGCGAGTTCGACGTCGGCCGCCACATCCGGGGTGGTGAGCAGTGGCTCCGGCAGCCAGGAGCCCACGTAGGTCTCTCGGCGGCGCTTCAGCGACCGCAGCCGGTTGATCGCCTGGCGGGTCGCGATCTGAACCAGATAGGCGCGGGGCTCGTCGACGACGGCCGCGTCGACCGTGATCCATCGCAGCCAGGTTTCCTGCAGGATGTCGTCGACGTCGGCCACCGATCCGAGCAGTTCGTAGGCGACGGTGAACAGCAGCTTGCGGTGTGCGAGAAACGTTTCGGTCGCCTCGACCGCGGCGTGCTCGCCACCTGCGGGGTCCGCCGGCCGGCCGTCGGCCCGCCGCTGTGCACCGAGTTCGCGTGTGTCCATGGAGTGCCTCCTTCACTCGACCGCGAGGGTTCGAGCACTAGACACCGCACCGGAGAATTTCCTGACAGTAGGTGACGCAGATCACTCATGCAGCCCGGATTCGGCTCGTGTCCCAGTGCCCATCGCGGACAAGCGCGTACTCGATCGACCGGTTCGGCCGACCGGTCGCCGATGGGCTCGGTGATGGCGAACGGTATTGCGCCCCTCGACTATTCGAGGATGCCGGTGGGCCGCTCGATCCCGGCGAGATCACACAGCGCGAAGTACGCGTCCCGGATCGTCGTCGAATCGACGACGCCGGTGACATTGCCGTCCGCGTCGAGATCGACGAAGGCGCCCTCGACGATGAACAGAACGTCGGAATCCGCTGCGACAGTGAGGGTATGGACGGAACCGGCGGGTTCGTGGATGAACGTGCCCGCGGTGTAGTGGATCCCCTGCTCGGCATAGAACCAGTCACCGGAGAAGGTGTAGGCGTTCACCGCCCCGGTGTGCTTGTGCGTGGGCAGACTGAACCCCGCCTTGAACCGATTGCGCAGCACGAAGCCCGAGGGCGAGACCCGCAGCAACTGCAGACCGACATCACCGGCCCACACCCACGGGATATCGGCTTCGTTGACATGCCCGACCAGCGGTTGTTGCAGCATGAAGCAAACGCTAGGTCAAGAACCCTTGCGGCGCAGGGAAACCCCTGATCCGGCGTCGAGGGTCGATGGCACCGACATTGCCCGGGCACTGGGGCGGACGGGTACTGCCGCGATGGAAGCGCGGGTTGCGCGCTGTCGCGGATGGGGTCGAGCGGGATCTGGACGACCTCGGACTTTCCACCTGTCACATCGTCGGCAACTCACTGGGTGGGCGGGTCGGCTTCGAACTCGCCCGCCGTGAACGCGCCGAGTCGCTGGCGACGATCAACTCCTCCGTCGGATCCCGACGGTTCGACTACGACATGTTGCGGCTGGGAACCGAATTTCTGAAGCAGTACCGCATCGCCCTGCGGGCCCGCTTGCACGGTGAACACATCGTGGCGGACCGACGGCTGCAGGCACCGGTGCTCGCCAACTGCGTTCGAGATGTCACCGCTGTCGCACCGGAAGACGCCGAGACCATGCTGCGCGCCATCGCACGCTGCCCGACCTACCTGTCGTCACTGGCCGCCTTCGGCTGGGACGAAATGGCCATCGACCTCGACTGGGCCCAGGTCCCGACGTCGATCATGATCTCCGAGTTCGACGTCTACCCGAATCACGCACGCCACGTCCGCCGGGTTCTCGACGATCTGCCGGACCACATCCGGGAGGTGACTCCGCCGGGTGTCGGGCATATTCCCTGGCTGGAGGACGCCGAGCCTGGTCGCGAGCGCGCTGCGCGAACATCTCGCGACTGCCACAGCGGCCACATAGCCCGTTACGTCCGGAGGACGACCACCCACACCGCGATGCAGTGGCTGGCCGCGGCGGCGACGGTCGCGGCATGGAAGAACTCGTGATGGCCGAAGCTCCGCGGCCACGGGTTGGGCCATTTCGTCGCGTAGAGAATCGCGCCGGCCGAGTAGAGGACGCCACCGACCGCGAGGAGCACCAGCGGCGCGGCGCCGATGGTGTGCAGGACCGCCGGGACGAACGGCACTATCGCCCATCCGAGCAGAAGATAGAGCAGCACCCCCACCCAGCGAGGAGCGGTCGGCCACAACAGTTTCAGCAGTACGCCCGCCAGTCCGCCGAACCACACGACGTCGAGCAGAGCGGATCGGCTCGCTCCCGGCAGGCCACCGAGCACGACGATCGGCGTATAGGTCCCGGCGATGAGCACGAAGATCATCGAGTGGTCCGCCCGTTTCATCCACATGCGGTGGCGCGGGTCGGTCCAATACACGCGGTGATAGACGGCGCTAGTGCCGAACAGACCCGTCACGGACACGCTGTAGACGGCTGTCGCAACGGTCGCGGACAGCGAAACGCCGGCCGCTACCGCGACCAGAACGATCCCGGCAACGGCCGAAATCGCGCACGCCCAGACGTGTATCCAGCCCCGAAACCGAGGCTTCGACGGTGATTCGCATTCGATGGTGGCTGTTTCCGGCACCAACCTACGGTAGCGTAGGTTGGTGCCGTCCAGGCTGGCCGACAGGTGAATCGGTGGCGAGCATCACCCGGCCGAGCGGTGCCTACACCGGCCGCGACATTCGAGCATCCAAGCTAGACCTCCGATCAAGTAGTAACATTGCTACTAAGGAGGGCGTCATGACCATCACCACGTTCAGCAGTCGCGAGTTCAACCAGGACACCGGACAGGCCAAGACCGCCGCGAAGCTCGGCCCGGTCTTCATCACCGACCGCGGCCGGCCGGCTCACGTTCTGCTCAGCTACGACGACTACCTTCGTATCGCAGGCGGGGGGCCGAGCATCGTCGATCTGCTGGCAGCCCCTACCGACGCCGGCACCCTGGATGTCGAATTCCCGCGTATCGCGGACCTGCCACGCGCCGCGGACCTGGACTGAGCATGTTCATTCTGGACACCAACGTCGTATCGGAGCTCCGCAAGGCACGACACGGGCGTGCAGATACCAACGTCGTCGCATGGGCTGCCGACGTACCGGCTGCCGCCCTGTTCGTCTCGGCGATCACCGTCCACGAGCTGGAACTCGGAGTTCTGCAACTCGAACGCAAAGATCCGACCGCAGGCGCAGCGCTGCGCCACTGGCTCGACAACCAGGTCATGAGCGCCTTCGCCGACCGCATCATCGATATCGGCCCGACGATCGCCCGACGCAGCGCGGCACTCCACGTGCCAGTCACCAGACCCTTCCGAGACTCATTGATCGCAGCCACCGGACTGGTCCACTCGATGCCGGTCGTCACCCGCAATACCGCAGACTTCGAGCACACCGGCGTCGAGGTCATCAATCCGTGGCTCCGAAACGGGTAGCCGTGCCGTCCGGGTCGAGGCCGACCAGGACGGTACACAGCGACTCAGGCCGGAAATGCGAGGGTGGTCAGCCGAAAGAGATCGACCGGACCGGCGGGGTCGGTCATTACTCCCAGCAGGCCCTGGCAGGAGTGCTCGTCGTAGAAGAAGATGCCGGTTCCGCCACCCAGTGACCGAAGCCCGTGCCAGAACTCGAGTTCGGGGATGCAGATGGTCGGCTCGTTACCCGGTGGCCGATCCCAACCGCGCGTCTGCGCGATCTGCTCGATTGCCGCGTCGATTAGCGGACTGGTAGCCCAGCCACCCGTGCTCAGGAAGTTCGGATTCATCGCCAATTCATCGTGGAAATACCTCCACGGGACGACGAAATCCTTTGCTGTTCGCAGAATTTCCCGCAGCTGGACAACTCGGTCTTGCAGGGCGGTGAAGGATTCACCAACCATGATGCGGCCCCCCTGGTTATCGATGGACTCCCCTTGGTCAACCTCGATCGCCACCATAGCTCGGCCCACCGACACCAACTGTGCACCGGCAACCAGCCGCACAGGTCTACCCCCGCTTCGCCGCCTTCCTGAATTCACCGGCCTAATCCCGAATTCCCAGGATCGAAACAGACGTAGCCGGGCGAGGTAGCAGAAGTTCTCAGCCCTCGACGGCCCGATGACGAAGACCTGGCAGACGTGAAGCTCCTCGTCGAAACGGTCACTCTTGGTGCCGACGGGCCACCAACAGTGCGGTTCGCCCTTGATCGGCCAGATGTCAAGAAGCGATTGGAGATTGCCGATCTAGGCCGGAGGAGTTGCGGCAGTTGCCATCGATCCACCCCACCGACACATCCACGATTCGACGGTAGACGATGCCGTATGCGGCCGAGAGCCTGAGCCATGGAACGATCCGCTCCGTACATCTGTACTGGAGAGCATGAACAACAGCTACCGCATCGCCACCCTCGTCGCGGCCGTCGTCACCACCGGCTTGCTCGCCGGCCTGTACTATGGTTACGCCTGCTCCGTCATGGGCGCGCTCGGCCAGTCCGACGACAAGACCTTCGTCGAGGTGATGAATCGCATCAACGTGGTGATCGTCAACCCGTGGTTCATGATCAGCTTCCTGGGTTCGGCCGGCCTCTCGGTGCTGGCCGCGATCTTCTATCGCGCACCCGACCAGCGGCGAGTTCTCCTGTGGATCGCTATCGGGCTGGTGCTGAATGTCCTGAGCTTCCTGATCACGTCCGGCATCAACGTGCCGCTGAACAACCAGCTGGCCGCCACCGGCGCGCCGAACCAGGTGCCCGATTTCGTCGCCCTCCGGAGCCAGTTCGAGTCGTCCTGGGTGCGCTGGAATATCGTGCGGATGGCCGCCAACCTGGGTGCGTTCGGCGCCCTCACGTGGGCGGCGGTCATGTCCGGCCGCCGGTAGCCTGCGCCGCGAATTTCACGCCGCTCTCCCTGAATTCACCGGCCCCATCCCCGAATTCCCGGGAGTGAAACAGTTGTAGCCGAGCGAGGTGGAAGATCTCAGCCCTCGGCGGCCAATTGCCCACAGGCAGAGGCGATTTCGCGGCCGCGAGTGTCGCGGACCGTGCACGTGACGCCCTGCGCGATCACACGGCGGACGAACTCGCGCTCCACCGGCTTCGGGCTGGCGTCCCACTCGCTGCCCGGGGTCGGGTTCAGCGGGATCAGGTTCACGTGAACCAGGGAACCCAGGGCCTTGTGCAGCTTCTGACCCAGCATGTCCGCACGCCAGGGCTGGTCGTTCACATCGCGGATCAACGCGTACTCGATCGACACCCGCCGCCCCGACTTGTCCGCGTAATACTGTGCGGCGTCGAGAACTTCGGACAACGACCAGCGATTGTTGACCGGTACCAACGTGTCTCGCAGCTCGTCGTCCGGAGCATGCAGGGAGACAGCCAGAGTCACCGACAAGTCCTCGTCCGCCAGCTTGCGGATCGCGGGCGCCAAACCCACCGTCGACACAACAACATTCCGCTGCGAGATACCGAAACCGTCCGGCGCCGGCGACGTGATCCGGCGGACCGCGGCCACCACCCGCTTGTAGTTGGCCAAGGGCTCACCGCTCACCACCGTTTTACAGACGCGTTGGCCTGGGAAAATAGCGACTCCACACCGAGCGGACCATCTCTGCCGTGACCCAAACCACCCACCATTTTGGGCGGATGGCCCAAAATGGCACGGCAGCAGTGCGATTCATGACGCACCCTTGCCACCTCGCGCCAGCACCGATCCGCTCCGAAAACCATTGCTGATACCTGCAATCCACATACCCGACATGAGGTTGCGGGACCCAGTCGCATGGTTGAAGCTACCGGGCTCCCCGAGAACGGACACAATGGTGAGCCGACCGCTCAGGCACCAGCGAGGTCGCGATCACGGGCAATCAGGAGGGAACCGATGTCCGAAGTTAGCTTCTCCGTGGCGATCCGCGCCTTCAGCTCGGTCGAGCGTGGTGGGAGCGGAGCCGATCCGGGTCCACTGACCACGATCACCGCGACCGTCGCGGTTACCGGCACAGGGACTGTCCATATGCCTGACTGCAGAAGCCTCGGAAAAGCCAAGCCGCGCAACTACACCTTCGCGGAACTCACAGCTTCCGGCATCCAGCGAGGCTGCAAGGCGTGCAGAGTCGACCAACGGATGCCGCTGACAGAGGAACAATCGGCTTATGCGGTCACGACGACGGACTCATGGCGAAAGGCTACCGCGGCAAGAGAAGAGGCCGACCACCTGCGGGCGCAGCGGGCAGACCTGAAGAAAAGGATCAGGTCAGCCGAAGATCAGCTCAACGCACTGACTCGTAGTTGGGGACACGAACGACTCGCTCAGGGCTCATGGCCGCCAGCCTCGACTGCGACGACCGTGACCGGACCATGTCATGACATCCTGCGTGATGCCGATCCTGTCGCGTTCTGCGAGGTCGAGGCCGTCGCCGCTTATGACGCCGACGCAGGCACGCTCACCATTCGCTGCCCTGCTGACAGCAGCCACGACTCTTATACGCTACGCGAGAAGGCGAAGACCTTGGTCGCCAACGACCATCCCCACCGTGCCGCCCGCGGGTTCGACCGGTGGATGTCATGGAAGGCTGATCGGTCTGCCGCCCTAGCTGCATTGGAAGCGATCAATCGCCAGTATGCAAACGTCCGGCCGCTGCGACCCGTCCCAGATTGCGAGATCTGCGGCGAATCTCTCCAGGTCCGTCATTCTGACGAGGAGGATATCTGGTTCTGTCGCGGAAGCGAGGGACAGCGGCGGCACCTGTTCCGACAGGACAAACGCTCCGATCCAGCCTCAGTGTTGGGGGTTATCCAGCACCTCGCTGGGCGTTACCTCGAATCCTTCCGCCGCCCAGCGTTCCACCAGCTTTGGCCGTTTGCGCCCGACCTTGCTAGTCGGCTCGGGGACGAGTCTCTCACCCCCGACACAGAGCTCCTTGACGAGCATCACCGGCGACTGCGGGCCACTATCGCAACCATCGACGGCGCCGGGCTCGCCAGCGATGACGAAGACCTAGCGGACATGAAGCAGCACTGCCAACAGACACTCGACGATATCGAGACCCTTCAATCGGACGGCTCGGCCGACCGGGTGCTCGCGTCAGCGATTTCTGGCGGCCCTCTCTCCGAGCTCCAGCAGTGGCTCCTCATCGAAACGATCACTCTCGGTGCATACGGGTCACCAACGGTGCAGTTCACCCTTGATAGGCCAGATGTCAAGAACCGACTGGAGATTGCCGATCTCCGTCACGCAATCTCGGCAGCACGCGAATGGGCTGACGAACGAGAAGCGGAACTCCACGAGAGAGAAACGTCAGGCGAGGGCAGTCAACCGGCGGGGTAGCTGATTCCGTGGGCGGCGAGTCGCCGGCCCAGGTTGGCCGCCAACGACAACGATCCGCTCGGTCTCGTCAGTCGTCCGTGCCGACCAGCAGCGTGACAGTGTTCGCTGCCCGGTCGATGAGAACCAGCTCGCAGAACCCGACGTGCACATCCCCGTAGTCGTACACCGCGTCTGATGAGAGCGGCCCGAGCACATAGCAGTTCGTTGCCGTCCGAGTCGGCGCGTAGACATGAGCCTCCAGTCGTTTCCGAAAGCGCGCCGGCATTTCGTCGACCTCGCCCGCCCACTCGTCGAAGATTGCGATCGCACGATCCGCGTCGACCTGTTGGTAGGTATCCGGTCCGATGCGGTGACGCCACCACTTTCCATGCACCGGCTTCGATTTCGTGGCCGAGTCGGGCCCGAGGTAGTCGTCGCCGAACTGCGGGTGGGCAATCACTGCGGCCAGGATCATTCGGTCGGTGATCGCCTCCGACTGCAGCCGGAAGTGCTTGGTGTGGACCCATTGGCAATCGTGCGCGAAGACACCCTCGTCATACTCCGCGAAGTTGGTGAATTCGAATCGCAGGTAGTCGAGGGCCGCCGGCCGGTCTGTCACGTCCTGTCGCCGAACCGACTCCGTCGGCCGCGGATAGCCCGCTTCTGGACCGTACTGGATGAACGCGTCGACCCGATCTCCCTCCCGTAACTCGAGGACGTCCCGGAATGCGAGGTCGGCCAGATGAAACCAGGCCGGCGAACCGTCGGCCCGGGTCAGGGACCCCGTCCCGGTTCGGATGTTCCAGCGGTGAACCGTGGCCGTTTCCAGCACCGAGTCCGGCTTCTCCGTGATCCATCGGTAGGCGACGCCCGGGGTGCTGTCGTGGACGACAAATACCCTCTCGACGGATATCACCTGATAGTGCTGGGCCCGCAGCGCCGCGACCAGTGCCGCGCATCTGGCGGCGGCGACCTCATCGCCGACGAACCGGCAGCGCTGGGTGACATACCGTTCGAGCTGTCCGTCGGCGCGAACCGGCCGGGCATTCGCGGACAGGTGTGCCGTGTGCGCCATGGCGAGGTCGGCGAGACCATCTGCCTCCGTGGTGTCGGAAAGCAGCAGTTCGATGTGGTGTTCGAAGTAGTAGGCCTGCCCCAGCTCCCGGGCAGCTGTATCCGATTCGGGCACCCCGACCGTTTGCGGTGACGCCCCGATCTTGATGCGCGCCAACCAAATACCCAGCGCACGAACGTCCGCGACCAACGCGAAGATCGATGCTTCCACCTTCGGGTAGTTGCCCGCCGCCGACCAGGTCAGCTTCGGCTGGTCCCGCACCCGCCCCCGGTCCAGCATGATGCGCGTGAACATGAGCCCACGCTCGGCCGCGAACCGTTCCAGCTGCTCCGCGTCGGCGGGCTGCGTCGTCAGCTCGGCCTCGAATTCGCCATGAAAGATGGGCGCCGGTTTCCACACCGAGCCATCCTCGCAAACTCGGCCCGGACCAGCCCGCATCGGTTCAGGACGCTGCTGTCCAGGCTGCGCCGACAGAGACGACCTGGGCAGGACTTAAAAGAGATCAGCCTTCGGCGGCGAGTTGCCCACACGCCGCGGCAATCTCACGGCCACGCGTATCACGGACCGTGCACGGCGCACCCTGCGCGATCACCCGACGCACGAACTCGTCCTGCACCGGCCGCGGACTCGCATCCCACTTACTACCCGGCGTCGGGTTCAACGGGATCAGATTCACGTGCACCCGGGAGCCGAGAGCCTTGTGCAGCTTCTTACCCAGCATGTCCGCACGCCACGGCTGGTCATTGATGTCACGGATCAGGGCGTATTCGATCGATACTCGGCGGCCGGACTTGTCGGCGTAATACCGTGCGGCGTCGAGGACTTCGGCGACCGACCAGCGATTGTTGACCGGTACCAACGTGTCTCGCAGCTCGTCGTCCGGAGTATGCAGCGACACAGCCAGAGTCACCGACAGGTCCTCGTCGGCCAGCTTCCGGATCGCGGGGGCCAGACCCACCGTCGACACCACCACGTTGCGCTGCGAGATGCCGAAACCGTCCGGGGCCGGTGAAGTGATCCGGCGTACCGCGGCCACCACCCGCTTGTAGTTGGCCAGCGGCTCGCCCATGCCCATGAACACGACGTTGGACAGCCGCCCCGGGCCACCGTGCACGTCGCCGTCGCGCAGCGCCGCCGCGGCCGCGCGGACCTGGTCGACGATCTCGGCGGTGGACAGGTTGCGGTTGAGGCCGCCCTGGCCGGTGGCGCAGAACGGGCAGGCCATACCGCAGCCGGCCTGGCTGGAGATGCACAGCGTGTTGCGGTCGGTGTAGCGCATCAGGACGCTCTCGAGGAGGGTGCCGTCACCGGCCTTCCACAGCGTCTTGCGGGTGTCGCCGTCGTCACAGGCGATGTGCCGGACCTCGGTGAGCAGCGGCGGGAACAGGGTCTCGGCGATCTTCGCGCGCACACCGGCCGGAAGGTCGGTCATCTGCTCCGGGTCGGCCTGTAGCCGCGCGTAGTACTGGCGGGCGATCTGGTCGGCCCGGAACTTCGGCAGCCCCAGCTCCTCGACCGCCTTACGGCGCTCGTCCGCGTCGAGATCGGCGAGATGCCGCGGCGGCATGCCACGGCGCGGAGCATCGAAGACGAGCGGGAGAGGGGTAGCCATAACTTGCCCAGTCTACGGGGCCGGGACAGCGCCACGAACACCAGCCGGGATCACCGCGAGCCGGTCCGGAGCGCAGCGCGGATCAGGCACCGGCCGGATCATCGCGCCGTCGGACCGGCCGCCCGCAGTGTCAGAGCAGCGCGGTGAACACCAGCCAAGACACCATCGCCGCGGGCAGCATCGAGTCCAAGCGGTCCATGATCCCGCCGTGCCCCGGCAGCAGCGTCCCCATGTCCTTGATCCCCAGGTCCCGCTTCACCTGCGACTCGATCAGATCCCCGCAGGTCGCGATCAGCACCAGGCCGATGCCCAGCACCACACCGATCATCGAATTCGCCTGCAGCAGGAGCGTTACCGTCAGCAGACCGCCGATGACACTGAACACCAGCGAACCGCCCAGCCCCTCCCAGGACTTCTTCGGGCTGATCGCGGGCACCATCGGATGCCGGCCGAACAGCACGCCGGCCGTGTAGCCGCCGACGTCGGAACAGACCACCAGGATCATGAACGTCAGCACCCGCATATTGCCGTGCGGCTGCTGCAGTTGCAGCACCGCGAACGACGCCAGCAACGGCACCCAGGTCAGCACGAACAGCGAAATCGCGGTGTCGCGCAGATAGTTTCGCGGCTGGGCGGACAGTCCCCGATCGAACAGCCGCCACGCCATGCAGACCAGGGCGGTGGCCGCGAACGCGCCCACCACCCCCTGGGTTCCGTACGGCCAGGCCAGCCACAGCACGGACTGCCCGCCGAGCAGCAGCGGAATCCGCGTCACCTGGACGTCGGCCTCCCGCAGCCGCTTGGTGATCTCCCAGGTCGCGATCGCCACCGCGATCGCGACCTCGCCGATGAGCAGCTTCGGCGCGAACAGCAGCGAACCGACGAGCGTCAGGCCCAGCGCGAAGCCCACCGCGAGCGCGGCAGGCAGGTTGCGGCCGGCGCGCGAGGATTTGGCACTCGGCTCGGGAGCCGGTGCTGCATCGGGCACCTCACTGTCCGGAGCGTCCCGCCCGGCCACGACGTCGTCGGCCACTGTTGTCCCGTCGATCAAAGTTCGTCCGTATCTATTCGCCTGATCCGGGCGGCCTGCGTGGTCACGCCGCGCTCACGCCTCCGGCCGGATCAGGCAGTCGTACTCCAGGTCCTCAGACCTCGAGTAGCTCCGCTTCCTTGTGCTTCACCAGCTCGTCGATGGAGGCGACATACTTCGCGGTGGTCTTGTCGAGTTCCTTCTCGGCCCGGCCGACCTCGTCCTCGCCCGCCTCGCCGTCCTTCTGGATGCGGCTCAGCTCGTCCATCACCTTGCGCCGGACGTTGCGGATCGCGATCTTGGCGTCCTCGCCCTTGCCCTTGGCCTGCTTCACGAGTTCGCGGCGGCGTTCCTCGGTCAGCTGCGGCACCACGATCCGGATGATGTTGCCGTCGTTGCTGGGGTTCACGCCCAGGTCCGAGTTGCGGATCGCGGTCTCGATCTCCCGCAGCTGTCCCGCCTCGTACGGCTTGATGACGACCATGCGCGGCTCGGGCACGGTGATGCTGGACATCTGGGTGATCGGCGTCGGCGTCCCGTAGTAGTCGACGACGATGCGGTTGAACATGCCCGGGTTGGCGCGGCCGGTCCGGATGCCGCCCAGGTCGTCCTTCGCTACCGAGACGGCCTTCTCCATCTTCTCCTCGGCATCGAAGAGCGCTTCTTCAATCACGACCGTTTCCTCCACAGCATTCGTTGTTGTCCACCGCTTCGCCACGACCGCGGCGATCAGGATCGAACCAGTGTTCCGATCTTCTCACCGGCAACCGCCCGGGCGATATTGCCCTTCGTCAACAAATTGAACACCAACATCGGCATCTGGTTGTCCATGCACAGACTGAACGCGGTCGAATCGGCCACTTTGAGACCGCGCTCGATCGCCTGCTTGTGGGTGATCTCGGAGAACATGGTGGCGTCGGCGTTGACCTTCGGGTCCGCGTCGTAGACGCCGTCGACCGCCTTGGCCATCAGCACCACCTCGGCACCGATCTCCAGCGCCCGCTGCGCGGCCGTGGTGTCGGTGGAGAAGTAGGGCATGCCCATGCCGGCGCCGAAGATGACCACGCGGCCCTTCTCCAGGTGCCGCTGGGCGCGCAGCGGGATGTAGGGCTCGGCGACCTGGCTCATGGTGATCGCGGTCTGCACCCGGGTGTCGACGCCCTGCTTCTGCAGGAAGTCCTGCAGCGCAAGACTGTTCATCACGGTGCCGAGCATGCCCATGTAGTCCGAGCGGGCCCGTTCCATGCCGCGTTCCTCGAGTTCGGCGCCGCGGAAGAAGTTGCCACCACCGATGACGACGGCGACCTGCACACCCGTGGCGACCACCTCGGCGATCTGCTCGGCGACGGTCTGCACGACATCCGGGTCGAGTCCGACACGGCCGCCGCCGAACATCTCGCCACCCAGTTTCAGGAGTACGCGGTGATATCCCTTGCGGGCCGGTTCCGGGTCGGACATGGATCTCCTTCTCCTCGGCGACAGGGCGCCTGCCGGCCAGCGTGGTGATGCTCCGAACCGCCTCCCGCCCGTTGGCCCCGCAGCCTCGTCGACGACGATCGCGGCGCCCGCCAGAAGACCACCCGGTGACCGGATGGGCACGGGCCGGTGACGAAATTCCGGCTTCTATCCTGCCCTATCGGTGATCGAGACCGCTCGCCGACCCCTCGCCCAGTCCCCGGTTCACCGCCGGCAACCTCGCGGCGGGCCAGGTCACCGCCGCCTCACCGCGGGATCACAGAGTTTCCCGGCTCCGGCGTGCTCGATGAACCGCGTGACGACACCTGCGGACGCCCGGCCGCGCTCGGGCCGCAACCATCCAGCGATCGTTTCGGCGCGATTCGGTAGTTCCGTTCGGCAACCTCGCCACCGCACTCGGCCCGACCGGCACCGTCGGTAGCGCATAAGAGACATCTAACGCCCGATATGACCGAAAAGCCCCTCACACCAACGGGTGAGGGGCTTTTGTGTTCACAGGAAGTTCACAGCACAACAATCGAACAGGAGTACCCATGACCGTCACCCGATCGCTCGCTCTCGCGAGCCTCACCGTGGCCGCCTGCGCGGTCGCCGCCGCGCCCGCCACCGCGCTCACCCTGGACCCGGCGCCGGCCCCGGCCGAGAACATCGCCACCGGCACCGGTGCGACCGGCAGCGCGTCCGGTTCCGCGGGCAACCTGGTATGCCAGATCCTCGCCGGCACCTACTCCGGTGTGGTGTACGTCCAGAACCCCTGCCCGTAACCCTGCGCGGCAACGAAAAAGCCCTTCCCCCAGCGATATCCGCTGGGGGAAGGGCTTGTTTCGGCTCGGATCAGGCCTGGCCGACCTCGAAGCGGGCGAAGCGGGTCACGGTGACACCGGCCTCGTCCAGCAGCTGCTTCACGGTCTTCTTGCTGTCGGTGACCGACGACTGCTCCAGCAGGACGACGTCCTTGTAGAAGCCGTTGACGCGACCCTCGACGATCTTCGGCAGCGCGCCCTCCGGCTTGCCCTCCTCGCGGGCGGTCGCCTCGGCGATGGTGCGCTCCTTGTCGACGACCTCGGCCGGCACCTCTTCGCGGGTGACGTACTTGGCCTTCAGCGCGGCGATCTGCATGGCGGCGGCGCGAGCGGCCTCGGCGGCGGCGTCACCCTCGCCCTGGTACTCCACCAGCACGCCGACAGCCGGCGGCAGGTCCGAGGAACGCTTGTGCAGGTAGGTGGCGACCGGACCCTCGAAGGCCACGACGCGACGCAGCTCCAGCTTCTCGCCGATCTTGGCGGCGAGCTCCTGGACGATCTGGTCGGCCGGCTTGCCGTCGACGGCCACAGCCTTCAGCGCGTCCAGGTCCGCCGGGCGGGTCTTGGCGGCCGCGGCGACGATCTCGCCCACGACGCTCTGGAACTCGGCGTTCTTGGCGACGAAGTCGGTCTCGGAGTTGATCTCGATCATGACGCCGTCCTGCGCGGCGACCATGCCCTCGGCGGTGGCGCGCTCGGCGCGCTTGCCGACATCCTTGGCGCCCTTGATGCGCAGCACCTCGACGGCCTTGTCGAAGTCGCCGGCCGCCTCCTCGAGGGCCTTCTTGCAGTCCATCATGCCGGAGCCGGTCAGCTCACGGAGCCGCTTCACGTCGGCAGCGGTGTAGTTCGCCATGTCGGCGAGCCTCCTGTTTCTACAGAGTCTGGGTCAGAAGTTTCCGGTGCGCTTACGCACGTTGTCCTAGCAACACCATGCCGACCGCTTCCGAACAGGAAGGGCCGGCATGGTGAACACTGCGGTGACGAGGATCAGGCGTCGGCCGTGGTCGCGGCGGACTCCGCCTCGACAGCGGCTTCCTCGGCGGCCGGCGCGGCCTGCGCGAGAAGCTCCTGCTCCCACTCCGCCAGCGGCTCGCCGGCGCCGGCCTCGGGCTTGGCGTCGCCACCGGCGCGCGCGGCCCGGGCCTGCACACCCTCGGCCACCGCGGAGGCGACGACCTTGGTCAGCAGGGCGGCGGAACGGATCGCGTCGTCGTTACCCGGGATCGGGTAGTCGACCAGGTCGGGGTCGCAGTTGGTGTCCAGGATCGCGATGACCGGGATGTTCAGCTTGCGAGCCTCGCCGACGGCGATGTGCTCCTTGTTGGTGTCGACGACCCAAATGGCCGAGGGGACCTTGGCCATGTCCCGGATACCGCCGAGGGTGCGCTCGAGCTTGTTCTTCTCACGCGTGAGCATGAGGATTTCCTTCTTGGTGCGACCCTCGAAGCCACCGGTCTGCTCCATGGCCTCCAGCTCCTTCATCCGCTGAAGGCGCTTGTGCACGGTGCCGAAGTTGGTGAGCATGCCACCCAGCCAGCGCTGGTTCACGTAGGGCATGCCGACGCGGGTCGCCTCGGAGGCGATGGACTCCTGCGCCTGCTTCTTGGTGCCGACGAACAGCACGGTCCCACCGTGGGCGACGGTCTCCTTGATGAACTCGTACGCCTTGTCGATGTAGGTCAGCGTCTGCTGCAGGTCGATGATGTAGATGCCGTTGCGGTCGGTGAAGATGAACCGCTTCATCTTCGGGTTCCAGCGCCGGGTCTGGTGTCCGAAGTGTGCGCCGCTGTCGAGCAGCTGCTTCATGGTTACGACAGCCATGGCTGCGTACCCGCCTCTCATTGCCGGTTGACGCAGGGATCGGCGACCCCTGCCCTGGCGCCCGCATGCCATCGGACCCCTCGGGGACCAGCCGGTGGCAGAAGTGCGAACGGGCGCGCGAAGTCGGTCACACGTGTGTGAACCGCTGATCCAGTCTACGAGTCTTCGGCCCGCAACAGAAATCGCCCTGGTCAGCGCGCCCGAACCCGCACGTCAGACCAGGGAGGCGACCGTCAGGAATGCCGCCGCTCCGACCACCGCGACCGACAGCGCGACGGCGCCGACCGAGCGGCGGCTGTCCGTGACCCGGTGTGCGCCCGGACCCCGCAGGTCGTAGCTGCGGCGGACCGCGATCACGGCCACCGTCAGCAGCGCCACCACCCCGACCAGCGGGACAACCAGCGCCGCCCGATGATCGGCGCCGACCGCGTTGCGCAACAGCAGCACCACGTTCGCCATGGCCGCCACCGCTGTCCGCCGCCAAGCCAGGACGGTCCGTTCCGCGGCCAATCCGGTGGCCGGATCCGGCCGCACCATGTTCACGACATCAGGCTCGCCACGACGGCCAGCACCGCGACGATCGCGATCCCCGCGGCCAGGATCGGGACCATCACCGTGCGCGGCAGCGGGCGACCGGCCTGCATCTCCGCCTCCACGTGCCGCCAGCGCGCGTAGGCGCCGACCGCCACGATCGTGGCCAGCACGATGCAGCTGACACCCAGCGCGGTGCGCGCGCCGTGCCGCCGGAACGGCTGGACGAGTTCGTGCACGGCGACACCACCGGCGAGCAGGCCCAGCGAGGTGCGGATCCAGGCCAGAAAGGTGCGTTCGTTGGCGAGGGTGAACCGGTAGTCCAGCCGTACGCCCGGCTCACCCGGATCCTGATCGGTCACCGCACCATTGTTCCGTCCTGGCAGGGGTATCCGCACGCCGACATGCGCGTACCCGGAATCCGGCACAGGAGATATCCACAGTGCACCGATTCATCCACACTCGCCGGTGGGGCTCTTCCGACACGCGCTCGCCGGGCGGACAGTCGCTGTCATGCGCTGGTCGATTCTGCTTCTGCTGCTCCCCCTGCTGCTGTCGGCGGCCCCCGCCGCGGCCCGTCCGGTGCCCGCCCGCTTCGAGTGGCCACTGCGGCCGCGGCCGGCCGTCGTCCGGCCCTTCGACAAGCCCGACCACGATTGGCTACCCGGCCATCGCGGCGTCGACCTGGCCGGTGCGCCGGGCCAGCCGGTGTTCGCGGCCGGACCGGGCGATGTCGTGTACGCCGGTCCGGTCGCCGGCCGCCCGGTCGTCTCGATCGAACACCCCGGCGGCCTGCGCACCACATACGAGCCGGTCCGAGCATCCGTCGCAGTCGGCCGACGCGTCGACCGCGGCAGCCCGATCGGCACACTCGAGTCCGGCCACCCCGGCTGCACCGGCACGTGCCTGCACTGGGGTGCGCGACGAGGTCGCGACTACCTCGACCCGCTGGGCCTACTGCACCCGGTCCCGTTGCGACTGAAACCCGTTGAGACCGCGGAGACATCCGGCGTAGCGGCGGAGCCGGGCAGTGCCACGGCGGAACCGGTCGGCGCGCCGAGGGAACCCGTCGCCACGACGACCGAATCGGTCGGCACCACAGCGGACGCGGTCGGCACCACCACGGAGACGGTCGCAGCGACAACCGAACCGGACACGCCAACGAGCGAAGCAGTTGACGCGAAAACGAACACGGTCGAGGCGAGACGAGCCGAGCAGTGTGACAGCAGAAACCGCACGGCGACAACCGAACCGGCGACGACCGCACTCGCCGGGTCGACAGCCGCGGCGGTCGAGGCGAGGGCGGAGAAGGTTTCGGCGCCAATGGAGTTGGATGGTGTGGCGGCGGAGGCTATCGGCGTCAGGGCAGCGACAGGACGGCGGGCGGCGGGCAAGATGGCGGCATGTCGCCATCGTATCCGACGCCTCCGTTCACTTATGTCGAGGTCGGCGCCACGCGGGAGCCGGATGGTCCGGTGCCTGCGGGGTATCACCGATTCGAGCTCCGGCGGCGGCTCGGATCGGGGCGCGCGCTCTTCGAGACCGCGGCCGAGCAGATCCTCGCCTACCGGATGCAGCGCGCCGCGGGAATCTTCGCGCGGGCGAGCACCCCCGTCGCGAGCCCCGGCACCCGGCTGACGGTGCGTCTCGGCGTGGGCCCGATCGGCATCGAGGCGCCCTGCCAGGTGGTGTACGTCCTCGACGAACCGGACCGGCGGGGTTTCGCCTACGGCACGCTGCCGGGGCACCCGGAGATCGGCGAGGAACTGTTCGCGGTCGAGTACGACCCCGCCGACGACAGCGTCCACGGTGTGATCGCCGCGTTCTCGCGCCCCGGGACCTGGTACGCGCGGCTCGGCGGGCCGGTCACCCGAATGCTCCAGCACGCCATCGGTCGCCGCTACCTCGACGCCATCACCCCCGCACGCTGACATGCTGTCGCTAGCTGCGAGGTACGCGGCAAGCGTGACGGCGCTCCCGCCGGCCGCTCGACCCGGCAGACCCCTATCGCGTCAAGTGCGCCGCGAGGGTGTCGGCCTCGGCGCGAAGCTGTGCGGTGCGGGAGGTCCGGCCGAGGCGCTCGTATTCAGCTGCGGCCGTGCGGCGTTCGTCGATCTCGGTGCCGACGATCCGCTCGACGTCGGACTCGGCGAGCTCGCGGCGCCGCACCTCGGCGACACCGAGGCCGACGGCGCTGGTCTTCACCGCACCGGCGCCTAGGGTGGCGGGGTCGACGGCTTCGGCGTTGTCGACGGCAGCGAGCGCGGACCGCAGTGCGGCGGCGGCCACCCGGTCGCGGGCCTTCATCGCGGCGGGCAGCGCAGCGCGCAAACGCTCGCGCAGCGGACTGACGGACTCCTGCTCGGACATGCGGCGAAGCTGACGAATTCGGGCCGCAGCGGCGAGGACATTTCGCCGCCGATGCACGTAGGCCGGCGCCGCGCGCAGCCGCGATCGGCGCCGATTCGGTTGGTTCAGTGCAACTTACGGAGAATGGCGGCCAGCGTCGACAGGTCGTCGGACGTGAGTGCGCGCACTGCTTCCGGCGCCGGGTCGGGGGTGGTCATGGCTCGTTCCACCGCGGCTCGGCCGGCGGGGGTGATCGAGACCAGTTTGGTGCGCCGGTCGTTCGGGTCGCATTCGCGCACGACCAGGCCGCGTTCCTCCAGATCGTTGACCGCGACCGTGGCGGCGGGCGCGTCCATGGCGGCGGCGTGCGCGAGCTGCTTGACGCTCAGCGGCCCGGCATGCAGCCGGCGCAGCACCCGGACCCGGCTGAACGGCAGTCCGGTGCGCTCGGCCACCGCCCGCTTCCACCCGTCGCGGGTGTCCATCACGGTCGCGGTGATCAGCTTCCAGACCTCGTCCGGGGTGGGTGGGTCAGCGGACATCGACGGGCGCTTTCTGTTCGAGCAAGGGGGCGACGCGGTCCCGGGAGCGAACCGCCCAGCCGGTCGAGGACACGATGCCCAGCACGGCGACCCCCACGGCCAGTACGGCGATTATCCACCAGACGTCGCTGCCCACCGGATCCACCGAGGTACCGCACAGTGCCACACCGACACTCACGCCCACCTGTCGGCTGGTCGAGGCCACCGCCGACGCGGCACCCGCACGGTCCAGCGGCATACCGCTGACCGCCGCGGTGGTGATCGGCGCGTTGACCGTCCCGAAGCCGATCCCGAACACCGCGAACGCGATCACCAGCTGCCACTGCGGAGTGTCGGTGCCGATAGTCGTGAGCACGACGCCCGCGACAGCCATGCACAGTCCCGCGACGACCAGCGACGGTCGGGTGCCGAACCGGCCGACCAGGCGCCCCGACAGCGGCGAACAGACCAGAACCGCGGCGGCCATCGGCAGGTACAGCAGCCCGGTGTGGACGGCCGAATAGTGCCGCACCTCTTGCAGATACAGCGAGCACAGGAACAGGAAGACCCCGAATCCGGCGAACGCCATGACCGCCGTGGCGGTCGCGGCGGCGAACGGGACGCTGCGGAAGAAGCGCAGGTCGACGAACGGATCCCGGTGCCGCGATTCGTAGCGCAGGAAGCCCGCGAAGGCGACCGCGGACACCACGAGGACCGTGGGCCGCTGCTCGATCATGGCGAAGGTGAGACTGAGCAGAAAGACCATGGCCAGCAGCTGCCCGACCGGGTCGATGCCGCGCGCCGTCGCGGACTTGGACTCCGGAACGAACAGCGCGGTCCCGAGCAGCGCCAGGGCGCAGATCGGCAAGTTGATCCAGAACACCGACTGCCAGCCCAGCGTGTCGATCAGCCCGCCGCCCACGATCGGGCCGAGCGCCATGGACACCCCGACGACCGCGCCCCAGATCCCCACGGCCCGAGCCCGTTCCCGAGCGCCCGTGAACGTGTGCGTGATGATCGACATCGCCACCGGATTCAGCATCGAGCCACCGACCGCCTGCACGAACCGCGCCCCGATCAGCATGTCCACCGAGGTCGCCAGGCTGCACAGCAGCGACCCGAGCGCGAACACGACCAGCCCGATCCGGAACACCCGCCGCCGCCCGAACCGATCGGCGAGCCCACCGGCCAGCATGAGCAGCCCGGCCAGCGTGAGGGTGTAGGCGTCGATGATCCACTGCAGCCGCGACAGCGGCGCATGCAGATCCGCGCGAATCGCCGGAATCGCAACGTTCACGATGGTCGCGTCCATCGACACGATGAGCAGGCTCAGACAGCACGTCGCCAACACCATCGACGCCCGCCCACGATTACTTGTAAGCATACAATGATTGTAGATTTACAACTATCCCGGAGCAACCCCTTGCATCTGCGTCCGCGCCGGCCACCACGAGCCGCTCGAGCGGCACCTCAAGCCCGCGGATGAGCCTGGTTGTGGACGGCTTTGAGGCGTTCGATCGACACCTGGGTGTAGAGCTGCGTCGTTGCGAGACTGGCGTGGCCGAGGATCTCCTGGACCACCCGGAGATCGGCACCCCCTTCGAGCAGGTGCGTCGCGGCCGAGTGCCGTAGCCCGTGTGGGCCGAGGTCCGGCGCGCCGGGAACGGCCGCCACCACCTCGTGCACCACGCTGCGGGCCTGACGCTGGTCGAGGCGGCCGCCCCGCCGCCCGAGCAGCAGTGCCGCACCGGAACGGTCGGTCGCCACCGTCGGCCGTCCCACCTGGAGCCAGGCATCGAGCGCGGCTGCGGCCGGTACCCCGTACGGCACCGAACGCTCCTTGTCCCCCTTGCCCAGCACCCGGACCAGCCGCCGCTCGTGATCGACGTCGTCTAGATCGAGACCGCACAGCTCACCCACCCTAATCCCGGTGGCGTACAACAACTCCACGATCAACCGGTCCCGTAACGCCATCGGATCCTGTTCCGCCGCACCGGACTCCGCCGCATCCATCGCCGCATCCGCCTGCTCGCGGCCCAGCACCGCCGGCAACGCGCGCTGCGGCCGCGCCGCCACCAGGCGCGGCCCGGGATCCACTGCCAGCCGCCCGGTTCCGGTCAGCCAAGCCGTGAACGCCCGTGCCGCCGACGCCCGCCGCGACATCGTGCTCCGCGCCGCCCCCGCCGCGGATTGCTCGGCCAGCCACGACCGCAGCAGCGCCAGATCGATGTCCTCCACCTCCGCATCCGCCGCCCGCGCCCGCAAATGCCGCAACAGCGACCGTGCGTCCCCGAGATACGCCCGAACGGTATGCGCGGACCTGTTGCGCCCCAACCCCAACTGCCGCCCGTACTCGTCGAGCAGTTCTTCCCACTTCACCGGCAGATCGTCCACATCCCCACGGTCACCCGCCGTCCCCACCTCGAGCAAGTCCCCACGCCGCCCACACCTCCCGCCCGTCTCAGCACGACAGTCGTCAGCCGGCCTGGGCCGTGCGGTACCAGCCGCTGTGGTCGGAGCCGACATAACCGGTCAGTTCCAGCCCGGCCAGCGCCGCTCGGGTGGCCGGCACCGAGAGGCCGGCGGACTCGGCGACCTCGGCCGGTTGGCGTGAACCCACCTGCGGCAGTACCGCATACACCGCGGCCTGCGGGCCGTCCAGGTGGTCGGCGGCGGAGGTGCCGGTCGGCATCGAGAGTCGCAGCGGACCGGCCTCGTCGACGACCTGGGCCGCTTCCGAAACCAGCAGCGCCTCCCCCTCCCGGATCATGCGGTGACAGCCGGCCGAGGCCGCGGCGGTCACCGGGCCGGGGACCGCCATGGCCGGGCGCCCGAGGCAGCGGGCCCATTTCACCGTGTTGCGCGCTCCGCTGCGCAGACCCGCCTCCACCACCAGAACTCCGTCGGCGAGGGCCGCCACCAACCGGTTCCGTTCCAGGAAGCGGTGTTTCAACGGCGCCACGCCGGGCGCGTATTCGCTGACCACCGAACCGGTTTCGGCGATCCGCTCCAACATCCGGTGATGCGCGGCCGGATACGGTCGGTCCAGACCACACGCCAGGACCGCCACCGTCAGGCCCTCGACCGCCAGTGCCGCCCGGTGCGCGCAACCGTCGATGCCGAACGCGGCCCCCGACACGATCGTCCAGCCGCGGCCCGCCAGCTCGCCGGCGATCTCGGCGGTCACGTGCTCGCCGTAGCCGCTGCTGCACCGGGCGCCGACCACGGCCAGAGCCAGCTCGGTCGCATCGGCGAGCGGCACGGCACCACGTACCCACAGGGCCAACGGCCCGGTCGCCGCCGGATCCCGCCCAGGGTCGAGCTGCCCCAGGCCGAGCAGGCGCCAGGCCGGCCACTCCGGATCGTCGGGAGTGACCAGGCGGCCGCCCAGGCGCGCCATGAGCTCCAGATCCCTTTCGGCGCAATCGGTTCCGCGCCGCTGTGCGGTGGCACTCAGCAGCGAGGCGGGCAGGTCGCACTGCCGGACCGCGCGGGCCGCCTCCAGCACGCCGACCCGCGAGATCAGGTCCGACAGTGCCGCGCTCGGTCCTTCGGCCACGCGCGACAGATACGCCCACGCCAACCGCCGCTCGTCGGCACCGGCGGTCACGACGTGCCTCCACGCTGCCGAAAATTGAGTGCCTGCAACACATCCTCGGCGCCGGGCACCTCACCGCCACGCAGATCGCAGATCGTCCACGCCAACCGCACGGCCCGGTCCGCACCGCGTGCGGAGATCCGCCCCAGCCGCAGCGCGCTCTCGATCGGCGTCACCGCCTCGCGCGGCAATCGCTGGCGCCGACGCAGAATATGGCCCGGCACTTCGGCATTCGTGGCCCAGCCGAATTCACCCCACCGCGCCGCGGCCGCCGCCCGCGCCACAGCCACCCGGGCCCGCACCGTCGCGCTGCTCTCCACCTCGGTGGCGGCGAACGTACCACTGGCTTGGCCGTGCATCTGCACCCAGATATCGATGCGGTCCATCAGCGGCCCCGACAGCTTGCCCAGATACCGCCGCCGCGCCAGCGGCGCACAGATGCAGTCCACATCCCGCGCCGGCGCGCACGGGCACGGATTGGCGGCCAGGATCAACTGGAACCGCGCCGGATAGCAGGCCACCCCGTCGCGGCGGGCGATGCGAATCTCACCCTCCTCCAACGGCGTTCGCAGGCTCTCCAAGACCTTCGTGCCGATCTCGGCGGCCTCGTCGAGGAACAGCACGCCGCGATGCGCCCGGCTCACGGCGCCCGGCCGCGCCGAACCCGAACCGCCGCCCACCATGGCCGTCACCGAGGTGGAATGGTGCGGTGCCACGAACGGCGGGACGGTGATCAGCGGATCATCGCCCGGGAGGGTTCCCGCCACCGAGTGGATCGCGGTGACTTCCAACGCCTCGGTCGGGCTGAGCAGCGGCAACAGTCCCGGAAGCCGTTGGGCCAGCATCGTTTTGCCGATCCCCGGCGGACCGGTCAACAGCAGATGGTGCCCACCGGCTGCCGCGACCTCGAGCGCCCAGCGGGCCTCGTCCTGCCCCACCACCTCGTCCAGGTCGGCGCAGACCCGCTCGGCCGGCGGGGGCGCCGCGGCGGGCACGAGCAGGGCACCGTCGCCGCGCACCCAGTCGATCAGCTCGCGCAGCGTCCGCGTGCCCAGCACCCGAATCCCGTCCACCAGACCGGCTTCCGGTAGCGCCGCCTCCGGCACCACCACGGTGTCGCGGCCCGCCGCGCGCGCCGCGAGCACCGCCGGCAGGATGCCGCGCACCCGCCGCACCCGGCCGTCGAGCGCCAGTTCGCCGAGCAGCACCGCGCCGGCCAGCCGCGCCGACGGGACGGCGCCGGCGGCATCGAGTACCGCGATCGCCAGGGCGAGGTCGTACACACTGCCGACCTTGGGCAAAGTGGCCGGGGACAACGCCAGGATCACCCGCCCGTCCGGCCACTTCTCGCCGGAATTCTGCACCGCCGCGCGGACCCGGTCCCGGGATTCGTGCAGGGTGGTGTCGGGCAGCCCGACCAGGTGCACCGACGGCAGCCCCTGGCCGATATCGGCCTCGATTTCCACCAACTGCCCGGTGACGCCGGTGACCGCCACGGAAAACGCCCGCCCGAGTGCCATCAGAAGACCGCCTTCAGGTGGGTGATCTCGGGTTCACCGCGCGGTCGCACCAGCACCGACACCACATCGAACCGGATCCGCCGGTACGGTCCGCCCTGCTCGTCGAGCCACAGCAGCGCCAATCGGCGTATTCGCTGCTGTTTGGCGAAAGTCACTGCCTCCGCGGGTGTTCCGTACCCCAGTCCGGATCTGGTCTTCACCTCGACGAAGGCCGTGACCCCGGCTTCGTGCCCGATCAGATCCAGCTCGCCGTAGCGGCAGCGCCAGTTCCGTTCGACGATCTCGATCCCGGCCGCCCGCAGGAACCGCGCGGCCAGCTCTTCCCCGTGTGCGCCGAGCGCCAGATTGTTTGCCACCCAACGATAGTCGCGCCCGCCGCCGATTCAAGATCGAATCCACCTGCGGGAACACAAGTCTGTGGACAACTCGGAAGATGTGGACAACCCGCCCGAATCCGGGCGGGTCGTCGGTACTCGGAGGCTACTCCGGCAGCCGGAGGTCCGGCTTCTCCAGCTCCTCGATGTTCACGTCCTTGAACGTGATCACCCGGACATGCTTGACGAAGCGGGCGGGCCGATACATGTCCCACACCCAGGCATCCGACATCCGCACCTCGAAGTACACCTCACCGTCGGCGTTCTGCGGGCGCAGTTCGACGGAGTTGGCGAGATAGAAGCGGCGCTCGGTCTCCACCACGTACGAGAACTGACCGACGATGTCCTTGTACTCGCGATACAGCGAGAGTTCCATCTCGGTTTCGTACTTCTCGAGGTCCTCGGCGCTCATCGGGTGGGACATCCTCCTCTTCGCGGGTGTGCAAACATCATCGCGCATGCACCGGATCAGGGGCCACTCGCGGTCCGTCCGAGGCGGACGTGTCGGCATCCCCGCCCAGCTCACGGACATTTCGCCAGCTCCGGCGGTGTTCCGCGGTGGGACCGAGCCGGCGCAGCGCCTCGATGTGCTCGGTCGTGTTGTAGCCCTTGTGGGCGGCGAAGCCGTACCCGGGCAGCTTGCGGTCGAGGTCGACCATGATCCGGTCCCGGGTGACCTTCGCCAGAATGCTGGCCGCCGCGATACAAGCGGCCGTGGCGTCGCCGCCGATCACCGGCAGCGACGGCACCGGGATCCCGGGCACCCGGAACCCGTCGGTCAGCACGTATCCCGGCTGGATGTCCAGGCCCGCCACCGCGCGCCGCATCCCCTCGATATTGGCGACGTGGATACCGATCGCGTCGATCTCCCAGGCGGGGATCACGATCACCTGCCAGGCCAGTGCCCGCCGCTGGATCACCGGGAACAGCCGCTCCCGGGTCGCCTCGGTCAGGCGCTTGGAATCGTCGAGATCCGCGAGCGAGTCGTAGGCCTTCGGCGCGAGCAGGCACGCGGCGACCACCAGCGGACCGGCGCAGCAGCCGCGCCCGGCTTCGTCGACCCCGGCCACCGGGCCGAGACCGTTGCGGATCAAAGCGGCCTCGAGCGTGCGCAGGCCGCCCGCGCGTCGCATGACGACGCGCGGCGGCCAGTCACCGGTGTCGAGGGCAGTCCGGCGACCCCTCATGTCAGTGCTGGGGGTTGTGCGCGCTGACCGGTCCGATCCGGCTCGGCGGCCAGATCTTGAACACGGCCTTGCCGCGGATGTCCTTCACCGGCACCGTGCCCTGGAGTTCGTCGAAGACGTGGGCCCGCGAGTCGGCGGAGTTGTTGCGGTTGTCGCCCATCACCCAGACGTTGCCTTCGGGCACCTTGATCGGCCCGAATTCGCGGCCCGCCCGGTTGATGGCACCGCCCTGGATGCCCGGGGTCTGCACCATGAACGACTGCCCGGGCTGGTACGGGAACTGATAGTTCGCATACGGCTCGTCGATCGGCTTGCCGTCGACGATCACCCGGCCCTGCGGGTCACAGCACTGCACGGTCTGGCCGCCGACCGCGATGACCCGCTTGACCAGGTCGTTCTCGTCCGGCGGCACCAAGCCGAAGAAGGAGAAGAAGTTCTGGATGCCGCGCGTAACCGCGTTCTTCGAGCGGTTGGAGCGGTAGGAGGCGTTCCACGACGACGTCGGGCCGACGAAGACGACGACGTCACCGGGCTGCGGGTCGCCGATGTCGTAGCTGAGTTTCTCGACGTAGATCCGGTCACCGGTGCAGGTGGGGCACCCGTGCAGGGTCGGTTCCATCGACTCCGACGGGATCACGTACGGCCGCCCGATGAAGGTCACCACCAACGCCGCGATGATCGCCGCGATACCGATCAGGATCGGCAGCTCCTGCCAGAACGGGCGCTGCTTACCTTCTTTCTTCGCGCGCTTCGGCTTGCGCTTCGGCTCGGACTCACCAGCCGGTTCCTCATTGGGTCCGGATACCTTCACCGATTCGCTTTCGTCAGCCACGCCGAACAGGTTAGCCCCAGTAGCTCAGAAAAACAGAAAACCCCCGGCTGCTGCCAGGGGTTCCCGTTTCGCGACGACCTGAGGGTCAGCGCTTCTCCTTGATCTTGGCCTTCTTGCCGCGCAGGTCGCGCAGGTAGTACAGCTTGGCGCGACGCACGTCACCGCGGGTCACGACATCGAGGTGGTCGATGTTCGGGGTGTGCACCGGGAAGGTGCGCTCCACGCCGACACCGAACGAGACCTTGCGGACCGTGAAGGTCTCGCGGATGCCGCCACCCTGGCGACGGATGACGACACCCTTGAAGACCTGGATGCGCTCCTTGTTACCTTCGATGACCTTCACGTGCACGTTGACGGTGTCACCCGGGCGGAACTCGGGGATGTCGGTGCGCAGCGACTTTTCGTCGACGAAGTCGAGGGTGTTCATGTCCGTCCTTAGGAAGTTCGCGTGAACAGAGGAACCTGGCTCTGGTGGCTGCGGTCGCGACATCGCCGCTGACCCAGCTCGGCCGGTTCGTGCTCCGGATGTGGGCGGTGCGCTGAGCGCAGTTCGCCCAGGCAACCCGGATATTGTGCCAGACAAAAGCGGACACCTGTTAATCGGGTGGCTCGTCGGCAACCTTCCTGCCACTCAGATGCAGATGCGGCGGCGGAGCCGGCGGTGCGGGCACCACCGTGCGGGCGAGTTCCGCTTCGGTGGCCTGCAGAATATGCGCCACATCGGGTTTCCCGGCGATCAGGTCCTGCACGAAGATCTTCGCCCGGATGACCGGGCGCCGGTAGCGCCGCTCCCGCACGATCGCCCGGCGCATGAGCTGTGGCCGGCTGCCGTAGCGCCAGCGGGCCCAGGGCGCGCCCGGCCGGCTCAGCCGCAGCGCGCCGACCACCAGCAAAGGCGGGAAGAACAGGCCGAACAGACCGGTCCAAATCTTGCCCTTGACGATCACCACCGCCGCCAGAAGCAGGTTGACCAGCGCGAACACGCTGAGCACGACCCGACCGCGGGTATCCGCGGCGTGCCGCAGCCCGTTGATATCCAGCAACCACAGCGGATGCACACCGAGCAGCAGCAACCCGGTGACGGCCAGCGCCACGAAGACCGCGTCCACCGAGGTACGGCCCTGTTCCTCCCAGTAGACGTCGCGCAGGTAGTAGATGAGGGCGAACTCGTCGAGGACCAGCGCGGCGCCGATCCCGAAAACCGCCGCCAGCGCGCTGACCACGCCGGTGCCGCTGCGGTAGGCGGTCAGCAGGCCCATCCCCGACGACAGCACGAGCACCACCCCGAACACCATGTGGTGGATGTGCACGTCGCCGGCGCGCAGGTTGCCCGGCCACCAGCGGACCCGCTTACGGATCAGCCGCACACTGAGCCGGATCAGCAGGAAGCCGCCGATGAAACCGAGCAGGAAGCACAGCAGTGGCAGTCGCCCCTGGGCGATCACGGAGTCGTCGAGCCAGTGCCGCATGCTCATCGAGTCTCCCCCACCGCTGTGCCTCCGATGCTCCTACTTGCCGAAGCCCGCCCGCCGCAACGCATCCGCCATCGAACCGCTCGGCGCGGGCGCGCTGCGGCGCTGCCCGTTGCCGCTCTGGCCGCCGCGGCCCTGGCCACCGGGCTGCCCGCCGCGACCTTGACCACGCGGCTGACCCGAACGCTCGCCGCGAGCGCCGCCGCGCGCACCCCGGTCGGCGCCCTTCTCCGGCTTGCCGGGTTCGTCGTCCAGGCGCAGGCTCAGGCCGATGCGCTGGCGGGCGACGTCGACTTCGAGCACCTTGACCTTCACCACGTCACCGGACTTCACCACCTCGCGCGGTTCCCGCACGAAGTTGTGCGACATGGCCGAGACGTGGACCAGGCCGTCCTGGTGCACGCCGATGTCGACGAACGCGCCGAACGCCGCCACATTGGTGACCACGCCCTCGAGCACCATGCCGGGCTGCAGGTCGGCGACCTTCTCGATGCCGGCCGCGAACACCGCGGTCTTGAACTCGGGGCGCGGGTCGCGGCCCGGCTTCTCCAGTTCGGCGATGATGTCGCTGACGGTCGGGACACCGAAACGCTCGTCGGTGAACTCGTCCGGGCGCAGACCGCGCAGCACCGAGGTGTTGCCGATCAGTTCGAGCACGCCGCTCCCGGTCCGGTCCAGGATTCGGCGGACCACCGGGTAGGCCTCCGGATGCACCGAGGAACTGTCCAGCGGGTCGGTGCCGCCGCGGATGCGCAGGAAGCCCGCACACTGCTCGAAAGCCTTGGGACCCAGCCGCGGTACATCCTTGAGCGCGGCACGGCTGCGGAACGGGCCGTTGCTGTCGCGGTGCGCGACAATGGATTCCGCGATCGAGGTGGAGACGCCCGAGACCCGGGCCAGCAGCGGCACCGAGGCGGTGTTGACGTCGACACCGACCGCGTTCACCGCGTCCTCGACCACCGCGCCCAGCGAACGGGCCAGCAGCGTCTCGGAGATGTCGTGCTGGTACTGGCCGACACCGATCGACTTGGGCTCGATCTTCACCAGCTCGGCGAGCGGGTCCTGCAGGCGGCGGGCGATCGAGACCGCTCCGCGCAGTGACACATCCAGGTCGGGCAGCTCCGCCGAGGCGTAGGCCGATGCGGAGTACACCGACGCGCCGGCCTCCGAGACCACGATCTTGGTGGGCTTGCGGTCCGGGATCCGGGCGATGAGTTCGGTTGCCAGCGCGTCGGTTTCGCGCGAAGCGGTGCCGTTGCCGATGGCGATGAGCTCGACGTCGAAGCGGGCGACGAGCGCCGCCAGCACCGCCAGCGACTTCTCGGTCTGGCCCTGCGGCTTGTGCGGGTAGATCACCTCGGTGGCGACCACCTTGCCGGTGGCGTCGACGACCGCGACCTTCACGCCGGTGCGATAGCCCGGGTCCAGCCCCATGGTGGCGCGGGTGCCGGCCGGGGCGGCCAGCAGCAGATCGCGCAGGTTGGTGGCGAACACCTCGACGGCATCCTTCTCCGCCGATTGCCGCAACCGCATCCGCACATCGATACCAAGGCTGACCTGCAGTTTGGTCCGCCAGGCCCAGCGCACGGTGTCGAGCAGCCACCCGTCGGCCGCACGGCCCCGGTCGGCGATGCCGAACCGGTGCGCGATGCGGCCCTCGTAGACCGTCCGCTCGCCCTCGACCGGTTCCTCGGTGTCGGCCTCGAGGTGCAGGGTCAGCACCTCTTCCTTCTCGCCGCGCAGCAGGGCGAGGATGCGGTGGCTGGGCAGCTTCTCGAACGGTTCGCTGAACTCGAAGTAGTCGGCGAACTTCGCGCCGTCCTGCTCCTTGCCGGGCCGCACCCGCGAGCTGACCTGGCCGCGGCTCCACATGAGTTCACGCAGCTCACCGACCAGGTCGGCGTCCTCGGCGAAGCGCTCGACCAGGATCGCGCGGGCGCCGTCGAGCTGTTCGGCGGTGTAGCCGGCCGGGTCGGTGGTGGGGTCGCCGATCAGCGCGTCGGCGACCGGCTCGTGCCCGGCCTCGCGCGCGATCTGGGCCTTGGTCCGCCGCTTCGGCTTGTACGGCAGGTAGATGTCCTCGAGCCGGGCCTTGGTGTCGGCGAGCATGATCTGCTGTTCCAGCGCGGCGTCCAGCTTGCCTTGCCCACGAACCGATTCCAGGATCGAGGCCCGGCGGTCGTCGAGCTCGCGCAGGTAGTGCAGGCGCTCCTCGAGCTGGCGCAGCTGCGCGTCGTCGAGGCCGCCGGTCACCTCCTTGCGGTACCGGGCGATGAACGGCACGGTCGACCCGCTGTCGAGCAGTTCGACGGCGGCGCGCACCTGGTCGTCGCGCACGCCGAGTTCGTCGGCGATACGCCGGCCGACACTGGCCAGGCGTACGGCTCCGACGGTGGGCTGGGCGGTGGTGCCGGTTTCGGTGGTGTCGCTAGGCGAGGCTGTCACGCCCGCAGACACTACAACCGCCCGCCGACAAACGGCCACAGCCCCGTGCGGAACCCCACCCGATTCGGACGGCTACGCAGGTCGGCCGGTGTGCCGGAGCGGCAACGAGTTCCACAGCCGCACAGCTACGATCGAGCTAGCCGGTCTCCGGGGGCAGCAGATCTGGGCGCCGCTCGCGCGTGCGGGCCAGCGACTGTTCGCGCCGCCACTGCGCGACCTTCGCGTGATTCCCCGACAGCAGCACCTCGGGCACCTCGAGGCCGCGCCACGAGACCGGGCGCGTGTAACTGGGCCCCTCCAGCAGTCCGAGCCCCTCCGGCCCCTGCGCACCCACGGAGAACGAATCCTCTTGGTGGGACTGCTGATTGCCGAGCACACCGGGAATCAGCCGGACCACGGCCTCGGTCATCACCAGCACGGCGGCCTCGCCGCCGATCAGCACATAGTCGCCGATGCTGACCTCCTCGACCCGGACTCGGCGCGCCGCATCGTCGAAAACCCGCTGGTCGATGCCCTCGTAGCGGCCGCACGCGAAAACCAGGTGCCGCTCCCGAGACCACCGCCGGGCGGTCTGCTGGGTGAACGGCACCCCGGCCGGGGTCGGCACCACCAGCAGGGCGTCGTCCGGGCACACCTCGTCCAGCGCCGGCCCCCACACCGAGGGCTTCATGACCATGCCCGGCCCGCCGCCGTAGGGCGAATCGTCGACCGCCTGGTGCACGTCGTGGGTCCAGGCGCGCAGATTGTGCACCCCGAGTTCGAGGATCCCCTTGTCGATCGCCTTGCCCAGCAAGGCGGTTCGCATCGGCTCGAGATACTCGGGGAAGATGGTGACCACGTCGATCCGCAACGCCGGATCCGGCGTGGTGGGTTCGCTGTCGTCGACGCTCATGCACTCCCTCTCGATACCGTCGGCCGGCCCGGACGACATCACCTCCATCCGCGCGGAAAGCGGTGGAGGTGACGATTGTTCAGATCTACGTCCGGGGACCGGTGTCGGGCAGGCTGTCGGGATCCAGCAACCCTTCGGGCGGATCGATGACCACCAGTCCGTCGGCGATCGATACCGTCGGCACGATCGCGGTGACGAACGGGACCAGGATCTCGCGGCCGTCGTCGGCGCCGCGGACCGCCAGCAGCTCGCCGGCGGCGGAGTGCAGTACCTCGGTGACGGTGCCGACCACGGTCCCGTCCCCGAGTTCGACCCGCAGGCCTTCGAGCTCATGGTCGTAGTACTCGTCCGGGTCGTCCGACGGCGGCAGATCGGCGGAGTCGATCACGAACAGCATGCCGCGCAGGCCGTCGGCGGCCGTACGGTCGCCGACGCCGCGCAGGCAGACGAGGAGCCGGCCCTGGTGTTCCCGGACCGACTCGATCGTGAAGTTCTGCAGGGAGGTGCCGCGCGGCATGCGGCCGTGCAGCACGGCTCCCGGCGTGAACCGCAGTTCCGGCTCGTCGGTCCGCGGTTCGACGACGAGTTCGCCACGCACGCCGTGCGATTTGGCGACTCGTCCGATGAGCAGTTCCACTATTGGTCCGTGTCGACCACGTCGACGCGGATCCCCCGGCCACCGATCCCGGCTACCAGGGTGCGCAGTGCGGTCGCGGTGCGACCACCGCGACCGATCACCTTGCCCAGGTCGTCGGGGTGCACGTGCACCTCGACGGTGCGCCCGCGCCGGCTGGTGATCAGCTCGACGCGGACGTCGTCCGGATTGGCCACGATGCCGCGCACCAGGTGCTCGACGGCGTCGGCCACCACGACACTCATGCTCAGGCCTCGGCCTCGGTGGCCTCGGCAGCAGCCTCGGCGGCCTCGTCCTTCTTGGCGGCCTTCTTCTTCGGGGTGACGGCCTCGGTGACCGGCTCGTTGTCGGCGGCGGCGAGCGCGGCGTTGAACAGGTCCAGCTTGGACGGCTTCGGCGCCTTCACCTTCAGGGTGCCCTCGGCGCCCGGCAGGCCCTTGAACTTCTGCCAGTCGCCGGTGATCTCCAGCAGGCGCTGCACGGGCTCGGTCGGCTGCGCGCCGACGCTCAGCCAGTACTGGACGCGCTCGGAGTTGACCTCGATCAGCGAGGGCTCTTCCTTCGGGTGGTACTTGCCGACGTTCTCGATGGCCCGGCCGTCGCGGCGGGTGCGCGCGTCGGCGACCACGATGCGGTACTGCGGGTTGCGGATCTTGCCGAGGCGGGTGAGCTTGATACGAACAGCCACAGCTGTTCCCCTTTCGATGGCGGCTACCCGAAGGCAACCTGAGTGGTCACGACGCAATTCAGCGACCCGCACGGCATGCGGGCCCGGTTTTGCGTTGAGTGTGTGACCGCCGCGCGGTACGTAACCGGAGACGGGCTGACACTGTCCGGGCACAGCGGGCGCCCAGGACGAGGGTTCATTCTGCCAGACCGCTCCCAGCCGCTGAAATCGGCCGGTCAACTCCACCGCAGTCGGGAGGTGACGACATGGACCGGAGCCGGCCCGGGCGCGATCACGGTCTCACCGTCGGCGGCGTACACCTCGACCCGATAGCCCGATTCACGGAGCCGGTAGGCCTGGAAGACAACCGGAACGTCCGAGCCGAACACCTCGCACGTCCAGAGGTAACGAATCCCGGCAGCCGCATACGCCGCCATCTTGGTCTCACGTTCACCAGCAGTGTTTTCCGCGGACCACACCTCGGCGACAGCTTGCAGGGAATGGCCCTCCGGCCAGCGGCCGGCCATTTCGACCATCGCATCGAGCCGCACAGCCAATTCCGCCGACGCCCACTGGTGAGCCGGTGTCGGGCAAGCCGTTCGATGCGGGTGGCCGTAAATCATCCTAGACGGATCGATAAGCGGTGACCGGATCACGCCGGTCGTAGACTCGTCCCCTCAGGACGACCCACGGCGGCGTCGCCAGCACGTCCTTCCCCGACCGCGGATCCGCTTCGTACACAACGAAATCCGCTGGCGCCCCGTGCTCGATCCCCGGGTGTCCCAGCCAGGACCGCGCCTTCCACGACGACGCCGCCAGGGCTTCGTGCCGGCTGAAACCCGCCCCCGCGAGCGCGTCGATCTCGTCCGCGATCCGCCCGTGGTGGATGCTGCCGCCCGCGTCCGTACCGGTGTAGATCGGGATCCCGGCCGCGTGGGCGGCCGCGACCGTCTCCCGCGACCGTCGGTGCAGATCGCGCATGTGTGCCGCGTAGATCGGGTATTTACCTGCGCCCGAGGCGATCTCGGGAAACGTGTCGATATTGATCAGCGTCGGCACCAGCGCCGTCCCGTGCTGGACCATCAGCTCGATGGTCTCGTCGGTGAGTCCGGTCCCGTGCTCGATGCAGTCGATTCCCGCGCCCAGCAGGCCCGGCAGCGCGTCCTCACCGAAGACGTGGGCGGTGACCCGCGCACCCTCGCGGTGGGCGGCGTCGATGGCCTCCTTCAGCACCGCGTCGCTCCACAGCGGCGCCAGGTCGCCCACGGAACGGTCGATCCAGTCGCCGACGATCTTCACCCAGCCGTCGCCGCGCCGGGCCTGCTCGGCGACGATCTCCGGCAGGTCGCGTTCGTCGTCGAGTTCGATGCCGAGTTCGCGGATGTAGCGCTTGGGCCGGGCGATGTGGCGGCCGGCCCGGATGATGCGCGGCAGGTCGTCGCGGTCGTCGATGAACCGGGTGTCGATCGGCGAGCCGGCATCGCGCAGCAGCAGCGCGCCCGCGTCCCGCTCGGTCTCGGCCTGGGCGACGGCTCCCGCGTCGGTTTCGTCTCCGCCGCCGTAGCGGATCCCGACGTGGCAGTGCGCGTCCACCAGGCCGGGCACGATCCAGCCGGACGTGCTCAACGTGTCGGCGCCGGCGACCGGCTCGAACGAGATCACCCCGTCGTGCACCCACAGATCGCGGACGTCGTCGCCCGGCAGAACCACTCCCCGCAGATGCAGCCGCATACCGCCTCCTGGTCGCGTCGAGGTGACACCCCCAAACCTAGCGCGCGGTGGCCCGCCCGAGCGCCGCGATCTCCGCCAGATCGCGGACCAGCGAGGTCTCGCCACCGCGGCGCCAGACCAGCGCCCAGCGGGCGGGTGGGGCATCCGGCAGCGGGAGGTAGCGCACGTCCGGCCGTGCGTAGTAGGCGGCCGCATGGGCGTGGACCGGGGTGATCGCCTTTCCGGTGGCGACGAGCAGGATCATGTCCTGGAAGTTGGCGGCGTGGGCGGTGCGCGGGATGGGGCGGCCGCTCGGGGCGGTGGTCGGGACTGCCGCCTCGATCCAATAGCCGGGTGGTCCGTCGGCGGTCCCGGAGGTGGAGATCGCGAAGACGCCGTAATCGGCCAGGTCCTCGTATGAGGCCGATTCCCGTTGCGCCAGTGGATGGTTCGCGCCGACCAGGATCAAGTACGGCTCGGTATAGAGCGTCGGGCCGACCACCAGGTCCGGTTCCTCGATGGGCAGCCAGCTCACCAGCACGTCGATCTCGTCGTTTCGCAGCGCACCGAACGGGTTGCCGAAGTGCACGTGTTCGATGTGCACAGCGCAGTCGGGGTGCCGGCCGCGGAAGCCCTCGAGCAGTGGGCGGAGTTCCTCGAGGCTGCTGCCGGTGACACCCAGTCGCAGCAGGCCCGCGGCACCGTATTCCGCGGCGCGCGCCGCCCGGCCCAAGCCGGCGCGCAGGTCACGATAGGAGGTCCGCAGATCGTCGCGCAGCTGCGCGCCGATCGGAGTCAATGCCACCGTGCGGCTGGATCTTTCGAACAGTTTCGCGCCGACCCCGCGTTCCAGTTTCCGGATCACCTGACTGACCCGCGCCTGCGACACATACAACCGCTCGGCGGTGCGCCCGAAATGTAGCTCCTCCGACAGTGTCAGGAAGATCTCCACATCGCGCAGATCCAGATCGCGCAGGTCCATGCGGTTTTCCCCTCGATCACAATGGCTTATCGGATCATACGCAGCGGCCCGTTGATCCATTCCCGGCTCCGCCGGAGGCTGAGTTCATGCCCCACACACCATTGCGCGCAAGTATGCGCGGCCGGGTACTGCTCCCTGGCGCCGACGGATTCGACGCGGCCCGTACACCGTGGAACCTGACCGTCGACCAGCCCGCCGCGGCCGTGGTCTACCCCGAGGACGCGGCCGACGTCGCCGCGGTCGTCGCCCACGCCCGCCGCGCCGGTGTATCGGTCGCCGCGCAACCCAACGGCCATGGCGCATCCGGCAACACGGCGGGCAGCATCCTGGTCCGCACCCGGCACCTCGACCGGGTGGAGGTCGACCCGGTGCGGCGCTGCTGACCGGTCCGACCGACCCCCTGTTCGGCGTGCAGATCCGGCAACTGGGCGCGGCCCTCGCGGAACCCACGACCGGCGCCGCACCGTCGTTCGCCGCGCCCTATGCGCTGTACCTGCAGGCGAGCGGCGCCGATCCCGGCGTCGCCGCCGACGTGCGCGCGACCCAGAAACGCCTGGTCACCGAGCTCGGTGCCCGTGTGAGCGATCGCAAGCCGTACACCGTCCTGTCGGCCGGGGACACCGTGGCGCAGGTCTTCGACCCCGACACCCTGACCCGGCTGCGGGCGCTCGAGCGCGCCCGCGACCCGCACGGCGTCTTCCGCGCCAACTTCCCGATCCTCCCCTGAAGTCCCGCGAACAGAATCGAAAAGACACATGCTGCAGAAGAACTCACACCGCCCCGACGCACCCTGGCTCGGCACCGCGCTGTCGCTGATCGGGGCGGGGTTCATCACCTTCGTCGGCGTCCGCTACCTGGTGACCCCCGAATCCATGGCCGCCGAGTTCGGGCTGCCGGCCGCCCCCGAGGGCCCGGCCGCCGGTTTCCTCAACGTCAAGGGCGTCCGGGACATCGGCACCGGTGCCGTAATCCTGGCCCTGCTGGCTGCCCGAGAGCGCCGGGCGCTGGGTATCGCCACGCTGGCGATCGCGCTGATCCCGGCCGGCGACATGGTGACCGTGCTCGCCCGGCGCGGCTCACCGGGCACCGCGGTCGGCGTGCATGGCGTGACCGCGGCGCTGGTCGCGGCGACCGGCGGCCTGCTGCTGCGCGAGTCGCGCGCGAAATGACACCCGACGGGCCCGGTCGACGCCGACCGGGCCCGCTGGGTACGCACCGTCAGTTCTTGGGGAACTTCAGCTTGCTCAGATCGATTCCCTCCAGGCCCGGGGGCAGTTCGTTCAGGCCGGCGGGCATGTCGGACAGGTCGGGAAACCCTTCCGGCATGCCGGGCATACCCATGCCGGGCATCATGCCGGGGAATCCGCCGCGCATCTTGGGCGGGGTCGGGCCGCGCCCGCCCTTCTTGCCCTTCTTGCCGCCCTTCTTCTTGCTGCCGCCGCGACCACCGGGCATGCCCATCTGACGGCCCATCATGGCCATCATCTTCTTGGCCTCGAAGAACCGGTCGACCAGCTGGTTGACATCGGTGACGGTCACACCGGAACCGTTGGCGATGCGCAGTCGGCGGGAGGCGTTGATGATCTTCGGGTTGTCCCGTTCGGCGGGGGTCATGCCGCGGATGATCGCCTGCACCCGGTCGAGCTGCTTGTCGTCGATCTGGCTGATGACGTCCTTCATCTGCCCGGCGCCGGGCAGCATGCCGAGCAGGTTGCCGATCGGGCCCAGCTTGCGGATGGCCAGCATCTGCTCGAGGAAGTCCTCCAGCGTCAGCTCACCGGAACCGATCTTGCGCGCGGCCTCCTCGGCCTGCTGCGCGTCGTAGACCTGCTCGGCCTGCTCGATCAGGGTGAGCAGGTCACCCATGCCGAGGATGCGGCTGGACATGCGGTCCGGGTGGAAGACGTCGAAGTCCTCGAGCTTCTCACCGGTGGACGCGAACATGATCGGCATGCCGGTCACTTCACGCACGCTCAGCGCCGCACCACCGCGGGCGTCACCGTCGAGCTTGGTGAGCACGACACCGGTGAAGCCGACGCCGTCGCGGAACGCCTCGGCGGTGCTGACCGCGTCCTGACCGATCATGGCGTCGAGCACGAACAGCGTCTCGTCGGGCTGCACGGCGTCGCGGATGCCGGCGGCCTGCGCCATCAGCTCGGCGTCGATACCGAGCCGGCCGGCGGTGTCGACGATGACCACGTCGTACTGCTTCTGGCGCGCCTCGTCGACACCGGCGCGCGCGACCTCGACCGGGTCGGCCGCCGAGATGCCCAGTGGGTTGTCGCCGCCACCGACGGACGTGCCCGGGTGCGGCGCGAACACCGGCACACCGGCCCGCTCACCGACCACCTGCAGCTGGGTGACCGCGCCCGGACGCTGCAGGTCACACGCCACGAGCAGCGGTGTATGTCCTTGGTCCTTCAGCCATTTCGCCAGCTTTCCGGCGAGGGTGGTCTTACCGGCACCCTGCAGACCGGCGAGCATGATCACCGACGGCGGGTTCTTGGCGAACTTCAGCCGTCGCGTTTCCCCGCCGAGGATGCCGATGAGCTCCTCGTTGACGATCTTGACGACCTGCTGCGCCGGATTCAGCGCACCCGAGACCTCGGCGCCCTTGGCGCGCTCCTTGACCCGGTTGATGAAGCCCCGGACGACGGGCAGCGCCACGTCGGCTTCCAGCAGCGCCAGGCGGATCTCCCGCGCCGTCGCGTCGATGTCGGCCGGCGACAGCCGTCCCTTGCCACGGAGGTCGGAGAGTACACCGGTCAACCGGTCGGAAAGGGATTCGAACACCGATGGCGCTCCTGATTCTCGAGAGGCGGTCACTCGATGTACCAGGGTACGGGGAATCGGTGTCGCTACGGATTCAGGCCTGTTTTTCGGCTCGAAACGCCGCCGTCGTCAGGCCGGCCGCGACCGCGGTGGCAGTCGTAGGTCGTGGCTCGACAAGGCGACCAGCCCCGCGGCCTCTCGTCCGGTCAGTCCCAGCTCCAGTGCCAGTCCGTCGAGCCGGACCCAGGCGGTGTCGTCCTGCGGGTGCCGGCTGACGGTGACGGCGATGGTCATGGCGGCCGCCGCTTGCCGCTCGGTGAGAGTGCGGCCCGGTAACCACGACACCACCCAGAAGTCACCCCCGACGCAGCGGGCGAAATGTCGGGTGGATGTGCTGGTCATCGTCGAAGCGGATTCCATATCAATTGCCACCGAAATTGCTCCCCTCATGCTTGACAGCTCGAGACGGCACTAGCGACAGCTGGAATTGCGATTCGATCGTAAAGTGATATTCGTCATATCGCGCATCGGATAACGCACATTCCTCGCAACGATCTGATCACCGGACGAAACGGTAATCCGGTACACGCCGGGCGACACGGGGAGTTCGCTCAATTACGGGCCGAACTCACCCCATCGGCGCCTGTTTCGGCGGGTTTCTTCGGTTCCGGATGTGGGACCACCGCGAGCAGCGCCGCCTCGATCTCGGCACGCCGTGCCGGTGTGTCGGTTTCGCCGAGTTCGAGGCAGAACGAGTCGACGACAACGGTTCCCATCGTCACCACCTTCGCCCAACGCACATCCGCCCCCGTCGCCACGAGCGCCGCGGCCAGCCGGGACAGCATCCCGATCCGGTCCTCGGCCCGCAGCTCCAGCAGCACCTGTCCGGCGGTGGCGGTCTCGGTCCAGATGACCCGCGGCGCCGCCTGGGCGAACCGGCTCATCGGCACCCCGGCGTCACGTTCCTTGCGCGCCAACGATTCCGGCAGATCCAGCGCACCGTCGAGCGCCCGGATCAGGTCCTGGCGCAGCAGGCCCGCGTGCGGCGGATCACCGAATTTCGGTGTGACCACGAAGGTGTCGATCGCCACGTCGCCCGCGCCGCCGAGCGAGGCCGACAACACTCGCAGCGAGTGCATGGCCAGCACACCGGCCGCGTCGGAGAGCAGGCCCGGGGAATCGGGCGCGACCACGGTCACGAGGTGGATGTAGCGGCCCGGCCCAGGCCGCAATTCCACATGCACCCCACCGTCTTTCGCCCGCTCGAGCAGCGCCGGATCGATCGGGTCCGGCTGCGGTTGCTCCTCCCCCGCCATGGCCAGTCCGCAGCGGCGCACCAGTTCGCCGATCAGCGAGGCCTTCCAGTCGTTCCAGACGCCGGGGCCGGTGGCCAGCGAGTCGGCTTCGGCCAGCGCCGCCAGCAGTTCCAGCAGCAGGGCGTTGCCGTCGAGGGTGTCCACGACGCGGGCGATGGTGTCCGGGTCGGCGAGATCGTGCCGCATAGCGGTCTCGGGGAGCAGCAGATGATGGCGGACCATCTCGCGCAGCACCTGGGTGTCGGCCTCGGCCAAGCCCAGCCGGTCACCGACCTGCACCGCCAGGTCCGCCCCGACCACACTGTGATCCTCGACGCGGCCCTTGCCCAGGTCGTGCAGCATCGCCCCGAGCAGCAGCAGGTCCGGGCGCGACACCCGGGTGCTGATCGCGCCGGCGTAGGCGACGGTCTCCATCAGATGCCGGTCGACGGTCCAGGTGTGGATGGCGTCGCGCGGCGGAAGGTCGCGCACCGCACCCCATTCCGGGAACAGCCGCCCCCACAGCCCGGTCCGGTCCAGTGCCTCGACCGCGTCGATGGCGCCGCGACCGGCACCGAGCAGGACCAGCAGATCGTTGCGGGCTTCGGCCGGCCACGGCGCGCGCAGCTCGGGCGCGTCCTCGGCTAGCCGGGCCAGGGTGGTCGCGGCCATCGGCAGTCCCGACTGCGCCGACGCCGACGCCACACGCAGGACCAGACCGGGATCGCGCTGCGGGTTCGTGTCCCGGGCCAGCACCACCTCACCGGAATGCTCGACCACGCCCTCGGTCAGCGGCCGGCGCACGGTGGGCCGGCGCAGCCGCTGTAAACCCCGGCGCGGCAACGCGTTCCCCGCGGTACGCAGTCCCACGTCGACCGAATAGCTCACGGTGCGCGCGGAATCGGACAGGGTGCGCAGCAGATCGAACCGGTCGCCGATGCGCAGGGCCGCGCCGATCTCGTCCGCGTCCTGGGCTCGCAGCTGGTCGCGGGCCCGGCCCGCCACCCGATGCAGTTCGGTGCGCACATCCAGCAGCCGCCGATGTGCCTGCCGCAGGCCACCTCCCGGCCCCGGCAGCCCCAATCCCGGTACCGCATCGGTCAATTGGGCCAGCGACAGCGCCTCGAGCAACTGGACGTCACGCAGCCCGCCGCGGCCGTTCTTCAGATCGGGTTCGGCCCGGTGCGCGATGTCGCCGCTGCGCTTCCAGCGCGCCTGCGACTGCTCCACCAGTTCGCCGAAACGGGAACGAATTCCGGTGCGCCACTCGCGCCGCACCCCGCCGATCAGCAGGGTGCTCAGTTCCTCGTCCCCCACGATGTGGCGGGCCTCCAGCAAGCCGAGCCCGGCGGTCAGGTCGTCGGCGGCCACCTGCAGGGCCTGCGGCACGGTCCGCACACTGTGGTCGAGCTTGATGTGGGCGTCCCACAACGGGTACCAGATCTTGTCGGCGACCTCGGCGACCTGAGCGGGATCGACCCCGTCGTGCAGCAGCACCAGATCGAGATCGGAATAGGGCAGCATCTCGCGCCGGCCCAGGCTGCCCACCGCCACCAGCGAAAGTCCGCTCTCGGGCGTGATGCCCACCTCGGCGCCCTTGCCGGTCAGCCACAGTTCGAACAGATCGGCCAGAGCCACCCGCAGCGTCGGCGCGTCCAACCGCGGCTTGCGCGGGTCACCGCCGTCGTCGAGCAGTTGGTCCCGGGCGCGGACCAGGTCCTTCGCCCCGCTCGATAGCTCACCGTGCGACCGTTCCGTACCCAAACCGACCTTCCCCTCGAACGGGGCAGCCCCACCCGGCCCGTCTCGCTACGGGTCCGGGCGGGGCCGCCGCGGGTGTTACTCGTGTACCTCGATTACAGCGCGTCGGTGCCGCGCTCACCGGTGCGGACCCGGATCACCGAGTCGACCGGGGAGACCCACACCTTGCCGTCACCGATCTTGCCGGTACGCGCGGCCTCGACGATGACGTCGACGACCCGGTCCACCGAGGCGTCGTCCACCACGACCTCGACCCGGACCTTCGGCACGAAGTCGACCGAGTACTCGGCACCGCGGTAGACCTCGGTGTGACCCTTCTGTCGGCCGTAGCCCTGGACCTCGCTGACGGTCATGCCCAGCACGCCGGCCTGCTCCAAGCCCGCCTTGACGTCTTCGAGCGTGAAGGGCTTGACGATTGCGGTGATCAGTTTCATAGGGATCATGCCTCCTTGACGGCGGTCCGGGCCGTGCTACCCACAGCAGCGAAATCGTAAGCGGTTTCCGCGTGCTCGGATTCGTCCAGGCCCTCGAACTCGGCTTCCTCGGAGACCCGCAGGCCGATGGTGAACTTGATCGCGAACGCCAGGATCAGCGACACGATGAACGAGAACGCCAGCACGGAGGCCGCGCCGATCGCCTGCTTGCCCAGCTGGTCGAAGCCGCCGCCGTAGAACAGGCCCTTGACACCCGCGGGGCTGTTGTCGGTGGCCACCAGGCCGACCATCAGGGTGCCCGCGATACCACCGATGAGGTGGACGCCGACCACGTCGAGCGAGTCGTCGAAGCCGAGCTTGTACTTCAGGCCCACAGCCAAGGCACACACCGCGCCGGCGACGATACCGATCGCCAGCGCACCCGCCGCGTCCACCGAGGAGCAGGACGGGGTGATGGCGACGAGGCCGGCGACGATACCGGAGGCGGCACCCAGCGAGGTGGGGTGGCCGTCGCGGATCTTCTCCACGACCAGCCAGGCGAGCATCGCGGAGCAGGTGGCCAGGGTGGTGGTGAGGAAGGTGGTACCCGCGGCACCGTTCGCGGCACCGGCGGAACCGGCGTTGAAGCCGTACCAGCCGAACCACAGCAGACCGGCGCCGAGCATGACGAAGGGCAGGTTGTGCGGACGCATCGGCGTCTTCGGCCAGCCCTTGCGCTTGCCGAGGACCAGGCAGAGCGCCAGACCCGCGGCACCGGCGTTGATGTGGACCGCGGTACCACCGGCGAAGTCGATCGCGTGCAGCTTGTTGAGGACCCAGCCACCGTGATCACCGGTGGTGTTGTCGGCGGAGAACACCCAGCCCGCGACCGGGAAGTACACGATCGTGGCCCACAGACCCGCGAACACCAGCCAGGAACCGAACTTGAGGCGGTCGGCGATCGCACCCGAGATCAGCGCGACGGTGATGATCGCGAACATCAGCTGGAACATCACGAAGACGGTCAACGGGATCGTGCCCGCCAGGGGCACCCAGACCTTGGTGGCGTTGCCCGCGGAGTCGGTACCGGCGGCGAAGTGGCCGGCGTCGCCGAACACATTCTTCATGCCGAAGTACTGCCCCGGGTCACCGAAGACCTTGTACTTGCTGCTGTCTCCGAAGGCCATCGAGAAGCCGTACAGGCACCATAGAACGCCGACCAGGCCCATGGCACTGATACTCATCATGATCATGTTCAGGACGTTCTTGCCACGGACCATGCCACCGTAGAAGAAGGCCAGTCCCGGCGTCATCAGCAAGACCAACGCCGAACTCGCCAGCATCCATGCAGTATCACCGGAATCCGGTGTACCGAAAACGGGAAACGCCAACTTAGTTCCTCCTCATCTGGGGCCCGGCCCAACCTCGGCAACGAGCCTGCACGCAAGGGTCCTCACTTGGTGTTTCCTGTAGACCGCTTTCCTGTTTCACTCGAGTTAATGGATCCGGGTGCTTTGTTGCCACTACGTTTCGTCGCCCGGAGATCACTGTCCTCATCACGGTGAACGCAGCCCGGTGATGAGGTTTTCCGAGACTGAAACCGCAGGTAGGAGGTGGTTCAGCCGAGCAATGCGGCGACGAATGCGGCCGGCTCGAAGGGCGCGAGATCGTCGGCGCCCTCACCGAGTCCGACCAGCTTGACCGGTACGCCGAGCTCGTGCTGGACCTGGAATACGATGCCGCCCTTGGCCGTTCCGTCCAGCTTGGTGAGGACCACACCGGTGATGTCGACGACGTCGGCGAACACGCGGGCCTGCATCAGCCCGTTCTGGCCGACGGTGGCGTCGAGCACCAGCAGGACCTCGTCGACCTCCGCCTTCTTCTCCACGACCCGCTTCACCTTGCCGAGTTCGTCCATCAGACCGGTCTTGGTGTGCAGGCGGCCGGCGGTGTCGACGAGCACGGCGTCCACGCCCTGCTCGATGCCGGTGCTGACGGCGTCGAAGGCGACCGAGGCGGGGTCGGCCCCTTCACGCCCGCGCACGGTCGAGGCGCCGACGCGCTCGCCCCAGGTCTGCAGCTGGTCGGCCGCGGCGGCCCGGAAGGTGTCCGCGGCACCGAGCAGCACCCGGCGTCCGTCGGCGACCAGGACGCGGGCCAGCTTGCCGGTGGTGGTGGTCTTGCCGGTGCCGTTCACGCCGACGACCAACAGGATCGCGGGATGGTCGGCGTGCGGCAGCGCGTGGATCGAACGGTCCATCTCGGGTCGCAGGGCCTCGACCAGCACATCGGTGAGGACCTGACGGGCCTCGGCGCTGGTGCGCACGCTGTGTGACGCCAGCTCCGCCCGGAGGCGGTCGACGATCTTGGTGGTGCTGGCGGTACCGAGGTCGGCGAGCAGCAGGGTGTCCTCGACCTCCTCCCACGACTCCTCGTCCAGGTCACCGCCGCCGAGCAGACCCAGCAGGCTGCGGCCGACCGCGTTCTGGGAGCGGGCCAGGCGGCCGCGCAGCCGGGTCAGCCGGCCGTCGGTGGGTTCGATGTGCTCGATCGGGGCGGTGGGCGGCGCGGTCGGCGTCTCGGCCGGGGCCGGTGCGGCGGCGACGGCGGCCGTCGCGGCGTCCGCGGCGGCGGCCGCGGCTGCGGCTGCCTCGATCGCGGTGGCCTCGGTGGCCGTGCCGTCGGTCTCGACCGCGGCGGTGGCCTCCGCGGCGGCGCCGTCGGCCGCGTCCGCGGCGGCATCGGCGGCGGCCTCGGCCGGGGCGGTGTCGATGGTGGCGTCGGCCGGGGCGGTTCCGGCGGTGTCCGGCGCCGGAGCGGTGGTCTCCTCGGCCGCGGCACCGGCCTCGACCTCGGCGAGCAGTGCGGCGTCACCGGTTTCGGCGACGGGCTCGGCGGCGGGGTCGGCGGGCGCTTCGCTGTCTGTCTCGGTCTCGGTCTCGGGTAGGGGGACGTCGGTGATCGAGCGCCGCGCCGAGTCGCGGGGAACGGCGGCGTCGTCACCGACGTGCGGCTGCCCCTCGTCGTCGGTACGGACCACCGGCGGCGCCGGCACGTTCCCGCCACCACCCTGACTGAAGTTGAACCCGCCTGTCGCGGTGTAGCCGCCGGAACGGTCGGTCAGCTCCTCGGCGGCCGGAGCGGCGGTCAGGCTCACCCGCCGGCGGCGGTAGAGCACGAAGCCGGACACGAACGCCACCAGCACCAGGGCAGCGATCACGGCGAGCAGGATCCACACTTGCGCGTTCACGCCACCATCCAAGCAGAACGGCCGGCCGGAGCGTTCGCACCGTCACGTGTCGAAGGTCGCACGCGGCACCGACAGCCCGCGCGGCTGCTGCGGTTCGGGCCCGCGCAGGGTCACCGGGGACGCACATCGGCCGGGCGTGTCGCAAATGTCGGCAGTATCCGGACGCAGGTGGCGTTAGCACGCCGGACCAGCACCGACGTGTGCGACACGCCGTAAATCGGCAGGGAAAAATATGGGCGGACCGGCCAGTTCGATTCATTGCACACCACGCTGCCGAAGGGGCGGCGAATCTGTCACCGAGACAATAGGATCGGCGATGTGACCGATCGAAATGTGCTTGGGGGGCCGCTGGAAGAGTGTGGCACCGATCCTCTCACCGGCTTCTACCGGGACGGCTGCTGCAGCACCGGCCCCGAGGACCTCGGCTCGCACACGGTGTGCACCGTCGTGACCGCCGACTTCCTCGAGCACCAGAAATCGATCGGCAACGATCTGAGCACTCCCCGGCCGGAGAACAACTTCCCCGGCCTGCAGCCCGGTGACCGGTGGTGTGTGGTGGCGGTGCGCTGGCTGCACGCCCATGAGGACGGCGTCGCGGCCCCGGTGATCCTGGCCGCCACGCACGAGAACGCACTCGAGGTCATCGCCATGGAGACATTGCGCAAGTACGCCGTCGATGTGCCCGACGACGTGAGCGACCTGCTCTAGCCGGCCGGGCGCGGGGCCCGGCCGGACCGGTCAGCGCACCGGGGTCAGCCGCAGCACCAGCCCCTCCGGCGCAGCGGCGAAGGTGAACACCTCCTTCGGCGCCGGCGCACCGTCCGGTATCGACACCTCGAAGTCCCGCAGCACCATTCGAACCACCGCCTCGATCTCCAGCAGAGCCAGGTTCCGGCCCGGGCAGAACCGCGGGCCGGTACCGAACGGGATCGACGCCTTCGCCTGATGGGTCCCGGTGTGGCCGGGCAGCCAGCGTTCGGGCCGGAACTGTTCCGGATCCACGAAATTGGCCGCGTCGGCCGCCGACCGGCCCTGCGCGGTGACCACCGCGGTCCCGGCCGGGATCTCGATCCCGTCGACGACCACGTCTTCGAGCGCCTCCAGATACAGGAACGCCGCGACCGGCTGCACCCGCATCGACTCCTGGATCACCGCGTCGAGATAGGTCCGCTCGGTCCCGTCGGTGACCTCGGCCCGCAGCCGCTGCTGCACGTGCGGGTGCTGCGCCAGGTGATACAGCAGCCAGGCGATCGAATTGGCGGTGGTGTCCTGACCGGCGACCAGCACGGTGAGGGCTTCGGCGTACAGCTCGTCGGCGGTGAGCGGGTCGTCGCCGTCCTGCGCCCGCAGCATGGCTTCGATGAAGTTCGACGGCTCGGCGCCCTGGTTCGCGCGCGCCTTCTCGATCACCTCGCCGACCTCGCGGCGCAGGTCGGCCAGCGCCCGGTCCAGGCGCCGATCGGCGGGCAGTTTCACCCAGCGCCAGTACGGGATCGGTGCGGTGACGCGCCGGCCCAGCGCGGGAAACAGTTGCTGCAGCCGCTGTTCGATCGCGTCACCGCCGCCTTCGAGGGTGTTGAGGTCGTAGCCGAAGGCGATATTGGCCATGACGTCGAGCGTGTAGCGCATCAGGTCCGCGTGTACGTCCTGCGGTTCCCGCTGCCAGCGCTGCCGCAGCCGCTCGGTGATCAGGTCCAGGGTGCCGCCGAAGCCGCGCAGCGCACCGGGATTGAACGCCGGGGTGACCAGGCGGCGCCGCCGCTTCCATTCGGCGCCCTCGACCGAGAACAGGCCGCCGATCCCCATCTCGGCGAAGACGGATTCGATGGCGCTCATCCGCTTGAACTGGGCCGGCCGGTCGCGCAGGATCTGGTGCACGGCAGCCGGGTCGCCGAACACCACCATCTTGGTGCCCAGCACCGAGAGCCGGTAGCGGCGGCCGTGTTCGGCGTCCCAGTTCTTGAAGTGCGCCAGAATGTCCTTCGGATTCAGCACCAGGCGCAGGCCGTCGGCCGCGGGCAGGGTCTTCACGTTCATTCCCCTCCGGTGGCCCCCCGATCACCGGATCAGCCACCCGCACAACGAGATACGAGTCCACGACATCGAAACGACGTCGTGGACAGCGTATCCCGCTCAGGCGGTGACCACGATCGCGCGCCGCACCCGCTCCGGCGCGGTCGAGATCCCCTTGTAGTAGATGCGGGCCGCGACGAACCATTCGATCGAGGAGTGCACCGCCTCCGCGGTGGGTGCCGCGTCGGCGGGCACCGGGATCACGAACGGCAATTGCACCGCCTGGCCGGCCCGGATCGGAATTCGTTTGCCCAGCTCCACGATCGGTAGCGAGAACACCTCGCCACCGCCCGGTGTCCGGTGCAGCGGGTGCGAGAGCCGCGCCCGCTGCAGGTACACCGCGATGTCGGCGTCCGGGAGATCGCCGGCCGCCACCACGGTCAGTTTCCCGCGCACCGCTCCCCCGGCCGGCACCACCGGCGCCCCCAGCTCGATTCCCAGCTGAGAAGCATTGCCCAGCAACCGGATCAGTCGATCCGAGGGTGCCTCGGTCACCGGACCGGACCCCACCCGGAAGGTACCGTCGACGTGCAGGTCGCGGCCGTGCCGGTCCAACTCCAGCCGGCACGTCCACTGCACCAGCTCCGGCGACGAAGCGGGCGCCCAGGAGGGCACCCGGAAGTGGACCTCCGCCGTCCGGAATACGCCGTCGGACAACTCGATCGGGACCGTCTGCACCGAAACCCGGTCCGAGGTGGACCGTTCCGCGCCGTAATTGGTGCCGACCTCGCCCAGCATCGAGAGCGTGTCGGTGACGGCGGCCGCCGCCGCGTCGGCCCGGCCGGCCCAGCGGTAGCTGTAGAAGTTGGTGTAACCCAACTCCACTCGCGCCGCGACCACCTTGTCGACCGGCTTGTCGGCGGAAAACCGCACCGTGATCGCGTCGCCCGGCCGGACCGTGTCGGGGGTCACCAGGCACCGGGTCTGCTCACGCTGCCACAACATCGGAGGTCCTCCCTCGAGTGGGTCAGCTCTTCGGGTTGTCGTCCACCTTGATGTCGAACAGCGCCTTGTCGCCGTCGACACCGGTGACGTCGACGTGGACGTCGTACTGGGTCGTGCCGTCGGTCAACGTGCACACCAGGGTCGCGCCCACTTTGGCCGGCAGGTTGCCGGGGCATTCCACCTTGTCGGGCTGCTTACCGACCTGCTCGGTCAATTTCTGGCTGATCTCGTTCGCGACGTCGTTCTTGTCCACCGATTTACCGCCGACGGAGACCGAACACCCGGCCAGGGCTACCACCGACGCGGCGGCGGCGATTGCGGTGACAATTCGAATCATTCTCATCTGTCCGTTCTTTCCTCAGGGTGTAATGCGAATCTGGTCGTCGATGGTGTGGATGGCGGCCTGCAGCACGTCGGCCTGGTTCTCGTTTCCGGTCGCGTTCAGCTGCATCACGTACAGCCCACCTGCCCCGGGAATGACGATGGTCTCCTGCGCCGTCACCGCCGGCAGGCCCTCCAGGTCGTAGGTGCCCGCGATCCGATAGGCCGGATATCCGGATACCTGGGTCACCGCTCCCTGGCCGATCTCGCTGAAGCCGGGCAGATTCTTCATCTCACCGCCGGCGTTGCCGATGATCTGCTGCGGATCCACCTGGCCCTGCAGCTGCGACATCAGCAGCACGATATTCGGCGTGTAGTTCGAGTTCTGGGCCTCGGGGCCGGTGTAGGTGATGGCGTCGGTCGCGTAGTCGGGGGTGTCGGGTCCCGCGTCCTGCCAGCCCGCCGGCATGGGTAGGCGCACCGACGGCACCCCGGCGTCCCCGTTGTGCACCGGGATCTCGGTGATGTGCTGGTCACGGATGTAGTCGGCGATCGTGTAGTTCGGGCCCGACGAATCGGGCATCGACGGCGGCGCCAATTTGTTCGGCCCGCTCGCCGCACTCGACGGGCTCGCGTGCGCCGCGACCGACGACACGCTGGCCGCGTGGTCCTTGGTGTTGCTGTTGCTGCTGCAGCCGGACACCGCCAGGGCCGTCACGGCCGCCGCGGCGGCGACCACTGCGGGCATTTTCTGCGCGTACTGCATGACTACCTCCTCGGGACTCGACGACACAACCGCGAACTACTCCGATGACGGAGTCGCGACCATAACCACCGGTGATTGCGAATCGATTGGAACCGGATTCGGAGCGAGCGCGCGGCTCGCCGCCACACCCCTTCCGAGCCCTTCGAGCTACATTTCGGCTATGCACCGGACCTGCCGTGCCGCCGCTGTCGTGACCCTCGTCCTGGCCGCTGCGGCGTGCTCGGCGCATATCGGCGGACCGGCGCAGCGCACCACCCCCGCGACCGTCCACGGCGACCCGCACGACCCGGTCAACGTGATCGCCGCGCAGGCCATCGACGATCTGCAGCATTACTGGTCCGAGCAGTTCCCGGCGGTGTACGGCCGGCCGTACACCCCGGTCGAGGGCGGTTTCTACGCCGTCGACCCATCGACCGGACCGTTGCCGCCGTGCGCGAAGTCGGCGGCCGACATCGCCGGCAACGCCTTCTACTGCGCGGACTCCGACGACGTGGCCTGGGACGTGGCGGGCCTGCTCCCGGACCTGCGCCGGAAGTTCGGCGATTTCGTCGTCCCGGTGGTGCTCGCCCACGAATGGGGACACGCGGTCCAGGCCCGCGCGCATTTCCAGGGCATCACCGTGACCCGCGAGATCCAGGCCGACTGCTTCGCCGGTGCCTGGGCCGCGCACGTGGCCGCCGGCGACAGCGTGTTCCACCTGCAACCCGGCGACCTGGACAACGCGTTGGCCGGCTTCCTGTCCCTGCGCGACGAACCCGGTACCGACCGCACCGATCCGTCCGCGCACGGCAGCGGATTCGACCGGGTGAACTCCTTCCAGACCGGTTTCGACGGCGGCCCGGGCGCGTGCAAGGACTACCGCGACGGCTCCCCCGGCGTCGTCGAGCTACCGTTCCGCTCCCAGCAGGACGCCGCCGAGGGGGGTAACGCCCCGTACGACCAGGTGCTGCAGCTGGCGCCCGCCGACCTCGAGGACTATTGGCACGCGGTCTATCCGGAACTGACCGGCACACCGTGGACCCCGGTGCGGCAGTTGCGCGGATTCGACGCCCACGACGCCCCGGCCTGCGGTGGCGCCCCGACCACCGGTTACAGCCTGTTCTACTGCGTCCCCGACAACTACATCGGCTACGACGCCACCGGCGCGATGCCCGAGTTCTACACCGAGGGAGGCGATTTCGCGGTCGCCACGCTGCTCGCGACGCAGTACGGCCTGGCCGTCAACGCCCGCGACGGCGACACCTCTGACGATCGCACCGCCTCGCTGCGCGGCGACTGCTACGCCGGCGCCTGGGCCGCCAGCGTGCTGCTGGAGAACCGCCCGCGCAGCACACTGCGCATGTCGCCCGGCGACCTCGACAAGGCACTGACCGCGCTGCTCACCTTCCGCGGCAACGGCGACACCGATCGCCAGGGCTCGGGCTACACCCGCGTCGAGGCCTACCGGGCCGGTCTGACCGACGGCGCCGACGCCTGCAAGGGCCCGATGCCGACCCGGTGAGTCAGGACGCCGAACCGAAACCCAGCGCGGACGCCGCGCCGACCAGGCCGGCCACGCAGCCCACCACGCAACCGGCCAACACGATCGCGGCAATCGGCCAGGCGCGACGCCGCCGGACCCCCTGTACGACCACCCCCGCGGTACCGCCCACCAGCAGCACCCCGACCACTCCCGCCGCGACCAGCAGGCGACCGAAAGCCCGGTCGGTACTACAGGTTTCGGGTGGGCAGTAGTCGGCGAAGGCGAAGACGAACAGTCCGGCGACCCCGGCGCCCAGCGTGCCCGCCCAGGCGACCACGAGCAGCACGGCCGCCACCACGACATCGGTGGTGGACGGTTTCCGCGGCGCGCCGTCAGGATTCGCCCCGCCCCCTGGATACTGCCCCGGAGCACCGTATGCCATGGCCGGACCGTAGCACGTGCCCGAACCGAACGGACCGGCTCAGGCTTGCGCGCCGACCAGGTTCTCCCCGCGCAGCCGCTGCGAGATCACCTGGGTGATCCCGTCGCCCCGCATGCTGACGCCGTAGAGCGCGTCGGCGATCTCCATGGTCGGCTTCTGGTGGGTGATGACGATCAGCTGGGACTTCTCCCGCAGCTGCTCGAACAGGCTGATCAGCCGGCGCAGGTTGGTGTCGTCCAACGCCGCCTCCACCTCGTCCATCACGTAGAACGGGGACGGGCGGGCACGGAAGATGGCCACCAGCAAGGCAACCGCGGTCAGCGACTTCTCGCCACCTGAGAGCAGCGAGAGCCGCTTCACCTTCTTGCCCGGCGGCCGGGCCTCGACCTCGACGCCGGTGGTCAGCATGTCGGCGGGGTCGGTGAGCACGAGCCGCCCCTCGCCGCCGGGGAACAGCGTGGTGAACACCTGCACGAACTCACGCGCCACATCCTCGTAGGCCTCGGTGAACACCTGCAGGATCCGGGCGTCGACCTCGGCCACCACGTCCAGCAGGTCCTGGCGGGCCTTCTTCACGTCCTCGAGCTGGGTGGCCAGGAAGTTGTAGCGCTCCTCGAGGGCCGCGAACTCTTCCAGCGCAAGGGGATTCACCTTGCCGAGGGTGGCGATGTCCTTCTCGGCGCGCTTGGCTCGCCGCTCCTGGGTGGGCCGGTCGTAGGGCATCGGCTGCGGTTCGGTGACCTGCTCGCCACGTTCGCGGGCCTGCTCGTATTCGGCGAGTTCCTGCGCCGACGGCGGCATGGGGACGTCCGGGCCGTATTCGCTGATCAGGTCGTCGAGCGCGATTCCGAACTGGTCGGAGATGGTGCTCTCCAGCTGTTCGATCCGCAGTTTCGCCTCCGCGCGGGCGACCTCGTCGCGATGCACGGCGTCGGTGAGCTGGGCGAGCTGGGCGGTCAGTGCCCGGCTGCGTTCCTTGACCTGTTCGACGGCGGCGGCGACGTCGGTGCGGCGGCGCACGAGTTCGTCGCGGCGCGAAGCCGCCTGCGCCACCAGGGTTTCCAGCTCGGCGGCCACCTGTGTCGCCGATTCGGCGACGGTGGCGGCGACCTCGGCGGCGAGCCGGCGGGCGCTCTGCGCGCGTTCCGCGCGGGCCCGGTTCTCCCGTTCCGCGCGGGCGGCGCGGCGCAGCGAATCTGCTTTGCCGCGAACCGATTCCGCGCGTTCCTCGGCGGTGCGGACGGCCAGCCGGGCCTCGACCTCCACGGCGCGCGCCTCGGCGAGCGCGGCGGCGGCGTCCTCCCGCTGCTGCCCGGCGGTCTCGGTTCCGGCGTCGGCATGCGAATCCTGCTGGGACTGCAGCGATTCCGCATGGGCGAGGCGGTCCTCGAGTTCGGCCAGCTGTTCCAGCATGGTGGTCCGGGCGGCTTCGGCCTCGGTCCGCTGTTCGGCGAGGCGTTCGGCCTCGGTGTGCGCGCGGCGGGCGGTTTCGCCGAGCCGGCCCAGGCGGTCGTAGATGCCGAGCAGCGACTGGTCGGATTCGTGCAGGGCCAGCAGCGCGTGGTCGGCGGCCTCCTTGCGGTCGGCCTGCTCGGCGACCGCACCCGACAGCGCGGCCTCGAACTCCGCGGCCTGCCGCTGCCAGGACTCCAATTCGACTGTGGCGGCGTCGATATCGGCTTGGATCTCCAGCCGGCTGGGCACCCGATCGGAGCCGCCCAGTACCCAGCCGGTCCCGGCCAGATCACCCTGGCGGGTCACCACCCGCAGGTGCGGCCCGGTGGCCAGAACCTGGTGCGCCGCTTCGAGATCGGCGACCACCACGGTGCCGGCGGCGAGCGCGTCGAGGGCGCCGCGCAGGTCGGCGGGACAGTCCAGCACCTCCCGCAACCACTGCGATCCGGCCGGCGCGGGACCGGCGTCGCGGGCGGCGCCCGGCGTGGAGCCGAACACCAGCGCCGCGCGCCCGCCGTCGCCGTCCTTGAGCGCCTGCACCGCCGACCGGGCCGACGCCGCCGACTCCGCGGTCACCGCGTCCGCCAGCGGTCCCAGCGCGGCGGCCACCGCGACCTCGAAACCGTTGTGTACCTTCAACTCTCCCGACAGCGGGCCGAGCAGACCGGCGGTCGCGTGCTCGGCGAGCCAGGCGCCGCCGTCCTTGCGCACCGCGCCCATGGCCAATGCCTCGATGCGAGCGGACAGCGAGGCCACCTTCTTGCTGGCCTCGCGGTCGGCCGCACGCAGCTCGGCCACCCGGGCCTCGGCCTGCTCCAGCGCGGAGGCGGCGTGCTCGTAGGCGGTGTCCAGGCTCTCCTCGGCGGCCTCGAGTTCATCGAGTTCGCCCTGCACCGACTCGAATTCGGCGTCGGCCTCGGCGCCGCGGCGCCGGGACTCGGTGAGTCCGGCCGACATCCGGGCGATCTCGGTGTCGGCGGACTGCGCGCGGCTGCGCAGCGTGTCGACCTGTCCGGCCAGCCGCGCCATGCCCTCGCGGCGGTCGGCGATGGCCCGTACCGCGGCCAGATGCGCCTGCTCTGCGGCCCGGGCGGCCTGCTCCCGCTCGTGCAACATGTCACGCGCGGATTCCAGTGTCTCCGTGGCGATTTCGACCGCCTCGAGCAGTTCGGCCTCCTCGGCCTGCACCCGGTCGGCCTCGGCCTCGAGCTGTTCGGGGTCGCGGCCGGAACCGACCTGCTGCACGACGGCGAGGTTGCGGGCGCGGTCCTGCGCGATCCGGATCGTGGCGTTGACCCGTTCCACCAGCGCCGAGAGCTGGAACCAGGTCTGGGCGGCCGCCTCGGCCCCCGGGTTCAGCCGGGAGAGCTCGTATTCCTGGTGCGCGAGTGCGGCATTGGCCGCGTCCAGCTCCGCCTGCACGGTGACCTGCTGTTCGCGGGCGTAGGCCTCCTTGCTCTGCTGACTCTCCAGGTCGCGGCGGCGGGCGACCAGGTCGTCGGCCGCGAGCCGGAGGCGGGCATCGCGCAGTTCGGCCTGCACCGTGGCCGCCCGGCGGGCCACCTCGGCCTGCCGGCCCAGCGGCTTGAGCTGCCGGCGCAATTCGGAGGTCAGGTCGTTGAGCCGGGCGAGATTGGCCTGCATGGCCTCGAGCTTGCGGACCGCCTTCTCCTTGCGGCGCCGGTGCTTGAGCACGCCCGCCGCCTCCTCGATGAAGGCGCGGCGGTCCTCCGGCCGCGATTCCAGAATTGCCGAAAGCTGTCCCTGGCCGACGATCACGTGCATCTCGCGGCCGATTCCGGAGTCCGACAGCAGTTCCTGGACGTCCATCAGCCGGCAGGTGCTGCCGTTGATCTCGTATTCACCGGCGCCGTCGCGGAACAGGCGACGGGTGATCGACACCTCCGCGTAGTCGATGGGCAGCGCGCCGTCGGAGTTGTCGATGGTGAGGGTGACCTCGGCGCGCCCCAGCGGCGCCCGGCCGGAGGTCCCGGCGAAGATGACGTCCTGCATCTTGCCGCCACGCAGGGCTTTCGCGCCCTGCTCACCCATCACCCAGGTCAGCGCGTCGAGCACGTTCGACTTACCCGAGCCATTGGGACCCACGACACAGGTGATCCCCGGCTCGAACCGGAGCGTGGTCGCGGACGCGAAGGACTTGAACCCCTTCAACGTCAGGCTCTTCAGGTGCACAGTCGGCCAGGCTACCGGCAAGCAACGAAAACGGCGGCATTGTCGTTCGCTCGCGTGGGCGGGCGGTGTACCTCGAATGCCGGATGGCCCAAACGCGCCGTAGACTGACTTCGAATCACGTGTCGAATGGTGTGCGGCCGATCACAACCGGCCGTACACGAGGGGAAGCGCAGGAGAAGATGTCAGGTCGTCGCCACCGTCTCGGTGTCGCGTTGGTGTCCGTCGTCCTGGCGGTGACGATGGCGGCGTGCTCGTCGTCGAAGGCTCCGTCACACCCGGCACCCGTCGCCGCCAAGCCCGGCCCCACCATCACCGTGACACCCGGGGACGGCAACACCGATGTCGACCCGCTCGGGAAGATCCAGGTCAGTACGTCCGATGGCATCCTCACCGATGTGTCCCTGACCAACGAGCAGGGCAAGTCGGTCGACGGCATCCTCACCCCGGACAAGACGGTGTGGAAGCCCACCGCGCCCCTCGGGTACGGGCACACCTACACGGTGAAGGCGTCGGGTCTGTCGCTGACCGGGACGACCGGTCCGTCGACGACGACGTTCACCACGATCACCCCGCGCAACCAGACCAAGGCCTACCTGACGCTGACCAGCACGTCGCTGATCGCCGACGGCGGCACCTACGGTGTCGGCACGGTCGTGGTCGCGCACTTCGACGAGCCGATCGCCGACAAGGCCGCCGCGGAGCGCCGGCTCGCGGTGACCTCCGATCCGCCGCAGGGCGGGTCCTGGTACTGGGTGGACGACCGCAACGCGCACTTCCGCCCGGAGAAGTACTGGGCGCCGGGCACCAAGATCACCGCGGCCGCCAACATCTTCGGCGCAGAGGTCGGCCCGGGCATGTACGGCCAGGAGGACTCGAAGGTCTCGTTCCAGATCGGCAACGCGCACGTGGCCATCGCCGACGACAACACCCACCAGGTCGAGGTGTACGACAACGGCCAGCTGGTCCGCACCATGCCGACCTCGATGGGCCGCGGCGGCACCGAGGTGATCGCCGGCAAGACCTTCAGTTTCTGGACCATGCCCGGCACCTACACGGTGATGGACAAGGGCAACCCGGTGATCATGGACTCGTCCTCCTACGGCCTGCCGGTCAATTCCCGGCTGGGCTACAAGGAGGCCATCCCGTGGGCCACCCGGATCAGCAACGACGGCATCTACCTGCACGAACTCGACAGCACGGTGGGTGCGCAGGGTAGCTACAACACCTCGCACGGCTGCCTGAACCTGAACCAGGACAACGCGAGCTGGTTCTACAACTGGTCGATCCCCGGCGACGTGGTCGAGGTCCACAACACCGGCGGCCCGCCGCTGCAGGTCTGGGACAACGGCGACTGGACGCTGTCGTGGGACGACTGGAAACAGGGCAGCGCGCTGAGCAGCTAGCGGCGAACGCATGGTGGCCACCCGAATTCGGGTGGCCACCATGCGTTTTCGGGTTATCCCGCGACCGGGACGATCACCGAGATCTTCGTCTCCGACTCCGCGACCTGACTCGGGTCGTTGAGGTAGACGTTGTAGTGGTGGGTCGCCGGGTCGTCGTCGATCCGGTCCCGCTTCAGCCCGTGCTCGGCCACGAAGCGGGCGATCCGCTCGTGAGCCTGCGGAATGACCTCGGCGAACGGCCCGGTCACCGTCGCCGATACGGCCCGGCGGGCCGGGAAGTGCAGCGCGGTGAGCGGCGCGGCGGCCTCGGTGCCGGCCGGGACCTCGACGAAGACCGATTCCTCGACCTCGCCGTCGCGGAATTCTCCGTCGTGCTCGATGCAGCCACCGGGGCCGTGCCCGGTGATGCCCTGCCGCTGGAGTTCGGGCACGAACCGCGCCCAGAGCTGCCCTTCGGCGGCGTAGCCGGGCAGGGTGCCGCGCAGGGTCACCAGCGTCTGCGCGGGCAGGTCGACGAGTTGGATGTCGATGTCGGACATGTCGTTCTCCCAGATGTCTCGGTCGAGCATGCGCTCGATCAGGGCCAGCCGGTGCTTGGCCGCGGCGGCTTCGTCGACGAGTGCCGCGCGCTGCGATCGCAGCGCGGCGGCGTACGCGGGTGTGCCGTGGACGGCGAGCAGGGCTCCGATGGCGGACACGCCGAAGCCGACGTCCCGTAGCTGCCGGATCCGGCCGGCGGCGCCGAGTTGATCCGGCGAGTACCAGCGGTATCCGCTGACACTGTCGACCGTCGCCGGGGTGAGAACTCCGGCGGCGTCGTAGTGCCGCAGCATCCGGACGCTGATCCTGCTGAGCGAGGAAAAGCTTCCGATGGACATCAGTGTCGAGGTGTCGGCCACGGCCCCGAGTCTGCGCCCTCACATGATGTGAGAGTCAATCCGTGGCTCAGGCGGCGAGTTCCGCGGCGAGGCGCGCGGTGATGGTGCTGAGCACCCGGGCCGCGACGGCCAGTTCTTCCGGTGCGACCGCACCGTAGGCGCGCGTGACGATGTCGCCGGAGACGGCGCGAATCCGGCCGACGGTCTCGCTGCCGGCGGCGGTGACCTCGACCCGGTCGCGGTCGCGGCGCATCAGATCGGCGTCGACCAGGGCGTCCAGCGCCGCCGCGACATCGGCGGGAGCGATTTGCGTCATGGTGGCGACCTTCGCGGTGTGCGCGACCGCGTCGATCGGTTCGCCGGCCGCCGAGGCGACGTTCAGGGTGATCCACTGCTTCTCGTCGAGGGTGGTGCCGGCCAGGGCACGAGCCAGGACCGCGGTGTGGTGCTTCTCGGCCTGGCCGATGATCGACGGGTTCAGGGTGATGGTCATGTCGGGCTCCTTGTTCGATTGCTGCCATCATTTTGACACTCAGTCTCAAAAAGTTTCAAGTCCCAAATTGAACCTAGTTTCGTTCGATACTTGAGCTCGTTCGAGATAGGATCTCGCGTATGGAGCCCGACGACCGATCACTGCCCCTGCGGGAACGCAAGCGACTGCGCACCCGCCGCGCGCTGGCCGACGCGGCCTTGCGGCTGTTCACCGAGCACGGTTTCGATCGCACTACCGTGGAGCAGTTGGTCGACGAGGCCGAGGTGTCGCGCAGCACCTTCTTCCGCGTCTTCGCCACCAAGGAGGCCGCCGCCGTCGAGGCCGAGACCGAGCTGTGGGCGAACTACCTTGCCGCGCTGGATGAACGGCCACCGAACGGACCGGTCCTGGATCATCTGCGGGACGCGCTGATCGCGGGAGCCGAAGCACTGCCGCCGGATTGGGATTCCCGCTATATCGCCACGCGCCGCCTGGCACTCACCGCGCCGGCGCTGCTCGGCGAGATCGATTACCGGCGTTCGGGTATCGAGCAAGAGGTGGTCGCCAGGCTCATCGGCGCGACGGGCCCGGATCCCGCGGACCTGCGCCCGCGCATACTCGCCGAGCTCACCACCACATGCTGGAGTGTCGCCGCGCGGCACTGGGTGGCGGGCGACGGGGCGGGCGGGCGCGGGGCGTTGATCACCGGGATCCACAACGCCTTCGACGCCGTACCGGGTGCCCTGCAGCTGACGGTGCCCGAACCTCACGGCAGCACATCCGAATCGGTGTGACCGGACACAGGCGGCGGATATTGAAGTATTAACACTTCACAATTGCGCCCGGGTGCCCGAAACCTCCCCTATGTACCGCCGGACCGCATTACGCTGCTGCCTGCCGACCCCGAACACTCGGCCGGATATCTTCGAAAGGCAAGCATGCGCCACGGCAACACCCTCACCAAGACCCTGGCGGCCACCGCCGGCTGCGCTGCCGCAGCCGCCGCGCTGTGCGCTTCCACCCCCGCGAACGCGGTACCGACCGCTACCACCGCCGCCGTATTGCCGAGCACCTCGATCGGACCGGCGGGTGACAACTTCTCCGCCCAGTTGTTCGGCGGGCTGACCGTCAACGTCGGTGGCATCGTCGGCAGCTGCACGCTCTCCGCCGCCGCCGGCACCATTCCCGTCGCGCCAGGGAACTCCAACCCGTCCGGCCCGGTCACCGTGTCGCTGGGTTCGCCTGTCGCGCAGAACTGTTCGGCCAACCTCGGCATCGCGAAGCTCTCCTTCGCGACCTCCGGCAACTGGACCATGAGCTTCCAGAACGGCAGCCCGATCGTCGGCACCCTGACCATTCCGCAGAACGGCGCGGTCGCCACCGTATCCGGCCTGGTCAACTGCACCATCACCACCGCGACGAACGGCCCCGCCTCGCTGAACGGCACCTGGTCGAACGGCACCAACTCGACCAGTAGCCCGTCGACGCTGTCGATCACCAACGCCCAGCTTCCGGTGCAGGTCAGTGGCAGTGGCGGCGCCGGCAGCTCCAACCTGGGCAGCAGCCTCAGCTCCGGCGGCAGCAGCGGGTGCCCCGGCGCCGGCACCCTGTCGCTGACCGCGACCTACAACGTGCTCGACACCTCGAACCCGGCACTGCCGGTCACCGTCGGGGCCTGATCTCCGCGAAGGCCGCTGTTCGGCAACGCTTGCGCCGGACGGCGGCCGCACCGGCGGTGAATCCCGTTGCGCCGCTCACACAGTCGCGGTGACCGGCTGCCGCAGGACGGTCCGCAACCGGCTGGGATCGGTCTTGCGGAAGTCGCTGAAATAGATCTCGTGATGCTTGCCCGTCATCGCCAATCCCGCGGCGGGAATGAACTCGTGGTGCATCCGCTCCAGGATCGCGGCCTCGGCGTCGAAGGGGCCGATGTGCAGCGTCTGCACGCACTGCCCCTCGCGCAGGGTCTCCAGCCGCAGCCGGTCCAGCCGCGCGGGCGGATTCCGGGCACCCACCTTCGCCACCGCCGCTTCGAACATCTCGCCGGTGATCCAGTCCGGCACCATCGACATCATCGTCCAGTCCCAGCGTGACTTGTCCCGCGCCCCGGTGAAACTCGCCATATCGGAAGACCACCACAGCCCCTCCAGCGGCATGACGACATAGTCGCGGCCGAGCTCCTGCTTGCTGGCGAACTTCACCTTGTAGGCCACCGGATACAGCGCCTCGACCGTGTCGGCGAAGTCCTGCGCCGAGTTCGGATCCCCGTGCCCGTCGATCATCAGGTATTGCATCGGCGGCACGTCCAGAATGCGGATCCGATTCCGCTCGGCCCGGTAGGCATCGAGCGTCTTCTTGAAGTCCGTCTTGGTCATCGTCACACCCATGTCCGATTAGACCGCTTTGTCGTATTCAGTGTCCCACTTCGGCCGCACCCACCGCTGCACTACCCGCGCCCACGGATTCCCCGCTCCGCTCACACGTTCGACCGGGGTAGGCTGACCGCGGGCTGAAACGGCCGCTGGTGTACCGACGCAGGGATCCAGGAGTGACCGTGAAGTACTTCAATACCACCGGAACGTGCTGGCCGAACCGGCATTACATGCTGCCGGCCGCTGAGCGACTCGTCGGCGCGCGCGAATACATCACCTACGGTGAGTATTTCGTGATCCACGCGCCGCGTCAGTCGGGGAAGAGCACGAGCCTGCTGCAACTCGCGTCCCAGCTGACCGCTGAGGGAGAAGTCGCCGCACTGTACATCAGCTGCGAGGTCGCGGAGCCGCTCGGAGACGACTATACGGCCGTCGAGAATCTGCTGCTCGACGTTCTGCGTCGAGAGGCCGCGCACTCGTTGCCCGACGATGCGCAGCCGCCACACGAGTGGCCGGCCGCCGAAGCAGGCTCGGCCTTGCTCTGGGCTCTGCGGGCCTGGGTGGAAACATGCCGACGCCCACTGGTCCTCTTCCTCGACGAGATCGATTCGATCCAGGGCGAGAGCCTGCGAAGTGTCCTTCGCCAGCTGCGTGCCGGGTACAACACCGCACGTGATCGTTTCGTTCATTCGATCGCCCTGTGCGGCCTGCGCGACGTGCGCGACTACAAGGTCGCCTCCGGCGGCGAAGAACCCCGGCTGGGTTCCGCGAGCCCGTTCAACATCAAGGTCGAGTCCATCCGCCTCGGCGACTTCACCTACGACGAAGTGGCCGCCCTCTACGGCCAACATACCGCCGCAACTGGCCAGGAATTCAGTACCCGCGCAATCGATCTAGCGTACTACTACACCAAAGGCCAACCCTGGCTGACGAACGCGCTTGCCTCCGAGGTGATCCGCCGCATGAAGATCGCGGGCACCATCACCGACGACCATATCGACGAGGCCAAGGAACGGTTGATCCTTGCCCGCGCAACCCATCTCGACTCCTTGGTCTACAAGTTGACCGACACCCGGGTCCGACAGGTCCTCGAACCGTTGCTGGCCGGAACCGAACTTGACGTCGACGACATCTACGACGACTCGGTGAGCTATGTCCGAGACCTGGGACTTATCGCCCCCGGCAAGACGATTCGGATCGCGAACCCCATCTACAACGAGGTCATCGTCCGCGTCCTCACCGCGACCCTCGAACACAACATCTTCGTGGAGCCCAGCGCCTTCCGGCTCCCCGACGGCCGCCTCGACCTGCACAAGCTGCTCACCGAATTCATCGCCTTCTGGAAAGAGAACGGCGAGATCATGCTGATCAAGAAGGGCTACCACGAGGCCGCCGTCCAGTTGGTCGTCATGGCCTACCTGCAGCGAGTCGTCAACGGCGGCGGTTACATCGGCCGCGAATACGGTCTCGGCTACAAGCGCGTCGATCTGCTGGTCCGCCAGCCCTACACCGATGCCGACGGCCGACGGGCCTGGCAGCGCGAGGCCATCGAGCTGAAGGTCCGCCGCGACGGTGAACCGGACCCGCTCGACGACGGCCTGATCCAGCTCGACTCCTACCTCGACCGCCTCGACCTCGACCACGGCACCCTCGCGATCTTCGACCGCCGATCCTGCGCCGCGCCACTGGCCGAACGCACCGGCTACACCGACACCACGAGCCCGGCCGGCCGCAAGATCCTCCTCATCCGCGGCTGAGCTGGCCCCGGTGATCGCGACCGGCTCGTCGAACCCGCCCATCGGAGTCCATTCACTCAGCGGGTGTAACGTTCACCGGCACAATCGCTTTCGCAGCAGGAGTCCGCATCTTGTCGTTCCCGCCTGTCCCCGCCGTCGAAGTGCGTCCCATTGGGCGCGTTCGTTCCGTCCTGGCCGCCCGCGCCGACGCACCCCGGCAGGCCGACGAGGGCGCCCCACCCGCCGAGCTGCTCCTCGATCCGGAGTACGCCGCGGCCGCCGCCGACCTCCGGCCGGGAATGCGGATCGTGATCCTCACCTGGTTCGACCGCGCCGATCGCACCACCCAGGCGGTCCACCCCCGCGGTGACCGCGAACGCCCACCGACCGGCGTCTTCGCCACCCGCTCCCCCGACCGCCCGAACCCCATCGGCCTGCACGAGGTGACCGTGACCGCTGTCGCGGGCACCACGATCACGGTGGACGGCCTCGAAGCCTTGAACGGCACCCCGATCCTCGACATCAAACCGGTGCTCGACGCCGTCGCGGACCGCTGAACGGTTGCGCCACAGCACTGTACGGCCGCAGGCCGCCCTCGAGACCGGAGGACGGGCTGCCGCGCAGCAAGCCGAATGAGCGCAGTGCGCCACCGTGAACGAACGGCGGCAGCCCGCCCTCGTGGCCGGAGGACGGGCTGCCGCTGCGAACGACCTAGCGAGTGGTCGGAGTCGCAGCAGGAGTGGCGGTCTTGGACGCCGACGGCGTCGCAGCTGCCGACGTCGAGGGAACCGTCGTCGGTGCAGGAGACGTCGTCGGTGCCGCCGACGTGGAAGGCGCTGCGGTGTAAGGGAGCTGGTTGTCCAGATCCGCATTCAGCTCCACCACGTTCACCGCGGGCTCACCCATGAACCCCAGCGCCCGCCCGGAGGTGTGCCCGGCGACCAAAGCCCGGACCTTGTCCTCCGACACGCCACGGGCCGAAGCCACCCTCGCCACCTGGATCTCCGCGTACCGCGGCGAGATCTGCGGGTCCAGACCCGAAGCGGAAGCGGTGACCGCGTCGGCCGGTACCGGAGTGTCCACCGAGGCGTTTCCCTTGATCGGCACGATCAGCCCCGCCGAATAGTCCTGTCCCCGCGTGGCACACACGACCTTCACGCCCGCGTAGGTGTCCAGGAACGGTACCGTGGCGGGCTTCCCGTCGGCGGCGCACGCCTGGTTGACGCTCACCACCTGGGTCGGGGCCGTCACGTTGCCCTTGCTGTCGCGCGGGCCGAGCACCGCCAGCACCGAGCCGAACGCGTTACCCGACCCGCTGTCGACCGCGCAGAACGGCCGGCTGCCGTCCACGTTCTCCAGCGCCGCCACCGCCGCGCTGCGCTGGCACACTGTGGTGAGCAGCGCGAACTTGTCCTTGGCCGGGTCCGACGCGTCGAGGGTGTCGACCACGCTCTCCGGGCCCTGGTTGCCGAAGCTGGAGTTGGTCGGGTCGTAGCCGTCCGGGATCGCACTCGACGTGGCGGGTGCGACAGCCGCAGGCTGCGCGTTGGACGGACGGGTCTGGAAGTACTGCGGCAGCGCGGTGCCCTTCCCGTCGGTGTAGGCCTGGCCGATCAGGCTGGACCCGACGATCTGCCCGTTCGCGGTGATCAGCGAACCGTTCGCCTTGTCCCGCAGGCCGGGCAGTTGCCCGATCCCGAAAACCACCAGCGGATAGATGATTCCGGTGATCACGGTAAGTACGAGCAGTGCCCGCACGGCCGCCAGGTGCTGGCGGATCCAACTAGACATACGCATCAGGACATCCCGGGGAAGAATTGGATGACGAGGTCGATCAGCTTGATGCCGACGAACGGGGCGACGATGCCGCCGAGACCGTAGATGTAGAGGTTGCGGCTCAGCAGTTTCGACGCGCTGGACGGGCGATAGTTCACACCGCGCAGCGCCAGCGGGATCAGCATGACGATGATGATCGCGTTGAAGATCACCGCGGACAGGATCGCCGACTGCGGACTGTGCAGCCGCATGATGTTGAGCACGTCCAGACCCGGGAACATGGCCACGAACATCGCCGGAATGATGGCGAAGTACTTGGCGATGTCGTTGGCGATGGAGAACGTGGTCAGCGCACCGCGGGTGATCAGCAATTGCTTGCCGATCTCGACGATCTCGATCAGCTTGGTCGGGTCCGAGTCCAGATCGACCATGTTGCCGGCCTCTTTGGCCGCCGAAGTGCCGGTGTTCATGGCCACACCGACGTCGGCCTGGGCCAGCGCGGGTGCGTCGTTGGTGCCGTCGCCGGTCATCGCGACCAGCTTGCCGCCCTCCTGCTCCTTGCGGATCAGGGCCAGTTTGTCCTCGGGGGTGGCCTCGGCGAGGAAGTCGTCGACGCCTGCCTCCTCGGCAATCGCCTTGGCGGTCAACGGGTTGTCACCGGTGATCATCACCGTGCGAATTCCCATCCGGCGCATCTCGTCGAAACGTTCCCGCATACCGGCCTTCACGACGTCCTTGAGGTGAATCACCCCGAGCAGGCGCGCCTTTCCGCCCTTCACCTCGGCGACCACCAGTGGTGTCCCGCCGGAGGCCGAGATGCCGTCGACGATGCCGTGCACCGAGGTCGGGACCGAACCGCCCTGTCCCCGAACCCATTCCACGACCGCACCGGCCGCGCCCTTACGCAGCTGATGCCCGTCGGCCAGGTCCACACCCGACATGCGGGTCTGCGCGGTGAATTCCACCCAGGTGGCACCGGGCAGTTCACCGGTCGTGCGTTCCCGCAGGCCGTAGGCCGACTTGGCGAACACCACGATCGAGCGACCCTCCGGGGTCTCGTCCGCGAGGCTGGAAAGCTGTGCGGCGTCAGCCAATTCGGCGGCATCCACACCGGGCACCGGGACGAAGTCGCCCGCCTGTCGGTTACCGAGCGTGATGGTGCCGGTCTTGTCCAGCAGCAACGTGTTCACGTCACCGGCGGCCTCGACGGCCCGCCCGGACATGGCCAGCACATTGCGCTGCACCAGCCGGTCCATGCCGGCGATCCCGATCGCCGACAGCAGTGCGCCGATCGTGGTCGGGATCAGGCACACCAGCAGCGACACCATGACGATGCCGGTCACACCGTGCGAGTCCAGCGCGAGGCTGTCCGGCACACCCGGGTTGCTCGCCTTGGCGAAGATCGCCAGCGGCTGCAGGGTCGCGACCGCGAATACGAAGATGATGGTCAGCGCGGCCAGCAGGATGTTGAGCGCGATCTCGTTCGGCGTCTTCTGCCGGCTCGCGCCCTCGACGAGCGCGATCATCTTGTCGATGAAGCTCTTTCCGGGCTCCTGCGTGATCCGCACGACGATCCGGTCGGACAGCACCGTGGTGCCGCCGGTGACCGCGGACCGGTCACCACCGGATTCCCGGATCACCGGCGCGGATTCACCCGTGATGGCCGACTCGTCCACGGACGCAATGCCTTCCACCACGTCACCGTCACCAGGGATGACCTGGCCGGCTTCGACCACGACGTGATCGCCCCGCTGCAGTTCCACCGCGGCGACTTTCAGCTCGACCGGGGTCGCGATACCCGGATGCCATTCGGCGAACTTGCGGGCCACGGTGTCGGTCTTGGCCTTGCGCAGGGTGTCGGCCTGCGCCTTGCCGCGACCTTCGGCGACGGCCTCGGCCAGGTTGGCGAACACCACGGTCAGCCACAGCCAGATCACGGTTGCCCAGCCGAAGAAGGTCGGCTTCTGGACCGCCAGGATCGTCGACCACACCGCGCCGATCTCGACGATCAGCATGACCGGGTTGCGCCACAGCGTGCGCGGGTCGAGCTTGCGCAATGCGTCCGGTAGCGACTTCACCAGCAGCTGCGGGTCGAACAGACCCGAGGACACCTTGTTCCCCGAGCGTGTGGGTTCCTGTGCCGAAGGCACGGAATCGATTGTCGGAGTGGACATGTCAGTGAATTCCTTCGGCGAGCGGCCCGAGCGCCAGCGCGGGCAGGAAGGTGAGGGCGACCAGGATGACCGTCACACCCGCGACCAGGCCGACGAACTGCGGCTTGTGGGTGGGCAGCGTCCCCGCCGATTCCGGCGTGTGCCCCTGTGCGGCAAGCGATCCGGCCAGCGCCAGGACAAAGATGATCGGCACCAGACGGCCGAAGACCATGGCCAGACCGAGCGCGGTGTTCCACCACACGGTGTTGGTGGACAGACCCGCGAACGCCGAGCCGTTGTTGTTGGCGGCGGAGGTGAAGGCGTACAGCACTTCCGAGAATCCGTGCGCCCCCGTGTTCGCCATCGCGGCCCGCTCACCGGGCAACGCCATGGCGACCGCGGCACCGGTCAGTGCGATCAGCGGCGTGGTCAGGAAGTAGGCCGCGGCCAGCTTGATCTCCCGCGGGGTGATCTTCTTGCCCAGGTACTCCGGGGTCCGTCCGACCATCAGACCGGCGACGAACACGGTGATGACCGCCAGAATCAGCATCCCGTAGAGACCGGAGCCGGTACCACCGGGCGCCACCTCACCGAGCTGCATGTTGAACATCGCCATCATGCCGCCGGTGCTGGTCATCGAGTCGTGCGCGGAGTCCACCGCACCGGTGGAGGTCAGCGTCGTGGCGGTGGCGAAGGTCGCCGAATCCGAGACACCGAACCGGGTTTCGACACCCTCCATGGCGGCGCCGACCGCGGTGGGCACGGTGCCGTGGTGGTGCAGCTGGAAGAAGTTGGTCAGAAATACCGAGAACAGCGCCAGCGTCCCCATCACCGACAGGATCGCGTAACCCTGCTTCTTGCTCCCGACCAGCCGGCCGAAGGTGCGCGGCAACGAGAAACTGATCGCCAGCAGCAGGAAGATCTCGATGAAGTTCGTCCAAGCCGTCGGGTTCTCGAACGGGTGCGCGGAGTTCACGTTGAAGAACCCACCACCGTTGGTGCCGAACAGCTTCGGCGCTTCCTGGCTCGCGACCGGGCCAGCCGGCAGGGTCTGCGTGCCGCCGTTGCCGACGGTGTGCGCCACCTGGTCGTAGAGGTGGAAGTTCTCGATCACGCCGCCCGCGATCAGCACGACCGCGGCGATCAGGCAGAAGGGCAGCAGGATGCGGATCGTGCCCCGCACCAGGTCCACCCAGAAGTTGCCCAGGTCCGAGGTGCGCTTGCGGGCGAAACCGCGGACCAGCGCGACCGCCACCGCTATACCGACCGCAGCCGACACGAAGTTCTGCACGGTCAGGCCGACCATCTGAACCAGGTGGCCCATGGTCTGCTCGCCGGCGTAGCTCTGCCAGTTGGTGTTGGTCATAAAGCTGATCGCGGTGTTCCAGGCCAGGTCCGCGGTCATCGTGGTGCCCGGGTTGGTCAGGTGCAGCGGCAGCTTGTCCTGCAGCAACTGCAGGAAGAAGAGGAGCAGGACACTGATCGCCGAGAACGCCAGCACGCTGCGGGCGTAGGTGGACCAGTTCTGCTCGACCTCCGGTTTCACACCGATGAGCTTGTAGACCACACGTTCGACGCGTGAGTGCTTGTTACCGGAGTAGACCCGGTACATGTAGTCGCCCAAGGGGATGTGTACCAGCGCGAGCGCGATGATGAGGGCCGCCGCGAACACGACCCCCGCAGTAGTGGAGTTCACCTAGAACCTCTCCGGGAACAGCAGCGCCGCGACCAGATAGACAGCGACGCCGACCGACAGCACCAATCCGATGATGTTCTGCGTCACAGCCGTTCCACTCCCCGCTGGATGAGGCCGAGCAGGGCGAAAATCGCCACAGTCACGACCGTGAAAACTACGACAGACATGTGTCCCTCTCCTCAAGACCGCAGCGCATACGAAATGCGCCACCTGGTGAGTGAAGCTCTCGAAACGGTCGAACTCGATATCCTTGACGGGTTGTCAGCATGAGAGTGCACGTCCCTTACGGCACGTTTACGGACATTCAGCGTGTGTTGCGCAAGCCACATCAAGAAGGCCCGCGTTCTCCGTCAAGAAATCGTCAACGACGCGATCCATACCCCTGACTGCGGAGACAGTGAACAGCTCGGGAAAATAGCCAGTGACAGGAGAGACGGTGTCGCCACGCGCCATGATGGACCGGTGAAGCGCGGGAGACTACGCATCTATCTCGGTGCCGCGCCGGGGGTGGGCAAGACGTACGCCATGCTCGGCGAGGCGCATCGCCGGCTGGAACGCGGCGGGGACGTGGTGGCCGCGGTCGTGGAGACCCACGGCCGGACGAAGACCGCCGAACTGCTGGCCGGGATCGAGCAGGTTCCGATGAAGGAGATGGTGTACCGCGACACCACCCTGCCCGAACTCGACGTGGAGGCCGTGCTGCGCCGGCACCCGTCTGTGGTCCTGGTCGACGAACTCGCGCACACCAACGTGCCGGGTTCGAAGCACGAGAAGCGCTGGCAGGACGTCCACGAACTGCTCGACGCGGGGATCGACGTGATCTCCACGGTCAACATCCAGCACCTGGAGAGCCTCAACGACGTGGTCGAGGAGATCACCGGGGTGGTCCAGCGCGAGACCGTGCCCGACTCGGTGGTGCGCGGCGCCGATCAGGTGGAACTGGTCGATATCACGCCCGAGGCGCTGCGCCGCCGCCTCTCGCACGGCAACGTCTACGCCGCCGAGAAGGTGGATGCGGCGCTGCGCAATTACTTCCGCCCCGGAAATCTCACGGCCCTGCGCGAATTGGCGCTGCTGTGGGTGGCCGACCAGGTCGATGCCGCGTTGGCGAAATATCGCGCGGACCATCGGATCACCACCCCCTGGGAGGCGCGGGAACGAGTCGTGGTGGCGGTCACCGGTGGGCCCGAGTCGGAGACGATCCTGCGCCGAGCCAGCCGCATCGCGACCAAGGCCAGTGCCGAGTTGACCGTGGTGCACGTGGTCCGCGGCGACGGTCTGGCGGGCCTGTCGGCCGAACGGATGAACCGGTTGCGCGAGCTGGCCGCCGGCCTGGGCGCGAGCCTGCACACCGTCACCGGCGAGGACGTGCCGACCGCACTGCTCGACTTCGCCCGTCAGATCGACGCGACCCAGCTGGTGCTGGGCACCTCGCGGCGCTCGCGGTGGGCGCGGATGCTCGACGAGGGCATCGGGTCGGCGACGGTCCAGGCCTCGGGCAAGATCGACGTGCACATGGTGACCCATGAGCATTCCCAGCGCGGGTTCCGGTGGTCGGCGGTGACTCCGCGCGAACGGCGGCTCACTGCCTGGCTGAGCGCATTCGTGGTGCCGATCCTGGTGACGGTGGTCTGCTACTTCTGGCTCGACAGCTACCTGGACATCTCCGGCCTGAGCGCGCTCTATTTCATCGGGGTGATCGCGGTCGCCCTGTTGGGCGGCGTCGCGCCCGCCACGCTGTCGGCGGTGCTCGGTGGCCTGCTGCTCAACTGGTTCTTCGTCTCCCCGCGCTACAGCCTCACCATCGACGAACCCAACAACTTCTTGACCATCGTGGTGATGGCCATGGTGGCGGTGGCGGTGGCCGCGCTCGTGGACGTATCCGCGGGACGCCGGCGCGAGGCCCGGCGCGCGTCCCGTCAGGCCGAGTTGCTGACCGTGTTCGCCGGTGCGGTGCTCTCCGGCGCCGACCTGGCGGCGCTGCTCGAGCGGGCGCGCGAGACCTTCCGGCAGCGGGCGGTCACCCTGTTCGAGGACGGCGAGGCGCTGGCCTCGGTCGGCGAGGATCCGCCGCTGCGACCGGCCGACGCCGACAATGTCGTGGAGGCCGGCGACGACCGGTACCAGCTGCTGCTGTCCGGCCCGAATCTCACCGCGGGGGACCGTGCGGTGCTGCGCGCGCTGGCCAGCCAGGCGGCGAGCCTGGAGAACCAGCGCGCGCTGGCGGCCGAGGCGCAGGCCGCCGCCGGGCTGCTCGAGGCGGACCGCCTGCGCCGCGCGCTGCTGTCGGCGGTCAGTCACGATCTGCGTACCCCGCTGGCCGCGGCGAAGGCGGCGGTGTCCAGCTTGCGCAGCGACGACGTCGAGTTCTCCGCCGCCGATACCGCCGAATTGCTGGAAACCATCGAGGAATCGGTGGACGCGCTGACCGGCCTGGTCGGAAATCTGCTGGACTCTTCCCGATTGGCCGTCGGCGTGGTGAAACCCCAACTGCGGCAGGTATATCCGGAGGAGATCATCAACCGGGCGATCGTCGGTATCGGGGCCCGAAATCTGCGCCGCGCCGCGGTGGAACGAATCGAACTCGACGTGCGGGCCGGCTCGGTGTACGCCGACCCCGGCCTGCTCGAGCGGGTGCTTGCCAATCTGCTGGAGAACGCGGTCCGCTACTCCCCCGCCGACACACCCATCCGGGTCACCGCCGAAACCACCGGCGCCCGGGTGTCGCTGGCGGTCATCGATCACGGCCCCGGCGTACCGGCCGGGCAGGAGGAACAGGTCTTCGAGCCGTTCCAGCGGCTCGGCGACCGCGACAATTCGACCGGTGTGGGGCTGGGACTGTCCGTGGTCCGCGGTTTCGTGGAGGCCATGGGCGGCACCGTGCACGCCGAACCGACCCCCGGCGGGGGGCTCACCATGGTGGTGGACCTGCCCGCGACCAATGAATCGGAGGACTTGTGACCGCAGAGGCACCGGCGACGAAGGTCCTCGTCGTCGACGACGAACCACAGATCCTGCGGGCGCTGCGGATCAATCTGTCGGTCCGCGGCTACGAGGTGCTCACGGCCGCCACCGGTGCCGCGGCGCTCAAGGCGGTGGCCGACAAGCATCCCGAGGTGGTGGTGCTGGATCTGGGCCTGCCGGACATGGACGGCATCGACGTGCTGGCCGGGATCCGCGGCTGGAGCCGGATCCCGGTGATCGTGTTGTCGGCCCGCACCGACTCCGGCGACAAGGTGGAGGCGCTGGACGCCGGCGCCGACGACTACGTCACCAAACCGTTCGGCATGGACGAGCTGCTGGCCCGGCTGCGCGCCGCGGTCCGGCGCGGCAGTGTGATCACCGCGACCGGTGAGGCGGTGATCGAGACCGACAGCTTCACCGTCGACCTCACCACCAAGACCGTGACCCGCGACGGCGCGGCCGTGCACCTGACCCCCACCGAGTGGGGTGTGCTGGAGATGCTGGTCCGCAACAAGGGCAAGCTCGTCGGCCGCAAGGAACTGCTGCGCGAGGTGTGGGGGCCGGCCTACGCGACGGAGACCCACTATCTGCGGGTCTATCTGGCCCAGCTCCGGCGCAAGCTCGAGGTCGACCCGTCGAACCCGAAGCACCTGCTCACCGAGGCGGGCATGGGGTACCGGTTCAAGGAGTGAGACGCAGGGTCGCGGAATGTCCGGAACCGGCCGATGGTTGGATCGGGACATGGCTGAACAGATCGCATCCACCACCGGGCAGACCAAGCTGTGGGTCGAGCGCACCGGAACCCGCCGCTACACCGGGCACAGCTCGCGTGGCGCCGAGGTCCTGGTCGGCTCGGAGGACGTCCCCGGCGTGTTCACCCCCGGCGAGCTGCTGAAGATCGCCCTCGCCGCCTGCACCGGGATGGCCTCCGATGCGACCCTGGCCCGCCGCCTCGGTGACACCTACGACGCCACCGTCCACGTGTCCGGCGCGGCCGACCGTGAGAACGAGGTGTACCCCGAACTCACCGAGACCCTGGAACTGGACCTGTCCGAGCTGGACGAGGCAGCCCGCGAACGACTGCTGGTCACCGCGCAGCGGGCCATCGACCGCGCCTGCACCGTGGGCCGCACGCTCAAGGCCGGGACCAAGGTGACGTTGTCGTTCTCGGTGCAGTGAGCGACACCGGCAGCGTCCGGCTCGTCGCGTGGGTGCACGGGCATGTGCAGGGTGTCGGGTTCCGCTGGTGGACTCGTTCGCGCGCACTGGAACTCGGGCTCACCGGGTACGCCCGCAACACCGCCGACCGCCGGGTGCACGTCGTCGCCGAGGGACCGCGGGATCGATGTGAACAGCTGCTCGCCCTGTTGCGCTCCGGTGACACGCCCGGCCGGGTGACACTGGTTGTGCAAGACTGGGGGCCCGCGCAGGGCGGACTGGTCGGATTCGACGAACGGTAATCTCGGAAGTAGGAGTCGGCGGGGTGGTAACGGAGGAACCCGGAAAGGATCGCGACGACGCGAATTCCGGTGATGAGGGCCGTATTTCGCATCCGTTCGCCGGGCACCGTGGTCCGCTACCGCCGTTCCCGCCGGGCACACCCGGTTCCGATCCGGCGCAACCCGATCCGTTCGCCGCGCTCTACGACGAGCACCCCGCCGGTTTCGGCGAGAGCGCGATCCCGCAGGACGCCCCCGAGCCGGGCGCCGCGGCGGAGCCGCCCAAGCGGGGCACCCCGCCGGGCGGTACCGCGCGACCGCGCGGCCGGGTCACCGTGCAGAAGCCGGGCAGCACCCAGAAGAAGCCGCCCACCCTCGCCGAATCGCGTGCCCGTGATCAGGCGCGCAAGCGCGAGGCGGACGCGGCGCGGGCGGCCGAAGCGGCCGCGGCCGCCAAACAACTCAAGCGCAAGCGGATCCTCATGGGCGGCGCCGCGATCGGCGGCGCCGCGGCCATCGTGGGCGCCGGCTATCTGGTGTACGACGCGGCCGCCGCGCAGGACGTCACCGCGTACTGCGTGTCGAGTTCGTCGACCGAGTTCGGTGCCCCCGCGCCTTCGGCGGCCCCGCCGACCACGGCCGCCCCGATCGCGCCACCCGGCCCGGGCGACACCCCTGCCCCGACCGCGGCGCCCGGCGCGACCGATGCCCCCAACCCGAGCGCGGGCCCCGCCCCCACCGCCGCGCCGGCCACCGACGTCCCCACCGACGCGCCCACGCCCACCGGCGCGGTCCCGCCCGGGGACCCCAGCGTCGAGACCGTGGTCGACGACAGCCAGTGCGACACCGCCCAGCAGTTCGCCGGACCGGGCACGCCGTACTACCATTCGCCGGGCATCTTCATCTACCAGGGCCATCAGTACCGGTACTACTACGGCGGGCACAATACGATCGGCTCCCATCCGCGCGGTGGGAGTTTCAGCGCGCCCAGCCACGGTACGGCGAAGACCAGCAGTGGCAGCGTGGTTCGTGGTGGCCTGGGCAGCAAGTCCGGCGGAAAATCGGGTGGTTCGTAGTGAAACGCGTTCGCGGCGGCGTTCGGAACAACTGGCAGCGCATCATCATCGAGCAAGGCCTGGTGTACGGCTCGCCCGGAGCGGAAGTCGACGGCCGGGCCCGCCCGTACTGGGACGAATCGGTGCACTACGAGTTCGAGATGGACGAGATCCTCGGCCTGGAAGCGCAGGTCGAGGTGCTGCACTCGATGTGCCTGGACGCCTGCGAACATATCGTGCTCACCGAGCGGTTCGCCGAATTCGGTCTGCCGGAATGGAGTTGGGGTCCGATCAAGGAGTCCTGGCACCGCGGCGATCCCTACATCTACGGCCGCTTCGATCTCCGCTACGACGGCCGCGGCCCGGCGAAACTGCTGGAGTACAACGCCGATACGCCGACCTCGCTGCTGGAAGCGGCAATCGTGCAGTGGCACTGGCTGACCGACGTGTACCCCGACGACGACCAGTGGAACTCGTTGCACGAGAAGCTGGTCGACCGCTGGACCGAGATGCGCACCACGTTGGCCTCCAGCGATCTGCACTTCACCTGGTCGGGCGCGGACTCCTCGGGTGAGGACAACGTGACTACCGCGTACATGCAGGAGACGGCCGCCGAGGCCGGCTGGAACACCGTGGCGCTGCCGATCGAGGAGATCGGCTGGGACACCGAACTGCACCGTTTCGTGGATCTCGCCGACGCGACGGTCCACTCGATCTTCAAGCTGTACCCGTGGGAATGGGTGCTGGAGGACGACTTCGGCAAGCAGGTGGCCGGGTCGCTGCCCAAGACCACATGGATCGAACCGCTGTGGAAGACGCTGCTGTCCAACAAGGCCCTGCTCGCGGTGCTCTGGGAGATGTACCCCGGGCACCCGAACCTGCTGCCCGCCTATGTCGACGACCCACACGAGCTCACCGACTACATCCGCAAACCCAAACTGGGCCGCGAGGGTGCCAATATGACCATCGTGAACGCGGGCCACGAGACCGCGACCGGTGGCGTGTACGGCGCGGAAGGCTATGTCTACCAGCTCTTCGACCCGCTGCCCGCGTTCGACGGCATGCACCCGGTGGTGGGCGCCTGGATGGTGGGCGACAGCGCCGCGGGCATGGGCATCCGGGAAACTCCCGGCTTGATCACCGATGATTCCTCTACGTTCGTCCCCCACCGGATCCCGACCGAATAGCGGTCCGCACACCTACGAAGGCCATCGATGACCACGACCACACTCGCTCTCACCCCCGGCTACTGGAGCAACCTCGGCCACGGCGTCGGCGCCATCCTGGCGTACGCGGCGCTGGGCCTGGCACTGATCCTGATCGGCTTCCAAGCGATCGATTCGAGCACCCCGGGGCCGCTGCGCAAGATGATCGCCACCGGTAACCCGAATGCCGTGATCATCGCCGCGGCGGGCGTGACCAGCATGGCGCTGATCGTGGTGGTGGCGATCTGGGCGTCCTCGGGCCGCCTCACCGAAGGCCTGATCTCGACCGCCGTCTACGGCCTGGTCGGGATCGTCGCCCAGGTGGTGGCGATGCGCCTGCTGGAACGCGCCCTGGGCCTGAACATCGGCAACCTGCTGAAGGCGCACCACCACGAACTGCAGTCCTCGATCGTCGCCGCGGCGCACCTCTCGATCGGCCTGATCGTGGCGGTGTCCATCATCTGATCACTTCAGCGCGCGCCGCGCGCCGTCGTGCACCTCCACCGGATCGAGCACGCCGGTGCGGCGGGCACAGAGTCCCGCCGCACCGGCTGTCCTTCGGCTCAGCCCGCCCCGCCGGACTCCCCTGCTCCCTCGACCGCACCGGATTCGCTTGCCGCTCCGGCATCTTCTGCCGCGCCGAGCTCCACAGCGGCGCCGACCACCTCGGCCGCAACGGGTTCCGCAGCGACATCGACCACCTCGGCCGCACCGGATTCCTCGACCGCATCGGCCTCGTCGTCCGCACCGGCCTCATCGTCCACACCGGATTCCTCGACCGCACCGGCCTCGTCGTCCGCATCGGCCTCGTCGTCCGCACCGGATTGTTCAGCCGCACCGGCCTCGTCGTCCGTATCGGGTGATGCCGCACCCGCATCGTCCGCGGCCGCCTCCGCGTGCAGTGCGGCGATCCCCGCCGCGACCTCCGCTTCGTGCGCCGCCGTATCCGCCGCCGCGAGCTTGGGGCTCCACCGTCCCTTCACAAGGAAAATCGTGGGCAGGAACATCAATTGGGCCACCACGCACACCCACCACCACCGCTGCCACTGCCGCGGATTGTCGTGCTGGGCCTGCTGGACCGGTCCGGCGTGCTCCTTCAGGTAGGCCAGATCGGCCGGCGGGACGGGGTCGGTCTGCAACTGGGTCAGCCGCGCCACCGCCGCGGCCGGGTCGGCGGCCAGACCGGCCTTGATCAACTGGCCGACCGCGGCCGCGCCCGCCGCGCGATCGGTCGGCGACTGTTGCAGTGCGGCCAGTGTGGCCGGGTCGACGGCCTGCAGGGTCGCGAGCTGCGCCGGATGCGCGGCCGCGATCGCCTGAACCCGCGGCCCGTCGTCCACCAGCGTCGACACCCCGGTCACGACCAGCGTGAACGACGCGAGGGACACCGTCACCACGATCCGCACGATCCAGCCGAAGATCGCCAATCCCGTTGCGGTAGCGGCGGGATTGCGGCGTTCGACGGTCTCGGTGAATCCGGCCATCCACGCCGCGTACCCGACCCCGAGCCCGATCGCGCTGAGCGCCATGACGGTGGCGAGCTGGTAGTACGTGGTCCCGGAGTGGGTCGCCATCGCGGCGAAAACGGCTGTGGCACAGACATTGATCACCACGCCCAGCACCATGAACGGCTTGCGGACCCGAATCCGGTCCGAGACCGGCCCGGCGATCAGCAGCGCGAGCGCGTTGGCGCCCCAATACCAGTTGGCGAGTGCGTTCGCCCGCGCCTCGGAGAAGCCGAACACCGTCTCGAAGTAGACGACGAAGAAGGCGACCGCGATGTAGTAGAAGAACAGGAACAGCGAGATCCCGAGCGCCGGACCGATCACATCGGCCTTCAGCAGCTGCCGCCACTGGTGCCGCAACGCGTCCTCGGGGTCGATGCCCGCCGCCCGCGCCTCGATCAGTTCTCGGTCGCGCACGCTGACCATCAGCTGATCGCGCAATTGCGGTGAGAGTTCCCGTAATCCGAAGAAGGCGATGACCGCGACCACGAATCCCGCGATCCCGCAGACGGTGAACTGGAACTGCCAGCGCGGGTGTGCGTCCAGGGTGTGACTGGAGATCTCGGTGACCACGAGGCTGCCGAGCACCGGCCCCATCGCCCAGAAGGCCATCGCGGACGCGCGGCCCAGCTGCGGCGAGAAGTCGCGAATCAGGGCGGGTGTGGCCACCAGCATGATGCCTTCGACGATCCCGAGTGCGCAGAGCATGACGACGTAGCTCTGCTTGTCCGGCGCGTTAGGCAGCCCGAAGAGCACCAAGGCCGCGGTGACGAACAGGCCGCCGGCCACGAGATTCGCTCTGCCCCAACGGTCCGCCAGCCCGGCGGCGAGTGATCCGAAGGCGCCGACCAGGTTCGAGGCCGCGATCATCAGCACGAATTGGGTGAAACTGAAACCGAATCCGTAGATGATCTTGGTGGCTACCGCACCTTGGACGTAGAGCTCGTAGTACAACATGATCGTGGCGAGCACTGTGATCGCCAGATAGGTGTACCGGGGACCGGCATTCGGATAGTGCGCCAGCGAGCGACGCCAGATCCATTGCAGCGGAGCGGGAGCGGGGGCCGAATCGATCACGATAACCTCGATACCCGAGCGGTCCGGACTCCCACCGGGCCGTCCCGGTCACCATCGCCCACCGCTCTGTTGTGATGTGCAACACAGTATGGGCACGCGCGGTCGCGGAAACTGGCAAATGACCCAATCAGTTACGCGTGAAGTCCAGCAGGCCCGATAGCGGCAGGGTATTGATGATCCGTTCCGGTGGAACGCCATTGGCCACCGCCCGCGCGCAGCCGTAGCTCAGCCAGTCGAGCTGGCCGGGCGCGTGCGCGTCGGTGTCGATACTGAACCAACACCCGATCTCGATCGCCTGCCGCAGCAACCGGCCGGGCGGATCGCGACGCTCGGGCCGGCTGTTGATCTCGACCGCGGTGCCGTACTGCCGGCACGCCTCGAACACCACCTCGGCGTCGAACTGCGATTCCGGCCGGGTGCCGCGCGCCCCCTCCACCAGCCGGCCGGTGCAGTGCCCGAGGATGTCCACGGCCGGATTCGCCACCGCGTACACCATGCGGCGGGTCATCGTCTCGGCGTCGGCCCGCAGATCGGAGTGCACACTCGCGACGACGACGTCGAGCTCGGCGAGCAGGTCGGCCTGCTGGTCCAGGCCGCCGTCGTCGAGGATGTCGACCTCGATCCCGGTCAGGATCCGCATCGTCACCCCCTCCCGCTCGAACCGGTCGTTCAGCCGCCGCACCTCGTCGAGCTCGCGGCGCAACCGGTCCGCCGACAGCCCGTTGGCCACCTTCAGCCGCGGGGAATGGTCGGTGAGCGCACAGTATTCGTGCCCGAGCGCGGCGGCGGTACGCATCATCTCCTCGATCGGGCTGCCGCCGTCCGACCAATTCGAGTGGGTGTGCAGATCACCGCGCAGCAGCGTCCGGATCGGTGTCCCCTCGGGCTCGATCGGCCGTGCCGCACTACGCAATTCGGCCAGTTTGACCGGTACCTGCCCCGCGGCGGCCTGCGCGATGGCAGCGGCAGTCTTCGGCCCGATCCCCGAAAGCTCCTGCCAGCGGCCGGTTTCCACCATCGTGGCGTACTCGTCGTCGGGCAACTCCGCGACGACGTCGGCCGCGCGGCGATAGGCCTGCACCCGATGGGTTTGTGCGCGATCACGTTCCATCCAGAACGCGATCTCGCGCAGCGAGACCACCGGCTCCCGGGTCATCTACCGGATCCGGCTGTACTTGACGAAGGCCACCCCGTCCTCGAACACCCGGCTGCTCAGCACCCGGAACCGATTCGGCGCGGGCAGTGCGGGTCCCGCGCCGAACATCCGCCGGCCCGCCCCCAGCACGATCGGGTGCAGCTTGAGCATGATCTGGTCGATCTCCGGCAGCAGCACCTGCGCCAGCTCACCACCGCCGCACAACCAGATCCCGAGTCCCTTCTCGCGCTTGAGCTCTCGCACCCGGCGCAGCGGATCTGCGGCGATCAGTTCGACATTCGGCGCGGGCGGCTCCGGCAGCGTGGTCGACACCACGAACTGCCGCAGATGCTCGAACGGGCTGGCCGTGCCGGTGCGCACGGCGAAATCGTGGGTCTTGCGGCCCATCAGCACGGTGTCGAAGGTGGTGCCGGGACTGCGGTCGATGCCGAGCGCCTCGCGCACCTTCGTGGGGAGCGTCTCGGGGTACTGCCGGTTCGTCGCGTCCCGATGGTCGGAGCCGATCGGGAAGAAGTCGACGTCGCCCGCCTCGGTGGCGATGAAGCCATCGATCGTCGCGGATACGTAATAGGTCAGCTTGCGCATCGGGTCTCCTCGACGACGGGTCCGCAGTCGTAGGTGCCGGCAGCCCAACCGAGCTCCCCCGCCGAGCCTGCGAGATCGAACTACACCTCACGGTAACTCGCCCGAGCCTTCCCGTCATCGGGAACCGACGCCGGATTTGCCCGATATACCCCGGCGGGGTTCCGCGCACCGGCCGCCGGATCCACCCCCTGACCGGCGGGCTCGCGAACCCGCCCGACTAAGCTCGACGGCATGCCCGAGCTGCCCGAGGTCGAGGTGGTGCGGCGCGGTCTGGCAGACCATGTCGTCGGCCGCACCCTGCTGTCCGTCGACGTGAACCATCCCCGCTCGGTTCGCCGGCACCTGGCCGGAGCCCCGGATCTGGTCGCGCGGCTCACCGGGAGCCGGGTCGCCGGCGCGCACCGCCGCGGCAAGTTCCTCTGGCTGACCTTCGCCGATCAGGACGACGCGCTCATGGTGCATCTGGGTATGAGCGGCCAGATGCTGATCCGCCCCTCCGATACACCCCGCGACAAGCACGCCCACATCGTCGCGGAGCTGGGCGGCACCCAGCTGTCCTTCGTGGACCAGCGCACCTTCGGCGGCTGGTGGCTCGACCCGATGGTCGAGGTGGACGGCACCGTCGTCCCGGAGTCGGTGGCGCACATCGCCCGTGACCCGTTCGACCCCGCCTTCGACCCGAAAGCCGCTGCGGCGCGGCTACGTTCGAAGCGCAGTGAGATCAAACGGGTCCTACTCGACCAGACCGCCGGCCTGTCCGGCATCGGCAACATCTACGCCGACGAATCACTGTGGCGCGCGAAGATTCACCCGAGCCGCGCGGCCGGCGAACTGAGTGCCGCGGCCGCCCGCAAGCTGGTCGACGCGGCCGGCGAGGTGATGGCGGAGGCGCTCGCCGCCGGCGGCACCTCGTTCGACTCGCTGTACGTGAACGTCAACGGCAACTCCGGCTACTTCTCCCGCTCGCTGAATGCCTATGGGCGCGAAGAGGAACCGTGCGGCCGCTGCGGCGCCGCGATCCGCCGGGAGAAGTTCATGAACCGCTCGTCCTACTACTGCCCCCGCTGCCAGCGCCCCATTTGACCGGCCGAGGCGGTCAGCGCTACAGCCGAACGCACGATGTCAGACGGCCGCGGCGATCGTGAAATGGCGGTCGGGGCCGGGCATTTCGAGTTCGTCGACGACAGCGATCGCGAGATCGGGTGCGGTGATCCGCGAGGTGCCGTCGTCGTCGACGAGCAGGGTGTCCGTTCCACGCCGGTACCGGCCGCTGCGGTCCCCTGGTTCGAGGATCGCGGGCGGGCTGAGATACACCCAGTCGCCGTAGGAGTGCTCGTGGCAGGCGTGGAACTGGGCGAGGCTGGCCCGAGCGACCTCACGCCAGGCCGCGGGCACGCGGACGGGGTCGTCGATCAGTAGCCGGCCGGGGCGATCCGGGGAGCGGAGAGGCGCAGCGCCGCCGACGACGAGCACCCGGGTGCCGTGCCGCTGCGCGACGTCGAGGAAGGTGCGGGTGAGCGGTGCGAGGCGCGATTCGTCGCCGGGGGCGAGCCGGATGGTCAGGACCGCGGCGTCCACGTCCGCGAGCGCGGGGCCCAGTGCGGCGGGGTCGGCGGCGTCGACCGCGCGCACGGTCAGCCGGACACCGGGCCGGGCCGGTGCCGGGCGGCGTGCGAGCGCCGTGAGGTGGTGACCGCGGTCGAGGGCTTCGGAGACGATCGCGCTTCCGGCCGTGCCGGTCGCACCGAGGACGGCGATTCTCATGAGGTCGGTGCTTCCTTCTTCTCGGATGGGGCGAGCTGGCCGGCGACCATCGCGGTCAGTGCGAGGGCGAAGCCGGTCAGTTGGACGGCAGTGAGGCCTTCTCCGGCGACGGCCGCGCCGAGGACCGCGGCGACGAGGGGGGAGAGCAGGCCGAGGAGCGCAGTCGCGGTCACGGGGAGCTGACGGATGCCGGAGAACCAGAGCGTGTAGGTCAGCAGCGCGCCGATCAGGCCGAGCCACAGGTAGCCACCGATCGCCGGGACGTCGATGCCCGGGGGTATGCCGTCGATGGCGAGGGCGGGGACCAGCAGGACGAGGCCGGCGGCGGTCAGCTGCCATCCGGCGAGGCCGACAGCCGAGACTCCGTCGGGGCGGCCCCACTTCTTGGTGAGCACGACCCCGGTACCCATCGAAACGGCTCCGGCGAGGCCGGCGAGGATCCCGAGGGGGTCCAGAGCCGCGGCGGGCCCGATGACGACGAGCCCGACGCCGACTATTCCGACTGTCCCCCAGAGGATCCGCCACCGGGACAGGCGTTCGTGCAGGACGGCGACGGCCAGGAACGCGACTACCAGGGGCTGCGCGGCTCCCAGGGTCGCGGCGACACCGCCGGGCAGTCGCTGGGCGGCGAGGAAGAGCAGTGGGAAGAACACGCCCATGTTCAGCGTGCCGAGCACCAGGCTCTTCCACCACCACGAGCCGTGCGGTAGGCGGCGGGCGATCAGCAGGCCGATCACTCCGGCCGGCAGGGTGCGCATCAGCGCGGCGAACAGGGGGTGCCCGGCGGGCAGCAGATGCGTGGTGACGATGTAGGTCGTGCCCCAGGCCGCAGGGGCGATGGCAGTCAGCCAGATCCGGGCGGCACGGCCGGTCGCGGGGCGCTGCAGGATCGGGGTGGGGCTGGTCGTTGTGCTCACAGGTTTATGCTCCCGAGCCGTGCAGGATGAGTCCAACGCATTGTTGTCATGTGATCAATGCACTGCAATCATTGATTAATGGAGCTTCAGCAGATGCGGTACGTCCTTGCGGTGGCGCAGGAGCGGAACTTCACTCGGGCGGCGGAGCGGTGCCATGTCGTACAGTCCGCACTCAGCCATCAGATCAAGGCACTGGAACGCGAGCTCGGGGTGGAGCTGTTCGCCCGCACCAGCCGTCGCGTCGAACCGACCGCCGCCGGCGAGGCGTTTCTGGCGTCCGCCCGGGCCAGCCTGGACGCCGCCGATCGTGCGATCGCCGATGCCGCCGCGGCATCGGGGAAGATCCGCGGCACGCTGACCATCGGATTGATCCCCACCGTCACCGCGATCGACGTCCCGGCCACACTCGCACGATTCCATCGGACGCATCCCGAGGTACGGATCAACGTCCGCACCGGCGCCAGTGACGAGTTCATCGCCGCCATCGAGGGCGGCGCCATGGACGTGGCCGTGCTCGGGCTGCCCGCCGAGCAGTCACATCGCGGAGTGACCATGCAGGTGCTGGCTCGAGAACGCCTCGTCGCAGTCGTGGCCGCCGGCCACCCGCTCGCCGGCCGACGACGAGTGCGCTTGGCGGAACTGGCCGACGAGACCTTCGTCGACTTCCCCGACCGGACGCCGGGACGCGCCCAGTCCGATCTCGCCTTTCAAGCCGCCGGCGTCCGCCGCGACGTCGCGTTCGAGGCGATGAGCACGGACCTGATCCTGGGCCTCGTCGCACAGGGTCTCGGGGTCGCCCTGCTCGCCCCGGGCCTGGTCCCCGACGGGAACGGCCTGCACGCGATCCCCGTCACCGATGGACCGACTCGTGTCCAGTGCCTGGCGTGGAGCGGCTTCAACGCCTCACCCGCGGCACAAGCCTTCGTCCAGGGGTTTCCGGGAGACGGCGACACACACTGAACCGCGACTGGTCTGACCACTTGACCACCGGACCACAAGGGCGCAGAGTGGTCGTATGGCATGGACACCTGTGGTGAAACGCTCCGTCGCCGGCGATGTGTTCGAACAGATCGCCGACGAGGTACTCAGCGGAGAACTGGCGGTCGGCAGCTCGCTACCCAGCGAACGACAGCTCGCCGAGGCCTTGGGCGTTTCGCGGCCGGCCGTCCGCGAAGCACTGCAACGACTGTCGGCAGCCGGACTCGTCTCCGTCCGCCAGGGCGGCACCACGACCGTCCTCGACTACCGGCGCAGCGCCGGGCTCGAGGTGCTCCCCCGACTGCTGCTACGCGGCCGGACCATCGATCCGGCCGTGGCACGCAGCGTGCTGGAGGCCCGGCTGCACAACGGACCCAAGATCGCCGAACTGGCCGCTGCGCGCGTCCGCGCACACCCCCGTCATGCCCAGGTCGTCACCGTCCTTCGCGAACTGGACGAGACGACCGATCGCCTGGCGGAATCCACCGATCCGCTGGCACAACAGCTCATCGCACTCGAGTACTGGGACCACGTCCTCGATCTCGCCGACTCGATCGCTTTCCGGCTGATGTATTCCATGCTGCGCGCGGCCTACGAGCCCGCGCTCCCCGCACTGGCTCCGGTCATGTCCGCCGAGGTGGGCAATATCGGCGCCTACCGACATCTGGCCGCCGCGATCGGCGCGGGCGCGCCCGACCTGGCAGCCGACCGGGCACGCGCCCTCCTCACCCCGGCCACCACCGCACTGCTCGACGCGCTCGACGCGGCGACACCCACCGACGAGGTATGACCATGTCCGACACCGAACGCACCCTGCGCCGCGGCCTCACACTGCGGGCGGCCGCCCGCGAATTCGCCCGGCACCCGTCCCCCTGGATGATCGGCGTCACCCTGATGGTGAGCCTGACCGCGCGAATCCTGCTGGGCGACTGGCAGATCACCGATGCGATCGTTCCTGTCGCGATCATCGGCCTGTTCCCAATGTACGAGTGGGTGATCCACGTGACGATCCTGCACTGGCGCCCACGCACTCTCGGACCGCTCACCCTCGACAGCGAACTCGCCCGCGAACACCGCAAGCATCATGTCGACCCGCGCGCGATCCCGCTCATCTTCATCCCGACCCGCTCGCTCGCGGTGGTCATCGCGGTGCTCGCCGCGATCGCCCTGCTGGTCTTCCCCCGCGTCGCACTGGGCCTGACCTTCGTGCTCACCGTCACCGTCGTCGGACTGGTCTACGAGTGGACCCACTATCTCATCCACACCGACTACAAGCCGAAACACGCGATGTACCGGGCGATCTGGCGCAACCATCGCCACCACCACTACAAGAACGAGCACTACTGGTTCACGGTCACCACGGCGAACACCGCCGATCGACTCTTCGGTACCGCCCCCGACCCGGCGGCCGTCCCGACGTCGCGCACCGCACGTCATCTGCACGGAGAACCAGCGTGAGCGACAACGGAATTCGCGAACCGATCAGCTGATCAGCGGCAGCCGACACCGGACAGCAGTGTGGTCCGGAGACAGCAGTGTGGCCCCGGCAGAGAGCCGAGGCCACACACGTACTGCGCGAAGTAGTTCAGGCTTCCGCCGTCAGGGCCTGCCAGGCGGCGCCGGCGGCCTTCTGCTCGGCTTCCTTCTTGGAGCGCCCCACGCCCTGACCGTAACCCTGACCGCCGACCATGGCCGTGGCGGTGAATTCCTTGTCGTGGTCGGGACCGGTGGAGGTGATCTCGTAACTGGGCACGCCGAGTCCGCGTTCGGCGGTCAGCTCCTGCAGGCTGGTCTTCCAGTCCAGACCGGCGCCCATGCGCGGACCGCGCTCGAGCAGGTCGGCGAAAAGCCGCAGCACCACGCTGCGCGCCACCTCGATGCCGTGCTGCAGGTGAACCGCGCCGAGCAGCGACTCCATGCCGTCGGCCAGGATGCTGGCCTTGTCGCGGCCGCCGGTGAGTTCCTCGCCCTTGCCGAGCAGCAGGTAGCGGCCCAGGCCGCCGTCGCCCAGCAGGCGGGCGACCTCGGCGAGCGCGTGCATGTTCACCACGCTCGCGCGCAGCTTCGCCAGCTCGCCCTCGGACTTGTCCGGGTGCTCGAGGTACAGCCGCTCGGTGATGCTCAGACCGAGCACCGAGTCGCCCAGGAACTCCAGGCGCTCGTTGGTCGGCAATCCGCCGTTCTCGTACGCGAAGGAGCGATGTGTCAACGCGAGCCGGAGCAGCTCCGGCTCCACCTCGACACCGAGCGCGGCGGTCAGGCTGGAATGATCGGCGGCCTCACCCACAGCGGGTGAGGCCGAGCCGTCCTTGCCTGTTGTCATTGTCGCCTACCCGGACCGGGTCAGACGGCAGCGGTGACCTGGCGGCCCTTGTAGGTGCCGCAGCTCGGGCACGCGATGTGCGGCAGCGTCGGCTGACCGCAGGCGCGGTTCGGGCAGGTGATCAGGGCGGGCGCAGTGGCCTTCCACTGGCTGCGCCGCGAGTGGGTGTTCGAACGGGACATCCGGCGCTTCGGAACGGCCACGACTACTTCTCCTCTGTCGTCGAACTCGCCGACCCGTTCCGGGCGGCAAGCGATCGGTCTACGTGTGATTCATCGGTGTCGTCGACACCGGTGCCGGGGGCCCCGTCTCCGGGAGCCTCAGCCGCGAACTTCGCAAGCTTGGCCCAGCGAGGGTCCAGTATCTCATGACTGTGATCCGGACCCGCAATCGCCATCCGCACTCCACATTCCGAGCAGAGCCCGGGACAGTCGGGTTCGCACAGCGGCTGCAGCGGCAGCTCCAGGCCCACCACGTCCGCGATCACCGGTTCCAGGTCGATCTCGTCGTCGACCAGGCGGTGGATCTCGTCCTCGGTGGTGGTCTGCTCGGTGGCACTGTCCGGGTAGGCGAACAGCTCCGTGATCGATACCTCGAGTTCGTCGGTGAACGACTCGAGGCAGCGGGTGCATTCACCGGCCAGCGGCGCGGTGAGCGTGCCGGTGACCAGCACACCCTCCGAAACCGACTGCAGCGTCAGGTCGAGTTCGACCTCGGCGCCCGCCGCAATGGCCACCATGTCCAGCCCGATCCGTTCCGGTGCGGTGACGACCCGATGCTCCTCGCGCATCGACCCCGGCTTGCGGCCGAGGCTGCGGACATCCAGCACGAAGGGCGCGTCGCCGTGACGGCGACGCGAACCGGAACCGGATTCGGCGGGCATCGAGAACTCACTCACGATCTACGGAAGGGGACGTGGACAACCAGGGAATCCTACACCGGGGCATGCCCGGTTCCCCAATCGGCGCCGCGGCCCGGAACCCGTCCGGCCGGTGTGAGCTGCGGATATCCCGCTACCGGCGGAACTCCGCCGCATAGTCCATGACCGCGCCGGCGCCGCTGCGCAGCTGCTGCCGGCCCCGGCCGACCTGCCGCAGCGTCGAGTTCATCAGCTCCTCGAAGTCCGCCAGCTTGGTGTCGACATAGTGGTCGCATTCGGCGCGCAACCGGTCGGCCTCGGCCTGCCCGGCGTCGATGACCCGCGCCGACTCGGCGTGTGCCGCCCGGACCACCTCGGTGGCCTCGACCAGACGCTGCTGCTCGGCCTTGCCCTCCGCGACCGATCGGTCGAACGACGCCTGCCCGGCCTGGATCATCCGCTCGGACTCGGTGCGGGCCCGGCCGGTGACCGCCTCGAACTCGGCCTTGCCCTCGGCCACGGTCCGCTCGGCCTCGGTCTGCGCGGCGGCCACCGTGCGGTCGGCGTGGGCGCGGGCCTCCGACACCATGCGGTCGGCGTGCGCCTTCGCGTCGGCGAGGATGCGGTCGGCCTCCTCGCGCGCCTTGGATACGGTCAGCCGCGCCTGCTCGGTGGCGGTGGTCACCGCGGTCTCGGCGGAGGTGCGGGCGTCGTTGACGATCTTGTCGCGGTGGTCGAGAACGTCCTGCGCGTCGTCGAGTTCGCCGGGCAGGGCCTCGCGGACGTCGTCGAGCAATTCGAGGACGTCGCCGCGCGGGACCAGGCAATTGCGGGTCGGCGGGAGGCCGCGTGCCTCCTCGACAATGGCCACCAGTTCGTCGAGCGCCTCGAATACGCGGTACATGGTGCCTTCCCCACTTTCGTGCAGAGCTGTTGCGCTGGTGCGACGTCGGTTGCGCAAGTGCGCCGCGCGACGCCGGTTCCACTCCCAGCCCAGTGTGCCCCTGGTCACGATCCGGTGCCCAGTCCGTTCCCGGTGTGTCGGCCGAGCTGTTTCCTAAGACACAGTCGAACAAGGGGAGGAATTCCCTCCGCTTCGGTAGCGTTCAGTACCGGCCGGTACCCCGGCGCGGGCTCGAGCCGTCCGGGCCCGCGAGTTCGATCGGATTGTTGACGATGAGTGTCCTGGAGCCGGCCTGCCCCGGTACGCCCTCGGCGCCACCCTCGGTGGCGCCGAGCCGCTCCGCACGATTCGGCGCCTTCGTCCGGGGTGACCGCTGGCAGCAGCAACTCGCGCGCTTCACGATCGTCGGCGTCCTCAGCAATATCGGCTACTTCCTGTTGTTCCTGCTCTGCTACCGCGAGGGCTCCGAGGTGGCCAATGTCGTCGGCGCGCTCGTGAGCACCGCCATCGCCAACGAACTGCACCGCCGCTTGACTTTCCGTGCCGCCGATCGCGTCGGCTGGCTGGCCGCACAGTTGGAGGGCGGCGGCATCGCCGTGGCCGGGCTGATCGCCACATCGACCGTGCTGGCCGTGCTGAACCACACCGTGCGCAGTCCGGGCAGCGCCGCCGAGGCCGGGACGGTGATCGTGGTGACCGGGCTGGTGGGCGCGGTGCGCTTCGTCCTGCTGCGCCGCTGGGTGTATTAGCCGGAACCGCACGGTTGCCGGGAACCGTTCGCCCCCTTGCGGCGTCGAAGCCCTACGAATCCGTTTCGCCGACCGAACAGCGAGGTTCGTATGCAGCAATGTCAGGGGATCCCGCGCAGCGCCGACGAGGAGATCCGCCGGGTGTGCAGCGGCGGTTACCGCCAGCGGCTCCGCCGGGCCACCAGAACCCATCCGGCCGCGCGGACCGCCGCCGCCACCCATGATCGCCACCGCAGCACCGTGCTGGCCACGCTGCGAAACCTGGCGCCCGGCAGCATCGTCAGCCATCAGTCGGCGGCGCTGCTGTACCGGGTGCCGGTGGAGCTGTCACTGCTCGACCGCGTGCACGTGACCCGCAATCGCAATCACGGCGGCCGGATCACCCCGACCCTGGCCGTACACGTCGCCGCCGTGGACACGGTCGCCGAACTCGCCGGCCTGGCGGTCACCACGCCCGCACGCACCGTGGTCGACTTGGCCCGGACCGTGCCGTTCGAGGCCGCGGTGGTCGCCGGCGACGCGCTCGCCCGCGAATACGGGGTCACCGCAACCGATCTCACCGCCGAACTGCACCGCGCCGCCCGCCGGGTGGGCATCGGCACCGCCCGCCAGGTAGTGGCGTTCCTGGACCCGCGCAGCCCCGGCATCGGTCACTCGCGCAGCCGAGTCATGTTGCGCCGCCTCGGCATACCGCAACCCCGCTCGCAGGGCGATGTCCAGTCCCACGACCGGCGCCGGCTCGGCCGCGTCGACTTCTGGTTCGGCGACACCGGAGTGGTCGGGGTCTTCGACGGCCATCTCCGCTACGGGCGGGCCGTCCATCCCGGCGGCGACGTGGTCGAGGCCCTGGCCCGGGAGCAGAGCCGCGAGGAAGCCCTGCGCCGCCACGGATTCCAGGTGGTCCGCTGGACCTGGGACGAACTGGCCGACGGCACGGCCGCGGCCCGCATCCGTGCCGCCCTGGCCCGCGCCGGCCGGCATCGCCCGCAGGGGCACATCCGTCCGGCCGAACTACCCGCGCCCCGGCCGCTCACGCTCCGGCCGCTCTGACCGCCGCCACCGGTGGCTGTTAGCGTTTCGCTCATGGCAGGAGCAGTGTGCCCCGGATCCTTCGATCCGGTGACCAACGGACATCTCGACGTCATCCGGCGGGCGGCGACGCAATTCGACGAGGTCGTCGTCGCGGTGCTGTTCAACCAGAGCAAGCAGGGCATGTTCACCGCCGACGAGCGCATCGAGATGCTGCGCGAGGTGACCGCGGACCTGCCGAACGTGCGGGTGACGGCGGGATCCGGCCTGGTCGTGGACTTCACTCGCGCGCAAGGCTTCTCGGCGATCGTGAAGGGCCTGCGCGACGCGACCGACTTCGGGTACGAAGTGCAGATGGCGCAGATGAACCGGCACATCAGCGGTGTCGACACGTTCTTCGTCACCACCGATGCCCGCTACAGCTTCGTCTCCAGCAGCCTGGTCAAGGAGGTGGCCGCCTACGGTGGCGACATCTCCGAGCTGGTGCCGAAGCCGGTGCACGCCCGGCTGCTGGCCAAGATCGCCGAGCGCAAGGCCGAGCAGGGCTGAACCCGAATGCCACCCGCCGAGCACGAGCGGGTGGCACCGGGCGCTCAGCCCGGTTCCGTCCCCGGAATCCGCAGCGCCGGGAACCAGATGTCGGCGAGGACCTCGGCGGCCCGCTCGGCCGAGACGTCGATCGTGCCGTGCAACGCCCAGCGGGTGAAGAACCGTTCCAGTTGCGCGACAAGAAGTTCCACGCGCAGCGCGGCCTCTTCCCGACGATCGGCGGGCCAGCGGGACAGGTAGCCGGTCATGCCGGTCGCCATCGCGGCGATCCCTTCGCGGGCGACGGCACGGAACTCCGGTTCCAGCACCGCGGCCTCGTCCCAGGCTGGTAGCAGGTCCTTGTTCTCCTCGAACCAGGCGATGGATTGCCGTACCCAGGCGACGAATTCGGTGCGTGAATCGGTGCGCAGCGCGTGCTCGAGGTTCTCGAAGGAGCGCGCCACACCCATCGAGGTGGCCTCGGCACCGATCTCCCGCAGTACGTCGACCTTGCCGTTGAAGTACAGGTAGAAGGTCGCCCGGCTGCAGCCGACGACGGCCGCGATGTCGTCGATGCGGACCGCGCCGTAGCCCTGCTCGGCGAACAGCTGCCGGGCCGCCTCGACCAGCCGGGCCCGGGTCTGCTTCTTCTGTTCCTCGCGTAGCGAGGTCCGGCGTGCGTTCACGGGGCACGGTAACACCAGGCGAATAGTCCGGTTCCACCCCCACGCGGTGTTCACTGACTGTATATCTATTCGCTAGACATCATGTCAGTCAAATGCTCGACCGTCGTGCCACAGTGCTCTGTGGCCCGGCGGATGCCGGGGCTTCAACCGAAAGGGAACACCCATGATCCGACCTCGCACGATCGGCGCGACCGTCGTTCTGGCCGCCGCCCTGACCTTCGGGGTCTCACCGGGCCTGGCGTTCGCGGTCGACCCGCCGACGCCGACCCCCAGCGTCGTACTCGACCCGACCGCGCGCTCGCTCAACCTCTCCGGCGTGATCAACGCCCGCGACGTCGGCGGATACAAGACCACCGACGGACACACCGTCCGCACCGGCCTGGTGTTCCGCACCGCCGCGCTGAACGCGGCCACCACCACCGACGTCGCCGCCCTGGCCGCCCACAACGTGGTCTCCGTCCACGATCTGCGCACCAACTACGAGCAGCTGCTCTCCGGTGCCGACAAGATCCCCGCCGGTGCCACCGAACACCACGACGACGTCCTCGGCGGCCTCCCGCCGACCTCGGGGTCTGCCACCCTGTCGAACGCGGCCAACGCGTACCCGGAATTCATCACCGCGCCGGGCGCGAACGCGGGCTTCGCCGACGTGATCAAGGACATCGCGTACAACAACGGCGGCGTCCTGTTCCACTGCACCGCGGGCAAGGACCGCACCGGCTGGGCGGGCGCGGTGCTGCTCACCCTGCTGGGTGTCGACAAGGCCACCGTGTACTACGACTTCATGCTGTCGAGCTACTACCGCGACGCCGCACCCGGTGACGTCAACAACGGCGTGACCGCCGCCGAGCTCGATTCGGCCTTCGCCCAGGTGAATACGACCTACGGCAGCTTCGACAACTACGTGAGCACCGGTCTCGGCCTCACCGCCGCCGATATCGCCGCCCTGAAGGCCAAGCTGCTGTCCTGACGACACCCGCCCGCACCCGGCGAAACCGGGTGCGGGCCACGGCAATCCCGCGCTACTCGGCGCCGGCCGGCTCGGATCGACCCCGATCCCGGACCGAATCCGGTACCGGCCGAATCCTATTCGGAGTCGAAGGTCGCCAGATCCAGCCGGGTCTCGCCGTACTTGCGCGACTTCTCGGCGGACATCCCCGCCGGCCAGGCGGTCTCCGGCGTACGGGTGCCGCGCTCCACGATCACCAGCGCGTCCGGTGCCAGCCAGCCGTTACCGGCCAGCGCGGCCAGATCGGCGGCGACCTCGGCCGTGTCCACCGCGTACGGCGGATCGGACAACACCAGGTCGTAGGGTTCCACGGGCGCCCCGGCCAGCACCGAAGTGACTGTGCTCTGCCGCAATTCGGCGCCCGGCAAGCCCAGCACGGCGATATTGGCGCGGATCACCGCCGCCGCGGCGCGATCGGACTCCACCAGCAGCGCGTGCGCCGCGCCGCGCGACAGCGCCTCCAGTCCCAGCGCGCCCGAACCCGCGTACAGGTCCAGCACGCGCAGTCCCGCGAAATCGAACCGCGCGCCGACCACGTTGAACAGCGCCTCCCGCACCCGATCCGAGGTGGGCCGGGTACCGGCGGGCGGCACCTTCAGGCGCCGGCCACCGGCCGACCCGGCCACGATCCGCGTCATTGCGCCGCGGTCTCGTTGAGCCGCAAGGCGACCAGCAGGTCACCGCCCTCGACCTGCTGCACCGGACCGATGGCGATCCGCTCGACCACACCCGCGCGCGGCGCGGTGATCGCGGCCTCCATCTTCATGGCCTCGATGGTGCCGATTGCACCGCCCGCCTCGACCACGTCCCCCTCGGCGACGGCCAGGGTCACCGCACCGGCGAACGGCGCCGCGACGTGGCCGGGGTTGGTCTTGTCGGCCTTCTCCGCCACCGGGATCTCGCTGGCGATCGACCGGTCCCGCACCTGGACCGGCCGCAACTGGCCGTTGAGGATGCACATCACGGTCCGCATGCCGCGGTCGTCGGGTTCGGAGATGGCTTCCAGCCCGATGAGCAGCGTGACACCCTTCTCCAGCTGCACCCGGTGTTCCTCTTCCGGCCGCAGGCCGTAGAAGAACTGGTTCGCCGACAACATCGACGTGTCGCCGTACTTCTCGCGGTGCGTGAGGAATTCGGCGGCCGGGCCGGGGAACAGCAAGCGGTTCAACGTCTCCCGGCGCTGCTGCGAGGTGCCGTCCAGACCGGCGCGGTCCTCGCTGGTCAGCTCGGTCTCCGGCTTGGCCGGACCGCGGCCGGCCAGGGCCCGGGTGCGGAACGGCTCCGGCCAGCCACCGGCCGGAGTGCCCAATTCGCCACGCAGGAAACCGATCACGGAATCGGGGATGTCGTAGCGGGCCGGGTCGGCGGCGAAGTCCTCCACCGACACACCGGAACCGACCAGCGACAGCGCCAGGTCGCCGACCACCTTGGACGACGGGGTCACCTTCACCAGACGGCCCAGAAGACGGTCCGCCGCGGCGTATTTGGCCTCGACCTCCTCGAAGCGGTCGCCCAGGCCGAGCGCGATCGCCTGCTGCCGCAGGTTCGACAGCTGACCGCCCGGGATCTCGTGGGTGTACACGCGCCCGGTCGGCGACGGCAGCCCGGACTCGAACGGCGCGTACACCTTGCGCAGCGCCTCCCAGTAGGGCTCCAGATCGCACACGGCCTGCAGGTCCAGCCCGGTGTCGCGCGGCGAATTCGCCGCTGCCGCAACGATCGCCGACAGCGCGGGCTGGGACGTGGTGCCCGCCATGGGCGCCGACGCACCGTCGACCGCGTCCGCGCCGGCCTGCCACGCCGCCAGATAGGTGGCGAGCTGGCCGCCCGGGGTGTCGTGGGTGTGCACGTGCACCGGCAGGTCGAAGTTCTCCCGCAGCGCGGTGACCAGGGTGTGCGCGGCCGGCGCCCGCAGCAGCCCGGCCATGTCCTTGATGGCCAGCACGTGCGCACCGGCCTCCACGATCTGCTCGGCCAGCTTCAGGTAGTAGTCGAGGGTGTAGAGGTCCTCGGCCGGGTTCGACAGGTCACCGGTGTAGGACATCGCGACCTCGGCGAGCGCGGTCCCGGTCTCGCGGACCGCGTCGATGGCGGGGCGCATCTGGTCGATGTTGTTGAGCGCGTCGAAGATCCGGAAGATGTCGATGCCGGTGTCGGTGGCCTCGCGGACGAACGCCCGGGTGACCTTCTCCGGATACGGGGTGTAGCCCACCGTGTTCCGGCCGCGCAGCAGCATCTGCAGGTTGATGTTCGGGATCGCCTCGCGCAGCGCCGCCAGCCGCTCCCACGGGTCCTCGTGCAGGAAGCGCAGCGCCACATCGTAAGTCGCGCCACCCCAGCACTCGACCGACAGCAGCTCCGGCGTGAGCCGGGCCACGTGCCCGGCCACCTGCAGCAGGCCGTTGGTCCGCACCCGGGTGGCCAGCAGCGACTGGTGGGCGTCGCGGAAGGTGGTGTCGGTGACGGCCAGCGCAGGCTGTTCCCGCAGGGCCCGCGCGAAACCCTCCGGCCCCAGCGCGAGCAGCCGCTGCCGCGAGCCGGGCGGCGGCGGCACGGTCAGGTCCAGCGCGGGCAGCTTGTCGTGCGCGTAGATCTTCGACGGCCGGGCGCCGTGCGGCTGATTGACCGTGATGTCGGCCAGGTAGCGCAGGATCTTGGTGCCGCGGTCGGCCGAGCCGCGCTGCGTCAGCAGGTAGGGCCGCTCGTCGATGAACGAGGTGGTGACCCGCCCGGCCCGGAAGTCCGGGTCGTCGAGCACCGCCTGCAGGAACGGGATGTTGGTGGCCACACCACGGATCCGGAACTCGGCCACCGCCCGGCGCGCCCGCGCCACGGCCTGCCCGAAATCCCGTCCGCGACAGGTCAATTTGACCAGCATCGAGTCGAAGTGGGCGCTGACCTCGGCACCGAGATTGGCCCCGCCGTCGAGCCGGATACCGCCACCGCCGGGGCTGCGGTAGGCGGTGATCCGGCCGGTGTCGGGCCGGAACCCGTTGGCCGGATCCTCGGTGGTGATCCGGCACTGCAGGGCGGCACCGCGGATGTGGATCGAATCCTGGCTCAGGCCGAGGTCTGCCAGCGACTCACCGGACGCGATGCGCAGCTGCGCCTGCACCAGGTCGACATCGGTGATCTCCTCGGTCACCGTGTGCTCGACCTGGATCCGCGGATTCATCTCGATGAAGACGTGGTTGCCGCGCTCGTCGAGCAGGAACTCGACGGTACCGGCGCAGCTGTACCCGATCTGCCGGGCGAACGCCACGGCGTCCGCGCAGATCCGTTCCCGCAGTTCGGGATCCAGGTTCGGCGCGGGTGCCAGCTCGATCACCTTCTGGTGCCGGCGCTGCAGCGAGCAGTCTCGCTCGAACAGGTGGATGACGTTGCCCTGCTGGTCGGCGAGGATCTGCACCTCGATGTGGCGGGGGTTGACCACCGCCTGCTCCAGGAACACCGTCGGGTCGCCGAACGCCGACTCCGCCTCGCGGGCGGCCGCCTCGATCGACTCGCGCAGTTGCGCCCGGTCGGCGACCCGGCGCATGCCGCGCCCGCCACCGCCGGCGACGGCCTTCACGAACAGCGGGAAGTGCATCGACTCGGCGGCCGTCAGCAGCTCCTCGACATCGGCCGAGGGGGCGCTGGAGTCCAGGACCGGCAGTCCGGCCGCGCGGGCGGCCGCGATCGCGCGCGCCTTGTTACCGGTCAGCTCCAGCACCTCGGCCGACGGGCCGATGAAGGTGATGCCGGACTCGGCGCACGCGGCGGCCAGGTCGGGGTTCTCCGACAGGAAGCCGTACCCGGGGTAGATCGCGTCCGCGCCCGCGGTGCGGGCGGCCTTCATGATCTCGGCGATCGACAGGTACGCCCGGACCGGGTGACCCGGGACGCCGATCTGGTACGCCTCGTCGGCCTTGAGCCGGTGCACCGAGTTGCGGTCCTCGTACGGGAAGACCGCCACGGTCCCGACACCCAGTTCGTAGGCGGCACGGAAAGCCCGGATCGCGATCTCGCCGCGGTTGGCGACCAGCACTTTGGAGAACATCCGCTCAACCTACCCGGTGGCGAGTCGGCACGAACGGCGAGCGCAGGGGTCGGTACAAACATGGTCACGCCCCGGTCGGCGGTGTGAGGATCAGGACACATACGACAGTCCGGTCGGTTCCCGGCGCACCCGGGGCTATTTTTCCGGCGCGCGTTCCCGACCCCGTTCGGCACCGCCCGCCGCACCCCGGAAAGCCCGCTGTCCAGCATCCCGGCAGAACGGACCGCTTCGCATACTCCACAGTAGTTCGATCTTGGAACGGCCTAGGGTGGCAGGAGTTATCGCGTGTTGACATCAAAATTGCAATGATTGCGAAGGCTTCTGGGTAGCATCTGCGGCGTGCGCAAGATGTATGCGGGCGCTCGGTTACGCCGGTTGCGCGAGGAACGTCACATGACCCAGGCGGCACTGGCGAAGTCCCTGGATCTGTCGCCCAGCTACCTGAACCAGCTCGAGCGCGACCAGCGTCCGCTGACCGTTCCGGTACTGCTGAAACTGAACTCCACGTTCGACCTCGACGTCCAGTTCTTCGCCGCCGACTCCGACGCCCGGCTGGTGTCGGACCTGCACGAGGTGCTCGTGGAAGCCGCCGGCGGCACCCCGCCGCCCGCCGCCGAGGTCGAGGACCTCGCCAGCCGGCTCCCCGAGGTCGCCAAGACCATCGTGGCCATGCACCGGCGGCTGCGCGCCGCCACCGACCAGCTCGACCTGCTGTCGTCGAAGGTCTCCACCCCCACCGGGGTCACCGGCGTGCCGATGCCCTACGAGGAGGTCCGCGACTTCTTCTACGACCACCACAACCACATCGCCACCCTCGACCTGGCCGCCGAGCGGCTCTTCGACGAGTGCGGGCTGACCATCGGCTCGATCGACCGCCAGCTGGCGCGCGTCGCCGAGGAACGCGCCGGGGTGACCGTGCTGGTCCGCGGCGACGGCGCCGACCCCACCATCCCGAAGCGCCACTACGACCCCGACACCCGCACCCTCACGCTGGCCCGCCGGCTGCGGCCCGGGCAACGCGCGTTCCAGATCGCCACCACCATCGGATTCCTGCTGTACGGCAAGACGATCGACGACGTGCTCGCCCAAACCCCCTCGCTCACCGGCGAATCCCGGGCCCTGGCCCGGGTCGGCATGGCGAACTACTTCGCCGGCGCGCTGATCCTGCCCTACAGCCGGTTCCTGCGCTCCGCGGAGGAGCTGCACTACGACATCGACCTGCTCAGCCTGCGGTTCGAGGTCGGCTTCGAGACCGTCTGCCACCGGCTGTCCACCCTGCAGCGCCAGGGACAGCGCGGCGTCCCGTTCTTCTTCGTCCGCACCGACCGTGCCGGCAATATCTCGAAACGCCAGTCCGCCACCGCGTTCCACTTCTCCCGGGTCGGCGGCAGCTGCCCGCTGTGGGTGGTGCACGAGGCGTTCGACCAGCCCGGCCGCACCCTCACCCAGGTCGCCGCGATGCCCGACGGGCGCCGCTACCTGTGGATCGCGCGCACCACCCATCCGAGCCCGCACGGATACGGCACCGCGGCAAAGGAATTCGCGGTGGGCCTGGGCTGCGATATCGAATACGCCGACCAGCTGGTGTACTCGCGCGGCCTGCAGCTCGACGACCCGGCCGCGGCCGTGCCGATCGGCGCCGGCTGCAAGGTGTGCGACCGCACCGCCTGCCCGCAACGCGCTTTCCCGCAGATCGGGCGGACCCTGGCGGTACCGGAGAACACAGCCACCGACCTGCCGTACCCGCGTTTGAACGGCCGGTAGCGCAGCAGCCGAAACCCGTGCGCCGCAGTCGAAGTCCGGATCGTCGACCGGGACGAACCCGCCCACTCGGCGGCCGGGCACTCACGACTTGGCCAGGTACTCCAGGCGTTCACCGTCCACGGCGGCCCGCATCATGCTGGCCAGACCGGGATGCCGGGACAGATCCGGGTCGCCGTCGACCACCGTGCGCGCCAGCTGCTGCGCGGTGGTGATGACCTCCAGGTCGTCGAGCAACGACAGCAGCTTCAGCGTGCGCGCGGTACCGGACTGCGCCGACCCCAGCACATCGCCCTCCCGGCGTTGCCGCAGGTCCAGCACCGACAGCTCGAAACCGTCCAGGCTGCCGGCCACCGCGTTCAGCCGGGCCATGGAGGTGCCGGCCGGCGAGGCCTCGGTGATCAGCAGACACAGCCCCGGATGTCCACCCCGGCCCACTCGCCCGCGCAGCTGGTGCAGCTGACTGACGCCGAACCGGTCGGCGTCGAGTATCGCCATCACGGTGGCGTTCGGCACGTCGACACCGACCTCGACGACGGTGGTGCAGACCAGGACGTCGATGCCGCCGTCGTTGAATTCCCGCATCACGCGGTCCTTCTCGTCGGCGGGCAGCCGGCCGTGCAGCAGCCCGACCCGCAGACCCGCGAGCGCACCGGCCCGCAGCGTCTCGAACACGTCGATCGCCGCCGCGGTGGTCGGCTCCTCCTTCTCCTCGGCCGCCTTACCCTTGCGGCCCTTGGCTTTCGCCGCGGTCTCCTCGTCCTCTCCGATCCGGGAGCAGACCACGTACGCCTGCCGCCCGGCACCGACCTCCTCCCGGATCCGCTCCCACGCCCGGTCCACCCAGGCCGGATGCTGCTTGGCCGGAACAACTTTCGTCACGATCGGCGAGCGCCCGCGGGGCAGTTCGGTGAGCGTGGAGGTCTCCAGGTCGCCCAGGGTGGTCATCGCGATGGTGCGCGGGATCGGGGTCGCGGTCATGACCAGCAGGTGCGGGCTCGAGCCCTCCTTCGCCTTGGCCCGCAACGCATCCCGCTGCTCGACACCGAAGCGGTGCTGCTCGTCGACCACGACCATGCCGAGATCGAAGAACTCGACGTTGTCCTGGATCAGGGCATGGGTGCCGATCACGATCCCGGCGGTACCGGTCATCGCGTCCAGCAACGCCGCCTTCTTCGCCGCCGCGGGCATCGAACCGGTCACCAGGACCAGGCGGGTGGCCTTGTCGTCGGCGCCCAGTTCACCGGCCGACCCCAGATCGCCGAGCATCTTCTGCAGCGATCGATAGTGCTGGGCGGCAAGCACTTCGGTTGGGGCCAGCAGCGCGCACTGCCGTCCGGCGTCCACCACCTGCAGCATGGCCTGCAGCGCGACGATGGTCTTGCCCGAGCCGACCTCACCCTGCAGCAGCCGGTGCATGGGATGCGAGCGACTCAGGTCGTCGGAGATCTCGCCGACCACCTTCTGCTGGCCGGCCGTCAACTCGAACGGCAGCCGGTGCTGGAACGCCGCCGCGATCCCGTCCGGCACCGGCGGGCAGCGCTCGGCGGTGCGGGCCTCGGCGTCGTGCCGCCGCGCGGCCAGCACCAGCTGCAGCGCCAGCGCCTCGTCGAAGCGCAGCCGCTCGCGGGCCTGCTCGATATCGGATTTCCGTTCCGGCAGATGGATCAGGCGCAGCGCGTCCGAGACCGGCATCAGACCGGAATCGGCGCGCAGATCCTCGGGCAGCGGCTCGTCGATGGGGTCGAGGATGTCGAGCACCTGGCGCACGCAGTGCACCAGATCCCAGCTCTGCACCTTCGCGGTCGCCGGATAGACCGGGATGAACTCTCGCTGGAAGAACGAGGTGTCCACTCCCCCTTCACCTTTGGACGCTTCGGCCAGCCCGCGCAGGCTGCCGCCGCCGCGTACCTCGGTCAGGCTCTCCACCGTCTGCCCGGCCTCGGGCAGGATCAGATAGGAGGGATGGGTGAGGTTCCAGCGGTCCGGCTTCCAGTAGTGGACGGTGCCCGACATCATCGCGCGCACACCGGTTTTCACCAGATACGCGACCTTGTCGCCGTTGAAGAAGGTGATCTCGATCGGGCGGGTGTTGCCGACGTCGAGTTCCACCTTGAGGATCGAACCCCGACGCTGACGCATCGGCCGTTTCTCGGCCTTGGTGACCCGGCCGACCACGGTGAGATGGGCGCCCTCCTCGGGCGCGTCCTCGGTCAGCTCCTGCCCCTGCGTGGCGTACCGCAGCGGATAGTGCCGCAGCAGATCCTCGACGGTCTCGAAATCGAAGGATTCGGCCAGCTTCTCGGCAGCCTTCACTCCGAGTACGTGATCGAGCCGATCGGTCAGTTTCGCCATCTACTCCACCCCGATCTGCACCAGGTCGACGCGTTGGCCCCCGGTGTAACAGGCGACCTCGACACCGGGGAATCCGGCCTCGACGTGTGCGGCCAGTTCCGCCCCGAACCCCGGCGGCGCGTCGGCACCCACGAGCAGGGTCACCAGCTCGCCTCCGAGGTCGAGCATCCGGCTCAGCAGCGTGCGAGCGGCTCGGCGCACGTCGACGTCGATGACCACGACATCGTCACCGACCAGGCCCAGGCCGTCGCCGGGCGCGCAGGTGCCGACGATGGTCAGGGCCCGTTCGGTCGCCACCCGCACCGCGCCCGAGCGGGTACCCGCGGCGGCCTCGGCCATGGCGACCGCGTCCTCCACGGTGAGCCGGCCCGCGTCGTGCACCGCCAGCGCCGCCAAGCCCTGCGGCACCGAGCCGCTCGGCAACATCAGCACCTCGCGACGTCCGGCCCGCGCGGCCGCGGCCACCGCGACCAGTTCCTGCGCCGGAATCGCGCCGTTGGGCAGCACGAGGACCTCGTGGTGCGGCATCCGCCGGATCGCCGCCAGCAGGTCGTCGGCGGTCGCCGGGCCGTCGAGCACGACCGCGCCCGCGTCCTCGAACAGCCGGGCCGCACCCGTACCGGCGGTGAGCGCCAGCACACCCCGATCGCCGGCGGCCGGCGGGTGCACGACCAGCGATTCGATCCGGATCGCGCTGGGCCGGCCGGCCGCCAGGCCCGCCTCGACGGCAGCACCGGCGTCGGCACAGTGCACGTGCGCCGACCAGCCGCCCGCACCGTCACCCACCACGACAACCGAATCACCCAGTGCCGCAAGGCTTTCCCGCAACACATCGATATCCGCGGGGGTGGCCTCGCCGACCCGGTACATCACCTCGAACTCGGGAACCGGGCCGGCCACGGGCACCACATCGCAGGCTTGCCCCGGGGTCCGGCGCGCACGGTCACCGCGCCGCCGCTGGGCCGGACCCTGATACTCCGGCCGCACCGGCGCTCCCGCACCGGCGACGACCACCAGCGCGTCCAACAGCACCAGCAGCCCCCGTGCGCCCGCGTCGACCACCCCCGCCGCGCGCAGGGCGTCGAGGTGTTCGGGCGTCTCGTCGAGCGCCTTGGCCGCACCGTCGGCCGCCGCCCGCGCGACCGCGGCCAGTTCGGGTTCCACACAGTCGGCCGCGCTGTCCGCGGCGGCCTCCAGCACGGTCAGCATGGTGCCCCGCACCGGCACACTCAACGCTTCCCGGACCAGCACCGCGCTGCGCCGCAGCCCGTCGCGCAGCCGCGCGGCCGTCATCTCACCTTCGGGCACCGCCTCGGCCAGGCCGCGCAGCAGCTGCGACAGGATGATGCCCGAGTTGCCGCGCGCACCGGCCGTACCGGCGCGAGCCATGGCCCGCAGGACCTCGTGCGCGCCGGCGGACCCCCGGGCGCCGTCCACCGCGGCGCGCATGGTGGTGAGCAGATTGGTGCCGGTGTCGGCGTCGGCGACGGGGAAGACGTTCAGGGCATTGATCTCGTCCCGGTGCCGGTGCAGCGCCTCGACGCAGCGTTCCCCCCATGTGACGAGCTGCGTCCCGTCGAGCGACCGCGGATCCCCGGGCACCGCCACCGTCCTTCCACACCTGCCGCACCAGCTGCCGATTCCGTGTCCGCCAGGGTAGTCGGCCGCACCGACAGCTCCCCGGCAGGCGCCGGGCGGCCGCGCACCGGCCCCGCCACGGGCGATCGAGTCCGTACGGGGGCGATTTGGCATCGCCGGACCGCGACCGCTACTCTTGCAGGGTTGCCTGACGCGACCGTCGGTCGGTTGCGTGCGCCAGCGGATCACCGCAGGCGGGCATTGACATATTAGGTTTCCGGACTGCCGCCTGTTGTGGACGGCTGTTCGAACATGACATGAAGGAGCTCGCGACTATGGCTGCCGTCTGCGACGTCTGCGCCAAGGGCCCCGGCTTCGGGAAGTCGGTTTCGCACTCGCACCGGCGCACCAACCGTCGCTGGAACCCGAACATCCAGACCGTGCGTGCCCAGGTCGCTCCGGGCAACTCGCGCCGGATGAACGTGTGCACCTCTTGCCTGAAGGCCGGTAAGGTCGTCCGCGGCTGAGGCCGCACCTGCTTACCACTGAGCCCCGGTTCACCATTGGTGGATCGGGGCTCGGTCGTGTTCCGGTCAGCCGCGGGCGGGCCCGTGGCTGACCAGGACTGGCAGGTGCTCCCGCTGGGCGCGGCACACACCCGCTCGCTGGCCGTCTGCCACATCGAGTGCTGGCGCGAGGCGCACTGGCACCTGGTGCCGCGGCACCTGATGGACGCCTTCGACGTCGACCGCCGCGCTGCCCAATGGGAACGACAGCGGGTGCGCGGGCTGTCGACGACCGTGGTCGCCGTCGCGACGGGCACCACCGAGGTGATCGGCTTCGCCGACGCCGGCGCGCCCCGCGACCTGCCGGCCGCCGCGACCGCCGAACTCTGCGGCCTGTACGTGCGGGCCGCCTGGTACGGCACCGGACTGGCCCGAGAACTGCTGGACACCGTCCTCGATCCCGCGACCGACACCTCACTGTGGGTCTTCGACGACAACCCTCGCGCACAGGCCTTCTACCGGAAGTCCGGTTTCCGCCCCGACGGCACGCGCCGCCCGGAGCCGTTCACCCTGGCCCCGGAGATCCGGATGATCCGGCCCGGCACCCCGCCGCGCTAGCTCTCCCCCACCCACGCCCCGGCCGCGGCGGCCCGGGTGACGAAGTCCTCGAACGTTCCGGCCGGACGGCCCAGCGCCCGGGACACGTCCGAGGTCACCGTGGCACCCACACCGTCCGCCAGGTCGCCGAGGATCCCGGCCAGCAGTCGGGCGGCCGGCTCCGGAACCCCGAATCCGGTATGGAGCGCCACGAATTCGTCCACCGTACCGGGCACATAGCGCACGTCACGGCCGGTCGCCGCGCCGATCAGCTCGACCGCCTCCGCGAATCCGATCGCCCGCGGACCGGTGAGTTCGTAGATCCCACCGTCGAATTCGTCACCCGTCAGCGCCCGGGCCGCCACCGCCGCGATGTCCTCGGCATCCACGAACGGCGCCCCGCCGGCACCGGCCGGCAACGAGAGCACGCCCGCCAGAACGTCTGCCCGCCAGAAACTCTCGCTGAAGTTCTGCGCGAACCAGTTGGGCCGCAGCACCGTCCAGTCGATCCCGCTCTCGCGCACCGCTGCCTCGGCAGCGTGGAGCGGATGGTCGGGGTGGCCCGCGCCCGGCGCGGACAACAGCACCAGGCGCCGCACACCCGCCGCGACCGCGGCCGCGACGAAACGCGGAATCCGTTGCCGGCCCGCAGGTTCGAACTGCAACTGCGGTTCCACGAGGTAGACGGCCTCGGCGCCGTCCACTGCGGCGGCCCAGGTCGCCGGGTCACCGAGATCCACCGCGAGATCGGCGCCGGAGCGGGCGGCCGTCCGCGGCCGGTGGCCCGCGGCCGTCAGGTGCTGTGCGACGCGGCGCCCGGTCTTACCGGTGCCGCCGAGAACCAGAATGTGAGTCATGTTCTTCATCCAAGGCCGGACCGGCGAGACGATCCATGGGAATCAGTCCACGATCCCTCGGTGATCGTCTACCGTTGCGGTGGTGGATGTGTTGAGCGACCTGCTGATCCGCGCCCGTGTCGGTCATACCGACGTCCACCTGCTGCGGCAGAGTCCGCCGTGGTCGCTGGCGTTCGCCGCGGGTGGCGACGACGAGATCGTCGTGCTGGCGACGCTCGGTGGCCCGGCACATCTGCGGACCGACAGCGGCCACGACGCTCCGCTGGGCGCCGACGCCGTCATGGTCGTCAAGGCCACCGGATACACCGTCGCCGACAACCCGGCGACGGCACCGCAGGCACTGATCAAGGACGGACGCAAGATCCTCCTCGGATCGGAGGTGGCCGCCATCCGCCCGCTCGCGGCCCGCACCTACGGCGACGGCTCGGCCCACGGCCTGCTGCGCGGCGCGTATCGGCTGCACGGCGCGGTCGGCGCCCGCCTGCTGGACCTGCTCCCCGAAGTTTCGGTCACGCCCGCCGATCCCCGCGTCGGCACTCTGCTGAATCTCCTTGCCGCCGAGGCCTCCCGATCCGAGCCCGGCCAGGACGCGGTGCTGCACCGTTTGCTGGAATCGGTGCTGGTGCTGTCCCTGCGCGGACTACTGGACCGACCGGGGTTCACGCCGCCGGGCTGGTATCTCGCCACCGCCGACCCGCAGCTGGGCGGCGCACTGCAGGCCATGCACGACGATCCCGGCGCCGGCTGGACCGTCGCCACGCTGGCCGCCGCGGCGGGCCTGTCCCGCGCCCGGTTCGCCGCGCGCTTCACCGAGGTCGTCGGGCATCCGCCGCTGACCTACCTCACCGAATGGCGAATGACGTTGGCCGCCGACGCACTTCGCGACACCGACGACACCGTGGCAGCGATCGCCCGCCGCGTCGGGTACGGAGACCCGTTCGCCTTCAGTGTCGCGTTCAAACGGGTCACCGGTGTCGGCCCGTCGGCATGGCGGCGTGACGGTCCCTAGCGGGCGCCGTTCACGCAGTTCAGCGCCGGCCCGCCGGACAGGGACTGCACGACGGTCTGCACCAGGCAGGCGGTGGTGGCGGTCACGTTCGAGGAGATCGAGGACGAACCGGTCTGGGGATCCCACAGCGCGGCCACCGGCTGGACCGGCAGCACCGGATCGGCTTGTGCGACAGCCGGACCGGCCAGGACGGCGAGGGCGGCACCGGCGAACGCGGCGCCGCGGAACGTGATCGGCATACACAAACTCCTGACTCGGCGAATGGTCATGGAATGCGGTACATCACGAGCGGCGCCGCCGCGGGGGTCAGGGCAGGCGCCAGTCCACAGGCGCGGCACCCAGACCTTCGAGCAGTTCGTTGGTCCGGGAGAACGGGCGGGAACCGAAGAAGCCGCGGGAGGCGGACAGCGGTGAGGGATGGGCGGATTCGATGTAGGGCACCGACCCGAGCATGGGCTCGAGGGTGGCCGCGTCACGGCCCCACAGGATGGCCACCAGCGGCTGGTCGCGGGCCACCAGCGCGCGAATCGCCTGCTCGGTGACCGCCTCCCAGCCCTTGCCCCGGTGCGAGGCGGGCTGGCCGGGAGCCACGGTGAGGACGCGGTTCAGCATGAGCACGCCCTGGTCGGACCACGGTGACAGGTCGCCGCAGCTCGGCGTCGGGTGCCCGAGGTCCTTGGTGTACTCGGAGAAGATATTGGCCAGGCTGCGCGGCACCGGCGAAACATCCGGCGCGACAGAGAAACTCAGGCCCATGGCGTGACCGGGCGTCGGGTACGGGTCCTGGCCGACGATGAGTACCCGCACCTTGTCGAACGGACGCTGGAACGCACGTAGCACGTTCTCGCCACGCGGCAGGTAACCACGCCCGGCCTCGTTCTCCAGTCGCAGGAATTCACCCATCTCGGTGATCCGCTCGGCAACGGGGGCCAACGCCTCGGCCCAGCCGGTATCGATGATCTCCGCCAACGGTTTCGCGCCCATAGCGGAACAACTTACAACCAGACCCGCGGGGCGCGGGGTCGGCCCCGGGCTACTCACCGGTCTCGGCCGAGAAGGATTCCCACCCCGCACTTCCGGACCACGCCGCACCGTCCACGGTGACCCCGTGACCTGGTCCGACGCTGCCGATCGCCCGCCAGCCTGGCGGCAGCGGCCGGTTCGGCTCGAAGGTGGCGGCGAACGCGTGGTCCTCCCCGCCGCGCAGCGCCCACGCCAGCGGCTCGCCGCCCAGTGCCGCCGCGACCGGATCCAGCAGCGGATCGCGCAATGTCGCACTGTCCAGATCCACTGCGACACCGGACAATTCGGCGATATGCCCGAGGTCGGCGAGCAGCCCATCCGAGACATCGGTGAGGGCGTGGATCCCGCTGTCCGCCACCAGATCCAGCACTGCGCGATACGGCGGTCGCGGAACCCGGTGCGCGGCAACGACATCGATCATCTCCGGCTCGTCAGCGCGGCCGGCCACGAAGGCCGCGAGCCCGGCGGCGGACCGCCCCGGAACTCCCGCGACGGCCACCACGTCCCCCGGCCGCGCGCCCGACCGCAACACCGGCTCCCGCCCCGCCGGATCACCGAACGCGGTGACCGACAGCACCAGCAGCGGACTGCGCACCAGGTCACCGCCCGCGATCGACCCGCCGGCCCGCCGCGCCTCCGCCCACAACCCGTCCGCCAGCTCGTCGACGAACGCGACCGGCGTATCCGCCGGGCACCCGAGGGCCACCACGAACGCGGTCGGCACCGCCCCCATGGCCACCACGTCGGCCGCGTTCTGCGCGATCGCCTTCCGCCCGATATCGCCCGGCCCGGACCAGTCCAGCCGGAAGTGCCGGTCCTGCACCAGCATGTCGGTGGTCACCACGAACCGCCCGCTCGGCGCCCCCACGACCGCCGCGTCGTCTCCCGGCCCCACCAGGACGTCCGGCGCCTGCACCCGCCCACGGTTGATCCGCGCGATCAACGCGAACTCCCCCAGTTCCCGCACCGTCGGCCCGCTGTTCACGCACCGACCGTACCGCCCGCGCACCCCCGTCCCGGAACCCGCGCCCGGCGGACAACGCTGCGCGGTGCGGATCACACGACCGGATTCGCTAGGCTCGCCACAGCGGTGTCAGCAGCGCGGAACGGAGAACGACAGCCGGATGAGCAGCAGCGATCAGTCAGGACCGGCCACGGACGAGACCGAGGCGGCCGACGCGACGGCCGAGGCGGCCACCACCGGCTCCGACGACCTCCCCAAGCTGTCCCCCGCCGTCCTGGCGACCGCCATCGCCCTGCCCGTGATGCTGATCGTCGGTGTCCTGGTCATGGCGGTCCTGGCCCGGCAGCATCCCGGCCGCGAGCCGCTCGCGCTGGGCTCGGCGCCGGCGCCGCAGGCCGACAGCGCGAACTGCCACACCCTGCTGCCGCTGCTCCCGGACTCGCTCGGCTCCTACACCCGTTCCGAGCTGGCCCAGCCGGCGCCGGCCGCCGCCGCGGCCTGGCAGCAGGCCGACGGCGGTGAGGCGATCGTCCTGCGCTGCGGCCTGGAACGCCCGCAGGAGTTCACCAAGGCCGCCGGCCTGCAGGTGATCGACACCGTGAACTGGTTCCAGGTCCGCGACCCGAACACGGGCGCGAACGCCGGCACCTGGTACGTCGTCGACCGCGGCACCTACATCGCGGTCACCCTCCCCGACAGCGCCGGCCCGACCGCGCTGCAGACGGTCTCCGACCTGATCACCAAGAATCTGCCCGCCCAGCCGATGGATCCCGCACCGATTCCGAATTGAGTCGCCGATGACCGAGCGTGTGCGGTACCGCCGGGCGTACGACCTGGTACACCCTGACGACGGCGCTCGGATCCTGGTCGATCGCCTGTGGCCGCGCGGCATCCGCAAGGAGACGCTGGACCTGACCGCCTGGCTGCGCGATATCGCGCCATCCCCCGAACTGCGGAAGTGGTACGGACACCAGCCGGACCTGTTCCCCGAGTTCCGCCGCCGCTATCTGGCCGAACTCACCGACGCCGACCACGCGGCGGCCGCCGATCAGCTGCGCGAGTACGCCGAGCGGGGCCCGGTCACCCTGCTCACCGGCTCGAAGGCGGTCGACATCAGCGACGCTGCCGTCCTGGCCGAGTGGCTCACCGGCAGCTCGTCCGCGAGCTGAGGCGGTTCGCGCGGCGGTCGTCGACCACGCGACCTAACCGGGATTCCGCGGCAGCCGCACCCGCCCGGAGTCCAAGTCGAGCTCGGACTCGCCCGGGGTGCCGTCGCCGGGATTCTCCCGGTACATCGACATGGTCTCCCGCTCCTCGAACTCGTGCCGTCGCGCGGGATTGAAGGCGGCGTCGAACTGCTCCAGCCCGATCGCCCCCACCCCGTGGCGGGTGTCGTCGCGCATCCACGGCAGCGCGGCCCGCCCGGTCACCTTGCGATACAACACCTCACCGCACGCCAGCACCACGATCAGTACCGCCAGTCCCGGGATGGTCATCGCAACGATCACCCCGCCCAGGGTACGGCTCAGCGCAGGCCGGTGCCCCGAGCGATCGCGGTCTCGACCAGAGTGCCGAGCAGGGTGCGGTTGTCGACGCCGGCGGCGTCCCACATGCGCGGGTACATCGAGATCGAGGTCATGCCGGGCATGGTGTTGATCTCGTTGATCACCGGTCCGTGCTCGGTGACGAAGAAGTCGACGCGGCCCAGTCCCTGGCAGTCCAGGGCGCGGAACGCCCGCACCGCCAGCTCCCGGATGCGGTCGGCGGCATCGTCGTTCAGCTTCGCCGGGATGTCGAATTCACAGACGTCGTCGAGGTATTTGGTGTCGAAGTCGTAGAAGTCGGGCAGCTCGCCCTCCTCCGGCATCCGGATCTCCGCGATCGCGCTGGCCTGCATCCGGCCGTCCGGGAATTCCAGGACACCGCACTCGACTTCGCGTCCGACGATCGCCGCCTCGATGAGCACCTTCGGATCGTGCTGTCGCGCAAAGGCGATCGCGGCGCCGAGGTCCTCCCACCGGTCGACCTTGGTGATACCGATCGAGGATCCGGCGCGCGCGGGCTTGACGAACACCGGCAGGCCGAGCCGGTCCCGTTGCGCCGCAGTCGGTTCCGCGACCCCCGGCCGCAGCACCACGTAGTCGCCGACCGGCAGCCCGTCGGCGGCCAGCAGCTTCTTCATGAACTCCTTGTCCATGCCCGCCGCGCTGGCCAGCACGCCCGGTCCCACGTACGGCACGTCCGCCAGTTCCAGCAGTCCCTGAACGGTCCCGTCCTCGCCGAAGGGTCCGTGCAGCACGGGGAACACGACGTCGACCGGGCCGGGCCCGCCGTCGCCGGCCACCTCCCGCAGCTCGCCGCCGCTGAGCACCAGCTGGGCTCCGGTGTCCTCGACCGTGGGCAGGACCCCGTCGGTGATGGCGTGGTCGCGGGCATCGGCGCTGCCCTGCACCCACGCGCCGGTCTTGGTGATCCCGACGGGGATCACCTCGTACCGCTCCGGATCCAGGTTGCGCAGCACGAAGCCCGCCGAGACGCACGACACCGCATGCTCGCTACTGCGGCCGCCGAACAGCACCGCCACCTTGATCCGGTCACTCATGCCCAAACCGTACCCGGAAACAGGGGGGTTCCAATCCACCTGTGCCGGGGAGCGAGCCCGGTGGGGGTGTCGCTGTCACTCCGGCTTGACGCGGCGCCCGAGCAGTAGCCCGACGGCGTCGTCCACGGAGAGCCCCTCGTGGCAGATCTGATGAACCACACTGGTCAACGGCATCTCGACACCGTGCCGCTGGGACAGGGCCCGAATCGATGTGCACGATTTCACACCTTCGGCGACCTGGCCATGAGTGGCCTCCTGGGCGGCGGCCATCGACCCGCCCGATCCGAGCACATACCCGAACGACCGATTCCGCGACAGCGGCGACGTGCAGGTGGCGACCAGGTCGCCGACACCGGCGAGCCCGGCGAGGGTGACCGGGTTGGCGCCCAGTGCGACGCCGAGCCGGATCGTCTCGGCCAGGCCGCGGGTGAGCAGGCTGGCGACGGCGTTGGTGCCCAGGCCCATTCCGGAGGCGATACCGCACGCCATCGCGATGACGTTCTTGCTGGCGCCGCCGATCTCGCAGCCCACCACATCGGTGTTGGTGTAGGGCCGGAAGTAGCCGGTGGCGCACGCCTGCTGAGCCTGTTCGGCGCGCGCGGTGTCGGGGCAGGCGATCACCGCGGCGGCGGGCTGCCGGGCGGCGACCTCGTGCGACAGGTTCGGGCCCGACAGCACCGCGATCCGGTCGAAGCCGATCCCGCCGGCGTCGGCGATCACCTCGCTCATCCGCAGCAGGGTGCCGGTCTCGACGCCCTTGGCCAGGCTGAGCACGGTCGCGCCGGCGGGGATGGCGTCGCGCCAGTCGGTGAGGTTGGCCCGCAGCGTCTGCGACGGCACCACCAGCACCACGATGTCGGCACCGGCCAGGACGGCGGCGGGATCGCTGTCGGCGACGATGCCGGTGAGGTCGACACCCGGTAGATAGTCGGGGTTCTGGTTGGAGGCGGTGATCGCCTCGGCCACCTCGGGCCGCCGGGCCCACATCGCCACCTCGGTCCCCGCGTCGTTGAGTACCTTCGCGAACGCGGTACCCCACGAGCCCGCACCCATCACTGCCGCCCTCGTCACATCGGCCACTATCCCACTCGGGTCCCGCCCGGCGGAAGCAACGGTGCCGGGCCGTTGCCGGAGCGACATGGGACCATGGATTCATGCGTGCGCACACCGTCCACGCCGTCATCGCGGTGAAGGGTCTGGAGCTGGCCAAGACCCGGCTCGCCGACCGGCTGCCCGCTGCCGCGCGCGCCCGGCTGGTGTTGGCGATGCTGACCGACACCGTGACGGCCGCGGCGGCGGGTGGTGTCGGGGCGGTCACCGTGGTCACCCCCGATGCGACGGTCGCCGCGACCGCGCGCGAACTCGGTGCGCACGTCCTGCCCGATCCGGCCGCCGGTCTGAATGCGGCGCTGTCCGCCGGTGCCGCCGCCGCGCGCGCTACCGGGCCGGTGGATGTGCTTGCGCTGCAAGCCGACCTGCCGGCGTTGCGCCCGTCGGAGGTGCGGCACCTGCTGGCCGTCGCGCCCGCGCGGGGGCGCGCGCTGGTCCGCGACCACACCGGCGAGGGCACCGCCGCGCTGCTGGCCCGCGCCGAAACGGCGGCCCTGGACCCCCGCTTCGGGCCGGATTCCGCGGTACGGCATCTCGGTTCGGGCGCGGTGGAGCCGACCGGGTCGTGGCCGGGCCTGCGCCTGGACGTGGACACCGCGGCGGACCTGTCGGCGGCGGTGACGCTGGGTGTCGGGCGGGCCACCGCGGCGGTCCTCGATGACCTGCCATGGCCGGTTCACCGGGACGTCACGTGCGGCGCCGCACCCGGTCACACGTGTGCTGGATGATCGCCATCGGATCGCGGTGGCTGGACAGCGGTGCTCGATAGGCATCGCCGAGGGAATAGGGAATGATCATGAGGGTGAGTGAAACGGAAATCGTGCAGCAGCCGCGACTACCGGTCCCGCCCCCGGCGGCGACTCCGGCGGCAGACACCGCGGTGACCAGGAGTTTGCCACCCGATCGTTATCTGAACCGTGAGCTGAGCTGGCTGGACTTCAACGCCCGGGTCCTCGCCCTGGCCGAGGATCGCTCCGAACCCTTGCTGGAGCGCGCGAAGTTCCTCGCGATCTTCGCCTCCAATCTGGACGAGTTCTACATGGTCCGGGTCGCCGGGCTCAAGCGCCGCGCCGAGACCGGCCTGTCGGTGCGCTCGGCCGACGGCCTGACCCCGAGCGAACAGCTCGCCCTGATCGCGGTCCGCACTCAGGAACTCGCGGTCCGGCACGCCAAAGTCTTTCTCGACCAGGTCAATCCGGCGCTGCGCGCCACCGGCATCGAGATCATCAGCTGGGCCGAGCTCGACGACGACGAACGGCAGCGGCTGTCCGGGTACTTCCAGGACCAGGTGTTCCCGGTGCTGACCCCGCTGGCGGTCGACCCCGCGCACCCGTTCCCCTACATCAGCGGCCTGAGCCTGAATCTGGCTGTGACGGTGAAGGATTCCGACACCGGCGGCGAGCACTTCGCTCGCGTGAAGGTGCCCGACAACGTGGACCGCTTCGTGCGGGTGCGCCGCAACGTGTCCCTCGAGGGATCGAATTCGGCTGTGGCGGCGTTCCTTCCGATGGAGGACCTGATCGCGGCGCACCTCGACCAGCTGTTCCCGGGAATGGATGTGGTCGAACACCATTCGTTCCGGATCACCCGCAACGCCGATTTCGAGGTCGACGAGGACCGTGACGAGGACCTGCTGCAGGCGCTGGAGCGTGAGCTCGCCCGCCGCCGGTTCGGTTCGCCGGTGCGGCTCGAGGTCTCCGACGACATGACCGAGCACATGCTCGAATTGCTGCTGCGCGAACTGGATGTCGACCCCGCCGACGTGATCCAGGTGCCCGGCCTGCTGGATCTGTCGTGCCTGTGGGAGGTGTACGGCGTCGACCGTCCCGCGCTCAAGGACGCGCCCTACGTGCCCGCCACCCCACCGGCCTTCGGCGAACGCGAAACGCCCCGAAACGTTTTCGCCGCCCTGCGCGAGAACGACGTACTCGTACAGCACCCGTACGACTCGTTCTCCACCAGCGTGCAGCGGTTCATCGAGCAGGCCGCCGCGGACCCGCAGGTGCTGGCCATCAAGCAGACCCTGTACCGCACCTCCGGTGACTCGCCGATCGTCAACGCGCTCATCGACGCCGCCGAGGCCGGCAAGCAGGTGGTGGCGCTGGTCGAGATCAAGGCCCGCTTCGACGAACAGGCCAACATCAAGTGGGCGCGCGCGCTGGAACAAGCCGGCGTGCACGTGGTCTACGGCCTGATCGGCCTCAAGACCCACTGCAAGACCTGTCTGGTGGTGCGCCGCGAGGGCGCCACCATCCGGCGGTACTGCCACATCGGCACCGGAAACTACAACCCGAAGACCGCGCGCCTGTACGAGGACGTCGGGTTGCTCACCGCCGCACCGGAAATCGGCGCCGACCTGACCGACCTGTTCAACTCGCTCACCGGGTACTCGCGAAAGGCCAACTACCGCAACCTGATGGTGGCGCCGCTGGGGGTGCGGACCGGCATCATCGAGCGGATCGAACGCGAGATCGCGCTCGCCGAGCAGGGCGCCGCGGCGCGAATTCGGTTGAAGGTCAACTCGATCGTCGACGAGCAGATCATCGACGCGCTGTATCGCGCGTCCCAGGCCGGTGTTCCGGTGGAGATCGTGGTGCGCGGCATCTGCGGGCTGCGTCCCGGCATCCCGGGGATGAGCGAGAACATCCACGTCCGCTCGATTCTCGGCCGCTTCCTGGAACATTCGCGCATCCTGCACTTCCAGGCGCAAGAGGAGTTCTGGATCGGCAGCGCGGACATGATGCACCGCAACCTCGATCGCCGCGTGGAAGTGACCGCGCAGGTGAAGGATCCGCGTGCGTGCGAGCAGCTGACCGAGATCCTCGACTCCGCCCTGTATCCCACGACCCGCTGCTGGGTGCTGGAACCCGACGGCAGCTGGCGGGCCAGCCCCGATCCGGAACAGGTCGGCGGTCACGTCCGTGACCATCAGGCCTACCTCATGCGGTTGCGACGGCCGGAGCATCAGTGACCCGATCCGAGGCCGCGGTCACGGTGATCCGGGCCGCGGGTGCGGTGCTGTGGCGCCACGGTGCGGGCGGTGCGCTCGAGATCGCGGTCGTGCACCGGCCCAAGTACAACGATTGGTCGCTGCCCAAGGGCAAACTCGATCCCGGTGAGACCTCGATGGTGGCCGCGGCCCGCGAGGTGACCGAGGAGACCGGCCTGCACTGCCGCCTGGGCCGCTTCCTGGGCCACGTCACCTATCCGATCACCGGTCACCGCAAGCTGAAGCGGGTCGACTACTGGGCGGCGTGGGTGTGCGACGGGAAATTCGAGCCCAATTCCGAGGTGGACGTCCTGCGCTGGGTACCGGTCGACCGCGTGATGGACGCCCTGTCGTATCCGATGGATCGCCAGATCGTGCGTACGTTCCTGCGGTTACCGGCCGATACGGCCACGCTGATCGTGGTCCGGCACGCGAAAGCGGGGCGGCGGGGCCAATTCGCCGGCCCGGACGACGAACGGCCGCTGGACAAGGCCGGTCGCGGCCAGGCGGCGGCCCTGGTGGCGCCGCTGTCGACCTTCGGTCCGGCACGGGTGTTCTCGGCGCCGCCGCTGCGCTGTGTGCAGACCGTCGAGCCGCTGGCCGCCGAGATCGGTTCCGGCATCGAGCTGGAACCGCTGCTGTCGGAGACCGGCTACGCCCTGCACGCCGAACAGGCCCTGGACCGGGCGCGGGAACTGGTTTCCGGCACCGAGGTGCGGGTGCTGTGCAGTCAGGGCAAGGTGATTCCGTTCCTGCTTCAGTCGTGGGCCGAAATCGACGGCCTCGCACTGCCGCCGGCCCGTAATCGCAAGGGCTCGTTCTGGGTGCTGTCGGTGCACGAGGGCCGGCTGGTGGCCGCCGACCACGTCGACCGCCTGCTGCGGGTGGAGTGACCGCTGGAACCACATTTCGATAACGAAACGACCCCCGAGCCGTCCGGCCGGGGGTCGTTTTCGCGGATGCGGGTCAGCGAGTCCGCTTGGCAGCGGTCTTCTTCGCCGCGGTCTTCTTCGCGGGAGCCTTCTTCGCCACCGTCTTCTTGGCGGCGGTGACCTTCGTAGCCTTCTTGGCCGCGGTGACCTTGGTGGCGGCCTTCTTCGCCACCGTCTTCTTGGCGGCCGTCTTCTTGGCGGCCGTGCGGGTGGCGGGGGCCTTGGTGGCGGCCTTCTTGGCCGGCGCCTTGCTCGCCTTCTTGGCGGCGGCCTTCTTGGCAGCTGCGCCCGACACCGGTGCGGCGACACCGCGTTTCACGGCCGGTCCACTGGCGGCGATCTTCTGCTTCCCCGCGATGATCGCCTTGAACTGTGCACCGGGACGGAAAGCCGGCACGGACGTCGGCTTCACCTTGACGGTTTCGCCGGTCCGGGGGTTACGAGCCACCCGGGCGGCGCGCTTACGCTGCTCGAAGACACCGAATCCGGTGATGGTGACGCTCTGTCCCTTGTTCACCGCGCGCACGATCGTGTCGACAATCTCCTCGACTGCCGCCGTGGCCGTGCGCCTGTCAGTACCCAACTTCTCGGTCAGAACATCGATCAGTTCCGCCTTGTTCATTGAATCCTCCGCAGACTAATGGCCCGTCGTCGGACCGACTAGGTACCACGGTAAACCCAATGCTGGCAAGAGTCTATGTGCCACGCCAAATTTCATCGTGGCGTGGCACACCTCCAGCTACTGCCTTCGGAGACCCCCGGACAACACCGGTGTCAGTTTGCCGGATCTATTCGGTCACCTGAATGGTGGTCGGTTTCCAAGACGGCCTTGTTTTTTCGAAGTCCGTGATCGCGTCCTCCTGCCGGAGCGTCAACCCGATGTCGTCCAGGCCCTCCAACAGGCGCCACCGGGTGTAGTCGTCAATATCGAACGGCAGCACAGTTGTTCCGGCGGTCACGGTGCGGGCCTCGAGATCCACGACCAATTCCAGGCCGGGCTGTTCCTCGAGCAACTTCCAGATCAATTCGACGTCGTGCTGGGACATCCGGGCCGCCAGCAGGCCGTCCTTACCGGCGTTGCCGCGGAAGATGTCGGCGAACCGGGACGAGATCACGACCCGGAACCCGTAGTCCTTCAGTGCCCAGACGGCGTGCTCACGGGAGGAACCCGTGCCGAAATCCGGACCGGCGACCAGGACTGTGCCGCTCTTGAAGGGCTCGACGTTCAGAACGAAGGCCGGATCCGTACGCCAACCTGCGAAAAGTCCGTCCTCGAATCCCGTTCGGGTGACCCGCTTCAGGTAGACGGCGGGGATGATCTGGTCGGTGTCGACGTTGGATCGGCGCAGTGGCACGCCGATTCCCCGGTGCACCTTGAAGGCTTCCATGAGTGTTGTCTCCTTGTGCGAGGTATCGGGCCGGGTCAGTTCAGATCCGCCGGTGCGGACAGCGTTCCGCGGACCGCCGTGGCGGCTGCGACCAGCGGCGAAACCAGGTGGGTGCGGCCACCTTTACCCTGCCGCCCCTCGAAGTTGCGGTTCGATGTCGAAGCACAGCGCTGACCGGGGGAAAGCTGATCCGGGTTCATGCCCAGGCACATCGAACAACCGGCCTGCCGCCACTCCGCGCCGGCCGCGGTGAAAATCTCGCCCAACCCCTCGGATTCGGCCTGCGCGCGCACCCGCATCGAGCCCGGCACGATCAGCATGCGGACGCCGTCGGCGACCTTGCGGCCCTTCAGCACGTCGGCGACCTCGCGCAGGTCCTCGATCCGGCCGTTGGTACACGAACCCACGAACACGGTGTCGACGGCGACCTCGCGCAGCGGCATACCCGGTTCCAGATCCATGTAGCGCAGCGCCTTCTCGGCGGTCTCGCGCTCGACCTCGTCGGCGATCTCGGCCGGAACCGGCACCGTCGAGCCCAGCGGCGCACCCTGACCGGGGTTGGTTCCCCAGGTCACGAAGGGGGTCAGCGTGGACGCGTCGATGTGGACCTCGGCGTCGAACTCGGCGCCCTCGTCGGTTTTCAGCGCGTCCCACGCGGCCACGGCGGCATCCCAGTCCGCGCCCTTGGGCGCGTGCGGGCGGCCCTTCAGGAATTCGTAGGTGACCTCGTCGGGAGCCACCATGCCGGCCCGGGCGCCCGCCTCGATGGACATGTTGCACATGGTCATCCGGGCTTCCATGGACATCGCCCGCACGGCCTCGCCGCGGTACTCCAGCACGTAACCCTGGCCGCCACCGGTGCCGATCTTCGCGATCACGGCCAGGATGACGTCCTTGCTGGTCACGCCCGGGGGCAGCTGGCCGTCGATGGTGATCGCCATGGTCTTGAACGGCCGCAGCGACAGCGTCTGCGTGGCCAGCACGTGCTCGACCTCGCTGGTGCCGATGCCCATGGCCAGCGCGCCGAACGCGCCGTGCGTGGAGGTGTGCGAGTCGCCGCAGACCACGGTGGTGCCGGGCTGGGTCAGGCCGAGTTGCGGTCCCACCACGTGGACGATGCCCTGTTCGATGTCGCCCATCGAGTGCAGGCGGACCCCGAACTCGGCGCAGTTGCGGCGCAGGGTCTCGACCTGGGTGCGGGAGACCGGGTCGGCGATCGGCTTGTCGATGTCGACGGTGGGGACGTTGTGGTCCTCGGTGGCGATGGTGAGATCGGTCCGGCGGACCCGACGCCCGGCGGCGCGCAGGCCGTCGAACGCCTGCGGGCTGGTCACCTCGTGCACCAGGTGCAGGTCGATGTAGATCAGGTCGGGCTCGCGGGCGTCGCCTTCACCGCTACCGCGGGATACGACGTGGTCGTCCCAGACCTTCTCAGCCAGGGTGCGTGGCCGCTCGGCCATGGCTATCACCTTTTCCCTAAGACTTGGATTCTCAGTATGCGAGACGATAATATCGTTCTATGAGACAGCATAGCGGCATCGGGGTCCTCGACAAAGCCATGGTGGTGTTGCACGCGGTAGCGGAGTCCCCCTGTGGCCTGGCCGACCTGTGCGCCCGCACCGGGCTGCCCCGGGCCACCGCGCACCGCCTGGCGGTGGGCTTGGAAACGCATCGCATGCTGGCCCGCGACGCCGCCGGCCTCTGGCGGCCGGGTCCGGCCCTGTCGGAGCTGGCCACCACCGCCGGCGACCCCCTGCTCGACGCCGCGTCCACGATCCTGCCCCGGCTGCGCGAGATCACCGGCGAGAGCGTGCAGATCTACCGCCGCGACGGACAGGCCCGCGTGTGCATCGCCGCGGTCGAACCCGCCGCCGGCCTGCGCGACACCGTCCCGGTCGGCGCCCGGCTGCCGCTCACCGCGGGTTCCGCGGCGAAGGTGCTTCTGGCCTGGGCCGACGCCGAGGTACAGCGCAGCGTGCTGGCCGACGCGGTGTTCGGCGAACGCGCGCTGGCCGAGGTCCGCCGGCGCGGCTGGGCGCAGAGCGCCGCCGAACGGGCGGCCGGCGTGGCCAGCATCTCGGCCCCGATCCGCGACGGCGGCGGCGCGGTCGTGGCCGCGGTCTCGGTGTCCGGTCCGATCGACCGCATGGGACGCCGCCCAGGAGCCCGCTGGGCGGCCGATCTGGTCGCGGCGGCGGATGCACTCCACAAACGCGTCCACGCCCCATAGAGTCGCCGTTATGGGTGTTAATCAACGGGCACAGATCGTGATGTCCGACGCCGAGATCGCCGAGTTCCTGCAGCGCAGCCGCATCGCGACGCTGGCGACCGTCGGCAAGAACGGCCAGCCGCATCTCACCGCCATGTGGTACGGCGTGATCGACGGCGAGCTGTGGTTCGAGACGAAGGCGAAGTCGCAGAAGGCCGTCAACCTGGTCCGCGACCCGCGGGTCACCGTGCTGGTCGAGGCGGGTGACACCTACGACCAGCTGCGCGGGGTGTCGATCGAGGGCCGCGCCGAGATCGTCGACGACCCGCAGGCGCTGTTCCGGCTCGGCATCGACGTCTGGGAGCGCTACACCGGGCCGTACACCGAGGAACTGCGCCCGATGGTCGAGGCGATGCTGAACAAGCGCGTGGCGGTCCGCGTGGTCGCCGACCGCACCCGCAGCTGGGACCACCGCAAGCTGAGCCTGCCCGCCATGCCGCTGAGCGGTTCCACCTGGCCCCCGACCGCATAGAAAACGAAGAAGACCCGTGCTCGCTGAGCACGGGTCTTCGTTGTAGTCCCGAAGGGATTCGAACCCTCGCTACCGCCGTGAGAGGGCGGCGTCCTAGGCCGCTAGACGACGGGACCAGGCGCGATCACCTCGACGAGGAGGCGATCTCCGCTGGGGTACCAGGACTCGAACCTAGAATGGCTGAACCAGAATCAGCTGTGTTGCCAATTACACCATACCCCAATGACCAGGCACTTTACCGCGAGCCACTGGGATCACCAGGGGCTGTGCGGACCGTGTTCCGGCCGAGAAGAAGAGTACCAAACACCAGTAGGTCAACTACAAATCGCCTGGTCAGACCCTGTTTTCGAGGCCGAAATGCACTGAAGGCCACCCACATCCGCAGGTGGGTGGCCTTCGCTCGCTCAGGCGGGCAGCGCCGCCCGCAGCCGGGCCATCGTCTGCTCGCGACCCAGCAGTTCCATCGACTCGTACAGCGGCGGGCTGATGTGCGAGCCGGTGACCGCCACCCGCACCGGCGCGAACGCCTTGCGCGGTTTGAGCTCCAGTTCGTCGATCAGCGCGGTCTTCAGGGCCTCCTCCAGGACCGGGGTCGACCAGTTCGTCACCGGCTCCAGCGCCGCGACCGCGGCCCGCAACACCGGGACCGAGTCCGGGCCGAGATTCTTCGCCGCCGCGGCCTCGTCGACGGTGAAGTCCGCCGGCGCCACGAAGAGGAATTTCAGCAGGTCCCAGGCATCGCCCAGCACCACGATACGGGTCTGCACCAAGTCGGCCGCCGTCGCGAAGACCTTCTCGTCGACCTCCGCACCGATGTGCCCGTGCGTGGTCAGGTACACCCGCAGGCGCTCCGCGAAATCGGCCGGTTCGAGCAATCGAATGTGCTCGGCGTTGAGCGCATCGGCCTTCTTCTGGTCGAAGCGGGCCGGATTCGAATTCACTTTCGATATGTCGAACGCGGCGACCATCTCGGCCATGGAGAACAGGTCGCGATCCTCGGCGATGCTCCAACCGAGCAGCGAGAGATAATTCAGCAAACCTTCGGGAATGAAGCCGCGGTCGCGATGGACGAACAGATTCGACTCGGGATCACGTTTCGACAACTTCTTGTTGCCCTGACCCATCACGAACGGCAGATGACCGAACTCCGGAGTGAACTCCGCGATACCGATCCGCCGCAATGCGGCATACAACGCCAGTTGCCGCGGAGTCGACGAGAGCAGATCCTCACCGCGTAACACATGTGTGATTCGCATGGTCGCATCGTCGACCGGATTCACCAGCGTATAGAGCGGGTCGCCGTTTCCGCGGGTCAAAGCGAAATCGGGGACGGTTCCGGCCTTGAAGGTGGTTTCGCCGCGGACCAGATCGTTCCAGGTCAGGTCCTCGTCCGGCATCCGCAGCCGGACCACCGGGGGGCGGCCCTCGGCGCGATAGGCCGCGATCTGCTCCGGGGTCAGGTCGCGGTCGAAGTTGTCGTAACCGAGTTTGGGGTCGCGGCCGGCCGCCCTGTGGCGGGCCTCGACCTCCTCGGGGGTGGAGAAGGATTCGTAGGCCTCGCCGGCCGCCAGCAGCTTCGCCACGACCTCGCGGTGCAGGTCCTTGCGCTGCGACTGCCGGTACGGCTCGTAGGGGCCGCCGACCTCCGGGCCCTCGTCCCAGGTCAGGCCCAGCCAGCGCAGCGCGTCCAGCAGCGCCGCGTAGGACTCCTCGGAGTCGCGGGCGGCGTCGGTGTCCTCGATCCGGAACACGAAGGTGCCGCCGTGGTGACGGGCGAAGGCCCAGTTGAACAGCGCTGTGCGGATCAGCCCCACATGCGGTGTGCCCGTGGGTGACGGGCAGAAGCGCACCCGTACGTCGGTCATGTCTACCTTTCGATCAGCGTTTGGCGGCAACGGGATTGGTGAGGGTGCCGATTCCGGAGACAGTCACCGATACTGTCTGCCCATCCTTCATCGGCCCTACACCTTCCGGGGTCCCGGTGAGGATGACATCGCCGGGCAGCAGGGTCATGACCGCGGAGATCCACTCGATCATCTCCGGGATGTCGTGCAGGAACAGCGAAGTCCGGCTGCGCTGGCGCACCTCACCGTCGAGTTCGGTCACGATCTCCAGATCGGCTGGGTCCAGCCGGGTTTCGATCCAGGGGCCGAGCGGGCAGAAAGTGTCGTAACCCTTTCCGCGTGTCCACTGTCCGTCGTGGCGCTGGTGATCACGCGCGGTGACGTCGTTGGCCACGGTGTAACCGAGGATGACGTCGCGGGCGCGGGCGGCCGGTACGTCCTTGCACGGACGGCCGATCACGACCGCGAGCTCACCCTCGTAGTCGACCTGGGAGGAACTGGGCGGCAACACGATCGGCGCGCCCGGGCCCACGATGGAGGTGCTCGGCTTCATGAAGATCACCGGATCCACCGGTGCCTCACCGCCCATTTCGGCGGCGTGCGCGGCGTAGTTCTTGCCGACACAGATCACCTTGCTGGCCAGGATCGGGGCGAGCAGCCGCACATCTTGCAGCTTCCACTGTCGGCCGGTGAATGTCGGCGTACCGAACGGATGTTCGGCGATCTCCCGGGCGATCGCTTCGCTGTCGCCGGCGGTAACGGCTTCGCCGTCTACTCCCTCGATGCTGACGAACGCGACCCCATCGGGACTGGCAACTCGACCTAGACGCATGCGTCGCAGTCTAGGCGCCACTGTCGATCGCTTTTACGCGGCCCGTACCGGTGCGATCTGCGACACGTTGCGGCCCCACCTGGGCAAATGGCGGCGGGCACCTGTCACGGCTCCCACACCGTGCCGTATGGTGTTCACAGAGTAAGACTTGCATCCCAATATATGAGACATGAGGTGATGGCCGTGGCCACCGTGACACAGATCGGAACGAACCGGCGCTGGGTCATGCTGGCGCTCGGCGTCTTCGCGCAGGGCACCAGCGCGGTGGTGTCGAGCGGCACACCGTTCCTGCTGCCGGCCCTGACCGAGCGCGGAATGTCCTTGGCCACAGCCGGTTTGCTGGTCGCGATGCCCATGGTCGGCATGGTGTTCGCGCTGATTCCATGGGGTTACGTGGTCGACCGCGTCGGCGAACACAAAGTTCTGGTAACCGGCTGCGCGCTGATGTGCGTCGCGGCCGCGGCCGCCGCGACGGTGACGAACTATGTCGCACTGGGCATTCTGCTGCTGGCGGCCGGACTGGGCGCGGCCAGCACGAACAGCGCGAGCGGCCGGGTCATCGCCGGCTGGTTCCCGCCGGAGCAGCGCGGGCTGGCGATGGGGATCCGCCAGTCGGCCCAGCCGCTGGGCGTCGCGATCGCGGCCCTGACCGTTCCGACGATCGCTGCGGCACACGGCTTCTCCACCGCGATGCTGGTTCCGGCGATCATGGGCGGACTGGCCGCGGTCGGCTGCCTGGTGGGCATCGTCGACCCGCCGCGCCCCGCGCTGACCACCACCGAACGGCCCGCCAATCCCTACCGCGGCGACTCGACGCTGTGGCGGATCCACGGCGTCTCGGTGCTGCTGGTGATTCCGCAGGCCACGGTGTGGACCTTCGCCCTGCTGTGGCTGCACCGCGACGCGGGCCTGTCGCTGCCGGTCGCCGGCGTGCTGGTCACCGCGACCCAGTTCCTGGGCGCCGCCGCCCGCATCGGCGCCGGCATGTGGTCGGACCGGGTGGGCAGCCGGCTGCGGCCGCTGCGCACGGTCGCCGTCGCCGCCGTGGTGGCCATGGTCGCCTTGGCCGTCACGGCCGGGCTGCACTGGTGGTGGATGGCGTTGCCGGTACTGGCCGCCGCCAGCGCCATCACGGTCGCCGACAACGGCTTGGCCTTCACCGCGGTCGCCGAGATCGCCGGCCCGTTCTGGTCGGGCCGCGGCCTGGGTGTCCAGAACACCGGCCAGCACTTGGCCATGGCCGCGGTCGCGCCCCTGTTCGGCGCGCTGATCACCGCCGCGGGCTTCCCGGCGGCATTCTTGGCCGCTGCCGTAACCGCCGCTGCCGCAGTGCCGTTGGTTCCCCGAGATCGACAGCACTGAAGACATCGGTGGGACCGCGAATTCCCCCGGCTCGGCAGCTTCCGGTCCGCGACCGCACGCGGACAGGTATCGGCAGGCTCGCCGGCAGCGCGTTGCTCGCAATGATCAGCGGGACCGATCCGGCGTCCGGCACCAGCCATGGCTGATCGCCTGGTCACGGTGTCTGCGAGCAGCCGAAGACCGGATGCCGTTGGCCACGGTTGTTGATTTAGCGACACCGTGTCGCTAACCTCCTGATGGCGACGCAGTGTCGCCATCAGGAGGTGCGCATGCCGAGGATCGACGCCGCGTCGATCGCGGAACATCGAGCGAACCAGGAACGCGTCCTGCTCGCCGCGGCCCGCGAGCTGCTGGTGACGAGCGGTCGCACCGCCGTGACCCCCGCGGCGGTGGGTGCGGCAGCCGGTCTGGCCCGCAGCAGCGTCTACAAGTACTTCGCTTCCGCGGACGAGATTCTCGCCCGGATCGTGGCCGACGCCTTCCGCGACTGGGGCGTCCGAGTGGCGGCGGCCGTCGCGAGCGCGCCGACCCCGGGCGACCGGATCGACACCTATGTGCGAACCACCCTGGCCCTGGCCGCATCCGGCGAGCACCGGGTCGCGGTCCTGGGCGGCGACATCCCGCAGGACGAGCCGGGTCGGGCGAAACTCGCCGAGGCACATCACAACCTGGCCGCTCCGCTCCGGGAAGTCCTGCGGGACATGGCGGTCGCCGACCCGGGCCTCGTGGCCGAGCTCGTCGACGGCGCCCTCGGCAAGGCCATCGCCCGCCTCGACGCCGGCGAACCGATCGAACCGCTCACCACCCGCACCCTCGAATTCGTCCGGGGCGCGGTCGGACTCACCCGCAACAGCGATCAGGAGTAACCGTGTACACCGTTACCAACGAACTGTTCGTCGACCCCGCCGACACCGAGGTCTTCGAACGCAACTTCGCCGCCAGCATGCGCGGCACCCTCACCGGCGTACCGGGCCTGCGGGCCGCGCGACTGCTCCGCCCGGAGACCGCCGACCGGGGCTACCTGTCGGTCCTCGAATTCGAGGACGCCGCAGCCTATTCCGCCTACCGCTCCTCGGATGCCTTCACCGCCGCCCACACCTGGCCCGACCACGCGCCGATCCGCTCGGCCCGGCTCACCACCTACGACATGCTCAGCGAGGTCGCGCTGTAGCGCGGGGGTTTCCAGCGGCCACCGCGTGGACATTGCCGGCGAAGCCGAAACGATCTCAGACAATTAACCTGGAACGGTTAACCCCGCACCGCCCGAACGCGAGAATCTGTGCATGGAGCAACCAGCGCCCGGCCAGTCCTTCGCCGGGTTCACGATCGAGCGCGTGCTCGGCGCGGGCGGCATGGGCGTGGTGTATCTGGCGCGGCACCCCCGGCTGCCGCGCCGGATCGCGTTGAAACTGCTCAACCGGGACCGCACCGACGACGAAGAGATCCGGACCCGGTTCCTGCGCGAGGCCGAGAACGTCTCGCGGCTGGAGCATCCGAACATCGTCGGTGTCTACGACCGCGGCCAAGAGGCCGGGCAACTGTGGATCTCCATGCAGTACGTGGCCGGCGGGGACGCGGGTGCGGCCGTGCGGGCGGGCGGACCGCTGCCGCCTGCCCGCGCGGTACGGATCGTCACCGAGGCCGCGAAGGGCCTGGACTTCGCGCACTCCCAGGGCGTCCTGCACCGGGACGTGAAACCGGCGAACATCCTGCTGGCCGATGCCATCCCGGGCTGGGACGAGCGGATTCTGCTGGCCGACTTCGGCATCGCGAAGTCGCTGACCGACACCCGCAGTCTCACCGAGACCGGCACGCTGCTGGCCAGCCTCCACTACGCCGCACCGGAGGTGTTCGACTTCGAGGTCGAAACCGACTCCCGTGCCGACGTCTATTCCCTGGGCTGCACCCTCTATCAGCTCCTCACCGGCGAATTGCCCTACCGCGGCACCACACCCATGCAACTGCTGCACGGCCATATCTCCGCACCCGTCCCGAAACCCTCGCAACGCCACGCCCTCCCGCCCGGCCTGGACACCGTGATCGCCCGCGCCCTGGCCAAGAACCGCGACGACCGCTACCGCACCTGCGGGGAGCTGGCCTACGCCGCCCAGTCGGTCTTCGCCGACCCCGCCCGCCGCCTCTCGGCCACCACTCACCGCCCATCCCCGTCCGTCGCCGACGACATCCCCACCCGCACCGCCACCGACCTCCCCTCCCACCCCACCGACCCGGCCGATACGAGCGACCCGTCCTCGGTCCTCGGCTTCCCCGCGGTGCGCCCACCCGACCCACGGCGCCGCGCAGCCGACACCCACCCGGGACCCACTGCGCCAGGCCAGGATCCAGCCGACCACCGCTCCGGCACGCCCACCGGCGCTACCGCGCCCGGACCCGGCCGGGCCGGTTCCCGATCCGGGCCCCCACCAGGAGCCACTGCACCCCAGCAGGATCCGAACACCACCCGCCCCGGCCCAGCGGCATCCAGGCAAGATCCGAACACACGCCGCACCGGATCTACTGCACCCGAGCAGAATCCGGCCGCGTATCGCTCCGGACCGGCGACGCCCGGACAAGATCCGGCGACCCACCGCGCGGGCCCGACACCGGGACCCACCGCACCCCAGCAGGGCACCTACCGCTCCGGCCCCGCAGATTCCCGCGCACCCGGACCGGCTCCCCGCACCGGCCAGGCAGCGGGTTCCGAACCGCTCCGGGCACCGTCCGACGCGGACGCCGCACATGCGCAACCCACCACGAAGTCCCGCAATCGTGTTGTCCTGGTGGGTGTCTCGGTGGCCGGTGTGCTGGCACTCGTCGCGGCCGTCCTGTACGCACTGCACGGACGGGGAGCGGCGAACGATCACTCGGCGTCGAGCGGTTCGGCCGGCGCCGCCACGAACGTGATGCCGGTAGCCCGGGCGACCGGCTCCGTCCCGGTCGCGCCCAGCCCGACCGCGGCCGCCTTCGACGTGGAACGCCGCACGCTCTATGTCACCGACTCCCGGCGCAATTCCGTCAGCCTCGTCGATGTCACGCGGGATCAGGTCGTCGGAACCGTCGCGGTCGGGGCGAATCCGTGCGGCCTGGCGCTCGACGCCGCCGCGCACACGCTCTATACCGCTAATGTCGACGACCAGACTGTGTCGGCGATCGACACCGGGACCCGGGCGGTCACCAGCATCCAGGTCGGCAAGGTCACCGCGCGGGTGGCGGTCGACGAGTCGACGCACACCGTCTTCGCCTCGAACCCGAACGACAACACGGTCACCGTCATCGACGGCACCACCGCGAAGGTTGTGGATACTGTTGCGGTTCCGGCGTTTCCGTGGAGCCTGGCGGTCGATTCGAGCTCGCACCGGCTGTATGTGGCTGCCGCCCAGGCCAACCAGGTCGCCGTCGTCGACACCGCGACACATTCCGTGGTCGCCAAGATCCGGACGACACCGAACCCCGGCCGGTTCGCGATCGACGCGGCGATGCACACCGCGTACCTGACCCACGAGGACGCCAACCTGGTCTCCGTGATCGACCTCGCCACCCAACAAGTGACCGACACGATCCCGGTGGGCGCCAAGCCGATCGGGATCGCGCTCGATGCCGCGGCCCACTCGGTGTACGTGTCGAACCTGAACGGCGGCACCATCTCGGTGATCGACACCCGCTCGCCGGCCACACCCACCACGCTCCCCGCGAAGCCCGGGGTCTCGGCACTGGCCGTCGACCCCGCGACCCACATCCTCTACGCCACGAACGAACCCGAGAGCACGGTCACGATCTACCGGAGCTAGGCCCGACCAGTCCCTGCCGGTACGCGTACACCACGGCCTGGATCCGGTCGCGCACACCGAGTTTCGCCAGAATCCGGGACACGTGGGTCTTCACCGTCTCCTCCCCCACCTGCAACGCCGCCGCGATCTCGGCATTGCTGCGCGCGTCCGCGACGAGCAGCAGAACCTCACGCTCGCGCGCGGTCAACTGGGCCAACTCGGGCGGCTCGACCGGCGGCGCGATGCCCGCCGCGAGCCGCGCCGCGAGCCGGCGCGTCATCGACGGGTCGATCACCGCGTCGCCGCGCACGGCGACCCGGATCGCCGCGACCAGTTCCTCCGGCGGCAGACTCTTCAACAGGAACCCGCTGGCCCCGGCCGACAGTGCCCGATGCAGGTTCGCCTCGCTGTCATAGGTGGTCAGCAGCAACACCCGGGTGCGGCCGGCGGCCACGATGGCCTCGGTGGCGGCCAGCCCGTCGAGTTTGGGCATCCGCACGTCCAGGATCGCCACATCCGGATGGGTACGCAGTGCCGCCTCGATCGCGGCCCGGCCGTCGTCCACCTCGGCCACACACTCCAGGTCCGGGTGCGCGTCGACCACGGCGCGCAGGCCGGACCGGAAGACCGCGTGATCGTCGGCGATCAGTACGGTGATGCTCACGCCACTCCTATCGGCACGGAAACGGTAATGTCCCACCACGTTCCGGCGGCGTCCCGCCCGCCGGTGACGGTCCCGTCGAACAGTTCGACGCGGCGGCGGATTCCCTCCAGCCCGCGCGGCAGCTCGGAGCTCGCACTCACCGCGGCAACGGGATTCGCCTCCCGGATCTCGATTCGCCCCGGGCGGTAGGCGATCTCGAGTTCGGCGGGATCGCGCCCGTGCCGCAACGCATTGGTCAGCAGTTCCTGCACCACCCGGTACAGGGTCACGTCCAGTGAGCCGGGCAGCACCACCGGCGTACCGGTTTCACGCACCCGCACGGTCAGACCGGCGCCGCGCACCCGCTGCACCAGCTCGTCGATGTCGGCCAGGCCGGGCTGTCGTTCGCCGTCGTGGTCGCGGCCGTGCAGCAGATCCAGCTGGCGGCGCAGGTCCACCATGGCCGCCCGGCTACTGTTCTCCACGGCGGTGACCGAGGTGGTGGCGCGGTCGATATCGGCCGCCGCCAATGCCATTCGCGCGACACCGGCATGGATCCCGATCGCGCTCACGTGATGGGAGATCACGTCGTGCAGGTCCCGGGCGATCGCCTCCCGCTCGTCGGCCAGCGCGCGGTCCAGCGCGGTGCGTTGTTCCTGCCCCCGCAACTGTTCGCGCTGCTCGAGTTCGGCGATGTAGGCACCGCGCGCGGCGTTGTACCGGCCCACCAGCCACGGCACCACCCCGGCACCGGCGGCGAACACCAGCGGGCGCGGGTCGTGGATCGACGGCGGGCCGGTCACCGGGTTCCCGGTGATCAGGTTGTTCGCCATCGAACCGCCCGCCAGCAACAGCATGGTCAGCACCGACCGGCTTCCGCTGAGCCACGCGCCGGCCAGATAGCCCGCCACCAGGAAACCGACGTCGAGCACGCGACCGGTGAGCCCGAAGTGGTGCACGAACCCGGCCACCCCCAGTTTCACCACCACCTGCGCCACGGCCACCAACGGCACGGTCGCGGCCGGCGCCGCCAGGGCCAGGTCGGCGGCGGTGGTGGCGACGGTCAGCACCGTCGCGAGGACCGGCGCCGCACCGAACGCGCCGCAGAGCACCAGCTGCGCCGCGTCCAGCAGCGCCGCCACCGCAGCCACCAGCAGCGACTGGCGGGTCAGCGACCGGCTCGTGTCCATGGCGCGAGGGTACCGGCAGTGCGCGCCACCAGCCGCGATCCGCCGCCGCTGTCCCCCGCACGGGTGATGCGGAATCCCCCGGCGGCGGGGCGACCGGGCCCGGATCGCTGACTACCGTCGAATCGTCACCATCGCATCGGCCGGGAGTTCGCATGTATCAACAGACGTTCATCTTCGCCGTTCCGGCGTTCGCGCTCTTGATGGCGGTCGAATGGTTCACCGACCGCCGCGACCCCGACCGGCCGGCCAACGGCATCTCCGGCCGGGATACCGCGTCCAATATCGCCACCTTCGTGCTCGGCCGGATCAGCAAGCCGATCCTGGCGCAGGCCGGGCTGTTCTTCGCGGTCGTGCTCGCCGCGCACGTCAGCCCGGTGCATCTGTCGCCGCGGCACTGGTGGGTGTGGGCGCTGGGCTTGGTGGTGACCGACTTCTGCTACTACTGGATGCATCGGGCCGATCACCGGGTGCGTGTGCTGTGGACCGCGCACAGCGTCCATCACTCCAGCCGGTTCTTCAATTTCTCCACCGCACTGCGACTTTCGTGGCTGAATCCGGTGGCGACCGTCGGGCAGACCCTGTTCTACATCCCCGCGGCACTGCTGGGCTTCCCCGCCTGGATGATCTTCCTGTTGCAGAGCATCGGCCTGCTCTACCAGTTCCCGCTGCACACCCAGCGCATCGGAAAGCTGTGGGCGCCGATCGAATTCGTTTTCAACACCCCGGCCCACCATCGCGTCCACCACGGCTCCAACAACCCGTACCTGGACAAGAACTACGGTGGCATCCTGATGATCTGGGACCGCGTATTCGGCAGCTTCGCCCCGGAGATCGAGCCGATCCGCTACGGACTGACCAAGGACATCGGCACCGACAACCCGATCAAGGTCAACTATCGGGAACTGGCGAACCTGGTCGGGGACGTCCGCCACGCCGAAACCTGGCGCGGCCGTGTGGGTTACGTCTTCGGCCCGCCCGGCTGGACCGAGCAACCCGCCCCGGCATCCGCCGAACCGATCGCGATTTGATCGGCCGATGCACCGTCGGGCACGGATGATTCCTCCGGAAGACACTGGGCGGCAACATATCTGCCAGACCGAGAGGTTTCCTTCGCGGAACACCGGACAGCTGCGCAAATCCCGGGCAGACTTCTGACGTTCGTTCGTTTCACCTGTTTGTCGTTACACACCTGATGATGCGCAGTCTACGAAGGAGCTTCACCATGTCCGCAGTTCTCGACCTGCTCTGCAACCCGATCAGCTCCGCCGGTTCGGCCGGCGACTCCGCCTCGAGCGCCCTGTCCTCCGGCAACGCCGGCTCCGGCCTCGCCGCCGCGTCCAGCGTCGCGGGCCACCTGTTCGTGAGCCTCAGCGGCGGCTGCTGACCTCCCGCCACCACCGCCCCGGGTTCATCGAACCCGGGGCGGTTCACGTTCCGCGGCAACGAGAAACGCCCCGGACCCGACGAATCAGGTACGGGGCGTTCGGAATTCGATCAGACCGACGCGGCGATCCGGTCGCCGATCTCCACGGTCGTCGCGGCACCGCTGCGCGAGGCCAGGTCCTTGGCGACCGCGGCCTCGATGCGGCCCGCGGCCTCGGTGTTGCCGAGGTGGTTGAGCAGCAGCGCCGCGGACAGGATCGCGGCGGTCGGGTCGGCCTTGGACTGGCCGGCGATGTCGGGGGCGCTGCCGTGCACCGGCTCGAACATGGACGCGTTCACGCCGGAGGCGTCGATATTGCCGGACGCGGCCAGGCCGATCCCACCGGAGACCGCGGCCGCCAGGTCGGTGATGATGTCACCGAACAGGTTGTCGGTGACGATCACGTCGAAGCGGCCCGGGTCGGTGACCATGTGGATGGTCGCGGCGTCGATGTGCTGGTAGGCGATGGTGACGTCGGGGAACTCGGCGCCGACCGCACGCACCGTGCGCTCCCACAGCGAACCGGCGAACGACAGCACATTGGTCTTGTGCACCAGGGTGAGGTGCTTACGCCGCTGCGTCGCCTTCGCGAACGCGTAGCGCACCACACGCTCGACACCGAACCGGGTGTTGGTGCTGACCTCGGTCGCCACCTCGTGCGGGGTGCCGACGCGGATCGCGCCACCGGTGCCGGTGTAGGGACCCTCGGTGCCCTCGCGCACCACGACGAAGTCGATGTCGGGGTTGCCGCTCAGCGGGCTCGACACACCCGGGAACAGCTTCGACGGCCGCAGGTTGACGTGGTGGTCCATGGCGAACCGCAGCTTCAGCAGCAGCCCGCGCTCCAGGATGCCGGGCGTGACCGACGGGTCGCCGATGGCACCGAGCAGGATCGCGTCGTGCTGCTTCAGTTCCTCGATCACCGATTCCGGCAGCAGTTCACCGGTCCGGTGGTACCGCGCGGCACCCAGGTCGTACTCGACCTTCTCCGCCCCCGGCGCCACCACATCGAGCACCTTGAGCGCCTCGGTGACAACCTCGGGTCCGATACCGTCACCGGCGATCACTGCCAGCTTCATGAACAGCACTCCATTCGTTCGTCAGCAACACCCGGATTACGGGTGACGCGCCGCAAATGCCGCCAGCCTAGCGCCCACCCCACCGCCGCTATATACCAGGTCAGACGGGTCCCAACCCGTGAGATCGAAGTGCGGGAATCCGCATCCGCCCGGGAGTACGCTCGGAATATGGCGAAGCAGATTACCGATAGTCACCTTCGCGAACACTGCGCGGAGGTCCTCGACGAGCTCGACGCGGGACAAGAGTTCGTCATCATCCGAGACGGCCACCCGATCGGCGAACTCCACGCGACACCCCGGCGCCGGGAGATCACCACCGCCGAGCTACAGGCCCGGCTCGCCCTGTTCCCCTGGAACGATTCCGGCAACGACGTCCTCGCCGAGATCGACGCCGTCTTCCCCTTCTGACCGGCCGAGATTGTGGTCGTTCACCTCCGGAATCCGGCGGTGGACGACCACAATTTCGTGCCCGCTCCCTAGGTGCGACGAGGCAACCGCCGCAGGATCGCCTCGACCCCGCTCGGCCGCTCGGGCCACCGCTCCGGAATCCGTTGCAGCGCATCGCGAATCCGCTCGTAATCCGCAGCCAAGTCCGGCGGGACGGGCGGATCGACGATAGGCCGATCAGCGACTCGAGTACCGGCAGCAACGACGGATCACCGCATAGCATGCGATAGCATGCGGTGCTATCTTCAAGGCATGGCCAGGATGATCACCCAAGCAGAGCTACGCAACGGCAGCGCCGGGATCATGGATGCCCTCGAGGCCGGTGAAGAGTTCATCATCACCCGTAACGGCCGCCCGGTCGGCGAGCTTCGCCCCATCGCGCCGCGCCGCGACGTGCCGATCTCCGAGATCAAGGCGCTGATGGCGCCGTTCCGCAGCATCCGAAGCGAGCAGGTTCGTGCCGAGATAGACGCGGTATTCAGAGAGGAACGCCTGGATGACTGAGAGCGCGGCCGCCCCCTTCCGATGCCCGGTCGGCCTGCTGGATACATGCGTTCTGATCGACATCGACTCGATCGACGACGTGAAGTTGCCGCTCCAGGGCCGAATCAGTTCGGTGACCATGGCCGAGATCGGCCTCGGCATCGCGGTCGCCGCGACACCGGAAGACCTCGCGCTGCGCACCGAGCAGATGTTCGGGATCGAGCACACCTTCGACCCGTTGCCCTTCACGACCGCCGCGGCGCGCCGCTTCACCTCCATGGCCAAGCTGGTCGTCGCGACCGGCCGAAACCCGAAGCCGCGCAAGGTAGATCTGATGATCGCGGCGGTCGCCTCGGTGAACGACATCCCGCTCTTCACCCGAAATCCGGACGACTTCAAGGGAATCGAGAATCTGCTCACGGTGTATGCGGTCTGATCCCACGTCGCGGACCGCATACTGATCCCATGCTCGACCCCCGACAGCCGCCGATCGACCAGCGCCTGGACCGGCTGGAACGCAAGCTCGACCTGATCCTGGGACATCTGGGTCTGGAGTACGTCGAGCCCGGCGAGCTCGACCGGCTGCACACCGAGGCCGAGATCGATGCGCTCGTCCGGCAGGGCAATCGCATCGAGGCGATCAGGCGCTACCGCGCCCTGCATCCGGACATCAGCCTGATGCAGGCTCGCATCATCATCGAATCCCGCACCGGCACAAAGCCGCCCGCCGATCCGCAGGGGTGGGAACCGACACCCTGGGAGCCCCAGGACCGGCTCTGAAACGACCGAAGCCAGCACCTCGCGAACGAGGGGGCGGGCTTCGGCACACAGAACTCGGCTCAGGTCGGCCAGGGCGATGCCGGATCGCCGCGCTTGTTACCTCACCGTCAAAGATGGTGCACCCGAACGAAACACATGGATCGTATACAAAGAAGGTCCGGTTTCACGCTAGCAAGGGGCTGCACCATGAGCGCTTCGGTCGAGTCGTCCGGCGAATTCGCCGCAGAGGAATACGAGCATGAACCGGTTCCGCCGACCGCGCGGCGCAGCCTGCTCGCCGTATCGGCGGTCTGGGCGGGGTTCCCGATGTGCCTGGGGAATGCCGTTTTCGGCGGACTTATCGTATACAACCAGGGTATGATCCGGGGCTTCTGGGCCATCCTGCTGGGGAATCTGCTGCTCTTCGGGTACGTGGGGACACTCAGCTGGATCGCCGGCGAGAGCGGGCGGAACTTCCCGCTCCAGGCCGAGGCGGCCTTCGGCCGGCGCGGTCGCGCGGTGGTGGTCGGGTTCCTGGCCACCGTGGTGATCGGATGGTTCTCGTATCAGATCGGATTGACCGGAACGACCCTGCAGAGCGTGTTCGGCTGGAATCCCCTGTGGGGCGGACTGTTGGGGGCGCTGATCTACATCGCGATCACCGCCCTGGGCATTCGGGCGCTGTCGGTGATCGGGATGATCGGAACGCCACTGTTCTTGGTCATGGCCGGAGTCGCACTGTATTTCGGCCTCGACCGGAACGGACAGTCACTGTCCCATGTGTTCTCGTACCCGGCAGCGGGCCACACGCTCGGATTCTGGGCGTGCGTCGGGATCGTGGTCGCCGGTTTCGCCGACTCCGGAACCATGACGGCGGATTTCACCCGATGGGCTCGGGACGGACGCTCCGGCGTCGTCGCCGCCGCGTCGGCATTCCCCGTCGCCAACACCGTCGCATTCCTGATCGGCGGCCTGGTCGTGGCGATCGGCGGTGCCGACGACCCCGCGTCGAACGGCGGCGCCTTCCTCGGCCTGCTCACCGGACACGGCGCGCTCCTGACCGGGCTGGCAGTCCTGTTCGTGCTGGCGAATCTGGGCTCGGTGGCAGCGCACTGCCTGTACAACGCCGCGGTCGGCTGGTCGGGACTGACGCCGCTGCGCATGCGGGCCCTCGCGCTGCTGCTCGGCGCGGTGGGCACGTTCGTAGCACTCACCGGGATCTGGAGCCACATCGTGAACTGGCTGGAGCTGCTGGGTGTGATCGTGCCGCCGATCGGCGCGGTGCTGATCATCGGCCAGTTGCTGTCGGAGCGGACGAAACCCCTGGTGGTGGCAGGCGTCGCACCCATCGCGTTCGCGGCGTGGGCGATCGGCGCGCTGGCCGCCGCCATCGCCCACTACCACCTGCCGGGGTCGGTGGACGCCGTGGTCGGCTTCGGGGCCGCCGCACTGACCTATGCGGGGCTGGCCCTGACCCGCGGGACGTGGCCGGCCGCGTCCGTGGAACCGCCCGTCGAAATCTCCGCGGCCTGAACGGTCAGCCGATGCGACGACATGAACGCGACGAGCTGTGCGGTCTGTCCGCCACGGAGATCGTCGATCGAGTCCGCCGGCGCGAGCTGTCCCCGGTGGAACTGGTGGATGCCGTGTTCGACCGCATGTGGGAGGTGGAGCCGACCCTGCACGCCTTCTGCACGCCGACCCCGGATCTGGCTCGCGCCCAAGCGATCCGGCTCGCCGACGCGCTGGCCCGGGGCGAAGCGGCCGGACCGCTGGCCGGTGTGCCGATGGGCATCAAGGATCTGCTGTCGACGGCGGGTGTGCGGACCACCTCCGGCTCCTGGGTCTACCGCGACTTCGTGCCGGACCAGGACGACATCGTGGTCGAACGCAGCCTGGCGGCCGGAGCACTGTGCGCCGGCAAGACCAATACCTCCGAATTCGGTTACAGCGCAACGGGACAGAACATGCTGTTCCCGATCACCCGCAACCCGTGGAATCCCGCGCTCACACCGGGCGGCTCCAGTGCCGGATCGGCCGCCGCGGTGGCGGCCGGAATCGTCCCCGTCGCGCTGGGCAGCGACGGCGGATGCTCGGTGCGGATCCCGGCGGCACTGTGCGGACTGGTCGGCTTCAAGCCCTCGATGGGCCGGGTGCCGGTCTATCCGGGCTGCCGGGACGACCGACTGCCCGGGGTTTCCGGCTGGGAGAGTCTGGAACACATCGGGCCGATCACCCGGACCGTGGACGATGCGGCCTTGCTGCTGTCGGTGCTCGCCGGACCCGACCCGCGCGACCGGCACACCGTCCCGTGCGGGGATATCGACTGGATCGGAGCGGCGCGGTCCGGCCGACGGGCCGGAGCGGTCGCCGGACTGCGCGTCGGATACAGCCCCGACCTCGGCTATCTGGCCGTCGATCCCCGCGTGCGCGGCGTCGTCGACCGGGCCGTGACCGAGGTCCTCGAACAGCGGCTGGGTTGCCGGGTCGAAACGGTCACGCCCGGCTGGCCCGATCCGGCCGACGCGTTCTCGGCCCTCATCGTCGCCGAGACGGACCTCACCGGCATGCGCCGCATGATCGACGAACACGGCGAGCGGATGTCTCCGCATCTGGTGGCGTGGATGCGCGAGGACTGGACCGCTCAGCAGTTCACCGATGCGAACATCCGTCGCAAGGCCTTGGTCAATGCCATGGCCGAGTTGATGAGCCGCATCGACGTACTGGTGACCCCTACCTCCGCCGTACCCGCCTTCCCGATCGGCAGCCACGGCCCGGCCGAGATCGACGGGCGCCCGGTCTCGCCGTCGGCATGGATCGGGTTCAACTACCCGGCCAATCTGACGGGCCAGCCCGCCGCGAGCATCCCCGCCGGGCTGACCGACGACGGGCTACCGGTGGGTCTGCAGATCATCGGCCGCCATCTCGACGATGCCACGGTCTTGCGCCTGGCGGCGGCCGTCGAACAGGCCGCGCCGTGGTCGGGGCAGCGGCCGCCGTGCGGAGTCGGCAGCTGAAACGACCGAAGGCCGCCACCTCGCGAACGAGGGGCGGCCTTCGGTACAGCGAACTCAGTTCAGGTCGACCAGGGCGACCTTCGAAGCACCCACGGCCTCACCGATCTTCGCCTGGACCTCGGCGGGGACCTCTGTGGCGACACGCAGGATGACGGTGGCGCCTTCCTTGTCGACGTCCTGGGTCAGCTGGGCGGCCAGGATGTCGACGCCGGCCTCACCGAGCGCCACACCGATCTTGCCCAGCGCGCCGGGCTGGTCGGCGTAGTTCAGCACGGCCAGGTTCAGGCCCTCGGCGCGCATGTCGTAGTTGCGGCCGTTGATGTTGACGATCTTCTCGACCTGGGCGGGCTCGGTCAGGGTGCCGGCCACGTTCAGGGTGCGGCCGTCGCCGAACACGGCGCGCAGGTCGACCACGCTGCGGTGCGAGGGGCTCTCGGTGTGGGTGGTGACCGACGCCTCGAGGCCGCGGTCCTTGGCCAGCGCCGGGGCGTTGACGAAGGTCACCGAGTCCTCGATCAGCGCCGAGAAGACCCCACGCAGGGCCGAAAGTTCCAGCACCGCAACATCATCGGCGGACAGCTCGCCGCGCACCTGGACCTCCAGGCTGACCGGCAGCTCGTCGGCGAGCGCGCCCAGCAGGGCACCCTGCTTGCGCACGATCTCCAGCCACGGGGCGACCTCGTCGGTCACCGCGCCGCCGGTCACGTTGACCGCGCCCGGCACGAACTCACCGGCGAGCGCCAGCTTCACGGACTTGGCCACGTCGGTGCCCGCGCGGTCCTGCGCCTCGGCGGTGGAGGCACCCAGGTGCGGGGTCACGACGACCTGCGGCAGCTCGAACAGCGGGCTGTCGGTCGACGGCTCGGTCTCGAACACGTCGATGCCGGCGGCGCGCACGTGGCCGGAGGTGATGGCGTCGGCGAGCGCCTGCTCGTCGATCAGGCCACCGCGGGCGGCGTTGACGATGATGACGCCCGGCTTGGTCTTGGCCAGGGTCTCCTTGTTCAGCATGCCCTTGGTCTCGGGGGTCTTGGGCAGGTGGATGGAGATGAAGTCGGCGCGCTCGAGCACCTCGTCCAGGGTCAGCAGCTCGATGCCCAGCTGGGCGGCGCGGGCCGGCGAGGTGTAGGGGTCGTACGCGATGACCTTGGTCTCGAAGCTGGCGAGGCGCTGCGCGAACAGCTGGCCGATGCGGCCGAGGCCGATGACGCCGACGGTCTTGCCGAAGATCTCGACACCGTTGAACTTGCTGCGCTTCCAGGTGTGCTCGCGCAGGGTGGCGTCGGCGGCCGGGATCTGGCGGGCGGCGGCCAGCAGCAGGGTGACGGCGTGCTCGGCGGCGGTGTGGATGTTCGAGGTGGGGGCGTTGACGACCATGACGCCACGCTCGGTGGCGGCGGGCACGTCGACATTGTCCAGGCCGACGCCGGCGCGGGCGACGATCTTCAGGTTCTTGCCGGCCTCGAGGACCTCGGCGTCGACGGTGGTGGCGGAACGCACCAGCAGGGCGTCGGCCTCGGGCACGGCGGCCAGCAGCTCGGGGCGGTTCGGGCCGTCGACCCAACGCACCTCCACACCGTCACCGAGCGCGTCGACGGTCGACTGGGCGAGCTTGTCGGCGATCAGAACAACTGGACGGGTCACGGTGAGGCACTCCTGGAGAAGAGGGTCGGCATTTACCGCCGACAAGCTTAGGCCCCTAGTAGTCGTTGTAGTCCGGCGGGCTGGGCAGCGCCGCACGCCCGCGGGTCATGCGGGGGGTCTGGGTCGCCACACCCGACCAGGGCGCCAGCAGTGCGGTCGGCGACGGCTCCATCGGTGCCACCACGACCGCGGGCCCCAGCCGCATGCCACCGGTGGGTGGACCGGACGGCAGGTCGTCGATCTTGTCGATCTCCGCGGACAGCGCCGCGACCACGGCCTGCAGCTGCACTTTCGCTACCCGCGCGTAGGTGCGCAGGTTGTCCAGGTCGGTGCCGTCGGCGGGGGCGGCGGCCGGTTCGGCCAGTTTCATGGCGTTGGCGCGCACCCGTTCGAGGATCTCGCGCTGCTGCCGGCGGGCGGCGGCGACCAGGTCGCGTGCGTGCCGTTCGGCGGACTCGATCACCGAGTCGGCCGACTCCTGGGCCTGCGTGAGCAAGGTCATGGCGTTACCGCTGGCGCTGATCTGGTCGCGTGCGCTGCCCGCGTGGGCCCGGGCGATCTCGGTCCGGGCCTGCTCGAGTTCTTCCTGCGCGCGGGCCAGCTGCATGCGGGTGTCGCTGAGTTCCTGCTGGGTCCGAGCGAGACCCCAGGTGGCGGTGGACAATTGACGCTGCAGGTCCTCGATCTCCTCGGGCTGCAATGTCGCCTGCAACTGGTTCTCCAATTGCCGCGCGTGCGTTTGCAGTTCGTTGTTGACCCGGGCCATCTGCAGCAACTGGCCGGTTCGGTCGGCCGCGGTGCCCAGCCGGTTGTTGTCGTTGAGCACCTGATGCATCGACTGCGCGATCCGCCCGAGGTACTCGTCGACCTGGGCGGTGTCGTAGCCGCGCCGGCCGAATCCGGCCCGCTTGAACCGGACCATGCCGATTTCCTCAGGCGTGACTTGCATTTCACTCATCGAATCACACTCCCACCGCCCAACGGCGACACCGCACGATGCCGCCCCACGCCCGACGTCACCACCCCGCCCGGCACAGTGAAATCACCGTACTTCTCGAATCTGATTGATTCCAGCGGCATTCCGACTCGGCGCAATTGTTCCACCGTCGCAGCCACCATAGCCGCGGACCCGCACACCATGGCGGTGTAACCGGTCCAGTCGGCGGCCGAGGCCGCCACCGCTCCGACCAGCCCGGTGACCCCGGAATATCCAGGGTCGTCCGAGACCACCGGCGTGTACGAGAACCACGGCTGCCGCGCCAGATCGGTCAGCGCCGCGTCGTCGTAGATGTCCCATTCGGTGCGCGCACCGTGGAACAGGTGCACCCGCCGCGCCCGGCCGGTGGTGCGCCCGTGCCGGTCGACGGCGTCGATGATGGCGCGCATCGGCGCTAGCCCGGAACCACCGGCGATCAGCAGCAGCGGATCCGCCTCGGTCGGGTCGATGACGAATTCGGTGCCGATCGGGCTGCCGATCCGGATGCCGTCGCCCGGACCCATCTCCCGGGCGAAGTAGCCGCTGACCTGACCGCCGTCGACGATCTGCACCTGCAGGTCGAGGGTGCCGTCGGGCCGCGGCGCCGACGAGGGCGAGAAGTAGCGCCATTCCCGGGGCCGCTGCGGGATCTCCACGGCCAGGAACTGCCCGGCGTGGAACGGGTAGGGCTGGGTGGGCCGGACGGTGTGCACGGTGACGTCGAGGGTGAGCCGGGTCGAGGCCACGATCTCCGCGTCCCAGTAGGCGGGAGTATCGGCGACCGACGCGGCGGCGTCGATCATGAGCCGGGCGATGACGTCGTAGGCCGCGATCCACGCTTCCTGCAGATAGGGCGTCCAGCGCTCACCGAGGAAATGTTCGAGTGTCGCCAGCAGTGAATCGCGCGTGCACAGGAAATGTTCTGCGATCGTCCCGAATCGCCGATGATCGCGACCCAATTGTTCGACGAACGAACTGTCGATCGCGAGCCGGTCGACATCGGTGATGATCACGCACATCGCGGTGAAGAATCGCGATCTTTGTGCGGTCATGTGAATAGGGAACATTTCACGCAATTCGGGATGCGTGACGAAGAGGTGGGAATAGAAGAATTTGGTGGCCGCTTCCCCGTTGGCAGCGACTTCGCTCCAGCTGATGCGCAGCGCCTCGGTGTCCATGTCGTCAGCCGCCGTTCACCGTCGAGGCCGGCGAACCGGCCGCCACCGGCCCGGAAACCCGCAGCGCGGCACTCGGCCACAGGGTCGCGGATCGGGTACTCGGCCTGCATGCCTCGCCGCGAACCGAGCGGTCGGCGGGGCGTACGGAACGAAGAGTCGAATCGGTGGGTTGCACGCCCGCGTGCGGGCTCGTCCGCGACATCTCGATGGTCAATTCATCCACCTCGTCTGGCCGTCCGCGAGACTCCGCGGCACTGGGGGAATACGCCGGGACCCCACCGACCCCTGCGGCGGAAGATCCCCACGCGCGAAAGATATCGAATTTCTCGATCGGCCGCATCCGTTGCGCGTGCGGCCAGGAAATCCGCAGCGATTTCCCAGAAGGCGTTCACAACTTTTCCGGCCTACGCCACCGGACCGGCGCGCGGGAGCGAATTCGATTGTGATCATTCCCACCCGCCGGGACCTACACCGCCTGCCGCCCGGCCGCCGGATCCTCGTCCACGCCGCGCATGGCGTATACCCGTTCCAGGAAGTCGCGGTGGGCCCGCAGCGTCGAGTCGAGCAGTTCCCGCCAGGTCCGCCGGTCGATCCGCGCGTCGCTGTCCAGCGACGACCGTGACGCCGGCCGCAGCCGGTCGATGTGGTCGACGATGAAGGTCAGCCGCCGGCGCGGGAACTGGGTTCCGATGGCCGGATTCTCGGTGAGATAGGTGTCGAGCGCGTACAGGTAGTTGATCGCGCGGTTGTACTCCTCGTCGGTGAGGTGATAGTCCATCCGTTTGATCTCGACGATCCACAGCTCACCCGAGTCGTGCAGCAGCACGAAGTCGGGTTCGCGCTTCCGGCTGCCGATCGAACTGGTGACCAGTGTCTGGCCGAATTTCTGTGCGTACCAACGCTCGAACCCGGCGCGGACCCGGGTCAGCGATTCGTTCATGCCCAGCGGGGTCCACTCCGGGGCCAGCAGCCACGGCGCGCTCTCGATCAGTTCCTGGAACGGCCGCTCCAGCGACCGCCGGTCGTCGATCAGCCGAGACAGCCGGTCCACCACCGCGACTCGCTCACTGGCGATCTGCCCCAGCGAGTACATCTCGGCGACCCGCGCTCGCTCGAACAGTGCCACCACCGTGTCCAGCCCCTGATCGGATTCGCCGGCGATCTCCGCCAGCGTGGCCAGCAGGCTGCGCTGCGGTCCCAGCGAGAGTGCCAGGCGCACAATGTTCTCCACATGCGAGCGGTCGTCGAGCGCGGCACGGTCCTTGTTGGCCACCAGGATTCGTGCCGCCTCCAGCACCGAGTCCCGGAACAGCCGATCGTTGGGCGCGATCGCGTCGACGGTCGCCTGGATGCCCGAGCGTTCCCGGAATTCCTCCCACACCCGGCGGCGGATCGACCGCTCGCCCATGCGCCCGATCTCGCGGATCAGCTCGCGGCCCCACACCGCGAGCGCCTCGCCGCGCGCCGAGTTCCACATGATGTCGGTGCGATCGGAACGCACCAGGTCTTCCTCGTCGTCGAGCCAGTCCACGTGGATCGCGCCGACCAGATAGGACCGCAGCTTGTACTCCCCGGTGAACCCGGACGCGATATCGAAATCCCTGGTCTGGGCGACGATCTTGCCGCGGGCGTAGATCCGCACGCCCGCCATGGCCTCGTCCCGATAGGGCTGGCGCGAGTAGGCCACCCACCCGGTGACCGGCAGGTACTGCCGTCCGGACCGGACCGGGCGGGTGCTCACGTCGACCCGGGTCTCCTCCATCACGTCGACGGGCAGATCGCTGAGGATGAAGCTCTCCGCCTGCGCCGCGACCGCGCTGTTGTGCACCTCGACCCGCCAGTCGGTGCGCTCGATGCCGAACCGGGCGGCGAGCTGGCGGTTCAGTTCCGGTCCGGAGTTGACGCGCTTGCGATAGAAGTCGCGCAGCACCACCGTCGTGCCGCGGTGGGTGGTGAAGGTCCCGTCCAGTTCGCCGACCCTCGGGTGGTAGTCGCGTTCGGTGTCGGAGAGCATCTCGTCGATGTCGAGCACCAGATGGGATACCGCCCAGCCCTGGGGCCGGCGGTCGGCCGGCGACGAACCGGCCGTGATCACCTCGATGGTGCGGCAGATGCCGAACGCCGCGAGTTTGCCGATTCCCTTGCGCCCCATCACCGGGCGACCGCGCTCGCGGGACAGATCCGAGCCCGTCCGCAGCCGCCGATCCGAGCCGACCATCAGATAGTGCGCGTTCACCTCGGCGGCACTCATCCCGTGTCCGTTGTCGCGCACCACGATCCGGTACTGCGGGTCCTCGGCGGAGCGCACGGTCCCGGCCAGGGTCACGCCCCAGGGCAGGCTGACCGACACCTCGGTGGCGTCGGCGTCGTAGGAGTTCGCGATCAGCTCCGCCAGCACCGCCGAAACCCGGTCGTAGAGTTTGATTCCCAGTTTGTCGATCGTGAGCCGGCTGATCCGCATGGTGTATTTCGGATCGCCGATCGGATCGAATCGCTCGATGTCCATGGCCGCGGCCCCTACTCGCTGCCGGGTAGCCGTCCTGTGGCCACCGCTACCACCAGGGTGGCACCCGACGGCGACCGGCGGATCAACAGCGCGCGACCGGGCCATAACGACCCGGCCCCGAGTTTGCCGGTAGGACACGGAACGATTACCGACCGGTCGGGGTGAAAGCCGGCTGCGCGATCACCCTCCGCCGCTATAGCATTCGGCCATGCGGGACGGGGAGTTGAACGTGGCAGCCGGGCCGACTCGGCCGGCGGGGGCCGATCCGACGATGGATCCGGCGGTGGTCGCAGAGGTGCAGGCCGAACTCGACCGTGTCACAACCGAATTCGGTGTCCGAATCCCGTGGGCGATCGAGAGCGGCAGCCGCGCCTGGGGCTTCCCCTCACCGGATTCCGACTACGACTGCCGTTTCGTCTACGTGGCGGGGCTGGAAACCTACCTGTCCCCGTGGACGCAGCGCGACGTGATCGAGACCCCGCTGGTCGGATTGCTCGATGTGAACGGCTGGGATCTCGGAAAGGCGTTGCGCCTGTTGGTGAACGGCAACGCGGTGATCGTCGAATGGCTGATGTCGCCGATCGTCTACCGCGGCGACCACACCTTCCGCGACGCGCTGCGCGAGCTGGCCGAGGAGGTCGCCGACCGGAACCGGGTGGCCCGCCACTATCTGCACCTGGGCGAACGCCAGTGGGCGCTGTTCGGCGGGGAGGGGCCGCTGAAGAAGCTGTTCTACTCGCTGCGGCCCGCGATGGCGCTGCGCTGGCTGCGCGAGCATCCCACCGCCGTGGTGGCGCCGATGCACCTGCCGACCCTGATGGCCGGATGTACGCTGCCGGCCGAGCTGACCACGGCGGTGGCCGATCTGACCGAAGCGAAGTCCCGCACACGGGAATTGGGCAACGGACGCGCACCGGCGGCGGTCGCCGCCTTCATCGAAGCGGAATTCGCCGCTGCGGAGAATGCGTTTCCGAAGTCCGACGATCGAGATCTGGTGCGGATCAAAGCGATCACAGCGGAATTCTTCCGGACCGAGGCTTTGCGCGGCTGAATGCTGTAAAGCATTGCAGAATGCAACCTAATCCTGGGCAAAAAAGTGCGAGCCCCGCACCGGATCCGGTGCGGGGCTCGCGCGAAGTCTCGCTGATCAGATAACGCGAACGCCCTGAGCCTGCGGGCCCTTCTGGCCCTGCCCGATCTCGAACTCCACGCGCTGACCCTCGTCGAGGGAGCGGAAGCCGCTACCGGTGACAGCCGAGTAGTGCACGAACACGTCAGGACCACCATTGTCCTGAGCAATGAACCCGAAGCCCTTCTCGCTGTTGAACCACTTCACAATGCCCTGTGCCATTTCATACCTTCTGTAGACGAGCCGGGGATCCATCTTCGATCGGCCCGGTCCCGATGGTTACCACCATGCCATGACTTCCAGCGTCCGCGCCAGCACACTTATGACCAGTTGGTATTGCCGATCGTTTGCCCCCGTTCGGAAGTGTTCCGTACCACACCACACCCGGTCGCCGCTTTCCGAACCGGGACGAGCCGTCCATTCGGAAATAGCCGATGGTTGTCGGTGACACCGAACCCGGCCGCCGACGGTGGGGACCGACCGATAGCCGAGGCCGGTCCACCACGACCCGGCCACCGCTCAGCAACCGGGATCCGCGCTGGTCAGCACGAAGAAACGAACTCCCCACCCGGGATGGCACGAGGTCGCTCCGGCCGCTGCGCGGACGCCGCGGGCCGGGTTCCGACGGCCCGAACCCCGCGCTCCGGGGTCGGCGCACCGAAAATTTTCGCGATCAGCGACCGTGGCCACCGGACGATTACCGGGCGGTATCGGGCATTCATTTCTCGTTAGCCGACCCTTCCCCGACGTGACTCGACCGACAAAAATCACGTGGTGTGTATCGCGCCACATCCCACTGAGTGGGTCATCGCGGCGGCACGACCCGCACGGCCCGGGCCTCCGGCCCGGTCTTGGCCGGCCGCGTCTCGAATTCGACCCGCTGTCCGGCCTCCAGGCTGCGGAAACCCTCCCCTTCCAGCTCGGCGTAGTCGACGAACACGTCCGGACCACCATCGTCTGCGGTGATGAATCCGAACCCCTTCTTGCTGTCGAACCACTTGACCGTGCCGTACGTCATCCGCGATACCTTCTGCCGCTGAGCCGTCCTTCGACCCCGACCGGCCAGACCCTAACGGGGACTGCGGCATCAGTCCAGACGGAACCAGAAGCGGCTTCGGTGCAACCTAGTTCACACGACGCACCTGTGCGGACTTCCCGTGCACGAATGTGACGTATCCCTCGAGATGTGCGGGGACTCCGACTTCCCACCACGCGCCCGCGTCGGTCCAGTCACCGGGACGGGTCGGCACCACGATCACGGCCGGGCGGCGATGCGCGAACGCGGCGGCGCGAGCCTGCGGATACGCGGCGCGCAGCCCGGCGAGATCGGCGGCCGGGAACACCAGCGCACCCAGCGCGCGGGCGTGGGCCGCGAAGTCCACTCGCGGCGGCAGCAGATGGTTGGTCCGGCAGTCGGTGAACATGTTGTTGAACGGCGGGGCGCCCTGGTCGCGGCCGAGCCGGTCGATCACCGCGTACCCGTCGTTGTCGCACACCACCGCCACGAACGGATGACCCGCGAACGCGGCCGAGAACAGCTCGGAGCCGCCCATCAGATAGGAGCCGTCACCGACCAGCGTGGTCACGATGCCCGCGCGGTGAGTCATCGCCGCACCCCAGGCACCGGCGAGTTCGTAACCCATACAAGAGAATCCGTATTCGATGTCCATCGTCGGCTCACCGCCGATCGCCCGCCAGCCGCCGGCCAGTTCACCGGGCAGGCCACCGGCGGCGGTCAGCACGTAGTCACCGGGACCGCTGAGATCGTTGACCACACCGACGATCTGGGCATAGCTGGGCGGCCCCGAGTCCGCCGCGCGCAGCGCGTCGATGCGGCCGTCCCAGTCGGCGCGGGCCAGGTCGGCGCGCGCGAGCCACTCCCGGTCCGCGCCCGGCCAGTCCGCGAGCCGGTCGTCGAGGTCGGCGATCGCGGTCGCGGCATCGGCGACGACCGCGACCGCGCCGTGTTTCACCGCGTCGAAGCGGGCCACGTTGACCGTCACGAACCGCACGTCGGGATCGAACAGGGTCCACGACGCGGTCGTGAAGTCCTGCAACCGGGTTCCGACGGCCAGTACCAGATCCGCTTCGGCGGCAACCACATTCGCGCCCGCCGACCCGGTGATGCCCAGCGGCCCGGCATATCCGTGCTGCGAGTGCGGGATCAGCGTGCGCCCGGCGGTGGTCTCGGTGACCGCGAGGCCGTAGCGGCCCGCGAACGCGGCGGCCGATTCCCCGGCCCCCGAATACCGAACGCCGCCACCGACGATCAGCAGCGGCCGGACCGAATCCCGAATCGCCGCCGCGGCCGTGTCGAGTTCGGTGACGTCGGCGCGCGGGCGCGGCGGCGCGTGCACGATCGGTTCGAACAGGCTCTCCGGGAAGTCGAAGGTCTCCACCTGCACGTCCTGCGGCAGGGCGAGGGTCACCGGCCCGGACGCCGCCGGGTCGGTGAGCACCCGCGCGACCTGCGGCAGCGCCGCGAGCAGCTGCTCGGGCCGGGTGATGCGGTCGAAGTACCGGCTCACCGCGCGGAACGCGTCGTTGGCGGTCGCGGTGCCGTCACCGAAGTATTCGAGTTGCTGCAGTACCGGATCGGGCGCGCGGCCGGTGAAGGTGTCGCCGGGCAGCAACAGCAGCGGCAGCCGGTCGGCGTGCGCGACGGCGGCAGCGGTCACCATATTGAGCGCGCCCGGCCCGATCGACGCGGTGGCCACCCCCACCTGCCGCCGATGCGCGGCCTTCGCCAGGCCGACCGCGGCCAGCGCCATCCCCTGCTCGGTGTTGCCCCGCCACACCGGCAGCACGTCGCTGCGCTCCTGCAGCGCGGTCCCGATCCCGAGCACGTTGCCGTGCCCGAAGATCGCGAAAACCGCTGGGAACAGCGGAACTTCACGCCCGTCCAAGGTTTCGGACCGCTGCGCGATCAGCCAGCCGACCAGCGCCTGCGCCGTGGTGAGGTTCATGATCGCTCCTCCGGACCGGTGAGCGGGCACCGCGGATCGGGCGCCAGCGCACCCCAGGATTCGCGCACCCAGGTGTGCGCGGGATCGTCACAGAACGCCATGGACCGGTCCGGTCCCGGCCCCGCCAGCACGTTCAGGTAGTACATCGGATACCCGGGCGCCGCCACCGAAGGACCGTGGTAGCCGCGGGGAATCAGGAACACACCCCCGTCACCGACAGTCACCGTGTCGTCGATCTCCCCGTCCGCGGTGTACGTGCGATGCAACCCGAACCCGTTGCGGTTCGGCGTGATCCCGTCCGGTCCCGCGATCCGGAAGTAGTAGATCTCTTCGTTCACCGACTCCCCCACCCGATCCTCGTCGTGCTTGTGCGGCGGATACGACGACCAGTTGCCCTCCGGCGTCAGCACTTCACACGCGATCAGCCGATCCGCCTGGTCCCATACGCCCGGCACCCCGAAGTTGTTCACCTGCCGCGTGGCCGCACCGGCACCCCGCACCTCCACCGGAACCTCCTCGGCCGCCCCGTATCTCGCGTCCAGCCGCCGCTCACACCGAGCCATGGGCAACGCCACCACCGCATCCCGCTCCGCACCGATCACCACCTCGGCATCCCGCGGCACGTAGGCGAAATCGGTCACCCGAGTGAATACCGAACGGCGACCGGCCAATTCGAACTCCCTACCGTCCACCGCCACCGTGACCCCACCGGACAGCGGCAAGACGAAAGCCTCACTGTCGCCGGTGTGCACGGTCCGGGTGGTTCCCGCGGCCACAGTCAGCACCCGCAGTCCCGCGAACGACCACCCGGCATCCGCGGGCGTGAGAACGACCGGGTCGTCGCCGTCCCGCAGCGATCCGAGCGGCCGGTGCCGGGCGGTCACAGCGCCACCCCCGGCCGAATCACCTGCCGCGCCAACAGCTCCTCCACCTCAACGGCGGTCGGCATCGCATCGGCACACGCCAGCCGACCCGCCACCAGCGCACCGGCCGCATTGGCGTAGCGCGCGATTCGCTCCGGATCCCAGCCGGCGAGCAGTCCGTGTGCCAGCGCGCCGCCGAACCCGTCACCCGCCCCGAGTCCGCACACCACCTCGACCGGCGCGGCCGGCACGTGGACCCGTTCGGTATCGGTTGCGACGAACACTCCCTCGGGGCCGCACTTGATGAAGGCGAGATCGATCCCGTGCGCCAGCAGCCGGTCCGCCGCGAGCCCGGGATCGGCTGTGCCGGTAACGATCTCGACTTCGGCGCGATTGCCCACCACCACCGTCACATGGTCGAGCATCCACCCGATCTCCTGCCGCGCGGTCGCGGCATCCGGCCAGAACATGTGCCGGTAGTCGAGATCGAGCACGGTGTACGCTCGCCGGCCTCGGCGAATCAGCATGTCCCGCTGCGTGCTTCGGGCGGGCTCGACGCTGACGCCGGTCCCGGTCACCCACAGCAGTGGTACCTCCGCGACGATCGGCCAGGGGACGTCGGCGGCGGTCAGGGTCAGATCGGGAGCGACCGGTGCACGGTAGAACAGCAGCGGCGGATCGTCCGGCGGATTCAGTTCACAGAACACCACCGGCGTCTGCAGACCCGGCGCGGTCGACACGAACCCGCTGGTGACCCCGAACTCCCCCAAAGCCTTTCGCACATACTCCCCGAAGCCGTCCGGCCCGACCTTGGTCAGCACCGCAGTCCGCCGCCCCAGCCGCGCGGCCGCCACCGCCACATTGGTCGCCGTCCCGCCCAGCGACTTCGCGAACGACGTCACCTCCGCCAGCGGCACTCCACTCTGCTGCGGATACAGATCGACACCCACCCGCCCGACGGTGAGGATTTCGAGACCGCAAGCGCTCATCCCGCCACCGCCTCGCGATCACCATGTGCCGCAATGTCTTCCAGGTACTGCAGCGAGGCGGCCACATCCGCCCGCGGGCCGTCCGGCCCGTCGCCGGCCGCCAAGCGCGTGTCCTGCTCCAGCACGTACCAGCCCCGATACCCTGCCGCCCGCAACGCCCGCACGATCGCGGCGATGTCCACGTCGCCGCAGCCCAGCGGAACATACAACCCCTGCCCGACGGCGTCGGCGTAATTCCAACCGCCACTGCGGATCTTGGCCGCGTACTCGGCCCGCACATCCTTGAGGTGCACGTGCCCGATGCGCTGCGGATACCGCCGCACCAGCGACAACGGATCACCGCCCCCGGCCAGCACGTGTCCGGTATCCAGGCACAGATCCAGGTCACTATCGGCCAGAAAACGCTCGATCGACTCGGCCGACTCGATATGCGTGCCGACGTGTGGATGCAACACCGTGCGCAGCCCGTAGCCGGCGGCAAGGTCACGCACCGCCCCGGCGGCGTCGACCAGCGCGGACCAGTCGACCGCCTGGCCGACACACTCGGCCTGGTCATCAGGACGCTGCCCGCCCCGCCCGGCATACTTCTGTGCGGCCCTATGATCACCGCCGGACCTGGCACGACCGTCGTAACCCTCTGCACCGGTCCCAGCGCCCAGCACGAGCACCTCGGCCCCCGCCAGCGACCGGCAGACCTGATCAGCGGCCGCCCGTACCGCCTGCGGCCCGCGAGACAACGGCAACGCCGCGAACCCGCCCACTGCCGTCAGCCCGTAGCGGTCCAGCAGCGCCCGCGGCGGGTCGGGAAGATAACCGGGCGGTCCGAGTTCCGTGGCCCGAAACCCCAGCGCCCGCATCTCACCGAGCACGGTGTCCGGGTCGAGCACCGCACCCCAGTCCGGGACTTCACACACCCCCCACGAGATCGGTGCGGCTGCCAGCCGCAGCGGGGGTAACGGCTCGGTCATCGAGTTCTCCGACCTCGGCGATTCGGGCATGCCCACACGAACCGGGCAAGTCCGATCGTAACCGCTCAGGGCCAGGCGGCGCAGGATGCGAATCCGGAATCCCGCGATAAACCCGCTGGTCAGGAAGTTGAGCGGCCCGAAACCACCGCCCACCGCAGCCTGCCGTGCCAGCATGGGGCCACGACCACGTTCTCGACGGGAAGGGCCGCTGTGACGATCCGGGTGGGTCTCATCGGCGTGGGGCGGATCGGTGCGATTCACGCCGCGACCCTGCGCGACCTCGGCGCGTCGGTACTGATCGCCGACGCCGACGCCGCACGCGCCGCCGCGGTCGCAACCGAACTCGGCGTAGACCGTGCGGCCGACACCGACACCCTGTTCACAGCCGGTGTCGACGCGGTGGTGATCGCCGCGGCCACCGACTCGCATCCCGGGCTGATCCTGCGGTCGGTGCGAGCCGGAATCCCGGTGTTCTGTGAGAAGCCGGTCGCCGTCGATCTGGCCGGCACCCGCGCCGTCGTCGCGGAGCTCGCACAGTCCCCGGTCCCGGTCCAGATCGGTTTCCAGCGCCGCTTCGATCCGGGCTACCGGGCGGCCCGCGACCTGGTCCGGACCGGCGCCCTGGGCCGCATCCACACCGTCCGCGCCACCACCCTCGACCCGGCTCCCCCACCGGCACACTACGTTTCGCGCTCGGGTGGCCTGTTCCGCGACTGCGGCGTGCACGACTTCGACATCGTGCGCTGGGTCAGCGGCCGCGAAGTGCGGGAAGTGATGGCCTTCGGATCCGACTGCGGCGCCGAATATATCCGTGCCGCAGGCGATCTCGACACCGCATCGGTCCTGCTCCGCCTGGACGACGAGACCCTGGTCACGGTGTCGCTGACCCGGCACAACGGGCCCGGCTACGACGTGCGGCTCGAGCTCCTCGGCACCACCGGCAATGCCACAGTCGGCCTCGACCGCCACACCCCGCTGCACCCGGCCCAGCCCGATGACGAGATCCCCTCGGCGACACCGTATTCCAGCTTCCTCCAACGCTTCGAACGCGCCTACCACGACGAACTCGCCGCGTTCCTCGATGTGGCGAAGGGCAACACCGGCAATCCGTGCCCGCCCACCGAAGCCCTGGCCGCCTTCACCGTCGCCGAAGCCTGCGAACGCTCCGCCCGGGAACGGCGGGTCGTGACGACCGACGAGTGCCGGGCGATGCGCCAACCACCGAGCACAGCGACACACAACCGTCCAGTATGGTGACTGAAATCGGACGAAAGGACAGTCACATGCTGCAGCCGCGGGTACTCGGTGCGTCGATGATCGTGGCCGCGGCGCTGTCGCTCGGTCAGTCCCCCACCCCCGCCTTCGCGGCGGACCCACCGGCCCCGACCGGTGCTGTCGCACTCGACACCGCGACCCGGTCGCTGAATCTCGCCACCGTGGTGAACGCGCGCGACGCCGGCGGTTACCGCACGGTCGACGGCCGGACCGTCCGCACCGGCCTGGTCTACCGCACCGGTGAGCTCGGCAAGGCCACCGACGCGGACCTGGCGGCCCTGGCCGCCGACGGCGTGGTGTCGGTGCACGACCTGCGGACCGGATACGAGCAGGTCCTGATGGGCGTCGACAAGCTGCCCGCGGGCGCGGTCGAGCACTACGACGACATCATCGGCCAGGCGCCGCCGCAGGTGATGGCGACCAGCATGCTCGCCGGCCCCGACCTGTACCGCGCGTTCATCACCGCGCCCGGCGCGAACGCCGGCTTCGCGGACGTGCTGCGCGACATCGCCTACAACACCGACGGCGCCGTGCTGTACCACTGCTCGGCGGGCAAGGACCGCACCGGCTGGACCTCGGCAGTACTGCTGACTCTGCTGGGCGTCGACCGGGAGACCGTCTACTACGACTTCCTGCTGTCCAACTACTACCGCGGTGCCGCCGGCGGCGACACCATCAACGGTGTGGTGGCGCCCGCGCTGGACGCGGCGTTCGACCAGGTCGACCGCAGCTACGGCAGTTTCGACGCCTACGTGCACGACGGGCTGGGCCTCACCGACGCCGACATCGCGGCCCTGCAGGCGAAACTGCTGTCCTGACAAACAGATCCGGGTGCGACGCAGGTGACATTGCTCCCACCCGCGGCCAGGAGCACAGTGGTCACCATGGCGCTCGACGGTGAGTTCGATTTCCAGGCCCGGGCCTGCCGGCACATGGGTTCCCCGCTGTACGGGGAGTTGGGTGCCGCCGTCGCCGCGGCGCTGCGGGCCGGCGATCCACCGCTGACCGCGATCATGGCCGACCACGCGGACGCGACGCACGCCGACGCGATTCCGTTGCGTCTGCTGGGCGCGGTGCACGCGCTCGTATTGTCCGGCGCCGCACCGGAACTCGCGCCGTTCTACGGCTCCGATCGAGTCGATCCCGCCCCGGCGTGGCCGATCTTCCGGACCACACTGATCGAGCACGCCGACCACGTCCGCGACTGGCTGACCCGCCCGCCGCAGACCAACGACGTCGGCCGTTCGGTGCCGCTGCTGTCGGGTCTGCTGTCGGCCGTGGCGTGGGCCCCGCTGCCGGTACGCCTGTTCGAGCTCGGCAGCAGCGCGGGACTCAACCTGCGCGCCGACCACTTCCGCTGGGAGGGCGACGGAATCGCCTGGGGGCCGGTCGATTCGCCGGTGCGGATCACCGACGCCTGGCGAAAGCCGTTGCCCGCCTGGCTGATCGGCGCGGCCGCGAAGTTCCCACAGGTCGAGGTGGTCGAGCGCCACGGCTGCGATCCCGACCCGCTGGACCCGCTCGATCCGGCCGCCGCCCTGGCCCTGCGCGCCTACGTCTGGCCCGAACACCACGACCGGCGCGCCCGGCTCGACGGCGCACTGGACCTGGCGCCGCAGGTCCCGGCCGAGATCACCCGCACCGGCGCCGGCGAATTCCTGTCCGGCCTGCGACTGGTGCCCGGAACCCTCACCGTGGTCTGGCATTCGGTGATGCGCCAGTACGTTCCGGAGCCGGAGTGGGCGGTGGTCGTCGCGGAACTGGACCGGCTGGCCGCCGCGTCCAGCGCCGACGCGGCGTTCGCCCACATCGCCTTCGAACCGGCCGGCGACTACCGGTTCGTCCTGACCGTGCGGCACGGCGACGGACCGCCGACCGAACTGGCTCGGGCGTTGCCGCACGGCGTGCCCACCTTCGTGTGACCGGTCGCGGTAGGGAACAATTCTCGGCGACCGCCGACCCGAACGGAGTCCCGATGCCGACGACCTGGCCGTATCCGCGCGTGCTCGCCCACCGCGGCGGTGGCGCCCTGGCCCCCGAGAACACGCTCGCGGCGCTGGAAACCGGTGCCCGCCACGGACATACGATGGTCGAATTCGACGTGAAACTGTCCGCGGACGACGTCGCCTACCTGCTGCACGACGACACTGTGAACCGCACCTCCGACGGCACCGGCGAGTCGGCCGAGTTCACCTTCGCCGAGCTGTCCGAACTGGACGCCGGCTCCTGGTTCGCGCCCGAATTCGCCGGGGTGCGGATGCCGTCGTTCGCCCGGGCGGCGGCGCGCTGCCGGGAACTGGGCCTGCTCGCGAACGTGGAGATCAAACCGAATCCGGGCACCGACGCGGCAACCGGCCGCGCGGTGGCGCTCGCCGCCGCCGACCTGTGGTCCGGCGCCGCGGTTCCGCCGCTGCTGTCGTCGTTCTCGGCGACGGCGCTGGCTGCCGCCGCCGAGGCCGTGCCGGATCAGCCACGTGGCATGTTGTACGAGCGGATCCCCGCCGACTGGAAGACCGAAACCGCTGCCCTGGGCTGTGTTTCGCTGCACGCCGACCACAGCGAGTTGGACGAGGCGCTGGTGGCAACCATCCGCGCCGCCGGCCTGCGAATCCTGGCCTATACCGTCAACGATCCGGCGCGAGCCCGCGAACTCGCGTCGTGGGGTGTGGATCTCGTCTGCACCGATCGCATCGACACGATCGGTCCCGGATTCCTGGGCTGACCGCCGTTAACGACCTGCGCCGATACCGGCGATTGCTGGGAAACAATGCCCCACAGGAGGAGTGGATCCCATGCTGAACCGTCGATTCGTCCCGGCCGTACTGGTCGCCGTCGCGGCCCTGGCCGGTGCCGCGGCGTGCACCCCCGACGACTCGGCGACACCGGGCACCCCGGTCACGGTCGTCACACCCAGCGGCGGTCTCCCGGCGCCGAGCAGCGTCCCGGGCAGCGCGGCACCGCACCCGGCCACCGGCACCTCGGTACCGGCCGGTAATCCCGTATCTCCTTGTGGTTCCGGCAAAGTCGGCGTCTTCGTCCAGAGTGCGGGCTCGGGCGCCGGTCACACCGGCGCCGAGATCATCTTCAGCCTCCCCGCGCCCGACAACATCGCATGCACCCTCACCGGATACCCCGGCGTCGACATCGTCGACACCACCGGCACGGTCCACCACGCCGAACGCACCCTGCGCGGCTACCTGGGTGGCCTGCCCCAGGGCGACGACACGCTCCCGACCGTGGTGGTGCGCCCGGGCCATCCCGCGCACGCCCTGTTCGAGGGCACCGCCGCCCGGAACGGCAGCGGCGAGAGCTGCGGCACCGCCAAATCCACGCAGGTCACGCCGCCGGACTCGACCGCCACCGAGTCGTTCTCTACCGGTGTGTACCTGTGCAACCTGCAGATCCATCCGGTGACCGCGGACGAGTGAGTTAGTGAAACAACTCGCCGGCTCTCGGAGTGGTGCACCCGATCGCGAAGTGCACCACCGTCGCTCAGCGCAGAACCCGATACCGAAGATGCGGCACAGCCGCGGTGCGGCCGCGTTCCACCAGCTCCAACGCGATATTCGTCCCCCCGTCGTGTTCGAACAGCCGCACACCGTCCCCCAGGAGCACCGGCGCGACGAACACCAGGATCTCGTCGAGTATCCCCGCGGCCAAGCACTGGGCCGCCACCTGGGCGCCGAGCACACCCACCGTCTTGTCCCCCGCCGCCGCCACGGCCGCCGCTACCGCACTCTGTAAGTCCCCCGCGAAACTCACCCCCGGCACATCCGCCGCGGGCGGCCGATGCGTCAGCACCACCTGCTGGCCGGACCAGCCACCCCCGTACGGCTCGGCCTCGCCCGCATTTCCCACCAACGGGTCGTCCCCGCCGAACGTGCGCCGGCCGACGAGCAGCGCGCCGGTATCTCGCATCACCTCGTCGACCGCCGGATCGGGGCCGAAAAATGGTGTCAGCCAGGACATATCGCCACCCACGCCCGCAATGAAGCCGTCCAGGGACATGGTGCACTGGTACTGCAGCACGGTCATGCGGCGAGGGTACCGAGCGGGTGTGACAGAAATCGGCAGCGTGTAGCGGAGTGTGGTCGTGGGTCGGACGGTCGGCAGCTGGTCGGGCCGGTATCGATTGCTCGGAGGTGCGTGCGATCATCGGCGCGACAGGTCATCCCATCTCGCCACCGAGCGAACCGGCCCGGTCCGAGGAGTAGCCCTGCAATGACCATCGATCCGGCCGCCACCAGCCGAGCGGCAAGCTCGAGCGATCGATCCACCCCAGGGCTTGTCCCCGCGCGTGCCGACAGTCCCGGCCCACGCCGCATCGTGTCCGGACCGGCGGTGGACTTCGCCGTCGCACGGCGAAAGCGGCGGCATGCCTACGTAATCGGCCCATCGGACTGGCTCGAGGACGAGGAGCGTTACCGCGACCAGCAGCGACGATCCTGGCTGGAATGACATGCCGCCCGCTCAGCCACCGGCCGAACTACATCGCAACAATGCCTATGACCAGCGTTCGCTCCCACCACACTCGATGGTGAATTTCGTTGTGGCCGCGCAATTTCGGCGCGCTCATGATCGCTCGTCACGCTCAGGCCTTCGGCAGCAACGCGACCCGAGCGGCGCCGTCCTTCGACGACCACCCATCCGCGGATTCGAAGTAATACCCCCGCCACTCGACGTCCTCTATGAGCCCGGTCGTCGATCCGTCGCCCCACGGTGCCGGATTCCACAACTGCTTCAACTCGGATTCGATCTTGGGTATCTCGGCCGAGTACTTCTGGATGTCGGCATAGATGGACTGCACCTGTTCCAGACCGTTGACCACCATCCGCACGTCCTGGTAGATCTTCGCCATCCGGGCCGCGGTCCACACTGCGGCGACCCCGTCGGCAACCGGGTCCTCCGGCCCGAGCCCCACGACCTCGATCGCCGCGTCACCGGCCACTGTCTCCGCCGCGTCCAGGGCCAGCTTCTTGATCTCCTTGTCGATCAGCTTGCTCACGTAGGTGAGCAGCGTCTGGATCAGCGTCATGATCGCCTCGTACGCCTCCTCGAAGCGTTCGGCGATCTGCTTGCAGCAGTCCCCGACCCCACCGATCCCGTTGGCCCACCGGAACATATAGGAGTCGAACGCCGTGGCTGTGGCACCCGCCCACTCCTGCCCGATCTTCCAGGAGCCCTTGCGCAGGTTCCCGGCGACCGTGTAGCAGGCGTCCCCGAGTGTGTCGTAAGCGTCGCTGAGGTACATCAGCCGATCCCAGTCCCCGACAAGCGGTTTCAGGGTCATGTCGACGAAGCTGTGGCCGGTGACCAGCTGAAATGCCTTGTCGGCGATGAAGATGTCGCTGCCGGCACCGCTCACCCACTTGTGATAAGCGCCTTCGGGCGTCGTCGGATTGCCGGGCTCGAGCTGGGCGTAGAACTTGCCGGCCAGATAGTCCCTGGCCTTCTTGAACGAGCTCCCCTCGAGCTTCGGCGCTTCTTTCGGCGGCGGAGCCGCCGGGTCCATGATCTTGCCGAGTGTCCTGCCGACCAGCAGCGACGACCCCACCGCCCCCGGTTCCACCGGCTCCTTCAGCTGCACATCCCGATCCCCGAAGTCGGCGGCCGCTCCCGTCGGCGTCCCCATCATCGACAGATCCCCCACCCCGCTGAGCCGATCCGGGAACAGCCCGTTCAACGCCGCCGCGTGCTCCGCATCGTGATCACGTAACTGCCGGTCGACAGCGCTCACCTTCCCGGTGATCAACCCCATCCCGCGCTGACTCTGCTGCAGCGCAGCACCAACCGGCTGCGCGATCTGCGGCAGATACGGCTTCAGCTCGCTGAGCAACCCGTCGAGCCCGTCACCGTCGACGCACTGCTTACCGGCCCACGCGATCATGCCCCCGAGATGATCCCCCTGCTTGGCCACCAGCCCGTTGAAGGCCGTGAAGTCCTCGGTAGGCGGCACTTTGAGCGTGTCGGACGCAGCCATGATCCCCCCTTGCGGTCGAACATAAACGCCAGTCCAGCCGGTTCCGAATCCCGGCCCGATATCGATTGGACGCACACCCACCTCGATCGGTTCCCTACAATCCCGGCAAACACCAACATTCGGGACGGCATGCGAGGGGGTCCGCACCATGATGGAGATCGACTTCGGCAGCCTGCTCGCGGACCTCGACCACAAGGAATCCGAGGCAGCAGCAGCCGGCGCCCGCATCGCCACCCTGACCGCCACCGTCCGCTCGCCCGACGGCGTCGTCGAAGTCACTGTGAATGCCGCCGGCACCCCCACAGCACTGGTGCTGTCCCCCAACAGTTTTCGTACGATTTCAGCGGACGAGCTCAGCCGTTCCATCGCCACCGCCGCCCGAGCCGCAGCCCGCCAGGTCCTCGCCGACCTGGCCCGGAGCACCGGTTCCACACGCGATCTGGTCCGCGAGCTGGCTGGCAGCCCGCCCACCGAAGCGCCGACCACACCCGCCACCACTCGCCCCACCACCGCAGCGAAATCCGCAGACGGGACAGTTCGAGTGACCGTCGATGCCATGGGCGTACTGGAGACCGTGCAGATCGCGCGTAGCGCGTTCAGTCGCAACACCCCCGAACAACTCGCCCGATCGATCCTTACGACCGCCACCCGCGCTCTGCGCGGTGACTTCGATGCGCGACTGACCAAGGCAGCCGCCGCCCCCGAGTTGCTCAGCGCGGCACTCGAGGCCATGGTCGAAGTCCCCGACGAGCACGCATCCGAGATCGAATCCCATCCGGAAGCGGCTGACCGTGCGACTACGACGCCGACCGATCCGGCCGTGCGAGTACGCGCGGAAACCCGTACCGGCAGTTCGGAACACACCGCGACCCAACGCTCGGTCGGCATCGCCTCAGCCGCGCGCCGCCGCCTGCGTCAACGGGTGGTCGGCCCGTCGGACTGGCTCGAAGACGAGGAACGCTACCGCGACGAACGGCGAGGGTCCTGGCTCGAGTGACAGCGGCGTGGCTACACCGGCACGACCGAACGACAGGGAACATCCGCAAGAGCGTCAGCTACTCGAGGGAATTCACGGGTCATCAGATAGCCGATATGAGCGATTCGGATGGATACACTCCAAACTGGCGGACTTTCCGCCGGACCGCGCATGCCGAGCCGCTCGACTCGGTGGCCGGAGGCCACACTGACGCCTCGGGGCCTGCCTCTGCAAGACCAGCCTTGACATGCAACAATCCCAGGGTGAACCCGAATTCGGAGGCAGAGCTTCGCGAGAGAATTTTCACCAAGCTCAGACAACTGACAGCCTCGTCCGGCGGATCCTTGACCCGCACGGACCTGGAGAACTTCGAGGTCGACGGCACCAAGATTCCTTTGATCGACCGTAACCGCGGGATCCGAAACCCACGGGATTCTTCCTCGACTCTCTCGATAATGTCGAAACCCGGCAGCGAGTACGAGGACGACACCGTGGGCGACTCGCTGTTTTCTTACGCCTATCGCAAAGGCCCGATCGATGTCGGCGACAACGTGAAGTTGCGCCGATCCTATGTCACACAGCTACCATTCATCCTTCTGCGCTGGATCGACGTCGGCGCAGGTGCCAGATACGTCCCCATCTTCCCGGTATTCACCGTGGCCGACAACGTCGACGCTAGATGCATCGTCATCGCCCTCGACCAATCTCTGCGAGAAGTTTCGGATCCGACTCATCTGACACCGATCGAGCGAAGGTATGCCCAATCGGTCACCAAGCGCCGCTTGCACCAACCACAATTCCGCATCCAGGTTTTGATGGCCTATCAGAACAGATGTGCGTTATGCATGCTGGGGAGACCACAGTTGCTGGAAGCTGCTCACATTATCGCCGATAGCGAAGACCACAGCACTGCCGCTATCAACAATGGACTGAGCCTGTGCAATATTCACCACGCAGCTTTCGACAGGAACCTGGTCGGCATCTCTCCAGATTTCAAGATACACATCGGCCCAGAGCTGATGGATTCACAGAACGAGGGGCCGATCCTCGAGTATGCATTGAAGGGGCTGAACAATACCGATCTGCATCTTCCTGCCAGCAAGAAGCACTATCCAGCAAAAGATGCTCTTGCGGAGAGGTTCGACAGATTCCTGACCGAGGGCAACACCCAACAAGCGACTCGCGGATTGGATATGCGCTGGCTCAAATAGAATTCACCAAGAGAGGCGCGTGAACCGCGCGAAGCTCCTCGATCGGTCGCCCCGCCCCTCCGCTGTCCATCGGTGTGTCACACCCGTGTTCAGAACGGCGGGGCGCTCTCCGGCACTCCGAGTCCGATTTCAACTCCCGGCACCGCCCGCGTCACGTCCTTCCACAACGTCGTGCTCCATGCGCGCTCCACGTCCGGCCACCTGGATGCCTTCGTCAGTCGAATCAGCTCGAACAAGTGTGCCGCACAACCGAAGTCATTCTCGATCATGACCGACCCCTCGGCCGGGTCCAGCTCCTGAACCTTGGCGACCCGCTCCCGCGGGAACAAGTACTCCACGCCCTCAGGCTCACTCACCATCGAAGCCCCCGCTGGCGTAACCCACTCTTCGCGCCGCCCAGCGCCCTGCCGGATACGCCACCTCACGTACCCGTTGTCGATATCTGTCTTCAGCCGATGATGTCGCCGGCATCGGCAGGCCAGATTCGCCTCTGTGGTCGGCCCACCTCGTACCGGATCGCTGTGGTCGAACGGAACACAGTGGTCCAGGTCTGTGAGCGCCGCAGGAACCGTGCAACCCGGCGCACGGCATACGGCGTCGAAGGCACGGACTCGCTGGGCCAGGGCCCGCGATGGGCGGTAGCGGAGTTCGGGTTCCGCGGTAGCTGGGAGATGGTCGGCGGCTTCCGTGGAAGATGTTGGGGTTGAGCCTGTTTCCGGCGGCTCCGGGAGCACCACGAAGCGGGCGTGGCGTGCGATTCGGCGGGCCAGGTGGGCGTCGATGGCTCCGAATCCCTGCAAGAGTGCGGGGTTGTCTTGGATCCCCAGCAGGGTTTCGGCCGAGACTCCGACGTGGACCAGCGCGCGGCGAGGCTCCGGCAGGTCGTCGGACCGCGGGCAATCAGGTCGACCGCACTGGCATGCAAGCCGACCCGTGTCGGCAAGTGCAGCAAGGGCGTCGGATCGGCGTTGGCCGAGAGTGCGTGGATCACGGCCACAGACGTCACCGGTCGCCATTTCGCGCAGGCGGTGGTACAGGGCTCGGCCGCCTTCGGCGGTCATGGTTGCGTCTATGCCGGCGGTGCCGTCGTCGCGGGCGAAGATTGTGACGTCGCGGTCGCGTTCGGCTTGCTTGCGGCGCTTGATCTGGGCGCGGGAGTCCACTTCGAGGACCCAGCGGCGGATGGTGCGCTTCAGCCGCGAGGGGTCGATATCAAGGGCGTGCTGCACGATTCGCGGTTCGAGCGTCGCTACCACCTCGTCTGCGACGGAGTCCAGCTCGGCACAGATGATCTGAACTTTGGCCGGCTCCAGCTGTCCGGCGGCGAAAGCCTCTCGGGTGTGCGGGAAGCGGTGTTGTAGGGCCAGGCCGAGGTTGACGTCGTGGTCGGCTTGGCGCTGGGAGCACTTCAGAGTGACGGCGATTTCGGTGGCTACCGACTCGCCGGCAAACGCGGGGTTGATGCCGAACTCGAGCTCCTCACTGCGACGCAGGTGGTACAGCTCGGTTTCCAGGCGGATCTTGTCGGCCTGGGCGGCGGCGAGGGTGGCGTGCGCGGCGCGGAGCCGGTCGACCAGCTCCAGCCTCGCCTCGTACCTCGCCGCAAATTCGCTCATACGTTCGATTCTAGCGGCGGGAGGCGGAGACGGGAAGGGGCAGCAAACTTGTGGCTGCTGCGCCGGCCTACCCTCGGTATCCGGTACTGGGAACGCGCCTTTGGTACTGCGAACACAAAGTAGGTCTCGGGCACTGCCTCAGTTGTCGAGATGCGCCGCATGTCATTCTTGGGCTTCACGGCAGCCTGTGGCCTCCGGCAGCGGATATCGGGTTGCTGTACCGCCAGTAGTGCCGCCACCATCACCGTATGGATGTCGAACCGCTGCCGGCTCTCGCACCCGGGGTCTGTCCTCCGCAGCGGATCGAATTGGCGGACCTGCTGATACGTCGTTGGCAACCGGAGGATCTGGTGCCGCGGTTCGAGGCGATCGCGGCGTCATACGAGCACATCCATCCCTGGATGGACTGGCTCGCCGAGCCGACCACCCTGGAGAGGCAACGCGCATTCGGTGAGCTGGTCGCCGAGAGCTGGCCCACGGCCGGCGGGAGCTTCAACTACGGCATTTTCGGCTGCGGCGGAACAGTACTCGGCGCGATCGGCTTGCACGACCGCCTCGGGTCGCCGGCGGTCGAAATCGGCTATTGGTGCCATGCCGAGCACGTCGGTCGCGGTGTGGTGACCCGCTGCGCGGGCGCGCTGACTCGAATCGCCCTGGCGTTGCCGGGCGTCGACCGGGCCGAGATCCACTGCGATGAAGCCAACGTTCGCAGTGCAGCCGTCGCACGCAGGCTCGGATATCGCCTCGACCGCATCGAGTTCCGTGGAAAACGCGCTCCAGCCGAATCCGGTTTCGGAATGTACTGGGTGAAGGAACGATAGGTGCGGCAAGCTCATTACGACGAGACGGCCGCGCGAATCCGGGCCACCAACGCCTCCAGATGTTGCTGATGTGACCCCTCCCAATAGATTCGGCCGCAATCCGTGCACCGCCGGAAGGTGTCGTAGTACCGGCGGGTGAGGGGTTCGAGTCTGTCGATGATGTCCTGCTTGGCGACGTCGGCGACAACGCCACCACAGCGCAGGCAGCGACTGAACGGCGTCAGGTGATCCGCCAGGTCGAGTCGGCGGACGAGTTCGACCATTTGCTCGAGCGGGTGGTCCGAGCGGATGTAGATGCCGTGAGTCACGTTGCGGCGCTTGAGAAGTCCGCGGTCGCGGGTGAGCAGGATCCGATGGTCGGCCGCGGCGGTCCGCGCCAGTGCCGCGTCGTCGGCTGTCCAGTCCGCGCGCACGTCGAGGCCCATCAGGCGCATCAGGCGGGCGAGGCCGCCGAGGTTTACGTCGACGATGAAGCGTGGATCGCGCAGTGGACAGGGACGCACCTGGGTCAGCGGGCCGATGTCGAGCGTTTCGAACATCGGGTAGGCCACGATCCGGTCGCCGGGCCGCAGACGGTGGCCGAAGTCGACGGACTCGCCGTTCACCAGCAGCAGGTCGACTTCGGTGTGCGGGATGCCCGCAGCCTCGACGACGTCCTTCACGGTCTGGTGCGGGCGGACCGGCCGCCGCTGCGCCGCGTACCGCACCGCCGAGGGCAAGAAGTCGTTCAGCTCGGCATACACACGCAGCTCGACACCGGCGGTCATACGACAATTGTCCGCCGGAAGCGATTCGCAGCGGGAGAGAGCTGCTCGACGGATCACTATGCAGGTTTCGGCATATTCCCTCGATTCCCCTGTGAGCCGTCTAAACGTGCTGACGCTGGCGCATGGGAGACGCCGCGGCTCCAGTCATAGCCACTCACCGTGACCGCACTGTAACCTTCGGTCGATCTGCACCAATGCGCTTGTGGTGCAACCGATTGGAAGGATTCACTGTGTCCAAGAGCAAGAACCTCGTGCTGCGCGCGGCTCTGGTGGGTGCCGCCCTCACGATTCCCGCGGCGGCGCTCGCGACCAGCGCGTCGGCCGACCCGGTCGAGAACACCGTGACGTTGCAGAACGTCGACGACGGCTGGCACGGCGACGACGGCTGGGACGGCGACAACGGCTGGCACCACGGGCACCACCACCATCACCACCACCACTTCTTCCGCCACGACTTCGACTGGGACGACGACGGCTTCGGCGGCGGGTCGGGCGTGGCCGACGGCATCGACACCATGATCGACGGCATCGTCGGCGGGTTCGCGCAGATCGTCGGTTCGGCCGGCTGATCCCGGCGGACGACGTGCGACGGCCCGGCACCTGTTCAGGTGCCGGGCCGTCGCTGGTCGGCGCGCAGGTGGGTCCGGTCGACCACGCCGTGGCTCCTCGCCCGTCCGGCTCGGCCGCCGACGCTCAGTACGCTCGCTCCGCCATCGTCACCCGGCCGCTGTCGATCGCTTTCTGCAGTGCGGCCTGGTCGGCCAGCGTCTGATCCGCGTACGACAGCGCGAATTCGGCCATCGACTTGTCGAATACGTCGTTGTCGCCCAGGTAGGCCGAGATCGCGACCCGATCGCCGGAGCGGGCGTGCGCCCGGGCCAGGACCGCGCCGCACAGCGCCACATACACCCCGAGGTCCTCGGCGGTCATGGCGCCGACGTCGATCGAGCCCTTCATGTCGCGCAGCTGGCGCACGTAGTAGAAGGTGTGGTCGGAGGCGGTGGACCAGCCGAGGAAGATGTCGCTGGCCGCCTGCATCAGGCGCTGCCCGACCACCACGCGCTGCCCCTGGTTCGCGTATCTGCTGGGTTGCAGATGCGCCGCGAGCACGGACGCCTCGGCCTGTTTCACCTGCAGGAACAGCGGACTAGCGGTTTCCCGGTCCTGCAGCAGCAGGATGAAGCAGCGGGTGCCGACGCTGCCGACGCCCACGACCTTCATGGCGAAGTCGACGATCTCGTAGCGGTCGATCAGGACGCGCCGCTCGTCGGGCAGGCTGGAACGGTAATCGGCGAACGCGGCCTGGACGAGTTTGCGGTCGACGAGTTCGATCGGGACCAGCAGCGGCGGCTGGTTCTTGATCCGCGGGACACCGTCGGGGTCCGGCGCGGTGAGTTTCGACAGTGCCTGCAGGCTGGTGTGTTTGCGGGCGCCTTCGATGGTCTTCTCGACCTGTTTGCGCTGCGACGGTCGCGACACCAGGTCGTCGATCTCCTGGGCGGCGGCCCGCTGATACCAGACCTCGAGGCTGTCCATCCCGGCCAGCTTCGTCATGGCCTCGCGGTAGGCGCGGGTACCGGCCTGCGCGATCTCGCGGGCCTGGTCGTCGGTGGCGCCGTTGTCGCGGGCGGCGACCGCGGCGCTGGCCGCGAGGCGTTTCACGTCCCATTCGAAGGGGCCGGGCAGGGTTTCGTCGAAGTCGTTGACGTCGAAGACGAGACTGCGTTCCGGCGAGGCGTACACACCGAAGTTGGAGATGTGCGCGTCCCCGCAGAGCTGCGCGAGCAGCCCGGTGTTCGGGCTCTGCGCCAGGTCGGCCGCCAGGATCGCGGGCGCGCCGCGCAGGAACGCGAACGGCGACTGCATCATCCGCGCGTACCGGATCGGCACCAGCTGCTGGACCCGGGTTTCGGCCTGTCGCTCCAGGATCGCCACCGGATCCTCCCGGTCGGCGCCCGGCTTCCATTTCCCGGCGTCGGTGCGGGTCAGAGTCTTGCGGGCCTGCTTGCCGGCCGCGGCCGATCTCCGCTGCGCGTCCTCCACGGTCGTATTGGGCATCCGGACAGTGTCGCGCCGCCGCAGGTGCGCGGCAAGCGTCCGGCGGTGGACGCCGCGAGCCGCGCGGTGCTTCCGGCCGGAAGGTGCGTCGTGTTCGGTCCCCGCCGCGGCGCGCGCGGACCTCTCGCGGCGGCCTGTTCCGGCAATACGGTCGTTATCGCACGGTGTTCGTCCCTTCCCCGAAAGGAACTCTCATGATCTCCCCGATCGACGACGCGCCCCTGCTCGACGAGGTGCGCAAGCGCATGGGGCGGGTGCCGAACATGACCAAGGTCATGGCGAACGCCCCGGTGGTGCTCGAGGGCTATCTGGGCTTGGCGGGCGCGCTGAAGCGGGCTACACTGCCGCCGCCGACCGCCGAGCGCATCGCCCTGACCGTCGGTGCCGCCAACGGTTGCGGCTATTGCGTTGCCGCGCATACGTTCACCGGTAAGCGGGTCGCCCACCTCAGCGACGGCGACATCGAAGCCGCCAAGGACGGTAAGGCCACCGATCCCAAAGAGGCTGCCGCACTGGCGTTCGCGCGCGATCTGACCGAGTCGCGGGGCGCGGCGGACCCGGCGGCCGCGCTGGCCGCGGGCTGGACCGAGGAGCAGATCCTGGAGATCATCGCCTTGGTCGCGTTGCAGACCCTCACCAACTACGTGAACAAGGTCGCCGAGACCGAGAACGATTGGCCCGCTGCGTGACCGCGCCCACCACGACGCGCGGCGCGCTCGGTGCCGCGCTCGGAGCGTGGGTGCGGCCGGCGGTCGGCACGGTCGCCATGCTGGTGCCGCTCGCCGTGGCGCAACTCGTGACCGGCCTGATGTTCTGCGCGGCGCCGCTGGCGGCCTCGGCCGCGCTGGCGGCGGCGACCCCGAACGCCCCGGCGGCGCGGCCCGCGTCGATTGCGATCGGTCACGCCGTCTGCGCCGCAACAGGTCTGGCGGTGGCGACCACGTTCGGCCATGGCACGGTCGCGGCCGTGGTCGCGGTGCTCCCGGCGGTGGCACTGTCGACGGCGCTCGGGCGCAGTCACGCCCCCGCGATCGCCTCGGCAGCGCTGGTCGGCGCGTCCGGTTCGTGGCGGGTGGCGGTCGCGCTGGTCGCGGGCGGGCTGGCGCTGGCCGCGATCCACGCGGTCGGAATCCGTTTGCAGGCAGGGAAATCCGCGTCCCAGCCGTGACCAGGGCCGGGCCAGGCGGCGCGGTTACGCTCTGCCCATGCTCGACGGCACCGTCCCCACCCGCATCGCCGGGCTGATCCACGCCACGGCTTTGCGGGCAGGCGTCGCACCGCCGCAGCTGGCGGCCATAGATCCGCAGGTGGACCCCGCGGTGTTCACCGTCGACACGCTTCGGGTTCCCACCGAATGGGCTTGGCGGGCTTGGGAACTGATCGCCGCTGCGGCCGGCCCCGGCTCCGGCCTGCTGGCCACGGAGGCGGCCGGGCGGGGCGGGCTGCACGTCTGGGACTACCTGTTCACCAGCGCACCCACGCTCGCCCAGAGCCTGCGGGTGGTGGTCGAGCTGCGCACGGTCGTCACCGATCCGGCGGTCGGCTGGGAGGTGATCGAATCCGGTGGCCTGCTGACCATTCGGGAGGCGGCGCCGATCGAGCCCGAGCACGTGCTGGCCCCGATCGAGGAGTTCATGCTGTCGATGATGCTGCGCCGGGCCCGGGAGGCGACCCGGACGCCGCTGGCCCCGGTCCGGGTCGCCTTCAGCCACCGGGACACTCGCGGCTACGCCCGGCTGAAGCACGAATTCGGCACCGGCCGAATCGATTTCGGTGCCCCGCACGCCGAGATCACCTTCGTCGACGCCGGAAACCTGCCCACCGGTTCGGATCCGCACCTGGGCACCATGCTGCGCCACTACGCCGAGCTGGTGCTCTCCGCGTCCCGCCCGGTTCCGACCGCGCAGGATTCGCTGCGGATCGCCATCGCCGCCGCGCTGCGCGATGGCGATCTGACGCTCTCGGGTGTGGCGCGCCGGGTCGGGACGAGTCCGCGCACGCTGCAGCGCCGGCTCTACGAATCGGGCACCAGCTGGCGGCGGGAGGTCGAGACCGTGCGTAACGACGAGGCCGTGCGCTACCTGTCCGAGACGGATCTGCCGGTGCAGTCGGTGGCTACCCGCCTGGGTTACACCGACGCGCGGGCGCTGCGGCGCGCGTTCCAGCGGTGGACGGGCCGGGGCCCGGACGAATACCGGCGGCTGCACCGCACGACGCCACCCCGGTTCGCGTCGCAGCGCGTGTAAAGGTTGCCCTGGCGAGCGGAATCACTTAGCTTAGGGTTACCTAATCAACCCGAGGAGCCGCCATGCGCACCGCGACCGTCGTCCCCAGCGCCGCCGAGCGCGTGCGCACCGCGTGCGCCCACGCCGAGACCGCGATGCTCGCGGTGCCGGGCAGCGACCCCGCACCCGCGGCGGTGCACGTCCTCCGCCGAGCCGGGGATGTGGTTGTCGCCGTGGAGAATTCCGCTCCCGCCCTGGTCACCGTGATGCGCGCGGGCACCGGCGGCGTAGCGGCGATGCTCGAACTGACCGACCACGCACCGCTGCCGCTACGCGAGCCGGTGCGGTCGTTGGTGTGGCTGCGGGGCCGGGCGCAGCTGGTGCCCGCCGCGGTACAGCACACCCTTGCCGCACAGCTCGCCGGCGAACACCCGCACCCGAACCTGCTCGACGTCGGCCACACGACCACCCTGCTGCGCATGCCGCTCGACTCGGCGGTCGTCGCCGACGCGCGCGGCGCCGAAGCGGTCGATCACACCGCACTGGCCGCCGCCGCGCCGGATCCGTTCTGGGAGTTCGAATCCGCCTGGCTGCGGCACCTGGCCGGCGACCACGCCGACATCGTGCAGCGCCTGGGCCGCCACCTGCCGGTGCGGCTGCGCGGCGGCGCCGTGCACCCGCTGGCCATCGACCGCTACGGCCTCACCCTGCGGATCGAGGCCGCCGGCGGGGATCACGATGTGCGCCTGCCCTTCCCGGCCCCGGTCAGCGATATCGAAGGGCTGAGCCGGGCAGTACGGCTGCTCGCGGGCTGCCCGTTCGGCGCGGGCCTGCGACACCGCTGAGACCGACGCGATCTCGCGCTACGGCGTGTGGGAGCGAGTGTGCCGGTGTCGCCGCGCATCGAAGGGGATCACTGTGGCGTGATGGGCGGGCACTGGCGGCGTGCGGATGTCGGGCACGACCCGAGTGGCCTCGGGCCCCCGGGGCGTGTCGGTGGCGGTGAACACCACCGATTGCCCCGCGAGCAGGGTCTTGAACCCGGGGACATCGATCACCTGATGGTCGACGAACACCTCGGGACCGGTGTCGGGGGTCAAGAATCCGAAGCCCTTCTCGGTGTCGAACCAGGCGACTCGACCGTGTCGCCAGGTCGGTAGCCGCTGCTGTGTGCTGTTGATATGCGGGTCGCACCGCGTGGCTTCCGCGCGGCAGGCGGGTTCAGTCGTCGTCGTCATCACAGTCCAGTGGGGTGGTCCAGGCTTGGTAGATACGGTCGGTGAGGTCGGCGGATTCGATCGCGGCACGCAGAGTTTCCGCCGGCGGTGCCAGCGGGGCCGGGTCGAGACCCGCGTCGCGGTCGCGGTCGTAGACGAGGATGTTCTGGTCGGCGCGGTCGAAATCGCTACCGGCCGGGACGAAGGTGCTGGTCATGATGGTCCCTCCTCGCAATTCGATCGTATGACGCTGGCTGGACGAGCCGGGTGAGCCCGGCGACCGAAGCCGACCGAGCCCACCCGTCCGCGGAAGGAATTCTGGTTCCGCACGGGGCGGCGAGCCGTGCCGCGCTTGCCGATTGCCACCCGTCGTGGCTGTGCACGCGCCGGGCCGAGGACTGCCCTGATGCGCGGGTGCCGGAATGCAGGCGGCCCGGCTCTGCCATCCCCTGGTCGCGAGAACCGCTATGGCGGAGAACGTTTCGTGAGTTCACCATTGCCTTCGGTGTTTACGACCGGCATCACCTCACTCTCGATCACAGGTTCGGATATATCGCGTCGAGTCCGGCCTTCGTCCGCTCCGGGCGGGTCGCGCCCTCGACCGTGCGTGCAATCGGGTCGCCGGCCACGGCACCCGACGGTCCACCGCCGCCATCGCGAATCCATACGAGGCCGAGGAACTCGGCGGTGGCGTCGCGACCGGGCGGTTCGCCGATCGCCTACCCGGCACAGGATGTCCTCGATCTCGGCGAACAACTCGTCGAGGTCGGGGTCCAACTCCAGCAGCCGGGCATCCAGCCACGACAACCGCTCGGCGGCCTCGCTCGTGGCGGTCGAGGCCATCGTCTCCGACATCATCACTGAACTCCGTGGTGACGTCGGGTCAGGCGTTGATCGCCTGACGCTGGTCGTGGTGGCGGGTGATCTCGATCTTGCGCGGCTTGGCCTTCTCCGCGACCGGGATCACCAGGCGCAACACGCCGTCGCGGTAGTCGGCGCGAATGGCGTCGGTATCGAGATTCTCCCCGAGGAACAGCTGACGGCTGAACACGCCGCGGTTGCGTTCCGCGGCGATCATCGACCGCTCCGGGTCCAGCCGGGGACGTGAGGCGCGCACGGTCACCACGTTGCGTTCGATATCGAGGTCCAGCGATTCCGGGTCGATGCTGGGCAGGTCGAGTTCGACGAAGAACTCGTCACCCTCGCGCCAGGCGTCCATCGGCATCACCACCGGACGGGCCGGCGTGCCGAAAACCTGCTGGGTCAGACGATCCAGATCCCGGAACGGATCGGTGCGCATCAGCATGGTCGCCACCTCCACTCCCTCCATTCTCGATCGCGATGGTCAGATAATCTGTGGTATATGACTGAGATTTGTTTTAGCACTCTGGCAAGAAGAGTGCAAGAGGTTCGCTGAGATAAGTTGAACGGGTCGCGCCGGAGCGCACGACCGGTCGAACTGCGCCCGGTTACCGGCCGGTGTACCGGATGTAGAGCACCCGATCAGCGGCCCGGAGCGAGCCGACCGCCGGATCCCCCACCCGCGTCAGGACACCGTCGCGCACCACACCGAGCGCGATGTCACCGAGATCCCTTGGCGAGGAACCGATCTCGTTGTCGCCGACCGCGCGTTCGGCGATCGCGAACCCCGCCTCGGGGGTGAGCAGGTCCTCCATCATCTCCACCACGGTCGGCGTGGTGGTGGCGATCCCCAGCAGGCGCCCGGCGGTCTCCGACGACACGACAACGGAATTCGCGCCCGACTGACGCAGCAGATGGGTGTTCTCGACCTCGCGGATCGCGACCACGATCGAGGCCGTCGCGTTCAGTTCGCGCGCGGTCAGCGTCACCAACACAGCGGTGTCGTCGCGATTGGTCGCCACCACCACCGACGCGGCGTGCTCGACCCCGGCCAACCGCAGCACATCGGACTTCGTCGCCGAACCGTGCACCGTGACCAGGCCCGCGTTGTTCGCGGCCCGCAGCGCGCCCGCGTCGGAGTCGACCACCACGATGCCGGAGCGCTCGGCCCCGTCGCCGAGCACGGCGTCGACCGCGGCCCGGCCCTTGGTGCCGTATCCGACGACCACGGTGTGGTTACGCACAGTGCGCCTCCATCGCTGAATCTTGAACGCCTGCCGCGACCGTTCGGTCAGCACGCTGAGCGTGGTGCCGACCAGCAGGATCAGGAAAATGACGCGCAGCGGGGTGATGATCAGGATGTTCACCAGCCGCGCTGTCGGCGAAACCGGTGAGATGTCACCGTATCCGGTGGTCGAGAGCGACACCGCGGCGTAGTAGAAGCAGTCCAGGAACGACAGGTCGTCGCCGGCGATGTCGTGGTATCCGGCCCGGCCCCAATAGACGACCAGCGCGGAGACGACCAGCAGCGCCACCGCCAACAGCACCCGCCGCAGCAGCGAACTCCACGGACTGGTCTGCACCTGCGGAATACGCAGGATACCGACGAGCGAGAAGTCTGCCCTCGGCTCACCGTCGGTCACAGCCCGGCAGCCTACCGGCCCGAAGCGAGCCCACCCGGCCACGACGCGAGCGCGGCGACGATTCGCCGGTCATCCACTAGCATGGCGGCCCATGGGCGACTGGCTGCTGTCCGCGGTGGTACGGCTCGTCGGCTCGTGCCTGATCGGGGCCGTGGCCGGCACCACGGTGGGGATCCTCACTCGGCCGCCGCTGGGCATCTCGTCCGGAATCGCGGTCGGGGCAACACTGTTCGTGGTACTCGGGTGGCTCGTGTTGTGGCCGATGACCGCCGAGCAGACCAAGGCCAACGCCCGGCGGGAGAACTTCCAGCCACTCGCCGAGGAAGTGTCCGTGGTGGCGGCGGCGCTGGGCGGTCTGCTCGGGATCGTGGTGCTGGTGGAACTGGGCCACTCCCGCGCCGGCCAGATCGCGGCCGCGATCGGACTGGGCGGCGTGTTCATGACCTGGGCGGCAGTGCATCTCGTCTACGCCGCGCGGTACGCCTTCCAATGGTACGAACACCCCAGCGGCGGAATCGATTTCCACTCCGACATCCCGCCCTCCTACCGCGACTTCATCTATTTCGGCTACAACCTCGGCATGACCTACCAGGTCTCCGACACCGAGGTCTCCGACCCGCGCATCCGCGAGGTCGTCGTGCGCCACACCCTGCTGTCCTACGTGTTCGGGACGGTCATCCTGGCGACCACGATCAACCTGGTCACCGGGTTCGCGGCGGGCTGAGCAGCACTGCGGTACGCCGGGCGAAGCACGCGGGCGCCCGCGAATCCGGTACCGTCGCAAGGTATTCGAAACAATGCTGGGGGAATAGCGTGAATCCACCCGATGAACCACCCATCGACGCCAAGACCGTGAAGTACGGGTCCGCCGACGGAGTTCTGGACCAGGCCGAGGCCGCCGCCAACTTCTCGGAGGCCGGTTATGTCGCGGCGTACTTCGACCTGAAGAAATTCCATTTCGCATCGGACCTGTTCGGCTTCTACCTCGGCGACAACGGTCCCGATGCCCGGTACCGGATGACCGAGGCACAGATCCGGCAGGTATACGCCACCAATGACGTGAAGGCGAAGACGAACGACGGCGTCAACCAGATCAAGGACATGGTCCGGGCCGCGAACGCTGTCGGATGCTATTCGCTGCACACCGATTGGATGGTGACCTTCCCGACCGACGACTCCGATGTGGCGAACGCGCTCGGGCATTTCTCCACGGCCGTAGCGGCCGACGTGACCGTCACCAAGGCGGACGGCCAGGACAAACTGCACGTCAACGCGCAGTTGGCGCTGTTCATTTACGATTACTACAACTTCGATCAACCCCGCCAGTTCGGGCTGAGCGATCCCGAATACAGCCTGAAAACCAATATCGATGCCGATATGCGGCAACTGGAGGCGGCGGGCTGGGCGCGCAGTTTTCGGGTCAGCGGCAACACCCAGAACCTGATCCCCATGTCCTGGGAGGGATATCTGTGAAGTATTCGATGCGCGCACTCGTGCCTGTCGCCGTCGCCGCATTCGTGCTCAGCGGCTGCGGGAGCGGTGACACTCCCCCGCTCGACGACATGGCGAAGTGCGCGAATATCCACTTCGCCACGACCCCCAAGGTCATCGCGCAGCACCGGACCGTGGATTTCGGCACCGGCCGGACCGCCAGCGTCGTCGTCGACACGACGAAGGACCAGCTCGACAGTTTCGAGCAGCTGTCCGCGATCGGGCCGCTCACCCCCGGCGTACCGTCCGAGTGGCGGTCCGAGCAGTGGATGGACGCGGCGGTAGCGGAAAGCCTGAAAACCGACACCGGCAACACGCAGTTCCACGACTACCACCCGACCGCGCCCGCCCGCTGGATCGTGGTCCACGACCAAGGCGGCGATCAGCGCCGCGTGTACATCAAGGTGTATTGCGAAGGCTGACCGAGAACGAAAACCGCCGGGCCCGTTCGCTGTAGCGAACGGGCCCGGCGAAAGTTTCGAAACCTTACGCGGTCTCGGTGATCGGGCGGTCGACCCAGCTCATCAGGTAGCCACCGAACTCGGCGGTGTCGGACACCGAGTAGTTCTGCGAGCGATGCCACCCTCGTACATGAGGTCGACGATCAGCTTCAGCTCGTGCAATACCTTGAAGGATTCGCCGCAGCTCGAGGCGTTTTCGCGACGTTGTACCATGTCTCTTATGGAGGATTCGGGGGAAGATTCCGATCTGTCGGTGGTACCGGCGGATGTTCAGGCCTTGGGAAAGTTCGCCTACGATCTCGCGGACAGCCTGCAGAGCGCGTTGAAACAGATTGGGGCCGAGGTCGGTTCGCTGACCGGTGGCGACTGGACCGGGCCCGCGGCCGACGGGTTCGCGGCCGGGTGGGCGGAGTGCTCCGACGGAGGCGCGAAGATCATCGCCGTGCTGGAGCAGATGGCGAGTTCGCTGGGGGTCACCGCGCAAACCTATGTGGCGCAGGACAATCAGTTCGCCGGCCAGGTCAGTGCTCTGCTCGATTTGCCGCCGCTGTGAACGGGTTCAGCGTCGACCTAGGCAAACTCGACGACATCGTGCGGCAGCTGGAGAACTTCTCGGGGTTCGTCAGCGATCAGCTCGAGGCGCTCGGACAGCGGGTCGGGACCGTGCAGGAGGCGTCCTGGTCGGGGCCGTCCGCGCAGGCCTACCGGACCGCGCACGACAACTGGGCGGCGGCAGCGGCCGAATTCGTCCAAGGCGTGAACGATATGAGTACTGCCGCCGCACTCGCGCACGGGCACTACAGCGGCGCCCAGAATACGAACAGCAAGATGCTACGCGGCTGACGCGGATCGGCAAGCTGATGGCTCCCAACAACACCGACGCGCTGAAGGTCGATCCGCACATCTACTACGACGCAGCCGCCACGCTGATCACCCTCACCGGGCAGATCGGCACCCTGGCCGGGGCGCTGACGGCCGGCATGCCCACCTATGACGGGATGGGTGGCAACTACACGGCGGCCGCGGGCTGGAATACGGCGTGCACCAAGCTGACCAACGACCTGCACGACGCGATCTTGGCCTACTCAGGGGCGCTCGCGCACTTCAGCGACATCCTCAATATCGCCGGATACAACTGGGACACCGCCGAATACAACGCGAACATCAGCCCGAACAAGGGGACCGCGCCACCGCAACCCGCGCTGAACACGGCAACTCCATTGGCCGACAACAGCTTTCCGGCGATCCATCAGACGACAGGTGATAACGGCACCGGTCTCACGATGCGGGGTTCGCCCGGTGGGGACACCTGGGATGCGGCGCCCAATGCCCGCGCCGGTGCGCTGAAGTCGGCCGCGAGCGCCTGGAATACCTTTGCGAACGATGTTCAGCTCGAGATGGCGTCCATCGAGCTCGGTCAGGCGCACGATGCGTTCAACGCAGTCAAGGCACCCGAGGTGGCCGACATCCAGGAGGCGCTCGCGGCTTTGCAGGGCGGGGTCGAGGGGATCAAGAACAGTGCCGGGGTGCTGGCTGACGCGCTGCACAGTCATTCCGACAATCTCGGCAGCTGCCGACAGGCGCTGATGAACGCCGCAGCCTCGGCATTCCCGAAACACCAAGGGCAGGTGACGACTTCGCAGGACGATACGTCGGTCACGGTGAACGTGGCCGGGACGATCATCAGCGACGATCTGAGTCACGCCTTCGACACGTTCAAGAACACGGCCAACGGCACCGACCTGTTCTACTACCTGAGCCAGGCCACCGATTCGAAGGGTTTCCGGGCCGCACTCACCGGGCCGGACGTGCTGGCGAACCTGCCGAAACTGAAAGCGCTGAAGGAGCTTCCGATCCTCGTCGAATCCGGGAACGCGGACGACAACAAGAAGTTGATCGGCGAGCTGGACACGATCGCCACCTGGGAGACACCGCAGGCCTCGCTCACCGCGCTCGATCTCAGCAAGCTGGACCAGTACGGTCCGCTGGTGAAGTCCTGGGCGATGCTCGCGGTCAAGTACGGCAACGAGGCCCACGTCGATCCGGCTATGGTGCTGGCCATGGTTCTGCAGGAGGGTGGGTCGCTGCACACCGGATATCCGAAAGACGGTGTGCAGCTGTGGCAGGCGCTGGAGAATCCGGAATCGTTCCACCCGGACCCGGACGCGCCCGGCAGGGCAGCGCTGTCCGACATGGCCCGAGTCACCGGGAACGCATTGGGATATTCGAAGCACGGCGACACGATCTTCGGTCAGCAGTACCCGTTCCAATACGACAATGTCGGAAACTCGCTCGGGCTGACCAATATCAAAAAGGATCCGTTCAACGATGTGAAGAACGCGTACAAGGATCAGTTCGCCGGGAAGGACTGGTCCGACCTCGCCGGAAACGACGACCTCGACATCAAGACCACGGCATACAATCTGAAACTGCTCAACGAAGGCGCGGCATCGCAGGCGAACGACGAGATCAAAGCGAGTCAGCCGCTCGATCAGTTCCTCGGCTCGGGCTACAACGCTGGCGGTACATTGCAGCACTCACTGGAGGTCGCCGACGGCAAAGCGCATTTCACCGACGACACGAGTAACGGGAACAACGAAACGGCGCACGGGCAAGCGTCGGTGCGACTGGTCGCACTGGCCAACCAGATCCTGAAAGGCAGCGGAGCGTATCAATGATCGGCGACGCGGAGGTCGAACGAAAGCCGGTGCGGTACAGGCGAATACGGACGGCATGGATCGTCGTAGCAGTGGTCGTCGTCGTGCTGGCCGCCGGCATCGGCTACGTCGTCGCGACCTGGCACGTCCGTCCCACCGAAGCCCGGCGCCTGGCGGAAGCCACGACGATTGCCGGATTCACTCGAACCGCCGTCGTCGACGACGACCACGGCGACAGCCCCACGGACGCCACCGCGTACTTCGTCGGCCCGCCACCCGAACCGGACCCGGTCAAGGACGTCGACATCCCGACCATCCCCCTGTCCCCCGCCCCACCGCCGCCGACCGCACCCGAGTGGGACCCCACGCGGTACGCCGGTGTCGATTTCGCCGCAGCGAAAGGACAGCGCGTGGACGGCTGCGCCGCCGCGGTGACCTTCGAAACTCACCCGAAGCAATATCTGCCCGAGGTCGGCGGCCGCAAGACCGTCCGCATGCTCACCGACGAGCAGCTCGCCGCAGTTCAGGCCGGCTCGCTGATCGTCATCGAGCTGCTTGTCGCCAACTGCGGTCCGCACTGAGGTAGCGACCGAAGCCGAAGGGCCCGTTCGCTATAGCGAACGGGCCCTTCGAAAAACCTGAAACCTTACGCGGTCTCGGTGATCGGGCGGTCGACCCAGCTCATCAGACCACGCAGCTTGGCGCCGGTGACCTCGATCGGGTGCTCGGCGTTGGCCTTACGCAGACCCTCGAGCTCCTTGTTGCCGCCCTCGACGTTGGCGACCAGGCGCTTGACGAAGGTGCCGTCCTGGATGTCGCGCAGGATCGCCTTCATCCGCTCCTTGGTGTCGGCGTCGATGACCCGCGGGCCCGACAGGTAGCCACCGAACTCGGCGGTGTCGGACACCGAGTAGTTCATGCGGGCGATGCCACCCTCGTACATGAGGTCGACGATCAGCTTCAGCTCGTGCAGCACCTCGAAGTAGGCCATCTCCGGCGCGTAACCGGCCTCGACCATGACCTCGAAACCGGTCTTCACCAGCTCCTCGGTACCACCACAGAGGACGGCCTGCTCACCGAACAGGTCGGTCTCGGTCTCCTCCTTGAAGGTGGTCTTGATGACGCCCGCGCGGGTGCCACCGATGCCCTTGGCCCACGACAGCGCCAGGGCCTGGCCCTCGCCCTTCGGGTCCTGGTCGATGGCGATCAGGGCCGGAACGCCCTTGCCGTCGACGAACTGGCGGCGGACCAGGTGGCCCGGGCCCTTCGGCGCGACCATGGCGACGGTGACGCCGGCCGGGGGCTTGATCAGACCGAAGTGGATGTTCAGGCCGTGGCCGAAGAACAGCGCGTCGCCGTCCTTCAGGTTCGGCTCGATCTCGTTGGTGAAGATCGACGCCTGCGCGGTGTCGGGCGCGAGCACCATGATCACGTCGGCCCAGGCGGAAACCTCGGCGGGGGTGCCGACGGTCAGACCGGCTTCCTCGGCCTTCGGCCGCGACTTGGAGCCCTCGGCGAGGCCGACGCGCACGTCGACGCCGGAGTCGCGCAGGCTCAGCGAGTGCGCGTGGCCCTGCGAGCCGTAGCCGATGACAGCGACCTTGCGGCCCTGGATGATCGACAGGTCGGCATCGTCGTCATAGAACATCTCGACTGCCACTGGTTGTGTCCCTTCAGGATCATCCCCGCGTCCACGGGGAGTGTGTTGTACGTCCGGATCAGATCCCCGCGGGGATGTGGTCGCCGACCTTCGATCGGCTGCGACTCTATCGGGTCGCTGTGATGGACTTCGGTCCGCGTCCCACCGCGACGACTCCCGACTGCACGATCTCGCGGATTCCGTACGGTTCCAGCATCCGCAGCAGTGCGTCGAGCTTCGACCGGGTACCGGTCGCCTCGACGGTCAGCGCGTCGGGCGACACGTCGATCACCTTGGCGCGGAACAGGTTCACCGATTCGATGACCTGGGTCCGCACGCTGGCGTCGGCGCGCACCTTCACCAGGATCAGCTCGCGGGCCACGGACGAGTCCGCGTCCTGCTCGACGATCTTGATGACGTTGACCAGCTTGTTGAGCTGCTTGGTGACCTGCTCGAGCGGCAGGTCCTCGACCGTCACGACGATGGTCATGCGCGAGATCTCCGGGATCTCGGTGCCACCGACGGCGAGCGACTGGATGTTGAACCCGCGGCGGGAGAACAGGCTGGCCACGCGGGCCAGCACACCCGGCTTGTCCTCCACCAGCACGGAGAGGGTGTGGGTCGTGGTGGTCACTTGGTCTCCTCAGCGCGCTCCTGCGCGGCCTGTCCCTGCGACATGGCCTCGTGGATGACAGCCGGCTCGGCGGCCTGCTCGTCGTCGTCGAACAGCGGGCGGATGCCGCGCGCGGCCATGATCTCGTCGTTGGAAGTGCCGGCGGCGACCATCGGCCACACCTGCGCGTCCTTGCCCACGATGAAATCGATCACCACGGGACGGTCGTTGATCGACTGCGCCTCGCGGATCGCGGCCTCGACATCCTCTTCCTTCTCCACGCGAATACCGTGGCAGCCCAGCGCTTCCGCGAGCTTGACGAAGTCGGGGATGCGCAGCGTGTGCGTGCCCAGGTCGGTGTTGGAGTAGCGCTTCTCGTAGAACAGGGTCTGCCACTGCCGGACCATGCCCAGGTTGCCGTTGTTGATCAGCGCGACCTTGATCGGCACGCCCTCGACGGCACAGGTGGCCAGTTCCTGGTTGGTCATCTGGAAGCAGCCGTCGCCGTCGATGGCCCAGACTTCCTTGTCCGGCGCGCCCATCTTGGCGCCCATGGCGGCCGGCACGGCGTAGCCCATCGTGCCCAGACCACCGGAGTTCAGCCAGGTGCGCGGCTTCTCGTACTTGATGAACTGCGCGGCCCACATCTGGTGCTGGCCGACGCCGGCGCAGTACACGGCGTCCGGACCGGCCAGGCGGCCCAGGGTCTCGATGACGAACTCCGGCGACAGCGAACCGTCGGACGGGGTCTTCCAGCCCAGCGGGTACTGGTCGCGCAGGCCACCGAGGTAGGCCCACCAGTCCGTCAGCTCGAGCAGCGGTTCGCCCGCCTTGCGACCGGCGGCGGCGTCACCGGCGACGGTGTCGGCCTTGAGGGTCTCGATCAGCTCGGTGATGACCTCGCGGCAGTCACCGACGATCGGCACGTCCACGTGCCGGTTCTTACCGATCTCGGCCGGGTCGATGTCGGCGTGGATGACCTTCGCGTTCGGAGCGAAGGAGTCCAGCTGGCCGGTGACGCGGTCGTCGAACCGCGCGCCCAGCGTGATCAGCAGGTCCGACTTCTGCAGCGCGGCAACGGCACCCACGGTGCCGTGCATGCCGGGCATACCCATGTTCAGCGTGTGGCTGTCGGGGAACGCGCCCCGCGCCATCAGAGTGGTGACCACCGGGATGCCGGTCAGCTCGGCCAGCTCCAGCAGCTCGGCCGACGCGTCGGCCTTGATCACGCCACCACCGACATAGAGCACCGGCGCCTTGGCGTCGAGGATCATGCGGGCGGCCTCGCGGACCTGCTTGCCGTGCGGCTTGGTCACCGGGCGGTAGCCGGGCAGCCGCAGTTCCGGCGGCCAGGTGAAGGTGGTCTGCGCCTGCAGCACGTCCTTGGGGATATCCACCAGGACCGCGCCCGGGCGTCCGGTCAGCGCGAGGTGGAACGCCTCCGCGATCACGCGCGGGATGTCGATCGCGTCGTTCACCAGGAAGTTGTGCTTGGTGATCGGCATGGTGATACCGGAGATGTCGGCCTCTTGGAAGGCGTCGGTACCGATCAGGCCGCGGCCGACCTGGCCGGTGATCGCCACCAGCGGCACCGAGTCCATCTGCGCGTCGGCGATCGGGGTGACCAGGTTGGTCGCGCCCGGACCGGATGTGGCCATACACACACCGACCTTGCCGGTCACCTGCGCGTAGCCGGTCGCGGCGTGTCCGGCGCCCTGCTCGTGGCGGACCAGCACGTGGCGGACCTTGGTCGAGTCGAACAGCGGGTCGTAGACGGGGAGGATCGCACCACCCGGAATACCGAATACGGTCTCCGCCCCGAGCTCCTCGAGCGATCGGACGACCGACTGCGCGCCGGTCACCCGCTCGGGGGCGACCTGGCGGTACGTGGTCGCGGGGGCCGGCTGGTTGGCCGAAGGCGCGGGCCTGCGGGCCGCGGGCCCGGGCCGTGCTGTAGGTGCGCTCACCGTCTTGTTCCTAACTGCTTGTCGTTGGCGTTGCGGGCAGGGCCCGAACACAAAAAAGCCCCCGACAGCCGATGGCTGTTCAGGGGTGGCGCGTCGCAGTGCGAGCCGACGTAGACGAACTGTTCGTCAGGCTCAGCGCTGGACGCGCCGGCTGATTACGAGAAGTTCGAGTCGAATCACGCGCACGACGGTAATTGCGCGCGACCCGCTGAGTCAAATCTCTTGACATAAGGTGTCCCATTATGTGAGACGGGGCGGTTCGAGTGTTCCATCACCATGATGCGAAGATGGAGGTGTGTCATCAGCGCATCAGTCCGTGCCACCGGTTCGATCGTCCCACACTCCCGAATCGGAGACCGAGACGGGTCATGTCATCCGCATGAACCGGCTCGGCCATATCGGCGTGTTCATACTGCTGTTCTGTGTGGCGTTCGCCTTCTTCGGCAACCCGGCCGTGCTGTGGGTACTGTTCGCGATCCCGCTGGGCGCCGCCCTGTGGATCGAGCGCACCCGCACCGTGGTGTCCCCCGCGGGTCTGGACCTGCGGACGCTGCGTGGCTCCCGGCACATCGACTGGGACTCGATCCGCGGCCTGTACCTGCCCAAGCGGGCGTTCGCCCGGGTGCACCTCGACGACGACACCGACGTCGCGCTGCCCGCGGTCTACTACGACCGCCTGCCCGAGCTGATCGCCGCGTCCGGCGGCCGGATCCCCGACCCGTTCGCCGCCGCCGCGCAAGCCGAGACGGATGCCGAGCAGGCGAGCTCGGACGCTACCGCGACCGAGAACCCGGCCGGGACCGAGACGGACGGCGACCACTCCGAGACCACCAACTGACCGCCGCGCACCGGGTGAGTGCCCAGACGGACACCCACCCGGTCCGGCTCAGCTCAGCGATACCACCTTGGCCTGGCCGTGCACGACCATGTCGCCGCTGTCGACCAGCGCGGCCCGGACCTGCACGGTCTGACCGGCCGAGATCGGCGCCCCGGTCAGCGTGACCACCGTCGACTGCTGACTGCCGTCGCAGGTCACGTCGGTCTGCTTCCCGGTGGCCGAGGGAGCGAGCGCGTCCGGGGCGCCCACCATCACGTCGATCGCGGCCACCCCGGCCGACGCCTCACAGCTGTAGTCGATCGCGACATTGCCCGGGCCGACGCCGCTCACGTCGATCGTGGGATCGGCGGACGCCGGACCGGCGGCGGTCACCAGGGCTACGCCCAGACCACCCGCGATCAGCAGTTTCCGGAATATCCGAACAGTTGCCATGAATCTTCGTCCTCCTGTGTAGGGGATGTGGATCACGGAACACACTCAGACAAAAACGGCATTGGCCGCGGCCTCATAGTTCCCTACCAGCCCGGTGCTGAAAACCCCTTCGCACAGATCGGTCCAAGATCGACGCACACCGGCCCGTGCATCGAATAAAAGGCCCCGGAGTACCGTTGAACTACTGCGGGACCGAATCCGTCACCGATCCGCGCAGCACACCGACCTAGTTCACTTCGAGACAGAACCTAGGACCGCACCCCATGCCTCCGCTTCGCTCACGCACCACCACCGTCGGACGCAATGCCGCGGGCGCTCGCTCGCTCTGGCGCGCGACCGGCCTCACCGACTCCGACTTCGGCAAGCCGATCGTCGCCATCGCGAACTCGTACACCCAGTTCGTACCCGGCCACGTGCATCTGAAGGACGTCGGCGAGATCGTGGCCGAGGCGGTCCGGGCCGCGGGCGGTGTGCCGCGTGAGTTCCACACCATCGCCGTCGACGACGGTATCGCCATGGGTCACGGCGGCATGCTCTACTCGCTGCCCTCGCGCGAGATCATCGCCGACTCGGTCGAGTACATGGCCAACGCGCACACCGCCGACGCGCTGGTGTGCATCTCCAACTGCGACAAGATCACTCCCGGCATGCTGAACGCCGCCATGCGGCTCAACATCCCGGTGGTGTTCGTCTCCGGTGGCCCGATGGAGGCCGGTAAGGCGGTCGTGGTCGACGGTGTCGCGCACGCGCCCACCGACCTGATCACCGCCATCTCCGCGAGCGCCTCCTCGACCGTCACCGACGACGGCCTCACCGAGGTCGAGCGCTCCGCGTGCCCGACCTGCGGCTCCTGTTCGGGCATGTTCACCGCCAACTCGATGAACTGCCTCACCGAGGCGCTGGGCCTGGCCCTGCCCGGTAACGGCTCCACCCTGGCCACCCACGCCGCCCGCCGCGCGCTGTTCGTCAAGGCCGGGCAGACGATCGTCGACATCGCCAACCGGTACTACCGCGAGGACGACGAGTCGGTGCTGCCGCGAAACATCGCCAACGCCAAAGCCTTCCGCAACGCGATGGCCCTCGATGTGGCGATGGGCGGTTCGACCAACACGGTGCTGCACACCCTCGCCGCCGCGCAGGAGGGTGACATCGACTTCGACCTGAGCACCATCGACGAGATCTCGCGTCGCGTGCCGTGTCTGTCGAAGGTGTCCCCCAACTCCGACTACCACATGGAGGACGTGCATCGGGCCGGCGGCATCCCCGCCATCCTCGGTGAGCTGCGCCGCGCCGGCCTGCTGGAGACCGACGTCAGCACCGTGCACACCCGCGACTTCGACGAATGGCTCGACACCTGGGACATCCGCTCCGGCAAGGCCTCCACCGAGGCGACCGAGCTGTTCCACGCCGCGCCCGGCGGCGTGCGCACCACCGTCCCGTTCTCCACCGACAACCGCTGGTCGACGCTGGACACCGACGCCGAAAAGGGTTGCATCCGCGACAAGGAGCACGCCTACACCGTCGAGGGCGGCCTGTGCGTGCTGCGCGGCAACATCGCCCCCGACGGCGCCATCCTCAAGACCGCGGGCATCGACGAGGACCTGTTCACCTTCGAGGGCCCGGCCGTGGTGGTCGAGTCCCAGGAGGAGGCGGTCTCCAAGATCCTGGGCAAGGAGATCAAGCCCGGCGACGTGGTCGTCGTCCGCTACGAGGGCCCCTCCGGCGGCCCCGGTATGCAGGAGATGCTGCACCCCACCTCGTTCCTGAAGGGTCTGGGCCTGGGCAAGGTGTGCGCGCTGATCACCGACGGCCGCTTCTCCGGCGGCACCTCCGGCCTGTCGATCGGCCACATCTCGCCCGAAGCGGCCCGCGGCGGCGTGATCGGCCTGGTCGAGAACGGTGACCGGATCCGGATCGACGTGCACACCCGCGCACTCGAATTGCTGGTTCCCGACGAGGTTCTCGCCGAGCGCCGCGCGAAGATGGAAGCCTCGGAACGCCCGTGGCAGCCGCTGAACCGCGACCGCACGGTCACCACCGCGCTGCGGGCGTACGCCGCACTGGCGACGTCGGCGGACAAGGGCGCGGTGCGGCACGTGCCGTAAACGATTCACGACGAAGGCCAGGATCCGATTCGGATCCTGGCCTTCGTCGTTTCGGAATCAGCCGAAGGTGCCCACGAACGGGTTGCCGCCGTGGAGCGCCAGCCAGGTGGCGGCTGCGGCGGCGAGGGCGGCGGCGAAGCAGATCACCGAGCCGTAGGCCGGGCGGGTTGCCCAGCCGCGGTTGCGGTCGGCTGACCACCGGCCGGGGCCGGTGAACAGGAGGGCGGTCACGGCACCGATCAGGATCGTCTCCAATTCCAGTGCCTTGTACTGGAATCCGGGTGCCACGCTCTGCTTCCACAGCCAGGCGTCCAGGATGGTGGCCAGCACCGCGCCGCTTGCCAGCGGGGTCGCCAGGCCGACGAGAATCATTGCGCCGCCGCCGATCTCGGCGACGATCGTCATGGCCGCGGAGAGCTCCACCTGCTTCCAGCCGCCGTGCTCCAGGAACGCGTGCGTCGCCTCGATACCTTGACCGTGGAACATCGTGGTCGCCTTGGACAGGCCGTGATAGATGAACGTCAGGCCGATCAGCACGCGCAGGGCGAGCAGGCCCAGATCGGTGGTGCCGCGGCGGTCGTCGCGGCGGGAGCGCAGGCCGGTGCGGCCGTCGGGCGCGGCGGGGATGCTGGCGAAGACATAGGTGCCGTCCGAGTCGTCGTCGTCATCGTCCAGGTCGGCGCTGCGCGGCGCCGGTTTGCGGGTCGGCACGGTGGCGGGACTGCTCGCGGCGGGCCCGTTGCCGGGCACCTCGGGTTCGAGGCCGAGTTCCTCGTCGGTACGTGGTACGGGCCGGGCCGGCTGGCCCGGGCCTGCGGGGCGACCGCCCTGTGCGAACTGCCTCGGGACGGCCCGGACGGTCGATGGGGTGCGGGTATTCGCCGTGTCTGTCACCCGGGTCACGATATTCGGCTCCAAACGTCGATGCCTGCGTAAATGGCGGCGTGTCCGTGACAGACCTGCGCCCCACTGCGTCGAGTGCGCCGAAGAGACAGCCGGGCGGGACCCCGTGCGCGCATTCGCGCCAGGATTTCCGTAACGTCTGAGCCATGAGAGTGGTTGTCGCGAACGTCCGCCACGGCGGGGTGCCTCACCGGCTCGGCCGTACCGCAGCGGGCCTCGCCCTCACCGCGGGCCTGGTAGCCGGGTGCGCGAGCTTCGACGACTCCGCGTCCAAACCCTTCACTCCGGTCCCCGAACTCGCCGGGCCCTCAGGCACCACGCCGCCACCACCCCCGACCGGGGAGCGGCCGACCGGGCCGTGCATCGACCCGGATCCGGCCGTGGTGGTCTCCTGCCTCGACGTCACCGGCGGTGTGACCGCTCTCCCCGACGGCCGCCAGGGCCTCGTGACCGAACGGCTCACCGGGCGGATCCTGCAGATCATGGCCGAGGACCCGACGCACGCGCCGCCGCCCCCGGTCCAGATGGCCAAGCTCGACGTGGACTCCTCCGGCGACGGCGGGCTCACCGGAATCACCATCTCGCCCAGCTACAACGAGGACGGGCTGGTTTACGCGTACCTCACCACGGCCAGCGACAACCGCATCGTGCGGCTCGGCGCGGACGGTATCCCCAAGCCCATCCTGACCGGAATCCCCAAGGGCGCCACCGGAAACAGCGGTGCCATCGACTTCGTGAGCCCCACCAAGATGGTCGTGCTCACCGGCGACACCGGTAACCCGGCCGCCGCCGCGGACCCCGGCTCGCTGGCCGGCAAGCTGCTCGAGATCGACAACCCGGCTCCCGGCAACTCGCATCCGAACGTGCTGGCCGCCGGGATCGGCACCGCCGGCGGGGTGTGTCCCGATCAGGACGGCATCTGGTTCACCGACCGGACCGCCGCGGCGGACCGGCTGCAGCGGATCGACAAGTCCGGCGGCACACCGAATGTCGCGTGGACGTGGCCGGACCACCCGGGCGTCGCCGGATGCGCGGTGACCCCGAACGGGGTCGCGGTCGCGTTGACCGGCGGCAAGGCGATGGCGCTGGCCGCGGCCGACCCGCAGTCGCACGCGGTCACCGTGGCCCCGACCCTGTTGGCGCAGAACAAGTACGGCGCCCTCAACGGCGCCTCGCTCGGCCTCGACGGCAGCGTCTGGGTCGGCACGGTCAACAAGTCCGGCCAGCAGCCGGGCGAATTCGACGACCGCGTCGTCCGCATCCCGCCGCCGTCGGGCAGCAGCGGCGGCAGCCCGGACTGAGGCTTCGACACCCGAAACCGCAACGGGCGCCGGATATCCGGCGCCCGTTGCGGTTTCGGGTGTCAGCCCTCGACGCCGCAGGCGGCGAGCACCAGTTCGCGGACGCGGGCGGCGTCGGCCTGGCCGCGGGTCGCCTTCATGACGTCACCGACGACCTTGCCCGCGGCCTGGACCTTGCCGGAGCGGATCTTGTCGGCGATATCGGGGTTGGCCGCCAGGGCCTTGTCGACCTCGGTCTGCAGGGCCGAGTCGTCGGAGACCATGCCCAGGCCCTTGGCTTCGACGATCGCGCCCGGGTTGCCCTCACCGGCCAGCACGAGGTCGACGACCTGCTTGGCGACCTTGTTGTTGATGGTCTTCGCCTCGACCAGCGCGATGACCTCGGCCACCTGAGCCGGCGAGATCGGCAGCTCGTCGAGGGTGGTCTCGAGGTCCTTCGCCTTCTCGGTCAGGTAGGCGACCCACCAGGAGCGGGCGGCGTCCACCGAGGCGCCGGCGTCGACGGTGGCGATGATCTGGTCAAGCGCACCGGCGTTCACCAGGTCACGGAACACCTCGTCGGACAGGCCCCAGTCGGCCTGGATGCGGCCGCGGCGCAGCCACGGGTACTCCGGGATCGTGCCGCGCAGTTCCTCGACCCAGGCCGCGTCGGGCGCGATCGGCTCCAGGTCCGGCTCCGGGAAGTAGCGGTAGTCCTCCGCGGTCTCCTTGATCCGGCCGGCCGAGGTGGTGCCGTCAGTCTCGTGGAAATGCCTTGTCTCCATGAGGATCTCGCCACCCTCGGCGAGAATCGCGGCCTGGCGGCGCATCTCGAAGCGGACCGCCACCTCGACACTGCGCAGCGAGTTGACGTTCTTGGTCTCGGTGCGGGTGCCGAATACGGTGGCGCCCTTGGGCATCAGCGAGACGTTCGCGTCGCAGCGCAGCGAGCCCTGCTCCATCTTCACGTCCGACACGTCGAGCGAGCGCAGCACCTCGCGCAGCGCGGTGACGTAGGCGCGGGCCACCTCGGGCGCGCGCTCACCGGCACCGGTGATCGGCTTGGTGACGATCTCGATCAGCGGCACACCCGCGCGGTTGTAGTCCAGCAGCGAGTGGTCGGCGCCGTGGATCCGGCCGGTGGCACCACCGACGTGCAGCGACTTACCGGTGTCCTCCTCCATGTGCGCGCGCTCGATGTCGACCCGGAAGACCGTGCCGTCGTCGAGCACCACGTCGAGGTGGCCGTTCTGCGCGATCGGCTCGTCGTACTGGCTGATCTGGTAGTTCTTCGGCTGGTCCGGGTAGAAGTAGTTCTTGCGCGCGAAGCGGCCCCACGGGGTGATCGAGCAGTTCAGCGCCAGGCCGATCCGGACCGCCGACTCGACGGCCTTCTGGTTCACCACCGGCAGCGAGCCGGGCAGGCCCAGGCACACCGGGCAGACCTGGGTGTTCGGCTCGGCGCCGAATTCGGTGGGGCAGCCGCAGAACATCTTCGTGGCGGTGCCGAGCTCGACGTGGACCTCCATGCCGAGCACCGGGTCGAACCGGTCGATGACGTCGGCATAGTCCATCAAGTCCGCGGTGGCTGCACTCATGGGCATCAGTTTAGGGAAATGCGATGGACGGCCCGCACCCGGCTGACCGGGTACGGGCTCCCCTCCATCAATCGACGGCCAGTGCCTCGATGATCGGCATCCGCGCGGCCCGCAGAGCGGGCGGGATCGATCCGGCCAGCGCCAGCGCCAGCGCGGCGGCAGCGTAGACCACCAGCATCGGGCTGGGTCGGTAGGCGATATCGAGACTGAGCGCGTGACCCATGGCCCGGTCGGCCAGCACCTGGGCGGCGGCGCCCGCGGTCAGGCCGAGCAGGGCGCCGGCGATGCCGATGCCCGCCGCCTCGGCCAGCACACTGCGCAGTAGGAACCGACGGCCGCTGCCCATGGCGCGCAGGACGCCCAGTTCGCGGCGGCGTTCGAGCACCGAGAGCATCAGCGTGTTCAGCAGGGCGGCCGTGGATACCAGCACGACGATCCACAGGATCGAGCCCGACAGCTGGGTGCCCTGGCGGACACCGGCCGAGATCGCGTCCACCGAATCGGGGCCGGTGTACACGTTCAGTTCCGGTGGCGAGGCGGCCTGCACCGCGGCGAGGACCGCGTGTCGGTCGGCGCCCGGTGCGACGTCGACCCCGAGGATCGTCTCGCCCGGCCGCTGGTACCAGTCCCGCATGGTGTCCAGGCCGAGCACCACCACGCCGGCGACCGCCGAGAAGTACGGGACCACCGCGAGCACCTCGACGTGGTGCACGCCGGTCGGGGTGGGCAGATCCAGTGCCGACCCGACATGCAGGCCGAGCGTCCTTGCCACATCCCGGGATACGACGACACCCGAGCCGGAATCGACGCGCGCCAACACATCCGGTGCCACCTCGTGCAGGACCGGGCTGGCGACCAGCCCGGATTGGTAGGCCTGCAACATCACTCGCCCGCTGCCGACGGTGGCGAACGCCATCTGAGCTGAACCGACTCCGGCCACACCGGGAATCGCCCCGATCCGCGCTTTCAAATCGGACGGCAGCACCGTCCCGGTCGGGAAGACCCCGTCCCCGGCCGACGACACGTAGATATCGGTGTCGCCGAGGCTGCGGAAGCTGGCGACCGCCGAATCTTCCAGGTTGTTCGACGCGTTGCCCAGGGCCACGGTCGCGGTGATGCCGATCATCACCGTCATAGCGGTCGCCCACACCCGGCGCGGCGCACGTTCGAGCGTGGTGGCGGCGAGGGCGCCCGGGGCACCGAAGACGCGGGCGATCGCCGCGGCCAGGGCCACGATCGGGCCGGTCGCCACGTAGCAGAGCAGGAGGGCGCCGGTGATCGACATCGAGATCCCGCCCAGCGACAGCTTGCCGATGTCGGCGCTCGCGACGACGATCGCGGTCCCGATCAGCGCGATCCCGCCGATGCCCGCGGCCCAGCGCAACAACGGATGCGCCACATCGGATTTCGAGACCCCGACCGGTGCCAGTGCCTCGATCGGCCGGACCTTGTAGATCTGCCGGGCCGCGACCGCGGCGGCGATCGAACTGGCCGCCACGCAGGCGGCGATCGCGACCGGGATCGCGTACCAGGGCAGTACGTAATCGGTTCGCGCCTCGACCGATTCGAGGATGGCCGCCGGCATCGCACCGATCGCGAACCGGCCGGCGAGCACGCCGATACCCGAGCCGAGCAGCGCGCCGAACAGGCCGAGCAACGCCGACTCCAGGATCAGCCCCCGCACCATCGGCGCCCGGTGGCCACCGATCGCCCGCAACAGCGACAGCACCGGACGCCGTTGTGCCACAGCCATACTCATGACGTTGTAGATGAGGAAGCCGGACACGATCAGGGCCGTCATCGACGCCATGAAGGTCGAGTACTGCATCAACTGCATCGCGCCGCCGGCCTGCGCGCTGCGCAGGCTCGGATCGGCGACCACGGCCCGCCCGCCGACGACGGTGGTGAGCGTGGAACGCAGCTGGGCCACATCGGTATTCGGTGCCGCGACGATCTGCACCGAGTCGAGGCGGCCGACCTTGTCCGCGACCTTCTGGGCCACCGGCAGGCCGGTCACCACGATGTGGCCGCCGTTGAGGTCGTGTGAGGTACGCGCGTCCAGCACTCCGGCCACCGTGAGCGATACGCCGCCGAGGGTGAAATGGTCTCCGTCGTTGTGCCCCACCGCATCACCGATCAGCACCCCGTTCGGCACCGTGAGCAGCTTCGCCGCCTGGGTGCGCATCGGGCCGTCCAGGGTGCCACCCAACTGGGTGACCGACGGATCCGAGCCGATCAGCAGGGCGCGGTCGTCGCCGGACCCGATCACGGTGCGCACCATGGGCACTGCCGCCTGCACCCCGGGCACCGCGCGCAGCTGCGGCAGCAGCGCCTGATCGAAGCCGGAGTCGGTGATCCCCGAAACCTCCAGCGCCGCTTTACCGCCCAGCGCCTGGGTCAGCCGGTCCGCGGAGCCGGTGACCGAGCCGGTGATGCTGAGCACCGCGACCAGCAGGGTCGCCGACACCGCCATCACGAGCACGGACATCACGGTCCGCCCGCGGTGTGCCATGAGCTCGCCGATATTGAACAGCCGCAACCGATCCCACGTCGCGTTCACAACCGCACCTCGCAGCTCGTCGCTGCCGCATCGATCCGCTCGTTCACGCCGGCACCTGCACGGTGCCCTCGGTGCGGCCGGTGCGCGTGAGTCGCTCGTCGGAGCCGATCCGGCCGTCGCGCAGGGTGACCACCCGGTCGCAGTACTGCACCGCGCCCATGTCGTGGGTGACCATCACGATGCCGGTGCCGCCGTCGGCGATCCGGCCGAACAGTTCCAGGATGGCGGCGCCGGTCTTGGAGTCCAGGTTGCCGGTGGGTTCGTCGGCGAGGATCAGCGGCGGGTCCATGATCAGCGCGCGGGCCACCGCGACGCGCTGCATCTGGCCGCCGGACATCTCACCGGGCCGGTGGTCGGCCCGGTCGGCGAGTCCGACCAGGTCCAGCAGCTCCAGTGCCCGCGGCTTGGCCTTACGTAAGCCCTTGCCGTCCAGCAGTTTCGGAATCGCCACGTTCTCCCACGCGGTCAGGGTGGGCAGCAGGTTGAAGAACTGGAAGACGAAACCCACACGGTGCCGCCGGAATTCGGACTGCGCGTCGTCGCCCAGCGTGCCGATCTCGTTGCCGTCGAAGGTGATCGAGCCGGAATCGGGCGAGTCCAGGGCGCCCAGCAGATGCAGCAGAGTGCTCTTGCCGGAGCCGGACGGGCCGATGATCGAGGTGAACTCCCCCGCCTCGATCCGCAGATCGATCCCGTCGAGGGCGCGTACCGGCTGCTCCCCGATCCGATACTCCTTGACCACCCCGGTCAGTTCCAACATTGCACTCCCCTTTGGTTCTTGGTGTTGTCGGCGATCGTACGGTGCGCAGAGCTCGGGTCCGCGGGACGGAGTTCGAGCTACCGGCCGCATCCCGGCCCGGTCGGCCGCGGCTCGGACCTTGATCTCCCCGATGGTCTGGTGCGAACAGCGCCCGTGCTCAGGCCGCGGTGACCCGCTCAGCGGTTCGCGCGTACGGCCTGCTGTCGGCCGCTCGCACCGGATCGGCGTGGATGTCGAGCACCGCGCGCAACGCCGGCTGCTCGGCGGCCAGTTCGCGGTAGGCCTCGGCGGCGGTCATGCCGCGCTCGCCGGCGATATCGAGCTTGGCGTGCAGGTGGTTGGCCCAGCGGTACCGCAGCGCCGCGAGCACTCCGGCGGCCCCGCCGAACAGGCGGTCCCGGTCGGGCAGATTCTCGAACAGCATCGGGTCGGCCGGGTCGATCGCCGCTCGGGCCAGAACGTCGTGCAGCACCTCGGTGCGGGCGTGCTGGTCGTTCCAGGTCATCTCGGCACCCCTTCCTGGTTCAGGTCCCGGGTTCGCCGGGCTTCCGTGCCACCAACGCTACGGCCGGGCCGGGCCGTGATCGTCGTGCCGCGGAACCGAATTCGGCTCCTACCGTGGGTGGAGACGGGGTGCGCTCCGGGCAGGACGGCGGGTGTCGGGGATGTGAGCCGGGCCGGTCGGGACCGCCCGCCGCCACCACGCGTCCTACCGCGGTCGGAGCCCGGAATACGCTCGCCGCACGATTCGCGGCGCCGAGTCCGGATCTACGCTGGAATGATGGATCCGTACACGTGGGCCGGGCAGCGGGGCGGGCGGCGATGAGCGGGACCGCGGCTTCCGACCTGCCTGAACTGCCCACCACCGTGCGCGGGCGGCTCGCGGCCTTCCGGCGCAACCCCGCACAGACGGTGAGCCGGGTGGTCGCCGAACAGGGGCACGACTATTCCGCCAGCACCATTCTGATGTCCGACCTGGCGATCGTCCTGGTCGCGCTGGTCTCCGTGGGACTGCGCTACCACTATCTGCCGACGCTGGTGCCGATCCTGGCGGCACTCATCGTGCTCGCCCCCTACCCGGTGCTGCTGCTCACCACCGTGAAGAGCAATCCGATGGTGTTCGGGTTGCCCGCGCTGACCGGCACCGCACTGTTCCTGGCCCAGCCCGTGTACCCGGACTGCGCGGTACTGGTGCCGACGATCGTGGTCGCCGAGATCACCGCCATCGCGGGGGCCCGGGCGGCGGCGCCCTACATGGTGGCCGGGATGGCCATGATGGTCGGCTTCTCCATGGTCGGCGAGGTCGACAAGGGTCTGCCGATGTATTTGACGAGCATCCCGCTGGGCGTGGCGGTGGGTTTGATGATCCGCTTCCAGCGGCAGGCGCTGTATCAGGAACGCGAGAACCAGGCGATTCGCGCGGTCCAGGCGGCCGACGACGAGCGCCGCCGGATCGCGCGCGAGGTACACGACGTGGTCGCCCACTCGCTGAGCGTGACGCTGCTGCATCTCACCGCCGCCCGGCACACCCTGCAGACCGATCGCGATGTGGACGAAGCCGTGGACGCGCTCATCGACGCCGAACGCATCGGGCGGCAGGCGATGGCCGACATCCGCCGGACGGTCGGGCTGCTGGACCAGCAGTCCGGCAACGAACGACCCGAACCGGGACTCGACGACATCGGTGTCCTGGTCGCCGACTTCGTGCGGGCCGGCATGGCCGTCGACTACTCGCTCACCGGCGATCCGACGCTCGTGTCGGCCGCCACCGGGCTGGCGCTGTACCGGATCTGCCAGGAGTCGCTGGCCAATGTCGCCAAGCACGCGCAGGGCGTTCCGGCCGAGGTCCGAATCACCGTGGGCACGAACGATGTCGCGCTCGAGGTCCGCAATGCGCGGCCGGCCGGGGCGGCGAGCCAAGGTCGCGGCATGGGGATCGACGGTATGACCCGCCGCAGCGCGCAGCTCGGCGGCACCTTGACCGCCGGGCAGGCCGGCGCCGAATGGCTTGTCCGGTCACGTATTCCGCTCGGGGTACCCGGTGCGGCGACGAACTGCCCGATGGCCGGCGAGGCGCCGACGCGGCTGCTGCGTACCGCCATCACCGCGATCAGCCGCAAACCCCAGGAGGAGCAGTGACATCCGGTACGCCGGAAGAAGAGTTCGTGACCGTGTTGGTCGTCGACGATCAGGAGCTGGTGCGCGGTGGGCTGCGCCGCATCCTGCGCCGCCGCGACGGCTTCGTGGTCACCGAGTGTGCCGACGGGGACGAGGTGCCGGCCGCGATCGCGACCCAGCGCCCGGACGTGGTGCTGATGGACCTGCGGATGAAACGGGTCGGCGGGATCGATGCCACGCGATTGCTGCGCTCGCGTGCGGACGCCCCGCCGGTGCTGGTGCTCACCACCTTCGACGACGACCATCTGTTGTCGGGCGCGTTGCGGGCGGGCGCGGCCGGATTCCTGCTCAAGGATTCACCGGCCGAGGATCTGATCCGGGCGGTGCGCACGGTGGCGGCCGGCGATTCCTGGCTGGACCCGTCGGTCACGGGCCGCGTGCTGTCGGCCTACCGCACCACGGCGGCCGCCCCGGCCCGACGTGACGACCGTCTCACCGAACTCACGGCGCGGGAATTCGAGGTTTTCACTTTGATCGGGCGCGGGCGGGCGAACGCCGAGATCGCGGCGCAGCTGGGTATCTCGGAGGTAACCGTCAAGAGCCATGTCGGTCATATCTTCGGGAAGCTCGGGTTACGCGATCGAGCGGCCGCGATCGTGTTCGCGTTTGACCACGGTGTGGTCGCACCCGGAGAATCGGCGGGGTAGGACAGGCGACCCGGTGTTGCGGACACCGCGGTGGGGGCCTGACCGGAACAGGGAGGTCATCGGTGAACCCGCCGCGGACACGAACCGGCATGTTCGGCCCGTACGAGTTGCGCTCGCTGCTGGGCAGGGGCGGCATGGGCGAGGTATACGAGGCGTTCGACACCGGCAAGAGCCGAGTGGTCGCCCTGAAATTGCTCAATGCCGAGTTAGCCCTCGATCCGGCGTACCGCGAACGATTCCGGCGCGAGGCGCAGGCCGCGGCACGGCTGTCCGACCCGCACGTCATCCCGATCCACGACTGGGGTGAGCTGGACGGCGCGCTCTACATCGACATGCGCTTGGTGAACGGCTCCGATCTGCATGCGGTGCTGCGGGATCAGGGGCCGATGCCCGCGGCTCGCGCGGTGCACGTCATCGGGCAGGTCGCCGCGGCGCTGGACGCCGCGCACGCGGCCGGGCTGGTGCACCGGGACGTGAAGCCGGCCAACATCCTGCTCACCGCAGGCGATTTCACCTATCTGGCCGACTTCGGGATCGCGCGCAGCGACAGCGATTCCGCGCTGACCCAGACCGGTGCGGCCGTCGGCTCCTACACCTACATGGCGCCCGAGCGGTTCGACGTGGGTCCGGTCACCGGCCGCGCCGACATCTACTCGCTCGGCTGCGTCCTGCACGAATGCCTCACCGGCGCGGTCCCTTTCCCGGCGCCGAACGTGAGTTCGCTGGTCCGCGCGCATCTGTCGGACCCGCCACCGCGGCCCAGCGCCGGCCGCGGTGACATCCCGGCCGCCATGGACGCGGTCCTGGCCCGGGCCATGGCGAAGGCTCCCGCCGACCGCTACGCCTCCGCCGGCGAGTTCGCCGCTGCCGCCATGGCCGCGCTGCAGGGCGCGGATGCGGCCGGAGCGGGCGCTCCCCCGGCAGCCGCGCCGCGAGTGGGCCCGACGCCGGTGTTCGGCGGCGAGACCACCGTGTTCCAGCCGTTCGGCGCGCAGGGACCGGCGTTGCCGCCACTGCCGTCGCGGCAGCCGGCCACACCGCCCGCCGCGGCCGAGGAGCCGGCCGAACACTTCACCGAACCGGCCGAGACCGCGGTGTTCCGGCCGTTCGGCCCGGACGGGCCGACACTGGCCGCCGGGCAGCGGTTCGCCCGGCGGGCTTCCGGTGGAAAGGAACGGGATTCGGCTCCCGCGGCACCGCCTGCGCCGCCAGTGGCCGCGCCCCCGGCTCCGGCCACTCCGCCGGCGCCGCCCGCCACGGGCGCGAATCCCGAGGTGCCGCGACAGCCGCGCACCTACGACACCACCGGTACGCTGCGGATCTTCGCGCCGCCGTCGCAGCAGCCCGAGCACAACACGGGTAGCGATCTGCCGACGTTCACGCCCGCCGATCCGACCGTGGTGCGGCCGGCGGATCTGCATCTGACACCGCTGCCGCCGACCGGGGATCATCCGGTGCAGCGCGGACCGTTCACTGGGCCTGCTTCCGCGGCAACGCAATCCGGGTCAGGTTCCGGCGCGACGCCGTCGGGGTCCTTCGCGGCCGCACCGCAATCGGGGTCGATGCCGGCCGCGTCGCAGTCGGGATCGCTGCCCGGGGCGCCGCAGTCCGGTTCCTTGCCTGCGGCGTCGCAGTCCGGGCCTTTTCCTGCCGCGTCCCAGTCCGGAGGGTTGCCCGCGGCATCACAGCCCGGGTCCTTCCCCGCCGCCTCCCAGTCCGGAGGATTGCCCGCGGCATCACAATCCGGGACTTTCCCTGCCGCGTCCCAGTCCGGAGGGTTTCCTGCGGCGTCCCAGTCGGGATCCTTCCCCGCGGCGTCGCAGTCCGGATCTTTCCCTGCCACAACCCAATTCGGTGGTGCGGGCGACACGACCCAGCAGTCCGCAGGAGGCGTCGGGCGGCCGAATCAGGCCGATGATCTCGACGCTACGCAGGTCATCTCCGCCCCCACCGGACCGGCTTCCGGGTACCCGCTGCAGGAGAACTACGGCGGCCCAGGCGGTTTCGGCAATCGGGCGCAGGGCCACGACGACCGGCGCGGCTTCGGCGACCAGCGCAATCAGGGCGGGTACGGCGACCAGCAGGGCTTCGGTGGCGGGCGGGGTTACGGCGGCGACCAGCAAGGGTACGGCGGTGACCAGGGCGGCTACGGCAGTCAGCAGGGCTACGGCGAGGGTTACGAGCAAGGTTTCGGCGGCGACGGTTACGGCGACCAGGGCGGCTACGGCGGCTTCGGGCACGGCGAGCCGAACGGTTACGGCTACGACGACGACCCGGCGACCGAATACGCTCCCGCCGCGGCGGCTTACCACCCGCCGAGTGCCAAGCGGAAGCTCGCGGTGCCGATCGTGATCGGTGTGCTGTTCCTGGCGGTGGTGTGCCTGGCCGCGGTCGTGGGCTGGCAGACCTTCTCGAACAAGAACACCGCGACGGACGCCACCGCGACCGCGACCACCGCGGTCGCCCCCGCGACGACCGGTTCCGCCGCCGCGAGCACCACCCGGCCCACTACGACCACCAGCGCCGGCAAACCGCCGGAGTTGCCCAAAACGGCCGTCGACTGCCCCGCGACATATCCGGCTGTGAACGGTTTCAGCAGGTCAGCGACGGGTTCCAAGGCCACGACCTGCCAGTTCGCCGAGGAAGTCCGCAAGGTATACGCGCAGTCCGCGAGCGCCGGAACGGGCACACCCGCTACGGTGGTCGCAGTTAGTCCGGTCACCAACCAGTCCTATTCGATGAGCTGCACCACGGCAGGCCGCCTGGTGACGTGTACCGGTGGTGAGAACGCGGTGGTGTATGTGTATTGAGCAGGAGCAGCGGTCACGGCGCGGTAGGTTGCGCTGGTCGGTGGCGGTAGCGGCGATGATCGCGGCTTCGACGTATTCGGCGCAGGCCGGTGTCGCCGAAACCGGGGAGTTACGCACCGGCGACCCGGCGGGAGCGATCGACGGCCAGCCGGCCGCCGCCGCGGCGGGCCCGCAGCCCGGCGTCACGACCACCACCATCGCGGGCGGCCCGATCGGCACCTCCGCGCTGGAGGCCGAGTTCGCGGCCCTGCAGTCCGAGCTCGGCGGCAGCATGGGCCTGGCCCTGATGCCGGTGAACGGCACCCAGGTGATCACCTTCGGCAGCTGGACCGACGGCAACGCACTGTCCACCATCAAGGTGCCGCTGGCGCTCGCGGCGTTGCGCCGGCAGCCCACCGAACTCGCGGACACGGCGGCCGCGGCGATCACCGCGTCGGACAACGACGCGGCACAAGCACTCTGGCAGTCGCTGGGCACCGGCGACGAGGCCGCGGACGCGGTCGAGGCGGTACTGCGCGAGGCGGGCGACACCACCACCGACGTCGCCGACCGGCACGACCCGAATACCACTGTGCGCGTGGACGATCCGCTGTCGTTCGGGTCCACCGACTGGACACTGGTCAACCAGGTGCGCTTCGCCGCGCACCTGCCCTGCCTGCCGCAGGCCAACCTCGTCACCTCGCTGATGTCGCAGGTCACGGCGAGCCAGAGCTGGGGCTTGGGCGCGTTCGACGGTGCCGCGTTCAAGGGTGGCTGGGCGCCCGACGACAGCACCGGCTACTACACGGTGCGGCAGTTCGGCATCATCCCGACGCCCAGCGGTCACCTGGCCGTGGCGATGGCCGCGCAGCCCACGTCGGGCTCGTACGACGACGCCACCGCGATGCTGGACCGGCTGACCGCCGTGCTGGGTCGCCACCTCGGTGAGACCAGCGGCGGAGACTGCCACGCCTGAGGCGACATTCGCCGCAATCGCGACCGTCCGCGCTGGTGGCGTTGACCTGCGCTGTCCGACGGAACAGAATTCGTCGACCGGGTGCTGCCGTTTCGGCCGCCCCACACGGAAGGTGGGATTCGTGGAAGGACCCGAACTACCGTACTCGGTCGGTCTGCCGGCCGGCTCGGGCCGGATGCGCCGGCCCCGGCCGATGATCCTGGGTGCGGGGCTGTTGCTCCTGGCGGCGGCCTGTTCCTCCCCGGCCACGGTCGCGCCGTCCGCGGCACCCACCTCGACCAGCACCGCTCCCGCGGGCAAGGACATCACGGTGTCGGTGCCGGGGACGTTGGCCGCGGATTTCGACGATCTGCTGCCCACCCTGCACGGCCGCGCCGGGCTGGCCCTGATGCCGGTCGGCGGCACCAAGATGGCGACGCTGGGCGACTGGACCACCGGCGCCGCGTGGTCGACGATCAAGGTACCGCTGGTCCTTGCGGTGTTGCGGCACAACGGCGATACCACCACCGCGTCGATGTCGGCGGCCATCACCGAATCCGATAATTCCGCGGCCGACGTGCTGTGGCAGTCGCTGGGGACACCGGACGCGGCCGCGGCCGCGGTGCAGGCGGTGCTGCGCGACGGCGGCGACTCCACCACATCCGTGCCGGCGACGCGTACCCGGCCGGACTATTCGTCTTTCGGACAGGCCACCTGGGCGCTACGCGACCAGCTACGGTTCACCGCGGAGTTGCCCTGCCTGGACGACGCGGACACGGTGACGTCGCTGATGGCCAAGATCTCCGGAAGCCAGCAGTGGGGTCTGGGCCATCTCGAGGGCAGCGAGTACAAGGGCGGCTGGGGGCCCGACGCGAACGGAAAGTACCTGGTTCGCCAGCTCGGACTGGTCGGCACCGAGACCGGGAAACTGGCGATAGTGCTGGCGGCGCAACCGGATTCGGGTTCGTTCGACGACGGCCAGGCGATGCTCACCAAGATCGCCGCCGTGGTATCCAAGCACCTGGACGAATTGCCTGGCGGTAGCTGCGCACCGAAACGCTGACCGAGATCCGCGACGTCCCCGGCGGGCCCACCCTGCGGATCGACCGGCAGGCAGGCAAGATAGCGGCATGCGCATCGGAGTCTTGACCGGAGGCGGGGACTGCCCAGGCTTGAACGCGGTCATCCGAGCAGTCGTCCGCACCGCGAACGGCCGCTACGGGGACGCGATCGTCGGCTTCAACGACGGGTGGCGCGGCCTACTCGAGGACCGCAAGGTCCAGATCAACAACGACGACCGGACCGACCGCCTGCTCACCAAGGGCGGCACCATGCTCGGCACCGCGCGCACCAACCCCGACGTCCTGCGCGACGGCCTCGGCCGCATCCGGCAAACCTTGGACGACAACGGAATCGACGCCCTCATCCCGATCGGCGGCGAAGGCACGCTGACCGCCGCCAGCTGGCTCGCCGACGAAGGCGTCCCCGTAGTGGGCGTCCCGAAGACCATCGACAACGACATCGACTGCACCGACACCACATTCGGCCACGACACCGCCGTCACCATTGCCACCGACGCCATCGACCGGCTGCACACCACGGCGGAATCGCATCAGCGGGTGATGCTCGTGGAGGTGATGGGCCGGCACGCGGGCTGGATCGCCATGAACTCCGGCATCGCCTCCGGGGCGCATCTGACGCTGGTGCCGGAGGTGCCGTTCGACGTGTCGGAGGTGTGCACGATGATCAAACGCCGCTTCCAGCGTGGAGATTCGCATTTCATCTGCGTGGTGGCGGAGGGTGCGAAGCCGGCCGCCGGATCGTTCCACCTGCAGGAGGGCGGGATGGACGAGTACGGGCACGAGCGGTTCACCGGGGTGGCGCATCAGCTCGGGGTGGAGATCGAGCGGCGGATCGGGAAAGAAGTGCGGACCACGGTGCTGGGGCACGTCCAGCGCGGCGGCAAGCCGACCGCCTTCGACCGAGTTCTGGCCACCCGCTTCGGATTACACGCTGCCGAGGCGGTTCACGCGGGGCAGTTCGGGCAGATGGTGGCGTTGCACGGGACCGAAATCGATCTGGTGCCGTTGGCCGATGCGGTACGACAGCTGAAGTTGGTGCCGCAGGACCGGCACGGGGAAGCGGCGGCCTTCTTCGGGTGATCGGACCGGGGTGCGGACATTCGACAAAGCGTCGTTGTACTTCGGCACTGCAACTGTCACGCGTCGCTTGCGAACTCGAAGGTACGAGTCGCGCGTACCTTGGCATGCTCGGCCATCCGACTCGACTGGCCGGCGGCGTGTACCTGCGCACAAGCTCGGGATGGCGATGACCAGCGGCAGCGCTTGCCGGGGCACGTGGCGCGCCTCAGACCCCAGGCCCCCAGTACAGGCTGTTGGCCGCGTCGACGCGGTTGTGCTGCAACCGAACTCGGGCCGCGTTGGCCGCGTAGTAGCGGTCGACGGTGGTGTCCGGCTCGACGTAGTTGACGTAGCCGCCTACGGAATCCGCTGCGACCGCGGCATGAGCGGTGCCGATCCAGGCTCGAGCCGCCACCGGGTCCTGCGGTGATTCGACGATCCACTGCAGCATCGCGGTGTGGCGGCGCCACGGGAACGCGGTCGCGTCCGGGGCCGGGTCGCTCAGGGCGCCGGTCAACGGGTCGATCAGCACCAGGCCGGGTTGGCCGGCGCGGGCGCGGTCCGCGATGACCTTCACGATCGCGGTGGCAGTGGCGGTGTCGAGGGTAGGCAGGACGTCCGAGCCTGCGATCCGGGCCGTCCGGGGCTCGGTGGGACTGCCGCCGGCCAGGGACAGGGCCGCGTCCAGCGGGGCGTAGGTGTTGCTGTCGAGGACAGTCGGGGTGGTCCCGATGGCGGCGCCCAGGGCGGCGACGGTGGCCGCGCCCGCACCGGCAGCGCAGACGACCAGGCCGTCGACGGCGATGCCACCGTTGTCGGTGCGGACCGCCAGATTCGCCCAGGAGGTGCGTTCGGCCGCGGCCGCCCATTCCGCCCAGCCGGTCAGCACCTTGACCGGGTCGGTGACCGGGATACTCAGGCGGACAATGTCTTTCGAGGCGGAAGCAACGGTCCGGAAGGTCAGTGCGGTGACGATGCCGAGGCCGCCTCCGGCGCCCTGCAAGGCCCAGAACAGGTCCGGGTCGGATTGGGCGGACACCTCGACGAGCTGACCGCCCGGTAGGACGAGCTGCGCGGACACCAGGCGGTCACAGGTCGCCCCGTACTGGCGGGAGTCGACCCCGATACCGCCGCCGACGGTGAGACCGGCCAGGCCCACGGTCGGGCAGGTACCGACCGGCAGACTCCGGCCCGCTGCATCGAGGGCGGCGAGCGCCGGGTACAGGCCCACGCCCGCACCGACCGTGGCCGAGTCGCCGGACAGGGTGACCGAGTTCAGCGCCCGGGTGTCCACGATCAGCGCGCCGGAGTGCGCCGACGCACCGACATAGGAGTGCCCGCCGCCGCGCACCGCCACCGATAGGTGGTTCGCTGTCGCGAATTGCACGGCGGATACGACGTCCGCCGAGTCGGCCGCTGCGACCAGCGCTGCCGGTGTCGAGCCGTCGAAGCGAGGGTCGAACAAGCTCACGGCGCCACCGAAACCGGCCGAGCTGGGCAGCGTCAGGCTGCCGCGCAGGGTCTGGGTCAGCCCACTCCAGTCCAGCCCGGACGCCGAGCCGGATACCGCCGGTTGCGCGCTCGCCGGAGTGGTCCTCGCTCCCAGCGCGGTAGCGGCGGCGCCGACCAGGAAAGCCCGCCGGGACGCCGAGGCCGTAGGCAGGCCAGGACCTCCCGGTTCGCGGTCAGCCACGTGATCTCCTCAGCTAGCTCGGGGCGAGACGCGTACCCGCCGTCTGCCGGGCAGCAGTGGAATAGTAGTCGGCAGTGCGGGATCAGCGGTTTCGGTTCAGCGCGGGTCGTGGGCCCGGATGTGGGCATGCAGTTCAGCAAACACAATGTCGAGGCGGGCGGGATTTCTCCGCGCGATCCGTGCGACCGCCCGGAGCGGCACCCGCTAACGTGCGCACGCAAATGCAGCGGTCCTCACGATCCCACAAATCTGGCAATACTTTTCGGCCGATGCCGTAAAAGAAATGTCCTTCACAACGCAATGGTTGCGTGCTTTGCGCCAAGGCCGCTATACCGAAACAGCAACACCTGCATCGTAATCCGAATGCGATGCAAGCGCACAAAGGCCGCTGTCCCGGCACAATCCCGTGGCACTGACCAGCGCGAAACTCCAACGGACACAGCCCGCGGATCCCGGGGACCGGATGAACCGCTGCCTGCCGTGCTACCGGCCACTCCCCGCCGATATCGCCAGCCATGTCGGATGCCCACGGCCCGAGTGCACAATGTCGGGCGTCGGCCGACAAAGGTTGCCGGCACGGGACGACGATTGTGCACTCAGGCCGGTCGAACTCTCCTGCCGAGCTCGATTTCATCGGACCGACCGCCGGCCGAGGGTCGATACTCCCGCCACTCTGGATCACACAGTGCACCAAGCAATTACGCTGCCGCGACATTCGGTCTGATCGCACAATGTCCGACCGGTTCGCATATCGAGTCGGCGCGGGCCGACGATTGTGCCTTCAGGCAGGTCGAAAGCTATACCGGCAGATGCCGCCACCACTCGATGAACTCCGGCGCCGACATGCCGTCCGCGCCCGGCCGGTTCTCCGCGTGGGCCAGGACCAGGAAGTTCGCATGAGCGGGGTCCGGGAAGGACAGCATTGTCCAGAAGCTGCCGGGCGACTCCGTGGTCGGTGTCGGCCATTGGAAGGCAACGGATTCGCGGGCGGCGGCCCCTTGGCTGCGCTGGTTGGCGGGTAGCTGCTGCAGGACGGCGCGGGCCTCGTCGGCGGAGCGGTAGGACAGGACGGCGTAGGCGGGGCGGTCCGGTTCGCCGGCGCAGTCCCAGGCCGCGGTCCAGGTGCCGAGGCGCAGGGTGTCGTCGCCGGCGGCGGCGAGATGGCCGGGCGCGGCGGCGAAACAGCGCTGGCCGTCGAATCCCGGGCCGGACAGAGCGGTTGCGCTGGGCTGGACCAGTTTCGGGAAAGCGGCTTGGAGGGCGCCGAGACCGGTGCCGGTGGCGGCGGGTGGGCCGAAGGCCCCGGACGAGGCCCCGCTGGTCGGGGGTGCGGGGGTGCCGCCGACGACCGGGCCACCCATTTGTTCCAGTGACCGGCGGTGTCCGTCGTTGTGGGACAGAACGCCGAAGCCGACGACAACCGCGGCCACCATCGCGAGGACGAGGAACAGGCCGATCAGGATCCACAGTGGTCCGGGGATGCCGCGACGGCGGGGTGGCATACCGGCTCGAAACGAAAGTACCTGCGGCACAACCGAATTACGGGAAGCCTGGGCGTATGACGGAGGTGCAACCGGTCCCACCGCACCGCCTGGTCCTACCGCCGGACCCTGTCCCCTCGCCGCGTCAGGTCCTACCGCTGGGCCCGGTCCCACGGCCGGGCCTTGACTCATCGCCGCGCCTGGCCCCACGACCGGACCCTGCCCGACAGCCGGGCCTTGACCCATCGCCGCGCCTGGCCCCACCGCCGGACCCTGCCCCATCGCCGCGCCTGGCCCCACCGCCGGACCTTGCCCCACGACCGGACCCTGCCCCACAGCCGGGCCTTGACCCATCGCCGCGCCTGGCCCGACCGCCGGACCCTGTCCCACAGCCGAACCCGGTCCCACAGCCGAACCCGGTCCCACCACCGCACCTTGTCCCACGGCCGCGCCCGGTCCCGCCACCGGAGCCGAGGTCACGCCCGCAGGCGGCACTTCCGGCATCGTCAACGCCTGGCGGGCGGCGGCCGCGAAGTCCTCGCAGCTCGGGTAGCGGTCCACCGCAAGCTTCGCCATGCCTCGGGCCAGCACCGCGTCCAGTGCCGGGGGCAGCCCGGGCCGGCGCGTGGCCAGCGGCGGCAACGGTAGTTGCAGGTGGCCGTGGATCAGTACCTGCGGGTCTTCGGAGTCGAACGGGCCGGTGCCGGTCAGCAGCCAGTACAGCGCGCAGCCCAGGGCGTACTGGTCGGAGCGATTGTCGAGGGTGCCGCCGGTCATCTGTTCCGGTGACGCGTAAGCCAGTGTGGCGGTGAACATTCCGGCCTGAGTCAGGTGGGTGGAGTCCTCCCGCAGCCGGGCGATCCCGAAGTCGGTGAGGTACACCCGCTCGCCTTTGCCGCCGGCGGCACGGCCGAGCAGGATGTTGGCCGGTTTGACGTCACGGTGCAGCACGCCTTGGCTGTGCGCGTAATCGAGTGCGGCGGCGACACCTTCGATGATCTGGACGGCGCGCTCGGGTGGCAGGGTGCGCGCGTCGACGGTCGCGGCGTCGACGCCGTCGACGTACTGCATGCTGATCCACAGCTGCTGGTCCTCGACCCCGCGGTCGTACACGCCGACGATATTGGGGTGTTCGAGCTGGGCGGCCAGGTCGGCTTCCCGCTCGAAGCGGGCCCGTACCTCGTTGTCCGCGAACAGTTCCGGATTGAGCAGCTTCAATGCGGTCTGCCGGTTCAGGCGGGGGTGGCGCGCGAGGTACACCGCGCCCATTCCGCCTTGGCCCAGCAGTCGTTCGACGGTGAATCCGGCGAAGACGTCACCGTTGCCCAGCACCCTGACCTACTTCCGAGAATCAGAAGACGACGAACCGCAGGATGGAGAAGAACCCGGCGGCCAGGCAGTACACCGCGAACGGCACCAGGGTGCGGGTCTTGAAGAACCGTTCCAGGAAGCGCACCGACAGCCAGGCCGCGACGCCGGCGACGACCGAGCCGACCAGGATCTGGCCGTGGATGCCGGAGGCCTCGGGCTTGAACAGTTCCGGCAGCTTCAGCACACCGGCCGCGAAGATGACGGGGGTGGCGAGCAGGAAGGCGAACTTCGCGGTGTCCTCGTGGTCGAGGCCGCGCAGCAGGCCACCGATCATGGTGAGACCGGAACGGCTGAAACCGGACAGCAGCGCACCGCACTGGGCCAGGCCGATGCCGAGCGCGTCCTTGACGCTGAGTGTGGCGAGCCGTTCCTCGGTGGCGACGGTGCCGTACGGGTCCTCGCCGTAACCGAGTTCGCGGGCGCGTTCCTGTTCGGCGAACTTGCGGCCGTAGTCGGCGAGGGTGGGGGCGTTGCGGCGGCGCAGGCCCTCACCGATCAGCAGCACGAAGCCGTTGAGGAACAGGAAGACCGCGGAGAACGACGGTTTGGCGAACATACTGCGCAGGGTGTGCTCGAGCAGCAGGCCGATCAGGCCGACCGGCACGGTGGCGATGATGATCAGCCAGGCGAGCCGCTGGGTGTCGGTCTCGACGCGTCGGGTCACGACGGTCTGGAAGAACCCGATAATGATGTCGCGCCAGTCTTTCCAGTAGTGGCCGAGCAGCGCGATCGCGGTCGCCACATGCAGCGCCACGATGAAGGCCAGATACGGTGTGCCGCTGCTGGAGTCGCTCTCGGTGACCAGCTCTTTCCACGATCCGCCCAGCCAGGCCGGGAGCAGCACCGAATGTCCGAGGCTGGAGATCGGGAACAGCTCGGTCACGCCCTGCAGCGCACCGATGACTACGGCTTGAAAGTATGTGAGCATCGCCGACGAGTCTCCCATGACGCCTGGTTTCGTGCCTAACGACAACGGCCGGGCGGTTCCCGCAGGAACCGGCCCGGCCGTTCAAGTCACGCCGTGTACCGACGCCCCTGACCTCGAATCAGCCCAGCGAGGTGGTGGTGGTCGTGGTGGTGGCGGGGGTGGCCGGCTGCGGCGTCTGCGCCGACATCGAGTTGAAGATGAAGAAGGCCAGGCCGGCACCGAACAGGGGAAGCGGGTTGGAGCCCATCGTTAGATCCTTTCAGTTCCGCCGATCGGCGTCGGCCGATCGACTGGACGCCCCGGTCGGGTACGTCACGAACCCCCGGATCCGATCGAGTTCGGATCGGAATCACGACCGGGTAGTCGCCGGAAGCCTAGACCGATCCGGGAGTGAAATGTTCGCTTTTGGGAAAATTGACAGGTTGATCCTGCTCACCGACGGCCGGGGCGCACCGCCCACGCACCCGGCCGCCGGATCACCTGTCAGACAGCGCTGCCCGCGGGGATGATCGCGCTGGACAGCGTGCCGGCCATGGCCGCGGCGCCGCCGAGCCCGAAGAGCGCGGCCGAGCTGGCCGCGGCAACGCCGGAAAGACCGGTGGAGAGCAGACCGGAGCCGGTGTCAGAGGAGTTCATCGACTTGTCGTTCCTTTCATCAGCACGCCGAACCGCGGCGCGCACCTGGCCCGGCACCGATCAGTCGCGTTATCGGTTAGGGGAACCGGACCCGGTGGCGGGAAGCCTAGCGGGACAGGCGAAGTGAAATGCGCGTTTTTGAGTCGGCCGAGCGTGTCCTGACCGAGCCAGCGACCGGGGCGCACCGCCCGCACTACCCGGCCGCCGAAGTCACCTAGGAGAGGCTCAGGTTGAGACCGCTGGAGCCGAGGCCGGCACCGATACCCGACCCGCCGGAGGACAGGGAGCCGATCAGCAGAAGGCCCGCGAGCGAACCGACCAGGTCGGCGCCGAGGCCGGACACGGAGGCGGAGATGGTGTTAGTCGAACCCATTGACTTGCTGTTCCTTTCGTCAGCGCGCCAGACGGTGGCGCGCACCGGGTTCGGCACCGACGAGTCGCGTGCATCGGTACGAAACCGACCCCGGTGGCGGGAAGCCTAGCGGGACAAGCAAAGTGAAACGTGAGTATTTGGATCGAAAGCCTGGCCTGCCTGGGCCAGGTCAGGGCGAGAGTCGGGCGAGCGGTCACCGCGAAAGCGCTCGAGCCACGGGCAGCGATGGTGACCCACCGGAGTCAACCAGGTGGTATCGGCAATGCCAGCGGTGGCGACTCACTATGATGATGAAGCCGGTTCCACAAACTACGAAGGCGGACAACAAGAGTCGTCCGACCGGCAGGGGGTCGCCCGATCGGAAGTGGGGGCCGGACCGGCAAAGGTGGCGAGAAGTGAGAGCACTCGTCTCCGACCATGGAACGCGAACGGGCCGGGTGAACGCAGAGGGTTCACCCGGCCCGTCGCAGTCTCTAACGCGAGATCAGCTCAGCGCGTTGAGAACGCCGACGCCCGCGGTCGAGCCGACAGCGGTCAGGTCGTTGATCAGGTCCTCGATGCCGAACAGCGCGGTGGTGCCCGCGGTGGAGCCGGCGTTGGTGAGGGTGCAGACGATGCTTTCCACAGAACCCATTACACACATCTTTCTTGTCATGCTTGCCGCGGCCGGCGGCCGCGCATCGAGATCATGGTTCCTCGACTGGCACACCATATACGGTCCACCCGATCGAATCACTACCAATCCCGACGAGGTTCACCGATCGGACCGATCGTGCGCCGGCAACAGGCACAACAAACAGGGTTCGGACACCGAACACACCGCGGGCCGGGTGGATCCGAAGATCCACCCGGCCCGCGTAGCTCTCTTACGAGAGAAGGTCTCTAAAGAGAGATCAGCTCAGCGCGTTGAGAACGCCGTGCCCCGCGCCCGAACCGACGGCGACCAGGTCGTTGATCAGGTCCTCGATGCCAGCCAGCGCGGTGTTACCCGCGGTGGAGCCGGCGCCAGCGAGACCAGTAACGATGCTTGCCACAGAACCCATTACACACTCTTCCTATTCATGCTTGCCGCGCCCCCCAGTGGAGTCGCGCATCGAGACCATGGTTCCTCGACTGGACCCACCATATACGACCGACTTCACCGAATCATCACCAATAGTAGGAAGTTTCGTGCCTCAAATGCGCCTGTAACGCCCCCCTCGGGGTTTACGATAAAGCGTCCGACACCCGGACTCAGGACGGAAGAAGAACTTCCAGCAAACCCACCGCAAATAGTCGAGCCCCGGCCCGAACTGCCTTGTAGCAGTACGAAGCCGGGGCTCAGCCGTTAATCCGCCGTTACGCGCCCGTTCAGCTACCCACGGGCCCACGGGCGGCCTCGTAGGCGGCCCCCACGCGGTACAGGCGGTCGTCCGCCAGCGCGGGCGCCATGATCTGCAGACCGACCGGCAGACCGTCCTCCCGCGCGAGACCCGACGGCACCGACATCCCGCAGTAGCCGGCCAGGTTCAGCGGCAGCGTGCACAGGTCCTGCAGGTACATCGCCAGCGGGTCGTTCACCTTCTCGCCGAGCTTCCACGCCGTGACCGGGCTGGTCGGCGAGACCAGCACGTCCACCTGCTCGTAGGCGGCGTCGAAGTCGCGGGCGATCATCGTCCGGACCTGCAGCGCCTTGCCGTAGTAGGCGTCGTAGTACCCCGCGGACAGCGCGTAGGTACCGATCATGATGCGGCGCTTGACCTCCGGGCCGAAACCGGCCGCGCGCGAGGCCGCCATCACCTGGTCGGCACTGTGCCGGCCGTCGTCGTCGACCCGCAGGCCGTAGCGCATGGCGTCGAACCGGGCCAGGTTGGACGAGACCTCACTGGGCAGGATCAGGTAGTAGGCGGCGAGCGCGTGCTCGAACGACGGGCACGAGACCTCGATCACCTCGGCGCCCAGATCCTTCAGCTGCGCCACCGCGGCGTCGAACGAGGCGATCACGCCGGGCTGGTAACTGTCGGAATGCAATTCGCGGACCACACCGACCTTCACCCCGCGCAGGTCGCCCTGCGCACCCAGCCGGGCCGCGCCGACCACGTCGGGGACCTCGGCGTGCCGGGAGGTCGAGTCGCGCGGGTCGTAGCCGGCGATCACCTGGTGCAGCAGGGCGGTGTCGAGCACGGTACGGCCACACGGGCCGCCCTGGTCCAGCGAGGACGCGCAGGCCACCAGGCCGTACCGGGACACGGTGCCGTAGGTGGGCTTGGTGCCGACGGTGCCGGTCATGGCGGCGGGCTGGCGGATCGAACCACCGGTGTCGGTACCGATCGACAGCGGGGCCTGCCAGGAGGCGAGCACGGCCGCCGAACCACCGCCGGAACCACCCGGAATGCGTTCGGGGTCGACCGGATTCAGGGTCGGGCCGTAGGCGGAGTTCTCGGTGGACGAACCCATCGCGAACTCGTCCATGTTGGTCTTGCCGAGAATCGGCAGACCGGCTTCGCGGAGCTTGGTGGTGACCGTCGCGTCGTAGGGCGGCACCCAGCCCTCGAGGATCTTCGACGCGCAGGTGGTGGGCATGTCGGTCGTGGTGAACACGTCCTTGAGCGCCAACGGGACACCGGCCAGCGGCGAGGCCACGGAGCCGGCCGCGATGGCGGCGTCGACGGCCGCGGCGGCGGCCAGCGCGGGCTCGGCCGCGACGTGCAGGAACGCGTGGTAGGTGCCGTCGACCTCGGCGATCCGGTCGAGGTGCGCCTGGGTGACCTCGACCGAGGACACCTGACGGGAATGGATCTGCTCGGCCAACTCGGCCGCGGTCAGCTTGATCAGGTCACTCACGCCTGCGCCTCGCTTCGCTCGGCTCCGGCGTGCGCGACGCACGCTGAGTCCTTGGTTCGCTCTCTACGTTCGCTCACTGCTATTCGCCCTCTCCCAGGATCTGCGGCACCATGAACCGCTGCTCCTCCACTGCCGGGGCGCCGGAGAGCGCCTCCTCCGGGGTCAGGCACGGCGCCACCACATCCGGGCGGGTCACATTGGTCTCCGGGTTCGGCGCCGCGGTCGCGGGAACGTCGGCGGCGACTTCTGTGATCACCTGCACATGGCTGAGGATCGAATCGAGCTGACCGGCGTAGCGGTCGAGCTCTTCGTCGGTGAGGGCGAGCCGGGACAACCGGGCGAGGTGTGCAACCTCGTCGCGGGAGATAGCGGGCACCGCGAGTCCCCTTTCGGCAGGTGTGGAGCTGGTCATCGGGCAACCCACAGCCTAGCGAGGGGCTCGGTACCGTTACGCACGGGGAATGCGGAGGCCGCGGCCGTAGCGGCCGGGCCACCGCGTCACCTGCGCCTTCAGACCGGGATGCCCGAGATGTTGGTGGTGCTGCCCGTGATCGCCGTCAACGCGGCGATCACGTCGGCGAGGGTGAAGACCTGGATCGTGGCGACGTACTGGGATCCGCCGAGGTTCATGATGTTCCCTTTCGTTCTGGATGCGCGGGATCCTAGAACCGGTCCCAGTGAAGCGTTGACGTTTCAGACAGCCGCACCGCGGGTGTCACACATACGTAGACCTGGCCCCACGACGACACCGGCAGCGGGCGGCCCATCCGCCCAATCCGGTCGAAACGCCGATTTGCGGACGCAGACTTGACAGCTCAACCTCCTGAGGCTTCCACTGGCACTGGACGGCCACCAGGCCGACAATTGGTCGTGGAGTGTGCGATCCGCACGCCTCAGGTCGAGATGCTCGCGGCCGCGAGTGTAAGGAATGCGAGACTCGGGTACTCCTCGGGAATTCTCGGTCGCACAGAAGGGAAGGGCGGCACGTGTCATATCTGCTCCGCGTGCAACTTCCGGATCGCCCAGGAAGTTTGGGCTCGCTGGCTCTCGCGCTGGGTTCGGTCGGCGCCGACATCCTCTCGCTCGATGTCGTGGAACGGGGAGTCGGCTACGCGATCGACGACCTGGTCGTCGAGGTCCCGCAGGGAGCGCTGCCGGACACGCTGATCACCGCCTGCGAATCGATCACCGACGTCCGGGTCGATTCGCTGCGCCCGTACTCCGGCATGCTCGACACCCATCGTGAGCTGGAACTCATCGACCAGGTGGCCAGCGCCCGCGACGACCGGCTGCAAGCCCTGGTCGACGGGGTGCCGCGGGTGCTGCGGGTCGGCTGGAGCACCGTCCTGGACATGGGCCCGCAGGGCGCGTTCCGGGTCGTGGGCAGCCCCAGCGCCCCCGAGACCCAAGCGTCGACCGCGCCCTGGATGCCGCTCGAGAAACCCGTCATGCTCGACGGCGAGGCCGACTGGGTGCCCAAGATCTGGCGCGACATGGACACCGCGCTCGCCGCGGCACCGCTGGGCAACACCGGCAAGGTGCTGCTGCTGGGCCGGCCGGGCGGTCCGGAGTTCCGGCCCTCGGAGGTCGCGCGGCTGGGCTACCTGGCGGGGATCATCGCCACCGTGCTGGGCTGAGCACCCGGGTGCTCACAGCGCGAAACGCATGACCTGCAACGGCATTCCGGTGCGCGTGAGCCAGTCGCGTTCGGTGGCCCGCACGAAACCCATGTGCCCGTACAGCCGTTGCGCGTCGACCATCGGCGGCATGGTGGTCAGCACGACCGCTTCGTAGCCGCTGTCGCGAGCCGTCTGCAGCACCGAAGTGACCAGTGCCGCACCGACTCCCGCGCCCCGGGCCTGCTTCCCCACCGCCAGCATGCGGAACTCCAGCTCGCCGGGCGGGCGATATCGGCGTAGGGCGTGCCCGGATGCGCGATCGTCACCGAGCCCAGCAGGTTTCCGTCGGCCACCGCCACCCGTACATCGGCCACCGCGGCGCGCCCGGCGGTGTCGGATAGCTCCGCGACGTACGGGCTGGCCGGGTCGATGAAACCCTCGCCCACGTAGACCTCGACGGTCAGGGCGCCCACCGCGTCGTAGTCACTCGGCACGGCGGTACGAATGTGCATGTCGTGCATCAACTCTCACTCCGGTGCCGGTGCTCCGGCCACTGCTTCGGGGCCGCCGGCGAGCAGGCGGCGGAAACCGTCCTCGTCGAGGATCGCAACGCCCAGCTCCTCGGCCTTGGCGGCCTTGGATCCCGGCGCCTCGCCGACCACCACGAAAGCGGTCTTCTTCGACACCGAACCGGCCGCCTTGCCGCCGCGCACCAGGATCGCCTCCTTGGCCTCGTCGCGCGACAGCGTCTGCAGCGAGCCGGTGACGACGATCGACAGGCCCTCGAGGGTGCGCTCGATCGACTGGTCACGCTCGTCGGCCATCCGCACGCCGGCGGCGGTCCACTTCGCCACGATGGTGCGGTGCCAGTCGACGGCGAACCATTCCTTCACCGCCTGGGCGATCGTGCCGCCGACCCCGTCCACGGCCGACAGCTCCTCGACACTCGCCGCCTCGATCCCGGCCATGGTGCCGAACTCGCCGGCTAGCGCCCGCGCGGCGGTCGGGCCGACATGCCGGATCGACAGCGCCACCAGCACCCGCCACAGCGGACGGGACTTGGCCTGTTCCAGATTGGCCAGCAGGCGGCGGCCGTTGGCGGACAGACCACCGTTCTTGTTGGTGTACAGCGTGGTGGTGAGCAGGGACTCCTCGGTCAGGTCGAACAGATCGCCCTCGTCGCCGATCGCACCCGATTTCAGCAGGTCGACGGCCCCTTCGTAGCCGAGTGCCTCGATATCGAAGGCGCCTCGGCCGGCCATGTGGAACACCCGTTCGCGCAGCTGCGCCGGGCAGTGCCGCTGGTTGGGGCAGCGGATGTCGGCGTCACCCTCCTTCGCGGGAGCGAGTTCGGAGCCGCACTCCGGGCAGTGGGTCGGCATGACGAACGCCCGCTCGGTGCCGTCACGGACGTCGACGACCGGGCCGAGCACCTCGGGGATGACGTCACCGGCCTTGCGGATGGTGACGGTGTCGCCGATCAGCACACCCTTGCGGACCACCTCGGCGGCGTTGTGCAGGGTCGCCATCGACACCGTGGAACCGGCGACGGTGACCGGAGCCATCACCGCGAACGGCGTGACCCGGCCGGTGCGGCCGACATTGACCTGGATGTCGAGCAGCGCCGTGGTCGCCTCCTCGGGCGGGTACTTGTAGGCGATGGCCCAGCGCGGTGCGCGGGAGGTGGCGCCCAGCCGCCGTTGCAGCGCGACCTCGTCGACCTTGATCACCTGGCCGTCGATCTCGTGCTCGATGTCGTGGCGGTGCTCGCCCCAGTAGGCGATGCGCTCGAGGACCGCGTCCACCCCCTGCACACGTACGGTGTGCGCGGACACCGGTAGACCCCAGGCCGCCAGCGCCCGGTACGCCTCGTACTGCGAGGCCGGCGCGAAGCCCTCCAGGCGGCCGAAGCCGTGGCAGATCATGTGCAGATTGCGCCGCGCGGTGACCGCCGGATCCTTCTGCCGCAGCGAACCGGCCGCGGTATTGCGGGGATTCGCGTACGGGGGCTTGCCCTCGGCCACGATCGCGGCATTGAGCTGTTCGAAATCGGCGAGCCGGAAATAGACCTCGCCGCGCACCTCGAGCAGCTTCGGGATCGGGAATTCGGCGCTGGCCGTGAGCTGTTCGGGGATATCGCTGATGGTGCGCGCGTTGAGCGTGACGTCCTCACCGGTGCGGCCGTCGCCGCGAGTGGCGCCGCGCACCAGGCGGCCGTCCTCGTAGACCAGGTTCAGCGCGACACCGTCGATCTTCACCTCGCACACGTAGTGCAGGCCGGCGCCGGCCTCGGCCTCGACCCGGGCGGCCCAGGCCCGCATCTCGTCGGCGTCGAACACGTTGTCCAGCGACATCATTCGCTCGAGGTGGTCGACCGCGGTGAACTCGGTGGCGAAGCCGCCGCCGACCAGCTGGGTCGGCGAGTCGGGGGTGCGCAGGTCGGGATGGGATTCCTCCAGCGCGAGCAACTCCTGGAACATCGCGTCGAACTCACCGTCGGAGATGATCGGGGCGTCGCGCACGTAGTACCGGAACTGGTGCTCGCGCACCTGTTCGGCGAGCTGCTGCCAATGCGCCCGCACGTCACCGGACGCCGCCGCCGTCTCCGTCCCCGATTCGCTCACGTCCTGCACAGTAGCTCAGCGGTATGACACCGAAGGCCACGTCACGGCCGTCCGACACGAGCCGCGCACGGCCTGCCCGATGTGCGTATTCCGTTCTCGAACGGCAGGATGGCACGGATGTTGCGCAGCTTTCAGGTCACCAATCATCGGTCGATGGCCCAGCCGCAGGAGCTCCGGCTGACCCGGTCCCGCACCGCGGTGCTGCCCGCACCGGTGACCGCGATCCACGGTGCCGCCGCGAGCGGCAAGACCAGCCTCGTCGACGGGCTCGCCCATATGCGGGATGCGGTGCTGCACTCGGTCACTCGCTGGGATCCCTATGCCGGGCCGGTGCGCCGCCCGCATCTCGCACACGCCGACGAGCCGTCGGAGTTCGTGGCGATGTTCACCGCCGAGGGCATGCCGTACACGTACGGTTTCCGGCTGGACAACACCGACGTCCTGGCGGAGTGGTTGCACTGCCATCCGCACAACCGCAAGCGTGTGGTCTTCGAACGCGAGGGTGACCAGGTCCGGATCGGTGCGACGTTCGAGGCCGTCCGGTACGGGATTGGCGCAATTGCGCCACTCGTGCGGCCGAATGCGCTGCTCCTGAGCCTGACCGGACAGCTCCCGGCCGAGGCACTCATGCCGGCCTATCGCTGGTTCGCCGGCCGGCTCGACATCCACACCGGCCCGGGCGACCCGCAGACCGTCGCGCACCGGCTCGGCGCCCACCTGACCCGCTCCCCCGACCACGCCGCCCGGCTGCTGATGCTGTTGCGATCCACCGACACTGGCATCACCGATCTGCTGATCGCCGCGCACGACCCCGCATACGCCGACTACCTCACCGAGTTGGACGCCGATATCACCGGCGCCGCAGCCGAACTCGACGCCTGCCTGAACTCGACCGAACGCGCTCGCGCGCTGGAACAGACCCACGGGCTGACGGTCTTCGGCCTGGAAGCCGAGCTGGAGAACCTGCGCGCCGCCCGCGACACCCTCTACGAACGCATGGTGTCGCGGCGCGGCGTCGGGCTCGGCCTGGTCCACGAGGGCATCGACACCCCGTTCGACATCGCCGACGAATCCGCCGCCACCGTGGCCCTGCTGCGCCTGCTGCCGCCGGTGCTGGACGCCCTCGACACCGGCCGGGTCATCGCGATCGACGATATCGACACCTATCTGACCGGCGACGCCTCCGACCAGCTGATCCAGCTGTTCCAGAACCCGGAGACCAATTCGCGCGGCGCCCAGCTGCTGTTCACGACCCGGGACCGGACCCTGGTCGACCGCGGTAACGGCCGCTCCCAGACCCGCCGCACCACCGTCTGGCAGCTGCGCCGCACCGCCACCGGCGTGAGCGAACTGACCCCGAAGTAGCGGCGCAGGGTGGCGACCTGGTCCGCTGAGCGCTGCTTCCCGGGCCCGCTGCCGGGCGGGCCTAGGATGGATTCGTGCTGGAACTGGCGTTCATCATGGCCCTTGCGGGTGTGCTCGTGTCCCTGCTCGCGTTCTATCGCCGCGGCCGGGGCGGTGGGCGCTCGGTGGCCGAGCCGGTGTCGGGCATGCTGACCGTGACCGGGGTGAGTCCGCGGCCGGCGGCGCAGGGCGAGCAGTACGTCACGATCACCGGGCTGTTGTCCGGGCCCGGCGTCGAGGGCGAGACCGTATACGGCCGGTTCGCCTGGGACGTGAACCAGTGGCCGTCGCCCGGGGACCGCATCGACGTGGTGTACCCGGCCGGACGGCCCGACCGCTGGCAGCTCAGCCACCCGGGTTCGCGGCCCTACCTGGGGTCGTAGCCGACAGTCCGCGGCCGGCTCACCTTGTCCCGCAGGGCGAGTGCTTCCGGCTCGTCACTGTAGGCGTGAGCGATCTCCCGGGCCAGGGTCAGGGCACGCCGCGCCCAGGCCGGGGTCGCACCTGCCAGGCCGCAGGTAGGAGTCACCAGGACACGCTCGGCAAGCAGTCGGCGGGGCATGCCGAGCCGGTCCAGCAGGCGCACACCGGGTTCGGCGAGTTCGCGCCAGGACGGGGGCACGGCGGGTGCGGTCGTGGGAATCAGGCCGAGCGCCACATGCTTTCCGGCGTCGAGGAGTTCGCCGACGGAGTCCAGGTCGGCGGTGCCGATGCGGCCCAGGTCGAAACCGATCACGGTGGCGGCGGTGCCGCGCAGGAAGTTCAGGGCGGGGCGACCGGCGCAGGTGTGCAGCAGGGTCGGGCCGGTCTGGGCGGTCAGCACGGTGTCGAGCAGGGCCTGGGCTTCCGGTTCCGGTAGCGCGCGAACGATATTCAGCACGCTGGCACCGGTCAGGGAGCCGGTGAGGACATCGGTCAGGGACGGTTCGTCGAACTGCACCACCACCGTCGCGCCCAGTCGGCGGGCCACCTCGGCGGCGTGGTTCGCCACGCCTTCGGCCAGGGACTCGGTGAGGTCGCGCACCGCGCCGGTATCGGTCAGTACCCGGTGGCCGTTCATCAGCTCGACCTGGGCGGCGAGGGTCAGCGGGCCGACGGACTGCACCTTGACCGTGCGGCCCGAACCGAGCAAACCGGCTGTCTCCCAGGCTTCTTCGAGCGCGTCGACGTCGGTCCGCAGTAGGTCGTGGGCCCGCCGGGACACCGCGCCGCGACCCGGGCCCAGCCGGTAACCACGCACCGAGGTGTCCAGCCGCAGATCCACCAGCAGGGCGGAGGCGCGGCCGATCATGTCCGAACCGGCCCCGCGCGCGGGCAGTTCCACCAGATGGGCCAGCTCCGGCAGCTCGCCGACCATGGTGGCCGCCGCCTCCCGCGGGTCGGTGCCCGGCCAGGATCCGACGCCGGTCGCGATCCCGCCCGGCAGCGCCGTCGATTCTGTTGCCGCGTCGCTCATCTCGTGGCCCCTTCGATCGAAACCGAAACCGTTTCAGTGCGTGACCGCGCCGTACTCACCGCGCGGCCCAGCGTTGCTCCGTCGCGAGGTCGGGCGAGGCCACCCCGGCACGACCGGGAATCCTTTCGGCCGCACGGTAATCCGCACCTGTGGTGCGCACGGCGGCGAGACCGGTTTCGAACCAGGCAGGAAAGGCATCCAGATCGGCCAACACCACGTCAGCGCCGTACGCCGACAACGCGTCCGCGTCGAACGGGCCGGTCGCCACACCCACCGCGATCGCCCGCGCCGCCCGCGCGGCGTCCACGTCCGCGGTGTGGTCCCCCACGTACGCGCCGGCACCGAATTCCCGTAGCGCGAAGCCCTTGTCGGCCCCGAACACGCCGCCGGTCACGGAATCGACCGGCAGCCCGAGGTATTCGACCGTGCGCACGGTGTCGGCGTGATTCTTGCCCGACACCACGATCACCCGGCCGCCCGCCGCCCGGACCGCGGCGATCGCGGCGGCGGCACCGGGCATGAGGGTGGTGGCGGGCACCGCCACCGACGGATAGATCTCCCGGAACCGCACCACCCGCTCGGCGACCTGGTCGGCCGGAAACCAGTGTGCGAGTTCGACTTCCAGCGGCGGTCCGAGCCGGGACACCACCACATCGGTGTCGATCGGCACCCCGGTCTCCGCCGAGAGCATCCGGTAGACGGCCGCGATCCCCGCGCGGGTGTCCGCCAGGGTCAGATCGAGGTCGAAACCGACGTTCACCGTGCGCTTTCCGCGGTGTCGGCGACCGCGGCGTGCGGGGTGCGGTCGGTGCCGGTGATGGTGCCGCTGCCGATCACGATGTCGCCCAGCTCGTCCGGCCGGTACAGCACGACGGCCTGGCCGCGTGCCACACCGGTGAGCGGCTCGCGCAACCGGACCACCAGACCGGACCCGTCGGCCTCCGCGACCGCCGGTGCGGTACCGCCGTGGGCGCGAACCTGCGCGACGCACTCCACCGGCCCGGTCGGCACGCTGCCCGAGGTCCAGATCGCCCGCTCGGCGTGCACCGTCCACACCTCGAGTTCCTCCACCGCGCCCACATGGACGGTGCCGGAGTCGGGGTCGATCCCGGTCACGTAGCGGGGGCGCCCGTCCGGCGCGGGACCGGGCAGGCCGAGGCCCTTGCGCTGGCCGATGGTGAAGCCGTGCACGCCGTCGTGGTCTCCGAGCTTGCGCCCGTCCGCGTCGACGATCGCACCGGGCCGCACGCCGATCTTGGCACCCAGGAACGCGCGGGTGTCGCCGGAGGGAATGAAGCAGATGTCGTGCGAGTCGGGCTTGTTCGCGACCGCGAGGCCGCGCTCGGCGGCCTCGGCGCGGATCTGCGGCTTGGGGGTGTCACCGACCGGGAACATGGCCCGGGTGAGCTGTCCGGCGGTGAGCACGGCCAGCACATAGGACTGGTCCTTGTCGGCGTCGACCGCGCGGCGCAGCACGCCGTCGTCGAGCCGGGCGTAGTGACCGGTGACCACGGCGTCGAAGCCGAGCGCCACCGCCCGGTCCGCCAGCGCCGAGAACTTGATCTTCTCGTTGCAGCGCAGGCACGGGTTCGGGGTTTCCCCCGCCGCGTAGGCCGCCACGAAGTCGTCGATCACGTCTTCCTTGAACCGGTCGGCGAAATCCCAGACGTAGAACGGGATTCCGAGCACGTCGGCGGCGCGACGGGCGTCGCCGGCGTCCTCCTTCGAGCAGCAGCCCCGCGAACCGGTCCGCAGCGTGCCCGGGGTGGCCGACAGCGCCAGATGCACCCCGACCACCTCGTGTCCGGCGTCGACCGCGCGTGCGGCCGCCACGGCGGAGTCGACACCGCCGCTCATCGCAGCGAGGACCTTCACGGCATAGCTCCCTTCGCGCCGGCCGGAACCGGCTGTCCGGCACCGGCCGATCCGGCGGCCTTGGCGCGCTCCACCACGGCGGGCAGCACCTCCAGCAGGCGGTCGACGTCGGCACGAGTCGTGGTGTGCCCCAGCGAGAATCGCAGCGAACCGCGGGCCTGCCCGGTATCGCGGCCCATGGCCAGCAGGACGTGGCTGGGGCCCGCGACCCCGGCGTTGCAGGCCGAACCGGTCGAGCATTCGATGCCCGCCGCGTCCAGCAGCATGAGCAGCGAATCACCCTCGCAGCCGGGGAACGTGAAGTGCGCGATGCTGGGCAGCCGCGCGGCGGCCGGGCCGTTGCGGATCGCGTCGGGCACCGCGGCCTGCACGCGCATCACCAGCTCGTCCCGCAGTACAGCCAGTTCGGCACTGCGCGTGGGCAATTCGGCGACCACAGCGTGCAGCGCCACCGCCATGCCCACGGCGCCGGGCACATCGGAGGTGCCCGAACGCAGGTCCCGCTCGTGGCCGCCGCCGTGGAACAGCGGCGTGCACGGCACCTGCCGGCCCAGCAGCAATACCCCGATCCCGTGCGGGCCGCCGACCTTGTGGGCGGCGAAACTGGCTGCCGCCAGCCCGCTCCCGGCGAAATCGATGGGCAGACAGCCGGCCGCCTGGACCGCGTCGCTGTGCATCGGGATATCGAATTCCTGTGCCACCGCGGCCAATTCGTGGATCGGCTGGACCGACCCGACCTCGTTGTTGGCCCACATGACGCTGATCAGCGCCACCTCGTCGGCGTAGCGCTCCAGGGCCGCGCGCAGCACGGCCGGACTGACCACACCGTCGGCGTCCACGTCGAGCAGGGTCGCACGGGCCCCCTCGGCCTCGACGAGCGATTCCACCGAGTCGAGCACGGCGTGGTGCTCGATACTGCTGACGAGGATGCGGTCGCGCCGGGGATCCGCGTCGCGCCGCGCGCGGAAGATCCCCTTGACGGCGAGATTGTCGCTCTCGGTGCCACCGGAGGTGAAGATCACTTCGGAGGGGCGGGCGCCGAGATCGGCCGCGATCGACTCGCGCGCCTCCTCGAGGCGGCGGCGGGCGGCGCGCCCCGAACCGTGCAGTGACGACGCGTTGCCGGCCTGGCCCAGCACAGCCGTCATCGCCTCGACAGCGGACGGCAGCATGGGTGTGGTGGCCGCGTGATCGAGGTAGACCGTCTGGGGAACCGCACCGACCGGACCCGGGTAAGCCGACATCATGACCTGATCAAGCCTATCCCACTCTCTACCTGGGCAAACCTCGGGGTATCGGACCTGGTCGGCCCGATCCACCCCGCCAATCGCAACGGTGTCGCCGGAGCCGGTATTCCGCGCGGGCAGATTTTGTCGGTGGACTTCCCGCCGGGTCACACCTCGCCGATGGTGTCCTCGCGCAGGAACATCGTGCCGAGCTGCAGGGCGATGGCGGTGGTGTGGTCGGCGACGCGCTGGGCGTCCACATCGATCACGCCGGTGCGCCAGGCGGTCAGGAGTTCGATGAAGCCGCCGATGCCGGCCAGGGTGCTCATCCGGACAGCTGTTTCGTCGGCGCCGGGCCGCAGGTAGGGCTGGGCGGTGACGATCAGCAGGCTGGTGGCGTCGGTGAGCATGGTCTTGCGGCGCAGTTCGAGCACGGCGCTGCCGGCGTGGTCGGCGAGCAGGATCCGGGCGCGGCCGCGCGGGTCGATCTGCAGTTCGACAGCGCGGGTGATGGCGGCGCGCACGACCGCGGACGCGGTGTCGCCCGCGTGCTCGGCGACGACGGCGGCCAGGTCGGCGAAGACCTCGGCGCAGACGTCGTCCCAGACCGCGCCGAGCAGTTCGTCGCGGTCGGCGAAGTGTTCGTAGAAGTACCGGTCGTTGAGGCCGGCGCGCTGGCACACGCCGCGCATGGTGACCGCGGCCCAGCCGCTGTCGATCCAGACGGCGAGGGCCGCGTCGATCAGGCTGGCGCGCCGGTTCGCACTGCGTTCGCCGGCGGTCAGCCCACCCCAGGTCCGTGCCGGTGCGCGCACATCCATAGTTGACAAAGTACCCGCTCGCGCGCCTAATTGGTGTCAGGTGCGGCCAATGGTGGCAGATGCCACCAGTTGCAGGTCACACCGGTCGATCCGGGAGTCGCCATGCGCCTGTTCCCCTTCGGCGGATCCCGCCGGACCACGAACGCCGATGCGGTGGTGACCGGCGCCGGCAGCGGCATCGGGCGCGCGTTCTCGATCGAATTGGCCCGGCGCGGCGGCCGCGTCGTGTGCTCGGATATCGATGCCGAGCGCGCCGCGGAAACGGCCCGCCTGGTCACCGACGCAGGCGGCAAAGGTTTCGGCACTCGCTGCGACGTCACCCTCGCCGACGAGGTGCGCCGGCTCGCCGACACCGCCCAGGACCGGTTCGGCGGCCCGCCCGCGGTCGTGATCAACAACGCCGGCATCGGCGCCGGCGGACCCGTGGTCGGCGAGTTCGCGCTCATGGACTGGCAGCGCACCCTCGCGGTGAATCTGTGGGGCGTGGTGCACGGCTGCCACGTCTTCGTCCCGCTGCTGCGGGAAGCCGGGCGCGGCGCGCTGATCAATGTGGCCTCGGCAGCCGCATTCGGCGCCGCACCGCGCATGGCCGCGTACAACGTCAGCAAGGCCGGAGTGCTGGCCCTGTCCGAGACGCTGGCCGCCGAACTGTCCGGCACTGGCGTCACCGTCACCGTGCTCTGCCCGACCGGCGTGAAAACCGGCATCCTGCAGGCCGATTCACCGATGGACGCCACCGCGGAGCGGCTCGCCGGGCTGCTGCTGCGCTGGACCGGCCGCCCGCCCGCCACTGTCGCCCGCGCCGCACTCGACGCCGCCGATCACGGCGAGCTCTACGTCCTGCCCCAGCTCGAGGCGAAAGCACTGTGGCAGGCCAAACGCTGGCTGCCCACGACCTACACCCGCTCGGCCGGACTGCTGGAGCGGGTCGTGCGCTGATCCACCATTCGAGAAGGAGATCGGACAATGACGTTCGCCTATCCGGACATGCTCGCCACCATCCGCGCCAAGCAGTGGGCGCTGGCCGATATCGACTGGGACGCACCGGGTGCCGAGACCATCACCGACGAACAACGCCCACGCCTGGCCACCTTCATGGCCGACCTGGTCTGGATCGAACACGTCGGCGCCCGCGGCTTCGCGGCGCTCGCGCACCAGGTGCCACCCGGACCGCTGCGCGAGATCTACAAGCACTTCCACGCCGAGGAACAGAAGCACGCCAATGCCGAACTGGCGCTGATGCGCCGCTGGGGCATGCTCGACGGCGACGCGATGCCGGTGCCCAACAAGAACATTCGGCTCGTGATCAGCTGGCTCGACCGCTACGCCGAGGGGCTGCGGGTTCCGGTGCTGGGCACCGTGATTCCCTCGCTGGAGACCGCACTCGACGGCGCGCTGGTGAAGTTCCTGCTCGACGAGGTCGACGACCCGATCTGCCACCAGGTGTTCCGGCACATCAACAGTGACGAATCCCGGCATCTGGCAGTCGGATTCCAGGTGCTCGAACAGCTTGGCGCCGGGCCGATCCGCCAACTCGCGATCGAGACAGCGGGTTTCGCGCTGCGGCCCACGTTCCTGCTCGGCGCCCTGCTGTACGCACCGCTGCTGTCGCGGATGTCGGCCAACATCATGGCGCTCGGCCTGGACGAGCAGAAGCTGTGGCAAGCCGTGCGGCGCTACGAGAACGTGGGTGAGCGGAGCCCGGACATCCGGCGGGTGCCGCTGTATCACGTGGTGAAGCTGCACGCCAAGGCCACGATTCACCGGTCGCAGCCGCTCCGGCTGCTGGCCGATGTGTCCAATGTCGCCATCGACCGGTTCCCGATCCGGGTGCTCGGCCACCGCCCGTCCTGGGTCCAGGAACTGACCTACGAGCCGGTGGCGAAATGACTGCGCCACGCTTCGCCGACACGTTCACCGGTCGCCAGATCCATTGCACGGCTTTCACTCCGCGGCACGCCTTCACCGGCCGGCGGGTCGCGATCATCGGAAGTGGTGCTGCCGCGGCGCGGTTGCTGCCCGGCATCGCCGCCGAGGCCGCCCGGGTCTCGGTGTTCCAGACCGACGCGGTGTGGATCCTGCCCCGGCCGCCGGTGTGGTCGGCGACCGCGGTGCGGCGGCTGCCGGCCTGGCTGCTGCGGTTCGCCGCCGAGGCCAATCTCCGTGTACAGGTGCGTGATTCGTGGTTGCGTCAGCGCCTCACGCCGGATCAGACCGCCGGCGTGGCGCTGCACAACCAGTACTACCGCACCCTGCAGCAGCCCGGGTGCACCCTGGTGACCTGGCCGATCGCCCGACTGGCGCCGCTGGGCATCCGGACCGTCGACGGGATCGAGCACCGGGTGGACACCATCGTCTACGCCGAGGACACCGGTCACGTCGTCACCACGATCGCCGCCGGCGGACGCGCGGCTCCGGACCGGTTCACCACCGCACTCCCCCGCCGAACCGCCCGAAAGGAACCGGCATGAGTAGTCCAACCACGCCCACGACGGACCACGAGATCATCATCGTGGGCGCCGGATTCTCCGGGATCGGTGCCGCGATCGCCTTGCGCAAGGCGGGTTTCGACGACTTCCTGATCGTCGACGAGGCCGACGGTGTCGGCGGGACCTGGCACTGGAACACCTATCCCGGTGTGGCCGTAGATATTCCGTCGTTCAGCTACCAGTTCTCGTTCGATCAGCGCACCGACTGGTCCCGGGTGTACGCGCCGGGCCGGGAGCTGAAGGCGTACGCGGAGTCCTGTGTCGACCGGTACGAGCTGCGGCCGCGAATCCGGTTCCGCACCACCGTCGTCGGCGCCGACTTCGACTCCGGCACCGACCGGTGGGTGCTGCGGACCGCGGACGGCGAGCAGCTGACGGCACGTTTCGTGATCAGCGCCACCGGCGTGCTCACCCGCCCGAAGCTGCCGGACATCCCCGGGGTGGAGACGTTCGCGGGCACCGTCATGCACACCTCGCGCTGGGACCACGACTGCGATTTACGGGCGAAGCGGGTCGCGATCATCGGCACCGGAGCGTCGGCGGTGCAGGTGATTCCGGAGATCGCACCGCACGTCGCCCGGCTGACGGTGTTCCAGCGCACGCCCATCTGGTGCCTGCCGCGCCCCGACGCGCCGCTGCCACTGCCGGCCCGGCTGGCGCTGCGGGTGCCGGGCGGCCGCGCGCTGACCCGGCTGCTCAGCCAGACCTACGTCGAATTCACCTTCCCGCTCGCCGCGCACTATCACCGCTCGCTGCCCACCGCCGCGATCGGGGAACGCACCGGGCTGGCCCATCTGCGCCGCCAGGTGAAGGATCCGGCCGTGCGGGCCGCGCTGACCCCGAACTACGCGCTCGGCTGCAAGCGGCCCAGTTTCTCCAACGACTATCTGGCTACCTTCAATCGGTCGAACGTGCTGCTGGAGACCTCGGCGATCACCGAGATCACGCCGACCGGGGTGCGCACCGCGAACGGGGTCGAGCACGCGGCCGAGGTGCTGATCCTGGCCACCGGTTTCAAGGTGATGGAGTCGGGCAACATGCCGACCTACGAGCTGCGTGGGGTGGGTGGCCGCGATCTCGAAACCTGGTGGGACGAGAACAGATTGCAGGCTTACGAGGGCGTGAGCGTGCCCGGGTTCCCCAATTTCTTCTCCATCATCGGCCCGTACGGCTACAACGGCGCGTCGTATTTCACGCTGATCGAGAACCAGACCCGGCACATCCTGCGTTGCCTGCGGCACGCTCGCAGCCGGAACGCGGCCCGGATCGAGGTGACCGTGGAAGCCAACGACCGCTTCTTCCGCGAGATGCTGGCGCGGCGCGGCGGGCAGGTGTTCTGGCAGGACAGTTGCACGCTGTCGAACAGCTACTACTTCGACAAGCACGGTGACGTGCCGTTGCGGCCCAGTTCGACCGTCGAAGCCGCCTGGCGCAGTGGTCATTTCGATCTCGACGACTACGCGTTCTCCTGATCGGTCAGGGCACCCGAGGGCCGGCGAAGCGGCTCAGTTCGGCGGCAGTGAAATCGAACAGGCGCACCAGCGCGACGGGGACGATGCCCTCGGCGGGGCATGCCCGGCCGAACAGCTCCTCGCGCTCGGCCAGGGCGGCATCGAGTTCGGCGGTGGCGGCCCGCACCTCGGGCTGTTCCTGTAGGTCGCCGGCCGTGCCGCCGGTGGCCGCCGCCAGCGCCGCGCGGGCCGCGGTGACTCGGGCGACGGCCGCCTCGATCTCCACGGTGGGCACCGCGATCGGCACATCCGGTTCCGGCGGATAGCGATCCGGGTACAGCGTTTCCAGTGCCCGGCGCAGCACCCGGCAGCGGGCGATGTCGCACAGGCTGTGGATCTGTGCCATCGGGCGGGCCAGATCCACCGGCACCCAGCCGATGTCGATCCGGCAGAACAGTGGCGCCAGGCAGGCCACTGTCCATTGCGGCGTCACAGCGTGCTCCGGGTCGTCGAGCACGCCTGCATCCCATTCGGCAAACACACAGCGACTATCGCGGACACAGTCATAAATGTGACACCTCCAGTTCAGAATAAACCGACCGGACGGAATGAATTCGGCACGTACCCGCGCCCGAAAAATGATCTCCGAGTGGGCAACCCGCCCACCCGGTACGAGGAAGCCTCAGCTCTGCGCGTCGGCCCCGGAACGGCGGACCACGATCGAACGCTCGGTATCGGGCTCCGCCGCTGACTTCACGCGCGCCACGAGCTCGGTGACCTCGATGGGCGGCGAAACTCGGGCAACGTCGATCGGGGTGTCCGCCGAGCGGCCGGGATCGACGGCCAGCTGCAGCAGATGCGCCGCCGCGGCGAGCAGGAACTCGTCCGCCGCAACCGAATCCGCCGGTTCCTCGGCTTCGTAGACCCCCGCCAGCTTCTCGGCCAGGCGACGCGAGGACGTGTCCTCCGGGCGCACCTCGGCTGCCCCGGCGGTGAGCTGACCGGCCCGCTGGAACGAGATCTCCAGGGACTGACCGATATCGCGCAGGGTCAGGCCGACGGCGGACAGCTGCTGGGCGGCGCGGCGAGCCTCCTCGGCGGCCGCGTTGCGCAGCGCGTCGGCCAGCTCGTGCAGCTGCCGGGACCGGGCCCAGTGCTCCTGCGCCTCGGCCGGCAGCTCTACCGACATCTCTACTTCGAACGAATCATCCGGAATGCCGAGCAGCATGGCCACCAGGTCGCGCACCATGGCGTCGACCTCCCGCAGGTTGCGAGCCTGCGTCCACTGGTTCAACTCGGGGATGTGGACCAGCCAGAAGCGATTGCCTCGCTTCACCTCGGCATGGTAAATCACGCTCGCCACCAGCCCTTTCCGAGTTTCGCCTCGCACTGCTTGTAGACCCGCACCGCGTAGTACTCGTCGAGGTCGTTGTGCCGGGCGATCGGCACTGTCACCCCATCGAGCCTGTACAGCGTGTGGTTTCCACCCTGACGCAACATCTCCCAGAGCAGCCCCGCGCGCTCGGCTGCCCCCGCAATCTTGTCCACCATATCCACCCTCCGCACCATGAGCACAGTCTAGAACCAGCTGGAATTAGAAATCCAGCGGTAACTAGACTGGATGATGGCCGAAAATTGCGGCGCACCGGCGACTCGCCGATGCGCCGCAAAATTTCTTCCGTCGTCCCAGGTCGATCAGGCCGGAACGCTGTGCAGCGGTACCGGATTCGGCACGATCGTCCTGGTTGCGCCGGTGCCGACCGCCGTGGCGTGTTCGTCGATCCGCAGCGGTTCGGGACCACGCAGCGCGCGCTCGCAGCGGGCGGCCAGCTCGAAGCGATCGGTGCCCGGCGCTTCGACCGGCAACAGCACCAACTCCGCGACCACTCCCTTGGCCCGCAACACCCGTCGCACCGAATCCAGCAGTCCGTCCACACCGACGAAGCCGGCGGCGGTGCTCGGGGTCCCGTCGGAGTTCAGGTAGCGCAACCGAACCGGCTGCACCGCGACGCCGGCATCGATCGCCGCCTGGAACAGCGCCGGGCGGAACCGGCCGCGCGCCCGCCCGCACCAGGTGGTCCCCTCCGGGAACATGCCCACCAGCTCACCGGCGGCGAGCCGCTCGGTCATGGTGTCGACGATCTCGGGCAGCTGGCGCAGCCGCTCACGGTGGATCGGGATCACCCGCATCAGCCGCGCCAGCCGGCCCACGTAGGGCCAGTCGACCAGATCCGCGCGAGCCACGAAGCCGATCGGGTCCACGGCCGCGGTCAGAGCCACCACGTCCGCCCAGCCCACGTGCCAGGCGACCACCAGAACTCCGGAGCCGTTGCGGCCCCTGCGGTTCCGTGCCGGGCGGGCCGCGCCGCCGTACCGCTCGTCGCGCACCCGGACCCGGATCCCGCAGGCCCACATGACGATTCCGGCATACCGCCGCTGGGCCGCGGGCCGGCGCGACGGCGGGGTCAGCAGAGTCACCGCGGGCAAGGCGGCCAGCAGGCCGACCAGCCGCAGCACCCGGCTCGCCACGCGCAGCGAGCCGGCGGCCGGCGGTAGGTCGACACAGCGAGGTTCGCACGGGCTCGTGGGCATCCACGCGTGTACCGCCTCCGCGGGCGGGCACGACAACGATTCAGCGGACATGATGGTCACCCCAGGGTGTTCGCGGCACTCTGCAGCCGCTCGAGATACCGCGTATTGATGGTCTCCAGCCCCAGCAGGGCCACGAAGTCGGCGACCCCGAAGTCGGGGTCGTGGGCGGGCTCGCCGCAGATCTCGGCGCCCAGGCGCAGATAGCCGCGCAGCAGCGGCGGCAGCTTCGGGCGCGCCGGCGCTTCCAGTTCGTCGAGGCTCCGGCCGTCGACGACCACGGGGTTGTAGGGGCGCACCCGGCGCCGCGGGTCACCGGCGTGCTTGGCCAGCAACAGGTCTCGCACCCCCCGGACGTTCACGCCGGGCGGATCGGCCGGGGTGTCCTGCATCGGCACCGAGACGCAGCCCATCACCCAGTCGTAACCGGTGAGCTGGATGTAGTGCAGGATGCCGGCCCACATCAGGGTCAGGACCGACCCGTTGCGGTGATCGGGCACCACACAGGCCCGGCCCATCTCGACGATCCGCCGGCCGGCGGGATCCATTGCGGACAGGTCGAATTCGGTGGCGGTGTAGTACCCACCGGCGGCTGCCACCTTGTCCGGCGGGAGCATCCGGTAGCATCCGACGAACTGATCGGTCAGCTCGTCGCGCACGAGCAGGTGGTCACAGTGGTCGTCGAATCGGTCGGCGTCGAGACCCGCGTCGTTGACCGGGATGTCGAAACCGGGCTCCGAGGCGAAGACTTGGTAGCGCAGTCGCTGGGCGGCGATGCGGTGCTCCGCATCGGAGGACACAACCAGGGAGTACTGTGGCCCGGCCACCCCCGAGGCCGAAGTGCGAGCCGGTGCCGTCAGCACAGACGAAGTTGTCATGTCCTGATGAAGCCAGGGTGAGTGGGCATCGGGGCGACACCGGAGTAACCGCACGATGCCGGTCCGGTGAACGGGCACACGCAGCCGCCGACCGTTCATCGACCGGCCGCTCGCTGTTCGCCGAACCGCCGGGTAACCGGTTCCTACCAGGTGTTTCGACTGCCATTCTCAGGAAACGGACATTAGAAACGCGTTTGTGTCATATTATGCGGGCCATGAAGCACTTCGCCATCGCCGTGATCGCGGGCGCCACCGTCAGCGGTGCCCTGACGGGCGCAGCCTCCGCACAGACGACCACCACCCAGCCGCCCACGTCGACGACGACTCCGATCAACTACGTGGGCTCGGCCAGCATCGGCACCGGCCTGCAGTGCATCCTGGAGGGCATCTCCGGCCTCACCCCGGGCGGTCCCGGGTTCCAGTGCTTCATCTGAAGCTACCCGGCACACACACGAACGGCCATCGGCCCGCCCACGGCGGACCGGTGGCCGTCCCCGTAGGTAGACCTCACCACTGCCGGGACGTGGCCCCCGAGTGCGATCGGATCCGCTCGGACTCCTCCTCCGGCTCGTACACCGACTGCACCGCGACCCGGCCCGGCCCGGTCAGCCGCAGCCAGATACTGCGATAGCTGAAGCTGCGCCACCACGACATCCCCGCCACCCGCGGATACTCCAGATGCAGATAGGCCGTCACCGACAGATCGCGGTACAGCAGCGCCGACGGCTTCACCAGCAGGCTCTGTCCCGGCGCCAGATCGCGCACGAAAGTGTTTCCCGGCGAATGCAACAGCAGCAGCCCCGGCCCCTGCTGCGCGGTGAACACGTCACCGAACATGCCGAGCGGATAGTGGGTCTTGCGGTCGTCGCCGCTGCCGGTGACGAACCAGATCCGGTTGTCGGTCCAGTCGTAGCCGACCGACCCGGTGGCCGCCAGGAACCGATGCTCACGCACCCAGATCTGCTGACCGTGCTGCAGCGGCAACACCACCAGATCACCGGCGTGCGTGCCGGACAACGCGATGTGCCCGGGCCCCTGCCCGGTCAGCATCACCAGCGGCAGCCCGCTCATCATGCGGCGCCAGCCACCGGCCAGGCTCATCCGGTCCAGCCGCGCCGACTCGTCGGCCCACAGCAGATGATGGTGGGAGAAGTAGATCCAATCACCCGGTGCCAGTGCGAAATCGGCGGCCGGCACCAGCGTTCCCTCGATCTGACAGCGGGATTGGCCGAACTGGATGCGTGCCATGTCGCGCACCGGCGGCTGCCGGGTCCAGCCCGACATGCTCACCGCGGCCCGGATGTCCACGGGCGCGCCGCACAGCGGGCAGGTGCTCGCGCCGGGGTCGCTGGGCTGGCGGCAGTAGCGGCAGATGTATTGCTGCGGACCATGATTCGGTTGCACGGCGCTACCCCGAGTGGTGGTGGACGTACATGGACTGGATCCCGACCCGGCCCGGCCCGGTCATCTCGGCCAGATACATCCGGCCGAACAGGCCCACCTTGATGTTCTGCGGCTTCGCCTCCATGGTGACCGTCGAATCCTTGTACAGGAAGCCACCCGGCTCGACCAGGATCTTCTCCCCCGGCCGCAGCACCCGCTCGAACACGTTGCCGTACCCGTGCAGCATCAGCAGGCCCGGATAGCCCGCGGTGATGAAGCGGTCCATGTACATTCCGTTGCCGCCGTGCAGCACGTTCGCCAGGCCCTTGATCCGCACGAACGAATAGTTGATGCTGCCCGAGGCCAGCAGGAACGCGTGCTCGCGCACATCGAGTTCCATGCCCGGATGCATGGGCAGCACCACCAGCTCCCCCGGCGAGTCCCGGGAGAACGCGACCCGGCCCGGACCCTGCGCGACCGTGACCACGAACGGCATGCCGGCCAGCGAACGCTTCAGTCCGCCACCGGTATTCAGCGCGAAGATGGGGACGCCCTCGTCCTTCCACAACATCACGTGATGTTCGAAGTAGACCTGATCACCCTGGCCGAGCGCGATCTCGGCGACCGGCACCAGTTCCCCTTCGACCTGGCAGGTGCTCGCCGAGAAGCGGAACTCGGTCATGTCGCGCAGCCGGGGCGCCTCGCGCCAGCCGGAATCGCTGACCCGGTTGGCCTCGTCCAGGGGCGCACCGCAACTCGGACAGGTCCGGCCCGTGCCGGGCGGCGTCTGCACACCACACCAGTCGCACTGCAGCTTCTCCACCGCAAACCCCTCCCGTGCTGGTCACCACCGCTGGAACATTCGTAACGACGGTAACAGCGGCGGGGAGGCGGTGCGCGAAATCGGCACCACCACAACCCGATCGGGCAGAGCGCGCGGAATCAGCCGACCGGATTGTTCGGATCCCGTTCCGGCAGTGGCCGTTCCACGATCTGCGGTCGGCCCAGCGGGGTGCGGACGCGGCGCTTGGCCTGCTGGTAGACCAGGGTCGTCTCGGCGGCCACCACGTCCCAGGCGAAGTCGGCGGTCAGACGTTCCCGCGCGGCCCACGCCCGGTCCTGGGCAGCGGCCGCGTCGTCCAGGACGGCCCGCACCGCGTCGACCAGACCGTTCACGTCGGCCGGCTCGAACGAGGCGCCGGTGACACCGTCGACGACCAGCTCACCCAGACCGCCGGCCGTGGACGTGACCAGCGGCGTTCCGGCCGCGGCGGCTTCGAGCGCGACGATCCCGAACGGCTCGTAGCGGCTGGGCAGCACGATCGCGTCGGCGCCGTGCAACCAGCCCAGCAGCTCGGCGTGGTCGAGCCGGCCCACGAAATTCACCGCGCGCGCGACCCGGTGCACCCGGGCCCGCTCGCGCAGCCATTCGAACTGGGTGCCGACACCGGCGATGGTCAAGGTGGTGCCGGGATGCACGCGGCGGATCCGGGGCAGCGCGGCGATCGCGTCCTGCACACCCTTCTCGTATTCGAGCCGGCCCACGTACAGCAGCCGCGGCGGGCCCGGACGCGGCGCGCGCTCGCGAAAGGTCCACGCGCCCACGTCGATTCCGTTGCGGATCACCGTCACCGGCGGCAGTTCCGGGCCGTAGAGCCGCTCGATCTCGTCCTGCATGGACGCCGAGCACGCGATCAGCGCGTCGGATTCGCGCGCGAGCCACCACTCGACCGAATGCACCTGCTTGTTGACCCGGCCCGACACCCAGCCGCTGTGCCGGCCGGCCTCGGTGGCGTGGATGGTCGACACCAGCGGGACGTCGTAGAACTCGGCGAGCGCGATCGCCGGATGCGCGACCAGCCAGTCGTGCGCGTGCACCACGTCGGGGGTCCAGCCGTCGGCGATGCCCGGCTTGCTGAGCGCGATCCCGGCGCGGACCATCGCGTGGCCCATGGCGAGCGTCCAGGCGAGCATGTCCTCGCCGAAGTCGAAGGCCGGGGAATCCTCCGCGACCGCGACGACCAGCACGCCGTCGGCGATCCAGGATTCGGTGGGGTGGGTCGTGGCATCGGTACCCATGGGACGCCGGGCCAGCACCACGACCTCGTTCCCGGCCGCGGCCAGTTCGACGGCCAGGTGATGGACGTGGCGGCCGAGCCCGCCGACCACGACCGGTGGGTACTCCCACGACACCAACAAGATCTTCATCCGGGTCCTTCTAGCGGAGGGTGACCATTGTGCTAACTCGGCACCGCCGAGGTGTGCCCGGTCGGCACAGTCGAGGTGTGCTCGTCTCGGCACCGCCGAAGGCGCCGCGCATCCAGTGCGGGGAACAGACCGTCGGCCAGACACCATCCTGCCGCCAACTCCCGTGCCTTGGCCACAGATCCGGTGCCCAGAGCCGCAGCGATCTCTCGTACGGCATGTGCGTGCTGGTGAGCCCGATCGCGGGCATAACCCGCCGCCGAGTCCTTGCTGACCATGAAAGCCCAGTCGCTCGACACCGTCAGCACCGCTTCCCGCAGCAGCTGATCGGCAGCCCGGTCGCGCTCGCCACCGCGCGGCAGCTTGTCCAAGGTGTCCAGCGCCAGCTGCACGACCTCGGCGTTCAGGGTGACCAGATCCTGAACCTGGTCGCCTGCCCACACCCGCCAGTCCTTGCCCGAACCCCAGGAGGAGTCGGCCAGTTCCACCGGCTCACCGACGTAACCGTCGGCCCGCGCGCCCTCGAGTGTACCGACCGTTATGCCCGCTTTCGGCAGTTCGCGCAGTACCTGTTCCAGCCACTGCGGACCCTCGTGCCACCAGTGCCCGAACAGTTCGGTGTCGAAGGCCGCCACCACCAACGCGGGACGGCCGGTGCGGTCGTGCTCGTCGATCAGGCGCTGCCGGACCGTCGCCACGAAGTCGGCGACGTCCCGGCGCACCGCGGCCGCGGCGAGCTCGGGATCGTAGGGCGCCTTGTCGGGTCCGGCGACGTTCTTGCCGGTCACCCGGGACGGCTTGAGGCCGGTGGCGTGGTCGTAGTGGTGGAAGTCGCGGTACGCGCCCTGGCCCGGGTAACCCGACTTCGGCGACCAGACCCGGTAGCTGACGTGCAGATCGCGGCCGAAGGCCACCACATCCGAATCCCACACCGGACGACCGAGCGTGGTGTCACCGCGCAGCGCGGGACCGTCGACCATGAAATGCGTCACACCGGCGGCGGCGTAACCGGTTTCCATCCCGGGCGTGAAACCGCATTCGGGCGCCCAGATCCCGGCCGGGGTGTGCCCCCACCGGTGCTGAGCGTCGGCCAGACCCTCGCGCAGCTGGTACTCGCGCAGCCGTGGGTCCAGCAGCGGCTGGAACGGATGCGCCAGCGGGCCGCCCAGCAGCTCGATCGCGCCCCCGTCGATCAGTTCCCGCCACACCGGCGAACCGCCGTGCCGCCAACGCTGCTCGAAGTCGGCGAGCGCGTGTGCGGCCAGCCGGTGCTCGTGCCGGCCCAGCGCCACATTGCCGCTCGCGGCGGCCTCGTCGGCCCGCAACTGCCAGTTGCCCAGCCAGTGGTGCATGCCGGACAGGCAGTGCGGATCGTCGAGCTGCGCGGCCAGCACCGGCGTGATGCCGAGGCTGAGCAGATCGGTGCGGCCCTCGGCGGCCAGTGTCCGCAGCACCTCGGCCACCGGCAGATAGGACGCCGCCCAGGATTGATACAGCCACTCCTCGCCGACCGGCCAGCGCCCGTGGTGGGCCAGCCAGGGCAGATGCGAGTGCAGGACGAAGGTGAACCGGCCGGGGACCGGTGCGGCGGAACTCACTGCGAGGACTCCGCTTCCACCACGGGCTTGACCGCGATCGCGACCAGGTCCAGGCTCGCGTCGATGTCCTCGGGGGTGAGCACGAAGTCGTCGATCCGGACGGCGGCGACGTCGGCGGCCAGCTCGGCCGGCCAGGGTTCGCCGGCGAGCGCGCGCTGGATCTGGGCGTCGATGATCGAACCGCCCCACTTGGCGTCGAGCGCGGCCAGCGCCGGGCCGTGGTGCACGCCGGTCAGCAGGTCGACGCGGAAACCGGCTTCCACCAACAGTTCTCGCATCTCGTCGGCATTGAGCTCGCGGGTGTGGAACGGGTTGAGCGGGGTGTCGCGGCCGGGCGAGAAGGTGATCCGGTTGGGCGTGCTGATCAGCAGCTCGCCGCCCGGACGCAGCACCCGCAGGCATTCGCGCAGGAATTGTGCCTGGTCCCAGAGGTGTTCGATGACCTGGAAGTTCACCACCACGTCGACCGAGGCGTCGGGCAGCGGCAGGTCGGCGAGGTTGCCCTGGATCATGTGCACCCGCGGGTACGCGGCGCGCACGTGCTCGACCGCGCTGGTGTCGTAGTCCACGCCCGTCACCTTCGTGGCGACACCGGCGATCATGTCCGCGCCGTATCCTTCGCCGGATCCGGCCTCCAGCACCTCGCGATCCACGCACCGGTCCAGGAGCCGGGCATAGACGATCTCGTGCCGGCGGAACCAGTAGTTCTCCTCCGGGATGCCCGGAACGGTCCGCTCGCCGGTCAGCGGCAATGGCTCGGTCGCCTCACTCATCCCGCCGACGTTAGCGGTTGCCTGTATCACACCGGCGCGCGGTATCACCCATGCTGAACATCACAGCCTAAGTTACTGGCGAGTAACTTAACGTTTGGTAATGTCCCGCTCGAGCCAATCGCAGACGAGCGGGCAAACCGCGCGTGCGACTCCACAAACCGCTAGTGCCACCCAGAAAGCGAGGTCGACGAATTCCGATGCCGAACATCGTCGTACTGATCAAGCAGGTTCCGGACACCTGGTCCGAGCGCAAGCTCACCGACGGGGACTTCACCCTCGACCGTGAGGCCGCCGACGCCATCCTGGACGAGATCAACGAGCGCGCCGTCGAAGAGGCGCTGCTGATCAAGGAGGCCCAGGGCGGCGAGGTCACCGTCCTGGCCATGGGTCCGGAGCGGGCCACCGAGGCCATCCGCAAGGCACTGTCCATGGGGGCCGACAAGGCCATCCACATCAAGGACGACGCGATCCACGGCTCCGACGCCGTGCAGACCGCGTGGGTCCTGGCCGGCGCGCTGGGTCAGGTCGAGGGTGTCGAGCTGGTCATCGCCGGCAACGAGGCCACCGACGGCCGTAGCGGTGCCGTCCCGGCGATCATCGCCGAGTACCTGGGCATCCCGCAGCTCACCCACCTCCGCAAGCTGACCGTCGACGGTGAGCGCATCACCGGCGAGCGCGAGACCGACGAGGGCGTGTTCAAGCTCGAGGCCACCCTGCCGGCCATCGTCTCGGTCACCGAGAAGATCAACGAGCCGCGCTTCCCGTCCTTCAAGGGCATCATGGCGGCCAAGAAGAAGCCGGTCGAGGTGTTCACCCTCGCCGACCTGGGCATCGACCCGTCCACCGTGGGTGTCGCGAACTCCGGCACCGCCGTCACCGGCGTGACCCCGAAGCCGGCGCGCACCGCGGGCGAGAAGATCGTCGACGAGGGCGAGGGCGGTAACCAGATCTCCGCGTACCTCGTCGGCCAGAAGATCATCTGATCGCGCCCCGACCACAACTACTTTCAGGAGAGAAGAACAATGGCTGAAGTGCTTGTGCTCGTGGAGCACGCCGACGGCGCACCCAAGAAGGTCACCACCGAACTGCTCACCGCCGCGCGCAACCTGGGCACCCCGGCCGCCGTGGTCGTCGGTGCCCCCGGTACCGGCGCCAAGCTGGCCGACGCCCTGGCCGCCGCCGGCGCGGAGAAGATCTACATCGCCGAGTCCGACGATGTCGACGGCTTCCTGGTCACCCCGAAGGTCGACGTCCTGGCCGGCCTGGTCGAGGGTGTCTCCCCCGCCGCCGTCCTGGTCGCCGCCACCGCCGAGGGCAAGGAGGTGTCGGGCCGCCTCGCCGCCCGCATCGGCTCCGGTCTGCTGGTCGACGTCATCGCCGTTAACGGTGACGGCACCGCCACCCACTCGATCTTCGGTGGCGCGTTCACCGTGGCCGCCAAGGCCACCGGCGACGTGCCGGTGATCTCGGTCCGCCCGGGTGCGGTCGAGGCCGCCCCGCAGGCCGGCGCCGGCGAGCAGGTCGCCGTCGAGGTGCCCGCCCAGGAAGAGGGCGTCACCAAGGTGATCTCCCGCGAGCCCGTCGTCGGTGGCGACCGCCCCGAGCTCACCGAGGCCACCATCGTGGTCTCCGGTGGTCGCGGTGTCGGCTCCGAGGACAACTTCCACAAGGTCGTCGAGCCGCTGGCCGACGCGCTGGGTGCCGCCGTCGGCGCCTCGCGTGCCGCCGTCGACTCGGGCTACTACCCGGGCCAGTTCCAGGTCGGCCAGACCGGCAAGACGGTCTCCCCGCAGCTGTACGTCGCCCTGGGCATCTCCGGCGCGATCCAGCACCGGGCCGGTATGCAGACCTCGAAGACCATCGTCGCGGTCAACAAGGACGAAGAGGCGCCGATCTTCGAGATCAGCGACTACGGCATCGTGGGCGACCTGTTCAACGTCGCCCCGCAGCTGACCGAGGCGGTCAAGGCCCACAAGGGCTGATCACACGGTAGCGGAACGGTTTCGGTGGCCCGGTCGGAAACGACCGGGCCATCGGCCTTTTCGCTCCGAGCGGCCGATTCGCGCCCATGATCGAAAAACCGGCCGTGGCCCCACATCGCTGCCAGTGTTGCTAGGGTGGTCGCAGCCGAGCGGCCGATATGCTTGACAGCCGGTCGATTTCGGTGGATGTGGTGTGGCAGCGCGGGAAGGATGGGCGGCCGCCGCCGTCGGCGACGAAGACTGATGACTCTTGGTATTTTCCCGGTGCTGTTCGTCCTGACCCTGATCCTGTCGGTCGCGGTGAGCGTGCTGCTGTACTTCGCGATCCAGCAACGCAATCGCGCCAACAGCGAACTCCGTTCCAGCACACTCGATCTCGAACGGCTACTGGGCAGCACCATGCCCGCCGTGCAGGAGGCGGTGTCGCGCCCCGACGGGCAGCTGCCGCAGTTGCCGCCGCCCAGCTCCCAGGATCGGACCGCGCGGCTGATCCGGGAAGTCGCCGAACGCTACACCAACGACCTGCGCCGCATGCAGGCCGAGACCCGCGACCGAGTCCGGCGCAGCACCGAACACGAGGCCCAGCAGGCCGTCGCGCGTGCCCGCGCCGAGGCCCGGGCCGAGGCCGCCGGCGCCGCCCGCGACGCCACCGGTGCCGCGGTGCGCTCGTTCGGAACGTCGGTGGTCAGCCTCGGCACCGACGTCGGCCAGATCGTCAGCGCCGCCCTGCGCACCCACCGCGGCGACGAGGTCTACGAGACGCTGACCAGCATCGATCACAGTGTGCAGCAGATGATCCGGCAGGCCCAGTCGTATGTGATCGTCTGCGGTGGCCTACCCGGACGCCGGTGGCCCGCACAGTCTTTCACCGATGTCGTGGCCGGTGCCACCGGACGCGTCCGCGACTTCACCCGGGTGCGCTCGGCACAGCTGGACCGGACCGTGCTGAGCCGGACCGTCGAGCCGCTCGTGCACACGGTGGCCACACTGCTCGACAACGCCCTGCGCTACTCGCCACCGGGCGCCTTCGTCGACGTCACCTTCCAGGAAGGCCATCACGGCATCACCGTGATCGTCGACGACGCCGGTCTGCGGATGAACGCCGAACAGCTCGAGGAGGCGCGGCAGCTGCTCTCCGGCGAACGCAGCGTCGACCTGCACCAGATGGGTCCGTCGCCGCGACTGGGCTTCCCGGCCATCGCCGCGCTCGCCCGCCGCTACGGCTTCTCCATCGGCATCGACGGCCCCAACGCCTACGGCGGCATGCGAGCGACGGTCTTCGTCCCCGACCGGCTGCTGGCCGAATCGGCGGCACCGGCACCCGCCCCCGGGTCGGCATCCGAACAGCAGGCCGTGCCGGTCCAGGCTGTCTCGGAAGCCCGCCCGGTCACCGACCTCACCCACACCACTGCCAGCGGCCTGCCCAGAAGGCGGCGCCGCGAACTTCCGCCCGAGGTGCCCGCTACCGCGCCACCGCCCGCGGACAGCGCCGCACCACCGAGTCCGAACACGCTGATCGCCTGGCACACCGGCTCGCGTTCGGGCCGGGCCGCGGCCACCGCACCCAGCGAAGGGATGGATCCACGATGAGCGAACGAAGTGAGCGAATGTGCCGGCGCGCTGTGCGCATCGCGAAGCCGAGCGACAGCGAGGCGCAGCGATGAGCACACCTGGAATGGCACTCAACGACGCCGGCAACAAGCTCTCGTGGTTGTTATCGGATCTCACGGTGCCCGGCGTGCGTTTCGCGGTGCTGCTGTCCGAGGACGGCCTGCGCATCGCTCACGCCGGCGCGATCACCACCGACGACGCGGACCGCTTCGCCGCGGCCGCGTCCGGGCTGCGTTCGCTCGGCCGGGCGCTCGGCGAGTTCTGCGGCAGTGCGCAATCGGTGCGGCAGAACCTCACCGAATACGACGGCGGCATGATCTTCATCACGGCCGCCGGCGCCGGTGCGCTGATCGGTGTCTCGACCACCGCCGACGTCGATGTCGCCCTGGTCGCGCACCGAATGAACGAGCTGGCGGTCCGGGTGGGCCGCGAGCTCGGCATCCTGCCGCGTCAGCGCTAGGCGAGCCACCGTGGCCCGCGATCCCGATCTGGTCCGCGCCTATGTCCGCACCGGCGGGCGTACCCGGCCGACTCGATCTCTGGATCTGGTGTCGCTGGTGGTGACGGTCGCCGACCCGTCGCCCGGCGCCTCCGCCGACGCGCGCCGGATCCTGCGGCTGTGTACCGGGGGCGCGCTGTCGATCGCGGAGATCGCCGCCCACCTGGATCTGCCACCGTCGGTCGTCACCATCGTCGTGGCCGATCTGATCGACGACGCCCGGCTCGCCAATACCGTTCCGGCACCGCATCAGCCGGAGATCGCCCTGCTGCAGGAGGTACTCGATGGGCTCCGCGCCCTCGCCGGCTAGTCGGGTCGTGGAGTATGTCCCCGACACCGTCACCCGATCGGTGAAGTTACTCGTGGCCGGCGCCTTCGGGGTCGGTAAGACCACGTTCGTCGGTGCCATCTCGGAGATTCGGCCGCTGCGGACCGAGGAGACCATCACCGAGGCCAGTGTCGGCGTCGACGACATGTACGGCCTGCCGGACAAGACGACCACCACGGTGGCCATGGACTTCGGACGCATCTCGATCAATCCGTCGCTGGTGCTGTATCTGTTCGGAACGCCCGGCCAGCAACGGTTCCGGCCGCTGTGGGAGGAACTGTCGCGGGGCGCCCTGGGCGCCCTGGTGCTGGTCGACACCCGCCGCCTGGACAAGGCCGACGAGGTGCTGTCCACCCTGGAGAGCGGCCGCGTGCCGTATGCGGTGGCGGTCAACGAATTCGACGGCGGGCCGCGCTACGAGCTGACGGAGGTCCGTGAGGCCCTCGATCTCGCGCCGGAGACGCCACTGATCTCGCTGGACGCCCGGGAACGCGCCGGCTGCCTCGAGGCGCTGATCACCCTGTGCGAGTACCTGTTCCAGCGTCTGGAGGCCCAGTCGTGACCCTGTCCGATCCCACGCCCGGCGACGACCGGCCCACCGAGACCGGGATCGCGATCGACGCGATCGGGCCACGAATTCCCTTGTACACCAAGGAGTTCGCCGCCGATCCGCACCGAATGTACCGGGCCATGCGGCAGGACTACGGCACCCTGGTCCCGATCGAGCTGGCGCCGGGGATCCGGGCGAGCCTGGTCATCGGATACCACACGGCGGTCCGGATCCTCAACGACCCCGAGAACTTTCCCGCCGATCCGCGGCTGTGGCAGCGCACGGTTCCCGCGGACAACCCGGTGATGCCGATGCTGGAGTGGCGGCCGAACGCGCTTCGCTCGAGCGGCGCCGACCACGTCCGGTACCGGCAAGCCACGGTAGCGGCGATCGCCGAAATCGATCTGCACGGGCTGCACTCGGTAGTGGCACGCACCGCCACACCGCTGATCGACGGTTTCAGCGCCAACGGCGGCGCGGATCTCATCTCGCAGTACGCGTTTCCGCTCGTGTTCCAGATCATCAATGTGCTGCTCGGTTGCCCGGCCGACATCGGCCAGCGGATCGCCCAGGGCACCGCGATCATCTGGGCCGCCGGCGAGAACGCCGAGCAGGGCAACAAGATGCTGACCGACGCGATGCTCGAGCTGGCGCTGCTGCGGCGGGCCAACCCGGCCGACGACATCGTGTCCCGCCTGATCAAGCATCCCGCGCGGCTCAGCGACGAGGAGATGACCCATCAGATCGCGACACTGTACGGGGCCGGGATCGAGCCGACCACGAACCTGATCGCCAACACGATGCTGAAGATGCTCACCGACGATCGCTTCGCCGGAAATCTGCTGGGCGGCAACCTGACCACGCGCGACGCGCTCGACGAACTGCTCTACACCGACCCACCCGGCGCCAACTACTGCCTGAGCTATCCGCGGCACCCCATCCTGGTCGACGGGGTGTGGCTGCCCGCGCATCAGCCGGTCATGATCAGCATGGCGGCCTGCAACAACGATCCCGAGATCCGCGGCAGCGGTGGCTTTCTCGACAACCGGGCGCACCTGGCCTGGAGTGCCGGGCCGCACGCATGCCCGGCGAAGTCGCCGGCGTACCTCATCGCGCAGGACGCGATCGACCAGCTCACCGACGTGCTGCCCGAACTCTCCCTCGCGGTTCCGGCAGACGAATTAGATTGGCGCCCAGGGCCTTTCAATCGGGCCCTGGCAGCCCTGCCGGTCCGGTTCCCGCCCTCACGGCCGGCGGCGATGCCCTAGGCGAACGCACGGAGGTTCCACCATGACGTCGCAGCCCATCGTCCTCGACCCCACCGGATCCGATATCCAAGCCGAAATCGACCGACTGCGCGCACAGGGACCGGCGACCCCGGTCGAGCTGCCCGGCGGCATCCGCGCCTGGTCGATCACCGATACCGCACTGCTGGAACGACTTCTGGTCTCCCCGCAGGTGTCGAAGGACCCGCGGCAACACTGGCCCGCCTTCGCCGGCGGCGAGATCACCCCCGACTGGTCGCTGTACCTGTGGGTGGCGGTCAACAACATGTTCACCGCCTACGGCGCCGACCACCGGCGGCTGCGCCGACTGGTCGCACCCGCCTTCACCGCCCGCCGCACCGACGCGCTGCGGCCGCGCATCGAGGAGATCGCCGCCGAGATCCTGGACGAGCTGGCCGCCACCCCGGCCGGCACCGTCGTCGACCTGCGCGACGAATTCTGCTACCAGGTGCCGGTCCGGGTCATCTTCGAATTGATGGGCGTGCCGGCCGAACTCGGCACCGGCATGCGCGCCTGCTTCGACGCGGCCTTCGACACCACGATCACGCCCGAGGACGCGCAGGCCAACTATCTCGAGCTGTACCGGTTCCTCGGTGAGCTCGTGGCCTACAAGCGGGCCACCCCCGGCGACGACATGACCAGCCTGCTGATCGCGAGCCGCGACGACGACGGGGAGGGCGCGCCGCTGAGCGAACCGGAGCTGATCGACACCCTGCTACTGGTGATCAGCGCCGGCCACGAGACCACCATCAACCTGCTCGACCAGACCATCACCGCGCTGCTGACCCACCCGGACGAGCTGGCGAAGGTCACCGCGGGCAAGGTGTCGTGGACGGACGCGATCGAGGAGGCGCTGCGGTTCGAGTCGGCGGTCGTGCACGTTCCGCTGCGCTACGCCGTCACCGAGATCGAGGTCGCGCCGGGCGTGGTGATCGCGCCGGGCGATCCGATCCTGGTCTGCTACGCCGCGACCGGCCGCGATCCACGGACGCACCCCGGCGACGCCGCCGTGTTCGATGTGTCGCGGGCGGACAAGGCGCACATGGCATTCGGCTACGGCGTCCATCACTGCCTGGGCGCTCCGCTGGCGCGGGCCGAGGCCGGAATCGCGCTGCCGGCGTTGTTCGCGCGGTTCCCGCGGCTACGGCTGGCGGTGCCGGCCAAGGAGCTCGAACCGCTGCCCAGTTTCATCTCCAACGGGCACCGCGCGCTGCCGGTCCATCTGACCTAGGCGCGTGTGACGGGTGGTCCGGCGATCGCGCGCCGGGCCACCTCACGAACTGTGCAGGGCGGCGAGCAGCGTCTCCAGGATCGGTGAGCGGCGGACGTCGCTGCGCACCACCGAGCAGACCGGGATCCGCAGCGGGTGACCGACCAGTTCGAGCGTGGCGATGCCCTCGGTGGGGGTGGTGGCGTAGAGGATCGTCCACGCGTCGGGGCGGTTGATCAGTTCCATGGTGGCGGTGTGATCGGCGGTGATGGGCGGGCCGAAGGTGGGCCGCAACGCCAGCTCGGCGAACGAATCGCGCACGATCGTGTGCAACAGCACCTGCTCCTGCTCGGGCGGCAGCAGCAGCGGATATTGGCACAGTTCGGCCAATGTCACATTTGGTCTTTCCGCGAGCGGATGGCCGGACGATACGGCCAGCACGAGGTCCTCCACCCACAGCCGTTCGACCGTCAGCCCCGGCTGGTCGACGCCGCCCCGAATGAGAGCCACATCACAGTCACCGTCCGCGACCGCCGCGATCCGTTGCCGGAACGGCTTGATCACGAACTCGATCTCCGCACCCGGATGCGCCTCGCGCGCACCCGCGATGGCCGACAGCGACCGGGTTGCGAAAGACATGTTGGCCGCCAAGCGAATCCGCGGGCCGGCCGGGCGCACAGCTGCGCGAATGGCGGACTCGAGACTGAGCATCTGCTTCGCAAGAGGCAGTAGCCGGACAGTGGCCTCGGTCGGCGCGACCGACCGCGTGGAACGCTCGAACAGCTGCACGCCGAGGTCGTGTTCGAGACGCGCGATCTGGTGACTGATAGCACTTTGCGATATGAAGCACCGATAGGCCGCCCGGCTGAAACTCAGCTCCTCGCACACCGCGACGAAGTACGTCAGCTGCCGTAACTCCACCATGAGCTCCATTCATTAGCGATCAAGATAATAGTCATCTCAAGTATGCCTGCCACCGGCGGAACGGGCCCATTCCACATCGCGTTTACTAATGACAGAAGGAGGCTGTCATGCAGAACATCGGCGCGGTGAGCGAAACCGTGGACGTAGTGATCGTAGGTTCGGGCTTCGGCGGGTTGGCCGCCGCGAAACAGCTCAACAAATCGGGGGTGAACTACGTCCTCATCTCGAGCACGCCGGAACACCTGTTCCAGCCACTGCTGTACCAGGTTGCGACAGGTGTGCTGCCGTCCACCGATATCGCCCCGCCGATCGCGAATATCCTGCACCGGCACCGCAACGCCGACGTCCGCCTCGGTACCGTCGTCGACATCGACGCCGCGGCCGGCGTGGTCACCTACCAGGGCCCCGACGGCACCCACCGGATCGGCTACAGCTCGCTGATCGCGGCCACCGGCGCCAGCCAGTCGTACTTCGGTCGCGACGACTTCGCGCAGAAGACGTTCTCGCTCAAGACCATCGACGACGCCACCCGGCTGCGGGCGCAGATCGAGCGGGTGTTCGCCGAGGCGGCCACCGCCGATCCCGCAACCAGGGAGCGACTGCTCAGCTTCGTCGTGGTCGGCGCCGGCCCGACCGGGGTCGAGGTCGCCGGCCAGCTCAAGGAACTGGCCAAGCGGCACTACCGCCAGGAGATCACCGTCACGCTGGTCGAGGGCGCGGGCGCGGTCCTGCCGCCCTTCGGCGGCAGCCTGTCGGAGTACGCGCGGGAGTCGTTGACCCGCAACGGCGTCGAGGTCCTGCTCGACAGCTTCGTCACCGATATCGAACAGGGCAAGGTCACCGTCAAGGCCAAGGACGGCATCGAGCGCCAGCTCGCGGCCGAGACGGTCGTCTGGTCGGCGGGTGTCCAGGTCGGCGGATTCGCGGCGCTGCTCGCGGACGTCACCGGCTGCGAGACCGACCGCGCCGGCCGCCTGCTGATCAACGACGACTGCACCGTCGGCGGGCACGCCGACATCTACGCCATCGGCGACATGACCTCGCTCAACGGCTACCCGGGCCAGTCGCCGACCGCCATGCAGGAAGGCCGCCACGTCGCGGACATCATCCGCGGCAAGAAGCCGGCCGGCACGCCGTTCCGGTACTGGGACAAGGGATCGATGGCGGTGATCAGCCGCTTCAGCGCCGTCACCAAGATCAACGACCGGGTCAAGTTCACCGGCCTGCTCGCCTGGGTCACCTGGCTGGCCGTGCACCTGTTCTACCTGGTCGGCTTCCGCAACCGGTACATCGCGGTGGCCTCGTGGCTGGTCGCCTTCGTCGGCACCGGCCGCCCCGGCTTCCACGAGGCGGACCGGCCGGCCACCCGCGCACCCGCGGCCGCCAGGCAACACGCCGCGTAACCGGCTGCGGCACACCGCCGCTCGGCAGCCTCCGCGAAACCCTCCGATTCCGTTGCGAGCCGGGGGGTTTCGCGTTCTGCGGCCGTCCCACCTGCACCCCGGGTCAGACGTGGTCGGCTAGCAACGGGATCCGCACGGCCCGAATCGCATTGCGTACCTGGGCACAGTCCCCTGCCGTGAGCCCGGCCAGGCCGTCGGCGGCGTCCTCGGCGCAGGCGGTGATCAGGGTGCTGGCCAGTGCGGGGTAATCGGCGCTGGGATACAGCTCGGTCTGCACCGTCCAGTACAGCGCCGCCACCTTCGGAATCCCCAAGCCGCGCACCGTGGTTCCGTTGAAGGTATCGCCGTCGGTGAGCAGGTAGGCGAGCTTGTTCCCGACCCCGCTGTTGGTGTGCACTCCCCCGTGATCGGGAACCGGCCGGCTGTCGTCGTAATTCGTGGGCGCCCACCCGGGACCGCGGTAGTAGTCAGGTTGCGGGGACTTGGTCGACCGCGGTGACTTCATATCCCGGATGACTCCGAGCGCCGTGGTGGCGCCGATCTTCCAGCGCAGGGCCAGCGGATGGTCGGTGCCGGTGGTCAGCGCGGTGAACTCACCGAAGATATCCGACATCGACTCGTTGATCGCCCCCGATTCGTTCACGTAGTCGAGCCCGTTGGACTTGTCGGTGACGCCGTGGGTGAGCTCGTGAGCCACCACATCGAGACCCATGGCGTCGGAACCGATCACGAAACCGCGGCCGTCGGACCAGTACGCGTTGGCGTACGGGCAGGACGTCTCGCACACCCGCACGGTGGCCCGCAATGCCCGGCCGCGGCCGTCACCCGCATCGATACCGATGAAGTCGGTGAGGCTGCCGAGCTGCGTATAGCGCTGGTAGAACACCTCGGTATCACCGATCCAGTCGTAGACCTGGCCGGCCTCGGTCGTGGGCGGCACGGACCTGCCGTCCTCGACCAGGACCACCGGATAGCTGCCATGCCCGCCGCACGGCACATCCAGCTCGAACTGATCGCCGGTCTCGGCGGCGTCGCACACCACCCGGGTCAGGTTCTCGGCCGTCTGCCAGGCACCGAGCACGGCCGGCTCGGGCGCCGCGGCCACGAACACCCGCCACAGCCCGCTGCCCGACGCCGTATCGAACCGGAAGGCCGGCACCGCCACCTGGCCCGGGCCGCCCGAGCCCGACAGGTCCGGGTCGTACCAGGAGGCGCTCTGCGCGCTCACCCGCACGGATTCCGGTGGCGCGGCGGACAGTTCCGCCGTGCGCGCGACGGCCGCCGTGACGGCCGCCGGCGGCGGCGTGAGCCCACCGGCCGGATAACTGCCCTTGGTGGCCTCGGCGAGGGCACCGGTGGCCGACAGCAGGGCACCGTCCTGGCTCAGGGCCAGTGCGACATCCGCGCCGTAGATCGGGACGCCGGCGGCCCGCTGCGCCATCCGCACGGTGGCACCGGTGCCGCGCTCGGCGATCCGCTGCACGACCAGATCGGCGTCGACCCCCGGGCCGAAGAGCTGCTCGATACTCGCCGCGTGGGCCGCGGCGGCCGCGGCCGGATCGGCCGCGCGACCGCCGGGCACCGGGACCGGAACGTCCGGCACCACCTGCCGCACCGCCCCGGAAGCACTGCGATGCACCTGTTTCGGCGCCTCGACCAGCGACACGGGCGCCGGATCGGCCACCACCGGGGCCGCCAGCAGCACGCACAGCGCGGTGACGACCGAGACCACCCATCCTGCCCAGACTTTCAGCATGGTTCACACCCCAAACGCGTGTCGTACGGACGTGGATTCAGCACCTGATTTCCACGCGGCCACGAGGGGACGCGGTCCTCCGAGACGGCGACGGCGCGACGAGCGGCACCGTATGTACTCGGCAATTACCGGGAGCGACAAGGAAAGTCGTCCACCCATCGGGATGTATCCGGATTCCCCGACGACTGACGCCCCGATACCGGAGGGGCCCGTTCAGATTACAGCTTCGCCAGCACTTTGTGCACCGTCAGCCAGGTGCGGGTGGTGATGTCCTTGCCGTACACCTGTTCCACCCAGCCCATGTACTTGGAGGTCTCGGCCGACGTGTTGTCGATGACCGAGAGCACCGCGCGGGCCGGGACGTCGTAGCGGACCACCCGAACCGCCGCGGCCAGCTCGGGCGGGGCGGTCGCGAGTGGCCCGGGCATCGGCTGCTTGAGAAAGGTGGCGGTGAGGTAGGACCCGCGGCCGTGGGTCAAGTCCGCGAAAGGGTCACTGTCGACGAGTGCCCGCAGCTCGTCGCGGGCGCGGACGATGGTGCCGCCGCCGATACCCAGCTCGGCGCGCAACGCGGCCTGGATCTTGTCCTCGAGCTCCGCGGGATCGGTCTGCGCACAACCGAAGACGATGTTCCCGCTGCTGAGAACCGAACCGACACCGTCGAATCCGAGCCCCTCGACCACCGCCCGGAGCCGATCGTTGCGCATATTCGGATTCGACGGCATGATGCCGCGCAGAAATGCCGCATATCGGGTCATGCCCCGACGGTACCGTCTGCCACCGACACCGCCGGGCTACTCGCCGCGCGCCCCGGCAACGCGGCGCGCGGCGAACGGTCACTCGCCCAGCGCCGCGACTTCCTCGATCTCGGCGCCGCCGGACTTCTTCCGCTCGATATCGGCGAGCGCGGCCGCGTGCCGGGCCCGCTCGTCGGCGGCGTCCTCCCACGCCTTCTTGCGGTTCTTGACCACCTTCGCGGGCGCGCCGACCGCGATCCCGAAGTCCTCGATGTCACCCTTCACCACGGCGTGCGCGCCCAGCACACAGCCGCGCCCCACGCGCGTGTTGCGCAGCACGGTCACCTTGGCCGCGATCCAGGTGTCGGGCCCGATCCGCACCGGACCCTTGACGATGCCCTGATCCTTGATCGGCAGCGTCATGTCCTCCATGCGATGGTCGAAATCGCAGATATAGCACCAGTCGGCGACCAGCGTGGACTCCCCGATCTCGATGTCGAGGTAGGTGTTCACGACGTTGTCCTTGCCGAAGACGACCTTGTCGCCGATGCGCAGCGAACCCTCGTGGCAGCGAATGGCGTTGCCGTCACCGATGTGCACCCACTTGCCGATCTCCAGCCGGCCCAGCTCCGGGGTCGCGTGGATCTCGACGCGCCGGCCCAGGAACACCATGCCGCGCAGCACGACATGCGGGTTGGCCAGCTTGAACTTGGCGAGCCGGTAGTACCGCACGAGATACCAGGGCGTGTACGCGCGATTGGCCATCATCCAGCGGAACGACGCCGCGGTCAGGAAACGCGCCTGCTCGGGATCCCGGCGGCGCGAGCCGCGCCAGCGCGAACGCAGCGGTGCGCCCCACATGCTCGTCACGAAACTTGCTCCTCACGTTCGGGCGACCGGGTCGTCCATCGGTGTCATCCAGGTAACAGGGTACGTTCGCGACCGATAACCGCGATCGCGGACCCGCAATCCACAGGCCCCATCTCACCGTCACGACCGGGGTACTACTCTCGTCCCAGCCCGTACACGCAAAGGGAGGCACAGTCACGTGCGCAGCAGCCGCCGACGCGAGCCCAGCGAACGCGCGAGGATTCGGCGCCGGCCCACGGTCCGGGCCGCCGCCGCGATCGGTGCCGTCGCCGCACTGACCCTGAGCGGATGCGGCGGCACCCACCTCGACGACATCCGGGTCGGGCCGGGGAAGGGCTGGCCGTCGGCCTACCACGACGCCCGCAACAGCGCCTTCAGCTCGGTCACCGGTTCGCGGAACCTGGTGCTGAGCTGGTCCCGCCCGATCGGCGGCCCGGTCGCCGTCCCCCCGGTCACCGGGCCCGACGGGCAGGTGTTCGTCACCACCCGCACCGAGACCGGCTGTGTCGGCAAGCCCGGTACCACCGGCACCCTGTTCTCGTTCCAGATGCACACCGGCCGCAAGCGGTTCTGCGACGAAATGGGCCCGGACGTGATCGGCGCCGGCGCGGCCGTCGACGGCCTCACCAATGTCTACGTGGGCGACAACGGTGGCGTGTTCTCCTTCAACGCCCTGGGCCAGCCGCGCTGGCGCACCCCGGTCGCGGGCGTGCCGGTGTCCGTCCAGTTCACCGGCGACAGCCGCGTGCTCACCGTCAGCCAGCTCGGGCAGATCGACGTCCTCGACCGCCAGACCGGCGACCGTACGGTCCCGACCTTCCAGGCCCTGGGCGAGCCGGACTTCCTCGCGCAAGCCGACCTGCCGCGGCCACCCGACGGCGTCGGTCTCGACGACTGCGGTGTCGGCGGCCCGCACTGCCCCGTGCCGTCGGTGTCCGCGCTGGACCAGGCGAGCGGCGACTTCTATCTGACGGTGTGGAAGCCGGGTTCGCCGCGGGCGTCCCTGGTGGCGCTGCGCTACGCCGACGGCCGGATCAGCACACGGTGGAGCGCGGACCTGCTGACCGACGGCAGCGCGGCCGGCCCGTCCCTGTCCGCCGACGGCAAGACGGTCTACGTCGGCGACAACTCGAATCGGCTGATCGCGGTGGACACCGCCACCGGGCACACCAAATGGACGCAGCCGCTCGGCTTCGCACCCCGTGGCGCGATCTCCGCGGCGAACGGCCTGCTGATCCCCGGCGGCAACGACGGCCACCTGACGGCCGTCCGGGACAAGGGCGACAGCGCCGAGATCGCCTGGCAGCGCCCGGATGTACCGCTGCGCGGCCGCCCGGTGCAGACCGCCGGCGACACCGGATACACGGTCGCGCCCGCCGGCGAGGACGGACTACAGCTGGTCACCTTCGACACCGGCAACGGCACCACCCTCGCGACCGCGGACTTGCCTGGAGCACACGGTGATTCGGTCGGCACCGCGGTGGGCGCGAACAGTGAGGTCGTGATCACCACCCGGCTCGGCGAACTGTTCGCGTTCAAGCCGGCGTAGATACCCGACCGGCTCCAGCCGAACTCAGGCGGGCACGCCGCGAACCTGGACCGGCGGGGTCGCGCACACGAACGCGGTGGCGGTCGTCCCGATCCGGGTGACTACCACTGTGTGCGGCACACTGCCGCGCGGTTTCAGCTTGGCCCGCAACACATCCGGATCGACCGGGACGCCACGGGCGAGGATCTCCAGTGGGCCGCAGTCGCGGCGGTGCAGGGCCGCCCGAAGCGGCTTCTCCCGGAAATCCATACGTTCCAGGATCTCGAATCCGCGCACGCCGGGCGGAACGGTGTCGCCGGTCAGGTAGGCGATCCGCGGATCCAGTTGCCACAGGCCGTGTTTCGCGGCGTAGTGCCGGACCAGACCGGCCCGCACCACCGCGCCGTCGGGATCGACGATCCAGCGGCCGGGTGCGCGCTCCTCGATCCCGTCCGGGTCGGCGTCGGTCAGGGTCCACGAAGTACCGTCCGCGGCAAGGACAGTCGCGCGTCGGCGCACACGCGGGGCCGCCAGCCCCGGCGACCAGAGACAGGCCTCCCGGACCGAACCGTCCAGCGACACCACCTCGACCTCACCCGCCCACGGGCTACCGTCCGGGCCGGCGGTGTCGAAATCCAGCCCCGGCGCGCACTTCACGACCAGGTCGCGGCCGTGATACGCGGCCAGCAGATCCGGCAGCGGAGGTTGTAGCGCCGCCGGATCGTGGGTCCGCCGGCCGCCCGCACGCCGCGCCGGGTCGGCGATCACGACCGGATCGGCCGTCACCGGAACCAGCGCGTCGGCGCGCACCAGCCGCACGGCTTGCTCGGCCGCCAGATTCGCCGCAGCCATGTCCAGCCGCACGGCGTCGATATCGCTGCCGATCACCACCGGGCACTCCCGGGCCAGCGCGACGAGTTCGGCTCCGACGGAACAGGTTACGTCGTGCACGGACCGCCCGGCCAGCCGCTGCGCCCGATGCCGGGCGACCGGCGCCGGAGTGGCCTGCTGCAGCGCGTCGTCGGTGAGCAGCCACGGGATCGCCGGATCCAGCTTGGCCGTAGCCCGCCGGCGCAGCCGCACGGTCTCGACCAGCATGCCCGTCCGGTCGCCGTGCGTGCGGCGGGCCACCTCGAGGTCGCGCACGAGACTCGACGCGCTCAGGGGCAGCGCACCGACCTCCGCCAGCGCCGCCTGTCCGGCGGCACCGGCGAGGTAGCCGACCTCGGCCCGGGTGAACTGGTAACCCATTACGGGCGACCCGGCGGGGTAGGCACTACTTGCGGTTTGCGCCCGGCTTCACGCCGGTGATCATCGCGTTGTAGAAGAACTGACGCGGCACGACGTGCTTGAGCACGTTCTCGTCGACCCAGCTCAGGCCCAGCCAGGCGCGGTACTGGGCCATCCGGTAGCCCACCGACAGCTTCTCGGCGGGAACGGCGGCCTCGAAGGTGCGCACCGGCCAGCCCCACAGCGCGGCCGCGAACTCCTCGGTCGCCGCATGCACCTCGACCGCACCGGCGGACCGGGCGATAGCCTCCAGCTCGGCCGGGTCGAAGGTGTGCAGGTCGACCACGGCTTCCAGCGCCGCGGCACGCGAGGACTCGTCGAGCTCCTCCTGCGGCCGGCGCCAGCCGCGCAGGAACGGCAGCTTGGTGATCTCGGTGGTGGCCTTCCAGGTGATCTGACCGAGCTTGCGCGCGTAGAAGTTGCCGATCGTGGTCGGCTCCCCCGCGAACACGAACCGGCCGCCCGGCTTGAGCACCCGCAGGCACTCCTTGAGCGCCAGCTCGACATCCGGAATGTGGTGCAGCACAGCGTGTCCGACGACGAGGTCGAAGGTGTCGTCCTCGTACGGGATGGTCTCGGCGTCGGCGACCCGGCCGTCGACATCCAGGCCGAGGTGCTCGGCGTTGCGCAGCGCGACCTTGACCATGCCCGGCGACAGGTCGGTGACCGAGCCGCGTTCGGCGATCCCGCCCTGCATCAGGTTCAGCAGGAAGAAGCCGGTACCACAGCCGAGCTCGAGTGCCCGGCCGTAGGGCAGCGGCTGCGGGCCGGCGACGGCGTCGAAGCGGCCGCGGGCGTACTCGATGCAGCGCTCGTCGTATGAGATCGACCACTTGTCGTCGTAGGTCTCGGCTTCCCAGTCGTGGTAGAGCACCTGGGCGAGCTTGTTGTCGGTGAGGGCGGCCTGGACCTCGGCTTCGGTCGCGTGCGGGTTCGGCGCCGGGTCGGCAGGGCGTGCGGTCATGGAGACGTAGCGTAGTCGAGCGTCCAGGTCGGCGGTAAGGCTGCCCTTCAGCTGCCGGTGAACACCGCCACGCCCGGACCGTCCACCTGCAGCGATGTGGTTCCGGTCACCCGATCGTCCGTTGTGAACAGTTCGGCCCATTCGGTGCGTGCCCGATCGTGACCGTGCGTGCCCGCCTCGAAGACCCGCTTGGCCGCGGCCAGCGCCAGCGCCGGGCCGCCGGCGAATCGGCGCGCCCAGCGCAGTCCCGACTCGTAGACGTCGTCGGGCGCGACCACCTCGTCGGCCAGTCCCAGCGCCTTCGCCTCGTCGGCGTCGACGAACCGGCCGCTGTAGACCAGGTCCTTGGCCGCGGACGGCCCGATGAGCAGACTCAACCGGCGGATCCCGGCGAGCGGGATCAGCCCGGCCCGGATCTGCGGCAGGCCCAATTTCACGTTGTCGCCGATGATCCGCCGATCGGCGCCCAACGCCAGTTCCAGGCCCGCGCCCAGCGCGTAGCCGCTGATCGCGGCGACCGCCGGCTGCGGCAGCCGGGCCAGGCAGCCGAGCGCGGCCTGCAGATCGGCCGCCATCGCCCCGGCCTGCTCAGCCGACAACCCGGCCAGCTCGGCGACGTCGTCCCCGGCGCTGAACACGCGCGCGTCGCCGTACAGCACGACCGCGGCGACCGACGGGTCGTTCCCGAGTTCGGCCGCGGCTGCCGCGAGTTCCAGCGCCACCTGGACGCCGATCAGGTTGAGCGGGGGCCGCTCGATACGCAGGACGGCGATCCCGGCCTCGGGGCGGTCAACGGTCACAAATTCGGCCACGAGCGACGAGCGTACTGGTCCGCACATCCGGGCCCGGCCGGGGATCAGTTCGGCTTACGGCCGCCGAGGATGCCGCCCGGTAGATCGGCCATGTACTGCTCCCAGTTCGGGAACTCGAGCCGGATGATGCGGCCGTCGGCGAAGACGGGCGTCGGCTGGATCGGGGTGATGGCCGGGGTTGCCGCGAGCATGGCCGCGGTGGAGTCGAACCGGCCCAGCGAGGTCAGCTGGGTCCAGGTGGGGGGCATCAGGATGTCTTCCTCGGCCTTCCACCGGTCCAGCGCGTCGGCGGGGGTGGACCAGCGGGCGGCGGCGGCCTCGCTGGTGGCACCGTCGGCTTCCTGGCCGGTGGGCAGGAGCGCGACGAAGAAGCGGGTGTCGTAGCGACGCTGCTCGACCGTCGGCGTGACCCAGTTGTCCCACGGGCGCAACAGGTCTGCGCGCAAGACCAGATTCGCGTCGGCGAGGAACTGCGGGAACGACAGCTCACGCTTCTCGATGCGCCGGCGGGCCTCGGCGTACCCGGAGGTGTCGCAGACGACGCTGTCCGGTGTAGGACCGGCCAGCAGCACACCGCATTCCTCGAAGGTTTCGCGCACGGCCGCGCACACCAACGCCTGCGCCCGGCCGGCCTCGATCCCGAATTGCTCACCCCACCATCGCGGCTCGGGGCCCGCCCAGGCGATATCCGCCGTCGCGTCCGACGGATCCACGCCGCCGCCGGGGAACACGGTCATCCCGGCGGCGAAGGCCATCGCCCGCACCCGCCGCTGCAGGAACACCTCGGGCCCGGCCGCGCTGTCGCGCACCAGCATCACCGTCGAGGCGTCCCGGACCGGCGCGACCTCTGTTTTGCTCTCACTCACTCCTGCACGGTAACCGGACCGCCGCGCGACGCCGCCGGGGACCGGCAGATCGGATGTGCGGTTCCCGCTCTGCGGGATATCCGCGCGCCGCGCGACCGGATTCCGGCCGGTCAGCGGGAGCGGTGGCGACCCAGCCGGCGCGAGCGGCGGGCGAAGTAGCGCCCGTCGATCCGATCGAGCGTGATCGCCTGCCGGAACGCCTTGCTGAGGTTCTCGGAGGTGAGTACCTGATGCAGCAGGCCCTGCGCGACGATCGAGCCCTCGTCGAGCAGCAGGGCGTGGGTGAAGCCCGGTGGAATCTCCTCGACGTGATGGGTGACCAGCACGGTGGCGGGTGCGTCGGGGTCGGCCGCGAGATCGCCGAGCCGCTCGACCAGTTCCTCGCGCCCGCCCAGATCCAGGCCGGCCGCGGGCTCGTCGAGCAGCAGCAGTTCGGGATCGGTCATCAGGGCGCGGGCGATGAGCACCCGCTTGCGTTCGCCCTCGGACAGGGTGCCGTAGGTGCGGTCGGCCAGATGTTCGGCGCCCAGGCTCTCCAGGATGTCGACCGCCCGATCGGTGTCCATGGCGTCGTAGCGTTCCCGCCAGCGGCCCATCACCGCGTATCCGGCGGACACCACGAGGTCGGACACCTTCTCGTCCACCGGGACCCGGCTCGCGATCGCGGCCGAGGACAGGCCGATCCGCGGCCGTAGCTCGTTGATGTCGACGCGCCCCAACGTCTCACCGAGCAGATTGGCGATGCCGGAGGTCGGGTGCATCTCGGCGGCGGCCATCCGCAGCAGCGTGGTCTTGCCGGCACCGTTGGGGCCCAGGACGACCCACCGCTCGTCGAGTTCCACCTGCCAGGTGACCGGGCCCACGAGAGTATGGCCGGAGCGGCGAACGGTGACGTCGGTGAAATCGATGAGGAGATCGGGATCCGGTTGTGGCACGGGCTCAATCTACCTGTGGGGCGTGTTATCGGCCGCCACGCCGCATCATCGGTGTGAACCGGTCTCCGGCTCGACGGCCGACATCGTCACGGTGGTCGGGTCGGGACCGGAACAGGCGTCCCAACAGCAGTGCCACCGGAACCGAAATGAGCACCCAAACAGCGAGTATCACCAACAGCGTCGTCATCTCAGAAGCACCTCGGCACCTCTCCGCGCGGCAGTTGCAGGGCCCCGATCTTGCCGCACGCGGGTCCGGAATTCGAGCACCAGTTGTCGGTGCGTCACTCCAGGCCAACGGCGCAATCGGGCACATCGCCCGACTCGCCGTCCGGCACGCGCGGCGCGTTCGCCGCGGATACGGCGATCACCGTCGTCGAGCCGGGCGCGACTTCCGTGAAGCCGGCATCGCGGACCGCGGTGGCCGCGCCCGCCTCGACCAGGGCACGCAGCGCCGCCCACTGTCGCGGGTCCGCGTCGCGCACCGCACACCGGAACCCGGCCCGCGCCCACGCGTAGGCCTGTTCCACCGGCAGCGCGCCGGCCAGCAGCATGCTGGCATGTCCGACCTGCGCGGCAGCCTTACCCACGGTCATACCCAAAGCGGAGTCGACCCAAAGCACCGGCAGCGAAGGATCGACCGGGCCGGGAGTGTCGGATTCCAGTTCGGTGCCGCCGATCTGGAGTTTCTTGATTCGCGGATCGAGTGCGCCGACCGGTCCGGGTACCAGGGCGTGCGCCGCGGCATTGCCGAATTCGACTGTCACACCGTCCAATTCGGTGGCGGCGAGCCATTGGGCGCCGCGGGCCCGCCGGGTCACCTTGCGGATCCGGGATCGATGCCAGCCCAGATACGCCTGTTCCCAGGGCCCGCCGGCGCCGACCCGTTCGTCCAGGCACAGCGCGACCGCCGCCGCGGCGGCGGCGGCCAGCAACTCGCTGCGCGCGGGCGGTTCCGTCTTCGGGATGTGCAGGACCACCTGCATGGCCTGCACCAGCGCGGGATCGTCGGGGTCGCCGGAACCGCCGTAGCCGCGCGCCAATTCCGCGTGCCGCGCGACGAATCCGGCGTCCACGGCGTCCGGGGTCATCGGTCGAGCGGGACCCGGCGCAGGAGGCCGTCGCGAGCGTCGGCGGCCTCGACCTCGTCCCGGGTCACGCCCAGGATGAACAGCACCGCGTCCAGGTACGGGTGGTTGAGCGCGGTATCGGCGACCTCGCGCAGCGCCGGCTTGGCGTTGAACGCGATACCGAGCCCGGCGGCGTTGAGCATGTCGATGTCGTTGGCGCCGTCGCCCACCGCCACCGTCTGTTCCATCGGCACCCCGGTCTCGCCGGCGAACCGGCGCAGCGCCACCGCCTTGGCCTCGCGGTCGACGATCTCGCCGATGACCTTGCCGGTCAGCTTGCCGTCGATCACCTCGAGCGTATTCGCCTGCACGAAGTCCAGTTCCAGCTCGTGTGCGAGCGGCTCGATCACCTGCCGGAAACCGCCGGAGACCACACCGCAGCGGAAGCCGAGCCGGCGCAGGGTGCGGATGGTGGTGCGGGCGCCCGGGGTCAGTGCGATCCGCTCGGCGACCTCGTCGATCACCGACTGGTCCAGGCCGGCCAGCGTCGCGACCCGCTGCCGCAGCGATTCGGCGAAGTCGAGTTCACCGCGCATCGCCGCCTCGGTGACCGCGCGGACCTCGTCCTCGACACCGGCGTGGGCGGCCAGCATCTCGATGACCTCGCCCTGGATCAGCGTGGAGTCGACGTCGAACACGATCAGCCGCTTGGCCCGCCGCGCGAGGCCCGCGCGCTCGACCGCGATGTCGACGTTCTCGCGGGCCGCCACCTCGGCCAGCCCGGTGCGCAGCAGGCTCTCGGCGTCGGCCGATCCGGGCACGGTGACGGTCAGTTCCAAGCCGGTGACCGGATAGTCGGCGACGCCGCGGATCGCGTCGATATTGACGCCCTGCGCGGCCAGGGTGCGCGCGACGACCCCGAAGGCGCGCGCGGTCACCGGATTGCCGAGCACGACCACGGCGTGGGTCGAGTGCCGGGCACCGGCGGCCGGGTCCGCGCCGATCTCCACGTCGACATTCATGCCGAGGGTGGCCATCGCGTCCTCGAGCTGGTCCTGCAAGCGCTCCGGATCGACCGGGCAGGACACCAGGACACCCAGGGTGAGCCGGCCGCGGATGACGACCTGTTCCACGTCCAGCAGGCTCACACCGTTGCGGGCCAGCGCCGTCAGCAGCACCGAGGTGACACCCGGCTTGTCGGGTCCGGTGACCGTGATCAGCACTGTGGTGTCGGACGAGCCCACTCGCAACTCCGTTTCTCGGTGATTTCCCCGGTCCGGGGCCGCTGAAATTGTCTCAGGCCGCGCCCGGCGGCCCGGCACCGCCCATCGGCCCGCCGCGAGCGGCCGCCGACCGGCCCGGAAACGCCGAACGGCGGCCGCCTCGAAGACGACCGCCGCATAGGAGGCTGCAGACCTAGTGGGCCCAAACCCCGGCCTTCTCCTTGACGTGGTGAGCCTTGCCACCCCAGCCCACGTGGGCCTCGGCGCGGATGCGCTCCAAGCCATACAGCGGGGTAGTGCCCGAAATGCCGAACGGCGGCCGTCTCGAAAGACGACCGCCGCACGGGGGTAGAGACCCTAGTGGGCCGAAACCCCGGCCTTCTCCTTGACCTGGTGAGCCTTGCCACCCCAGCCCACGTGGGCCTCCGCGCGGATGCGCTCCAAGCCATACAGCGGGGTAGTGCCCGAAATGCCGAACGGCGGCCGTCTCGAAAGACGACCGCCGCACGGGGGTAGAGACCCTAGTGGGCCGAAACCCCGGCCTTTTCCTTGACCTGGTGAGCCTTGCCACCCCAGCCCACGTGGGCCTCCGCGCGGATGCGCTCCACCATGTGGGGGTAGTGCAGCTCGAACGCGGGACGCTCGGAGCGGATGCGCGGCAGCTCGTAGAAGTTGTGCCGCGGCGGCGGGCAGGAGGTCGCCCACTCCAGCGAGTTGCCGTAGCCCCACGGGTCGTCCACGGTCACGACCTCGCCGTAGCGCGAGCTCTTGAAGACGTTCCAGATGAACGGCAGGGTCGAGGCGCCCAGGATGAACGCGCCGATGGTGGAGATGGTGTTCAGCAGGGTGAACCCGTCGGAGGGCAGGTAGTCGGCGTACCGACGCGGCATACCCTCGGCACCCAGCCAGTGCTGCACCAGGAAGGTGGTGTGGAAGCCGACCAGGGTGGCCCAGAAGTGCCACTTGCCCAGGCGCTCGTCCAGCATCCGGCCGGTCATCTTCGGGAACCAGAAGTAGATGCCCGCGAAGGTCGCGAACACGATGGTGCCGAAGAGCACGTAGTGGAAGTGCGCGACGACGAAGTAGGTGTCGGACACGTGGAAGTCCAGCGGCGGCGAGGCCAGGATGACACCCGACAGACCACCGAAGAGGAACGTGACCAGGAAGCCGACCGACCACAGCATCGGTGTCTCGAAGGTCAGCTGCCCCTTCCACATGGTGCCGATCCAGTTGAAGAACTTCACACCGGTCGGAACCGCGATCAGGAAGGTCATGAACGAGAAGTACGGCAGCAGCACGGCGCCGGTCGCGTACATGTGGTGCGCCCACACCGCGATGGACAGGGCGGCGATACCCAGGGTCGCGTAGACCAGGGTGGTGTAACCGAAGATCGGCTTGCGGCTGAAGACCGGGAAGATCTCCGACACGATGCCGAAGAACGGCAGCGCGATGATGTACACCTCGGGGTGGCCGAAGTACCAGAACAGGTGCTGGTAGAGCAGCGTGCCACCGGTGGCCGGGTCGTAGATGTGGCCGCCCAGGTGGCGGTCGTAGGCCAACGCCATCAGCGCGGCGGTCAGCAGCGGGAAGGCCAGCAGGACCAGGACCGAGGTCACCGCGATGTTCCAGGTGAAGATCGGCATGCGGAACAGGGTCATACCCGGGGCACGCAGGCAGACGACAGTGGTCAGCATGTTGACACCACCGAGGATGGTGCCCAGACCGGAGACGGCCAGACCCAGGATCCACAGGTCACCACCGACACCGGGCGAGTGCACGATGTCCGACAGCGGGGTGTAGGCGGTCCAGCCGAAGTCGGCCGCACCACCGGGGGTGATGAAGCCGGCGGTCGCCATCGAGGCGCCGAACAGGTACAGCCAGTAGCTGAACGCGTTCAGTCGCGGGAAGGCGACGTCGGGGGCGCCGATCTGCAGCGGCAGCACGATGTTGGCGAAGCCGAACACGATCGCGGTCGCGTAGAAGAGCAGCATGATCGTGCCGTGCATGGTGAACAGCTGGTTGAACTGTTCCGGCGACAGGAACTGCAGGCCCGGGCGCGCCAGCTCGGCACGCATCAGCAGGGCCATCAGACCACCGATGAGGAAGAAGGTCATCGCGGTCACCAGGTACATCACACCCAGGACCTTCGGGTCGGTGGTGGTGACGGCCTTGTAGATGAACGACCCCTTGGGGCCCGTACGTGCCGGGTAGGGCCGTGTCGCTTCCAGCTTGGGGACTGGCTGGGGCTCTACAGCAGTCACTGTTCCTCCTGAAGGTGTGCCTTCTGGTCGTTGTCGTACGCACTGCTTACCGGCGCACGACGAGCGACGGGTGGCTTGCGCTAGGACGAATCGTAAACCGTGCTGTGGCAACCATCGCGTCCGGTCCTACGTTGTGTCGTATTGACGTCGGCCGCGGCACCGCGAGCTGGGCCGACCGGCGCCGCGTGTACCCTGCCCGGCATGCCGGTGACCGCGGACTCCTGCCCCCGAAAGAGCGCTCGCGCCAAGAGGTCTGTCGACGGACGTACGCCGCTGCGGCGGGTGCTGGCGGCGGTGTCGGTGCTGGCGGTGACCGCGGGCGTGGCGAGTGGTTGCGCGCAGACCGACGAGGACGCGGCGTCCATTGTGCGGACGACGACGGCGGTGGCGGGTGCGGATATGGCCGGTGTCGGCCGGGACACCCGAACCGCTTGTGCGACTCCGATCGCCGCGGAACGGTCCGGTACCTGGCAGGTCGCGGGCGCGACGGTTCCGGCGGACCCGCAGCAGATCGTCGTCCTGGACACCGCGGCGTTGGACGCGGTCTGCGCACTGGGTCTGTGGAAGCAGGTGGTGGGTGCGGCGACGGTGAGCGGTCCGGCCGCGCAGCCCGATTATCTCGGTACCGGTATCGCGATCATTCCGAGTGTGGGCGGGGTCGGCAGTCCGGATCCGGCCCGGATCGCGGCGCTGCATCCCGATCTGATCCTGGGCACCGCGGGCGCCGCGGGCGCCGACGCCTTGCGTTCGATCGCGCCGACGGTGCTGGTCGGCGGCGCGGATTGGCAGAGCCGGTTCACCGGTTACGCGGATGCGCTGGGCCGCCCGAATGCCGCGGCGAAACTGCTCGACGACTACCGGACGGCCGCGCACGACGCGGGTGCCGCGGTCGCCGCGAATTTCTCGCAGGCGTCGGTGGTGCGGTTCGAGGCGCAGGGCATGCAGGTGCAGGGTGACGACAGTTTCGCGGGACGGGTGCTCGCGGATGCCGGGGTGCAGCGCCCGGGTGCGCAGCGCGGCAAGTCGTTTCCGGTCGGGTCGCTGGGTTCGGCGGCGGATCGGGCGAAGGTCGAGGGCGACATCGTCTATGTCATGTTCGACGGGCCGGACGGGTTGTCGAATGGTCAGTCGGTGATGCGGTCGGCGGACTGGAAGAAGCTCAGCGCGGTGTCGGATCGTCGCGAGTTCGCGGTCGACGACGCGATCTGGCACGGCGAGGGTCTGACCGCGGCGCGCGCGATCCTCGACGATCTGAAGACCACACTGAACGGCTACGACGGCAGCTGACCTGGCGATTTCCCCCGCCCGTCCGGGCGCGGTCGGCCACGACGGCGAGTACTTCAATCACTGATTGAATCAATGATTGAAATTTCTCCCCCGGCGTGGTCGAATCGACGCATGAACCAGACGGCGCCCGCCCCGGGAGGTACCCGCGAACGGCTGCTGGCCGCGGCCGAGCAGCTGCTGCTCGTCAGCCCCTACGACGAGGTGTCGGTGCGGGCGATCTGCGCCGCCGCCGGCGCGAATGCCGCTGCGGCGCATTACCATTTCGGCTCCAAGGAAGCCTTGGTCAGCGCGCTGCTCGAGGATCGTCTCGGCCCGGTCTGGGCCGACCGGCTGGCCGCGGTCACCGAAGGTGAATCGTCGGTCGCCGACGTGGTGGACGCGGTGATCGAACCGTTCGTCACCCTGGTCGCCGATCCGATCGGCCAGTTGCACGTGCGGCTGCTGGCCCAGTTCGTCGCGGGCCGGCACAGCGGAACCGGCTGGCAGGGACCGTGGTTCACCATCGGCACCTGGGCCGGACTGTTGCCCGGCGTCGATCCCGCCGAAGCGGGCCGTCGCTGGATGCTCGCCTTCGATCTGATCATCCTGCGCTTCGGCGTCGGACAGGAGCTCTCCCCCCGTTCGGTGGCGAGCCTGCGCGACTTCGTCCTCGCCGGATTGACTGCGCCACAAGGAGATACCCGATGAACGACGTCTTCGAGCCGGTCCGGCTCGGGCCGCTGACGCTGCGCAACCGCGTCATCAAGGCCGCCACCTTCGAAGGCCGGACACCCGGTTCCATGCCGTCCGACGCGCTGGTGGAGTTCCATCGGGAAGTCGCGGCCGGCGGGGTCGGCATGACCACCGTCGCCTACTGCGCGGTCGCGCCCGGCGGCCGCACCGACAACGGCGCGCTGTGGATGCGGCCCGAGGTGGTGCCCGGGCTGCGCAAGCTCACCGACGCGGTACACCGGGAGGGCGCGGCGGCCTCCGCGCAGATCGGTCATGCCGGGCCGGTAGCGAATTCGCGGTCCAACGGGGAACCCGCGCTGGCGCCGAGCCGGTTCTTCAATCCGCTCGGCATGCGGCCCTGCAAGGTCCCCGACGCCGCGGAACTGCGCGAAGTTGTTGCGGCACATGCGAATGCGGCCCGGCTGGCCGAGCAGTCCGGCTTCGACGCCGTCGAGGTCCATCTCGGCCACAACTATCTGGCCAGCTCGTTCCTGAGCCCGATGCTGAACCGCCGCCGCGACTCCTACGGTGGCTCGCTGGAGAACCGCGCCCGCTTCGCGCGCGAGATCGTCGCGGCGGTCAGCGACGCGGTCGGTGGCCGGCTGGCTGTCACCGCCAAGCTCAACATGACCGACGGCGCCCGCGGCGGCCTGCAGATCCCCGAGTCGATCGAGGTAGCCAAGCTGCTGGAGGCCGACGGCGGGCTCGACGCCATCGAGCTGACCGCCGGCAGTTCGCTGCTCAACCCGATGCTGCTGTTCCACGGCGACGCGCCGCGCCGCAGTTTCGGCAAGACGCTGCCGATCCCGCTGCGCTGGGGCTTCCGCCTGGGCGGCAGTGCCTTCCTGAAGGAATACCCGTACCGCGAGGCCTACCTGCTCGACCGCGCACGCCAGTTCCGGCAGGAGCTGCGCCTGCCGCTGATCCTGTTGGGCGGCATCACCAATTACGACACGATGCGGCAGGCCAGGGACGCGGGATTCGAATTCGTCGCGATGGGCCGGGCACTGCTGCGCGAGCCGGACCTGTTGCGGCGCATCCAGTCCGACTCCGGAACCCGATCCGCGTGCATCCACTGCAACGAGTGCATGCCGACCATCTACACCGGCACGCGCTGTCCGCTGCGGCCGGAGAAGCAGGAGATCCGATGAGTGACCGTCTCGCAGGCCGGGTCGCGCTGATCAGCGGCGCGGCGTCGGGCATGGGTGCCTCGCACGCTCGGGCGTTCGTGGCGCAGGGCGCCAGTGTGGTGCTCGGCGACATCGCCGACGAAGCCGGCGCGAAGCTGGCCCAGGAACTCGGCGACCGTTGCGTCTACACCCATCTCGATGTGACGAACGCGGCGGACTGGGACGCGGCGGTGGCCGTCGCGCTGGACCGGTTCGGCAAACTGGACGTGCTGATCAACAACGCCGGCATCCTCGACGGCGGCCCGATCGGCGAGTACACCGAGGCGCAGTGGCAGCGGGCACTGTCGATCAATCTGACCGGACCGTTCCTGGGCCTCAGCGCCGCCCGGGACGCCCTGGTCGCGGCCCGCCCAGCGAGTGTGGTGAATATCTCGTCCGCCGCAGGCCTGCAAGGTGTTTCGGGAATGCACGGCTACACCGCGTCCAAGTTCGGGCTGCGCGGGTTCACGAAATCCGCTGCGCTGGAACTGGCGCCGCACGGGGTTCGGGTCAATTCGGTACACCCCGGCGGGATCCTGACCCCGATGATCGGTGCGCCGGAAGGCCTCTCGGCCGACCGCGACGAGAACCCGCGCGCCCGGCTCGGCACCGCCGAGGAAGTCTCGGACCTGGTGGTTTTCCTCGCCAGCCGGGAATCCAGCTACTGCACGGGAGCGGAATTCGTCATCGACGGTGGAATGACGGCGGGCGCTCCCGCCAACTGACGCACCCACCGCACACCGGCGGCGAACGCCGTCGATATCGTTCTCGAAGCCCGGAGCCGCACCCCGCGGCCCGGGATTTCGACTGTCCCACAGAAAGCTCCCAGGAGTTCGTGGGATGATTCAGGGTTTCCCCCCACCTGGGAATTCAGGGTGTCTCGGTGCCAGTGCCTTTCGTACGATCAGCTCACCAACCCACCGATATTTCCCCTGGGGGACAACGTGTCTGCACCGAATGATCCCGACATGAGCGGCTGGTCCGGCCGGCTCGCTCGGCTGCCCGCTGGGCGCCGCAGCAAATGGGTCGTGCTGGTCGTATGGATCCTGGCAGTCGTCGCACTCGGCGGCCTGGCCGGCAAACTCACCGACGCGCAGAAGAACGACGCCGTCACCTGGCTTCCGGATTCCGCGGAATCGACTCAGGCGTACAAGGAAGGCCTGCCGTTCGGCAACGCCGACCAGGCGCCGGTCGTGCTGATCTACTCCCGCACCGACGGCCCGATCACACCGGCCGACATCCAGGCCGCGGCCGCCGACGCCGCCGCCGCGCGGCAGGTGCAGGGTGTGGCCCTGGCCTCCGAACCGATCGTGGCCCAGGACAAGCAGGCCATCGAGACCCTGGTCCAGATCAACATGGGCAGCGGCGGCTGGAATTCGCTTGCGTCGACCGTGAAGTCGATCAAGGACAAGGAGTCCCCGCGCCCCGCCGGCCTGTCGGTCGCGGCGACCGGTCCGGCCGGTTTCGCCGCGGAGATGGGTGAAGCCTTCAAGGGCATCGACGGTCTGCTGCTGTACGCGGCCGCTGGTGTCGTGATCGTCATCCTGCTCGCCACCTACGGTCCGATGCTGTGGGTGCTGCCGCTGCTCGCGGCCGGTATCGCCCTGGTCGTCGCGCAGGCGGCGGTGTACGGATTCACCCACGCCGGTCTGACGGTCAACGCGCAGAGCGCGGCGGTCCTGACCATCCTCGTGTTCGGCGCCGGAACCGACTACGCCTTGCTGCTGGTGGCCCGCTATCGCGAGGAACTGCGCCGGCACGAGGACAAACACGAGGCGATGGCGGTGGCCCTGCACCGGGCCGGTCCCGCGGTGCTGGCCAGTGGTCTCACCGTCATGATCGCCATGCTGGTGCTGCTGGTCGCCCGGATGAACTCCACCGCCGGGATGGGCCCGGTCTGCGCGATCGGCATCGCTGTCGCGCTGGCCGCCATGCTGACCCTGCTGCCGGCCCTGCTCACCATCACCGGCCGCTGGGTGTTCTGGCCGCGCCACCCCGACTTCGGTACCACCGACCCGAGTTCCACCACGGGTATCTGGGCGCGGATCGGCCGCACCATCGCGATCCGGCCGCGGGTGGTGTGGATCGTGACCGCGGCCGCCCTGGTGGTCGCCGCGCTCGGGGTGTCCGGATTCCAGGCTCACGGCGTCGCCGCCAAGGACTCCTTCGTGAAGCAGTCCGCCGCTGTCGACGGAATGAAGCTGCTGGAGCAGCATTTCGACGCCGGCACCGGTGCGCCCGTCCAGATCGTCGCCAACGCAGCGCAAGCCGACGCGGTTGTCGCGAAACTGCGTGCGACCCAGGGCATCACCGCGGTCGCTCCGCCGCAGGTGAAGGACGGCATCGTCGCAATCGAAGGCACGCTGACGGATTCGCCGGACTCCAAGGCCGCGCAGGACACGATCGACCGGGTGCGCGACGCGGTGCACGCCATCCCCGGTGCCGACGCGAAGGTCGGCGGCCAGACCGCCACCCTGCTCGACACCGAACGGGCGTCGTCCCACGACAACTACGTCATCGTCCCGCTGGTCCTGCTGGTGGTCATGGGCATCCTGATGCTCCTGCTCCGCTCGATCCTGGCGCCCGTCCTGCTGACCGCCACCGTGGTGCTGTCCTTCTTCGCCGCCCTGGGCATCAGCCGCTGGCTGTTCGACCTGGCCGGCTTCCACGGCGCCGACGCGGGACTTCCGTTGCTGGCCTTCGTCTTCCTCGTCGCTCTCGGCATCGACTACAACATCTTCCTGATGTCGCGAGTCCACGAGGAATCGAAGACCCACGGCACCCGCACCGGCGCCCTGAAGGGCCTGGCCGCCACCGGTGGTGTCATCACCTCCGCGGGCCTGGTGCTGGCCGGCACGTTCGCGGTGTTCACCACGATGCCGATCGTCGGCTTCGCCGAGATGGGCATCCTGATCGCGGTCGGCGTCCTCCTCGACACCCTGATCGTGCGCTCGATCCTGGTGACCTCGCTGACGCTGGACATCGGTGACCGCATCTGGTGGCCGAGCCCGCTGGCCCGCCAGGGCCGGGAGCCGGAACCGGTGCTCGACACAGTCGACGCCTGACCCTGATGCACGAAGGCCGCGTCCCGGATTTCCGGGAGCGCGGCCTTCAGTCGTTTACCGATTCGGTGATCGCGACTTCCACCGCGGGCCAATCCACTGTCTGCCGAACCCAATCCGGTACCGGCTCGGACTGCACACCGAACAGGTACAGGTTGGGCACCGTCCCGTGTAGCGCTCGATGCACGTCGAGGCGGTCGTCGATCATGTGCGTGATCCCCAATTCGACACAGTGCGGCAGCTTGTCGGCTCGTTTCCGGCAGAACCGCACGTTGTCCCGAGGAATACCCGTGATGTCGTAGAAGCGGTGGTGCTCCAGCCACTGCCTGGTCCGTTCCTCCACGCGCGGACCACATTTCGAGATCACCCAGGCCCGGCCGCCGAACAGCTCGACGAGGCGCGGGAGGACGTCGAAGGCGTCCGGACTGGGTGGGGAGGCCATGGCCGCCTCGGTGTCGCCGGAAAGGAAAACGGTGTCGGCCGCACCGGATTCGAAGGTCGCCCCCTGGATCACCCGGCCGAAGTCGATACCCAGACGCGGGGTCGGTTCATGGTTCATCCGGTCGATGATGCGTGTGGAACAGGCTTGTGGGCCAGCGAATTTCGCTCGCCCTACATCCGCCGCATGTCCGTCTGAACCGTGACTCAACGCTACGGTGACTAGCCCGAAACGCCAGTCGAGATGCGGTACTCCAGATCGTTCAGCATCGCCTGGACGGGCGCCCAACACAGCCCTACGCTGTCGCTGTCGAACCGAGGATTATCTGCTAGCTCGAGTCGAGGGTGAATATAGTTCCGAAAGTTACGCACAGTATGCATGAACGTCTTCGCATCCAACTGGATCCACTCCAGGGCGTGGGCGGTGTCGATGAGTGCAGCAAGGTTCGGCTGCCGCATCGAGGTCATTTCTCCGTTGGACCCGATAAAACGACCGTTGCGGCAGTCGTCGCATCGCTCGCTCAACATCGTGTAAAGAAGCCCTTCGACAAAGCTGCCGATCGCGATAACCGCCATCGTATGCGCCCCGCTACGCTGACAGATCCGTGCCTCGGCAGCACGGTGCAAAAGCAGGTCCGCAGTCGTACGATCCTTGATCAGGCGATAAATTCTTTCGTCGAGATCATGCGGTTCTGCATTCACCGCGCCCATCCCATCCGAGCCGATCTCAGCCAGGATCGGGCGGCCTCCGCTGTCCAAGACAGCCATACCTTCAGCCTTCAGCACACTGTTGAGGGCCGCCCGGAAGACCGACGCGACCTCTTCGCCGTCGTGGTATTCGACCGGATCGCAGACTCGGCACACCAGCCGCTCGATGTCTTGCCCGCCATCGTTTCGATCGATCATATGCTCGATCAGCCAGGGCACCTTCGGCGTCGCATCGTACTCGGGTGGATTTTCCCAGCCAGCTCGCGCAAGCAACTTTTCGAGGTCCCGCCCGGTGCGCATGTACGGGCCGTCATTGTCGACGATGATTCGAGCGAGCCGCTCGATCGTCATTTCGTCCGCTGTGAACATCAGGATTCCTCCAATGACTGCATATGCTGTGCTCTTTCGAATGCGTCCCGCAAGCTCGCATCGATTCGTTTACCGCGACGCTGAAATCCGAGATCCGCGCGCACCTGAGCCATCCGATCTTCGGGATCACGAAGCAAACCGTCCGACATTCGCCAACGGAACATCGAAACAAGCTGTGCCACACTATAATTCGTTATCGGCAGGCCTGGGTGTACGTCTGGACGCGGCAGCGAGGGCCCGATCTCACTGTTCTGGACGGAGATCTGCCTCTGCAGTTCCGGCGCTAGTGGCACATCGCACTCGGCAGCGACTGCATCCTTCCAGGCATCGATAATCCGTTCCAGTTCCAGTTCCGGGTTTGCGAACCAGGCCGACGACCACACACGGTGGAATTTCCACCCGAGTCGCTCAAGATGGTCCTGTCGCAATCGATCTCGGTCGCGGGCACTGGCGGCCCGGTGGTAGCTGTCACCATCGGCTTCGACCGCGAGCACCATCCGGCCCGGTTCGTCCGGATGCGCCAGCGCGAAATCGATTCGGTAGCCGGACACACCCCACTGCGGTATCACAGTCACTCCACGGTCGACCAACGCATCAAGGATCATCCGCTCGAATCCATTGAGCTCTACGGCAAGCCGGCGACCGACTGCCGCCGTAGCTCCTCCTCGTTGGGCAGCCTCGAGATACCGCCGTAGCATCTCCGTTCCGGTCTTACGTTCACTCGGCTCCAATGATCCAGGCGGGAAGGACGATACCACCGTCATTCGACGCCTCGCCCTGGTGACAGCTACGTTGATCCGCCGATCGGTGCCCTCATGATTGAGCACGGCGAACCCGTTTCGTTGAACCCTTCCCTGTGCGTTCCGTGCGACACCGACAGTCAGGATGATCGCGTCGCGTTCGTCTCCCTGGACCGTTTCTATGCTCTTGATGAAAAACCGTTTCGTCGGACCACGATCGTCAGCGAAGAACTGATCCAGCTCCGGGCGATCTTCACGCGCGCGCCGCAATGCCATATCAATCTTTCGCTGATGTGCCAGCCCTAGAGTGATGACACCGAGACTTTCGTGAGAGCGGTTCGTAGCATGCTCGAGAATCAGCTCGACCACGCGCAATGCTTCGGTGTCCGACGACCCTTGTTCGCCGGGCTCAACTCGACCGTCGACGACGACGAGCTGGACCGGCGTCTTTACTCGAGCACCGGGAAAGGTCACGAGCTGCCCACCGTAGATCTCGTCGTTCGAGAACTTGATCAGTCGCTCGTCCTGGCTTCGATAGTGCCAATGCAGTCGATTGCGATTCGGGATCATCGGCTGTAGTGCGGTGAGGATCGACTCGTAGTCACCGAGTTGCACGTCGCCGTGCTCATCGTCACCGTCATCTGCACCCAAGCGGTCGAAGAAACTGGTCGGCGGCAGCTGTCGCTCATCGCCGGCGACAACAAGATGGCGCCCGCGCATGATCGACGTGATCGCGTCGTGCGGCTGAACCTGGCTTGCCTCGTCGAAGATCACCAAATCGAACAATTGCTCTGCCGGCAGTGAGCGACTGACGACAAGGGGCGACATCGCCCAACACGGCCGAACAGCCAACAGCACGTCTGACGCGTCGGCCACCAGCCGACGCAATGACCGGTGTCCTCGCTTCTTCTTCGCCTCACTTCGGACCAACGTCGACTGGTCCGGATGCGCGGTGCTTGCCTGTTGAACATTGTGCGCGACTCGCCGCATGACCCGCTGTACCGCTAGGTAGCGATGACTGTCGTCGGCCACGCGAAAGTCCGCCAGGACCCTGGTATGCGAACCGACCTGGAAGTCCCGAAGAGGCTGCGAGGTCAGCTTGAACTCCTCCTCCAGCGAATTCATCAACGCGCTGTCGAACAAGGCAACTGCCTCGTCGGGGTCGGCATTCGCCGTCGCGATGCGATCGAGCAAATGATCCAGTCCCCGCCCACGAAGTCGACGCAATCGTTGATTCAGATCCGGCAGAAACGGCACCATATCGCGGTCTGCGCTGAGGGCCTCGAGCTGCTGTCCGACATGATCCAGCGGCTGTTGCACCAGTTCGACGCCGACGCCCATCGCCAGTGCGGCAAGCTGCGTCTTCAGATCATGAAACTGGCCGCCGATACCGACCAGATCGCCGATCGTCCCCGGACCCTGCTGCGACCCACCGATTCGCTGCCACTCCCTCAGCTGATCGGAAACCTTCGATACTTCGAAATGCAGCTGCTGCTTCGCGCCGACTCCGTTCGACTGCTGCTTCAGCTCACGCAATAGGTGCCGACGACGCTTCCAGCTGATCTTCGGTTGCAGCCGGCGGCGCTGACTCCAGGATGCTGTGGCGACATGCAGTTCGTCCAGGGGCGCTCGGAAGATATTGCCGCCGAGGGTGGTGGCGCTCGTCGACATCGCCGTCAACAAGGCCAGTGTTCTGTCCCACCCGTCAAGGTCCCGAGGCAATGGCAGTCCGACCTGGTTCACCAGAGCGCGCATACTTGCTTGGCTGTTCCGTAGCGTCCGCGCCTCTACCTGATCGAGCAAGGGCAGTACCTCACGGGCCCTTTCCACCGTATCGATCTGAGCCCTCCACCACGGAGACTCACGCCGTACCAGACGCAACCCGCCGTTGCCCACGACCGCGCGCAGATCATCCTGGACCTCACGCCGGACATCAGGCGAGAATTGTTCTAACCTCGAAAGTCGTAGCCCGGGCTCGAGACGCTGGATGAGATGCTCACGGACCTGGAATGCACTCAAGTCCCATGGCTGCCGCCGGACATGAAGCTCATGAACATACGCGTTCAGCCTGTTCCGATCTTCGGCCACTCGGCGATCCAGATCGTCATCCTTGACTGCAGGCACAAGCTGAAGTTGCTCGAAACTGTCGGCGAGCTGAGCAGCGACCGCCTTGCTACTCACCGAGGCCTGATGCAGGTCCAAAACCAGCTTGTCCAGACCGATTTCGACGAGTCGGTCTGTGACAGCCTCGATTGCTGCCCGTTTTTCCGCCACGAACAGAATCTTCAGCCCTCGAGCTGCACCCACAGCAATGATATTGGCGATAGTCTGACTCTTCCCGGTACCGGGCGGACCATCGATCACGACATGCTTTCTCGCAACGGCAGTTTCAATTGCACGCTGCTGCGACGAATCCGCATCGAGGACCAGATGATCGTCTCGTGGTGGCACCTCGTCCGGAGTGATCGGCTCGAACTTCGCGTCAGCGTGCGGGTACTGGCCGTCCGCGGAGCAACCGGCCAGTAGGGCTATCAAATCGTGCTGTGCAAGTAGCTCAGCCGACCCCATGAGGTCTTGCACCATCGGCAACTTCGTGTAGTTGCAGATACCCACCGCTACCATCCGGCTCAGCCCCAGATCAACGCCGTGCCGACTCGCGCTGTCAGCCAACAGGCGAAACACCTTCTCCACCAGCTGTTCTGGCGACGCAAAGTCATCGGACCGGTTCAGCAGAGCTTGGATCTCGGCCTCGTCCACCGGGACCCCGTATTCGTGCTCGAGACAGTACAGCAGCACAGGATTCAACTCGGGATCAGGAACGATCTGCAGTGCGAAGTCGGTTTCAGCTGCCGTCCGAGCCTTCACGTCGATCCGGTACAGGAGAAGTGGCGCACGCAGCGCTACCGGTGGGCGGGCCCCACCCCGCCGCTCGGGCTTGGTTGTCACTCGTCCATACACCAATCGGCCGACGTCGACACCTTGTTCCTCGCCGTACACCCGTATCCGGCGTACTACGTTTCGCGCCCGCGTGCATGCGTTTTGGTAGTCAGCGCCCGGGAACAGCTCGCCCAGGCGAACCGAGGTGCCGACAAGGAGCCTGCTGACCGCGCTGTCCGGGCTTTCACCGAGATCAAGTGACGCAGTCTTGGTGATCGTGAAGTTCAATAGACCGTTTCGGCCATCGAGCTGGATGAGCGCCTTAGCCCATTCCGCCGCCTTCGACTGAATCAGCTCGAACTCACGTTCGTGCAATTGCATCACGGGGCAGTACCTCCCAGCAGGAATCTTGCATGTACACAAAGACCGCGCATCGCAGCCCGCCCATTTCAACCGAGCCGATCAGTATGCACCAAACTCGACGGCACCGCCAGGGGTCACTTCCTCAGCGGAAACTTGCACACGGAGACAGTTACCACCAGATGCGTTGAACCGCAACATGATTGACCACCATCTGGCAACTCCGCCCCCAATCGCGGCCTCCAACTCGATTGGTTCGAATTCGAGTCATACATCTCGATTACTCAACAGGCGACAATCGGCACTTTATGTACCAACCGGTCCCAATAATTGCGCCGAGGCGAGCCCGCCGAAGACGTAGGCAGGCAGCGTCGACAACGGATGACCTACATCGGGCACAGCGGACATCTGCGTCAGACTTTCGGAATGACCGGCCGATCCCGCGCTCTAGTGGAATGATTCTCGCCGCACAGTACTCGAGGCAGCTCGAATACCAATCGCAGGAGAAAGCACATGGCTGCCAATACGTTGCGCCGCCTTGCGGGTCAGGATGGGGTGCCGAATCCGCAAGGCGCACAGCCGCTTATGTCCGAGCAAAAAGTTGCCAGCCGTCGCTTGCGATCACGGCAGGTAACCGGAATTCTCACCGCAGCGGTAGCCGCCTCCCTGGCTACCACGGCGTGTGATCCGGACTCGACCGGTGCAGCATCCAGGACACCAACTGGTCGGGAGTACCCGGTGAGCTGGACGACCAGCACCACGACATCGCCACACCCGACCATCACGACGCAGCCGGACGTCGGCGCAGCGCCGACCACGCCGGCACTCCCACCCGAGACATTCGGTTCCACGACGACGGCCACGTCCGACACCCAGGAACCGACCGACGTCGCGATATGCATAGATTCAGGCGACTATCGGGTCATCGACGACCTGTGCCCGGACACCGAAGACGAGGCCGATTCCGAGCTCGCCGATCAGCCCTATCGGCACTTCTGGTACCACCACACCAGCTATCTCGCTTACCCTGCGGTCGGAATGCTCATAGACCGCACTGCGGGTAGTTTTGCGCGGCCGGTCGGTGATCGGGTGTACGACCGCGGGGTACCGGTGACCGGAGGCAGGGTCCTTCGCGGTGTGCTGGGCAGTCCATCGCACCGCCACAGCCACGGCGGCTGAGATCAACCGGATTCCGCAAGCTCTGCACCTGCGAGGCTTCGCAACCCAGACGCGGAGTCGGTTCATGGTTCATCCGTTCGATGATGCGGGTGGAACAGGCTTGTGGGCCGAATTTCGCGTGACCACGGCCCGATTCACCCGGGTTTGCGCCCCGGCGGTAAACCGGGACGGCCCTACACCGCACGACGCCGCCACAACCGGTCGACGTCGACCACGTCCCGCACGGCCGCCGCGTCGACCTCGTAGTACCGCCCCGGCTCCACCCGATGCAGCGTGGCGACCACCGCCGCGGGTAGCGAACCGATCTTCGTGTTCAGCGCACGGACATTCGCGTTGTACAGCCGCCGCGACGCGGCGATCCGGTCCTCGGTGTCGGACAGTTCCGTCTGCAGCGCAGCGTAATTCCGCACCGCACTCAGCGCGGGATAGTGTTCCGCCAACGCCTGCAGCCTGCCGAGCGCGGCACTGAGCGCGTTCTCGGCCTCGACGATCTCATCGGTGTTCGCGGTGCCGCGCACCGATTCCGCCCGGCCGCGCGCCGCGATCACCGCTTCCAGGGTCTCGCGCTCGAAGCTCGCGGCCCGCTCGACCGTGGCGACCAGGTTCGGCACCAGGTCGTGCCGCCGTCGCAGCTCGATATCGACCTGCTGCCACGACTCGTCTACCAGATTCCGCAGCCGCACAAAGGAATTGAAGACCGAGAAGTACCAGAGCACCGCGACCAGCGCGACGATGGCCATAGTGACAACGACGGCGGTGGTGCTCATGCGCCGATCCTTTCCTGCATGCCGCGATTACCTTGCGGCACAGTCGTTCCGTAGTCGTTCCAGACGAAGCGCGGCACACCGTCGGCGATGATCCGCATGATCTCGAAGATGTCGCCGATCTGATTCGGCAGATTGCCCGCGGTCGAGATCGCGACCAGCAGATCCCCGACGATCTCGAATTTGGTTGTCGCCCCGCCACTCCACTTCAGCTCCACGAGACGCTCCACGGTGCGCGGCGTGAACACCGCATGTGCGAAAACCGGATCCGCGCAGTACACGAAGAACCGATCGTTGAAATGGGCCGACTCGAACTGCACCGAATCCCCCTTCCCACTGTCGAACGACACCCCCACACTCAGCCGCGGCAGCGCCCGAGGCAGCCGCAGCACGAACACATTCCGGCTCCGCGGCCCCACACTGACCTTGTAGTTGGCCAGCCACGTGACATGAAAGAAGCTCGCGGCGAACCCCCCGACACTCCCCCGCATCCCGTCCCGCACCCGAAACCGGCAGGCACTGCGATTACTGAACGGCGGAAAGTTCCAATCCGGCACCGGCCAACCGGTTTTCCGCTGATAAGCGAACCCGTGCACCGCGGCCCACCGCGCGGTCCACCGCTTGCGAAACGCCAACATGACGATCCCGGTCGGTACGAAGGCCTGCATCGGCGTGGTCAGCAACAGCACCCACGACAGGGGACGACCGTGCACCTGCCACCAGCGATACTGCAGGTAGGCAAGGACGGCAAAAGTCACCCCAGCCAGGCCGCGCTGAACCGACCGCCGCCCCCAGAACCGCACACCGTATTCCTCGGAAGACCGGCCACTCAGGCTCTCGCCCATGGGTTCTCCTCGCTCACCAGGACCGGGTTCTCCGGACCCAATGAGCTTCTCTGCGCCGGCTTGCGAGTTCCTTACAGTCGGCTGGTACGACCAGCATTCAGGCGCACGACGAGGGTGAGCCGGCCAGCCGGCGTCCACGCGCCGACCGCGACGGTCCCCGAACCCAAATGCGTGAGGCTCTCGACCTCCCCCTCGTCGCCGAAGTCGATCGGCATTGCGATGCGTTCGCACGACTCGAAGTTCGCGCCGGTGACCATCAATGCGTCCTCGGTCGCGTACACAGCCACCCGGTCGTCGTCGATCCAGCATCCGGCGAGCCCGAAACCATACGCGGCGTCGACGTCGTCCGCGTCGAGCCGTGCGATCTCCTCGAGCTCCGGCCACGACAGCATCCGCACGGTCTGCGGATCGCTGTACGGGGTGACGAGCAGTCGCGCGCCGGACGGACTGAAGCCCGCGATCACCGGGTCATCTCCGGCGAGGATCTCGGTGACATGCAGGCGCGAGCCCTCGACATCGACACGGAAGGCGAGAACGCCGTCCTGGCCCATGGCGAGCTCGAGAATCGCCGTGTCCTCGGCAGGATGAGGATGCAGGACGGCGCGCGCAGCGTCGGCGTCGATGGCCTGGGTGTCGAGGATCGTCCCGGTCGCGGAATCGAGCACGAGCAGCCGGTGCCGCTCGCCGTCCGCAACAGCGACAACAAGACGACCGCCGACGAGCGCAGCCGCGTCGGCGGGTGTTCCGGCCGGCGTGACCACGTCCGTTCCGGCGACGACGAGTCCGCCCGCAGCAGCGAGTACGAGCAGATCGAGACCGGCCGCCGCGAGGACACGGACGTCGCCTTCCAGCGGGAGCACCCGCTGCGTCTTCTCGGCGAGTCGGTCGTCGAGAAGACGCACCGCGCCCTCACGCCACAGTGCGAAGGTCGGACGCCCGCCCGACTCGCCGGCAGGGACGAGGCCCGGCATCGGGTCCAGGATGTCGATCACGTCAACGGAAACGGGCACTCGAGCACTGTATCGAGCACGGGCGGTCTACGGCCGAGCCTCCGCCGGCCACACCCTGACTCACGCCCGCACCGAGCACTCCGCCAGCTCCCCCAGCACCCGCTGGTTCGCCTCCCACCCGTCCGGGAACTTCAACGCCACCCCCAGATGCACCGGCTCTGCGGACGGGTGTGCGTCGAGTAGTTCGCTGATTCCCGCGCGGCCCACCATGATGCAGGCGTGGCGGTGGCGGGAGGCGAGGACGCACAGGCGCCCGGCTTCCAGGTGGAAGGCGGAGGCGTCGCGGCGGCCGGAGAGGGGGTGCAGGACGACGGTGACGTCGTATTCGCGGCCCTGGAGGCGGTTCGCGGTGTCTACGGTGACGGCGGCGGCGATGGTGCCGGCCAAAGCCGCTCGGACGGCGTCGGTTTGGTCGCGGTGGGCTACGCCGATGGCGATGCGGTCGGGGGTGAGAGTGGAAGTGCCACGCTCGGAATGGGTTTCGGTGCCGCGTTCCAACAGGCGGCAAGCGATCGCGGCGATCGCGGCCATGGCTTCGCGGTCGGTGCGCAGGGTGTGGCGGGCGGGCAGTTCGTACCAGCCCCAACCGGTTTCGGCGGCGATATCGAGGAGTTTGTCGATCGGTTTGCCCAGGCCACGAGTGGAATACGTCATGCGGCGCTGGCCGGCGGTGGTGCCGGCGTCGAAGGGGTTGAACGGGTAGAAGGCCGCGGAGACCAGCGGTGCGGCGGTGGCGGGCAGGCGCCAGGAGACCGGGAGGCGGTGGACGGGGATGCCGGAGTTGTTGGCCAGCATGACTTCGACCGCGCTCATGCTGGGGTCCCAGGCGAGGCCCTTCCACGAGTCGGTGTCGACGGTGGCGAAGGGGTCGAGCTGCCCGGGGTCGCCGACGAACATGATGTGGTCGAAGCGGTTCGCGACGCGCAGCAGCATGTCCGAGCGCATCTGGTAGGCCTCGTCGATGATGGCGCCGGACCAGGTGCCCTCGCCGATGGTCGCCCATTTGGCGGCGGTCCCGATCACCACCGCGCAGTCTTCGAGGTCGCCGATCTTCAAGCGGCTCACCACGTTCGGGCAGTCGGCGAGCCGGTCGGAGAGCTGGCTGTGCTGCTGCGAGGAGAGTCGGCCGATCTTCATTCCGGGGTCTTCGGCGGCGAGGCGCTCGATCAGGTCGTCGACCTGACTGTTGGTCTGCGCCACCACGACTCGCTGATCCCCGTCGGCGACCGTCTCGCGCACGGCCCGGACGACCAGCGTGGATTTGCCTGCGCCGGGCGGAGAGTCGACGACCATGCCGCGGTGGCTGCGCCGGCGCAGGTCGGCGAGAATGTCGCCGGTGACCCGGTCCACGATCGCGTTCACGCCGCACCTCCCGCGGCCTCGGGCGAAGCACCGACCCCGGTCAGTGGTGGCACGCCGACGGGGGTGCGCAGCAGCCGACCAGCTGCGGATTCCGAAGCCACGCCGGCTACCGAATCCTGCGGCGAGCTGCCGATAGTTCCGGGCGGGCGGCTGTCGGCGGGTTCCGATGACGCACCGGCAATCTCCGGCGGGGGCCCACCATGGGTCCACGGAGTCTCTTCCCGCGGCGGCAGTTTCACCGGCGGCCCGGACGGCTTCGGCGAGAACTGCGTGAAGGTCACCACATCGCCTTCCTCGGGTACCGTCCCCGCCTCGGGCTCCTTCCGATTCCCTTTGCCCAGACCACCTTCCAGCCACAGCACGACCAGATCCTCATCGAGTTCGCGGACGTGGGCCTTCTGATTGGCCTGCCCGACCCGGTAGAGCGTCGCGCCGACGGCCGGACGCAGCGGCAGGTTCGGCCGGATCACCACGCGGGGACGGAGTTTGCCGCGGCCACCGTCGGACATGTCGCGATGCACCGGGTCGATCTCCTCGACGGTGCCGCGATAGGCGGTCCCGGCCAGCAGATGCTCCGACATCACCAACGGATCATCGAAAGCTCTTTGCGCACTGAATGATTCGTCGGCCTGCTCCTCGTCGGCGAGGCGGCGAGCGGCACGCACCGCGGACTCGCGGTACGAGCGGTAGCTACCGTCGGCGATCCGGTCGGCCTGGCGGGTGAACGATTTGCGATCCGAGTCCCAGCGCTGCGCAACCGATTGCGCCTCGGGCAGTTCCGCCAGCAGCTCCAGCGCGCGCCACATCGAGGTCCAGGTTGGCATCAGCTGGGCGCGCAGTGACGCGTCGATCCGTTGCGCGGCACGCACTTTCGTCTCCGCCCGGTCGTAGGCGGTGATCAGCGGGCCGAGTTCCTCGTTATCGTACCCGGGATCGGTGGCCGGGCCGGCCGGCGGAGTCCGCAACGGATCCTCGGCGAGCGCCGCCGCGGCTGGGCCGTCCAGCCCGGGCGGCGGGTCGATCCAGCCGAGCAGGGCGGCCAGATTGCCGTCCTCCAGGCCGGACTGCCCGGACGCCCAGTGCGAACTCAGCACCGAGGTCGCGACCGGCATCACCGCCGAGCCGGGATGCTGCGCCCGCGCGGTCAGCCAGTTCAGCCAGGCACCCAGCCGCGGCGTGGTCTCGGGCACCGCGTTGTCGCCGTCGAGCATCTGCCGGCTCATCCACATGCCCAGGTGACCGAGGAATTCCACGCCGGCCGGGTTCGGCACCCACACCTGCGGCGCGTCGGTCGCGCAGCGCACGATGTCGCCGTTGCGGTTGGTCGTCTCCTCGACGTCGGCGGCGAAACCGTCCAGATACGCGAGCACGAGCCGCGCGAAGTCGTCGACCATCCGCAGCCGCAGCACCCGGTCGCGGGGCTGGGGCACGGTGAACAGGGTCGGATCGTCCGGGTTCGGGCCGACCAGGACGGCCAGCGGCGCTGCGGCCTCACCGGCCAGCTTCAGCGGGATCAGCACCAGCGGGCGGGGCGACAGGTGGTAGTGCCGGCGGGTCGCGATGGGTTGTGCCCGACCGGCTTTCACCGCCAGCGCGCGCGTGTAGGAGGTGAGCACACTCATGCCATCGCCTCCACCCGCAGGGTGTGCGCCATGCGCAGCAGTTCGGCGATGTCCTCGTGTTCGGGCCCGGGCGGCAGGGTGCCGTCGCCGAGCGCCAGCGCGGTGTCGATATTGTCGACACCGCCCAGCTCGTCGCACACCCCGCGGCCGAGCGTGTCGGTCGCGCCGGCGGCCCGGGCCTCCGCCCGGCACAGCACCGCGAGATCGCAGTGTGACATGCAGTCCGGGGAGTACCGGGAGTCGATGCCGGCGATCGTCGCGGCCAGGTCCGGACCCGGTTCGAAGGTGCTGCCCGCGGGCAGATTCGCGATCAGTTTGTCGATCGACTTCAGCCGGGACAACTGCCGGGAGATCACCAGCAGCTGCTTGCGTAGATCCACCCGTGCCACCGTGGGCGTCAATGTGAAGTCCTTGGCGCACACCAGGATCGACTCGTGCGAAACGAGATCCGGTGACTGGCCCAGGCTTTCCATCAGGGCGCGCATCGCCAGCACGTAGACCGCGGACTGCCGGGCCGCGCCCGCGACCAGCGTCGGATCGGCCTGCTTGTCGATGATCGGGAAGGACTTGATCTCCACGACGTGGAACTGCCCGTCGAACTGCAGCGCGACCACGTCGGGCTCCAGATACGCGGTGGCACCGGCGATGTCGAGGCGCAGCAGCGGATGGTCGAACAGGGTGCCCGAACCGGTACGCAGCGCCTCCTCGAACACCTGACGAGTCTTGGTGTACCGCATGGCGTTTCCGTCGCGGTCACCGACGGCGTTGAGGTCGTAGTACCCGACCTCCGGCAGGGACAACCCCAGTTCGGTGCGCAGCAGTGCCAGCAGTTCCGCGCAGCCGTTGGCCTTCACCAGCGCCTCGAACGTATTGCCGCGGGTGATCGCGAACTGCGACTGACCGAACTGCGGCGGGAACCCGAGTTCCCGTGCCACCTCGGCCTTGTCGACCGCCGCGGCGTCGAGCAGCGCACGCCGGCCGCAGCCGGGATTGGCGGTCAACGCGGCGATCGTGCGGGCATTGTGGCGGGCCGCCGGGGCCGAGCCACGCAACTGATCCAATTGCGCCGACAGATCGTTCATTTCGCCTCGAGTCGTCGTAAGGTGCCGAGCCGGACGCCGAACAGTTGGTCGGCGGGATCCTTCAACTGCGCAATCACCCTGCGGGCGGCCCGCTCTCGCTGCTCCGCGTCCTCGTCGCGGTGCACCGCCAGCTCCCGACGCGCGGCGGCCGCCACCTGCGCTGGATCCAGGTCGGGACCCGAATCGAGTGCTCCGGGAACGGATCTGGCCAGCCGGCGCAGCACCGCCTCGGCTCCTGGCCGGCCCGCATGGTTCGGTAGCTGGTCGGCCAGCCGCGCCACCGCGCCGAGCAGGTCGACGCGCGGGCTGAGCGGGCCGATCATGCGCAACGCCACCGGCCAGGAACTGACCGCGAGCACCCCGCGGGCCGGGGCCAGCAGGTCCACGGTCAGCGCCGGACACAGATAGTACGGCCGCGCGTACGGTGCCGACCGGAACGACCGTTCCTCGTCGCGCCGCATGCTCGTCAGCCGCCCGGACCCGATCGCGACCCCGAGGAAGCCCTCGCTGACCGCGCCGATCAGCTTGGGGGCCGCCGGAACCGACAGCAGCGTCAACGCCCGGTGCACCTGGTCGCGCACCGTCACCAGCGGCGAATCATCCACCGTCGCAGCCTGATCCGCCCCACCGTCGCCGAGAACGGCTTCGTCCCACAATGCTTCGACCCGCCGCAACTCACCTCGGCCCTGCCGCGCGGCCGTTCGGTCGCCGTTGGCCACCGCCGCCCGCACCTGCGAGCGGAGCTCGGCGATGCGAGCCTCCAGCTGCTCCGCAGTTGCGCTCACGAGGGCATCGTAATCACAACTTCCAGTAATTTCCATGATTCTCCAGTAACCGTGCGGGTCACGGTCCGAATCACGGTGGCGCGAACGACCCGGCGCGCGGGCGTCGGGTTCGGTCCACACTCGAATGTCGTATCCCCTTGCTACGTTTCAAGGTTCGCCAGAATCACGAGCTCAGCGAGGATGTATGACCACCGAAACCACCTACCTGGAACAGTCCGACGACGCGGGTTCCACGCACAAGTTCTACGAGGTGATCGTGTCCGGGAACGATGTGAACATCCGGTACGGGCGGATCGGTGAGCAGGGGCAGTCGCAGGCCAGTTCGTTCGATACCGCCGCGAAGGCGAAAGCGGCGGCGCAGAAGAAGATCCAGGCGAAGGTGCGGAGAGGGTATGCGCCCGCGGTCATGGGAGCTCGGCAGCGGCGCGCGGTCACCCGCCGCGCGATCAGCAGCCAGCGGTCCACCGCGAAGTCCGCGCCGGTGTTGTGGCGGTTCGATTCCGGCGCAGCGGCATTCGGCATCTTCGTCGACGAGCGCAGCTGCTGGGTGGGCAACGAGCGTGGCGAGGTCTTCACGCTGACTCCGGACGGAACTGTGACCAATCGCTACCGGCTGCCGGATGCGGTGAAATGCCTTGTCGCCGACGACTTCTGGATCTACGCCGGGTGCGACGACGGGCGCGTCTACGACCTGTCGGGCAAAGTGCCACGCGCTGCCTACGACGTGGCGGCCAGTGACGTGTACTGGCTCGACATCCACGACGGCATCCTCGCGGCCTCCGATGCGGCGGGCGGGCTGACCGTGATCGACCACGAGGAGGAATCGCTCTGGTCCGCGCGCAGCACCGGGAATGCCGGCTGGATGGTCCGGGTCGATGCCACCGGCGTCTACCACGGGCACAGTGCGGGCGTCACGAACTATCACCTCGAGACCGGCCGCACCCGATGGCACACTCCCACCAGGGGTTCCGTTCTGTTCGGCTGGCAGGAATCGAGGGCCGTCTACGCCGGGACGTCCGCCAACCGGGTCGAGGAGATCGCCAAGGACGGTGCGACGACCCGCGTCTACCAGTGCGATGCCGCCGTGTACTCGTGTGCCGCCTCCCCCGACGGGCGCTACGTCTTCGCCGGTGACTCGCACTCCTCGGTCTACTGCTTCGACGCCACCGGGACCCGCCGGTGGAAGCTCGCCACCGGCTGCGGATCCGCCTACTCGATGCAGTACCACGACGAAAAGCTGTATCTGGTCACCACTTCCGGGGCTCTGGCCTGCCTGGACGTCGCCGAATCCGCGATCCTCGCGGCGGACCAGGGCGTGCTCCCCAGCACCGTCTCGATCAAGGCGCCCGAGATGTCGGCGATCGCCCCGAGCAGCACGGTCGAGATCACCGCCGACGCCGGCACCGGCATCGTCGTCGAATGCGTCGAGCGTGGCGGAACCCTGCGTGTGCACGTCGTCTCCCCTGGCTACGACCCGCACTGGAACGTCCAGTTCCCCCGCGACATTCGCCAGGCCGGCGCCCGCTACGTCGTCGACGCGGTCGCGGAGTCGGCCCGCGGCGGGTTCTATCGCGTCCGCGGCGACATCCGCCGGCTGGGCTGAGGCCGAGTGCCCGGCGCCCGGAAGGATGCCGGGCACTACGACTTCCCGTACCCGCAGGTAGAACTCCGGCCTGAGTTAGCCTGACCCCGTGCTCCTGTGGATCAACGGGCCGTTCGGCGGCGGCAAAACCCAGACGGCATTCGAGCTGCAACACCGCGTGCCCGACGCCCTGGTGTGCGATCCGGAGGAGGTGGGATTCGGGCTGCAACGGGTGCTGCCGAAGGAAATGCGCACCGACTTCCAGGAATTCAAGGCCTGGCGGCAGGGCGTGGTGGAGACCCTCGACGCGGTCCTGAGCAAACACGACGGAACCGTCATCGCGCCCATGACCGTGGTCGTGCCGGCCTACTTCGACGAAACTGTCGGCAGACTGCGCGAACTCGGACACGACGTCCACCACTTCACGCTCCTCGCCCGACCCGAGACCGTGCGAAAACGCTTGAAGGAACGCGGTTTGTACGGACTCTGGTACGAGAGCTGGGCCCTGGGCCAGGTCGACCGCTGCCTCGACGCCCTACAAGCCGAAGAATTCGCCGAACACATCCACACCGATCACCTGCCCATCCGCGAGGTAGCCGACCGAATCGCCGCCTCCGCCGGCCTGCCCATCACCCCGAACACCGACACCGCCCTCCGCCGTCAATGGCGCCGACTACGCGTCGGCATCGAACACATGCGCCTGCCCTGACCCGACCCAGTCGGTAAGCCCCGGCGCTTCGCAGCCGTGGTCGCGGGACGTCAGACAGCCGGTGGGTTGAGGCGCGCGAAATCGGGCAGGCGGTAGTACGGGTAGTACGGATACGGCGGGGTGACCGAACTGGCCCGGTCGAGCCGAGCGATCTGGTCGGCGGTCAGCTCCCACCCGACCGCGCCCAGATTCTGGCGCAACTGTTCCTCGGTGCGGGCGCCGATGATCACGGTGGCCACCGTGGGCCGGCGCAGCAACCAGTTCAGCGCGATCTGCGGGACGGATCTTCCGGTTTCCGTGGCGATCTCGTCGAGGACGTCGATCACGCTGTACAGCACGGCGTCGTCCACCGGAGGCCCAGCGGCGGCGGTCTTGTGCAGCCGACTGCGCTCCGGGAGCGGCTGCCCGCGGCGGATCTTCCCGGTCAACCGTCCCCAGCCCAGCGGGCTCCAGACCACCGCGCCCACACCCTGGTCCGAAGCCAACGGCATCAGCTCCCACTCGTAGTCCCGCCCGACCAGCGAGTAGTACACCTGATGCGCGACATACCGCGACCGTCCGCGTGCATCAGCTGCGGCAAGGGATTTCATCAGTTGCCAGCCTGCGAAGTTGGAGGCGCCGAGGTAGCGGATCTTCCCCGCACGCACCAGGTCGTCGAGTGCGGCGACAACCTCGTCCACGGGCGTCCCGGCGTCGAAGGCATGTAGCTGGAACAGATCGATGTAGTCGGTGCCGAGCCGACGCAGCGACGATTCCACGGCTCGGTTCAGCCGAGCTCGTCCGGATCCGGCGTCGCCGGGCCCTGGCCCGGTCGGCAGCGTGGCCTTGGTAGACAGCAGCACTCGGTCCCGTCGCCCACGGATCGCCGCGCCCAGCGCCTCCTCGGACGCACCATCGGAGTACACATCCGCAGTGTCGAACATCGTCACTCCGGCATCCAGGCAGATGTCGACGAGGCGTCCGGCCTGGCGGGCATCGGTGTCGCCCCATGCTCCGAACAGTTCGCCACGCCCTCCGAATGTCGCGGCGCCGAAGCTCAACACCGGGACCGACATCCCCGATGCACCCAACCGGCGATATTCCATTACCAACTCCTAACGGGACAGCAGTTCCATTAACTCGCCCGACTGTACTATGTCGGAACACCAAATGGAACTGGAGAACCGTTTATGGACCAGGAAGCTGTGGCACCCGGAACCGTGCGGCCGGGCGGCCGGACCGCCCGAGTACGGGAATCGGTGCTGCGTGCGGCCGGCGACCTGCTGGCCGAACGGGGCTTCGCCCAACTCGATCTCACCGAGGTCGCGGCCCGCGCCGGAGCGGGCAAGACGACCGTCTACCGCCGCTGGCAGACCCCCGCGGGCCTGGTCGCCGACCTGGTGGCCGAAATGGCCGAAACCTCACTGCCACATGCGGATACCGGCTCGCTGCGCGAGGATCTGCGAGCCAACGCCAGGCTCGTGGTGCACACGCTCACCGACCTGCGACAAGGCCGCCTCTTCGCCGCGCTGATCGCCGCGGCCACCAGCGACCCCGACGCGGCCGCGGCCCTACGCCACTTCTACGACGTCCGCCTGGCCGAGTGGACTCCCTGCATCCACGCCGCCGTCAGCCGCGGCGAACTCCCGCCCGGCACCGACCCCCGCGCGGTACTGTCCGCCGTCTCCGCCCCGCTCTACTACCGGCTGCTCGCCAGCCGGGACCCCCTGGACGACACCGTCGCCACCACCGCCGCCGACGCCGCCTACGTCGCCGCCCGAGCCGGACTGTTCACCGCCGGGGATCCGCCCACCTGACCCGGCCGGCCGTCACCGATCCCGAAAACGACTGCGCCCGGCGTCCTTTCGGACGCCGGGCACAGTGGGAGCACAGAATCAGAAGTCCCAGTCTTCGTCTTCGGTGTTGACGGCCTTGCCGATCACGTAGCTCGAGCCCGAGCCCGAGAAGAAGTCGTGGTTCTCGTCGGCGTTCGGGGAGAGGGCCGACAGGATGGCGGGGTTGACCTCGCACTCGTCCTTCGGGAACAGGCCCTCGTAGCCGAGGTTCATCAGTGCCTTGTTGGCGTTGTAGCGGAGGAACTTCTTGACGTCTTCGGTGAGGCCGACCTCGTCGTAGAGGTCCTGGGTGTACTCGACCTCGTTCTCGTACAGCTCGAACAGCAGCTCGAAGGTGTAGGACTTGAGCTCTTCGCGTTCGGCTTCGGTGACCTGCTCGAGTCCGCGCTGGTACTTGTAGCCGATGTAGTAACCGTGCACGGCCTCGTCGCGGATGATCAGGCGGATGAGGTCGGCGGTGTTGGTGAGCTTGGCCCGCGAGGACCAGTACATCGGCAGATAGAAGCCGGAGTAGAACAGGAAGCTCTCCAGCAGCGTGGACGCGACCTTCCGCTTGAGCGGGTCCTCACCGTTGTAGTAGCCGAGCACGATCTCGGCCTTGCGCTGCAGGTTTCGGTTCTCCTCCGACCAGCGGAAGGCGTCGTCGATGTCGCGGGTGGAGCACAGCGTCGAGAAGATCGAGCTGTAGCTCTTGGCGTGCACCGACTCCATGAACGCGATGTTGGTGAGCACCGCCTCTTCGTGCGGGGTAAGCGCGTCGGGGATGAGGCTCACCGCGCCGACGGTGCCCTGGATGGTGTCCAGCAGCGTGAGGCCGGTGAACACCCGCATGGTCAGCTGCTGCTCCTGCGCGGTCAGCGTGTTCCACGACGGGATGTCGTTGGACACCGGCACCTTCTCGGGCAGCCAGAAGTTGCCGACGAGCCGGTCCCACACCTCGGCGTCCTTCTCGTCGGGCACCCGGTTCCAGTTGATCGCGGTAACCCGATCGATGAGCTTCATCCTGTCTCCACACCTTTCCGAGCACCCGAGTCGTTACGGAGTACCTCTATACCGAACACTACTCCTTGTGGCAGACATCGAACCGCAGCACAAGAAGTTGTGTCGTGCGGATGATCTCGGCCACAACGGCCTGTTCGCCGTCGTCCTAGGATCGCACCCATTCTGCTGCATCCGAGCAGCCGCGCGACACCCGGCGTGCGCATCGATCGCCCCGAGTTTGCCCCGGATCGACAGACGCACCGGCAAAGTTCCACCGATACCACCCGCCGACGTTGGGCCGCAGCACCTTACGACATCCGCGCCTCACATCGGATATCATCCATATATCCGAATTTATCGATATATGGATGGTTGCGATGGACGTACTGATAGTGGGCGCGGGCGCGCTCGGGCAGGTCTACGGCGCCGAATTGGCACGTGGCACAGCGACAATCAGCTATCTGGTGAAACCCCGGCAGGCCGCGCAGCTGCGCGACGGGGTAACCGTGACGCGGCTGCACCGGACGCGCGGCCCGGCCACCACGACCCTGAAGCCGGCCCGCGTGTACACCGACCCCGCCGCCGTGGCCGACACCGGATGGCACAGCGTCTGGCTGATGGTCGACTCGACGGCCCTGCACGGCACATGGTTGCGGTCGTTGCGCGAGGCCGTGGGCGACAGCACCGTCGTGGCATTCGATCAGAGCCTCGGCGACCGGCCCGCGCTCGCGGCCGAATGGCCCGAGGATCAACTGGTTGCCTTGACCGTCGGCGTGCTGGCCTGGGCCGGGCCGCTCGGAGCCGAACGCCATGATCACACCGCCTACTACCGCCCGCCGGGTGGCGCCACGATCCTGGCCGGCAAGCCGGACCGGGTCACGCCGCTGCGGGACGCCCTGGAGGCAGCCCGAACGCCGGCCCGAACCGGCCGCGTCGGCGCAGGTCCCGCCCTCGCGGCGCAGAACGTGCCCTACCTGGCCGCGCTCGAGATCGCGGGCTGGTCGATGAACGCACTGCGCGCCGACACCGCCACGGCCGCCGAGGCCGCGTTCGAAGCCGCGACGATCGTGGCGGCCGAGCGCGGGCTGCCGGCACCTCCGCATCGGTGGGCGCTCGATCGGCGGATGCGGGCGACACTGCGGATTCTGCCCGTGCTGGCACCTTTCGATGTGGAGACCTTCTGGCGGGTGCACTGCACCAAGATCGGCCCGCAGACGCGCACGATGCTCCGGGACTGGGCGGAGGCCGGCGAACGACGCGGACTGCCGACGACGGGTCTGCGCGCTCTCGCCGCGGCAATGCCACCGCTTGCCACGCAGCGGTCGCAGCCCGAAACAATGTGAGGATGCCGAAACACGATATCCCCGCATTGTTCCGGGCGGCCCGCCCGTTGCTGACCGCACTCGGCGACGAACGCCGTCAGGAGATCGTCCAGCGGCTGATCGAGGCCGGCGGGGTGCTCAGCGTGGGCGAGATCGCCGACGCGATCGAACTGTCCCAGCCCGCGGTGTCACACCATCTGAAGATCCTGCGTGACGCCGGCGTGCTGGAGGTACAGCGGGTCGGCACAACGCGGCGCTACATCCTGGCGGTCGGCTCCGGCACCCTCGAGCCCTTGGTCGACATGGTGCGCGGCATCACCGAATGCCTGGCCGAGCAGCTCGAGCAGTGACCGGACCCGCTAGATCGTCAGCAGGATCTTCCCGGTCGTGCCGCGGTTGCCCATCACCGTATGTGCGGCGGCGGCCTCGGCGAGCGGGAATTCCGCGGTGATCGGGAGTTCGATCGCGCCGGAGGTGACCAGCTCGAACGACTCGGCGGCCAACTCGTGCAGGACTTCCGGGTCGCTGGCGGCCAGGCCGAGGATCGAGAATCCGCTCACGGACAGACCGCGCGGGGCCAGTTCGGGCATCCCGACCTGCCAGGGCGCCTCACCGCCGGCGTTGCCGAACGCCACCAGCCGGCCGAAGCGAGCCAGCGCGTCCAGGCCGTTGCGCAGGGTGCTGCCGCCGACCGAGTCGAGAATCAGGTCGACGCCGCGGCCCCCGGTGGCCTCCCGCACCGAGGCGCCGAAGCTCTCGGCCAGGAACACCTCGTCGTATCCGAGTTTGCGGGCGTATTCGGCCTTGGCCGGAGTGGAGACCACGCCGTATACAGCACCGGCGCCCGCGATCTTCGCCACCTGGCCCGCGACCGACCCGACACCACCGGCGGCCGCTTGCACCAGCACGGTTTCCCCGGGCTGTAGCCGCCCGGTCCAGTTGATCAAGGCGTATGCGGTCGGCGCCACCGTCGGGAGGGTGGCGCCGACCCGCAGGTCCACCGAGTCGGGCAACGTGAATACCGTTGCGGCGGAGACGACCGCCACCTCGGCGTAGGCGCCGCCGTCGGCGAAGGACGCGACGCGCTGTCCGACCGTCAGGTGCGAGACGCCGGCGCCGACCGCGCGGACCGTGCCGGACAGTTCCAGGCCCGGTACGAAAGGCAGTGCGGGCACACGGTATCCGTTGGCGCGCGCCTGTAGGTCGGCGAAATTCAGTCCGATGTAGGCGACGTCGATCGAGACCTCGCCGGGGCCCGGTTCCGGGACCAGTAGGTCGACCACCCGCAATACCTCGGGTCCGCCGTATTCACTGAATTGCACTGCACGCATATCGTTTTCACTCCTCGGTCGGCTGCCGATGGCAACCTACACACCGGCGCCGGCATTCCCGTGCGGCCCAGTGAAGTTCGCAGTCGGAGGCACGCGTGCCGAACCCCCAGGACTCGCCGTGTGGCGTTGACCACAATGGGCCACGGCGGCTATCTTCTCACGAACCAATCTGGACAACCGTTCAGTTCAGGTCGATCCCCGATGCAAGGTATTCGAAACTGATGCGAACCCTCGCGCGGAAGCGCCGCCACACCTGGCCCTTCCAGCTGGCCACCGCCCTGTTTCTGACCGCCGGAACGACGGCCACGGCGACCGCCGCACCGGTCCCCGGCGTCGCCCCGCTCACCGCCCTGCACACCGAGGGCACGGCACTGGTCGACGGCTACGGCCGCACCGTCCTGCTGCACGGGGTGAACAATGTCGACAAGACCCCGCCCTACCTCATGCCCGGCGACCACTTCACCGTCACCGACGCCGATGCCGCACTCCTCGCCCGGCACGGATTCGATACCGTACGCCTGGGCGTCTCCTTCGAAGCCCTCATGCCCACCGAGGGCGTCCTCGACACCGCGTACCTCGACCGCGTCGCCGGCGTCGTCGACACCCTGGCCGCACACGGCATCTACACCCTGCTCGACAACCACCAGGACGGCCTGTCCTCCATCTGGGGTGGTGAGGGTTTCCCCGCCTGGTCCATCCACGCCCGCCCGGCCGCCGGGGAATCGAACCCCGGATTCCCGCTCTACTACCTCATGCCGAGCATGAACGCGGGCTGGGACGAGATCTGGAACAACACCTACGGTGTCGTCGACCAGCTGGGCACCGCGCTCGGCGCGCTCGCCGCGCGGATCGCGGGCAAGCCCGGCGTGCTCGGCATCGAACTGCTCAACGAGCCCTGGCCCGGAACGGCATTCGCGTCCTGCTACCCGATCGGCTGCCCCGGCTTCGACGTGAAATACCAACGCACACTGCAACACCTGACCGATTCGATCCGCGGCAGCAACGCCGACGTCCCGGTGTTCTGGGAACCCAACGTCACCTGGAACGAGACGATGCCCAGCAGCCTGGGCGCGAACCCGCCGATCACGAGCCCGAACATCGGTTTCGCGCCGCACGACTACTGCGTGCCCAGCCAGCTGGCGATCTACCTGCACCTGCCGCTGGCGCTGGAGGCGTTCTGCGGGGTACAGCAGGACAAGACCTGGTCCAACGTCGACTCCTTCACCAAGCGCACCGGAATCCCCACCCTGGTCACCGAATTCGGTGACGGTGACTCGACAGTGTTGTCCAACACCACCTCTCGCGCCGACGAACGCTTCATCGGCTGGCAGTACTGGGCTTTCGCCTCCGGCAGCGACCCGTTCAAGGGCACGATCGGCCAGCAGCTGGTCCGCACCTACCCGCGCGCCACGGCCGGCACCCCGGACAGCATGATCTACAACGCCGCCAACGGCGACTTCGCCTACCGCTACCTCCCGCGGCCGTCCGCGGCCCCCACCGAGATCGCCGTCTCCGACCTGGCCTACCCGTCGGGGTACACCGTGCAGGTCACCGGTGGACAGGTCACCTCCCCGGCCGGCGCACCGGTCGTGACGGTCACGGCCGACGGCACGGGCCCGGTGACGGTGCACATCCAGCGCCCGGGCTCGGCGGGCGCCCAGCTGCCGGCTTCGGGTTCGGCCGGTTCGGGTTCGGCGGATTCCGGTTCGGCGGACTCGGGTTCATCAGGTTCCGGAGCGAGCGGGTCCGGCCTGTTCTCGAGCCTCTCGGGCGGTTCGAGCTCCTAGGCCCGCAGACCCGCCGCACCGTCGTGCGATCCGGTCGGTGCGGTGAATCGGCGCCTTATTCGCCGCATAATGTGCGGTGAATAGGGCGTACAATCACCGCATGACCCCGTTCATCTGGGCAGATCCGGGCTGGCCGTCACTCGAGTACGACACTGCGGCGGTTGTACGGGCCGCCCTGGAGGTGACGCGACGCCAAGGCCACCTCCTCGGCCGCCTGCACGACACCGACGACGATGTACGAGAGCGAACCGAACTGAGCGCACTGACGGTCGACGCAGTCCAGACCAGTGCGATCGAAGGCGAGTTACTGGCCGCGGAATCTGTCCGGTCCTCACTTGCCCGCCGACTCGGTATCCAGATCGGAGCCGCCGCACCCAGCGATCGCAACGCCGACGGAGTCGTCGACATGATCCTCGATGCCGCGACCAACAGCGATCAACCTATGTCCACGGAACGCCTGTTCGGCTGGCACACTGCCCTGTTCCCCACGGGCCGGTCCGGTTTACATCGGTTGCGAGTCGGTGCTTGGCGCACTGACGAATCCGGTCCGATGCAAGTCGTGTCCGGCAGGGTCGGCCGGGAGAAGGTGCATTTCGAAGCACCCCCGGCCGACCGAGTGGACGCGGAGATCGCCCGATTTCTCGACTGGTTCAACCAGGACAGCGACACGCCGGCAGTTGTGAAGGCCGGTCTCGCGCACCTATGGTTCGTGACCATCCATCCCTTCGACGACGGAAGCGGTCGCATTGCCCGCGCACTCGGCGACCTGTGGCTCGCCCGCTCCGACGAGAGTCCGCGCCGTTTCTACAGCCTCTCGGCACAGATCCAGCGCGACCGGCACGAGTACTACACGATTCTGGAGGCGACCCAGCGGGGATCACTGGACGTCACCGAGTGGCTCGTCTGGTTCCTCGAAACCCTGTGCCGTGCAATCGACGCCGCCGATCGCACTGTGGATGATGTTCTGGCCAAGGCACGCTTCTGGCATCGCTGGTCCGAAGCAGCTCTGAACCCGAGGCAGATCATGCTCCTGAATCGACTGCTCGACGGCGACGACCGCAAGAAGCTCACATCGAGCAGGTGGGCCCATCTCACCCGCTGCTCGCAGGACACCGCCCTACGCGATATCAACGAGTTGGTCCACCTCGGTATTCTGACCCGGTCCTCGGCCGGCGGCCGTAGCACCTCCTACGAACTACTCGATTCAAGTCCCTGACCAGCGCGAACACCGCGTCAGCGGACGTGTCAGGCCGGCGTCAGGGCGATATCAGGGTCCCCGGCGAAAGTTGTTCTCACACGGACCGGAACACAGCAACCGGCCGACACACCAGGAGACAACAATGAACGCCTTCCAGACCCCCGCCCCGATCGCCGCCACCGTCGACATCCTCGCCGGTGACATCACCGTCGTCGCGACGGACCGCACCGACACCGTGGTCACCGTCCGGCCCGCCGACCCGGGCAAGAAGGCCGATGTGCGGGCGGCCGCGGAGATCGAGGTCAGCTTCACCGGTGGTGCGCTGGTGGTGCGGTCGCCGAAGAACTGGCGGACCTACACCCCGTTCGGCGGCAACCCGGCCCTCGACGTCACGATCGAGCTGCCCACCGGGTCCGGCGTCACCGCCACCAGCGGCGTCGGCCGGCTGCAGGCCCGGGGCGAGCTCGCCGACTGCGCGTTCGACGTGGCGATGGGCACCGTCACCCTCGGCCGCACCACCGGCACGGTGACCGCGAAGGTCGCCAAGGGCGACATCCGGATCGGCGAGGCCGTGCGCGGCGAGGTCCGGGTCGAGACTTCGATGGGCAACCTGGAGATCGGCATCGCCGCCGGTAGCGCGGCACGACTGGAGACCGACGCCCACGGTTCGGTCCGGAACACGATGGCGCCCGCCCCGGCCGCCACCGATGTGGTGCACGTGTACGCCCACACCACTCTGGGCAATGTCACCGTCGGGCACACCGTCGCCGCGTGACCCGGCCGACCGACGGCGGCACCCGATCCGAGGGTGCCGCCGCAGGCCGAGCAGAACGGGACGCGCCCCGATTGTCGCGAACGAGCCTGAGCACCGGCGAAATTCGGTGGCTCACCCACCACAGCCGTGCCAGTCTCGAACCATGCGAACCGCGGAACCGTTGCGCCACAAGGATACTGGGCTGATCCTCGCCCACTTCGCGGCGCGGATCCTGGTCGTCTGCCCCGAATGCGGTGGGCGAGCGGTCGATAGGCACCGCCCCGGCGTCGAGGAGCCGCGGTTTCCGGGCCAGTACTACAGCTCCCCGCGCCGAGTGATCTGTTCGTGCGGCTACGCCCGCGACGTGGATCGGCTGCCGTGCCCGTGCTGTGCGCCGCAACCAAGGCTGTGGCTCCGAACCCGCTGCGCGGGCCGGATCCTGTGGGCCTACAACGAAGAGCACATCGACGAACTCACCCGCTTCGTCGCCGCCACCCTCCGCGAAGACCACCGCCGATACCACCGTTCGATGCCGTCGTGCCTGCCCACCTGGATGAAACGCGCAGCGAATCGGACCGAGGTGCTCAACGGACTTGCGAGGCTACGGTTGCTGGCGGCGGACCACTCCCCCAGCAACCGCGCGGACTGAGCACACCCGGCATCCACCCACCCGCTTCGAAAGAACTCCGCAGACCGGACTACGGGCGCACGATCGGCGAGAAGTGGGATGCGTCGCCCCGCAGAACCGTGCTCTCCCGGCCGTCCACGCCGACCGGGATGTCACCGGCGATCGTGGCGCGGTGCAGCAACCGCTTGTGGGTGCCGAAATCGTTGACACCGTAGTGCTGGGTCGAGCGGTTGTCCCAGATCGCGACGTCACCGGGCGCCCACACCCAGCGCACGGTCTGGTCGGGGTTCTCGACGTAGCGCTGCAGCACCTCGAACAGCGCGGCCGAATCCCGGTCGGTCAGTCCCGCGAACTTTTTCACGAAATGCCCCAGCAGCAGCGACTTCCGGCCGGTCTCCGGGTGGACCCGCACCACCGGGTGCTCGGTCTCGAAGACCTCCCGGACGAATTCGGCCCGGAACTCCGCCAGCCGCTCCTGGTCGGCCCCACTGCGCCGGGCCAACACCGCGGCGTAGTCGTAGTCGTTGGTGTGCACCGCGCGAAGACTCTCCGCGAGCACCCGCAGCGACTCCGGCAGCCGGTCGTAAGCGGTTGTGGTCGAGGCGAACTGGGTCGCACCACCGTACGGCGGCAGCTCGACCGCGCGCAGGATCGATGCCTTCGGGATCCGGTCGATGAAGGTGACATCGGTGTGCCAGCTGTTGGCCGCGCCCTCGATCGGCAACAGATTCTTCCCCCGCTGGATCGTCGGGTGGATTCCGGTCGGCACCCCGAACCGGCCGGCGAACGCGAACTGCTCCTCGTCGGTCAGGTGGTCCTGCCCGCGGAAGAAGATCACCTCGTGCTCGTTGAGCAGCTCGTTGATCCGCGCGACCGTCGCGTCGTCGATATCTCCGCCGAGCCGGATCCCCTCGACGACCGCGCCCAGGTGCTCGCCGACCTTGTGCACCGCAACTTCGATTGCCGTTGTCATTTCCAACCTCCTGGCAGCTGATCCGATACACCACACTGAACCGGAAACGCCCTGGTAGAACGAGGGTTTGAATCACCCGGGTTCCTACTGCCAGGCGGAGGCGCGCAGTCCGCGCCGAATACACGAAGGCCGCGCTCGGAAGTCCCGAACGCGGCCTTCGCATTACGGCCGTCTCACAGCATGCAGCTCACGCAGCCCTCGACTTCGGTCCCCTCCAGCGCCATCTGGCGGATCCGAATGTAGTACAGCGTCTTGATTCCCTTGCGCCAGGCGTAGATCTGGGCGCGGTTGACCTCGCGGGTGGTGGCGGTGTCCTTGAAGAACAGGGTCAGCGACAGGCCCTGGTCCACGTGCTGGGTGGCCGCGGCGTAGGTGTCGATGATCTTCTCGTAGCCGATCTCGTACGCGTCCTCGAAGTAGTCGAGGTTGTCGTTGGTGAGATAGGGGGCCGGGTAGTAGACGCGGCCGATCTTGCCTTCCTTGCGGATCTCGATCTTCGACGCCACCGGGTGGATCGAGCTGGTGGAGTGGTTGATGTAGGAGATCGAGCCGGTCGGCGGGACCGCCTGCAGGTTCTGGTTGTAGATGCCGTGCGCCATGACCGACGCCTTGAGCTCCAGCCAGTCGTCCTGGGTGGGGATGTGCACCCCGGCCTCGGCGAAGATCTCGCGCACCCGCTCGGTCTTCGGCTCCCACGCCTGCTCGGTGTACTTGTCGAAGAACTCGCCCGAGGCGTACTTGGACTCGGGAAAGCCTCCGAAGTAGGCGCCGCGCTCGATCGCGAGCTTGTTCGACGCCCGAATCGCGTGGTAGGCGACGGTATAGAAGTAGATGTTGGTGAAGTCCACGCCCTCTTCGGAGCCGTAATGGACCCGCTCGCGCGCCAGGTAACCGTGCAGGTTCATCTGGCCGAGACCGATGGCGTGCGAGGAGTTGTTGCCCTGCTCGATCGAGGGCACCGAGTAGATGTGGGTCTGGTCGCTCACCGCGGTCAGCGCGCGGATGGCCACCTCGACGGTCTGCCCGAAGTCGGTGGAGTCCATGGCCTTCGCGATGTTCAGCGAGCCCAGGTTGCACGAGATGTCCTTGCCCACAACGGAATAGGACAGGTCGTCGTTGTACAGCGACGGTGTGGAGACCTGCAGGATCTCCGAGCACAGGTTCGAGTGGGTGATCTTGCCGGCGATCGGGTTGGCCCGGTTCACCGTGTCCTCGAACATGATGTACGGGTAGCCGGACTCGAACTGCAGCTCGGCGATGGTCTGGAAGAACTCACGCGCGTTGATCTTGGTCTTGCGAATGCGCTTGTCGTCCACCATGTCGTAGTACTTCTCGGTGACGTTCACATCCGCGAACGGCACCCCGTAGATGCGCTCGACGTCGTAGGGCGAGAACAGGTACATGTCCTCGTTCCGCTTCGCCAGCTCGAAGGTGATGTCCGGGATCACCACACCCAGCGACAGCGTCTTGATCCGGATCTTCTCGTCCGCGTTCTCCCGCTTGGTGTCGAGGAAGCGGTAGATGTCGGGGTGATGCGCGTGCAGGTACACCGCGCCGGCACCCTGGCGGGCACCGAGCTGGTTGGCGTAGGAGAACGAGTCCTCCAGCAACTTCATGATCGGGATGACGCCCGAGGACTGGTTCTCGATCTTCTTGATCGGCGCGCCGTGCTCACGAATGTTGCTCAGCAGCAACGCCACACCGCCGCCGCGCTTGGACAGCTGCAGCGCGGAGTTGATCGAGCGCCCGATGGATTCCATGTTGTCCTCGATGCGCAGCAGGAAGCAGGACACCGGCTCACCGCGCTGCTTCTTGCCCGAGTTCAGGAAGGTCGGGGTGGCGGGCTGGAACCGGCCCGTGATGATCTCGTCCACCAGCTGCCGGGCCAGGGTCTCGTCGCCGGCGGCCAGGGTCAGCGCGACCAGGCACACCCGGTCCTCGAAGCGCTCCAGATAGCGCTTGCCGTCGAAGGTCTTGAGCGTGTACGAGGTGTAGTACTTGAACGCGCCCAGGAAGGTCGGGAAGCGGAACTTGTGCGCGTAGGCCTGCTCGAACAGGCTCTTCACGAACGCGCGGTCGTACTGGTCGAGAACCTCGGCCTCGTAGTAGTTCTCGCGGACCAGGTAGTTGAGCTTCTCGTCCAGGCTGTGGAAGAAGACGGTGTTCTGGTTGACGTGCTGCAGGAAATACTGACGCGCGGCGGCGACATCCTTGTCGAACTGGATCTCACCGTTGGGGCCGTACAGGTTCAGCATCGCGTTGAGGGCGTGGTAGTCCAGGCCCTCGGTGTTCGCGTCTACGCTGACCGAGCGCTCGAGGCGGGCAGTCTTTCCGGCCGGTGCTGTTGTCGTTGCCAAAACAATCCCAATCCCTCTCGGACGCGCTCGACGTCCTCGGCGGTCCCCATGATTTCGAAGCGGTACAGGTACGGCACCCCGCACTTGCGGGAGATCACGTCCCCCGCGTGGCAGTAGGTGTCGCCGAAGTTGGTGTTGCCGGCCGCGATGACGCCGCGCAGCAGGGCGCGGTTGTGCGGATCGTTGAGGAATTTGGCCACCTGACGGGGGACGAACTCCTTGTCGGAACGTTGACCACCCAGCACATGCTTGCCCCCACCGTAGGTGGGGCAGATCAGCACGTAGGGCTCGTCGACAGTCAGCGAGTCGGCAGTGTGCAGCGGGATGCGCAGGGCGGGCAGGCCCAGCTTCTCCACGAAGCGGTGCGTGTTCCCCGATGCGCTGGAGAAGTACACCAGCCGTGCGGCGGGACGTTCGTCCGTCGAGGTTTCCATCGGGTCACCTCCTCGCGCATCGGGGACAGCGGGAATTGCGTGGATCAGGCCGCGACGACGGCCAGCGCCTTGATGCGGTCCGGGCGGAAGCCGGACCAGTGGTCGTCACCGGCTACGACGACGGGAGCCTGCAGGTAGCCCAGGGCCATGACGTAGTCGCGGGCGTCGGCGTCCTCGGAGATGTCGACGACCTCGTACTCCACCCCGGCGTTGTCGAGCGCGCGGTAGGTGGCATTGCACTGGACACAAGCGGGCTTGGTGTAGACGGTGATGGCCATGAAAGGTCCCTCTCTCTCCGTAGCCTTGTAGTCAGCCTGGAATCCGGATGCAGTGCGGAACTGAGCTAGATCCACGTACGTTCGCAAACAACTGGATGCAAACCTCACTTCGCTGTCCGCGCCCGTGTGAGCGACTGTGCGGAGTAGTGCCTCCCAGTGCCGTAGACACTACACCTAGTGGCCGACAGATTCCTACAACACGACATGTTGCGAGTCACAAAGGTGGAATTCGAACGGCGTAAGTACCTGGACAGTCGATTCGCAACCCGATGCAGGCGTGTCCCAGATCACAATTCAGACACCAGTTGCCACTCAGCAAACACATCTCCACCATCTGCCACAGTCACACCACGGACCCCGGCAGCCTCGAGCGTCACCCGCGATACCGACCGTCCAGGACCGAGCCGAGACACGCGACAGCGCGTGCCGGAGCGCAGCCGCCCTACATACCGATCGGGGCCGTACCCGATTGGGTACGGCCCCGACCCGCGGCGACGCTGCCGCGTTGTCACCGTTCACGGCAGGCGTCGCGCCGGCCGTGATCCGTCACCTCAGGCGGTGACGGTCGCCTTGTCCGCGACCGCCCGCACCAGCTCGCCGACACTGGACGCGAGCTGGGTGAGCGCCTCGGCATCCTCGGCCGGCGTCGCCTCGGCGAACCGCTGGCCGATCGTGGCGAAGTGCAGGTGCGCGGGCTCGACCACCTCGCCGCCGGCCACACCGACCACCTTGACGGTGTCGCCGTGCGCCCACTTCGCGGCGTTCGAGCTGATCGACGCGCTGACGATCGCGACCGGCTTGCCCTTGATCGGGCCCTGACCGTACGGACGCGAGGCCCAGTCCAGGGCGTTCTTCAGCACCGCGGGCAGCGAGCCGTTGTACTCGGGAACGAACAGCAGCAGCCCGTCCGCGGCGGCGACGGCGTCGCGCAGCGCGGTGGCGGCGGCCGGGACGGAACCGGGCACGTCGATGTCCTCGTCGTAGAACGGGATGTCGCGCAGGCCTTCGTAGATCTCGACCGACACGCCCTCGGGCGCGGTAGCGACGGCCGCCTCGGCCAACTTGCGGTTGTGCGAGGCCGCCCGCAGGCTCCCGACCAGAGCAAGAATGCGAGTCTGAGACATTGGATACTCCTTGATGCGGATCGGCGCGGTTTTCGCTTTCATGGAAGCATAACCGGACCGCGGTCCGCTTCATTCCGAGCCACTGGGGACACGCATATGACGCCCGACACACCACCGGACGACCGTCTCGCGGCCGCCCGTCCGTCGGCCGAGCACCCGGCCGACGGCCTTCCGCTGCTCACCCCGCCGAACTCGCTGCCCCTGGAGACCATCGGGCCCGACGGACCCCTACCGACCCTCGGCCACGCCGCCGACCCCTGCGAACGCGGCGACGCCGCCCGCAACCGGCGGCTGCTGTTGGACGCCGCGCAGGCCCTGGTCCGCGAACTCGGCGCCGACGCCGTCACCATGGACGCCGTCGCCAAACGCGCGGGCGTCGGCAAGGGCACGGTCTTCCGCCGCTTCGGTAGCCGCGCCGGCCTCATGCTGTCGCTGCTCGACCATTCGGATCGGCAGCTGCAGGCCGCCTACATGTTCGGCCCGCCACCGCTGGGCCCGGACGCGCCGCCGGTGGACCGGCTGATCGCCTACGGTCGCGCGCGACTGGCCGACGTCGAGGTCGAAGGCGAACTGCGCCGCGCCGCCGACCTACCCGGCCGCTATACCGTGCCGCCGTATCACGTGGCGAAAACCCATGTGTCGCTGCTACTTCGGCAGGCCGGCGCGACGGGCGACATCGGTCTGCTGGCCGACACCCTGCTCGGCACCCTGGACGCCGCGCTCGTCCTGCACCAGATCCAGGTGCTCGGCTACTCCCCCGCGCAGATCGGCAACCATTGGGAACACCTGGTGCGCACTGTCACCCGGCCGAGCTGACAGCCCAGCCTCACCCGCAGGCGTTGACCCACTCGGACATACCGCTGACGAACAACTGCCGCTTCCAGATCGGGACCTCGTGCTTGATGCGGTCCACCAGCTCCGAACAGCAGGCGAAGGCCTCGGCCCGGTGCGCGGACGCCACCGCGACCACGATCGCCAGATCACCGATGTCGAGCGCGCCGACCCGGTGCACCGCCGCGACTGGCAGCCCCCGTTCGGCGGCGACGTCGGTACAGACCTGGCGCAGAAACTTGGCTGCCTGCGGATGCGCCGAGTACTCCAGCTTCGAGACCGCCTGCCCGCCGTCGTGGTCGCGTACCTTCCCGGTGAACACGACCACCGCGCCGTAGGCGGGCCCGCCGACCGCGAGCTCCACGGCTTCGGGCAGCAACGGCTGTTCGCTGATCTCCGCCAGCCGGACCAGCTCGCTCACCTGCTGTACACCGCCGGCGTCGGCCATCGAATCGTCCTCTCGCTCACTCATGGTCACCACCACCCTCGACCTGAGCCAGCAGGTGGCTCAGCAACGGCTGTAGTACCGCGATCCCGTCCCGGACCCCGCCCGGGGATCCCGGCAGATTCACCACCACGGTCCGGCCCGCCAGCCCCGCGACGCCCCGGCTCAGGGCGGCCAGCGGGAACCCCGCGGCGCCGCGGCGACGGATTTCCTCCGCCACACCCGGCAGCTCCCGATCCAGCACGGCCAGCGTGGCCTCCGGCGTCGCATCGCTCGGTGACGCACCCGTGCCACCGGTGGTGATCACCAGCGCCGGGGCACCACCGAGCGCATCACCCAACCCGGCCGCGATCTCCGCGTCGGCGTACACCAGCGGTCCGCGCACCGAGAACCCCTGCGCCGCAAGCCAATCGACCAACACCGGACCGGTTTTGTCGACCCGGGTACCGGCGGCCGCACCGGTAGACGCGACCACCACAGCAGCCGCCCGCCCCGCGCCGGCCTGCGCCACAGCGGGATCATGGCCGTGCTGTTCGGCACCACCCGCGTGGCCGTCCTGCGCCACGCTGTCCCCGCGCCGCTCGGCATCGTGGGCAGGATGTCCGGCACGGTGCGAATGCGGCTCAGCGCCAAGCGATTCGGTGCCGAGTTCGGCATCAGGGACAGGCGATTCGGCCGGGCGCTCCCAGTGCCCGCGCTTGCCGCCGTCCTTGGTGAGCAGCCGCACGCCGTTCAGGGTGGCGGCGGGATCGATCGCCTTCACCATGTCGTGCAGAGTGAGGCCGGCGACGGCGACCGCGGTCAGCGCCTCCATCTCGACTCCGGTGGGCCCCTTCGTCTTCGCGGTGGCCTCGATGGTGATGGTGTCCGCGGTGAAGCCGAACCGGACGTCGACCTTGGACAACGCCAGCTGATGGCAGAGCGGGATCAGTTCCGAGGTCTTCTTCGCGCCGCCGATACCGGCCAGGCGGGCAGTGGCCAGCACGTCGGCCTTCGGCATGTCGTCGCTGCGGACCAGCCGGACCACCTCGGTGGTGGTGCGCAGTTCGCCGGCCGCCACGGCGATCCGCGCGGTGTCGGCCTTGGCGCTCACGTCGACCATCCGGGCGCGGCCCTCGGTGTCGAGGTGCGACAGGCCGGACGCGTGGCCCGCGTCGGCAGCGGAGATCGATTCGCTCACAGTTCCCAGACTTTCACAGTGGTTCCGGCGGCGACCTCGGTGACCTCGGCCGGGATGTCGACGAGCACGTCGGCCTGGGCCATGGCCGCGATCAGGTGCGATCCCGGACCCGAGACCAGGTCGACACCGTCGGCGACCCGCAGCCCGCGCAGGAACTGCCGGCGCCCGGCCGGCGAGCGCACCCCGGCCAGCAACGGCAGCTCGTGACCGGCCGCCGGTGGCAGTCCGGCCAGTTCGCGCAGCACAGGCCGGGCGAGAACCTCGAAGGAGACCATCGTCCCCACCGGATTGCCCGGGAAGCTCAGTACCGGAATCCCGGATACCACCGTGATCCCTTGCGGCCCACCGGGTTGCATGGCCACCGGGCCGAAATCGCCGCCGCGCGCGGCCAGCACGTCCTTCACCACCTCGAAGTCACCCTTGGACACCGCGCCCGACGTGATCACGAAATCGGCTGCCGCGACGGCGGATTCGAGCACCCGGGTGAATTCCGCGGCGTCGTCGCGGCTGTACTCGACCCCGACCACCTCGACACCGACCGAGGTGAGCGCGGCGGCCAGGGCGATCCCGTTCGAGTTGTAGATCTGCCCGGGCTCGAGCACCGCACCGGCCGGGCGCAGTTCGTCGCCGGTGGAGACGACCACCGCGCGGATGCGGCGCCGCACCGGCACCGCGGGCAGGCCGACCGCGGCCAGCGCGGCGACGTGCCGGGCGGCGATCCGGGTCCCGGCGCCGACCAGCAGCCGGCCCGCGACCACATCGGTGCCCGGTTCCCGCACGAATTCGCCTGCGGCACGGCCGCGTTCGACGGTCACCACGCCGTCGCCGGCCACCGTGTCCTCGACCGGGACCACACAGTCGGCGCCGGGGGGAATCGGCGCACCGGTCATCACCTTCACGGCGGCGCCCTCGGGTAAGGGCACCGTGCCGGCCTGACCGGCGGCCACCACTCCGGCGAGCGGCAATGTGACCGGAACCACCGCTACCGACGCGGCCCGCACCGCGTAACCGTCCATGCCGGAGTTACGGAACATCGGCAGGTCCACGGGTGCATGGACATCGGCGGCCAGCACCCGGTCCAGCGCGGCGCCGGGCGCCACCTGCTCGCCCTCCCGATCGGCCAGCGGGCGCAGCAGATCCTCGATCAGGCGGCGGTGTTCGTCGACCGAGCGCACCGGACGACGCTGGTCACCCAGGGTTTCGGAGCGACGCGACCGGTCACCGAACGACCTGGCGGTGGAGGCTGCGGACATCATGGATCCAGCCTAATGCGACGCCGCGTGCCGTACGCCGTGCCACCCACAGCCGCACACCCGGTCATACTGGGTAGGTGACCGTCGTGCAGATCCAGGCGAACGGGCGACCCGCGGCTGTTCCGATCGGGATCCCCGTCGTACGTGGCGGGCGGCCGACGATCGACGGCCGCCCCGATACGCCGTATCTGGTCGACAGCTTCGGTCGCGTCGCGCGTGACCTGCGTGTATCGATCACCGAGAAGTGTTCGCTGCGCTGTACTTATTGCATGCCGGAGGAGGGACTGCCGCCGATTCCGGCCGGCGACCTGCTCTCCGCCGCCGAGCTCGTGCGCGTGGTGACCCTCGCGGTGCGGGAACTGGGTGTCCACGAGGTGCGCTTCACCGGGGGTGAGCCACTGATGCGCCGGGACCTGGAGCAGATCGTCGCCGGCTGCCGCGCCGCCCTGCCGGACCTGCCGATCGCGATCACCAGCAACGGTGTCGGCCTCGAACACCGCGCGGCCGCGCTGGCCGCCGCCGGCCTCACCCGCATCAACATCTCCCTCGACACCGTCGACCGGGCCGGGTTCGCCCGCCTGACCCGGCGCGACCGGCTCGACTCGGTGCTCGACGGGATCCGCGCCGCCCATCGCGCGGGGCTCGCCCCGGTCAAGGTGAACGCGGTCCTGATGCGCGAAACCCTTTCCGGCACAGTCGATCTGCTCGACTGGTGCGTTTCGGAGGGCTGCGAGCTGCGGTTCATCGAGGAGATGCCGCTCGACGCCGACCACGAATGGGCCCGCGCGAACATGGTCACGGCCGCCGAACTGCTCGAGGTGCTCGGCACCCGCTTCCGGCTCACCGCGACCGAGCGCGACGACCCGTCCGCGCCGGCCGAACGCTGGCTCGTCGACGGCGGCCCGGCCGCCGTGGGCATCATCGCCTCGGTCACCCGTTCCTTCTGCGCGGACTGCGACCGGACCCGGCTGACCGCCGACGGCATGATCCGCTCCTGCCTGTTCAGCGACCAGGAATACGATCTGCGCGGCGCTCTGCGCGCCGGGGCGACCGATGCCGAGCTGGCCGAACTCTGGCGCGGCGCGATGTGGAACAAATGGGCCGGTCACGGCATCGACGCCGCCGGATTCGTGCCCCCGGAACGGACAATGGGAGCCATCGGTGGTTGAGGTCCGGTATTTCGCCGCGATCGCGGATGCGGTCGGCAAGTCCACCGAGGTCCTGGACCTGCCGCCGGAGGCCACCGTCGGCGACCTCCGCCGTGCCCTGTCCACCACTTACGGGCCGGACCTCGACCCGATGCTGAAGGTCTGCGCCTACCTCCTCGGCGACGACCTCACCCGCGACGACCGCACCCCGCTCACCCCGAGAGTCGACGTGCTGCCCCCGTTCGCGGGCGGCTGACTCGAACCGGCCGGTCACTACATCCCGCGCCGGAAGTGCTCCGATCGCGCGATATCCAGCCGGTCCGGGATCACCCGGTCCAGAACCGCCCAGACGCGGCTGAACACCGGCGCGACAGTGCGCGGGCGGTCGATCACCGCGTCGCAGATCACGTCGCCGCCCTGTTCCGCGGTGAGCGCCACCGAGTTTCGGTGCATCGCGTTGGGCGCGATCATCTCGGTGCGCACCAACGGCAGGTAGATCGAGGTGAATCGCACGCCGTCCGGGGCGGTTTCGACCTGCAGGTTGGCGGTGAGCGAATCCAGTGCCGCCTTGGACGCGGCGTAGGCACTGTAGCCCGCCGCACCGAACAGGTTCGCCACCGACAACACGCTGATCACCTGACCGGCACCGCGCTCGCGCATGCCGGGCAGCAGGGCGAGCATCAACCGGGTGGGCGCGAAGTAGTTGAGCCGCATGGTCCGCTCGAAATCGTGGAAACGCTCGTAGGATTCGTCGAGCCGCCGGCGAATCGACCTGCCCGCGTTGTTGATCAGGATGTCCACGCCGCCGTGGTCGGCCAGCACCTGTGCGACCGTCGCGTCGAGTGCGTCGAAGTCGCTGAGGTCACACGGGTAGGCGGTCGCCTTTCCACCCTGCGCCTCGATCTCCGCCACGACCTGCCGCAGTTCCTCCGCGCGCCGGGCGACCACGAGCGCTGTGCCGCCGGCGGCGCCGATCCGGATCGCCGCGGCCCGGCCGATCCCCGACGAGGCGCCGGTGATCAGCACCCGGCGTCCGGCGACCGCGTCCGCGAGTGTCCGGTTCCGCCGCAGCCGGGTGAGGCTGATCTGGGTGTCCAGACCGTGCTTCAGCAAGTGGATCAGTTCACCAATTCCATCCATAGTGATGGATCATAGACGCATAACTAGTGATGCATCCACTGTGATGTATATTCCCCGCATGGACGCGACCAGCCTGCACCTACTTGCCCGACAGCTGCGATCCATCGCATTCACGGCCACGGGCAACACCGGTACCCAGCGGATCGCCCCCAGCGACTACGCCGTGATTGAAGACGTTGCGCTGCACCCGGAATCATCGATCCGCGAGATCACCGAGCGCACCGCGATGGCGCAGAGCCTGGTGTCGCGGATCGTCGCCCGACTCCGCGACGAGGGCCTGCTGTGGACCGCACCGGACCCGGCCGACGGCCGCCGGGTGCGGGTGGGCGTCGATCCCGTCGTCTTCGAAGAAGTGTTCCGCGCGCGCGGCCGCGCCGACATCCACGAGGCCCTGGCCACCGAGCTGCCCCAGCTCGCACCCCAGGACCGGCAACGCGTCGTAGAGCTGCTCGACGAACTCGCCGCGCTGGTGCGCGACCCGGGCTGCTGACCGTCAGTCGGGTGTCCGGGGCACGAATCGCCACACCGGAAGCAGCGCCGAGTCGTCGAGCGGTTCGCCGCCGTGCCGGGTGTCCTCCAAGCGCGTGACCAGCTCGTCGGCGTCCAGACCGGTACCGATGAAAACCAGTGCCGATTCCCGGGATTCGCCCCGCGACCAGCCCGCCGGCTCGAAGACCAGATGGCGGCCGACCAGGTGCATGACGAACTTGCGCCGTTCACCGCGAACGGCGAAGGCCGCGTGGCCTTTCGCGCGGTACACCCCCGCCGGCGGCGGCGCCAGCACCTCGACCAGCCGCCGCGGATCCAGATCCGCGCTGCTGCGGAACGACACCGACCGATACCCGTCGTGCAGGTGCGCGTGCCCCGCCCCGTCCTCGTGGGCATCGTCGTCGGTCAGCAGCAGATCGTCGAAACCCAATTGCACCGCAACGGGTTCCGCGGCCGGCGCCACCGGATCGAACAACAGCCGGGGATCTACCCGGCCGTAGGCCGTCGGATACACCGGAACCGCACCCACCACCTCGCCGATCACCGACCGCAACCGCGCAAGTTCCGGCCCGGCCACCCGGTCGGCCTTGTTCAGCACCACCAGATCCGCCAGCCCGAGATGCGCGTCCAGTTCCGGATGCCGGGCACGGGTCTCGTCGAAGTGTTCGGCGTCCACCACCTCGACCAGCCCGCCGTACCGCAGCCGCGGGTTCGCGCTGCCCAGCACCATCCGGATCAGATTCGCGGGTTCGGCCAGCCCGCTGCCCTCGACGACGATCAGGTCGATCCGGTGCCGCGGCTCGGTGAGCCGGGCGAACATCTCGTCCAGCTCGGTGAGGTCGACCGCGCAACAGACGCAACCGTTCCCGAGTGACACCATCGCGTCGACCTGCCCGGCCACCAGGAGGGCGTCGATCCCGATGGCACCGAAGTCGTTGACCACCACACCGATGCGCGCCTCGCGGTGTCGCAGGAGGTGGTTGAGCAGCGTGGTCTTCCCCGCGCCCAGGAATCCGGCCACGATCAGTACAGGTATCCGCTGTGGCATCGGCACAACCTACCGGGGCCGTCACGTGGACGCGCCCCGGACCCACCACCGCGGTGGCCGGTCCGGGGCGCGATATCGGCGGCTACCGAGCGCGCAGCCGGTCTACTTTCCGGGGCCGAGCAGGGTCGACACCAGCGTGTAGGCCAGGTTGATCAGCGCGTTGGTGACCGAGGTGTTGCCGGTGGCCGCGGGGGCCCCGGTGCCGCCACCGAGCAGGCTCTGCCCGAGCGGCGCGAGCAACCGGAGCGCCAAGGCCGTGAGGTCGGCGACCGCGCCGGTGGTACTCGGCGTGGACTGCGGGCCGTTGGCGTAGCCGTTCGGCGTGCCGGTCTGCGGGGCCGTGGTGTACGAGTTCGGCCCGGCCGCACCGGGTGTCGACGAATTCGGCGTGCCGGTCGAACCGCCGAGCAGGCTCTGCGCCAGTGTGCCGAGCACCGACGCCGTGGAGTCGCCGCTCGTGGCGCCCGCGCCGTTCGCGTTCTGGCCCAGGATGGTCTGCGCCAGCGACTGGACCAGATTGTTCGCACCCTGGCCGGTGCCGGTGCTGTACTGACCCGGTGCCGCGGTCACACCGGCCGGTTCGGGCAGGGCACCGGCCGGCTGCGCCGGTTCCACCTGTCGGCCCGGATAGCCGGCATTGCCCGCGAGACCGGCCTGCGCGGCGGCACCGGGAGCGGTGTACGGCGCGGCACCGGCGTCGGTCGACGGTGCGGCACCTGGGTCGCCGTAGGGCGCGGCCACCCCGGGTGCGCCGGGCACCGGGAGCGCGATGGCGGCCGGGCCTCCGATCGTGGGAGCGGGCTCGGGCGCGGGAGCTATCCCCGGTGCCGATTCGGGCTGGGGCGCCGGTGCCGGCACGACGGCCGGGGCCAGACCCGGTTCGGGTGCCGCGGCCGGCACCGCCGTGCCGGTCAAAAAGCCGATAAGGCCGTTGGTGATCGCGATAGCGTGCCGGAGCTGACCCTCGGGTGTCTCCAGCTGCGCCGCGTCGTCGGCGTTGGCGCCGTTGCCCATTTCGACGAAGACGTCGGGCACCTCGGTGAGTGCCGGACCGGCGATATCGTCGCGGGTCTGGATCCCGTCGACGGCACCGGCGTAGTTCGCGGGTGTGAAGCCCGCCGCCACATAGGCGTCGTGCACGGCCTGGGTCGCGGCCCGGCCCGGCCCGGATTGCACCTGAGTGGCTTTCGCGTCCGGCACGGGCAGCGCGGGCACGATGAGGTGGAATCCGTGGTCCTCGGCCGGAGCGCCGTCGGCGTGGATGCTGACCGCGACGGCGGCACCGGAACGGTTGGCCGCGGCGGCGCGTTCGTCGACGCAGCCACCCCAGCCGGTGTCGTCCTGGCGGCTCATCACCACGGTGGCGCCCATGGCTTGCAGCGACTGCTGGACCAGCTGCGCCACTTTCCAGTTGATGGTGTGCTCGGGCACGCCGTGCATGCTGGTCATGCCGGTGGTCTGGCAGTCCTTGGTGCCGCCGCGACCGTTGTCGACCTGACGGGCCAGGTTCTCGGTGTGGTCGGCGCCCTGGTGACCGGGGTCGACGAACACCGTCTTGCCGGCGAGGGCCGTGCTGATCTCGGGGGCGGCGCCGGCTGTGCCCGGCCCGGCGCCCGGAATCGTGACGGCGGTGGCCGCGATCAGCGGTACCGCCAGGGCGAGGCTCATGACGAGGTGGCGCGCGCTGCGCCCGGTGAGACCGGATTCGGAGATGTGCTTCATGTGCGGTCGGCATTCCCGGGGCAGGGAATGCCCCTCCCTTCCCATTAGTAACACCAAACCCAGAATTCACTCTGGCAACGTTGGCATCACCTTGCAAGCACATTCGCCGAAAAGTAACCGGCGTGTCAGGCGCCTCGGTCAGGCGGACACGATGTTCGTGCCGTCCACCCGCACCGCCTTGGCAGCCAGCGAACGCTGGGCCGGGCCGGAGACCACCGTGCCGTCGAGCCGGAACCGGCTGAAGTGGCACGGGCACTCGATCTGGCCGCCGGAAACCCGGTCGACCTTGCAGCCCTGATGCGGGCACACCGACGAGAAGCCGCGGAATTCACCCGCCACCGGCTGGGTAACCACGGTGTCGCCCACGACCACCCCACCGCCGACCGGCACATCCGCGACCTTGGCCAGGACCGTGCCGGGCTGCGCGCTCGCCGGGGTCGACTCGGCCGGCGTTCCACCGGAACCGCACGCGGCCACCGACGCACCCACGGCCGCCGCGCCGACCCCCACGATGGCGGTCCGCCGGGTCACGGAACCGCCGGGTGCCGCTGTCCCGCCTACGAATTCGGTCATGTTCGACTCCTCGATCTGGTACCGATATCCACGCTGTACCCGGCGGCCGCGGTTCACCGATCCCACGGCCCGCCGGGATATCGACCGTACCGACCGATCCGCGGCGAGTAGCCGACCACGTCACCCCCAGGACACCGGGCGGGTTTTCCTCGAACCTCCCAGTCGCGTCGATCGTTTCTGATAAACCGGATCCGTCGAAGGGGGACTCGGCTTGCGCTCGTGAAGGAGCAGATGCAGGTGCGCATACGGACACTTCTGGTCTCGCTGGCAACCACCGTCGCCGCGATGCTCGCGGCGACCGGCACCGCGGCCGCCGATCCGGCCGGCTACATCCCCGGCGACGGTCGCTACATCGTGGGCGTCGACATCGCCCCCGGCATCTACCAGGCGACCGGTTCACCGGACCCCACGCACGGTTGTGACTGGCGGCGGCTGCAGGCCGGGTCGCTGCCGGGTGATCCCAGTGACCCCAACGCCTACATCATCGCCAGCAACTACACCCGGGTCACGCCGGTGCGGGTGCTGATCAAGCCCACCGACGGCGCGTTCCAGACCACCAACTGTGGTTCGTGGGTGCCGTCCGCGCCGGCCCCCGACGGCCTGTGGGGCGGCCCGAGCGGATCCGCCGGACCCGAGTTCTGAGCGCGGGGACCGCGATCCGGCAACAGTTCACCGTGGCAGGCCTCGGCGACATCGAGCGGGCGCACCGCGATACCGTCGGCCGGCGCGCACGGTTGGTTCGACGGAAGGAGCCGGTATGCCGGGACTCGACAGATCCGCGTTCGCGGCGGGATTGGACGCACTCCGGGGCCGATCACCGGTACTGCCGGTACCCGAGCACGCGGCCACGGTGGCGGCCCGGCGGCGCTTCTTCGGCGCCGACGTGGTGGACCCGGACAGTGGTGCGGTCCGCGCCGACCGGGTGGTGGTGAGCTGGTTCGGCTGCGCGAGTTTCGCTGTGGCACTGGGCGGTACGGTCGTGTTGCTCGACGCGTGGGTGCCGCGCGGTGCGACCGGCGGCTACGTGCCGACCACGCCCGCCGAGGTGGCGGCGTTGCGGCCGGCCGCGATCTTCCTGGGCCACGGGCACTTCGACCACGCCGCGGACGCCGGGCCGATCGCGGCGGCCTCGGGTGCCACGGTGTTCGGCACGACCCAGCACTGCGCCGCCGCCCGAGCCGACGCTCCCGCCGCCACGTTCCATTGTGTGGAGCTGGGTGCCGCCGGCGATCCGCCCGGCACGATGGCGAACCACGAACTGGGTCCGATCAGCGTCACCGCCGTGCAGCACCTGCACTCGGCCCTCTCGCCGCGGGACGACGGACCGCAGGGCTCTCCCGGAATGCGCTGGCAGCCACCGAATCTCGGCTCGATACTGCGGCACCCGCCGCGACTGCCCGACGTGCTGAACCTGTGCACCCACCTGACCGACCCCTGCGGCGGCACGCTGCTGTACCAGTTCCGGGTCGGCAACTTCACGCTGACCTGGCACGACTCGTCGGGTCCGCTGCTGGACAACGCCCCGCAGGTGCTCGACACGCTGCGCGCCCTTCCCCGCACCGACCTGCACCTGGGCGCGATCCAGGGCTACAACCAGTACCGCAACGGACTGCGCGATCCACGCACCTATATAGAAGCCTTGCGCCCCAAGGTGTTCGCACCCTGCCATCACGACAACTGGCTGCCGCTGATCACCACCGACGCCCGCGCGTACCACGAACCGCTACTCGCCGAATTGAACCGGATTCCGCCCGCTGGTCGACCCCAACTGGCGTGGCTCGCCGACCGAGCGGACTACCTGGCACCTGCCCGGTTGACCTTCGCACTGCGTTAGCGGCGGGCCGCCCGCGGCCGCACGGGTGTGCCCAGCGGGCTCGTGCGACGCGAGCAGGTGCGGCCGCTACCGATCCGACCCGACCCGGCACCACACCGGACGCCGGATCGGTAGCGCCGACTCACATAGCGGCCAGCTTGGGCACCAGTTTCGCCACACCCTCGGTGTAGGCGAGCGGATCCCCGTCGGGCATCACGTCGAATTGCGTGATACCCAGTGCCGCATAGCGTTCCGCGTCCGCCAGGAAGGCGTCCGGGTCGGCCAGGACCGGGCCCATGTAGGTCGCCGTCTTGCGGATCGCGTCGTAGTCGCGGCCCTCGGCCTCGCAGTGCGCCCGCAGAACGTCGAGCTTGCGCGCCACATCCTCGACACTGCTGGTGAAGACGTTGCAGGCCTGGGCGTAGCGGGCGACCAGCAGCAGCGTCTTGCGCTCACCGCCACCACCGATCAGGATCGGCGGGTGCGGGCGGGTCAACGGCGCCGGGACGCACAGGGTCTCGTCGAGCTGGTAGTGCGTGCCGCGGTAGGGGCCGTTGTCGTCGCCCCACATCTGCAGACAGATCTGCAGCGTCTCCTCCAGGCGCTCGAACCGTTCCGCGACCGGAACCACCGGCACGCCGAGTGCCCGCTGCTCCCGCTCGTACCAGGAGGCACCGATCCCCAGCTGGGCCCGGCCCTGGGAGAGAACGTCGAGCGTGGTGACGATCTTGGCCAGCAGGCCCGGGTACCGGTACATCACCCCGGTGACCAACACGCCCAGCCGCATCCGCTCGGTCGCGGCGGCCACGAAGCCCAGCGTGGTGTAGGCCTCGAGCATCGGCTCGTCGGCGGTGCCGCGCAACTCCATCTGGAAGTAGTGGTCCATGACGGTGAATTCGACGAACCCCGCCTGTTCGGCGTAGCGCGCGGTCTCGGCGAGCGTCGTTGCCGTACGCCGCGGGTCCGCGGGGGTGGAGAAGTTCCAGTAGTGCAAGCTCAGATCCATTGCTGCTTCCTCCGACTCGGACGGGAGACACGGGACGCTTACCGAGTAGCAGGATAGTGCGGGCACCGGCCGCGAGCGCGTCCGAATAGTCCGCCCTATGCGAACATCCGGCGTGGCACCATGAGAGGCGTGACCCGCTACGACTCGACCGGTCGTACCTATGCCCGCACCCGCAGATCCGATCCCCGCATCGGCGCACGGATCGAGCACGCGTTGCGCGGGATGTCCTCGGTGGCCGATATCGGTGCGGGGACCGGCTCCTACGAGCCGCAGCGCACCGTCGTGGCGATCGATCCCAGCCTGGTCATGCTGGGGCAGCGGCCGCCCGGGTCCGCCCCGGCGATCCAGGGGGTGGCCGAACGCCTTCCACTGCAATCGGTTTCGGTAGACGCGGCCCTGGCCGTCCTGACCGTGCACCATTGGCACGACCTGGCCGGCGGGCTCGCCGAGATGCGCCGGGTGGCGCGGCGCCGGCTGGTGATCCTCACCTGGGACCCGGCGGTCTTCGCCGAATTCTGGCTGCTGCGCGAGTATCTGCCCGCCGCCGCCGAGACCGACGGGCTGCTCGCGGTTCCAATGGACGAATTGATCGCGCTCCTGGGCGAAGTCACCGTCACCCCGGTGCCGGTACCGCACGACTGCGCCGACGGTTTCGGCGGCGCGTTCTGGCGCCGGCCGCAGGCCTATCTCAGCCCGGTGAACCGGGCGGGTATGTCGATGCTGGCCCTGACGCCGGAAGCGGAACTGAGCGAAGGGCTTTCGCGCCTGCGAGCCGATCTGGCCAGCGGTGCGTGGGCCGAGCGGCATCGGGATCTGTTGCTGCGCACCGAACTCGATCTCGGCTACCGCTTGCTGACCGTGGACCTGTGAGCGGCCGGTCTCACCGCGGGACGATCCGGCCGGTCTCGATCAGCACCCGATAGGCCGACGCCTTGCGCGGGCACGCGGCCACCGAGCATTCGACGTGCTCCTGCATCAGCAGATGGGCGGTCGCGACATCCGGCGGGCGTAAGGGCGCGGTGTGGACCGTCGGCCCGGGCAGGGAATCCGGATCCGATGTGGGCTGCGAGAACCGGCCACCGGAGCGGGCCGCCGCCTCGGCCAGCAGGCGCTGCTGGATCTCGGTGACGCTTCGACCTGCCGCGGATCCGGCGGAGATGCGGGCGTGTATCCGGGGCTTGTCGGCAAAGTAGCTGCGCCACATGAGAAATACGGTAGAGCGACCTTTCGGCAACCACCAGCGGCCGATGGGCCAGAAAACTGCGGATATCGGCCGCGCGCCACACTACTACCGGGTAGACCATGGTGACGGCGTTGATTCCACCGACACGAACGCCCGTGGTCTGCGACGATTTTCGGTGTGGACCACATGCGGGGATCGCAGCAACATGCCCAGATCCGTTCGATTGCCAGCGCAACGCTACTCGCCGAATTCGCCCAGACTCGCGGCCTGAAATTGCCGGACATTTTGCGCAATACGGATATTCACGCGGACCAGCTAACGGACCACAGCGCCGAGATCTCGCTACGACAAGAACTGGCCGTGATGCGCAATATCGTGTCGGCCACCGGTGACGAACCCGGCCTCGGATTGATGGCCGGGCTGCTGTGCCACCCGCCCAGCCTGGGCGTGCTCGGATTCGCCATCGCCAGTAGTTCCACGCTGCGCCGGGCGCTCGAGATCTCGCTGCGCTACAGCGATCTGCTGTTCGTGGTGGGCCGGCACTGGCTCGAGGAACACGGCGACGAACTGTGGATCGTGCGCGACGATCGCGGCGTCCCGCCCGAGGTGCGCCGGTTCGCGATGGAGCGCGACCTGGCCGCCCTGGCCACCATCCAGCAGGATCTGCTGCCGACTCGGCTGCCGCTGTCGCGGGTGCAGGTGGTGTTGCCGGCGCACCCGATCTACGAGATGTTCGGCGCCCTGTTCGGGGTCGACCGGATCGATTTCGGTGCGCGCCCGACCATTCTGGCCGCACCGGCCGCCATGATGGATATGCCGCTCCCCCAATCGAATCCGACGACCGCCCGGTTCTACGAGCAGCAGTGCGCGGAGATCGTGCAGCGTCGCCGGGGGCGAGTCGGGATCAGCGGCCGAGTCCGCCAACTCCTCATCCGCCACGGCGGCGTCACCGACCAAACCCACATCGCCGCCGACCTCGACCTCTCCGTCCGCACCCTCCGCCGCCGCCTCGCCGACGAAGGAACCACCTTCCGCGAACTCTCCACCGAAACCATCGGACTCCTCGCCGAAGAACTCCTCACCGCCGGACTCACCGTCGAACAAGTCGCCGACCGCCTCGGCTACTCCAGCGTCTCCGCCTTCGCCACCGCCTTCCGCTCCTGGAAAGGCCAACCCCCCGGCCACTTCGCCCGCACACACAGGGGGAGATCGACGGCAAAGGTCTGACCGGAAGACCGGTACCGGCCCGCACCCCCGGGCCGGTACCGGACCACAACTGTCTGATCACTCGGCAACCCTGGTACTTCCGGCCGGCGCTCGATGGTGCGACTATGCATTGGTGAACGAACCAGTGCATTTGCGATCGGTCGCGGGAGCGGCACTGCTCGTGGAATTCGCACTGAGCCGGGGAATACCCCTATCGGCAATTCTTCGGCACACGGGTATCCCGGAGCACGTGCTGCAGGACCCCAACGCCGACATCACCCGGCAACAGGAGCTGGCGCTCACCTCCAACGTGGTCGCCGCCCTCGACGACGAACCCGGCCTGGGTCTGATGGCCGGCCTGCTGTGCCACCCGCCCAGCCTCGGGCTGCTCGGCTTCGCCATGCTCAGCTGCCCCACCCTGCGGCACGCCGCCGAGATCGCGTTACGGCACGCCGACCTGCTGTTCACCGCCTCCCGCTACACGCTGCAGGACCACGGCAGCGAGCTGTGGATGGTCTGCGACGACCACGACATCCCCCCGCATCTGCGCCGGTTCACCCTGGAACGCGACCTGGCCGCCATCGCGACCCTGCAGCAGGACCTGATCCCGATCCAGGTGCGCACGCTGCGGGCGGAGATGCCGATGGCGGCCCATCCGATCTACGAGATGTTCGGCGCGCTGTTCGGCGCGGAGAAGATCATGTTCGGCGCTCCGCGCGCGATCCTGGTGTGGGATGCGCGCGAACTGGACGTCCGGCTGCCGCAAGGCAACCTGTGGACCGCGCGCTACTACGAGCAGGAGTGCACCGACCTGATCCAGCGGCGCAGCAACCGAGTCGGGATCAGCGGCCGAGTCCGCCAACTCCTCATCCGCCACGGCGGCGTCACCGACCAAACCCACATCGCCGCCGACCTCGACCTCTCCGTCCGCACCCTCCGCCGCCGCCTCGCCGACGAAGGAACCACCTTCCGCGAACTCTCCACCGAAACCATCGGACTCCTCGCCGAAGAACTCCTCACCGCCGGACTCACCGTCGAACAAGTCGCCGACCGCCTCGGCTACTCCAGCGTCTCCGCCTTCGCCACCGCCTTCCGCTCCTGGAAAGGCCAACCCCCCGGCCACTTCGCCCGCACACACCGGGGGAGAACTACCGCGGACGTCTGAGCTTTGCGCCGCTGACTGTCTCGACCACCCGACTACGCGCCAGTCGGCAGTTGCCCACGCCTCGGCCAACCCCCGCTGCGGGACCAGCTATGTCAGCTCCCCACCGGGGGAGAACGACCGCGGGCGTCTAATTACGATGTAGCTACAAGTTCGCGACACGTTGGCTGCCAGCTGATTCTCGGGCTCGGAAATCGCCCGAACGGAACTATTCTCCGGGAATGAGTAATGCAACCTACGTACCGGAAAGCCCACTGCACGCGCTGGCGCGAGGCGCCTGGCAGTCGGAGCTCACGCTCGGGCTGCTGTCGGTCGTTCTCGGCATCATCATCCTGGCCTGGCCCGGGCCGTCGTTGCTCGTCGCGGGCGTCCTGTTCGGGATCTACCTGATCGTGTCCGGTGTGTTGCAGCTCGTGAGCGCATTCGGACCCCACGTCGGTACCGGTTTCCGGGTCATGGCCCTGATCTCGGGTGCACTGTCGCTCATCCTGGCGTTCTTCGCCTTCCGCCACGTCGGCAACGCCATCTTCCTGCTGGCCATCTGGATCGGCATCAGCTGGCTGTTCCGTGGGATCTCGGCGCTGATCGCGGCCGCCGACGCCCCCTCCGGCACACCCGGACGCGGGTGGGCGATCTTCTTCGGAATCCTGGTGCTGATCGGCGGATTCATGCTGATGGCCTGGCCGATCAGCTCGATCGCGACCCTGACCCTGGCGGTCGGGATCACAATGATCGTGCTGGGTGTCATGGAATTCATCTCCGGGTTCCAGCTGCGCTCGGCGGCCAACCACCTGTAGCGGTCAGGAGAATCTCATGAGTGTGCTCTGGATGATCATCGTCGGCCTGATAGCGGGTGCGATCGCCCGGTTGATCGTGCCCGGCAAGCAGTCCATGGGCTGGATCGCCACGGCCGTCATCGGCATCATCGGCAGCTTCGTCGGCGGCACCATCGGCAGCCTGGTGTTCGCCCCGCACAAGTTCAGCGTGCACACACCGGTCAGCCACACCTGGCTGGGCTCGATCTTCGGGGCCGTGATCGTCCTGCTGATCTATCAGGCGATACGCGCCCGCGTCTGACCCGGACACGACTCGGGGCCCGTCATCCGACGGGCCCCGAGCTGTGTTTGCCGAGAGTTCACTTGCCTGCGAGATCGCGAGCGATGACCAGCCGCTGGATCTGGTTGGTGCCCTCGAAGATCTGCGTGATCTTGGCTTCCCGCATGTACCGCTCCACCGGGAAGTCCTGGGTGTAGCCGGCACCGCCGAACACCTGGACCGCGTCGGTGGTGACCTTCATGGCGGCATCGGTGGCGACCAGCTTCGCCACGCTCGCCTGCCGGGAATACGGCAGCCCGGCGTCGCGCCGGCGAGCGGCGTCGAGGTAGGTGGCGCGGGCCGCGTCGACGGCCGCGGCCATATCGGCGAGCACGAATCCCAGGCCCTGATGGTCGATGATGGCCCGCCCGAACGCTTCCCGCTCCTTGGCGTAGGCCACCGCGTCGTCCAGCGCCCGCTGCGCGAGCCCGGTGGCGACGGCGGCGATCCCCAGGCGCCCGGAATCCAAGGCGCTGAACGCGATCGACAGGCCCTGGCCCGGAGTGCCGATCAACCGGTCGGCGGGGACGAACGCGTCGTCGTAGGCCGCGGTGGTGGTCGGCACCGCACGCAGGCCCATCTTCTCCTCTGGCTTGCCGAACGACAGTCCGGCGGTGTCGGCGGGGACCAGGAAGCAGGAGATGCCGCGGGAGCCCTCGCCGGTACGCGCGAACAGCGTGTAGTAGTCGGCCCGGCCACCGCTGGTGATCCACGCCTTGGTCCCGGTGATCCGGTAGCCGCCGTCGACCTCGGTGGCCCGGCAGCGCAGTGCCGCGGCATCCGATCCGGCGTGCGCCTCGGACAGGCTGTAGGCGCCGATCAGGTTGCCCGACATCATCTCCGGCAGCCAGCGCCGCCGCTGCTCGTCGGTGCCGTAGACGAACAGCGGGTGCGCGGACAGACTGTGCACGCTGACCGCGACGGCCACGGCCGCCCACCGGGCCGCGATCTCCTCCAGCACCTGCAGGTAGACCTCGTAGGGCTGGCCACCGCCGCCGAACTCCTCCGGATACGGCAGGCTGAGCAGCCCGGCGGCACCGAGCGCCCGGAACGCCTGCTCGGGATAGCGTTCCTGCCTCTCGTAGTCGGCCGCGATCGGTTCGAGGACTTTGTCCGCGATATCGCGGGTGAGCGCGATCAGTTCGCGTGCCTCGTCGGTGGGCAGCAGGCGGTCCACGGTCATGGGCACTCCGATGGTCGAGGGTCTACACGATCCCTCGAACCGTAACGGCCCTCGAACACAGTGTTACCGCCGGTCCCGCTGGAACCGGCGGTAACAACTGTCGCTGTTGATCAGCCCTGACGGCCGCCCAGCGCCTTCGCGATGGCCGGGCGCAGCTCGGTGGCCGCGATGACCGCGTCCACGGAACCGACCTCGACCGCCCGCTCGATGCTGTGGATGCCGTCGAACTCGGACGCGAGCGCGGAGACCTGCTCGGCCCGCACGGCCTGCCGCACGTCGGCGAGCTCACCGCGCAGCTTGAGCCGCTCGGAGTCGTCGGCCTGCGCGAGCCGCTGTTCCAGGTCGCGCACCCGGGCGTCGGCCGCCACCCGCACGTCGACCTCCCGGGTGAACACGACCGCAGCGGCGGGCGCGCCACCGATGACCGAGGCGAACGAGCCCTCCACCGCCAGCACCGTCATGTTCTCGTTGAGCGCCTTCGAGAACACCACGAACGCACCACCGTGGTACCGCGAGATCACGCAGAACACGATCGGGCCGTCGAAATTGACGATGGCCCGGCCGATCTCGGCGCCGTACTCCAGCTGCAGGGTGCGCATGGAGTCGGGGGAACCGTCGAAACCGGAGAGGTTCGCGAGCACCACGGCCGGACGGTTACCGCTGGCCGCGTTGAGCGCGCGGGCCACCTTCTTCGCCGACCGCGGGAAAAGCGTTCCGGCCGTGTAGATGTCGGGACCGTCGGCCGGCGGGAAGCCGTGCCGGGGCACCGGGCGGGACTCGATACCGATCAGACTGACCGGCGCGCCACCGATCCGCGCGTCCACCGTGACCGCGGTGCCGGCGTCGGCCATATCGGCCCAGCGCTCCAGCATCGGCTGGTCGAGGTCGGCCACCGCCCGCATCACCGTGCGAATGTCGAAGGCCTTCTTGCGATCCGGGTTCGCGGTCGCCGAGAAGATGTCGCCGACCGTGGTGAAGTCGCTGTCCGGGTGGACGTGCGGGTACACGGTGACGTCGCGGTCGACCGGGTCGGAGCTGACCGCGCGCCGCGGACCCTGCTCCCCCGCCGCCACATACGTGAAGTCGTAGTGCTTCAACAGGATGTCGCGGGCACCGGCCAGGTTCGGCGCCCAGTACTGGGCCTGGCCGTTGGGGCCCATGACCCGGGCGTAACCACCGATACCGAAGTTGTCCTCGGCCGACACACCACCGGAGAAGTCCAGCGCCTGCTTACCGGTCAGCACCATCGCGCTGGCCGGGGTCATCACCAGGATGCCCTTGGTGTGCATGAGCATGGTGGCCTCGGCGTTCCAGTACGGCTGGGCGCCGACGTTGATGCCCGTGACGACGATGTCGATCTCGCCGCCGTCCTGGGTGAATTCGACGATCCGCTTCAGCGCCCGCGCGACCCAGTCCATGTTCTCGGTACCGGAGTCCATCGCGATCCGCGCGCCGGAGGACAGGGCGAACCATTCGACCGGAAGTCCTTCGCGCGCAGCGAGATCGATGGCCGCGGTGACCCGGGCGCACTCCTGCTCGGACAGCGCGCCCAGCGACTTGGTCGGGTCACCGGCCAGCAGTACGCGCCGGATCCCCTCCGGGTGCAGTTCGGTCGGGGTGGCCACGATGCCGACCACCATCGCCGAGGTGTTGCGGCCCCACGTGCGCTGCACGGGGACCAGCGCCGGAATCGGGCCGGTGGCACTGAGTTCGGCCGCGGGCAGGTCGAATTCGGTGAAGCTGCCGTTGGGTCCGGTCAGCAGGCGCACGATCTCGAAGGGGTGCACGGTGTTCCGGCGCCGGGCACGCAGCACCGCGCGGCCGTAGTCGTCGAGCGGGGCGAGCGGCTCGGCGGCCGGCTTCTCCACGCTCACCGCGACACCGCCGCCGGGCTCGTAGGACAGCCGGGCCACCAGGTTGTGCTCGCGGCGGTCGTCGCCGAGGACGCGCCCCTGCAGCAGGATCTCCTCCACGCCGGCGTGCGCGACACGCGGCGCGGTGGTGCGCTGCCATTCGGCGATCTGCTCCGCCTTCACCTGGGTGGTGGGACGGATGTCGAGCCAGACGTGATTGCTGTCGAGCGTGCGCCCGGTGGGGTCGAGTTCGTAGCGGGCCCGGCCGATCGCCTCCAGGCAGGCGTTCAGCACGGTGTCGACGCCCGCGACCTCGATGATCCGGCCTTCGGCGTCGTGGGTGATGTCGAAGCGCGACACCTGGGCCAGGGCCACCAGGCGCTGGTCACCGCTGTCGGCCTTGGCCACGCAGTGGTACAGCAGCAACGATTCCGGGGTCTCGATGCGGGTGATGTGGAAGGCCGACAGCCGCCACAGCGACAGGTGGCGACCGGCCAGCGGGTGCACCGAGCGGATCAGGCGGTCTTCGGTGAGTCCGCCGCTACCGTCGTGGCGGAAGGTGTAGTAGTCGAGATCGCCTGCGCCGGTGGTCATTCCGACCACGATCCGGCGTGCGTGGCGCTGCAGGCCCGCCTCGGTCAGCAGCCGCGCGAGCCGGTCGGCCCGCTCCTGGGCCGCGCCGGGGGCGTCCGGCCAGGACAGGTACAGGTCGACGACCTTCACCTGGGTGGCCGGGGCGGCGGACAGTTCGGCGATCAGCGTCTCGACCAGTGGCGAACCGGCGGTGACCTCCTCGGCCTTGCCGACGGTGATCACCGCGGTGGTCGGAACCGGGTGGCCCGGACGGAGTTCCAGCTGGTAGTCGCAGACCACCACGGGCCGGCCCGCCGCGTCGGTGGCCCGCATCGAGCCGAGCCGCTGCCGGCCGTAGTGCCAGCGGGCCGCGACCTCGAGCATCGGCTCGCGCGGCCCGGCGCCGGCGATGCGGTCGGCGAGGAAGTCCTCGACCGCCTCCGGGATGTCGGCCAGGCGCCGGATACGTTCGGAGCGAACCGATTCCGAGGTCTCGTCGTCGAGCGAGCGCAGCTGCTCGGCGACCAGCTCGTGCACCACCTCGCGGGCGGCGGAGGTCTCCGGGCGCACGAACCAGCGGTAGAGCACGCTGCGGGCCAGGTCGGCCAGCGCCGGAGAGCTGTTCTCCGACACCAGGATCAGCCGGTCCAGCATGTCGCGGGTGACGTCGGCGGGCAGTTCCGGCCCGGCCTCGGTCTGCCACAGCCGCAGCAGCACCGAACCCAGGTCCACCGCACGCTTGTGCCGGCCCAGCGACAGGAAGATCCGGAAGACCGCTTCCTCCAGAGCCGGTGTGCGCTCGGTGGATTCGACCCCGTAGTAGGCCAGCACGCGGCCCAGTGTGCGCCGGAAACCGTCGGTCAGGCCGTCCCGCTCGGGGTCGAGCGCCTGCAGGTAGATGTGGAACTGCTCACGCAGACTGCGGATTCCGGGCTCGTCGCTGCGGCCCTGCGCGGCCGGGACCGCCAGTTCGAGCACGTCGGCGATGAGCTCGCCCAGCTCCAGTTCCGCGGCGCGGGCGCCGGGGGTGAACGCCAGGGCCTTCTCGCGGCCGCCGAGGTAGCGGGCCAGCACGGTGTCGGCGGTGCCGTCGAAGGAGTCGTAGCCCAGCAGCTGCGCCCGCAGCGCCTCGATGCCCGGCGCGCGGTCGGAGGCCGCGCCGGCCGGCAGGACGAGTTCGCTCGGGGCGGCCTCGTCGCCGGCGGCCTCGGCCTCGCCCAGCGGTTCCAGCCGGGCCAGGGCGGCGCCGGCGTCGACCTGGCTGCCGACCGCGACCGAGAGCTCGCGCAGCCGGGCCGGGAACGGCGCCCGCAGCACGGTCTCCATCTTCATGGACTCCAGGACCAGCACGGGCGCGCCGGCCTCGACCTCGTCGCCTTCGGCGAGCGGGGTGGCCACCACCAGACCGGGGGCGAGCGCGCGGATCACACCGCCCTCGTCCCGGCTGACCCGGTGCGCGACCCCGCCGACCTCGACCAGGTGGACCGGGCCGTGGGTCGCGCTGACCACGCGGAAGGTGTTGTCGCCGACCGTGATCCGGCTGTGGAACGCGTCGATGCGGGCGACCTCGGCGGTGAACTCCAGCACGTCGTCCTGGTCGTGGATGCGGACCCGGTAGCCGGCCGCGCCGGTGCGCGCGACCACGACCCGGTAGCCACGGTCGCCGAGCTTCAGGTCGATGCCGCGGCCCACCTCGTGGCGGACGTGCGGGCGGCCGCCGCGACCGGATTCCCAGAGCCGGTTGCGTTCGGCGGTCTCGGATTCGGCGTAACTGTCGATGGCGGCGGTGGCGAGGGCGATCGCGGCGTGCCGGACCCCGGTCAGGCCGCCGTTGTCGCGCATGCGGTCGACCCACTGGGTGTCGGCGCTGCCGTCGATCACGGCCGGCTCGTCGAGCAGGGTGAGCACGAAACTCTTGTTGGTGGCGCCGCCTTCGACCAGCACGGTGGTCTCGGCGACCGCGCGGCGCAGGCGGGCCAGCGCCTCGTCGCGGTTCGCGCCCACGGCGATGATCTTGGCGATCATCGAGTCGAAGTCGGGCGGGATGACGTCGCCCTCGGTGACACCGGTGTCGACCCGGATGCCCGGGCCGGCCGGGAAACGCAGTAGCGCGATGCGGCCCGGTGCCGGCGCGAAGTCGCGGTCGGGGTCCTCGGCGTTGAGCCGGGCCTCGACGGCGTGCCCGCGCTCGACCGGGCGCTCGCCGGTCAGCTTCTCGCCGGAGGCGACGCTGATCTGCAGCTTCACCAGGTCGGTACCGGTGACGGCCTCGGTGATCGGGTGCTCGACCTGCAGGCGGGTATTGACCTCGAGGAAGGCGAAGTACTTTTCGCCCGGGTGGTAGAGGAACTCGACCGTGCAGGCGCCGCGGTAGCCGACCGCGTTGGCGAGCCGCTCGGCGGATTCCTTGAGCTCGCGAACCTGGTCGGGTTCCAGAACCGGCGAGGCCGATTCCTCGATGATCTTCTGGTTGCGGCGCTGGATCGAGCAGTCGCGCACACCCAGGGCCCACGCGGTGCCCTGGCCGTCGGCGATCACCTGCACCTCGACGTGGCGGGCGCCGGTGACCACCTTCTCCAGGAAGACGATGCCGGAACCGAAGGCGCGCAACGCTTCCTGACTGGTCCGCTCGTAGGCGTCGGTCAGGTCCGCGGCCGAGGCGACCAGCCGGATGCCGCGACCGCCACCACCAGCGGTCGCCTTCAGCATCAACGGGTAGCCGATGGTGTCGGCGGCGGCGATGGCCGCTTCCAGCGTCTCCACCGGGCCGCGGCTCCAGGGCGCGACCGGGACGCCGACCTCTTCGGCGAGCAGCTTGGCGCCGATCTTGTCACCGAGCCGGCGCATCGCCTCGGCGGCCGGGCCGATGAAGGTGACACCGATCTTGTCGCACAGTTCGGCGAAGGCCGGGTCCTCGGCGACGAAGCCCCAGCCGACCCAGGCGGCCTCGGCGCCGGTGGCGCGCAGGGCCTGCTCCAGGACGCCGAGGTTCAGGTAGGGCCGCTCGGCGGCCGGGCCGATGTCGTAGGCCTCGTCCGCCTCACGGACGAAGGTGGCCTGACGTTCGCCGGTGGTGTGCAGAGCGATGGTGCGGATCGGCGCCGACCCTACGCGCGCGGCATTGATCTCCCGCACCGCATGGATCAGGCGACGGGCTGCCTCACCACGATTGACGATGGCGATCCGAGTGAACATGTTTGGCTCAATCCCTCTCAGGGCATCGGACAATTCCTTCAGTGATGGGCAACACCATACCTACGGTGGCGTACCTTGCCACCCCTCCGAAGATTACTACCAGCGGGTATTCCCCAGATTGGCGTAAATCGGCCGGTCAGAGCAGCCTCGAGACACTCGCGAATGTCCCTCGTCAGGTGTATCGAAAATGGCGCGAACGGTGAAACAGGCCGATACTCGCGAGTAGCCATATACTGCTGACACATAACTTTCCGTCCCGGTTCGCCGAAAGGTACGAGGTGCCGCGCGATACCGAACGGGCCGCCCCGGCCGACCCCGCCGTACCCAGCCGTGGCGCACCCGCTACCGACCGGCCGCCGGCCGAGATCCCGGCCTCCGCCGCGGTCGCCGCCGCCCTCTGCGACCAGGCCGAAGTCATCCTGACCACGATGCCCGGCGTCGCCGACGGCACCGATACCGAGGCACTGCACGACCTGCGCGTGGCGGTGCGGCGTGCCCGGGCCCTGCTGAAGCTGGCCGGTGACGTGCTGCCCGAACCACTGGTGCTTCCCGCGGCCGCCGAGTTGCGTCGGCTCGGTGCGGCGACCACACCGGTGCGGGATCTCGATGTCCTGCTCGTGCGGCTCGGCGAGCTCGCGCCGCGGCTGCGGGCCGCGACTCCGGCCGACCTGACGGAATTCACCACACATGTGCGCCGGCAACGAAACAGCGCCCACCGCGCCATGATGCGCGAATTGCGCGGAAATCACTTCACCGAATTCGTCGAGAGCTGGCGTACCGAGCTCGCGGCGGTCGCGGCGGGCGACCGGGCCGGCACGTCGGACATCACATTGAAGACATTGGCCGACACGCGAATACCACGCATCGGCAAGAAGGTGCGCCGCCGGGCGCGGGCGATCACCGGCAGCGCCGCCGACACCGAAATACATCGGCTCCGCAAGCGCGGCAAGGAACTCCGGTATCTGCTCGAGTTCTGCGCTCCGGTGACCCGGCCCCGCAAGGCGCTGCGCGAGCTGCGCAAGCTGCAGAACGTCCTGGGCGACTATCAGGACGCGGTAGTGCAGCGCCGGGCGCTCCCGGAGCTCACCGAACAACTGCTGAGCACCGCAACCGCCTCGGCGGCAACGGTGCTCGCCGTCGGCGAATCAGCGGGCCTGCTGGCCGCCGATCAGCGGCACACCCGCGGCAAGCTCGCCCACGCGGTGCACCGGTTCCTTCGCCCCCGCTCGATCCGACGCTTCGCGTCCGTCACGACATAGCGGACCCGAGCCACCAGGGGACATAGTTGCGCCAGTGGTGGTCGTCCCAGTCGCCGTGGCAACCGGGACGCCACCATTCGTGCTCGATCCGGCAGTGCCAGTGATACCAGTCGTCGTCATCGGCCACCCGGATACCGATCGGCCCGGCCGTGGTCGACGCCTGCCCGGAAACCGGTGCCGCCGAGGCAGTTCCGGTAACCAGTAGCGGCGCGCCCGCGGTCGTGACGATCGCGGCCGCGATCACCGCCGTCCGGAGCCGGGATGTGATGGAAGCCATGGGAATTCCTCGCTGTCTCGTGAATCGTCCTGGCGGCCACCGGTTCGCACCGAATCGCGGCGGCCACTGCTACCAGTCGACCACCACGGGCCGGTTCACGGAACAGCTGGAAATATCCATTCAGCCAATACTCGGTGGCGGATTCCGTTATGCCACAGCCATACCGCGATACCGGCGCGACCGGACCGTGACGCGGCCCGCCGGGATCATTCGGAAACGACGCCGCCGGCCACCAGTACCCGGCGCAGGACTTCGCGCAGCATCGCGGGAGTCACGATTCGGGTGGAGATATTGCGCCGACTGGGATGATAGCTTCCGAAAACCCGCAGCTGCCGCCCCGAAAGAGGCTGGGTGAGAATTACTTCCATGCCGTGACCGAAGGTCGGCCGGGGTGCCGGGAGCCGCCAGCCGGTCGCGGCCAGCACCGGCAACAATGCCTGCCACGCGAATCCACCCAGCACCCCGACCGCGACCGGACCGGGATCCAGCAACTCCAGTTCGCGGGCCAGCCAGGTGCGGCACCGGTCGCGTTCCGCGGTCGTGGGCCGGTTGTCCGGTGGCGCGCAATGCACCGCCGCGGTGATCCGTACGCCGCACAGCTCCAGGCCGTCACCGCGGTCGATCGAGGTCGGCTGGGAGGCCACGCCGAGTTCGTGCAGCGTCGCGAACAGCAGATCACCGGAAGGATCACCGGTGAACATGCGCCCGGTCCGGTTGCCGCCGTTGGCCGCCGGGGCGAGACCCACCAGCAGTACCGGCGCATCCGCCGGACCGAATCCGGGCACCGGCCGGGCCCAATACTCCCAGTCCCGGAAGCCGGGCCGCTTCACGGTCGCGACCTCTTCGCGCCAGGCGACCAGGCGCGGGCAGGCGCGGCAGTCGATCAAGTGGGCGTCCAATTCGGTGACCGTACGGGAAAGACCGGCACACGCGGCCGGATATTCGGGAGAGCCCGGATCGAGTCCCGTCACGGATACCGAGTCTAACCGCCACGTCACGCCCGTCCGGAAGGCTAGGTTGTGCCTATACTCCACGCTCGAGGCTCGACCGCCGGTTCGCCGGCGTCCCGGTGTGTACCCGCAGTTTCCGACGACGGAGGTACCCAGTGACTCAGTTGACGCCTTTCTACGAGGACGTCCAACATCATTACGACTTGTCCAACGACTTCTTCGCGTTGTTCCTCGACCCCACGATGACCTACAGCTGCGCGTACTTCGAGCGCGACGACTACACCCTGGAACAGGCGCAAATTGCCAAGATCGATTTGTCGCTGGACAAGATCGATGTGCAGCCAGGTATGACGATGCTCGAAATCGGCTGCGGCTGGGGTTCGACCGCGATGCGGGCGCTCGAGCGCTTCGACGTTCGATACGTCGGCCTGACCCTCAGCAAGAACCAGCACTATCACGTGAACAAGCTGATCGAGAAGTCCGGCTACGACGACCGGGCCGAGGTCCGGCTGCAGGGCTGGGAGGAATTCGACGGCCGGGCCGACCGGATCGTCAGCATCGCCGCGTTCGAGGCGTTCCGCCGGGAACGCTACGACGATTTCTTCGCCATGACCTACGACGCGATGCCCGCCGACGGCCGCATGCTGCTGCACACCATCGTGTGTCAGACACCGGGTTACTTGAGCGACAACAAGATTCGGTTCGACCGGGACGACGTCGCGTTCATGCGCTTCATGACCAAGGAGATCTTCCCGGGCGGCCACCTGCCCTTCGCGTCCAGCACCGCCTTCAAGGGGGTCAAGGAGTTCGCGGAGGCCGGCGGATACACGGTGGAGCGGATGCAGCCGCTGCGCATGCACTACGCGAAGACCCTCGACATGTGGACGGCTGCTCTCGCGAGCAATCGGGAGCGCGCGGTCGAGCTCAAGGGCCAGGAGAACTACGACCGGTACATGCGCTATCTGCCGGGCTGTGCCGACTGGTTCCGGCGCGACGTCCTCGACGTCGTGCAGTTCACCCTGACCAAGTAGCCGTCCCGGACAGCACGCTGCCCCGGCTTTCCGGCCGGGGCAGCCTGCGTTCGGCGGGTCGGCGCCGGCTCAGTTCGCGAGCTTGTCCGCCAGCGCGGCCGCGACGACGGCATCGCCCTCACGCGACGGGTGCAGCGGCAGTGCGCCGAGCGCGTCCGGGTCGGCGATGCCGTCGATCCACGGCTGCGGCGAGCACAGGTCGTGGCCGGCGGTCAGGGCCCGCGAGTCGAGGAAGTCGATCCCGAGCAGCCGCGCCGCCTCGCGCTGCGCGGCGTCCATCGCGTCCAGGCGCGAAACCAGCACTTGCGCATGCGGATTCACGATCGGGCCGACCCCAAGCACGTTCACGCAGGTGTCGGATCCGCCGGCCGGCCAGACGATCGGGTAGCCGACGAGCACGATCTTGGCATTCGGCGCGTAGTAGCGCAGATAGGTGATGACCTTCTGCGCCCGCGCCGCGAAGGCCGCACCGGTGATCGCCTGTTCACCGGCGGTCGGCACCGCCTCGTCGGGGCAACCACCGGGCAGGTTCAGCACGCAGGGGAACAGTTCGCCGTGCCATGGGTTGACATCGTCGGGTGTCCAGTAGTCGTTGAGCCCGAACTGCAGCGCGATCAGCTTGGTGCTCGGGCCGAAGTCGCCGGCCTTGGCGGCGGCCAGGGTCTGCACGGTCATCGTGTAGGTGCCCTTGCTGTCGATCGACGCGCCCACACAGGACTGGTCGTCGAACTGCTGGGTTCCGGCGATCCCGGCCAGCCGGCTGAGCTGGTTGGGCCAGGAGTCGTCGCCGCGCTTGCACGGTTCGGTGTCGTCGTCACCCTTGAACTGCAAATAGTTCGAGGTGAAGGAGTCGCCGAGCACGACGACTTCCTTGCCGGCCGGCTCGTCGTCGGCCTGGGCGACCGCCTGAACTCCCAGCGGGGCGAGAGCTGCGATCAGCACCGCACCCAGCCGCCGGCCACCACTACTACCGAACATCCCACACCTTCAGACCTGTGAATCGAGACGATCATGCACGCTGTCGAGCGCAGTGTAGCGGGATCGCCCTTTACGCAAAGTATGTCCGGATGATTCGAAATCGATGACTCGCACGCTCCGAGTTGTAGGGTCAACTAGATGTTAGGCGCGATTCTCCGGCGTAGGCGGCGGTGAGTTCGGCACCGATCCGGGCCAGCTCGTCGCGCACCTCCGCCGGCTCGAGCACCTCGACCAGACCGCCCCAGCCGGCCAGGTTGCGGGCCAGATCCAGTGCGGTGGGAGCGGCCACGCGCAGCACGACCTCGGCGCCGGCCCGCGATACGACCTCGCAGTGAATTCCGAAGTGGTGCCGCAGGATCGGTAAGTGACGATTCTCGGCACGCGCCGTCGCCCAGGTGCGGGACCGGTTGCGCTCCAAGTCCGCGACCACTTCGCGCCAGGCCGCCTCGAGTACGAAATCGTCCGGGCGCGTGGCCGGTTCGTCGAGGAGTTCCGTCTCGGCGATGCGGTCGACCCGAAAGGTGCGGCGGCCGCGGTCGGTTCCGGCCAGCAGGTACCAGGTGTCGTCCTTGTCGATCAGCCCCCACGGCTCGACGATCCGCGCCGCGGGCCGAGCGTCCTTGCCCCGGTAGGTGATCCGCACTTTGCGCCGACGGACCACGGCCCGCTGCAGCAACTCGACGGTGGCCGGGCGGACGCGTTGCGGTTCGCCCCATCCGGCCGAGTCGATCATGGTCGCCTCGGCCGCCGCCCGCGCCTCGTCGCGGAACGTGCGCGGCAAGGCCTGGACGAGTTTGCGTAGCGCGGCCCGCGCCCGATCGGTTTCGGCGGCCGGTCCGAGTAGTAGGAACAGCGACTCCGCTTCGGGCGCGGTGAGTCCGGTGAGGTCGGTCCGGGCGCCGCCGACCAACGCCCAGCCGCCGCCGCGGCCCGCCTGCGGATACACCGGAATACCCGCTGCCGACAGGGCTTCGAGGTCGCGGCGAGCGGTCGCGACCGACACTTCCAGCCGTTGCGCCAGGTCAGCGGCGGTGAGCCGGCCGTGCGCCTGCAGCAGGAGCAGAGCCGAGACGAGGCGATCCGCACGCACTTCGAACTCCCCGGGAAAAGTGATCAATTGGTGAGCACTTTACCTCGCAAGCTGGTTCGTATCGGGTCGAACGAGACCCCAGAGGAAAGGAACCGACATGCTCCGAGGACTGTCCACCACCACCGTGTTCGCCACCGACGTCGACGCCGCGACCGCCTGGTACAGCGAATTCCTGGGCGCGGCACCGTATTTCACCCGCGCCATCGACGGCGCCACCGCCTACGCCGAGTTCCGGATCGGCGACCACCAGCACGAACTGGGCATCATCGACGCCCGCTTCGCGCCGCACCCCACCGGCGCGAGCGGTGCCCTCGTGTACTGGCACGTCGACGATGTGCCCGCCACGCTGGAGCGGCTGCGCGCGCTGGGCGCCACCGACCACGAGCAGCTGGTCGAACGTGGACCGGGCTTCGTCACCGCCTCGATGGTCGATCCGTTCGGCAACGTCCTGGCCGTCATGTACAACCGGCACTACCTGGACATGCTGGCCTAACCGATCGGCAGGGCGCTGAGGACCGGGCCGAAGCCCCAGTTCAGCATGTGCTCGGCGTCGTCCTCGGCGACGGCGCCACTGTCGTCCGAGCTGTGCAGGACGACGCCGATCAGCGGCTGGCCGAACCGGGTCGCCTCGAACAGCAGGCACATGCCGGCGGCGTCCGTCGAACCGGTCTTGATGCCGACGGTGCCCGGGTAGTCGTGCAGCAGCCGATTCGTCGTCTGCCAGACGTGATCCCGGTTGTCCGGGCCGGCGGGCATGTGGAAACTCTGCTGCCGCACGATGTCCCGGAACACCGGCTGGCTCATGGCACGCATCCCGAGGGCGACCAGGTCGGCCGGGGTGGAGTACGTGGAGTCGTCGGTGGGATTGGGCAGGCCGCTGGGGTCGGTGAAGTGGCTGTCGGCCATGCCCAGTCGTTGCGCGGTGTCGTTCATCTTGGCGACGAACGCGTCCTGGCCCGGACCGTAGGACTCGGCGAGGGTGTACGCGGCGTCGCAGCCGGACGGCAGCAGCATGGCCGCCAGCAACTGACGGGCGGTGAGTACCTCCCCCGGCACCAGACCCGCGGTGCTGGCACCGTATTTCCCGTCGTAGCCGATGATCTCCTGCGGGACGGTGATCGCCCGGTCGAGGTCGCTGGACTCGAGCACCACCAGCGCGGTCATCACCTTCGTGATGCTGGCCATCGGCACCCGGGTGTTCGCCTGCCGCGACCAGCGCACCGCACCGGTGTTCCCATCGGCGAGTTCGGCGGCGACGGCCTGTACGTCGGCCGGCTCGGTGCCCGGCAGCGAGGAGATCCCCGGCAGGAACGGCAGCTGTTCGTGCGAAATACGTTCGGGTGCGGCCACTGCGACCGCATGGCCCGCCACGACGACGAGCAGTCCCACGACGACAGCACGCAACACCACGGCTAATACTCGCATCCGACCATTGTGCCCGCCGGAGGGCCGAATCCTCGCGAACGCGACGGGCGTGGTGTCAGCGTCGGTCGAAGTGGGTGACCTGTACGCCGTCACCGAATTCGGTGCGCTCGGTGACGGCGAACCGGGTCGGGTCGAAGGTGCCGGTGAAGGCACGGACCCCGTCGCCGGCAACCACCGGGTTGCTTTTGATGATCAGCCGGTCGATCTCGCCGAGGAGCTGCCCGGCGAGATCGCCACCGCCGCACAGCCAGATGTCGCGGCCGGGTTGCCGCTTGAGTTCCCGGACCACGTCGGCCGGGTCGGCGTCGAGGATCCGCACGGGCGAATCGTCTTGTGGCGCAAGGGTTCGAGAGAAGACGAGTTGTTCCAGATGCGGATACGGGCTGTGGATTCCGGCGTCCAGTGCGGGCGCGTAGCTGCCGCGGCCCATCAGCACGGTGTCGAACACCTTGTTCGGGGTGTCGAGCGGTATGCCGACGAACTCCCGCGCGTGCGCGGGCACGGTCTCGGGGTAGTGCTCGCCGATCCAGGCCGTCACGTCGGGGGTCGGCGGGAGGAAGTCGTATTCCCCGCCGGGGCCCGCGATGTATCCGTCGAGGGACACGGCGACGTAGTACACGAGCTTTCGCATGGTTACCACCTTGTACGTAGTACTATGACTGAAGTGGTTTGAAGATTAGTACTACAGATGGAGTGGTGTCAATGGCACGCGTGAATCCGGAACGACGGCAAGCCCTGCTGGACGCATCGATCGAGGTCCTGGCCCGCGAAGGCGCCCGCGGCCTCACCTTCCGCGCGGTGGACGCCGAAGCGGGGGTCCCCACCGGAACCGCGTCCAACTACTTCACCAACCGCGACGACCTGCTCGTGCAAGCCGGAAACCGGTACTACGAACGGCTGCTGCCCGGCCCGGAAGCCATGGCCGCACTCCAGGGACCCCGGACCCGCGAGACACTCACCGAGCTGATGACCGCGGCCGTCGCCCGGGTCGCCGAATTCCGCACCGGCTATCTCGCCGTCCTCGAACTCCGGCTCGAGGCCACCCGCCGGCCCGAACTGCAGGCCCTGCTCACCGAGCGGGTGCGCGGCGACCTGAACTTCAATATCGGTCTGCACCTCGACTCGGGTATGCCGGGCGACGCCGACACCGTCGTGCTGCTGTACCTCGCGCTGAACTGGCTCATCCTCGAACGGCTCACGCTCCCCGGCATTTTCGACGAAGAGCGGGCCGCCGAACTGGTGCGGACAGCCGTGGACCGGATCGTCGTCTGACCGCTCAGGCGTGCAGGACGTGCTGGCGCACGTCCACATAACCCGTGCGGAACAGCTCGGCGCAGCCGGTGAGATAGCGGCGGTAACGGTCGTATTCGGCGGTCGAGGTGAGCGCGATCGCCTCGACCCGGTGTTCCCGCAACGCCTCGGCCCACAGATCCAGGGTGCGGGCGTAATGCAATTGGAGGGATTGCACATTCAACAGCCGGAAACCCGCGCGCTCGGCATGTTCGCGAATCCATTGCGGTTGCGGCAGTTGGCCACCCGGGAAGATCTCCTCGGCCATGAACTTGCCGAAGGCGAGGTAATCGTGGGTGACCGGCAGACCCAGTTCCCGGAGCTGATGGCGATGAAATCCGATGATGGTGTGCAACAGCATTCGGCCGCCGCGCGGCAGCAGATCCCGACAGCGCTCGAAGAACGCGTCGTAGCGCTCGCGGCGGAAATGTTCGAACGCGCCGATCGACACGATCCGGTCCACCGGCTGCTCGAACTCCTCCCAGCCGCACAGCAGCACCTCACCGTTGCGCCCCGGCCGCTCGGCCAGCCTGTTGCGCACATACTCGAACTGGTTTCGGCTCAGGGTCAGCCCGATCACGCGCACGTCGTACAGGTCGGCGGCCCGCAGCATGGTCGATCCCCAGCCGCAGCCGATATCCAGCAGCGTCATCCCCGGCCGCAGATCGCATTTCCGGAGCGACAGGTCGATCTTGGCTCGTTGCGCCTGTTCCAGCGTGAGATGCGGTGCTCGGAAGTAGGCGCAGCTGTAGGTGCGGGTCGGGTCCAGGAACAGGGCGAAGAATTCGTCGGACAGGTCGTAGTGGGCCTGTACCTCGGCGAAGAACGGCGACAGATCGGCCATGGCGATCTCTGCTCTGCGGATTCGTCGTGCGGTGCAAACGAGAACGACGCGGCCGGACCTCGGCCACCTGTGCGCGTATCGAACACCGATTCTATCGAATCGGATTTCGCGCCGGTAGCGGCCGTAATTCGTTCCGGACAGCGGCGTTCACCGGAGAATCCGCGAAGTCCTCGATCCGAGACATTAAAATCTGCGGGTAGTCACAATGGCGGACCTGATCGGCGGTGTCGAAGGTAGTGGTCGGAACGAACCTGGTCGGTTGGGGAATCGTGCGCGCCTGGTGGCGCGATCCGCTCGACTACCGGTGGTTGATCCGGACCTTCGAGGCGCACGGCGCGCTGCGCACGATGAAGGCCGTCGTCGCACTGGTCGGGGCCGCACTGGCCGTGATCACAGGACTGAATCTGTATTCCAGCTCCGGGCCCGAGGGCTGGGCGCGCGGGGTCACTCTGTTCAACACCGGGATGGCCCTGGTCTGGGCGGTGGGCTGGATGCTGGGGCCGTGGCCCGGCGAACGGCGTTCGCTGGTTCTGATGGGCGGCGCGGATGTGCTCATCACCTGCGGTTGTCTGGCCGAATCCAATCGGCTGTTCGGGGTGCTGAGCCTGATGCAACTGGTCGCGCCGGGCGGGTATCTCGCGATGTTCCACGGGCCGCGAGTGTTGGCGCTGCATGCCGGCTGGTCGCTGCTGTCGGTGCTGACCTTGACCTGCCTGCTGCTGCGCTATCACGGCGGCGACGCCGCCGAGGCCGCCTCGATGGTGCTGACCACGGCCGCCGTGACCGTCATGCTGATTCCGGCGCTGCAGTTCTGCCACTGGGTGCTGCGCATGGACGCGCTGACCGATCCGCTGACCGGGTTGCTCAATCGCCGCGGTCTGGACTACTACGCGTCGTCCTGGTTCGGGCCCGGCGCGCGCGGGCCGATCTGCATGATGACGCTCGACCTGGACCGGTTCAAGGATGTGAACGACACCTTCGGCCACGCCGCCGGCGATCTGGCCCTGGTCCGGGTCGCGAGCAGCCTGCGGGCGACCGCACCGCACGGCGCGGTGGTCGCCCGCAGCGGCGGTGAGGAATTCGTCGTCCTCGCCTACCTCACCCAGGACGCCGCCGAGGTGGAGGCCGCGCGACTGTGCCAGGCCATCGAGGCGGACAGCGGCCCGGTGACCGCGAGCATCGGCGTCGCCGTCACCGGCAGCCCGGCGGTCGGCCGGCGGCTGCAGGATCTGATCCGCACCTCCGACACCGCGATGTACCGCGCGAAACAGCTGGGCGGGAACACGGTCGTGACCGCGACCTGAAACGCGCGCAGCAACGTGTTAAACGGAGCCGTTCATGATCATGACTTGGCACTTCCGGCGCAGATCAGAGGCGGTTCGACGGAACGCGGCACCCGGTCGATATCGATTCGGGAGAGATCGTGCAAATCACCCAGGAACGCGTTACAGTCCGCCCGTGAGATATCTCGTGGGATGCGCGATGGCCCTGTCGTTCACGGCGGCGGGTTCGCCGGCAGCGCAGGCAGCGCCGACCGCACCTACCTGCACCAACACGCCGAACTCGTACACCGCCGGATGGCAATCCGGTTGGGCCACTTATCAAGCCGCGCAATCCGGGGGTTCGGGATCGTCGTCGGGCTCGTCCACGGGGTCCGCCTCCGGTTCGGCCACGCTGTCGCAGACAGCCGATCTGCCGATCACGATCAACGCGCCGATCGCCCACGTGTTCGCGGTCTACTCGAACCTGCAGAACGACATCGGCCGGCACCCGTTCCTGCAGGCCATCTACACCCACAGCGTGTGTAGCGACGGCGTCACCACGACCACCGACTTCACCGCCCTGGAGAACATTCCCATGGGCTCGGCCACCTACCCGGCACAGACCGAGGCCCAGCAGAACGTGGTCGCGGCCGGCTATTACTACACCACCGACAGCTACGACGAGCCCGGTGTGATCACGCACCAGAAGGTCACCTTCGTCGACAACGGCAACGGCACCACCTCGGTGAACGAGCACCTCACCTTCGTGACGAACGCACTGCTGGAGTCGTTCACCGTCGAGAACGGTGTGGCCTCGCATCAGCAATGCCAGGCGGCGATCAAGCGCGATATCGAGAACGGCACGCTGTAGCGGCGGCAGTACTGCTCGCCGTCACCTCGTTCGATCCGCAATGCGCGAACAATGAACGGCCGTCGCGAGAGCATGGACGGATGGACGAGGATGAGCTGGTCGAGCGGACCCTCGAATGGCTGAACGAGCACGGCTACGACATTTTCGTGTCGGACCTGCTGGAGCTGTTGGAGATGTTCCGACTCGGCCGTTACAGCGATGCGGAGTTGCATGCTCGGGCCGCCGCCCTGGCCGTCAAGTGCGAATTACAAAGCGCCATCTACGCATTGGAGGAAGAGGCGGACGAGCTGATCGAAAGCGCCTTCGACGACCCGGAGTGCGAGTCCTAGGCGCTCGACCGGGCGGCGATCTGGTCGAACATGGCGCGCATCCGATCCGACAGGCCCATGATTTCGATCCAGGTGCCGAGCGGGCCGGCCGCGAAGTAGGCGAATTCCATTCCGACGCCGGGGAAACTGCCTTCCTGGGCGATCTCGTGACCCTGCGCGCGGGCCGCGGCGACGGTGGCGGCGAAGTCGTCGGCCACGAATGCGGTGTGATGGATACCGGGACCGTGCGCGTCGAGGAATTCGCGGTACAGGCTTTCACCGCGCACCGGCTCGATGAGCTCCAGCTGCTGCTCGCCCGCGTAGGCCATCGACACATTGATCGTGAAATCGGCCGGCTCGCCCCGATACCGGCAATGGTCCGGGCCGAAATGGACGTCCGGGATGCGGAGCCACTCGGTGATGCCCAGTTGCGCCCCGAACCACTCCTCCGCCGCGGCGACATCCTCGACGACCCAGCAGACCTGAAAAATCGGTCCCGCGATGACACTCATCGTGCCCACGTTAAGCCAGTCCCGCCGGCGGCGAGGCGCGTTCGCCACACCCGGGATTGCCTACCGTGCGAGAGTGGCTCGAGCCGGATCGTCCTGGAAAGAGGAGTGATGAGATCGAGGATCGAGGCGATCGGGGCCTATCTCCCCGATCGCGAGGTGACGACCGCGGAGTTGATGGGCCGCTTGGCCATCGATTCACCCCCGGATCTGGAACGTATCACCGGTGTCCGGACCCGGCGCGTCCGCGGCACCGACGCCGACGGGCGCCCCGAGGATTCGTACTCCATCACGCTGGCCGCCGCGCGCAGCGCCCTGGCCGCCTCCGCCTACTCGGCCACCGACCTCGACGTCGTGATCACCTGCTCGATCACCCGCACCCGCGGCACCAAGTTCCAGCTGGAGCCGTCGTTCGCGCTGACCGTGCGCAACGCGCTCGGCGCGCACCGCGCCCTGCACTTCGACGTCGCCAATGCCTGTGCCGGCATGATGACCGGAATCCTGGTGCTGGACCGGATGATTCGCTCCGGCGCGGTACGGCGCGGTCTGGTGGTGTCCGGGGAGTGCATCACCCCGATCGCCGACACCGCGGTCGCCGAGATCAGCGAGAAGTACGACCTGCAGTTCGCTTCGCTGTCGGTCGGTGACGCGGGTGCCGCTGTGGTGCTGGACGATTCCGGCGTGGACGGCGACTGTGTCGACTACATCGAACTCAACACCAGCGCGGCCTTCGCCGAGGCCTGCATCGGCATGCCCAGCGATCAGCGACCCGACCTGGCGCTGTACACCGACAATCGGGCGCTGCACACCGAGGGCCGGTACCTGCTGGGTGTCTACCAATTCCAGGACTTCCTGGCCGCGCGCGGTTCCTCGTTCCCGGCGGAGAACTACGACTACGTGGTGCATCACCAATTCAGTGCCCCCGCGGTCGAATTGATCGACAAGATCGCCGAGCGGGAGCTCGGGGCGCCGATGCCGCCGGGCCTGGCGGTGCTCGAGAAGTACGGAAACACCGCCTCGACAGCGCATTTCGTGGTGCTGCACGACGCGCTGCGCGCGGGCACGATCGCGCCGGGGTCGAAGGTGTGGATGGTGCCGGCGGCATCCGGTGTGGTCACCGGATTCCTGTCGGTGACCGTCGGTGCGACGCGGGTAGGTGCGTGATGGGTGTGGTGATCTCGGCGGCCACGACGCGCTCCGGCGGCACCAGCAGCATCGGCCAGGCAGCGGACGCGGCGGTGGACGCGCTCGCGGGGACGGGCCCGGATTCGAACCGCGTCGACGCGCTGATCAACGTCGGTGTCTATCGCGATTCGAATATGGTCGAGCCGGCCGTATCCGCACTGATCCAGCAGCGCGCGGGAATCGGGCTCGAATATCGGCCCGGTGGCACGCCGTGCCTGTCGTTCGACCTGACCAACGGCGCATGCGGGTTCGTGAACGCGATCGGGGTCGCCCAGGCGCTGTTCGCCACCGAGGTCCCCCGCCACGCGAATCCTTATCGCGTACTGATCGTTTCGGGTGACACGCACCCGAGTTGCCTTTCCACGCCGGAGTTTCCGATCACGCCGGTCGGTGCCGCGGTCGTGCTGGAGGAAGCCGATTCCGTCCGCGGCTTCGGTCCCGTGCGGTTCAGCGCGGGCGAGCGGGTACCGGAGCCGGCCGGGTATCTGGATCTCGCCCGGACCGGGAGCGCGGGGCGGAAAACGATTACGGCCGACCGTTTCACGACGCCCCCGGCTGCGATTCTGGAGCACGCCGTCGCAGCGGCCCGGGAAGCCGTGACCGAGGCGGGCCTGGATCCCGCCGCGACGGTGCTGGTCTGTAATCAGCCGTATCCGGAGTTCCCGCGGGCGCTGGCCGACGCACTGCGGATCACCGAGGTGGTACGGCCGGAAACCGATACGCACACTTCGGCATTGACGGTCGGCTACCTCGAAGCTGCGCGGAACGGGCTGCGCGGCCGGGCCGTTCTGTTCGTCGCCGCCGATGCGGGCCCGACCGCCGCGGCCGTCGGGTACCACGCGCCATGACGCGCGCGCTGCGCCTGATTCCGTTGGCGGGCTGGGCATTCCTGCTGGCCGGGCTGGTCCGGCCGTACCGGTCGCGGGTGCTGCAGCTGATCTTCTGGGTCGACGTGGTGCTCAGTGTCGGTGCACATGCCGCGCAGATACCGGCGGCGCTGCGAGTGGCCGAGCCGCTGGGGCACAGCCGGCGCCGCGTGGTCGTGTCGACGATGATCTACGGTGCCACCTGGTGGCGTCCCCTGCGGGGGCAGCTGTGACCGTATTGGTGACGGGGGCAAGCGGATTCGCGGGCGGCGCGATCGTCTCGGCGCTCACCGCCGCAGGCGTACCGGTGCGGGCGATGGTTCGCGATCCGGCTCGCTACACCGCGCCCGCCGGTGCCGAGGTCGTCGTCGCCGAGCTGCGGGACCGGGCGGCGGTGGACCGGGCGGTGGCCGGTGTCGACACTGTGGTGCACGCCGCCGCTCATCTCGCCGAATTCGGTAGTGCGGCAACCTTTCACGAGGTCAATGTGGCCGGCACCGAGCGACTGCTCGCCGCCGCGGCGGCGGCCGGGGCGCGCCGCCTGGTGTTCGTGAGCAGTCCGAGCGCGCTCATGGCGCCCAGCGGCGGCGATCAACTGACGATCGACGAATCGGTGCCGTACCCCGACCGGTTCCTGAACCGGTACTGCGAAACGAAGGCCCGCGCGGAGCAACTCGTGCTCGCCGCGAACACCGCCGAGTTCACCACCTGCGCGCTGCGGCCCCGCGCGATCTGGGGACCGGGTGATCGACGCGGACCGCTCATCCGGATCATGGCCAAGTTGCGGCAGGGCAGCCTGCCGGACCTGTCCGGCGGGCGGACCGTGCTGGCGTCACTGTGCTACATCGACCATCTGACCCGGGCCGTCGAGCTGGCGCTGCACGCCGAATCCGTCGGCGGGCGAGCCTATTTCGTCGCAGACGCCGAACCGGTGGCGTTGTGGGAGACGTTGGCGGAGGTGTCCGGGCGGTTCGGCCTGACGCCGCCGACCCGCACCGTGCCCGCTCCCGTGCTGCGCGCCGCCGTGGCCGCGATCGACACCGTCTGGCGGATACCGGCGGTCGGAAACCGATGGGAGCCACCGTTGTCCCGGTACGGCGTGGCCCTGGTGACTCGCTCGGCCACCTACGACACGACCGCGGCCCGGCGCGATCTCGGCTGGGCGCCGACCGTGTCCTTCGACGAGGGCCTCGCGCGCTTCAGCCGGTGGATCGACGACCTGGGCGGGCTCGACACCTTGCTGGAGGGACTGCGATGACCTACCCGGAGAATCCGATGTGGGTGGTCGTTCCCGCCTACAACGAAGAACACGGGATCACCGCCACGCTGGCGGCTTTGGCCGCCCAGCAGGACCGCCGGTTCCGAGTCGTCGTGGTGGACAACAACTCCACCGACGGCACCGCGGCGGTGGTGCGAGCCTTCGCGGACGCGCACCGGCAGCCGCGCATCGATGTGATCACCGAGTCGCAGAAGGGCACCGGCGCGGCCGCCGACACCGGCATGCGGTACGCCGTCGCGCACGGGGCGACGCGACTGGCCCGCACCGACGCCGACTGCCTGCCCGCACCGGATTGGACAGCCCGGATCCATGCGGCGTTCGACTCCGGATTGCGTTTGGTGAGTGGGCAATTGGTGCCACGCACCGACGAAGGGGTGTCGTGGGCGGATCGGATGATCATTCGGGCCGCGCTGGAGGTGGCGTCGCTGTTCGGAAAGGTCCGTTCCGGTAACCGGGACGAGCGATATCTGGGCCCCTACGTCATGACGCCGGGCTGCAATATGGCCATCACGGCCGAATTGTACGAGGCGGCAGGCGGTTTCCCGCGGACCGCGATCGAGGAGCTGCACGAGGACCGGGCACTGGTCAACGCGGTGCGGCTGGTCACCACCGACTACGGCCTGCGCCGGGACGTGCGGGTGTACGGGTCCAACCGGCGGGTGCGGGCCTGGGGTCTGCGGCGCACCCTGGCGTGGTACGCCGATCACCGGTATCGGCCGGAGGTGGTGGACATCCGATGACGCCGGATCTGCTGACACTGCTGGGCGAGCAGGCCGAGGCCCGCCCGGACGCACTGGCGCTGGGTGCGCTGGGTGCGGCGCCCCTGAGCTTCGCCGACCTGATGTCGGCCGTGCGGACTGTGCGGGACAACCTGCGCGCCAACGGTTTCCGGTCCGGTGATCGGATGCTGTTCTCGATCCGGCCGTGCCCGGAGGCGGTGGTTCTCGTCCTCGGGGTGGTCGCGGCGGGCGGCACGATCGTATTCGTCGATCCGGGGGTGGGTCCCGAACTGTTCGCGCGGCGCCTCGAACTGGTCGAACCCGCGTGGGCCGCTACGGAATCGCTGTTGTATCTGCTCAGCGGCCCGCTGCGCGCAGTGGGCCGAGCCCGCGGACTCGAACTGCCGCGGTTCGGGCGGTTGCCGGTGCGGCACATCCACAGTGGGCCGCGGCTGCCCGGGACACCGGCCGATTCGATTCCGCTGCAACGGTTGTCACGCCCGGCGGGCGTCCGCGCCTTCTGCGGCAGCGCGGGGGAACTACCGGCCGCCGACATCGGAACGCCGGACGACGAGGCGCTGATCGTGTTCACCTCGGGCACCACCGCCGAGCCGAAAGCCGTGGTCCACAGCCGGGGTTCGCTGTCGGCCGGGCTGGCGGCCGCGGCCGGGCGCACCACCCTCGGCCCGGACGCACACCTGGGCACCGAACAGCTCATGATGGGGCTGCCGGCCCTGGTCGCGGGCGCACGCTGGTCGATGCCGCGCTATCCGCGCTTGCGCACCCACATCGATCCGTTGCGTTTCGCCGCCGAGCTCGACGGCCTGACCCACGCCTTCTTCACGCCGTCCGACCTGGCCGCGGTCCTGGACGCGGTCGAGGCCGGGACACTCGCGGCGCCGCGCGGGGTGCGGGAGATCTCGCTCGGCGGCGCCCCGGTCACCGTCGGCCTGTTGGAGCGATGCCGGAAGCTGTTGCCGCACACCGACTGTCTCGCGATATACGGGATGACCGAGGTACTGCCGGTCGCCGTGATCAGCGGCAGCGCGAAACTCGCGTTCCGGGGCGACGGGGACCCGCTCGGGCCGCCGGCGGACGGCGTGGTCGCCCGCATCGCGGCGGACGGTGAGCTGCTGCTGTCCGGGCCCGCCCTGTGCCGCGGCTATCTCGGCGAGCCGCCGCTCACGGAGGTCGGCACCGGCGATCTCGCGCGCTTCGACGGCGACCTGCTGGTCCTGACCGGCCGCAAGAAGGACATGATGATCCGGGGCAAGACCAATATCTATCCCGGACTGTACGAACCGGCCATCACCGCGCTCGACGGTGTCCGGGACGCCGTGCTGGTCGGGATTCCGGACGGTATGGGTGACGAGCTGATCGTGCTCGCGGTCGTCGCCGAACCGGGCGCGGTGGATCTGGTCGCTCGCGTGCGTCGGGAACTGCCTGCCCGGATGGACCATTCGGCACTGCCGGACAAAATCGTCGTGGTGGAGCGGATTCCGGTCACGGGGCGCACCCGGAAGCCGGACCGGGCCGCACTGCGCCGGGAGCTCGCCGCGGTGATCGGCGGTTGAACCCGTACCGCGGCAGCTACTCCACGAGATCGCCGGCCATGCGCGCCAGCGTGTCCATCACCTGATCCGCCAACTGCTCGATCGCCGCGTCTGCCAGCATCCCGTCGACCACACAGAAGGTCACAGCCATCCGCTCGTGCGCCGAGACGGCGGCGACGGTGAGCGCACTGACACACGAATTGCCGGTCGCCAGAATGAGTTCCGACAGCTCCCAGCCGGCCACGCGCGCTGGGAAGTCCACCCGGCCGACGTTCGACACCGATACATTCCACGGTGCCCCGCGGTCCACCACGGCCGCGACCCGGCGCCCGGACTCGCGTGATTTCGGCAGGCCGAAGCGGGTTCCCGCCGACATCGCGAGATGTCGTTGCCGGCGCACACCCTGCCGCACCTGCCTGTTCACCGCGGCGGCGGCCGTCCACAGTGACATGCCGGGACCGAAGGGGGCGAAGGTCGAGAGCACCGGCGCGTAGACACCGACCTCGTCCTGCTCGGGCGCCGGGTCGAGCGCACGCCGAAAGTCCACCGGCGAACCGATTCCGGCGTACCCGTGTCCGCCCGGCCGTACGAGCTTGCCGACCGCCTGGCCGACTGCCGCCGTCAACGCGCCGTGCACGGTCACCCCTGCCGACCGGCAGGCCGTCGCGAGGTCCTCGAGCATCCGGCCGTCCAGCGTCCGGTAGATGGCCCGGGTGCGGCGTTCGGCGAGCGGGATCTCACTGCCGACGAGGCGCTGCGGCCGGCATCGCCAGGCCGACAATTGTTCGGCCACAGTCGCATCGAGGTAGCCGCGCAGAGTGCGCGCCCGGCCGCTGACCAACTGGTCGGCCGCCGGGACGGGCGGTCGCATCGGACCGGGCTCGGCGCCGGCCGCGTAGTCGATCAGCTTCCGCAGCAGGGCCAGCAGGGAGCGGAAGTCGGCGAGCACATGTGACACCGTCAGTATGAGGTCGTGCCGATCACCTGCCGCGATATGGACGATGCGGGCCGGCAGCGGTCCCAGTGACTCGCGCAATTCCCGGTCGACCGCCGTGCGCCACGCTTGCTCGTCCTCGCAGACGTAGTGCCGCAGCGGGATTCGGGGCTCCGCCACCGGTTCGAAGACCGGCCCGTCTTGGCCGGTTACGATCCGGGTCCGCAGGATCGGATACTCCGACAGCAGGCACGCGGCGCCCCGCTCCAGGTCCGCCACCGGCAATGAACCGCGGATTTGCAGGCGGGCAACACAATTCGCGGGCGAGATATCGTCGATGATCCAGAACCAGCGCTCCCCCGGACTCAGCGGACGCGCCACCTGCCGCCCGGCGATCGTCGACGTGCCCACTGCCCGTACGGATTCGGTGCCGCGGTCAGAACCGGGTGGCATGGAAGCCGCCCACCTGGGCGAGCTGGATCACCTTGACGTGGTCGCCGGTGTGCGGCGCTTCGACGACTCGGCCGTCACCCACATAGATCATGACGTGACCGGGATCGCCGCCGTTGAACTCGGCGTCGGGGAAGATCAGGTCGCCCGGCTGCAGGTCGTTCGGGGCCACCGGGTGCGACATCGTCGCGTGGTATTGCTCGCTCGCCGTGCGCGGCATGTCGGTGATTCCGGCCTGCCGTGCGGAATACTGCACCAGACCGGAACAGTCGAAGGCGTTCGGGCCCTCGGCACCGTAGATGTACGGGTCACCCACCTGGTGCAGCGCCGTGTCGAGGAACTTCCTCTTCTTGGCGTCGGTCACGTTCGCGACCATGGCCTGCAGTTCACTGTTCGACAGCGGGGTGCCGTAGCTCACCGGCCCGTAACTCGGGCTGCCGCCGCCCGAGGTGGGGCTGGAGGGCGGCAGGTCGCCGTAGTCGCCGGTGATGTTCAGTGCCGTGGTCGCCGCCTGATCCGAGACACCGTGGACCTCGTCGTAGGTCGCGTTCAACGTGTCCCACACGCCATTGAACAGGCCCTCGACAATGTCGGTGGGCAGGTATGGGGACTTATCGGGGTCGTCGGTCCGGACGGCTTTGTAGGAGGCGTCGATCTTCGTATTGAGTTCTCCCACCGAGGTATCCACGGCGCTGTACGCCGAGGTCACGGCCGTTCCGATCCCGGCGGTCTGCATCGCGACGCCGTGGTCCGTGCTCTCGATGCCCTTCGTCGCCTGCTGCAATTCGGCCTTGTAGGCCTTGTACTTGTCGACCCCCGGCGACTCGCTCTCGGGATCAGGGACCCCATGCCCCCGCAACAGCTCACTCAGATTCGGCGCCATGGACGGCGTACCCGCACCGAGCAACCGAACCTGCTTCTGAATGACGCCCTCGGCCGCTTTGAACAGCACCTTCAACCCGGCCGGCGCACAGCCCGGAAGGTCGTGCAGATCGCCCAGCCGCTTGGTGCCATCGGGACTCATCGGCGCCTCGCTCTCATCCGGACAGCCCACACCGCCACACGTCGATCATCGGATGTTCCCGGGACTGGGAAGCCGGTGGTAGCCGGCCGGGTCGGCACTCGTCCACCGGAGAATCGACCACCGTTATGGTGGCGGGACCTACCGACCCGACGCAGCGGAGAGAGACGTGACCCGACCACGTGTGCCCGGTGATCTGCTGATCCATCTCCGCCGGGCACGCGACCACCTCGACCGGCACTTCGCCGAGGCCACCGACCTGGACGAGCTGGCCGAACTGGCCGGTATCAGCAAGTACCACTTTCTGCGCAGCTTCGCCAAGGTCTACGGCCGCACCCCCACCGCCTACCTGTCCGAGCGACGGATCGAGCGAGCCCAGGACCTGCTGCGTGCCTCGAACCTCACCGTTACCGAGGTCTGTCACGCGGTCGGCTATTCGTCACTGGGCTCGTTCAGCGCCAGGTTCACCGCGATCACCGGCGAGACACCGAGCGCCTTCCAGCGCCGCTACGCCGAACTCGGGGCGCCCCGAATTCCGGGCTGCATCGTCTTCATGACCGGACTCGTGGAACGCCGCAATCCAGAAGAAGCATCCGGCGCCGATCGGCCCATAGATTCGGGGACATGATCACCAACGTCAGCCTCGTATCGGTCTTCGTCAAGGACATCGACGAGTCCCTCGCCTTCTACACCGACGTCCTCGGGTTCGACGCCAAGGACGACATCCAGCTGGGCCCGGATTATCGCTGGGTCACCGTCTCCCATCCGAGCCAACCCGAACTGATCCTCCACCTCGCCATCCCCGGCCCGCCGATGTCGGACGACCTGATCGAGGCCATGCGGCGCGCCCAGGCCGAGGGTGGGCTTCCCGGCGTCGGACTCAACGTCGACGACTGCCGCAAGACCTACGCGGAATTGCGCGCCAAGGGCGTCGAATTCCTCCAGGAGCCGGCCGACCGCCCCTACGGCGTAGAAGCCTTGATGCGCGACAATTCCGGCAACTGGATGGTGCTGGTCGAGCCGAAACCGTACCAGCCGGGCGATTTCGCCGCCGAACCGTCGGCCTGACCCGGAGCCGAATATCGCCACCTAAGTGCAGCCACCGGGCGTTCATCCCGGTCGACATACGCCGGTAATCGGCGGACTCGCCTCCGATGCGGGCGATTCCGCCGATCCGCGCGCGGCTCGCTACCGCTCGGCACGATCCGGCGCGGCAAGGCCGTGCTCAGCACGGCCCTGCGCAAACCAAAGCACGGCAATAACATTCAGTTCTGCATGCTTCGTTGCACCGCACTGCGCGGCAACCCGCCGAGCGCGATCCCAGCCCTGGACCTACACTGACATTCGCTCATGCATGGTTTGATTGGGGTGGCGTGGACAGGATGTTCGATCGATTCGTGGCGTTGGGTGATTCGCTGACCGAAGGCGTCGGCGATCCGGACGAGGCGCGGCCGAACGGGGTACGCGGCTGGGCCGACCGGGTGGCGGCCGAACTGGCCCAGGGCAACCCGCAGTTGCAGTACGCGAATCTCGCGATCCGCGGCCGCAAGATGAAACAGGTACTCGCCGAACAGGTTCCAGCCGCAGTGGAATTGCGACCCGACCTGGTCGTCCTGAGCGCCGGCGGCAACGACATCCTGCGGCCCCGGGTCGATCTCGACGAACTGGTCCGCGACTGCGCCGAGGTGGTCGCGCAACTGGCCGCAACGGGCGCGTTCGTGGTGATCTTCACGGCCTTCGACGGATCGTTCGACCCGATCTACAAGACGCTGCGCGGCCGCGCCGCGACCTACAACGAGTACCTGCGCGAAATCGCGGACCGCCACCACGGTGCGGTCCTGGACTTCTGGCGACTGAAACAATTCGACGACCGCAGATTGTGGTCGTGGGATCGTCTGCACCCCAGCCCACTAGGCCACGAACTGCTCGCGGCCGAGGTACTGCGCGTCCTCGGGGCACCTGCCACGATCGAGGTACCCGGGCTCGGGCCGGCACCGATCAAGCCCGCGACAGAGCAACGCCGCGAGAATATCGAGTGGGTCACCGGTTTCCTGCTGCCGTGGATCGGCCGCCGGATCAGCGGCACCTCCTCGGGCGACGGCATCGACCCGAAGTACCCCGAATACGTTCTGGCACACAAACTTCCGGACCTCGTCGCAGCTTCGTAGCCGACCGGCGAAGGCTGGTTGCCCCCGACAGCGGACGAACGCGGTCAGCCGAGCCGGGTGTCAGCCGATCAGCCGCAGCCCTCGGACCTCCGGCTCGGCCGTCGACGGACCGTGCGCGGCGAGCTGCTGAAGGCGGTCCAGGACCGTCGGGTAGGCGGTGGTGGGCAGGAAGGTCACCAGGCGGTGTCGCGGGTCGCCGGGCAGTTCCAGGTTTTCGTAGTCGACCGCAAACTCGCCCACGGCGGGGTGGTCGAAGCGCTTACTGCCGTGCGTGCGCTGCGTGACGCCGCCGGACCGCCAGAGCGCCGCGAATTCCGTTGAACTGCTGCTCAATTCGTCTACCAGAGCGAGGGCGTCGCGATCGCCGGGATACCGGCCGAGCACCAGGTGCAGCTGAGCCACGGTGGCGGTGGCCACCTCCGACCGGTCCAGGTAGAAGGCTCGCGCCGCCGGATCGGTGAACAGGCTGCGGGCCAGGTTCTCCAGTGGCACCAGCGGCTCGAACATCACCTGCGCCAAGGGATTCGCCGCCAGCACCGTGAACGTGTCGGTGATGATCAGCGCGGGCGCGGCGGTCATCAGGTTCAGCATCCGCCGCAGTTCGGGGCGCACCCGCTTCGGGGCCGACGGCCCGGCCCGCCGTGCCGGCCGGGCCAGTGCCCGCAGGTGCCCGCGCTCCACCCGGTCCAGTCGCAGCACGTCGGCGATGGCGTCGAGCACCTCGTCGGACGGGTGCGCCGCCCGCCCCTGCTCCAACCGCTGGTAGTACTCGGCACTGATCCCGGCGAGCAGCGCCAATTCCTCACGCCGCAACCCCGGCACCCGCCGCCGCCCGCCGCCGGGCAATCCGATATCGGCGGGTTCCACGCGAGCGCGGCACGTCGCCAAAAAGCTGCCCAACTCGGTCATTCCGCGATTCTACGACCTATCGTCGCCCTGGGAGTACGGGGAAAACCGGGGCCTGGTTCGGGTACGTGCACCCCGGCAGGCTCAGTCTCATGAACGAACGCTACCTCCGCGGCGCGGCCCGCCAGCAGGAGATGGGCGGCGCCACCGCCGCCCGCCACCGGGTCTACGACGCACTCGCCGATATCGCGCCGGACCTGCACCGGTTCGCGGTCGAATTCGCCTACGGCGACATCCACGCCCGGCCCGGTCTCGACATCGGCGCCCGCGAACTTGTCATCATCGGCGTGCTGATCGGTCTGGGTGACGCCCGGCCCCAGCTCGAAGCCCACCTGACCACCGCACTCAACGTCGGTGTCGCTGCGGAAGCCGTGGTGGAAGCCGTCATTCAGGCACTCCCCTACGCCGGGTTTCCGCGCGTGCTCAACGCCATGACCGTCGCCCGCACGGTCTTCGCCGAGCGCGACCTGCTTCCCCTGTCCTGATCCGTTCCCCCGCACCACTTTTCGCAAGGAGTCACCATGACCACCACCGCACAGGACCGCAACGACATCATCGAGGCCGCCACCCGGCTGTTCTGGTCCATCGATACTCGCGACTGGGACGCTCTCGCAGGCGTTTTCGCCGAACAGGTCACCCTCGACTACACCAGCATCTGGGGCGGGCAGCCCGCGGTCGCCACCCCCGCCCAGATCCGGGGCGAATGGTCCACCCTGCTGGGCGCTTTCGACGCCACCCAGCATCTGCTGGGCAACCATCTGGTCACCACCGACGGCGACCGGGCCGAACTCACCGCTGTCTTCCAGGCCGTCCACCTGCTGGCCAACCCGTTCGGTTCCCCGCGCTGGACCCTCGGCGGGACCTACCGCATCACCCTGACCCGCGGCGCGACCGGATGGCTCATCGACACGGTCACCATGACCGCCACCTGGGCCGACGGCAACAAGGACATCCTCACTCTCGCCTCCGGTGGCCGACGCCCCACCGCCGCGTGATCATCGCCGCGACGAAAGCTTGACAGTCAGTCCGGACTGACTGTTAGGGTCGAGTGACCGAAACCAGGAGGACCCATGACGACCGACACCGTTCTGGTCGAACGACACGGCCCGGTCACCACGATCGGCATCAACCGGCCGGACGCCCGCAACGCCGTCGACCGAGACACCGCGGAAGCACTCGCCGCCGCATTCCGGTCCTTCGACGCCGACCCGGACGCGGCCGTGGCGGTGCTGCACGGGTGCGGCGGAACATTCTGCGCCGGAGCCGATCTGAAGGCGGTCGCGGCCGGCCGGCCGAACCGGTTCGAACCCACCGGTGACGCGCCGATGGGCGTTTCCCGGCTGCGGCTGAGCAAACCGGTGCTCGCGGCGGTGTCCGGCTACGCCGTCGCGGGCGGGCTGGAGCTCGCGATCTGGGCCGACCTGCGGATCGTCGAGCAGGACGCGGTCTTCGGTGTGTTCTGTCGCCGCTGGGGCGTGCCGCTGATCGACGGCGGCACCGTCCGGCTCCCCCGCCTGATCGGCACCGGGCGCGCGATGGATCTGATCCTCACCGGGCGTCTCGTCCCCGCGGCGGAGGCGATGGCGATCGGCCTGGCCGACCGGATCGTCCCCGCGGGTCAGGCATTGCCGGCGGCGATCGAGCTGGGCCGGCAGCTGGCCGCCTTCCCGCAGACCTGCCTGCGGCACGATCGCCTGTCGCTGCTCGAACAGCAGGGCCTGGACGAAACCCGTGCCCTGGCAGTCGAATACGACCACGGGGTGCATTCACTCACCGCCGACACCCTCGCGGGCGCGGGACGGTTCAGCGCCGGCGCCGGACGCCACGGCAGCTTCGCATGAGCAGCCTTTCCGGCAAGTCCGCGATCGTCAGCGGATCCGGCCGCGGCATCGGTGCGGCCATCGCCCGCAAACTGGCCGCCGCCGGCGCGCAGGTCGTCGTCAACGATCTCGATCCCGCCACGGCGGACGCGGTCGTCGCCGAGATCACCGCCGCCGGCGGAACCGCTGTCCCCTGCGCCGGCGATGTCACCGCCGACGGATTCGCCGACCGGTTCGTCGGCGCCGCGGTCGACAACTTCGGTGGCCTCGACATCATCGTCAACAACGCCGGCTACACCTGGGACGGCGTGGTGCAGAAGATGTCCGACGAGCAATGGGACGCGATCCTCGGCGTCCACCTCACGGCCCCGTTCCGCATCATGCGGGCCGCCCAGCCGGTGATCAGCGCCGCCGCCAAGCGGGAACATGAAGCGGGACAAGCGATCACCCGCAAGGTCGTGAACATCTCCTCCCTGGCCGGCCTGTACGGCAATGCCGGGCAGATCAACTACTCGGCGGGCATGGCGGGAATCATCGGCCTGACCAAGGCCATGGCCAAGGAATGGGGACGCTACCGCGTCACCGTCAACGCGGTCGCCTTCGGGTTGATCAAGACCCGGCTCACCGAGGCCGAGGCCGGATCCGACGCCACCATCGACATCAACGGCCGCACCATGAAGGTCGGCGTGAACCCGATGGTCCTGCAGGCCGCCCAGCACCTGGCGCCGCTGGGACGACTGGGCACACCGGAGGAAGCGGCCGGCGCCGTCTACCTGCTGTGCCTGCCGGAATCGGACTATGTCACCGGCGAGGTGCTCGCGTGCAGCGGCGGGCTGGTCGGCTGATCCGGCTGTTCGGGTGACCGGCTCGGCGGCCGATCAGGACTGTGCCGCTCGGCTCGGCGCCACCTGGTCGGCCGCCGCGCACACCGCGCGGAAGGACCGGCTCCAGGTGTCCAGCAGCGTCTGCTCCACCTCGCGATTCGAGCGCAGGATGCTGGTCGTCGCGAGTCCGCGCAGCAGTTGCAGCAGCGATTCGAACGCCAGGTGGTAGCCGGGCAGCGCGGTGTACTCGGGCCCGAACGCGGCGGCGCCGATCTCGCGCAACTGCCGGCCGACCTCCCGTTCGTACGGCTCCAGGACCGCTCGCAACGCCGCATCGGTACGGGCCGCCATCCACAGCTCCAGCCCCGCCAGAAACAACGGCCCCGACATCACCTCGTGCAAGACCGACACCGCGAACCGCACCCGGTCACCCGCCGGCGCCGGCCGCTCCTGGACCGACCGCAGGTACTCCCCCTGCTGCTCCGCGACGCTGGCGACCGCGGCCACGAACAGATCCGGCTTGCTGGGAAAGTGATGCAGCAGCGCACCCCGCGACGCACCTGCCAGCTCCTGCACCCGCAGCGTCGTCGTGCCCGCGTACCCGTAGTCGACGAGCGAGGTAACCGTCGCCGCCACTAGCCGACGTCGCATGTCCGCAGGATCGATCCGCCGACGTGCGCGGCCGGCCGGGACGGATGCTGCGGATGCGGGCAAGTCGACGTCTTTCCGTGGAGTTACCGAAGGGCGGAGTCGAGTGTATGCGCTGCGCACTCCCGCTCGGCGTCCCGGCGAACCGCCGGTCGCCCGCGTATGGCCGTAGCGACTGGCCCGACAGCAGGCGGTGGACCGCTTGGTACCGTCGGTGCCGTGGCCGACGCCTTCTACGAACCCGACCCGGCAACGCCGAACCGGTTCTTCTCCACCGAACTGACTCGCGGCCCGTGGTCGCCCGATGCCCAGCATGCCGGTCCGCCCTCGGCGCTGCTCGGGCACGCGATCGAGCGGTGCGCGCCGCGGCCGGGGTTCCAGGTCGGCCGGGTCGCGGTCGAGATTCTGGGCCCGGTTCCGCTGGAGCCGTTGACGGTGCGGACGCGCGTGGTGCGGTCGGGGCGCAGCGTCGAGTTGATCGAGGCAACACTGTCCACCGATCGCGGACCGGTGATGCAGGCCAACGCCTGGCGACTCAAATTGGCCGATCCCCCGTTGGATCTGCCCCTGGAGTTCACACCGAGCGGCACCCGGCCGTTTCCCGAATCGGCAGGGCCGCAACAGTTTCCGTCCAACCAGTCGATCGGCTTCCACACCGGCATCGAATACCGTTTCGCCACCAGCTCTTTCACCGAGCCGGGTCCGGCGGTGTGCTGGATCCGCTTGAAGTATCCGATCGTCGCGGGAACGACGCCGAGCCCGCTGGAACGAACGCTGGCCGCCGCCGACTCCGGCAACGGGGTCAGCGCCGTCCTGGACTGGTCGAAATTCCTGTTCATCAATACCGATCTCACGGTCACCCTGCACCGGCAGCCGGTCGGCGAATGGATCTGCCTGGACGCGGTCACCCATCCGCAGCCGCACGGCATCGGGCTCGCCGAATCCGCGCTATTCGACCGGACCGGCCCGCTGGGACGCAGCACCCAAACCCTGCTGGTCGCACCCCGCCCCTGACGGCAGTCAGCGTGGGCGCATCAGCCGGGGCGGGAAGTGCTGAGCTGAAAGGGATGCCACATTCGACCGAGTGAGCGGATAGTGTTGTCGTCCAGATGGTCCGGGCTTTCGCCCAGCTCGGATCGGAGGACCGAACGGGCGCGCCGGGCGAAAACCGGGTCCCGGAACAGCGCTTCCAGGAACTGATATTTCTCCTCATCGACCAGTTCTCTGGCCAGTACGTCTTCGGCCCGCCCGCGGTACAGCAGTCGCGCCTTGCCACCGGCACGGAGATTCCGCGCCCACGCGGTGTCACCTTGCATGGTCATCACATATCGGTTTCCGTCGATCAGGGCGACCCGAACCGGAACCTCGTAGGTTCGACCGGAGACGCGGCCGGTCACCTGCAGGGTTCTGAGCAGGTCGGCGTCGCTGCCGCCGACGCCGACCCCGAGCCGAACCAGAAAACGGATGACGGGGTTCACGTACCGATAGAAGGACTGCCGGCCGGACGTGGGAGACGGTGGGGTGGTGGACATCAACGTATCTCCTGTGTTCCGAGGGTGGTGAAGTTACCGCCCGCGATGTCGAGTGCTTGTGTGATCGCCGCGCGCAATGTCGACGAGGTGTGAGCGTCGTTCCAGTGGTCGAACGCGATTCGCGCGGCGGTGATGGCCGTGCCGGCGACCAGGCGCGGCGTAATGTCGCTCGCCGGCACGTCACCGCGCGCTGCGATCGCCGCCGCGAGCAGTTCTTCGATTGCGGCACATGCCTTCAGCTGTTCACCGCGCAGGGCGGGGTTGTTCATGGCCGCACGCGTCGCCGCATTCGACCCGAGATCGACGTCGGCCTCGTCGGAGAACTGCGCGACGATCGCCGAAGTAACCGCCTGCCACAGCGGTTCATCCGCCGGCCGTCGTTCGAAGGCCTCGACGATCCGGGTGGCTCGATCGAAGATCGGAGCGACGACGGCCTCCTCCTTGCTGGAGAAGTAGTTGTTGAACGTTCGGGCCGACACCCCGGCCGCCGCCGCGATGGCCGGCACGGTCACGTTCTCGAGACCGTGTTCCACGGCCAACTCGAGGGCCACCGCGGCCAACGCTCGACGCGTCACCGCGCGTTTGCGTTCTGCGAGGGTCTCAGTCGCGTCCGAAGCTCGTCGGACCGTCGAGGAAGTCATATCTCGACTGTACCCAACAAATTGCGTACTACGCAATAGATTGCGGACTGCGCAAAAGCTCGCGAACGCGGAAGCTTCAGGCCCTCCGACCGACTCCGAAGTTGTTGCAGCTCAACGGCAGTCGGCCCCGTCGCCGGTGACCTGCGCGTCGCCGCAGCCGTCGACCTGCGCCGGCACAGTGGCCTCGGGGGCGGGTTCGGGACTCGAACTCGCGACCTCCGCGCTCGTCCCCGGATCGCCGAGCGGGCACGCCAGCAGCCAATTCCCGTCGACCTCGGTCCAGGACTGCGGGTCCGTGGAACCATCGGCCGCCGTCACCACCACAGTGCCGCCGCGACCGTGCACGGTGACCGATGCGATTGCGGGCGGTGGCGTTTCGCCGGTGACCACGCCGTCGGCTGTCATCGTCGACACCGGCCGGTCCGGGCAGCCCGGCGCAAGGTACGGCAGCAGTGCCGCCGGATCACCGGTGCGGGCCGCATCGAGAGCCCGCTGCGCCGCGGCCCGCAGTTCGGCAGCCGGGTCCGGCGTGGATGTCACGGCCGCAGCGGTCGACGACACCCGGGCCGGCGCAGCCGCGACGGGCCGCGTTTCGTGCAATTGATGCCGCGTCGCACCGATCACGGCGGCCACCACCGCGGTGGCGGTCATCGCGACGACACCGATTCCCGCCGCCTGCCGACCACGCGACGCCGAACCCACCGAACCCGCCGCCACCGGACCCGAGCCAGCCTCCGCTCCCGATGATTCCTCGACCACGCCGTCAGCCATCTCGAATTTTCCACTCTGCCAGCCGAATCAGTTTCGACCAGAATCGTAGCCACACCCCGCGTACTGCCACTCGACAGCGACGCCGCAGGCCACTCGACCTGCGGCTTCGCCACCCCCGGTGGACCGAGATCTCCGGGCCGCTTCACCGTTGGCCGGCCCGGCTCTCCCGCCACACCCGCCGGACGGAGTAGAGGAGACCGGGGGCGGCGGTGCTCGCATAGGGCGACTCGGGACCGAACTCCCGCATGAGCCGCTCGTGCGCCGGTCCATAGGCGTGATAAGGCAGTCCCGGCATGAGGTGGTGCAAATGCGTGCAGGCGCAAACCGACCGGGCCCCACAATTCGGTCAGCCAGCGACGCCTCGGCATATTGACCGAATCGAGCATCTGTCCCTCGATCGACATGCCGTCCGCGGCAGCAGCGTGATATCGATGTTCACCGATCAAACGAAGGCTGCTCAGCGTGTTGACGCCGGCCATCATGACATACCACTCCACGAGTCTTGCCGGGGCGACGAAGCCGGTCACGGTGAGTGCGACCACTGCCACGAAAACAGCGAAACACCCGGCCTCCTGCGCTGTCCAGGAGCGCTGTTCGGTGCGGTCGGCGGGCATCCGGCGGACATAGTCCGGGTCGATCGTCAGGGCCGACGCCTGCTGATACACATAGCGCCGCACCGGTGGGAACAGCCAGCCGGCCGGGGCCAGGATGCCGAACCGGATCGGGCCCAGGAGCGGCACCAGCGGTGAACTGATGAGCAGCCCGACGATCCGGCCGGGCGGCAGGGTCGCGAACGGGACGTAATCCGGGTCCTGGGACGTCCCGTAGCGCTGAGTGTTGTGGTGCTGCGCGTGGCCGGTGTACATGAACACCGGGATCATCATCGGAATACCGCACAACAGGTTCCAGCCGATCGAGAAGGATTTGAACGGACGCCGGTGCCGAAAGTGGACCACCTCGTGAATGAATGTGGCGGCCCGGAGGAACGCGAGCACCGACACGACATAGCAGACAAGGCTGATTCGAATCCTATGGTCAGACCGGGTTTCTGGTTTTCCGGCCCGGAACTTTTCCGCGATGCGCCACCGGATTGTCGGTGCTCTGCGGTAAGACAGAACCGTGCCCCGACGGCTGCTCCACGTCGATCTCGATCAGTTCCAGGCGGCGGTCGAATTCCGGCGTCGCCCGGAGCTACGTGGTGCGCCGGTCATCGTCGGTGGCAACGGTGACCCGACCGAGCCACGCAAAGTCGTGACCTGTGCTTCATATCCCGCTCGATCCTTCGGGGTGCGGGCGGGAATGGCGTTGCGTGCCGCGGCTCGCAAATGCCCCGATGGCATTTTTCTGCCGCTCGATATGCCGGCGTACGCGGAAGCGTCCGATGAGGTCATGGCTACTCTCGGCCGGGTCGCCGGGCCGGTCGAGGTATGGGGGATGGACGAGGCGTTCGTCGCGACCGACGGCGACCCGTGGCAACTCGCAACCGAAATCCGCAGCGCCGTCGTCGAACTCGGGCTCACCTGCGCGGTCGGCATCGGTGACAACAAACTCACCGCCAAGTTGGCCACCGGCTTCGCCAAGTCGGCCGGCAAGACCTCCGCCGAACCCGACCGCGCCGCCGGCGCGGCCACCGGAATTTTCGAACTCACCGCCGCCAACTGGACCGAACTCATGGGTCACCGCCCCACCGACGCGCTCTGGGGTGTCGGCGCCCGCATCGCGGCCCGCTTAGCCGAGCTCGGGATCGTCACCGTCGCCGACCTGATGGCGGCCGACCCGGCACGCCTCGCCGGCGAATTCGGCCCGAGCACAGGCCCGTACCTGCGCGTCCTCGGCCACGGCAAAGGCGACACCGAACTGACCACGGTCCCGCGAATCCCGGTGGGCCACAGTAAGTCCGAAACGTTCCCGCACGATCTCACCGACCCGGACGAGATCCGCCGCGAGGTAGCCCGGCTGGCCACCGAGGTCGCCGAGGAGATGGCCGAAGCGGGCCGGATCACAACCCGGGTCGCGGTGACCGTGCGCACCGAAACCTTCTACACCCGCAGCAAGCAGCAGAAACTCTCCGTGCCGACATCCGACGTCGCAACGATCGTCGACACCGCCTCGACGATCATCGACCGCTTCGACCTCGACCGCCCGGTGCGACTGCTCGGGGTACGACTCGAACTGGCACCACAGTGAATCACCGCTCGCACACGGCCACTCGACAGCATTCGTAATGCCACACAAGCCGGCGCACCGAAGCTTCTGCCGATCTGCCCCCTCCCGAAGCTCAGATCGGCAGAACCTTCAGTTGCGCCGCCCTGATCGGCCGAGGCCTTGCTTCCGCCCGCGTCCCGATCCGGAGCAGCGGAAGAATTTCGAGGACGGCGTATCTCGATCGAACCAATTCCGGCCGCCGATTCGCAAGAGACCGGACCAGCCCGCTTCGGAATCAGCCACCGAGGGACTAGCACCGCGAAGTGTCAGTTCGACACCGTGGCAAAGCTTTTCGAGCCCGGGGACTCGACCGGTCTCGCCACCGACAGTGGCGGATCCGGTCGGGCAGGCGCGGTGTGGGAAGCCGACAGATGAAGCGGGGCAGTAGGATAGAACGCCATGGCCGTGTCGAATGTGTGGGGGGAAACCCGGCAACAGCCGGTCTGCCCCACCGCTGGGGATCTCATTGCGTATCGGCGCGCGGAACTCGGGAAGACCCAGGCCGAACTCGGGATGCTGTTGAGCCTCAGCCCCAATTACATCTCGCGCATCGAGCGCGATCAGGCCCAGATAGCCGAGGACATGCTGCCGCTGGTATGCCGAGTCCTGACCTTGGACGTGCCGACGTCGCGGCACCTGTATCGACTCAACGGGTGCCGCTATCCCCGCACCGGGACAGTGGAGCCGGAGGAATTCGTCGGGGCCGGGTGGCTGGCCGACACCGTGGCAAACCTGACGACGAGCGGAGCCGCCATCGCGGTATTCGACCGCGACGGTTGGGGCACTGTGCAAGCATCGAACCAGCAGTTCGACGCCGCCTTTCCCGGTTTGGCGGAGTCACCCGGCCCGCTGTGGTGGATGTTCGCCTCACCGGTGGCCGGGCGCGTACTCGAGGACTGGGAGCAGGTCGCCGCGGGAACAGTCGCCCGCCTACGACACTGGGCCGCCCACCCCGACCGCCGCGCCGAGGCGCAGAAGATCCTCGACGAGCTCGCGGAGCTGCACTACTTTCGGGCCTACTGGTTCCGTCGCGATCTGAGCGGGATCTCGCGGTCCGGGCGCGGCGCGCCGCTACGAGTTCGTGACGGCGCCGGCCAGGTTCGACTGTGGCGCACAATCCGATTGCGACCTACTCCGGCCGACAGCGACGCCTATGTCGTGGTCGCTGTCCCCGAGGTCGAGGCGTTCTAGGAAGTCGGCGATCAGGTCACTCACGATCTCGGGGTGGCTGATGTTCGGCAAGTGATTCGCGCCCTCGACCGTGTGCAGCGGCGACGTGGGACCGCCGAGATTATCGCGCAGGGTGATCATGTTCTCATCGGAGAATGCCTGGTCACCGGCGCCGCGGATCAGTAGCGCCCCGCAGGTGATCCGAGCGAGTTCCGGGAGCAACGAGGGCCGGTTGATCAGGCACGCGAATGAATTGCGCATCCGCTGCCGATCTTCCGCCAGCCACTTTGTGACCCAACGCATCTGCACATCCCGCCTGCCGCCGATGGTGGCGGCCGCCAATGCCCGAGCGAACCCCTTCACCAGGTCGTCGTCATCACCGAGCCACACGCCGAGAACATCACGCCAACGCGACTTCTCTTCGTCGCTGTATGCGGTCGCCGAGGTTCCGATGAGTACCAGACCGCCGATCCGGGCCGGCTCCAACAGGGCCATGTGCATGCCGGTCATTGCGCCCGACGACACGCCACCTGCGACGAATCTGTTCAGACCGAGATGATCGGCTACCGCCAGATGATCGCGCGCCAAGCGCCAATAGTCGTACGGCGCGTCGGTCTCTCGGGTAGGCCCGTGCCCCCGCGAATCGACACACACCACACGGAAACGGGAGGACAGGGCGGCTACCTGCCCGTCCCACGCATCGTGATCCGTCCAACAGGAATGACTCAGCATTACTGCCGGACCGGCACCGTCATCGGTGTAGAACACCTCGGTGCCGTCCGGCACGCTCACGTACGGCACAGCCGTCCCCTTCCGCGCGATCCCCCGCCTGGACAATAACAGGTTCCACCGATCGCTTCGGGCCGTGTTCAGTCCGAGACCTGTTGACCCGCAGGTAAATCCGTTGCGACAGCGCTCTGGGTGGTGGACCACAGTGCACCCGGTTGTCAGCCAGGCGGCCGTCGTCGGCCGCCCGTGCGACACGGCCGACGACATCCGACTGCCGGTCAGCCGTGAACGGTGGTGACGGCTACCTTCGCGACCGCGGCGACGAGCGGATTGTCCGCGGCGGCAGCCTGATCCGGCTTGGTGGTCAGTACGGCGACGACCAGCGGACCGGTGCCGTCGGCGGGCCAGGTGACGGCGACATCATTGGCCGATCCGTACAGTGCGGTGCCGGTCTTGTCGCCGGTTTTCCAATCCGGTGGCAGCGCAGCGCGGATGCGGGCATTGCCGGTCTTGTTGGCGACCAGCCAAGCGGTCAGCTGATCTCGTTCCGGGGTCGCCAGTACATCGCCGAAGATCAGGGCGCGGTAGTCGGCGGTCAGTGCCGCGGGGGTAGTGGTGTCGCGGTCGTCGCCGGGATCCATGGCGTCAAGTTCCGGCTCCCAGCGGTCGAGGTGCGTGACCTCGTCGCCGATCGAGCGCGCGAAAGCGGTCAGCCCCTGCGGACCGCCGATTTGTTTCAAGAGCAGGTTGCCGGCGGTGTTGTCGCTGTAGGTGATCGCCGCGTCGCACAGTTCCCGGATCGACATCCCGGAGTCGAGGTGCTTGCTCGTCACCGGCGAATCCTGCACCACGTCGTCGGAGGTGAAATGGACTGTCTGATCGAGGTAGCCGGTGCTGATCGGATGTGCGCGCAGCACCGCGGCAGCGGCGAGCGCCTTGAAGGTGGATGCCATGCCGAACCGCTCGTCCGCACGGTATCCGACCGTCTTGCCGGTTCGGATGTCCACCGCGAACAAGCCGACTCGGGCACCGTGTTCCTGTTCCATGGCCGCGAACTCGGCATCGACGGCCGGCGTATTCGCCGAGACCGCGGCGGGCGTCGCGGACGGTGTGGGCGTGGTGCTCGTCGTGCTGCCACAGGCGGCCAGCGGACCGAACAGCAGCACGGCCGCCAGCGCACGGCATTTCCTCAGGGTGGACTCTCGCATGCAGGCCACTCAACCGGAGGTCGGACACCGCTGTCCAAGACCGAATTCGGCCGAAGCCGATAACGCCGTCGATATCGTTGCAGTACAACGGGGGTGCGTGCGCCGCGCGGAGGTTGGTGAATGCTGATGGGGTGGAGACGATCTTTCGAGCGGCCGGCGCCCAGGGCTGGGTGCATGCTCGTTGCCTGGAATGCGCCGCGGAGGTCGGTTCGGGAGCCGACGAACCGGTGGTGCTGGCGTCGGTGGTGAAGGTGCTGTTGGTGCTGGAATTCGCCCGTCAGGTGGCGGCGGAACAACTGGACCCTACCGATCGGGTGCGAATCAGCGCCGCGGACCGCCTCGGCGGGGTCGGCACCGCCGGCTTCTTCGACGATGCCGAAATCAGCTTGCGCGATGCCGCGTTCATGGCGATCACGGTGAGCGACAACACCGCCGCCGACCTCCTGTTCGACCGGGTCGGCGTGGCCAACGTCCGGTCGCTGGTCACTGAACTCGGCCTGACGCGAACCCGCGTTCTCGGTGCTCCCCGGGACACGCTGCACACCTTGGCGCAGGACATCGGCGCGTCCGACCCGGTCGACTTCGCGCAACGCTTCCAGACGCTGAGCCCGCAGGAGTACTTCGGGACCCGCGCCACCGACCCGCTGCGCACCACCGCGAGCACGCCGCGCGACATGACCCGGCTGCTCGCCCTGATCGACCAGGACCGCGCCGCACCGCCGGACGCCTGCAGTTGGGTGCGCGAGCTCATGCGCCGGCAGGTCTACACGCATCGATTGGCGAGCGGTTTCCGGCCCGGAACCAGGATCTGGTCCAAGACCGGGAGCCTGCCGGGGTTCCGCAACGAAGTCGGTGTCGTCGAAGACTCGGACGGGTTTCGCTGTGCCGTGGCCGTATTCACCAAAGTGGACAGCCTCGCGGTTCGAATGCCCATGGTGGACCGGGCAATCGGTGCCGTCGCTCGGGCGGCGGTCGATCGTCTGGCTCACTCCTGTCCGAAGACGGTGCTCCACTGACGTTGCGGCAGTTGCTGAATCGGCACCGCCCGGGATGTGCCGTCGCCCTGCACCACGGTCACGATCAGCTCCGCCAGCTCGCGCACCAGCGGATGCGGCACCGTGGCGGGCCAGGCCAGCGCCAGCTTCCAGCTCAAGGTGCCCGCCGGGAGCGGGCGCCACACCACGCGCGGCTCCTTCTGCGCCACCAGGCCCTGATCGAAGGCGACGCCACGCCCGGAAAGCACCATGCCGAGCACGAATTCGGGATTGCGGGCATGATGCACCGCGCTGGGCCGGAACCCCTGCTCCCAGCAGGTGCGCAAGATGGCGTCGTAGGGACCGGGGGCCGCGGCCCGCGGGAAGATGATCAGACCGTGCCCGGCGAGATCGGCGAGGGTGACCGAGGCGCGGGCCGCGAGCGGAGAGTCACGGGGCAGCACCACCCCGAGTGGAGTCTCCACGGCCGGCCCGGTTTCCAGGCCGATCACATCGACCGGATGCTGCAACAGTCCGGCATCCAGCTGCCGGTCGGCCAGCAGCCGTACCTGCTCGGCGGTGGTCAACTCGTGGAGATCCACTCGAACGTCCCGGCTCTCGAACGCGGTGAGTATCGCGGCCAGCACCCGGCCGGCCAGCTCCGGCGGGACACCCACCCGCAAGGTATCCACCTCACCCCGATGCGCCTTGCCCACAAGGGTTTTCGTGCGCTCCCACCGCGCGATCAGATCGCGGGCCTCCGCGCACAAGATCTGCCCCGCTTCGGTCAGTTCCACCCGGCGACTGTCCCGTTCCAGCAGCCGTGCCCCCAGATCGTCCTCCAACCGCCGGATCCGCTGACTCAACGCCGGCTGAGCGATATGCAGCCGCTCCGCCGCCCGCCCGAAATGCAACTCTTCGGCTACCACCAGGAAGTACCGCAGCTGCCGTAGAGGATCCACATCGCGACGATACCCAGCCCGTCACGGGACGCTTCGGAAGCGTCGCCCGTACAGACGGTCGCCCATCCCTCGTCCGTCCAGTCCGACATGTTCCTGCCGCGATACTGGTCGGTGACTAGCCCAGCCAGGACACCGGACGGGTGCCACTGCCCGCGAACAGCGGCGGAATCGTGACCACCCCACTGACGAGAACGGCAACTACCAGCACTGCTCCGCCTCGCACCGAGGCGGCACGCGTCCGACCGGATCGGTTGCTGTACAGGTGCACGAAGGCTGCCGTGAACGCTGCGGCAACTGCGAAGCACGCCGCGGCGACGCTTGTGTCGAGGTGTCCGGCTAGCGCCGGCTTGTAGTCGGACAAGTACAGCTCGGCGCCCACCCGCTGAGCGAAAAAACTGGCAATCAATCCACCCGCGATGGTGCCGCCAGGCGCGAATCGGTATGGCAACAGCCCGAAAAAGCCACTGACAAACAGCACCGGGCTGATCACAAACAGGAACGGCCAATAGACCGTGAAGTTGGCGTCGATGCGGCTTCCCGCTGCGAGATCTGCTTCCGGCCTCGAGAACAGTCCGAGCGCGATCGCCAGCCACGCCGCAGCCAGCGCGCCGACGGCAACGACCTGCAATACGTACGCGAGAAGATTCAACCGATTCCACGATGTATCACGAGCAGACACACGGTCACTGTATCGACCAGTTGTGTCCGATCCGGTGACCAAATGTGGAGAAATCGTGTAGGTCCGAGACTCCGAAGTCGCGGAGCCCGAACCCATTCCGAGGCGTCGCGAGTGCAGCACGATCGGTCCGCCCAGCGCGGGCCGAAGGCCTCGCCCATGGTGTTCGCCTCATGTCTTGGATGGCACAGCGAATGCAGGTTGCTCGGGTTGGCTCTGCCGTCAATTGTGACGGTAGTGGGTGGGAATTTCGGCCAGGCCTGTGGCGCTGGTGATTCGGGTGATACTTGCGGTGTGAACGGGACGTGGGAGACGTGGGGTGGGGTCGTGGTTGCCGCGATCGCCGCGATACCGGTAGCCGGTCTCGTGGCGTGGTGGCTGGCTGGGCGGCGCGGGTGGCGGGCGGCGCTGTGCGATGTCGGGATGGTGACGGGTACCGCGCCGTGGTTGTGGATGATCTTCACGCCGACCGGAAGCGGTCGTTCGGTGAATCTCGTGCCGCTGCGTGATCTGGCCGAGCAGCTCGCCGACGACCGGGCAATCGAGCAGTTCGGCGGGAATCTGCTGGTCTTCGCCGCACTCGGCTTCCTGTTGCCGGTGCGCCTACCCTGGTTCGCCCGCTCGTACCGCATCCTGTTGGCCGGAGCAGCAGCTTCGATCGCGGTGGAGACCGCACAGTTCGCCCTCGATATCGGCCGTCACTCATCCGTCGACGACGTGCTGCTCAACGCGGCGGGTGCATGCCTGGCGGCCCAGTTCTCCCGACATCTGTGGGCGCCGCGCGCCGGTACCGCCCGGTCCGAGCCGGCATGGCCCGACGAGCCGACACCGGGCATCGTCTCCGCGCGAGACGCCATCGGCCAGCCGACGCTCCCCCAGTAGAAAGATCGTCGAGAAGTGCGTGGCCGCTGGGTCGATACCGGCACGGACAGTCCCGGTCCGGCTCAGGTGTGCTCGTGGATACCGTTCCAGGCCGGGAACGGATCGTCGTACCCACGCCAGACTTGCGGCCCCGCAGCGTATTCGGCCGCTGTGAGCAGTGCGGCGTCGAGCTCCCGGACCAGCCGATCGGGATCGAGCCGCACCCCGATGAACACCAGTTCCTGGCCGGGGAGTTCCGTTGCCGCACTCCAGTACTCGGCCGGCTCGAACGTCAGGTTCGGGCCGGCCTGCGACCACACCGCCGCGAACTCGGGCCGGCTGGCGATCCAGCAGAAACCCTTGCTGCGCAACATGCCCCGCATGCCTTCGAGCACTGCCGCGAGCCGCTGCGGATGGAACGGGCGGCCGGCGCGGTAGATGTAGCTGCGGATCCCGTACTCCTCGGTTTCCGGGGTGTGCCCGGCGGCCAGCTCGTCGGCCCAGCCCGGGGTTTCGGCGGCCACGGCGGGGTTGTAGCGGCCGGTGTCCAGCACTGCGGACAGGTCGATCCGACCGTGGTCGATGCGCCGCAGGTCGGCGGTCGGGTTGAGTCGGCGCAGCGTGGCCTCGACGGCACCGGCGACCTGCGAGCTCACCAGATCGGTCTTGGTGATCAGCAGGACGTCGGCGAATTCGACCTGGTCCACCAGGAGATCGGCGATCCCGCGCTCGTCGCCCTCGCCCGCGGCCAGGTCACGATCGGCCAGCGACTGTCCCTTCGCGATCTCGCTCAGGAAGGTCGACGCGTCCACGAGGGTCACCATGGTGTCGAGGCGGGCGAGTTCGCCCAGCCGAAATCCGTCCTCGAACTCCCAGTCGGAGGTCGCCGCCACCGGCATGGGTTCCGAGATCCCGGTCGATTCGACCACCAGCTGATCGAATCGGCCTGCGGTGGCGATCTTTTCGACGGCGTCGATCAGATCCTCGCGCAGCGTGCAGCAGATGCAGCCGTTGGTCAGCTCGACCAGCTTTTCGTCGGTGCGGTCGAGATGCCCCTGCCCGGCGACCAGGGCCGCGTCGATATTGATCTCGCTCATGTCGTTCACGATCACCGCCACCCGACGGCCTTCCCGGTTCGCCAGGATGTGGTTGAGCAGGGTGGTCTTCCCGGCGCCGAGAAAGCCGGACAGCACGGTCACCGGCAGTGACGGCGCGCTCACAGGCGCGCCGGATCGATCAGGCCCCGGCGAACCGCGGCGGCGATCCGCGGCGGAACCTGGTACCGCACACCATCGACGGTCACCGGAATCAGCTGGGGTGCAGTAGCTTTCCACTGCGACCGACGGTGCCGGGTGTTGGACCGCGACATGCGGCGCTTGGGGACTGCCATCGGTCAGCCCTCCTTGCCGGGACGTACGCGGCGGCCGTAGCGCTGCTCGAACTTCTCCACCCGGCCCTCCTTGTCCAGGACCCGGCCGGCGCCGGTCCAGAAGGGGTGGGAGTCGGAGGTCACGTCGACCACGATCAGCGGGTAGGTGTGGCCGTCGGTCCAAGTCACAGTGTGTGCGCTGGTCGCGGTGGACCGGGTGACGAATCGCTTTCCGGTGCTGGAGTCTTCGATGACCACCGGGTGGTAGTCGGGGTGGATGCCGGGTTTCACGACGGTTGTTCTCCTTCTCGTGTGGGTGACAGGGCGGTGGATTCGGTGGCGGCACAGGGGTCTTCGTGCCATTCACCGAAGGGGTCGGGCCACCGGTGCCAGGAATTCGGCTGCCGCAGTTCGTCGTCGGTGACCAGCGCCCACTGCAGGGCGCGGTCGATGTCGGTCGGGTCGGCGCGGTAGGACAGCACCACGAGTGAGCTGTGCCGATCGCCGAACTGCGGATGCCAGTGCAGGTCGGCCAGCGCACGGCGGGTGGGTGATTCGGCTTGTCGTTCTTCGGGTGTCATCGCCGCCAGCCAGAGCCCGGCGGGGCCGATCCGCAGGCCACCGCCCGCCGACTCCAGCCACAACACCTGGTCGCGCTGGGTGGCGAGCCATATCCGGCCGCGAGCGGTGACCACCCCGTCGAGCAGCGTGTCGATCGCGTCGTGCAGGCGTTCGGGATGGAACGGCCGGTCGGCGGTGAACTCGACCAGGCAGACGTCGGCATCGGAATCCAGCGGCGGCGAGCCGCGCAGCAGCGAAGCGTGCGGATCGAAGCCGCGCGGGCGCTCGGAGCAATCGGGTAGTTCCGCCAGGAATGCCGTGTCCGCCGCCGTGCCGGTGGCCCAGTGCCGGGGCGCCCCGGGTGCCAGCCGGGCGAGCACGGCAGTGAGCACCGCCGCGTCGAGGGGGTCCGGCTGTCCGAAAAGGACCAGGGCGTCCGCGTGTTCGGCGTGGGCGAGCGTGACCTGGGCGAGCGTACGGTCGTCGTCCTCGGGCACACCCGGGCGATCGGCGAGGACATCGTCGCCGGTGGCGTCGGCCAGCCAGGTCGGGGCACCCACCGCGGTCACGATCGCGGTGACCCGGACGTCGTGGCCGGCAGGGGCATCCACCCGGCCCGACACCCCGGCAACTGTGACGTTCTCGATGGCCGCACAGACATCGAGCGGTTCGAACATCGGATCCAGCAGCAGCACAATGCGATTCACCGTGCTGCGGTCGGACAGGATTCGCAGCAGCGGCAACAGGTCACGGCGCAGTGTGCAGGACACGCATCCGTGCGCGAGCTCCAGCAGGCTCGTCTGCTCCATCCCGACGGTGGTGACCGTGCGGGTCACCGCGCCCTCGTTCAGCAGCGTCAGGTCGTGCCGGACCAGGACCGTGCCCGGTTGGAACAGCGCGGATCCGAGCTGCCGCACGCCGTCGGCGAAGCCGGCGATCACGACGACCGGCGTTCTGGTGTCCACCCCGCCTCCTTTCGACAATCATTTTCATTAGATGCGATCCGAGGGTACAGTCCGGAACGACAGATGTCGAAAATGATTTTCAATAGCGAGGAGAGTGTCGTGTCTGCACACTGCCAAGTGACCGGCCGCGCGCCCGGGTTCGGCAAGACCGTGTCGCACTCCCATCGGCGCACCAGCCGCCGCTGGGACCCCAACATCCAGCGCAAGACGTACTTCGCGCCCAGCCTGGGTCGCCGCGTCACCCTGACCGTCTCGGCCAAGGGCATCAAGGTGATCGACCGCGACGGGATCGATGCCGTCCTCGCCCGGCTCCGCTCGCGAGGGGAGCGCATCTGATGGCGTCCAAGACCAACGACATCCGCCCGATCGTCAAACTGCGCTCGACCGCCGGCACCGGCTACACCTACGTCACCCGCAAGAACCGGCGCAACGACCCGGACCGGCTGGTGCTGCGCAAATACGACCCGATCGCGCGGCGACACGTCGACTTCCGCGAGGACCGCTGACATGGCAAAGAAGTCGAAGATCGTGCAGAACCGCCGCCGCCACGAGATCGTCGCCCGCTACGCGGAACGCCGAGCGGAGCTGCGGGCCGTCGTGCGCGACCCCGCGGCGAGCCCCGAGGCCAAGGCACGAGCGCAGACCGGCCTGCAACGGCTGCCCCGCGACGCCAGCCCGACCCGGCTACGCAACCGCGACATCGTCGACGGCCGACCGCGCGGATACCTGCGCAAGTTCGGCCTGTCGCGAGTTCGGTTGCGCGAGATGGCACATCGCGGCGAGTTGCCCGGCGTCAGCAAATCCAGTTGGTAGGAGGAACATTCATGGCCGAGCAGCGAGCACGCAAGGCAGGCAAGCGTCTCGACGCGCCCCGCAAACCACGAAAGAACCCGCTGATCGCGGCAGGAATCGACGAGGTCGACTACAAGGACGTAAGCCTGCTGCGCACATTCGTCTCCGACCGCGGCAAGATCCGCAGCCGCCGGGTCACCGGCCTCACCCCACAGCAGCAACGACAGATCGCGACTGCGATCAAGAACGCACGGGAGATGACCCTGCTGCCGTACGCCGGGAAGTAACACGACAGCGCGGTGCACCGAAGTCCGGCGCACCGCGCTATCGGCCAGGGCTCGTCGTAGTGGCCGCCGGGTGCGGAGCTTGTCAGACAGCCATGAGTTTCACGTCTTCGGGGATACAGCCGAGTTCTCGGATTTTCAGGAGTCGGGCCAGCGCTCCGTCGATGGCGTTAGGGTGCAGACCTGCGTCTCCGAGCGCTGCACGCAAGTGATCGACGTCTACCCGGTGAATGGCGTCGAGAACTTCCCGTTCGAGTGGCACTCCTTTGTGGGCCGCGACGAAGTCGGAATCGATCCAGACGTCGAAGGGATCGCGGCCCAGGGGGAATGATCGGCCGTGATCGATAGCGACGATGTCGAGATGGCCGCCGCGTTCGACGGTGCGATAGTTACCCGGGTGGCGATCCATCTGACCGGTGATGTAATCCAAGCAGGCGACTTGTTGTTGCTGGACTACGGGATAGGCATCGACCGACCGGGCCGGTGTGGACTCGACGAACTGTTGAATCATGCCGGGCCCCGAGGGCTGGCCGTCAGGGCCTATGACACCTTCGGTACGGGCCGTGGTGGGGACTCGGCCGAATTCGAGGCTTTCATCGACCCGATAGGTACCGAGTTCTCTGCTGGTCAACGCGCCTGGCGTATGGAAGAAGGGCAAGCCCGCGTCGAATCTTTCCCCGTCGATGGGCTTGTAGATGTTGAGTTCACCACCCTCCGATCGCATCTTGCGTACCTCTGTCGAGCTTTTGGCGACGGCCTCGCGCATATCACCGGTGAACTCGACATCGGTAGTCAGTCGGCGAGCTGCCATCGCCGATTCGGCGGGACTGGGGCGATAGTTCCAATCGGCCCGTGATGGCATCGGCGCATACATCGGATTCGGTCGGCGCACGGGGAGGGCTTCTTTGAACAGACCCGTACTGCTCGAGTCGGCGTCACGGAGCACACGCGCGTCGGCTCTGGCAGCGCTGCTGGAGCGCTGATAGGTGCGCGCGAACGATTGCGCGCCCGATTCCAATGTCTTGGACACGCGTTCGACGATGTTGCGGACGACCGGGGACACACCGTCCGTCATGGCTGTAGTCGCGGCGGCGAATCCCCCGGACCAGTTTCCCGCGACTTCCCCCATGGGTGCGCAACAGGAGGATCAGTGGGCGCCCGCGGACTTTCGTCGACAACGCGGTAGTAGCTCATCCCCGGCGTCTCGAGTAACGCGCGCAAGAACCGCGTACCCTCGCCCGGCCCGATCCTGCCGATCGGCTCATAGAGCTTGACACCTCGCGCATACCATTGCTCGGCGAGTAGACAACCGTCAGGATCGATGACAGTGAGTACCGCCCGCCCGTCATCAGCCAACCGGAACTCGGCCACCTTTCGCGCTTCCACGCGGCCGATGTCGTAAATCGCTACCACCGTTGTGGGCAGGTCCATCGCATTCATCCCTCACATGCTTTCCCGGTGTCGGGCCAGGACTCGGCGGCGACGAAGCTCAACAGGAATATAGCCGATGCCGCGGTCAGGGTTGCCTCAGTGTTGCCAACACCACCACCACGTGCCCCCCGGACAAGGAGCGCTGCACGGCCATCGGGCTCCGCTACCCGAGCCGACCCTGATCCTCGGAGGCGCCGCGAGCCATACCTGCCGCGGCCGTCACCACGACTGTGCGCGGTCGTCGGATTCCAGCTCGGCACGCACCGTGACCACGTCCCCGGTGGACGTGGCAGCTCTCAGGCCGCCCGCAAACCGATAACAAGGCATGAAGAATCCACTATCGCGCCGAGACAGGCTCCGGGACAGCACAACTCGCGTCCCAGGTCGAAAACCGCTGGGCGGCCGCAGGTATCGCCGCTACAGTGCCGGCATGACACGTTTGAATCAGATTGTCGCCGTCGAGAAAGGGATCAAGTCCCGCACCTTCTCCGATCTCACCGAGGCCCACCACAAGCTGGGCAAGAATCCTTTGTTGAGCGGAATTTCGCGCACCTACCGCCCCAAGGACGAGGAGGGCGAGCAGCTGCCGCCCGAGTCGACGCGCGTACAGGTGAAGTCCGAGGAGGTCCTCGCGACCACGGCCGACATCCTGACCAAACTCTTCGACGTCGTCGCCACCAAGGACTGGGCCAACTGCGCGGCCACCGCCGATGTGGTGGTCGACGGCCGCACCCTGATCGAGGGCGCGCCTGTCACCTACCTGCTGTTCCTGGAGAAGCAGCTGGTGGATCTGCACACCTTCGTGCGCAAGCTGCCGGTGCTCGACGCCTCGGAGTCCTGGGAGTACGACTCCTCGGCCGACTGCTACGCCACCGAGCCGGTGCAGACGGTGCGCACCAAGAAGATTCCCCGCAACCACGTGAAAGCCGAAGCGACGGAGAAGCATCCGGCGCAGGTCGAGGTGTACCACGAGGACGTGGTGGTCGGTTACTGGCGGACCATCAAGTTCTCCGGCGCGCTGCCGGCCAAGCGGGTCAACGAGCTCACCGACCGGGTGGAGAAGCTGCAGCAGGCGGTGAAGTTCGCGCGCGAGGAGGCCAACAACACCGAGATCACGCAGCGCAAGCTGGGCGAGAGCGTCTTCGGATATTTGTTTGGCTGAGCGCGGCCACACCGTCTAATCTCGGTGTCGCGCAAGGAGCGCAAGCTGAAACCGAAGTTCGATGTGACGGGTACAGCGGTCCAGTGAAGGTTCGAGTCCTTCCCCCACCACTCCTGGTGGGGTAGCCCAATCGGTAGAGGCGTCGCCACCCACTCAATCTCACATTATCGCTCCAGCTTCAGCATTCGCCGCCGTGTGCCGAATCGAGAGAACGGATTGTCAGCGTGGAGGTTGCGGGTTCAACTCCCGCCGGCTCAGCCACCAATGGGCCGTAGCTCAATCGTAGAGCGCCGCGTCACTTCAGACTCACTCCGTCCTTAAATGTGTCGGCACAACGCAATTCGGCGGCAGACCGAGGCCCCGGGGCAGGCTAGTCCCCGGGGCTTCCCCATATCCGCACTCAGCCGATCACCGGATACCGCTGGCGCTGGCGCTGCGACAGCGTCGAGAGCCGCCGCCGCATGTGTTCGGTCACCAGCTCGTAGGCGGCGTCCACATCGTCGGGTGCCAGACCGTGCCCCGGGATAGACCAGCACCACCACACCGGAACGCAGTGCCGCAGTCACCGACACCACGCTCCCGACGTTGCGGATGCTCAACTGGCGCGGTTTCCGAACTGGCCGCCGGTGTCGCCGGTTCTGACGGTGAACAGGTCCGTGATCGGCGCTTTGGCTGCCCATCCGTCGAAGAGCCGGGATCGTCCGATGCCCGGCCGGACATGGTCGCGAGCCAGTAGCGCACAACGCGGTTCCGGCTCGTGCCGTCGGCATCGAGGTACTCGTCGGTCACGAATAGATCCGAATCCAGCCACCACCCCGGCAAACTCACCTCGCCCACGCTACGCACAGGGCCGCGGTCAAAGCCACGCTCGCGGACTGGAAGCCGGTGCGAATCTTCGGGCAAGGTCGACGGCTCCAGCGACCCGTGTCCTGGACAGGTCGAAGGTGCTGAAGCACCGTGGATTCGCGGAGCACCGGATGTGCGAGAACCGAGACACAGACCAGATCTGTCATGACCTCGAACAGCGACCTCGTCCGCTGTGTCAGACGGCCCGATGCCGCCTCGGCCTCAGGCCCCGTACCTGCGGTTGCGGTCGGCGTAGTTGCGGAGTGCGCGCAGGAAGTCGATCTCGCGGAAGGCCGGCCAGTACGCCTCACAGAAATACAGTTCGGCGTAAGCGGTTTGCCACAGCAGGAAGTTGGACAGGCGCTGTTCGCCGCTGGTGCGGATGACCAGGTCCGGATCGGGTTGATCAGCGGTGTAGAGGTGTGCGGCGAGGTCGTCGGTGGTCAGGGTGTCGGCGATCTCGCTGATCGTCTTTCCGGCGGCGGCACCGTCATGGAGCAGGTCGCGGAAGGCGTCGATGATCTCCTGACGGCCGCCGTAGCCGATCGCGAGGGTGACGTGCGACCCGCTGTCGCACGTGCGGGTGGTCTCCACCGCCTGTTTCAGGGCGGCGGCGGTGGTGCCGGGCAGCAGATCTAGCGACCCCGCGGTATGCAGTCGCCACCCGGAATCCGGACGTCCGAGCCGGTCGGCAACCAGGTCCTCGACCACCTGCATGAGGAAGTCGATCTCGTCGTTCTGCCGGTTCTGCAGGTTCTCGGTAGAGCACAGGAAAACTGTCACGTGGCGAATATCGAGGCTTTCACACCAGCGCAGGACCTGCTCGGCATGCTCGGCACCGTATCGGTGCCCCAGCCGGGTGTCGGCCAGCCCTTGTTTGCGGGCCCAGCGGCGGTTGCCGTCCATGATCAGTCCGATGTGCCGCGGCAGCGAGGCGCCCTCGAGCCGGCGACGCAGGCGGCGGGTGTAGAGCGCGTAGACCGGGTCGGTGATCCGCATGCCGGCATGTCCTGTTCTGTTGTGGGAAGGGTGATTTCGGGTGCCCGGGGGTCGGTCGATCGCAGAACCGATCATGTCCCCAGTCTCTCTGTGCAGCTGATAGCCTGCCGGACGACTCGAGGAGGACCCCCGAACACCAAGACGGTCAACCCGCTCATGCATCGGCGACCGTCACATTGCCCGTCCCGACCTTGGCGGTGATCGTGTCGGCGGAGCCTGCGTCCTGCGGCACGTCCACATGCACCTCGCCGGTGGTGGCGTGCCCGTCGACCGCGTACTTGGCGGTGTGGGGCACGGCGATCTTGACGTCACCGGTGGAGGCCTGGGCCACCACCGAGGACGGGCTCGCGGTGAAGGTCGCCATCACATCACCGGTGTCGGTGGTGAGGTGGGCCTGCGGCCCGGAGAGGCCGTCCGCGGTGATCTTGCCGACGCCGGTGGTCGCGTCGACCGTGCCGGCCAGCTTGGCGAGAGTGATGTCGCCGGTGCTGTCGCTGATCTGCACCTCCGTACCGGCCGGGACCACCACCGTGTAGTCCACTGTGCACTGCGCATCGTTGCAGGTGTAGCTCAGCGTGAGAGTGCCGTCGGTCAGCGCGTGGGAGGTGACCGGATCGACGCTCTGGAAGCGGTGCTGCTCGGTCACGTTTACCGACGTGCCCTCACCACTCACCTTGATATCGCCGACATTGCCCTTGATCACCAGCGTGTGCACTGGCGAGCTCTCCTGGTAGGTCACCGACTTGGTCTTGTGCGGCGAGGTGTCGGAGCAGGCCGACAGACCCGCTACCGCTAGCCCGCACGCAATAATGGAGATCATTAGGCGGTTCATGGGGCGCATCGTCTCTTTCCTTAGGGTGTGTTCTGCTGACGCTTCTCGCTGACACCACAGGGCATGCCGCCCAGGCCCTACCTGGGGGATCCCTCCCGCGACTGGAATCACCACATCCCCGCACGGGGGAGGACTGCGAGGCGGGACTGGGTGTGTCCAGTGAACGCTCGACTGGGAGGGCTGGGGCATCGCGCCGACCGGCTACGACCCCTCGAGCCGGCGACGCAGGCGGCGGGTGTAGAGCGCGTAGACCGGGCCGGTGATTCGCATGACGGCATGCCCTGTTCTGTTGTGCGGTCAGTCGTCGGTCAGGCCCGGGAGCTTGCACAGTCCCGCAGCTCCCGCAAACGCGAACGTCAACGTGAACATGCCGCAGACGGCCGCGAACGGATCCACCCCGGCGTCGGAACGGTGCGAGCCCGGCGCGGCCTGACCGGCTGACCGGCTGACAACGCGAGCGGAGACCGGGCGTCGAATCGGCGGCACCGATCCGGTCAGCCCGGCGCCCGGTGTCGAGGTCGGCGGGTTCCCGATCGCACCGGGCCGGCCTGCGGCTGAGTTCTGCTCGAAGCGACAGGAACCATCGGCAGCGGAGAGCGAGTTCGCTATCTCGGTGTCGCGCTTGCGCTTCGCCGGTGACCGCTACGACAAACTGCCGTGCGGACCAAGCTTCCGGTCGTTGTCCACGGTAGCGGTCTGCCATTGAATGGACACCACGTCGTTGATCGTTGTGGTACTGGGGGATTGGGTCATCATGCCCGGTTGCATGGTGCCATCGGGTCCAATTGTCGGCGGTCCCTGTTCCATCGTCCCGGGGATGGAATCGTCCGGGCAGAGCAAGGCGATCATCGTCGCACTGTGACGGTCCACATAGCCCGAGAACGGGCCGGTCGACAAGTCGGAGCAGCTCACCTGCCCCGTGATGTAGTAGATGTCGTCGGTGTCATTGTGGCAGTAGCCCTGTGCGTCGCAGGAGACGCCTGGGGCGAGATCCTGCGCTGCGGCGCTGGGGGCGAGCGCGGCGAGTGCGCCCGCTGCGAGCGTCCCCAGCAAGGCGCCGACGGTGATTCGTTGTCCCATAGCGATATCCAGTCCTTCGATCGTGTGCTGTCCGCCGGTGGGAAGTGGTGAATACCGCTCGTTGCCGCCGGCGAGATGATTTCGGGTGTCCAGGGGTGGTCAGTCGTCGGTCAGGCCCGGGAGCTCGCAGAGTGCCGCAGCTCCCGCAAACGCGAACGTCAGCGTGAACATGCCGCAGACGGCCGCGAACGGATCCACTCCGGCACCGGAGAACGCGGCAGTCACCATGACCGCACCGGCCATCACCGCCACTCCGGCCAGGATCGCGCCACCCACGCCTACTCGGCGGCCACCCGGTGCGATGGCGGATTCCGGCCGGATATTGGCCAGGGCTCGTGAGCCGGCGCCGACCGCCAGTAGCCAGCCGGCCCACCACAATCCCACGACGGCGGGCCGGATCGGCAGCGGCGGTATCGAGGGCAGCACCCCGCCGTGCACGATCAACACCACGGCCCCGATCAGCATCGCCGGAACGGCGAAGTACCGGACGGACCGTCGCACCACCGCCGCCAGCGCGGCCGGGTTCGGGTGTGGCACCGGTGTCACCAGGGCGCATCCCGCCAGCAGGCCCATCGAGCAGACTTGAAGCACGCGCCTGAGGAAGGGGTCGGCGTCCTCGGTGATGAGATTCGCGAGGAACCATCCGCACCCGGCGACCGCGAGCATCATCGCCGCCGTACGAGCGGACCTTTGCCCGCGATGGCCGGACGGCCAGATCGCCGGCTGCAGCCAGATGGTGACCGCGCTCACCACCAGATTCGGCCAGGATCGCCACCCTTCGGCCTGCGCCGCCTCGCAGAGATCCTCGCCCCACCGGTCACGGTAGGGGCGCGGATACAACATCCGCACCAGAACGCGCGTGCAGGTGATCACGCCGGGCTCACCCCCAGCCGTCGCAGCCCGGTCCTCGACACCTCGGCCATGGCCCGCAGTTCCCGTTCCAGCAACGCGGTGCCCTGAGGAGTCAGGCGCACCGGGCGCTGCCGGCCGACACCGTCCATCGCCTCGATCAGCCCTTTGGCCTCCAGTCGCGCCAAAGCCCCGTACAGACTGCCCGGTCCCAGTCGCTCACCGGCGAATTGCTCGATCGCGGCGTTTATCGCGTAGCCGTGCAACGGACCCTCCGCGAGTGCGCACAGGACCAATATCTGTGCGTCGTTGGCGAGCATCACAACCTCCTCGTTCGACCCTCATCGCAGACTAGTACACATTGCGTAGTTCACGCCACGTAGTACGCGGAATGTACTATGCCGGTGGCGACCAGCCCTGCCTGGTCGAAAGGAGCAGTACCGATATGGAGGCACAGGTGGAAGCGGTCGAGAGCCGGGCCGTCAGGGCGGTGAACCCGGCGCTGACCGGCTCCTTCGTGGCGGGGGTGGGCTTCGTTGCCTTGACCTGGACCACGACGCAGGCCAAGAGCGTGCGTGCGGTGAGCCCGTGGCAGACCGACCCGTACGACGTGGTGGTGTCGTTCACCGAATTCGTGGTGCCGGCGCTGTTGTCGCTGATGGCACTGCGAATGCTGGTGTGGCGCACCGGCCGCCACCGTCACGGCCATCGGATAGCACACTGAACCCGAAGCGCGGGAGGCGATCTCGGATCCGGCGGGTTCTCGGCGCGGTCACCGTCTGTCTCGTACTGCTCGCAGCGTTCATGTTCTTCGACAACAGCACCGCAATCGCCGGCCGGTCGGACGGCAAGCCGTTCATTCTCGCCAATGGCGGTCTCCAGCAAGCATTTTCTGCGGACGGCTTGACGAACCAGACCTGCACGGCCGCTCGGATGCTGCCGCCGACCCACCGCTACCTGGAAAACACCATCGAGTCGATGGCCGCGGCATTCCGAGTGGGCGCTCAGATCGTGGAATTCGATGTACAGCGCACCAAGGACAACCGCTTCGCCGTCTTTCACGACAATCACCTGGAATGCCGCACCAACGGGACCGGGGTGACCACAGACTACACACTCGACCAGCTCCGCACGCTGGACATCGGTTACGGCTACACCGCCGACGGCGGCAACACCTTCCCGTTCCGCGATCAGGGCATGGGGCCGATACCGTCGTTGGATGAGGTCCTGGCCGCCTTCCCGGACCGGCACCTGCTCGTCGACATGAAGAGCAACGACCCGAGCGACGGGACGCTACTCGCCCGAGCGCTCTCGGCGCTCCCACCGGGCCGCCGGCAACCACTCACCGTCGAGGGCGGTGATCGATCCATCGATGCACTGCGGCAACAACTTCCGAACTTGCGTGTGATGTCGAAGGCGATCATCGAACGTTGTGTCTTGCAGTATGCCGCGGTGGGCTGGACCGGACATGTCCCGGATTCGTGCAAACATACCCAGCTGCTGCTCCCGGACAAGTTCGCGAGCTGGCTGTGGGGATGGCCGGGCATCTTCCTCGATCGTATGAAGAGCAACGACACAGTCGTGGTCGTCGAGAAGGGCAGCGGCAGTGCGGAGTTCTCCAGCGGATTCGACTCGACGCAGGATCTGTCGCGGCTGCCCGACGGCTACACCGGTGGGGTTTGGACGAACCAGATCGACCGGATCGCCCCGGTCCTCGGGCAACCATGATCCCCGCAGCCGAGATGGTCCACATCGCGATGACGGCGACGATGCCCCGCCAGCGACGAGAAGGCTACTGACTGACGCCGAAGTTTTCAGATGCCCTCACAGACGGTCCATGTTGGAGTAGGGAGTCACCGCGGCCGAACCCACCCACGGTCAGTGTCACCGCGCCAACACCAGCCTATCGGGTGGCCTTGCCGCCCAAGAGCTCTAAAGGCGTCTGGTTACGGATCCGCCAACCGTTGCCAGGTAAGTAGGAGCTCTAAGAGCTCCTGACAGGTTCGGTCGGCTTGCGCTGAGTTGTGTTGTTGTGCAGCATGTTTCGTCGCAGCAGCACCCTGGATCGTGGACGACGAGTTGTGGGCGGTTGTCGAACCGCTACTGCCGGTGAAACCGGCCGGAACACCCAGGCCCGCGCAGATGGACAGCCGCCTGGTGCTGCAAGGAATCCTGTTCGTGCTGGTCACCGGTATCGGGCGGGAAGACCTGCCCCAGGAACTCGGGTTCGGGTCCGGGATGACCCGCTGGCGCCTGCTGCGGGATCCGGTCGCCGGCAACTGATCTAGAAGGGAATATTCGTCGGCGGGCACCATGCGCGCGAACCGGTATCGACCAGAAACACGATCATAGCCGCCCGCCAGAACTGGACGAATCCCGCGACACATCTTCGCCCATGCGGCGGCAGGGCCCGATTCGTTTCAATCGAAACCGTGGGGTAAACGCGGGGCAGGTGAAATAAAAACAGGTCAGGCCCGATATCAAATCGGGCCTGACCTGCATTAATAGGTGGAGCTAAGGGGACTCGAACCCCTGACCCCCACACTGCCAGTGTGGTGCGCTACCAGCTGCGCCATAGCCCCATGTTCTTTTGTTTGCCTTTGGGGTGTTCCCCGCTGGCCTGGATAAAGTTACACGACCTGTTGCTGACAAACCAAATCGCCTGGACAGGGGTGGTGCGGGGCCGGTCAGGGGGCTATCATCGAACACATGTTCGATACCGGTGAGCTGCAGGCGATGAGTGATTCCGAGGTGCTCGGCGCGATCCGGCGGGCGCATGGGGCGGCGGCGTACGCGCAGGCGGCCGAGGTGCTGGCGGTGCGCGAGTTGTATCGCCGGCGGCGGGTGGGCAGTCCGGGCGGCGGTGAGGGGGCGGCGCGGGAGGCGGCGGCCGCGGTGCGGGTCGAAGTGCGGTGGGCCGCACTGTTGATCGCGGTGGGTGTCGCGCTCGACGGGTTGCCGCGCACGCGGGTGGCGTTCACGTCGGGGCGGATCGACCTCGCGCAGACGCGCGTCATCGCCGAGGTCGCGCGAGATTTGCCCAGGGAGCTGGTGGACGATATCGAACACACACTGCTGGATGCCGCCGACCGGGTGGACCCGGCCCGGCTGCGCGAGATCGGCCGGCGCCGGGTCGGTGAACTCGATCCGCACGGTGAGCGGCGGCGGCGCGAGACCGACCGCGGTGTCGAACAAGGCGGGCCGGCGACCCCGCAGCCACGCGGCTCGCTCGACCCGCCGGGCGGCTACTGCGCCGCCTTCACCACCCAGTCGGAGTCGTTCACGTCGACCTCTTTGCCGTTGTTCAACACGGTCGGCGTGGCGACATCGCCGGCGGCCTTCTTCAATGCGGCCAGGGCGGCGTCGGCGTGAGCGCGGGCGGTGTCGACCCGCTCCTTCTTCGTGATGCAGGTGACCACATCGGCGGAGGCGCCGGCCGACTTCGCGACCGCGGCGATCTGCTCGTCGGTTTTGCCGCCGCCTTCGGTGGGCTGTTCGGTGGTGAACATGGCCTGGTGGAAGCGCGAATACAGCGGCCCGTCACCGTCACCGGCCACGCATTCGTTGGCGGCGATCGCGCGGGTCGAGTAGTCCTTGCTGCTCGACCGCGGGTCCAGGAAGTTCACCAGGCGGTACCGCACGGCGAGCTTCCCGTCGTCGATGCGATGCGCGATCTCCTGACCGTAGATGTGTTCCAGCGCACCGCACGACGGGCACATCGGGTCCTCGAATACGTCGATGGTCTTCACATTCGACTTGCCCAGCACGATCGCGCCGTCGGAATCGAGCAGCGCGCTCACCGAGGTGTCGTGTGCTGCGCCGTAGCCGTCGTCGCGGACCTTGGCCGCGGCGCCGCCGCCGGAGGAGTGCATGAAGTAGGCCACCAGCACGACTACCACCGCCACCGCTACCGCGCCGAGCGCATAGGTGGTTCGGTTGGACATCGGGCGCGGGGTGTATTTCGCTCCGGAGGAATTCACGCCCGCCACTCTGCCAAAAATCTCCCCCGGCGCCACATCCGGACCCGGCGATCGCGCACTGGATCAGGTGCCCGATCCGGCGTCGACCGGATGGGCTGCCGCGTCGACGGGTGAATCGTGTGGTGTCGTGATGCGCGCCGTCGGTTCCGGTACCAGAGCCCACCACACCGCCGCGGTCACCAGGAGGACACCCGTCACCACGAACCCGAATTCGAACGACACCCGCTGCACCAGCGCGCCGATCACGATCGGGCCCAGCACGGTCCCGAGGTCCCCGGCCATCTGATATCCGGCCAGCACCGGCCCGCCGCGGGCGTCCGGGCCGAGCACATCGGCGACCGTCGCCTGCTGTGCCGGCGTGAACAGCCCCGATCCCACTCCCCCGACGAACGAAGCGGCCAGCAGCGCCCACAGCTCCGGCGCGATGCCCACCCCGGCGGTGCCGGCCGCGCAGACCAGACAGCCGGCGATCATGAACGGCTTACGTCCCCAGCGATCCGACCAGCGTCCGGCCAGGAACAGCACAGCGGCATTGCCGGCGGCGAAGGCGGTCAGCGCGACCCCGGCCATCCCGCGCGAGCGATGCAGGGTCTCCACCACCACCAGCGGCAGCAGCGCGGTCCGCACACCGAGGACAGCCACCCCGTTCACGAAGTTCGACACCAGCACCGCCCGGTAGGCGGGTCGGCGCAATGCGGTCCCGAAGCCGAGCACCGCGGCCGGGCGCACGGTCGGCCGGTCGCTCAGGCGTGAATTCCGCAGCGAGAAGTACACGACGGCCGTGGCCGCGACCAGGGCGATCGCGTAGATCACGAACGGCGCCCGCAACCCGAGCCCGGCCAGTGCGCCACCGATCAACGGTCCGCCGAGCGACCCGATCAGAAAACTGGTCGACCACAACCCGGACACCCGCCCGCGTTGTCCCGGCGGCGACAGCCGAATCACCAGTCCGAGCGAGGACACCGTGAACATGGTGGATCCCACCCCGCCGAGCGCGCGCAGCACGATCAGCTGCCAATAGCTCTGTGCCACAGCGCAAGCCCCGGTGGAGACCGCGACGATCAGTACCCCGCTCAGATAGATCCGCGGTTCACCGAGCCGCTGTACCAACCGTCCGCTGACCGGCGCGAACAGCAACCGCATCAGCGCGAACGCACTCACGATTCCGGATGCCGCGGCCACCCCCACGCCGAAGCTGCGCGCGTACTGCGGCAGCACGGGTGCCACGAGCCCGAATCCGAGCGCGATCAGAAACCCGGCCCCGACCATCACCCAGATCTCGGTTGGCAGCCGTTCCGCCCTGCCCCTGCTCACCACGTACACCGCTCGATCACGCTCGAGGACAACCGAGCCACCGGCATCGGCATTCCGACTGACACCAGCTCACCGCTCCGTGGCAGCGAAGTTCGCGTTCACCCCTGCAGTGCCCGGCCGACGACCTCTTCCGCCGCCGCCTGCACCTGGGCCAGATGCTCGGGCCCCGCGAAGGATTCGGCGTAGATCTTGTATTTGTCCTCGGTGCCCGACGGACGGGCGGCGAACCAGGCGTTCTCGGTGCAGACCTTGACGCCGCCCAGTGGGGCGCCGTTGCCCAGGGCCCGGGTCTGGATCGAGACGACCTGCTCGCCGGCCACTTCGGTGGCGGTCACGTCGTCCGGGGACAGGGCGGCGAGGCGGGACTTCTGCGCCGGGGTGGCGGCCGCGTCGATGCGGGCATAGGCGGGGCTGCCGTACCGCTTCTCCAGGTCGGCGTACTGGGCCGACGGGCTCTGGCCGGTGACTGCGGCGATCTCGGCGGCCAGCAGGGCCAGCAGGATGCCGTCCTTGTCGGTGGTCCAGACGGTGCCGTCCATGCGCAGGAAGGACGCGCCGGCGCTTTCCTCACCACCGAAAGCCAGTGAGCCGGAGAACAATCCGGGCACGAACCATTTGAACCCGACCGGCACCTCGTAGACCTGGCGGCCCAGGACCCCGACCACCCGGTCCACCATCCCGGAGGTGACCGCGGTCTTGCCGATCTTGGTGAGCGCGTCCCAGCCCATCCGGTTGGCGATCAGATAGTCGATCGCCACGGCCAGGAAGTGGTTCGGATTCATCAGCCCCGCATCGGGAGTGACGATGCCGTGCCGGTCGGCGTCGGCGTCGTTGCCGATCGAGATGTCGTAGTCGTCGCGGATGTTGACCAGCGACGCCATCGCGTACCGGGAGGACGGGTCCATCCGGATCCGGCCGTCGCCGTCGAGGGTCATGAACCGCCAGGTGGGGTCGACGAACGGGTTGACGACTTCGAGTTCGAGGTCGTAACGCTGCCCGATCTCCTCCCAGTAGTCGACGCTGGCGCCGCCCATGGGGTCGGCGCCCAGCCGGATCCCGGCGCCGCGGATGGCGTCGAGGTTCAGCACGTTCGGCAGGTCGCTGATGTAGTGGTCGAGATAGTCGTAGCGCTGCACCGTGGTGAGCGCGTTGGCGAGTGTGGTCCGCTCGACCCCGGCCAGACCGGTGCGCAGCAGCTCGTTGGCGCGGGCGGCGATGGCCTCGGTGGCCACGGTGTCGGCCGGGCCGCCGTGCGGCGGGTTGTATTTGAAGCCGCCGTCGCGCGGCGGATTGTGCGACGGGGTGACCACGATGCCGTCGGCCTGGTGCCGGGTCCCGCCCCGATTGTGCCGCAGCACAGCGTGACTCAGCGCCGGCGTGGGCGTGTAGCGGTCACGGGCGTCGATGATCGCGGTCACGTTGTTGGCCGCGAGCACCTCGAGCGCGGTGGTCCAGGCGGGCTCGGACAGCGCGTGCGTGTCCCGCGCGAGGTAGACCGGACCGGTGATCCCGCGGGTTGCCCGGTATTCGATGATGGCCTGGGTGATGGCCAGGATATGGGCCTCGTTGAACTGGCAGTCGAGGCTGGAACCCCGGTGCCCGGAGGTGCCGAAGGCCACGAGTTGCGCCGGATCGGCCGGATCGGGGATCCGGCTGAAGTAGGCCGTCACCAGCTGCGCGATATCGTCCAGATCGCTGGGCCGGGCCGGTCGGCCGGCTCGATCGTGGGCCATGGGCGGGCCTCCCCTTCGTATCACCCGATCCCGGCCGGTCATCAGCATCAGGACCACATCCACTGTGCCAGAACCGCACCGGCGTACGCGGCGGCGAGACCGGCGCTCACCCCGACCACGATATTCGCCAGGGCGTAGCGGTACGCACGGGCCTCGGCCAAGCGCACGGTCTCGTAACCGAAGGTGCTGAAAGTCGTGAGGGCACCGCAGAATCCGGTGCCGAGCAGCGCATAGGTGAGGTGTCCGGCGCTGGCGCCGATCACTGCGCCGAGGATCGCCGAGCCGGCGATGTTCACCACGAAGGTGCCGAAGGGGAAGAGGGTGTCCCAGCGGGCGGCGACGCCGCGGTCCACCAGATACCGGGTCGGTGCGCCGATCATCGCGCCCACGATCACCAGTACGGCCGTCATCCGCGGTCCCCGGCGGCTTCCCAGACCTGGACCGGGGAAAGCGCGACGGTGCCGGTGTCGAACAGTTCGGCGTTGGCGGTGACGAATCCGCGCAGCCGTTCGGAGTCGTCGATGATCATGACCATGACCGGCAGGTTCTCGGCGAGGTCGAGCAGCCGGGTGGTGTGGATGCGCGAGGTGGCGCCGTAGCCTTCGACGCCGCGCCAGACGCTGGCGCCGGCGAGCCCGGCTTCGCGCGCGCGGCGGACGATCTCGTGATAGCGCGGGCGGTGGTGAAAGTTGTCGTCCTCGCCCAGCAGGATCGTGAGCCGGGCGGCGGGCCGCCAGCGCGGATCCGGTTGCCACGCGTCGGCCTCGGTGACGATCTGCACCACCGGTGCCGTCGTCTCGGCGGACTTCGATGCCTCACTGCTCATCTCGTGCCCCCAATCGTCGTGCTGTTCCGGTTGTCAGTCGTCCCGCGGCAATACCGAGTACCACCGCGGTGAGCCCGGTAACCACGGATCCCCCGAGATAGAGGAAGGCCCGTGCCACCGCACCCGATTCCAGGAGTCTACGAACCTCGACGGCGTAGGTGGAAAACGTGGTGTAACCACCGAGTACACCCACGCCGAGGAACGGCCGGGTCAGCCGGGACGGCAGCGCGGGCTCGCCGGACCGGGTGAAGCGGACCTCGGTGACGAACACCATGAGCACGCCGATCGCGAAGCACCCGGAGACGTTCGTGACGAAGGTCGCCCACGGTATCGGATAGGTCGATCGGATCAGCAGGCTGAGCCCGTATCGGCCCAGGGCCCCGATCGCGCCGCCGACCGAGACCGCCGCGAGCACGGCCGGTTCGACGCCGGCGACGGTGAGCGGACCTCGTTCGGGTCGCCCGGATTTCCGTCTGCCGTTCACGTTCACCCACTCCGAAGTTCGTCTGCTTGCCGATCACTGCCGAGTCATCGTAGGTGGTCGCGATCGTGGCTAGTAATGTCCTGTTCCGCTTTCGACGCGTCACCTTCCGTGCTTCTCCGCAGGCTTCTCCCGCAGTTCGCCGGGTCCGGCGGGCCCGGTTTCCGACAGGAGTGACGATGGCGGCAGATCTCGAGCCCTACCGCGATTTCGACGGTGACCGGCGGTTGCCGGTTGTCCGCTGCGAGCTCGACGGTTCCGATCTGGGTGAATTCGATCCGGTGCCGCGGGCGCGGTTGTTGCGGGCGGCGGGCGGGGCGGTGACGGTGGTGCTCGCGGTGATCGGCGCGGCGGTGGGCTTGACCCCGCCGGAGGACCGTTGAAGGTGTCCCACGGAGCGGAATTCAACGGAGGGATCACCTCCGCTTAAATCGTTCCGTTGCTACCATGTGGCGGTGAACACCGCTCCCACAGTCGCCCCACCTCGGCGTTTGCGTGCGGACGCCGCCCGCAACCAGCAGCGCATCCTGGAGGCGGGCGCCCGCCTGTTCGCCGAACGCGGATTGGAAGTCACCCTCGACGATGTGGCCGAGGCCGCGCAGGTCGGCGTCGGTACCGTCTACCGCCGGTTCGCGAACAAGCGCGAACTGATCGCGGAAGTGCTGGAGCGCAATGTGAACGCGATGGCGGAGGCGGTCGAGCAGGCCTACCGCAATCCCGATCCGTGGGCGAGCGTGGTGGAGATCTTCGAGTGGGTGTGCGAGCACACCGCGGCCAATCGTGGTTTCGGCGAGGTGCTGTTCGAATTGCCGGACGCGAACGAACGTTTCGAGTCGATGCGGGACCGGATCCGACCGGCCATGGAAATGCTGATCGGTCGCGCGCTGCAGGCCGGCGAGCTGCGCGACGGCGTGACAGCCACCGATTTCTTCGCCCTGGTGAACATGATCGAGGCGATGGGGACCCTGGTGCGGTCCGTCCGGCCCGACGCCTGGCGCCGCTATGTGCCGATGCTGCTGGACAGCATCCGGGCCGACGGCCGCCCGCGACTGCCACTGACCGTGCCGGCGTTGACCGACGACGAGGTCCGCGCGGCCAAGGCGGCGTGCTTCGCGGCCCGCAAGCGCTGACCAATCGGATCCGAAGTGCTGACGAATCGCTGACGACGCCCTAGAATCTGGTCACATGACCAACTCTTGGGTGAACTGGGCGGGCGATCAACGGTGCGCTCCCACCACGATCGCCGCTCCACGCTCACTCGACGAACTCGCCGGCCTACTGAAAAAGGCCGACGAAACCGATGCCACCGTGCGGGTGGTCGGAGCAGGTCATTCGTTCACCGACACCGTTCTCACCGACGGCACCCTGCTCAGCCTCGAGAACATGTCGCGGATCGTCAGCACCGACGCGGCCACCGGCCTGGTCCGGGTCGAGGCCGGCGCCACACTGGCCGCGGTCTCGGCCGGCACCCACGCGGTCGGCCTGGCCTTCCCGAACCTCGGTGACATCGACGTGCAGAGCGTGGCCGGAGCTCAGGCCACCGGCACCCACGGCACCGGCGCCACCCTGCCGAACCTGTCCGCGGCCGTCCACTCGGTGGAGGTGATGCGCGCCGACGGCACCACCGTCGAGGTGAACGCCGAGAACGACCCCGACGCCTGGCGGGCCGCCCGGGTCAGCGTCGGCGCGCTGGGCGTGATCACGGCCGTCACCCTGCAGATGGTGCCCTCGTTCGTCCTGGAGGCCGTGGAGCGTCCGGTCCACATCGACGAGGTCCTGGGCGACCTCGACGGATATGTCGACGGCAACGACCATTTCGAGTTCTTCCTGTTCCCGCACAGCCCGATGGCGATGACCAAGCGCAACAACCGGGTCGACCTGCCCGAGGTGCCGCGCAGCGCCACGATGACCTACCTCGAGGACATCTTGCTGGCCAACACCGCCTTCGATGCGATGGCGCGCGCGGGCCGGCGCTACCCCGCGCTGATCCCGTGGGTACACCGGACCGCTGCCCGCGCCGGCAGCTACCGCCGGGTGGTCGACCGCTCGTACCGGGTGTTCGCCTCGCCGCGCACGATCCGCTTCACCGAGATGGAATACGCGCTGCCGCGCGAACATTCGGTCGAGGCGGTGCGCGAGATCGCCCGCATCTCGCGGACGTTCGACACCCCCATGCCGATGGAGGTGCGGTGGGTCGCCGGCGATGACGCCTTCCTCTCGCCCGCCGGCGGCCGCGACACCTGCTACGTGGCGGTACACCAGTACCAGGGCATGGAGTACGAGCCCTATTTCCGGGCCTGCGAGGCGGTGTTCGACAGCTTCGGCGGCCGCCCGCACTGGGGCAAGCGGCATTTCCAGACCGCCGAGACCCTGCGGCCGAAATACCCGGAGTGGGACCGGTTCCAGGAGGTCCGGCGCCGGTTCGACCCGGCCGGGCGCTTCGCGAATCCCTATGTAGACCGGGTGCTCGGGCCGCTGTCCTGAGCTACTCCCCCGGTCGTGACCGGCCCACACTCCCGGTCACGACCGGCACAGCCCGCCGTAGAGGTCGGACACGTACTTCTCGAGCAGTGCGGTCATCTGGTTCAGCATGGTGACCGCGTCGTCGAAGCTGCCCGACTTCGGTTGTGCCGCAACGGCGACCGCGACCGTGCCGGTCAGGGTCGGCACCAGGCCGAACTGGCGTGCCAGATAGGCGCCGGTGCGGTCGTCGGGTCCCCAGCCGCCCTTGAACGACACCCTAGGTAGTCCGCCGAGCCCCCAGCTCTGGCCGGGATCGATCGAATCCATCAACCCCACAACGGGGCCCGCCTGCGGTAGGCAGGGCAGGTGGGCCGCGAAGCGCACCTGATCGGTGAGCGCCCAGGAGGTTTCGCCGAACGGATACTGCTGCACGACGGTCGTCTCGTCGCCGCCCTCGCGCAGCACCGACTGCACCGCGTTCGCGGCCTGTCCGGCGTCGCCCAGGGAGAGCCACAGGCGTTCGGCGGCGTCGTTGTCCGACACCGTGATCGCGGCTTCCGCGTCGTCGCGTTCCTCGCCGGGCCGGTTGCGCAACGCCGCCACCGCCAACGGCACCTTGATCGTGGACCAGGCGGCGCCCGTGGTCCAATCACCCAGGCGCAGTACCGATCTGCCGCCGACCGGCGCGATCGCGAGACCGGCGCTGCCGTCCAGGCCGGCCTGCAGGCGCGCGAAGCCGGTGGTGAGCGCGGTCACCGTGGCGGCCGGTGCCACGCGGTCGTCGGCCCCCGCGCCGGCCGCGGACGTACACCCGGTCAGGGTCACCGCACCGATCAGCAGCGTCATCACCCCGGTCAGCGCCGGTCCCGCAGCCCGCCAGCCTGTTCGCACCGTGCCCCCTCCCTGCGGCCCAGTGCCGCCGGTCGCGATCCCGCCGTTCGTGACGGGCGTCGGAATCCAGACTGCCGCAACACATCACCGTTCGGCACCCGGTATTTCGCCACCTGGATCGTCGGCGCGAGGCGCGGATCGTTACGCGGCTCGAATCGAGGGGTGAGACGTATGCCACTCGATTCGGACTAGCTAAGCGGACCGCAGTCCGCTTAAGCTGATGCCATGACCTCAACCGAGCAGACCACCCTGAAGACCGGCAGCTGGGAGCTGGACCCCTACCACTCCGCCGTCCTGTTCACCACCCGCCACCTGGGCATCTCCAAGGTCCGCGGCCGTTTCAACCGCTTCGAGACCAGCTTCGTGGTCGGCGAGGACGGCCTGGCGACCGTGTCGGCCACCGTCCACCTCGACTCCCTCGACACCGGCAACGAGGCCCGCGACAACCACGTCCGCGCCGCCGACATCCTCGACGTCGAGAACAAGCCCACCCTCACCTTCACCGCGCACGAGCCGCTGCGCATCTCGGAGGACTTCGAGGTGACCGGCGATGTCACCATCGGTGGCGTCACCAAGCCGATCACCCTGGAGGTCGAGTGGGGCGGCCTGCAGCTCGCTCCCGCCACCGGCGACAACCACATCGGTTTCAGCGCAACGGGTTCCATCAAGCGCTCCGACTTCGAGGTAGCCACCGGCCTGCCGAACGCCGTCGTCAGCGACAAGATCGTCGTCGAGCTCGACATCCAGCTGGTCGAGCCCAAGTAATCGGCCACCACACCGGGCCCGGTGTCCGAATTCTCTTCGTGGCGAGGGGAATTCGGACACCGGGCCCGTCGTCGTCCGCGCGGTCACGGCAATACCGGTCTAAACTCCAGACGTTCGACCGGAGTTCCACATCGCGGTAGCCCTCGATTTGCTGCGTCACTGCTCCGGCCCTAGACTGTCTGCCGCACAAGCAGACCGACCGACCGGAGAAGTGAGTTCGACCATGTTCCAGGGCTTCAAAAAATTCCTGATGCGCGGCAACGTGATCGACCTGTCGGTCGCCGTGGTCATGGGTGCCGCGTTCACCGCCGTGGTCAGCTCGGTTACCAAGGGTGTGGTCGAGCCACTGCTCGCGGTCATGGGCGGCAACTCCCAGTACGGCTTCGGAATCCAGCTGATCTCAGGGAAGCCCGCGACCTTCGTGGCCCTCGGCCCGATCGTGAGCGCCGGCATCGATTTCGTCATGGTCGCGGCCGTGCTGTACTTCGTGCTGATCCTGCCGATGAATAGCCTGGTCAAGCGCTTCGGCGGACCGGCCGAGGCCGCCAAGCCCACCGAACTGGAACTACTGGCCGAGATCCGCGACCTGCTGGCCGCGCAGCAGAACGGCAGTGCCACCTCCCAGGCCGCGAGCCAGATGCTGGCGCGTCACTCGCGGTAACCTCGCCGGCATGGCCGGCTACTCGGGCACTCCACTCGCCCGCAAACTCGGTATCACCGACGGGTCGCGAGTCCTGCTGGCGAATCCGCCCGCCGGATTCGATCTGGGCCCCTTACCGGATGCGGTGACCGTCCACCGCCGGGCGGGCCGCGACCCCTACGACGTCGTCGTCGGGTTCTGCCCGGACACGGCCACACTCACCGGTTCCTTCGATCGCTGGCGGTCCGTGCTGACCGAATCCGGGGGCCTGTGGATCGGCCGGCCGAAAGCCTCCGCCGGAATCGCCACCGATCTCACCGAGCGGTTCGTCCGGGAGTTCGGCCTGGCGGCGGGCTTGGTGGACAACAAGGTTGCCGCCCTCGACGAGGTCTGGTCCGGGCTGCGGTTCGTGGTCCGGCGCGCCGACCGAGCCCGCTAGTCGTGCTCGGGTAGACCCCGGACCTGATGCTCGGCGGCGTTGAGCGCTTCCACGAGCATGCGGCGGACGTGACCGCCGCGCGTGCGGTAGAGCATCCGACGGCCGTTGCGTCGGCGCAACACGAGACCGGCGAGTTCGAGCTTGGCCAGGTGCTGGGAGACGGCCGGGCGGGCCAGTTCGACGCGCGCGGCCAGTGTCGTCACATCCAGTTCGGTGCCGCTGAGCAGCCACAACAGTCGCAGCCGGGTCGGGTCCGACAGCATGCGCAGCGCGGTGGCGGCGGTATCCACCAACTCCGGGTCGGGCAACTCCGCCCAGTGCGCGCTAGCATTATGTGCGTACATGAGCACTTATTGTGCCGTATCCCGAGGAGTTCCCGGTGCCCGAGCCGGCCGTACCCAAGCCATCCGTGGCGGCGCTGTTCGCCCACCGCGACTACCGCCACCTGTTCACCGCGCAGCTCGCCGCGCTGTTCGGCACCGGCTTGACCACCGTTGCTCTCGGTCTGCTCGCCTACCAGCTGGCGGGTGCGCGGTCGGCCGCGGTGCTGGGGACGGCGCTGACGATCAAGATGGTCGCCTATGTCAGCGTCGCACCGGTCGCCGCCGCATGGGCCACCCGGGTGCCCCGGCGGCTGTTGCTGGTGAGTCTCGACGTGGTGCGCGCGGCCACCGTGATCGCGCTGCCGTTCGTGGATCAGGTGTGGGAGATCTATGTGCTGATCGCGGTGCTACAAGCGGCGTCGGCGGCATTCACGCCGGCCTTCCAGGCGGTGCTGCCCGACGTCCTGCCCGACGAGCGGGACTACACCCGCGCACTGTCCGCATCCCAGCTCGCCTCGACCATGGAAAGCCTGCTCAGCCCGTTGCTGGCAGCGGCGCTGTTGAGCGTGATCAGCTTCCATTGGATGTTCCTCGGCACCACAGTCGGTTTCGCCGCCTCGGCCGCGCTGGTGGTGAGCACGCGAATCCCGGACGCCGCGCGCGGTGGCGACACCCGGGTGTGGGCGCGCACCACGGCCGGTCTGCGCGCCTTCGCCGCCACTCCGCGGCTGCGCGGGCTGATGGGACTGAACCTGGCCGTCGCCGCCGTGGGCGCGGTGGTCATGGTCGACACCGTCACCTACGTCCGCGACGCGGTCGGCGGCAGCTCGGCGGATGTGGGCATCCTGTTGGCCGCCAACGGTTTCGGCACCATGATCGTGGCCCTGCTGCTGCCCCGGTTCCTGGACGCCCGCGGTGAACGCCCGTTGATGCTGACCGGCGCCGCGACCCTCCTGTCCGCGATCGTCGCGGCAATCGCGCTGTCCCGCATCGGAACCGACGGCCCGCGCTGGCCCGTCGCCCTCGCCGTGTGGGCGCTGATCGGCATCGGCACCGCCATGATCCTCACCCCGACCGGCCGGGTCCTGCGCCGCTCCACGGCTCCGGCCGACCGCGCACCGATCTTCGCGGCCCAGTTCTCGCTCTCCCACCTGTGCTGGCTGCTGGCCTACCCGATCGCCGGAATCCTCACCACCACAACCGGTTACACGGTGACCTGGTCCGTCCTGGCCGCCCTGGCCGCGCTCGGCACGGCCGTCGCGGCCCGCTGCTGGCCGGCACACGACCCCGAGGTCATCGAGCACATCCACACCGCGGGAACCGATCCCGGCCACGTCCACGACGCGGTTCCGGTCCCCGGCGGCTACCGGCACGCCCACACCTACGTCATCGACGCCACCCACCGCCGCTGGGCCGACGCCCTCGCCGCGCACTGACCGATCCGGCCCGGTGCTCAGCCGCGGTTGTTCTCCGCCGGCAGCACCACCAGTCGCTGGCCGTCGTCGAACAGGCCGCGCTCGGCCACGCGGGCGGCGGTGAGTGCGGCGAGCGCGCCCGCGGCCAACAGCATGTACATGACCACGATCTGGTAGCGGATGGCGGTGAGCGGGTCCACGCCCGCCAGGATGAGGCCGGTCATGGCCCCGGGGAGACTGATCAGGCCGACCACTTTGGTGGCGTCGATCGAGGGCACCAGCGCGGTGCGCAGTGCGGAACGGCGGAACGGCAGGAAGGCCGCTGTGGTGGACAGGCCCAGACACAATCGGGCCTCGACCTGGGCGCGGCCGCGGCGAGCGTCCTCGGCCAGGCGGCGCAGCGCGATCCCGCACGCCTGCATGGATCCGGACACGATCATCCCGCCGACCGGCACCACGACCCGGGCCTGGGTGGAGATCACCCCCAGCAGCACCAGGGCGCCGAGCGTGACGACCGAACCGGCCGCGACACCGACGGTGGCCGCGGTGATCGCCCCGGGCAGCCCGGCGCCGCGGCGGCCGGCGACCTGCCCGGCGATCACGATCATCACCACCACCCACGCCAGCGCACCGGGCAGCCCCGCGTGCCGGAACAGCACCAGCAGCAGGGCACCGACCGCCACGAGCTGCACACCGGCCCGGGCCGCCGCCACCAGCAGTTCCCGGGTGACCCGCAGCCGCTGCCGGTAGGCGATGAGCGCGGCCACCGCGACCAGCAGCAGCGAGGCCGCGACACCGGTCCAGTCCGGCACCGCCAGACCGGGATTCACCCCGTTCACTCGAATCCCCCGGAGCCCAGCGGCTGCAACCGCCCGCCGTCCAGGTGCAGTACGGAATCGGCTGTGGCGCCAGTGAATCCGCTGTCGTGACTGACCAGCACCACACCGCCGCCGCGGTCGCAGTGCCGGCGCACGACGGCGCGGATCATCGCCGCCGCGTCCGCGTCGAGTGCGGAGGTGGGCTCGTCGAGCAGTAACCATTCCGGTTCGACGGCCAGCCCCCGCGCCAGACACACCCGCTGCGCCTCTCCCCCGGACAGTTCGGCGCACAGCCGGAACGCGAACGCCTCGGGCAGGCCGACCTGCGCGAGCAGCTCGGTGACCTGTGCGGCGGTCAGGTCGGGCCGGCCGACCCGGATCTCGTCACCGACGGATTCGGCCAGCAGCGTGGCGGTCTGCGCGACCAAGCCGACGCGGCGCCGCAGGTCCCGAACCTCCAGATCGGCGATCGGTACACCGTCGAGGGCGATCATGCCGATGTCCGGCTCGGCGAGCCGGTTCAGCAGGCGCAACAGGGTTGTCTTTCCGGTGCCGCTGGCGCCGACGATCGCCGTGCAGCGCCCGGCCGGCAGTACGGCGTCGACGTCGGCCAGGACGGCGACCCCGCCCTGACTCACGCCGACCCGGTCCATCACGATGCTGTGCACAGGGTCCACCCTGCCGCACGAGCGCGCGGACCGCATCCGCGACCGGCCGACGAGAACAGGCCGTCCGGTTCGAGCTGTGCCCGAACCGGACGGCCTGGGTGGTCACGCAGCCGGCCTGCGGAACCGTCAGTCGTCGGCGGTGACCGAGGTGCGCTGTTTCTTGGCCCGAGCCCGCCGGCGCTCCGCCCGCATCTCCGCGAGCTCCTGCTCGAGGGATTCCGCGATCCGGAACTGCCCGGTGTCGTACTGCGCGCCGTTCTCGTCCGTCGAGCCGGACGAGTCGCTATCGGATTCGGACGGCTTGGCGGACTTTCGCTTTCCGCTGCCATTGGTGCTGCTGCCCAGGCCCGCACCGAAACCGGTGGACCGGAACGTCGAGTCGGACTTGCCGAGGTCGGACACCTCGGCGACCTCGGTGGCCTCCACGTCGCTGACCCGGGTGGCGGTGGCCTCCACGGTAGGCTCGGCGGCCTTGAGCGCGGCCTGCGGGCGCATCACCTCGGCGGTGGACTGCGGCGGACCGGCCTGGGCGCGCATGAAGTTCATGAACTGCGGCGGCGCCATGGTGCGCCGGATGTGCTCGCTCGGGTCGGGCAGATCCTGCACCTGCAGGGTGGCCCGCACGATGGCCAAGCCGTAGCCGGCGCTGGCCGCGTCGTGGATGAGCAGCGCGACACCGATCATGACCGGTGCGACCGCGTGCACGCCGACGTCGTACCAGTCGCCGGAGCGCAGGTACGGGTAGGTGTTCAGGCCGACGGTCAGTGACAGCAGCGACATTTCGGCGATGACGACGCGGCGCCGATTGTCGAGCACACCCCATTCGGCGATCTTGTTGTTGCCGATCATCACGATCACGAGGCAGAGCGAGATCATCGCCTCGAGCAGATAGCTGAACCAGTACAACGGATCCGAGGCGCCGCCCGGCGCGATGTTGTGCTGCACGTTGACCGCGGACCAGAGCATGCCGCAGATCACCACGAAGGCGAGCGCGCGCTGCGACCAGGCCCGATGTTTGTACAGCGAGGCCAGTTTGGCGTGGGGACTGGACTCGCGACGCTGCGCGGCGAGTGCCTTGCGGGCGGTCAAAAGGTCACGCATATCGGCCTTGGCGATCTTCTGTGAGGTGGCCCGTGCCTGGTCCGAGGCCTCGGCCGCCGCTTGTACATGCTTCCAGCGCTGGTCACGCTCCTGTTCCCGGATGCGTTCGGCCAGTTCACGTTCGGCGCGCAGTTCGTCCTCGGAGAGGGCGTCGGTGAGCGCCGGGTCGAACTGGTAGACCATCCGGTTGCGCGCGTTCTCGACGCGGAGGGCAAGTTGCGAGATCTCGCCCCCGAGCGAATCGTTGGTCACAACTCCTCCTCGTGGTCGAGCGGCAGCCTAGTCATCAGGCAGGGGAACAGCACATAGCATTAATAGTCGATGTGGGGCCGGAACGAAACCGATGCACCGCAGATGGGGTCGGGTTACCGGCGTGGCGTCCGCGACACGCACGGGACCGACACACCGTACCCGCGCAATCCGGAGCAAACGGTCCGAATGCATGCGGAGCTGCGAAGATTCGTTCTCGGCGGCCCGGAACCCGCTGCGGGACAACACCGACCGGTCCGCGCCGGGACCCCCCTACGTCCACCCCGGTGCCACAGAAAACCGTCCCGGCCACCAGGACTGACCGGAGGAACCGGAACCTTCCGGCAACCGGCCCGCGTACGAATGAGATCTGGATCACATCGGACACAGCGGACTACAACCGACCGACGGGTCCGGCAAGTTTCCGGTCGGCCGCACCGAACCGCCCGGGGCACAACGCCGCAGCTGCGTCGGCCCGCCGCGACCCGGACAAGATCGAAAAAAGGGAATCACGGGACCGATCGGGCCGGAAACACCGTAAATTTTTGTATCAGAGAATGTCGTTGTGCTGCTACATATTCGGCGAACAATCCGCGAATTCGATCATTCCCATAAGATCAAAAAGCCTGCCCCACACCGCCTATGACCGTTGTATGCTGACCGATAATCAAGACCCCACGACAGTGGGATGATCGATTGGGCGGTGTCACAGTGGATGTCAGAAGGCTCCGAATACGCAGAGCCGCCATTATGGCGACCGCTTTCGGGATACTCGTTCTGATCGCCGCCGGCCCCCTGCATCGATTGCTGTTCGGCGCACTGTGTTGCGTCGGCCTCGCACTCGGCTGGGTCAATGCCCAACTCACCTGGACCTCGGTCGTCCGGGTCACCTCGTCCGAGACGCCGAGCAAGCAACAGCTGGCCCTGTCGTCGGCCGTGCGCCTGTTCGGATTGACTGCTCTCGCAATCCTGGTCGGCTTCCTGACCCGGCCCGACGGCATCGGGCTCTTCGTCGGCCTCGCCGTATTCCAGGTGACGATGATTCTGACCACCGTCATCCCCGAAGTGAAAGCGATGCGCCAGTCGTGATGACCGTTCAGCTCGCCGCGTCCACCGCCTGGCTCGCCGACAGCGCGCCCGACGAACCCAAGATCAAGGTCGGCGATCACGCCGTCGCCCACCTGCTGGGCATGGAGTTCAACGTCGACACCATCGTATCAACGCTGGTCGCCGCGCTCATCGTGCTGTCGCTGGCGTTCTACGTGCGGATCAAGGTCACCTCCGGCGTCCCCAACGGCGCCCAGTTGTTCTTCGAGACCGTCACCACCCAGATGCGCCAGCAGGTGGAGGACGCCATCGGCATGAAGGTCGCGCCGTTCGTCCTGCCGCTCGCGGTCACGCTGTTCACCTTCATTCTGCTGTCGAACTGGTTGTCGGCGTTGCCGATGCAGTACGGCAAGGGCGAATTCATCGCACCGCCGGCGTCGGACGTCAACTTCGTCTATGCCTTGGCCCTGTTCGTTTTTCTCTTCTATCAGCTGGCCGGTGTCTACCGTCGCGGGCCGCTCACGCACGTCAAACAATTGTTGAAAGGCCACACGGGCTGGGGCCCGATGGTCCTCATCAATGTGATCGAAGAGATCGCGAAACCACTCTCGTTGTCGCTGCGGCTGTTCGGGAACATGTTCGCCGGTGGCGTCATGATCTCGGTCATCACCCTGTTTCCGTACTGGATCAGCTGGGGCCCCAACGCGGTGTGGAAACTGTTCGATCTCTTCGTCGGCGCGATCCAGGCCTTCATTTTCTCGCTCCTGACGGTCCTCTATTTCAGTCAGTCGATGGCGCGAGAGCACGACCACTGAGCCGAAAGGTTCACCGGCACAAACCTGATCGGTGCCACACCGATCGCAGTAATCGAGAACAGGAAGCACAATGGCAGATTCAGCAACAACGGCCGCGATCGTCCAGGGCGCGCTCATCGGTGGTGGCCTCATCATGGCCGGTGGCGCGATCGGCGCCGGCATCGGTGACGGTCTGGCCGGTGCCGCGCTGATCGAGAGCGTCGCTCGCCAGCCCGAAGCCGAAGGCAAGCTGCGCGGAAACTTCTTCCTCACCGTCGGTCTGGTCGAGGCCGCATACTTCATCAACCTCGCGTTCATGGCGCTTTTCGTGTTCGCGACACCGGGTAAGTAGGCGCCATGGCTGCACGGTCGGTTCCGTCCGCCGGTGCGGATGTACTGGCGGACGGTAACTTCCTGATCCCCAACGGCACCTTCTTCGCCGAGCTGCTGATCTTCCTGGTGGTACTCGCGGTCATCTGGGTGTTCGTCGTGCCGCCGATCCGGCGGGTCCTCGACGAACGTGACGCCCGGGTGGCGGAAACGGCGGAGAACGCCAAGGAAGCCAAGCAGATCTTCGCCGAGGCGGAGGCGCGGTATCAGGAAGCACTGGACAAGGCGCGCGCGGAAGCGGCCGACATCCGCAACCAGGCGCGTGCGGAGGGTCGGGCCATCATCGACGAGATGCGGGGCCAGGCCCAAGCGGAAGCGGATGCCGCCCTTGCGGAATCGGCGGCGCAACTGCGATCCGAGGCCGACCAGGTGGCGGCCGAACTGCGGGCGACGGTCGAGCCGCTCGCACAGACCCTGGCCGATCGAGTGACCGGCGGGGACGACGGGCGGGCCGGGAGCGGGTCCGGGCCACAGACAGGACGGGCCAGTTCATGAAAGACAGCAGTGGCCTGCTGGCAGCGGGTGTCTACCACATCAGCATCGAGTGGCCGGTCTTCATCAGCCAGCTGTTCGGTTTCGCGGTCATCCTTTTCGTGATCATGCGATACGTCGCCCCGGTGGTCCGCAAGGCGATGGCGAAGACGCAGGATGCCGTCGCCGCCCAGCTCGCGGATTCGACCGAGGCCGCTGCCCGGCTGGCGTCCGCCCGCAAGGCCTACGAGAGCGCGATCGCCGAGGCGCAGAAGGAGTTGGAGGAACTGCGCGCGGACGCGCAGGCCGACGCCGAGTTCATCATCGCCCAGATGCGGGACGCGGCCGCCGAGGAGGTGGAGCGGGTGCGCCGGCACGGCCGGGAACAGATCAACCAGTACCGGCGCCAGCTGGTCCGCGACCTCACCACCGAGATGACCTTGTCGATGCTGGAACGCACCGAGGAGAAGGTGCGGGTGCTGCTCGCGGCGCCACAGTCCCAGGCCGAGAGCGTGGATCGCTTCATCCACGAGCTCGAGTCACTGGCCGAATCCGCGCCCGGATCGCGGCGCAACCAGTCCCGCTGGAACTGATCAGTTAGATTTCATTCGAACGCCCGCAGGGCGCCGGTTCTACGGAAATCGGCGGCCCCGCGGGCGTTTTCACTTGCTCGCGTGGACGACGTGCGGTTCGCTCCAGCGTCGGCCCGGGGACGCCTGGTGGATGGCGCCGTACCGCACCAGCAGCTCGGCGGCGCCGTGGTCGTCGATGCCGGTGAAACCGGCGGCCCGCAGCTCCGCAGCCATGTCGTCCGGGCTGAAGTAGGCCTGGAACGGTTCGCCCATGGCCGCGATCGCGGCGGCCCGCTCGAGGACGACGGCCGGGGTGGAGGCGTCGGGCGGCTGCAGGTAGTCGGCGACCACGTGCACCGGGGCATCCTGTGCCGCAAGGAATCCCAGCGTCTCGCGGACCGTCGCCGGTTCCAGGTACATGACCACGCCGAGCCAGACGAACGCCGCGGGCTCGGTCCGCGACCAGCCCACCGCAGCCAATCCCGCACCGAGCGTTCCGGTTTCGAAGTCCACCGGCGCGAACGACATCGAATCGGGAATCTCGATGCCCGCCGACGCCAGCCGCTCGCGCTTCCACTCCTGCGTGTTCGGGTGATCGACCTCCACCACCCGCACCCCCGGATACGGATTCCGGTAGGCGAACGTATCCAGCCCCGCCCCCAGCACGGCGACCTGCCGAACCCCGCCCGCCACCGCCTGCTGCACAACCTCCTCCGCGAACCGAGCTCGCGCCGCCAAGAACATCCGCCGATTCCGTCGCGGCGCCGGATCAGTGACCTTTCTCAGGTTGGCGGTATCCCGGTCCGTCAGCTCGGCAGCCGTCAGCCCGCAGATCGGAATCGCCAGCGGATCGATGAAAACCCTCGGCTCAGGCGCGATCTGATGAAAGGCGCGGGCGTAAGCAGTGGCCAGCGCGGTCCGACTGGGCTCGGTGTGCAACACCTCGTCCATCGTAGTGACGAACGATCTTCGGCACCCGGTGTCATTGCTCTCAACCGCGGCGGAACCGGCTCCACGCCGACCGAGACCGTGCCGACGGCGCCGCCAGCCCGTGCTCGGCCGCGAAGGCCGCGGCATCGGCGACTGTGCTGATCTTGGGACGGTGTGCTGCCCAGGCGATGTAGCGGTCGGTGAAGTCCGGGCCGCACCCGGCGACCAGTACCGGAAAGCGCTGGGCGACCTCACCGGCTCGCTTGCGCAGCAGGGCATGTGCGGTGGCCGAGACGGCGCCGCGGTCGAAGCCGGGACGGAATTCACCGCCGGCGACCAGGGTGAGCACCAGCGCCTCCTGCTCGGCCGCGAGGTCCGATGGCCCGGCCACTGCCGGGTCGATCGCGTCCTGCTCCGCGGGGCCGGGCCCGCCGTGAGGCGCCGCCGCGACGGAAACTGCCGCCGCGGGCCGGGCGGTAGCGAGGACTTGCGGACCGGAGCCGGCTGCGCCAGAGGACCGGCATTCATCCACCGCGACTACGGCATCCGCAGCACCGACGTGCGCTGACGGCACTACCTCCCCCGCGACAGCAGAACCCACGACACCCACCTGGTTCGGCGGCGCTATGTCCCCGGCAGTGGTTCCGAGTTCGGCACCGGCGATCGCTGCCGATTCCGTTGCGGTGGCACGGTAGTCGAGGGTCTGGATCGAATTCTGTTGTCCTGCGGCGAAACGCGTCCAGGCGGTCGCGGTGATCCGCGGGCGGCCGGTTGCCGCGGCGATGGCGTCGAGTTCGGCCAGCAGTTCCGGGGCGGGCGGGTAGTTGCCGTCACGTTCCAGCAGCAGCGGAACCGGATGGGTGGCGGTGAATTCCGCGGCCAGGTCCAGGACCTCCGGTGGCACCGGGTCGGTGTGGGTGTCGTGGTAGCGGCCGCCGGCGACGTGTCCGCCGGCTATGTGGCAGTAGGCGATTCGGTCCACCGGCAGGCGGGTGAGTTCCGCGAGGGGGTCGCGGCCGCGGTTGCGGGCGTTGGCGTAGACGTTCGCGATGTCGATCAGCAGGAGCACGCCGGTGCGTTCCACCAGTTCGGTCAGGAACTCCGCCTCGGTGTATTCGTCGCCGGGCCAGTCGAACAGGGTCGCGATGTTCTCCAGCGCCAACGGCACGTCGAGTTCATCGCGGGTTCGAGAGATGTTGTCCGCCAACGCATCCAGGGCCGCCCGGGTTCGGGGCACCGGCAGCAGGTGCCCGGCCTCCACCCCGCCGGCGCGCACGAACGCGATGTGCTCGCTCACCAGCGGCGCTCGCAGTGCCCGGGCGGCGGCGGCCGTGCGCCGCACCCGATCGGGGTCGACCGGTTCGGCGCCGCCGAGCGAGAGCGCGACGCCGTGCGGGATCACCGGCACGCCCCGATCCCGTAGCGCGGCAAGCTCGTCCGGTACGGTGATCGCCAGCGACCGGCGAGATCGCGTCCACGGGAGAGTCTCGGTGATCACCTCACAGAACCCGAGCCCGTCCAGCGCCGCCACCACACCGGAAATCTCCGGCCGCCAACCGATTCCGAGCGCGGCAGGCGCGATCGGAGCACCGGACGCGGCCCGAAACCGGCTCATCCCCCGCAACTACTGCTCGACCCGCAACTGGAACTGGAGCAACTGGATCCGCAGCTACTCGAACTGCCGCAGCTACTCGAACTACAACTCGACCCGCAGCTGCTGCTGGAACTGCACGAGTCCCCCGACGAGGATCCGCTCCAGCCACCACCACCGCCACCGCCGACGACCATGGCCGCGGTGGCGCGCGCCAGCTCCGGGTCCAGCATGACCAGCAGCATCGGGCCGAACAGCGCGGCCGCCATGGCGGCGCTCGCCGGCCCGTAGGTGGCGAAGGAGGGCGAATTCTGCAGGCGCAGATGCTGATTCTGCTGCCGGGCGGCGGCCAGCCACTTGCGCCCGGCCGGCGTGACACGCGGCATCCGTACCACCAGCGGCCAGGTGACGAACAGCGGGATCAGCAGCAGGATCAGGTAGGTGACCGGCTTGTCGTTGGTGATGCCGGCGATCAGCCGGGCCACGCCCACGGCCAGCACCAGCAGTACCGGAAGCGCGGCCAGCCGCAGCAGTTTCCGATCGGCCTTGCCGTAGAGATAGCCGCGGCTCGCCATCGATTCGCGCAGTTCGACCAGCTGGTAGCTCATCCGGGCCACCAGGCGGGGCAGCCGCCGCTCGGTGGCGAGCCGGTCGTAGAGCTCGTGCACGAACTCCGGATCCCGTTGCGGGTGCGGGCCGGGCGTGGTGGGCGCGCCGGTCGAGTCGACCAGGCCGTAGCCGCGCAGGTAGGCCAGTCCGGCCACGACCGCGCGCTGATCGGAGACCAGCATGCCGACCTCGATCGGGTTCGGTGGCGTGGCGTTGCCCGACGGCGACCGCCAGCGCAGCAGCACCGCGCGCAGCAGGATCGCTATCGCGATGCCACACACCACCGCGTCGAGGTACAGCATCGTGAAGGTAGGCCCGGGAATTCCCCAGGTGTCACCGGCGTCCGCGGTGAACCGCACCTCCGGTCGGTGGCCGTCGCCCATCCTGCGTCCCTCCCTGTTACCCGTACAGCGCACTCAGTATCGCGCGCCGGTCCGCCGGGCACCATGCGACGATGAAACCCGTACGGGTACAGCCTCGGCCGGCCCGTCATCGTGCTCGCCGACTACGAGGAACATCGAAACATGCCCGGACCGGTAGTATTCACCAGCTACTACACCGACGAATCCAACGACAACGGATTCCAATGGGAGTTCCACTGCGATCGCTGCCGGACCACGTTCCGGTCGCCGTTCGAGCAGAACTACTTCTCACGTGGCCGCGGCGCGCTGCGCGTCGTACGCGACCTGTTCGGTGACCAGTTCCGGGCGCTGGACAAGGTTTCCAACGCGGCCGAGGACTTCTCCAACAATTGGGGTGGTCAGGGTTCCAGCACCAAGGACAAGGCGTTCGCGAAGGCCGTCGACGCCGTGAAGCAGGGTTTCCGCCTGTGTGGCGGCTGCGGTTCGTGGGTGTGTACCCAGGTCTGCTGGAACGAGCAGGTCGGCCAGTGCACCCAGTGCTCGCCGCTGGTCGCGCACCAGATCGCCCAGGCGCAGGCCGAGGCGCGCGGCGTCCAGATCCGCGAGGCCGCCTACCAGCAGAACTACGTGCAGAACATCGACATGGGCGCGCCGGCCCGGGTGAATTGCCCGACCTGCAACACCCCGACCACCGGCGGCAAGTTCTGCGGCGCCTGCGGCACCTCACTGGCCCCGTCCGCGCACTGCACCGAATGCGGCACCCAGCAGGCTCCCGGTTCGGTGTTCTGCTCGAATTGCGGTCACCGCCAGTAGGACCGGCTCTACCACTGCGCCGTATCGGATGAATGCCGATGCGGCGCAGTGCGTTTCCGATCAGTCTTCGTACGGAACGAAGTCGGCCTTGCGGGCGCCGCAGACCGGGCAGACCCAGTCGGCGGGAATGTCCTCGAAGGCGGTTCCGGGGGCGATGCCGCTGTCGGGGTCGCCTTCGGCGGGGTCGTAGATCGCGCCGCACGTGGTGCAGATCCACAATTGGGCGAGCGTGCTGTGCACTGGATTACCTCGGGAGGGAACGGAACTCGGGCCCCGGCGCCGGGCGGCGTCGGGGCCGAGTCGGTGGACGCTGGATCAGGGTTCGACGGTGGCGGGCACGAGAGCGTAGCGGTTGGCGCGCCGGAAGGTGCCGAAGTCGTTGAAGCGCACACTGTTCGCGCGCAGCACCGGGTGGCACTGACGCTTGATCGCCTCGCGGATGTAGAAAGTGTCCCGCACCAGGAAGTGGTGGATGGCGTGCGTCTCACCGAAGTTGAAGCACAGCGCGTGGAAGGGCTTGAGCCACCACGCGGTCCACACCTGGGTCTGCTGCATCACGTTGTGCGCCTCGACATCACCGAAGTAGTGCAGGTTGGAGCTGACGAAATGCAGCGAGAACGTGCGAATCATGTTGGGCGCCAAGATCGTCACGGCCAGGAAGTCGAGCACGCCGAGGCCGGGCAGCGACAGCGGGCCGGCCACGAGCTCGACCACGTTCACGATGACGAACAGGTGCCACAGCCCGTAGTGGAAGGCACCGAGCGGGAAGTAGGCGAGCATGTTCGCCCGGGCGAGCTGCTGCGCCTCCGCGCGGCTGCGGGCCTCGTGGCGGATGTAGTCGGCGACGATGCGGCGCATGCGGAACGGCTTGAGGTAGATGCCCAGCATCGAGTCGGCCAGGGTCACCCACCGGTGCGCACCCAGGCGCTCACCGTTGGTGAGGCCGCGTTCCTCCAGGTCGGAGTCGGTGCCCGACACGTCGTGGTGGTGCAGGTGCAGCCGTCGCCGCAGCCACGGGTTGATCGTGCTCGGGCGGAAGAACCACACCCCGCCCATCGTGAGGTTGTGCAGGAACCGGTTGTTGCGGAAGTACATCGAGTGGATCAGGTCGTGCTCGAGTTCGTGGAGCAGTGACAGCCAGAACGCGGTGACCGGGACGACCACCCACCAGGGCAGGACACCGATCGCGTAGAGGTAGCCGTCCGCGAGCACGCCGGCGATCGCGCCCAGGAAGATGGCGAATCCGATCTGGTCCTGGTGTGCGGTCAGCCACGGATGCCGGGCCCGCCAGTCGTCGCCGATCCGCATGATCGCCCCTCTGATCTCGGCAATCCGGTCGGCGTCCGCGCGGGCGAGAGCACGCTCCGCTGGTAGCCTGGTCGCTAGTCTCATCTCTGCTCCAAGTTAGAGAACGAATGTTCATGATTTTGGAGCAGGCGCCGGTGGACTACATGATTTGTCCATTATTTGTGACCGGCGCCACATTGATTAAACGGAACGATTGTTCAGGAGGTGGGCCGGCATGGTCGCGGCGGACGGAAGCGACGGCCCCGGTCAGCGCACTCAGGCACAGCGGCGCCACGACAGCCGCTCGGCACTGATCGAGGCGGCTCTCGACCTGGTCGCGGCAGGCGACTCGTTCGAAGGGCTGAGCCTGCGCAAGGTCGCCGGCACGGCCGGCCTGGCCCCCTCCGCCTTCTACCGCTACTTCGATTCGATGGAATCGCTGGGCGTCGCCGTGGTGGAGGAATCGTTTCGCCGGTTCCGGGAACAGCTCGCCACCATGGACGGACCGCCGGGATTCGACGCGACCGAGGTGCTGTCGACGGTCGTCGACCTGATCCTCGCGTATGCCCGCCGGGAACATCGGTACGTCGGATTCGTCGTCCGGCAGCGTACCGCCGGCAATATCGCCGTCCGGCGACTGATTCGCGCCGAACTGCGCGTGCTGGTGAATCAGACCGCGACGCTGCTCGCGCGCAACGCGCCGATCAATCAGTGGCCGGCCAAAGACATCAAGATGCTCGCGACCATGCTGGTCACCCTGCTCACCGTGTCACTCGACAGCGCGCTCGAGGTGCTGTCGGGCGGTGGGAGCCGGGACGAGACCAGTACCCTCGCCGAGGTCGCGACCGGAACGAAACGCCAGGTGGCCTATCTGCTGCAGGGCACGGTCGCCTGGCATCCCGGAAAGTGATGCCGCCCGAAGGCTTTCACGTCCATCCGTTTCACGCTCCGAGCATGCGGGTGAGGACCGCGACGACCGCCGCCCGGGCCGCGTCAGCCGTCAAGCCTTGATGCCGGCGCAGCACATCCCAGGTCTCCCACGAGCCCATCGCGAACACCGCCTCGCGTTCGGCCTGCCCGAGCGCTTCGAGCTCGGGCAGATTCGTCCGCAGATGCGCGCGTAAGGCCGCGCGGCTCTCGTTCATGCGCTCGGAGAGCACGACGGATTCGTGTTCCCGGAGCACCGCGGCGCGGCGGACGTTCGTGACCCCTTCGTACAGCTTCGCTCGCACAGTGACCAGCGCGTCGATCCGCGCACCCAGCTCACCGGTCACCGGATCCAACAGCACCCCCCAGTGCCGCGCGATCTGGGTCTGCGCGGCGCTGAGGTAGAGCGTCTCCAGATCGTGAAAGTGGTGGTACAACGATCGGGTCGCGACTCCCGCGCGCTCGGCGACCGCCTGCGCCGTGGGGTGCAGGTCGCCTTCGTCGATGAGCGCCAGGGCGGCGTCGAGGACCGCCTGGCGGTTCTTCGCTGCCCGTGCTGTACGACCGTCCATCACTGACAACCCTACACAGAGAACTTTTAATTGCACGCACAGTGCAAATACATCTAGGGTCTGCGACATGCATGTATTGCGAACACCCGACGAGCGGTTCGCCGACCTGCCGGACTTCCCCTTCGAGCCCCATTACACCGACGTCGCGGCCGGAGACGGGAGCGATACTCACCTGCGGCTGCACTATCTCGACGAAGGCCCCCGCGGCGGCGCGGTCGTGCTGCTCATGCACGGCGAGCCGTCCTGGAGTTTCCTGTACCGCAGCATGATCCCGGTGCTCGTGCGAGCCGGATTTCGTTGTGTGGCACCGGATCTGATCGGATTCGGCCGCAGCGACAAGCCCGCCGAACGCGCCGACTACACCTATGCCCGCCACGTCGAATGGGTCCGGGAGGCGCTGTTCGACCGGCTGGATCTGCGCGGAATCACCCTGGTCTGCCAGGACTGGGGCGGACTGATCGGCCTGCGCCTGGTCGCCGAACATCCGGACCGGTTCGCCCGGGTGGTGGTCGCCAATGCCGGCCTGCCCACCGGCAGCGTGAAACTCACCGAGGCGTTCGCCGCCTGGCAGCGGTTCTCCCAAGAGACAACGGAATTCCCGGTCGGCGGGATCGTCGCGGGCGGCTGCCGCACCCAGCTCACCCCCGACGTGATCGCCGGCTACGACGCCCCGTTCCCGGACGAGACCTACAAGGCCGGTGCGCGAGTCTTCCCGCTACTGGTCCCCACCCGCCCCGACGACCCCGCCGGGCCGGCGAACAGCGCGGCGTGGGAACGGCTGGCGCAGTTCGGGAAACCGCTGCTCACCGCCTTCTCCGACGGTGACCCGATCACCAAGGGCGGCGACCGCGTCTTCCGGGAGAAGGTGCCCGGCGCCGCCGGACAGCCGCACACCACGATCACCGGCGCCGGTCACTTCCTGCAGGAGGACCGCGGTCCCGACCTGGCCACCGTGATCACCGAGTTCATCGCCGCCACACCCACCACCGAAGGGAGCACCGAATGATCAACCGACGAGGGTTCTTCGGCACCGGCGCGGTCGCCGGAGCCGCCGCGGTCACCGCCGCCGGCCCCGCGGCCGCGACGCCCAGGCGGATGGATCTGCATCCGGACAAGCCCAATATCCTCGTCGTCATCGTCGACGAGATGCGCACACCCATGTGGTTCCCCGAGCTGAGCGTCCTGGACACGATCCTGCCGAATATCGCCGCGCTGCGGAACAAGTCGGTGTCGTTCGAGAACCACTACACCGCCGCCAACGACTGCACACCCGCGCGCGGCGCCCTCGTCACGGGCCTGTACTCGCACCAGACCGGCGTGCTGGCGACCTCGCAATCCGAACTGGCCGCGGGCTTCCCGACCTGGGGATCGATGCTGCGCGAGCAGGGCTACCGCACCTCCTGGTGGGGCAAATGGCATCTGGGCCACTACGCCGACACCAACCCGGGCGGCCTGGACCGCTACGGGTTCGACGGCGGCACCTACCCCTCCCCCAACGGCGCGCCCGAGCAGGGGCTGCAGATGGACGGGCGGATCGTCGACCAGTTCGTCGATTTCTTCCACAGTGAAGCGACACAAGGGCCTTGGTGCACGACGGTGTCGCTGGTCAACCCGCACGACATCCAATGGTGGCCGCGCTGGACGCGACGCACGCTGGCGCAGAACAACATTCCGCGCTGGATCAACAACCTTCCCGCCAATTTCGAGTCCCTGGAGCAACTCTCGCGCAAGCCCCGCCTGCAGACCGCGCTGGTCCAGGTGTCGGCGGCGACCTTCGGGCTGGCCCCCTACGGCACGCCCGGTGCCGACCAGGAGTGGATCGACATGCGCAACCTCTACCTGTGGTTCCAGCAGCAGGTGGACATCCAGATCGGGCGCGTACTCACCGAATTGGAGTCGCAGCCCGATGTCGCCGCGAACACCGTGGTGGTCTTCACCTCCGACCACGGCGACTACGCCGGCTCACACGGCCTGCACGGCAAGGGCGGCGGCGCCTACGACGAGGCGATCCGGGTACCGCTGTTCGTCTACGACCCGCGCGGTCTGCTCACCCCGGCCCCGGGCACCCGGCAACAGCTGACCTCCAGTATCGATCTGGCCGCACTACTGCTGACCATCGGCACCGGCGGCAACGGCTGGCGGTCCGACGGCCGGTACGCGCACCTCGCCCGGAGGCACGACATCGCCGCTGTCGCAAGGGATTCGGGCGCCGTCGGCCGACCCTGGGTGCTGCACACCACCGACGAACACTCCATCGAGGAGGCCGCGGTTCGGTTCGACGACAACGCGCCCGGGCATGTGATCGCGCTGCGGACCGCCGACGCGAAGTTCGTCCGCTACTCGCACTGGGTGCCGGGCTGCCCGCAGATCGACACCACCGCGCCGGAGGAATACGAACTCTACGACTACTCGACCGACGGCGGCCGGCTCGAGCTCGACAATATCGCCGCCATCGGAAGCGGCCTGCGCGACACCATGAGCCGGCTGCACGACCAGGCGATCGACTCCGAGCTCCACGAACCACTGCCCGACTATCTTCAGCAGGCCCAGCAGGACGGATGGAACGATTACAACACACAGACCGCAAAGCCCTTCGGCGAGCAGATCTTCGATTTCCTGCGGGACGGTATCGGTGCGAAATAGCTTTCGCGGCAGCCTGATCGGCGGCGCCGCCGGACTGCTCGCCGCCGTTGCCGGAACCGCTGCCGCGCTGCCGATTCCGGAGGTGCCCGCCGCGCCACCCGGATTCATCGGCACTGCGGCTGTGGCGCAACCGATCACGAGTGTGCCGCCGGTGCCGCAGCACCCCTATCTCGCCACGAACGGCCGGTCCGGGATCCACGACGACGGGTGGATGAGCAACACCAACAGTGCCCCCGGGCCGCTCGGGCACGACATCCAGGTGGTGTCGGCGGTGATCGGCGGCGAGTGCGGCTCGATCACCTTCGACCGCGCCGGCCGCATCGTGACCACCTGTATCGGCCCGAACCCCGGGCTCTACCTGCTCGACCCGGTCAGCCTGAATGTGCTGGGCCGCACCGCATTACCGGGCGATCCGGGTGCGTTCCTGAAGCCCGGGGCCTTCGGCAACTTCACCGGCGGCGCCTACTTCTACCTCGACGACCAGGACCGCGCCGTGATCGCCGCTCGCGACGGCCACATTCGTGTCTTCGCCGAGAACAGCGGCGGCGACGGCTTCACCGCGGTCTCGGACTTCGACCTCACCGGCCTGCTGCGCCCCGGCGAGACCTTCAACTCGGCGCTGCCCGACAGCAACGGCCTGCTCTGGTTCGTCACCCGCACCGACGGCCTGGTCGGCACGCTGGACCTGAACACCGGTGCGACACAGGTGATCCGACTCGGCGAGGGCGCCGACGGCGAGATCGAGAACTCGTTCGCGGTCGGCACCGACGGCGACGTCTACATCGCCACCAACCGGGAACTGCTGCGGTTCGACGCGGGCCCCGACGGCACACCGTCGATCACTTGGCGAACCACCTACGCCAACAGCGGTCAGCGCAAACCCGGCCAGGTCGACGACGGCACCGGCACCACCCCGACCATCCTGCCGGGCGGATACGTCGCCATCACCGACAACGCCGACCCGATGAACGTCGTCGTCTACCGCACCGCGCCGGACGCCGCGCAACGGCAGGTCTGCGCCGTCCCGGTGTTCGCGGCGGGCGCGAGCGACACCGAGAACTCGCTGATCAGCGCCGGCAATTCGCTGGTCGTCGAGAACAACTACGGCTATACCGGTCCCGAGGCCGCGCTGCTGGGCAAGACCACGACCCCGGGTTTCGCCCGCATCGATATCGACACCGACGGCTGTCATCAGGTCTGGAGCAATACGACCGAAGCGGCCCCCACGGTGGTGCCGAAGTTGTCGCTGGCCACCGGTCTGATCTACACCTACACCAAGGGCACCGAACCCGGTGACCCGTGGTACCTGACCGCGCTGGACTTCCGCACCGGCGCGACGGTGTGGAAACAGTTGACCGGCACCGGTCCCGGCTTCAACAACAACTACGCCGGAATCGCTCTCGGCCCGGACGGCACCGCGTATCTGGGTGTACTCCCCGGGCTGATCGCGATGCGCGACGGACAGTAGGACCCACCCGCGCCGCATCGGTGGATACCGATGCGGCGCAGTGCGTTACATGGCCCGAGAGATGATCTCCTTCATGATCTCCGAGGTGCCGCCGTAGATCTTGTTCACGCGCGCCGCCGCGTACATGCGGGCGATCGGGTACTCCATCATGTAGCCGTAGCCGCCGAAGAACTGGACGCACCGATCCACCACGGCCACACCCTTGTCCGCGGCGACCAGCTTGGCCATCGAGGCGATGTCCGGGCTGTTGTCGCCGTCGATGTAGACCTGCACCGCGTGGTCGACGGTGGTCTTGATGGCCAATACCTCGGCCTTGAGTTCGGCGAGTTCGAAGCGATTGTGCTGGAACTTCCACAGTTCGCGGCCGAAAGCCTCGCGCTGCTTGGTGTATCGGACCGCTTCCAGCACCGCCAGTTCGGCCATCCCGGCGCACACCGACGCGATGATCAGGCGTTCGCGGGCCAGTTGCTCCATGAGCTGATAGAAGCCCAAACCTTCCTGGGCGCCGAGGAGATTCGTGACCGGCACCCGCATATCGGCGAAGAACAGCTCACGTGTGTCCTGCCCGTGCTGGCCGACCTTCTCCAGCACTCGGCCGCGTTCGAAACCCGGGGTGTCGGTCTCGGCGACGATCAGCGAGACGCCGGCCGCGCCCTGGCTCGGGTCGGTCTTGGCCACCACGACCACCAGGTCGCAGTGGGATCCGTTGGAGATGAACGTCTTCGACCCGTTGATCACGTAGTGGTCGCCGTCGCGGAGCGCGGTGGTCTTGACCGCCTGCAGATCCGATCCGGTGCCGGGCTCGGTCATGGCGATGGCCAGCACGAGGTCACCGCTGATCACGCCGGGCAGCCAGCGTTGCCGCTGCTCCTCGTTGCCGTAGCGGGCGAGATAGTGCGCGGCGATGGGTGAGTGGACGATCCAGCCCGACGCGGAGTCGCAGGCGAGCGCCAGTTCTTCGGCGACCACGGCGGAGAAACCGAAATCTCCTGCCGCGCCGCCATATTGCTCGGGCAGGTCCAGGCCGAGCAAACCGGCGTCGCCCAGCTTGTTCCAGTGTTCGCGGTCGACCTGATGCTGGGCGGCCCAGCGGTCCTGATTGGGGGTCGACTCCTTGCGCAGGAATTCGGCGGCGTGTTTGCGGAGGTCGCGGTGGGCCTCGGTTTCCCAGCTCGCACGGTAGTGCGGGAAGAGTTCGGACATGGGCGGTGCCTAGCTTCGGGTGCCGGGCGCGCCCACCGGGCACGCAACCCGGCAGTTAACGATACGGGCGCATCGTACAACGATCATGTCGCCGGAGAGCCGAGAAAGTGGAACAGGTTTTCCCGGAATCGCCCGCGCAAGAATCGCGATTCACTTAACGTTTCCCCTGAGCCAGCGCGGGCCCTCCGGTCCCGCGGAGCGCGGCGTTGCGCGATCTGACTCGTCCGGCTAGCTAGATCGCGGGGGATCCGTCATGCGAGGTTCGACGAAGCTGCGACGGTCCAAGACATTCGCCCTCGCGGCGGCGACCGTACTCGGCATCGCCGCACTCCCGGGCTCCCAAGCGTCGGCGGATCTGCAGTCCGACATCATGAATCAGGTCCAGCAGTTCTTCGACGTGGGCACGACCGCGGTCCCACGGGCCGACTGCGGTCCCGGCTCCGCGCCGGAGAACGGCCTGCAGGGCGACGTGCCCGCCGCGGATCGCGACAGCGGGCGCAGCACCCAGGGCTACACCTGCAACATGTCCCTGGTCGGCGGCTACGAGAACAGTCAGGGCGGCGGGATCACCTCGGTCACCTACGACCACTGCTCCTACACCGGAACGTTCTTCCCGGGCGACACGCTGCGGGCCGACGCCGGCGTCCAGGTCATCGACGCCTCCGACCCCGCGAACCCGGTGCACACCGCGACCCTGAACGAACCGGCCATGGTCGGCGGCACCTGGGAGACCCTGAAGGTCAACCCGGTGCGAAAGCTGTTGGTGGGCGCCGCCGTTCCGTTCCTGGAGGGTGCGGGCTACCTGTCGGTCTACGACGTCTCCGACTGCGCGCACCCGCGGCTGCTGAACCCCGGCCCGGGCACGAATCTCGGTATGCCGCTGCCGATCACGTCGCACGAGGGCGGCTTCTCCCCCGACGGCAACACCTACTGGGTCTCCGGTCTGGTCCCCGGCTTCCTGAGCGCGATCGACCTCACCGATCCGGCGAACCCGCACGTGATCTGGCAGGGCCTCACCGGCCTCGAAGAGCACGGCATGGGCGTGAGCCCCGACGGCAACCGGCTGTACATCTCGGCCCTGGGCGGCTTCACCACCCTCGACGTCAGCGCCGTGCAGCGCCGCGACCCGAACCCCCAGGTCAACCACATCGGCCGAGTGTTCTGGACCGACGGTTTCGCGACCCAGCACAGCATTCCGGTCACCTACGACGGCAAGCCGTACCTGTTCACCGTCGACGAAGCCTCTTCCGGCGGTGTGAAACTCGTCGACATCTCCGACGACACCCATCCGCAGGTGGTCAACAAGATCAAGCTGGAGATCAACCTGCCCGACCACCAGGACAGCCTGGTGGCCTCGGCCATGGGCGGCTCGGTCTTCTCCTACGACCCGCACTACTGCGCGGCGGACCGCCCCGACGACCCGACCGCCCTGGCCTGCGGCTGGGAGTCCTCGGGCATCCGGGTCTTCGACATCAAGGACCCGATGCACGTCCGCGAGATCGCCTACTACAACCCGCCGGCGCGCAAGGGCCAGAACCTGCAGCTGCTGAATTCGCCGCACGCGCTCGCCTCCCTGATCGGGCCGCCGATCATCGAGGGCTTCTCGGTGGCGCGCTCGATGCTGACCGGCCGGTTCGACCCGGCCAAGGCGCTCTCTTCTCGCATCGGCGATCTGGCGCTGGGCGACCTGTCCACCGACTGGTGCATGTCCGCGCCCGAATGGCACGGCAGCCAGCTGTGGACCACCTGCAACGACAACGGGTTCATGGTGCTCGATCTCGGCAACGACGTGTATTCGGTTCCGCCGGACCAGCAGTCGACCGTGGGTTCGTAACGTGCGGCTACCGACGTGGGGCGGCCGGGCGCTGCGGCCCGCCGCCTATCTGATGACCGCGCTCGTGCTGCTGGTGATGGGCGCCGCGCTGCGCCCGCTGATCGTGCCCGAACATCCTTCGCCCGCACCGATTCTCACGGCAGACGAGATCGGGTTCGCGCAGGACATGAGCACCCACCACCAGCAGGCGATCCTGTTGGCGCAGCGGCTGGACCCGAGTGCCGATCCCGGGGTGCGGCAGCTGGCGAACCAGATCATGCAGGCCCAGGAACTCGAGGTCGGCACCATGCTGGGCTGGCTGCGGCTGGCCAATGTCTCCCCCACCTCCGCGCATCCCATGGCGTGGATGCACGACTCGCCCGACGCCGTCGCCGACCGCCACGGGACTGCGCCGAGCTCCGGGACGGCCATGCCGGGGATGGCGGTCGCGGCCATGCCCGGCATGGCCAGTCAGGCCGAGTTGGACAAGCTGAGCGCCGCGCGCGGCCGGGACGCGGACGTGCTGTTCCTGCAACTGATGTACCGCCACCATCTGGGCGGGATCAGCATGGCCAAGGCCGCTGACGCGATCGTCACCAAGGGCGCGGTGAAGGAATCGATCCGCGGCATGCTGGCCACCCAGAGCGAGGAGGCCGGGCTCATGGCCTACCTGCTGCGCCAGCGGGACGCCCAGCCGCTGCCCTGAGGCCTGTGCGGCTGGGTGGCCGTACCTTGCTCGCCACGGTAGCGCGGCGAAGAATATGGATGTCCACCTATTCGACAAGCAGTGCCACCACCCCGAGGAGGCGCAGTGATGACGACCGCCAGGGACCTCATGCGACCCGGTGCCCAGTGGATATCCAAGGAACAGACCGTGACCAATGCCGCGCGGATCATGGCCGCGCGAGGGCTCGACGCCCTGGTCGTGGCCGACGAGAACGACCGCATGTGCGGGATCATCACCTACCGTGACATCGTGCTGCGCTGCCTGGCGGCCAATCTGCCGCCGGATCGCACCACGGTCGGCATGCTCTGCCACAGCGGTACCCCGCGCTGGGTCGATTCCAAGGCCGACGCCGCCGAAGTGGTCGAGACCATGAACACCAATCGCGTCGATCACCTCCCCGTCGTGGAGGACCGGCAGCTGATCGGCACCATCGGCGAGCGCGACCTGCTGCCCTATCTGGACGACCAGCAGCTCGGTGCGTTCGCTCGCGCCCACGTGAGCGTGAACTGACCGCAGCGAAATCCGCGCAATCCGACCCGGCCATTACGCCCGAACCGCCCGGCCGAGGTGGTTTGGTCTAACGGCGCGCAATACCACAGCGATACTCGGGACGACAGATGTTCGTGTGTTCTCAGCGATCCAGGAGCAGATGATGAATCGTCCTACTGTGGTCCGGGCCGGGCTACTCACTTCCACCTGTGCACTCGCGGTCGTCTCGCTGGCCACCATCGCCGCCGCCGATACCTCGCCGCTGACCGTCTCGGGTGGTGTCTCGGCCACCGGCGGCACCACCGCCTACTGTGCCAACAGCACCTATAACCTGACCGTCTCGGCCGCGAACTTCCCGGTCGGCATCACGCAGTACGAATTCCTCGACGGCGCGAACATCTCCACGGCCACCGCGATCGGCGCCCTGCAAACCGCCACCGCCGGCCAGGACGCCACCGTCAGCTGGACCCCCACCACCAGCGGCACCCACGACCTGTGGCTCCTGGTCACCGGATCCACCGGCACCAGCCTGATCGGCCCCACCGCCGTCACCGTCCTCGACCAAACCTCCCCCACCTGCACCCCACCGGCCCCCGCCCAGCCCGCCGTCGGCCTGCAGAACCTTCTGACCAGCCTGGGCCTGGGCAATATGGGCGCCATGCTGAGCCAACTGGTGAGCAGCCTGTCGGCGCAGTGAGCGGAGGGCGATAACGCGCCACGGCCGGTATCCACTTTCGGATACCGGCCGCTGCCCTCGGATGCCGATCCGATTCGCCCACATCGTGATCGACGACGCCGCGCTGTGCCGACGCGGGCGGGCGTGGAATTGCCGCGAAGCATCCACCCCTTTAAAATCTAGCTAGTTTTCTGTACAGTTGAGACATGACAATCCTGCGGAACACCCGTGAGCTGAGCGTTACCGACGCGGCACAGCGCGGCGTGGCGGGCTTGGTTGCCGACGCCGAGCATGGCGCCGACCTGGTGGTTACGCGCCACCATCGCCCGGTGGCCGCAGTCGTCAGCATGGCCCGGCTGGCCGAACTGGACCAGGCGGAGTCCGACCTTCGCGACCTGGCTCTGGTACTCGCGCGGGCAGCCACGGATTCCGGGCGGAGAACATCACTCGACGATGTCCTGACCGCCTTCGGATTAACGCGGGAGTCCCTCGCCGAACAGGACGACGACGAGTAGCCGATGACCGAGATCCTGTTCACCGACGCAGCGATCGACGACCTCCGAAAAATCGGCCCGGACGCAGTTCCGAAAGTCCTCAAAAAGGTTCTCCTTCTACAGGAATCCCCGCTGGCCGGCTACCCGCTGGGCGGCGAGCTCACGGGTTTCCGCAAACTCGTAGTCGGCAGGAACACTTGGCGAATCGTGTACCGCGTCGTGGATCGGGCAACAATCGAGATCTGCGAGATCTGGGCTGTTGGTGCGCGTGCCGACGCGGCGGTGTACGCAGAGGCGACGACCCGAATTATCGCCGCAGCCAGCCGTTTACCCGAATTCAGCAAGTTGAGCGATGTGATGCTGCATCTCGGGCGCGGCGTCGACGCCGATTCGGTTGCACCGGAACCGATCCGAGAAGCTGTACCGGATTGGCTGGCGCAACGATTGATCTACACCGCTGGTATGGCACCCGCCGACGTCGCGGCACTGAGCCTCGAACAGGCAGTCGACAAGTGGGGCGAGTACACGTCCAAGCCCAAGTAGAACAGGTCCGAAAACGACTGCGGCCGACCGGGATTCGAATCCCGGTCGGCCGCAGTTGTTTTCGTGCCAGGCGCTAGGAGGCGGTTGCCGGTCCGCCGACCGCCGAGAACGATCCGATGACACCCAGCAGCGCGCCCACGTCGCCGAAGAACATGGTGCCGGTGTTCGACAGCCCGCTACTGAGCCCGGAGACGAGTGCGTTGCCGCCGGTGAGCAGGTCGGAGGATGCGGCGCCGCCCAGTGCCGAGCCGAGGTCGACGAGGCCTGATCCAGTTCCCATTGTTGTTACTTCCTCGCAGTAAAGATGCGTGCACGACGCAATAGCAGAAACGAATTATTCGGTCAGGGCAGAATCGACGAGATAGCCACACCGGTGCTGGAAATGGTGGCACCGGCCGCCGATCCCGTCGGGCCCAGATTGAAGATCAGGTCCGCGACGATTTGCCACGCGGCCTGGCCGACGTCGCCGCTGAATGTCGAGAGGTTTTGGATCACACCGGAACCCATGTTCTCACTTCCTCGAAATAAATGACGCATCATCGGATGCGTGCCGGGTAACACTCACCCGACCGGGCCAGGGTAGCCCTGCCGTCGAGCCGGATCACCCTGATTCCGAGGCTGTTTCGGCCCGCGGCGGTTGCGGTGCGATGCGGGGAACCGCGCCGGTGCCCGGATTCGCCGTCCGTTGCACGGGGTTCGGAAATATTCCGCGCGGCCGTAGTTCGAGAATTTTTCCGCACTCATTGAATGCGGGAGCTGGATAGTCCGCCGCCATAACGTGTCATCCGATGATTTGCCGGTGTGTGGCTGACATCCCCATTGTCGGGAATATTCCCAGTCATGGACTGGCGGACCCGATGCCTTCGTGGGCCATCGCAATTCGATCTGATGTGATGTTCACCACTTCGACGTGGGGATGTTTCGCGGCAATTGCACCCGCGGCTGCCCCGTGCCGGCGCGGCTCGGCGCCGTCGATCACGGTGTGGGCGAATCGGATCGGCATCCGAGGGCAGCGGCCGGTATCCGAAAACGACTGCGGCCGACCGGGATTCGAATCCGGTCGGCCGCAGTCGTTGTGCTGGAAGTCCTTACAGACCCATGCCGCGGGCGATGATCGTCTTCATGATCTCGTTCGTGCCGCCGTAGATGCGGTTGACGCGGTTGTCGGCGTACAGGCGAGCGATCGGGTACTCGTTGATGAAGCCGTAGCCGCCGTGCAGCTGCAGGCAGCGGTCGATGACGCGGTGCGCGACCTCGGTGCAGAACAGCTTGGCGGACGCGGCGTCGACCGGGGTCAGCTCACCGGCGTCGAGGGCCTCGAGACCGCGGTCCACGACCGCCTCGGCGGCGTCGACCTCGGCCTGACAGGCGGCCAGCTCGAACTTGGTGTTCTGGAACTCGGCGACCGGCTTGCCGAACACCGCGCGCTGCTGGGTGTACTCCTTGGCGAAGCGGATGGCGGCCTTGGCCTGCGCGTAGGCGCCGACGGCGATCGACAGGCGCTCCTGGGGCAGGTTCTGGCCCAGGTAGGAGAAGCCCTTGTGCTCCTCACCCAGCAGGTCCTCGACCGGGACCTTCACGTCGGTGAAGTTCAGCTCGGCGGTGTCGGAGGTCCGCAGGCCCATCTTGTCCAGCTTGCGGCCGATGGTCCAGCCCTCGGACTTGGTGTCGACGACCAGCAGCGAGATGCCGTGGCGGCGGTCGGTTTCCAGCGGCGCGGCGGTGCGGGCGCACACGATCACGCGGTCGGCGTGCACACCACCGGTGATGAATGTCTTGGAACCGTTGAGCACGTAGTGCGAGCCATCCTCGGACAGCTTGGCGGTGGTGCGCATACCGGCCAGGTCGGAACCGGTGCCCGGCTCGGTCATGGCGATGGCGAACATGATCTCACCGCTGACGAAGCCCGGGAACCAGCGCTTCTTCTGCTCGTCGGTGGCCAGCTTCTTCAGGTAAGGCAGGCACAGGCCGACGTGCACGCCGGAGCCACCCAGCGACACACCCGCGCGCATGGTCTCCTCGAGCAGGATCGCCTCGAACTTGAACGACTCGATGCCGGCGCCGCCGTACTCCTCGTCCACCTCGATGCCGAAGACGCCCAGCTCACCGAGCTTGTAGTAGAACTCGCGCGGCGCGATGCCGTCCTCGAGCCACTTGTCGTGGACGGGGACGACTTCGGACTCGATGAACGCCCGCACGGTCTCGCGGTACGCCTCGTGGTCCTCGTTGAAAACGGTCCTGCGCATGGGTCTCTCCTTGTGAGCTTCGGGCGCTGCGCCCGATAATCTAACAGCGTTCGGTTATTACGGCACGCGCAGCCCCGGGTGATACCGTGGCCGAGCCACAACCGTGGCCGCGACCAGGCCGGATTCGACAGCGCAGGAGGTGACCCGATGGGCAGGCCCCGGGTACCACTGCTCAGCCGCGAACGCATCCGCACCGCAGCGCTGGACCTGATCGACCGCGACGGGCTCGCCGACCTGTCCATGCGCAAGCTCGGCGCCGAACTCGGCGTGCAGGCCGCCTCGCTCTACGGCCACTACCCCACCAAGGACGACCTGCTCGACGACATCGCCGACGGCATCACCGCCGATATCGACACCACCTTCTTCGACACCGCGGATTGGCGTACGGCACTGATGGACTGGGCGCGCTCCTACCGCGCGGCACTGGTCCGCCACCCCAATTTCGTGCCCTACCTGGCCGCCGGCCCGGGCGCCCGCGAGGAAAACCTGCGCGTCGCCGACGACGTCTACGGTGGCCTGGTCCGGGCCGGCTGGCCGCCGCGCACCGCCACCATGATCGGCGCCGCCGCCCGCTACGTGGTGGTCGGCTCGACGGTGAGCTCTTTCTCCAGCGGCTTCAGCGACGACGTCACGCTCTACGACCGTTACCCGCACCTGAAGCAGGGCGCCCACCTGCTGCGTGGCCGGGCAGAAGAAATCGACTCGGAGAGTTTCGAACTCGCCATGGGCGCGTTCGTCGCGGGCTTGGAACCGCGCTACGCGGCACTGCGCGCGGGCCGCACATCCGCCACGGGCTGAGCCCGGCCCACGCCGGGCCTGGCGGCGCGCGTCATCACGCCCCGCCCGATGGGGCGATCCGACACCGGGGACCCCGGCGAGCGGTTCCGGTCAGGCGACCGCGAACTCGGGCGAGGTGGCGGTGAACGGCGTCACGACTCCACCGGGATCGCGTGCGTCGCCGAAGTACACGATCCGGTGGCTGCCCGCGGTAGTGCCCTCCGGGACGGTCCACTGGATTCGCACGATCGAGGCCGCGGGCTGACCGTCGGGCCGCGACCAGTGCAGTTCGGTGCACCAGTCGTTGTCGTCGTGGACCCGGGTCCACCCGTCCCCGTCCGCGCGCTGCACCTCGAAATACGAACCGCCGGTATGGAAGTCGTTGTTCGGGTGGGCGCCGGCGAATTCCACCGCGACCGTGTCACCGGTCTGCGCGTTCGCCTGCGGCGGCGTGATCAGATCACCGAACCACTTGCCGGCGACCGGCACGTCCGGCGGCACGGCGGGCAGCAGCGACGGCTGCAGCCCGATGGTCCAGTCGAGCGGCGCGGGTCCCCGGTCGAGCAGGTTCCGGGCGGCCAAAGCCTGCGCGAGCCGGTCGAATTCCTGCAGGTATGCCGACAGCGTCCAGCGGCCGTACAGGGTCTCGCCGCCTTCGTACTGCTGCGACACGTACTCCTCGGGAGTGGTGACGTAGCCGTTGTAGCCGTTGGCGTATCCCTGCACCAGCACGTTCTCGACCGGAACATTCATGGCGCGGGCCACGATCCGGCGGATCCGCAGGCCGGACACCACCGTGTACTCCCCCGGTCCGGCGGCCAGCACCAGGTCACCGATGCGCATGATCTGGATCGCGATCACCTGCGGGTTCCACGGCCGGGGCGGCAGGATGCCCAGCGGCGCGAGGATCAGCTTGGGCGCCTGCACATCTCGCATCCACTGCTCGATCGGCGCGTCCGCGCCACCCAGTGCGTCGACCACCGGGTTCGTCATGCCCTCGGTCAGGAACGGCAGCTGGGTGTACCAGTTGTCCTCGGAGCTGGTAGCCATCGCCGCGGCACCCATCATGGCCGGTGTGGTCCGCGCGGGCCGCCCGTCGGGGGTGTAGGCGCCGTCGACGGCGATGTCGCTGAGGTCGATGTAGCGCACGACCGCGTCCACACCGCCGGCGCTCATCGGCTGGGCGGTGTCGAAAACGGCTCGGCCGGCCTGATATTGGCGCTCACCGATGAGGGCGCAGTTCTCCCGGTTGTCGGCGGTCGGCCCGTTGGGATGCCATTTGCCGAGGCCGATGTTGGGGGTCATGTCACCGGCGTTGGTCTGCGGGAACGCGGCGACGAACCCGAGTCCGTCCTGGTAGCGCTGGCCCTTGTCGTCGTGTTCCCAGCGGTAGCTCGCGTAGCCCTTGTTGTCGATCGAGATCAGGCGGTTCTTGTCGGTGAGCGAGGTGCCATGGGTGGCGAACCAGGTGATGGCACCGACATCGACTCCGCCGCAACTCAATCGGAGCACAGTGACGGCCGGGTCGATGGCGTTCGGGAACTCGTTCTTGTCCTCGTCCGGGTTCAGGTCGAAGGCCTGCAGCGAGCGGTTCGCGCTGGCGTCGTGGAGTTCTCCGTGCCCGAGCCGGATGGTGCCGGGCGCGAGCCGCTCGTGGGCGGCGACGATCGCGGCGACGATGCCCGCCACCTCGGCGTCGTGGGAGTTCTGCTGGAATCCGTACGCGGCAAGCGAATACGCGTATTCGCGGGCGGTACCACCACAGGAGTTGTGGTTGTGGCACGCGTTGACGTTCACATTGCGCTCGGTGTACAGGTCCCCGAAGCGCTGGGCGAGCTGCCGCAGCACGGCCTGGTACACCGACTGGAACAGGCACGCGATGTCGGCGTTGACGAAGACCACCCGGTCGCCGGTGACCCGGTCGCCGATGATGTAGGCCCGCGCGAAGCAGCGCGCGAGCAGGCCCTCGGCGACCTGGTCGGCCTCGGAGTAGCCCATCATGCCCTGGCCGGCGATGGCGCCGGTCATGTCGGCGATGCCGGTGCCGATCAGGTAGTCCTGTCCGTCCGCGCTCTGCCGGGGCGACAGCAACGGTCGGGCGGCGGCCAGGGCGGGCCGGCCGAACGCGGTGGCGGCACCGAGGGCCGCGGCCCCGGTCAGGACCGAGCGCCGAGGGATCGTCACGGGTACTCCTTCACACACGCCGCGACCCGCGGCGGCGGCTGTTCGCCGTCGCGCGGGCACCGCGATCTTCACTTCGCGCCACCGACCTTACTGGTCATTCGTCCAGAACGGGCAGGTTCGGGAAATCACTGCCCGAACCGGGCATCCAGCCACGCCTGGGCCTCAGAGTAGGAGGCCGCGAGAATGCCCCGATGATCGATCCCCGCGTAGGTGCGGTACTCCACCGGCTGCCCGGCGAGGCGCTGCTGGGCGACCATCGCATCCGTACCCGTCGCCGGAACAGTGGTGTCGGCGGTGCCCTGCACGACCAGCACCGGCGGTGTGAACGTGAGACCGCTCGGGTCGTTGGCGTTCAACACCGCGGTCAGCGCGGACGGGTCGGCGTCGGCGCGGAACAGATCACCGGCGCCCTGCCCACCCCACGAATCCGGCTCGCGCAGTTGCGCGATGCACCGATCCCCGGCCTGCGGCAGCAGATCCTGCCCGAGCGGGGTCAGGAACCGGGCCGGATCGATGTCCGCCACCGTCTGCGCGCCACGAATGATCAACGGCAGGAAGGCATTCGATGCCTTCGGCAGCACATCGACCTGGGCGGCGGCCGCGAGCGGGCCGACCTGCGCGATCAGCCCGATATGCGAAGCGGGTGCCTCGGCGACCGCGCCGAGCAACTGCAGTCGCGGCGCCCACTGCTGGGCCAGGGCGGCGGTGAAGATCGCGCCCTGCCCGCCCTGCGAGTGCCCGACCGCCGCCCACCGGGTACCGATCTCGGGCGCCACCTCGCGCGCGGCCAGCGCCATGTCCGCGATCGCCCGCTGCTCGGCCTCGCCGATGAGATAGCCGTGGTCACCGGGGGTTCCGAGCCCCTGATAGTCGGTCTGGGCGACCGCGTAGCCGGCCGCGACGAAGCGGGCCTGCGTCTCGCGCACCAGCGAGGTGTAGTCGTGGGCCGGGAAATCGGTTCCGGTGTCGCGCGACGGCGCGCACACGTCCGCGACGCCGGTGGTGCCGTGCGCCCACGAGATCAGCGGCCAGCCGCCGGCGGGCGGTGTCCCGTCGGGCACCGCGACCGTGCCGGACACCGCGACCGGCTGCCCCTGCATGTCCACCGACCGGTACAGCACCAGCCAGTTGCGGGCACCGGGCAGCGCCGGATCGCCGTCGATCGGGCGCATCCAGATCACCGAACCGTGTTCTCCCGCAACCAGATCGGCGGACGGTGTGTAGAAGGCCAGTCCGGCCGGGGCCGTGTCGTCGGCGGCGGCCGGACCCGCGACGGCGACCGCCGACAGCACGACCGCTGTGATCGCCACCGGAACCCGCGTCCGCCGAGCCGTTCCCCTTGTTCGCATCTGGCCTCCGTTGTCGCCGTTGACGATTCGGCGCAACCAGCGGATTGCGGCCCCGGGCCGTCGCGTGCTGCGCTGAATCGAGTGTCGCCCCCACCCGATCGGTGAATCTAGGGGGAGGCGAACCCGGCCCGCCGGACATCAGCTCGGTGTGTCGGCCGCGCGCTAGGGCATCAGCACCTTGCGTGTCTGCTTCACGGCCGTGACGCCCGCCCCGGTGACCAGCGCGACGCGCACCCGCACCCAGCGCTCGGCAGGCAGCGGTGCGCCGCCCACCGACACGGTCGCGGTCTGCGGCGTTCCGTCGCAGACGGCGCCGGACTGACTGCCGGTGGCCTGCGGCGCACGCGGGGCGACGGCGTCGGTGGTGTTCGGCTGTGGATAGACGCCGACCCTGATGGTGACCACGTCGGTGGCGGGATCGCAGATGTAGACCAGGTGCGCGGACGAGTCCATGCCGGTGACGCTCACGATGTTGTATCCGGCCGCGGTGCCGGGCGCGGCGGTCACCAGCAGCGTGGCGAGCCCGGCGACGGCCACCGGGACGCCGGTCCGCAGGATCCGCATTGCCATCGCACCTACCTCCGCAGTCGCCGACCGGGCTGTCCGACCACACGAATCCAGGAGGAGGCGAACCCGGCATGCCGGACATCGCGCGGCGTGTCGGCGGCGGCGGTCCGCCGCCTCCGGGTCACCGGCGTGCGCGACTAGGCTCGGCGCATGAACTCTGTTTTGGTGACCGGCGCGGGCCGGGGCATCGGCAAGGCGGTCTGCCTGCGCATGGCACAGCAGGGGTGGCAGGTGTACGCGGGGGTGCGCAAGCCGTCCGACGGCGACGCGCTCACCGCACTGGATCCGCGGATCGTGCCGGTGCAGCTGGACGTCACCGATGCCCAGCAGATCGCGGCCCTGGACGCCGTACTGCCCGCGGATCTGACGGCGGTGGTCAACAACGCCGGGATCGTGGCCGACGGCCCGGTGGAACTGATCCGGCCCGACGAGCTGCGAAACCAGTTCGAGGTCAACGTCTTCGGCGCGGTGGCGGTGACACAGGCGGTACTGCCCCGGCTGCGGGAGTCCAAGGGGCGCATCGTCTTCGTCTCGTCGCTGAGCGGACGGATCTCGACACCCGGCACGGGCGCCTACAACTCCTCCAAGTTCGCGCTGGAGGGGATGGCCGATGCGCTGCGAGTCGAGCTGCGGCCGTGGGGAATTCACACCTCGCTGATCGAACCGGGCCCGATCGCCACCGACCTCTGGTTCGGCGCGACCGAGATGGTCGACGACACCACCGCCGGCCTCAGCGCGCAGGAGCGCGACCTCTACCGGGTGCACCTGGCGGGTCTGCGCCGGATGTCGCAGTGGGTCCCCAAGATCGCGGCGCCGGTGGAATCGGTTGTGGCCGTGGTGGAGAAGGCACTGACGGCCAAGCGCCCGCGGGCCCGGTACGTGCCGAGCGTGGCGGGCAAGGTGCAGGTCGCGGCCGTCGCCCTCACCCCCACCGTCGTCCTGGATCGAATCTTCGCCCTGGCCACCGGAGTCGGCAAGTAGGACCCCGCGGCGGTGCGCACACGCCGCACCGCCGCGGTCACGGTCTTCGCCGTCTCCGCCCCCGGCGTAGCACCGGGTCGCTGCCGAAAAATCCGGGCCCGCAGTGAATTCGGGCCCGGACGCTACGGGCCGATCACAGCACGCCGGGATCCGATTCGAAGTCGACCTTCTCCCGGACCCCGCAGTCCGGGCAGCACCAGTCGTCCGGGATCGACGCCCACGGCGTACCGGCCGGGAACCCCTCCCGAGGCGCACCGCGGCGCTCGTCGTAGACGTAATCGCAGACGGGGCAGCGCAATACCGGCATCAGGCCACCCCGTGCTTCGCCAGGATCCGGGCGCGCTTCGTGGGCTGGATGTGGACCAGGTTGATATCGCCGGCGTAGTGGTCGAGCACGCGGTGGTCCATCACCCGCCGCCACAGCGGCGGCAGGTAGGCCAGGCCGATCATGCTGGCGTACCCGCTGGGCAGTTCCGGCGCACCGTCCATGCTGCGCAGTGTCTGGTAGCGACGGGTCGGGTTGGCGTGGTGGTCGCTGTGCCGCTGCAGGTGGTACAGGAAAATGTTGGTGACGATGTGGTCGGAGTTCCAGCTGTGCTCCGGGGCGCAGCGCACGTAGCGGCCGCCGGCGGTCTTCTGCCGCATCAGGCCGTAGTGCTCGAGGTAGTTGACCGTCTCCAGCAGCGAGAACCCGTACACCGCCTGCAGCAGCAGGAACGGCACGATCACCGGGCCGAACACCGCGATCAGCACGCCCCACAGCACCACCGACATCAGCCAGGCGTTGAGCACGTCGTTGTGAATGGAGAAGCGGCTCTTGCCCGTTCGGGCCAGGCGCGCGGCCTCCAACTCCCAGGACGAGCGCAGGCTGCCCCAGATGCTGCGCGGCAGGAACGCCCACAGCGACTCACCGAACCGGGCGCTGGCCGGATCCTCCGGGGTGGCGACCCGCACGTGGTGGCCGCGATTGTGCTCGATGTAGAAGTGACCGTAGAAGGTCTGGGCCAGAGTGACTTTCGACAGCCAGCGTTCGAGTTCGTCCTTCTTGTGGCCGAGTTCGTGCGCGGTGTTGATGCCGATGCCGCCCATCGCGCCGATGGTGAAGGCCAGGCCGATCTTCGAGACCAGGCTCAGCCCGCCGTCGATGCCGAGCCAGGACAGGTCCGTTGCCGACCATAGATAGCACGCCAGGCCCAGGCTGATCAGCTGCAGCGGGATGTAGGCGTAGGTGCAGTAGCGGTAGTACTTGTCGTTCTCCAACTGCTCCATGACCTCCTCGGGGGGATTCTGGCCGTCGGGGCCGAAGAAGCGGTCGAGGATCGGGAGTGCGATGTAGATCAGGATCGGGCCGAGCCACCACCACACCGGCGCGGCCGCCTGCCAGCCGAGCAGGTCGAACAATCCGACCAGGCCGGTCGCGAGCAGGGCGGCGGTGGGTGCGACCAGGCCGAAGAGCCACAGGTGGCGTTTGCGGTCGCGCCACGGGGGTGCCGCGATCTCCTTCGGGTCGCCGATACGGGATGTCGTCATTGTCGTCTCCGTTTACAACTCAAGCCAATCTGTACTCAGTGAATACACTTATGGCCTAGTTGTCAACGGTGCAGCACTCCGGCATCGGCTGTACCATGAGCCGATGGCCGAATCGCCGAACTTCCAGACCGAGATGCGCCGCCTCCTGCGCGACCGCATGCTCGACGCCGCACGCGATGTCGTGTGCGCCGAAGGCTGGGGCGCGGTCAACATGTCGCGGGTGGCCAAGACGGTCGGGATCAGCCGGCCCGTCCTGTACAAGGAGATCGGCACCAAACAGGACCTCGCCGACGCCCTGATCGCGCGCGAGACCGACGAGTTCCTCACCGGCATCGCCACCACGCTCGTCGACTACCCGGACGATCCGGCCGGCGGCATGACCGCCGCCGCCGAGTACGCGCTCCGCACCGGAGCCGACAATCCACTGCTGAAGGCCGTGCTGTCGGGGCGCAACGAGAGCGATACGACGCTGCTGCCCGCCCTGATCTCCGACCCCGACCCCATCCTGGGCCGAGCCGTCCGGGCGCTGACGGCAGTCGCGCGCGAGCAGTACCGGCTACCCGGACTCGACGACGACGAACTGACCTCCACGATCGAGATCCTGGTGCGGCTGGCCCTGAGCCACCTGTTCCAGCCGACCGGCAGCATCGAGCGGGCGGTCACTCAGATCGGCAGCGTTCTCCGCAGCCTGCTGGAGGACGCGGTGTAACCAGCTGGTGCACAGCGCTTTTCATCAACTCTGCCGGTTGCGGCGGATCGGGCACCCGCCGGATTAGGATTGCGGGGCGTGTGCTGAATCCGTTCCGAACCACCGGAGGAGCTGATGACCATGCTGGCCGGACGACTGCATCTCGAGCCCACACCCCACCTGGAAATGGACGAGATACCGACGCCCGAACCGGGGCCCGGTGAGGTCCTGATCAAGGTGGCGGCCGCCGGAGTGTGCCTGTCCGACGTGCATCTCATCGGCGGTTCACTGTCTCCGCTGTACCTGAAGGGTGACGTCGTGACCCTCGGCCACGAGGTGGCGGGCACGGTGCACGCGCTCGGTCCCGGCGCCACCGCCACGGTCGGCGACCGCGTACTGCTGCAAGCCGGCGAGAAACGCGACGGGATCATTTACACCCGCGGCGTCGACTACGACGGCGGCTGGGCCGAATACGCGGTGGCCACCACCGACACCCTGGTCCCGATCCCCGACGACCTCCCGTTCGAACAGGCCTGCTTCATTCCCGACGCAGTGTCGACACCGTGGGCCGCGATCACCGCCACCGCGCAGGTGCGGCCCGCCGAAGCGGTCGGCGTCTGGGGTGTCGGCGGCCTCGGCGCCCACGGCATCCAGCTGCTGCGCCTGGCCGGTGCCGCGCCGCTGATCGCGGTCGACCCACTGCCGGCGGCCCGCGAGCGCGCCCTGGAATTCGGCGCGGACCTCGCCTTCGACCCCGCCGACCCCGATCTGTCGACCCAGATCCGGCAGGCGACCGGCGGGAACGGGCTGGACGCGGCCTTCGATTTCGCCGGGGTGCCGCCGGTCCGCGAACAGGCGATCAGCTGCCTGGGCCGGAAGGGCCGGCTGACTCTGGTCGGGCTCACCGACAAGCCGATCACCATCACCTACGGCACCCTGTTCAGCTACCTCGAACAGCAGTTGCGCGGCCATTACGGTTCCGAGCCCGAACACGTGCTGGAGCTGGTGCGTCTGGTGCGGCTGCACCGGATCGACTTCGCGCGCTCGGTGTCCGCGGTGCTGCCGCTGGCCGAGGCGCCGAAGGCGGTCGAGATGCTGGAATCCAAGCAGGGCAACCCGATTCGGCTGGTCTTGCAGCCGTGAGCTGACGCGGCCGGTGGTGTCGCGCATCACTTAACAGGCTAATAGTTTGTGCATTAACTATTCGTGTCGTAAGTTAGTACGCATGAGCACACAGACCCCGGTCGACGATCCGCTGCGGTTGGAGAAGCAGGTGTGTTTCGCGCTGGCCGTGGCCAATCGGTCCGTGCTCGCCGTCTATCGGCCGCTGCTGGAACCGCTCGGACTCACCCATCCGCAGTATCTGGTGATGCTGGCGCTGTGGGGCGAGGCGCCGATGTCGGTCAAGGAGATCGGTGAGGCCGTGCAACTGGACCCACCCACCCTGTCGCCGCTGCTCAAGCGACTCGAGTCGGCCGGGCTGGTCTCCCGGCGCCGCGATCTGCGCGACGAACGCAACCTGCTGATCGACCTCACCGCCGAGGGGCGCGAACTGCGCCGACAGGCGGAGAACATCCCGCCGGCGGTCGTGGCCCGGCTCGGCGTGAGCCTGGCCGAACTGGAACACCTGCGCGACGTCCTCACCGACGTCAATGCCGCCGCCCGGCGCGCAGCGGAATCGAGGGAGCACCGATGAACCAGACACCCGACCCGGTCCAGCGCATCCGCTACATCTACGGCGCCACCCTGCCGCCGTCGATGGCGGACTGGGTGATCGAGGACCTCACCGGCCGCGGCGCCGCCGCCCGCTACCTGGCGCGATTCCTCGTGCCGATCCTGCCGGTGCTGGCCCTGTTCCTGCTCGTCCCCGCCCCGCTGTGGGTGGGCCTGTCGATGATGGCGCTGCTCTACCTGCCGCTCATCTACTTCGCCGTCGCCCTCATGTACGTCTACCGCCGCCACCGCCTCACCCAGCACGGCCTCGACCCCGACCTCGCCGACATCGCCGAGCGCCGGCGCGCCGAAGTCGAGCGCGCCGCATACGAACTGCGCCACGGACGGGCTTGACGCGCCCGGCTACGAGCCGCCTGCGCTGCCCGCGCTCCCGGCACTACCCGCGCTGCCGGATCCGCCCAGGTTGGCCAGTGTGGCGAACGGTGCTGCGGCGGTGTTGAACTGGTTCACGTCGGTGGCGCCCGGGATGCCGGGGATGTTGCCGGAATCGGTGGTCTGCCAGATGGTCCAGGTGGGCCAGCCGCCCGGGACATCCGGAGCGTCGTTGCCGCTGTAGTCGGCGATCCACAGCGGGTACTGCGTGAAGTCGGTGGCGTTGGCCATCGCGGTCCGCCAGAAATTGGGATAGGTGTAGATGATCGGGGTGCGGCCGGTCAGCGACTGCACCGTCCGCAGGTACCGGTGCGTCCAATCCGCGAGTTCGGGCGCGGCCAATCCGCCGGTGGTCTCCAGGTCCAGCACGGGCGGCAGGTCGAGGGGCCCGTTCTGGCCGAGCACGAGCGCGGAATAGTAGACGGCCTGCAACTCCGGCGACAGCTCGGGGTGCGCGAAATGATATGTGCCCCGGGCGACTCCGGCCGTCCGCATGGCCAGGCTGTCCTGCACGAAGTACGGGTTGAGATAGCCCAGGCCCTCGGTCGCCTTCAACATCGCGAACTGGTTTCCGGAGGCCCGCACCTGCTTCCAGTCCACCCCGGTGCCGTTGACGTGCTGCCACGAGGACACATCCGGCCCGGTCGTGTCGGCCCCCGCCGAGCCCGTTACCGACAGTGCACCCAGGGCCGTGACCGCCGCCACGGTCAGATGCCGAAATCTCATGACCACCACTCTCATCCGTCCACAAAAGCCCGCGCCAAGGACCGCCTCGACCGCCGCAGCGTATACACCGGTACCTAGTGCCCGCTCCGCATCTGCTGCAAACGAGCTGTGAACGCGGCGGCGTGAACGCGACAGCTGCGTTCCGGGTCCTCAGCCGATCTCTACCACCCGAGCCCAGCTCGGTGGGCGATCCGGCACATAGTCCGGGTCGTTCTCGCTCCAAGAGCCCGACCGGGGGAACAATCCGACGATGGTCCGGCACGCCGGCTGCGCGACCGGCCACGGTGTCTGGCCGTCGGTCAGCACCACCAGCACATCCGGACGTGGTTGTGCGCGTAGCGCTCTGGTGAAACCGGCGCGCAGATCGGTTCCGCCGCCACCCACCAGCGGTATCCCCTCGGCGCGGCACAGCGGATGGACGAGCCCGACCGCGGCGTCGCACGACAGGACGGTGACCAGGTCGCGGCGACCACCGACCGCGCGGGTGACGGCCGCCGTTTCCAGTAGCGCACTGCCCAATTCGACGTCGCTGACGGATCCGGAGGTGTCGATGAGCACGCTGACCCGCGGCGGAGTGCGCCGCAGACTCGGCAGCACGACACCGGGTACACCAGCCGACCGGCGGGCGGGCCGGCCGAAGGTGTAGTCGTCGCCGGAACCGGCTGCCGCGGTGGCGGAACGGACCGCGGCAGCCAGCAGTGCCCGCCACGGCTGCGGCGGGTGCAGCGCCTCCTCCGCCCATCGCCGCCAACTCCGTGAGGCATCGCCGGGCCGCCCGACAACGGCCTGCGCCACCCGGAATCGCACCCCGTCGCGTTCCTGCGCGCTGAGCCCGTCCGCGCCGTCGGGGCCCAGTTCCCACTCCCGGTCCAGACCGTCGGCGCCGCTGCCGCAGTCCAGCCATGCCAGGTCGCCCAGGTCCGGCGCGAGCCGGAACTCGCGCAGATAGCTCTCCATTGTTCCGCCGGCCTGCAGTCCCAGGGTCTGCGGGAAAACCGCGTCGTCGAGCACCACGAGCCCGTCACCGAACACGTCGTCGTTGATCTCGGCGTCCGCGGCGAGGTTCATGCGCAGCCGCTCCCCCGGCCCGGTGAGCCCGTGCTCTCGCGCGAACCGGTCACTGCGCCCATGGTGGTCCCGCAGCAGATGCGAAACCTCGTGCACCAGAACCGAAGCCAGCTCCTCGACCGACCGGCTCCGCACGAACGCGGGCGACACGTAGCACCGCCAGTAGCGGTCCACCGCCATGGTCGGCACCCGGCTCGATTCCACCAGGTGCAGGGCGTACAGGGCGGTAGCCAGATACGGTCGTGCCCGCACCGCGAACAGCCGAGCGGCATACAGCTTGTCGAAGTCGAGCGAACACGAGGCCGACTGTGCCGCTGCGGGTTTCGAACCCGGCAGCTCAGCGGCACGCGCGCCGTTCGAGGCCGTCGGCCCAGACTCGCTGGTGGCCGAGGCTCGAGCGTCACCTGTAACGCTGGTGCGGGGCAACGGGTCTACTGCTCCGGTGCGGCTCATCGGCCCACCTGTGCGACGACGCGGGCGGCGGCGCGGTCGGCGCTCTGGGAAACCGACACTATTCCCGCGAGGCGTTCGATCGAGGCGGGGACGGTCCAGTCGGCGCGGCGCAGGGTGGCGAGGGTGGTGGCCGGGACGACTACGAGGTCCGGTGCGCCGGAATCCGCGGCCTTGACCAGCAGTGCCCAGGCGGCGTCCCAGCGGGCTTTCTCCGGTCGCCGGCGGACCGCGGCCACCACCGCGTCGAGTGCGGCCTGGCGGAGGTCGCCGCGCCGGGGCAGTTCGGCGGCGGCGGGATCGGCGAGCAGGAGTTCCGGGTCGGGCAGGTCCATGCGGTCGATGCTGGTCAGGAGCTCGAAGCCGGGGCCGTCGCCGACGGCGCCGCGGACGAGCAGGGACAGTACGTCCCGCTCGGCACCTGCCGCGGTGGCGAACGCGATCAACCGCACCGTCATGTCCCAGCTGCGCGGCGATGCCCAGGCACCGCCCCGGCGCGCCTCGCTGGTCGGCATCTGATGGACGAGTTTCGGGCGCCCGCCGAGCAGCGTGCAGACCGCTCGACGCGCGAACTCCACTGCCTCCGTCAGTTTTTCGGCGTCCAACGTGGGGAGCGTCGCCCGCGGCCAGGTCCCGCCGAGGCCGCGCACCACCACGTCGTGCTCATGGGTCCACTGCAGGTGCACGAACCGGTTCGCCAGCGGCGGGCTCAGCTCCCAACCGTCGGCCGCCGAGGAGCGCGGGTTGGCCGCCGCGACGATCCGGACCCCCGGCGGCAGCTGCAGCGACCCGATCCGGCGTTCCAGCACCAGCCGCAGCAATGCGGCCTGGACTGCGGGCGGCGCCGTCGACAACTCGTCCAGGAACAGCAGCCCGCGCCCCGCCCGCACCAGCCGCACCGCCCAATCCGGCGGCGCCATCGGCACCCCCTGCACAGCGGGATCGTCCCCGACGATAGGCAGTCCCGAAAAGTCCGACGGCTCATGAACACTGGCGATCACAGTGGTCAGCGGAAGATCCAGCGACTCGGCGAGCTGAGTCAACGCGGCGGTCTTCCCGATCCCCGGTTGGCCCCAGAGCAGCACCGGCAGGTCGGCGGCGACGGCCAAGGTCAGCGCTTCCAGCTGAATATTGGGGCGCGGCTCGGTGGTCACCGCGCCCAGGAGGTCGAGCAGCTCGGCAGCGACATCGAGCTGGGCAGCGGCGGTGGAAGCACAGAGAGTGTCAGCAGACATATGAATCACCTTTGGGTCGAGGGGAATCGCGTGATCAACGCGGAGGGCCTCGGACAGATCGTCCGAGGGAGGTACGGAAACCGGAGAGGGCGGCGGTAGGGCATCACAGGGATGGTCGGTGCCGAAGGTTGCCCGTGGCAGGCTCAGCGGGCCGCCGACTCGGCGTCGATCGGGACGGACGGTCGGGTCGAAAGACTGTGGCAATCAGCGAGTGGTGGCGAGACGTGGGTGAGAGCGGCCGCGGTTGCGGCGGCGGAGACGATGGGCTTCGGTCGGCCAGGGGCCGGGGGTCGACAAGCCGGCGCGGAACAAGCCGTAGGTGATTCGGCGGCGGGCGACGGCTTCCAGGTCGTCGCGGAGCGCGCCGTCCCGCAGGGCCGCGGCTGGGCCGAGCAGTTCCTCGACCACGGCCAGCGCACCGTCGATGTCACCGTGGTTCAACCTTTCCCGCACGGCGGCAAGACAATCCGGCCTCCGGTGGGCGCGGTCGATGACCTGCAGGCAGGGCAGCGGCGTGCCGGTCAGCGCAACCAGAAGTTCCTCACGGCGGAGCTCGTCGGGATCGTGGTCCAGTGCGGACAGCACGCCGTCGACGAGCCCGATGCGGTGCCGTTCTCCCCGGCATTCCACCGATCCCGGCGCAACCGAAGAGCCCACCGCCGAACGGGTCTCGGCAGGAACGCCCACCGGCCGGAGCGCCTGTGCGACAAGGGGATGCAGCCGATCGACGGTGATCGCACCGGCACGGAGCAGTTCGAGATCGGGCAGCATCCAGGTCGCCGCTTCGGGCAGGATCGGCAGCGAGGAAACCGAACCACGTGGAAATTGGTGGTGGACAACCAATTCCGGCGAATCGCCATCGCCGGATGCCACCCCGACCACCAGTCTCCGCCGCGCTCCCAACCGCACCAGTACCGGACCGGGATGCCCGTCGGCCCGAATCAACGTTCGCACCTCGGCCGCCCACGTGCCGACCGCACACCCATCAGGTAGCTCCGGCAGCCCAGCTACGGCCCGGGTGATCGGTCCACCATAGGCGGTGGAATTCGGCCTTTCAGGTCCGACAGACAGCCCACCGACAACCCCAGCAGGCAGTTCTCCGGTAGCCATGGCAGCCGGTGTGCCGGATCCGAAGTCCACACCGAATTCCACTGCCCCCGAACGGATCAGTAGCTCGTCATTGCATCGTGCATCCCAGAGGTGGCGGTGTAGATCGAGGCGGAAACGCCGGTCCGGACGGGCGTGCGGATGCCGCCCGGCCGGTGGCCCGGTGTGGGATCGGTCCCACAGCGCGAGGCTGATCCGCTGCCCCGCATCCGCCCACGCGGGTGCGGTGCGTGCCACGAGGTACAGGGAATCGGTTCGGCTGCAGTGGCTTTCGAGTTCGGGTGGATCGTATCGAGCCAATGCGATGGTCAGCCCCGGCCGGAGCAGCCCGTCCGGGGCGATCCGCGGCATATGCCATCGCAACAGATCCGGCGCCAGGTGCCGCAGGTCTGCCCGCACCCGGGCGGCGAGCTCGCGGCCCCGAGTACGTCGCACTGCACGGAGGTCGATATCGACGTCGAAACCTGCTGCGGCACAAGCACCGACCCAATCGCCGACACTACGGCGAGCGGTGGCGGTCTCGATCATGGACGGCGGCACGGCGAATTCGCGCACGCGCAGCCAGAAGGAAAGGCGGGAATCGTCCCGGTTCGTCGCGGCAGTGAGCATCAGCACTCACCTTGGACGAACGGGACCCCCAATCTGCGATCAGAGGAAATCATCATCGAGTCGAGAGTAGCGTCCGACTCGACTCCGGTCCAGTCCTTCGCGTCGCGGCAGCGTGCCGACACCAGCCGCGCGGCCCGGATTCCCTTACCGACCCGCACCCACTCGCGGGTCGGAACACCGCGACCGTAACCGCATGGCCCACCGATGATTGCCGGCTGCCGACGATTCGAGGCCCGGATGCTCCGGCAATGGTGAAATGCGAAGTCCGCCTGCACATCCGTCGAGTCGGGACGGCGGCCGAAGCCGCTCGCGGCCGAAATCTCACAGCAATCCGGCGATCCCGACCGCGAGCCAAGCGAAGCCGACCAGGATCGGAATGCCGCGTAGTACGAATCGGGTCGGTGACCGCTTCAGCCAGGCCTGATCGGTTCCCACCGGGGAGGCCGTCACGACTCGGATGCCACCGGCCTCGACCAGCCGGTCCTCGAGTGCGCCGACCACGTGTTTGCGGGCACCGAGGTAGTGCGTGCCGGCGATCAGGGTGAGTGTGAAACCGATGGATGTGAGCAGGCCGAGCCCGCTGATTCCGAGCAGGAAGGCGTGCAGGTGCGGGCGGGAGCCGGAGGTGTTCTGCAGCACACCGTAGGCGGTGAACAACGCAACGGAGATGTAGAAGAAGTTGTTGAGCTTGCTCCAGTTGAGCGTGTCCTCATGTTTGTACAGGTCCACCGCGTATCCGTACTGCTTCAACAGCACCGTGGTCGACGGCTTGCGGTTCAGCCAGATCGTGCGTTCGATTCCGTCGGGCGCGGTGACCGTGCGGTAGGGAACGAACCCCATCGCGTGGTGCAGCCGCGCCGAGGGCACGTTCACCGGATCGCTGACGACAGCCGCCACCACCGGGAGGTCGGGATTCGCGGAGAGCACGGTGCTGTACATCCGGCGGGCGAGCCCGCGCCGGGCGAACCGCGGGTCGACACACACCTGTTTGATCACCAGTACGCTGCCCAGCTCCGCCGCGATCTGCACGTTCAGTGTTTCCTCGGGTTGGATCTCGGCATCGGTGTAGGCGACCAGGAATCCGATCACCTGCCCGTCGAGCACGGCCACCAAGAAGTGCTCCGCCCGCGACAACAAGGCCCGATAGGTGTCGATCCCGTACCCGGAGACCAGAAATCCCTCCTTGCCGGCGGCGCGCCCCGGCGCGCTCGTCTGCCATCGGCCGGCCAGCTCGACGATGCCGGCCAGATGGGATTCACCGGCGGATCGCAGCTCCGGCTCGGCCGGCTCGGGCTGGGCCCCGGACCCGAGCGCCCGCAGCACCCCACTCACTCTGTCCACCACCGCCATCGCCGCCCCCCAGCCTGAATAATGTTCTACTGCAACCACTTTAAGTTCGCCAGCGAGCCGCCGGGACCGCTGCGCGGAATCGCCAGCCGACAATTCCGAAGGACTGTCGACCCGCGCCGCAGCGCCGGCGTGCTGGACGCCGACCGGCCTGGGCGCGCAATCTTCGACTGTTTCGGCAGCTTTCTACCCGATCGGCCCGACGATTGTGCGCTCAGGCCGGCTGCCGTCGCGCGAGGTGCTCACGCGCCACCACTCGCAAGCCGCAGGCGTCCAACCGGATTCGGCCGACCGTCGGCTCGCTCGGCGCGTATCCGCCGGGGCCTCCGGGGTCAGTGGTCGGGGTCGGTGTCCGCCAGCCAGGGGGCGTGGGGTGCGCACACGATCGGGATCGACGGGTCCAAGGCGTGTTCGGCGATCGAGATCGCGCGCGGTGAATAGGTCATATTGATGTGGTCCGACAGGTCCTGCTCGCAACCGTCCTGCAGCGTGATGTTGTCGACCGTCGCATCGGGTCCCGCCTGCAGGAAGGTGGCCGGATACGGGGTGGAGACCTCGTCGTAGCGGGTGGCGACGACCGTGTAGGCCACGCCGGGCACGGTGTCGCCGTTGCGGTTGAGGTCCGCGATGAACCGCGAGCCGACCGTCTGCTGCACACCCGCGCGGCTGATCATGGCCGTGGCGGGATCCGTAGCGTCGACGCCGAAGTTGTTCATCGCCTGGGCCAGCATCCAGAGCCCGTCCAGGGTAGTGCCGTGATTGGTGGCGCCGAGGGTGATCAGGTGTGCGACTTCGGCTGCGCCGCCGTCGAATTGGAGGTAGTAGCGGGACATCGTGCCGCCCAGGGAGTGTCCGATCAGATCGACCTGTCCCGAACCGGTTACGCGCACCACGCGATCGACGAACGCTGCGAGCTGTTCGGCGGATTGTGGGATGTCACCCTGACCGAACTTGACCCGATCACCCGTCCGCCCGTAATTGAACGTGAAAACGCAGAACCCGGCCCGCTGCAATGCCGGCGACATCCCGGCGAAGTCGCCGAACGCGTTGGTCGAGGTGCCGTGCACCAGGACCACCGGCCGCGGGTGCGCGGCCGTCGGGATGCATGCCCAGTCGTTCGAGCCGGCCGGCGCTTCGTCGGGGTGGTCGGGATTGTAGAAATGCGCGTCGTACGCCGACATCTCCGGTCCGGTACCCACCGTATCGGTGGCGTAGTCGATGCCGGCGTCCGGACTCGCTGCCGATATCCCGGCGCCTGCCTGCATCGCCAGAACCGCTGCCCCGGCCAGAACAACCGACCGGACAGCATTGCGGACCAGAAACATTCGCTTCCCCCGTACCCAGAACTCGAGCGTCCCACAATGCCACTTCGGGCCGTCGGCGGACAGTGGTTCGGCGACGCGGTTCCGCACCGCGAACGGATCACCGCGACGCGGAAGAACTGCCCGCGACCCGAGCCGACGGCTGCGATCTCCTCGACCGTGAACCGACAACGGTGAACCCGCGCTGGGCGCAATCGATCTCGAGTACGCGCCCAGCGCGTTCCGGGCCTACACCACCTGGGCCTCGATCAACAGGGTCCAGATCTCGCCCTGGTCCACCACCTGTACGCCGAGCTTCTCCGCCTTGGCGAGCTTGCTGTCGCCGACGCCCGCGCCGGTGATCAGCATGTCGGTGTTCGCCGACACCGAGGATGCCGTTGTGGCCCCCGCCTTTTCGCACAGCCGCTGGAAGGTCGGGCGGGCGACCTTCTCGCCCGAGCGCGGGTCGCTGATCGCACCGGTGATCACGACCGTCTTGCCGGCGAGGGGTGCGCCGGCGGCGACGACCGGGGGCAGGTCCTCCTCGCGAACATCCAGCGACACCCCGGCTTCGCGCAGACGCTGCAGTTCCGGGCGCAGCCGGGTGAGATGGGCGACCAGAGACGCGGCGACCTTCGGACCGATGTCCTCCACGGCGACGAGCTTCTCCTCGCCCGCGTCGGCGACCTCTTCCAGCGAGCCGAATCCGGCGCGGGCCAAGCGGGCGGCGGTGCCGTCGGACGCCATCGGGATGGCCAGGCCGATCAAGGCCCGGCGCAGTCCGACCTGGCGGCTCGCGTCGATCGAATCGATCATGCGCTGCGCGGAAACCTCACCCATGCGGTCGAATTCGAGCAGGCGCTCCTTGGTCAAGGTGTAGAAGTCGGCCGGACTCTCCAGATCGCCGGACTCGGCGAGGCGCTCGATCCACACGCCGCCGACCGCGTCGATGTCGGCCGCCGCCCGGGAGGCCCAGTGGATCAGCCGGCGCACCGTCTGCGCGGGGCAGGACACGTTGGTGCAGAACAGTTCCCGGCTGTTGCCCTGTTCGATGACCGGCTGTCCACACGACGGGCAGGCGGTGGGCGGCACGATCTCGATCTCCGCGCCGGTGCGCGCGGAGGCGTCGAGAACGCCTGCCACGAAAGGGATCACGTCGCCGGCGCGGCGCACCAGAACCGTGTCGCCGACCTTGATGTCGCGGGCGCGGATCACCTCCTGGTTGGCGAGCGTGGCCTTGGTGACCGTGGTGCCGCCGACGAACACCGGCTCCAGCCAGGCGACCGGCACGATCTTTCCGGTCTTGCCGACATCCCAGATCACCTCGCGCAGCAGCGTGGTCTTCTCCTCGGCCGCGAACTTGAAGGCCAGCGCGCCACGCGGGGAGTTCGATCGAGTTCCGGCCGCCGCGTACGCCTTTCGGTCCGCGAGCCGCAGCACCGCGCCGTCGAGGTCGTAGTCCAGGTCGTTGCGCTCCTTCTCGATCGCGTCGATGGCCGCCTGCGCCTGGCCGGCGTCGGCACAGTGCCGCATCCGCGCACCCGCGAACCCCAGCGTCCGCAGGCCGTCTTCCAGATCGAGCGCCCCCTCGCCCTCGGAGGTGTCCAGGTCGAAACCGAGGAACTGCAGGCGCCGCTCGGCCACGGTCGCCGGATCCTTCGCCCGCAGCGTGCCGGCGGCGGCATTGCGCGGATTGATCAGCGGCTTGTCCGGATGCGCGGCGTTGTAGGCGGCGAAGGTCGAGCGCAGCATGACCGCCTCACCCCGCACCTCCACCCGGCCGGGTAGGTCGATGCGATCGGGCACACCGTCGACCAGCGCGCGGACCAGCATGGTCACGTCGTCACCGGTGGTGCCGTCGCCGCGGGTCACCGCCCGCGCCAGCCGCCCGTCCTCGTACACCAGCGACAACGACAGGCCGTCGAGTTTCGGCATGACCACCACCGACTGCCCGGGAAAGCGATCGAGAAACGCCACGACCTGCTCGTGCTTGGTCGCCTTCTCCAGCGACAGCATCGGCCGCGCGTGCCGCACCGGCGCGTGCAGCACGGCCGGCGCACCCACCTGATCCAGCGGATTCGGCTCGGGCGTCAACTCCGGATGCGCCTCGATCAGCGCCCGCAGCTCGTCCTCGACAGCGTCGTACTCCGCATCGGCGACCAGCGGCGCCCCCTGGTAGTAGGCGTCGCGCAGTGCAACGATCCGCCCAGCCAGCTCTTGAATACGTTCCCCTGTTTCCACACCCCAGACGGTACCGACACCCACCGACAAGAAAAGCCCCTCACCTGGAGGGGCCTCGAGTGGGCCTAACGCTCCACAACGCGAACACCCCGACTGCGGTCGGGCCGCAGATCCGGGTCCAACCGGTCGGCACCCGCGCGGCGAGCGCGGTTCGATAACGCAAACCGTCGAGTGGTGGTCCACGGTCGCGCGACTGCGGATCGCCCGCTCAGCGGCAGCGCTCACTCGAGCCCAGTAGAGCCATGGCGAGGGCCATAGAGCAGCCCCTGACCGAACCGGTCGACTAGCGGGAATTGGATGGCTGCTACCAGTGTCTGTGAGCGTTCCTAAAGACAGCCCATCGTTCAACAGCTGGCCCGCACTGACGTTCCTGCCGATGCCCACGTGAATACGAAGCCCTATGTCCGAGTGCCTCGAGCGCGCTCGGACATAGGGTCTCGTGCGCGAGCTGACCCAGCGGCCTGTCCGAATGCTCCTCCCGTAGTCCAACGACTGCGTGGTTGCGGTCAGCCGGCGACTATTCGACCAGGGAGTGCGAGCCGTCGCCCCGGGCAGCTCCGATGGCCCGTTTGCGTCGGAAGTGGTCGTTGATGATCACTCGATACAGGTCGGAATCGGAGCGTGCCCAGTTGCGCATCAGCTCACAGCCGAGCGCCAGTGCGGTGATCGGCTGAGCACCGGCCCGCACCATGCGGGTGACCGCCACGTCGTGCGTCACCGCCGATACGCCACCGACAGCGTCGAGGACGGGGGAGATCTCGTAGTCCTCGCGCAGCATGTCGAGGGTCGGAAACGCAAGGCAGACTTCGGTCCACAGGCCGGCCATGACGATTTTTCGGCGGCCGGTGGCTTCGACTGCTGCCCGGAAGTCGGCGTCCTCCCAGGCATTGACTCCGGTGCGGTCGATCTCGGTGACATCGGGAAGCTCGTCGAGAATCGCCGGGTTGGTCGGCTCGTTGACGCCCATGTCCACCGCGACGGTTGTCACGATTGTCGGGATCATGTAAGCGTGCGCGAGCTTGGCGAGGGTCACCGCGCCGAGGTCGATATCCGCCCCGAGCCTCGAGGCGTGAGCCCTGCTCAGGATCGAATGAAGGCGAGCAGGTCGGCGTTGATGGTGGCGGCTTCGGTGGTCGGCATGCCGTGCGGGAAACCCGGGTAGGTCTTCAGCGTGCTATTGGGCAGCAGTTCGGCCGAGCGGATGGCGGAGTCCTGGATGGGAACCACCTGGTCGTCCTCGCCGTGCAGGACCAGAACCGGGATGGTGATCTTGGTGAGTTCCTCGGTGAAGTCGGTCTGGGAGAAGGCGACAACGCCGTCGTAGTGCGCCTTGACGCCGCCGGCCATGCCTTGGCGCCACCAGTTGGCGATCACGCCTTCCGACGGCTGCGCGCCGGGCCGGTTGTAGCCGTAGAACGGTCCCTCGGCGAAGATACGGAAGAAGTCCGAACGGCGGGTGGCGACCTGCTGCTGGATATCGTCGAAGACCGACTTGTCCAGTCCGCCAGGGTTGTCGGCGGTCTTGACCATGATCGGCGGCACGGCACTGATCAGCACGGCCTTGGCTGCTCGGTCTTGTCCGTGGCGCGACAGGTAGCGGACGACTTCTCCGCCGCCGGTGGAATGACCGACGTGTACCGCGTCCGACAGATCGAGATGCGTGACGACCGCGGCCAGATCGTCGGCGTAGTGATCCATGTCGTGGCCGTCGGCGACCTGTGCGGAACGGCCGTGGCCGCGCCGGTCGTGGGCGATCACCCGGAAACCGTGGGACACGAAGAACATCAGCTGTGCGTCCCAGTCGTCGGAGGACAGGGGCCAGCCGTGGCTGAAGACGATCGGCTGCCCGCTGCCCCAGTCCTTGTAGTAGATGTCGACGCCGTCGGACGTGGTGATTACGGGCATAAGGACTCCTTCTCATCGGGTACTCGTTGCGTCGCCCGAGGGCTCGCCGAGACGATTGGAACCGGCAGGATCACCGGGCTTCTGAACGAATGGTTCCGGATCAGTGTGTCCGATTCGATACCCCGTGCGCCCCGCTCTATGGGCCATAAATACCGCATTTTCCGCCATGCGATCTCCGCCAGGTCCGGGGTGGTCAGGCGAGGCGCGGGCGGGATCTGGAGGTGAAGTCGCGTCACAGGCCAGCAAGCCGCTCGATCAGGACACTGCAAGCTCGACGTCGTCCGACAGCAGGCCCGCCGTAGAGCCTGTGGTGCGGAATCGCTGCTGGTATTTGCGCGGCGAGATGCCCAGCCGCGCGATGAAGGCGCGACGCAGGGCTTCACTGTTGCCGTATCCGGCGGCAACGGCGGCTTCGGTCACGGAATGCCCGGCGTGCAACAGGTCTCGCGCGGTGCAGAAGCGGACGAATCCCACGTACTCCGCGGGCGAGCGCTCCAGTTCGGCGCGAAAGAGCCTGGTCAGGTGACGCGGGCTGACTCGGGCGTGCGTGGCCAGGGTCTGCACGGTGTGCGGATGGGCCGGGTCCGCGCAGATCAGGTCCACCGCGCGACGCACCAGCGCGCTGCGTGGCGTGGGCCCGTTGAGTGCGGCCGAGAATTGCGACTGTCCGCCCGCACGCTGCATATACACCACCAGCGATTGCGCCACCCGCCGCGCCACGTCCGGGCCGTGGTCGTCCTCCACCATGGCCAGCGCCAGATCCACCCCGGCGGCCACCCCCGCTGAGCTGTACAGGTTTCCGTCACGGACGAAAATGGCATCTGGGCGCACGTCGATGGCCGGATACCGGCGGTCCAGTTCCCCGGTGAACTTCCAGTGCGTAGTCGCTCGGCGACCGTCGAACAAGCCGAGCGCGGCCACCACGAATGCGCCGCTGCAGATCGAGGCCAAGCGCCGTGTCCGAGCCGAGAGCGAGCGGGCCGCGTCCAGTACCTGCTCGGTCACGAATCGGGCGGGCGGCAATTCGCTGCCCGGAATCACGACGGTGTCGAAACGCCCCGGATCGTCCGCCGCCCCGTTGACCTCGATCCGAGTGCCGATCGAGGTCTGCACCGGACGCCCGTCCGGCGACAGCACGACCACCTCGTAGTCGGAAACCGTCTGATTGGCCTCCACGAAAACCTCGGCCGGACCTACGAAGTCGAGCATCTTGACACCGTCGAACACCAGGAACCCGATGCGCTTGCGCGGAGAGCCCGCAAAGGAGGACATGTCACCCAGTATTATGGAGGGACGCCTCCATAACAAGTGGGCGGCATCGCCGCACGTAGATTGGTACGGTGACCGTCATGGGACGGCCGAGACAATTCGACGAATCGAATCTGCTCGACGTCGCGATCGAGCAGTTCTGGTCCAACGGCTTCGACGACACGTCGGTGGAGGACATCTCGCAGGTCGCCGGCGTCGGCAATGGAAGCATCTACGCGGCCTACGGCAACAAGCGCGGGCTGTTCTTGGCCGCGTTCGCCCGCTATTGCGATCGGCGGGCCGCCTTCGTCCGCGAAACTGTACTCGCCGCACCGGGTTCCACGAGAGCGGCCGTCCTCGCACTGTTGTGCGCCATCGTCGAGGACTGCGCCGCACAACCCCATCGCCGCGGGTGCCTGATGATCAACAGTGTGGCCGCGCTGGGCACGCGGATCCCGGAGGTCGCCGACATCGGTGCCCGGACCACCACCGCCATGGAGGACGGGGTGAGCGAGCGGCTGCGCCGAGCCGCGCCCCCTGCCGATCAGGCCGCGATTGCTGTGCTCAGCGCGCACATCATCCTGGTGTCACAAGGATTGATCCAGTTCAGCCGTCTCAACGTGCCGCGCGCCCGCCTGTACGACCTCGCCGAGGTGTCCCTGGCCACACTGCCCGCCCACTGGGCCGATCACCGCGAGCCCGGATCGGGGACGTGATCCGCCGCTACGAACACCCCACCCCGGTTCGATGATCCACGTCGAGGCCACAGCCATCACCTGAACACCCATGGTTATCGTGTGGACAATCATGGGAACCGGTAGCACGGACGGAATCCCGGTCCTCGGCCCGGTGCTGAAGGCGCTCGTACTCTGATCCGGCCGCTGGTGCTGCACCGGTTACCACGACCAACTTGACAGGCGATACCCCACCGCGACACCAGCTTTCGCCGGCAACAGGCCCTCGGCGATCTTGTCCCGGAACAGTCGCTAGCTATATCGGTGGTCGGCCGATCGGGTGGCCCTTCCCCCCGTTCGGGGGAGACGATCGGCGCGGACGGGGGAGGTTTTTCCCGGCGCTCACGGCGAGACTGGGGCTATGACCACGATCGAGGCGCGGCAGCTCAGCGAGGAATACGACCGGACCAGAGCCGCCGACCATGTCACTCTCGACGTGCTACCGGACCAGGAGACCGCTTTCCTCGGCCCGAACGGCGCCGGGAAATCGACGGCGATGCGACTCGTCTTCGGATTGGAGCATCCCGCCTCCGGCACAGCCACCGTGGGGGGCCAACGGTGCGCGGTGGCTACGCAACTGCAGCGGCTGCCGCAAGTCCGCGTGTGCATGACGGATCCAGCCTTGCTGCGAGCGACTCTGGCGCGCGGCGGAATCGAACCGGTCCCCGAAGGATCGGATCACTGGCTGATGCCCAGCGAACAGGCGGACCGGCTCGGACCGATGTTGTGCAGCGCCGAGGTTCCAATTCTCGAGCTGACCGATCGGCAAACCACATTGGAGCAGGCGCTCCGGGCACCGACCGCTACCGCGGCGGACTACACAGCGAGCGCGAAGAAGGCGGCATGACATCCATGCGCAGTCCACTCAGTGCCGTTGCCGTTGCCGTTGCCCTCGTATTCGCCCTGCTGCTACCGGGCACCGCCGCGTGTTCGCGTGCGGACGACATCCGGACTACGCTGCAAGGCATTCCGGGCCTGACGATATCCGGCGAGAAGCCCGTACCCGACGGCCGTTTCTTCCTCCTCACCTACCGCCAACCGATAGATCATGATCACCCCGAACGCGGCTCCTTCGACCAGCGACTGACGTTGCTGCACCGATCCACCACTAAACCGATGGTGCTCTACACCGGCGGCTACGACCTGAACCCGGATCCTGCATACCGCGCCGAACCCACCGAACTCTTGGCGGCCAATCAAATCGTCACCGAGCAACGATATTTCGGCAAGTCCCTTCCACTGCCAACGGACTGGACCAAGCTCGACATCCGCCAGGCAGCCGCCGACCACCACCGCATCATCGCAGCCCTCCGCCCGATCTATCGGGCCGCTTGGATCTCCGCCGGCGCCAGCAAAGGCGGAATGGCGTCGATCTACCACCGCCGCTTCTACCCCGACGATGTGACCGGCACGATCGCCTACAGTGCGCCGAACATCACCGACGACACGGACAGCTCCCCCTACGACCGTTTCGTCGCCACGGTCGGAACACCCGAATGCCGCGCCGCGCTCGCCTCTGCTCAACGGGAAGTCCTGGTGCGCCGCAGTGAGATCGACGATCGCCTGAGTACATGGACACAGCAGTCCGGCTATACCGTCGACACCGTCGGCGGTATAGATCGCATGCTGGAGTTGATCGCACTGCAGGTGCCGATGTACTTCTGGATGCACGACAGCCCGGCCGACTGCCCGAGCATCCCGTCCGCCACAGCAACCACCGACGCGCTGTACGCCTGGCTGCGTCAGCTGACTCAGCCGGAGTCCTACGTCGACCAAGGCTTGGCGATGGCCCTGCCGTCGTTCTACCAGCTCGGCACACAACTCGGCACGGCGCGCTTTGCGCCACCCGAACTTGCCGGCCTGCTGCGCTACCCCGGAATTCAGGACATGCGAACCTATGTGCCGCAACAGATTCCACTGACCTTCGATCCGAACGCCATGCCGGATATCGACCAATGGGTTCGCCGATACGGGGCGGGACTTCTGTTCGTCTACGGCGAATACGACCTCGCCCGCGCAAAGCCGTACCGGCTCGGCCCCGGAACGAGAGACTCCGCCGTGTACATAGCCCCGGCTACCAATCACCTCGCCCGGCTCGCGAATCTGACCGATTCGGACCGTGCCGCGGCCGTCTCGACGCTGATGGGATGGGCGTCCGGCGACCATACGGCCCGATGAGCCACGATGGGCGTCAGCGACCTCTCACGATGCAACGCCTCCGACTGTTCCGGCGTGGGTGTGATGCCCCTCGCGAGTGCGGTTGCGACCGATTTCGGTTACGCCCGAGGTCCTGGTGAAGGTTCGGTCACCGTCCGCTCGCCGCGACCGGGGCCACCACCGAACTGTTGGCCGGACCCAGCTCCGTTGACATAGTGGCTGACACTGTTACCTCCGCTGAGTAGTCGGGCACCCCACTGTCGCCGGGTCCTCGGGCCAGCCGAGCAACTAGATCATCTGCGGCAGCTCGCCCAAGTGCCACGACTGACGGTGTTGCAGCGCGCCCTCGCCGCTGCTGCTCCCTCACCTTTCAGCGAGTGCGGCACCGATCTTCGCGGGAATACAGGCACGTGAGGACCCAGTTCGTAATTGATCGATGGTCGACGTCCGTGCGCTCGCATTCGGCGGATGACACCCGATTACCTCGCCGGTGTCGGCCCCACCTGCTCGCCGATGCCCTGTGCCATGTCAGAGGGCCGGATCAGGGCTGCCCGGATTCGGGCGATGCAGGTGTTCATCGCCGCCCACATGGCAGGGCTCAACCGGACGCGCTGCCGTTACCGACAACCGTCGAGAAGTCGACTCCGGTAGCGGTGAATTGGGCGGCGAGTCCGTCGTGTCGCGGTGACGGCACGACGGTGTTCACCAACAACGGGATGAGGCGTCCTTGGATGCTCGTGTCGTGGAGCGTTGGACCACGATTTCCGGCAACGACCCCGGCAATCGCTGGGGCCGTTGCCGTTACAGCGAGGCGGCGAAGGAAGTTATTGCCTCGGCGTAGGCCTCCGCTTCGCTGAGATACAGGCCGTGGCCGGCGCCGGGCAGCACCGTGAGCGATGCGTTCGGGATCAGTTCCGCGCAGCGGCGGCCCGTCAGGTCCAGCGGGTTGTTGATGTCGGCGTCGCCCTGGATGATCAGGGTCGGCAGCACGACGTCCGGCAATTCGGCGGTCAGGTCCACGCCCATATTGGTTTCGAGGGTCGCCAGCATGACCGGGACCGGCGTGTCCACCATCTGGCGGCGGATGCTGTCGACCAGCGTCGCCGAGATCGCGCGGGTGGTGCCGAAGAAGTCCTCGGGCCGCCACGAGTCGAGCATGGCGCCGATGTCCGTACGGACGAGCTGCCGCATCATATCTACCGCTTCCAGAGGGATACCCGCCGGATTCGCGGAAGACTGCGCCAGCATCGGGGCGCTCGGAGCGCTGAGCACCAGGCCGGCGACCCGCGCGCTGCCCTGCCTGCTGAGGTACCTGACCGCCTCGGCGCCGCCGAGAGAGTGGCCGACCAGCAGCACGTCGCGCAGGTCGAGGGCATCGAGCAGAGCGCTCAGGTCGTCGGCGAGTGTGTCCAGATCGCACCGCAGTTCGGCGATATCGGAGCGGCCGTGGCCGCGGCGGTCGTAGGCGACGCAGCGGAAGCCGGCATCCAGGAATTCGGGCAGAAGGTTGTCCCACATACCCTTGTGCACACCCCAGGCATGGGTGAAAACGACCGGCATGCCCTCGGCGTTGCCCCAGTCGGTGAAATGGATGCTGGTGCGGTCTTCGGTCTCGATGAACGGCATGATCCTCCAATCGATGCGTGCGGCCCGGTGCGGGCCAGCGCATTTCGAGCATCGGGCCACCGAGGGGTCGGAGTCGACTACCTGTCAGGTAGTCGACACGCCGAACTGCCGCACCCTACGCTCGGCGGTATGACCCCGACTCGAGCCCATGTCGGACCGATGGTGCGCCGCCACCGCGAACGCGCTCGGTTCAGCCAGATGGCCCTGGCCCTCGAAGTCGGAGTGTCGACCCGCCACCTCGGTTTCGTCGAGCTGGGCAGGTCCCGGCCCAGCCCTGAGTTGCTGATGGCCATTGCCGAGTGCCTGGATGTGCCCCTGCGCGAGCGCAACGAATGGCTGCTCACCGCCGGTTACGCACCCCGCTACGCTCAGTCGGGCCTGGACGCTCCGGCCATGCAGCGGATGCGATCCGCCCTGCAGACGTTCTTGGACGGGCAGGACCCCTATCCAGCCGTCGCGCTCGACCGCGGCTGGAACGTACAGCTGACGAACCGTGCCGCACAGCGGCTCACCGATCCCCTGCCCGCACACGTCGTGGAGCCGGCCCGCAATGTCTTCCGGATCGCCCTGCACCCGGACGGATTTGCCTCCCGCAGTCCAAATTTCGCCGATTGGTCGCCCTACGTCCTGCGCAACCTCGATCGGGGTGGCCGGGCGTACTGACGACCCCGCCCTCCGCGCCCTGGCCGTCGAGGCGCAGTCCTGGCCCGGCGTTCCCGCGCGCAAGAGCTGGTCCGATCCCGCCCCCACGGATTCCGACAGCCCGGTCCTCACCTGGCGGATTCGCCTGCACGGCCGGGACCTCGCCCTGTTCACCATCATGAGCGTCGTCGGCACCCCGTGGGAGATCGGCCTGTCCGAACTGACCATCGAGACCTTCGTCCCGGCCGACCCGGACACCCACGACATCCTCTGGGAGTGGTCCCGCACCTCCCACCCTGACACAACGGCATGACACCGCTGCTCAGAAGTCTCTGCGGCGCAAGGTTTCCCATCCGGCCCAGATCGCCGCGGCCGCCCAGACGCCGGTGACCGCGAGACCGTCCAGGGGCCGAGTGTTCCCGGCGGGCATGGACGAGAACCTGGCGGCCCGCACGGTCGGGAAGGAACTGGATCAGGCCGCTGTGGCGAGTGACATCGCCGAGCGTAAACGACAGCAACAGTACAACGGGCACAAGAACGCCCATGGCGGCCGCGGCGTTCCGGAAAACCTCTTCTGGTCCACGTCAGCGCCCGCTTCCCGGCAATCTCGGACACCACCACCTGAACCTGCGCTCTCGATCCTCATCCAGCTTCGGCGGGCATCATGGGCGCGTGGCGCCGCACCCGATGTTCGCCAGATCTCTTGAGGCACAACACCTGGCTTCGAGCTCGTCTCAGGTGCGGATTGTCCAGTGGGGGTGGCCTTACCGTTGACATGACCGTCGTCGGCGCTATGTACCCACTGCGTGCCCTCGCGTAGAGGTCGTCCCGCCTTGATCCGGCACGGCACCCCTGCCACGCCGTTGCTGCACGGCAATCCCATCGACGTTGGCTGGCCGCAGTTCTTGTGCCGGTCGCCGGTGAACTCGTTGCGCGCCAGGAACACCGGCAGGCCGCCGTCGGCTGTACCGCCAATCGTGCGGTTCGCGTAGGTTCGCTCGACGGTGACGCCTTCGGGACATCGGAACACGTTCTCACGCAGGCGGTTCGGCCGGCTTCCATCGCTCGAACTCGATCACTGCTCCGACAACAGGTGGCGTAGTCATCTCGCGGTCCCACTGTTCGGTCGCTCGGGCATTCTCGCGGGCTACCCGCTCCGCTTCCTCTCGCACCCAGCGAAGATGGGATCCGCACGATGACGGCGCTGGCCGACGGAGCCGGGGCGCTGGTCCCGCAGTCGGGGCACAGACCGATCCAAACGAGTTGGTGTGATCGCGTCCGGATACGAGCCGCCGCGTCCGTCGGCGACGACCCATTGGTTCGGTGCGTCGACGCGTCGCAAGACGACGACGGCACCGTCACCCTGTCTGGCGACTTTTCCCGCACCTCACGCCCAATGGGCTCCGGCGCAACGCCGCGTCGCTGACGACCACGAGCGGGCGCCCATGCACGCCGGCCCAGCGCCAACTCGTCCACTGGACGGCCACGACCACGCTCGACGACTCGGCCATCTGTTCGACGACGACTTAGACGACGTGACCGACCAGACGGGCGAAGGTCTGCGTGCCGTGTCACTGAAATGTGGGCAAAATGTGGGCAAGAATCCGCCCGCGAGGCATAAAAGGGCCCCTGACCTGCGAAAGGTCAGGGGCCCAAAGGTGGAGCTGCCGGGAATCGAACCCGGGTCCTCCGCCGTGTCTCCAGGGCTTCTCCGTGTGCAGTTCGCTAGGCCTCTGCTCGGATCTCCTGGTCACGCGAACAAGCCAGGATGACGATCCCAGTCGCTGTTGGATGTCCCGTCCGCCCCCGCGACCGGGGCGGACGGTAGAGCCCTCTAGCTGATGCCAGGGACCGGGTCGAGGGCGGACCCGGGCTGACAGACACGCTTCGTTGCTTAGGCAGCGAGAGCGTAGTCGCGCTGATGAGAATCGGCGCTTATAAGGTTGCAGCGACGCTTACGGTGGTCATCTGCCTGCACCGACACGCTTCCCCTGAATCAACGCACGCAGTCGAAACCGTTCAGCCCCGTGTGGTGATCCAGTGCCCGGCTGGTGACCGGACAACTGATCTTAACATCGGCCGGCAATCGAATATTCCACCCGACATGCCTGCGACCGGCGGATCAGCCGCGCATACCCTTGATCCGGCGGCCCACCTCGCGGGTCACCTCGCGCTCGACGGTCCGGCGCAGCGAGTCCTGGCGCTTGTCGTAGTCCTGCTTGCCCTTCGCGAGAGCGAGCTCGACCTTGACCTTGCCGTCGGAGAAGTACATCGACAGCGGGACCAGGGTCTGCGACGACTCCTTGATCTTGCCGGTCAGCTTGTCGATCTCGCGGCGGTGCAGGAGCAGCTTGCGGGTGCGGCGCGGCGTGTGGTTGGTCCACGAACCGTGGCCGTACTCGGGAATGTGCAGGCCGCGCAGCCAGACCTCGCCGTCGTCGATGCTGGCCCAGGCGTCCACCAGCGACGCCTTGCCCTCCCGCAGGCTCTTGACCTCGGTACCGACCAGCGCGACGCCCGCTTCGTAGGTGTCGATGATCGTGTAGTTGTGCCGCGCCTTGCGGTTGGTCGCGATGACCTTCCGCCCCTTCTCTTTCATAACGTCCAACAATAATTGCCCGCCGCCACCGAATATTCCCGGCTGCCGGGGACCCGCCGCCGGCCGGGCGTCCAGGAGCAGTGACGCCACCCGAGCCGGGGCGATCGGGGTGGTCTGCCACCGCGACCGGCCCGCACGACAACGTGGTCGAGCCATGTCGTCCGCACCTAGAATTCGGGCATGACACGTGCTCTGCACAGCCAGGTTTGTGTCGTCGGTGGCGGTCCCGCGGGCTTGCTTCATGCCCTTTTACTGGCGCGTGCGGGGATCCGCGTCGTCGTCTTGGAGAAACACAACGACTTCCTCCGCGATTTCCGCGGCGACACCGTGCATCCGAGCACCCTGCGGATCATGGATGAACTGGGGTTCATCGACGAATTCCTGCGCCTGCCGCACACGAAGATCGACCATGTCGCCTTCGATCTCGACGGCTCGATCCGAACCTTCGGCAACTTCCGTGCGCTCGAGTGGCTCGGTTTCCGGCAGCCCTATGTCGCTTTGATGCCGCAGTGGGACTTCCTCGATTTCCTCGCGGAAAAGGCTTCCGGCTACGAGGAATTCACCCTGATCCGCAACGCCGAGGCAGTGGACCTGATGTTCGATGGAGATCGGGTGACCGGGGTGCGAACGGCGGAACTGGAGGTGCGTGCCGAGTTGGTCGTTGGTGCGGACGGGCGTAACTCCGCGGTCCGGGCAGCGGCTGGGCTGCGGACGGCCAGCGCGCACTCCCCGATGGACGTGTTGTGGTTTCGGCTCAAATACCGGCCCGGCGATCCGCAGGAGCTTTTCGCGGTGATCCGCAAGGGGCTGATGATGGTCATGATCTACCGCGGCGACTACTGGCAGATCGGTTATGCGGTGCCCAAGGGATCGAACCCCCGGGGTGGCTCGCTGGAGACGTTCAAACAGCGGATCGTCGCCGCGCAACCGCGACTGGCCGACCACGTCGACGACCTGCGCTCCTGGGACGACACCAGCGAGCTGGACGTGCGGGTGGACCGGCTCGATACCTGGTGGCGCACGGGCCTGCTGTGCATCGGCGACGCGGCGCACGCCATGTCGCCGGTCGGCGGGGTCGGCATCAACCTCGCTGTCGCCGATGCGGTGGCCGCAGCCGACATCCTCTGCACCCCATTGCGCGAAGGCCGAGTCACCGACGCCGACCTCGCCAAGGTGCAGCGCCGGCGCGAGCTGCCCACCCGGGTTATCCAGGCCGGTCAGGTGTTCGTTCAGGACAAGGCGATCGCACCCAACCTGAACGGTGACCTGTCCCCGATTCGCGTCCCGCGGATCATCGGCCGGGGTCCGCTGCAGTACGTTCCGTCGATCGTGGTCGGACGGGGTCTGCGCCCCGAGCACGTACGCACTCCCGACGTCCACACCGGCTAGCCGAACCAGCCGGTGGTGGCGTGATCAGGGGTGGTACCCGCACCGAGGGCGGTCAGCGCGCCGAACGCGAGGGGCGGTGGCCGCACCCCCGTGCGGCGAACGTGTGCGCGATGAATCACGTCGGGCGACCTGCCGCTAGCTGGCGTCCATGAGCAAAGACGCCACGCGGGCCGGGGCGACCGCCTCGATCAGGCCGAGCAGGGTGACGTAACGCGGCTGCACGGCGACCGGGCGGGTCCGGATCGCGTCCACGATCCATTCGGCCGCGCGATCGGGACGCAGCGCCGGGCTTTCCCGGAAGTCGGTGGTGGGCTCGATCATCGGGGTGCGGACCAGCGGAAAGTGGACCGCGGTGACGGAGATGCCCAGGTCGGCGGTCTCCGCGGCCAGGCTGCGGCCGTAGGCGGTGAGGGCGGCCTTCGACGCGTGGTAGGCCGCGAACTTGGGCATGATCCCGGCCGGGACTCCCCAGGTGCCGACATTCACGATGTGCCCGTGACCTTGCTGCACCATGAGCGGCAACAGCCCGTTGGTCAGGCGCACCGGTCCGAAATAGTTGACCGCCATCACGCGCTCGAAATCGTGGAAGCGGTCCAGCGAATCGACGACGGGACGGCGGATGGACCGGCCGGCATTGTTGACCAGCACGTCGACGCCACCCCACTGCGCGCCGACCCGGGCCACCAGCTCGTCGACCTGTCCGGCATCGGTGAGGTCACAGACCAGCGCCTCCGCCTTGCCGCCGGATTCGATGATCCGGGCACAGACCTCGTCGAGTTCGGCGGCCCGGCGGGCCACGACCACCACCTCGGCACCGAGCGCGGCCAGGCGCTGTGCGGCGGCGCTGCCGATCCCGGACGAACCGCCGGTGATCAGGATGCGGCGGCCCTCGATCGGGTAGTTGCCGCGACGGCGGTCCACCCACGCCGGCCACGGCTCCAGCAGACTCAGCGAGCGCCCGAGCGACGGGAATTTCATAACGCCTCCACGTGAATTGCGGGTTCGGAGCCAACGCTAGCCCGCGTGCCCCGACGCCGGATCGGCAAGCGCCGGTGCGGGCCCGGCGACGGCGGCTGCGAATCGCCGGACTACTGCGCCTCGGGCTCGGCGTCGTCGGCGGACATCTGTTGCTTCCACTGTTCCACGGCCCGGCCGATAGCCTCGCCGACCAGTGCGAGCAGTTCGGCGGACGACTCGAATCGCGCACCGGCCGGCGTGGTGCGGCCCAGGGTCCCCGCCGCGCGGCGCGCCGACGCCATCAGCGCGTTGTTCAGTCGCAAGGTGGTGAGCACGTTCCGGAGCCAGATCTCCTCGTCGACCACGTAGTGTTCGCGCCGCTCCCCCGGCAGCCGCTCACGGCGGAGCAGGCCCAGATTCTCGAGGTAGCCGACAGCGGTAGAGATCGACGCGGGGCTGACCCCGAGCCGCTGGACCAGTTCGCCGGCGGTGAGCGCGCCGGAGTCGGTGACCTGCAGGCAGGCCAGCACCCGGGCTTCCATCTTCGGCAGTCCCTGTCGCACAAGCAGATCGGTGAATGATTCGACGATCTCCCGCACCGCGGTGGGGTCGTGGCGGCTGTCGGGCAGGTGCGGTTCGGCGGTCGGCGCGGATTTGGTCCGGCGCGCACGATCGTGGGTAGCCGCCTCGGCCCGGTCCGGAGCGTAGTTGCCGAGACCGCCGTTGCGGGTCACCTCCCGCATGATCGTGGACGCGGGCCGATTCAGGCGGCGGCCGATCTCGGCGTAGCCGAGCCCTGCCGCCAGGCCCCCGGCGATCTGCCGGCGGTCCTCGGCGGTGAGCCTGCCTCCCGGCACTACGGCTTGACCTGCAGATAGAGCAACAGGACGGCGATCCAGAACAGGATCAGGGCGACGGTGGTGACCCGCGGACGGCCGTGTGGACGGGGATGCGGGCGCAGCCACTTCGGCAGCGCCGCGACATAGGCGCGACTCGGCGGGACCGGGCCCGACATCGGGTGGGGCACGTCTCCGGCCGCTGCCGGCTGGGGCACGTTGCCGTCCATGACTCCACGCTAACCCGAAACCGGACGGCCGGGGTGCGATCCCGGATCGGCGTGGTCCGGTCGGGTCAGCGGCGGATCGGCCGGGTGACCTGCTTGGCGGTACAGGCGGGCAGGCCCTCGGTGTCGCCGGCCGCCTGGTCGCGGTAGACGCTCGGCGGGACACCGACCAGTTCGGTGAACCGGGTGCTGAACGTGCCGAGCGAGGAACAGCCGACCGTGAAACAGACCTCGGTGACACTGAGATCGCCGCGCCTCAGCAGGGCCATGGCCCGCTCGATCCGCCGGGTCATCAGATAGCTGTACGGGGACTCGCCGTAGGCCTGGCGGAACTGGCGGCTCAGGTGACCGGAGGACATGTGCGCGTCGCGGGCCAGTTCCTCGACGTTCAGCGGCTGCGCGTACTCGCGGTCGATCCGGTCCCGGACCCGGCGCAATGTGGCGAGATCGCGCAGTTGCTGTCCCCGCGCCCGCGAGACGGGTGCGGGCGTTACGGACTCACGGGCGATCGACATGTCCTTGCACACACGTCGACGGTAGGCGTGAACCCGCGCTCGCGCCAGACTGCGCACGATCGAACCCGTTCGCACTGGTCGACGCATCCAGGATCCTGTGGTGGCCTGATTCGAGTCGCCTGAGCTGCGCACCCGGTCGCGGGATGTGCCGCCGTCTCGGTTTCCTCGCCACCCTTCAGCAGCGCACCGCCGCGGGCGTCGTCTGCGCGCTGCTGACGAATCGGTGTGGCGGTTCCGGCCCATGACAACACGCTGGGGCGCGGAAACGGTTTCCGCTCAGTACATTTCGTCCGGCGGCGGCTCGAAGTCCCAGTCCGGGGGCACGTCGTCGGGCCAAGTTTCGACGGGCGCCGCGGCCGCCGCGGCCGGCTCGGCGGGCCGTCGGCCGGAGGGGGCCGAAGCGCGAGCGGGCGCGGCCGGTGCGGCCGGCTGCTCACTGCCAGATCCGCCGACGACCTCCAGCACTCCGGCACCGTACTTGGCGAGCTTGCCCTCGCCCACCCCGCTGATCGTGCCCAATGCGCGCAGGTCGGCGGGCTTGCGGGCCGCGATCTCGCGCAGCGTCGCGTCGTGGAACACGACGTACGCGGGCACGCCGCTCTCCTTCGCCACCCCGGCACGCCAGGCCCGGAGCTGCTCGAACAGGCCCGCGTCGCCGGGCGTCAGATCGGCCGCCGCCTTCGCCGCACGGGTGGACCGGGACGCCTTCGCCACCTTCACCCGCTCCGGCTCGCGCCGCATCGCGACGGTGCGGCCCTTGAACAGCACCTCGTCGCTGGCCTCGGTGAGCGTCAGGACGCCGTAGTCGCCGTGGACCGCGAGCAGGCCCTGCGCGAGCAGCTGACGAATGACGCCGCGCCACTCCACATCTCGTAGTTCGGTGCCGATGCCGAACACCTTGAGCTCGGAGTGGTTGTGCTGCACCACCTTCGGATTCGACTTGCCGAGCAGGATGTCGACGATGTGCCCGGAGCCGTAGCTCTGGCCGCGTTCCCGCTTCAAGCGCAGGACTGTGGACAGCACCTTCTGCGCGGCGACCGTGCCGTCCCAGGACTCGGGTGGGGTCAGGCAGGTGTCGCAGTTGCCGCACGGTTCCCCGGTCTGACCGAAGTAGGCCAGGAGTTGAGTTCGCCTGCACTGCACCGTTTCACACAGCGCGAGCATGGCGTCGAGGTGCAGTTGCAGCTGGCGGCGGTGGGCGGCGTCGCCGTCGGAGAGGTCGATCAGCTTGCGCTGCTGCACCACGTCGCTGAGGCCGTACACCATCCACGCGGTGGACGGGCGGCCGTCGCGCCCGGCGCGGCCGGTCTCCTGGTAGTAGCCCTCGACGGATTTGGGCAGGTCGAGGTGGGCGACGAACCGCACATCCGGCTTGTCGATGCCCATCCCGAACGCGATGGTGGCGACCATGACCAGGCCGTCCTCGCGCAGGAACCGGGCCTGGTTGGCGGCGCGGACCCGGACATCGAGCCCGGCGTGGTACGGCAGGGCGTCGATTCCGTTGCGGGACAGGAATTCCGCGGCCTTCTCCACCGAATTGCGGGACAGGCAGTAGACGATGCCCGCGTCACCGGCGTGCTCGTTCTGGATGAAGGACAGCAGTTGCTGCTCGGGCCGGTTCTTGGGCTCGATCCGGTACTGGATGTTGGGCCGGTCGAACCCGGCGACAAAGTGTTTCGCGCCGACCAGATCGAGCCGCTCGGCGATCTCCTTACGGGTCGCCTCGGTGGCCGTCGCCGTCAACGCGATCCGCGGCACCTCGGGCCAGCGTTCGTGCAGGATCGACAGGCCCAGATAGTCGGGCCGGAAATCGTGACCCCATTGGGCCACACAGTGCGCCTCGTCGATGGCGAACAGCGACACCTTGGCGCGGTCGAGCAGCTGCTGGGTCTGCTCCAGGCGGAACCGTTCCGGGGCGAGGTAGAGCACATCGAGCTCCCCGGCGAGGAACTGCCGCTCCACTTCCCGCCGCTGATCAGCGAACTGAGTGGAGTTCAGGAACCCCGCGCGCACCCCGAGCGCATTGAGCGCGTCGACCTGGTCCTGCATCAGGGCGATCAGCGGCGAGATCACCACCCCGACCCCCGGCCGCACCAGCGCCGGAATCTGATAGCACAGCGACTTGCCGCCACCGGTGGGCATCAGCACCAGCGCATCGCCACCACCGATCACCTGCTCGACGATCTCGCCCTGCAACCCCCGGAAACTGTCGTACCCGAACACCTTCCGTAGCACAGCCCGCGCCTCGGACGACTCCGATGCTTCGGTCACAGGCGGCTGCGGGGAATTCACCCTCGTCATCCTACGGACCCCCGCCGACAGATCCACCCCCGCGCACCACAGCCGCACAGGGGCCCCGACTTTTGGGGGCATGGCAGTGAGCTCGAATCGAACTACCGTCCCGGACATGACCCGACCCGCATATGCCCCGCAACCCTCGGCATCCTGGCCGGCATCAGCGTCGGCCCGCTGACGTAGCCCAGCGACGTTCCAGGTCAGCTGGTGACTCCGGGCGGGTAGCAGAGCGCGGCGCCCCCATTTTGGGGGCCTGGCAGTCCAGCCGAACCGAATTACCGTTGCCGCCATGAGAAATATCTACACCCGCGCAGCGCTCGGCGTGCTGACCGGTGCCGCGTTGAGCACTGCCGCGCTCTCCGGAACCGCGAGCGCCGACCCGGTCGCAGCCACGTACCCGACGTGCATATCGGGGCCGACGACCTTCAGCGTTCTGGTGCCGTGCGCTACCGGCAGTACCGTCCTCGACGAGGTAGTGGCGCTCGGTGTCCAGATACCACTGGGCTCTGTCGTTCTCGCCGATCAGCTTCCCGGCGGATGCCATTTGGGCTCTGCTACGACCAACGGCATGCCGTGCACCCCGAGCGGAAGCGCGGCGATACCGGCGGCGCTCGGCGGAATCAGCGTGTACTGAGTCGAATACCGCGCAACGAGTTGCCGAGGGATTCGAATCCCTCGGCAACTTCAGCTCAGTCGCGCACGTAGTAGCGCAGACTTCCGTAACCGATTGCGCCGGCGAAAACTACGCCTACTGCGATCATCCAGATTCCGGTTACCGCCACGTCCCCGTTGCTGAGGCTGGGGATTACGCCGCTGCCTACCGCGGCATTCAGGACCGGGTTGATGATCAACGGGCGGGCGGCGAACAGGGTGAGGGCGGCGAAGACCGAGCCGGCTATCGCGCCGATCAGGACTTCCAAGAGGAACGGGAGTTGGGTGTACCAGCGGGTGGCGCCGACCATGCGCATGATTTCCACCTCTTCCTTGCGGGAGAGGGCGGCTACCTGGACCATATTGGCGATCAACAACAATGAGCCCAGGGCCATCAGCGCGGCCAGACCGAAGGCGGCGTTGCGAAGGCCGTCGAACATGCTGACCAGACGATCGACGAATTCCTGGTCGCTGTGGACCTGGATCACCCCGGGGCGACTCGAATAGTTCTGCAGCAGTTTCGGGTATTGGCCGGGGTCGGTGGTCTTGACCCGCAGCGAGGCCGGGAAGTCGGTGTTCTGGATCATTTTCGCCGTCTCCGGCTGATCCTTGAACGTGACCTCGGTGGCCTCCTTCTTGGCGGCGGCGCTGTCGGTGAACTGGACGCTGGTGACGCCGGGCTGCCGGTTCAGGTCCGCCATCAGGCTCTTGCAGGGGTCCAGCGTGCAGTCGGGGTCGTTGGCGGAGACCTCGGGGTCGAGGAACAGGCGCACCTCGAGCCGGCCCAGGAACACGCTCTCGGTGTGCTGGGTCATCTGCACGGCCAGCATGCCGCCACCGAACATGATCAGCGAGACCATGGTGGTCAGCACGGTTGCCAGCGTCATGGTGACGTTGCGCCGGAAACCGGTGTAGATCTCGGTGAAGAGGAATCCGATCCGCATCAGCGACCCACCCCGTACACGCCGGTCTCGTCGTCGCGCAGCACACGGCCGCGGTCCAGCTCGATCACCCGCCGCCGCATCGTGTCCACGATGTTGTGGTCGTGGGTGGCCATGAGCACGGTGGCTCCGGTCCGGTTGACGCGTTCGAGCAGCAGCATGATGTCCTGAGTGGTCTCGGGGTCGAGGTTTCCGGTCGGCTCGTCGGCGATCAGCACCAGCGGCCGGTTCACGAACGCGCGGGCGATGGCCACCCGCTGCTGCTCACCACCGGACAGCTCGCTCGGCAACCGGTCGGCCTTGCCGGACAGGCCGACCAGGTCCAGCGCCTCGGGCACCGCGCGGTCGATGAACTTGCGATTCTTGCCGATCACTTCCAGCGCGAACGCGACGTTCTGTTCCACCGTCTTCTGCTGCAGCAGCCGGAAGTCCTGGAATACGCAGCCGATTCGCTGGCGTAACTTCGGGACCTGGCCACCGCGCAGGCGGTCGACCCGGAATCCGGCGACCGTGACCTCACCGCTGGTGGGCCGCTCGTCCTTCAACAGCAACCGCATGAACGTCGATTTGCCGGAGCCGGACGGCCCGATGACGAACACGAATTCGCCCTTGTCGATATCGACCGACACATTGTCCAGGGCAGGTCGCGTGGACGTCTTGTAGGACTTGGTGACGTTCCGCAGGGTGATCACGGGGAATCAGTCTAGCCAGGTAATAGCTTGTGGCTACCCGCCCGGCGTCAGTGCGTCATCGTTGCGGACGTCACCAGACCCGGGATCGTGTCCTTGATCGGCACGTACCCGGCGGGCTGGGCCTGCGAGGGCTTGACGAATACATAGAGCACGAACGTCGCGATCCACAGGGCGATCAGGAACGCGGTCGACTTACTGAGCTTCACTCGGTCCTCCGGACACAGTTCCGAGACCCTCGCGGCGCAGGGCGGCGGCGACCCGCGCGCGCAGTTCCCGGCTCACTTCGAATTGCTTGCCCGGCAATGTCCGGGCGACCATGCGGATGTTCATCTGGTCGACGGTGAGGTCCTCGACGCCCATCACCGACGGCTCGTCCAGCAGCAGCGATTTCAGGGTGCGGTCCTGGAAAGCCTTGGTACCCACCGCGCGCAGCACGTCGTAGATCTTGGTGAGGTCGGCGGTGGCCTTCACCGGGATGTCGATGGCCGCGCGCGCCCAGTCCTTGGACAGGTTGGTGACCTTGACGATCTGCCCGTTGGGCACGGTGATCACCGAACCGTCGGCGTTGCGAACGGTGGTGATGCGCAAGGTCACATCCTCGACGGTGCCCTCGGCGGGCTCGGACTGGCCGCCCACCGAGATCCGCACCACGTCACCGAAACCGTACTGCCGCTCGGTGATCAGGAAGAATCCCGCGAGCAGGTCCTGCACGATGCGTTGCGCGCCGAAACCGATCGCGGCGCCGAGCACCGCGGCGGGCGCCACGAGTCCGCTGAGCTGGAAGCCCATCCGCTTGAGCACTTCGAGCCCGACCAGGAAGTAGACCAGCGACAACACCACCCAGGTGACGACCTGGGCGAGGGCGTGCCGGTGTTTGGCGGCCTCGGTGCGCACCAGCGAGTCACTGGATTCGAAGCTCGCGTCGATGCGGCCGGTCAACCAGTCGCGCACGTATTGCGCGAGGCGGCTGAAGAGCACCGCGCCGACGACGAGCAGGACGATCTCGAGTCCGCTGCCGCGCATCCAGAGAGAGAAGTCGGATCCGGCCCCAGCGGCCAGGGTTTCGGTCACCATCTCATCCTCTCCCGCCTACGAGCACGGGCGCCAGCCCGTGCCGAGACGCTGACCCGGGCAGCCTACCGGGTGCACCGCACACTGCAAACCCTTTGATAGCGAACGGATATGACTCGTTTGGGCCGTAGTGGCACCTACTCGTCGTCACCCTTCATGCGCCAGCGGATCCCGGCCTCGATGAACGCGTCGATGTCGCCGTCGAGGACCGCTGACGGGTTGTTGACCTCGTAGGCGGTGCGCAGATCCTTGACCATCTGGTACGGATGCAGCACGTAGGACCGCATCTGGTTGCCCCAGGACGCGCCCTCGTTGGTCTTGAGGGCGTCCATCTGGGCCCGCTCCTCCTGCCGCTTGCGCTCGAGCAGCTTGGCCTGCAGCACGCGCATCGCCGAGATCTTGTTCTGCAGCTGCGACTTCTCGTTCTGACAGGTGACGACGACACCGGTCGGGATGTGGGTCAGCCGGACCGCGGAGTCGGTGGTGTTGACGCTCTGGCCACCCGGACCCGAGGAACGGTAGACGTCCACCCGGATGTCGCCCTCGGGAATGTCGATGTGGTCGGTGGTCTCGACCACGGGCAGCACCTCGACCTCGGCGAACGAGGTCTGGCGGCGGCCCTGGTTGTCGAACGGGCTGATCCGCACCAGCCGGTGGGTGCCCATCTCGACCGAGAGGGTGCCGTAGGCGTAAGGGGTCTTCACGGCGAAGGTGGCGCTCTTGATACCCGCCTCCTCCGCATAGGAGGTGTCGTAGATCTCGACGGCGTACTTGTGCCGCTCGGCCCAGCGGATGTACATGCGCATCAGCATCTGCGCCCAGTCGGCGGCGTCCACGCCGCCGGCGCCGGAACGGATGTTGACCAGGGCCTCGCGCTTGTCGTATTCGCCGGACAGCAGGGTGCGGACCTCGAGTGCCTCGACGTCGGCGTGCAGCGCGGTGCGTTCGGCGTCGGCGTCGGCGATGGCGGCGGCGCGGGCGTCGCCCTCTTCGTCCTCGGCGAGCTCGTAGAGCACCGGCAGGTCCTCGAGCCGCTGGCGGAGTTCGTTGACTCGCCGCAGCTCACCCTGGGCGTGGGAGAGCTCGCTGGTGACCTGCTGGGCGTGGTCCTGGTCGTTCCACAGCTCGGGGTCGGCGGCCTGGTGTTCCAGCTCGTCGATCCGGCGGGCCAGCTCCTCGACATCGAGCACGGCCTCGACCGTCTTCAGGGTCTGGTCGAGTTCGGCGAGATCTGCGGATACGTCAGGATGCACGATCATCCAATCTACCGGTTCCCCGCGGTAGTACTGTGCACGGCCCGGGCCGCCGACCGGCACTACCACGATGCGGACCGGCGCCGGAGCGAAATGAAATGAATACGCTTCGCATCTTCCGGGTATCCGCTATCGTTCGGGCGTTAGTGCACTTCCGAAGAAAGGCCTCGGCTTTATGAAACCGCTCGCCCCGATCGCTGCCGCCGGCTTCGCCGCGCTCGCGCTCGCCGCTGCCGGACCGGCTCAGGCCGACACGCTGCAGCTCACCCAGGTCGACACCGACGCCGCCGCGGCCCAGACGCCGGTGCAGGCGCAGGACATCGGCGAGTGTGACCTGAACCTCGGTTCCACGGGCGTCGGCATCTACAGCGGCTTCCTGTTCTCCAACGGCCACATCTACCTCGGCTCGGTCGACGTCGGCAGCAGCCGTCCCGACTGCTACCTCCTGCCCCCGCTCCCCCTGGGTTCGGTGTACGTCTCCTTCATCTGAGACCGGATACGAACATCCCGACAGCGGCCCGAGCTTGCAGCTCGGGCCGCTGTCGTCGTTGGCCCGGCGTCATCTTCGGGTCATGCGCCGGGAATTTGGAACAAAGATGCTTCAAATATGGGTCGGCCCCGTTACCCTTCGGCCACTGCGCTTTTGAAAGTTAGGTGTCTTCCATGAAGTCCTTGATGCCGGCCACTCTCGTCGGATTCGCCGCTGTTGCCCTCTTCTCCGCCCCTGCCGAAGCCGCACCCCTCGCCCTCGACCAGGCCCCCGCGGCCGCCGCGCCGGTCCAGGCCCAGGACATCGACCTGCTGTGCACCGTCGGCTCGGCCAACTTCGGTTCGACCCTGAACAACGGCAGCCCGGTGCTGAGCCTCGGCTCGATCGCGGTCGGCACGGGCGCCGCCCCGAGCTGCCCCCTGTTCCCGGTTCCGCCGCTCAACCTCGGCTCCGCGTTCATCGCGCTCGCCTGAGCACCCGTTCCCTACCGAGAGGTTCAGTCATGAAGCCCCTGATTCCCACGGCGCTGGCCGGATTCGCCGCGCTGGCCGTGTTTTCCGCGCCGGCCGAGGCCGCGACCACGACCGACAACGCTCCGGCCGCCGACATCGCGACCTGCGCCGCCAGCGTGGGCTCCGGCCTCATCGGCATCGGCACCGACCTCGGCAACGGGGCCCAGTACCTGGAACTGGGTCCGTTCAATGTCGGTTCCGGCGCTCAGCCGTCCTGCGGTGGGCTCGTTCCGCCGGTGAACCTGGGCTCCGCCTGGGTCTCGCTCAGCTGATCACCGGAATTCGAAGGGTCCCCGAAAACTCATGAAGAAGTTCCGCCTTCTTGCCCTCCTGCCCGCGCTGGCAGCAATCGTCCTGGCCGCCGCACCGGCGCAGGCCGACGAGGTGCCGGTCGCTCAGGCGCACGACATCGGCACCTGCGGAGTGCTGTTCCCGGGCTGGGACCTCGGCTCGATTCAACTCGGCACCGCCGTGAACATCCTCAACGGCGTCGTCGGACTGACCCTCAACGGTTCGGCCGAGGCCGGCTCCGGCACCGCGCCGACCAGCTGTGGCGGCAACGGCTTGCCGCCGCTCAGCCTGGGCTCGGTCTGGGTCTCGTTGAGCTGATGTCGAATTCGGCCGGTCGGGTGGATGCGCCCGGCCGGCCTTCGCATCTCCCGGGCGCGGTCAGCGCAGCCGGGACAGCACTTCGTCGTGCAGCAAGCCGTTCGTCGCGACCGCGCTACCGCCGTGCGGGCCGGACCGCCCGGTCAGATCCGTGAACGTGCCACCCGCCTCCCGGACCAGGATGTCCAGGGGCGCCAGGTCCCACAGCGATACCTCGGGTTCGCTCGCGATGTCCACCGCGCCCTCGGCGAGCAGGCAGTAACCGAAGAAATCGCCGTAACCCCGTGTGCGCCACACCTCGTCGGTGAGCCCGATCAGCTGGTTGCGCAGGCCAAGATCGCGCCAGCCGGACAGGCTGGAGATCGCGAGACTGGCCGACCCCAGGTCGCCCACCTTCGACACCGAGGCGCGGCGCGGCTCCTGCGCGCCGAAACGGGTCCACGCCCCCGCCCCCGCCGCGGCCCACCAGCGCCGGTCCAGCGCGGGCGCGCTCACCACGCCGACCACCGGAACACCGTCCGACAGCAGCGCGATCAGGGTCGACCACACCGGGACGCCGCGCACGAAGTTCTTCGTACCGTCGATCGGATCGATCACCCACTGGCGGCCGGCGAATTCGGCGTCGCCACCGAACTCCTCACCGAGCACCGGATCCTGCGGGCGCTCCTGGGTGAGCACCGCGCGCAACGCCCGCTCCACGGCCAGATCGGCGTCGGAAACCGGAGTCAGATCTGGTTTGCTGTCCACCTGGAGGTCGAGCGCGCCGAAGCGGGCACGGGTGATCGCGTCGGCCTCGTCGGCCAGCCGCAGGGCGAGTTCGAGGTCACCGGAGTAGACAGTCACGCGGCAACGGTAACGCCACCGGCACGCCCACCCGCTACTGGATCCGGCTGACGTCCGGCGCGATCCGTTTGGCGGCGACCAGGGTGCGCCAGGCCGCGCCCTTGCGCGCGCAGAGGGTGCGATCGCACTCCCGGTGCAGTTGCATGAACCGGTGCGCCTCGGCGACGGTCAATTGCCGTTCGGGCGCACAGTGATTGAGCGGTCCGGGCCAGACGTCGTCGCGCACCGACGGCACCGGCTGACCGGCGCCACCGCGGATTCGATCCGATTGCGCGCCGCGTCCCGGCAGCGACACGATCACCCAGATCAGTACACACGCTGCCGCCAACGCGCAGCACAGCGCGGCCAAGGCCGTCACGACAGTGGGCCCGGAAGCCGGAACGCTACGGTGCCCGGCACACGCGCCGGCACCACGACAGAGATGTCCACGGGAGGAGGTCGCCTTCGGGTATCGATTCGAGATCCATTGTGTCCCAAGGTTATGACGTGCGCTACCGACAGGAAGGAAACCAGCGGGAGACCGTGCCGTGAACGAAGGTCACGATTCGGTCCCTCGCGATGCGGGCCGCGGACCACGGCCCGCATCACTACATCCGCCGCTCAGGATCCGGCCGCGCCCAGTTCGCTCGCGGTGTGTGCGTACAGCGCTTCGGACAGGTCGAACCGGACCGAGTCGCCGGACACGCTGTCGTGCAGGCGCAGGGTACGCGGCCCGAAGACGATGCTGAGCCGGTCGGATTCGGGATCGACCGCGCATTCGACCCTGCGGCGATACGCGAACGGCACGGTCTGTCCCTCCCGCGCCGCCGCGATCACCCCGTCCACGCCCTCACTGCGCTCGAACAGGTCGTGGTCGAACAGGATGGCGGAACCGCCGACGGCCGCGCCGATGGTTCCGGTGACCTCCAGGTCCGCGGTGGCGAAGCCGGACTCGGCCGGCACCAGCGTCCAGTGGGCGGCGACTTCCGTGCCGTGACCGGCGGTCGAAAACTTGAACTCGAACATACGCAGAGCACTCCTAATACGAGGTGTGAACCCGACGACGCTAACGCCGGGTTACTGGCGTTCGGTTCGAAATCGCCTCGCTGCCAAGCCCTCTGGACTGCGTGTCGCACGAGACGCGCGGTAGCGAACGCAATTTTGCACAGTACGAACGAGATTCGGCGCGAGCCCGCTTTGTCGACGATGTGTGGCCCACGGCGGTCCGCCGCTGTACAACTACACCTATGGGGTACCCGGTGCAGTTCGGGCTGGCGCAGGCGTTGCTGGTCGTGGTCGGACTGATCGCGGCGGCACTGCTGGTGTCGGCGGTGGTCGACCTGCGGCCGATCGCGGCGCTCGAGGGGGAAGCGGCGGGAGGTCTGCGCAGGTTGCGCCGGTGGCGGGTGCGGCCGCGAATTCGATTGGGACGCGGGGCAAGTGGCGTGCTGGTGCTCATCCTCGCCGTCGTGCTGTTCGGGATCACCGCGCTGATCCAGACCTATCTCGGTCTGACTGGGGAGGTGAAGGCCGCCCATATCGTCGCGTCACCGTTGAGCAACGCACCCCACATGATGAGTGTCGAGCTGACGCTCTACGACGGCGACGGCAAGACCGCGTCGCGCCGCACCTACCAGGTCGAGGGCGACATGTGGGTGCTGCAGGCCGACATCGTCGAACTGAGCCACTGGGTCAACGTGCTCGGCGTCCACTCCGGTTACAAGGTGACCCGGCTGTTCGGCGAGCGCGAGGACGGCTCCCCCGTGACCAGCCCACAGATCTTCGTCAACGGCGGCGACGGCGACTTCTTCCACGACATGCACGACGGCAGTTGGTGGACAAAGCCTTTCGTCCGCTCCGCCTACGGCAACGCCGTCATCGCCACCCCCGGCGAGTACGACGTCTACATCTCCCAAGACGCCATCAAAACCCGCCCCGCGGGCCGCTGACGCTTCTCCACTGTCCCGCCTCGCGCAGTCGCCGGCGGCCTGGCCACGGCCCCGCTCACGATCTCGCCATCACAGTCGGAAGGATGCGGACACGAAACCGGCGCGGGCCCCCTGCGGACCCGCGCCGGAATTTCGTTGTGCTGCTTGTTACTTCAGCTTGTCGCTCCCCAGCCCCAGCACCCGCCGGGCCACGATGAGCTGCTGGATCTGCTGGGTGCCTTCGAAGATGTCGAGGATCTTCGAGTCGCGGGCCCACTTCTCCAGCAGGGTGCGCTCCGAATAGCCCAGGGGGCCGGCGATTTCCACGGCCTTCAGGGTTACGTCGGTGCCGGTGCGGCCGGCCTTCGCCTTGGACATCGAGGCCTCGAGCGAGTTCGGCTTCTTGTTGTCGGCCATCCAGGTGGCGCGCAGGGCCAGCAGATACGCTGCCTCCCAATCGGACTCCATGCGGAGGAATTCCGCGGCGGCGGCCGGCTGGTTGTTGGCGGGGATGTCGTAGGACGGCTCGATGCCGGCGTCCTTCAGCACCGAGCGCAGCTCCTCGAGGGCGGCGCGGCCGACGCCGATGGCCATGGCGGCCACCAGGGGGCGGGTGTTGTCGAAGGTCTGCATGACCCCAGCGAAACCCTTCTCCACGTTCACTTCCGGGCTGCCGAGGATGTTGTCGGCCGGGATGCGGCAGTCCTCGAGGCGCAGTTCGGCGGTGTCGGAGGCCTTGATGCCGAGCTTGTGCTCGAGGCGGGCCACGGTCAGGCCCGGAGCGTCGCGCGGCACGACGAAGGACTTGATGGCGGCGCGGCCCTTCGACTTGTCGACCGTCGCCCACACCACGATGTGGGTGGAGCGCTCGCCGGTGGTGACGAAGATCTTGGTGCCGTTGAGCACCCACTCGTCACCGTCGAGGACGGCGGTGGTGGACACGGCGGCGGAGTCGGAACCGAACGACGGCTCGGTGATGGCCATGGCGGCCCACACCTTGCCGAACCGCTCCAGCTGCTCGTCGGTGGCGACCGCGGCGATGGCGGCGTTGCCCAGGCCCTGGTAGGGGATGGTCAGCATCAGGCCGACGTCGCCCCACGAGGTCTCGAGCGAGTTCATCATCGCGGCCATGTTGCCGCCGTTGGTGTTTCCGAGCAGCTCGGTGGCGTGCGCGTCACCGGACTGGCGGTCGCCGGTGGCGCCGGAGACCTGCTGGGCGCCGGAATCGGACAGGCCCTCGATCATGGCGGCCATGGTGTCGAGTTCGACCGGGTACTCGTGCTCGGCGAGGTCGTACTTGCGCGAGATCGGGCGGAAGATCTCCGCGGCGACCTGGTGGGCCTGGTTGGCGCTGGCCTTCAGCTTCTTGGGGAGTTCGAGGTTGATCACGGAATCTGCTCCATCGGGTTGGTCAGGCGATAGTTGGCTGGTGGGCGGCTCGCGCTAGACGAGCACCACGCCCTCGCCGACGCCGATGGCCCGCAGGTCGCGGTACCAGCGCTCGACCGGGTGTTCCTTGGTGAAGCCGTGGCCGCCGAGCAGCTGCACACCGTCCAGGCCGATCTGCATGCCCTTGTCGGTGGCGAACTTCTTGGCCAGCGCGGCTTCCCGGGCGAAGCTCAGGCCCTGCTCGGCCCGCGAAGCGCCGCGCAGGGTGATCAGCCGCAGACCGTCGAGTTCGATGGCCATGTTCGCGACCATGAAGGCGACCGCCTGGCGGTGGGCGATCGGCTCACCGAACGCCTCGCGCTCCTTCACGTACGGGATCACGTAGTCCAGCACGGCCTGGCCGGTGCCGACCGCCAGCGAGGCCCAGCCCAGGCGGGCCAGCCGCACGGCGTCGGCGTACTCCTCGGCGCGCTGGGTGGCGTCACCGTCGCCGAGCAGGCCGGCTTCCGGCACGGCCACGTTCTCCAGGACCAGGCGGCCCAGGCCGGCGGCGCGCAGACCCATGCTCGGGTCGGCCTCCACGTGCAGGCCCTCGGTGGCGGACTCGATCAGGAACAGCGCGGGACGGCCCTCGAGTTCGGCGGCGACGACGAACAGTTCGGCGTCGGCGGCGGCCGGGACCAGGCTCTTCACGCCGGAGATCCGGAAACCGCCCGGGGTGCGGGTGGCCTTGGCCTGCAGGGCGAACGGGTCGAACAGCGCGCGCGGCTCGCTGATCACGACCGAGGACTGCGGGACGTTCTCGCCCGCGTAGGCGGTGAGGTAGGTGCGCTGCTGGGCGTCGGTACCCCACTGCGACAGCGCGACCGCGACACCGTTGGGCGCGAGGATCGGCAGCGCCAGGCCCATGTCGCCGTGCGCGAGGGCCTCGGCGACCAGGGAGTTGGTGACCGCGCCGCGCTCGGAGGCGGCGCCGTCGAGCTCCTCGGGGACGTTGATCAGGGTGATGCCGAGTTCGGCGGCCCGGGCGACCAGGTCGGCGGGGGCGGCCGCGGCGCTGTCGGCGGCGTGCGCGGCCGGGCGCAGGATCTCGGCGGCGAAGTCGCGCACCGTCTCGACGATCATCTGCTGTTCGTCGGTGGGGGTGAGGTCGAAGTAGTCCTTGTGCGCGGTCTCGTTGGCCGGCAGGCGCTTCGGCTTGTCGCCACCGGTGGCCTTGGCGAACACGCGGTTGGCGGCGCCGAGGGTGCGGAAGCCGGTCTTGGTGGCCTCGTAGGTGACCCGGTTGATGGGCTCGCGCAGCTTGTACTTCCCGGCCAGCTCGGAGCCGGTGACCGTGCTGAGAGCGCGCATCGCCGCACCCATCCAGTCCCGCTTGACCGGGTTCAGGCCCACGGCCGAATCCGGACGTCGCTTCGTCGCGCTGTCTCGAGTGCTCATTGTCACCAGTCTTCTCCAGGGTGGACGGAACCGATCCCATCTTACTTCTGAGTAAAGTAGATCTTACTCCAGAGTAAGAACCGGCGGCAACCGCCGCAGCGGAGTCGATCCGATCACGAAGATCCGCTGTGCCACAGCGGTACCACGGCACCCCCGTGATCTGGGTCATAATCGGTCCAGGAGCAGTCGGAGAGTCCGGCGTCCGGCACATTCCGGGCGCGCACACACCTTGCTAGGGTGTCGACCGCATTGGATCTCGAAGTGGCGATCTGCCCGCCCCACGGGCGGGCGCGGGGAAGGTTTGTTCCTATGTTGAGCACGGCTGTACGCAAAATCAGCGATCTTGCACTCTCGACCAACGCGATGCGGCGGGCCGGCCTGTTCGATCCGCTGCGCCTCGACCACGCCGCGATGTCGTTCGTCAACGTGTCGCGGTTCGGCCCGTTCGCCGGCATCGTCATGCACACCGCCCAGACCCGTCCGGACAACCCGGCCCTGGTCGACGAGCGCGGCCAGCTCACCTTCGGTGAGGTCGAGGCCCTCTCGAACCAGGTGGCGCGCGGCCTGGCCGCCCACGGCCTGCGCGAGGGTGACGTCGTCGCCCTGCTCGCCCGCGACCACCGCGGCACCGTGCTCGCGCTGTCGGCGCTGGGCAAGCTCGGCGTCCGCGCCGTGCTGATGAACACCGGGTTCGCCAAGCCGCAGTTCGCCGATGTGGCGGCCCGCGAGAAGATCAAGGCCGTCCTGCACGACAGCGAATTCGTCGAACTCATGAGCGCCATCCCGGCCGAGATTCCGCGCATCCTGACCTGGGTCGACGAGTCCGACAATGTCGATCCGTCGATTCCGACCCTGGATTCGATCGCGGCGGGCCGCTCCCCCGACCAGCTGGCGGCACCGCAGAAGCCCGGCGGCATGGTGATTCTGACCTCCGGCACGACGGGCACCCCCAAGGGCGCGCCCCGGGAGAAGGTCAGCCCCTTCATCACCGCGCAGTTGGTGGACCGGATTCCGTTGCCGCGCAACAGCACCATGGTCGTCGCGGCGCCGATCTTCCACGCCACCGGCCTGTCCCAGTTCGGTGTCGGGCTGGCGCTGGGCAACCGGATGATCTTCCAGCAGCGGCGTTTCGACCCGGAACAGACCCTGGCCAACATCGAGCGGTACCGCGCCGAGGCACTGGTCGTCGTACCCACCATGTTGCAGCGGATTCTCGACCTGCCCACCGAAACCCTCGGCCGCTACGACGTTTCGTCGCTGAAGGTCATCTTCGCGGCCGGCTCCGCCATTCCGGGCGACGTGGTCACCCGTGCGCTCGACCACCTGAACAACTCGCTCTACAACGTGTACGGCTCCACCGAGTGCGCCGTCATCTCGGTCGCGACTCCCGAGGATCTGCGTCTGGCGCCCGACACCGCCGGCAAACCTCCAGTGGGCATCCGGATCCGGCTCTACGACGAGAACCGCCAGGAGATTACCGCCCCGAATGTGCCGGGGACGATCTTCATCGACAACCCGCACGGTTTCAAGGCCTACACCGACGGCCGCACCAAGGAGACCATCGACGGATTCATGTCCTCCGGTGACGTCGGACATTTCGACAGCCGGGGTCTGCTGTTCGTCGACGGCCGCGACGACGACATGATCGTCTCCGGTGGAGAGAACGTTTTCCCGCAGGAGGTCGAATTCCTGATCGCGAATCGGCACGACGTGCTCGAGGCGGCCGTGATCGGCGTCGACGACCGCGATTTCGGAAAGCGGCTGCGGGCCTTCGTCGTTCCGGGACCGGACTCCAAGCGCGACGCCGAGGAGATCAAGGAGTTCGTGAAGACGAATCTTGCGCGCTACAAGGTCCCGCGCGAAGTTGTTTTCCTCGACGAACTCCCGCGCAACGCCACCGGGAAACTGCTGCGAAAGCCGCTGCAGGAGATGGAAATCGGCGAATAATCCCAGCCGGTGGCTGGAATTGACCGAAGCGGGCAATTCCACCACCGCCGCGGCTATTCCCCGGATTCGGTGTCGGCGGGACGCACCGGCCGCAACCGCATCCACAACAGCAGCACGGCCGCGACCACCAGCATGCCGATTCCCGCCCACAAGTTCATATTCCAGCCGCCGGCGGGGGCCAGGTCCGCCGCCCTGCGGTGGGACAGCCCGGCGGCGACCAACACCACCCCGTAACAGCCCAGCAGGGCCGCAACCACGGTTCGGATATCGAAAAGCATGATGTCCCACGACCTTTCCGGACTCAGCCGACCACGACGTTGAGCAGGATCACCAGCGCCAGCGCCAGCAGCGCCAGCGGCGCCGTCCGCTGGTACCAGGGGCGCGACGCCTCCGCCGGATCCCGCAGCTGCTCGCGCGGGGTGTCGGCGTAGGTCAACCCCACCAGCTCGGCGTCCGGCTTCGGCGTGGTGCGCAGGCTGACCAGCACTGTCAGCACCACGTCCACCACGAATGCCACCCCGGCGGCCAGAAAGCTCGAACCTTGGCCGGACAGGTGGATGACATTCGACTTGTACAGCACGAAAATCACGATGGCGCAGCCGGTTCCGATGACCAGCCCCACCCAGCCGGCGGTCGCCGTCGCGCGACGCCAGAACATCCCGACCAGGAAGGTCGCGAACAGCGGCGCGTTGAAGAACGAGAACAGCGCCTGCAGGTAGTCGAGGATGTTGGGGAAGCTCGCCGCGAAGGTCGAGGTGCCGATCGCCAGCACGGTCGCACCGACCGTGGCCCACCGTCCGACCTGCACGTAGTAGCCGTCGGGGCGGTCGGTGACCACGTACTGCTGCCACAGGTCGAACCCGAACACGGTGTTGAACGCGGAGATGTTGGCGGCCATCCCGGCCATGAACGCCGCCAGCAGACCGGCCAGCGCGACCCCGAGCAGGCCGTTGGGCAGCAGGTCGTGCATCAGGTACAGCAGGGCCTGGTTGTAGTCGGCGTCACCGTGCCCGGTCGCCTTGTAGTCGGCGATCTGCGGGACCAGCACGCCGGCCATCATGCCCGGCAGGATCACGATGAACGGGACGAACATCTTCGGGAAGGCACCGATGATCGGCGTGCGCCGGGCCGAGGACATGTCCGCCGAGGCCAGCGCGCGCTGCACCTCGACGAAGTTGGTGGTCCAGTATCCGAACGACAGCACGAACCCGAGCCCGAAGACGATCCCGATCACCGACAGGACGTTGTTCGAGAAGCCGGTGAGCTGGGTGGCCGGCCAGGAATGGATCTGATCCGAGCCACCGGGCAGCGCGCCGATCCGCGACTTCAGTCCGCTGACCCCGCCGACCCGATGCAGCGCCACCAGCGTCAACGGCAGCAGGGCGGCCACGATGACGAAGAACTGCAGCACCTCGTTGTAGATCGCGGCCGACAGCCCGCCGAGCGTGATGTAGCTGAGCACGATGACCGCGGCGAGCACGGTCGAGATCCACAGCGGCCAGCCCAGCAGGACCCGCACGATCGACCCGAGCAGGAACAGGTTGACGCCCGCGATCAGCACCTGGGCCACCGCGAAACTCACCGAGATGACCAGGTGGGCGCCGGTACCGTAGCGACGCCGCATGAACTCGGGCACGCTGCGGACCTTCGAGCCGTAGTAGAACGGCATCATCACCACGCCCAGGAACACCATGGCCGGTATCGCGCCGATCCAGAAGTAGTGGACGGTGGGCAGCCCGTACTGGGCGCCGTTGGCGGACATCCCCATGATCTCGACCGCGCCCAGGTTGGCGGAGATGAACGCCAGTCCGGTCACCCAGGCGGGCAGTGACCGGCCGGACAGGAAGAAATCGATGCTCGACGAGACTCCGGAACGGGCCATCCATCCGATTCCCAGTACGAACACGAAATAGAGGGCAACTAAGACATAATCGACGGGAGCGGCGTCCAACCGGAGGCTCGCCCCTGCGCTGAGAATCACTTCCGGCCACCCTTCGTCGTCGGGTAGATCGGGCTGCTGCGACGCGAGCCCGGAAACCGATGTTAAGCGGGCCGACTCTGATCAGAGTGCGTGTCGTACACGAGTGTTCTCGAATCCGGATCTTCCCATTCCGCACCCAGCCGGATATTTTGAAGCAAAGATCACCTTTTAAGTGCGACACTGGGGCGGGACGGACGGAAGGACCCGAGATGCCGAGGTTCCACCAGCACGCGGGAACCGCCTGCGTACCACCGGCGGGTGCATCCGGTCCGGCCTCGGAGATCGACATCTTCGATTCGCCACATGGCGAACGCCCGGCGTTTTACGCTACGAGTTTCCCCTTTGTGATCACATCGACGCGACAAGGGGGCCTTCGTCGTGTCATGATCAGGTCAGACGTCCAGACATTTCACGCGGAACTTCCGACCGCGTACCGGACGGTCAGTACATGCTCCACCCCTCGGTCCCGGCGGATCGAGGTGCCGGCGCCGGCGGTAGGCCCGCCGCGCGGCGGAACGTCCCGGGGCCGCCCGGGGCAGCGAGGTAGCGGGGACGGATCGTACGAGGGGGGCTGATGACGCACAGCAACGCACCGGCGAACGAAGGCGCTGGAACCGGTCGCGGCATCCACCGGCAATGGTGGGGTCCGCTCGCGCTCATCCTGCTGATCTGCATTCTCGCGCCCCTGTTCACCGCCACCATCCCGACGATCGCCGTCAGCCTGGCCGAGGCCGCCGTCGTCACCGCGATGATCGTCATCGGGCTGCATCGCCACCACCCGGCCGCGCCGATGCCCTGGTACCTGCTGGCCGCCTCGACCGTGTTGTTCTGTACCGGCGTCGTGCTGGCCGACACCCCCGGTTTCGGTTCGGGCACTCCGCTGCTGCTCGCCGGTTACGCGACCGTCCTGGTCGCCGCATGCTTGTGGCTGGCACCCCGCCGGCACGCCCACGACCGCGATCTGCTGCTCGACTCCGGCCTGCTCGGCCTGGGCGCGGTGCTGGCCGCGTGGACCTTCATGATCTCCCCGATGCTGCACCGCCCGGAGCTGACCGGCGGCGACCTCACGACGGTCATCGCCTATCCCCTGCTCGACGCCGGGCTGCTGACGGTGACGGTGCATTCGATCATCACCTGCACCCGGTCCGAGCAGTCGCTGCGGCTGATCCACACCGGGCTGCTCACCTTGGTCGTGGTCGACGTGGCACACCAGCTCGAGCTCATCGGCGTCGGCAACCCGACGACCAACCGGCTGCTGGAAGCCCCGCTGATGCTGTCGTACCTGCTGATCGGGCTCGCCGCCCTGCACCCGACCATGCGTACCGTGGGCGAACCGCATCGCGTCCGGCCCGATCAGTCCCGCAAGCGGGCCAGCGCCATCGCCGTGATCCTGGTGGTGGCCTCGCTCATCCCCACCTTCGGGTCCGGACTCGCCGCCCAGGACCGCATCGTGGTGTCGGTGCTGCTGGCGCTGCTGCTCATCGGCGTGCTGGTCCGCGGTGAGCGCGCCATCGCGCGCAGCTCCCGCAGTGAACGGCGGGCCCAGTACCAGGCCGACCACGACATGCTCACCGGTCTGGTGAACCGGTCGGCGCTGCTGCGGATGCCCGCGCGCAACCGGGAGCGCTGGGCAGGTAAGCCGTTGTGCCTGTTGTTCATCGATCTCGACGGCTTCAAGTCGATCAACGACAACCACGGCCACGCGGTCGGCGACGAACTGATCGCCAATGCCGCCGCCCGGATCCGTCGCACAATCCGCCGCGACGACGTCGCCGCGCGCTACGGCGGCGACGAGTTCGTGGTGCTCGGCTGCGCCGGCCGCCAGGAGGCCGCGGTACTCGCCGAGCGGCTGCTGGCCGCGCTGAGCAAGCCGTTCGAACTCAGCGTCGGCGAGGTCACCATCGCCGCCAGCATTGGCATCGCGTGCTCGCACGGCCGCGGCACCGAGAACTCGGTGTACGACCTGCTGCGGGCGGCGGATTCGGCCATGTACCAGGCCAAGCAGAACACCCTCGGGTACGTGTTCCACGAGGACATGAAGGCGGTGAAGACCGCACGGGTGCACCGGGTGCGGCCCGCGTCCGGCCGCCAGGCCGGGCAGCAGCGCCAGGTCACGCGATAGACCATATGAAGCGCCCGGCCGTAGCGGCCGGGCGCTTCGTGGTTCAGGACAGGTCGTCGAGCAGGCGGCGGGCGTTCTCGAGTTCGGCCTGCAGTGCCTCGACCCGGGCCCGCTGCGACGAACGCACCGACTCCAGCACCGAATCGACGACCTCGGCGACCTCGGGGTGCAGCAGGGCGGCCACCTGGGCGGCCGTCGAACCGGACACGACGAGCCCCTTGACCGAGCGCTTCTTGCCGTTCACCACGTCGACGGTCCACTCGCCGTCGGCGGTGCCGGACAGGGTGACCATGACCTCGACGGTGCGGACCTTGCGCGCCCCCGACGCCGGGGCCTTGGCGGCCCGTTGCCCGGCGGGCTTGGCCGCCGGCTTGGCCTCGGCGCCGGGCGCCGGGTCGGCCGGCAGCGACGAACTCACCGACGGGGAACTCACGGGGGCCGGGCTGACGACGGTCGACGGCTGAGTCACAGCGTTGTCCTTCCTGGAGGCGATATCCGGATCGGTGGCGGCGGTGCCGCCCGAGCGCGCGGCGGCGGGCTGTGCCTTGGCCGCGGGTTTCGCCGGGGCGGCGGCGCGCGCCGGCTTGATCAACGTCACTTCGGTGGGACCGAAGGACAGCACGTCCTTCGAACCCGTGGGGCGAACCTGCAGGAAATCTCCCTCGGCCGGGTCACCGAGGGCAATCACCTTGCCGGAGCGGCCTTCCGGGATGCCGACCGCCGCCGCGGTGAACCAGACCATCGGCGGACGACCACCCGCGATCTCGGTGGCGATCTGCTCGATCTCGATGTCGGACAACGACTGCAGGGTGGTTCGGCGGGACGACATGGTGCACTCCGGGGGCATGCTCGTGGATTTCTGCGTGCCAAGAGCATGCCGCACAGCACCGACAAGTTCGCTCTGCGTGCCGATCTCGACCGACGCGACGATGGTAGGTGCTGCGGCGCCACACCCCAAACCCGATACCGCATTTCGCCCGCACGACCACTTCGGCCGCGGTCCGTGCGGACCGCGGCCGAAGTGGTTGTCCGCGTGGGTCAGCGGGTCTGCCGCCGGCCCGGGAAGGTGAGCGCGACCAGGACGGTGAGTACCGCGATCACGACCGCCGCACCGAACGCGGTGGTGATCCCGCCGACCAGGATGTGGGCCGGCGATCCGGTGGCACCGCGGGTGGCGGTGCCGAACACGGTGACCAGAATCGCCAGCCCCAGTGCCGCACCGACCTGCTGGACGGTCTGCAGGGCGCCACCGGCGGCACCGGCCTCGGCCGGTTCGACGGTCGACATGATGATCACGTTCAGCGGCGAGAAGGCAAGTCCGATACCGCAACCCAGAAACAGCATGGCCACGAACAACAGCGGGAAGTAGCCGCTGTGGTCGGTCAGGCGCGTGAGGAGCGCCAAACCGGCTGCCATCGACAGGGTCCCGGTGAGGGCGAGCGGCTTGGGGCCCAGGCGGGGCAGCAGCCGCGGCACCAGCCGGATCATGGCGAACATCAGGATCGCGGTGGGCAGGAACGCGAATCCGGTTGCCAGCGCGCTCATCTTGCGCACTTCCTGCAGATACTCGGTGACGAAGAAGAACATCGACATACCGGCCATGGGGCCCAGGAACATATTCGCGTAGGCGGCGGCCCGGGTGCGGTCGGTGAACAGGTGCAGTGGCAGCAGCGGCTGTTCGTGGCGCAGTTCGAGCGCGACGAACGCCGACAGCAGCACGCCGCCTGCCAGCAGCGCGCTGATCGTGGTGGTGTTGCCCCAGCCGTCGGCGGCCGCGCTGATGAAGCCGTATACCAGGGTTGCCACACCCGCGGTCGCGGTCACCGCGCCCGGCAGGTCGAGCCGGGCGGCGCGCCGGGGCGCCTCGGGCAGCACCGCCATGCCGAGCAGTGCGATGGCCACACCGAACGGCACGTTGATGAACATCACCGAGCGCCAGCCGAACCACTCGGTGAGCAGGCCGCCGACGATCAGGCCGATCGCGAAACCGGCACTGGACATTCCGGAGAACAGGGCCAGGACGCGGATGCGGCGGGCGGGTTCACTGAAGGTGGTGGTGAGCAGGGCCAGGGTGTTGGGTCCGGCCATGGCGCCGCCGATTCCCTGCGCGACCCGGGAGGCGAGCAGCCAGCCCGCGGTGGGTGCGAGGCCGCCGGCGAGCGAGGCGAGGGTGAACAGGCCGATGCCGGCCAGGAACAGCCGGCGGCGGCCGAACAGGTCGCCGGCGCGGCCGCCCAGCAGCAGCAGGCCGCCGAAGGTGAGGGTGTAGGCGTCCATGACCCAGGACAGCCCGGTGGGGGTGAAGTGCAGATCGGTGCGGATGCGCGGCAGCGCCACATTCATGACGGTCACGTCGAGCACGATCATCAATTGGCAGGTCAGCAGCGTGATCAGGACGAGTTCGGAACGTGGGCGGACCCGGCGCTCCGGTTCGAGCACGGTGGTGGTCAAGAGGATCTCCGTCCGGGGCACTAAACGGAGACTATCTCCGTTTAGGATGGAGTTAGCATATGGACAGACCCTCCGATTCCGCAAGTCTATTCGGAGAGTCTCTCCGTTTCCAGCCCGAACGTATCGGGGTGACGTAGACAAGGACCGCCGTGGACGAACCGACGCCGGACCGGCCGATGCGCGCCGATGCCCGCCGCAATCGCGAGCGGCTGCTGACCTGCGCCCGCGAGGTGTTCGGCACCGACGGCATCGACGCGCCGCTCGACGAGATCGCCCGGCGCGCCGGGGTCGGGCCCGGAACCCTGTACCGCCACTTCCCGAATCGGGACACGCTGATCGAGGCGGTCTACCGGTCCAGCATCGAGACCCTGGCCGGCCTGGCCGCGGAGTTCGAGGCGGACTCCGACACCCCCGGGCAGGCCGTCCGCCGCTGGCTGACCGAGGTCTCGAACTTCTACCTGCACCAACGCAGCCTGGCGCTCGCCCTCAAGGCGGCCATCGATCCGACCTCCGAGACCTTCACCCTGTGCCGCAAGCTGCTCGTCGAGGCCGGCGGATCGCTGATGAACCGCGCGGTCGCCGCCGGCGAGATCCGCGACGACTTGGAACCGCTCGACCTGCTCCGGCTGGCCAACGGCATCGGCGCGAGCTGCGAGCACTCGCCGGAGTCGGCCGACCGACTCCGGTCCGTGATGTTCGAGGGTCTGCGGGTACCGGCATAACGTTGCGCCCGGTTGCGGCGGTCACGAGGATGGACGCATGGAATCGCAGATCATGTCCGCGCGCGATATCGAGTTCCTGCTCCACGAATGGCTCGACGTCTCGGCCCTGACCGAGCGCGAACGGTTCCGGGAACACAGCCGCGAGACCTTCGATCAGCTGCTCGAACTCAGCGAGCAGCTCGCGACCCAGTACTTCGCCCCGCACAATCGCGAAAGCGACCTGCACGAGCCGACTTTCGACGGCGAGCAGGTGCACACGCTGCCCGCGGTGGGCCGGGCGCTGGCGGCCTTCCGCGACGCGGGGCTGATCGGCGCCCCCATGGACGAGAGCCTCGGCGGCGCCCAGCTGCCGCAGACGGTCTACAACGCCTGCCTGAGCTGGTTCTACGCCGCCAACGCGGCCACCACCTCCTACCTCATGCTCACCATGGGCAATGCGAATCTGCTCGCCGCCCACGGCACTCCCGAACAGATCGACACCTACGTGCGGCCGCAGGTCGAGGGCCGCTGGTTCGGCACCATGGCGCTGTCGGAGCCGCAGGCTGGTTCCGATCTGGCCGGGATCACCACCCGCGCGGTACCGCAGGCGGACGGCAGTTACCGGCTGTTCGGGCGCAAGATGTGGATCTCCGGCGGCGACCAGGACATCAGCGAGAACATCGTGCACCTCGTGCTGGCCCGGATCCCGGGCGCGCCCGCGGGCACCCGGGGCATCTCGCTGTTCGTCGTGCCCAAGTTCCTGCCCGCCGCCGACGGCGGCGTGGGCGAGCGCAACGACGTGGTGCTGGCCGGGATCAACCACAAGATGGGCTGGCGTGGAACCGTCAATACCGCACCGGTTTTCGGCGACGGCGCGTTCACTCCGGGCGGGGCCGCCGGTGCGGTCGGCTATCTGGTCGGAACGGAGAACCGCGGTCTGGCCTGCATGTTCCACATGATGAACGAGGCGCGGCTGGGGATCGGCCTGATCGCCACCTCGCTCGGCTACACCGGGTACCTGAAATCCCTTGCCTACGCGCGTAATCGGCCCCAAGGCCGGGCGGCCGGCGACAAATCCGGGCCGGAGGTGCCGATCGTCGAGCACCCGGACGTGCGGCGGATGCTGCTCGCCCAGAAGTCGTATGCCGAAGGCGCGCTGGCACTTCAGCTGTACTGCTCCCGGCTGATCGACGACCAGCACAGCATCGATACCGAGCCCGAGCGGCAGCGCGCGGACCGGCTGCTGCGGGTGCTGGTCCCGATCGCCAAGAGCTGGCCCAGCCAGTGGTGCCTGATCGGTAACGATCTCGCCATCCAGATCCTCGGCGGCGCCGGATACACCCGCGACTACGACGTCGAACAGCACTATCGCGACAACCGCCTGAACCCGATCCACGAGGGCACCCACGGCATCCAGAGCATGGATCTGCTGGGCCGCGCGGTGGTGGCGGAGAACGGTGCCGCGCTGGCCACCCTGGTGGCGACGATCGACGCGACGGTGACCGCCGCGCGGGCCACCGGCGACGCCGAGCTCGCCGCTCACGCGGACCTGCTGGCCGCGGCCGCCGAGCGCCTCGCGGCGACGACCGCGCGGCTGTGGGGCACCGGCGATCCGCGGCTGGCGCTGGCCAATTCCGCGCTCTACCTGGAGGCCGCCGGGCATATCGTGCTGGCCTGGATCTGGCTGGAACTCGAGCTGGCCGCGCACGGCAAGCAGACCCCGTTCCACGACGGTAAGCGCGCGGCGGCCCGCTATTTCTTCCGTTTCGAACTGCCCGCGACCGGATACCGGTTCGATGTGCTGGATTCCCTGGACCGAACGACGCTCGATCTCGACGACGCTTGCCTGTGACCCGTTAATTTGCTGTAAAGATGCTACGAATTCGAATTAACTGAGGCCGGGCAGCTGGAGACATATCCCACTGGCTCCGGTCACGGCCGTGCCTGCCGGAACCGCGCATCCAGAGCCCGTCTGCGACCCCGCATCCGGGCGGAGATTTCCCTACTGACAACGGAAAACGATCCAAAAATACCTAACTGACCTGCCGATATTAGCCAGACTCAACCCGCCCGAAAACTATTCTCGATCGGAAATGATTCCGGTGACACCCGTATGCCACCACTCCTCCGATCACCTCCCACCGAATAGTGAGCAGATAGCTGATCGGTTGCACGAGCCAGGACCTCCCTCGATAATCCAATGACTGGGTACGCGCTCACGCGCGTGCAGTCGACTTTCGAGGAGTCCCCATGACCAGCACCCTCGCCCTGCCCGCCCGGAACGATGTCTGGCGCCTGGCACTCGTGGTCCCGCAGCAGGGGCCCGCAGGCATCATCGGCCCGTCGTGCGAGGCGGTCGCCGAGCTGGCCGCGCGCGAACTCAACACCGCGGGCGGCATCCTGGGCCGCGAGGTCGAGATCGAGATCGTCGACGGCGCCGCCGGACCCACCACGGTGGCGCGACGGATCGAGGAACTGATGGCGGCCGGCGCGATCGACGCGATCAGCGGCTGGCACACCTCCGATATCCGCAACACCCTCGCACCGATGGTCTCGGGCCGGATCCCCTACGCCTACACGGCGCTGTACGAGGGCGGCGAAACGCACCCGGGCGTCTACTGCACCGGCGAGACCCCGCAGATCCAGCTGGAACCGGCCATGCGCTGGATGCGCGACTTCGCCGGGATCCGGAAATGGTTCGTCGTCGGCTCCGACTACGTGTGGCCCCGCGACACCATGACCGAGGTCCGGAAGTTCGCCGGGGATCTGGGCCTGGAACTCGTCGGCGGCGCGTTCGTGCCGGTCGGCGGCGCGGTGACCGCCCTGGTCGAGCGGGTCGCGCAGGCCGACTGCCAGGCCGTCCTCATGCTGCTGCTCGGCCAGGACGCGGTCCGGTTCAACCGCACCTTCGCCCATCGCGGACTGGACACGACGCTGATGCGGTTCAGCCCGCTCATGGACGAGAACATGCTCCTCGCCACCGGTGCCGCCAACACCACCGGCCTGATGTCCGCGGCCGGGTTCTTCGACTCACAACGCGACGCCGACGCCGCCGACCTGCATGCCCGCTACACGGCACTGCACGGCCGTTTCGCGCCGGTCATCGGCGGCCCGGCCGAATCCTGTTACGAGGGAATCCGATTGCTGTCGTCGATGATCGAACGCACCGGGAGCTTCACCGCACCGGCCATGGCACCGGCGCTGGACGGCACCGCGTATTCGGGTCCGCGCGGCACAGTGGAGTTCCGGCACGCCCAGGCGCGCCAGCACATTCACCTCGCGGTCGCCAATGGTTCCGAGTTCGAGGTCGTCACCGACTTCTGAGCCGGCTCAGCTCGCGGGCCGGGCGGGAGCCGGGCGGCCGATCAGCATCCCGAGAATGTCGACCAGGCCGTCCACCGGCACGGTCGGATCGATCGCGCGGAACATGCCCAGGCCGACGCCGGCCGCCAGCACCACGGTGGCGAGCTCGCGCGTGGGCAGCTGTGGCTGCACGTCGTCGAGTGTGCTGACGCCCGCGACCAGCATGGAGACCACCCCGTCGATCCGGGCCGCCAATTCACCGCGCAACGCGTCGTCACGGCGGGCGTGTGCAGCGAACTCCGCTTCGAGGGTGGTCCAGCCCGGATCGCCGATGACCCGTTGCGCCCAGGCCCGGAACAGGTCCAGCCGGTCGCCGGAGTCGGCGGCGGCGGTCAGCTCCAGGACTTCGGCGATGTTCTCGGCCCGGACCTCGTCCAGGACCGCGGCGCACAGCTCGTCCTTGTTGCGGAAGTTCGAGTAGACCGCGCCCTTCGAGAAGCCGGCGGCGTCGGCCACCTTTTCCAGGGTGGTGGCGTGGTAGCCGTCGGCGAAGAACAGCTGCCGGGCCGTCTCGAGCAGCTGCGCCCTGGTCTGGGCCTGGCTTTCCGCGCGGGTCAATCGGGCCATGTGCGCATGGTATCGCATTGACATACCCACGGACTCACCATACCGTTGGCATTCGAATACCGACGGTCTCTCAAACTGGAACGGAACCTCCGATGCCCTATCCGAACATCCCGCTCGACGGCGCCGTCGTCGCGGTGACCGGCGGCGCCCGCGGCATCGGCCGCGCCACCGCCATCCGCTTCGCCGCGCAGGGCGCCACGGTCTTCCTGGGCGATCTCGACGCCACCGCAGCGGCCGCCACCGCCGCCGAGATCGGTTCCGGCGCACAGGGACTGCCGCTCGACGTCACCGACCGCGCGAGCTTCACCGCCTTCGTCGAGACCGTCATCGGTACCGCCGGGCGGCTCGACATCCTGGTCAACAACGCCGGCGTCATGCCACTGGGCGACTTCCTCGCCGAGGACGACGGCGTCAGCCGCACCACCATCGACGTCAACGTCTGGGGCCCGCTGCACGGCATGCGGATCGCGTTGCCGCACATGATCTCCCGCGGCCGCGGACACATCGTCAACGTCGCCTCGATGGCCGGCAAGCTGGTCGTGCCCGGCATGGCGGTCTACAACGCCAGCAAGTTCGCCGCGGTCGGCCTCAGCGGCGCCGTGCGCGCCGAGTACGCCGACACCGGCGTGAGCGTTTCGGCTATCCTGCCCAGCGCGGTGCGTACCCGACTGTCGTCGGGAGTGCCACTCGGCCACGGGATGCCGACCGTCGACCCCGAGGACGTCGCCCGCGCCATCGTCGACAGTGTGCGCAACCGCCGCGCCGAGATCCCGGTCCCCGGCTACCTCGCCGGCTGGGATCTGCTGCAGGCGGTCACCCCCGAGACCCTGATGCGGCTGGGCCGCCGGATCCTCGGCGACCGGCGTGCGCTGACCCAGGTGGATCACGACGTGCGCGGCGCGTACGAGCAGGCCATCGAAGAGCAGGCCCGCAACCGGCGCGCCGCCGACTCCCCCGAACTCCCCTGAGGAAGCAGCACGTGAACTCCCCGCGTACCACCCGGATCATCGTCATCGGGGCCGGCGTCTCCGGCATCGCCACCGCGATCACCTTGCAGCGGGCCGGTTTCCACAAGGTCACCGTCCTGGAGAAGGGCTCCGACGTCGGCGGTGTCTGGCACTGGAACCACTACCCCGGCCTGACCTGCGACGTGCCCTCGACGCTGTACCAGTTCGGATTCGCTCCCAAGCCCGACTGGTCGCGAATCTTCGCGCCGGGCCCCGAGATCCAGCGCTACCTCGCCGACGTGGTCGACGAATACGGTCTGCGGCCGTGGATCCGGCTGAACTCCGAGGTGGTGTCCGCCGAATTCGACGGCCGCACATGGCAAGTCCGCACCGGCGACGGCGCGGAGTTCGAGGCCGAGTTCGTGATCGCGGCCACCGGCGTGCTGCACCACCCGTTCACCCCGCCGATCGAGGGCCTCGACACCTTCGCCGGCGACGTCGTGCACACCGCGCGCTGGGACGACGACCTGGTCACCGACGGCCGTCGGATCGCCGTGATCGGCACCGGATCCACCGGCGTGCAAGTGGTTTCGGCGCTGCAGCCGAAGGCGGCACGGCTGGCGCACTTCGTCCGCACCCCGCAGTGGGTGATCTGGGCGCCCATGTGGTTGCCACAGCCGAAACTGCTCGGCGCGGTGCTGCAACGGCTGCCCCGGGCCAACCGGGCCCTGTACCAGGCCGGGCTACAGGCGTCGCGGCTGTTCACCGACGTGGTGACCCGGCCGAGCTGGCGACGCAAGGCGGTGCAAGCCTACGCCCGCCTCAGCCTGCGCACCCAGATCCTCGACCCCGCGCTGCGCACCGAACTGACCCCCGACTACCAGCCGCTGTGCAAGCGGCAGGTGTTGTCGGGCACCTACTACCGCGCGGTCAAGGCCCGCAACGCGGAGCTGGTGACCGCGCCGATCGAGCGGGTCACCGCGAACGCAGTCGTCACCGCCGACGGCCGCGAACACGAGGTCGACGTCATCGTCCTGGCCACCGGTTTCCGCCCCCACGACTACATGCGCCCGATAAATCTGCGTGGCCGCGACGGGCTTTCGATCGACGACGCCTGGGCGAAGGGCCCGCATGCCTACCGGATGACCGCGATCCCCGGTTTCCCGAACCTGTTCACCGTGCTCGGCCCGAACTCGCCGACCGGTTCGATCCCGCTGCACGACGCCGCCGAGGTCACCGCCCGCTACATCGTGGGCTGGCTGGAGCGCTACCGCGCCGGGGAATTCGACATTGTCGAGGTGACCGAGGCCGCCACCGCCCGCTTCAACGCGGAGGTCGCCTCCGCGCTCGGCCCCACCGTGTGGAACACCGGCTGCAACTCCTGGTACTTCACCGAGGAGGGTTTCATCGACCTGCTGCCGTTCGACCGCGCCACGATGCTGACCATGCTCTCGGGGCAGGAGGACGGCGACTTCGTGCTCACCGGCGCGTAATAAAGCGCGGCAGGCGCGGCGGCGAGACCAGGAAGACGCTCTGGGCCAGCAGCAGGGCGACGATGCTGTAGATCGGGTCGGCGAAGCACAGCGCCGCCGACAGGGCGTACAGCGTCTGCGCCAGGACCAGCCGATCCAGGTAGGCGGTCGCGTCATCGAGCTGTTCGTCCGGTACGTGGCCGGCCTTGACCATGTAGGTGCGGCCGACCGCCAACATCAGTCCCATCAGCAGCAGGTTCAGCCAGTACAGGCCGATCGCCACTCGGGTGTGCGGATGTTCGGCCAGGACCGCCGCGCTGAACGGCAGCAGGGTCACCACGAACAGGAAGCCCAGCTGGGTCAGGGTGAACGGCCGGTCGGAGCGGATCGGCAGCGCCAGCAGGGTGTGCTGCGCCAGCCAGAACAGGCCCAGCATGGTGAAACTCAGCAGGTAGGCGGTGAACTTCGGGGCGAGGTCGGCCACCGCGTGCCACAGCTGCGCGTCGGTGTCGCCCACGCCCGCCGGCAGTTTCACATCCAGGACCAGCAGCGTCATGGCGACGGCGAACACCCCGTCGCTCAACGCTCGGATCCGCTCCAGGCTCTGACCCGAAATCTCGTTGTAACTCGACACTTCCACCATCCTGCCCGAAGGCCCGGGCAAACTCCCTGCTGAGCGCCCGGGCTGCCCCTTGGTGCGACATCCGAGGGCTGTACCAGGTACATTCTTCCGGAGCCGGTTCATCGAGATCGCGGCCCGCACAGCACTTCTCGCCGTTCGGAAATATTCCGGACGGGGTGATGTGATGTTCACGGACCGACATCGAACTGTCACCGGCATCTCGAGGTGGACACAGCAACAGGACGATCATTAGCGTATGAGTACGGTGAAAGCCCGTGTTGTCGACGGGAACCGGGGGTGGTCACTATGGCTACGGGTCGGGGGAACAGTCGCGGCAGCAGTGCTGGTGGGCATGATCATGCTGCCGAAAGCGTTGGCGGACAACCACGCCCCGCATGACCCCGGCTCGGCCGAGGCACCGGCCGGACCCGCGCCCGCCGGTGGACCGCTGCAATCTCTCGAGCACGCCGTCGCGGGTGCCGTTGCACCCCAGCCGTTTTCGAACGACGACTCGATCGCCGCGGGCCAGCTGCCCGGCGCCGCACACGATGTCGCGGTAGATCCCGCGCTGCCGGCTCCGACCACCACCGTGACCGTCCCGACGTCCACCACGGCGCCCACCGACTCCGCGACGCCGACCACCACGGACACCGCGCTCCCCACGACCACGACCGAAGCCGCGCCCCCCGCCGAGACCACGGCACCGGCCACCACGTCGGCGCCTGCCACGTCGGCGCAGCCCGCCCCGACCGGCATCGCCCAGCAGATGGCCGACGCGGTCAATGCCGTCTCCCCCGGCTCGGACATCGGCATCGAGGTGGTCGACACCCAGACCGGTACCGTGCTGGCCGCCCTGAACACCGACAAGCAGTTCTACACCGCGTCGGTGGTGAAACTGATGATCGCGCTGGACGATCTGCAGTCCCGCGACTGGCAGCCCGACCCGGACCGCGAAGCCCTGATCCGCCGCATGCTGGAAGCCAGCGACGACGACATCGCCAACCAGCTGTGGGATACCAACGGCGGCACCGCGATCGTGGACCGCACGGTGGCGCTGGTCGGGCTGACCGGCACCCAGGCTCCCGACGACCAGTACGAGTGGGGCGAGACGCGCACCACGCCGGCCGACGTCGTCACCCTCTACCAGTACATCGAGAGCAAGATCCCGTCGCGGGACCGTGCCCTGATCCTGGGCTCGCTGCGCGGTACCAACGAGATCGCCGGCGACGGCACCAACCAGTTCTTCGGGATCCCGAGCGGGCTGACCGGGCACAGCTGGGCCATCAAGCAGGGCTGGATGACCCTCGACGATTCCACGACGCTGGACACCACCGGACTGGTCGGTGTGGACCCCGAGTATCCGCTTCGCTACGCGGTGGTGCTGCTGACCCAGCAACCGGCCGAAACCTCCTGGGTCACCGGCGGTGCCGCGCTGACCGCCGGTGTCGCGGTACTGCACGGCCTGCTCCGCTGATCGCCCGCTCGAGGCCCGGTGTGACGGCATAACGCCGTCACACCGGGCCTTTTCGCATTCTCCGGATATTCCCCCGGACCGAATTTCTGCGTGGTTCGTTTCGTACCCTCGCCTCAGTAAATACCGACGGGTATTTCTTTTTACGCACGACAATGGCCACGGGAGCTACCGTGCGTAAACATCAGTGAATTCGCACTCATGCGTCCGGGCAATTGTGTAGCGTCACTCCGCGTACGACGACAGCACTACAGACGGTGGCAGGGTGATCGGTATCGATGTCTGCCTCGGACGGATCATCGAGATTCCCGGGGCACGCAATGTGACACTGGTCGACGCCGACAGCGGCCTGGCCGTCGCCGCGGTCGGCCGGCACGAACCGGCCGATCAGCACGAGGTCGCGGCGACCACCACCGATGTGGTCAGGGCAGTGCTCACCTGCACGGGGCTGGCCTCCGCCGACCCCGCCGACGATATCGACGAGGTCATCATCTGCGGCACCAGCGGATATCACATCATGAAATTCGTGGGCAGCGATTTCGGCGCCCGGCTGTTCGTCCACATCCTGTTCGACGACGTCACGGGGAATTTGGGGATGGCACGATTCCAGCTCCGGAGCATTCTTGCCGAATTCACGCCGAGCGGTCCCCGGGCCACGATATGACCGCCACATTGGCGACCGCATTGCGGCGTCTGGAAACCGAGGAACGTACGGGTGTGCTGTGCGCCGGCGACGGCGCATTCCATCTCGCCGGTGGCGCGATCGTCTCCGCGGATTGCCGGCGCACGACCGGACTGGACCGGCTCGTCGTCGAATCCGGGGTCGCCACCGCCGAGGACTGGCAGCGCGCCCGCGCCGGCGACCCGAGCCGGGTCCTGGGCCGACCGCGCCTGGAGAGCCTGGCCCTGCTGTCGGTGTTCGACGCCGCCTACTTCCTGCTGGCCGAGCCGGTGATCCCGGAATTCCGTCCCTCCCCGGCACATTGGCTGGCACCGGTGTGCCGGGTGACCCCACACGTGCTGGTCCGGGAATGCGCCCGCCGCAGCGACCCGCAGGACGGGCCGTGGCCCGCCGACCTGGTGGACTGCGCGCCCGTCGTCCCGGTGCGGCACATCCGGCGCAACCGGGTGGCCCTGACCGCGAGCGAAGTCGAGGTGCTCGCCGCCGCCGACGGCCGCCGCAGCATCGCCGACATCGCCCGGGACCTGGGCCGCACCACCTACGGCTGCCTCGAGGCGGTCCGCACCATGACCGCGAGCGGACTGGTGGAGCGCCCGGCCGACCTGGCGCCGATCGCGCCCGCCCCGGACACCGTCCCGGTCGCCGACGGCCTGCGCCCGCTGGCGCGCCGCCGGCCCCGCATCTCCGGCCCCTACGAGAGCTACGGGCCGGCCGGTGACGGGCCGCTGCCCGCCCGGTCTCCCGCACCCGTACCCAGGGAACGTCCGCAGCCGCAATGGGATCCCGTCGACCGGGATCTGCTCGTCCGGTTGCAGGCCGCGCTGGAGGACCTCGATTGACCGTGCGGAGAAAACTGCTCGGCGACTGGATGGGAAGGCGAACCAAAGTGGCGATGACCGGACCCGAGCCTGACGGCGCCGTACTGGCGGAGCTGAAGGCCCTGCGCGACCGCATCCCACGGCTGACCGGAACCCTGGTGGCCTCCAACGACGGCCTGCTCATTGCCCACGACCTCCCCGACCACCTGGAACCCACCGGGATGGCCGCCATGACCGCCACCCAGCTGGCGCTGTCCTATCGCCTGGTGACCACCGCGCACGGTGGCTCCTTCCAGGAGGTCGTGGTCAACGGCAGCGGCGGGCACGTGGTCATCTACGCGGCCGGCTGGACAGCCCTGACCGTCCTGGCCGCGCCCGAGGTGAACATCGGCCGCCTGCACCTGGAATCGCGGCCCGCGGCCCGCGCCATCGCCGCCCGGCTGAGCGCCCTGACGACCACCGACGCCCGCAACGGGCAACCGCTGGAAACCGAATGAAAGGAATCGACGAATGTCGAATATTGATCTGGCCCTGAAAGACATGATGACGATCGACGGTGCCCTCGGTGCCGCGGTCGTCGACTACAACAGCGGCATGGCGCTGGGCGCGCTCGGCAGCTCCAAGGCCCTCGATCTGCAGATCGCCGCGGCGGGCAACACCGAGGTGGTGCGGGCCAAGATGCGCACCATCGAGCAGTTGGGTCTCAACGAGGGCATCGAGGACATCCTCATCACCCTGACCAACCAGTACCACCTCATTCGGCCGCTGACCGGCCGCAAGTCCAAGGGGCTGTTCCTGTATCTGGCGCTGGACCGCGGCCGGGCCAACCTGGCGCTGGCCCGCCACCGGCTCAAGAGCATCGAAGAGGACCTGGAGGTCTGAGCACCGCGGCCGCGCGGCGGACGCGCGAATCCCCTACATCGCCACGGCGATTCAGCGAGCGTTGCGCGCGGTACCGCGATGGGGGGCCACCGTCGCCGGATCCTCCGGCCAGGCGTGTTTCGGGTAGCGGCCACGCAGATCCGATCGAACCTGCGGCCAGCCCGTCCGCCAGAACGAGGCCAGATCGGCCGTGACCGCCACCGGTCGCCGGGCCGGCGACAACAGGTGCAGCAGCAACGAGATTCGGCCGCCGGCCAGCCGGGGCAGTTCGGCCCAGCCGAAGATCTCCTGCACCTGCACCGCGAGAACCGGTGGGTCACAGGAATAGTCGATGCACACGCGGCTACCGGAAGGCACCGTGATCCGCTCGGGGACCAGTTCGTCGAGGCGGGCCGCGTCCGGCCACGGTAGCAGCCGGCGCAGGGCCTGCCCGGCGTCGATGCGGGCCAGGTCGGCGCGCCGCCGCGCCGAGTCCAGGTCGGGGCCGAGCCAGGATTGCGGGTCGGCCAGCAGCGCTTCGTCGCTCACGTCGGGCCAGGGGTCGCCGTGCGTGCGCCGGAGCAGGTCGAGCCGCTGCCGCAGTGTGGCGGCAGCGGCGTCCCAGCGCAGCAGCCCGATCCCTTCCGCTTGCAGGCCGCGGCGCAGCGCGGCTGCCACCAGGGCGGGGTCGGGATCGCGAATCGGGTTCTCCGCCAGCGTGATCGCGCCGAATCTGGTGACCCGGCGGGTGACGACATCGCCGTCGACCCAGTCGACTTCGTCGGTCGTGGTGCGCAGGTGGGGTGCCGCGACCCGGGCGAGCTGTTCGTCGGCGGGTGCGGCCAGCCGGATCCGGCCCTCGGCCCGTCCCGGGTCGCGGTCGGCGATCGCGACGGCCAGCCATTCCGGCCCGTCCCCGCCGGGCAGGGTCACGGCGGTTCCGCCGGCCAGCAGATAGCTCGCGGAGCCGGGCGCCCGGCGGCGGGCCAGCCGTTCGGGGTGGGCCAGCGCCACCACGAACGCTGGATCATCTTTCACCGCAACAGGTTCCGTGCCCTCCCGCTCGACCCTGCGGACCAGGCGATCGACCTCGCGCACCCAGCGCGCGGGGCGGTCCCGGCGCAGCGCGCGCAATCCGGTCACCAGATCGGTGCCGGAGATCAGGCCGTCGTCGTCGAGGACGGCCACCACCTCCGCTGCCGGCCGGGCCCCGAGTTCGGCGGCACCGTCGAGCAGGGCCCGCGCCAGCCGCGGATGCAGGCCGACCTCCGCCATCCGGCGCCCGCGGGTGGTGACCGCGCCGGTGTCGTCGAGCGCGCCGAGGGTGGCCAGCACTTCCCGGCCGGCGGCCAGCGCGCCGGCCGGTGGCGGGTCCCACCAGGCCAGGCCGCTACCGTCGGGGGTCCCCCAGCACGCCAGTTCCAGTGCCAGCGTGGTCAATTCGGCCGTGCGCAGTTCCGGGTCGGGATAGGCGGGCAGGGTGGTGTGTTCGTACTCGGGCCAGCACCGCCACGCGTGGCCGGGTGCCTCGCGGCCGGCGCGGCCGGCCCGCTGTTCGGCCACTGCCGCCGAGACCCGGACCGTGGCCAGCCCGGCCAGGCCGCGCCGGTGGTCGACCCGCGGCACCCGGGCCAGCCCGCTGTCCACCACCGCGCGCACCCCGGGCACGGTGAGGCTGGTCTCGGCGACCGCGGTGGCCAGCACGACGCGCCGCCGGGCGCCGGGCCGCAGCGCGCGGTCCTGCGCGGCCGCGCTGAGCCGGCCGTGCAGCGGCAGCACGTCCACCGCGGCGAGATCGCTCAAAAGACCTGCGACCCTGGTTATTTCGGGAACTCCCGGCAGGAACACCAGGACGTCGCCGGTAGTCGCGGCGAGGGCGGCGCGGGTGGCGCGCGCGACGTGCGCCTCGACCCGCTCCCGCGGCAGGGACGGCAGGTAGCTCAGCTCTACCGGATGGGCCCGGCCACGCACCTCGAGGATCGGCGCCGGGGTACCGCTGCCCAGCAGTTCCGCGGGGCGGGTGGCGGCGACGGTCGCCGAGGTGGCCAGCAGCCGCAGGTCGGGGCGCAGGCCGTCGCGCGCGTCGAGCAACAGCGCCAGCAACAGGTCCGCGTCGAGCTGGCGTTCGTGACATTCGTCGAGCATGACGAGGGTGGTGCCGGTGAGCTCGGGGTCGTGCTGCAGCCGGCGGACCAGCAAGCCGGACGTGACCACCTCGATCCGGGTGTCCGGGCCTACTCTGCGCTCGCCACGAACCGCGTAACCGACTGTGGCACCCGCCTTTTCGCCGAGCAGCGCGGCCATGCGCGCGGCGGCGGCGCGGGCGGCGATCCGGCGCGGTTCGGCGACCACGACCCGGCCGGGCAGGGCCGCGGCCAGCGCCAACGGCACCAGGGTGGTCTTGCCGGTGCCCGGGGGCGCCACCAGCACCGCGGCACCGGCGGTGGTCAGCGTCTCGGTGATCCGGGGCAGGTCCGCGCGCACCGGAAGGTCGGGAAGTTCGGGCAGTTTCATCCCCCTCAGTGTGCCCGGTGCGCGGTGGTCGCAGCGGCGAAGGGTGATGCCGGAACGGCTATGAAATTGCAACGTGTGCCAGGCCGAGCCGAAACCCCGCGCGCCCCAACTGAACTGTTGTCCAATTCGTCGCCAAGCCGCCCCATCCGTTCGCCGATTCTTCACTCCACCAGCCCAACTCGGTCACCGGCCGCTGGTTAGCTCCGTCGCGGCACAGCGCCGAGATGAGGAGTTCCACATGAAGAAGCCGCAGATGATGCGGACCGCTACCGCCGCGGCAGCGGCGGCGGCAGCCGTCGTACTGGCCGGCACGATCGCGCAGGCCGACACCGGTAGCGCGTCGGGCAGCGCCGGCAGCAGCACCGGTAGCGCGGGCAGCAGCACCGGTAGCGCCGGTAGCAGTACCGGCAGCTCGGGCAGCGCCGGCGACCAGGGCCCGGACCACATCTTCTACATCATGATGGAGAACCACGGCTACTCCCAGGTCATCGGCAACACCGCCGACGCCCCCTACATCAACCAGCTGGCGCAGACCGCCAACGTGGAGACCAACTTCCACGGCGTGACCCACCCCAGCCTCCCGAACTACCTGGCCGCCGTCTCCGGTGACTTCCAGGGCATCTGGGACGACTGCAAGGCCGGCGCCGCCTCCACCTGCGCGCCCGAGGAATTCGTTCCCAGCTCCGGCGACGCCACCGACCAGGTGTCACTGACCCCGGACCAGATCGCCGCCGCGACCGCGAAGGCGCACATGTTCGGCGGGGACACCATCGTCGACCAGCTCGAGGGCGCCGGGAAGTCCTGGAAGGCCTACATGCAGTCGATGCCGTCTGCCGGTTTCACCGGCGAGTACGCGCCCGGCCTGGTCAACGGCCAGAACGTGAAGCTGTACGCGCAGAAGCACAACCCGTTCGCCTACTTCTCCAAGGTGTACGGCAACCCGACCCGCGCCGCGAAGGTCGTTCCGCAGGAAGGCAATCTGGACGCCGACCTGGCCAGCGGGAACGTGCCCAACTTCGTCTGGATCAGCCCCGACCAGTGCCACGACATGCACGGCATGGCCCCGGCCGCCGCGCAGGCCGCCGGCTTCCCGGCCTGTGGCTACCCGGACTCCGGCCTGGACCACGGCGCCATCGGCATGGGTGACCAGTACCTGAAGGACACCATCGCCAAGATCACCGCCTCGCCGGTGTGGAGCAAGGGCCGCAACAGCATCGTCATCTCCTGGGACGAGAACGACTACTCGGGCAACTCCGGCGGCCCGGGCAGCCCGGTCGGCCTCAACGGTGGCGTGCTCGGCGGCGGCGACGCCCCGATGATGGTCCTGAACAACCAGGGCAACGACCAGAAGGGCCACCAGGTCACCACCCTGGCCGACCACTACAGCGTGCTGGCCACCATCGAGAAGCTGTGGCACATGGGCTGCCTGGCGAACACCTGCTCGCCGGCCACCTCCGGGTCGCTCGAGGAGATGTTCCACCAGTAGCCGATACCGGGCTGGACAGCACCGCGCGACTGCCCGCTCGCCTTCTCCGGCGAGTGGGCAGTTTGTCGTTCCCGGCGCATTCGAACGCCTATTTGCTGGCATGTCGCGGGCGCACCGGGAATGCTGGAGACATAACCCAGGCTTACCTTCACTGCCCGACCGGACCGAGGAGAGCGGCATGACCACCAGCAGCACCGGGCGCACCCCGATTACCAGTCATTCCGGCCTGGATCTCGGTTTGCTGATCCTGCGCGTGGGATTCGGCGGATTGCTGGTCGTACACGGCACACAGAAGCTGTTCGGCTGGTTCGGCGGGTCCGGACTCGACGCGGCCGCGCGCGGTTTCACCTCGATGGGCTATCACCCGGGCAAGGTCTTCGCAACCATCGCCGGACTGTGCGAGGCGGGCGGCGGCGCGCTGCTCGTCCTGGGCCTGTTGACCCCGCTGGCTGCGGCGATCGCGATCGGGACCATGATCAACGCCGCGAACGCCGGCTGGCACCACGGCTTCACGAAGGGCATCGAGCTGCCGCTGCTGTTCGGCCTCGCGGCCGCTACCCTGGCCTTCACCGGCCCGGGGCGCCTGGCGGCCGATCACGGCCGTCCCTGGCAGCGTGAGGGCCTGCTGTGGGGCTGCGCGGCCTTGGTGCTGGCCGTGGTGGCCGCGGTGGTCACGCTGCTGATCAAGTGGTCGTGATAGCAGCGAGATAGACACTGTCGCGACGGCGCGGACCGCCGAGAACGAAGAAGGCTCCGGGATCATTGATCCCGGAGCCTTCTCGTCTAGTAGCGGGGACAGGATTTGAACCTGCGACCTCTGGGTTATGAGCCCAGCGAGCTACCGAGCTGCTCCACCCCGCGTCGGTGAACGCAACATTACACACGTCGCGAGCCCAGGTGCAAATCGCTATCGTGACCAGGGAGAACTTTGCCGAGCCCGCGTCCGGCGCGACCGGCGAGCACAGCGGCGGCAGCCCGGGCCGCACCACACGAGCACAGTGGCTAACTTTCAGCACATCTACCGCCCGAGCTTGTGAAGTAACAACGAGCGCGGCCGCATCGTCCACACTTGACCCCGCGTTACACCTCTGTGATTATCTTCTCTAAAGTTCTCAGCGATCAAGGCGACCGACCAGCTCGCGCGGCCGGATTCGAATCTCCACACCCCCGATGTCCCCGGCGTAGTGGACAGCCACCTGCGAAACAGTTAACGTCATGTTTGCTTGCTATCGCAATGCAGCGCGGCGAGGATGGATCTGCAATCCGAGGGAATCGGCCGCCGCAACCCGGCTCATCGGCTAACCTGCCGCTGTCCGTGTCGTCAGTCCGGACACCGGCGCTCGACGAGCATGGGATTAGGGAGTCGAGCCTATGGAGTACACACAGCGGCATGCGGATAAGAGAACTGACCGGTAACTCGCCTCAAGGTTCTACCGTTCAGAAATCGACAACCCGGCCCGCAATTCGATGAGGTTCGACCGAGATGGAATACACTCACCTTTCCGAGTTCCACATTCGCCCAGGCGCACTAGCCGTCTGGCACGGCGAGTTGGCACCCGGCCACCAGTGGCAGGACGACCCCCGTCCGCTGACCACCGTGCACAGCCTCTACTGCTACGGCACCGACCCGGCCGACCCCCGTCCCGGAAAAGGTAAGTGGATCGGCACCGTCTGGGAGATGGACGCTCCGCTCGAGCACGAGGCCTGGGCCGAGACCCTGCGCCTGTGGCACGCCCGCCACGAAGGCCTGCGCACCACGCCGAAGATGAACGCCGACGGCGGCCCGACCCGCCTCGTCTGCGCCCCCGACGCCGTCACCATCGTCCACGAGGAATTCCCGGAGGTCACCGGCTCCGACGAGATCAACGCGTTCCTCACCGACGTCTCCGAGCGTTCGCTGTCCCCGCTGGTGTGGCCGCACGTCCTGTTCGGCACCGTCGACCACGGCGACGGCAACTTCACCGTGCTGGTCGCCGCCGACCACTCCGCCTTCGACGCCTACTCCCAGGCGATCGTCGTCCTCGAAATGCGCCTGCTGTACGACCAGGTCCGCAACGGCCAGCCGATCCGCGAGTCCGAGACCTTCCTCAGCGCCTGCGACTACGCGCAGTACGAGGTCGAACAGGCCAACGCGCTCACCATCGACGACCCGGGCGTCACCGTCTGGCGCGACATGCTGGAAGCCGCGGACGGCACCATGCCGGCCTTCGCCCCGGAGCTGCACCCGGACCCGCTGCCGGAGAACCCGGAGATCCAGACCAGCGTCAACTACCACCTGCTGACCCTCGAGGAGCAGCAGACCCTCGAGGCCGCCCTCGACGTGCGCAAGCACCGGATGTCGGTCGCGGTCAACGCCGCCCTGGCCCTGGCCTACAAGCAGACCTTCGGGATCGACTCCTTCCGCGCGATCATGCCGATCGCCAGCCGGCCCGACCTGCGCTGGCTGGAGTCCATGGGCTGGTTCGTCAACGTGGTACCGGTCGACATCACCGTCGACGACACCAACGCCGAGACCGTGCTGGCCAGCACCCGCGACGCGCTGCGCCGCACCCGCGACGCCAACAACACCAGCTGGACCCGCGCGCTGGAGCTGCTCGGCTTCGACGGTGGTCCGCGCCTTGGCATTTCGTTCCTCGACGTCCGGATCCTGCCGGAGTACGACGTGCTCGAGAAGATGCGGGCCCGGGCGCTGCGCGCCGAGTGCTACTCGCCGGACGAGGTCTTCCTCTGGATCCTGCGCGCACCGGACGGGCTGCGGGTGTCGACCCGGTTCCCGGCGACCTTCCCGCGTGAGGCGATGGACCGGTACCTGGAGGCGTTCACCACCGCCATGCGGTCGTTCGCCGACCTGTCGTCCTCCGCGGTCACCGAGTCGGTGCTGGCGGGCTGATCGTGCGAATTTTGCTGGCGTTCGCGGGGAGCCGCGGCGACGCCCAACCCGGGGTACTCCTGGCGCGGGAACTGCTCGGCAGGGGCCACGACCCCGTCCTCGCGGTTTCCCCGAACCTGGTGGAATTCGCTACGTCACACGGAGTTTCGGCGGTCGGATACGGTTGGGACAGCGACGAGCTGTTGCGCACGGAGCACAACGATCGCCGCTTCTCCTCGGCGAATCCGGCCCGCCGGATCCAGGCCATGCTCGATCTGCAGCGTCGCGGCTTCGCCGAGGCCGCGACGGATCTGCTCGGGTTGGCGCCCGATGCCGACCTGATCGTCACGGGCATGGCCTTCGAGGAGGTCGCCGACGGCGTCGCCGGACGTCGCGGAATCCCGATGGCCTCCATGCACTTCTGCCCGGTCGTACCCAACCGGGCCATCTCGGTGATCCCGACCCGCTGGGCCAATTCGCTGCCCGGCTGGGTCAACAAGGTCGCCATGTCCGGCGGGCACAAGGCGCGCGCCTGGGCGCTGTCCGACGAGGTCGGCCGGCTGCAAGGCGGCGTCGAGCCGAAGCCCGTGAGCCGCACCTACATTCAGGCCTACGACGCCGACATGTTCCCGGGCCTGCGCCGGGAGCTCGGCCCGAACTATCCGGTGACCGGCTTCCCCGTCGTGCCCGAGGGCACGCCCGTTCCGGACCCGGCGCTCAAGGACTGGCTCGACGCCGGCACCGCGCCCGTGTACGCGGGTTTCGGATCGATGCTGGTCGCCGACCCGGTGTACGTGGCGGGCCTGTTGCGGGACGCCTGTCTGCGGCGTGGCCGCCGCTTGCTGTTGGTCGGTTCGGCGTTCACCCCCGAATTCGGCCCCGAGGTCGCCGTCGTACCGCGCGTCGACCATGGTTCGGTACTGCCCCGCTGTGCGGCGGCGGTGCACCACGGTGGCGCCGGAACCACGGCGGCCGTACTGCGCGCCGGCATCCCCTCGGTGATCTGTTCGGTCCAGGCCGACCAGCCGTTCTGGGGACTGCAGATGGAACGGCTCGGCTTGGGTTCGACGGCTCCGCTGCGGCGGCTGACGCGCCGCAAGCTGGACCGGTTGCTCGACCGGGCACTCGACCCCGAAGTCGCCCGCCGCAGCGCCGTCTATGCCGCGGGTTTCGACGACAAGGGGATCGCGCACGCCGCGGACATCGTCGAATCTTTGGTGCCCGCAACAATTTCCGGACCCACGCAAGGACGGCTACGGTAATCCGCCGCAGCCTGCACCACCCCTGCCTGCGTACCCGCCTAATGGAAGACCGACCGTGAACGACCCGATGAACCGGCTCACCGCCGACGACGACCTGTTCCTGAAACTGCATCACCTGTACCCGAACCTGATCAACACCCAGATCGGCTGGGTCTTCGAGAAGCCCTTCCCCAAGGAGTTCTGGCAGACCTTCACCGACCACCTGGCCAACGGGTTCGGCGGCCGTCGCGTGCGCAAGACCCGGATCCCGTTCGCACGCCCATGGTTCGACCGGACGCTGGTGGAGTTCGAGGTCCAGGAGGAGACCGAACCGGTGCCGGCCGACCAGTACCTGGACTGGATGTGGCGCAAGGGTGATATCAAGGTCGACCCATACACGGGCATGGTCGGCGGCGTGTCCATCGCACCCACCGAGGACGGCGGGCAGATCGTCATCTTCACCGCGTCGCATATCGTCGCCGACGGCGGTGCGGGCCTGGTCGCCCTGCACGACGCGATCTCCCGGCAGAACGCGGGTCTGCGGGTTTCCTGGAAGGACAGCTCCGGCAAACTGGTCGGCACCACGCCGGACCGGGGCGCCTGGAAGGGTCATCTGGCCGACGCGCGGCACCAGCTGAAGGCGGCCGCCACCGGTATCCGCAAGGCCTATCAGGCGCGCAATGTGGCCGAGCCGCCGCGTAATCCGCGCCCGGCCGACGTGCGCCTCGACATCCCCGGCGACTGGACGCCGTCGGTGTGCATCGTCGACGTGCCGATGGCCGACGTCAAGCGGATCGCGGGCGAGCACGGCGGCACCCCGAACGGCCTGGTGATCGCGCTCACCACCGGCCTGCTCGGCCGCAGCGGCCGGGCCACCGAGGGCCAGAAGGTACGCGTCGAGGTGCCGCACGCGCTGCGCACCGGTCTCGACGACCCGCGCGCCAACGCGACCACCGCGCTGCCGATCCAGGTCACCTACCGTTCCGGCGGCAAGGTGGATCTCAAGGAGATCCGTTCGGAGATGCGCCGGGCCGGGTTGGCGTACAAGGATTCCTCGACCATCCCGCCGATCCAGCACCTGCAGCCGATCGCCATGATGATCCCGCAGTTCCTGGTGCCGTACATGGCCCGCGCGGCGAAGTCGCCGGAGGCCCTGGTGTCCAATATCGGCCCGATCATGCAGACCATCGACACCATCGGCGGCCAGAAGGCGACCAAGATCGTCGGCCGCCCGCGCCTGGGTGCCGGGCCCGCGGACCGGTTCCGCGACGCCGAGGCCGGCCTCAACATCATCTGCATGAACGACAGCGAGACGATGACGATGACCATCAACGGGTGCGACCCGGACCGGTATCCGACTCGCGAATCGCTACAGAAGATGATCGTGGACGAGTTCAACGAGTGGGGGCTCACTCCCACGTTCTGGGGCTGCTGACATCGTGACCGACCGTTTGAACCGGCTGAATCCAGCCGACGACATGTTCCTGAAGATGAACTCGGTGCGGCCGAATCTTCTTCTGACCCAAGCTGCCTGGGTGTTCGACCGCCCGCTGCACCGCGACACCTGGCTGCGGCTCGACGATCACCTCGCGCACGGTTTCGCCGCCCGCCGGATCCGCAAGACCCGGGTGCCGTTCGCACGGCCGTGGTTCGATCGTCCGATCGAGCGGTTGCCCGTCGTGTTCGACGAGCAGCCGATCCCCGCGGACGGCTATCTGGACTGGTTGCGCGACAAGGGCGATGCCCCGCTCGACCTGTTCACCGGCGCCGTACACCAGCTCGCGATCGCGCCCACCGCGAGCGGCGGTCAGATCGTCAGCTACATTGCCTCCCACGGGACTTGCGACGGCGGCGGCACGATGGTCGCGCTGGAGGACGCGCTCGGCCGCCTCGCCTCCGGTGCGGCGGTGTCCTGGGAGGAGAGCACCGGTCGGCTGGTCGGCACCACGCCCGCCTACGGCCGCGGTCGCCTGCGCAGTCACCTGTCCGACTCCCGCGCACAGGTCAAAGAGGTACGCAACGCGGTGCGCTCGGCGTGGCAGGCCCGCAAGGTCACCGAACCGCCACGCAATCCGCGCCCGGCCGAGCCGCGGCTGAACCTCCCCGGTGAGTGGACCCCGCCGAACTCGATCGTCGATGTGTCGCTGGCGGATTGGACCGCGGTGGCCAAGGAACGCGGCGGCACGGTGAACGGGCTGTTCATCGCCGTGTCGATGGGCCTGCTGGGCCGGAGCGGACGCATCCCCGACGGTGCGACCGTGCGCGTGGACATCCCGCACTCGGTCCGCACCGGACCCGAGGACCCGCGCGGCAACGCCATGAGCGGGCTGCCGATCTCGGCCACCTACCGCTCGAACGCCCGCACCGATCTCAAGGAGATCCGGGCCGCGCTCAAGGCGGCGGGCACGGCGGCCCACGACCCAGCGAACGTGCCCGCGATGGCGCAGCTGGGGCCGATCCAGATGCTGGTGCCGGCGGCCGTGGTGCCGTTGTTCGTCAGCAAGGGCCGCTCGCCGGAGCTGCTGACCTCCAATATGGGTCCGGCGCTGAACGGAATATCCTCGATCGACGGGATCCCGGCCGCGAAGGTGGTGCTGCGGGCGTGGATGCGCCCGGTCCCGGCGGACATGTTCCGGCAGCTGGAGGCGGGCCTGCACGTCACCTGCGCCAACGACGACGACACCATCACGCTGTCGGTCACCGGTGAGGACCCGGACCGGTTCCCCACCCGTGCCGTCCAGCAGGCCCTGATCGTCGACGAACTCGACGCCTGGGGGTTGAAGCCGACGTTCTGGGGTAGCTGAATGTCCGTGCCGGACACGATGAACCGGCTCAACGCCGAAGACGACATGTTCCTGAAGATGTACTCGTTCCTGCCGAACGTGATGACACCCCAGGTGGCGTGGGTCTTCGACGAACCGCTGCCGCGTGCGACGTGGGCGCGGTTCGACGACCATCTGGCGCACGGCTTCGGGGCCCGGCGGGTCCGCAAGACCCGGATCCCGTTCGCACGGCCCTGGTTCGACGAGCCGCTGGACCGGCATCCGCTCGACTTCGACGAGATCCCGGTCGCCGAAGACGACTATCTGGGCTGGCTGTGGCGCAAGGGCGAGGTCGACCTGGACCCGTATCGCGGCTGCGTGCACCGGTTGTCGGTGTCGCCGACGACGGCGGGCGGCCAGATCGTGAGCTTCGTGATGTCGCACGCGGTGCTCGACGGCGGTGGCATCTCCTATGCGCTGTCGGATGCCATGCGGCGGCTGGCCGACGACGCCCCGGTGTCGCGGGCGGAGAGCTCGGGCAGGTTCATCGGCAGCACGCCGGCGACGCGCCGCCGCCGGGCGCACCTGGCCGACGCCCGCGGCCAGCTGCGCGCGGTGGGATCCGCGGTCCGTTCGGCGTGGGCGGACCGCAACATGACCGAGCCGCCGCGCAATCCGCGTCCGGAGTCGCCGCGCCTGGACTTCGCCGGCGACTGGGATCCGTCGGTGACGATCCTGGAGACGCCGATGGCGGACTGGAATCGGGTCGCCGCCGAGCGCGGTGGCACGGCCAACGGGCTGTTCATCGGGCTCTCGGTCGGTATGCTCGGCCGGTGCGGCCGGGTCGCCGACGGGGCCTCGGTGCGGGTCGACGTGCCGCACTCGCTGCGGACCGACGACAACGATCCGCGCGGCAATGCCGTTGGCGGCCTTCCTATTCCGGTCGTGTACCGGGCGGGCGCGCGCACCGATCTGACCGAGATCCGGGCCACGATGAAGGCGGCCCTGACCAACCACGATCCGAACCACAAACCGGCCATGGCCCACATGGGCCCGATCCAGATGATGGTGCCCGACCGCGTGGCCAAGCTGGCCGTGAAGTTCGGGAAGTCGCCGGAGCTGCTGTGCTCGAATCTCGGTACGGCCACCCGGCAGATCGACACCATCGGCGGGGTGCGGGCGCGCAAGGTGGTGTTCCGCAACCGGCTGGCGCCGGTCCCGGCCGACCTCTATCGCCGCCTGGAGGCGGGCCTGAGCATCGGCCTGGCCAACGACGGTGAAACGGTCACCATGGCCGTCGCCGGGCTGGACCCGGACCGCATCCCGACCCGGGAGGCGCTGGAGAAATTGATCACCGACGAGTTCGGCGCGTGGGGTCTGGTCCCTACGTTCTGGGGCTGATCGGGACCACGAAAGCCTCGCGATCGAACCGATCGCGAGGCTTTTTCGCGTCCGAAGACCCGGTCCGGGGCAACCCTGTCGGGCCTGCGAGCTGCGGTTCTGCATATTCGGACATTTCGAAGTGCTCGAGGTCACATTAAACCACCGAATATCGGTGATTAGAGTCACATTCATTGCCCATAACCGACCGACCGGAATTCCGCCTTATGGCATAGCCAACCTGCATCGATGGTCTTTACGGCGTCATACGCTTCATACAGATATGCCTGTTATCAAGACGTGATTCGCCGATATTTGTTCGTTATGGTCTGGATCCGGCCCGGAACACACCGTGATGGGCTCCGACCGAACCGTCGAACACCGGCAACCCTGCCCCGCGGTACGGAAACCCCAACTCCTGGGGGCAGGGACCCGGCAGCAGCATCGCCGGCGCCGGTGGCCGCAGGGAGGGAAACCACATGAACAAGAACCGGAAGATCAGCAACCGCATCCTCGGCGCCGCCGCGGTCACCGGAGCACTTGCTGCCGTCCCGTTCGGCATGACGGCCGCCGCTTCCGCCGCCCCCACCCACGACTGGGACGGCGTCGCCCAGTGCGAGAGCGGTGGCAACTGGGGGATCAACACCGGCAACGGCTACTACGGCGGCCTGCAGTTCTCGCAGAGCACCTGGAACGCCAACGGCGGCACCGGTCTGGCGAGCAACGCCAGCAAGGCCGAGCAGATCCGCGTGGCCGAGAACGTCCTCAACAGCCAGGGCCAGGGCGCCTGGCCGGTCTGCGGCCAGTACCTGCGCTGGGGTCCCGCCGAAGAGGCGCCCGCCGCCGAGCCCGAGGCCCCCGCCGCCGCGGCCCCCGCCGTGAACCCGGCCGCCTACCTGCCGGCCCTGCCCGCCGACCAGGAAGCGCTGGCCCGGCAGGCCGCCGACGCCGGTCAGCAGGCCATCGCCCAGCTCGGCGTGCAGAACCAGGTCGACGAGCTGGTGCAGCAGGGTCAGGGACTGCTCGGCGCGCTGCCGCACTGACCCACCCGGACGAGCCCTACCGGCCCGCAACGAACGGGGGTCGCCATCACTGTCGATGGCGGCCCCCGTTCGCCGTACGCGGAGCCGACGGTGCCGGGCTGGAGACGTTCGGCTACGGATGCCGAAAGAATAAGGGCCGCCGTCGAATTCGACGGCGGCCCTTATCGTCCGCTGCTACCCCCCGGCCTTCTGGTAGTCGTCGATCGCCTTCTGCAGCCCCTCGAACGCCTTGCCCAGCTGCGCGAGGTCACCGGAGCGCTGCGCGTCCTGGACCGCCTTGAGCGCGTCATTGAGCTGCTTGACCGCGGCGTCCTTGGAGGGCGAGCCGGTCGGCGGGGGCGGGGGCGTACCGGTGCTGGGCGGCGGAACCGCGCCCTGCGACGGCGGTGGCGTGCCCTGCCCCGCCGGAGCCTGACCGGGCAGCGGGGTCGCCGCCGTGGCCGCGCCGGGCAGTACACCACCCAGCTTGCCCAGTGCCTCGCTGAGGGTGGCGCCGATGCCGACCTGGTCGCGGTAGGCGACGAGCACCCGGGCGAACTGCGGGTAGGACGGGTTCGCGGCCGACGCCGAGCCCTTCTCCAGATACCACGGCTCGACGTAGAGGATGCCGCCGTCACCGATCGGCAGGGTCAGCAGATTGCCGTACTTGATCTTGTTCGTCTGGCCACCGGTGAGCAGCGTCCGCGCACTCGAGACGTCACCGTTGTTGAGCAGATTGTTCTGCGTCTGACCCGGACCCGGCATCTGCACGTTCGTCGGCAGATTCAGCACGGTGATCTTGCCGTAGCCGTCCGGATCGCTGTTGGCCATGATGTAGGCCGCCAGATACTGCCGCTGGTAACCGAGCATCGCGCTGGTCAGGTTGAACTGCGGCTTGCCGGTCTTCCGGTCACCCAGCATCACGTAGTACGGCGGCTGATGCGCCGGGCTGGTCGCGTCCGCGGTCGGGTCGTTGGGCACCGACCAGAAGGTGTTGTTGGCGAAGAACGCCCGCGGGTCGGAGACGTGGTACTTCGCCAGCATCTGCCGCTGCACCTTGAACAGGTCCTCCGGGTAGCGGAAGTGCGCCCGCAGCTCCGCCGGGATCGCGCTCGCCGGCTTCACCGTGTTCGGGAACACGCCCATCCACGCGTGCAGCACCGGGTCGTCGGGGTCCACCTCGTACAGGCTGACCGTGCCGTCGTAGGCGTCGACCGTCGCCTTCACCGAGTTGCGGATGTAGCCGACATCCTTGCGCGGCACCACCCGGCCCGTGGTCTGATCGATGCTGTCCTCGACCGCGCCGTCGAGCGAGGTCTGCTCGGCGTACGGGTAGCTCTCCAGCGTGGTGTACCCGTCGACGACCCACACGATGTGACCGTTCACCGCGGCCGGGTAGGCGTCGCCGTCGGTGGTCAGCCACGGTGCCACCTGCTGCACCCGGGTCCGCGGGTCGCGGTTGAAGATGATCTTCGAGTCCGGGCCGATCGCCCCCGAGAACATGATGTTGCGCTCGGTGTACTTGGCCGCGAACGCCAGCCGGTTGAACCAGCTGCCGATCGGCACCCCGCCCGCGCCGTTGTAGGTGAACTGCTGCTTGTCGGTGTCGTACTCGCGCGGGGGCTGGCCGTTGGCGCCGACGATCGAATAGTCGTCGTCACCCTTGCCGATCAGCTCGCCGTAGTAGACCCGCGGCTGCGTGACCGGGATGGCCAGCTTCGCCGGATCGGCGATGGTGTCCAGGTCGCTGACGGTCGTCAGGTCGCCGACGGTGAAGGTCGGATAACCGTAGCCGCCGGTGGCGTTGTTGCCCGCCGACTCCTGCGCCGCGTTGTTCTCCTGCGGCGGTGCGGCGTTCACCCGGTTCGCCGGCGAGGTCACCAGACCCTGGCCGTGCGTGTACACGGTGTGCTTGTTGATCCAGTCGGTCTGGTTGCCCGACAGGTTGCGCGGATCGAGTTCCCGCGCGGTGACCAGATAGTCGCTGGTGTTGCCGGCGACGTTGTAGCGGTCCACCCGCAGCGGGTCGGCGAAACCGTAGAAGTTGGCCAGCTGCTGGTTGCGCTGGGCGAACGTCGTGGTCAACAGGTTCGGGTCCAGCAGCCGGATGTTCTGCACCGTCACCTGGTCAGCCGGCGACAGTGTCGTCGAGTCGGACTGGTTCTTACTGCTGTAGTCGACGTAGTTCACGTTCTCCAGGCCGTACGCCTGCCTGGTCGCGTCGATATTGCGCGCGATGTAGTCGTATTCCTTGGTGGCCGCGTTCGGGCGCACGTCGAACTGTTCGACGATCAGCGGCCACACCGCGCCGACCAGGATCGAGGACAACACCAGCAGCGCCGCCGCCATCGCCGGAACCCGCAAGTCCCGCAACACGATTCCCGCGAAGAACGCGATCGCGCAGATCACCGCGATGGTCATCAGGATCAGCTTGGCCGGCAGCACCGCGTTGACATCGGTGTAGGAGGCGCCGGTGAAGGTCGGTTCCTTCCGGGTGCTCATCAGCAGCGAGTAGCGGTCGAGCCAGTACGCGACCGCCTTGAACAGCACGAACAAACCGGCCAGCACCGCCAGCTGGATGCGCGCCGGACGAGTCAACGCACCCTCGCGGCCGGCCAGCCGCAGACCACCGAAGATGTAGTGCGTCACCAGATTCGCGAAGAACGCGATCACCACGGCCACGAACAGCCAGTTCAGCACCATCTTGTACATCGGCAGATCGAACGCGTAGAAACCGATGTCGAGGTGGAACTGCGGGTCCTGCCGATGGAACGCGCCGCCGTGCAGGAACAGCTGCACGGTCACCCAGTTCGATTGCGCGACCAGGCCACTCAGCAATCCCACCACGGCCGGGATCCCGATCCCGAACAACCGCAGCCGGCCCATCACCGTGGTCCGGTAACGGGCGATCGGATCGTTGGGCCCGGCGACCGGAATGAACACCGGCCGGCCCCGATAGGCCAGGAACAGGGCCAGCCAGATCACCGCGCCCACCACGACGCCGACGATCAGGAACAACAGCAGCCGGGTCACCAGCACGGTGGTGAAGACCCGGCGGTAGCCGACCTCCCCGTACCAGAGCCAGCTCGTGTAGGTGTCGATGAGCCGGGGGCCGACCAGCAGCAGGCCCGCGACGACCAGGGCTGCCGCCAGCAGCAGCCGATTCCGTCGGGACAGCGTAGGTAAGCCTGTCGGAGGGCGCATGCCCACGAGCCACTCTCCAGGGTCCGGCGGCACCGCGACCGGTCCGGCCGCCGCACCGCAGTCCGATGTTGCGCAGGTCCCTCAGGGGCGTGCCCTCATGATCGGACCGTTTCGGCCCACTCTACGGAAAAGCCCACAGCGCGGGGAGTTGCCGGTGAGCCTGTGTCCGGCACGGTCAGTCGTCGAGGTCGTTCTCGAACGTATGCCGCAGGGCCTCCACCAGATTCGGGGCCAGGTTGGGCGCGGTGCGCAGTTCCAGGTCGTGGCCGAACGGGTCGTCGGCCTCCTCCTCGTTCTCGCGCAGCTGCAGCAGCGACAGGCTCGCGCCCTCGCGCAGCACGCCGACGTAGAGCCGGGCGTCGCGGCGCTCGGGATGGGTGACCGCGGCGTCGCGACCGGCGCGGTCGGCGGCGTCCTGGTCGGCCAGCAGCGGGGCGATGGCGTCGTCGAGGGTCTGTTCGGCGGCCGGCGGCAGCACCACGATCTGCTGCACCAGCAGGCAGCCGCTCACCGCCGGAGGCCAGCTGGTGGTGGCCAGGAACTCGTCGAGCGCCATCTGGTGGTCGTGGACGTCCTCCGGAAACGCTTCCTGCGCAATGGGAGTCAGCTCGGCGCCGGTGTCGAGCTGGTCCTGCAGGCTCGGTTCGGCGGCGACCAGATCGGCGGTCGGCACCAGCGCGAACATCTGCGGCGGCCGATCCCACCCCTCGGCGTCCGCGAACTCGGCGACCTCACGGATGCAGCGGTACAGGGCGGAGGCAGGGTTCGCGATGGTCACGTGACCGAAGTCTAGGGGAGATGGCCGGTTCTAACCGCAGGCCGGGGCCGGTTGGCCGGCATCCAGCGCCCGCAGGGCGTCCACCGCCGTGTTCAGGGTGTCGACCTTGACCAGGCGCAGGCCGTCCGGGTGGTGTTGCAGGGCTTCGGTGCAGTTGTCGGCGGGGACCAGGAAGGTCTCGGCGCCGGCCTCGCGGGCCGCGACCATCTTGTACTGGATGCCGCCGATCGGGCCGACCTTGCCCTGCGGGTCGATGGTCCCGGTCCCGGCGACGAACTTGCCGCCGTTCAGGTCGCCGGCGCTCATCTTGTCGATCACGGCCAGGGTGAACATCAGCCCGGCCGACGGGCCGCCCACGTCGCTGAGGTTGAAGGTCATCTTGACCGGGCCGTCCGGGGTCTCGTCGGGGGTGACGCCGAGGTAGCCCTTGGCCGAGTCATCGGGGCGGGCACCGAGTTTGACGTCCACAGTCTGCTCGGCGCCGTCGCGGCGCAGCCGGACCGGGACCACGGTGCCGGGCTGGGCGCCACGCACGGCGTCGACCACGTCCTGGGAGGTCGCGATCGGCTTACCCGCGACGCTGAGCAGCTGGTCACCGGCGCGCAGGGCGTCGTGGGCCGGGCCGTCGGCGGCGACGCTGCCGAGCTTCACGACGGTCGGGTACTTCAGGTAGTGCAGCGCCGCGAGCTCGGCGTTGTCCTCGGACTGCTTGAAGTCCGCCTTGTTCGACTCGTCGACCTTGTCGCGCGGCACGTCCGGTGGATACACCTCGGCGCGCGGCACCAGACCGTAGCGGCCGTCGACCCAGAACCCGAAGGCGTCGAAGATGTTGAGCCCGTCCTGCACGGCCACCGTGGTCATGTTGAGGTTGCCGGAGGTCTGGTGGATCGGCACCCCCTGGATGTCGACGACCGGGCCGCCGTCCTTGTCACCGAGGGTGTTGAACGTCGGGCCGGGGCCGAGTGCGACGAACGGCACAGTCACCAGGGAGCCGGCGATCGCCAGCACGAAGACGGGGAGCAGGGCCACCAACAGGGTGCGGATCCGGCGATTCACCAGGCCCACAGTAGCGGCTGCGCCTGTGGCGAACGGAGCGGCTCGGCCGCTGCAGGTGGCACCCGCCGCCGCGTAGTGTTGGGAGCATGAGTGACGTGCCCTTCGGTTTCTCGAATCGAGACGACGATCCCGACCGCAAACGGGACGACCAGTCCGGCTCGGGCGCGAACAATCCGTTCGGCTTCGCCTTCGGCGGCCTGCCCGGCGGCGCTGCCGCCGGTGGCGCGGGTGGTTTCGACCCCGCGGCGCTCGGTCAGATGCTGACCTCGCTGGGACAGATGTTCTCCGGCATGGGCCAGCCGGGCGCGCAATCCGGTCCGGTCAACTACGACCTGGCCAAGCAGCTGGCCCGCCAGCAGCTCAGCTCGGCGGCACCGCTCACCGACGGCAGCCGCAAGGCGGTCACCGACGCCGCCCACCTGGCCGAACTGTGGCTCGACCCCGCCACCACGTTCCCAGCGGGCGCGGTCAAGACCGTCGCCTGGTCGGCCGGCGACTGGCTCGAGCAGACCCTGCCGACCTGGAAGCGGCTGTGCGACCCGGTCGCCGAGCAGGTGTCGGGGATGTGGTCGTCGACCCTGCCCGCGGAGGCCCGCGAGTTCGCCGGCCCGATGCTCGGCATGCTGACCCAGATGGGCGGGATGGCGTTCGGGTCGCAGCTGGGCCAGGGCCTGGGCCAGCTCGCCGGTGAGGTGCTCACCTCCACCGAGATCGGCCTGCCGCTCGGCCCGGCCGGCACCGCGGCCCTGCTGCCGGGTGCCATCGCCGAGTTCAGCAAGGGCCTGGAACGGCCCGAGAGCGAGATCCTGGTCTACCTGGCTGCCCGCGAGGCCGCCCACCAGCGCTTGTACGCGCACGTGCCGTGGTTGCGCCAGCAGGTGCTGGGCGCGGTCGAGGACTACGCGCGCGGGATCCGGATGGACTTCTCCGCGATCGAGGAGGCCGCGCAGACCATCGACCCGATGGCCCTGACCGACCCGTCGAAGCTCGAGGAGCTGTTGTCGCAGGGCACGTTCGAGCCGCAGACCACGCCCGAGCAGCGGGCCGCGCTGGAGCGCCTGGAGACCCTGCTGGCGCTGATCGAGGGTTGGGTGGAAGTGGTCGTGACCGACGCGGTCGGCGACCGGCTGCCCGGCGCGGGCGCGCTGGCGGAGACGTTGCGGCGCCGACGTGCGACCGGCGGTCCCGCCGAACAGACCTTCGCCACGCTGGTGGGCCTGCAGTTGCGGCCGCGCAAGCTGCGGGAGGCGGCGGCGCTGTGGCGTTCGCTGACCACGCAGGCGGGTCTGGACGCCCGCGACACGGTGTGGTCGCACCCGGACCTGCTGCCCGGTTCCGCCGATCTCGACTCCCCCGCCGGTTTCATCGACAGTGTGATCGGGGGCGGAACAACGGCTTTCGACGACCCGCTGGCCCAGCTCGCCGAAACCGAGGCTCGCGAACGGGAGCAGCGTGCCGCCGAGAACGGGGACGACAGCGACGAAGCGCCGCAAAAGTAGGCTCGGACCAGGCGTTTTGGTTAATGGCCCGGATACCGCGTAAGGTTGATCTCGCAACGCGGGGTAGAGCAGCTCGGTAGCTCGTTGGGCTCATAACCCAGAGGTCGTCGGTTCAAATCCGGCCCCCGCTACTAACGAAAAGACCCGGAGAGAATTTCTCTCCGGGTCTTTTCTTCACGCTGCGCCCGGATCAGTTGCCGAACGGGCCCAGGCCCCAGGCCTGCATGACGTAGGTAATGTTGGCCGCCATACCGGCCAGGCCCTCGGCCCGGTCCAGGATCGCCGAACCACCGTCGATGAGACGTGCAGACATCGCAGATTTCCTTTCGAGTAACGAACAAGTAACAGCCTAACGTATTGCCCCGTATGCCGTTTAGGTCCTGATGTGGAAAAGCCTGTGCCGGGACCACACTGGGAACGCGCTGGGAATCGGCTGCCGAATTGCCCTGTGGACAAGTCGAATTCTGTGGACAACTTGCCCTTCACCTGCGGGTATCCGCGGCCGGACCCTCGATACTGCTGTCATGTCGAACTTTCGCCTGCGCGGTCCGATGGTGCATCCCCGGGTGCCGGTGCTGCGGCGGCCGTCCGGTGCGGTCCAGCTCGGCTGGGATCCCGAACGCGCGGTTCTGGTCGAGCCACCCGGGCTCGATGCCGACACCGTCGCGAATTTCCTGCGGCTGCTCGACGGTATGCACAGCCATCCACAAATTCTGTGGCAGGCGGCGGAATTCGGTGTACCCCCGGACCGCACTCTGGAGCTGCTGGCCGAACTCGGCGCGGCCGGGCTGCTGCTCGCGGCCACCGACCGTCCGGTGCGAGTGGACGCGGTCCACATCCACGGCCGCGGCCCGCTGTCGGACGCGCTCGCCGACGGCACCCGCCGGCTGGGCCTGCGGCCCGGCCGCTCCCGCGACTATCCACTCACCGCCTCCGCCTCCAGCTGGAGCGCCGACCTGGTCATCCTCGCCGACGCCCTGGTCCCCGATCCGCGGCTCACCGGTGACCTGGTCCTGCACCGAATTCCGCACCTGGTGGTCCGGCTGCGCGACGGCCGCGGCGTGGTCGGCCCGCTGGTCCTTCCCGGCGCCACCAGCTGCCTGCGCTGCGCCGACCTCACTCGCGGCGACCGCGACGCCGAATGGCCCCACCTGGCCGCCCAGCTGCTCGGCCGCATCGGCCACGGCTCCCCCGCGGCCGTCGCCGCCACCGCCGCCCTGGCCCTGCGCGAACTGGAGACCATCCGCGAGGCCGACGCGGCCCGACCCCCGGAATCACTGGACACCACACTGGAACTCGACCCACAGACGATGACGATCGAGCGGCGGGCGTGGGTCGCGCATCCGGACTGCGGATGCCGCGGCGAGACCGGTGCGCGGTGAACGGGCGCGAGGCGATGGCCGGGTTATCCCGCGGCGTCGTGGTTCGCCGGGTCGAAGGCCCAGACCGCGGCCGGGCGGCCGGTCGACTTCACCCGCACGCGTTCGTCGGTGCGGGTGAGGCCCGGCAGGGCGGCGAGGGTGCGGTTGAGGTTGCCCGGGTCCGGTTTCACGCCGTCGAGGGCGGCGGTCGCCTGCACCGCGCGGGTGGCGGGGAAGCGTTCGCCCAGCAGGGCACGGGTGAACGGCAGGTCCTTCCACAGCAGCCGTGCCAGCAGGCTGCGCGCGGTGGCGACGATGGCGTCATGGTCGAAGGCCAGCGGCGGGAGGTCGTCGAACGCCGCCCATTCGGTATCGGGCCCCGAACGTTCCGGCCCGGCCACCACCGCCCACATGACGATCGACAGGGTCGGGCCGCGCGGATCACGCGCCGGTTCGTCGAACGTGACCAGCTGCCCCGCCGCCGCGATCGCCCCTTCGGGCACACCGAGTTTCGTCTGCACCGCCCGATACGCCGCCTCGACCAGCCGCTCCCCTCGCCGCAACAACACGCCGGGCAACGCGAGCTGCCCGGCGAACGGATCCCACTGCCGCGGCGCCACCCCCACGGTCACGGTCGGATCATCGGCGCCGTAGCGCAAGGTCACCACGTCCAGCGACACCGCCGATTGCTGTTCCACGCCCAGCATCATGCCCCACCGCCCGACCGCCACCCCGCGCCCAGCGTGCATCGCTGCGATTCGGCGGTCACCGCCACCGCGACCCGAGCCGATTCCGGACAGCGAGCACTCGATCCCAGCGTGCGCATGGTGCCACTCCTGGCGTTCGCCTCAACGGCAGCGGCTCCTGCCGAACCTCTAGGCACACAAGCCAACTCGCACCAGGCCCGGAGCCGATCGGAATCCGGGTGGTCGCAGGGGCCAGTGGCTCCTGCCGAACATCCTGGCGCACAGCCCAGCTCGAATTCGATCGAAATCCGGTCGTCGAGTGGGCAAACCAGTGATCTGGACCCGCCGACGCACGTGCCGGTTCCACCCGTTCCCGGCGGGCAACCGGGATCCAGCTGGTCATCGCACTGCGGCGAGCAGTCCGGCGTGAATCGGGTGACGCACCTGCCGGTCCGCGCGGTCGGGGCCGGCAGCGGTCAGTACTACCGGGGCGCCGAGGGCGCGATCCAGTTCGGCGGGCAGGTCGGTGGGCAGGTCGGTGAGGATCGGGGTGGCGGTGGTGAGGAGGTCGGTGAGGTGTTGCTGGTGGGTGAGGTCGCACCAAGGGCCGTAGGGGATTCGGGTGAGTTCGCCTGCGGCGGTGCGGTAGGCCGTGGCCAGGCGGAGGCCGGGCTCGGTGGCCAGGGCGTCGAGGTGGTTGACGACCAGGCCGTCGATGCCGGCGCAGGCGGCCACGGCGTAGCGCAGCAGGATCGGGTCGAGGTGGCCGCGGCGGAAGGCGCCCTGGTAGCGGCCGGTTCCGTTGTGCGGCTCGGGAATCCGCAGCGCCGGGTCCTCGGTGGGGAACGGTCCGGCACCGTGCCGGGTCTGGTACGCGCGGGTCACGCCGAGTACCGCACCCGCAGCGCCGATCTCGGCGAGCAGGGCGCGGGCATTGCGCGGTTCCACCGTCGACCACGTCGTATACGGGTGCAGCCCACGCCATTCGTCGAGCAGTACGCCCTGCGCGCCTTCGAACACCAGCCGCCCGGCCGCCGCGAACCCGGCCAGTGCCGTACCGGGCCCGATCCGCACGGCCCGGCCGAACTCGCGGTACATCTCGACCAGGTCGGCGATCGGCGGATACCCGTGCGCACCACCGGCCAGCAGCGGCCGGTAGTGCTCGGCGAGCTCGATCAGCTTGCGCCGCAACGCCTCCGGGCGAAGGCAGTCGCCGACCCGCGGGGCGTCGGTGGGGTGGTCGAGCGCGTAGGCCGCGGTCTCCCCGATCCCGATCCCGCACGAACCGTGCCGGGCGGCACCCCGCGCATCCTCCCGGCAACGGTTGGCGGCCCCGTGAATCGGGGTGGTGAGCAACGCGTCCGCGTCGACGGTCAACAGCGACAACGGATCCCGCACCCCGAGCGCGGCCAACTCCCGCGCCTCACCGGCCAGCCGGATCGGCTCAACCAGCATGTGCCGCGACAGGAACGTGGGCACCCCCGACAGTGTCCCCGCCCCGAACTGCTGAAACGTGTGGTGCCGCCCGCCCACGACCACGTTGTGCGCGGCCTGCGCGCCACCGTTGAACCGGACCACCGCCGCCACCCCGAGATCCGCTTCGGCCGAACACAACCAGTCGACGGTCGCGCCCTTCCCCGCATCTCCGAACCCCAGATCCACCACAATCAGGTGCTTGTCGCCGAACATCCTCGCCTCCATCAGCAGTTCATTCACATACCGACCGGCCGCACGACACGAATCGAGACCCGCCATCGGCGATGCCGACCGGGACGGTCGGCAACTGCGGCGGTGACCCGCGGCTGAACGACCGAAGCCGATCGGCCGCGCCGATACGGCGGCCCCGGCCTTCCCGGCGGCCCCGGCCTTCCCGGCGGCCCCGGCCTTCCCGGCGGCCCCGGCCTTCCCGGCGGCCCCGGCCTTCCCGGCGACCCCGACATTCCCAGCGACCCCGACATTCCCAGCGACCCCGACATTCCCAGCGACCCCGACCTTCCCAGCGGCGTCCGCACCCCACGACCGGACCCACCGACCCCGACCACCTCGGCCGGACCAGGCCGCGAGCGCGGCGAGAGTACCCGTGCTCCACAACCTGGCCCACCGATCCCGTCCACCACGGCCGGACCAGGCCGCGAGCGCGGCGAGAGTACCCGTGCTCCACAACCTGGCCCACCGATCCCGTCCACCACGGCCGGACCAGGCCGCGAGCGCAGCGAGAGTATCTGTGCCCCACAACCTGGCCCACCGACCCATCGAGGCGGCGGGCCCGGCCGCGGAACGGCGAGGCGCCGCGCGACCGATCAGAGCCCGTCGACCTCGTCGATGCCGACTGTGGCCGGTGGCAGCACGCCCACGCTGCGGTTGCGTGCCACCGCACCCAGCGGTGCCAGCGCCTTGCCCACGGCTTCGGCCTCGGCCGGTGAGCCGATGTCGCGCAGATCCGCCAGTCCCGCACCGAGATCCACGCGGTCCTCGGTGATGCCGATGGTCAGCGCGATGAGTTCGCAGACCGCGGCGGGGTCGTCGAGGCGCAGGAACCGCTCGCCGAGCAGGCCCTGCCAATGCTCGGCGATCTCGGGGTCGGTGTAGTACGCCGACTGATTCGGAAGCACGTAGTGCACGTGCCAGCGGTCGCTCAGCTCCCGGTAGATCGAGGGCACCGAGATGTCCTGCGCCACAGCGTCACCGAGCACCGAGCGCACGTGCCGCGCCGACAGCCGGGGCTTGTTCAGTTCGTCGCCGACGATGAACAGGTAGCCCTTGCGGCCGCGCTTGTCCCAGGCGTCGGCGGCGGTGTGCCGGGCCATGAAATAGGCGGCGAGCTCGTAACTTTCGCTCTTCTGTCCGCCGCCGCCGCCTTCGAGCAGGATCAGGCGCAGCTGGTCGTCCATCCGGTTGTCGGATTCGAACTGGCCGACCTGCAGCGGTGCCCGGTCGGTGTCCGCGTCGCCGATGGCGCCGAACATGATCTGCGGGTCGTCGGCGTAGCCCTTGCGCTGCAGCAGGCCGTGCAGTTTGCTCAGCTTCTCCTGCATGATCCGCGGTACCCGGCCCATCGAGCCGGTGACGTCGAACAGCACCGCGATCGGCAGCGACGCGCCGTGATCGGCCGAGTCCCGCGATTCGCGCACGGCCACTCCCGCCGGGTCGAGCGAGGTGTGTACGACCCACTCCGCGTACGGCTTGTCCCGCATCTCGGCGGTGTAGCCGAAGTCGTCGAGGCCGTGGGCGGCGCGGAAGGTGCGCGCGGCGGCGTAGGTGCTGTCGTCCCAGGATCCGTATCCCATGGTCACTGTCCTTTCGGTAGGTCGAACGGCCGGAAGCGGCGCTGTCCGTAGAGCCGGTCGAGCAGGTCGTCGAATTCGTCGAGCAGGTCGGCCGCCGCGGGCCGCAGGCGCGGCTCGGGTTGCAGGCAGCCGGTGGCGAAGGCGCGCATCGGTGCGGGCGCGCGGTCGCCGAGCATGGCGAGCATGAGCCGATGTGCCTGGAACACGTCGGTTTCCGGGGCCACGGCCACGGTGAGTTCGGGTGGGCCGGCGGCGGCCCGCAGCGTGGCGGCGGCCGGGCGGCCGGGGCGGGTGGCGAACGACCAGCCGGCCAGCACCACACCGTGCAGGCGGGGATGGATCAGCACGTTCTCCGGGACCACGGCGGTGTGCACCCAGCCGGCCAGCGCGGCGCCGGCCAGGCAGCGCAGTAGCCGCCGGTGCATCCAGGCGTAGTCCCGCGGGTCGAGGCCGCCCGGGTACGCGGCGCGCACCTGGGCGAGTGTGACGAAGCCCTCGGTGAGCGCGCCGAGCACGTTCACGGTGCGGGTCTGCCCGGTACCGGTGTCGAGGTGGTCGACGGTGTCGCGCAGCTGCGGGAAGTAGGGCCGCAGCCACGGCTCCCGTGCGGCGAGGTCGCTCAGGTCACCGAGGGCGTTGCGCTCGCCGGCCAGCAACCGGTTGGCCGCGGTGGTGCGCGGAATCTTCAGGACCGCATCGGATCCGGAGCGGTAGAGGTCGGCGACCGAGCCGCGCGCGTGCAGTGGCCCGATCGGGTGCGCGCCGCAGTATCCGGCGATCGGGTCGCCGGCACTCCCGGACATCCATTGGCGATAGAAGTCGTTCAACCGGTGAAAGGCCGTGCCGGAGCCGCCTGTTCGGTCCGGGTGCACCAGGGCGGCCAGCCGGTGGTACCGCCGGCGGGCGGCCTGCCGGGCCGCGGAATCTGTTGCGGCGCTACCGAACAGATCCTCGGGCCGGTCTGCCGCCGCGATGGTGTCGGCGGCCTCTCGTGCGGTGTTCATAGTTTTAGCCTACTCGACTAAAACAGCGCGCAACACCCCCTCGGGCAATTTTTTGTCACAGAGACAAAAAGTCTTCGCCGCGTGACGCACACCACCGCCCGCGCGCGGATGATCAAATTCTCCGTGCGGACCCCGGCTCCCCTCGGCCATGATGGGTGTGTGTCCGATATCGTGCGCCGCCGCTCCTCCCGCAATGCCAAGCTCGCCAAGATCCCGCTGGGCATCGCCGGCCGCGCGGCCGTCGGCTTCGGCCGCAAGCTCGTCGGGGGCGACCGCACCGAGATCAACGCCGAGCTCAACGAGAAGGCCGCCGCACAGCTCTTCGCCGTCCTGGGCGAGCTCAAGGGCGGCGCCATGAAGTTCGGGCAGGCCCTGTCGGTCATGGAGGCCGCGGTGCCCGACAAGATGGGCGTCCACTACCGCGAGGCACTCACCAAGCTGCAGGCCCAGGCCCCGCCGATGCCGGCCGCCACCGTCCACCGGGTGCTCGCCCAGCAGCTCGGCACCGGCTGGCGCGACCGGTTCCAGGACTTCGACGACACCCCGGCGGCCTCCGCCAGCATCGGCCAGGTCCACCGGGCCACCTGGTCCGACGGCCGCGCGGTCGCGGTGAAAGTGCAGTACCCCGGCGCCGACGAGGCATTGCGCGCCGACCTCAAGACCCTGCGCCGCATGGGCGGCACCATCGCCTCACTACTGCAGGCCTCCGACGTCAAACCGCTGCTCGACGAGATCAGCGAGCGGATGGAGGAGGAACTCGACTACCGGATCGAGGCGGACCACCAGCGCGCCTTCGCCGCGGGTTTCGCCGGTCATCCCCGGTTCCTCATACCCAAGGTGGTCGCCAGCGCACCGAAAGTCGTTGTGACCGAATGGCTTCCCGACGCGACGCCGCTGTCGGCGATCATCGCCGACGGGCTGGCCGACCCGGAGGGCACCGCGCAACTCCGCAACCGGGTCGCCGCTCTGCTGACCGAATTCCACTTCACCGCACCGCACACCGTCGGACTGCTGCACGGCGACCCGCACCCGGGCAACTTCATGCTGATGCCGGACGGCCGGCTCGCGGTGATCGACTACGGCCTCTGCGGTCCGATGCCCGACGGCATTCCCGCCGTTCTCGGGCAGATGGTCGCGCTGCTGGAGGACGACCGTTACGAGGAACTGACCGCGCTGCTGCACGAGGACGGCTGGGTACTACCCGGCAAGACGGTCACCGCCGAGGAAGTCGAAGCCTTCCTGCGCCCGTTCCTGGACCCGATTCGCTCCGACACCTTCCACGTCTCGCGCCGCTGGATGCAGCGCGTCGCCGGCCGCGCCACCGACATCAACTCCCCCGAGATCCGCACCTCCTGGTCGCTCAAGCTGCCCGCGGAACACACGATGGCGGTCCGCGTCCTGATGGGCTCGCTGGGCATCGCCGCCCAGCTCGACGCGGAGGTGCCGTTCATGCGCCTGATCCGCGAATGGGTGGCCGGGTACAACGAATTCCGCGCCGCGAGTTGACAATTCGCCCCTGCTGAGCCGGACACCCGAGTCGGAAATCTGATACAAGGGAGTCTCAGAGAGTTCTACGGGGATAGGGGGCGCCCATGGCCGACACCGGGGAAGGCTCCGCCGCCGGTCCGGTTCTCGTCGGGCGGTATGCACTCCGCATCCAGCGACCGGCAGCGCCACCTGGCGCGCACCGCACATCACCGACGGGAACGAGTCGAGTATGGAAGCCAAGGTGGATACCACGAGTGGCCGCGTCATCGTTTTGACCGCGCAACGAACCTCGAGCGCCCAGCACACCCCCGAGGAAATCCTCTGCATCGAACGCCGATGACATTGGCCTGCAATCGATGCCAATCACACCGCGCAGGTCGCGGGGACTCGATGCACTCGGTGCGGGACCGGTAGCGAGAACGAACGACCCCCGGACGCAAAACGAGCCCCGCACCGGGGTCCCCAGTGCGGGGCTCGAGTTGTCTCGAGATCGATCGGACGCCTTCATTTCTAGGCGACGGCGATCTTGCGCGGACGGCCACGCGGCCGCTTGCGGGCGATGACGACACCCTGGTCGAAGATCTCGCCACCCCAGACACCCCAGGGCTCGGCGCGATCGATGGCCGCCGTCAGGCAGCCCGAGCGGATCGGGCAGCTGGCGCACAGCGCCTTCGCCTCCTCCAGCTGAGCAGGGCTCTCGGCGAACCAGAGGTCAGGGTTGCCGGCCCGGCAGGGCAGCGTGAGTGCGATACCCCGGGTGCGAGGCGTCGAGGCCACGGTCGTCCGGCATGTCTCGCGAGTAGTGGTCGCGATCGACACGTCTTACTCCTTCAGCTAATGCAGCGGTTGGTTGTCTTCCGCGAAACCGGTGCCTGGGCTGAAGGCCCTAAAACTATGGCCACGGTTTCGCTTCGGGCGACCCGTGGCCAGGTGTTCGGTAAGGGGCTTGTCCCCTACCTAGTTCGACTTCGGTGTCGAACCCTGATCACGGATCTGTGGGTTGCGTCGAGGTGGTCGGCAATGGTGCGGAGTCCGGCCTGGCGGTCCGTTCCATAGGTACCGGCGATTGCGTTCGCATTCACCGGCTGCCAACCCCGTTCGGGCTTGTCCTGCTCCATCAGATGCTTCGGCGCTTGCAGATCGGCACCGAAAATGCTTGCAACGGAGGACAAGACGGTCCCCTGCACGGCGAGGACCCCCCGGGAGGCCGGGATGCGCGAAACGGACTGTGCAGTAGCGCCGATGGCGCCGATGCTCGCGAAGTTCACGGTGCTGTTCATGATTGCTGGCCTCCCTCCTGATCTGGATCGGTAGTATGTACTGGGCGCGCGCCGAGCTTCCGGGCGCGTGACATCCACCCTAGGCGGGCGTTGCACAACCGCACAACTTATTTTTCACCTGCGGTTTTGCCGTCACGTCCGGCGGCGGGCCCGCACCAGCCGCAACAGGTCGGTACCGAACTGCACGGCGCGGTGTTCACCCATGCCCGGAATCGCGGCGAGCGCCTGCTCGTCGGCCGGAAACTGTTCGGCGATCGCGGTCATGGCCTTGACGCCCAGCACCGCGAACGGCTTGATGCCGAGTTCGGCTGCGGTGTCCCGCCGCCAATCCTGCAGGGCGGCGAGCAGTTCGGTGTCCACCTCGCCCGGGCAGCTCGCGCAGCGGCCGAGCAGGGTGTCGGTGGCATTGAGCAGCGACTTGCCGCAGACCCGGCAGCCGGGCAGCTGCACCGCCCGCCCCCGGCCGCCCATCGCCCGGTCGGTGACCGGGGAATCGTCCATCAGGCCGGCCAGGAAGCGGCTGCGGCGACGCGGCCGGGCACCGCCCGCGGCCCGGGCCAGCGCCCAGGACAGCTGCAGGTGTTCGCGAGCACGCGTCACCCCGACGTAGAGCAGGCGGCGTTCCTCCTCGAAGGCGGCCTCGTCGGCGACCGAGCCGCCGTCGCCGAGCACGTGCGCGATCGGCAGGGTGCCGTCGGTCAGCCCGACCAGGAATACCGCGTCCCACTCCAGCCCCTTGGCGGCGTGCAGCGAGGCCAAGGTGACGCCCTGCACGGTCGGCGCGTGCCGGGCTTCGGCGCGGGCGCGCAGTTCCCGCATCAGACCGGAGAGGTCCAGGTCGGGATCGTGACCGGCCAGCTCCTCGGTCAGTTCGACCAGCGCCACCAGCGACGCCCAGCGCTCGCGGGCCTGCGCGCCGGCCGGTTCCTCGGCGGTGAGGCCGACCCGGGCCAGCGCCGCCCGGACCACGGAGACCAGCGCGTCGCCGCGGGCGTCGGGCAGATCGTCGCGATCGGCGGCCTGGCGCAACGCGGACACCGCCTGCCGCACCTCGGGCCGCTGGAAGAATCCCTCGCCGCCGCGCACCTGATAGCCGACACCGGCGGCCGTGAGCGCCTGCTCGTAGGCCTCGGACTGGGCATTGATCCGGTACAGCACGGCGATCTCGGCGGGCTGCACCCCCTTGGCGATCAGGCGGGCGACGGCCTTGGCCACCCCGGTCGCCTCGGCCGGCTCGTCCTCGAATTCGCGGAAGATCGGCTCGGGCCCGTCGGGCCGCTGGCCGATCAACTGCAGCCGGGTGCCGGCGATCCGGCCGCGGGCCGCGCCGATCACACGATTGGCCAGCGACACCACCTGCGGCGTCGAGCGATAGTCGCGTTCGAGCCGCACCACGGTGGCGTCGGGGAAGCGCCGGGAGAAGTCGAGCAGATGGGCCGGGCTGGCGCCGGTGAACGAGTAGATGGTCTGGTTGGCGTCCCCGACCACCGTCAGATCGTCGCGATTGCCGAGCCAGGCGTCGAGCACGCGCTGCTGCAACGGTGTGACGTCCTGATATTCGTCGACCACGAAACAGCGGTAGCGGCCGCGGAACTCCTCGGCCACCGCCGGATACTCCTCCAGCGCGGCCGCGGTGTGCAGCAGCAGATCGCTGAAGTCGAGCAGCAGACCGTCGGGGGTGTTCTTCAGCGCCTCGTAACCGCTGTAGACGTCGGCCACTCGGCGGGCCTCGAACGGGGTCTCGCGGCGGGCGCGGGCCGCGGCCGCCGCGTACTGTTCGGGGGCCACGAGAGAGGCCTTCGCCCAATCGATCTCGGTCGCCAGGTCGCGGACCGCGTCGGGTTCGCTGCTCAGGCCGACCTGCCGGGCCGCCTGCGCCACCAGCGGGAACGTGCGATCCGCCAGCTGCCACGGCACATCGCCGACCACCTGCGGCCAGAAGTACTTCAGCTGCCGCAGCGCCGCCGCGTGGAACGTGCGGGCCTGCACCGCGTTCGCCTCGCCGCCGAGCCCCAGCCCGCGCAATCGGCCACGCAGCTCCCCCGCCGCCCGCGCGGTGAACGTGACGGCCAGCACCTGATCGGCACGCACCTGCCCGGCCGACACCAGATGCGCGATGCGATGCGTGATGGTGCGGGTCTTGCCCGTGCCCGCGCCCGCGAGCACACACACCGGCCCGCGTGGCGCCACCACCGCGGCCCGCTGCTCGGGGTCGAGGCCGTCGAGCAGCGACTGGGGGTGGGAGGGGGCGGGCACGGGACCATCATGACAGCGCGGTCCGACAGGTCGCGGGCCGACGGCATTCGCGACCCCGATCAGCGGAGCGAGCCCAGCAGCAACGCCACCGCCCCAACAACAGCGCGACGGTCCCGCCCCACCGTGCGGCAGCGCGGCCCGCGACAGCGTCGGTGCCCGCCGCGCCGAGCTCAGCGCGAGCGCAAGCGGCGCAGCGCGGCAGTGAAATCTTTTGCGGCCGTGGCGGATTCACGGTCAAGTGGGGCGAAGAACTCGCGGTCGCAGGCCTCGACCACGACGACGGCCCGGTTGGCGAGCGCGGCGCCGGTCGGGGTCGGCACCAGCGACTTGGCGCGCCGGTCGGTCGGGTGGTCGCGGCGCTCGATCAGGCCCTTCTGCTCCAGGGCGCGCAGCACCTGCGAGGTCATCATGGGGTCGGTGGCGGCGAATTCGGCCAGGTCGCGCTGCATGACCGGCTCACCGGCGGACCTACCGGTGAGCCAGGTCAGGGTCGCGAGCAGCACGAATTGGACGTGGGTGAGGTCGAAGGGCGCCAGGGCGGCCCGCTGCGCGGCCTGCCAGCGGTTGGTCACTTGCCAGAGCAACAGGCCGGGGCTCTCGTCGTCGGCGTGTTCGGAATTCAGTCCCACCGGCGATTCGCTCACCCCGCGACCGTAGCGCGGGGGCCGCGCGCGGCCCGCACCGCCGCGAATTCGCCGGTCATCGCCGCTTCGATCAGCGCGAAGTCGTGTGCGGTGAGCGGGATCAGTCCGCGGCGCAGGACCATCCCCCAGTTCGGGGCGGCGGTGAGGTCGAGGACCTCGCGCAGCGTGTCGATCCCGACCTGCTCGACCGGCCGATAGGTCACCGACCGCCGCCAGGGCCGGAAGCATCCGGTCGGGTCGTCGGCCTGCCACGCGGGCACGTCGTCGATCACGCCGAGGGCGGTGAAGGCCCGGACGGGCGCGCCGGCGCGCATCCCGGTCCGGGGTGAGTAGTAGACGAGGCCGTCGCCGGGGCGCATCCGCTCGGCCGCGGCGCGTTTGCCGTGGTTGGCCTGGGCGATGCCGAGTTCGACCCCGCGCCGGACGTGGTCGCGGGAGACGACGCCGAGCCAGTACCCGGTCATGCCCGGACCTCGGCCGACTCGACGGTGGCGACCAGCGCGTCCAGGTCCGGCTGGACGGACTCGGCCAGGTCGGCGCCCAGGATCATGGTCCACAGCCGGCGCAGCGGACCCTCGATGGACACGGTGACCGACACCTCGGTGCGGCCGGCCACGACGTGGATCCGGTGGTCGAAGACGATGCGCGCGCCCGGCATCCGGGACACGTCGACGAAGGCGGTGTCGGTCAGTTCGGTGACGACGAAGCGAACCTTGGGTCCGCCCTTGGGCTTCAAAGTTCCGGTGGCGCCCTGCTCGAAAGGTCCGTCCAGGCGGGCCCATTCGGTGTCGGAGTTCCACTCGTGCCAGGTGGCCATGTCGGCCCAGCGGGCGAAGAAGGCGGCGGGCGCGGCGGTGGAGGTGGCGTGTGCGGTGGCGATCTGCGTCATGAGAATTAGTATGCACGCTTACTATCTGTTGCGCAACCCCCGGGAACACCAGCGGTCGGACCGATGTTCAATAAGGCGTGACTAGCGACCTGACCATGTACTCGACCACCTGGTGCGGCTACTGCCGCCGCCTCGAGAAGCAACTCCAAGAGGCCGGCATCACCTACACCAAGGTGGATATCGAAGAGGACCCCGCCGCAGCCGAGTTCGTCGGCAGCGTCAACGGCGGCAACCACGTCGTACCGACCGTGAAATACGCCGACGGTTCCACCGCCACCAACCCCACCCTGGTCCAGGTCAAGCAGGCCCTGGCCGCGCAGGCCTGATCGCCGCACCCGCCCGAGGCACCCGCGCCTCGGGCGGATCCGCGCGAATTACTCAGCCGCCCAAGACTCCAGAATGGTCCGGGCGATCGAGATCGAACCCGGCAACGACAGCGCCGGCCGGCCGTCGACGCCCGCCACCGGCTCGCCCTGCCCCCAGGCTCCCGCGGCCAGCGCGGCCCGCACCTCGGCGCGGGTGAACCAGTACGCCTCCCCGATCTCGCCGTCGGTGAAGGCCAGCGGCTGCTCCGGATCGGCGACCGCGGCGAAACCCAGCATGAGCGAACGCGGCAGCGGCCACGGCTGACTACCCAGGTAGGTGATCTCGCGCACGTCGATGCCGACCTCCTCCTTGATCTCGCGCTCCACACACCGCTCCAGCGACTCCCCCGCCTCGACGAATCCGGCCAGGATCGAGAACAGGCCCTGCGGCCAGACCTGCTGCCGAGCCAGCAACACCCGCTCCCCGCCGTCGTGGACCAGGCAGATCACCGCCGGGTCCAGGCGCGGGAACTCTTCGTGGCCCGCCTCCGACATGCGCGACCAGCCGCCCTTCACCGGCATCGTCGGCGTACCGTCGGTGGCACTGAAGCCGGCCCGATCGTGCCAGTTGAGCAGGGCCAGAGCGGTGGTGACCAGCGACAGCACCACGTCGTCGAAGGGCAGCGCCGCGCCGAACGAGCGCAGATCCACCAGGTTCCCGCTCAGCTCCTCGTCGCGCACCGCCCACACGTGACTGCCCTCGACCACACCGAGGAACACCGCGCTCGGCACCGGTTCCGGAGCCAGATCGACGGCCGCGTCGAACACGAGCTCGGAGCCCGCCAGCCGGATCTGACCCCGGCGATTCATCCGCAACAGCCGGGCCTGCCCCCACCCCGCCCGCCGCGCCGCTTCGTCGGAACGCAACTCCTCCGCCCGGTCCAGGGCGGAACGCGACAACAGGGGCACAGTCTTCAGCTGAAATCCAGACACGCCATCGAGACTAACCGGCCACCGGAAACGGGCCGGAGCCGTCACGTGGCGGCCTGGAGAAGCCGCGGCCGAGAATCGATTCGGCCCCACCTCTGTCGGGTCGGACGCTGTGCGGGCATGATCACCCTCATGAGCTTCGCCCGACCTTCTCGTGTCCAGCTGCTGTCCGGACTGCTGCTCGGCGCCGGTGCCATGCACTTCGCCGCGCCGAAGCCCTACGACAAGATCGTTCCGCACGCGCTGCCCGGCTCGCCCCGCACCTGGACCTACGTGTCCGGCGTGGCCGAAATCGGGGTCGGCGCTGCGATCGCGATGCCCCGCACCCGGCGGCTCGGCGGACTGCTGGCGGCGCTGCTGTTCATCGCCGTACTGCCCGCCAACGTCCAGATGGCGGCCGACTGGACCCGCAACGAGAAGATGCCGCTGTGGCTGCGAATCGGCTCGTACCTCCGCCTGCCCCTGCAGATTCCGCTGATCACGTCGGCGCTGAAGGTGCGGCGCGAAGCCTGAGCCGGTCGGCGGCGGAGGTTCCGGCTCGCGAGCCCGGGCCGTTACACCTTCGATAACGCGGTCGCGAGAACTGTTCCAGGGTGGTTGAATTGGCGCTGGATCAGCTGCATATCGGGGGTGCGTATGCCCGTCTCGTTCCGGGGAATCGAGGCTCTGGAAAGCCTGTTCCTGCAGCTGGTCCCGCGTCCGCCGCGCAGCGACGAACCATTGCCGATCATCCGCCTGTCCGGTGACCACGCGAACACCGAGGGCGTACTGCCCATGGTCGCCGACGCACTGGGCGGGGCCGTGCACGCCTCGTGCTCCGCGACCAGGCTGGACGAGCTCACCGAAGGCAGTTCCGTTGCCGAGAACGGGGCGCCGGGACTGACGGATCTGCGGCGCTTGATGCTGACCCTGTGCCGAGCGATGTCCGGTGATCGTTTCGACGGAGGCGCGGGACCGCTGCTGTTCCGGCACTACCGCCTCGTCGAGTGGCTGATGGCGCAGCGGATCACCGGCTCCGACCAGCAGGCGCAGTTGGCCGCGCTGCTGCGCCGAGGTTTTCCGGTGTGGGGCAAGGATCTGCTGACCGAGGTACGTCCGGCGATGCGGCCGCTCCAAGGGATGCTGCTCGGGCTGCTGCGGCTGCTCCTGCCGGAGATGGTCTTCCGGGCGCGGATCAGCAGTTGGATCCCGGTGGTGGGCAGGGAGTTCCGCTGGCTCATGCGCCAGCAGTACCTGGCGCCGCGCCAATCACACCGGTTCCTCGGGTTCGCCGCGCGACTCACCGAGAACGGCCGCGAATACGAGGACGGCGACCAGCTGGCCAAGCTACTGGTACACGCCTTCCTGGAGGATCTGCGGCTGGCCTATCGGCGCCGCCCCTGGCACTGGAGCGCAGCCCGGCGCACCACCTATCCCGTCGTGCTGCTGGCCGGCGCGGATGACGATCCCGTCGCCCGTTTCCTCGTGCTGGTCAACGACATTCGGAACGAGACCGGCCGCAACGATCCGCTGTTGATCGTCGCGGCCGCGCCGCACAGCGCGGCGACACGGCCGGCCGCGCGCGCTGTGCGGGGATACCAGGCCTGGAAGAAGGACCTTCCGAAGGAGCGGCAACGCCGGGCGGCCGACGCGTGGGTGTTGGCGCTGAGCGTTCCCACGCGCGAGCCGGACGACACTCAGCAGCCCGACGACTTCCATCAGATATCCGGGCCCGCCGCGCCCGCGTGGAAGCGACCGGTCGGGCCGATCGTCCCGGTGGTGGTGGTCGCGCTCGTCGTCGCGCTCCTGGTCTGGCGGCCCTGGGTCGCGTCCCCTCCCGAATCATCGTGCGCGGCAGGCGGTCCCGGTGGTTCGACGTGGGTTTCCCGGTTCGACGACCCGGCGCGGCCGGACCCCGCCTGCGTCGGGTACAGCGCCGACGACGGCCCGCAGGGTTATGTGTTCGCCGCGCAGGAAGGCCAGCAGGCACAGCGGATCGTCAGCAGCGAGAAGCGGGTCTTCGCGCAGAATCGGGTCGCGGTGGAACTGGCGCGACGATATCCCCGACGGCCGCTGTTCACCCTGGTCTATTTCGGGCAGCTCAGTGGCCTGGAGGCGTACGACGCCGAGAGCGAGGACATCGAAGGGCTCGCGCTGGCCCAATACGCCGGGCTCGTAGCGAATTCGTCCAGGCCCTTGGATGACGACGTTCGCCCCCTGCTCCGCGTGATCCTGGCCAATGTGGGCTATCACGTCGATGCCGGCCCGTACGTGGTCGAAAAGTTTCTCCAACCGTTGATTTCGCGCGATCCGACCATCGTCGGGGCCGTCGGGCTCGACCAGAGCCGAACCGATACCGTCACCATGATCCAGCGCCTGACCGCCCTGGGCGTCCCCATCGTGGGAACGAGTCTGTCCTCCGACCAGCTCGAAGGCTCGTCCCCGCTGTATTTCCAGCTCTCGTCGTCGGATTCCGATATCGCTCCCATGGTCGGCGACTACCTGACCACGTTGAACCCGAAGCAGGTGCGGATCTACCGCCTGCCACCGGATGCGAACGAGCAGAACAAGGACCTCTACACCCAGGAGACCGCGGATGATCTGCGGACCGAGGTCGTGAACCGGCTGCCCGGTTCCGTTTCCGTCTGGACCGGGTCCTGGACCGACCCGGACGCGTTCCGGACCGGCGACGGCCACCCGGCCTGTGACAGTGTCGTGTACTACGCCGATCGCGACGACAGTTTCCCCGAGTTCCTGAACGCGCTGAAGAACGGCTGCCGCTCCTTCACCGGAACTCTCGTCGCCGACGACTCGGTCAACCGATTCATGTCCGGGTCCGATCTGCGCGCCAGGTCGGGGCTCGCCATTCCGCTGGTCTACGTGACCAAAGGAAATCTGGACACCTGCCAGGCACGGACCCTCGATCTGCAGGGCGACAAGGACTTCTTCCAGCTGGCCATACCATCGACCGGCGACGTCCTGCCCACCTTGCTGCCGGACGTCACGGTCCCCGGCTGGAACGCCTGCGCGTCCTCGACCGGGCACCCGCTGGGCGAACGGGTGGCGCTGACCTACGAGGCGGCGGAAATGTTCGACCACGCAGTGGGCACATTGCAAACACCGAGAGATACCGGCTGGACCAGCAAGATCCCGCTCACCCCGACCTCGGTCTGGGGGGAGATGCGCGAAATGCAGGAATTCGACACCACGACCGGTGTGGTGAACTACCCGGCGAACCCGACGTCGGGGCGGGTCGATCACCAGAAGTGGCGGGGACTGGAGCGGGTCGGCGACATCGCCGACCCGGCGGACCGCCCGACCCTGATCTACGGCTGCGGCCGGATCAGCTCGCGTGACACCATCGATCGCTGCCGCGCCTACCCGCTCGCCAACCGGTAGACGCCGCTACTCCTCCGGCCGGGGCGCGGTGGCTTCGATGAGCGCTTCCAGCTCGTCGGGTCCGGGCAGGTCCGGCGGGCGGATGGTGCGGCCGCTGCGGACGTAATGGAATGCGGCGTCGATGTTTTCGATGATCTCGTGCTCCGGCCGGCCGGTGCGCCCGGCGAGCAGCCGGGCCCAGGCCAGGCGGTAGACGGCGAGCTGCATGGCCACCGCCGACTCCTGCGCGGACGCGGGTTCGGCACCGGTCTTCCAGTCGATCACCAGCCAGCGGCCGCCCGGCTCGGCGAACACCGCGTCGATCCGGCCGCGCAGCAGCACACCCGCGATCGTGGTCTCGAACCCCACCTCGACCTCGGCGGGCTGCCGGTCGGCCCACGGTGAGGACAGGAACGCCTCCTGCAGCCGGACGAATTCGGCGTCGGCGGACCGGTCGTCGCCCTCACCCCCGAGCGCGTCGATATCGAGCAGCTGCGCGGCGCCGAACCAGCTCTGCAACCAGGCGTGAAACGCGGTGCCGCGCCGCGCGAACGGGCTCGGCGGGTACGGCAGCGGCCGGCGCAGCCGAGCGGCGAGCGCGGCCGGGTCGGCCTGCATGTCCACCAGCGCGGTGGCCGGCAGCTGGGCGGGCAGTTCCACCTCGCGCACCCCGTCGGTGCCGGCGAAGTACTCGGCCAGGAGGGCGTCGACATCCGCCGCCCAGCCCTCAGGATCGGATTCCGCGGGCTCGCCGGGGTCGGGCGGCGGCTCCAGATCGTCCGGATCCGGTTCGGCCGCAAGCGGTTCCGGATCGTCGAACAGGGTCAACTGTGCCGCCGGCGCCCCGCCGGCGCGCGTGCCGGCCTGCGGCTCGATCACCTCGGACGGCCGGCGCGCCAGCGCGTCTCGCACCAGCGCAGCACCTTCGGTGACGGCAGCGCGGCGCTTGCCGAGCGGGTCACGCGGCCATTCGGCAACCGTGGGATTGTCGGTGAACGGGTTGACCGCGTCGTCCGGCGGCGGGTCCGCCCAGCGGTCGACGAAAACCGAAGCGGCCAAAGCTGATTCGGGTTCCTCCACCGCGCGGCGCAGCTCCAGCAGGAAATCCGAGGGTCCCTTCGGCACAGAACCGGTTTCCGCCCAGTGATGGGCCGAAACGAACAGCGCGCGTTCGGTTCTGGTGAGCGCCACATAGAACAGCCGGCGTTCCTCGTCGAGCCGGCGCAGGCGCAGCGCGTCGCGGTGCTGCTCGATGGCCGCCTCCAGATCGGCCCGGTCGAACAGATCCGCGAGGTCGAGCACGGGAACCCCGTCCGGCGCGTCGGCGCGCCGGCGGTCACCGCGCAGCGACGTCGGCAGCTCGGCCAGTGCACCCAGCCAGGTCCCGGCCGCGGTGCCGGACGGGAAGACGCCGCGCACCACGTGCGGGACCGCGACCACCTCCCACTCCAGCCCCTTGGCGGCGTGCACGGTCAGGATCTGTACCCGGTCGTGCGCGACCTCCACCTCCCCGGGTTCCAGGCCGTTCTCCACCTCCTCGGCGGCGGCCAGGAACGCGATCAGCCCGGACAGGGTGGCCCGGTGGTCCCCGGCGTAACCGGCGACCACCTCGGCGAAGGCATCGAGGTGTTCCCGGCCGGCGCCGCTGCCGGTGGCGCGGCGGGTCTGGGCCTCGATCCCGATCCCGATCGTGCGCTCCACATCGGCCACCAGCTCCGGCAGCGGCTGGCCCGCGCGTTCCCGCAGCGCCGCCAGTTCGCGGCCCAGCTCGGTGATCCGCTCGAAGCCGACCGGCGAATACCGCACCGGCGCACCGGGATCGGCGATGGCATCGGCGATCCCGGCCCGTTCCGCCGGTTCCGGCGCGACGGCCCGCAGCGCCTGCGCCAGCCCGGCCGGATCGGTGATGGCCGGGGACTGTTCGGGGGCGCTTATCGACAGTTCGCGAGCGCGCCGGGCCAGTTCGGCCAGGTCGGTGACACCGAGTCGCCAGCGCGCGCCGGTGAGCAGCCGCATCGCCGCGCTCCCGGCGCCGGGATCGGCGATCAGGCGCAGCGTGGCGACGATATCGGCCACCTCCGGGGTGGCCAGCAGCCCGCCCAGGCCGACGATCTCGACCGGTAATCCCCGCTCCCGCAACGCCTCCGCCAGCCGCGCGGCATCGGCGTTGCGGCGCACCAGAACCGCCGAGGTGGGCGGGCTCCGATCGGCGTCGGCCGCGGCCTCCCATTCGGCCGCGATCCGCTCGGCCAGCCAATCCCGTTCGTCGGCAACGGTATCCAGCAGAGCGAGGGCGACGGTGCCCGGTGTGGCGTCGGGCCGCGGCCGCAGGGCGTCGACCGTCACGCCACTGTCGGTGCGCCGCAACGGATCCGCGACCAGGTTCGCCAGATCCAGCGCCTCGGGCGGATTGCGCCAGCTGGTCAGCAACGGCAGCACCGGTGCCGGCTCGCCGTTCGATTCCGGGAAGTCGGTGGTGAACCGAGGCAGGTTCGCCGCGGAGGCACCGCGCCAGCCGTAGATGGACTGCATGGGGTCGCCGACCGCGGTCACCGCGAGTTGCCGCCGACCACCCTCGACCGAACCCGCAGTGCTCAGATTGTGCTGCGCCCCAACCGGTTCCAGACCTGATTTCGAGCTTGGCTCGTCCGTCGACGGCGCCGACGGCTCCCTGGTGGCACGCAGATCCTGTTCCCGCCCGACATGTTCAGGCGTCGGATGCGGGCGTGCCTGGCCGTGGGCAGGCACGCCCGCGTGCCGGTGGCTCGGCTGCGATCGCACCGTCGGCGGCCGATCCGACGGCTCGGCCGCGCCCAGCGCTCCGCCGGGGTCGCCGAACAGACCCGACAGCAGAATGCGCTGCGCGTGGCCGGTGTCCTGGTATTCGTCGAGGAGCACGAGGGCGAAGCGGGCGCGTTCGGCCGCACCGACTTCCGGGTGCTCGACGGCCAGGCGCGCGGCCAGCGACATCTGGGCGCCGAAATCCAGGGCGCCGCGGCGGGCCAGTTCGTCGTGCAGGCGTTCCACCAGCGGCAGCAGGGCGACCCGTTCCCGCTGGGCGGTGACGATGGCCTGCAGGTCCCGGCTCGGGCCGCCGCGCTGGCGCGGTCCCTTGGGGAGCGTGAACACCAGGCGCTCCAGTTCGGCGTGGGCGTGCCGCAGGTCGTCGGGGGCGACCAGGTGTTCGGCGAGCTGACCCGACAGGGCCAGCACCGCCTCGGTCACCGACACCGGCGTTCGGTCGGTCTCGAGTTCACCGTCCCAGGTGGTGACCACCCGGTGCGCGAGCTGCCACAGCTGGGTCTGGGTGAGCAGCGTGGCGGTCGGCTCGACCGGCAGCAGCAGGCCGTGCTCGCCGAGCAGCCGGCCCGCGTACGAGTGGTAGGTGCTGATCTCCGGTTCCGAACCGGTCAGCTGGGCACGCAACCGGCCGTCGGGGTCGAGGTTGCGCAGCAGCGGCGCGCCCGCCAGCCGGGCCAGGCGGGTCCGGATGCGAGTCGTCAACTGCTGCGCGGCTTTTCGAGTGAAGGTGAGCCCGAGTACGGCGTCCGGCACGACCAGCCCGTTGGCCACCATCCACACGACCCGGGCGGCCATGGTCTCGGTCTTGCCCGCGCCCGCACCGGCCACAACCAGGGTGGGGCCCGGCGGCGCCGCGATCACCGCGGCCTGCTCGTCGGTCGGCGGCGGCAGGCCGAGCGCCTCGGCCAGCTGCCACGGCGACACCCTCACCGGGAGCCCCGGGTGGTCGGCGCGGTCATTCGTCGGTCACCTGGCGGCCCGAGTCCTGGACCGGGCAGCAGCCCGAGACCGAGCAGTGCCGGCAGCCGTCGTTGCGCATCGCGAGGTAGCTCGGCCCGCGCGTGGCGGCGGCCGCCTCGTGGATGGTGGTACGCCAGTCCCGCTCGGACTCTTCGTCGAGCGGGGACTGCATGCGTTGTGTGGCGCCCTCTTTGGCGCTGGGCTTGGCCACGTACACCAGACGCGCGCCACCGGGCCCGGCGGCGTCGGAGCCGAGGTCGGCGAGCCCGCCTGCGCCGGCCGCGACCTGATAGGTGGCCAGCTGCGCGTGATCCTGCGCGGCCGGCTTGGAGATCGGGGTCTTGGCCGTCTTCACGTCGACGATCACGAAGCGGCCCAACGCATCCCGCTCCACACGGTCGACCCGGCCACGCAAGCGCACCGGATACTCGTCGGCGTCGCGCGCGGGCAGCACCAGGTCGACCGGCACCTCCACACCCATCAGGGTCAGCTCGTGCCGGGTGTTGGCGAGCCAGGCCACGAAGATGTCCAGCATGTCGGACGTGCGCTCCAGGTCCTTGCGGGAATGCCAACTGCGCGGGCCGTTCTCGCTCGCGGACGGATCCACCGACCGCCAGGCCCGGGCCAGCGCCAGTTTCACCTGGTCCAGGGTCACCTGCCCGGCCAGCGCCTGCACGAGGGTGTGCACGAGGTTGCCCTTGACGGCGTGCGGGTTGTCGCCGTCGCTGCCGCCGTGCCGTTCCAGCGCCCAGCGCAGCGGACAGGTGCGCAACAGTTCGACCGTCGACGGGGACAAGGCGACCGGGCCCTGCTCGGCACCCCACAGCGGGAGCTGCGAGCTCGGTTCCGCGGTGCCGTACCACTGATCCGGGTGGGCGCCGGGGACTCCCGCCGCCGCGAGCCGGGCCAGCTGGGTCGCGGCGCGCTCCCGGCGCTCCGGAACATCCTCGACATCGCAAGCGACACCGCGTAATTCGGCGATCAGCGCCTGCATGACCAGGGCCCGGCCCGGATCCTCGGGCACCGGCACCCGGCCGGTCTCCCCCGGCCCGGCCTGCGGGTCGAGTTCGGCCAGGAACCGCGACGGCACCAGATCCCGGTCGCCGGTGACGGATTCGACCGCGGTGACCAGCAGCGACCGCCGGGCCCGGCTGCACGCCACCAGCAGCAGTCGGCGTTCCTCGGCCAGGATCGGCGCCGACCGGCTCAGCTGCTCGCCCGGATTACTCACGCCCGCACGCAGATCCACCAGGTCCTCGATGCCCAGCAGGGTCCCGCGCGGGCGCAGATTCGGCCAGATCCCTTCCTGCACACCGGCAACCGCGACGACCTCCCACTCCTGTCCGGCCGCCGCGTGCGCACTGACGATCGCCACCGCGTCACCCGGATCGGTCAGTGGGGCCGAATCCTGCGGAATCACCTGCTGTTCCAGGTATTCCACGAAACCCTCGGCGGTAGCCCGCGGCAGCCGGTCGACATACGCGGCCGCCGCGTCGAACAGGCCCACCGCCGCATCGAGGTCACGATCGGCCTGAATGCCGCCGGCCCCACCGCGCTCGGCCTGCCGAGTCCACCGCTGCTCCAGCCGCGACGCCGTCCACAGCCCCCACAGCACATCCTCCAGCCCCGCCCCGCGCGCCCGCACCTTCCGCGCCCGCCCCAGCGCCGCCAGCACCCGCCGCAACGGCGCCGCCTCGACATCGGTCAGCCGATCGAGCAGCGTGAGGTCCCCGGTGCCGACCATCAGATCTCGCAACACTTGCGCGGACGGCAGATCCATCTCCGACAGCGCGGGCACCGGCGCCCCGTCGGGGTCGGCTACACCGAGGAATCCGTCGTCCTTCCCACCCGCGGACGCCCGAGTCGCTCCGGTGGTGTCGGCCGCGGCCACGGTGGCGAGGGTCGCTCCGCCGCTGTCGCCCGCGCCCGGCTCGGCCTCCTCGACCACGCCGGGCCGGTCCGCGGTCTCCGAAACGACAGTATCGACGGCATCGTCCGCGTTCTCGGCCGCCGGCGAATCTTCGAACCTGACGCCGCCGCGTTCCAACACGGTTCGGCGGATGCCGCGGCGGAGTCGGCGCAGGCTGATCTGGTCGGCGCCGCCGAGGGGGCCGGCGAGCAGGTCGAGGGCATCGTCGGCGGTGAACAGTTCGGGACGGTCGCGTTCGCCGGCGAGCAGGGCACGCAGGGCGCACAGCATCCAGGCGGCGCCGTTGCGGCGGGCCAGCGGTACGGACGGTTTCGGCTGCCGGACCGGCACTCCCGCGGCCAGCAGGGCTCGGCGCAGCGGGGCCAGCGACAGCGGGACCGAGCGGACGATCACGGCCATCCGACCCCAGGGCACGCCGTCGGCGAGGTGCGCCCGGCGCAGGTGGTCGGCGATCAGCGCCGCTTCCTTGGCCTGCGTGGTGAGTACCCGGACCCGGAACTCGCCGGGCTCGAATTCCGGCAGATCCGAATCTGCCAGCTCGCCTGACGCACTGTGACGTTCGGCGCGGATTCCCCCATCGACCGGCCCGACCCCGAACCGGTGCGGCGCGAAACCCGGTAGCCGCGAACTGATTCGAGCCACAGCGCGGTGCACCGCACGAGCTCCCCGATAGTCGGTCCGCAGTACCAGGCGGCGGTCCGGTCGCGCGTCCACGTCGGCCGCGAAGGCCGGATCGGCACCCCGGTAGGAGAACACCGACTGGTCCGGGTCACCGGCGATCACGGTCGTCGCGGGTCCGGAGCCGATGACGCGCACCAGTTCCGCGGCCAGCGGATCCAGGTGTTGCGCGTCGTCGACGAGCAGGCAGCCGAGGCGGGAGCGCTCGGCGTCCAGCAGGTCGGGGTCGATCGCGAGCACCTCGAGCGCGGCACCGATCAGTTCGGCCGCGTCGAGGGCGGGTGCGCTGGCTTCGGGTGCGCTCACGCCCACCGACCAGCGCAGCAGCATGGCCTGCTCGTAGCGTTCGGCGAAACGGCCGGCGGCGATCCACTCGTCGCGGTCGTAGCGCTGCCCGAGCTCGATCAGGTCCTCGGGGCCGAGACCGCGTTCGGTGGCGCGCAGCATGAGGTCGCGCAATTGTTCGGCGAAGCCGGCGGTCTCCAGGGCCGGGCGCAGGCGGCGCGGCCACAGGTCGTCGGCGCCGGCGCGGATGTCCTCCAGGTCGCCGCGCAGCATCTCGCGCAGCACGACGTCCTGTTCGGCACCGGTCAACAGCCGGGGCGGCGGGTTACCGGCCGCGGCGGCGTGATCGCGCAGGATCGCGAAGGCGTAGGAGTGGACCGTCCGCACCATCGGTTCCCGGTTGGCGCCCGGCACTCCGCCGCGGCCGCTGAGGCGGGCGGTGATCGCGGCCCGCACCCGCAGCGCGGCCGGCTTGGCGTGGGTGAGGACCAGCACCGATTCCGGTGCGGCACCGGCGGCGATCCGTGCGGCGGCCAGATCGATCAGCAAGGTCGTCTTGCCGGTTCCGGGACCGCCCAGCACATGCCAGGGCAACCAGCCGGGTTCCGCTTCCGCGGCGGCGAACAGCGCCGCGACCTCGGCATCCCACGCACCCCCCGCGGATACCGACTCGCTGCGACGCACCAAACGCATCGAGCTATCGGATCGCATCACACCGGCTATTTCAACAGACAGCCCCGACAGGTTCGAAGAACGACCGACCGGTACCCCATCGGGGGACCATTTCTGTTTCGTCCAGACCAGGGAGAGACTGCACAATGGGCGGGTGAGTGAGCTGAACGTCCACCGATTCGGACCGGAGAGCGGCCCCACGATCCTGGCGCTGCACGGTTTGACCGGGCACGGGCTGCGGTGGCGGCTGCTCGCCGAGCGACTGCCGGACTGCCGGGTGATCGCGCCCGACCTGCGCGGTCACGGGCGTTCCACGAGCCTGCCGCCGTGGACGCTGGAGACGGTCGCCGACGATGTCGCCGCGCTGATCGAGCCGCGGCGACCGGTCACGGTGGTCGGTCATTCCTTCGGTGGCATGGTGGCGATTCATCTGGCGCACCGCAATCCGGAACTGGTCGCGGGGCTGGTGTTGCTGGATCCGGCGGTCGGGCTGCCGCCGGAGGCGCTGCTGCCGATCGCCGAGCAGACCATCGCCGACCCCGGCTACGCGGATGTCGAGGCCGCGCGCCGGGACAAGATCGCGACCGCCTGGCAGGACGTGGCCCCCGAGATCCTGTCCGGTGAGCTGGCCGAGCACCTGATCCCGCGCTCGGACGGCCGGCTGGGCTGGCGGATGCACACCGCCGCGGTCACCGCCTATTGGGGCGAGCTGGCCCGGGACGTGCTGCTGCCGCCCGCGGACCTGACCACGACGGTGGTGTACGGCAATCAGTCGCAGGTCACGGCGCCGCTGCGGGTGGCGTTGCAGCGGGATCCGCGACCGAAGCTGACACTGCGCGAATTCGACTGCGATCACATGGTGCTCGAGGCGCTGCCCGACGAGACGGCGGCCGTGGTGCGGAGCGCGCTGTAGATGCGGACCACCGATGACCAGATCGAGCACGTGCGCGCGCTGGTCGCCGCCATCCCGCCGGGCAAAGTCGCCACCTACGGCGATATCGCGGCAGCAGCGGGACTGTCGACACCACGCACCGTGGGCTGGATCCTGCGGACCGACGGGGCGGATCTGCCGTGGCATCGGGTGTTGCGTGCCGACGGGACACCGGCACCGCACAAGGCCGGACGCCAGCTCGCGGCGTTGGCCGCCGAGGGGGCGCCCATCCGCGGTGACCGCGTCGACCTGGCGACGGCGCGCCATCGATTCGGTGTCCGGTGACCCACTACGATCGGCGAACATGATCTATCGGGCGGCGATCCGCGGGTGAGTACCGTCGACGCCATCGTGCTGGCCGGCGGCCGCGCGACTCGCATGGGTGGAGTGGACAAGCCGGGGCTGGTGGTCGGCGGGCAGTCGATGCTGGAGTCGGCGCTCGCGGCGGTGGCCTCGTGCGCGCGCACCGTCGTGGTCGGGCCGCGCCGGCCGGAGCTGAATTCCGCTATCCGCCAGGTGCAGGAGATCCCGGCGGGTGCCGGTCCGGTGGCGGCGGTGGCGTCGGGGTTGCGCGCGCTGGCCGACTGCGATTTCCCGGCCGGCCTGGTGGTGGTGCTGGCGGCCGATCTGCCGTTCCTGACCGCCGCCGCGGTCGACGATCTGGTGGCGCAGGCGACCGCGTCCGGCGTCGACGCGGTGTTCGCGGCCGACGAGGCGGGCCGGCCGCAGTATCTGGTCGGCGCGTGGCGGGCCACGGCGTTGCGGGACGCGGTGGACAGTCTCGACACCCTGGTCAATCAGCCGATGAAGGCGCTGGTTCCGGCGGACACCCTGATGGTTCCGGTGGGCGGTGTCACCGACTGCGACACTCCCGACGAGGTGCGCCGGGCGCGCGCACAGGCCGCACCGGTCGAGCTGGACGAGGCCCGGAACCTGGTGCGCCGCACCCTGACTCCGGTTCCGGATCGGGAAACGAATGTTCGCTCGGCGCTCGGCGGGGTGCTCGCGGAGCCGCTGGTCGCGGCGGAGGCGCTGCCCCGCTTCGACGTCTCGGCGATGGACGGATACGCGGTGTCGGGTCCGTCGCCGTGGCGGCTGCGGCGTGATGTGGGCTTCGCGGGCGGCGAGCGCCCGATCGGGCTGCTGCCCGGCGAGGCGGTCCGGATCGCGACCGGCGCGCATGTGCCCGAAGGCACCGAGCGGGTGCTGCGCGACGAGTTCTCCCGCATCGAAGATGAACTGCTGCACCAGCTTCCGGATACTCCCGAGCGGGAGGACGTGCGCCGGCGCGGCGAGGACTGGCTGCCGGGCGACGAGATCGCACCGGCGGGCACGCCGGTGACCGCCGCCGTGGTCTCGGTCGCCGCGGCCGCCGAGGTGGGTTCGGTGCGCGTGCGTGGACCGATCCGGGCCCGAATCGTCATGACCGGCGACGAGATTCGCGGCGAGGGCCCGCTGCATCCGGGCCAGACCCGGGACTCGATCGGGCCGGTGCTGCCGATTCTGGCCGCGGCGCTGGGGATCTCCGCGGTGGAGCGCGTGCATCTGCGCGACACCGCGGGCGCGTTCGACGAATTACTGTCCGCGGCAGCCGATTGCGATCTGATCGTGATCGTGGGCGCGACGGGTGGTGGTGCGGCCGATCAGCTCCGTGACGCCCTGGACCGTACCGGAGCCCGGCTGCTGGTCCAGCGCTTGCGGATGCGGCCCGGCGGTTCCACGATCATCGCCGAAACACGCAGCGGCACAGCTGTTCTCGGGCTGCCCGGAAATCCGTACGCGGCGGTCGCGACACTCCTGGCCCTGGGCCCCGCGCTGGTCGACGGCCTGACCGCGCGACTGCCCACCCGGCGCCGGACCGTCGCACTCCGCAACGCCGGGACGGTCAGCGAGCAGGTGCCGCGGATCGTCCCGGTGCACGCGGTGGACGACGGATGGGTCGGCGATCCACAGGTCCGCACGGCACACCTTGCGGCACTTCTGAATCGGGACGGACTGGTGATCGTCCCGCCGGGACTCACCGACGGCGCCGAGGTCGAATTCATCCCGCTGCCAGGGTGACACTCCGGCCTGCACACGATGGCACAGCCACGCGGCGATGGGACGGCCGAGCCGCACGGCGGAGCGGGCTGCGCAGTGCGGGCCGGCCGTCACCGGGTCAGCTGTTCTTCAGTGTTCCCCCGTCCAGGACGTAATCCGCGCCGGTGATGTTGGTTGCCTTGTCGGAGACCAGGAAGGTGACCAGGGCGGCGATCTCCTCCGGTTCGGTGATCCGGCGGGTGGCGATCGAGAACAGTTCCGGGATGGCGGCCAGGAAGTCCTGGTGGGCGGCGCCGTTGGCGGCGGCGACCTTGGCGCCGAAGCTGTTCTCCCCGCGCCACAGTGGGGAACCGACGACGCCGGGTGAAACGGTGTTCACCCGCAGGCCGGACGGGCCGAATTCCTCGCTGAGGCGCTTGGAGAAGGTTTTCAGCGCGGCCTTGGCCTCGCTGTAGCCGACTGGGCCGGTGGCCGGGACGTGGGCGTTGATCGAGGAGATGTTGACGATCGAGCCGCGCCGTTCCAGCAGGCTGGGCAGGGCGGCGCGGGTGGTGCGGACCGCGCTGAACAGGTTGAGGTCGAACAGGGTTGCCCACTGTTCGTCGGGGATGTCGAGGAAACCACCGAGCACCATCTTGTCGACGTCGCCCGCGCCGACGTTGTTGATCAGGATGTCGATGGCACCCAGCTCTTCCAGTGCCGAGCTCACCACGCCGGTCGCGCCCGCGGCGGTCGACAGGTCGACGGAAACACTTGCGACGCTGGCTTTTTCCAGCTCGGGAGTGACGGTCCGCGCGGCGCCGACGACGCGCACGCCCTCCGCGGTGAGTGCCTGCGCGACGGCCAGGCCGATGCCGCGGCCGGCTCCGGTGACGAGGGCGGTCTTCCCGGTGAGTCCGAGGTCCATGAGCTACCTTTCTTGACCTGAAGGTCAACAATGAGGGTACGAGAAGGCCGCCGGGGCGGCGGCCCGAAGGTCAGAGGGTGGCTACTGCGATGTCGGCGATCCGATGCAGTGATTCGGCGTCGTAGGTCTTGGCGGTGATGCGCAGGCCCGCAACGGTATTCATGAGGAACTTGGCGTGGTCCGCCGCGTCGAGGTCGGCCCGGATCTCACCGGCGCGCTGCCCCTGCTCGATCCGCTGCTGCAGGGCCGCGACGGTGTGCCCCTGCATCCGGTGCGCGGCCGCGGCGATCTCCGGGTCGTGCGGCGCCAGCTCGACCGACACGTTCACCACCAGGCACCCGCGCCGAATCGGCTGCGCCAAATCGGAATCCGCCAGCGCGTACAGGAACTCCCGGATCACTTCCCGCGCGTCGCCCGGCGCGGCCAGGCAGTGCTGTACCCGCTCCCGCCCGATCTCGTCGTACCGCGCGAGCACCAGCTCGAACAGTTTCCGCTTGCTGCCGTACTGGTGATACAGACTGCCCTTGCCGACCCCGGTGGCCGCCGCCAGCCGCGCCGGCGAGGTACCGGCGTAGCCGTGCGTCCAGAACACCTCCAGCGCGCGGTCCACGACCGAGTCCGGATCGAAGTTCCTGGGCCTGCCCACGATTCGAGACTAACGAGTTGTGGACCTCGAGGTCAACAACCCGACCGTCAGAACACGACGCCGCGGTCGACGACGAGGTTGGTACCGGTGATGGACTTCGCGGCGTCGGAGGCGAGGAACAGCACCGCGTCGCAGACGTCGGCCGGCGGCATGAAGCCGGGGAATGCGCTCGTCGATTTCATGAGCAGGCTCCAGTCGATGTCGGCGGGCAGTGCCCGAGCGGCGTTGTGCGGCATCGGGGTTTCGATTCCCCCGGGCGAGACACAGTTGACGCGCACGCGCTGCTGGGCCAGTTCGATGGCCAGCGACCGCATACCGAGCAGCACCCCGGCCTTACTCGCGCAGTAGACGGAGTTGTACGGCTGCGCGAACGTCGCCGAGATCGACGCGATCGTCACGACGTTCCCACCGCGCCCGGCGGCAGCCGACGCGACCAGCGCCGGCGCGACCGCCTGCGTGAGCAGCATCGGCGCCACCAGATTGACATCGGTATGCAGGCGGAGTTCGGCTGCCGTGATATCGCCCAGCCGGGCGAAATGCTGGACGCCGGCCACGTTGCACAGAATGTCGAGGCCACCGAGATCGGCGACCGCCTGCCCGGCGAAGTCCGTGATGGCGTTCTCGTCGCGCAGATCGCACGCCACAACGCCCTCCCCCGGCACGACATCGGTCCCGATCACCTGTGCGCCGGCGTCGCGGAACAGCCGCACGAGTGTGCCGCCGACGCCACCGGAAGCGCCGGTGACGATGACGCGCCGATCGGTGAAGGAGGGAGAAGAGTCGGTCATGGTGTGCCTCCGTCTGACGAGTGAAGGCCAACACTAGAACGTATTGCAGTTTTTCGATGGAAGTTCCGGTGGGACCCGGCCGTTCTCGGTCGCTAACTCACCCAGGAGGGCGGCGGGCCGTCATCCTCGTCTCGGGCGCGATCGACGTCGGTCCAGTCCGATGGGTAGACGACCTCTTCGCGGCCGTGCGCCGGGTACCGCCTCGGATGCGTGGCTGTTCGGGCCTGCCGGTCGCGTTCCGCACGAGCCTCCCGCGCCGCACGCTCCGGTGGAGTTTCGGGCCGATCGAGCTCCGGCTCGGTGTGCGGTCGGTCGAATACCGAGCCGCCGGCGCGGGTGGTTTTCGCGTCGATCTCGGTCAGGTGTTCCAGTACGCCGCGGGACGCCGCGGTGTAATCGGCCAGGATGCGGGCCATTTCGGCTCGGTAGTCCACTACGTGCCGCCCTTGTCGAGGGCGGGGCCACGCGGTGACTGAGTGGAGGAGTTCGGCTGCGGCGCGGCGGCCGTCGGCTGTGGCGCGGCGGCCGTCGGCTGTGGCGCGGCGGCCGTCGGCTGCGAGGGGGTGGCGGTGGGCTGGTGCGGCAGAGCGGGTTCGGCGCTGTCGATCGGGCCGGCGAGGGCCAGGACCGCACCGGGGTCAGGGGTCGCACCGGTCGGCTGCGGGGGCGCGGATGTCGCGGGATCATGATGGGCCGGAGGACTTTCCGGCGGTCCGATGGGTGCACCGGGGTCATTGCCGGGCGGCGGGGTGTCTGGTCGCGCGGTGCCGGTAACCGTACCCGGCGGCTCGGCACCAGGCGACCCCGTCGACGGAGCAGCGCCGGACGTGCCGTCGCCTGGCGTTGCAGGGGACGAGTCGGTAACGGACGGACCGTCGCTCGGCGCGGCAGGCGACGGACCAGAAGCGGACGGACCTTCACCCGGCGTGACAGGAGACGAATCAGTAAGCGACGGACCATCACCCGGCGTGACAGGAGACGAATCAGTAAGCGACGGACGATCACCCGGCGTGACGGGAGACGAATCAGTAAGCGACGGACGATCACCCGGCGTGACAGGAGACGAACCAGGAGCGGACGGATCGTCGATGGGGCCCGTAACAGGTTCTCCCGGTTCGGGTGTCGTCAGAGATGGCGATTGAGTTGTGGCGTTGTCGGGGGCGGTTGCCGACGGATCGGTTGCGGTGTCGGGTGTGTCGGTGCGCAGCGCGGCGGTGCCAGGAATATCCTGTGGCGCAACGACTTCGGTGACGACGGGGATGCCGTTGTGCAGTGACAGCTGGTATTCGTGGGACTTGCCGTCGGCGGCTGTGACGGTCGCCAGCAAGGAACCGTCGGCACCCGGTGCGAGAGAGAACTTCTCGCCGCCGATGGTCAGGGTGGCCGATGGGTGATCGCCGCCGGTGATCGACAGCGGTGATTCGATCGACAGTGGCGATTCGATCGCAGCGAGCAGGGCCGAGATCACCGCGGACGACAGCACCGCGCCGCCGGTCACCATGCCGCCGGTCGGCTGGCTACCCGACGTTGTGCTGCCGATTGTCTGGCTGCCGGCCGTGTTCCCGGTCGGCTGAAGGCCCAGCGTCGATTTACCGGTTGTGGTGTTGCCAGTTGTCTTGGTGCCGTTAGTCGTCTGGGTGGTGGTTCCGCCGCTGAGTCCCAGCAGGTCCTGCTGCACTGTGCCGCCCAGCGCGGCCAGGGACTGATCCGCTTGTCCCAGGGTGGAGGCGATCGATTGCAGCGGATTCGACTGCGACATGGTGTTCGTCGCGGGTGCGGTTGTGGTGGCCGAGGGTGCGGCGGTGGTCGGTGCCGGTTCGGTGGGGGCCGCGGTGGACGGGTCACCCGGGGCGGTCGGTGCCGATTGTTCCGGGGGCTGGGGAAACTTCCGGTCGTCCTTGTCGTCCAGTAGGTCCATGACCGGCTGGTAGGCGGCCTTGATGTAGTGGTCGGCGAGGCGGCACTGGTAGACGAAGGACTTGACGGCCTCGCGGACGGCCGGGCCGAACTGGCCGGACAGCCATTCGCGGCAGGCGGCGGACACGTGCTGGTCGTCGAAGATGTCGGGGCGCAACTGGGTGTCGGCGGCCGCCAGGTCGGAGCTGGTGGACTTGCCGGTGGCGACGGTGATGATCACGCTCACCGGGTCGTTCGCGGTTCCGGTGAGCCGCATGGCGTGTGCGGCGACCGGGCACTGCGGGCTGTCGAAGCCGCCGACGAACCGGGCCTTCTCCCGGACGATACCGAGCAGCGTCTCGGGTAGGGAGTCCATGGCGGCGGCGACGGCCTGCAGGTACTGGGTCTGTGTATCGGCGTGCGCGTGGAAACCGGCCAGGTGGTCCAGGGCCGATTCGCCCGCGTCGCCGGTCCACGCCTCGGGTACCGCGTTCTTGATGTCGCCGAGATCGGCGGTGATATCGGCAGGCGCGGAACGGGTTTCGGTGCCGGCCGCGACGCCGGCCAGGGTGGTGGCCACCTCGGCAAGTTTCGCGGTGTCCACCCCGTCCTGCTGGTGGTAGAGCTCGCTCAGCGTTCGGTACGCCGCGGCCGGGTCCTCGGTCGAGAGCCGCAGGCCGACCACCGGCACGCCGCCGATGAATGTCGCCGGCACGTCGATGCAGTCGAATCCGGGCAGTTCCGAACGCAGCACGTCCCACACCCGGTGGTAGCGGATCAGGGCGAGCCGAAACCATTCCAGGCCCGGTTCGGCGCCGGCGAGCAGCGCTTTCGCCGTGGTACCACCGAGATTCGGTGCGTCGTTCCAGAACGTGCGGTCGAAGACGTTGCGGCCGTCGTCCCGCAGGAACCGCCGCAGTTCGACCGTGGGGGCGGCCACTTCGTCGCTGTACTCACTCATGCCGCCCCCCGATCGCGGTCACTGACCGGAATTCAGGCCGTCGAGCCGGCCGCGGAACCGGTCGTCCACGCCGGTCATCGCCGTGACCGCGGTGCGCAGCGCGGCGGCTGTGGCGCTCGAGGTCGCCGACCAGTCCCGCAGCATGGTGACGATCCCGTCGAGACCGTCGGCGAGCTTCGCCCCCTGCTCCGAATACGCCTGTCCCGCATGCCCGGCCTCGAATCCGATGGCCGTGACGGCCTGCGCGTGGGCGGCGGTGGCGTCGGCGGCGGGCTCGATCCGGTCCGCGAATCCGAGCACATACTCCGGGTCGAACAGCATGATTCCCCTCCTCCGGCACTGCGGCATCGCCCCAGGTCACGAATACTACGCGTGCAATGCCATCGTCGTGTCGCACGTCTGTAACCGCGGCACGGCAGCGCAACGGCTGCATCATGTTTGGACGCACACCGGCTCGATCCGGTTCCCCGCATTCGAAAGCAGGTCCGCATGTCGTTCCGCTCCACCCGCGCCACGGTTCTCGCCGCCGCCGGCACCCTCCTCGCCCTGGTCCCGGCGCTGGCCGTGCAGCCCGCGAGCGCCACCCCGTCCACCGGCGTGACCGCAATCGTCCTGGCGGACACCACGATCGGCGACACCCACTACGTCCTGCGCGAAATCACCATCGCCCCGGGCGGTTCCACCGGCTGGCACTACCACGACGGCACCCTCTACGGAATCGTCCGCGCCGGCACCATGAACCACTTCGACCACACCTGCACCCGCGACCTGACCGGCGGCCCCGGCGACGCCATCGTCGAACCCAGCGGCCCCGACCACGTCCACATCGAGATCAACTCGACCCCCGACCCCCAGATCCTCGACGTGCTCTACGTCTTGCCGGTAGGCAGCCCACTGTCGCAGGACGCCGCCGCCCCGGACTGCACACCGTCGTAACACCCGCTGCCTGTGTGTTTCGAGCGGCCCGCCCGCATCCACACACCTCGACGACCGGGTGTGGGAGTGCCGATCAGGGCGCCGGTCCGACACCACGTCCGGGTACCGCGGGGCAACGCCTACGCGATACGGTCGCTCGGTGCGGTTGGCTGTCGGTTGTGCGATGTTCACCCACCCGGCTTGGCAGGACTGGCAGCCGGGGCGGGAGAAGCTGCGGGCGTATGCGCAGCGGTGCACGGCCGTCGAGGGCAACACCACGTTCTACGCGGTGCCGTCGGTGAAGACGACGGCGGCGTGGGCGGCGCAGACGCCCGAGGATTTCCGGTTCGCGGTGAAGATCCATCGCACGGTCACGCACGACAAGCGGCTGACGGGGGTCGAGACCGAGATGCGCGAATTCCTGGCCGCCGTCGAGCCGTTGGGCAGTCGCGTTCACCCGCTGTGGGTGCAGTTACCGCCCTCGTTCGGCCCGTCGGAGCTGGCGGTGCTGGGCAGTTTTTTGCGCCGCCTGCCCCGCGACTACCCGAAGGCGGTCGAGGTCCGGCATCCGGCGTTCTTCGAAAACCCGCGTGCCGCAGCGGCTCTCGTCGCGACGCTGGACAGCGCGGGCGCGGAGTGGCTCACCTTCGATACCACCGTTCTGTTCGAAGCCGCGCCGGGCAGTGCCGCCGAACGGGAGGCGTCGGCGAAGAAGCCGCGGGTCCCCCGCCTGGTCACGGCGCTCACCGACCATCCGGTGGTCCGCTATCACGGCCGGGACGCGCCGGAGCCGACGATCGCCGGCTGGCAGCCGTGGATCGCGACGGTGGTGGAGTGGTTGCGGGAGGGCCGCAGCCCGACGGTGTTCCTGCACACCCCGGACAACGCGTCCTCGCTGGACCTGGCACGTCGCTTCCACGAGGCGGTCCGGGCCGAGGTTCCGGAGTTGGATCCGCTGCCGGAGCCGGCCGGGACCGAACCGTTCACCCTGTTCTGATCCTGCCCCATTTCTAGAACTTGTTCTAGTGTAGTGTGCATGGATCTCACGCAGGAGAACACACGCAGGCGCCTCGACACCGAGGACGGTGCGCTCTACTACTACGAGGCGGGGGCGGGCGAACCGCTGATCCTGTTGCACGGCTCGGGGATCGGCGTGAGCGGGTGGAAGAACTTTCGCGGCAACCTCGCCCGGTTCGCCGAGCATTACCACTGCTACATCCTCGAGTTCCCGGGCTTCGGCGTCAGTGACCCGGTGGCGGGTACGCATCCGGTGGTCTCGGCCGGCGCGTCGGTCCTGAAGTTCATGGACGCCTTGGGAATCGAGTCGGCGGCCCTGCTCGGGAACTCGATGGGTGGGGTCGTCGGCGCCAATCTCGCTGTGCGCGAACCACATCGGGTGCGGGCACTGATCGGGATCGGCGGGATCGGTCCGAACATCTTCGCCGCCGATCCGAGTGAGGGCACCCGGCTGCCGCAGGAGTTCGCCGACGACCCGGCCAAGGACAAGCTGGTCCGCTGGCTGAACTGCATGGTCTACGATCGCGCCCTGGTGACCGAGGAGCTGATCGAGGACCGCTGGGCGGCCGCGACCGATCCGGCGTCGCACGCCTCGCTGGCGGCCATGTACGGGTCGAAGGCGTTCGCCGCCCAGCAGAAGATGCAGGCGCAGGGCAAATTCCCGCCGTACTGGTCGATGCTGCACAAGATCGGCTGCCCGACCCTGCTCACCTGGGGGCTCGACGACCGCCAGAGCCCGCCGGACATGCTGCTGCTGCCGATGCGCACGATCCCGAACGCGGAGGTGCACATCTTTCCCAAGTGCGGGCACTGGGTCATGGTCGAGGCCAAGGAGGCGTTCGAGCGTGTCGCGTTGGAGTTCTTGCAGCGTGTCGTGAGCTGAACGGGCGGAGCGGCTATCCGTCGGCAAACCGGCCGGGAGCCGCTCCGGACACCGCCGGAACACTGCCGTTCCCGCGCGTTTCAGCCATGCGGCGGCGCGCGGTTTTCGACCAGGGGGACGTGTTAACAAATGTAAATCCGCCGAGAAGCAGCCGTTTCCAAAGGTTCACCGGATACCCGCAAATGCCCCGGTCTGCGGTACGCTCGCGCCATTCCGATCAGATCACCGCAGGTCGGCATCACATGGGGTAATGCCGGAACAGACCGGCCAGTGACCGTGAAGTTTCCGCCACCTCACAGCATATTTTGCCCCCGAGTGAGGTGAGCGCCGTCCGTTTTGCGGGGGCCTCGAGGCTCCTTACAGTCGAATTCGATATCCGGCTCGATCGACTCTTGGGGGCGTTGTGGCTAACACTTCGGCTGACGCGCTGTTGCGGCTGGGCCGGCACTTCAACCGCGGTGAGGTTTCCACCGACCTGCGCACCGTCCACCAGGTGGGCGGCCGCGACGCGGACGAGTTCTATCGCGACCGCTGGTCGCACGACAAGGTCGTGCGGTCCACCCACGGCGTGAACTGCACCGGCTCGTGTTCGTGGAAGATCTACGTCTCCGACGGCGTGATCACCTGGGAGTCGCAGCAGACCGACTACCCCTCCGTCGGCGCCGACAAGCCCGAGTACGAACCGCGCGGCTGCCCCCGCGGCGCGTCGTTCTCCTGGTACACGTATTCGCCTGCGCGCGTTCGGTATCCGTACGTACGCGGCGTGCTGCTGGAGATGTACCGCGCCGCCAAGGCCCAGCACAAGGACCCGGTCCTGGCCTGGGCGTCGATCGTCGAGGACACGGACCGGGCCGCCGCCTACAAGTCCGCCCGCGGCAAGGGCGGCTTCGTCCGCGCCGAGTGGTGGGAGGCCGCCGAAATGGCAGCCGCCGCACACGTTTACACGATCAAGCAGTACGGCCCGGATCGGGTCGCGGGCTTCTCCCCCATTCCCGCCATGTCGATGGTGTCGCACGCGACCGGCGCCCGGTTCATCTCGCTGATCGGCGGCGCGATGCTGTCGTTCTACGACTGGTACGCCGACCTGCCGGTCGCGTCCCCGCAGGTGTTCGGCGACCAGACCGACGTGCCGGAGTCGGCCGACTGGTTCGACGCGTCCTACCTGATCATGTGGGGTTCCAACGTCCCGGTGACCCGAACTCCGGACGCCCACTACATGACCGAGGCCCGCTATCGGGGCCAGAAGGTCGTCGTGGTCTCCCCCGACTACGCCGACAACACCAAGTTCGCCGACGAATGGGTGCCGGCCCGCCCGGGCACCGATGCCGCGCTGGCGATGGCCATGGGCCACGTGGTGTTGCGCGAGTTCTTCGTCGAGCGCACCACCCCGTACTTCGACGACTACATCAAGCGCTACACCGATCTGCCCTACCTGATCACTCTCGAGGAGTCCGAGCACGGCTGGCGGCCGGGCAAATTCGTGACCGCCGCGGACCTCGGCCACACCGGCGAGGGGGTCGAGTTCCAGACCGTGCTGCTCGACGGTGACGGTAATCCGGTGGTGCCCAATGGTTCCCTGGGTCATCGCTTCACCGAGGCCGGCAAGGGCAAGTGGAACCTGGATCTGGGCGACGTCGATCCCACCCTGACCCTGTACGGCCGCACCGACGATGCTGTGGCCGTACAGTTCCCGCGGTTCGACCGGGCCGACGGGCAGGGCACCCTCGAGCGCGGCGTACCCACCACCGTGATCGCCGGCAAACGGGTCACCACGGTCTTCGACCTGCTGCTGGCCCAGTACGGTGTGGGCCGCGACGGGCTGCCCGGCGCGTGGCCGGCCGGCTACGACGACACCGAGAACCCGTACACCCCCGCCTGGCAGGAGTCGATCACCGGCGTCCCGGCCGCCCAGGCGCTGCGGATCGCCCGCGAGTTCGCCGCGAATGCCGAACAGTCCCAGGGCCGTTCGATGATCCTGATGGGGGCCGGCACCAACCACTGGTTCCATTCCGACCAGATCTACCGCTCCTTCTTCACCCTCACCCTGCTCACCGGCTGCCAGGGCGTCAACGGCGGCGGCTGGGCCCACTACGTCGGCCAGGAGAAGTGCCGCCCGGTGACCGGCTGGGCCACACTGGCTTTCGGTTCCGACTGGCAGCGCCCGGCGCGCCAGATGCAGGGCACCGTGTTCTGGTATCTGACCAACGACCAGTGGCGCTACGACCCGTTCACCTCCGAATCCTTCGCCTCTCCACTGGCTTCCGGGAAGTTCGCGGGCCGCACCGCCGCCGACAACATCGCCCTCGCCACGCGGCTGGGCTGGATGCCGAGTTACCCGACCCTGAACCGCAATCCGCTCGACCTGGTCGACGAGGCCGAGGCGGCGGGCAAGGCGCCCGCCGACTACGTGGTCGACGGGCTGAAGTCCGGCGACCTGCGCTTCGCCTGCGAGGATCCCGACGCACCGGAGAACTTCCCGCGCGTGCTGACCGTGTGGCGGGCCAACATCCTGGGCTCGTCGGGCAAGGGCAACGAGTACTTCCACAGGCATCTGCTGGGCGCGGACTCCAACCTGCAGACCGGCGAGGCCACCGGGGTGCGCCCGCAGGAACTGGAGTGGCGGGACACCGCGGCCACCGGCAAGCTGGATCTGCTGCTGTCGCTGGACTTCCGGATGACCTCGACCACGTTGTTCTCCGACATCGTGCTGCCCGCGGCCACCTGGTACGAGAAGCACGACCTGTCCTCCACCGACATGCACCCGTTCGTGCACGCCTTCTCTCCCGCCATCTCCCCGCCGTGGGAGACCAAGACCGACTTCGAGGCGTTCCACCGGATCGCCCGCGGGTTCTCCTGGCTGGCCGAGAAGCATCTCGGCGTGCGCAAGGACCTGGTCGCCGTGCCGCTGCAACATGATTCGGCCGACGCGCTGGCCCAGGCCGGTGGCCGGGTACTGGACTGGAAGGCCGGGGAGTGCGAACCGGTCCCGGGCAAGACCATGCCGAAACTGGTTGTGGTGGAACGCGACTACCCAGCGGTCGCGGACAAGATGGCCGCGCTCGGCCCGCTGGTCGAGACCCTGGGTGTCACCACCAAGGGCGTGACCACGCTGCCCGACGAGGAGGTCGAGTACCTGCGCGGCGTCAACGGGACGGTGAGTTCGGGTGCGGCAGTGGGCCGTCCGTCGCTGGCCAAGGACACCCACGCCGCCGAGACCATCCTGGCGCTGTCCGGTACCACCAACGGCCGGCTCGCGGTGGAGGGCTTCCACGCCATGGAACGGCGTACCGGCACGCAGCTCGCGGACCTGGCCGCCGAACATGAGGGCAAGCGAATCACGTTCGCGGACACTCAAGCTCGGCCCGTCCCGGTGATCACCTCGCCGGAATGGTCGGGGTCGGAGACCGGCGGCCGCCGCTACTCCCCGTTCACCATCAATGTCGAACGGCTCAAGCCGTGGCACACGCTGACCGGCCGGCAGCACTTCTACCTCGACCACGACTGGATGATCGAACTCGGTGAGCAACTGCCGATCTACCGGCCACCACTGGACATGCAGGCGCTGTTCGCCGAACCGGGCATCGGCAGCGTCACCGAGCGCGGCGTCACCGTGCGCTATCTGACCCCGCACTCGAAGTGGTCGATCCACTCCGCCTACCAGGACAACCTGCACATGCTGACGCTCTCGCGCGGCGGGCAGGCGATCTGGATGTCGGATGTCGACGCGGCGAAAATCGGTGTGGCGGACAACGATTGGATCGAGGCGGTCAACCGCAACGGTGTGGTCGTGGCCCGCGCGATCGTCAGTCACCGCATGCCCGAGGGCACGGTGTTCATGTACCACGCCCAGGATCGCGCGGTCGCCGTGCCGCGCATCGAGGGCACGCCGGAGATGACCGCGGGCAAGGGCAAGCGCGGCGGTATCCACAACGCGCTGACCCGGATCATGATCAAGCCCTCGCACCTGATCGGTGGCTACGCCCAGCAGTCCTTCGCCATGAACTACCACGGCCCCACCGGAAACCAGCGCGACGAAGTCACGACGATCCGTAAGCGCTCACAGGAAGTCGAGTACTGACTATGCGCGTAATGGCTCAGCTTGCAATGGTGATGAACCTGGACAAGTGCATCGGCTGCCACACCTGCAGTGTCACCTGCAAGCAGGCGTGGACCAATCGTGGTGGCACCGAATACGTCTGGTTCAACAATGTGGAAACCCGTCCCGGACAGGGCTATCCGCGGCAGTATCAGGACCAGGAGAAGTGGAAGGGCGGCTGGGTCCGTGACCGCAAGGGCCGGCTGACCCTCAAGTCGGGTTCGCGAATCAAGCGGCTGCTCAACATCTTCGCGAATCCGGTGCTGCCCACGGTCTCGGACTACTACGACCCGTGGAGCTACGACTACGACAACCTGCTCAGTGCCCCGGCCATGGACACCACGCCGGTGGCGAAGCCGAAGTCGCTGATCACCGGCGAGGACACGAAGGTCACCTGGGGTGCCAACTGGGACGACGACCTCGGTTCGGGTCCCGAGCAGGTCGGCCGGGACCCGTTGCTGGCCAAGCTGTCCGAGCAGGTGAAGCTCGAATTCGAGCAGACCTTCATGTTCTACCTGCCGCGCATCTGCGAGCACTGCCTCAACCCGTCGTGCGCCGCCTCCTGTCCCTCGGGCGCGATCTACAAGCGCTCCGAGGACGGCATCGTGCTGGTGGATCAGGACAAGTGCCGCGGCTGGCGGCAGTGCATCACCAGCTGCCCGTACAAGAAGATCTACTTCAACCACAAGACGGGCAAAGCGGAGAAATGTACGTTCTGCTACCCGCGCGTGGAGGTCGGGATCCCGACCGTCTGCTCGGAGACCTGCGTCGGGCGGCTGCGCTACATCGGCGTCATGCTCTACGACGCCGACGCGGTGCTGGCGGCGGCCTCGGTCGAGAACGACGAGGACCTGTACGAAGCGCAGCTGAAGGTCTTCCTCAACCCGCACGACCCGCGCGTGATCGCGGCCGCCGAGCGGGCCGGGATCTCCCCGGATTGGATTACCGCGGCACAGGATTCGCCGGTCTACCAGCTGATCGTGGACTACAAGATCGCGTTGCCGCTGCACCCGGAATACCGGACCATGCCCATGGTCTGGTACGTGCCGCCGCTGTCGCCGGTGGTCGACACCCTCACCCGGACCGGGCACGACGGCGAGGACGCGTCGAACCTGTTCGGCGCCATCGACGCGCTGCGCATCCCGGTCGAGTACCTGGCCGAACTGTTCACCGCCGGTGAGGTCGCCCCGGTACGCGCGGTGCTGAACCGGCTGGCGGGCATGCGCTCGTTCATGCGCTCGGTGAACCTGGGCCAGGAGCCGGATCTGTCGATCCCGGGGTCGGTCGGCCTGGCGCCGGAGGAGATCGAGGCCATGTACCGGCTGCTCGCGATCGCCAAGTACGAGCACCGCTACGTTATCCCTACCAACGCGACTTCCCGTGCGCACGAACTGGATTCGCTCGCAACCGGGTGCAGCCTGGATAACGACGGCGGGCCCGGCATGACGGCGTTCGACATCGTGAACGAGAAGTTCGAGCTGTCCGACACCAACAGTGCCACACCGGAGAACAAGTCGACCCGGATCAATCTGCTGAACTGGGACGGCAAGTCGACCGCGGGCCTGATGCCCGCGGACACCGGCGAACAGGCGACCGCGAGCACCGGCTCGCAGCCCGAGCCGACGGGAGCGGGCCGATGAACCTGCCGCAGCTGCTCCGCCGCCGGCGCCCCGCCCCGCCGGTCACACCCCACGAACACCACCACACCTGGCGTCGGGCGGCGCTGTGGCTCGACTACCCGGGGATGCGAATCCACGGCCGGGACGCCGAAACAGATACCGGCAGCGTTGAATCCGGGGCGACCACATGAACCTGCTGAAGCTGCGGCGCCGCCCCGAGCCGGTCGTCATCATGAGCGAGCGTGACCGGCGCCTGGTGTGGCGGATCGCCGCCCTGCTGCTGGACTATCCCGGCACCGAGAACCTGGAACTGGCCGGGCAACTCGGGGCGGCAGCGTCGGAACTGCCGTCCGAGGTGCGAATTCCGTTGAAGCGCTTCCTCGCCCACCTCGTCGTCACTCCCGCACTGGAACTTACCCAGCACTACGTCGAGACCTTCGACATGCGCCGCCGGGCCAGCCTGCACCTGACCTATTACGCCTACGGCGACACCCGCAAGCGCGGCATGGCGCTACTGCGGTTCAAGCAGGCCTATCGGCAGGCCGGGGTCGAACTCGGCGACCACGAACTGCCCGACCATCTCGGTGTGGTGCTGGAATTCGCGGCCACCGTCGACCCGGTCGGCGGTGAACGGCTGCTCGGTGAGCATCTACCGGTCATCGAACTGCTGCGACTGTCGTTGTCCGACAGCGGTTCTCCCTACGCCGACATCCTGGCCGCGGTGGCCGGAACGCTGCCGCCGCTGACCACGCCGGACCGCCGCCGGATCGCCGAACTGGCCGCCCAGGGTCCGCCCGAGGAAGAGGTCGGCCTCGAGCCGTTCGCCATGGACCCCTTGTCGTCTACCGGAGCGGAGGCCCGCCGATGAGTTCCACCGTGTGGACCACCCTGCCCTATATCGCCTTCACCTCGTTCGTGCTCGGCCACCTGTGGCGGTATCGCACCGATCAATTCGGCTGGACCACAAGGTCTTCGCAGATCTACGAGTCCCGGCTGCTGCGGCTGGGCAGCCCGCTGTTCCACTTCGGCATGCTCGGGGTGATCGGCGGGCACGTGATGGGCATCCTGATCCCGCAGTCGTGGACCGACGCGGTCGGCATCTCCGAGCAGATGTACCACTGGGTCGCGATCTCCGCCGGTTCGGTGGCCGGGCTGGCGGTGATCGTGGGTGTGGCGATCCTGCTGTACCGGCGCACCACCGTGACCGCGGTGCGGCAGGCCACCACCACCGACGACAAGGTCATGTACGGCCTGCTGCTGGGCGCGCTGGTCACCGGCCTGCTCAACACGGTGGGCAGCAACCTGCTGTGGGGCACCTACAACTACCGCGAGACGGTGTCGCCGTGGTTCCGCAGCCTGTTCTCGGTGCATCCGCATCCGGAGCTGATGGTCGGCACACCGTGGACGTTCCAGCTGCACGGCCTGATCGTGTTGGCGCTCATCGGTATCTGGCCCTACACGCGGCTGGTGCACATGTTCAGCGCGCCCGTCGGCTACCTGGTCCGGCCCTACGTGGTGTATCGGAGCAAGGAGCCGAAGGCCGCGGACAAGCGGCGGTTCTCCCGCGCCTGGGACCTGCCGGTGCGGCCACCGGCGCGCTGAATAAGCGCGGAGTCGACACCATGCGGCGGGCCCGGGATCGGGTCCGCCGCTTCGGGTTTCAAGACCGCTTCTTCGGCTTCTTCGGCGGCAGCGACCGCGCGTAGGCCACACCCCGATCGATCCACTCCCGCAGCACCGCGTCGTCGGTGAGCCGCGCGGCGTCCACCCGCAGCCAGTTCTCCATCTGCCGCCCGCCCATCACCATCGGCGCGACGCCGGGGCCGATCAGTTCGGCCGCGTCCGCCGGGTCGACGCGGACCAGCAGGCCGCCCTGCCCGCTCGCCGCAACGGACATGTGCCCGCCCAGCAGGAAGGCCAGGCCGCCGAACATCTTCTGCTCGACCGTCTCGGCCAGCAACGGGCCGAGCAGATCCCGGATCCGGTCGGCGAGTTCCTCGTCGTATGCCATGCCGGAAATTGTGCCCCCGGTGGGCCTTGCGGCCACGGATTCTCGCCCGGGCGAATCGCCCGGGCGGACTACCTCTAGCGACGCTCCACTCCGGTGGACGCGGATTGGGCCCGTGGCTATGCTCGATTCGCCGTCGAAACCACTTCGAGATACAACTGTTCGGCAAGGCGGGGGACGGGCCCACACGAATTCCCGTGTGGTTCCACAAGTTCGGAAGTTGGGGACGTGGCTGATTCTTCGAATCCGTTACACAGCAACGCATCCAGACATGCGGCTGAGTCTCGGAACGCTTTTCCCATGCCGGTAACCGTCACGATCGTGGCGGCCGGCCTGCTGATCGGGTTGTGCGCCGTATGGACGGCACCGGATTCCTTCCGCGTCCCCGTCGCGATCGGAACCGCCGCCGCCACCGCGCTGCTCGCCGCCGCCTGCACCGCCGCCGTGTACTACCGGCAGCAGGCGGCCCGCGCCCGGGCCGAGGCGCGGGCGACCGTCGCCACCGTCACCGCCGACGCCGCGGCCCGGCTCAACGCGGCCCAGGACGCGCTCGCCGCCGCCCGCGAGGCCGCCGCGCACGCCGCCCGGGAAGCCGCCGGTAGCGAGGACCGTCGCTCGGCCGCCCTGGCCGCCTTCGCCGGTGCCGCCGGCCGGATCCAGGCCATGAGCACCAGCATGCTGGCTGAACTGCGCGCCATGGAACACCGCCACGGCGACCCCGACGTGCTGGCCGACCTGCTCGAACTCGACCACCGCACCGCGCAGACCGGGCGGCTCGCCGACAGCATCGTGGTGTTGTGTGGCGCGCGGTCCGGCCGTCGCTGGGCGAAACCCATTGCGATGGAATCGATCCTGCGCGGCGCGCTGGGCCGGGTGGCCGGTTATCAGCGGGTGCGGCTGCGTTCGGTCACCGGGATGGGCATCGCCGGGCACGCCGCCGAGGGCATCATGCACGCGCTGGCCGAGCTGATCGACAACGCCTGCAACTTCTCCCCGCCCACCACCGAGGTGCACGTCTACGCCGCCGAGGTTCCCGCCGGGCTGGTCGTCACCATCGAGGACAGCGGACTGGTGATGAGCGAGTCCGCGCTGCGCCGCGCCGAGCAGGCCGTGTCCGGGTCGAGCCGGGATCTGGCCTCGCTCACCGGAACTCGGCTCGGCCTGGCCGTGGTCGGGCATCTGTCCCGCAAGCACGGGCTCACCGTCTCGTTCCGCCCTTCCGCGATCGGCGGCACCGCGGTGGTCATGGTGGTACCGCGCGAACTGACCACCGCGGTGATCGCTCCCACGACCGCCACCGCCGCCCCGGTGCCCGCCGCACCCCGCGCTGCCGCCCACGCTGCGCTGCGCTCCGGCGCGAGCACCACCGCGCCGGTAGCGCCGCCGGCACCGGCCGAGCCGGTGACGGTCACCGAGCTCCTTTCCGTGACAACGGAACTCATCGCATCGGACGTGATCGCCGAACCCGTCCGGCCCGAAACTCTCGTCGATGCCGACCCGGCCTCGGCCGCCGACACGATCCTGACCGTCGCCACACCGTCCTGGGACCCGGAGGCCGCCGCGGCGGCCACCCTGCCCCGGCGGCGGCGCGGCAGCGCGTTCGCCAACGCGCACCCCGAAGGCCTCAACAGCGCCGCCGCCGCGAACCGGACACCGGTAGCGGACCGCCCGGCGACGATGCCTTCGGCGCTGGGTGCCTTCCAGCGCGCATTCACCCCGCAGACATCCACACCTCCGGAGGACTGATGACGACATCCGTTCCATCCCACCTGGATTGGCTGCTCGAGCAGTTGATCATGCGCACCCCGAACGCGCGCCACGCCTTATTGTTGTCCGGCGACGGACTCAAGATCTGCCACAGCTCGCAGCTCTCCGCCGATCAGGCCGACCAGCTCTCGGCGATCGCCGCGGGCATCCAGAGCCTGGCGCACGGCGCGTCGGTCGAATTCGGCAACGGCACCGGCGGTGTCCGCCAATCGATGACCGAGTTCTACGGCGGCATCCTGTTCGTGGTCGAGGCCGGGCTCGGCGCCCACATCGCGATGATCACCAGTGAGGACGCCGACGCCGGACTGGTGGGGCATCGGATGCGAGAACTGGTGGAGCAGTTGAGCGATCACCTGGCGACCGTGCCGCGCGGGGGAACGGGCATGCCGTGACTCCGCGGGGAGCACACCGCGACGAGACGCCCGATCGCCTGTACACCCTCACCGGTGGCCGCAGCCGGCCCGATTCCGGAACTTTCGATCTCGTGACCCTGGTTGTCGCGGAGAGCGATCCGGTGCCGGGGATGCAGTCCGAACACATCGCGATCCTGCGCCTGTGCCGGGCGCCGACCGCGGTCGCCGAGATCGCCGCCGAGCTCGGTGTCCCGGTCGGGATCGCGGTGATTCTGCTGGAGGACCTGCTGGCCACCGGCAAGATCACCGCGCGTCATCCCGGTCCGCCGGTGGTGGGTGCCCTGGGCGCTCCGCCGCTGCGGCCGGAAGTTCTCGAAAGGGTGCTCGTTGGCCTCCGCAAGCTCTGATCGGCCGGTCCGCGCCGACGCTCCGTTACCCGTGACCGCCCGGCACGGACTGAAACTGGTGATCGTCGGCGGCTTCGGGGTCGGCAAGACCACGATGGTGCGGGCGGTCAGCGAGATCCGGCCGCTCAATACCGAGGCGTTGATGACCGATGCCGGGGTCGGCGTCGACGATGTGCGCGGGGTACCCGGAAAGCGCGCCACCACAGTCGCATTCGATTTCGGCCGGATCACGCTGGATGCCGAGCATGTGCTCTACCTGTTCGGTGCGCCCGGGCAGCAACGGTTCTGGTTCGTGTGGGACCGGCTGTTCGCCGGCGCACTGGGCGCCATCGTCCTGCTGGACGCGCGCCGAATCGAGGAGTGCTGGTACTCGATCGACCGCCTGGAGCATCAGCGGATTCCGTTCGTGGTGGCGCACAACAACTTCGGTGAGACAACTCATTCGATCGCGGAGCTGCGCGCGGCGCTGGACCTGGATCCGCACGTGCCGCTGATCGAATGTGATGCCCGTTCCCGAGAATCCAGCAAAGCCGTACTGATATCGCTGGTCGAACTTCTGTATTCATCTGTGCCGCAAAACTTCCGGGAGTCCGTGTAATGACCACCCAGCCCGACGCGTCCGGCTGCCCGGTGCACGCCCTGCCACCGGTACCACTGACCGGTCCCCGATTCCTGGGCGACGCCAACGAGTTCCACGCCGAACTGCGCCGCGACTACGGCCCGGTCGTGCCGGTCGAGCTGCTCGGCGGTGTGCCCGCCTGGCTGGTGATCGGCTACCGCGAACTACACCAGGTCACCACCGATCACGTGCTGTTCCCGCGCGACTCCGGGCTGTGGAACCAGTGGCCCAATATCGCACCCGACTGGCCGCTGCTGCCCATGGTGCAGCCGCCCGTGCCCTCGATCTACCGGACCGTGGGCGCCGAGCACCGCCGGCACGTGGCCATGGTCGAGCCCGCCCTGGAGTCGGTCAGCCTGTACGAACTCCGTTCGGCCTGCGAGGAATTGGCCGACCGACTGATCGACTCGTTCTGCGGGCGCGGCTCCGCCGACCTGGTCGCCGAGTTCGCCGAACCGCTGCCGGCGCTGACCCTGGCCCGGGTGCTCGGTATCCCCGACGCCGAGGGCATCAAGATCGCGCGGCTGCTCAAGGCGTTCGCCGACGGCGGCGTCGAGGCCGTGGCGGCGCACACGCAGTTCACCGAGGCCATGCAGCGGCTGCTGTACAACACCCGCACCGGGCCCGGCCGCGGCCCGGTGGCCCGGATGCTCGAGCACCCCGACAAGTTCACCGACGAGGAATACGTCCTCGACCTGACCGCGGTCACCGCCGCCGGGCACCTGCCCACCGCCGACTGGATCGGAAACTCGGTGCGGCTCATGCTCACCGACGACAGGTTCGCGGTCGCCCTCGGCGGCGGCCGGCGCAGCGTCGACCAGGCCATGAACGAGGTGCTCTGGGAGGACTCCCCCAACCAGATCCTGGCCGGCCGCTGGGCCGCGCGCGACACCCGGCTCGCCGAGCAGATGATCCGCGCCGGCGACATGCTGCTGCTCGGCCTCGGCGCCGCCAACGGCGACCCGCACGTGCGCCAGCAGATCGGTTCCGCTACCCACCTGGGCAACAACGCGCACTTCGCGTTCAGCTACGGCGAATACCGCTGCCCGTTCCCGGCCCAGCAGATGGCGGAGGTGATCGCGCGCACCGCGATCGAAGTGCTGCTGGACCGGCTGCCCGACTTGGACCTGGCGGTTCCGCCCGCCGAACTGGTCCGCCGCCCCTCGGCCTTCCTGCGCGGAATGGTCGCTCTCCCTGTTGTATTCACACCTGTTCGTGCTCTAGGAGTTACCCCGTGACCCAGTCCTGCCCGCATGCGATCGCGATCGACCCGATGATCGGCGACCTGGACGGCGAGACCACCCGGATCCGCGCAGCCGGTCCGCTGGCCCGCCTCGAACTGCTCGGGGTACCCGCCTGGACCGTGACCCGCCACGACCTGGCCAAGCAGCTGCTCAACGACACCCGGCTGGTCAAGGACATCAACGAGTGGGAGCTGTTCCGCACCGGCGTGGTCACCCACGAGTGGCCGCTGATCGGCATGATCGACGCCGGCCGGTCGATGTTCACCGTCGACGGGGACGAACACCGCCGACTGCGGATCAAGACCACCCAGGCGCTGTCCCCGCGGCGGCTCACCGAGATCCGCCCCGCCATCGAGCGGCTGACCACCGAACTGCTCGACGAGATGAGCACGCTCGAATCGGGCACCGCGGTCGACCTCAAGTCCGTGTTCGCCTACCCGCTTCCGATCCGCGTCGTCGGTGAGCTGATGGGTGTGGACCGGTCCGACCACGCCTACCTGCTGGAGAGCTACAAGAAGTTCTTCTCCTTCCTCACCCCGCAGGACGAGCGGCTGGCCGTGATGGCCGACCTCGACCGCTACTACGAGAAGCTGGTGCGCGCCAAGACCGCCGAACGCACCGACGACCTCACCTCGGACCTGATCTTCGCCGACGAGGGCGGCGAACCGCTCACCGAGGAAGAAGTGGTGGGCAACCTGGAGGCGCTGGTCGCCGCCGGTCACGAGACCACCGTCAGCCTGATCCTCAACGCCGTGCGCGCACTGCTGACCCACCCGGACCAGCTGGCCGCCGCCAAAGCCGGCGACATCACCTGGGAGCAGGTGGTCGAGGAGACGCTGCGGCACCAGTCCCCCGCCACCCACCTGCTGATGCGCTTCGCCACCGAGGACATCACCGTCGGCGAGACCACCATCGGCAAGGGTGAGGGCGTGGTCATGTCCTACCGGGCGATCAACCGCGACACCGCCTTCCACGGCGAGGACGCCGACGAGTTCGTCTGCACCCGCGACTCCGCGCCCCGCCACCTGGCCTTCGGCTACGGCCCGCACGTGTGCCCCGGCGCCGCGCTGTCCCGGCTCGAGGCCCGCATCGCGCTGCCGGCGCTGTTCGAGCGCTTCCCGAACCTGGCGCTGGCCGTGCCGGTCGAGGAGATCCGTAACCTGCCGGTCCTGACCCAGAACGACCTCGGCGAATTCCCGGTCCTGCTGGGCTGATTCGCAGGATCGCGGGCCCGCGTCACTCCGGGCCGTTCGCATTGCCGTCGTAGGGCGGGGTGCGTTCGGCCGGGCGGATGCGGGCCCTTGCTGTAGGTGGGAGTCCGGGGCAGTTCGCACCGTGGCCGCCAGCCGGTGATCCGGCGCCCGTTCGGGTGCGGTAGCCGAGTTCGCACAAGAGCCCGGGACTTCCAGCGGGAACCGGCATATCGATCGCTGGGCGGACGCCGGGTCTATCCGGGTTGACAAGCTCGTCGTGCCGTACTTGTCCGGGAACCGGCTGCCGACGCGACGCGGTGCCACTGTCGTGCCTGGTCGGACGGTACCCGTGATACAGAACTCGGCACACGGGGCATTGTGCTCGGCGCCAACGGATCCGCGGAACGGTTGTGCGTGCTCCGAAGTAGCCCGATTCGAGTAGCGCGGTCGCCTGACCTGGCTTTCACTGGTGCACGAACTTCCCGTTCGACCCGACATGCTTCACCCGTACCGAGGAAATCGAGGCCACGTGCTGACTGTGGGCTTCATCGAGGACTGGCAGCCCGCTGTCGGCGCGGTCACCACGTGGACCGTCACCGACCAGGCTCGCCAGGCTGCCGCGCTGGCGCCGGCGCACCGCGTCGCGCCGTCGTTCCAGCAGCGCGCGTACCTGCGGACGGTGGCCGACCGCCCCGTCGCCGCACGGCTGCGCATCCTCGCCTTCGACCTACCCGGCGCGCCCGATCCGGCGGCGCTGCGGCGGGCCGTCCTCGGATTCCTGCGGCGCCACGACACGTTCGCCGGCCGGTTCGCGGTCACCGGGTACGGCACGGTGACCCGGCACCAGCTGCACGCGGAACAGATCGACATCGCCGCCACCGGCCACGGGCAGCTCGACGACCCGGCGGCCATCCGGGAACTCGTCATCTCCGGCACTCCGGCGGCGCCCGCGTGGGAGTGCTTCTCCTTCGGCGTGATCGAGCACGACGACTCGTTCACCGTCTACGCCGCGATCGATCATCTGCACACCGACGGGATCGGGCAGATCCTCGCCGCGAACGATCTGCTGACCCTGTACCAGGCCGAAATATCAGGCAGCACAGCACTATTGGCGCCCGCCGCGGGCCACGTGGCGCACTGCGATCGGGAGAACCGGTTCAACGAGCAGCTCATTCCGCGCGCCGCCCCGATCCTGCAGTGGGCTCAGCTGCTGCGCCCGTACGGCGATGAGCTGCCCGGCTTCCCACTGCCGCTGGGTGATTCGGCCCCGGTGCACGCCCACCGCACCGCGACACTGCTGCACGGCGAGCAAGCCGAGCGGTTCGAGCAGATCTGCTCGGCGCACGGCGGCCGCTTCGCCGGCGGGGTGGTCGCCGCGCTCGCCCTCACCGAGGCGCTGTGCACCGACCGCCGGCCGTATTTCGTGCTCGCCGCGGTCGACACCAGAACCACGGTGCGCGAGGCCGGTTCGGTCGGCTGGTACACCGCGCCGGTTCCGCTGGTACTGAACATCGGTGCCCGCCACAGCTTCTCGGCCCTGGTCGCCGAAGCCCAGGACGCGGCCGGGCGCGCCCGGGAACTGCGGGAGACCTCGGTACACCGGGTACTGGAACTGCTCGACCTCGACCGCGGCGATCGCGAGCCGACCCGGGTCGCGACCACACTGTCGATCTCCGACCTCCGAACCGTCATCGGCGCAGAGGAATTCGGCCGGGTCGAGGGCGGGCTGCACGGCTGCCCGATCGAGCCGGGCGCGGTCGGCATCTCGGTGGACCGGCTCGCGGACCGCACCACGATCAGCATCCGCTATCCCGACACAGCGGCCGCATACGAGTCGATCCAGTACTACCTGACCACCGCCTGCTCGGTGTTCGGTGCGATCGCCACCGACGGGGATGTGACGATCCGCCCGATGGAAACAGCGAATCAGGCTGTGCCGCTGCGTTAGTCGGTCCAGCGGCAGGTCGACGGGCGGGCCGGTCAGCCGTTGGCGCGCCGCACCGCCAGATCCGCGACGGCGCCGGCATCACCGGACGCCAGCTCGATCTCGAGCACGGAGTTGCCGGCGACGCGCAGTACACAGTCGTAATCCCGGTCCACCACTTGCGGATTCAGCACATGGAAGGTCCAGGCGGCCGAGTTCGCATCGGTGTGGACCTTGTCCACCAGATAGGAGGCACCCGCCGGGCCGGGCGCCGGGATCTTCTTGCCGTTGCACGCTTGGAGAGCGTCGACCACGGTCTTCAGCGCGGTCGTGTCCGGTGCGGCGTACCGGCCCAACGCCTCGTAGCTCGAGGTGTTCTGCCGGTCGCCCTTGTCGATCTGCCGGTAGCGGAAGGCCGTGGTGTTCGCGCCGAACACCTGCTTGTACCCGATACCCAGCACGGTGGCACAGGTCTGCGGCGCGATGCCGGCGCGACCGTCCAGCGCGTCGGCCGGAGTCGTCAGCTGGTCCTTGACGTAATCGGCCGCGGCCGCGGCATAGTCGGCGGGGTCGGTGGTCTTCGCCTTGGCCGGGGCGACGATGCCGTCGACCTCCGCGGGCGTCAGGATCGACGCGTCGATGCCGGCGGCCTGCGCCGGCGCCGACGAGGCCGGGGTCGATGTCGCAGTGGTGGCGGCCGGCTCGTCCGGTCCGCAGCCCGCCAGGGTCAGGACCGCGGCGATCGCGGCCGCGGTGCGGATCGGCGTGCGGTGCAGGAGTGTGGTCACGGTATCGGAGCTTCCTACTTATATGCGGGCCGGACAACGGTGACGGGCCAGTCCTTCGACGACGACGGATTGAGGTCGGCGGGCTGCGAATGCGCCGGCGTACCGGACTGATTGGTCTCCACCGTGACACCGTTGCCCATGTACATGGCCACGTGCTGACTTCCCTGCGGACCGTAGTAGATGATGTCGCCGGGTTGCATGGTGGAGGTGTTCAGCGGCGTGCCCTGCGTCTGCTGCTGCGCGACGATGGTGCCGCCGTTGTTCATCAGGTACTGGTACTGCTGGCCGGACCCCTTGGGGAAGTTCTGGTCACCGGTGCCCTGAGCGTAGGAGTACTCGGTCAGACCGCTGCAGTCGAAACCGTTGTACTTCACGTCGTGGTACTTGTCGGCGTCGCCGCCGTTGTCGGTCTGCCCCTGTGAGGTGCCCTTCGGCGAGCCGCCACCCCAGGTGTAGCGGGTGCCCTGCTGGGTCTGCGCGGTACCGATGACCTTGAGCCCGGGATCGTTGACCGCGTTCGGGTTCGGGTAGGACGTGGGCGTCTCGCCGGCGGGCCGGGTCGAACCGTCGGCGTTGGTGCCGTTGAGGTACTTCTTCCAGTTCTCGTCGCGCTCGGTACCCGGCGGCAGGTCCGGGTACCCGGGCGGGTTGTCGGCGGCCTGCGCGGTGACGTTCCAGCCCTTCTCGCTGTCGGTCTTGTCGACGTCCGGCGCGGTCGCCGCGGCGGGGTCCGTCTTGAGCGGAACCTGGTCGCCGGGCGCCTTTTTCGGAGGTTCGGAGGTCTGCTTGGTGAGGTCGGGTGGGCCGGCGAGTTCTATCGACGGACCGATATCCGACAGCGCCTTCGTCGTCTTGTCGATATCGGCCACCGCCGTCGGCGGATGCGCCAACACCTTCGCGACCAAGCTGCTACTGGTGATCGAGGTACCGATACTCTGCCCGGCCTTGGTGATCTCGGACTTCTGATCCGCCGCCGACTTCGTACTCGCGGTGGCAGGCGCGGGAAACGTGATCGAGGTGTCGTCGGTGGTCGGCGTGCCGATCAGGCCGGTCAACAGCGTCGGAGCTTGCTGCACAATGCTTTTCCGCAGCGCGTCCAAGGCGTCGTGATGGGCCGACGCGGCGGTCTGTACGACTTTGCCCGCCGCGACAACGGCGTCCGCGCCGGCCGCCAGCTTCTTCAACAGATCCTGCATGCCCGGCTGGTCGGGCGCGTCCTGAATACCGCTGAACGTCTTGGCGATCCGGCGGATCTCGTTCCCCGCACCGGACAGTGCGCCGCTGGTGATCAGGCCCTGCCACGCGTCGGCGAGCTCCTTCAGCTTCTTCAGATCACCGTTGGGGACCTTCTGCCCGATCGCATCGGTCAGACCCGCCAGCGTCGTGTGCAAGCCGTCGCCGGGTTTGCTGGTGCGGGTCACGTCCTCCAGGTCGCAGGCCTCGAGGTCGTACTTCTGCGGTTTCTGCGGCTCGGTCTTCTGGGTCGTTGTCTTCTGCGCCTGCGCGGTGGCCACGGCGGCCTTGTACTCGGCCTCGTCCCAGTTGTAGCCCGCGGTGGCGATTCCGTTGCACAGCGGCGTGAAACCGTCCAGGAACCAGACGAATACATTCCAGGTTTCCTGCAGTCGCGCCTGCAAGGCGGTCGCCCAGGTGTCGACCGCCGGATAGTCACCCACGAATCCGATCTCCCGGTGGGTGAGGGCGTTGTTCACATCCGGCAGGTTCCAGATGCTGTGGAACAGGTTCTGCAGGTCGTTCGCCGCAGTGGAATAGATCTTCGGATCGACAGTAGTGGTCATCGGCTGGAGTTCTCCCCCGTCTGGTGTGGAGGGTCCTCCCGACCGTCCCCACATCGAATTTCTGCAAAATAAGGCACCGGCGGCATCCCCGCAAGATCGGGTCGCGGACGCGCCGGGATGAACCGTTGTGCCGCACCGCATCCGGTGCGGCGGCTAATGCGGTGTGCCGAACAGCTGCGCCGCCACCGCGGCGACGTGCTTGTTGTCGGCGCAGGACTTGCCGGTGACGACCACCGCCGGATACTGCGGGAGCAGAGCGTCGGTTGCGCCGGGCCGCACCGGGACTCGCTGGACGGGCGGGCCGGTCCGCACGGTGACATCACAGTCGGCGGTGAAATCGACCGTGACCCCGTCGACGACCTCCGGCGAGCCGTTCGCGGGGTGTCCGCCGTCCCACAGCGGACCGTCGGTGCCGACCAACGAGACCCGGACATCCGGAGCGGTGATCCCGCACCCGTGCGGATCGGCGGCCGCCTCGGGTGCCGTCGGCAGCGAAAGCCGTGCGGTACCAGGAAGTTTCGCCAGGACGGCACACGGATCCCGATCCGCCAGCGGGTCGACGGCGGCACCCCGCCGGATCGGCAGGCCGCGGGACACGGTGAGCGCGGCCTGATCCGCGAGCTGCCCGGTTGTCGCACACGGTAGGCCACCCGAAGTGCTGACGCGCAGCTCGGTGCGATCGAGCAGGTGCGCCGCGGCGGGACCGGTCGGCGCGCCGGGCAGGGCGGCCAGGCCGAGGTCGATGGTGTACGCGCACTCGGTCCCGCGGGATCCGTCGCTGACGGTCACGCCGTGGGCCTGAAACGTTCGGGCCGCCGATGTGCCTGCCGCCGTGGTCAATTCGACTCCGAGCGAGGTCGAACCGTAGTAGACACAGCCCCCGGCGGTGAGATCCTCGCCGTAGCCGACGGTCGCCGGGATCGCGGCCGCGACCGTCTCGAGATCCACGAAGGCACACGGATCGATCCGGCGCAGCGCCCGCTGCACCAGCAGCTGATCCTCTTCGGCCGCGGACAGCGTGCGGCCGGGAATCGTCACGGCGCCCTCGAACAGCGCGGCGCTGGGTGCCGGGGCCGGACCGGACGACGAGCACGCGGCCAGCGCCGCGCCGGCGAGCGCCACCACGGACAGTCGCCGGACCGTGCGCAGTATCCCGCTCACTTGCCGACTCCCAACTGTTGGCCCAACTGAACCGCCGAGTTCCACCACGGCTTGTAGTTGGCCGTACCGCCGTTGTTCTGTCCGGGCCCGGAATCCTGGGTGTACTGCGCCAATTCCCACGGTTCCGCGTCGGGATGTTTGGCCACATTGCGATCCAGTCCGGCATTCAGGCCACCACCCTCGTTGGCGGGATGCTGATAGCCGGTGTAGAAGCGGTCGGCGGCGACGGCCGGGTCCATCATGTCGGTGATGTCGGTGCCCCACAGGTGCGCCCCGACCTGCTGCTGGAAGATGCCGACCGAATTGTGGTCGTGACCCATGATCGGATTGCCGTTCGCGTCCTTGTCGGCCAGCGAGGCCGTCTGCGGGAAGACGCTGCTGCCCTGGTTCTTCAGATCGCTCTCGGTCAGCGCCGTCATCAGGGCGATCTGGATCTCCTTGTCGCTCTGGCCGAGCCGATGTCCCTCGTCGACGATGGTCTGCGCGTTGCGGAGCTGATCGGCGCTGAGGGTCATCGGGTTGCCGTCCTTGTCCGTGATGGTGATCGGACCGGTCGGCTTCGTCGTTCCCGGAGACTGTTTCGTGAGGTCGGGTGGGCCGGCGAGTTCGATCGACGGACCGATATCCGACAGCGCCTTCGTCGTCTTGTCGATATCGGCCACCGCCGTCGGCGGATGCGCCAATACTTTTGCGACCAGGCTGCTGCTGGTGATCGAGGTACCGATACTCTGCCCGGCCTTGGTGATCTCGGTCTTCTGATCCGCCGCCGACTTCGTACTCGCAGTAGCAGGCGCCGGGAACGTGATCGAAGTGTCGTCGGTCGTCGGAGTACCGATCAATCCCGTCAACAGTGTCGGAGCCTGCTGCACAATGCTTTTCCGCAGCGCATCCAGTGCGTCGTGGTGAGCTGACGCGGCGGTCTGCACCACCTTGCCCGCCGCGACCACCGCGTCCGCGCCGGCCGCCAGCTTCTTCAGCAGATCCTGCATCCCCGGCTGATCCGGGGCGTCCTGGATGCCACTGAACGTCTTGGCGATCCGGCGGATCTCGGCGCCGGCGCCCGACAACGCGCCGCTGCTGGTCAGGCCCTGCCACGCGTCGGCGAGCTCCTTCAGCTTCTTCAGATCACCATTGGGGACCTTCTGCCCGATCGCATCGGTCAAGCCCGCCAACGTCGTATGCAGACCGTCACCGGGTTTGCTCGTTCTGGTCACATCCTCCAAGTCGCAGGCCTCGAGGTCGTACTTCTGCGGTTTCTGCGGCTCGGTCTTCTGCGTAGTCGTCTTCTGCGCCTGCGCGGTGGCCACGGCGGCCTTGTACTCGGCCTCGTCCCAGTTGTACCCGGCCGTCGCGATCCCGTTGCACAGCGGCGTGAAACCGTCCAGGAACCAGACGAATACATTCCAGGTTTCCTGCAACCGCGCCTGTAGCGCCGTCGCCCACGGATCCACCGCCGGATAATCACCGACGAATCCGATCTCCCGATGCGTGAGGGCGTTGTTCACATCCGGCAGGTTCCAGATGCTGTGGAACAGGTTCTGCAGATCGTTCGTCGCAGTGGAATAGATCTTCGGATCGACAGTCGTCGACATCGGCCCCTCCCCAGTTCGCGGGGACGGCATCGGCCACCGCCGCCCCCGCATCGATCACGTCCCGGACAGCTCAGCCGCTGGGGAAGATCTTGCCGTTCGCGGTCTTGGCGTCGGTGTAGGCCGTGTGCGCTTCGCGGCCGGCGGTGGACATGGCGGCGATCGCGTCGTTGAGCTCCTGCGCGCCCTTGGACCAGATGTCGTGGGCCTCCTGGTGCGCGGCGGCCGCCACACCGTCCCACTTACCACCGCTGTGCAGCTGGCCGATCCGCTGCTCGAGTTCGGTCAGATGCTCGGTGAAGAACGAGTTCAGGTTCTTCAGCTGGATGACGATATTGTCGAGTTTGTCCAGGTCGACGCTGAATTCACTCATCGCTACCCCACCGGCGGAAGGTCGAGGGTGGACAGCTCGGAGGCGAACTGATTGTCCTTCTCGTCGAACCCGGACGCCGCCGAACCGAGCTTGGACGCGATATCGGCCAGCGCCTCGAAGGTGTCCTTGCCACCGGTCTGGCAATCGGTCCAGCCCTTGCTGAAGTGGGTGGCGGCATCACCGCTCCACCCGCCCTTCAACAAGCTCTGCACCTCGGTGTCGACTCGGCTCAGCGCATTCTGCAGGACCTCGGCAAGATCGGCGGCGTACTTGCCCACCGTCTTCACTTCATCCGGAACCACCGAAAGCTCGGTATTCCCCCCAGGATTCGTCATGGCCGGATGCTAACAGCCACCGTGTAGGCCTGGATAGTGCCGGAACAACCACCGTGGAGTGGGCCGCTAGCCCAATTGCGCGACCGCCGCCACACCGATCTCGTGGTCGGTGTCGGAGCTCGCAGCACCCGAAACACCCAGCGCGCCAATGGTTTCGCCGTCCACCGTGATCAGCACGCCGCCACCGTACGGGACGAACGAGCGCGGGCCGGCCAGCGTCAGCCCGGTGCCGAACAGGGCCTGCCCCGGCTGGATGTGCGGCGTCACGTGCGTGGTGTCGAAGCCGAGCGTGACCGCCGTGAACGCCTTACCGATCGCGGTGTCGATCGTGATCAGCGCCGTACCGTCACCGCGCGCGAAGGCCACCGGATTCCCACCGGAGTCCACCACCGCCAGCGATACCTTCTCGTCCCGCTCCGCCGCGACCCGCTTCGCGGCCGCGATCACTGTTTCCGCCTGTGTCAGAGTCACATTCACGCCCGACACAACCTCCCCGCCGACTGCGGCATTCCCGCCTAGACCGGGGTGACGACACTCACTCCGGTATAGGCGTCGAGGACGTAGACGATGTGCGTGCCGGGGTCCACCACCACCTTCGCCGGCCAGCCGCGGATGGGCAGGGTCGCGACGACGGTCCGGGACTCGGTATTGATCACCGACACCGTGCCGACCGGGCTGAAATTGGCGTTGGCGACATAGACATTGTGGTAGGCCGGATCCACCGCGACAGATGTCGGCGAATGGCCGACCGGGACCGTGGCCAGCGATTTCTGCGACCGCGTATCGATCACCGAGACAGTGTTGTCCCCGGAATCGCCCACGTAGGCCAGATGCGCCGCGGCATCGAGGCCGAGGCTGCTCGCCGTCTTGCCCGCCGGAATCGTGGCGGTCACGGTCCGAGACTCGGTATCGATCACCGTCACCGCCGGTCCGAAGGTGTAGGACACGTAGACGCGATGATTCGCCGAGTCGACGACGATCCCGTTCGGATAGTTCCGGCCGTCCAGCGCAATCCGCTTCACCACGGCCCGCGTTTTCACATCGATGACCGACACCGCCTGATCACCGCCGTTGCTGACGTACAGCACGTGCGTGCCCGGATCGTAGGCCACCGCGTTCGGTGTGCTGCCGGCGGGGAAGGTGGCGGTGACCGCCCGGGTATCGGTGTCGATCACGGAGACCGTCTCGTCGTCGTAGTCGACGACGTATGCGGTGTGGTTCGCGGTATCCAACGCCACATCCAGCGGATTCTTCCCGACATCCACCGTTGCGGTGAAGGAGCGGGTGCCGGTGTCGTACAGCCGCAGCACATTCGCCTTGGTATCGACGGTGTACGCGGTATGGGCCGCCGGATCGAGCGCCAAACCGGCCAGCTTGGTGTCGAAGGGCTGCTGGGGATCGGCCACGGTGAACTGGGCATGGACCGTGGCCGGGTGCGACGACGTACGCGTCATCGCGTAGACCACCCCCGCCGTCACCGCCGCCACCACAACCGTTGCCAGAACGCCGATCCGGAGCAGCCGCCCACGCCCCGGAGTGGCGCCACCGGCGGCCGGTTCCCGCGGTCGCCCCGGCTCGGTCTGCGGCGACACCGCGACCTCCGCCAGGGCCGCGGTGGCCGCCGCGGCCAGTTCGTCGGCGGAGCCGAAGCGACGGGCGGGATCCTTCGCCATCCCCTGGGCGACAACGGCATCGAAGCCCGCACCCAGCTCCGGGCGAGAGTCGCTGGGCCGCGGCGGCGGCTGTGTGAGGTGCCCGGCGATCTGCTGCTCCAGGCCGGCACCCGGGAAAGGCGTACGCCCCGTGAGGAGTTCGAACAGCACGCCGGCGAGCGAATACACATCCGAGCGGGCGTCCGCCACACCACCGGTGAATCGTTCCGGGGCCATGTAGGCGAAGGTGCCGATCGCGCCACCGGTGCCGGTCAAGCCGGATTCGCCTGCGGCCTGGGCGATTCCGAAGTCCACTAGATAGACGAACCCGTTGGGGTCGACGAACAGGTTGGACGGCTTGACGTCACGGTGCACCAGGCCCGCCGCGTGGGCGGCCTGCAGCGCCTCCGCGGCCTGGGAGACCAGGTGCACCGCCTGTCCGGCCGGCATCGGACCGGTCTGTGCCAGAAGCGAATCCAGCCCCTGACCGACGAGCAGCTGCATGCAGATGAACAGCCGGCCGTCGATGTCGCCGTAGTCGAAGATCGGCACCACGTGCGGAGTCGACAGTCCGGCAGCGGCTTTGGCCTCCCGACGGAACCGTTCCTGCGACACCGGATCGGCCGCGAACCGCGGATGCAGCACCTTCAACGCGACGACGCGGTTGGTCAGCGTATCGACCGCCCGATACACCCGGCCCATGCCGCCTTCGCCGATCAGTTCCAGCAAGCGGTACCGGCCGAACTGTGCCCCCGCCATCGTCATTCGTCGATTCCGCCTTTCCGCGGCAGGCCGCGCGATCCGTTGCACATGGGTAGGCGGCCTACTGCGGCCGGATGATCGAGACACCGGACTTCACATCGGCGACGAAGGCCGAGTGCGTGCCGGGATCCACCGCGACGGCCATCGGCTCGACCCCGCTCAGCGACAGCGTCGCGGTCACCTTCCGGGTGACGGTGTCGAGGGTCGTCACGGACATGTCGTTGGCGTCGGCGACGTACACGGTGCGGAACTCCGGATCGACGGCCACACCGAACGGTGCGCTGCCCACCGGAACGGTCGCGGTGACCTTGCGCGACGACAGATCGACCACCGACACCAGGTTCTGGCTCATATTGGCGACATATGCCGTGTGCGTTGCACCATCGATCGCGAGACTGCGCGGCTGGTCCCCGACGGTCAGGGCGCCGACCACCACATTCGACACCGCGTCGATGATCGTCAGGTCCTTCCCCTCCTTGTTCGCGACGTACACCGTGTGGGCGGACGGGTCGATCGCGATCCCGAGCGGGGTCGCCTTGCTCTCGATCGGAATGGTCCGGACGAGAGCGTGAGTCTTCGAGTCGATCACGGTGACCGTCTGGGCATCGCTGTTCGCGACGTAGAGCGCGTGCCGATCGGCATCGAGCGCGATACCGATCGGGCTACCACCCGCAGGAATCGTGGCGGTGACCGTGCGCGAGATCGTGTCGATCACCGACACGGTGCCGTCGCCGCCGTTCGTGACATACGCGGTGTGACCGGGTGAGTCCACCACCACGCCGGAGGGCGACTTGCCGACGGTGAGGGTGTTCACCACCTTGTGATCGACGGAATCGATCACCGTCACGGTGCCGTCGCCCGCGTTCGCGAAATAGACTGCGCGCGTGGGCTGATCGACGGCCACCGCATCCGGCTGGGCGCCGATGGCGAACGGGAAGTCGACGGCGAAGTTCGTCTGCGCCGGGAGCGGCGGCGCGCTGTGTGCCGGACGCTGCGCGAGATAGCCGACCGTGGCCGCTGCCAGGGCGACGACGGCGGTCAGCGCACCGGCCACAATCGGCCACCGGCGGCGCCGTCGGGCCGGCGACGCTGCCGCGTCCTGCTGTACCGCGGGATTCGACGGACCGGACGGCAGCGGCGGCAAGCCGGCGGGCATGCCGTGACACGCGGCAGCCAGGTCCCGCGCGGTCCGGAAGCGGGCCTGCGGATCCTTGGCCATCCCGTAGGCGATCACCGCGTCGAAGCGCGTCCCCAGCTCGGGCCGAATCGTGCTGGGGTACGGCGGGTTCAGGCTGAGATGCCCGGCGATCTGCTGTTCCATCGGACCCTGGAACGGAGTGCGGCCGGTGAGCAGTTCGAACAGCACACACGCCAGCGCGTACACATCGGAACGGGCGTCCGCCGCACCGGAGGAGAACCGCTCCGGGGCCATGTAGGCGAGGGTGCCGATCGCGCCACCCACGCTGGTCAGTCCGGATTCCCCTGCCGCACGGGCGATTCCGAAGTCGATCAGATAGACGAAGCCGCGCGGGGTGACGAACAGGTTGGACGGCTTGACATCTCGATGGACCAGCCCGGCGGCGTGTGCCGCGTGCAAGGCCTCCGCCGCTTGAGCGATCACCCGTACCGCGTGCTCGGCCGGCAACGGACCCGTCCGGGCCAGCAGTGCGTCCAGCCCCTCGCCCTCGAGCAACTGCATGGCGATGAACAGCCGGCCGTCGATATCGCCGTAGTCGAAGATCGGCACCACATGCGGACTACCCAGTGCTGCAGCGGCTTTCGCCTCCCGCCGGAAACGTTCCTGCGTGACCTGGTCGGCGCTGCCCTGATGCAGGACCTTCACCGCGACGGTCCGTTCGGTCAGGGTGTCGCGCGCCCGGTACACCTGGCCCATCCCGCCCTGCCCGATCAGGTCCAGCAGCTCGTAACGGCCGAATCGCCCCCCAGCCATTGTTGTTCGCAACCCCCACCCGCTCGCGCACTACCTCTCGCACATGCTTGCACGCCGGTGACGGCTCGGCCAACCGGAGTAAGCCCGAGCGGGGGTCTAGTCGACCTCGTCGTAGTCGGCGTAGATGTCGTAGCTGCCTTGCTTGCTGGAGATCTCGAGCCGCAGTTGAGCCCGAGCCGAGTCCACTTCGGTCACCACACCATAGGAACCGATGAACGGTCCGCGCTCCACGGCGACCACGTCCCCCACCGAAAACCCCTCAGCCATGGGCCGATCCTACGCGCAGGCGTCCGGGCGTCCTCCTCCGAAAGGAGGAGCGACACGGGTCGAACGGCTCTGTGCCGGACACGACGGCGACCGGCAGAATTTCGTCATGCAGACCACCACCCCGCCCCGGGCCGGACGACCGTGACCGCCGACACCACCGAGCACCGGGCCGGACGCCGCGACTGGATCGGGCTCGGCGTGCTGGCCGCCGGGCTGTCCATGATCGTCGTAGACGGGACCATCGTCGGCGTCGCGCTGCCGGTCGTCATCAACGACCTCGGGCTGAACCTGACCGACGCGCAATGGGTCAACAGCGCGTACTCGGTGATCTTCGCGGCGCTGCTGCTGACCGCGGGGCGGCTGGGCGACCGGCTCGGGCGTCGGGCCGTGTTCATCGCCGGGGTGCTGGTGTTTCTCGCCGGCAGCGGACTCGCCGCGATCGCGGGCAGCGCGGCCGCGTTGATCACGGCCCGGGTAGTGCAGGGTGTCGGCGGGGCGTTCGTGCTGCCGGCCACGCTGTCAAGCGTGAACGCCACGTTCCGCGGGAAGGACCGCGTCGTCGCGTTCGCGGTGTGGGGCGCGGTCATCTCCGGTATGGCGGCGGTGGGGCCCCTGCTGGGCGGCGGCCTGACCACCTATGCGAACTGGCGGTGGATCTTCCTGGTCAACATCCCGATCGGGGTCGCGGTCCTGGCCGGTGCGCTGCTCGCCGTGCCCGAGACCAAGGCGACCATCACCGTGCCGGGGCTCGACGTCGACGGGTTACAGCTCAGCGCAATCGGATTCGGTGGCACGATCTTCGCTCTCATCGAAGGGCAACAGCTGGGCTGGTGGCGGCCGATCTCGGAGTTCAGTGTGTTCGGGCTGCACTGGCCACGCCATGCGCCGGTGTCGGCGGTTCCGGTGACCGGCCTGATCGGACTCGTCGCGCTGGTGCTGTTCGTGGTGTGGGAGCGGCATCGGGCCCGCGGCGGGCGGTCCGCGATTCTCGATCTCAGTTTGTTCGCGATCCCCACTTTCAGCTGGGGCAACCTGACCGCGCTCACCGTGGCGATCGGCGAATTCGGGCTGCTGCTGGTGCTGCCGTTGTTCCTGGTCAACGCGATCGGACTGTCCACGATGGGCGCCGGACTGGTGCTGGCGGCCATGGCCTTGGGCGCCTTCGCATCCGGTGCCGGCGCCCGGCACGTGGCGGCGGTACTCGGCCCGCCCGGCACGGTCGTGGCGGGGCTGGCGCTGGAGGTGATCGGGGTGCTCGCGGTGGCCGCGACCGTGTCGGCGATCGTGTCGCCGTGGCTGGTGGCCGCGCTGCTCGCGGTGTACGGCACCGGGCTGGGCCTCGCTTCGGCACAGCTCACCGGGACTGTGCTGGTGGATATTCCAGCCGAGAAGTCGGGGCAAGGCTCGGCCACGCAGAGCACGGTGCGCCAACTCGGAGCGGCACTGGGCGCCGCGATTCTGGGCGCGGTCCTGTCGATCGGGCTGGCACACAACCTGCCGCACCGGCTGGAGTCCGTCGGCTATCTTCCGCCGGCCGCGACGCAGGGTCTGGTGACTGCGACCCGCGACTCCGCCGGCGGGACCATCTCCGGTCTGCGCGCCCAGGGTGAGCGGAGCGGCTTCGGCGTGACCGGCCCGCGGATCACCACTGCCCTGTCCGAGGGCTTCGCCGACGCGACCCGGGCCGCGCTGTTCACGGCCGCCGGCTTTTTGGTCTTGGGCCTGATCGGCTCGACCGTGCTGCGGGCCCGCAGCGGCCGCAAGGACACCGGGGCATAGGTTCGCGCTTGCCGGTTCGCGTTCCGTGCTGTGGCAGGGAACGCGAACCGGCCTCGGGTGCAATCCGATTCAGCTGCGGGCGGCGGCGCGCAGGGCCTCGAGGTCCAGCTTGGACATGGTGCGGATGGCGGTGCCGACCGCAGCGGGGTTCTCGCCCATCAGGGCGGGCAGCTCGCTGGGGACGACCTGCCAGGACAGGCCCCAGCGGTCGGTGAGCCAGCCGCACGGGCCGGGCTTGCCGCCGTCGGCGGTGAGGGCGTCCCAGAGGCGGTCGACCTCGGCCTGGCCGTCGACGATCACCTGCAGCGAGAACGCGTCGGTGTGCGGGTGGGCCGGGCCGCCGTTGAGCAGCGTGACCGAGTGGCCGGCCAGCTCCAGTTCGACGATGAACGCCGAACCGTCGGGGTTGCGGGTGATGCCGGTGATCTTCGAGCCGGGGATCTGCTGGGTGTAGTACTCGGCGGCCTGCTCGGCGGCGGAGTCGAACCAGACGAACGAGGTGACGGTGGTGGTCATGACGGGCTCCTCGGTTGGGTTGAAGTTACTGTCACCCATGGGTCGGAGCCGCTACGTCAGGCTCGACACATCCGCACACATTTTTCGGAGAAACTTTTCGCCCACCCCCGATCCGCACCCGAGTTCGGTGCGAAACGGACGAACCTGACACACTTGTCGGGTCGAAAACGACCGGCTACCTGCGGTGACGCAGCTCACAGGCCGGAGAACGAAGGAGATGACGTGGAGCGTATCGGTGTGATCGGCGGCGGCACCATGGGTGCCGGAATCGCCGAGGTGGCGGCCAAGGCCGGCAGTTCGGTGCTGGTGCTCGAGCGCGACGCCGACGCCGCGGCGGCCGCTCAGGCCCGCATCGAGAAGTCGATCGCGCGCGGTGTGAAGGCCGGCAAGCTGTCGCAGGAGGACGCCGACGCGGCCGTCGCCCGCATCACCCTGACCACCGACATCGGTGAGTTCGCCGACCGCGAGCTGGTCATCGAGGCCGCACCAGAGATCGAGTCGCTCAAGACCGACTTCTTCGCCAAGCTGGACGCCATCGTCTCCCCCGAGACCATCCTGGCCACCAACACCTCCTCGATCCCGGTGATCAAGATGGCCAACGCCACCCAGAACCCGGGCCGCGTGGTGGGCGTGCACTTCTTCAACCCGGTGCCGGTGATGCCGCTGGTCGAGATCGTGGTGTCGCTGAAGACCGACCGCGAGGTCGCCGACCGGATGCACGCCTTCGCCCGCGACGTGCTCGGCAAGCGCACCATCGAGGCCAAGGACCAGGCCGGCTTCATCGTCAACGCCCTGCTCATCCCGTACATCGTGAGCGCGATCCGGATGTACGAGTCCGGCTTCGCCTCCGCCGAGGACATCGACGAGGGCATGGTCTCCGGCTGCGCCCACCCGATGGGCCCGCTGCGCCTCGCCGACACCGTCGGCCTCGACATCTGCCTGGCCGTCGCCGAATCCCTCTACGCCGAGTTCCGCCAGGAGCAGTACGCCCCGCCGGTGCTGCTGCGCCGCCTGGTCGACGCCGGATTCCTCGGCCGCAAGACCGGGCGCGGTTTCTACACCTACTGAGTGCGATCGGACGGTTCGGGAAGTACCGGAACACGGCCTTCCCGAACCGATCGATACCGCGGACCGATCACTCGATTCGCTTCACTCGAGCGGCAATTGGTCGGTTTCGTAAGGCCGGGTCGCCCCCGTGATCGTCATGCGGCTGAATAGGCTCGACGCCGGATACACCTGGTCGAACCGGACCTCGACCCTCACTGTATCCGCGGCGCCACGGGGCTACCGTGGACTCATGGGCATGATCGGTGAAATGTTCCCCAGCAAGAAGCTGCAGCACGAAGGCAGTGGGGACAGCGACGGGCAGGAACACGAACCCCGCGTGGAGCTCGACCTGGACGCCGGCGTGATCCGGTTGTCGGGATCACGCCCGGACCCGGCCTCGAACACCCCTTAGCGACGGGCTCGGTCTTACGCTGCCGCGCTGACCAATTCGCGGGCGGCGGTGTGGTAGCGCGAGGCGAGGAGGCGGACCACTGCCGGGTGGGCGCCGATGGGTTCCGCGACGCCGTCGGCGCCGGATTCGTGCAGGCGCTGGTGGAAGAGGCCGTGGGCCAGCAGGTACGAGGCGATGAAGACGCGGCCGGTGCTCGAATTGCGGTGCTCGGCAATCACATCGGCGACCCGCGGGGTGCCGGTGGCGATGTAGGCGACCGGGGCGGGGGTGTCGAGGAGGTCGCCGAGCATGGCGGCGGCGCGGCGGACGTCGTGGCGGGCGCGGGCATCCGAGGAGCCGGCGGCCGCGAAGACAACGGCGTCGCCGGGACGCCAGCCGGCGTCGCGCAGACGGGAGCGCATCACGCGGGCCAGGACCGGGTCGGGGCCGAGGGCGGGAGTGACGGCGACCGCGTCATGGCCGCTGTCGGCGATCTCACGCGGCACATCCTGGTAGACGTGGTAGCCGGAGGCCAGGAACGCCGGAATCAGCACGGCCGGAACATTGTTCAGCTCACGCAGCAGGTCCGACGGCGCGGGTCCGAGGACGTCGACGAACGCCGTGGGCACCCGCTCGACGCCGAGTTCGGCGGCCAGCGCCACCGCCAGCTCACCGATCATCTCGACACCGCGCACACTGCGAGTACCGTGCGCCACCAGAACCGGCGCCGCCCCGTGGATCATCGTCACCACACACCGGCCAGCGGGGTCGGGCGGTTGGGCCGCACGGTCGAACCGAAAGCCGGCGCCACCGGCTGCGATAACTCCGCGCTCTCGGTAGCCGCGGGGTCCAGGGCCAGCCGGTAGCCACGTTTGACCACGGTCTGGATCGCCTTCGGCGTGCCCAAACCCGCACGCAGCCGGGCGATTCCGGTCTCCACGGCATGGGTGTCGTCACCGCCGCCGGGCAGCGCGGACAGCAGATCCTCCCGCGACACCACCCGGCCGGGGCGGCGAGCCAGCGCCCGCATCAACGCCATCGGCGCCGGCGCGAGCTGACGCACCTGACCGTCCACCACGACACAGGCACCGCGAACGGACAATTCGTGGCCGGCGGCGTGAATCCGGTTGGCGCGCCGGGGAAGTTCCTCGGCCACATGCCGGGCCAGTGCGCCCAGACGGGCCCGCGCGGGCTGCGTGGTCGGGACCCCGAGCGCCTCCAGCGGGGCGGCCGTGATCGGCCCGACACAGGCCGGCAGCACCCGGGTACGCAGCGCGTGCACCACCGACTCCAGCACGCCGATGGACTTGGCGCGCATCAACATCGACGCCACCGCGGGAGCACTGGTGAAGGTGACACAGTCCAGGCCGCCGGTGATGATCGACTCGATCATCCGGTCGATCAGGGTCAGATCCGCCGGGGGCGTCCAGCGGTACACCGGCACCGGCACGACCTCCGCGCCCGCGCAGCGCAGCACCTCACAGAAGTCCGGCACCGGCTCCCACTCGGTGGTGGCGCCGTGCAACTGGACCGCGATCCGCACCCCCTCCACACCCGCGGCGAGCAGATGATCGAGCACCTCGGCGGAGGACTCGGAGGCCGGCGACCACTCCTCCCGCAGCTCCGCGGCCCGGATCGCGCCCTTGGCCTTGGGTCCGCGGGCCAGCAGCCGGGTCGAGGCCAGGGCCGTCCGCAGATCCTCGGCCATGCCCCAGCCCTCGGCCGCCTCCATCCAGCCCCGGAAACCGATCCCGGTGGTGGCGATGGTGAGTTGTGGTGGGTTGTCGATCAGCTCGGCGGTGACCCGCTCGAGTTCGTTGTCGTCGGCCAGCGGAATGATCCGGATGGCCGGTGCCGCGGTGACAGTCGCCCCGCGGCGGGCGAGGAGGGTGGCGAGTTCGTCCGCCCGGCGGGCGGCGGTCACGCCGATGGTGAAACCGCTGAGCGGTACACCGGTGTCGAGCTCGGTCATCAGGAATTACCACCGTAAGGGTCGACCGGCAGGTCGGAGACCTCGACGACGCCGTCGAGCACGCGCACCGCGTACACCGGTAGGCCGGCCTCCGGGTCGTCGAGGCAGCGGCCGTCCAGCAACGAGAACGCCTGCTTCAACAGCGGCGAGGCCACGACCGGCTCGCCGGCGCGGTCGCCGACGATCCCACGGGACATCACCGCGGCCCGTCCGAACGGGTCGATATTGCCCACGGCATACAGGGTACCGTCGGCCACCACGAACAGTGCGGCCTGCTGTCCGCTCCGCAGCAGAACCGCCGCGCCACGGCCCGGGATGAGGTGGTCGAGGCGGCAGGCCTGCGTCCACGAGCGGACGCCCACCTGGGTACGGCTGGGTGTGTCGATCACAGTCATCGGTTCATCTCCTCTGAGCGCCGGTACCTGTTGCTCATTGGTACCGGCGTGCTGTTTCCTGCGGATTACGCGGCCGTTTCCCCTGTGGAGAGAGGCTGTGACGGCAGCTGCCCGGCGGGAGTGAGAACGGCCGCCCCACCGGGTGATTCGCCTCAGTTGCCGGCCCGCACCGGCAGCTGGGGCACCCCCAACAGCACCGGCACCTTGCGCTCACCGGAGTTGTCGAAGGCAATGGTCGGGTCGGTCTCCTCGGGCGCGTTGACGAAGGACACGAAGCGCGACAGCTTCGCCGGATCCTCCAGCACCGCCGCCCACTCGTCCTTGTAGCCGTCGACGTGGCGGGCCATGGCTTCCTCGAGTTCGGCGGCGATACCGAGAGAGTCGTCACACACGACCGACTTCAGGTAATCGAGGCCACCGTCGAGCGCTTCCTGCCAGGGTGCGGTGCGCTGCAGCCGGTCGGCGGTGCGGATGTAGAACATCAGGTAGCGGTCGATGTAGCGGATCAGCGTCTCGTCGTCGAGTTCACCGGCGAGCAGCACCGCGTGCTTGGGGGTGAGGCCGCCGTTGCCGCCGACGTAGAGGTTCCAGCCGTTCTCGGTGGCGATCACGCCGACGTCCTTGCCGCGGGCCTCCGCGCACTCGCGGGCACAGCCCGAGACGGCTAGCTTCAGCTTGTGCGGGGACCGCAGGCCGCGGTAGCGCTTCTCCAGCAGCACGGCCATGCCGACCGAGTCCTGCTGGCCGTAGCGGCACCAGGTGGACCCGACGCAGCTCTTCACGGTGCGCAGCGACTTGCCGTAGGCGTGACCGGATTCCATGCCGGCGTCCACCAGCCGCTGCCAGATCGCGGGCAGCTGGTCGACGCGGGCGCCGAACAGGTCGATCCGCTGACCACCGGTGACCTTCACATAGAGATCGAAATCCTTTGCGATGCTGCCGATCTCGATCAGCTGGTCGGCGGTCACCTCACCACCGGGCATCCGCGGCACCACCGAGTAGGTGCCGTTCTTCTGCAGGTTGGCCAGGAAGTGGTCGTTGGTGTCCTGCAGCGCGGCCTGCTCACCGTCGAGGATGTGGTCGCTCGAGGTGGAGGCCAGGATCGAGGCGACGGTCGGCTTGCAGATGTCGCAGCCGGATCCCTTGCCGTGCTTGGCGACCAGCTCGGAGAACTTGCGGATACCGGTGCCCGCCACGATGTGGAACAGCTCCTGGCGCGACTGCTCGAAGTGCTCGCACAGCGCCTTGGACTGCGCCACACCCGACTGCTCGAGCAGCTTCTTGAGCATGGGAACGCAACCGCCGCAAGAGGTTCCGGCGTTGGTGCAGCTCTTGATGCCCACGATGTCGCAGGCGCCGTCGGCGATCGCACCGCAGATCGCGCCCTTGGAAACGTTGTTGCAGGAACAGATCTGGGCGTCGTCGGGCAGTGCGTCGGCCCCCAGTTCGGCGCCGGCCGGGGAGATCAGCGCCGCCGGTTCGGCCGGCAGCGGGCTGCCGACCAGCGGGCGCAGCGTGGAATACGCCGACGCGTCACCGACCAGGATGCCGCCCAGCAGGGTCTTCGCGTCGTCGGAGACGACGAGCTTGGCGTAGGTGCCCTTGGCGGCGTCGTGCAGCACCACCGACAGCGCGCCTTCGGTCTTGCCGAACGCGTCACCGAAGGAGGCCACGTCTACGCCGAGCAGCTTCAGCTTGGTGGACAGGTCCGCGCCCGGGAACTCGCCCTGGCCGCCGAGCAGGCGGTCGGCGACGATCTCGGCCGTCGTGTAACCCGGTGCGACCAGGCCGTAGCAGACACCTTCGACCGCGGCGACCTCACCGACGGCGTAGATGTTCGGGTCCGAGGTGACCATGCTCAGGTCGGTGACCACACCGCCGCGGGTACCGATCTCCAAGCCGGCGTCGCGGGCGATCCCGTCGCGCGGCCGGATACCGGCGGAGAAGACCACCAGCGCGGCGTCGATCACCGAGTCGTCCGAAAGCTTCACCGACACACCGGTTTCGGTGTCCTCGATGGCCGCGGTGCCGACCCCGGTGTGCACGTGCAGGCCCAGATCGGTGACCAGCTTCTCCAGGATCGCGCCACCGCCCTCGTCGACCTGCACCGGCATCAGCCGCGGCGCGAACTCGACCACGTGCGGGGTCATGCCCATCAGCCGCAGCGCGTTGGCGGCCTCCAGGCCGAGCAGACCACCGCCGACCACCACACCGACCGCGCCCGGGCCGGCCGCGTCGGCGGCGGCGCGGATCCCGTCCAGGTCCTCGATCGTGCGGTAGACGAAGCAGTTGTCGTGGTCGTGGCCGGGCACCGGCGGGACGAAGGCGTACGAGCCGGTGGCCAGGACCAGGGCGTCGTAGTCGAGTACCTCGCCGGTCGTGGTGGTGACCTTGCGGGCCTCGCGGTCGATGGCGGCACCACCGACGCCCAGGCGCAGGTCGACCAGGTCGTCGCCGGCGTACTCGTTGCCGGGCAGTGCGAGCGCGCTCGGCTCCCAGTTACCCACGTAGGAGGACAGCCCGACCCGGTCGTAGGCGGCCAGCGACTCCTCGCTGAGCACCACCACCCGCCACCGGCCGTCGGTGTCGCGCGCACGCAGGGCCTCGACGAACCGGTGACCGACCATGCCGTGACCGATGACCACTGCGGTCTTGCGAGCGATGTTGTTCATGACTGCTGTCCTCCGTCGTGATTCGTTCAGGTCAGGTCAGGCCGAAGCCGTCGAGGTCGTGGTTCCGTCGGCCTCCGCCTCGAGGACGACCGCCTCGGCCTCGGTGACCACGGCCGGTTCGGCAGCGGCGGGAGCGAGCGCGACACCGCGGGCGCTCGGCCGGCGCATGAAGACCGCCCAGCAGACCACCGCGCACACCACGTAGAAGGCCATGAAGATCCAGAAGGCCGTGGTGGCCGATTTGGTCGAGTTGTAGGAGCTGCGCAGCACCAGGTTGATCGCGACACCACCCAGGCCACCGAAGGCGCCGACGAAACCGATCAGGGCGCCGGCGGTGTTCTGCGACCAGACGGCCTGCTCCTTGGCGGTGCCGTCGATGCTCTTGGACTTGGCGTCGAACACCGACGGGATCAGCTTGGTGACCGCGCCGTTCCCGATACCGGTGAGGACGAACAGGATGAGGAAGGCGATCACCAGCATCGTCATGACGCCGCCCTTGGCCACACCGCCGTGGTGGTCGGCCTGCGTGCTGGCCATGGCGATCAGGATCGCGGCGGCGGTCATGCCGATGAAGGTGTAGAGGGTGACCTTGCTGCCGCCGATCTTGTCGGCCCACTTACCGCCGAGCGGACGGACCAGCGAGCCGAGCAGCGGGCCGATGAAGGCGATCTGGGCGGCGTGCAGCGACGCTTTGCCGGCGACGGCCTTCATGGCGGCGGCCTTGGCGGCCGGGACGGCGATCAGTGCCGCCTGCGCCTTCAGATCGGCGGTGAAGCTGATGTTGAGCACTTGGCCGAAAGCGAAACCGAAACCGATGAAGCTACCGAAGGTGCCGATGTACAAGAAGGCGATCGCCCACGACTGCGGAACCCGCAGCGCCTCGAGCATGTAGCCGAGGTTCGCCTGCTGGTTGCGCAGGTTGTCCATGTACAACGCGGCACCGATGGCGCCGGCCGCGATCAGAACCAGGTAGACGGCACAGACGTAGGAGGCGTTGTGGTACTTGCTGCCGAAGAGAGCGATGACGCCGAGACCGACCAACTGAATGGCCGGCACACCGATGTTGCCGCCGCCGGCGTTCATCCCGAGTGCCCAGCCCTTGAGCCGCTGGGGGTAGAAGGCGTTGATGTTCGTCATCGACGACGCGAAGTTGCCGCCACCGAAGCCCGCCAGCGCACCGATGATGATGAAGGTCGTGTACGAGGTGTGCGGCTGATTGATGAAGTACAGGGTCAGCAGGGTGGGGATCAGCAGCAGGCCTGCGCTGAAGATGGTCCAGTTGCGGCCGCCGAAGCGGGCCGTCGCCACGGTGTAGGGCACCCGCAGGATGGAGCCCACCAGGGTGGGCACCGCGCCCAGGAAGAACTTGCCCGCGGGATCGATGTGGAACACGTCCATCGGCATGAACAGCACCATGACCGACCAGATCGACCACACCGAGAATCCGACGTGCTCGGCGAACACCGACCAGATCAGGTTCCGGCGGGCGACGTCCTTACCGCCGGCCTCCCACGCGTCGACATCCTCGGCATCCCAATGCTCGATGTCGTGATTCCTCATCAACGTACTCACTGTGCCCTCCTGCGATCCGATTGGAATCAACGGTAGGGACCGGGTATTGCGCCCGTGCTGCTTTCGATGACACGCGAATCAACGGTTACTCACGCGTCAATTTCCGCGTCGGTGAGAATTGCGCTTTGTTTCCGGCAGATGACAAAGGCATTGTCGGAATGTCACCGGGAGGCGGAATTACCCACCGGTCGCGGGTGAGCCGCCCCACCCGGACGACGGCCCGAAGTCGTCCCATGACGGGACGATGCCTAGTTTCCCGGGATTGCGGGGGTAATCTGTCACGCGTGCAACCCGTCCGGCGAACCAGCCTCATCGCCCAGGTCACCGAGCAGTTGCGCACGGAGATCAGGTCCGGCCGCTGGGCGGTCGGCAGCCGGATCCCGACCGAACCGGAGCTCACCGAGCTCACCGGGACCGGCCGCAACACCGTGCGCGAAGCTGTCCAGGCACTTGTGCATGCCGGCATGCTCGAGCGCCGTCAAGGCTCGGGCACCTATGTCATCGGCCAATCCGATCTGGGTGGCGCGCTGTCGAAATATTTCGCCGCCGCCCGACAGCGCGACGTGTTCGAACTGCGCCGCGTACTCGACAATGCCGCCGCGCGACTGGCCGCCGAACGGCGTGACGAGACCGATATCGCGACATTATGGCAGTGCGTGAACGACCGTAACGTGGCGTGCGACACCGTTTCGCCGGAGCGATTCGAATTGGACACCGCATTACATCGCGCAGTGGTATCCGCGAGTCACAATGCCGTTTATCTGGAGTTCTATGAATCGCTGATTCCGGTGCTCGACCAGGCACTTCGGTCCCGGGTGTCCGACGGGCACTCCACCGAGCGCTACAACGCCGAGCACATCGAACTGGTGGCGGCGATCGAGGCCGGTGACCCCGACCGGGCCGCGACCGCGGCCGACGGACTGCACCGGGTCGTGCTCGCGGAATACGACTAGCCGCAACGGATCACGGTCCGCCGCAATAACGGCCGCCGGGAAATCGAACTACAGCCGCAACCGGATCATGTCGGCCGTGTGCGCGAGTCCGGCCAAGGCGTCGGGTGTCGAGCGCGGATGCAAGGTGTGCACGGCGAGCCGGAAAAGCACGGCCCGCAACAACATCTGCGGCCACTCCGGCAGATCCGACCAGCGATCCAGCAACCCCGCGTCCGCGCCGCCCCAGGACACCGCGTCCACCACGATCACCGCGGCCGCCCACACTACCGGCCGCCAATACGGCGTCAGATCGGTCAAGCCGGGTTCCGCCGGACCCGCGAACAGGACGGTGCCGAACAGGTCGCCGTGCACCAGCTGCGGCGCGGCCTGCACCGGACGGCGCAATGTGGACAACTGCACCAGCAACTCGAGACTGCGACGGCAGTCCGGCGTGGTGCCGACCCCGCCGGCCGCCTGCACACTGCGCGCCGGCGCCGGATCCCAGGCCGCGTTGTCGGCGACCGCGAACACATCGATCTCACCCCACGGCGACAACGGTTGCGCGCCCAGGAACCGCGGGCGCTCCAAACTCGCGGTCGCCTGATGTAGTCGCAGCGACAGCGACACCACCTCGTCGTAGCGCGGCTCGGCCGTGCCCGCGATATGGGTATCGGCCCGCCAGCCCGAGACCACGTAACGGCCGTCGGTGCCGCGCACCGGACGCGCCAGCCGCACACCGTCGACCCGCAGCGACTCGCGGACCTTCGCCGACCAGGCCGCGCGGGCGTGGTCGGCGACCGGGGTCAGCAACAGATCGCCGCAGCGCCAGGCTCCGCCCCAGTCGTCGAGCGGAACCGGCTGCACCGACCGCAGCCCGAAGGTCGCCAGCACGTGCGCGGGAGGTTCCACTGCATTCACGGCCGTACCGTAACTCTGTCCCGGGGCACTGTCCGGCGCGCCGCGCCGAACAGGCCGCCGGCGGGGTCTCCCCCGGCCGGCGGGTGCCGCTGCGCGATCAGTAGACCGGCAGGCTGGGGTCGATCTGGCTGGCCCAGGCCACGATGCCGCCCTGCAGATGCGTGGCATCGGCGAAACCGGCCCGCTTCAGCGCGGCCAGCGCCTCGGCCGACCGGATACCGGTCTTGCAGTGCAGCACGATCGGGGTGTTCTGCGGCAGCTCGGCCAGCGCCTCACCGGACAGGATCCGGTCCTTCGGGATCAAGGTCGCGCCCTCGATCCGCACGATCTCCCACTCGACCGGTTCGCGGACGTCGATGATCGCCACGTCCTTGCCGGCGTCGAGCATCTCCTTGAGCTCGCGCGCGGTGATCGTGGAACCGAACGCGGCGGCCTGGCCCTCCTCGGACACCACACCGCAGAACGCCTCGTAGTCGATCAGACCGGTGATCGGCTGCCGTTCCGGGTCGCGGCGCAGCTTGATGGTCCGGTAGGTCATGTCCAGGGCGTCGTAGACCATGAGCCGGCCGAGCAGGGTCTCACCGATACCGCAGATCAGCTTGATCGCCTCGGTGACCATGATCGAGCCAATGGACGCGCACAGCACGCCCAGCACGCCGCCCTCGGCGCAGGACGGAACCATGCCCGGCGGCGGCGCCTCCGGGTACAGGTCGCGGTAGTTGATGCCACGGCCGTCGGGGGCGTCCTCCCAGAACACCGACGCCTGGCCCTCGAACCGGTAGATCGAGCCCCACACGTACGGCTTACCGGCCAGCACCGCGGCGTCGTTGACCAGGTAGCGGGTGGCGAAATTGTCGGTGCCGTCGACGATCAGGTCGTAGCGGGAGAACAGTTCGACCGCGTTCTCGGGCTCGAGGCGGATCTTGTGCAGTTCGACATTGATGCTGGAGTTGATCTCGAGGATCGACTCCTTGGCGCTGTCCGCCTTCGACTTGCCGATATCGGATTCGCCGTGGATCACCTGCCGTTGCAGGTTCGACATGTCGACCTCGTCGAACTCGACGATGCCCAGGGTGCCGACCCCGGCCGCGGCCAGGTACAGCAGCGCCGGCGAACCCAGACCACCCGCGCCGATCACCAGCACTCGGGCGTTCTTCAGCCGCTTCTGACCGGTCATCCCCACATCGGGGATGATGAGGTGCCGGCTGTACCGGGCGACCTCGTCCTTGGTCAGTTCCGCTGCCGGCTCGACCAGTGGCGGCAGGGACTTGGGTGATGCTGACACCGTTTGAACTCCTCGCATCGAATTCGCCGATCGGTTACGTGTAACGCCGCCGACCCGGCCATTCTTCCCGCAACATCCTGCCCGACCGGTGGCGGTGGCCGTGCGTCAGGGCCCGCTCAGACCGCCGGATAGGGCCACGGATTGAACCGGCACTGCTTGCCGTCCATCGGCACCACACCCTGCGGGTCGAGGACCGCGATGTCGTTGTTGCGGGTGCCGAAGGTCTGCTGCATCATCACCGGCGCCAGCACGCCGTCGGCCGGGCACGGCTGGTGCTGACGGTAGCCGATGGCGTGCCCCACCTCGTGATTGATCTGGTACTGCCGGTAGGAGCCGATATCGCCGTCGAAGGCGAGTGCGCCGCGCACCCAGCGCGCCTCCGACAGCACGACCCGGTCGATGCTCTCGTTGTAGCAGGAGGAGTCGATCGGGATCTCGAAGCCGCACTGCTCCTTGGTGGTCGCGCGGGAGGTCAGCGATACCCGGAAGTCGGGCGCACCGTGGTCGACGCGCTGAAAAGCGAAGTGGGGGTCGTGGATCCAGCTCTTGGGGTTGGCCAGGGTGGCTTCGACCATGCTCGCCACCGCGGCGTCGCCGCCGAGGCTCGTGGTGTCGATACCGTCCTCGATCTCGACGCTGTAGGTGAACAGGCGGCCGGTCGGCGCACCGATCGGGGCCGAACCGCCGGGCACCACGTGCCAGGTTCCGGTGCCGGTCTCGGCGACCGGGCCACCGGTCGGCAGCAGGCCGCTGGGAAGCCCGGCAGCGTACTTGCCGTCACCCTTCGGTGGTGCGCCCACGATCCCGGAGACGCCGGGACCGCCGGTGTGCGGGCCGCTGGGCGCCGCGTCGTGGCCGCCCGCGACCGCGCGCACCGCGTCCACACCCACCAGGACGGTGATCACGAGCAGGGCGGGCAGCAGGTACATCCGCCAGCCGTAGCGCGACAGCGACTGCCGCAGCCGGGCCGGAGCGGACGTCGGGGGTGCGGGTGGCAGGGCCGGCGTGGCTTCGGCGGTGGGATCCCACTGTGCCGCCAGTGGCTGCCGGGTGTAGTCGACCCGGGTCGTGTGCGGGAAGCTCGGCGTACGCGGTCCGGCGCCGACGGGAGATAGCTCGTGGGCCGCCGGGACCTCGACCTCGGCGGCGCCCGTCTTCCCGGGCGTGGGAACACCCGGCTGATCCTGGATCTCGGCGTCCGGTCCACCACGGGGTTTCGCCCCGGGGGCGCCGAGCCCGCGGAACAGTCGTCCCACGGGCAGGCCCCGGGTGCGGCCACCGGCTGGTTTGCTCCGTCGGTCGGTCACGTCCTCCAGCGTCTCACAATCCAGGATCGGCAGACCAGACTCGTCCCATTTGGGCGTCCTGAGAGCGCATGCGGACCGAGCGCCAGCGGGCGGGAGGGTGGGCGAGTATCGTTCGACGAATGCCCGGGGAATTCTTTCCACCGGAAAACGATCTGGGAGAGCAAAACATGACCGAGCTCGTGGACCGGATGACAGGACACCGACTGTCATCCGAGACCGTGGCACCGAACAAGCGAGGAACTCGCTTGCCCCGCGACGCGCGCCGAGCCCAGTTACTTGCCGCAGCCGGCGAAGTCTTCGTCCTGCGCGGCTATCACGCGGCCGGGATGGATGAGATCTCGCAGTGCGCTGGGGTCTCGAAACCGGTGCTGTATCAGCACTTCTCCAGCAAGCTGGAGCTGTATCTGGCGGTGCTGCAGAACTACATCGACGTGCTCGTCTCGTCGGTGCGGCAGGCGCTGCGGTCCACCACCGACAACCGCGCCCGCGTCCGGGCGGCCGTGCAGGCCTACTTCGACTTCGTGGACCACGAGACGCAGGGCTTCCGGTTGGTGTTCGAATCCGACCTGACCAGCGAGCCGCAGGTACAGCGGCGGGTCGAGCAGGCCACCGAGGCCTGTGTGGACGCCGTCTACGACCTGGTCTCCCACGACTCCGGTCTGGACCCGTACCGCGCCCGCATCCTGGCCGTCGGCCTGGTCGGCGCCAGCCAGATCACCGCACGTTACTGGCTCGAGGCGCACCGCCCGATCCCCAAGGAGGAGGCGGTCGACACCACCGTCGCGCTCTGCTGGGGTGGCCTGTCGCACGTGCCGGTGGTTCGTCCCGGCGAAGACGAGCGCTGAGTACCCGAACGACGAGGGGCCCGCACCGGATCGGTGCGGGCCCCTCGTCTGTGTGGCGCTGCTAGACCGCGGCGAAGCCGACCCGGCCGCTGGTGGAGGTGCCGATCTCGATGTAGGCGACCTTGGCGGTCTGGACCAGGAACCGGCGGCCCTTCTCGTCGGTGAGCGCCAGGATGCCCGCGGCACCCTGCAGTGCGTCCGATACCAGGGCCTCGACCTCTTCCGGGGTCTGGGAGCTGGCGATCACCAGTTCGCGCGGGCTGTCGGCGATACCAATCTTGACCTCCACGGCCAAACCTCCTAAGTCCGAATGCTGTTGTGCTCAGGCTAGTCCAGGGCACGGCACCGCAGTGACGCAGATTCTGCGCCCGCAGCGAACAACGCTATCCGAGTCCCAGCACCCGCATGCGTTCACCGTGACTGTCCTGCATGTGATCGAACAGCTTGGCCACCCCGTTGAGGTCGCCGGTCGCCGTGAGGACCAGTTCGGTCAGGTTGTCGCGCTGCGCCATCACGTACTGCGCCTGGGTGATGGCCTCACCGAGCAGCCGGCGGCCCCACAGCGTGAGCCGGTCGCGCGCGGAACGGTTCACCGCGACGGTGCGCCGCACCTGCTCGATCACGAACTCGGAGTGGCTGGTCTCGGCCAGTACGTCGCGCACGACCGTACCGACCTCGGGCGCAAGCGAATCGGCGAGCACCGAGTAGAAGTCGGCGGCGATCCCGTCACCGACGTAGAACTTCACCATCGACTCCAGCCAGGTCGACGGGTTGGTGGAGGTGTGGTACTCGTCCAGCGGGCGCACGAAGGGGGCCATCGCCCCGTAGACGTCGGCGCCGCGGTCCTGCAGCGCCCGTTCCAGGGTCTCGAAGTGGGCCAGCTCGGCGGCCGCCATCTTGGCGACCGCGACCTTGCCGTGCAGATTCGGCGACAGCTGCGCCTCCTCGGCGAGGCGGTAGAAGGCGGAGATCTCACCGTAGGCCAGGACCGCGAACAGGTCCGTCACACCAGGATGGTCGGCGGGGATGCGATATCCCACTCCCGATTCGGTCGATTCGGTCGAAAAGCCCAGGTCGGTGGACGTAGTTGCTCCCATGTTGTTCACCCTAATCTTCGAAACCTACGACAGGTGCGACACGTCGGACAGAAATGTGTCGACGTGCTGCCAGGTGGTGTCGCGCGCTCCGGGGCCGGCCAGAATGCCGAGATGACTACCGGGGACGCGGACGTACCGCAGGTCCACGGATCCGGTCAGGGTCCGTAGACCACCCTCGACGGCAGCGGCGGGGCTGATGACATCATTGTGCCCGCCGACCAGCAGGACGGGTACCGAAATGTCGGCCAGGGCGATCTTGCGGTCCCCGAGTTCGATGACGCCGCGGCCGATGTCGTTGGCGATCATGAATCGCCGGAACAGCTGGTTGTAGAACCGGCCGGGGTATCCGGGCAGCTGATTCTGGAACCGGTCGACGGTCTCCATGCGGGCGAGGGTCGCGGTGTCGGCGAGGTTGGAGGCGACGAACCAGGGCCGGCGGACTTCGCGATCCCACGACATCACCCGGTAGGCGACCCGGGTCAGCGTCGAGGGCACACCACCGGCCGCACGGATGAATGTCGAGGTGCCCAGGCCGCCGGTCAGCTTGGTGGCGAGCCGCAGCTCGTTCATGAAGTAGATGTGGTCGTAGTCCAGCGGCGGCCCGACCGCGATGATCGAGCGGATCGGCAGTGTGGGGTCCGCGGCCGCGGTGAGCAGCGAGATCACCCCGCCCAGCGACCAGCCGACCAGGTCGACCGCCGCTCCCCCGCGATCGGCCGATACGCGGCGGATCGCCTCCGGCACGATGTCGTCGACGAAGTCCTCGAAGCCCATCCGCCGGTCGGCGTAGGTGATGTCGCCGTAGTCGACCAGGTAGGGGCTGCGGCCGGTATCGCACAGGAAGCGCGCCAGGCTCTGGTCGGGGCGCAGGTCGTAGCAGGTGGCGGGGGCGGCCAGCGGCGGCACGAGCAGCGTCGCGGGACCGGTCGCCGGGCCGTCGTGGTCGTACCGGCGCAGCACACGGTGCGGCTCGTCCCACACCACGGTCGAGGGGGCGGGTTCGGGGGCCTCGATCCCGTCGCCGAAGGTCAGTGACCAGGCATTGCGGACGGCGGCGGCTACGGTGTCGGTCAGCGTCACGGCACCAAACTAACCCGTGAGTAAGTTGCGGGGAACCACCCGCTGTCCCGAATGTGACGCATCCGACGCGGAGTACCGCCGTGCGTGAATTACGGTGCGCCACAGCCCGCGCACGCGCCCGAAAGTTCGGCGATCGCGAATATCGGCGGGTTTGCCCGGGCCGAAAATCGGTTTCCAGCAGCCATCACGCTACAATCTCCGTGGACAACGAGTATCTCGCCGCCGGCACCCGTCGGCGAACGGACCGGAATCATCCGGATCCACCGGGAAAGCACCAGTCGTCGTCCGCCGAAAATGTGCGCGCACCGGATCCGCGCCACGCACCGGATCCGCGCCACCACCGCGCCGTGCCAGGTCGATGCCCGAACGAGGGGTATCCCGCAGCGGCCGCAGTGGTTACGGGCCACGTCCCAATGCCTCGTGCGCGCGTGATCGCGAAACCACGAGGAAGGCACGAACCTGAGCAAGATCACTGTAGAACCCGAACCCGGTGTTGCCGACACCCTGCTGACCGCGGAACTCGACACCACCCACACCGCACCGACTTTCGCCGAATTGGGGGTGCACCCCGATATCGTGCGCGCCCTCGCCGAGATCGGCATCGAACGCACTTTCGCCATTCAGGAACTCACCCTGCCGCTGGCACTGGCCGGCGAGGACCTCATCGGTCAGGCCCGCACCGGTATGGGCAAGACCTTCGGATTCGGTGTCCCACTGCTGCACCGGGTGGCCTCCCCCGACTCGGGTACCGCCCCGCTGGACGGCACCCCGCGCGCGCTGATCATCGTCCCCACCCGCGAGCTGTGCCTGCAGGTCACCCAGGACCTGGTGAACGCCGGTAAGCACCTGAAGGGCGGCAACGGCCCGCTGAACGTCACCGCCATCTACGGCGGCCGGCCCTACGACACCCAGATCGCCGCGCTGCGCGACGGGGTCGACGTGGTGGTCGGCACCCCGGGCCGGCTGCAGGACCTGGCCGAGCAGGGTCACCTGATCCTGGGCAAGATCGGCGTGCTGGTGCTCGACGAGGCCGACGAGATGCTCGACCTGGGCTTCCTGCCCGACATCGAGCGCATCCTGACCATGGTCCCCGACCGCCGCCAGACGCTGCTGTTCTCGGCCACCATGCCGGGTCCGATCATCACGCTGGCCCGCCGGTTCCTGACCAAGCCGACGCACATCCGCGCCGAAGAGGCCGGCGACTCGGCGGTGCACGACCGCACCACCCAGTTCGTCTACCGCGCACACGCTTTGGACAAGAGCGAGGTCGTCGCCCGGATCCTGCAGGCCGAGGGCCGGGGCGCGACGATGATCTTCACCCGCACCAAGCGCACCGCGCAGAAGGTGGCCGACGATCTGGCCGAACGCGGTTTCGCGGTCGGCGCGGTGCACGGCGACCTGGGCCAGATCGCGCGGGAGAAGGCGCTCGACAAGTTCCGCAAGGGCAAGATCGACGTGCTGGTCGCCACCGACGTGGCCGCCCGCGGAATCGACATCGAGGACGTCACCCACGTCGTCAACTACCAGTGCCCGGAGGACGAGAAGACCTACGTGCACCGGATCGGCCGTACCGGCCGCGCCGGCCGCACCGGTGTCGCGGTCACCCTGGTCGACTGGGACGAGCTGAACCGGTGGGAGTCGATCGATTCCGCGCTGCAGCTCGGCAAGCCCGAGCCGGTGGAGACCTACTCGCGGTCCCCGCACCTGTACTCCGACCTCGTCATTCCCGAGGGCGCGACCGGGCAGCTGAAGACCAAGCCGACTCGCGACGACGACGCGGTCGTGGTCGAGCGGGAGCCGCGCGAGCCCCGCAGCCGTAACCGCAGCCGCCGCCGCACCCGTGGTGGTCAGCCGGTCGACGAGACCGCTACCGAGGCCACGACCGCCGAGTCCGGCACCGAGGCGGGCGCCGAGGCGTCGGCCGAGGACGCACCCAAGCCGGCCCGCCGCCGGCGGCGGCGCAAGCCCGCGTCGAGCGCCTCGGGTGGCGAATCCGCCGCTGCGGCAACCGAATCCGCAGCCGAGGCGGCCCCCGCCGCCGAGGCCGGGGACAGCGAAGCGGCCGACAAGCCGGCGCGTCGCCGGCGGCGCCGCAAGCCGGCCGCCGACTCGGGGACGTCTGCTCCGGAACTGGCGTCGACCACGGCCTGAGCCGCTCGGCGGACGCGCGGCGCGACCACGCAGGCGGCCCGGCGCAGGCCCGGGTAGCACGTCGTAGCCCGCCGCACCGGTTTCAGCGAACGCACCGCCCGCGAACTTTTTCGCGGGCGGTGCGCGCGTCTGGGGAGTTCGCCGCTGCCGGAGGCAATTCGGGAGCCGTGCCTGCCGGGAGCGGAATCACCCGGTACGCTCGCCTGCGTGCTCGCACCTGAGCGGCGGACGCGCGCCGATATCTCTGTCGCGGTCGCGATCACCGTTGCTGTGGTGGTCGCGCTGCTAGTCGTATGGTCGATCAGCGATGCGCGGGGTACCACCTCCTCGCCCGCGACCCGGCCCGTTCCCGCCGCCGCCGCGGCCGATCATGTCCCCACCGCGCTGCACGAGCTCTGGCACGCCCCCGACGAGGTAGCCGAGCGGCCGCTCGCGGTCGGTGGCGCGGTCGTGACCGCCACCGGCGGCACCGTCACCGGGCGCGACCCGCACACCGGCGAACCGCTGTGGACGTATCAGCGGGACATGCCGTTGTGCGCGATCGAGAGCCAGTGGAGCACCACGGTCGCCACCTATCGTGACCAGCGCGGATGCAGCCAGACCACCCAGCTGACCGGTGACACCGGCGCCCGCCGCGGCGCCCGGTCGAGCTACATGGACAAGCAGGTCGCCGAATCCGGCGACGGCACCTACATCGTGTCGCAGGGGCCCGACCGGCTCGAGGTGTGGCGGTCGGACCTGGTCCGGACCCTGGAATTCGGGTACGTCGACGCCAAGGTCAATCCGCACACCCAGCCGCGCAAGGACTGCACACTGCTGTCGGCGCAACTGGGCGGCGGCCGGCTCGCCGTGCTCGAACGCTGCCCCAATGAGCCCGCCGACCGGCTGACCATGCTCAATCCGGCGCCCAAGGACAGCACCGTCCCGGAAGAGTACGGCACGCACGTGCTCGCCGAGCCCGGCGCGAACGAGCCGGGCGCCCGGATCCTGGCCGCCGGCGACAACCGGGTCGCGGTGTACCTGCCCGGTCCGCAGCCGCTGATCGCGGTCTACGACGGCAACGGCAACCCGGTGACCCAGATCGGCCTGAGCCAGCCGCTGCCCGACTCGGCGAGCGTGGTCCGGGTCAACACCTCGCTGGCCCTGTACACCGGCAACAGCGTGATCGCGTTGCAGCCCACCACGTTCGAGCCGCAGTGGACGGCGGCGGGCGCGCTGGGCACGCCCGCGATCCTGGCCGGGCACCTGGTGCTGCCGGTGGCCGAGGGCCTCGCGGTGCTCGACCCGGCGACCGGCGCCCAGCAGTCAGTGATTCCGTTGGCCCGCAGCGACTATCACGGTGAGGCGATCTCCCTGCTCGCCATGGGCGCGACCGTGCTGGAACTGCGCGACGGGAACATCTACGCGATCGGCGAGTAGTCCCGCCCCTCGGCTCGGGCGAGCACAGTTCGTCCGAGAGGTAACCGGCCGGTCAGGCATGATCTGTGCATGGGCTCGAATCACGACTATCGGCTGGTATTGCTGCGACACGGTGAAACGGAGTGGTCGCGCGCGCGAAAACACACCGGGCGCACCGACGTTCCGCTCACCACGCTCGGCGAGGAGCAGGCGCGCGCCGCGGGACCGCTGCTGCGCAGGCTGAAACTGTCCGACCCGCTGGTGCTGACCAGCCCGATGCGCCGGGCGGTCGAGACCGCGAAACTCGCCGGCCTGCCCGCGGCCCGCGTCGATCCCGACCTGGCCGAATGGGACTACGGCGACTACGAGGGCCTGACCACCCCGCAGATCCGCGAGACCGCGCCGGGCTGGACGGTGTTCACCGCCCCGGTACCCGGCGGTGAGTCGGCGGCGCAGGTGCAGGTGCGAGCGGACCGGGTCCTGGACTCGGTGTCGGGCGCGCTGCGCGAACGGGACGTGGTGCTGGTCGGGCACGGACACTTCTCCCGAGCGCTGATCGCCCGCTGGGCGGCGTTCGATGTGCGGGAGGGCCGCCGGTTCTTCCTGTCGACCGGGGCGATCAGCGTGCTCGGCTACGATCATCAGGCACGAACGCTGCTGGCGCACAACCTCGTTCCCGCGGACGGCGCCGTATGATCCGCCGCGCGCAGCCCGGCGATGTGGCCGCGATGGTCGGGCTGGTCCACGATCTCGCCGAATACGAGCGGGCCGCCGACGAATGCCATCTGACCACCGGGCAGTTGCACGAGGCGCTGTTCGGCCCGGCACCGGCGCTCTACGCGCACGTGGCGACCGCGGACGACGTCGTGGTGGGCTGCGCGATCTGGTTCCTGAACTATTCGACCTGGCGCGGTACGCACGGGATCTATCTCGAGGACCTCTACGTGACGCCGTCGGCGCGCGGCCGGGGTCACGGCCGGGCGCTACTGGTGGAACTGGCGCGCGAGGCCGTCGCCTCCGGTTATCACCGGGTCGAGTGGTCGGTCCTGAACTGGAACCAGCCGGCGATCACGTTCTACGACTCGCTGGGCGCGCGCCCACAGGACGAGTGGACGACCTACCGGCTGACCGACGACGCCTTGACCGCGCTCGCGAAGAGCTAGGACTCCGCGGTGTCGTAGCCGGCGGCCATCCAGCGCGAGGACGGCGGCGCCAGCAGCAGGGCCAGCCCGGCCAGGGCGCTGAGGCCGAACGGGATGCCGTACTGCGGCTGGTGGCTGGTGATCATGTACCAGGAGACCGGCAGCAGCAGGACCTGCGCGATGAATACGATCGCGCGGCCCCAGCGCCGGCCGCGCAGCAGCGCGACGCCGGCGGCCAGCAGCGCGCCGGCGAGGATCGCGAACCAGGCCGCGGTGCCGAAGGCGCCGGCGGCGCTGTCGCGGCCCATGGCACCCCGCACCACGAGCACGATCGCCACGATCACGCCCAGGCCGCCCTGGACGGCGCCGACGATTCCCGCGCCGCGAACCGTCTGCGGCGGCTGCGCCGCCCGGCCGGAGCCGTCGCGCGCGTCTTGCTGCTGGGAGCTGTCCTCGACCACCCGATCAGCTTAGGCCGGTCGATCGGGCCGGAACCGGGCGGGCCGGGACCGGGAATGCAATAGCTAAACTTGCCGCGTGCGGACGTTGTTGATCGTCAATCCCAATGCGACCTCTACTACTCCGGCGACTCGCGATCTGCTCGCGCACGCGCTGGAGAGTCGCACCCAATTGACGGTCGCGCATACCCAGCACCGCGGCCATGCCGCCGAGCTCGCACAGTGGGCGAGCACCCAGGAGATGGACCTGATCGTGGTCCACGGCGGGGACGGCACGGTCAACGAGACGATCAACGGTTTTCTGCCGTTACCGCAGGTAGGCGACGATCAGATCTGGACACCGCGGCTCGGGGTCATTCCCGGCGGCTCGGCGAACGTGTTCGCCCGCTCACTGGGAATCGCCGCCGATCCGGTACTCGCGACCAATCAGTTGCTCGACCTATTGGACCCCGCCCGGCCGCCGGAGAAAGACCGGAGGATTGGATTGGGGATCACAGAGGACCGCTGGTTCACATTCAGCGCCGGTATCGGACTGGATGCCGAAGTTTGTGGCGCAATCGACACCAGTCGAGCGAAAGGTCACGCCGCAACTCCCGGCCGGTATGTGAGAACCACCATTCGCGAGTTCTTCCGCGCGCGCCGGAAGCCGCCGTCGGTTACCGTGCGCATTCCTGGTCACGATCCGGTGACGGGCGTCTACTACGCATTCGTGACCAACAGCGACCCGTGGACCTATCTGGGGGCAACCCCCGTTCACACCAATCCTGGTACTTCCTTCGATTCCGGCCTGGGAGTCTTCGCCATGCGCACCATGGGCGTGCTGGCGACCGCGCGCACCGTCCGCGAGATGCTGCGCCCCGACGCGGACCCCAAGTCGGACAACATTTTCCGGGTCGACGACGTGACCTCGGTGCGGATCGAGAGCGACGTCGAGGCGGCCCTGCAAATCGATGGCGACTTCATCGGCCGCCGCAACGTGGTGGATTTCACGATTGCGCCAAAGGTGCTAGATGTAGTCGCCCCACCGCCCGTTTCGCCCGGACACATCTGAGAAGAATCATCGTTGCGCTGCGAAAACTGCGCGCACCGAGTACAAAGGACCACGCGGGCCCCCTAGGTAGGGGTCTTACAGCGTGAGCTTCCCCACGGTGCACCGGAAACCTATTGACATCTACGGTGTTCGTGAAAGCATTCACAAGCAACCGTGCGGAAACATTCGAGTCGCACAAGTGAACGGTCGACAAACCCGAGGCGCCCTGCGGCGCCATGCAAAGGAGCAGAGGAATGGACTGGCGCCACAAGGCCATCTGTCGTGACGAGGACCCCGAGCTGTTCTTCCCGGTGGGAAACAGTGGTCCGGCGCTCGCGCAGATCGCCGATGCCAAGCTGGTCTGCGCCCGATGCCCCGTGACCGCCGACTGCCTGTCCTGGGCCCTGAAGTCCGGGCAGGATGCCGGTGTGTGGGGCGGTATGAGCGAAGACGAACGCCGCGCTCTCAAGCGCCGCAACGCGCGCACCCGCACGCGCAGCTCCGTCTAGGAGCAGACGCCGATACGGCGCCACCCGCGTTACGGGCCACCTGCGATTTCCGCACTATCCCAGGCCCGTAACGCACACTTGGCCCGGCACGAAGGTGCCGGGCTTTTCCATGCCGCCTCCCCGAGTTTTTTGGGACGGCTCAGAGCCGCTGCCTGTTGGGAACCCTTGGCGGCGGGTGGGGGCTGGACCGATTCTGGGCGTACCCGACGAGTTGCCCGGCCCGCACGAAATCAGTCGACCGGTTGGCATCAGCCAACCGGTCGATTTGCATGTCGAGCCGAGTTTCCTACCGGGAGCGGCGGCCCAGGGGCACGCGGAGCACGGCGTCGGTGCCGATATCGGCGCCCGGGTGCAGGCCGATCGACCCGCCCAGTTCGGCGGTGACGAGCGTGCGGACGATCTGCAGGCCCAGGCGGTCGGAGCCTTCCAGGCTGAAGCCCTCCGGGAGCCCGCGGCCGTCGTCGCTGATGATCACGTCCAGCCAACGCGCGGAACGCTCGGAGCGGATCGTCACGGTCCCGTTCTCGCCGGAGTCGAAGGCGTGCTCGATGGCGTTCTGCACCAGCTCGGTCAGGACCATGACCAGCGGTGTTGCCCGCTCGGCGGAGAAGACGCCCAGCGAACCCGCCCGGCGGACCTTGATCCGCGCGGTATGCACGGTGGCGACGTCGGCCATGATCGGCAGCAGCCGGTCGACCACCTCGTCGAGGTCGACCTCCTCGTCCACCGACATCGACAGCATCTCGTGCACCGAGGCGATCGAGGTGACCCGGCGCACCGACTCCGACAGCGCCAGCCGGGCCTCCTCGTTCTCGGTGCGGCGCGACTGCAGCCGCAGCAGCGCGGCCACCGTCTGCAGATTGTTCTTCACCCGGTGGTGGATCTCGCGGATGGTGGCGTCCTTGGACAGCAGCGCGCGGTCGCGGCGCTTCACCTCGGTCACGTCGCGCACCAGCACCGCCGCGCCGTCCAGCTCCCCGTGCGGGCGCAGCACCAGGGTGCGCAGCAACACCGTGGCACCGCGCGCCTCGACCTCCATCCGGCGGCCCGCTTTGCCCGCCAGCGCCGCCAGAATGTCGCTGACAACTTCTTGGGCATCGAACGGGTCGGTGATCAGCGAGCGGGTCGTCTGGGCCAGATCCTGGCCCACCAGTTCGTTCTGCAGGCCCATCCGGTGATAGGCCGACAGCGCGTTCGGGCTCGCGTAGGCGACGTTGCCGTCGGTGTCGAGCCGGATGAACCCGTCGCCGGCCCGCGGGCTGGAATGCGAGCCGGTTCGGTCCTCGAGCACCGGGAAGGTGCCGTCGGAGATCATCTGGCACAGGTCGTCGGCACAGCTCATGTAGGCGTGTTCGAGGCTGCCGAGCACATCCGACCGCGGCACGTCGGTATCCCGGCCTAGGACGGCGATGACATGTTCGCCGACCCGGACCGGAATCGCCTCCCGCACCACGCGCCGGGGCCGCGGGTGGTACACGCCCGCGGACTCGGTGTCGGTCTCGTAGCGCACGATCTCACCGCTCAGCAGGGCCTCGAACACCTGCGGGTGGTCGGTCCGCGAGGCCAGCGAACCGACGGCGTCCTGCGGGTGCACGGTGGCCGCGGTGGTGGGCCGGCACTGCGCCACGCACACCACGTCCGCGCCCTCGGGCACCGGTCCCGCGCCGACCCACAGCAGCAGGTCGGCGAAGGACAGGTCGGCCAGCAGCTGCCAGTCCCCGACCACCCGTTGCAGATGGTCGACCGCCGCACCCGGGAGATCGGTGTGCTCGGCGAGCAGATCGCTCAGTGTCGACATGGTGCCAATCCGCCTTTACGCGTGCCGAAAACAGTTGTCTCGCAAGGCATACCGCTAGTCGATGACAGCGATCAAATCGCCCTTCTGCAGCACGTCGCCCGGCTTGACGTTGATAGAGGAGACCTTACCGTCGCGCTCGGCGACCACCGGGATCTCCATCTTCATCGACTCGAGCAGCACCAGGGTGTCTCCCTCGTGCACCGCGGCGCCCTCCTCGGCGACGATCTCGAAGACCGTGGACACCATCTCCGCGTGCACTTCCTCAGCCATGACACCCTCTCGCTCGAAATCTCCTGCCGGTGGGCAGTCGCGTCACCGGGTACGGCCCGGTGAACCGGTGCCTGTATCCGCTGACGGTACAGCCAAACACACATGGAACAATGTCCGTCGACGAGAAGGGAGAACCCCATGGGTAAGCGTGGTCGTAAGAAGCGTGGCCGCAAGAAGAGCGCAGCCAACCACGGCAAGCGTCCCAACAGCTAGCCGAAACGCGAGAGCGGCACGTCATCGGATGGATGACGTGCCGCTCTGCTTATGCCCGAAAACCCTACGGCTCCTCGACCCGCATCTCGGTGACGCTGATCGAACGCCGGATGTCGATGGTCAGCCGCTCCCGCAGCGAGTCGGGCGCCCGGTCGCCACCGCACTTGCGGTTCAGCAGGGACTTCAGTTTCGCCTCCAGCCCGTAGGCCTCGATACACGGCGAACAGCGGTCCATATGCGCCTTCAGCCGCTCCTTGGTGGCCGCGTCGCATTCACCGTCGAGGATGAGCCAGACATCGGCGAGGACCGCCGTGCAGTCGAGCTCCATGTCGTCGGCGTGGTCGTGCCCGTGCGAGCCCTCGACCGGAGAGCCGCAGCCGTGCGCGGTGCCGGTGGACACGTCCTTCCCCCGTTCCTGCCCGCTGTTCACTGCGTAACCTCCTCACGCGTTCCGTTGCCCGTGGTGCCCGATCGGTCCCGGTCGAATCCGCGCTCGCGCGCGACGTCGGCGAGCAGGCCCTTGAGCTGCCTGCGGCCGCGGTGCAGCCGTGACATGACGGTACCGATCGGGGTACCCATGATGTCGGCGATCTCCTTGTACGGGAAGCCCTCGACGTCGGCGTAGTACACCGCCATCCGGAACTCCTCCGGCAGCTGCTGCAGCGCGGCCTTGATCTCGTCGTCCGGCAGCGCCTCGAGCGCTTCCATCTCGGCCGACCGCAGACCGGTCGACGTGTGCTCGGCGGTGGACGCCAGCTGCCAGTCGGTGATCTCGTCGGTGGGGTACTGCGCGGGCTGCCGCTGCTTCTTGCGGTAGGAGTTGATGTAGGTGTTGGTGAGGATCCGGTACAGCCAGGCCCGCAGGTTGGTGCCCTCGCGGAACGACCGGAAACCCTGGAACGCCTTGGCGAACGTCTCCTGCACCAGGTCTTCGGCATCGGCGGGGTTGCGGGTCATCCGCAGCGCCGCGCCGTACAGCTGGTCCAGCATCGGCAGCGCATCGCGCTGGAACCGGTCCGCGAGTTCCGCGTCGGTCTCCGTACCGGGCTCGCCGGCCCGCTCCTCCAGGTCGGCATCGTCGATACCGTCGTCGGGGCTGTCGTCGCGTGTCACGCCCATCCCTTCACTCGCCGTAAACGGTGAATCTACCGTGGGCGGGTAAAGCGACGGGAGTTCGGTGACCGCACCTGCCAAGTCGTGCAGATCGAGCGGCTTTTCGAGCAGAGCGGGCACCGACCTCTCCTTCGTGTCCTCGGGGGTGTTCGTCCGTACCGCATGCAACATGCGGGCTGCCGCCGCTGTTCCCGGCGGCCGGGATTCGTACGCTGTCGGCATGCCCGCCGCGTCCACTCCCGCCGTCCGCGCACTGACCGTGGCGCAGGTGCCGCATCGCGTGCACGCTTACCGGCATGATCCGAACAACGCCGATTTCGGGGCCGAGGCGGTTGCCGCGCTGGCCGCCGATCCGGCGGACGCGGACCGGATCTTCAAGACCTTGGTGATCGAATTGTCCACGGGCGCATTGGCTGTCGCTGTCGTCCCGGTGCCGCGCCTGCTGTCGTTGAAGGCCGCGGCCGCGGCGCTGGGTGCCCCGAAGGCGGTCATGGCCGACCGGGCGAAGGCCGAGCGGACCACCGGTTATGTGCTGGGCGGTATCTCGCCGCTGGGCCAGAAGCGGCGGCTGCCCACGGTGATCGACGAGTCCGCGCTGGAGTGGCCACGGGTGTTGTGCAGCGCGGGCCGGCGCGGTCTGGAGATCGAGCTGGCGCCACAGGATCTGGTGCGCCTCACCGGCGCGGTGACCGCGGCGGTCGCGCGCGAGGCGTGATCGAGCCGACAACCCGAGCGGAGGCCGCTCCTCCGGAAATATTTGCGATAGACAACTAGTTGGCGTATACAAATACTTGTAGTCCGCAAGTAATTGCGCCGCAGAGGGGGTCACCACCGTGCACGATGCCGACTCGATCGACCTGCTGGGCGAGCAACTGGCTCGCTTCAGCCGCGTCCGAGAGCGGACCACCGCCCAGATCATGGCGGCATCGAAAGGCGAGATCGAACTGGCCAGCTACTCGATCCTGTTCAAGCTGATCCACGACGGGCCCATGCGCTCGGGTGCGCTGGCGGATCTCATGCTCGCCGACGCCTCCACCATCAGCCGGCACGTCGCCGCACTGGTCAAGAAGGGCCTCATCGCCCGCCAGGCCGATCCCGACGACGGCCGCGCCATCGTTCTGGTCGTCACCGACGCCGGCCGCGAACTCACCGCCGAACTCCGGCGCAAACGCAACGCCATGCTCGGGCGAGTGGTCGGGGACTGGACCCCCGATGACCGATCCCAATTCGCCCGGCTCCTCACCCGCTTCGTCGACGGATACGAATCCGCCCGGATCGACATGGTCGCCGAAGCGGCGAAGGGCATGTCCCCCCACCTCTGTAGCCGCCCCGACGGCGAGCAGGAACAGCACCACGCAACGGAGAAACAGTCGTGACAACCACCACCACGTCGGAGCCGCAGCAGCGCGGTTTCACGCACCGGGAGATCCTGGTGATCATGAGCGGCCTCATGCTCGGCATGTTGATGGCCGCTCTCGACCAGACCATCGTGTCCACGTCGATCCGGACCATCGCCGACGATCTCAACGGTTACTCGTTGCAGGCGTGGGTCACCACCGCGTACCTCATCACCTCGACCCTGGCGACGCCCCTCTACGGCAAACTCTCGGACATGTACGGGCGCAAGCCCTTCTACATGGTCGCGATCACGGTCTTCGTCGCCGGCTCACTGCTGTGTTCGTTCGCGACCTCGATGTACGAGCTGGCCGTCTTCCGGGCCGTCCAGGGCATCGGCGCCGGTGGCCTGATGTCGCTGGCGCTCACCATCATGGGTGACATCGTCAGCCCGCGCGAACGCGCCCGCTACCAGGGCTACTTCCTGGCCGTGTTCGGCACCTCGAGTGTGGCCGGCCCGGTGCTGGGCGGCATGTTCGCCGGTCAGGCCGAGATCCTGGGCATCAGCGGCTGGCGCTGGGTCTTCCTGGTCAACGTGCCCGTCGGCATGCTGGCGATCGCCGTGGTGAGCAAGGTGCTGAAGCTGCCGAACACCCACCGCAGCGGCGTACGCATCGACTGGGGTGGGGTGCTGGCGCTGATCATCGGCCTGGTGCCGCTGCTGATCGTGGCCGAGCAGGGTCGCGAGTGGGGCTGGAGCAGCCCGAAGGCGTTGGCCTGCTTCGTGATCGGGGCTCTCGGTGTCGCCGCGTTCATCGGCGTCCAGGCGAAGATGGGCGACGCCGCGCTCATCCCGCTGCGTATCTTCCGCAACAGCACCTTCGCGCTCGGCACCGTGATCTCGTTCGTGGTCGGTACCGCCATGTTCGGCGGAATGAGCCTGCTGCCGCAGTACCTGCAGGTGGTGCGGGGTGCCAGCCCGACCGTCGCCGGCCTGCAGATGCTGCCGATGGTGGTGGGCCTGATGATCGGCTCGGTCTCCTCCGGTCAGATGATCTCGCGCACCGGCCGCTACCGGATCTTCCCGGTCGTGGGCTCGGCACTGATCACGGTCGGCATGTTCCTGCTGCACCTGCTCACCCCCGACACCCACATGTGGCTGGTGATGGTCTTCATGTGGATCACCGGTCTGGGCCTGGGCTGCATCATGCAGCCGATGACGGTGGCCATGCAGAACGCGTTGCCGCCCAAGGACATGGGCGTCTCGACCGCCGCGGCGACGTTCTTCCGGCAGATCGGTGGCACCCTCGGTGTGGCGGTGTTCCTGTCGATCCTGTTCGCGCAGCTGACCCCGAACATCACCGACGAGATGCACGCGGCCGCGAAGAACCCCGAGTACGTGCACTCGCTGGCCACCTCGACCAACCCGGCCGATATGGCGCTGGCGAAGTCGCTCGTGCCGCAGCCGGGCCAGGCGCCCGGGCAGGCCGCCGCGTCGGCCGGGCACGTGCTCAACGACAGCTCGATCATCCAGCAGCTGAGCTCTACCGTGGCACGGCCGTTCAAGGTCGGGTTCGCCGAATCGCTGTCGACGGTGTTCCTGTCCGCCATGGGCGCGGCGGCGCTGGCTTTCGTGCTGGTGCTGTTCTGGAAGGAAGTGCCGCTGCGCGCCGCCGGTGGGCTGCAGGCACAGGACAAGAAGAAAGACGACGAGGAAGAGGAGATCGGCTCGGCCGCGGCCGCGCATCTCGCCTGATCAGGTAACGAAAAGCCCGGCCCGTCCACGACACGCAGATACCACCGGAACCTCACACGGTTCTCTCAGGAAAGTGCGTTTACTGGACGGGCCAGCTTTCGTTCCGACCCCGAGGATGTGATGCGAATGTTCCGATCCCCGCGAGTGCGGACCCTGCTAGTCGCCGGTTGCGCCGGCGTGGCCCTGACCTTCGGCGCCGGGCCGGTGGCCCTCGGCGCACCCGACCCCGCCTATCCGTGGGGCACCCAGTCACCCGGCCAGGCGCCCAAGGACCGGACGCCGGAGAAGGCACAGGGCCTGGCCGGCGGAATCATCGGCACCGTCATCGATCTCGGCACCAACATGCTCAAATGTGGCCTGAACATGGCACTTCCGACGGTCAAGTGCCCCACCCCCTGATCGCCGGCGACCGGGCGGGATCGCTCCCGCCCGGCTCGCGGCCTCACAGCAGGCCGAGCTGCCCGCTCTGTTCGTCCACCCGGCCCAGTAGTTCGGGCCCGTTGTTGCGGACGCTGTTCACCAGCGTCGGCACCGGCCGCGCCACGATGGAGGACACCACCGCCGGATCGGGTGTTGCCAGCAGGCTCGCCGGCGCCGGATGGTCCGGATCCAGCCAGGCCGACCAGTGTTCACGCGGCATCGGCAGCGGCATCCGGTCGTGGATCCGGGTCAACTCCTCCCCCACCGCGTCGGTGGTCAGGATCGTGCACGACAGCAGCGGCGGCCGGTCGGGGGTGGCCGGATCGCGCCACACCGACCACAGGCCGGCCATGAACAGCGTGCCGCCGTCGGCGTCGGACATGTAATACGGCTGCTTGACCGTCTTCCCCGCGCCGGCCGGTTCGGTGAGCCACTCGTACCAGCCGTCCATCGGCACCAGGCAGCGCCGCTTCTTCACCGCGTCCCGGAACGACGCCGTGGTGGCGGCCTTGTCCGCACGGGCGTTGAACAGCGGCTTCCCCTTCGCGGGCAATCCCGGTTCACCGGGTTTGGTCCAGGACGGGACCAGGCCCCAGCGCATCCGGCGCAGCCGTAGGCGCGGGTCGTCGCCGGGGTGGTCGCGGTCGTGGCGTTCCACCACGGTGAGCACCTGGTTGGTGGGAGCGACGTTGTAGTCGGGGGCGCTCACCGCGTCGGCGCCCGCGGCCGCCGGTTCGGGCACGTCGGTCTCGTCGATCGCGTCGAGTTCGGCGGCCAGTCGGCCGGGGTCGACCGTGGTCGCGTATCTGCCGCACATATCTCCATCCCAGCACAGGGGTACGACACAAATCACGTACAAGATTCACGTATAGGCCAGTTGCCTGCCGACCGGCTCGGGGCCGACATGTCCCTCACTCGTGACAAGATGTTCGCGTGAACTTCTGGCCTGCCCCGCACTCCGACCGCCCAGTGGCCGCGACCGTCACCCTGCCCGGGTCGAAGTCCATCACCAACCGGGCCTTGATCCTGGCTGCCCTCGCCGATCGCCCGTCGACCGTCACCGGTGCGCTGCGCAGCCGCGACACCGAGCTGATGATCGCCGCCCTGCGTGCCATGGGCGTCGAGATCAGCGGTGACGGCGAGACTCTCACCGTCACCCCGGCCCAGGAACTGACCAGCGCGAGCATCGACTGCGGCCTGGCCGGCACGGTCATGCGCTTCGTGCCCCCGATCGCCGCGCTGGCCCACGGTGACGTGGCCTTCTTCGGTGACGAGCAGGCCCGCAGCCGCCCGCTGAGCACCGTCCTCGACGCGCTGCGCGCGCTCGGCGTCGACATCGACGGCGGCACACTGCCGTTCGTGGTGCACGGCAACGGCGCGCTCGACGGTGGCGAGGTCGTGATCGACGCCTCCGGTTCGTCGCAGTTCGTGTCCGGGCTGCTGCTGTCGGCGGCCCGGTTCCGCCGCGGCGTGACGGTGCGCCACCAGGGCGGCCGGCTGCCGTCCCAGCCGCACATCGACATGACGGTGCGGATGCTGCGCGAGGCCGACGTCGTGGTGCACACCCCCGCCGGCCCGCAGTCCGAGCAGACCTGGGTGGTGGAGCCGGGCCCGATCCACGGTGTCGACTGGATGGTCGAGCCGGATCTGTCCAACGCCACCCCGTTCCTGGCCGCGGCCGCCGTCACCGGCGGTGTGGTGACCGTGCCGCACTGGCCGTCGCCGACCGACCAGCCGGGCGACGTGATCCGCGAGATCCTGGTCCGGATGGGCGCGGAAGCCCGTCGCGCGCACGGCAAGCTGACCGTCACCGGCCCGAAGCGGTTGCACGGCATCGACATCGATCTGCACGATGTCGGCGAACTCACACCGACCGTGGCAGCCCTTGCGGCACTGGCGGATTCGCCGTCGCGCCTGCGCGGTATCGCGCATCTGCGCGGGCACGAGACCGACCGGCTGGCCGCGCTCGCCACCGAGATCAACCGGCTCGGCGGCAAGGTGACCGAGCTGGACGACGGCCTCGCCATCGACCCGGCGCCGCTGCAGGGCGGGCGCTGGCACTCCTACGCCGACCACCGGATGGCCACCGCGGGTGCCATCATCGGCCTGGCCGTGCCCGGCGTGGAGATCGAGGACATCGGCACCACCGCCAAGACACTGCCGAACTTCGTCGAACTGTGGGAGGCCATGCTCGCCGCGGACTCCACCGGAGCCGCGTCCTGAAACGGCGCGAATACGACGAGTCCGACGTCCGGGTCCGACCCGGGCGCCGCGGCTCCCGTCCCCGCACCAAGAACCGGCCCGAACATCTCGACGCGCAGAGCGCGATGGTCACCGCGGTCGACCGCGGCCGCTGGGGATGTGTGCTGGACGGCGACCCGGACCGCCGGATCGTGGCCATGCGGGCCCGGGAGCTGGGCCGCACGCCGATCGTCGTGGGCGATCAGGTGGACGTGGTCGGTGATCTGACGGGCAAGCCGGACTCGCTGGCCCGCATCGTGCGGGTGGCCGAGCGCACGACCGTGCTGCGGCGGACCGCCGACGACACCGACCCGTTCGAGCGGGTGGTGGTCGCGAACGCCGAGCAGCTGTTCATCGTGGTGGCGCTCGCCGACCCGCCCCCGCGCACCGGTTTCGTCGAGCGCGCGATGGTGGCCGCCTACGTCGGCGGCCTGCGGCCCGTGCTGTGCCTGACCAAGGACGACCTGGTGGCCGGTTCGGATTTCGCGGCCGAGTTCGCCGATCTGGACCTGACCATCGTGCACGGGGGTCGCGACGACCCGCTGGAACCGGTGCGGGAGCTGCTGCACGACTCACTGTCCTGCCTGATCGGTCATTCCGGGGTCGGCAAATCCACCCTGGTGAACCGCCTGGTCCCGGACGCGCTGCGGGCCACGGGCGAGGTCTCGGGCGTCGGCAAGGGCCGGCACACCTCCACCCAGTCGGTGGCGTTCCCGCTGCCCGATGGGGGCTGGATCATCGACACCCCGGGTGTGCGCTCGTTCGGTCTCGCCCACATCACGCCCGACGACGTGATCATGGCCTTCGCCGACCTGGCCGAGGCCATCGACGACTGCCCGCGCGGCTGCACCCACCTGGGCCCGCCGGCCGACCCGGAGTGCGCGCTGGACGGCCTGGAGGGGCGGCAGCGGCGGGTCGAGGCGGTCCGGCTGCTGCTGGTCGCGCTCAAATCCAACGATCCGTGGATGACCGGACACTCCTGACGCGGTCGCTGTCCAGTCCCCCGATCGACAGTCGACGGCTGCGTCGGATGGGCCGACACGGGAGCGTTACGAACGCCCTTCGAAGCACGCCTGCCGCGCCCCCGCAGACGCCGTTTTGCGGCAGGATTTTGCTCCAATCGTGATGTTGAAACATCTTTTTAGGTGATCCGAGTCACTCTGTAACGCTCATAAGAGCCCCCGGTAGCGACCAGGAGTTTGTTTTATTCGGAAGTAGCTGGGGGGTTTCCCTGCTCTTCGAACGGTGTTCGTTCACCTTCTGTTAACCTTCGGTGACCAACCTGTGATCTGTTGCCCCAACGGACAACGTTCGAAACAACGAGGAGTCGCTGAAGCAATGCGGAACACAGCCCGGAACGCAACGCCGCGAGGCGCCGCAGTCTCCGGTGCGCCCTCCGCAACGGCCGCGCACGCATCCAGCTGCGCCGCCGAACGACCCGGCAACTACTGAGTCCGGGCCCAGGGGAAATTTTCCACCCCTGCCAGCTCCGAACAATACATCCCAGCGCATCCGGCACATACCGGAGGTGAGCGCCGCTGTGCGCGCACCAGGAGTTTGTGTTCTCGCGCCGGCCGTCCGGCCGCAACATCAAGAAAGCGTTTATCTCTCATGGCGAATGCCCGTTCCACCACCCGAAAAACCTCGCGTCGCGCCGGCAAGGCCACGATGGCGACCGCCGCCCTGGCCGCTCTGGCCACGGTCGGCGTGGCGGGTGCTCAGCACAACTCCTCCTCGTCGCAGCAGGTCGCGTCCGCTTCGAAGATCTCGGTCGGCGCCGCCGCGACGATCGCGCCGAAGGACGCGCCGAAGCAGCAGGTCGCCCTGGCCGCCGACGTCCACAAGCAGGCCGCCCCGGCGCAGGACGCCGCGCAGCCGGTCGTCCCGCCGATGGCGCCCGCCCCGGCCCCGGCCCCCGCTCCCGCCCCGGCCCCCGAGGCGCCCCAGTACGCGGACAACCTGGACGGCTGGATCCGGCACTCGCTCGACATCCTGGGTGCCCACGGCATCCCGGCCAGCTACGACGGCATCTACCGCAACATCATCCGTGAGTCCTCGGGTGACACGCAGGCCATCAACCTCTACGACATCAACGCCATGAACGGCATCCCGTCGAAGGGCCTGCTGCAGGTCATCGACCCGACGTTCAACGCGTACCACGTCGACGGCACCTCCTGGAACATCTGGGACCCGGTCGCCAACATCACCGCGGCCTGCAACTACGCCGCCGCGCGCTACGGCTCGATGGACAACGTCTACTCGGCCTACTGACCCGGTCGTACTCGACCCCCCTGCCGGGATACGGCGCGGCGCGGCAACCCATGCCGCGCCGTATCTCGTTGGACACCAGAACAATTCGGCCTATCAGAGCGAACGAGGAGGTCCGCCGTGCACGAGCACACCGACGGTGAGATCCAGGGCCGCCCCTGCCGCCCCCAGCTGCGCTCGCCCGGCAGCACTCCCCCGGCCCGCGCCGCCGACCCGGCGCCGCCGCGGTCGCGGGAATGCCATCCCGATTTCGGCGCCCGCCTCGGCCGCAGCTTCGACGACGGCGGCGTAGACCTGCTCTCCGCGCTGATCGAACTGCTGACCGGAATCTGGAATCCGGACGAGGAAGTCCTCGAAGCTCCCCGCCCCCTCGAGGGCACCCGCCTGCGCCCGCGCATCGTCGCCAAGCAGGTCATCCACGGAAGCAACCCTTCCTGACCGGTCGGATCGTGTGCCACACGCCGTCATCTGCCTCGGCCTACCGGCCGAAACCTTGAGAAAGCGAAAGACGCGCCCAGAAAGCGAAACCCATGTCGAGTACCCAGACCCCGGTTCGGAAGTCCATCAAGCGTGATGCCGCCCTGGCGGCCGGCTTCGCGCTGACCGCGCTCGTGACCGTCGGCGTCGTCGGCGCGCACGGCGAGCCGGCCGCGCCGCAGATCGAGCCGGTGGCGATGTCCTCCAGCACGGCGCCGCAGTACCCGAACAACCTCGACGGGTGGATCCGGCACTCGCTGGACATCCTGCACGCCAAGGGGATTCCGGCCAGCTACGACGGCATCCACCGCAACGTCATCCGGGAGTCCTCGGGCGACACCCGGGCGATCAACCTGTACGACATCAACGCGCAGAACGGCATCCCGTCGAAGGGCTTGCTGCAGGTGATCGACCCGACGTTCAAGGCCTACCACGTCGACGGCACCTCGTGGGACATCTGGGACCCGGTCGCCAACATCACCGCCGCGTGCAACTACGCCCACGCCCGCTACGGCTCGATGGACAACGTCAACTCGGCCTACTGACCCCTCTCGTTCTCTTTCCCCCTGCCGACACGGCCCCGAATGGATTCCCGCACAAGGGATTTCATCTCGGGGCCGCTGTCGTTCGCCGTACCGGTCACCCGACGTGGACCCCACGCGCGTCGGCCACGCGAGGTCGCCGACACTGCGCCGGCACCGCGAAACGACCACCGGCGGTCGCGGGCACGCCGATCCGCGCTCATCGCAAATCCGGCTGCCGAGTTGTAGCGTCCGCTGTGCCGCAACCGTATCGGGAGGAGATCGTCGTGCTGATCGATCTGACCGGAAAGACCGCACTCGTGACCGGCTCCACCCAGGGCATCGGGCTGGCGATCGCCGATCGCCTGGCCGACAGCGGCGCCCGCGTGATCGTCAACGGCCGCACCGCCGAACGCGTCGACCGGGCCGTCGCCGATCTGCGTAGCACCGGCGCCGACGTCGCCGGGATCACCGCGGACGTCACGACCGAAGCCGGCGTCGCCGACCTGGTGCGCGAATTCCCCGCCGTGGACATCCTGGTCAACAACCTCGGCATCTTCGGCGCGGTACCCGCGCAGGAGATCACCGACGACCAGTGGCGGTCGATGTTCGAGGTCAATGTGCTGGCGGCGGCCCGGCTCATCCGCACCTACCTGCCCGGCATGATCGGGCGCGGTTGGGGCCGGGCGATCCAGATCGCCAGCGACTCGGCGGTGGTGATCCCAGTCGAGATGATCCACTACGGCGTATCGAAGACCGCGCTGCTGGCCGTGTCCCGCGGTTTCGCCAAGGAGGCCGCCGGTACCGGTGTCACCGTCAACTCGGTGATCGCCGGGCCGACCCACACCGGCGGCGTCGAGGATTTCGTCTACCAGCTCGTCGACCGTTCGCTGCCCTGGGACGAAGCGCAACGCGAATTCATGCGCACACACCGCCCGCAGTCGCTGATCCAGCGCCTGATCGAACCCGAGGAGATCGCCGACCTGGTCGTCTACCTCAGCTCACCCCAGGCCTCCGCCACCACCGGCGGCGCGCTGCGCGTCGACGGCGGCTATGTCGACTCGATCCTGCCCTGACCGCGAGGTGAGCGGAAACGACTGCGCCGCACCCCGATTCGGGGTGCGGCGCAGTCGTGGTACCGGGGACTACCGGCGGCGGCGGTCGCGGCGGTTACCGCCCTCGTCGCCGTACTCCTGACGGTCGTTGCGGACCGCGGCCTGGCCGCCCTCGTCCGGACCCGAGTAGGAGAACCCGGCCGGCTGCGGGCTGCTGTTCAGACCGCGCCCCTGCAACGCACCGTTGGCGGGCGCGTCCTGCGGGGTGGTGCGGCCGACCGGCGACTGCAGGCCCGGCGCCACCTGGACGCCCTCGGGCTGCGGCGGCTGGACCTCGACCTGCAGGTTGAACAGGAAGCCGACCGACTCCTCCTTCAACCCGTCGAGCATGCCGGCGAACATATCGAAGCCCTCACGCTGGTACTCGACCAGCGGGTCGCGCTGCGCCATCGCCCGCAGGCCGATGCCTTCCTTGAGGTAGTCCATTTCGTAGAGGTGCTCGCGCCACTTGCGGTCCAGCACGCTCAGCAGCACCTGACGCTCCAGGTTGCGCATGCTGCCCGGCCCGGCCAGCCCGTCGATCTCGGCTTCCCGTGCGGCATAAGCCTTGTGGGCGTCGTCGAGGATGGCCTCGGCCAGCTCGTGCTTGGACAGGTCGCCGATCTCGCCGTTCTTCTTCTCGCCGGTGAGTTCGCGGTAGTCGATGCTGACCGGGTACAGCGTCTTGAGCGCTCCCCACAGCTTGGCCAGGTCCCAGTCCTCGACATAACCCTCGGCGGTGGCGCCGTCGACGTAGGCGTTGACCACGTCGGAGATCATGTTCTGGACCTGGCCCTCCATGTCCTCACCGGCCAGGATGCGCTGGCGCTCGTCGTAGATGACGGTGCGCTGCTGGTTCATCACCTCGTCGTACTTCAGCACGTTCTTGCGGATCTCGAAGTTCTGCTGCTCGACCTGGGTCTGCGCGCCCTTGATGGCCCGCGACACCATCCCGGCCTCGATCGGCACGTCGTCGGGCAGGTTCAACCGGGTCATGATCGACTCCAGCGCGGCACCGTTGAAGCGCCGCATGAGCTCGTCACCCAGCGACAGGTAGAACCGGGACTCGCCCGGGTCGCCCTGACGGCCGGAACGACCGCGCAGCTGGTTGTCGATACGCCGCGACTCGTGCCGCTCGGTGCCCAGCACGTACAGGCCGCCGGCCTCGCGGACCGACTCCCCGTCCTCCTCGACCTGCGCCTTAACCTGGGTCAGCATCGGCATCCACGCCGCCTGGTACTCGTCCGGGGTCTCCACCGGGTCGAGCCCGCGCTGGCGCAGCGCCAGGTCGGCGATGATGTCGGGGTTACCACCCAGCACGATGTCGGTACCACGACCGGCCATGTTGGTGGCGACGGTGACCGCGCCGGGGCGGCCGGCGGTGGCCACGATCTCGGCTTCCTTGTCGTGGAACTTGGCGTTCAGCACGTTGTGCGGGATACCGCGCTTGGTGAGCAGCTTGGACAGATACTCCGAGCGCTCGACCGAGGTGGTGCCGACCAGCACCGGCTGGCCCTTCTCGTGCTTCTCGGCGATGTCGTCGGCGACCGCCGCGAACTTCGCCTCCTCGGTCTTGTAGATCAGGTCCGCCTGGTCGACGCGCTGCATCGGCCGGTTGGTCGGGATCGGCACCACGCCCAGGCTGTAGGTCTGGTGCAGCTCGGCCGCCTCGGTCTCGGCGGTACCGGTCATGCCGGACAGCTTGTCGTAGAGGCGGAAGTAGTTCTGCAGCGTGATCGTGGCCAGGGTCTGGTTCTCCGGCTGGATCTCGACGCCTTCCTTGGCCTCGATCGCCTGGTGCATGCCCTCGTTGTAGCGGCGCCCCACCAGGATTCGGCCGGTGAACTCGTCGACGATGATCACTTCGCCGTTGCGGACGATGTAGTCCTTGTCGCGGGCGAACAGCTCCTTGGCCTTGATCGCGTTCATCAGGTAGCTGATCAGCGGCGAGTTCGCGGTCTCGTACAGGTTGTCGATGCCGAGCTGGTCCTCGACGAAGTCGACACCGGCCTCGTGGATACCCACGGTGCGCTTCTTGATGTCGACCTCGTAGTGCAGGTCCTTCTTCAACAGCGGTGCGATGCGCGCGAATTCGGCGTACCACTTCGAGGAAGCGTCGGCCGGGCCGGAGATGATCAGCGGGGTGCGGGCCTCGTCGATGAGGATCGAGTCGACCTCGTCGACGATGGCGAAGTTGTGCCCGCGCTGGACCAGGTCGTCCAGCGAGTGGGTCATGTTGTCGCGCAGGTAGTCGAAGCCGAACTCGTTGTTGGTGCCGTAGGTGATGTCGGAGCCGTAGGCGACGCGGCGCTCGGCCGGGCTCATCCCACCGAGGATCGAGCCGACGCTCAGACCGAGGAAGCGGTGCACACGGCCCATCCACTCCGCGTCGCGCTTGGCCAGATAGTCGTTGACGGTGACCACGTGCACGCCGTCGCCGGAGATGGCGTTCAGGTACGCGGGGAGCACACAGGTCAGGGTCTTGCCCTCACCGGTCTTCATCTCCGCGACATTGCCGATGTGCAGGGCGGCGCCACCCATGATCTGCACCTTGTAGTGCTTCTGGCCGAGCACGCGCCAGGACGCCTCGCGCGCGGTGGCGAAGGCCTCCAGCAGCAGCTCGTCCAGCGATTCGCCGTCGGCGTAGCGCGCCTTGAACTCGTCGGTCTTGGCGATGAGCTCGGCGTCCGACAGCGCCGCGTACTCGTCGTCGAGGGCGATGACCTCGTCGGCCAGATGCGCGAGCCGCTTGACGGTGCGACCCTCACCAAAACGTAGCAACCTCGACAGTGTCAGCGCAGGCACGGGTCTCGTCAGTCCTCTGGTCGGTGGTGGTCGAACTTGTTGTCCATCCTAATGTCGCCACCATGGTAGGCGCGGGGGACTACCACATGGCCAGGAGTGCCCGCACATCTCGTTCACCGCAAGCGCAACGCGGTCAGCCGATGCCCGCCGCGACGGGCCACGATGCGCCCGGCGAGCGCGAACCGGCGGCCACCGCGCTCGTAACTCCCGCACACCTCGCAGACCCCTACCGCCACGGGCAGCACCCGCACCCCGGCCAATTGGGCCGGCCCGAGCCGCCGGGCCGGTGCTCCGGTACGCAGCAGTGTCTCCAGCGCCGCGACCACGGTGGGTTCGGCCAGCGGGCGCAACTGCGGTGCCGGGCGGCGGCCGTCGAGGACCTCCAGCACCATGCGCAGCGACCGCTCGGCGAATGCGATTGCTGCGGCGTCCGATTCGACGCCGTTGCCGTACGATGAGGAACGACCGTCGTGTGGCGTCCGGCGCCGCGTGGTAACCGCGTGCCGGCGGCCCGTACCGCTGCGGTCGAGCAGCGCTGCTCCGGGTGTCGTATCCGTTCCGGCCCGGGTCAGGGGTGGCTCGCAACTGGGTGCCGGCGACAACGACCGGCGCGTTCCGCCGCCGCGTTCGGACATGACAACCCCCTGCTCTCGGCTTTCTCCCGGGTCTCGATCGGCCCGAGCATGGCACGCCGGGCACCACGCGCGCAGCTCCCACCTGCGGTATCGGGCCAAAAGTCGCGCCGCGACGGCCACGCGGCCGCGCGGACCGCACAATAGCGAGATATCGGAAGGAGTACCGGCCAGCGTGATCATGAGACTCACACCGCAGGACGCGGCGTTCTACCGGCTCGAGTCGAGCAGCAATCCGATGCACATCGGTGCGCTGGCGATCGTGGGTGATCCCGAACCCGGCGCCGAAGGTCACGCACTGGACTACGACACCCTCGTCGACTTGGTCGAGAGCCGGTTGCCGCTGGTTCCCCGGTACCGCCGCAAGGTCCGTGAGATCCCGTTCATGTTGGGCCGCCCGGTCTGGGTGGAGGACAGCCGGTTCGACATCACCTATCACGTGCGCCGGTCCGCGCTGCCCGCCCCGGGTTCCGACGCACAGTTGCAGGAGCTGGTGGCGCGGCTGGCGTCGCGGCCGCTGGATCACACCCGGCCGCTGTGGGAGATGTATCTGATCGAGGGCCTGTCCGGTGGCCGGCGGGCGGTGTTCACCAAGTCGCATTCGGCGCTGGTGGACGGTGACGCCGCGCTCGAGATCGGTCATGTGATCCTGGACACATCACCCCAGCCGCGCATCGTGGCCACCGATTCCTGGACCGCGCACAAGGAACCCAGCGAGGTCGAACTGCTCGGCGGCGCCCTGCTCTACCTGGCCTCGCAACCCCGCGAAGCCGTCGACGTACTGCGCCGGGCCGGCACCAGCGCCTCCGCCATCGCCGGCGCCACCGGCAAGGTCGTCGAATCGGTGGTCTCGGCCGTGCGCAGCGCGACCCTCGGCGCACCGGACAGCACGCTCAACGCGCCCACCTCACGCAACCGCCGGTTCGACGTCGTGCGCACCGATCTCGACGACTACCGCCGGATCCGGCGCTGCTTCGACTGCTCCATCAACGACGCCATCCTCGCGGTGACCACCGGCGCGCTGCGCAACTTCCTGCAGGCACGCGGCGAAGTGCTCACCCAGTCGTCGGTGCTGCGGGCCGTGGTCCCGATGTCGGTGTACGTGGAGAGCCCGAACGGCGACCAGCTCACCGCGCCCAGCGAGGTGTCCTCGTTCCTCATCGATCTGCCGGTGGGCGAACCGAATCCGGTGCTGCGGCTCTCCCACATCAAGCACGCCAACGCCGAGCAGACCCGGCACCGCCGCAGCGTGCAGGCGCGCACCCTCGTGCACATGGCCGGATTCGCACCGGCGAGCCTGCACGCCATGAGCATGCGCGCGGCGAGTACCTTCGCAGAACACACGTTCAATCTGGTGATCACCAACGCTCCGGGCCCACAACAGCCGATGTACATCGGCGGGGCGCGCATGCTGGAGATGTACCCGGTGTCACCGCTACTGCGCAACCAGACCTCGAGCATCGGCATCACGTCCTACGACGGACAGGTGTTCTACGGGCTCAACGCCGATCGCGACGGCCTGTCCGACGTGGGCGTGCTGGCGGCGGCGGTACACGAATCGATGGAGGAGATGCTCGGTGCCTGCAGCCAGTGAATCGTCCGGCAAGATGCGCGTCTACGTTCCGGCGACGGTACCGATGCTGCGCGGCCTGGTCGACCACCGCGAGATCCGCGCCATGAACGACACCGCGTTCGCGGTGACCCCGGCGCTGCGCGAGGCGTACGCGGCCGGCGACGACGACGAACTGTCCGAGGTCGCCATGGCCGAAGCCGCGCGCGCGTCGCTGCGGCTGCTGGCCGACGAGCGCGAGCAGGCGCTGCGGTCCGGCGACGGCGACACCCCCGCCGAGGCGCCCGAGCCCGATCCGGACGCGCCCGCGCCGCCGGACACCTATCAGGCGCCGGTGTACCGCCGTGCGGTGATCGCCGCCGACGTCACCGGCGTGACGCTGCGGCCCGATCTCGACGACGCCGTGGTGCGGCTGTCGGCGCCGATCACCTTCCGGCAACTCGCCTCGGTGCACGTGGATCTCGCCGATGCCGAACCGGCCGTGGCGAAGGCGGTCGACGTGATCGACGAGGCCGATCTGGGCGACCCGGATGCCGAGTTCGTCCTGGGTGACGCCGAGGACCATCAGCTCGCCTGGTATGCCCCGCAGGAGCTCGCATTCCTGCTCGACCTGCTCTGACCGGGGTACGCCGCAAACCTACGGCACCGTTGGCCCCGAAACCTACGATGTCGTAACCTGGGCGGCAATGGCGCGGCACACTGCGCCCCGGAATTACAGGAAACGGGCGTCCTCGACAATGGTTCAGAAATCGGTTCAGGGCATCAAGGCGTGGCTGGAAGCGCCGGTCGCCGAGGCCAAGATGGCCGGGAAGACCCGGCTCGACGCCCTGCGTGGCGCGGCGGCACGGGTCACCACCCCGCTGCTGCCCGACGACTACCTGCACCTGGTGAATCCGCTGTGGTCGGCGCGTGAGCTGCGCGGCCGCATCGTCGAGGTGCGGCCGGAGACCGCGGATTCGGTGACCCTGGTGATCCGGCCGGGCTGGGGCTTCGACTTCAAGTTCACTCCCGGTCAGTACATCGGCATCGGTGTGCTGGTGGACGGCCGCTGGCACTGGCGCTCGTATTCGCTGACCTGCCCGCCGGACTGGACCGACGCCGGCAACCGCCGCAAGCGGCTGATCTCCATCGCGGTGAAGGCGATGCCGGAGGGCTTCCTGTCCAGCCACCTGGTCAACGGTGTTCCGGCCGGCACGATCGTGCGGCTGGCCGCGCCGCAGGGCGGTTTCGTGCTTCCCGAGCCGGCACCGGCGAAGGTGCTCTTCGTGACCGCGGGCAGCGGTATCACGCCGGTGATGGCGATGCTGCGCACCCTGGACCGGCGCGGCCAGTGGCCCGATGTCGTGCACATCCATTCGGCGCGCGCCGCCGAGGACGTCATGTTCGGCGACGAGTTGAAGGCGCTGTCCGCGGCGCACCCCAACTTCACCTCGCATCTGCACCTGACCGGCACCCAGGGCAAGTTCTCCCTCGCCGAGCTGGACACCCTGTACCCGGATTGGCGGGAGCGCGAGACCTGGGCCTGCGGTCCGGCCGCCCTGCTCACCGACATCGAAAATCATTGGGCCGCAGCAGGTGTCAGCGACAAGCTGCACGTCGAGCGGTTCGAGGTGGAGCGGGCGGCGAGCGGCGAGGGCGGCACCGTCACCTTCGCGCGCGCCGGTCGCTCGGTCGAGATCGACGGCGCCACCAGCCTGCTGCAGGCCGGTGAGCAGGCCGGTGTGCAGATGCCGTTCGGCTGCCGGATGGGCATCTGCCAGACTTGTGTGGTCACCCTCACCGAAGGCCACACCCGCGATCTCCGCAACGGTGCGGAACGGCAGGCCGGAGAAAAGATCCAGACCTGCATCTCGGTCGCGGCGGGCGACTGCACCCTCGACGTCTGACACTGCCGCGGCGCGTACGAGTCGCACCCTGCAGCGCGGTCGGCGCAGGTCAGCTACCCTCGAACTCAATCCCTCACGTCCACATCGGCCGTGCGTATCGCACCGAAATCGGAGAACAAAGTCATGGCCATCGCCGATATCGGTGCGTACGCGCACCTGACCGAGGCCGATATCGAAGCTCTCGGCCGGGAGCTCGACGTGATCCGCCGCGACGTCGAACATTCACTGGGGGCGCGCGACGCCAAATACATTCGCCGCAGCATCCGCGCGCAGCGGCTGCTGGAGGCGACGGCTCGCGCCACCCTGTTCGGCAGCCGCAACAAGTGGGCCTGGCTGGCGGGGACCGGCATGCTCGCGGTCGCCAAGATCATCGAGAACATGGAGCTCGGGCACAACATCAGCCACGGGCAGTGGGACTGGATGAACGACCCGGAGATCCACTCCACCACGTGGGAGTGGGACATGACGGGCACGTCGGGGCAGTGGAAGCGGGCGCACAACTACTCGCACCACACCTACACCAACATCATGGACATGGACGACGACCTCGGGTTCGGCATCCTGCGCATGACCCGGGACATGGAGTGGCGTCCGATCAATCTGGCGCAGCCGGTGGCGAACCTGATCCTGGCGGCCACCTTCGAGTGGGGTATCGCCCTGCACGACCTCAGTATCGAGAAGCAGCTGTCCGGCGTCCCGTCGGCGCAGTTGCTCTCCGAGCCGAACAAGCGGTTCTTCCGCAAGGCCGGCCGTCAGGTCGCGAAGGACTTCGTCATCCACCCGCTGCTGACCGGTCCGGCCTGGAAGCGGACGCTGCAGGCGAACCTCGCCGCGAATCTGATCCGCAACCTGTGGGCCTACGCGGTGATCTTCTGCGGCCACTTCCCCGACGGCGCCGAGAAGTTCACCAAGGATCAGTTCACCGACGAGACCCGGGCCGAGTGGTACCTGCGCCAGATGCTGGGCAGCGCCAACTTCGAGGCGGGTCCGGCCATGGCGTTCATGAGCGGCAACCTCTGCTACCAGATCGAGCACCACCTGTTCCCGGATCTGCCCAGCAACCGGTACCCGGAGATCTCGGAGCGGGTCCGGCAGCTGTGCGACAAGTACGACCTGCCCTACACCACCGGTTCGCTGGGTAAGCAGTATCTGCTCGCCTTCCGGACCATCCACAAGCTCGCGCTGCCGGACCGGTTCCTCAAGCGCACCGCCGACGATGCGCCGGAGACGGCGTCGGAACGCAAGTTCGCGGACCGGTTCCCGGCGGCGGCCGGCTTCTTCGCCGAGTACGAGCGTGGTCCGGTGGTCGATCCGGTCACCGGCCGGCGCCGCGGATTGCGGTCCGCGCTGGCCGAGGCCAAGGTCGCGCTGCGCGAGAAGGCACGGCACGCCCGAGATGCCCGAGTGATGTAGATCACCCGAATTTCCTTGCCGGGACCGTAACCTACACTTCCGTAACCTACGGTAGGGTAGCCGCCATGGCGATCTCGGACGTGAAGGAATACGCACACCTCACTCCGGAGGACGTCGAGGCGATCGGCATCGAACTCGATGCCATCCGCCGCGACATCGAGTCCTCCCGGGGCGAGCGTGACGCTCGGTACATTCGCAATGTCATCCGACTGCAGCGAGTGCTCGAGCTGAGCGGGCGTGGCGTGCTATTCGCGAGCTTCCTACCGCCGGCCTGGATCGCCGGCGTCGCCCTGCTCGGCACGGCCAAGATCATCGAGAACATGGAGATCGGCCACAACGTCATGCACGGGCAGTGGGACTGGATGAACGATCCGGAAATCCACTCCACCACCTGGGAATGGGACAACGTCGGCCCGTCCGAGCACTGGAAGATCACGCACAACTTCCTGCACCACAAGTACACCAACGTGCTGGGCATGGACGACGACATCGGCTACGGCCTGCTGCGGGTCACCCGCGACCAGCGCTGGGCGCCGTTCTACCTCGGCCAGCCGGTGTACAACCTGCTGCTGCAGCTGCTGTTCGAGTACGGCGTCGCGATCCAGCACCTGGAGCTGGGCAAGCTGGCGAAGAAGAAGTGGGCCAAGGACAGCCCCGAGTACAAGCAGTTCCAGGCCGACCGCACGATGGTGCTGAAGAAGATCGGCAAGCAGGCTGGCAAGGACTACCTGCTGTTCCCGCTGCTCACCGGCCCGGCGTTCCTGTCCACACTCACCGCGAACATCGCCGCCAACATCGTGCGCAACGTGTGGACCAACGCGATCATCTTCTGCGGCCACTTCCCCGACGGCGCGGAGAAGTTCACCAAGTCCGACTGCGAGAACGAGACGCAGGGCGAGTGGTACCTGCGCCAGATGCTGGGCAGCGCCAACATCACCGGCGGCCGCCTGATGCACTTCATGTCCGGCAACCTGTCGCACCAGATCGAACACCACCTGTTCCCCGACCTGCCGAGCAACCGCTACGCGGACATCGCGGTCCGGGTCCGGGCGCTGTGCGACAAGTACGACCTGCCCTACACCACCGGTTCGTTCGGGGCCCAGTACTTCAAGGCGTGGCGCACGATCATGAAGCTGTCGCTGCCGAACAAGTACCTGCGCCGCACCACCGACGACGCACCCGAGACCAAGTCGGAAAAGGCCTTCGGCGGCACCGCCACCTTCGACGCGGCCGGCAAGCGCCGCGGCCTGCGCTCGGCACTGGCTGCCGGGCGCAAGCGCACCGCAGCGGTCGCCAAGCGCGCGGCGCATCCGGTCTCGGTCGGATAGGCCAGTCCCGCAACAGTTTTCGTTACACACGAATCCGACACCGGCCCCACGTCATTACGACGCGGGGCCGGTGTCGTACTCGGGTCCGAGCGGCTGGTTCACTGTCTTACGTGTTGCTCGAGACCGATATCTACGATGTGATCCGCCGTCGGCGTGACGTCCGTGCCGAATTCACCGGCGAGCTCGTCGACGACGACACGCTGCTGCGCATTCTCGACGCCGCCCACCGGGCGCCCAGTGTCGGCAATTCGCAGCCCTGGGACTTCGTGATCGTGCGCGATCGAGCCAAGCTGGAATCCTTCGCCGCGCACGTCGCCACCAAGCGCCGCGAGTTCCGCGCGAGCCTGCCACCGGACCGGGCCGCGACCTTCGAGCCGATCAAGATCGAGGGCATCACCGAGAGCGGCACCGGCATCGTCGTCACCCACGACGACAGCCGCGGCGGCCCGCACATCCTGGGCCGCGCCAGCGTGCCCGAGACCGGGCTGTACTCCACGATCCTGGCCATCCAGAACCTGTGGCTGGCCGCCACCGCCGAGGGCATCGGTGTCGGCTGGGTCAGCTTCTACGACACCCCGGTGCTCGCCGACCTGGTCCGGCTGCCCGAGGGCGTGCGCCCGGTCGCGTGGTTGTGCGTCGGCCCGGTCGAGCAGTTCCAGGAGACCCCCGATCTGGAACGGTTCGGCTGGCGCAACCGCCGCCCGCTCACCGACGCCATCCACCATGAGAGCTTCGGCGCCGGCGCCTGACACCGGGCGTCAGGCAGTCAGGCGGGCGTCGAAGTGCGCCTGCGCGGCCGCGATGTCGTCCATGTGGTCGTAGGCCCAGCCACGCAGCGCCGAGACGGCCGCACACAGGCTGTGCCCCATCGGGGTGAGTTCGTATTCGACGGTCGCGGGCACGGTCGCGTACACCCGCCGCTCGACCATGCCGTCCCGTTCCAGGTTCCGCAGGGTCTGGGTCAGCATCTTCTGCGTGACGCCCTCCACCCGCCGGCGCAGCTCCGAGAAGCGCAGCGTGCCGGGTTCCAGCGCGAGCAGGATCAGCCCGGTCCAGCGCTCGCCGATGCGGTCGAAAACCTGCCGGCTGGGGCACTTCGCGGACAGTACGTCCCAGCCCGGAACACCGGTGAACTCGTTGGTTTCCACCAGGTACCTATACCACTGATTACTGCCTCCTTCCGGCGTGCTCGACCCGGTCATACCGTCGAATCCGCACGAAAGATCCTTCCCCGGTAGGGATCTCGATCGAACGGAGCAGGTAATGAAGGCATGGACCGCGACCGACGCGAAGCACGGCGCCGCACATCCGATCGAGCTCGCCGACGTGGCCGAGCCGGTACCGGCATCGAACCAGGCGGTGGTCGAGGTGACCGCGTTCTCGGTGAACCGTGGCGAATTCCTCGGTCTCACCGGCGCTTACGGGCCCGGCCGCACCGCGGGCACCGTCCCCGGCCAGGATGTCGCGGGCCGGGTGGTGGTCGCGGCGGCGGACGGCAGCGGCCCGCAGGCGGGTGAGCGGGTCGTCGCGCACCCGGACGGCGGCGGCTGGGCCGAGCGGGTCGCCGTCGCCACCGATCTCCTCACCACGCTGCCGGACCACGTCTCCGACGAGATCGCGGCATCGCTGCCGCTGGCCGGAATCACCGCGATCCGATTGCTGCGCAAGGCCGGAGACGTTACCGGCCGCCGGGTACTGGTGACCGGCGCGTCCGGCGGTGTCGGCCACCTACTGGTCGAGCTACTGGTCGCCGCCGGTGCCGCCGTAACCGCGGTCGCCGCCACGGCGGACCGCGGACAGCGGCTGGCGGCGTTCGGCGCCGAGTTCGTCACCGAGATCGCCCGCGACGGTGAACCTTTCGAGTTGATCCTGGAATCGGTCGGCGGCGCGACCTTCGCGGCGGCGCTGGCGCGGCTGGCGCCGGGCGGCACGGTGATCTGGTTCGGCCAAGCCGGTCTGGAACCGATCAGCCTGGACTTCTTCGAACTGATCGGCTCGACACCGTTGGCGCTGCACCACTTCCCGCACTGGGTGTCCGACCGTTCGGACGCCACCGACCTCGCCGAACTGGTGTCCGCGGTCGCGGCGGGCACGCTGCACCCCGAGCTGGGACGCGTCACCGACTGGGCCGAAACACCCACGGCACTGGCCGATCTCGCCGCCCGCCGCATCCGCGGCAACGCGGTACTCACCGTGCGGCGCTGAGGGATTCGCGCCTGCGGTCCACGCTCGGCGAGGACTGCGGCGGCCCCGATTCCGCCGGCACGCAGACCCGCCGCAGCGGAGGGGATGTGCCGACAGTCTCCGCTCCACCCGGGTCGCGGACCTGCGATCCGCACGGCGCGGACCACATAGGCTGCGATCAGATGCTTTCCAGCACCGCCGCGGCACCGATCCCACCGGCCGCGCAGATGCCCAGCAGCGCAGTGGATTTGCCGGTGATGGCGAGTTCGTTGGCCATGGTCGCGACCATGCGGGCACCGGTGGCGGCGAAGGGGTGGCCGAGCGCGACCGAGCCACCGTGCACGTTCAGGATCGCGGGATCGATCTCGCCCACCGCGGTGTCGCGGCCCAGCTTGGCCTGCGCCCATTCGTCGCTGGCCAGGGCGGACAGCACGGACAGGGTCTGGGCGGCGAAGGCCTCGTGGATGTCGACGAGGTCGATGTCGCTCAGGCTCAGCCCGGCCTTGTCCAGCGCGCGCGGCATCGCCACCGCCGGGCCGATGAGGACCTGATCGGCCGGATCCACGCTGATGTAACTCCAGGAGCGGAAGGCGGCCAGCGGCACGAAGCCCAGGTCACGGGCCCGTTCCTCGCTCATGATCAAAACCGCTGCGGCGCCGTCGGTCAGCGGGCTGGAGTTGCCGGCGGTGACGGTGCCGTCGGCGGCGAAGACCGGGGGCAGCCCGGCCAGCTTCTCGACACTGGTCTGCGGCCGGACCAGCCCGTCGGCGGTGATCGAAACACCTTCGGGGGTGACAACTTCGAGCACCTCACGGTCGAAGCGGCCGGAGGCGGCGGCCGCCGCGGCGCGGTGGTGCGAGCGGACCGCGAACTCGTCCTGGGCCGCGCGGGTGATGCCGTGGATGCGGGCCATCTTCTCCGCCGACTCCCCCATCACCTCGCCGGTGGTCCGTTCGGCGATCTTCGGCCGGGTCGGGAGCAGGTCGGTGAACGGCGCCAGTTGCGCGATCGCGGACAGATAGTCCTTGGTCTTCGGCTTGCCGAGCGCCAGCGGCGCACCCGCGTGCACCACCTTCTGCGGCAGTTTCACTTCGGCATTGCTGGTGGAATCGCTTCCGCCGGCGATCATCACGTCGTATTCGCCGCGCTCGATCGCCGCGGCCGCCGCGGTCACCGCCTGCAGGCCGGACGCGCAGGCCCGGGTCACTGTGTAACCCTCGCAGCCGGAGTCGACGCCCAGGTCCAGGTCGATGGCGATCTCGCGGGCGAGGTTGGGTGCCCCGCTCGGCAGAACCACACCACCCCAGACGACGGCCTGAACCAGCTCCTTGGGGAGGTCCACCCGGCTCAGCAGGCCGCCGACCGCGGCGTCGGCCAGGGCGATGGAATCCATGCGGGTGAAGTCGGTGAACGCGCGCAGGAACGGAGTCCGGGCTCCGGCGACGATGACAGCGCGACGGGCGGCGGTGGCGGCCACGGCAAATCCTTTCGAGGGCAGTACCGCCGACCAACTTACCGGACAGTAAGATCGGTCGGGTCGATATGCCCGGTTCGCCCCCCGAACGCGTTCCGCCGCACCGCATTTCGGCTGCGGAAACGGCTCGAGCAGGGCCCGGATTCCGGGACCTGCTCGAGATCAGGGGTAACGGCGCTCAGGCCAGTCGGATCAGGCCGTAGTCGAAGGCGTGCCGCCGGTACACGACCGAAGGCCGGTCGGACTCACGGTCGTGGAAGAGGAAGAAGTCGTGACCGACGAGCTCCATCTGGTACAGGGCGTCGTCGACCGACATGGGATTGGCCGGGTGGACCTTGGTCCGGACGATGTGACCGGGACCGTCGTGCTCGTCGGATTCCAGCTCACCGAGCCGCTCGGACCGGTGATCGTGCACGGACTCGCCGTCGAGGGCCGGAGAGGTGAGCGAGTCGTCGATCAGATCGGCGGTGGCCTCGGCCACCGAAACCGGCGTCTTCTCGCCATAGTGGACGCGACGGCGATCCTTGGTCCGGCGCAGGCGGCTCTCCAGTTTCTGGGCGGCCTGCTCGAGCGCGGCGTAGAAGCTGTCGGCGCACGCCTCGGACCGGACGACCGGGCCCTTGCCTCGCGAGGTGATCTCTATACGCTGACAACTCTTGCGCTGCCGACGATTTCGCTCGTGGAACAGCTCGACGTCGAACAGGTAGATGGAGGAATCGAACCGTTCGAGCCTCGACAATCGGTCGGCGACATGAATGCGGAAATGATCGGGAACTTCGACATTGCGGCCCTTCACCACAAAATCGGCGCCGGGGGTGCGAACCCCCTCGGTGAACTCCGCTCCGTTGACGTTCGGTGCCGCCGGGGGCTCTCCGAAACGGACCGGGGTCTCTGCATCTTTCACTGAAGGACGTGAAGTCGTCACGCGTACCTCCCGGATCTGGCCACACACTCGACGCATGCGCGGCGGAAATCGGTCGCACCGGGTGAGACCGCCCGGCACGAAGTCGGACGAGGCGCCACCTCCAAACTCTGGGTTCGGGTGTCTATCGCTCCGAACGCCACGCTATCCCCATGACGTGCGGTCCGCCAGTATTCACGCAATATTCGCCTGATCACACAGCGCAGGTCACCACCACGGCGCGGACGTCGATCCCGGCCGCACGCAGTGCGCGCGTCGACTCGGTCGCGGTCGCGCCGGTGGTCAGCACATCGTCCACCAGCACCACCTCGGCATCCGGTGTCAGTCCGGCCCGAGCCACGCGTCTCGGTACCGTCACGATCCGGCCACGCAGGTTGAGCAGCCGCGCGCGGGGACCCAGGCCCACCGAATCCCGCACCCCGGGTCGCATGCGTAACAACGGTGCACTGCGACACCCGGCCAGCGAACTCGCGGCGATGCGCGCCACCCGCGCGACCGGGTCACCGCCGCGGCGGCGGGCCGCCGCACGGCGGCTCGGCGCGGGCACGATAACCAGCGGCCGGTCGCGGGCCCGCAATCGATCCAGCCCCCGAGCCAACGCCACCCCCAGCGGCACCGCCAGGTCGCGCCGACCGTGTTCCTTGGCCGCGATCACCGCCCGCCGCCGGGCACCGGCGTAACTGCCGATCGCCCAGCACGGCACCCCCGGATCACTGCGCGGCCGCACCCGGACCGGCCCGGTCCGCAGCTCCCCCGCGCACGACGGGCACCAACCCGTCCCCGGCTCGTCACATCCCCCGCACAGCTGCGGCAGGACCAACTCCAGCAACGTCAGCATGCGGGCAGTATGCGCTCGAGCTCCGACACCGAACCGCAGCCGCACACGCCTCGACGGCGCACCGGTCCGGCCGCACGCGTCCGACAGCCGGGCGCCCGACCATGCCGTTGCACCGAGTGCGGCACAGTCGGCCCAGCTCAGCCGGGCAGTACCGGACTCACCGACGGCCCGGTCAGCCCCGGCACCTCCCGCCAGAACCGATCACTGCTCGGCTCCGAGGACTGCAGCTGCAACACCGCGCGGGAATCCGCCACGTACTGCACATCCGGCGTGGCACTGACCACCCGCAGCGGCGGCGTCAGGTTCTGGCTCGGTTCGACCGTCCAGTCCGAGCCGTCGATCGAATAGGTCTGCACCGGATCCACACTGCCCTCGCGGGTGAGGATGATGGTGTCGGCGGTGATCCAGTCCAGGGAGACGGCGTTGGTGCTCAACCCCACCGCGACCGGCTCGGGCGCGGTCAGGGCATAGGTGCCGTCCGGCCGCACCACCACCACCGCGATGTATACCCGCCCGCCGGCGATCAGCGCCGCCCGCGCCCCGGAATGGGAGACCCGCAGCTCGGTGATCGGCGCCCGCGACGCCTGGACCGAACCCACCTGCGGCGCGTCGACGATCGCCGTGGCGTCGACGTCCTGCACCGACACATTGCCGGTGGTGTGGTCGTGGACCGCGCGGATCACATGCTCGCCGTCGATCACCGCCCACGCCGAGCCGCCGTCGAACGTCCACGACGGCCGGGTGATCGTATTCCCTTGCGCCACCGGGAAGAAGGTGCCGTCGTAGCTGCCGACCAGCAGGGTGTGCGCCGGTTCCGGCGCGGGACGCCCGCTGTCGGCGACCGCGGCCACCAGCTGCCCGTCCTGCGACAGCGCCACCGACTGCAGATTGTGCGAGCTGCCGAAATAGCCGGGTGCCGGGGTGATCGAGCCGTTGTCGTCGACCGACACCAGCCCACCGTCGCGCAACGCGTGCAACCCGACCCGGCTGTGCTCGCCGGTCGCACTGCTCAGCGAGTTCACGTCCGACACCGACCAGCCGGTGACCGCGTACCGCTCGTCGAGCGGTTTCCCGTCGGCCAGTAGCAGGTACGGTCCCAGCACCTCGGCACCGGCCAGCGTCAACACCACTTCCGCGGCCAGCAGTTCCTTGCTGTGCGGGTCCAGGGTGGAGGCCCCGGTGAAGTCCAGCTGGATTCCGCCGAGGCCGACACCGACCTCGGTGGGATCACCGTTGGCCTTGGTGACGGTGCCCTTCAGCGAGATCGGCGGGGCGAGCATGTTGCGGACGGCCGGCGCCAGAGCCGGCGGCGGTCCCTGCTGCAGCATGGCGACCAGCCGCCCGGCCAGCTGCTCCTTCGGGGCGGCGACCCAGCGCAGGTCCGGAACCACCGTGGTCCCGGCCAGATTGGGGAAGTACAGCGTGTAGCGCCGGTACGACTTGGCGAACGCCGTGCGTTCGATGACCACGCCCGGTTCCAGGACCGCGATCCGCCACTCCGAGCCGACCTTCGCCATGTCGATCCGGGTCTCGACGGTGCCGTCGGCGGCGTGGTACGACCCGTCGGGCGCGAGTTGCCCGATCTTGTGGGCGCGGACCACGTAGGTGGCCGCGTCCGCGGTCCGGGATTCGCGCAGTGTGTCGGGCTTCTCCACGATCACCGTGTCGGCGTGGTCGTCCCAGGCCGAGGCCGCGTCGGGGGTGAGGTACTGCCGCGCGGTCTGGTGGTTTCCGGTGGGGTCGGCGGTGGCCTGCAGGAAGTCCCGCAGCAGCAGATCGGGGTCGCGGCCCAGGGTGGGCGGCGGCGGCCCGGCCGACGTCGGCGCGCGGTCGATCGTGCCCAGTGCCTGCGGCGCCGAGGAGTCCGGCAGATTCGCGCAGCCGGAGGCGATCAGGCAGCCGGTCATCAGCACCAGCAGCATCCGCAGCCGCCGGGACAGCCGCACCGGCCGGCCGGCCGCGCGCTGCCGCACAACCGATCCACCCGGGCGGAAGGTACGTTCGGCTCGCTCGCGAAGCTCGCTCACCGCTGTGCACCTCCGGGCTCGTCCTCGTCGCCGGCGGCCGGGGCCGCCGAGTCCGTCTCGTCCCCCGTCGTTTCCGTGTCGTCGTGGTCCTCGTGCGCCACCGGCCGCGTGGGCTCGGTGCGCTCCGACTCGCCGGCGTAGTCCCCCGCCGCGAAATCGTCCGCCGCCCAAGCAGTTCCGCCGCCGAGTGGCGTATCACCGTCGAGCTCACCAGGCCCCGATTCGCCGGAACCACCGAGCGGCGTATCGCCACCGAGGTCCGACTCGGCACCGGTGTCGTCTCCGCCGCCGAGCGCCCCGGCACCCGTGCCGCCGAGTTCCGCCGCAGTGTCGTCCACGGGCGCCGGAATGTCCACCACCACATGTCCGTCCCGCTTGGGCGGTTCCAGCGACAGCGGGCTGGGCCCGAGCTTACGCCCGCGCACCAGGGGCAGCGTGAGCCGGAAGCTCGCACCCACCCCGAGTTCGCCCCACGCCTCGAGCCGGCCGTTGTGCAGGTTCGCGTCCTCGACGCTGATCGACAGGCCGAGCCCGGTGCCGCCGGAGCGGCGCATCCGGGACGGGTCCGACCGCCAGAACCGGTTGAACACCAGCTTCTCTTCCCCGGGCCGCAGGCCGATGCCCTGGTCGCGTACGACGATCGCGACCGCGTTGGCGTCGGTGTCGCCGCGCATCCGGATCAGCACCGGCTTGCCCTCGCTGTGGTCGATCGCGTTGGCGAGCAGATTGCGCAGCACCCGCTCGACGCGGCGCGGGTCGACCTCGGCGACCAGCGGCTCGTCGGGGATATCGCTGATCACCTCGATACCGGCCTCCCGGGCCAGATGCCGCACGGTGGAAATAGCGGCCCGCGCGCACATCCGCACGTCCAGCGACTCGATCTGCAGTTCGGCCACACCGGCGTCGTGCCGGCTGATCTCGAGCAGGTCGTTGAGCAGGCCCTCGAACCGGTCCAGTTCGGTGACCAGCAGTTCCGAACTGCGGGCCAGCGCGGGATCGAGATCGTCGCTGGAGCCGTGGATCAGGTCGGCGGCCATGCGGACCGTGGTGAGCGGGGTCCGCAGTTCGTGGCTGACGTCGGAGGTGAACCGGCGCTGCAGATTGCCGAACTCCTCGAGCTGGGTGATCTGTGTCGACAGGCTCTCGGCCATCTCGTTGAACGACATGGCCAGTTTCGCCATATCGTCCTCGCCCCGGACCAGCATGCGTTCCTTGAGCCGGCCGTCGGCGAACCGGCTCGCGATCCGGGCGGCCGACCGGATCGGCAACACAACCTGGCGGGTCACCAGCGCGGTGATCGCGGCCAGCAGCACGAGCAGCACGATCCCGCCGATCAGCATGGTGCCGCGCATCAGGCTGAGGCTGCGCTGCTCGTTGGTGAGCGGGAAGATCAGGTAGATCTCCAGCGACGGCACCTCGGCGCTCGGGCTGCCGATGATCAGCACCGGGCCGTGGTAGCCGTCGATGGTGGACACCGTGGCGAACTGGTAGCTCACCTGGTTCTGCTGCACGAAACGGCGCAGCTCCCCGGGGATCTCCTGGATCGGCCCAGCCGAGATCTCCTGTTCGGAGTCACCCACCATGGCCAGCGCGGTGTCGAAATTGCCCGCCGCGCCGCTGGATTGGGCCGATCCGCCGGAGGACAGCGCATTGCGCGCGGTCTCGAGCTGGGCCAGCTGGGTGCTCGAATCGTGCACGCCGGTCAGCTGACTCTCGACGGTGTTGCGGGCGCGGCCCATCTCCTCGACCGCCGCGTTGATCTTGGCGTCGAGCAGACGGTCGGTGATCTGGCTGGTCAGCACGACGCCGAGAATGGTGATGACGATCAGCGACAACGTCAGCGTCGACACCACGACACGCAGCTGCAGCGAACGCCGCCACAGATGGCCCAGCGCCTCACCTACGGCCTTGGACCAGGCCATCACAGCCGCCAGTAGCCGCTCGACACGGCCCCTGGAGCTATCGGTCACGTCATGCCCTCGCCGGTGCTCGAGCATGCCGCGACGGATACCGTGCCGCACTCGATCACGGCGGTCCGGCCTTGTAGCCGACGCCGCGGACGGTCAGCACGATCTCCGGGTTCTCGGGATCCTTCTCGACCTTCGCGCGCAACCGCTGGACGTGCACATTGACCAGCCGGGTGTCGGCGGCGTGCCGATATCCCCAGACCTGTTCGAGCAGCACCTCGCGGGTGAACACCTGGCGCGGCTTGCGGGCCAGCGCCACCAGCAGGTCGAACTCCAGCGGGGTGAGCGAGATCTGGTGACCACCCCGAGTCACCTTGTGGGCCGGGACGTCGATCACGATGTCGGCGATCGACAGCAGTTCGGCCGGCTCGTCCTCGGTACGGCGCAGCCGGGCACGCACCCGGGCGACCAGTTCCTTGGGCTTGAACGGTTTGACGATGTAGTCGTCGGCGCCCGACTCCAGGCCCAGTACCACGTCGACCGTGTCGGTCTTGGCGGTGAGCATGACGATGGGAACACCGGAATCGGCCCGTAGCACGCGGCATACGTCGATGCCGTTCATGCCGGGCAGCATGAGATCCAGCAGCACCAGATCCGGGCGCAATTCCCGGACCGCGCTGAGCGCCTGTGTGCCGTCACCGACCACATGGGGATCGAAACCCTCACCGCGCAAGACGATCGTCAGCATCTCGGCGAGCGCCATATCGTCGTCGACGACCAGAATCTTCGGCTTCATAACAACTATGGTGTCATCTCTCCGAGTCGGGGCGGGCAATTCAGGCGAACACAGATACGTTTTCGTCGTACATCCAACACTATTCCGATGCCGAGTACAGCAGGCGCGCCGTAAGTTCGGCCGCCCCGTCCGGACCGCAGACCCACCAGGGGCCGTGCCAGTCACGCTGCGCCAGCTCGCGATAGACCTGCGCGGTGCGGCGCTGGAGTTCGGCGTCACGCTCGTAGGCGTCGAGCGCCCGGGCGTCGTCGAGTTGCCCACGACGACGAGCCCGTTCGGCGGCGAGCTCGACGGGCACATCGAGCAGCACCTGAATGTCGGGGTGCGGCAACGAGAATCGCGCGAACTCCAATTCCGCTACCCAAGTTGCCATTTCACCATCGGCGCTCTGGCCGAGCCGAGCCGCGTTGTAGGCGGCGTTGGAGGCGACATAGCGATCCAGCAGCACGATGTCGTTGTCGGCCAACAGTTTCGCGATGTCGTCACGGGCGTCGGCGCGGTCCAGCGCGAACAGGGTCGCCATGGCGTTGACCGATGTCGCGAGGTCGCCGTGCCGGCCGCGCAGCGCCTCGGCCGCGAGGTCGGCGTGGACGGAGATTCCGTAGCGCGGGAAGGCGAGGGTTTCGACGGTCCGGCCCTTCGCTCGCAGGCCCGCCGCGACGGCATCGATCAGGGTGCGCTTGCCCGCCCCGTCGAGTCCTTCCACCGCCACCAATACACCCATGCCGTGCAGGCTACCCGTGCGAAAGAAAATCTTGATCCGTGGTTCCGTTCGGCGGGTCGCGGTCGAATCCGACCGGCGGGTAACCGGACCGCACAGAAGTGGCCTACGGACATTTCTGTTCGGTTACGATGACCCGCATGCTCGACACGCACTCCAAGCCTCTGCGCTACGCCGCCGCCACCGCGATGCTGGGCACCGCTATCGCCGCGGCCGCGGTGACTGCCACCGCCGACTCCGGTTCCGGCTCGATCGCCCTCGGGCCCGCCGCACCGACCACCACGACCGGGGCGTTCCCGTACGTCGACGGTGGTTCCTCCACCTCCGGCCAGGGTTGGTCCTACATCGCGGCCGCCGCGAACTTCGTCTCCTGCATGGCGCAGGCGCCGCAGCTGATCAACAACTTCAACTGGAGCACCGGCAACTGCGGCGGCGGGGTCACCGTCCCGTTCCCGTCCGGTTCGGTGTTCGGGCCGAGCGGCACCGCCACCCCCACGTGGCTGACCACCACCGCCGCCGCGCCGACCACCACGACCGCCGCCGCGCCGACGACGACCGTCCCGGTGACGACCATCCCCGCGACCAGCACCACACCGCACTCCTGAGTGGTAGCCGGCACGTACTCCGACCGGACCCGCTAGATTGCCGGGCATGACCGACACGAAGTCTCTGTGCACGCGCACCGCGCTGGCTACCGCGGCCGTGGGCGCGGCGCTGGCCGGTGCGGCCGGTACCGCGGCCGCCGCCCCGCTGGCCCTCTCCCCGTCGACGCCGGGGACCACCACCACGAATCCGTCGACCACGACTTCGTCGCTGTCCGCGCAGGTGGTCGGCCCGATGATCGGGCAGCTGCAGTGCGAGATCCAGACGGTCACGACCACGACGACCTATTGGTGGGACCCGAGCACCCAGAGTTGCGCGGTGTACGTACCCCCGGCCGTCTGACCTGGTCGTTTGACCAAATAGCCCAGTCGAGACACGCGGGGGCGACACGCCGCGCGCCGGCCTACCTGGCCGCAATTTCGCTGTGGTCCACCGCGATCCGGGATTACTCTTCCGCCATTACCCGGATCGGAAGTGAACCACCATGTTTCAGAAGATCGTTCGCGTTTTCATCGCCGCAGTGGCAGTAGTCGGCGCGCTCACCATCGCGAGTGCGCCGTTCGGTGCCCCGACTCTGCAGTCCCACGACCCACAGCGGTTGTCGGACTACAACTTCTGAGCGGTCGCACCACCGCGGGGTCCGCCGTGCCGTGTATCGGCGGACCCCCAGGCGGGATCGAACGATCCGAACCGCTACCGTTTCGGCCTGGATACCAGTAGATTTCGTTCCGTGATCTCCCGGAAGTACCTTCGCGTCGCCCTCGCCACCGTCACCATCGGATCCGCTCTGGCCGCCGGTACCGCGCACGCTCAAGGCCTCGCCTCGGGTCCCACCGGAAGCGCCCTGGTCGACGGCGGCAGCACCGCGGTAGGTACCGGCAGCAGCGCCCTCACCAGCGCCAGCGGCGCGATCATGCGCACCCTGCCCACCGACCCGAACGGCAACGTCTTCGCCTTCCCCGGCCTGATCTTCGCTCTCCCCCTTGCCATCTCGTCCGCCCCGGTCAACCAGCTCCTGTGCGGCGACGCCGGCAGCAGCGCCGGCGAACTGTTCTACGACTGGACCTCCCAGACCTGCCAGGTCGTCACCGCAGGCTGACGCGCCGTTTCACCTGATCACGAACAAGCCTGTCGCACCGGGCCGTTCATATTCCCGCTGAACAGGACCCCGACCCGAAACGGCCTCCGCCAGGGCTCGAAAGCCCTGACGGAGGCCGTTTTACAGTGCTCGGTAACTCAGTACCGGTAGTGCTCCGGCTTGTACGGGCCGTCCACGTCCACGCCGATGTACTCGGCCTGGTCCTTGGTGAGCTTGGTCAGCGTGCCGCCGAGCGCCTCGACGTGGATGCGGGCGACCTTCTCGTCCAGGTGCTTGGGGAGGCGGTAGACCTCGTTGTCGTACTCTTCGGGCTTGGTCCACAGCTCGACCTGGGCGATGACCTGGTTGGAGAAGCTGTTGCTCATCACGAACGACGGGTGGCCGGTCGCGTTGCCCAGGTTCAGCAGGCGGCCCTCGGAGAGCACGATGATGGACTTGCCCGACTTCGGGAACGTCCACAGGTCGACCTGCGGCTTGATGTTGAGCCGGGTGGCGTCGGAGGACTCCAGCGCCGCCATGTCGATCTCGTTGTCGAAGTGGCCGATGTTGCCGAGGATGGCCTGGTTCTTCATCGCCCGCATATGGTCGAGGGTGATGATGTCCTTGTTGCCGGTCGAGGTGACCACGATGTCGGCGTCGCCGATCGCCTGCTCGACGGTGACCACGTCGAAGCCGTCCATCAGCGCCTGCAGCGCGTTGATCGGGTCGATCTCGGTGACCTGGACACGCGCACCCTGGCCCTTGAGCGACTCGGCGCAGCCCTTGCCGACGTCACCGTAACCACAGATCAGCACCTTCTTGCCGCCGATCAGCACGTCGGTGCCGCGGTTGATGCCGTCGACCAGCGAGTGCCGGGTGCCGTACTTGTTGTCGAACTTGCTCTTGGTGACCGAGTCGTTGACGTTGATGGCCGGGAACACCAGTTCACCCGCGGCGGCGAACTGGTACAGCCGCAGCACGCCGGTGGTGGTCTCCTCGGTGACGCCCTTGATCGAGTCGGCGATCCGGGTCCACTTGGTGTTGTCGGCCGCGATCGTCGAGCGCAGCAGGTTGAGGAACACCTTGTATTCGGCGGAGTGGCTCTCGTCCTCGGGCGGCACCACGCCGGCCTTCTCGAACTGGGCGCCGCGCAGCACCAGCATGGTGGCGTCACCACCGTCGTCGAGGATCATGTTGGCGGGCTCGCCAGGCCAGGTGAGCATCTGGTCGGTGCACCACCAGTACTCCTCCAGCGTCTCGCCCTTCCAGGCGAACACGGGCACACCCTTCGGCTCGTCGACGGTGCCGTTCGGGCCGACCACGACCGCGGCGGCCGCGTGGTCCTGGGTGGAGAAGATGTTGCAGGACGCCCAGCGGACCTCCGCGCCCAGCTCCACGAGGGTCTCGATGAGGACCGCGGTCTGCACGGTCATGTGCAGCGAGCCGGAGATGCGCGCGCCCTGCAGCGGCCGCACCTCCGCGTACTCGCGGCGCAGTGCCATCAGACCGGGCATCTCGTGCTCGGCCAGCCGGATCTCCTTGCGGCCGAACTCGGCCTCCGACAGGTCCGCGACCTTGAAGTCGATTCCGTTGCGGCTTTCGGCGGTCGGGGTGCTGCTCACTGCAGTCGTCATGTGCCTCTCCTGGTCGGCGGGTACCAGAAGAGCCTAACGCGTTCCTTGCGTACGCGGTACGCAACCCGGTGCGCGAGCGGCCCGGCCCGGGTAAGCCCAGGTCAGACGGTCGCGTACGCGGCCAGGATGCGCTCGCGCTTGCGCGGCGAGATATTGCACCGGGTGATGTCACCGTCGTAGTGCGCCAGCACCTTCGGATCCATCACCGAACGCCAGATCCACGGCACCAGGGCCAGCACGACCATCGAGGCGTACCCGCCCGGCAGCTGCGGCGACTCGTCGGTGGTGCGCAGGGTCTGGTAGCGGCGGCCGGGGTTGGCGTGGTGGTCGCTGTGCCGCTGCAGATGGAACAGGAACACGTTGGTCACCAACCGGTCGGAGTTCCAGCTGTCGGCCGGCGAACAGCGCGCCCAGGAACCGTTGGCCTTCTTGGCCCGCAGCAGGCCGTAGTGCTCGATGTAGTTCACCGTCTCCAGCAGCGCGATGCTCAGCACGCCCTGCAGCAGCAGGTAGGGCAGGATCGCCCAGCCGAAGCCGATCAGCAGCCCGCCGATCAGCACCACCGACACCGCGTACGACTGCAGCATGCTGTTCTGGTAGGTCCACCAGCCCGAACCCTTGCGCCGCAGGCGATCCCGCTCCAGCTCGACGGCCGAGCGGAAACTGCCGATCACGGTGCGCGGGAAGAAGAACCACAGCGACTCGCCCAATCGAGCGCTGGCCGGGTCGTCCGGCGTCGCGACCCGCACGTGGTGGCCGCGGTTGTGCTCGACGTAGAAGTGGCCGTAGAGCGACTGTGCCAGTGCGATCTTGGCCAGCCAGCGCTCCAGTTCCTCCGAGCGGTGCCCCAGCTCGTGCGCGGCGTTGATGCCGATCCCGCCCGCCAAGCCGACCGAGGTCGCCAAGCCGATCTTGTCGATCACGCTCAGTTCGTGGTGCGCCCACAGCCAGCAGGCGATGATCAAGCCGATCAGCTGCACCGGCAGGAACAGGAAAGTCAGTGCCCGATAGAACTTGTCGTTGGAGAGGCGCTCGTAGTCCTCGTCGGCCGGATTCGTACCGTCCTCGCCCACAATCCAATCCAGGAGCGGGATGATCACGAGGATGACGACCGGGCCGATCCACCAGAAGACGCGCATCCCGGTCCATAGCACCAATTGCGAAGGCAGCATGGAGCAGCCCGGCGCGATCAGCCCCAGCGCCCACAGGTACTTCCGCTCAACCGTCGACCCGTTGTTTCGACCCAACTGCTTCACCGCGCGCTCGCGACCTTTCTGACCGATGTCCGGATCCGCGTTCGGCCCCGGGCTCCAGCTCGGAGCAAAAGGTACCAGCAGCTATCCAGATGCGCCGGACGTTCTCCAGCTAGCCATTTGTGACCCAAACCACGGCTTACTCTGAGCAAACACCGTGTGCGGAGCAATAGCCACCACACCGGGTCGATCGTCGCACGGAGACTCCGGACTCCTTGGAGGCCACGCCGATCGGCGCCAATAGTCGTGCATTCGGTGGCGATTCGCAAATGGCGAGCCCCCGGCACGGTCATTCCGGACTGATTGCCCCGCGTGTCGCCATCGACACTTCGACATAGGGTCCGAGCAGCAAACTCAATTCCTCCGGCGCGTCGCGATGCAACGATGCGGGCGCGGTGATGTAACTAACCGCGATTCGGACCACCGCATGGGCGAGCACATCGGCCTCGGCCGCGGTGGCGCGCAACCAGCTCGTCTGTAACGCAGCCGACAAGCGATCGGAGGCGTGCTCGATGAGCGGGCCGGCATCGAGGGTCACCAGGCGGAGCAGATCGATCTTCGGCGCACCGGAGATCAGCGACAGCACCAGCGGATCGATGGCGATGTCCAGGATGAAGTTCGACAGCCCGGCGCGGAACGCCTCGCGCGCGTCGCCCTCGAATTCGGCCACGCCGACCACTACATGGTCGACGAGCTGGTCGGCGAGGCGCAGCGCGTAGGCCCGCGCGAGCCCCTGCCGGGAACCGAACTCGTTGTACAGCGTCTGCCGGCTGATTCCGGCGTGGGCCGCGATATCACCGAGGGTGATCTTGGCCCAGTCCTGCTCGACGAGCAGCTCCCGCATGGCATCCAGAACGGTGGCGCGCAATCGCTCGCGCGCCACCTCCTGATACTGCGGACGACTCACGAACGTTCGATCTCGACCATAAAGAAGTCGGCCTTCGCCGCGCCGCAGTCCGGGCAGGACCAGTCGTCGGGAATGTCGTCCCAGCGGGTGCCGGGGGCGATGCCGTCTTCGGGCCAGCCCTTGGCCTCGTCGTATTCGAAGCCGCACTGGATGCACTGGTAGAGCTTGTAGTCGTTCATGTTTCAGGAAACCTCTTCGAAGTCGATCTTCTCGCGGACACCACAGTCGGGACAGCACCAGTCGTCGGGAACGTCGCTCCAAGCCGTGCCGGCCGGAAAACCTTCCCTGGGGGCACCTTTGGACTCCTCGTAGACGTACTCACAGACGGGACACCGATAGGAACTCATCACGCCCGCCCGTACTGCTCGATGATCGCCGCCTCACGGCCCGGCCGCAAATTCGCCTTGCTGATGTCGCCGCCGTAGTGCGCGAGCACCCGCTTGTCCATCACGCGCCGCCACAGCGGCGGGACGTAGGCGAGCATGATCATGCTGGCGTAGCCGCTGGGCAGGTTGGGCGCGCCGTCCCAGCTGCGCAGGGTCTGGTAGCGGCGCGTCGGGTACGCGTGGTGGTCGCTGTGCCGCTGCAGGTGGTACAGGAAGATGTTGGTCACGATGTGGTCGCTGTTCCAGCTGTGTTCGGGCAGCGGCCGTTCGTACCGCCCGGATGGCGTGTGCTGCCGCAGCAGGCCGTAGTGCTCCAGATAGTTGACCGCTTCGAGCAGGCTGAAACCGACCACGGCCTGCAGCACCAGATACGGCAGCACCTGGATGCCGAAGCCGGCGACCAGGGCGCCGAACAGCACCACCGACATGGCCCATGCGCTCAGCACGTCGTTGTGGTAGCTCCACGGCGAGCGGTTCTGCCGCGCCAGGCGCACCTTCTCCAGGTGCCAGGCCGACTTCAGGCTGCCCCACACTGTCCGCGGCCAGAACGACCAGAAGGTCTCGCCCACACGGGAACTGGCCGGGTCCTCGGGGGTCGCGACCCGCACGTGGTGACCGCGGTTGTGCTCGATGTAGAAGTGGCCGTAGCACGACTGGGCCAGCGCGATGCGCGACAGCCAGCGCTCGAGTTCGACCTTCTTGTGCCCGAGTTCGTGCGCGGTGTTGATGCCGATGCCGCCGACCATGCCGACGGTGAGCGCCAGGCCGATCTTGTCGGCCACCGCCAGCCCGCCGGAGATGCCGAGCCAGCCGATGTGCGGTGCCGAGATCAGGTAGCAGACCAGGATCAGGGTCGCATACTGGAAGGGCAGGTAGGCGTAGGTCAGGTACCGGTAGTACTTGTCGTTCTCGAGGTAGGCCATCACCTCGTCGGGGGGGTTGCTGCCGTCCGGGCCGAAGAGCAGGTCGGCGGCCGGGATGACCAGGTAGATCAGGATGGGGCCGAGCCAGTACGGCACGTGCGCGAGTGCGTGCAGCCCGAGGTGGTTCAGCCCCCAGATGGCGGGCAGTCCGATCACGAACATCCCTGCCGGAGCGAACAGGCCCCACAGCCAGAGATAGCGCTTGGGATCCCGCCATGCGGGCGCCTCGGTGCGCCCGACCACAGCGTCGGATTCGGTGGACATCGTCGTCTCCCGTCGTTCTGAGATGCACTTCACCTATGTGATGCGCATTACCCCACTGATTGGACAATAACCCCAACCGTGTCAGACGTCTAGACAAAGACCCCACTTTTGTAAAGTTGTGGCCCGACGGGCTCAGTACAGCAGCACCTCCGCGTCCACGGGCAGCCCGTCGACCGGCCACCAGCACAGATCCGTCGATTCGGCGCTGCGCACCGGCACCGCGCCGGCCGGCGCGTGGATCTTGAACAACAGATCCAGGTGCCGGGTCGGCTGCCCCAGCGAACAGGTGATCGGATGCGCCTGGGCGCCGTAGAGACCGGGCACCACCACCAGATCCGGGATCCCGGACTCCTCGGTCGCCTCCCGCAGCGCGGCGGCGACCACGGTCTCGTCGGACTCCTCGCAGTGCCCGCCCAGCTGGATCCAGCGCCCGACCTTCGGATGCAGGGTCAGCAGCACCTCCTTCTCGTCGGGCGAGAAGACCACCGCCGAGGCGGTGATGTGCCCGGGCGCGTGCTCGCGCAGGCAGCCGCGCGGCGCCGAACCCAGGAAGGCCAGCATCGCCTCGCGCAGTGAGCGATCCGGACCGGTCGGCGGAACCCACGATTCGAGCAGTTCCGTCGCCGAGGCGTGCAACGATTCCGCGCTCACCGCGACACCTCGCGGTTCCGCGAGTTCCCCTCGCAAGCAATCACTTCAGCTGCGGTCGTGGCGTGCCGCCGCACCCGGCTCACAGCTCCACCAGCCCGGAACCCGGATCGCGGGCCGCGCGCGGGGCAAGGTCCTCGAGCGGGTACCCGATCGCGATCGCGCCCAGCGGACTCCAATCGGCTTCCAACGCGAGTTCCGCACGAGCGACCTCCGGCGCGAAGATCGTCGAACCGATCCAGCAGGAACCCACTCCGCGCACCGCCAGACCGACCAGCAGCGCCTGTACCGCCGCGCCGACCGCCACGGTGAACATCGTCGACTCGGCCGCGGTGCGCCGGGCGTCGGGATAGTCGTGCGCGCCGTCGGGCACACAGAACGGGATGATCACTTCCGGTGCGGCGGAAAGGATCCCGCCGCGCGCGATCCGCCGCTCCACCCGGTCGGCGGGCAGGCCGTCGGCGGTCAGATCGTCCCGCCAGACCTGCGCCATGGCGGCCAGCAGCCGCTCGCGCAGCTCCCGGTCCCGCACCCAGACGAACCGCACCGGACGGGTGTGGTGCGGGGCCGGCGCGGTGAGCGCGTCACCGACCGCCGCCCGGATCAGCTCCGGATCGACTGGGAGATCAGCGAATTGCCGCACCGAGCGCCGCAGCAACAGCGCCTCCCGCCGGCCGCGGTCGATGGCCTCGGCGGTGCCGAGCCAGAACAGATCCTCCTCGCCGCGCCGGATCAGATCCGCTGCGCCCGAACCGTCGTCGACGGGTTCGAGGCCGCGCACCACCGCCACCGGAACGCCACCGAGCTTGCCCTTCGCCAGATCCGCCGCCGCCGCGAGCTCGTCGGCGACCGCGACCTGGGTGACGTGCAATTCGTTGCCCTGACCGTCGACGGCACCGGCGTAGTCGTGCACCACGGTCAGGCCGGCGGCGCCGATTGCGGTGTCGGTCTGCCCGATTCGCCATGCCCGGCCCATTGTGTCGGTAATCACCACCGCCACCGTCACCCCGAGCCGCTCGGCCAGTCCGGCGCGCAGCGCGCGGGCGCTGGCGTCGGGGTCGACCGGCAGCAGGACCAGTTCTCCCGGTTCGACATTCGAGCCGTCGATCCCCGAGGCGGCCTGCACGATGCCCAGTTTGTTCTCGGTGATCAGGGTGCGGCCCTTGCTCGCCAGTACCCGAACCGCCTCGGCCCGCACCAGTTCCCGGCGCAGGTCGTCGCGCGCCTGCGGGTCGGCCGGCGCCGCGACCACCCGCCCCTCCGCCTTCGCGACGATCTTGCTGGTGACCACCAGGATGTCGCCGTCGGCCAGCCAGGGCGCCTGTGCCGCAATGTGTTCGGCCAGATCGTCACCGGGCCGGAACTCCGGCAGACCCGGCACCGGGAGCAGGCGGATCTCCCCGCCGGGCGCGTGATCGCCTGGGGCACTCATGCTTTCACCCCCGCCAGATCGAGAGCCGCACGGACCATTGCCGCCGTGGCCGCCGGATCGGTCATCAGCAGTGGGACACTTCGGACTTCGACGCCCGGGATGTCCGCGGTGTCGGTCTCGTGGATCAACCAGCCGTCGAGCAGTCCGTTACCGGAACGGGCGCCGTAGTGGGCACCGATCGCGGCCGCCGAGGTCTCCACGCCGATAACCGACAGGCACTCATCGGCCATGCCGCGCAACGGTTTACCGTCGATGACCGGAGACAGCCCGATGACCTTGCCGCGCGCGGTGCGCAATGCGCCCCGAATACCTGGAACCGCCAGGATCGCCCCGATGCTCACGACGGGATTGGAAGGAGCCAGCAACACCACATCGGCCGTCTCTATGATTTCCGTCACACCAGGCCCTGGATTGGCCTGTTCCGCACCGATTGTGACGAATGCATGGGTCTCGATCTCCGCGCGATAGCGTACCCACCACTCTTGAAAATGAATCGCGCGGCGTTCGCCAGGGTTCTCCGGGTCGCTGATCACGACATGTGTTTCGCATCGATCATCGGTTGCCGGGAGCAGATTCACACCGGGCTGCCACCGGTTGCACAGGGCCGCGGTGACCGCCGACAACGGGTAGCCGGCACGCAGCATTTCGGTGCGGATCAGATGGGTCGCGATATCGCGGTCGCCGAGTCCGAACCAATCCGGCTGCGCACCGTATTTCGCGAGCTCTTCCTTTGCATTCCACGTCTCGTCGCGATGCCCCCAGCCGCGCTCGGGATCGATCCCGCCGCCGAGTGTGTACATGCAGGTATCCAGGTCCGGACAGATCTTCAGACCGTGCATCCACACGTCGTCGCCGACGTTGACCACGGCGGAAATCTCGGCGGCGGGCAGTAGTTCGCGCACGCCCATCAGGAAACGCGCGCCACCGACGCCACCAACCAGTACCGCGATCTTGCGGCCCGCACCGGGTGCGTCGCCGTCTCGTTCTCCAGTCACAGCAGAACAGCCTAGAGCGGTCCGATGTCGCGGTTCCGGGACGCCGGTACCCCACGGCTGTTGCGGCACCCCGGCATCGCCGCCGAGCAATCCCGCGGCCCCATCCCAGACACGCACACTTCACCTCGGATAACGGCGCCGCCCCACCGGCACAGCCCGATTCGATGTGTATTTGCTATTCATTTGCTACTGTCTGTTACCGACCCGAACCGAACAGGGCAGCGGATAGTAACGGAATAGTGTCGGCGGCTTGACCATCGCAGCGACCGGCGTGTCTAATCACAGACATGTCATTCCGGGCCGGCGCGAGACATCAAGGCGCAGGCCGCAATTCGAACAGCTGTTCGGACGGGGTGGTGAGCTAGGGGATTCCCGCGAGACTACGTCGCGGTGTTGGGCCGTCGGGTGGGCAGATCGGTTCCGACGGATAAATCTTCTGCGCTAATACACAGTGAGGAGGCGGAGCGATGGCCGAGCAACTGGCCCCGTCGGTCTTTCCAGGCGACGAGACGCACACCGATTCCACCGCAGTCGCAGCACCTCGCGCCTGCACCGAGAGCACGATCGACGAGCAGACACGATCTGCCGATCCCGACACGGTGAGCCGGCCGGCCACACCGCAGGGCGGGCAGTGGCCACGCGCCCAACGCAAGCCCGAGGCCCCGCGGCTGACCCTGGTGGTCACCGATTTCGACAGTATGTTCAGCACGGTCGGCGCGGGCGCGCTCGAGGCCGAGCAGTGGCAGGAACGCGCGCTCTGCGCACAGACCGACCCGGAGGCGTTCTTCCCCGAGAAGGGCGGTTCGACCCGGGAAGCCAAACGGATCTGCATGGGTTGCGAGGTCCGCGACGAGTGCCTGGAGTACGCGCTCGCCAACGACGAGCGGTTCGGTATCTGGGGCGGCCTGTCCGAGCGGGAACGCCGGCGCCTCAAGCGCGGCATCATCTGACGGCAGCACCAGCTACAGACCGGAGCCCCGCTGGTGGTCGCGCATCCGCTCGCGCGTCCCACCACCGGCCGGCCCGGCGAGCGTCGCCCGAGCCGGACAACGGCGGAGTTGCGACTCAGTCCTCGGGATCTATGACGTCCGGATCCACACCCAGATAGGTGGCGATCTGCTGGACCAGGATCTCGCGGAGCAGATCCAGCATGTCGTCGGGATTACCGGCCCGCAGCTCCAGCGGCTTACGGAACAGCACCACCTGCGCACGGGTCGCGGCACCGAACCGGTCGACCCCGACCGGGATCAGCCGCGACAGCGGCACCGGCCCGTCGGCCACCACCTCGTCCGGCCAGGTCACCGAATCCGGGTGCAGCGGGAACATTCTCGGCACGTCGTCGACCGAGATGTCCAGCTTGGTGAGGCGGTCGTACCAGCGGCTCTCCAGCGGCGCGAAAGCCTCCATGACCAGCCGGTCGAACTCCTGTCCGCGCGTACGCCACGCGGGGACCGTCGACGGCAGCACCGGGCCGCGCACACCGCGTCCACGCCGACTCACCGACCGCGCCGTCGGCGGCCTTCTCCTGCGGGAACGAGTCATAACTAGACCCTAACCATCGAGTGCGGCGTTCGTGTCGCCCGCCCACACGGTCGGAAAGGCGACAAAGCTCCGCGCGTGTCTGCCTGCGTCGAAACCACCTGAGGGTTACCCTGCTTGGCGTGATCCCCATGCGTCGTTGCTGCCGACCAGGCTGCAAGAATCCGGCTGTAGCGACGCTGACCTATGTCTACTCGGACTCGACGGCCGTTGTCGGCCCGCTGGCCACCGTCGCCGAACCGCACTCCTGGGACCTCTGCGAGACCCACGCCTACCGGATCACCGCGCCCAAAGGCTGGGAACTGGTCCGCCACGAAGGCGGCTTCGCGACCAGTTCACCCGACGACGACGATCTGACCGCGCTCGCCGAGGCGGTGCGGGAGGCCGGGATGCGCCGCCGGGCACCGGAACCCGACCAGCGCGGCTACCCCGAACAGCCCGCACCCCAGCGCACCGGTCGCGCGGGCCGCACCGGGCGCCGCGGCCACCTGCGAGTTCTCCCCGACCCGCCCAGCTGAGCGGTCGCCCACGCACCTCCGCGTTCGCTGTGAGCGGACGACATTCGCCGGTCCGGGCCGGGACCGCATTCGGCGCGCTACCCACTCTCACACTAGTGTGGTGCCCATGACAGTGGCCCGAACCGCCGAGTCCGTACAAGCAGTTGTCAAGGCGTACGACGTGCGGGGCATCGTCGGCGAACAGATCGACGCGGACTTCGTCCGGGACACCGGGGCATCCTTCGCCCGCCTGATGCGCGCCGAAGGGGCCGACCGGATCGTCGTCGGGTACGACATGCGCGACTCCTCTCCCACCCTGGCCGCGGCCTTCGCCGAAGGCGTGCGCGCGCAGGGCCTGGACGTGGTGAACATCGGCCTGGCCTCGACCGACCAGCTGTACTTCGCGTCCGGCCGGCTCGGCTGCCCGGGCGCGATGTTCACCGCCAGCCACAATCCGGCCCGCTACAACGGAATCAAGCTCTGCCGCGCGCACGCGCTGCCCGTCGGGCAGGACACCGGCCTGGCCACCATCGCCGCCGAACTGGTCGACGGCGTCCCCGCCTACGACGGCACACCCGGCAGCTCCAGCGCGGAGAACCTGCTCGAGGCGTACGCCGAGTTCCTGCGCGACCTGGTCGACGTCAGTGCCGTGCGGCCCTTGAAGATCGCCGTCGACGCGGGCAACGGCATGGGCGGGTACACCGTCCCGGCCGTGCTCGGCCCGGTCGAGGCGCTCACCATCGCGCCGCTGTTCTTCGAACTCGACGGCTCCTTCCCCAACCACGAGGCCAACCCGCTGGACCCGAAGAACCTGGTCGACCTGCAGCGGTTCGTCCGCGAGAGCGGTGCCGACATCGGGCTCGCGTTCGACGGCGACGCCGACCGCTGCTTCGTGGTCGACGAGCGGGGCGAGCCGGTCTCCCCCTCCGCGATCACCGCGCTGGTGGCCGAGCGCGAACTCGCGAAAGAGCCGGGCGCCACCGTGATCCACAATCTGATCACCTCGCAGGCCGTGCCGAAGCTCGTCACCGAACTGGGCGGCACGCCGGTGCGCACCCGGGTCGGGCACTCGTTCATCAAGCAGCAGATGGCCGCCACCGGAGCGATCTTCGGCGGCGAACACTCGGCGCACTACTACTTCCGCGACTTCTGGGGTGCCGACTCGGGCATGCTGGCGGCGCTGCACGTGCTGGCCGCGCTCGGCGAGAAGGACCGGCCCATGTCGGAACTCGCCAGCACCTACAACACCTTCGCGGCGTCCGGGGAGATCAACTCGACGGTCGCCGACGCGCAGGAGCGCGCGGCTGCGGTGCTCGCGGCCTTCGAATCTCGCGCGGTCGAGGTGGACCGGCTGGACGGGCTGACCGTGCGGCTGGCCGACGACGCCTGGTTCAACCTGCGCGCTTCCAACACCGAGCCGCTGCTGCGGCTCAATGTCGAGGCACGGGCCCCGCAGGAAGTAGACGCACTCGTGACCGAGATCCTGGGCATCGTCCGCAACTGACTGGAATAGTGGAATCACAGAGCGGGAATTCGCTCATACGAACAGGTTCACCCAGCCCGGTGACCAGCTCGAGGGGAGGTGGCTACGCCCGATGATCGCAGGGACACCGTTACTGGACCTCGACGACGTCGCATCGGTGGAGGCCGCCGATTCCGGCGGAATCCTGCGTTCGGCCGCCTCCGGCGGCGCGCAGGTCCGGGCCACCGCCGCGGCGGTCGCCGAGGACGCGCTCGTCCGCCTGCACGATCTTCGCCCGCGCAGCCTGGTGCTGGTCTCCGGCAGCGGATCCGCGGCCCGCGCGGCAGGTCTGCTGATCGCCACCCTCGCCGACCGCGCGGGGCTGCCGATCGTGGCCACCTCCACCGTCCCGCCCTGGGTGGGACCGCTGGACGTGGTGCTCGTGGCCGGCGACGACGCGGGCGACCCGCGCCTGATCGACGCCGTCGACCGGGCCCTGCGCCGCGGCGCGGAAGTCGTGGTCGCCGCACCCGACGAGGGTCCGCTGCGGGCCGCCGCGGCCGGCCGGGCCGTGGTGCTCGCGCCGCGCGTGCCGGTCCTCGACCACAACCGGATGCTGCGCTACCTGGCCACCGGGCTGGCGGTGCTGGCCGCCGTCGACCCGGGGCGCGGCGGCGCACTGATCCCCGATCTCGACCGGCTCGCCGAGGTCCTCGACGCCGAAGCACTGCGCGACGGCCCGGCCAACCAGGTCTTCCACAACCCGGCCAAGAGCATGGCCGCGCGCATGCAGGCCCACCGGCTGATCCTGGCCGGTGACTCGCCGGCCGCCGACCAGGTGGCCCGGCACGGCGCCGAGGTCCTGCTGTCCGCCGCCGGTGAGATCGCCGCCGCCACCACGCTCGGCGACGCGGTCGCCGCCCACACCCGCCTCAACGACGCCGCCGGCGCGGGCGCGCCCGGCTTCGACCCGCTGTTCCACGACGAGGAACTCGACGGTCCGGCGCCGGTGCAGCGGGCCCGTGTCTTCGTGCTCAGCACCGACCCCGACCAGTCGGCCGCGCGGCGGCGGCTCGCCGTATTCGGGGTCGGCGGTCTGGTCGACGCCGACCTCGTGGCGGTCGACGCCGATCTGGCGGCCGCCGAACCGGGCGGCGCCCCCGCGCCGCAACCGCCGGACGGTTACGGTACCGGCGGCGGAGTTCCCGCGCGCGGCAACGAGATCGAGCTGCTCGCCGTCCTGGCGCTCCGGCTGGAGATGACCGCCGCGTACGTCCGGCTGCTGGGCGGTCCACCCGCGGCGGCCGAGCACTCCGCGCACTACGATGGGGGACATTTCTAGTGCACGAACTCGTAGGTGCGTTGCGGTCCTACGCCTGGGGCTCACGCACCGCGCTCGCCCAGCTGTGCGGCCGCGAAGTACCGTCGGCGCACCCGGAGGCCGAGCTGTGGTTCGGCGCGCACCCGGCCGACCCGGCCCGGGTCGTCCTCGCCGACGGTTCGCGATCCCTGCTGGACGTGGTGGCCGACGATCCGGAGCGGGAACTCGGTTCGGTGGCACCGGCTTTCGGTGACCGGCTGCCGTTCCTGCTCAAGATCCTCGCCGCCGAGGAACCGCTGTCGCTGCAGGCACACCCCAGTGCCGAACAGGCGGCCGCCGGATTCGCCTGGGAGAACAAGGCCCAGGTGCCGATCGACTCACCGATGCGGAACTACCGCGACGACAGCCACAAACCGGAACTCGTGGTGGCGCTGGACCGGTTCGAGGCGCTGGCCGGATTCCGGTCGCCGCTGCGGACCGTCGAACTGCTGCGCGCACTCGACGTCCCCCAGCTCACTCCGTACGCCGATCTGCTGGCCGCACAACCGGATTCGGCCGGGCTGCGGACTCTGTTCACCACCTGGATCACCCTGCCGCAGGCCGCGCTGGCCGCCCTGCTGCCCGCTGTACTGGACGGCTGCGTGCGCTACCTGGCCGCCGGCAAGGGCACCACAACGGAATTCGCGGGCGAGGCACGGACCGCGCTCGAACTGGCCGAGACCTACCCCGGCGACGCCGGCGTGCTCGCCGCGCTGCTGCTCAACCGGCTCACCCTGGAACCCGGTCAGGGGCTGTTCCTGGCCGCCGGGAACCTGCACGCGTACCTGCGCGGGGTCGGGGTCGAGATCATGGCCAACTCCGACAACGTCTTACGCGGCGGCCTGACCCCCAAGCACGTGGACGTGCCGGAACTGCTGCGGGTCCTCGACTTCGAGCCGCTCGACGTGCCGGTGGTGACCGCCGACGCGACCGGCGAGACGGTGTACCGATACCCCACGCCCGCACACGAATTCGCGCTGAGCCGCTACGAGCTCGCCGAAGGTGCCGCGCCGGTGCCGATTCCGCACACCGGACCGGCGATCCTGTTGTGCACCGCGGGTACCGTGACCCTGCGGCAGGACGGCGAGCAGCTGCGGGTCCGAGCCGGACACGCGGCCTGGATCTCGGCCGCCGACGCCGAAGTGGTCGTCGCCACCGCGACGGACGGGCCCGCCCAGGTGTTCGCGGCGTCCGTCGGATCGTGCTGAGCGCGTGGACGAGTTGGGCACTGCGGTGAGCAGTGCGTCGGGGCCGGTGGGGCTTGATGTGATCGGGAGTGTGGATGTCCGCTGAAGGCGGGAAGAAAGCGATCCTCGCGGCGCTGGCCGCCAATGCAGGGATCGCGGTGGCGAAGTTCGTCGGTGCGGCGATCACCGGGTCGGCGTCACTGCTGGCCGAAGCGGTGCACTCCTGCGCGGACACCGGCAACGAGGCGCTGCTGCTGCTCGGCCAGAGCCGGGCCGCGAAAGACGCCGACGAGCTGCACCAGTTCGGGTACGGGCGCAACCGGTACTTCTATTCGTTCGTGGTCGCGCTGGTGCTGTTCACCCTCGGTGCGATGTACGGCGTGTACGAGGGTGTGCACAAGATCCAGCATCCGGCGGAGCTGGAATCACCGCTCGTCGCGATCGTGATCCTGGGCATCGCCGCCGTCCTGGAAGGGTTCAGCTTCCGTACCGCCATCCGGGAATCCCAGCAGCTGCGCGGCAACCGGACCTGGTGGCAGTTCATCCGCCACACCCGCAGCCCGGAACTGCCGGTGGTCCTGCTCGAGGACACCGGTGCGCTGATCGGTCTGCTGATCGCGCTGGCCGGTGTCGGCCTGACCATGCTCACCGACAACCCGGTATTCGACGGCATCGGAACCCTCGGCATCGGCCTGCTGCTCGGGATCATCGCCGTCATCCTGGTGGTGGAGATGAAGAGCCTGCTGATCGGCGAGGGCGCCACCCCCGCCGAGTACGAGAAGATTCGCGGCGCACTGGTCGACGGGCACCGCATCGACCGGGTCATCCACCTGCGCACCGAATACCTGGGCCCCGAGGAACTGATGGTCGCCGCCAAGGTGGCCGTCGCGCCCGGCCTGGACATCGCGGCGATCGCCGCGGCCATCGACGAGGCCGAGGCCCGCGTCCGGGCGGCGGTACCGGTCGTGCGCCTGATGTACCTGGAACCGGACCTCTACCGCGCGAGTATGGCCGGACAGTCCTGAGCGAAATATTTTTTCGCCGCCATGTCTAGTTCGAGCCTCGCCCGTTCGACGGTTGGGTGAAGGGGCCGAACAGCGGTCCCGCGACCCGAAGGACGGGACATGCGAAAACTGGTGGCTCTGGAACACGTGACCCTCGACGGCTATGTGTCGTCGCGGCGCAATCTCGGGTTCGAGTGGACCTGGCGGGCCTACAGCGAGGAGCTCGCCGCCTACGGTGACGAGCACATCCGTGCCGACGTGGACACCGCCGTCTACGGCCGGGAAACGTACCTGGGCATGTACGAATTCTGGGGTGGGCGGCCGAACGCCGAGAGCAACGAGCACGAGCGGGCCCACGCCGACTGGGTGAACGCGGTGGACAAGATCGTCTGCTCGAACACGCTCACCACCGCCGACTGGAACAACACCCGGGTGATCGGCGGCGACCTGGCCGCGGAGTTCGGGCGGCTGAAGGCGCAACCCGGCGGCACCATGAGCGTGTACGCCAGCCCGACCCTGGTGCACTCGCTGATCGAGCTCGGGCTGATCGACGAATTCCGGCTGATCGTGCACCCGGTGGTGATCGGCTCGGGAACCTCGCTGTTCCCCGACAAGAGCGAGCTGACGTTGGACCTGTTGGAGTCCAAGGCCTTCGCTTCCGGCGCGGTCTACACCCGCTACCGGATCGCCCAGGAAGGATGAGCACCATGCGCTATCTCATGCTGATTCGCCTCGACCCCACTACCGCGCCCGTATCCGGCCCGGACCCGGCCCTCGAGCAGGACATGGGCAACCTGATCGAGGAGATGACCAAGGCCGGAGTCCTGCTCGACACCGCCGGCCTGAAGCCGATCGAGGAGGCCACCACCCTCCGGCTCGCGAACGGCAAGCAGACCGTCGTGGACGGGCCGTTCACCGAATCCAAAGAGGTGATCGGGGGCTACTGTCTGCTGCAGACCCGGACGAAGGAGGAGGCCGTGGAATGGGCTTCGCGCTTCGCACGGCTGCACGGTCCGGAGTGGACACTGGATCTGGAGATCCGGCAGCTGGATCAGCCCTGATCGGCCGATGAGCTGCGCGCAGCCACCCGGTGAGGACGATTCGGCCCGGCCGGGCGGGTACAAATCCGCCGCACGCGCTCGCGGCGCGGTCGAGGCCGCGTGGCGGATCGAATGGCCCCAGCTGGTGGCCGGATTGACCCGGGTCACCGGCGACATCGACACCGCCGAGGAACTCGCGCAGGATGCCCTCGTCGCGGCCCTGGAACAGTGGCCGCGCGAGGGGATTCCCGCGAAACCGGGCGCGTGGCTGATGGTCACCGCGAAACGCCGTGGGATCGACCGGATCCGGCGCGACGCGACCTTCGCGCGCAAGCTCCCGCTGCTCGGGCACGATCTGCTGACCGAGGAGCAGACGGTGTACGAGACACCGGGTGCCAGTGCGGAACTGGGGATTCCCGACGATCTGCTGCGAATGATGTTCACCACCTGTCATCCGGCGCTGTCCCAGCAGGCTCAGGTGACGCTGACCCTGCGCATGGTCGGGGGCCTGAGCGTCGAGGAGATCGGCCGCGCCTACGTGGTGCCCGCCGCCTCGGTGGCGCAGCGGATCGTGCGGGCCAAACGACAGATCCGGGAGCAGCGGATTCCGTACGAGGTGCCCGAAAGTTCCGAGCTGGCAGCACGATTGACCGCAGTGCTCGAGGTGCTGTACCTGATCTTCAACGAGGGATACGCGGCCACCTCGGGCGACGACTGGGTGCGGGTCGAGCTGTGCGACGACGCGGTCCGGCTCGCCCGGATCCTGAGCGGGCTGCTGCCCGCCGAACCCGAGGCGCACGGGCTGACCGCCCTGCTGGAACTCCAGTCGTCGCGGGTGCGGGCCCGCAGCGACGAGTCGAATCGCCTTGTCCTGCTGCCGGATCAGGACCGCACCCGCTGGGACCGACTGTTCGTCCGCCGCGGGTACGCCGCCCTGGGCCTGGCCCACAACGCCGCCCTCCGCCGCGGCGTACCGCCCGGCCGCTACGCCCTGCAAGCGGCCATCGCGGCGACCCACTCCATGGCCACGAGCGCCGCCGACACCGACTGGCGGCGCATCGCCGGCCTGTACGCGATTCTGGCGCAACGGTTCCCGTCACCGATCGTGGAACTCAACCGCGCGGTCGCGGTCGCCATGGTGCACGGGCCCGCCGCCGGCCTGGAGCTCGTGGACGCGATCGTGGCCGGCGGCCAGCTCGACGGCTACCACCTGCGGTACGCGGTGCGCGGCGATCTCCTGGTGCGGCTGGGACGCCGGGAGGAAGCGCGGACGGAGTTCCTACGCGCCGCGGAACTGACCGCGAATGCGGCTGAGCGCCAGCTGTTGTCCGATCGCGCCGCGGACTGCGCCGACGACGTCGGCTGAGCGGAAGTCCGGGTCCGTCGAAACCGCGTGTCGACCACCGTCCTCCGGGTCGAGGCGCGCGGTCGCCGCTGGGTGTGAACTGTCGAGGCGTGCGATCGCCGCCGGGGGTGGACTGTCGAAGCGTGTGATCGCCGCCGGGGGTGGACTGTCGAGGCGTGTGGTCGCCGCCGGGGGTGGACTGTCGAAGCGTGTGATCGCCGCCGGGGGTGGACTGTCGAAGCGTGTGATCGCCGCCGGGGGTGGACTGTCGAAGCGTGTGATCGCCGCCGGGGGACTCTAGAACTTAAGGGCCGCTGAGTAGTTCGAGGGGGTCGGTGCGGATACCCAACTGGCGCAAGGCATGCCGTGCGGCGTACAGGCCGTTCATGCCGTGGACGCCGGGTCCGGGCGGTGTGGCGGACGAGCAGAAGTAGACGCCCGGAAGTGGTGTGGCGAAGGGATTCCAGGCGGGGGTGGGGCGGAAGAGGGTCTGGCGCAGGGTCATCGCGCCGGCGGCGATGTCGCCGCCGACGTAGTTGGCGTCGTAGGCCGGTTGCTCGGCGGCCGTGCGGACGTGGGTGGCCAGGACGAGGTCACGGAAACCGGGGGCGAAGCGTTCGATCTGGGCGGTGACCTCCGCGCTGACGTCACGGGTGGAACCGTGCGGCACATGGGCATACGTGTACAGGGTGTGCGCGCCGGCGGGGGCCCGGGTCGGGTCGACCACGCCGGGCTGGATGGCGAGCACGTAGGGGCGGGCGGCGTGTTCGCCTGCGGCGACGGTTTTTTCGATCGCGGTCAGTTCCGCGCGCGTGCCGCCGAGGTGCAGGGTCCCGGCGCGGTCGCAGCCGGGCGCCTGCCACGGAACCGGGCCCGACAGCGCGAAATCGACCTTGCAGGCGGCGGCGCCGTAGCGGAACTTGCGCAGCCGCTCGGCGTAGCGGGCGGGCAGGCGGTCACCGGCCAGGCCCAGCAGTGCGGTCGGCGCGGTATCCAGCACGATCGTCGGCACCGCACCGAATTCGGCCAGCGACTCGACGGTGTGTCCGGTGACGATCCGGCCGCCGTGAGCGGCGAGATCGGCGGCCAGCGCGTCGACGATCGCTTGGCTGCCACCGCGCGGCACCGGCCAGCCCTCGGCGTGCGCGAGGGTACCGAGGAGCAGTGCCGCACCGGCGGGCGCCACGTTGCGCGGCGGCATGATCGCGTGCGCGGAGACACCGGTGAACAGCGCTGGCCCGGCATCCCCGCGGAACCGCAGATTCCACAGCGGCCCGGCCTGTTCCAGCAACCGCCGCCCGAAACGGGCCGCGGTCAGCGGGGTACCCGGTATCCGGCGCAGATCCGACATCGCGGTGCCGACCACCCCCGGCCAGTCCCGGACCAGCGGTCCGAACAGCCGCCGCCACGCGTCCCCGTCCCGGCCGAGCCCGTCGACCGTGCGCGCCAGATCCCGCCATGCGACCGCGGCCCGCCCACCGTCGAGCGGATGCGCGTACGAGGCCTCCGGCGTCAGCAACTCCACCCCGTGCGCGGTCAGATCGAACGCCTGGAACACCGGTGACGCCACCGCCATCGGATGCGCACCCGCGCACACGTCGTGCCGGAACCCCGGCAGCGTGTACTCCGCGGTCCGGCAACCGCCCCCGACGGTGTCGCGGGCCTCGAACACCTCGACCGACAGCCCGGCCCGAGCCAGGATCACCGCCGCGGTCAGCCCATTCGGCCCCGCCCCAACGACTACCGCGTCCGACATGAGTCCACTGTAGTTCCGGCCCGGACCCCGAGGCCGGGTCCGTCGCCAACGGACGCCGTCCCGCCTGCGACGCAGCGAGCTCGCTGCGGTCAGCGGCCGATCGGATCCCCGGAACAACGGCCGGAGCGCACGATCATCGCCCCGATCAGGCAAAATCTGCCCGCCGAATATCGAATATCGAGGCTACTGCTGCGGCGGGACCGGTTCCCCTGTGGACCACGAATTCTTTACCGGTACTTCAGCATTCACAGTCGGCGCACCCTCCGGCACCGCATCGCCGCCACCGGGCTCCGGAGCGGGTGCAACGTACTGCCCCGGCACGGGAGCGCCGTACTGCTGCGGAGCCGGTCCGGGCGCCGCCGGTGCACCATACGGACCCGGAATCGTCGGTCCGTAAGGCGGGGCCGGTGGGTATCCGTACGGCCCGGCCGGTGGGTAGCCGTACGGCCCGTAGACCGGGGGCCGGGGGGCGAAGTAGGGCCGGGAATCCTTGTGCCACAGCTGGATGACGGCGCCGAGGCCGGCCACCCACATGAGCGCGCTGACCGAGGCCGACAGGCCGGTCACCGAACTGCTCGGCGCCAGCGACGTCACGGCCAGCGACATCAGACCGACGAGGGTGGACAGGGTGCTGATCCCGAAGAACACGGTCGACGTCACCCGCGCCCAGTTCTTTCCGGCCCTGTTGGCGAACGCCATCCAGATCCACAGCCCGACCTGGAGTACGCCCATCACCACCGCGGCAGCGGCCGACACATAGGCGATGTCGTGGACCGCTCGATGGTCCAAGGGTTTCGTCCCGGTCTGAAGGCCGGCGTTTTTCACTGCCCGGTCGATGGTCTGCGGCATCTGGATCACCGTGACCACCACGCCCACCGCCGACATCACCGCACCGGCCAGCATGGCGTAGAACGCCCGCCGCACGGTCGCGGGCACGGGCCGCCGCGACGCCGCGACGACGACATCGGCCGCCGGACGACCGGGATATTGTTCGTCAGACACGTGTGTCCCCTCCCCTGTACAACCGCGCGCAGCATAACCGGGCCACCCGGTCGGTGCGCGCACGAGGTGTGCACCCGGCGAAAGACGCCGCCGCGGCACACCCGTGGATGTCCCGCGGCGGCGGTTCGGAAGAACTACACGTCCGTGGAGAAGCGGATCCCGCCGTCCGGAATGTCCACACCCGGCCACACCCGCGCACCACGCAGCAGCTCGCAGCGTGCTCCGACGCTCGCGCCGTCACCGATCACACCGTCACGGACGAGCGCGCGCGGACCGATCCGGGCGCCGAAACCGACGATCGACCGCTCCACGGTGGCACCGGCCTCGACCCGGGCGCCGTCGAACAGGATCGCGCCGTCGAGGCGGGCGCCGGCGCCGACCTCCACACCGCGGCCCACGACCGTGCCGCCGATCAACACCGCGCCCGGCGCGACCCCGGCACCGGCGTGGACCAGCGATTCACCGCGCTGACCCGGCAGGGCCGGGGACGGCGCGATGCCGCGGACCAGGTCGGCGGACCCGCGCACGAAGTCCTCCGGGGTGCCCATGTCCCGCCAGTACGAGTTGTCGACGTGGCCCTGGATGTGGGCGTTCTCGGCGAGCAGTGCCGGGAACACCTCGCGCTCGACCGAGACCGGGCGCCCGGCCGGGATCTTCTCGATGTACTCGCGGCGGAACACGTAGCAGCCGGCGTTGATCTGGTCGGTCGGCGGGTCCTGGGTCTTCTCCAGAAACGCTGTGACCCGGCCGTTCTCGTCGGTCGGCACGCAACCGAACGCCCGCGGGTCGCTGACCCGGACCAGGTGCAGGGTGACGTCGGCCTTGGTGTCGTGGTGGGTGTCGAGCACGGCGCCCAGATCGGCGCCGCCGAGCACGTCACCGTTGAACACCAGCACGGTGTCGGCGCGCAGCTTGGGCAGCACGTTGCGGATACCGCCGCCGGTGCCCAGCGGCTCGGTCTCGGTGACGTACTCGAGTTCGAGACCCAGCTCGGATCCGTCACCGAAGTGCTCCTCGAACACCTCGGCCTTGAACGAGGTGCCCAGCACGACGTGGGTGATACCGGCGGCGGCGATCCGGGCCAGCAGGTGCTGCAGGAACGGCAGCCCGGCCACCGGCAGCATCGGCTTGGGCGCCGACAGCGTCAGCGGCCGTAGCCGGGTCCCCTGTCCCCCGACCAGGATCACCGCATCCGTCGTGGAGCTCCGGTTGTCCGACATATCACTAATCCCCTGTCCGGATCGTGTCACGCTGCGAGATTCGCGCGCTCTCGCAGCGCCGATCGAACCGCAAGCTTGCAGCGAATCGCAAGTCCGACGCGCAGCGCCAGCCGCAGCGGTGCCTGCCACCAGTGCGGATGACGGTCGGCCTGGAACCGATAGGCCGACGCGTGGTGGGCCGGCAGCATGGTCTCGGGGTGGCGGCCGGCAGCGTGCCCCTTGGCATGGGTGACCGCCGCCGAGGGCACGAACACATTGTGCCAGCCGGCCTTGCCCATGCGGTCGCCGAAGTCGACGTCCTCCATGTACATGAAATACCGCGAGTCGAAGCCGTCGATGGCGTCGAACGCGGTCCGCCGGACCAGCAGGCACGAGCCGGACAGCCAGCCGACCGTGCGCTCGGTGATCTGCTCGTCCTCCTGGCGGTACCGCCGGGTCCACGGGTTGGCCGGCCACAGCGTGCCCAGCACCGCGTGCCCGGCGCCGTCGAGCAGGTTGGGTACCCGGCGCGCGGACGGGTAGATGCTGCCGTCGGGCTCGTGGATCAGCGGGCCGATCGCGCCGGCGCGCGGCCAGCGGCGGGCGGCCGCCAGCATGATGTCGATGGCGTCGGCTTCCCAGCGCACGTCCGGGTTGGCCAGGACCAGGAATTCGATTTCCGGGTCGATCTCGGCGACGGCGCGGTTGATGGCGCCGCCGTAGCCGATGTTGCCGCCGGTGCGCAGCAGTCGCACGTGCTCGTTGGATTCGGCGGCCAGTTCCGGGGTGCCGTCGGTGGAGCCGTTGTCGGCCAGGATGACCTGGGGCTTCTCTCCGGTGGCGAGGGCGAGCGTGCTGATGAAGTGCTCGAGGTGCTCACCGGGCGAGTATGTGACCGTGACCACGGCCAGTGTGGGGCGTGCGACTGAATCGTTCACGGAGAGGCAGCCTAACCGTCGTGGCCGGCGCGTGCGCCGGGACGGGCAGCCAGGACCGCCGCGTGCACGGCCGCGCGCCAGTCCCGCAGCGGGGTGAGGCCGGCGGCGGACCAGGCCCGCGGGGACAGCACCGAATATGCCGGGCGCCGAACGGGACTCGGGTATTCGTCGCTGGTGCAGGGCCGGACCCGGCCGGGATCGGCCCCGAGTTCGGTGAATACGGCCCGCGCCAGCTCGTACCAGCTGGCACTGCCGCCGTTGGTGGCGTGCAGGATCGGCGGGATCGGGTGTGCGCGACCGGGCAGGCGGGCGGCCAGTTCCAGCAGTCCGGCCGCCAGATCCGGTGCGTACGTGGGTGATCCGATCTGGTCGTCGACCACGGTCACGGTGTCGCGCTCGCCTTCCAGCCGGCGCATGGTGGCGACGAAATCCCGCTGGTCGCCGGTGTACACCCAGGCGGTGCGGACCACGACGGCCGCGGGGGCGAGGGCGAGCACGGCCTGCTCCCCCGCCAGTTTGGACCGGCCGTAGACGCTGGTCGGCCCGGTCGGATCGGACGGTTCGTAAGGAGCGGTCCCGGTCCCGTCGAAGACGTAGTCGGTGGAGACGTGGATCAGGTCGGCGCCGATCTCGGCGCAGGCGGTGGCGAGGACCGCCGGTCCGGTCCCGTTGACGGCGAACGCTGCGGCCGCCTCGGTCTCGGCGCGGTCCACGGCGGTGTACGCGGCGCAGTTGATCACCACGTCTCCGCGGCGCAGCAGCGCGGCGGCCGCGGCGGGATCGGTGATGTCGAGGTCGGCGCGGCCCAGCGCCAGCACCTCACCGGCGCCGGCCGCCGGCGCCGCCGCGATCAGGGCGCGGCCGAGCTGACCGGCCGCACCGGTTACGACCAGACGCGGGTACTGCACAGCATTCACGGCGGCAAGTCTGGCACGGCACACCGGCCGAGGTTGCCCGGCACCGGGGCCGACAGTGATTAGCCTCGAGGACGGGGAGGATCGCGCGGGCCTGCACGTCGTCGAGCCCGCACTCGGTGAACAGCTTGTGCCCGCACTCGACGAGTGCATTCCGGAGGTCGCGGCGGTGCCGTGGCGCGGTGGAAAGGACGTGTCGTGCCGGTTCCGAGCAGTGACAGGACCTCGACCCGGCCACGCCGGACCGGCAGCCGCCCGGCCGGTGCCACCGGCTCGGCGTCCCGGGCGCGGACCGGCCGGGCGACCCGCACCCGGGTCACCGAACGGCGCCCGCGCCTGGTGGACCGGTTCGGTGCGCGGGTTCGCCGGCTGGCCCGCGAGGTGCGGGGCGTGGTGCGCGCCGCGGATCTGCCGTCGGTGCTGCGCCCGGCCGCGCTGCTCGACAGCGTGCGCCACGGCGACCGGCGGCAGCGCGGCCGGTTGCTCGCCGCGGGCACGGCGGCGGTGGTGCTGCTGGTCACCGGCGTGGGCTGGCACAGTGTGGCCACCATCGTCTCCAGCATCGACCGGATCTCGAACCTGGGTTTGGGTGGCGCGGACGACGGTTCGACCGACATCCTTCTGGTCGGGGTGGACAGTCGTACCGACGCGCACGGCAATCCGCTCAGCGACGCCGACCGCATCCGGTTGCACGCCGGGGACGATGTCAGCACCAATACCGACACGATCATCCTGCTGCGGGTGCCGGGCGACGGCCGGTCGGCGACCGCGCTGTCCATCCCCCGCGACACCTATGTCGACATTCCCGGCGTCGGCATGGGCAAGATCAACTCGGCGTACGGCACCACCAAGGAGGCCGCGCGCAAACAGCTGGTGGAACAGGGCATTTCGGAGGCCGAGGCCGAGCGCCGCTCCACCCTGGCCGGACGGCAGGCGCTGATCAAGACGGTCGGCCAGCTGACCGGCGTCACCGTGGACCACTACGCCGAGATCGGCATGCTCGGCTTCGCGCTGCTCACCGACGCCGTCGGCGGGATCCCGGTGTGCCTGAACGCGGCGGTGGACGAGCCGATGTCGGGCGCCGACTTTCCGGCCGGACCGCAACGGCTCAACGGCGCACAGGCCTTGAGCTTCGTGCGGCAGCGGCACGAACTGCCGCGCGGCGACCTGGACCGGATCGTGCGCCAGCAGGTGTTCATGGCGGCGCTGGTCCACCAGATGATCAGCGCGCAACTGCTCACCAGTCCCACCCGGCTGCAACACCTCAGTGACGCGCTCGGCCGTACCGTGGTCCTCGACGACGGGTGGAACGTGCTGTCGTTCGCGCGCGAACTGCACGATCTCTCCGGTGGGCAGGTCAAATTCGAGACCATCCCGGTCACCGATATCAACTACATGACCGACGCGGGCCAGTCCGTGGTGCGGGTCGATCCGGACGCGGTTCGGGCCTACGTCTCGGCCACCACCGGCCGGACCGCGGGCGGGCTGGATCCGGCGTCGGTCAGCGCCGACGTGTACAACGCCGGTGGCGTGCCGGGACTGGCCGGGCAGGTGGCGGAGGTCCTGGCCGGGCACGGTTATCGCACCGGCACCGTGGACAACTGGATCGGCGGCCCCGTACCGGGCAGCCGGGTGCTGGCCGCGAACCGCGACGACCCGAAGGCCCAGGCCGTCGCGAAGGCCCTCGGCGGACTGCCGGTGATCGCCGATCCCGGCGCGGGGCAGGGCGCGGTGCGGGTAGTGCTCACCGGTGACTACTCTGGTCCGGGCTTGCCCGCGGCCACACCGGTCGCGTCGTCCGGGAGTGAACCGTCGGCCGTCCCGGCACCGGCGCCGCCGCCCTTGGACGCCGGCCAGAACGGACCGAAATGCGTGAACTGAACCAGACTCTGACCGATGCCCTGCTGCAGCCGATCCTGGCGCGCGACGGCGCCGGACCCCGCATCACCTGGTACGACGATGCCACCGGCGCCCGGATCGAGCTGTCCGCGATTACCCTGGCGAACTGGGCGGCCAAGACCGCCAACCTGATTCGCGACGAGTTCGGCCTGCTGCCCGGCGCCCGGGTCGCGGTACTGCTGCCCGCGCACTGGCAGACCGCGGCGGTCCTGCTCGGATGCTGGTGGGCCGGAACGGATGTGGTGCTCGACCCCGACCCGGACGCCGAACTCGCGCTGGTGACGGCCGACCGGATCGACGACGCGGATCAGATCCCCGAGATCGCCGCCCTGTCGCTGGACCCGATGGGTCTGCCGGTCCGCGGACTGCCGGTGGGTATCACCGATTACGCCACCTCGGTCCGCGTGCACGGCGACCAGTTCGCCCCGTCCGGTACCGGGCCCGCCTTGGCCGGCCGCCCGGTGTCCGACATCCTGACTGCCGCCACCGAATCCGCTGCGCGCCAAGGCTTCACCGCCGAAGATCGGGTCCTGTCCACCGCCGCGTGGGACACGGCCGAGGAGCTGATCGACGGCCTGCTCGCGGTCTACGCCGCCGGGGCCTCGTTGGTCCAGGTAGCCAACGAGGACCGCGCCGGCCGGGACCGCCGCATCGCGAGCGAACGGATCACCACGACCCGCTCCTAGCGGTCGAAACCCGACCGCCTTGTGCCACAGGCGTACTCGCGAACCCCCGGGCTCGAGCGGAACTTCAACTGAAGCCGACCACCCGGTCGCCCCACGCGTGCTGCAGATCCCGGTCCGGATCGTCGACGACGGTGTCCACCGCGTCCAGCAGCATCGTCGTGCGGGTGTACTGCCGGTACGGCGGCCAGTGTTTCGACCCGTCCAGCGCGGCCGGTACCCCGTGGGCGGCAAATGCCAACCACCGCCGCATGATTCGACCCGACACCTCGGTGGCGGCCTTCCGCCCGCCCAGCCAGAAGGTCGGGTCGTGCGGGAACGAATCGAAATTGCCGAAGACGTAAGGCAATTCGGTCGCATGCCCGGCACCGACCCGAGCCGCGCGCAGCATCGGAGTGGCGTGGTCGAACCGGTACATCCAGGTGCGCGAGTGCCGGGAGTGCGCGTCGGCGACCCAGTGCGCCGGCATCCGGAATGCGGCATCGGTGGACATGGCGAGCGCGCCGCGCGTGGTGGCCAGATCCGGGTAGGCGGCGGTGATCTCGGCGATCCGCTCCGGTGACAGACCCGGGTGGTCGGCCGCCACCGCGGCCAGCATGGCGTTCACCGCCTCCGGCGTGACCGGCAGGATCGGCGACCGGAACAGCCGGAACAGTGACGCCTCGTCACGATTGGTCCCGATCAGCAGCGGCACCCGGTGCGAACGCCCCTGCTGGAACCGGTCCACCGGGAACGCGGGCAGCAGATCGCCGTCGACGACCGGCATCGCGGCCAGCCGGCCGGGGTTCTGCAGCGGCACCTCGTCGAGCAGCACGGTCGCCGCGTCCACGATCCGCTCGATCGGGCATTCCAGCAGCTCGCCGACCCGGTTCCAGGGCAGCTCGACCAGTTCCAGGAACCGGCGCGCGACGCCGGCCGCGCGATCCTGGCCGGAGACAGTGGTGGCCGGCGGGCTCTGCGCGATGGCCCGGTGGAACAGCCCGGCCGCACGCGGCGAGGTCAGCAGCGCGGTCACACAGCCCGCGCCGGAGGATTCCCCGAACACGGTCACATTGCCGGGGTCGCCACCGAAGCCCTCGATATTGTCGCGGACCCACTCGAGGGCCGCGATCTGGTCGTGCAGACCGAGATTGGGGACGAACGCCGGATCCAGCGACGACAGATCGAGGAAACCGAGCGCGCCGAGACGGTAATTGACGCCGACGACCACCACGCCACCGGTCTCGGCCAGTTTGCGTCCGTCGTAGATGGCCTGAGCGGCGGTCCCGAGGCAGTAGGCGCCGCCGTGCAACCACACCATGACCGGCCGGGGTTCGGTGGTGTGCTCGGCCGGTGACCACACGTTCACCCACAGGCAGTCCTCGCCCATTTTCAGGGCCGGATCGATGGGGACGGTGTCGCCCAGATTCTGCGGGGAGATATCGCCGAAGGTGGTGCACTCGCGGATGCCGTCCCACGGCGCCTTGGGCACCGGGCGGGCGAACCGGAGCGGACCGGCCGCGGCCTCGGCGTAAGGAATGCTCCGCCACACGTCGACCGTGCCCTGGCGTAGGCCGCGCACCGTCCCGGTGACGGTCTGCGCGATCGGGCCGGGTCGGCCGCTACTGCCCGCCGGCTCGGCGATCGGCGGGCTGGTCGGGACACCCGATTCCACCTCGAAGAACTGAGCGGTCATCGTGCACCTCCTCGCAATTCCTTGGAATCGAGAGTACGTGTTCGATGATCGCCGGCGACCGGATCGAGGTCACGCCACGGACGCGATTTCGCGCGCGAAACCCGAGGTCAGCGGTCGATATGCCCGAGGTCACGGCCGGGTGCGACCCGGTCGCGTACCCGCTGTTTCAGAATTGTGATCTCCGGGAAGCCGCCGTCGGCCTTGCGCTCCCAGATCTGCTCGTCGTCGACGCTGATCCGGAAGACGCCGCCGGTACCCGGGAGCAACGCCACCTCGGTCAGGTCGGTGCCGAAGGTGTTCAGCAATTCTTGAGCCATCCAGGCGGCACGCAACAGCCACCGGCACTGGGTGCAGTATTCGATCGCGACACGAGCCATGCCCGCACCCTAGCCGGGTTCGGTCAGGCGAGCAGGTCGCCGTCGACGTACACCCAGGCGCCGTCCGCGCGTCGGAAGCGGCTGCGTTCGTGTAGTTCTGCGCGGCCGGCGGCGTCGCGGTAGTGGGCCCGGAATTCGACGACGCCCGCCTGGTCGAACGGGCCGCCCGCCTCGGTGGCGAGTACTTCCAGGAACAGCCAGCGCTGGGCCGGGTCGAGTTCGAGGGTCGCGGGCCGGGTGCGCGGGTCCCAGCTGCGCAGCAGATAGCCGGTGTCGCCGACGGCGAAGGCCGTGTACCGGGATCGCATGAGCGCCGCGGCGGTCGGCGCCGGGCCGGAACCGTCCAGCCGGGGCGCGCAGCAGGCGGCGAACTGCTCGCCGCTTCGACAGGGGCACGGATCGTTCGGGGCACTCGGCACCCCGTGATCATTCCTCGAGCGGGTGGCGCGGGTTCAGAACGCCCCGAATCCGCCGAACACCCCGAGGAGATCGTTGGCCAGCTGGCCGAGGCTCGAGATCACCGACGAACCGTCGTTCACTACTGCCGATCCGGACGAGGAGAGACCCATGCTGACCAACCCTTCCGCGCGGTTCAGGTCTAAACGGACAATTCGGCACCGAAGACGCTACCGGTAAGCGCGGTCGGCAACCCGGAAGGAATGCGGCGCGGCGGAATCGGGTGCGGCGGTCAGGTCGTGCGGGCGAGTGCGGCCACGAGTTCCGTGGTCTCGGTGTACCAGCCGCGCAGTTCCGCCGCGGTCGGCGCGAGTTCGAAGTCCTGGTGGTGGCCGGCGCGCGACAGATTCGCCCACAGGGCCGATACCCGGTCGGCCAGGCGGGCACCGGTGTAGGGCGCGAGGGCGAGCAGTTGCGCGCGCATGCTGCAGCGGGCCAGGTCGGGCGCGACCTGCCACCAGAGTTCGTCGAGGGCCTGTTCGACGGTGAGGCGCAGGATCCAGACGGTCGCCCGCGACCACAGTCCCCCGGCGTCGGTGACCTCGCCGTCGAGCAGGTCCGCGGCTGCGGCCAGCCGCTCCTCGACGGTCACGAGCGGGCGCTGGGTCCTCATCGGTCCAGCCAGGCGACGACTCGGCGGGTGCCGGTGAGCAAATCGGCGGGGTCACGGTCGATGCGAATGTGCGCACCGGCGGCCGCATCTCGCACGATCTGCCGCACCCAGCGGTGCTCGGCGTCGAGGTAGTCGTTGAGTTCGTCCACCTGGTCGGCGGCACCGAGTTCGGCCAACGCCAGTTTCTCCCAGACGGTTCGGGCCCGATCGATGCGGCGCTGCACCTCCGCGTGCGCGATCCCGGCGCCGATCAGATCGCGGCGGATCCGGGCCAACGCGGCCGCCTCGATCGCCGAACGGCAGCAGGTCACCACCAGTTCCACCGCGATATCGCGCGGCAGCTGCCGGGTCCGCAGCAGGGCGTTGGCGTCGGCGAGGTAGCGGCGCACCGGATCCTCCCCGGCCCGCACCTCGACCCGGGACCCCTCCCGCCGCTGCACTTCGCGGATGGTCGCCGGAAGCCGCAGTCGCCGAACGGATTCCGCGAGCCGAGCGTCGTGGGTGAACACCACCACCTGTCGGCCGCTGCGCGCGGCCGCGGCCAGGACCCGCGCGAGCCCGTCCACCTTGGCCGGATCCATCGCCTGCACCGGATCGTCGATGAGCAGGAAGCCGAAGGGACTGTCCGGCACGGTCGCTCGCGGCAGGAACAGCGACAGCCCGAGCGCGTGCAGCTCGCCCTGGCTCATCACTCCCAGCGCGGTACCGCCGGCGTCGTCGACGGTCACGTCCAGGACCACCCGCCGCCCCGCGTTCGCGGTGCCCTGCAGGCGGATCGTGCCGAGATCGACATTGCTCTGCTGGCGCAGGCCGGTCCAGATCCGCCGGGCGTGGTCGGCCAGCGGTGCCATGCGCTGTTCCCGCAGGTCGGCCGCGGCCGTCTTCAACCATTCCTCGGCTCGCCGCACGGTCCGCAGCTCGGCGTCGGCGACGGCCACGGTGGTCGCCGCTTCGAGCCAGGCGCGCAGCCGCGGCAGCAGTGGCGCCCACACCGCGTCGATCCGGTCGAGTTCCTTGGTGGCCGCGTGCCGCAGACTGCGCAGGGCCAGTTCGGTTTCCGCGTGCGCCGCCGGCAGCCGGCGCGCCAGCTCCGCCGGGTCGTGGGTGTCGTGGGCGCAGGCGGCCCAGCCCGCCCACGCGGCGGCCGCGGGCGCCGGGTCCACCCCGGCGGTCGGCGGCTGCCACGAATCCAGCTCGGCCGGAACTGGTTTCACCAGATCGCCGGCGGCACGCAGCGCACGGTCGAGGTCGGCGCGGGCCGTGGTGAGCGCGGACCCCGCCTGGGCCAGCCGGTCCATCTGCTCATCGGCCGCACGCCGCCATTGGGCGTCCAAGGTTCCCTTGCCACAGACCGGACACGGGCAGGCATCCGGCTCCGCCGCGGCGAATTCGCCTGCGCGGCGCAGCAGTTCGAGTACCCGCAGATCGGCCTCGGCACCGGAGTGCCCGCTCAGGTCCTCGGCCCGCGCGACGAGGTCGGCGGCCGCGGCGGCGACCACGTCCGCCGCCGGCAATTGCAGCGCGACGATCCCGAGCAGGCGGTCGATACCGCCGGGATCCTTTCGCACGGTGTCGATCTCGGCCGCCACCGCGGTCAGATCCGGATCGGGGGCGCCGAGCAGGGCGGCCACCCGGATCGCGCGCTCGTCGACCAGCCCGCCCAGGGCGGCGGCCAGCGCCGCCCGCTCCTCGCCGACCGCCCGTGCCGCACGTTCCAGCTCGAGCCGCCGGGCGCGCAGCCGTTCCTGCGCCGCGGTCAGCTGGTCCAGCCCGAGCAGCCGGTGCAGGGCGTCGAACAGATCGGCCGGCCGGCCGTCGACCAGGGCGCCGAGCTCGCTGTAGGAGAGGAAGGGACGGTAGAGCTCCAGCGCCGCCGCCCACTCCTGCGGCCGGAACGGGCCGGGTGGCCGACCGTGCCGCTGCTCGGTCCAGGTGCCGTCGGCGAACTCCGCGGTCTCGGTCCATTCCCGGGTGATCCGCAGTTCGGGTTCCCCGGCCGCGACCAGCTCCAGCTCGATCCGGGTGTCGTTGCCCTCGTGCAGGTTTCGCCAGCCGTCCCGCCAGACCGCCGCCCGCCCGGACCAGCGGCGGGTATCGCCGGTCAGCGCCAGTTCGGCCGCCTCCGCGAAGCTGGACTTACCGGAACCGTTGCGGCCCACCACGAGTGTGAGGCCCGGGCCGGGATCCAGCTCGAGCGCGGCGGCCGGGCCGATCCCGCGGAATCCGCGTACCCGGATGGCGCGCACGAAGATTCCCGATCCCGGCGACTGCTCGTCGGCGGCGTCCTCCGCGCCCAGTGCCGCGCGCACCGCGGCCGCGACCTCGGGCGTGACCGCCGGATCGGCCGCCAGGCGCTCGGCCCAGTTGGTTCGCGTCACGGCGGCATCCTCCCGATCGACACACGCGCGGGCAGCGGCCCGCCGCCTGCCGAAGCTACCGGACCGCGCGAAACACCGCTCGGACAACATCTCCGGCCGGGTGAACCGGCCCGGCGGGACGGAAATGGTCATCGGAAACGGCCGGCCCGGCCCCGATGACCACCCCTCGACCGTCCCGGCCGGGCAGTTCGTCGGACACCCACGGAAAGGGATGGTTCGGACGGAGCCGAACATTACAGAATCCCAGAACATTCCGGCCCGCGCAAACGGAAGCGAACATACGGACCGGTCCGAACCCACTGTCGCCGAGGAACTCCCGCGCGCGAGCGGAGCGGTAGCATGCGAAAGTCGGCTCGGCGGGAGGGAAACGGCCAGAGATGTTGCGCCACGGTGAGGTGTTCGCCGGCTACGTCGTCGAGCGGGAACTGGGCCGCGGCGGGATGGGCTCGGTGTTCGCGGCCCGGCACCCGCGACTACCCCGTCTGATCGCGCTGAAGCTGCTCAACCGCAACCTGTTCGGCGACGAGATCACCCGCACCCGGTTCGAGCGCGAAGCCGATGTCGTCGCCCAGCTGGATCATCCGAACATCGTCACCGTCTTCGATCGTGGTACCGAGGACGAACAGCTCTGGATCGCCATGCAATACGTCGACGGCACCGATTGCGCGTCCATCGACCCGGCGGGCCTGGCGCCGGAACGCGCGGTGCAGATCGTGCTCCAGATCGCCGACGCCCTCGACTACGCCCACAGCCGCGGCGTGCTGCACCGCGACGTCAAGCCCGCCAACATCCTGCTGTCCCGATCCGCCGGTGCCGGTGTGGGATTCGGGGAACGGGTGCTGCTCACCGATTTCGGCATCGCCCGCGTCGTCGACGACAACCAGCATCTGACCCGCACCGGAACCTTCAACGCCACCATGGCCTACTGCGCCCCGGAACAGCTGACCGACGGCCCGGTCGACTTCTACGCCGATCAATACTCCCTGGCCTGCACCCTGTTCCGGCTGCTCACCGGCGCTGGCCCGTTCGACGCCGACAGCCTGGGCGCGGTCATGCTCGGCCATATGCAGCAGCCGCCGCCCCCGTTGAGCTCGCGCCGCAAGGGCCTGCCACCGGTCCTGGACCAGGTGCTGGCCCGCGCGCTGTCCAAACAGCCGGCCGACCGCTATCCCTCGTGCAGCGAATTCGCGCAGGCCGCGTGGCGGACCTTCAGTGGCCCGGTCGGCCCGCTCAGCACCGCCTTGCGCACCCCGCCGGCGATCCGGCAGGCCCGCACGCACCCGTCGCTGTCGCTGCGCGACGTCGTGCACGGCGGGCTGCTCGGCGGCGCGGTCGGCGACGCGCTCGGCGCGCCCGTCGAGGCGATGCTGCTGGCCAATATCGTCCAGCGCTACGGCCAGGAAGGCGTCACCGGCGGCCGGAACTCGTTCGAGGGCCGCATCTCCGAGGAAACCCAGCTGACCTTGTTCCTCACCGAGGCGCTGATCCGCAGCTCGGTGCGGGCGCGGGCGCGCGGGATCGGCACCACCCTGGGCCTGGTCCAGGAAGGCTTGCTGGTCTGGTTGCGTGGCCAGGGGCAGCCGCTGCCCGAGCAGTCGCATCCGCTGTTCAGTTCGCTCGAGCGGTACCCCGAGCTGATGAGCAACCGCGGACCGACCAGCTCCACCACCAAGGCCATGCGCCTGGTGGCGGCGCGCGGCCAGCCGCGTATCCCGCTGGGCACCCGTACCGCGCCGATCACCGATTCCAAGGGCTGTGCCGCCACGGTCCGCTCGGCGCCCTGCGGTTTCGGCCGCACACCCGAGCACGCCTTCGAATTGGGGTGCGACACAGCAGCACTCACGCACGGCGACCCGAGCGGCTGGCTGCCCGCCGGTACTCTCGCGGCGATCGTGGCCGGCCTGGACAGCGGGCTGACGACCGCCGCCGCGGTCGACCGGGCCCGCGCCATCCTCACCCGGCACCCGGCGCACCTGGAGACCTCGACCGCGCTCACCACCGCACTGCGGCTCGCCGACGAGATCACCCGGCACACCACCACCGTGCCACCGGTCGGCGCGCTGAAACCGCTCGGCTTCGGCGTCATGGGCCCGGAGGCCCTCGCGCTGGCGGTGTGCGCGGCGCTGACCGCCGAGGCGGCCGGCGGCACCCCGACCGAGATCTTCCGCGCCGGAGTCCTACTCGCGGTGAACCATTCCGGTGACAGCGATTCCACCGGCTCGATCGCCGGCACGATCCTCGGCGCCCGCCACGGTGTCGCCGCGATCCCGGCCGAATGGCGCACCGCGCTGGACGCGGCCCCGATCATCGAGCACCTCGTCGCCGACTTCTGCCAGGAGTTCGGGCCGAACCCGCCCGCCACCGCGGTCGGGACCCCCACCGACGAGTGGTTCGCCCGCTACCCCAGCTAGAGGTCCGCGATCGCGGCCAGCGGCGGTGTGCGGGCCGCCCGCACCCCCGGCCACAGCGCGGCCAGCACCCCGACCACACCGGAGCCGATCAGCATCGCGATCACCTGCGACCACGGCACCACGATCGTGCCCAACCCCAGATCACTGAGCGTGCTGAGGAAGCCGAAGCCCAGCGTGAGCCCCAGCGCCACCCCGACCGCGGCACCGAACACCGCGATCAGCATCGACTCCAGATAGATCGTGCGCCGAACCTGCTTGCGCTGCATGCCGACCGCGCGCAACATGCCGATCTCGCGGCGGCGTTCCACCACCGACAACGCGAGCGTGTTCACGATGCCGAGAATGGCGATGACGACCGCCAGCGCGAGCAACCCGTACAGGATGGCCAGGATGGTGTTGATCTGCTTGCCCTGCTGACCCTTGAACTGCTCGCGGTCGTCGACCTGCACCACGCCGAAGGCCTTGACCGCGTCCTCCAACTTCGGCCGCAACGCCGCCGCGTCGGTGCCCGGGGCGGCCTTGACCAGCACGATGATGTCGGCGCGCAACGCCAAGCCCATCATCTGCTGGTACACCGCGTCCGGCACGACCAGCGGCCCGAGCAGCGGGGTGTCCTTGTAGACACCGGCGACGGTGAAGGTGAACTGCTTGCCGTCCACGTTGGTCAGCCCGACCCGCTGGCCGGCGTGCCAGTTGTATTTGCCCGCTTGGGTTTCCGAGACCATGATGTCGTCGGCACCGAGCCGGGACACACCGGAGGACAGGCTGAAGTCGATCACGTGGTCCATCGGGCCGTCGGGCGAGATGCCGCCGATCGTGTCGTCGCCGACCTTCGCCGCCACCCCGCGCATCGAGACCGCTTCCGCCACACCGGGAACGGTCTTGACCGCCTGGGCGGTACCCAGCGGCAGGACCACCAGCGCGCCGCCCTGCGGTCCGGCGAGAATGTAGTCGGCCTTCACGCCCTGATCCACGACGGAACCGACACTGGCCTTCGCCGAGGCGCCCAGCATGCCGATGGCCGTCACCAGCATCACCCCGAGGGTGAGCGCGAACGCCGTCGCGGCGGTGCGGCGCGGATTGCGAATCGCGTTGTTGCGCGACATGTTCCCTATCGCACCGAACGGCCGCACCAGCACGCCCAGCACCGCCACCACCGGACGCGACACCCACGGCGACACCATGAGCGCGGACAGGATCAGAGCGAACGAGCCGATCCCGACCACGATCGCGGCCGACTTCCCGGTGTGCTGCGCACCCAGCGCGACCAGCACCGCACCCGCGACCCCGAGCACGGCACCGCCGACCGTCCGCCACCGCAATGTGTCACCGGTGGAAGCGAATTCGGCCCGCATGGCCTCGACCGGCGGGGTCTTCGCGGCCCGCCGGGCCGGCACGTAGGCGCTGGCCACGGTGACCACGAGCCCGACCAGGATCGCCACCACGAAGGTCCGCGGCAGCACCTGCAGCGCCCCGGTCGGCAGCCCCAGCGAGAACGCGTCGAGCAGCGCGGACAACCCGAACGCCAAGCCGATCCCGCCGATCAGACCCAGCGCACTGCCGAGCAGGCCGATCACCGTCGCCTCGGCGATCACCGAGTTGCCGACCTGGCTGCGGCTGGCGCCGATCGCCCGCAGCAACGCCATCTCGCGCAGCCGCTGGGCCACGATCATCGAGAAGGTGTTGTAGATGATGAAGGTGCCCACCACCAGCGCGATCGCCCCGAACGCGAGCAGGAAGTAGTTCACGAACTTCAGCGCCTGGCCGATCTGTGCCTTGAGATCCGCGCGGACCTGGTCACCGTCGAGCACCTTGAAGTTGCTCGCGTTCGGCAGGTCTTTCGCGATCCGGTCCCGCAGGGTGTCCGGCGGAACCCCGGGCTTCGCCGCGATGTCCACGTACGCCACGTGCTGGCCGTCGGTGAACAGCTGCTTGGCCTGCTCGGCCGGGAACAGCATGCCGATATAGCCGCCGCTGTCGGACGCCAGGTCGTAGAGGCCGGTGACGGTCACCTCGACGGTGCCGTGCGAGGGGATCAGCACCTTGACGTGGTCGCCCACGTGCAGCCTGGCGTGGTCGGCGCCGCCGTTGTTGACCGCCACCTCACCGGTCGCCGCGGGCGGCGTGCCGGCGACGAACTTCTTGGGCGCCGCGATGGACTGCTCGGGCGGCAGATAGGACATGCCGAAGCTGGGCGCGCCGCCGGTCTGCACCGGTTTGCCGTCGCGCAGCACCACGATCGGGCCCTGCTCGGCCGGCGCCACCGCGCGCACGCCGTCGGTGGCGGCGATCCGGTCGACCATGTCCAGCGGGACACCCAGGGACTGCATCTGTTTCGGCTGCACCCGGACGTCGACGCCCTTGGCCTGGTCGGCGAAGATGCCGTCGAAGGTGTGCTGCAGGGTGTCGGTGAAGACGAAGGATCCGGCCACGAAAGCGGTGCCGAGCACGACCGCCAGCAGGGTCAGCGCCAGCCGCACCTTGTGCGCGGCCAGATTGCGCAGCGCCACCTTGCGCATGGGCTTGCCGGATCGCTCGGACTTCCGCTGCGTCACCGCCTCCGGCCGGTGCCGGCCGGTCGAATGATCCTGCCCGGCAGTGACTTTCGCGGCCTCGGCGGGATCGCCGTCCACTTCCGCCCGCAGCCGGGCCGCGATCTCGGCCGCCGGTACGGGCGCGTCGGCGTGGTCGTCCGCCGCCGGACTCCCGGGCGTATCCCCCATTACCGGTTCTCCAGCTTCTTCATCCGGTCCAGCACGCTGTCGGCGGTCGGGTTGCGCATCTCGTCGACGATCCGGCCGTCGCTGAGGAACACCACTCGGTCGGCGAAGGAGGCGGCGTGCGGCTCGTGGGTCACGATCACGACGGTCTGGCCGAACTCGTCCACGGCGGCCCGCAGGATCGACAGCACCTCGTTGGACGAGTGGGAGTCCAGGTTGCCGGTGGGCTCGTCGCCGAAGATGATGTCGGGCCGGCCGGCCAGGGCCCGCGCGCACGCCACCCGCTGCTGCTGGCCACCGGACAGTTCACTCGGCCGGTGCGACAACCGGTCCCGGATCCCGAGCCGGTCGACGACCGTGTCCAGCCACTGCTGATCGATGGACCGGCCGGCGATGTCGAGCGGCAGCGTGATGTTCTCCAGGGCGGTGAGCGTCGGGACCAGATTGAACGCCTGGAACACGAAACCGATCCGGTCGCGGCGCAACTGGGTCATCTGCTTGTCCGACAGGGAGGTCAGATCGGTGTCGCCGATGGCGACGACGCCGGAGGTGGCGGCGTCCAGGCCCGCCAGACAGTGCATGAGCGTCGACTTGCCGGATCCGGACGGGCCCATGATGGCGGTGAACTCGCCGCGAGCGAAGTCCACCGATACCGCGTCCAGCGCGGTGACCTGGGTGTCGCCGGACCCGTAGAGCTTCACCAGATCGACGGCGCGGGCGGCCACATCGGTGGTCGCCGCGGTGCCGTCCGTCGGCACGGGGACGTCGGCGGGCGCGGTGACCGGAGCATCGGCTGTCATGGTGTCCAGTTTTGCCGTTCCGGGCGCGCTACGCCATCAGGATGTTCCCCCATCCGCCGGACGTGGGGTCCGACCGGCGCGGCGTGAACGCGACAGCTCCGGCGCGCCGCGAGTGTCGCCGCCGCGTCCGGGCGGTCCCGCCGGTTGCCGGTGGGCTGCCCCCGATCCCACCGCGGCGGGCCGCCGATGCCCTGATCAGGACGTCGCACGGGCACGACCACGCGTGCCGTCCCTATGCTGGGCGCCGTGCTCCTGCTGATATGTGCCCTGTTGATCGGATCGGCCGCTGCCGTGCTGGCCCGCCGCGGCGTGCTGCGCTGGGCGGGCGCCGCCGCACTCACCACTGTGGCGTTGCTCACAGCCGGGATCGTCGAGTTGACCGATGCCGTGGTCGAACACGACGGCGCCACCCGGATCGACCAGCCGGCCGTAGACTGGGTGCTGCCGCATCGGACCGGCTGGCTGACCCGCCTCGCGGTCGCGATCAGCGATCTCGGCGACACCACCACGATGGGCGCGGTGGCGCTGGTCGCCTGCGCCTGGTTCGCCTACCGCCGGCGCTGGCCGCAGTTCGCGGTGACCGCGGCCGCGGCGGCCGGTGCCGGGCTCGTGGTGGGGATCCTCAAGATCGCGGTGGGTCGCGCCCGGCCGCCGGTGGTCGACCATCTGGTCACCGAGACGAACCAGTCCTTCCCGTCCGGGCACACCATGGGCTCGACCGCGGTGGTCGGGGTGCTGACCGCGCTGACCGTATTCGCGCTGCGGCGCCGGGCGGCCCGGGTGGCGGTGATCGCCGCGGCGGCGGTGTTCGTCGTCGCGGTCGGGCTGTCGCGGCTGTATCTGGGCGTGCACTGGCCCACCGACATCATCGCGGGCTGGGCGCTCGGCACGGTGGACCTGATCCTGTGCCTGACCCTGTATCTACGGTTCGTCCGGCACACCGAACCGCGGATGGTCGCTCAGCCGGCGTAGGTGGCGAGGTGCGCGCCGATCAGGGAGTGCACCTGGGCCGGGGGCGCCATCGACGACGAGTTCGACGTCGCACCGATGATCATCAGGACGACGAGCAGCACGATCACCGCCACGATGATCAGACCGATGATCAGACCCGTGTTCGACTTGCGCTGTGGGACGGGCGCGCCGCCGATCCGCGGCGGCATCCCCTGCTGGTACGGATAGGTCGGCTGCGGCGGGTACGAGGTCGGCGGCTGCTGATACACCGGCTGCGGGGTGGGCGTGGCCGGCCGCGCGACCTGCGGCATCTGCCCCTGCGTGGGCTGCGGGAACTGGCCCTGGGTCGGCTGCGGCAGCTGGCCCTGGGTCGGCTGCGGGAACTGGCTCTGCGTCGGCTGCGGGAACTGGCCCTGCGTGGGCTGGCCGTAGGTGGGCTGCGGCATACCGGTGCGCGACGGCTGGTTCTGCAGCGGATTGGCCGGGCCGGTGGCGGGCCGGACGTTCGGCATCGGCGGCGCGGTGGCCGGACGGCCCACCAGCGGCATGGCGGGCGCGCTGGGCGAGGCGAACGCCCGGCGGGCGGCGGCCGCAAAGTCGGCACAGCGCGCGAAGCGGTCGTCGGGCCGCTTGGCCATGGCCTTGGCCAGCACCGCGTCCAAGGCGGGCGGCAGCCCGGCACGCACGGTGCTCAACGCGGGCGGCGGGGACTGCAGATGGCCACGGATGACCGCCGCCGGGTTCGCGGCCGGGAACGGCCCGGTGCCGGTGAGCAGCCAGAACAGGCTGCACGCCAGCGAGTACTGGTCGGCGCGGCCGTCGAGAGAGGCACCGGTGAGCTGTTCGGGCGAGGCGTAGGCCAGGGTCGCGGTAAAGGTACCGGTCTGGGTGAGGTGGCCGCCGTCGTCGCGCAGTCGCGCGATACCGAAGTCGGTCAGGTACACCCGCTCGCCCTTGCCGCCGGTCGAGCGCGCGAGCAGCATGTTGGCGGGTTTCACGTCGCGGTGCATGACACCGTTGCCGTGCGCGTAGTCGAGGGCGTCGGCGACCTCGGCGATGATCTGCACCGCGCGTTCGGGCGGCAGCGCCTTCGGGTCGACGCTCGCCCCGTCGATCCCGTCGATGTACTGCATCGAGATCCAGAGCTGGCCGTCCTCGAGACCGCGGTCGTACACGGTCACGATATTGGGGTGGTCGAGCTGGGCGACCAGGTCGGCCTCGCGCTCGAAGCGGGCCCGGATCTCGGCGTCGGCGACCATCTCGTGGTTGAGCAACTTGAGCGCGGTCATCCGCGGCAGCCGAGGGTGCTTGGCCAGATAGACCGAACCCATCCCGCCGCGCCCCAGCTGGCGGTCGATGACGTAGCCTGCGAAGACATCCCCGTCGGAAACCATGCGTGCTCTCACTTTCCGTGTCGCGCACCGGGAACCATAGCAGCCGGGAACGACCGCCACACTGATGCCGGTTCAGGCCGTTATCGCGCCGGGCGGCCGGTCGGTTATCACGGCGGCCGCGATCGTGTCGGTGCCTGCCTATACCCTCGGTGCATGCGTATTGGAGCTCACGTCCGGCAAGACAGTGACCCGATCGGCTGGGGCGAGCAGCTGGGGGCCGAGGTCATCCAGATGTTCGTGGTCGACCCGCAGAGCTGGGCCAAACCGGAGCCGCATCCGCTGGCCGAGCAGATCAAGGCCAGCCCGATCGACGTGGTGGTGCACTCCTCGTACCAGATCAATGTGGCCTCCACGAACAACCGGCTGCGGATGCCGTCGCGGCAGGCCGTGGCGCTGCAGGCGCAGGCCGCGGCCGAGCTGGGCGCGTTCGGCCTGGTCGTGCACGGTGGTCACGTGCGTTCCGATGCCGAGCTGGCGGCCGGAGTCGACAACTGGCGCAAGTTGTTCGAACGCCAGGCCGACAAGGGCGGCTTCGCGGTGCCGATCCTGATCGAGAACACCGCCGGCGGAAACCACGCCATGGCAAGGCATTTCGACGCCATCGGCCGATTGTGGGATGCCGTGGGCGAATTCGGTGCCGGCTTCTGCCTCGACACCTGCCACGCCTGGGCGGGCGGCGAGGACCTGGTCGGCATCGTCGACCGGATCAAGGGCATCACCGGCCGCATCGACCTGGTCCATCTGAACTCCTCCCGCGACGAGTTCGACTCCGGCGCCGACCGGCACGCTAACTTCGCCGACGGCACCATCGACCCGCAGCTGCTGGCCGAGGTGTGCCGCACGGCCGGCGCGCCGGTGATCCTGGAGACCCCCGCCGAGGGCGTCGCCGACGACCTGAAGTACCTGCGCGAACATCTCGGCTGAGCTTCCACCCAGCGGTGCTCACTTCTAGACTCCTGCTGTGACTCTGACGCTCGCCGATCTGGTCGGTTACACGGATCGGACGCTCGACGCCGATCTGGCCCGTTGGTTCCCCGACGCTCCGCTGGTGGAGGTGCCGGCCGACACCCGCCCGGTGACACCGTTTCTCGCTCGCCTGGCACCCGCGGACGCGGCGGCTCTGGCGGCGCTCGACCGGCGGGTGCGATCCGGGCGGATGCCGCAGTTCCTGGATGTCTTCTCCTGGTCCTACGGTTTCGACTTCGCCGGAAACGATTGCGGCATCCTCGATTCCGACTACGAGACGGTGGTCGGCGACGACGAGGTCTACTCGATCGGCGCCGACGGCGGCGGCAATCTGTACGTCGTCATGACCAATGGTCAAGTGGCGGTGTGGTTCCACGAGGAGGAGGTGCTCGAGGGCGGCACCCGCTTCGACAACCTCGACGTCTTCCTGTGGTCGTTCGCGCGCTATCGCGCGGTGCGGGACGGACGCCTGCCGCTGGCCGAGGTGGAGGCCGACTTCCGCGCGCTCGGCCAGGACGGCGCGCTCGAACCGGGTCTCGGGCTGCTGCGACTCATGCGGTAGCCGCCGATGTTGCGATCCCGCCGATTCTGATCCTGGCCGGACGCCGGTGCCGATGGTGTGCTGAGAACACCCCGATCCGCCGGCGAAAGGCCCAGCATGTCAACCATTTCCACCATCGAATCGGCCACCCTCGCCCCGGCCACCGTAACGGTGACCAAGCTCGGCAAGCACATCGGCGCGCGGGTCGACGGTGTACGGCTCGGCGGCCGGCTCGACTCCGAGACCGTCGCCGCGATCCGGGAGGCGCTCAACACCCACAAGGTGATCTTCTTCCGCGGCCAGCAGCACCTGGACGAGGAGGGCCAGTACGCGTTCGCGGAACTGCTGGGCGCCCCGACCACCCCGCACCCGACGGTGACCTCGCACGGCACCCGGACCCTGGCCATCGATTCGAACTGGGGCCGCGCCAACAGCTGGCACACCGACGTCACGTTCGTCGACCGAGTGCCCAAGGCCTCGATCCTGCGCGCGGTCACCCTGCCCGCCTATGGCGGCACCACGACCTGGGCGTCCACGGTCGCCGCGTACGAGGCGCTGCCGGAGTCGCTGCGTCTGCTGGCCGAGTCGCTGCGCGCCCGGCACACCAACCAGTACGACTACGCGGCCACCGAGCCGGCCCGGGACGAGAAGGTGACGGCCTACCGGGCCGAATTCGAGGGCACCCGGTACGAGACCGAGCACCCCGTGGTTCGGGTGCACCCCGAGACCGGTGAGAAGGCGCTGCTGCTCGGACATTTCGTCACCCAGCTGGTCGGCCTGTCCAAGACCGAGTCGCAGGCGGTGTTCCGGATCTTCCAGGACCGGATCACGCGCCTGGAGCACACGATCCGCTGGGACTGGCAGCTCGGTGACGTCGCCATCTGGGACAACCGCGCCACCCAGCACTACGGCGTGGACGACTACGACGCCGCCGATCACCGCTACCTGACCCGGATCACCCTGGCCGGTGACATCCCGGTCGGCGTGGACGGCCGGCCCAGCACGGTCGTCGAGGGCGACGCCTCGCATTATTCGATCGTCGAGCAGGCGGCCTGACCCGAATCCGTCGCGCTCCGCTGCCGTTGCTGTGCGGCTGTGTGCTCCCGGCACTGCGCGGCCGGGCACTGTGACAGCATCGGAGCATGACGGATTTGCCACTCGCCGGGGTTCGGGTGCTCGAGCTCGGCAATTACATCGCGGCGCCCACCGCGGGCCGGATCCTGGGCGACTTCGGGGCCGACGTGATCAAGGTCGAGCGGCCCAAGAGCGGCGACGAACTGCGGAACTGGCGGCTCTACGGCGGCGACACCTCGATGCTGTACCGCACGGTCAACCGCAACAAGCGCTCGATCACGCTGGATCTGGGCGCCGAGTCGGGGCGGGCCGTGGTGCTGGAGCTGATCCGGCACTGCGATGTCCTGCTGGAGAACTTCCGCCCCGGCACCTTGGAGAAATGGGGGCTGGGTCCCGAGGAGCTGAACGCGGTCAATCCGGATCTGGTCGTCACCCGCATCTCCGCCTACGGGCAGACCGGGCCGCTGAGCAGCCGGCCCGGGTTCGCGGCCGTGGCCGAGGCGGTCGGCGGCCTGCGGGAACTGGTCGGCGACCCGGACCGCCCGCCGGTCCGGGTCGGGGTGTCGATCGGTGATTCCATCGCCGGGATCTACGCGGCCTTCGGCACGGTCATGGCCCTGTTCCAGCGGGAGCGCAGCGCGGATCGGATTCCGTTGCCGCAGCGCGTCATCGACGTGGCGCTCAACGAGTCCATTCTGTCGGTGATGGAGTCGCTGGTGCCCGACTATCTGGCTTACGGCATCGTGCGCGAGCGGGTCGGTGGCCGAATGGAGGGCATCGCCCCGAGCAACGCCTATCCGTGCCGCGACGGCCGCAGCATCATCATCGGCGGCAACGGCGATGCCATCTTCCAGCGCTACATGCAGGTCATCGGCCGCCCCGATCTGGCCGCCGACCCCGAACTCGCCGACAATGCCGGCCGCTGGACCCACCGCGACCGGCTGGACGCCTCGATCGCGGAGTGGACCCGCACCCTGGACAGCGCCGAGGCGCTGCGCCTGCTGGAGGCCGCCGGCATCCCGTGCGGCCCGATCTATACCGCCGCCGATATCGCCGCGGATCCACAGTTGCGGGCACGCAACATGATTCAGGATTTCCCGGTCGATGTCGGCGCGCCGGAACCGAAATCGGTGGGCTTTCCCGGGATCGTCCCGGTGCTGGGTGGTCGGTCGCTGCCGATCCGCAGCGTGGGCCCCGACCTCGGCGAGCACACCCGCGAAGTGCTCACCGAACTCCTGGGCATGTCCGACACCGAGATCGACGAGCTGGTGACCCGATGAGCGCCCCGGTCACTCCCCCGTCGGCCGTGCTGTTGCGCGATGTCACGCTGCGCGACGGCCTGCAGCTGACCGGCAAGCTGCTGCCGGTGGATCGCAAGGTCGAAGTGGTACGCACCCTGCTGGCCGCCGGCGTGCCCGCGCTGGAGATCGGTTCGATGGCCCGCCCGGATCTGGTTCCGCCCATGGCCAACACGATGGAGCTGGTCGCCGCGCTCACGCCCGCGGAACTCGAACGCTGCTGGCTGTGGGTGGCCACCCCGCGGCACGTGGAGAAGGCGGCGGCGGCCGGCGTTCGGAACTTCCAGTACTGCTTCTCGGTCTCGGATGCCCACAACCGCGCCAATATCGGCCGCGACACCGAGGCCAGTGTGGCCGCCATGCCGGAGGCGATCCGGCTGGCCCACGCGGCGGGCGGATCGATCCAGCTCTGCCTCGCAACGGCTTTCACCTGCCCGTTCACCGGCGCGGTCGATCCGGCGCGCGTGCTGGCGATCGCGAACGACCCGCGGACCGACGGCGCCGCCGACATCGTGCTGGCCGACACTCTGGGCCAGGCGTATCCGGCGCAGGTGGGCGCCCTGGTGCACGCGGTGCGGACCGGAAGTCCGCGGCGCCGCATCGTCTTCCACGGTCACGACACGTGGGGGCTGGGAGTGGCGAATTCGCTGGCCGCGCTCGCGGCGGGCGCGGAGATGGTGGACGGCGCGCTCGGCGGCCTGGGTGGCTGCCCGTTCGCCCCCGGCGCGAGCGGCAATACCGCCAGCGAGGATCTGCTGTTCGCCACGCGCCCGGGCTGGTTCACGCCCGGGACGCTGGCCACCCTGGTCGGCCTGTCGGAGTCGCTGCTCACCGAACTGGGCGAACCGGGCCGGTCCCGCACGGCCGAGGGTGCCCGTTCGAAGGCCGATGCCTTCGAGTGGGTGATTCCTGGCTCCTAGCCGGGCGGGCTCACCAGCGTTGGACGAGTTCGATTCCCGTGATCAGGTCCGGTTCGATCCGGACCAGACGCGACCGGGAGCCGGGTAACCAGGGGTCGATCAACTGCTCGTAACGGCGCAGCTCGAGCGGCTCGTCGATCGGTTCGGCGGTGCCGGTGAGGATCACGCACCAGCCGAGCTGGGTCGCGTGGCTGATGGTGTCGGCCTCGTAGGCCACCACTTGGCGGCCGGTGGGCACCGGCACCAGGTTCAGGTTGGCGTAGATGATCAGCTGGTCACCGTCCACCAGGTGGTTGACGGGACGGATCATGGGCCGGGTGTGCCGGGTGAAGACGACCCGGCCGAAGCGCACGGTGGCCAACAGGCGTAGTGAGTCCGGATACGACAGCTCGCGAATTTCGCGTCGGCCCTGGACGTCCATACCCCATTATCGGCCGTTCCAACCGAAAGCGCTTGCGCTCTACCCACATACGTCGCAGTGATCACGAACCGACCAGCCGGGCCGGTAAATCCGCTGAGACTAGAGCTTCGCGTCGGCGCGCAGCTTGAGCAGGATCAGCGCGGCGGTACAGGCCAGGATGAGCCCGGCGACAGTGAGTTCGACTTTCAGTCCGGCCACACCGACTCCCGCGCCGGCCAGACCGCCGAGGAGGATCAGCCACGCGACCACACGCGCGACCACCGTCCATACCGGCCGTTCGGTACCCGTCCCCGACGACCCGTGTTGCTCCACGGTCCCGGAGGTGGATGTCGAATGGATTGCCATCATTCACTCCTCGAAGGCGCCCGGCCGTTGAGAGTTCGGCTCAGTCGGGAACGCGCCTACACCACTGTGCGGTTACTCGGCAGCTCCGGCAATTCGGAGCACCGATCATGTAACTTTGCTCACACGGTACGGGTTCGTTGCCGAATCTCCATACGACACGTCCGGGCAACACGCCGATGTTGCCAATTCGATATCTGAATAACAACTTTTTTACAAGGTTGCGGGTATTTTGCGCACTCTCGCTCCACGTCGCGTGGTAGGGCTCCCCTGGATTAAGGTGAGCCCCAATTGGACCCGGACGAGGAGACGCCGCCATGAGCGACCGTTATGAACGATTCGTGTGGCGTCGCGAATCGGAGGACAGTGCCGAGGCCGAGCAACGCGCGATAAAGCGCCGCGTCCAGGGCCTGGCCGGCGCCGCCGGGGCGATCTCGGTGGGCATGGTGCTGCTCGGCGCCTGCGGATTACGCCAGCACGACACCTACGTCCCGCCGCCGCCCCTGTCCGCGGACACGACCGGGGTGCCGGCGGCCGCCGCCCGGCCGGCCGCGCAGAAGACCACCACCGCCGCGGTTGTGATCCCGCCGTCCCCGTCGTGGAAGATCGCGCCGGTCACGGTGCCGCGGCACACCACCACGGACGCGCCGCCGCCCACCGGACTGCCGCCGGTCCCGGCACCCGACGACCAGCAGGTGGGGGCGATTCCGCCGCTGGCGGTCCCCGCACCGCCGGCGGAAACGCCGGTCGCACCGCTGACGACAGCACCGCTGTCCTCGCGGGTCCCGAACCCGGTGACGGTCACCGTCACCCGGGTGCCGGTGGTCACGACGACCTCCACACCGCCGACGACGACCGCCACCACCCCCACCGGTGCCGGGACCATCGCGACTACCGGCACCGGCACCGGGACCGACCTCAACTGACGCGACTCCGGTACAACTTTCCGCGCACCATTTCGTGCGCGCGGTTCACCGGCGGGTAGCGAAGACCTCGTGTAGTTCGGTGCCGGCCAGGGCCGGATCCTGCCGGGTCTCCGGTTCCAGTCCGTACCGGCGCAATTCGGCGCAGAACCGGTCGAGGCGGCCGTCGATATCGTGCACCTCGGCCACCACTGTGCGGATCCGCGGCCAGATCGCGGCCGGGATCCCCATCAGCACATCGAATTCGGCCCGTTCGACATCGATCTTCAGCACGCCGATCGGGCGGTCGGGGCCGTACCGGGCCACCAGGGCGGCGACGGTGGTCACCTCCACATCGATCTGTTCGCCGTCGTGCAGCCCGCTGGTGATCATGTCGATGGCCACGTCGGCCAATCCGCTGTTGCGCAGGAAGATCCGGGTGGACTCGTCGTCGGCGGCCCGGTCGGCATACAGTCCCGAATTCGCCGTCGCGCGCGGGTACCAGGTGAACGGCAGCACACCGGGTTCCGCGCCCACGGCCACCTCGACGGCCGTGCCGTCCGGCACATACGTGGACAGGTTGCGCTGCAAGCAGTCGAAGACGATCGGTGCCGGTTCGGCCGCGATCACCGCGATTCCCGGGCAGCTGTCGGCGAACATCATCGCGCTGAGGCCGATATTGGCGCCGATGTCGACGACCAGGTCACCGGCCCGCAGTCCGGCGGCGGCCTGCCGGTAGAACCCGGCGATCGACATTTCCGACCACAGCATCCGCGCTTCGGCGGGGCTGGTGCACGCCACGGTCCGGCCGTCGTCGAGCCGAAGTTGGTGGAGTGTAGTTCTCATGCGGTGAGGAACCTTTCGAGGAGCGGGCCGATCTCGGCCAGTGCGAACGGATGGGTCAACTCGAGGTGCCGTGCGTCGACGACATTGTTGTGCACGGAACCGGTGATGTGCGGGACCCAAGCGTCGGCGAGCGTATCCGGGTCGTCCCGATCGTGACCCGCGGTGAAGAACAGCAGGTCCCCGTCGAATACGTCCGGGCGGTGAGCATCGGCCAAACCGGCGGCAGACTCGAAACTGTGCATCACCCGGTCGACCTGTTCGCCGGTGAACAGGCCGGTACCGATGATCTGATCGCGGATCACCGCCCAGGCTTCCTCGGCCGAGGACGCGGTCACCGCGTCCCCGAGCTCGAACAACTCCCGCCAGCCGCCCAGCAGGTCGGCCAGCCGATCACCCACGGCCACATCGGACTCCGGCACCTGCACCGCCGCGGTGCCGGGCGCGCTGTCCATCATGGCCAGCAGGGCCACCGTCGCGCCGTCGCGCTGCAGCCGGGTGGCCACGGCGTGCGCGATCTGGCCACCGAGGGACCAGCCGAGCAGGTGGTACGGACCCTCGGGCTGTGCGGCCCGGATCTCGCGGACGTACCGTTCGGCGAGCTCCTCGATGGACTCGGCGCTCGGCTCGCCCGCGACCACGTGCGGGTCCTGCAGGCCGTAGACCGGCCGGTCGCTGTGCAATTGCGCGGCCAGCCCGCCGTAGAACCAGGCCAGTCCACCGGCCGGGTGGATCGCGAACAGCGGGGCCAGATCTCCGCCGGGCCGCAGCGGCAGCAGCACCGACATCCCGGATCCGCCGTCGGTCTCGTCGGCGCGGCGGGCGAGGGCACGCGGGGTGGCGTCCTCGAACATCCACGGCAGTTCGATCCGCACGCCGCGCGCCTGTAGTTCGGTGACCACCATCGTGGCCAACAGCGAGTTACCGCCCAGGTCGAAGAATCCGTCCAGGGCACCGACCCGCTGCACCCGCAGCACCTCGGCGTAGACCTCGACGATGGTCGCCTCGGTATGGTTGCGCGCCGCCTCGGTACGGCCATCGCGAGCGTCGAAGTCGGGTTCCGGCAAGGCCTTGCGGTCCAGCTTGCCGTTCACGGTGACCGGCAGCTCGGGCAGCACCATGATGGCCGACGGCACCATGTAGCCGGTCAGGACCCGTCCGGCCAGCTGCGCGACGTCGCCGGAATCGACCGAACGACCCGGTGCGGCGACGACATAGCCGATCAGCTGGTCGACGCCGCTCTCGTGCCGGCGCACCGTCGCCGCCGCGTGCGCGACATCGGGGTGCCGCAGCAGTGCCGCCTCGACCTCGCCGAGTTCGATGCGGAAGCCACGCAACTGGATCTGCGCGTCGGCCCGGCCCTGGTATTCCAGTTCGAGGCCGTCGGCGGTGCGGCGCCACCGGCCGACGTCACCGGTGCGGTACATCCGGGTTCCGACCGGTCCGAACGGATCCGCCACGAATCGGCCCGAAGTCAGTGCCGCCGCACCGAGATAACCGCGCGCGAGCTGCGCACCGGAGACGTACAGCTCGCCCGCGACGCCCGCAGGCACCGGCCGCAACCGGTCGTCGAGCACATGGACGGTCATGCCGGGCAGCGCGGAACCGATTCCGCCCGTGCCGTTCTCGTCGAGTTCGGCGTAGCTGACGTGCACCGTGGTCTCGGTGATGCCGTACATGTTGACCAGCCGCGGCGAACCCGGTTCGTGGGTGTCGAACCAGCCGGTCAGCTTCGAGGTGTCGAGTGCCTCACCACCGAACACGACGTAGCGCAGCGCGAGATCGTCGGGGCGCGCGGTGATGTCGCCGGTGCCGGCCTCCAGGCGGCGCCGGTAGGCGTCGGCGAATCCGTAGAACGCGGACGGTGTCTGGCTCAGGACCGTGACCCCTTCGCGCGCGACGAGCTCCACGAAAGCGTCCGGGGTGCGCGTGGTGTCGTAGTCGACCACCACCACCCGGCCGCCGGAGAGCAGGGCGCCCCAGATCTCCCAGACCGCGAAGTCGAAGGCGTACGAGTGGAACATCGTCCACACGTCGTCCGGGCCGACGTCGAAATTGCGGGCGGCGTTGACGAGCAGCGTGACCACGTCCCGGTGGCTCACCGCGACCCCCTTGGGGCGGCCGGTGGATCCGGAGGTGTAGATCACGTAGGCGACATTGTCCGGCCGGGCCGGGACCGGGGGCGCCGTGCCGTCGCCGGCGTCGTCGAGAAGTACCACCGGAACATCGAATTCGGGCCGGATCTCGGTGAGCGAATTGCTGTCGCCGATCACCTCCGGCAGGGTCAGCAGCGCGGCCGGCGCGGCGTCGGCCAGCATGAAGCGCAGCCGCTGCGCCGGGTAGCTCACGTCCACCGGCAGGTAGCCCGCGCCGGACAGCGTGACCGCGAGCAGTCCGACGATCAGGTCGGTCGTGCGCGGAAGTGCCACCGCCACCAGTGATTCCGGGCCGACACCACGTTCGGCCAGCCGGCCCGCGACCTGCGCGGCCCGCTGGTACAGCTGCGCGTAGGTCAGCCGCTCCCGGCCGTCGGACACCGCGGTGGCGTCCGGGGTGGCGGCGGCGCGTTCGGCGAACAGGCTGCCGATCGTGGCCTCGGGGACGAGCGCGCCGGGGCGGCCCGCCGCGGCGAGCACCTCCAGCCGTTCGGCGGCGTCCATGAATTCGATGTCGCCGACCGCGAGCTGGGGATCGGCGACCACCGCGCCGAGGATCCGCACGTACCAGCGGGCGAACCGTTCCATCGAGTCCGCGGCGAACAGGTCGGTGGCGTAGGTGAACCGGCAGGTGATGCCCAGTGCCCGGCCGTCGGCGTCGAACCGCTCGACCAGTTTCACGTTGAGGTCGGAATGCGCGGGCTCGTAATAGTTCTCGATCGGTTCCACCCCGATCCCGGGCAGATCGAGGGCCGCCCGGTCGAGGTTCTGATAGTCGATCGTCACCTGGTACACCGGCAGGTGCGCGGTGGAGCGGACCGGATCGAGCGCCTCGACCACCCGCTCGAACGGCACGTCCGCGTGCGCCAGGGCGCCCAGGTCCGTCTCGCGCACCGCGGCCAGCAGCGCGGCGAACGGCTGGTCGGCGTGGACCGCCGAGCGCAGCGCGACGGTGTTGACGAACATGCCGATCAGGTTGTCCAGCTCGCGTTCACCGCGCCCGGACACCGGGGTGCCGACCGTGACGTCGTCGGTGTGCGCCAGCCGCGCCAGCAACACGACCAGTGCGGCGTGCACCACCATGAAGGAGGTGGCGCCGTGCGCGCGGCCGAGCGCCTCCAGCTGCTCCTGCACGACCGCGGGAATCTCGAACTCCACCGACCGGCCCCGCATGGACGCCACGGGCGGGCGCGGCAGATCGGTGGGCAGTTCCAGCAGCGGCGGCGCACCGCGCAGCGTGTCCTCCCAGTAGCGCAGCTGCCGCGACAGCAGCGACTCGGGATCGTTTTCGTCGCCGAGCAGCGCGCGCTGCCACAGCGCGTAATCCGGGTACTGGACGGTCAGTTCCGGCCATTGCGGGGTGGTCCCCGTGGTCTCGGCCTGGTAGGCGGCGGCGACGTCGCGGGCCAGCGGCATCATCGACTGCCCGTCGGCGCAGATGTGGTGCACCGCGATCACCAGAACATAGTCGGTGCTGCCGATTTCGAACAGCTCCGCGCGGATCGGCGGCGCCTGGGTGACTCGGAAGCTCTCCGCGACCACGGTCGTGGCGGCCTTGGCGAGCAACGTCTCGTCGATCCGGACCGGGCTCAGGGCCGGCAGGACCTCGTCGACGTCGACCACCACCTGCCGCGGCGCCCCGTCCACCACGGGGAACTTGGTGCGTAGCGATTCGTGGCGCTCCAGGACCGCGCGGCAGGCGCGCCGCAGGGCGGGAATGTCCACCGCACCGCGCATCCGGATCACCAGTGGGACGTTGTAGGCGCCCACCGACGAATCCAGCTGGTTGAGGAACCACATGCGCTGCTGGGCGGGTGACAGCGGCACCGGCTCACCCGGCACGCGCCGGGCCAGCGGCGGGCGGTCGACGCGCTCGAGCAGGGTGAGCCGGGCCGCGAGATCGGCCAGCAACGGCGCCTCGAACAGATCGCGCACCGCGACCCGTACCCCGAGCGCGGAGCCCAGCCGGGCGGTCAGCCGAGTCGCGGTGAGCGAGTTGCCGCCGAGGTCGAAGAAGTCGTCCCGCATACCGGCCCGCTCCAGCTCGAGCACCTCGGCGCACAGGTCGGCGACCAGCTGCTCGGTCGCGTCACGGGGCGCGAGATACTCTGCGGCCGTCGCGAATTCGGGTTCGGGCAGTGCGGCCCGGTCCAGCTTCCCGGTCACGGTCAGGGGCAGCCGGTCCAGCACCACGCAGGCCTCGGGCACCATGTGGGCCGGCAGCCGCCGGCGCGCGGCGGCCCGGACCCGATCGGGGTCGAGCTCGCTGTCGCCGGTGCCGACCAGATATCCGACCAGCCGGTCGATGCCGCGCTCGTCGGTCCGCAGCAAGGTAACGGCATGTGCGACGGCCGGATCCGCCTCGAGGACCGCCTCGATCTCGGCGAGTTCGAGCCGCTGCCCGCGCAGCTTGACCTGGTGGTCGGCGCGGCCCAGGTATTCCAGGGTGTGGTCGGCGGTCCAGCGCACCCGGTCACCGGTGCGATAGAGCCGGGCACCCGGGTCGTAGGGGTCGGCGACGAACGCGGCGGCAGTCGCGGCCGGGCGGCCCAGATAGCCCTGGGCCGGGCCGACCCCACCCACGTACAGTTCGCCGATCACACCGACCGGCACCGGCCGCAGCCGCGAATCCAGCACCACGGCAACGGTTCCGCGGATCGGGCCACCGAGGGTGACCGGACCGTGCGGGGGCAGCGGATCACTGATCGCGACCATGATGGTCGTCTCGGTGGGCCCGTACCCGTTGTGCAGCCGGCGGCCCGGCGCCCAGGTGGCGGCCAGTTCCGCGCTGACCGCCTCACCACCGGCGACCAGCACCCGCAGGCACTCCAGACCGGCCGGTGACATGGTGGCCAGTACCGATGGCGTGAGGAAGGAGTGTGTGACGCCCTGCGACCGGATCAGGTCCGCGAGTTCGGGACCGGCGTAGGTGTCGGCGGGCGCCACCACCAGGGTCGCGCCGTTCGGGTGCGCCATCAGGATCTCCAGCATGGCGGCGTCGAATCCCGGTGCGGCGACCTGCAATACCCGCGACTCGGTGTCGACCGCATACCGTTCCCGTTGCTCGGCGGCGAAATTCGCCAGCCCGGCGGTGGTCAGTGCCACGCCCTTCGGGGTTCCGGTGGTGCCCGAGGTGTAGATGACGTATGCCGGGTCGGCGGCCCGGATCGGGCGCGACCGCTCCACCGCGGTCGAGGGCTGGGCCGCGATCCGGCGTGCGGTCTCCGGGTCGTCGAGCATGAGCCGCAGCCAGTCACCCTCGGGCACAACGTCTTCCACCTCGGACAGGGTCAGCACCACCCGGGCGGCGCAGTCGGCCAGCATGCCGGCCAGCCGGTCCACCGGGTTGCGCGGATCGAGCATGGCTGCCACCGCGCCGGTCTCGGCCACCGCCCAGACCGCCGCGATCAGCGAGACCGAGCGCGGGAGCACGAGCGCGACGGTGTCGCCCGCGCGCACCCCCGCCGCGAGCAGGCGGTGGGCCAGCCGGTGGGCCATGTCGTCGAGTTCGCGATAGCCGACCCGGGTGGACCCGTGCACGACGGCGTCGCCGTCGGGACGCAGCGCCACCCCGCGGCGCAGCAGATCACTCAGTGCCACAGGCGGTTCCGCCAACCGACCGCGGGCCGGTACCAGCGCCGCTCGCTGGTCCGGCGGGACCAGATCCACGCGGCCGAGCAGGGTGTGCGGCTCGGCCGCGATCCGGCCCAGCATCGCCTCGACCCGGGCGGCCAGCGCGGCGGCCGACGCCGGCTCGATGCGCTCCGGCTGGTACCGGACCCGGACGTGGACCGCGCCGTCGACGTCGTCACGGTGGGCCTGCACGGTGATCGGGTAGTGCGCGGCGTCGGTTCCGCGCACATCGGTCACGCGGACGCCGTCGATCTCCGCTTCGCCCAGCCCGCTGCTGTCGACCGGATAGGACTCGTACACCACGAGTGTGTCGAACAGCTGCCCGGCACCGACCGCGCCCATGATCGCCGACAGCGGGACGTGGTGGTGGTCGACCAGCCGGGCCTTGTCGCCCTGTAACCGCCGAATCGCCTCGGCGAGAGTCGATTCCGGGTTCAGGTCCACCCGGACCGGCAGCGTGTTGATGAACAGGCCGATCATCTGCTCGACGCCCGGCAGCTCGCCGGGCCGCCCGGACACCGTCTCACCGAACACCACGTCGTCGCGGCCGAGCTGACCGGCCAGCACCGTGGCCCAGGCGAACTGCAGGATCGTCGACATCGTGACGCCCTGTGCCGCGGCGAATTCCGTGAGCGCGGCAGTGACCTCGGAGCCCAGGTCGACGGTGAGGTCGACCGGGACCTGGACAGTGGCGTCGGGCCGCGTGCCGGCCAGCAGGGTGGGTTCGAGCCCCTCCCCCAGCACGTCGCGCCACACCGCGACGTCCGCCGCGTCGTCCCGCTCGGCCAGCCACCGCAGGTAGCTGCCGTAGGAGGTGGTGGCGGGCAGGGCGGCGGCGTCGCCGCGCACCGCGTACAGCCCGACCAGCTCGCGCAGCAGCAGCGGCAGGGACCAGCCGTCGAGCAGCAAGTGGTGCGCGGTCAGGACCAGCTGGTATTCGTCCGGTCCGACGGTCACCAGGACCAGCCGCAGCAGTGGCGGCTCGGCAGCGTCGAAGGGCCGCTCGCGTTCGGCCTCGAGTACCCGGGCCAGTGCCGACGGCGCCTCGCCGGACAGGTCGACGGTGCGCCAGGGCAGCTCCACGTGTTCCGGCACGACCTGCGCGATCCGGCCCGCGCCGGTGCGGGGGAAGGCGGCCCGCAAGTTCGGATTCCGTTGCAGCAGAGCGTGAGCCGCGTCCCGGAGCCGGTCGGCGTCGACCGGCCCGGTCAGCGTCAGCTCGGCCTGCGCGGTGTACACGTCGAGCGCGCCGGCGGCGAGTTCGGCGTGGAACAGCAGCCCGGACTGCAGCGGCGCCGGTGGCCAGACCGCGGTCAGCGGGCCGTAGGCCTGCGCGAACCGGTCCAGATCGTCCTGGGTGACCTCGACCAGCGGCGCGTCCGACGGGGACAGGCCCCAGTCCGCGGTCCGCTCGGCCGCGGCGGCGATCTCGACCAGGACGGTGCCCCATTCCCGGGCCAGCTCGCTGACGTCGGATTCATCGAGAATCCTTGTCGCGTAACCGATTCGGGCATTCATCTCCGGGCCGTCCGGGGTATCGGTGATCACCGCGTCGACGGTGAGCGGCGCCGCCGCCGGCATGGCGGGATCGATAGCGAGCCGCTGGTCGAAGTCCTCACTCGCCGGCACCCAGGCCACGTCGGAGAGGGCCGCGACGTCGACGCCGGCCCGGCCGAGGTTGTTGAACGCGATCTGTGGCTCCGGCAGTCCGGCGAGCCGGGCGGCGGTGTCGGGGCGCCGGTAGCGCAGCAGGCCGTAGCCGATTCCCTTGTCCGGCACCGCCCGTAGCTGATCCTTCACCGCGAGCACCGCGGCGGCCGGATCGTCACCGGCGACCTCGAGCACCACGGGATAGGCGCTGGTGAACCAGCCGACCGTCCGGGACAGATCGGCACCGGGCGCGATCTGCTCCTCACGGCCGTGGCTCTCCAGCAGGATCCGCGCGCCGTCGTGCTCGATACCGCGCCGGCGCCGCCAACGGTTCAGTGCCACAACCAGTCCCGCGAGCAAGGCGTCGTCGATGCTGCCGTGCGCGGCGCGCGGCACCGAACCCAGCAGCGCGGTGGTCACCGCGACCGGGACGGTCAGGGTGAGCTGCTCGACCGTGGCGGTCGTGTCCACGGCCGGGTCGAGGGCGGCGCGGCCGAGCAGCGGCTCGGTGTACTCGCCGACGCGCTCCCACAGTTCCACTTCGCCGTCCCGCCCGGCGGCCGCGTCGGTCAGGGCACGGGCCCAGCGGCGCATCGAGGTGCCCACCGCCGGCAGGCCGGCCGGGTCGCCCGTGGTGATCCGCTGCCATGCGGTCACGAAGTCCGGGATCAGGATTCGCCAGGACACACCGTCCACGGCCAGGTGATGGATCACGATCAGGGCGCGTCCGGTGGCGGCGACACCGGGTTCCGGCAACAGGCACACCACCCGCAGCAGATCACCGGTGGCCGGGTCGAGTTGCGCGGCCGCCTCGTCGAGCGCCGCGTCGAGCACCGCCGTGAAGCCGGAGCTGCCCGGGACCGCGTCGGCCCCGAAGGTCCGGACCAGCACCGCGGTCGCGGCGGCCGCGCCGCCCGCGGGCGGCACCTCCAGTCCGTGGGCACCGAGCCGGGCCCGCAGCATGTCGTGCCGGTCGAGGACCGCCTGCACCGTGGCCTCCACGTCCGCGCGGCGGGCGTCGCCGGGCAGACCCACCAGCAGCGTCTGAGCGAACCGGGACACACCCGCGAGCCGCTCCAGATACCAGGACACGATGGGCGTGAACGGGATGTCGCCGACACCGCCACCCGGCAGTTCGGTGAGCTCCGCGCGCCCGGCCGCCTGCGCCGCCGCGGCCAGACCGCGAACCGTCTTGTGCTCGAAGATGTCTCGCGCGGTGATCGGCACACCGGCCGCCTTCAGCCGGGCCGCGAGCTGGATCGACATGATCGAGTCACCGCCCAGCGCGAAGAACGACCCGTCGACCGCGACCCGGTCCAGACCCAGGACCTCGGCGAAGATGCCGCCGATCCGGTACTCCAGCTCGGTCTCCGGCACGGCGACCGAATCAGGCAGCACCGCAATGGGTTCGGGCAGCGCGCGCCGGTTCAGTTTGCCGGTGGCGGTGAGCGGCAGCTCGTCCAGCACCATGATTGTGGTGGGCACCATGTGGTCGGGCAGGGTCCGCGCGATCCGCTCCCGGATCGTGTTGGGGTCCAGCGACTGCCCCTCGGCGGCAACGACATACGCGACCAGGACGGTCTGCCCGGCGCGGCCGGGCCGACTCACCGTCACCGCCGCGCCCACCTCCGCGCAGGCCAGCAGTGCCGCGTCGATCTCGCCGAGCTCGACGCGCTGACCGCGGACCTTGACCTGGAAGTCGGCCCGCCCCACGTATTCCAGGGCACGGGACGGACTCCAGCGGACCAGGTCGCCGGTGCGGTACATCCGGAATCCGGGCTCGTACGGCGAGGCGACGAAGGCCGCCGCCGTCGTGACCGGGCGGTTGAGGTAACCACGGGCCAGATGCGTTCCGGTCAGGTACAACTCACCGGTCACACCGACCGGCACCGGCCGCAACCGCTGATCCAGCACCAGAGCCTGCATGCCGCAGAACGGGTGGCCGATGGTGATCGGGTCGCCGGGCCGCAGCGGGCCGGTCACGGTCGCGGCGATGGTGGTTTCGGTGGGGCCGTACACGTTGTGGAACCGGCGCCCCGGCGCCCAGGCCGCCAGCAGATCCGCGGGCATCGCCTCACCACCGATGGTCAGCATCTGCAGGTGGGACATGCCCTCGGGTGACATGGTGGCGAGCACACCCGGCGTCATGAACGAGTGCGAAACCCTGTGCCGGCGAATCAGTTCCGCGAGTTCCGGTCCGGCGTACACCTCCGGAGGCGCGACGACGAGGGCCGCGCCCGCATCGCAGGCCATGAGCAGTTCCATCATGACCGCGTCGAAAGCCGGTGCGGAGACCTGCAATATCCGCGACTTCGCGGTGATCAGATAGTGCGTACTGCCCTCGGCCGCGAAGCTCGCCAGACCGGCATGGGTGACCACGACGCCCTTCGGCGTCCCGGTCGAACCGGAGGTGTAGACCACGTACACCGCGTCCTGCAGGCGCAGCGGGCGGCGCCGGTCGGCGTCGGTGATCGGGCCCTCGGACCAGGCGTCCCGCTGCGCGATCAGCGCCGGGTCGTCGAGCTCGAGCCAGGACACCGTGTCGGGCAATAGGTTTCCGTCCCGCGCCGAGGTCAGCGTGACGCCCAGGCGCACGCCGGAGTCCTGTACCACGTGCGCGATCCGTTCGGCCGGATAGCGCAGATCGAGCGGTACGAACGCGGCACCGGTCTTGGTGATCGCCCACAGCGCGACGTGGTAGCCGGCCGAGCGCGGCAGGGCCAGCGCGACGAACGTGCCCGGGGCGGCCCCGGCCGCGATCAGCTGCCGCGCCAGCTGGTTCGACCGCCGGTCCAGCTCGCCGTAGGTGAGGGTCTCGTCCGCACCGATGAGGGCGGTTGCGGCCGGGTCGGCCGCGGCACGGGACAGCAGCTCCGGCAGGACGGCGGGAGCCACGTAGGCGGGCCGGCCGGCGGGCAGCAGGGTCGCCGCCTCCTCCGCGTCGAGCAGGCTGATCCTCGCGACCGGCCGAGCCGGTTCCGTCGTGATCGCGGTCAGCACGCGGATCAGGCCGTCGGCGAACCGGCGGACCGTGTCCGGGCCGAAAAGGTCGGTGGCGAACACGATCTCGCCGTCGATCCCGCCCTCGGTGCGCTCGGCGAGGAATACCGACAGATCGGTCTTGGCCTGTGCCACACCGGGATCCAGCACCTCCACATCGATCCCGTCCAGGTCGAAGCGAGGCGCGCCGGCATTGCGCAGCGTGAACATGACTTGGTAGAGCGGCGAATAGGCGGTCGACCGCGTGGGCGCCAGCAGGTCGACCAGCCGCTCGAACGGTACGTCCGCGTGGGCCAGCGCCTCGAGGTCGGCACCGCGCACACCGGCGAGGAAGTCGGTGAACGACAGGTCCTCGTCGATCCGGGTGCGCAGCACGACGGTGTTGACGAACATGCCGACCAGGTCGTCGAGTTCGGGGCGGCCGCGGCCGGCGACCGGCGTGCCGATCGACACGTCCCCGGTCCGGGCGATCCGGCCCAGCAGCAGCGCCAGCGCGGCGTGCAGCACCATGAACACCGTGACACCCTCGCGACGCGCGAGGTCGGTGACCGCACTGTGCAATTCGGGGTCGACCGCGAAGACGATGCGGTCACCCGCGGTGGACAGCACGGCCGGGCGGGGCCGGTCGAGCGGCAGCTCCAGCAGTTCGGGGGCGTCGGCGAGTGCCCGCTGCCAGTAGGCGATCTGGCGGCCCGCCAGCGACGCCGGGTCGTCCTCGGCACCGAGCAGCTCGTGCTGCCACACCGCGTAGTCGGCGTATGTGACCGGCAGCGGCTGCCACTGCGGCGCGAAGCCACCGAGGCGAGATCGATAGGCGGTGAACACGTCTCGGGCCAGTGGCGGCATGGACGCGCCGTCGGCGGCGATGTGGTGGACCACCACCAGCAGCACGTGCTCGTCCGGACCGGTGTGGTACAGCCAGGTCCGGACCGGACCAGCCTGTGCCACATCGAAACCCGCGGTCGCGGCGGCCCGCATGTGCTCGGCCAGGTGCGCGGGATCGACCTCGTCCTCGATCAGCATCGAGCTCTCCGACGCGGGCCGCAGCACCTGGCGCGGCTGCCCGTCGATCGCCGGATACACCGTCCGCAGCGGTTCGTGCCGGGCCACCACGTCGCCGTAGGCGGCACGCAGCGCGTCCACGTCCAGCGGGCCGGTCAGGCGCGCGGCGAAGCAGATGTTGTAGGCGCCCGAGGCCGGATCGAGCTGGTCGAGAATCCACATCCGGCGCTGTGCGGCGGCCAACGGCACCGGCGCGTGCCCGGTGCGGCGAACCAGCGGGACGCTGGTGTACCGCTCCCGCTCCGCGACGCGCTCGGCCAGCGCGGCGACCGTGCGGGCCTCGAACAGATCCCGGATGCCGACCTGGACCCGCAGCCCGGACTCGGCGCGGGCGGCGATCTGCGCGGCCGACAGCGAGGTCACGCCGATTTCGAACAGATCCGCGGCCGTGCTGACCCGGTCCACACCGACGACCTCGGCGACCACCTTGGCCAGCACAGCCTCGGTGTCGGTGCGCGGCGCGACGTACTCCTGGGCGTCGTCGGCCACCGGGGCGGGCAGCGCGGCGCGGTCCAGCTTTCCGTTCGCGTTGAGCGGCAACGATTCCAGCACCCGCACCGCGCCGGGCACCAGGTAGGCGGGCAGCAGGCGGGTCAGTTCGCGGCGGAGTTCGCGCCCGTCCGGTGCGGCGCCGGGGGCCGGGGTCACATAGGCCCAGATCCGGTCCGAGGTGACGACGGCGACCGCTCGCGCGACCGAGTCGATCGTGTGCAGCGCGGCCTCGATATCGCCGGGCTCGACCCGCTGGCCGTGGAACTTCACCTGGAAGTCACTGCGGCCCACGAACTCCAGCTGCCCGGACCTGGTCCACCGGGCCAGATCGCCGGTGCGGTAGAGCCGTTCACCCGGACGGCCGAAGGGGTTCGCGAGGAATGTCGTGGCGGTCAGGTCTTGGCGGCCGTGATAGCCGCGGGCCAGCTGCGCACCAGAGACGTAGAGCTCGCCGACCACCCCGGCCGGCACCGGTCGCAGCCGCGAGTTCAGCACCCACGCCGCCATACCCGTCACCGGCTCACCGATCGGAACTGTCACGCCCACATCGGAATCGGCGGCATCGCACCGGTAGGCGGTGACCACCTCAGCTTCGGCCGGGCCGTACCAGTTGACCACCGCCGCGTTCGGGAACAACCGCAGCGCTCGGTCCGCGGTGCGCCGCGACAGCGCCTCACCGGCCGGGAACACGTGGCGCACCCGGGAAAGGGCTGCGGCGCCGGACTGTTCGAGCAGCACCTCCAGCATCGAGGGCACGAAGTGCACGGTAGTGACGGGCTCGGCGGCCAGGATCGCGGCCAGGTAGCCCGGGTCCCGGTGGCCGTCGGGGGCGGCGACCAGGATCTGCGCGCCGGCGCGCAACGGCCAGAACAGTTCCCACACCGCGATGTCGAAGGTGGTCGGCGTCTTGTGCAGCACCACATCCGAGGCGTCGTGCGGGTATTCGCCCTGGGCCCAGGTGAGTTGGTGGTCGGTCGCGGCGTGCGTCAGTGCCACGCCCTTCGGCGCGCCGGTCGACCCGGAGGTGAACAGCACGTACACGATATTGTCCGGCCGCAACGGCATTCGCCGTTCCGCGGCCCCGATCGGCTCGCCGGACAGCGCCGAGAGGTCCAGGCCGTCGAGCCGGACCCGCTCGATCTCACCGGGCAGCGCGCTCTCGGCGCCGGAGGTGGTGACGATCAGCAGCGGCCGGGCCGCAGCGGTCACATGGGCGATGCGGGCGGCGGGGTGGTCGGGATCGATCGGCACGAACGCCGCGCCGGCCCGCACCACGGCATAGATGGCCACCACCGACTCGAGCGAGCGGCGAATCGCCACGGCCACAGTGGTTTCCGGCCCGGCGCCGCAGGCGATCAGGTACCGCGCGAGCCGGTTCACCTCGGCATCGAACTCCCGGTAGGTCAGCGCACGCCCACCGGGTACCCGCACGGCCACGGCGTCGGGGGTGCGGGCCACCTGCTCGTCGAAGGCCTCGAGGAGGGTCCGGGCCGGCGGAAGCACCACGTCGGACACCCGGTTCAACCCGGTGTCGACCAGATCGATGTCGCCCACCACGACGTCCGGGTCGGCCACGGCCGCGGCCAGCACCCGGACGAACCGGCAGAGCAGCCGATGCGCCGTGTCCGCCTCGAACAGATCGGTGGCATAGGTCAGCCGCAGGCCCAGACCGGTGGGCTCGTTGCGGGGACCGCGCTCCTCGGTCACCATCAGCAGCAGATCCGCGATCGCGGCATCGGCGCCGACGTCCAGCGCGGTCACCGCGAGACCGGGCAGTTCGAGGCGCGCGCGTTCCATGTTCTGGTAGGCGAGCATCACCTGGAACAGCGGCGAATGTGCCGTCGACCGAACCGGATCGAGCATCTCCACCAGCTGCTCGAACGGGACGGCGGCGTGGTCGAAGGCTTCGATGTCGGTGCGGCGGTTCAGATCCAGCAGGTCGGCGAACCGCTGGTCGGGCCGCACCCGCGTGCGCAGCACCAGCGTGTTGACGAACATGCCGACCAGCCGGTCCAGGGTGCGGTCGCCGCGTCCGGCGTGCGGCACACCGATGGTGATGTCGTCGCCGCCGGACAGCCGGGCCAACAGCACCGCGAGCGCGGTGTGCACGACCATGAAAGTGGTCACCCCGCTGCGGCGGGCCAGCGTCTCGAGCCCCGCCGCCACCTCGGCCGGAACGGCCAGCGAGACGGTCGCGCCGTGATGCGACTGCACGAGCGGGCGGGGACGATCGGCAGGCAGATCCAGCAGTTCCGGGATCCCGGCCAGCTGGCTGTGCCAGTAGGCGATGTCGCGGCCGGACAGCGACTCCGGGTCGTCCGGTGATCCGAGCAGATCCCGTTGCCACAGGGCGTAATCCGCGTACTGCACCGGCAGCGGCGCCCAGTCCGGGATCCGGTCGGCGCGGCGCGCCGCGTAGGCGGTGAGGATATCGGCGGTCAGCGGTGCCACCGAGAAGCCGTCGCAGCTGATGTGGTGCACCGCCAACGCGAGCACGTGCGTGGTGTCCGACAACCGGAACAGGGCGATGCGCAGCGGCGGGGCCTGGACCACATCGAATCCCGTGCCGAAGAAGGCGGTCAGTTCCGCCGGCAGGTCCGCTTCGGTGGTCGTGCGCAGCCGCAGGTCACAGCTCGCCACGACGTCGGCGGCGGGCAGGATCACCTGCGCCGGAACGCCGTCGATCGCGGGGTAGGTGGTGCGCAGGATCTCGTGCCGGTCCAGCACGTCGCCCAGCGCGGATGCCAGTGCGGCGGTGTCGAGCTCGCCGTCGAGCCGGACCGCGAGCGGCACCACGTAGGTGGCCGTGTCGGATTCGATCCGGTTGAGCAGCCACATCCGATGCTGGGCGTGCGACAACGGAATTCGTTCGGGTCGCGGACCGGCCACCAGGGCGGGCAGACCGGCCGCGTCGGTGCGCAGGCGCTCGACCCAGCCGGCCAGTTCGGCCACCGTGGGTGCTTCGAAGATGGCGCGCACCGGGATCGACACGCCGAGCACGTCACCGACACGGGCCAGGGCCCGGGTGGCGAGCAGCGAGTTCCCGCCCAGTTCGAAGAAGTTGTCGTCGGCGCCGACGGCCGGGTGCCCGACCAGTTCGCCGATCACCTCGGCGATCGTCTGCTCGGTGATCCCGCTGGGTGCCCGGTAGTCGGTGGCGGCGGCGGTGGGATCCGGCGCCGGCAAGGCCCGATAGTCGATCTTGCCGTTGGTGGTGAGCGGCATCGCCGGGATCCGGATCACCTGCGCGGGAACCATATACGCGGGTAGCCGCTCGAGCAGGAAGGACCGCACGGCGCGGCTGTCGAGGGCGTCGTCGTCGCCCACGATGTAGGCGGTGAGGATCTGCTCCCCCGCCACCGCCCGCACCCGCGCGACCGCGGTGCTGATGTGCTCGTGGGCGAGCAGTGCCGCCTCGATCTCGCCGAGTTCGACGCGCAGGCCGCGGATCTTGACCTGGAAGTCGCTGCGGCGCAGGTACCGCAGCCGGCCGTCGGCGGTCCAGCAGACGAGGTCGCCGGTGCGGTAGAGCCGGTCACTCCGGAGAGCGGACTCTGGAACACTGCGGGCTCGAGCCGTGCTGTGCGCGGACCCGAACGGGTTTGCGACGAAACGCTCCGCGGTCAGTCCGGGGCGGCCGAGATAGCCTCGGGCCAGCTGAATTCCGCCCAGGTACAGCTCGCCGGTCACGCCCGGGGGCACCGGCCGCAGCCGCTCGTCGAGGACGTGCACGGTGACGCCGGCCTCGGGCGCGCCGATCGGGACGATCGGGGTGTCGAGGGCGTCGATCTCGCCGGCGGTGACGCTGACCGCCGCCTCGGTGGGGCCGTACAGGTTGTCGACCCGGGCGCCGCTGATCTCGCGCAACCGCGCCACGGTGCCGCGGTCTAGTGCCTCACCGATGCACAGCACCTGACGCAGCGCGCTCAGGTCGTAGGTATCCGGTTGGGCCGCAACCACATCGGCGAAGACGGACAGCAGCGACGGCACGAAGTCGGCCACGGTCACGCGGTACCGGGCGCACAGCCGCGCGATCGCGCTCTGGTCGACGTGATCGTCACGCCCGGCGACCACCAGGGACGCGCCGGACACCAACGCGGAGAACAACTCCCACACCGACAGGTCGAAGGTGACCGGGGTGCGCAGCAGCAGCGTGTCGGCGGAGCCGAGGCGGTAATGCATACGCATCCAGCACATCTGGTTCGCCACCGCCGCGTGCGGCAGGGCCACGCCCTTGGGCACGCCGGTCGAACCGGAGGTGAAGATGATGTACGCCAGGTCCGCGGGCCGCAGCGGGCGCGACCGCTCGGCGTCGGTGACGGGCGCGGTGCTCGTGCCCGCGGTCACCGGTTCGCCCAGCTCCCAGGCGGTTACGTCGGCGGGCAACTCGACGGTGTCACCGGCGCGGGTCAGCACGGCGGCCGGGCGCGCGGCGTCGAGCACCGTGCGCAGCCGGTCGGCCGGATGATCCGGGTCCAGCGGCAGATACGCGGCGCCGGCCGCGTGGATCGCGTACAGGGTGCGCAGCAGGTCGACCGACCGCCGCATCGCCACCGCGACCACGTCACCCGGGCCGACACCGCGCCCGATCAGCACCCGGGCCAGCGCGTTCACCTCGTCGGCGAACTCGCGATAGCTGCGCCGGACACCGCTGTCGGCGTCGATCACCGCGACGTGATCCGGGGTGGCCGCCGCCTGGGCGGCGAACAGGTCCGGCAGCGTCGAGCCGGCCGCGGACGGCACCGGTCCGTGTTCCCACCGTTCCAGGTCGGCGCGCTCCTGCCCACCGAGCAGCGCCAGATCGCCGACCGGGCGGCCCGGTTCCGCGATCGCCCCGCGCAGCACCCGCGCGAACCGCTCGAAGAACGACCGGACCGTGGTCTCGTCGAACAGGTCTGTCGCATAACCGAATTCGACCCGAATCGGGCCGGGCAGGCCGTCGGGCCCGAGGCTGTCGACCAGGTTGAGGTGCAGATCGTATTTGGCGACACCGGGATCCACCAGCTCGGCCGCGGCCCGCAGGCCGGCCAGCTCGACACTGGGCACCTCGATGTTCTGGAACGAGAAACCGATCTGGGTGAGGGGCGCGTGCGCGGTGCTGCGCGGCGGATTCACCACCTCCACCAGGCGTTCGAACGGAATATCGGCGTTGTCGAAGGCACCCAGGTCGCAGGTGCGAGTGCGGTCCAGGATCTCGGTGAACGGCGCCTGCCCGTCGACCCGCACCCGCAGTACCAGGGTGTTGACGAACATCCCGATCAGTGGGTCGAGGTCCGGTTCGCCGCGGCCCGCGATCGGGGTGCCGATCGCGATGTCGTCGGTGCCGGACAGCCGGGCCAGCAGCACCGCGAACGCGGCATGGGTCACCATGAACACCGTCGTGCCGCGGCTGCGCGCGAAACTCACCAGATCCTGGTGCAGATCGGCGGGCAGGGTCGCCGACAGCATCGCACCGCGCAGCGACTGCTGGGCCGGGCGCGGGCGGTCCGCCGGCAGATCGAGCACCTCGGGCAGCTCGGCCAAGGCGGCCAGCCAGTACCGGATCTGATCGGCGCTCACGCTGTCGGGATCGTCGTCGGTGCCCAGGAATCCGTGCTGCCACAGGGCATAGTCGGCGTACTGCACCGGCAGTGGTGTCCACGCCGGGGCCGTGCCCCGGTGCCGGGCGTCGTAGGCGGCGCCCAGATCGGCGGCCAGCGGCGCCAGCGACGAGCCGTCGATGGCGATGTGGTGCACCACCAGGAGCAGAGTGTGCTCGTCGGAGGCGGTGCGCAGCAACGTGACCCGGAACGGCACCTCGGTCCGGACGTCGAAGCCGGCGGCGGCCTCGGCATCGATTCTGGCCTGCAACAGTTCCGCCGCGACCATCTCCGGAATCAGCTCGGGTGCACAGTCTTCGGCGGCGAGGATCTGCTGGAACGGGCCGGTATCGCTGTCGGGGTAGCGGGTGCGCAGGGTCTCGTGCCGGAGCACGACGTCCGCCAACGCGGCGCGCATGGCGTCGATGTCCAGCGGTCCGGACAGCCGGACCACCACGGGCACGTTGTACACGGCCGAGCCGGTGTCGAACTGGTTCAGGAACCACATGCGGGCCTGGGCCGGCGACAGCGGGATCCGCTCCGGGCGCTGGGCCGGGCCCAGCGGGAGGCGGCTGCCGCGGGTGCCGCTGGTGTCGATCGGCACCGAATCCAGGTGGCGCGCCAGCGCATCCACGGTCGGGGCGTCGAACAGCACGCGTACCGGGACGTCGATGCCGAAGGCGCTCGACAGCCGAGCCGCCACCTTCGTGGCGGTCAGCGAATTACCGCCCAGGTCGAAGAAGTTGTCCAGCGCGCTCACGTCGGTGGCACCGAGCACCTCGCCGTAGATCTCGGCCACGACCCGCTCGTTCGCGGTGCGCGGCGCGATGTCGCCGGCGGTGCGGGTGAACACCGGCTCGGGCAGGCGGGCCCGGTCGAGCTTGCCGCTCGCGGTGAGCGGCAACCGGTCCAGGACCAGGCAGACGTCCGGCACCATGTGCGCGGGCAGCAGGCGGCGGGCCTGCGCGCGCACCGCCTCGGCGTCCACGTCCGCCCCGCCGACCAGATATCCGACCAGGCGGCCCGCGCCGGTGCCGCCGTCGGCGACCGTCACGACCGCGTGGGTCACGGCCGGATCCCGCGCCAGGACGGCCTCGATCTCGCCCAGTTCGGTGCGCTGACCGCGGATCTTGACCTGGTTGTCGGCGCGGCCCAAGTAGTACAGCTCGTGGTCCGCGGTCCAGCGCACCAGGTCACCGGTGCGGTACATGCGGGCGCCCGCGACGTACGGGTTGGCGACGAAACTGGCCGCCGTGGTGACCGGACGCCCGACGTAGCCGCGCGCCAATTGCACACCGCAGATGTAGAGTTCGCCGGCCACGCCGGTGGGTACCGGCCGTAGTCGATGGTCGAGTACGAGTGCCGCGACGCCGCGGATCGGGCCGCCGATGGTGACCGGCCCGGCCGCCGCGAGCGCGTCGCTGATCGCGACCATGATCGTGGTCTCGGTGGGCCCGTACCCGTTGTGCAGCCGCCGGCCCGGCGCCCACGCCGCGGCCAGGTCGGCGGTGAGGGCCTCACCGCCGGCGACGAGTACTCGCAGGCAGCCGAGCCCGTACGGCGACATCGACGCCATCACCGTTGGGGTGAGGAAGGCGTGCGAAACCCCGTGCCGCCGAATCAGATCGGCGAGTTCGGTACCCGCGTACACCTGTTGCGGCGCGACCACCAGCGTGGCACCGCCTGGGTGCGCCATGAGCAGCTCCAGCAGGACGGCGTCGAAACCCGGTCCGGCACCGAGCAATACCTTCGCAGTCGGCGTCACCCGATACCGATCCTGTTGTTCGGCAGCGAAATTCGCAAGACCGCTGTTGGTGACGGCCACGCCCTTGGGCACACCGGTGGTCCCGGAGGTGTAGATGACGTAGGCCACGTCCTCGGCGCGCACCGCCCGGCCGCGCTCGGCGTCGGTCACCGGTGTCGCCGGGTAGCCCGCGATCTCGGTGCGGACCGCCGGGTCGTCGACCACCAGGCGCAACCAGTCGCCCTCCGGCACGAGTTCCTCGGTGTCGGTGAGCGCCAACACGACTCGCGGTCCGCAGTCGTCGAGCATGGCACGCACCCGGTCGCGCGGATTGCGCGGATCGACCAGCACCAGGCTCGCGCCCGACTTGGCGACCGCCCACACGCAGCGCACGAAATCGACCGAGCGCGGCAGCACCATGGCCACCACGTCGCCGGGACCGGCGCCGGCGGCGAGCAGCCGGCGTGCGAAGCGGTCGGACAGCTCGTCCAGTTCGTCGTAGCCGATGCGGCGGTCGCCGCACACCACAGCCGCCGCGTAGGGCGAGATCTCGGCACCGCGGGCAAGCAACTCCCACAACGGAATTCCGGGTACCGCCGGGGCACCCCGGCGCGGCAGCAGTTCGGCCCGTTCGAGCTCCGACAGCAGCGGCACCTGGCCGACCCGCACGTCCGGGTCCGCCACCACGGCGGCCAGGATCCGGTTCAGCCGGGCGGCGAGCGCCTCGGCGGTGGACTGCTCGAACAGATCGGTGGCGAAGTTGATCCGCAGCGCCACATTGCCGCCGGGGGCGGTGTTGCCGGCCACACTGATCACCAGGTCGACCTTGGCCGGTTCCGGGCCCGGATCGACCACCTCGGCGGTCATGCCCGGCAGTTCCAGGCGCGGCAGGTCGGTGTTGTCGAAGGCCAGGTACACCTGGCACAGCGGGGCGTGCGCCAGCGAACGGTGCAGGTGCAGCTCGTCCACGACCCGATCGAAGGGGACGTCACCGTGCGCGAAAGCGTCGAGATCGACGTCCTTGACCCGTTCCAGCAGGGCGCTGAAGGTGTCCTCCGTCGATACCGGTGTGCGCAGCGCGACCGTGTTGACGAACATGCCGACCAGCGGTTCGAGATCGCGTTCGCCGCGACCGGCCACCGGCGCGCCCACGACGATGTCGGCACTGTCGGACATCCGGGCCAGCAGCAGGGCCACGGCCGCGTGCACGACCATGAACGCGGTGACATCGGCGGCCCGCGCGAGGTTTTCGACCGCCGCGTAGACGGGAGCCGGGATCACGGTGTCGACGATGCCGCCGCGCAGCGAGGCCCGGGCCGGGCGCGGCCGGTCCGTGGGCAGCTCGAGCACCTCCGGCGCGCCGGCCAATTGCGCTGTCCAATAGCGCAACTCGCTGCCGAGCAGGGCGTCGGGATCGTCGTCGGCGCCGAGCAGCCGGCGGTGCCAGACGGCGTAGTCGGCGTACTGCACCCGCAGCGGCGCCCAGGCCGGTGCGGTGTTCTCGGTCCGGGCGGCGTAGGCGATCGCGAAGTCGGCGGCCAGCGGGCGCAACGACGCACCGTCACAGCAGATGTGGTGCAGCACCAACACCAGCACGTGCTCGAGCGGATGGCCGGTCGACAGCAGTTCCGCCCGGATCGGCGCCCGCACCACGAGATCGAAGCCCGGCAGGATCAATTCCCGGATCCGGTCGGCCAATTGGGCCGGCTCGACCGGCTCGGGAATCAGCGGGAACTGGGCCAGCACCGCTTCGGCGGACAGGATGTCCTGGGTGCCGTGGCCGTCGACCGCGGGATACCGGGTGCGCAGCGCCTCGTGGCGTTCGAGCACGTCGCCCAGCGCGGCCCGCAGATCGGCCACGTCCAGGGTGCCGCTCAGCCGCAGGACCAGTGGAATGTTGTAGGCCGCGGAGTCGGGATCCGCGCGGTTCAGCAGCCAGATCCGGTTCTGCGCGGGCGCGAGCGGGACGGCACCGTGCCGGGGCTCGGCGGTCAGCGGCGGGCGCACCCGGCGCCGGGCCCGGCCGACACACTCGGCCAGTTCCGCCACCGTGGGATGGGCGAACAGATCACGCACGGACAGTTCGCATTCCGCGGCCTCGGCGATCCGCACGACGGCGCTCGCGGCGGTCAGCGAGTTGCCGCCGGACTCGAAGAAGCTGTCCGCGGCGCCGACCCGCTCGACGCCGAGCAGGTCCGCGAAGACCGCCGCGACGATCCGTTCGGTCTCGGTGCTCGGCGCCACGTACTCCGCCGCCACGATCGGGGCGGGTTCGGGCAGCGCGCGGGTATCGAGCTTGCCGTTGACGGTGAGCGGAAGTTCCTGCAGCACAGTCAAAGTCGTGGGGATCATGTACTCCGGCAGTACGGTGCCGGCCTGGGCGAGGATCGCGGCGGTATCGCAGACGGCGCCGTCCACCGGTACCACGTATCCGTCGAGCCGGGCGGACTCGGTGCCCGGCGCGTGCACCACCACCGCGGCGGCCGCCACCGCCGGATGCGACAGCAGTCCCGCCCGGATCTCGTCCAATTCGACTCGGAAGCCACGCAATTGGACCTGCTGGTCGGCGCGGCCGCGATACTCCAGCCCGCCGTCGTGCCGGCGCCGGGCGACGTCACCGGTGCGGTACAGGCGGCCGCCCGGCACCCCGTACGGGTCGGCCACGAACCGGGCCGTGGTCAGATCCGGGCGCCCCAGGTAGCCGCGGGCCAATTGGGTTCCGGACACGTAGATCTCGCCCCACGCGCCGATCGGCACCGGCCGCAGCCGGCGGTCCAGGACGTAGGTGCGCAGACCGGGCAGGGCCGCTCCGATGATGCTCGGCGCCCCCGGCGCCGCGTCCGCCGGGCCGAGCTCGGTGTGCGTGACGAACACCGTGGTCTCGGTGATGCCGTAGCTGTTGACCAGCACCGGCACCTCGGGATGGTCGGTGTACCAGGGTGCCAGGGCTGCCGGCTCCAGGCCCTCACCCGACAGCACCACCAGCCGCAGCGCGAGGTCGCCCACCTCGTCGCCCGACCGCAGTCGGCGGTGCTGGGCGGCGGCGAACTGATAGAACGCCGACGGTGTGTGGCTGAGCACGGTCACTTGCTCACGCGCGACCAGCCGCACCAGATCGGCGGGGGCGCGGGCGGTCATGGCGTCGACCACGACGATCCGGCCGCCGCTGACCAAGGGGCCGAAGATCTCCCAGATCGAATAGTCGAAGGCCATCGAGTGCAGGAAGGTCCACACGTCGCCGGGCCGGATCCCGAAGGTCTGGTTCGCGTTGGCCAGATAGGTGACCACCGCGCGGTGACTGATCACCACGCCCTTGGGCCGTCCGGTCGAACCGGAGGTGAAGATGACGTAGGCGGTGTCGTCCGGGTGCAGGGGCGCGCGGCGGTCGGCGTCGGTGATCGGCTCGACCGGCTCGCTGCCGCGCAGCGCGGCCGAGTCGACGACCAGCCGGCGCGCGGGGTCGGCCGGAACCCGGTCGCGGGTCTCGGCATCGGTCAGCACCGCCACCGGATCGGCTTGGCCCAGAATGTATTCCAGTCGTTCGGCCGGATGGGTCACGTCCAGCGGCAGATATCCGGCGCCGGACTTCAGCACCGCGAGCATGGCGGTGATCAGCTCGATGCCCCGCGGCAGCGCTATCGCCACCAGCACACCGGGTCCCGCACCCCGCGCGATCAGCTGCCGGGCCAGCCGGGTCGAGGCCTTGTCGAGTTCGCGGTAGGTGATCGTGGTGGTGCCGTCGGCGATCGCGACCACGTGCGGCGACGACTTCGCCTGGCGCGCCAGGGCATCGACGAGGGTGCCCTGCGGTGTCAGGCCGTCTTCGCCGGCCAGCGGGCCGAGTACGAGCTCCTCCTCGGCCGCGGCGATCAGGCGCAGATCCCGCACCTTCGCTTCGCCGGGGGTGACGAGAAAGCGGTGCAGGAATTCGACGAATCCGTCCGCGTGCGCGTCGATTTCGCCCTGTTCGTACAGATTCTCGTTGCCGTGCAATTCCAGCAGGATCGGTGCGTCCGGTCCGGATCGATAGAGGTTGAGCTGAAGATCGTCGAGCACACCGGAGGTGAGCGCGCGATAGCTGCCGACCGCTTCACCCAATCGGATATCACTGTCGAAGAAGACGATATTGATCACCGGGCCGAACGAATTCGCGGCCGGGTCGATCGCCGACGATTCCCGGCGCAGATCCTCGAACCGGTAGCGCTGATGCCGAAGTGCCGAGACGAGTTCGGCGCGCGAGGATCGGACCAATTCCTCGACCGTGGTGTCCGCGTCCACCCCGAATCGAATCGGGACCATATTCGCGAGCATCGCCGAAGCATTGCGCAATTTCATCGTCACGCGGGCACTGACGGGTACCGACAACACCACGTCCTCGGTGCCGGTCATCCGGGTGAAGAATGCCGCGAATGCCGCCACCACCACCTGTGCGGCGGAGGCATCGAGTTCGGCGGACCGGCCGTCGAGCAGCGCGCGCAGTTCGGCCGGGAATTCCCGCGTCGCGACCCGGTCCTTGCTCCCGGGTCGCGCGGACCGGCCGGAGAGGCCGATCGGAGTGGGCAGACCCGCGACCTTGTCCAGCCAGAATTCCCGGTCGGCGACGAAGCGGGAACTCGACCGATAGGCCTGCTCCTCTTCGGCCACCTCGCGCAGGTCGGCGGCGACCAGTCGCGCCACGGGCCGGCCCTGCAGCATGGCGGTGTAGTGCTCGGCGACGCGGCTGAGCAGGTTGAAGGCGCCGTAGCCGTCGATGACCAGGTGGTGGGCGCGCGCGTACCACAGGTGCAGATCGGTGCCGATCCGGATCAGCCGCGTGGTGGCGAGCTGATGCTGGTTGATGTCGACCGGCCGGGTGTAGTCGTTGTGCATCCATTCCCGGGCCGCGGCGAGCGGATCGGGCTCGCCGCTGAGATCCAGGACCAACTCGTTGAAGCTGATGCTGCGGTCGACCACCTGATAGGGCCGCCCGTCGTGTTCGACGATGCGGACCTGCATGGACTCTGTTTCTTCGGCCGCCTCGCGGACCGCTTTACTGAACGCGACGACGTCGAGTGGACCGGCAATTTCGACATACTGCGCGATATTGGTCGCCGATCCGCTGTGCGCGCTGTCGGCGAACCACATGCCGTATTGCGCGGCGGATAGCGGAATCAGATCACGCTCGTCGATGTTGCGACCGAAAGAATCCATGGCTGTAGCCCTCTCCCTTGCTCCAGACCCGCGACAGACGTAGAAGTCCGCGCGTTTTCCCACCTGATGTCAGTGCGTACACACGGCACACAGGCCCCGAAAGGGCGTAGATCTACTCCAAAACGGGTGCAGCAGGGAGATCGTGGTTCGAGACCGGGGTAACGACGGCGAGGCAGTTGTTACGACTGTGCATGAACATCCTTAGCCATCAAGGGCGGGCAGACATCGCTCCTGGACGTCGGCCCTACCGCGTCTGAAATGTGTAAGCGACAACGTTGTCAGCAAATTGTGAGCATACCCGCTTGAAAAGCACACGCTCGTAACAATTCGGTCAGACTTCTCAGACCACACCAGCCGGGCAGGAAGTTTCGATGTGGCGTTGTTCAGGACACCATCAATCAACTTTAACGCCAAAAAACAAACCGACCGCCGGTTATAACGCCTGCGGTTCGCACTTATTACCCGGACGGGACGAATCGCTGTCCGGCGCGTCGAGGGTTTCATCGCAGGACGATCGGCGGTGGTTACACCCGCCGCCCGCGCCCCCGCGACGCCCATCGGCCCCCACATACGGAGACGGGAGCCGTCGGCCGTAACCGGCCGACGTGCTCCCGTCCTCGATGAAACCGCTACGTACGCGGCTTGCGGTGCGCCGGTCGCTTGGCGAACTCGCGCCGCGGCGCCCGGCTCATGCTGCGATGCGCCGGCGGGCCCTGATCCAGCTGCAACTGGATCAGCTGACCGCTGATCCGGGTCCGCCGCAGGGCGTCCAGCGTCTCCGGCGGCAGATCCGCCGGCAGCTCGACCAGGCTGTAGTCGGGCCGGATGCTGATATGGCCGAAGTCACTGCGCTGCAGGCCGCCCTCGTTCGCGATCGCACCCACGATCGCGCCCGGGACCACCCGATGCCGCTTGCCCACCGCGATCCGATAGGTCGCCATGTCGGCGTCGGTGTCGCGGTGCCGCGAACGGGCCGGACCCCGGTCGTAGTCGTCGCGGCGCTCGTACCGGTCGTCGTCGCGGCGGCGGTCGTAACCGTCCTCCCGGCGCGGCCGTTCCCGGCGCACCGGCTCCGGATCGGGCTCGAGGAAGAAGTTGTTGCCGTCGTGCGAACCGACCGCCAGCGCCGCCGCGATATCGGCCAGCGGGATATTGTGCTCGGCCTCGTAGTCCTCGATCAGCTTGCGGAACAGTCCCAGGCTGTCCGAGGACAGGTTCTCGGTGATGGTGTCGCCGAACTTCACCACGCGCTGCGCGTTGACGTCGTCGACACTGGGCAGCCGCATCTCGGTGACGGTCTGCTTGGTGGCCCGCTCGATCGCGTCCAGCAGCCGGCGCTCGCGCGGCGCCACGAACAGCAGCGCGGTACCCGTACGGCCGGCGCGGCCCGTGCGGCCGATGCGGTGCACGTAGGACTCGGTGTCGTGCGGGATGTCGTAGTTCACCACGTGCGAGATGCGGTCCACGTCCAGACCGCGCGCCGCCACATCGGTGGCGACCAGGATGTCGAGCGTGCCGGCCTTCAGCTGGCCGATCGTGCGCTCCCGCTGGTTCTGCGCGATGTCACCGTTGATCGCCGCCGCCGAATAGCCGCGCGCACGCAGCTTCTCGGCCAGCTCCTCGGTGGCCTGCTTGGTCCGCACGAACATGATGATCGCCTCGAACGGCTCCACCTCGAGGATGCGGGTCAGCGCGTCCAGCTTGCGCTGATGCGACACCAGCACCCAGCGCTGATCGATATTGGTGTTCGTGGTGGTCTTGGTCTTGACCGTGATCTCGACCGGATCCTTCAGATACTGCTTGGAGATCCGGCGGATCGTGGTCGGCATGGTCGCCGAGAACAGGGCCACCTGCTTGTCGGCGGGCGTATCGCGCAGGATGCGCTCGACGTCCTCCTGGAAGCCCATCTTCAGCATCTCGTCGGCCTCGTCCAGGACGAGGTAGCGCAGCTGGGTCAGGTCCAGGGTGCCGCGCTCGAGGTGATCGATGACGCGACCGGGGGTACCGACCACCACCTGCGCGCCCCGGCGCAGGCCGGACAGCTGCACCGCGTAGTTCTGGCCACCGTAGATCGGCAGCACGTGCACGCCGGGCAGGTGCTGGGAGTAGCGGCCGAACGCCTCGGCCACCTGGATCGCCAGCTCACGGGTGGGTGCCAGCACCAGTGCCTGCGGCGCCTTGCTCCGGCCGGGCTCGATACCCATCAGCACCGGGATCGCGAAGGCCGCGGTCTTACCGGTACCGGTCTGGGCCAGACCCACTACGTCGTGGCCGTCCAGCAGCGGCGGGATGGTGGCCGCCTGGATCGGCGACGGGGATTCGTAACCGACATCCTTGATCGCGGTCAGGATGCGGTCGTCGATACCGAGATCGGAGAAGGACGGGCCCGATGCGTCCCTCGTATCGGCAAGGGCTGCGTCGTCGGCCGGTGAGGTGCTCATTGACAACCAGCTTAATGCCTGCAGGTAGCCGACTCGGCCATCGGCCCAATACCGTGAGACGTATGCAACCGCAGCAGCAGTCCGAGACGCCGGTCACCGGCGCCGAATCGGGCGTTCCGACCGAGCAACCTCCGATAGCGGACACCGGCTGGACCTCCGCCGTAGCGACGCCGTCCGGCCCCGTCGGAACCGTGGTGCTCGATACGGTTCCCGCGCCCGCCACGCAGCCGGTTCCCGCCGGTCCGAGTCCGGTCGAGGTGGCGGTGGTGCAGTTCGATCCGCACACCGATGTGAGCGCCAATCTGGCCGCGCTGCGCGAGCATGTGCGGACCGCGGCGGAGCTGGGTGCCCGGGTCGTGGTCGCGCCCGAGTACTCGATGTTCGCGGTGTCGCGGCTCGACGAGCGGATGGTGGCGGTGGCCGAACCGCTGACCGGGCCGTTCGTGTCTGCGCTGCGCGGGATGGCGGCGGAGTTCGGCGTCCATCTGGTGGCGGGCGTGGTCGAAGAGGCACCCGATGCCGGGCCCGGGCGGGTCTACAACACGCTGGTCGCCGCCGCGCCGACCGCCGAGTTCGCCGCCGTCTACCGCAAGGTGCATCTCTACGACGCCTTCGGAATGCGGGAATCCGACATCGTCGCGCCCGGCCCGATCGCCGAGCCCGCGGTGTTCACCGTCGACGGACTCGTCTTCGGCATGCAGACCTGCTACGACCTGCGCTTCCCGGAGGGCAGCCGCCGCTTGGCCGCGGCCGGTGCCCAGGTGATCGCGCTCGCCGCCCAGTGGATGCCGGGTCCCGGCAAGGTCGACCAGTGGACGACGCTGCTGCGGGCGCGCGCGATCGAGAACACCGTGTACGTCGCGGCTTCCGATCACGCCACCCCGCGCGCGGTCGGCGCGTCGATGATCATCGACCCGGCCGGCGCGGTGCTCTCCGAACTCGGTGACCAGCCCGGAATCGCCACCGCCCGGATCGATCCGGCCGTGCTGGACCGGGTCCGGACCGCGAATCCGAGCCTGTCGCTACGCCGATTCGAGATCGCCGCCCGCTGACCGGCTGCCCTAAACTGGCACTGATGCACTATCCCGATCGGTTCGCGGCCGGTCGCACGCTGGGCGGGCTGCTGCTGCACCTGCGCGGGATCGACCCGCTGATACTGGGACTGCCGCGCGGCGGTGTCCCGGTAGCCGCCGCGGTGCGCGCGTTGATCGGCGGCGATCTCGACATTCTGCTGGTCCGCAAGCTCGGCGTCCCCGGTCAGCCGGAGCTGGCGATGGGTGCGATCGGCGAAGGCGGTGTGCGCGTATTGAATTCCGACGTGCTGCGCCGGGCCCGCGTCACCCCCGAGGAGCTGGCGCGGGTCGAGCGGGCGGAGACCGCCGAACTGTCCCGCCGCACCGAGTTGCGCGGCGAGCTGCCGCCCCGGCTACCGCTGACCGGCCGGACCGTGGTGCTGGTCGACGACGGCATGGCCACCGGCGCCACCGCGGCGGCCGCGGTCGCGGTGGCCCGCGCCCAGCGGCCCGACCGGATCGTGGTGGCGGTACCGGTGGCGTCCGGCGAGGCGTTGGACCGGTTGCGGGAAGTGGCCGACGAGGTCGTCTGCCCGTACGCGCCTGCCGATCTGGGCGGCGTCGGGGGTGCGTACGTGGACTTTCATCAGCTCACCGACGGCGAGGTGGTGGAACTGTTGACCGACGCGAACAGTGGCGGGTGATTAGTCTCACCAGCCGGCGGTGGGCCGCAGGCGGACCGTGTCGGCGGTGATGCGCTCGGCGGCGGCGAGCGGGGTGCGGAGCAGGTCCGCGAAGGCTTCCGCGGTGACCGGGGTGATCTCCACCTCGGTGCGGGTGTGGACGGCGTAGCGGCCGTCGCCGCGGACGTCGATCCAGCACAGGACGGCCAGGGGGCGCAGCGCGCCGGTGTCGCGGCGGGCGGAGATCACCATTTGCCCGAGGCCGTCGCGGGGGCGGGACAGGAGGCGGCGGACGGCGGCAGCGGGGGACGGTTCTTCGGGGACTGCGGCGCCGAGTGGGCCGGGCGCGGGTGCCGGGCCGGGGATGGCGAAGGGGCTCGTGGGAGCGGGGGAGATCGCGGGTGGCTGCCGGTGCGGCGCCTTCGGCGCGGCCGCCGGGCCGGGGGTGGCGAAGGGGCCGGCGGGAGTGCCTGGAGCCGTGGGCATTCGGTGCGGGGCGGCGGGGCGGTCGGTGGCCTTGACCTGGTCTACCGGCGCGCTCAGGCGCGGCCCGGAGCCGGGCGGCATCTCGGGGAGGAATGAAACTATCCGAGCTGCAAGGGTTTTCATCGTGCCAGTGACAAGTATGACGTCGGCGCCGCGGTCGGCGCGCGGGCCGGGCTGCTGGGCGGCGACGACCGTGACCGCACCTGCGGCCACGCCCAGCACCCGCACCGGATGCGGGCCGGCGGTGCCGTACACCTCGACTCGGATGTCGGGGCGGGTCAGCACGCGCAGGGCCGCGGTCAGGTCCGCGTCGAGTTCGGTTGCGCACCAATCCAGCAGGGCCGGGAGCTGAGCGGCGCGCTCGGCACTGTCGCGGGCCGAGCGACGGACCGCGAGCGGGTAGGGGATACGGTCACCGTCGATCCGTTCCCAGGCCAGGGCGAACCGGTCCGGTGTCAGGGTCCACCTCATCAGGCGCGGACCACACCCGCGAGTCGCCCCGACCACCCCTCGACCACGACGACACCACGAGTATGGGCTCGCCGCGACCGGTCGCCCGCAGCGCGGTGCCCGAGATCCGGCACCATCGCGTCCGAAACCTCAGTCATCGTCGGACCATTCGCCCAGGACCGCGGGGCCCGGCGGGGTGAGTTCGCCGATCAGATCGTGCGGAGGCTCCGGGAAATCGGGATCGAAGTCGTAGTCGTACTCGTCCTCGTCGGCACGGTCCCGGCGCACGGGGGCGGCCGATGGTCCGGACGCGCGATGCGCAGCGTCGTCGGCCACGAAGACGCCGCCGGCCAGGCCGCCGACCATGCCCGCGCCGACCCCGGTCACGGTGTCGGTCGTGCCCTGGTCGGTGTCGCGATGGGCGTCCTTGCGCCGGGCGTCGTCGGAGTTCGCGGCGTCGGCGGCCCGGGTCCGCACGGCCCGGGTGCCGGGTGTACCGGTGCGCGTATCAGGTTGCGACACAGGCGATTCGGTGAGGGCATCGGCTCGCCGCAGCGCCGCGGGATCCGTCGCGGCGGAGGCGGGCGCGGGCGCACCAGGCGCCATCGCGGCAGGCGCGACGCCGCCCGGCGCCGAGCCGAGACCGGTCCCCTGCTGCGGCAGATCGGGAGTCGCCGCACCGGGCGCGACGTTCGGGACGTTGGGAATCTGCGGGCCCGGCGCCGCCGTGGGCCCCGGAGCTTCGGACGCCGCGATCACCGGCGCACCGGCATCGGGCGGACCACCGGTGACCGGCTGCCCGGGCGCCGGATGCCGCGGCCCGGCCGATCCCATCCGGGTGATCGGCGCGGTGGTCGCCGAATCGTCCGGGCCGTCGATGAACGCCGGCACCCCGGACCCGCTGGCCAGGAACGCACCCACATAGACGCTGTTCATGATCCGCACCAGGTCCTGGCGCTGATCGTCGCTGACCTTCTGCGCGTCGGTATTCGCCACCGCCTGTTTCGGATCCAGGAGCGCACCGTCGAGATCCGGCTGCGCGGACGATGGTTCGGCGACCGCGGACCGCAGATTCTCGGCCGCGTCGTTGGCCTGCCCCAGCCGGGTCGAGACCTCGCCCATCACATCGGCCAGATGCCGGCCCCAGCGTTCGAAGTCGGTGATCGCCTGCGCCGCGGTGTCCGCCGCGGTCCCGCACCAGCCGCCGTCCAGCGCACCGCGAATATCGTTGTGCGCCTGCTGAACCGCGGCCGCCAGACCGGCCGAGGCCTGCTGCCAGGCCTGCGCGCCGGCGGTGATCTCGCGCGGGTCCAGGGCCGCGACACCACGATGGATGTCGGCGGCGGTGAGGTGATCGAATTCCTCGGCCACCGGGGCGTAGTCGGGGTCGGCCGCGTCCGCGCCGCTGATCCTATGCATGGGGGCCGTCGTTTCCGGCGCGGCCGAGCGCGCCCGCCATCTCGTCGTCGTGCTGGGCGTAGGCCTTGGCCGCGAGCCGCAGCGCGAACGCCAGCTTGCGGGCCGCCACGCTGTAGTCGTTGAGCAGTTGCAGGGCGTCGCCGGCCTTCTTCGCGAAGCCGCGGCGCAGATCGTCACCGGAGGCGAAACCTCCGGCGGCCACACCGCCGAAGCCGGTCACGTTCAGTGCCGCCGCCAGCACGTCGATCTGCTGGTCGATCTGATCGGCCAGTGTCTCGTAGCTGGTCGCGCAGCGCTCGGGTGTCCCGTCGCGGACCAGTACCCCGTTCATCCACAGCCGGCCGTCGTCGACGGCCTGCAATACCGCGGCGACCTCACCACCCGCGTCGATATCCGTCGCGTCCCCGCCGTCGTCCACCATCGAAGCCCCCTTCGCACGCGAGTCCCGTCTGAACCTATCCCCGTCTGCCCCACCGGGTCCAGCCGGTGACGCCCCTGCGCCGCCCGCGCCGGCCGCGGGACCGGCCGGCCGACACGCGTCCCGGGTGGGCCCCTCGGGCCCGGTGCGGCCACGGCGACTGATTACCCTGATGGCGTCGGCGCGCACGGAGGCGGGGCCGGAACTACGGGGCGTGTCCGAAACACAGGAGGGCCGCGATTGAATCTGTTCGGTGATCGTGTCGTGTGCTGCACCGCGGACCTGGTGGCGGCCGCCCGCTGCGAGTTCGCGCTGCTGCGTGCCCTCGACGCCGAACTCGGTCTGGTGCCCGCGGTCGTGGTCGCGCCGGCCGTCACCGCGGATCCGCACGGCGACCTGCCGATCGACCTGGCCAACACCGGTTCCGGCCGGGTGGTCCGGGTGGACCCGCCCGGGTCCGGGTCCCTGACCGCGCTGCACGACGCGCAGGAGCGGACGCTGGCCGCGCTCGGCGAGGGCGCGGACGTGATCGTGGGCGCCACCTTCTTCGACGGTTTCTTCGTCTCCTCCGGTGTGCTGCTGACCCGCACCGCGCCGCTCGGTGACCGCCGGCCCGGACCCGAGGTCACCGAACACACCGTCGTGGTGGCCGGCGACGCCGGCGAACCGGTCTCGGACCCGGCGGCGGTCGGCCTGCTCGACGGCACACCCGCGGGCCCGACCCGCTACGAACTGCGGCGCCGGATGACCACCGACTCGCTGGTCGCCACTCTGACCGAACTCGCTGCCTGTGCGGATGCCATGCAACGCAACGGTTTCCAGGTATCACCAGAACTGCGTGTGCTGAACTCCGACGATGTCGACCAGGTGTATCAGCTGGCGGAACCGGCGGCGGTCTACTCGGCTCGCCGGCGCCGCCTCGCCGCCATCCTGGAGGCGAAACAGAACGAGCTGCTCCCGGTGCAGTGGGGCGATCGCCGCTACCTGGCCTGCGGCCACTGCCCCACCTGCACGGCCGCGCTGTCCACCGGCCGCGACCTGCTGCTGATCGCGGGCCTGCGCCCGGCGCTGCGCGCCCAGCTGCGCGACGCCGGGATCACCACCATCGACCGGCTCGCGCACACCACGACCGCGGTGACCGGGGTCGCCGACCGGACGCTGAAACTGGTGCAGCGCCAAGCGGAACTGCAGCTGCGGCGCGAACGCACCGGCCAACCCGCCTACGCGATCACCGAGCCGGAGGCGCTGGCGGCGCTGCCGGTGCCCACCGCCGGCGACGTGTTCCTGGCCGTGGACACCACCGCGGCGACGTCGGGCCGGGTCGACGCGATCGGGGTCGCGGTCCTGCCCGCCTCGGTCCCCGAGGACGGCGGCGAGTCCCCGATCCTGTTCCACGCCTTCGAGATCGACGACGATCCGGCTGCCCTGCCCGAATACCTGGCCGACCGCCGGCGGCGGTATCCGAACCTGCGGATCTACCACTGCCACACCCCGGCCCGGCAGCTGCTCGCCCAATTGTGTTCGCGCTGCGACAACGGCGACGAGATCACCGCCGACCTGCTCGGCGCCCTGATCGACCTGCATCCCATCGTGTGCACGGCGCTGGTCATGGGCGAACGGTCCGCCGGCCCCGCCGATCTCGTGGTGGCGCTGGGCGGCGAGCCGGATCCGGTGACCGCCGGCAACACCGAGCCGGACCTGGAGTCGGACTGCGTCAATACCCTGATCCTGCGAGATCGGTTGTACGAGTTCGCCGTCGAGCACGAAATCCAGGCCGCGCCGCCGCCGCCCGACACCGGTACCGAACTTCCGTCGGCGGTGGAGGCGGCGCTGCGCGAGTACGCCGCCGACGACCGCACCCCGCCCGCGGCGGCCGAGACGGCGGCACGCACGGCGGCGGTGCTGGGCTATCACCGGCGCGAGCGCCTGCCGCTGCACTGGGCGCACACCGACCGGCTGCACCGGCCGGTGGCCGAATGGTCCGATACCGCAGGAGTTCTGGCCGCCGACCGGGGTGCGGTCGACACCGACTGGCACAGCACCGGCGAGGGACCGATGCGCCGCTACCTGACCCTGACCGGCCGGCTCGGCACCGGCAGCGTGCCGCCGCCGGGTACCGCGGTGCTGACCCTGTACGACCACCCGGTGCCCGGGCTGCGGTCGACCCCCGGGCGGCGCGGCTTCGCCCGCGCCACCGTCCTGGGGTCGGCGCTGGACGCGGACTTCGCCGACACCGTGCGCGTGGTCGAGCTGCTGCCGGCCGGCTGCGAGCCGTACCCGCAGCTGCCGATCGCGATCGTGCCGGGACCGCCGGTGCCGACCGAGCATATCTCCGCCGCGCTGGAGGAGACGGCGCACCGGCTGCTGGTCAGCCTGCCGGAACGGCCCGCCGACGCCGCTTTCGACCTGTTGGCCCGGCGTCCGCCGCGACTGCTGTCGGGCGGTGCGCTGCCCGAGGTGTGCGGCGATCACGCGGCCGCGGTGACGGCGGCGGTGCTGGATCTCGACGATTCCTGGCTGGCGGTGCAGGGGCCGTCGGGCACCGGCAAGATCGATGTGATCGGGCGGGTGATCGAGCGGCTGGTGACCCGCAACCGGTGGCGGGTCGGCGTGGTCGCGCAGTCGCACGCCGCGGTCGAGCGCATCCTCGACGAGGTGGTGCGGGCGGGGGTACTACCCGAGCTGGTGGCCAAGTCGGATGCCAATACCGTTGCGGCGGAATGGCTCTCGATCGACATCGAGCGGTATCCCCGGTTCCTGGACAATGCGGTGAACGGCTGCGTGATCGGCGGCCTGCCCGAGGCCTTCGCCGACCCCGAGTGCGTGGCGCCGGGTGCCCTGGACCTGCTGGTGATCGCCGACGCGGGCCGGCTGCCGCTTGCCGACACCGTCGCGGTCGCCGGCTCGGCCCGGAACCTGTTGCTGCTGGGCGACCCGGTCCCGCTCGACCCGGGCCGCCCCGCGGGACCCGGCCTGCACCCGGAACCGGTGCACTGCTCGGCGCTGGGTTGGCTGCTCGGCGAAAGCCCGACGCTCCCAACGGAATTCGGCTACTTCCTGGACCGCACCTGGCGGCTGCACCCCACCCTGTGCCGCCCGGTATCACGGCTGCGCTACGGGAACCGGCTGCGCTCCAACGAAACCGTCACGCTCGCAAGGGATCTGGACGGAGTGCCGGCCGGGGTCGCGATGGTGCCGGTCGAACACCACGGCAACAGCACCGAATCCGCCGAGGAAGCCCGCGAAATCGTGCGCCAGGTGCGCGGCCTGCTGGGCCTGCAGTGGCGGCAGGGCGCGCTCACCCGGCGACTGCACCCGCACGACATCCTGGTCATCACCCCCTACCACGCCCAGCAGGCGCGGATCCGAGCCCTGTTGTCCCGGGCCCGGATCGAGGACGTGATGGTCGGCACCCCGGACCGATTCGCCGGCCGGGAAGCCGCGGTGGTGCTCATCTCCATGGCCACCTCCTCCCCCAGCGACGCACCGCACGGGATCGGGGCGCTGCTGTCCCGGCACTGGATCGGCACCGCGGTGTCACGGGCGATGTGGACCGCCGTCATCGTCGGTTCACCGCTGCTCACCGCGTATCTCCCCGAGACACCCGAGCAGCTCACCGATCTCGCGGCCTACCTGGAACTGGGCGCGCAGTAGAGCTCGCTGACCGGCAGCACCGGGTGTGCGACCGGCCTGCGCCCGCGCTCCGGAGACAAGACCGGAGATTCGGGGTGGGGTACTGTTTTTCCGGATATCCGTTCGGGGGCGAGCCGGTCCGTGGGGCGGCCGGCTGGTGAGAGGATGTGCGATGGGCTGGAAGCGGACAGTGTCGGCGGTGGCCGGCGGGGTCGGGGTGGCGCTGGTTGTGGCGGGGTGCGGGACCGATGGAGGGAGTTCGGGGGGCGCGGCTGTGTCGACGACGACTTCGGCGTCGATGGCGGCGAATGCGCCGACCGCGTTCGATCCGTGCAAGCTGCCCGCATCGGTTATCGCCGAGGAGGGGTTCAAGAACCAGCCGTGGAATGCCGACTCGGATGGGAACGGCGGGATCCACTGGCGGGGTTGCGGATGGCTGGTATCCAACGGCTACAGCGTCAGCATTCTCACCACCAACGTCACGCTGGCGATGATTCATGCGAATCACAATTTCACTGTGTCCGAGGAGTTCGCTATCGCCGGCCGTCCGGCCCTGACCTACCAGCAGACCGGCCAGACGGACACCCACGGGAACTGCCTCCTGGAAGCGCAGATGACGGGCGGCAGCTTGGAGTTGCAGATCGACAATCCACCGTCGGCCGATCTGACAGCCAAGACACCAGCCTGCGATATTGCGAAGAAGCTCGCACAAGATCTGATCGCAACATTCCCACCCAACGCGTAAAGGCCAGACATCGGCACGGCCGATCATCCAGAGGGGGAGGCTCCACACGATGTCGACAGACGACACACCTGCGCCGAAGCCGGGCCCGCTAGCGAACCTGATTCAAGAGGCCCGGAACGGCTCGCTGACGGTCAGTTTCGGCTCAGACCTGACCGTCAACGCCGATGAGTTCGCCTACATCGAACGCGACTGCCAGGCATTCATGGATCAGATACGGTCGATGCAACAAATCGCCAAACGAATTTCGGACCAGACATATTGGGGCCTGGGCGAAAAAACCGATGGCCTGGATTCAGCCAAGGCGGTGGTCAGCTGGTTCCGGGGCAAGGCTGCGATCGCCGATCCGACTCGCGACACCGCGAACAACGTCTGGGACATCCTGGAACAGCATTACCAGATCATCAAAGACATCCGCGATCTCCACCACACGATCGCGCAGAAGTACGTCGAGTCCGACGCCGAGTTCGCCGCCGAATACAACCGAATCAAGGCGAACATGCCCGACAGCCCGATCGGCCCCAATAACATCCCCGCCCGTGTACCGACCCTGGGACAGTCCGGATAATGGCCGACGCGAAAGAACCGCAACGCAACCCGCACCCTGAGCACACGGACAAATGGGACCACTGGCCGATCTACCGTGCGTTCAACCCGCTCGACACCACCGACGCGCACAATGCCGCCAAGCTGTACCTTCAGATCTCCACCGACTGGTGGCAGAACGTGAACTTCTTCGTCGCCCGGCTGCGCCAGTCCAGTTCGGCGGCCTGGCAGGGTGCGGCCGCCGAGGCGTCGCGGAAGGCGATCGGGGACTACGCACAGAAGGCGCTGGATCTGTCCACCTCGCTGGAGGATCTGCAGGCTCTCGTCAACCAGACGGTCGACGGGATCAACCAGATGAAAACCGTTCCCGAGCCGAAGAATTCGACCACCGGTCTCGCTGTGCTCTGGCATCCGAGCGCGTGGCCGGGGAACTCCCGGTCGTTGAAGGCGATCAACGACGCAGCGAGTCAGGCCCGCGAGGATATGCAGAAGTACTACGTCGACCCGTTCCAGCAGGTCGACCAGAACATTCCGGTCCTACCTGTGCCGAACAGCCCGACCGATCCGATCAACACCTGGAATCCGCCGGGCGGCCCCGGTGGGAGCCAGCCGCCGGGCGGCCCCAACTCCGGCCTGCCGACCGGCCCGGGTGACCCGAATCAGCCGTCGACGCCCGGTGATCCGAACCAGCCGTCCACTCCGGGGCAGCAGCAGCCCACCGATCAGCAGACCCCGCAGAACACCCCTGGCACCCAGCCGACCGGAACCAGCCCCGCTCCAACCGACCCGGGGGCACCGGGTGGTCCCGCGAACACCACCACGGCCGGATTCCCCTCCGGCCCGGGCGATCCGAGCGGACCCGGTATGCCGAGCGGACCCGGTATGCCGGGCAACCCCAACACACCCGGCGGCCCGGGGTCGGTCACGCCCGGCTCCCCGACGGGCAGCGCGCCCGGCGGTCCGGGCCGGATCCCCGCCGGTACCCCCGGTGTGGCCGGCATGCCCGGCATGGGCCAGCCCGGTCGTGGGTCGAAGGAAGAGGACGAGAAGACCCACGAGATCCCGGATTGGCTGCGGACCATGGAGAACACCGACGAACTGCTCGGGCCGCTGCCACGCACCCTGCCCGACGGTGTCATCGGCCGGAACCCTGAGCCCCGCAATGGCTGAATGGTCCTGGGAAACAGACGATTTCGCGGCGTTCTGGTACAGCGACGCCAACGATCGCTTTCCCTACCCGATCGCCTACACCAGCCGCTTCGCCACCGCGGACGCCGCGGCCGCGCACCGTGCGGCGGTGCGGGCCCGCTACGACGCCGACCAGACCGAGCTGATCCAGCTCGCCATGGATACCGTCACCGCCTCGGACGTGCACATCGAGATCGTGGGCAGCTCGACCACTTTCGGCAACGGTTCGCCGCGGGAATATCGAATGCTGGGCGCTCGCACCATGTCCCATGCGGTCCTGCTGACCCAGGCCGCCGACGACGGTGTGCACGGCGCGATCCGGTGCCGGTTGTTCCCGAGCGAGCAACTCGGCCGGCGGCTGGGCGACGTGCTGCCCGCGGCGAAACCGGGCAGCGGCCGGACGGAAACCTTCCATCTCGCCGACCTGCAGCCTGACGCGCCGGATTCCCGTGCCGCACAACGCTTCGAGCAGCTCGGTCGACGACGGTTCGACGGCTCCGGCCAGGCCGCCCTCTATACCGGAAACATTCACGCCCGCCCCGACGCGTGGTTCGAGACCCGCTGGGTGGATGTCACCGGTGACGGCCGCTACCTGCAGCAGCTCAACGGCGAACATCTGACCCTGCGCCCGGTGTCCGCCGGCGACCTCGCCACCGGTTTCGACAGCTGGATCGCCCGGGCCCTCGACCGGTTACGCGCCGACGAGCCGGACACCTGGTGAGCCGCCGGGCTCAGCCGAAGGACTGTCCTTCGCCGCGGTAGGTGGGGACGCTGATCCGGGAGCCGTCGGCGTCGATCAGGTGCACGGTGTCGAACCGTTCGCACAGTTCACCGGCCTTGGCGTACCGCATCCACACCCGGTCGCCGATCTTCAGGCCGCCGGCACCCGACAGTGGGGTCTGTACCTCGCCGGCGCCCTCGGTGCCGATCAGGCGCAGGCCGGCCGGCCAGACCGGCAGCGGTGAGCGGCTGGCGGCGGCCGGGCCCGAGGCCTGATAGCCGCCCGCGAACGCGGTGACGATCCCGGGCGCGGGCTTGCGGACCACGGGTAGCGCGTAGAACATGGCCGGCCGGGGCGTGAAGCCCCGGTAGCCGTCGAACAGGGTCGGCACGTACAGTCCGGATCCGGCGGTGACCTCGGTGACGCCGGGGTCGGACACGCTCAGTTCGATCGATCCGCTGCCGCCGCTGTTGACCAGTTCCAGGTCGCCGACCACTTCGCGCACCGCGTCGAGCACCTTGCCGCGCCGGCGGCCGATCTCCGCCCCGGAGATCGACTTCACCAGGCGCACAGCGGGATTGGTGTCGGGCAGGCCCGCGATCTGGGCCTCGTAGGTCATGACGCCGGCGACCGTGAAGCCCCGGCCGGCGGCGACTCCGGCCAGTTCGGCGGCCTGTTCGGGGGTGCGCAGCGGCGAGCGGCGGACGCCGAGGTGCAGCGGGCCGAGCCGCAGCGAGGCGTCGACGTCGAGGCAGACCCGCAGCGGGCCCGGCCCGGCCACGGTGCGCAGCAGATCGAGCTGCGTGATGTCGTCGACCATGAAAGTGACTGCGGCGCGGACGGATTCGTCGGCGCCGATTTTCGCGATCGCGGACCGGTGCACGGTCGGGTAGCCGAGCAGGATGTCCCGCGCGCCGTGCTGGTGCAGCCAGAGCGCTTCGGCCGGCGAGTAGGCCATGATCCCGCGGTAGCCGCCGGCGGCGGTCAGCTCGGAGCCGAGGACCTCTTCCAGGACGGCACGGACGCGGACGGATTTGCTGGCGACCCGGATCGGCACGCCGCGCGCGCGCCGGACCAGGTCGGCGGCGTTGGCCCGTAGGGCGGGGAGATCGATGACAGCGAAGGGGCCGTCCAGGTCGGCGGTGGCGGTCTGGAGCCGCTCGAGCGCGGTGGAATCGATCACCTGTTTACTGAACCACGAATCTGGTCACCCGTCCAGGACCACTCCCGGCGGGAACCGGGATCAGCGGTCGACGGCCTTCGCCGCCAGGCAGGACACGAGATCGTCGAGCACGACCAGGGTGGTCTCGTCGTTGCAGTCGGCCAGCCAGCGCAGTACCGAACCGTGCACCACGGCCAGCGCGTAGGCGGCGATGGAGTCCAGCGGCTCGATCCACATGGTCCCGGACCGGTCGGCACACAACTGCAGGAAGGAGGCGACCTGACCGTCCAGCGCGCGGAAGAGCGCGACCACGTCGGGGTCGGCCGAACAACCCGCGGCCGGCGCCTCCCAGCGTCGCTGCAACGCCGCGATACAGGTCTCGAAGCCACGAATATGCTTGTCCGGCTTCGCTTTGATCGCCGGGAACAACGAGCTGATCCCGGCGTGCAGCAGCACCCGCAGGGCGCGGGTACCGGTGCAGTTCAACGAGGACGCGGCCTGTTCGACTGCATTCTCCAGTAGCGGAAGTGTTCTCACCGCGACTGTCTGTCCACTTGCCATCACTTACGACAACCTCTCGGCGACACGAATCGCGCGCACACCCCTCTTGCGCGGCGGAGCAGGACCTTCGGTCGCCGTTGACCTGCGGACCCCTGGGCGGGCTCACCCGTTCAGTGCTTTCACATCATAGCCCTATTACAGGGAGCGCGACCAGGTTCGGGAGAATTTCCATACCGAAGGATTGTTTCTGGCCGAAACTATGAATACACATACAAACCGACCGGACGTATTAATTGTAAAAGATAGCCTTGACCGGTGAATTCCGACCACCCCGACCATCCCACCCTGTCGGGCACATTCAATGTCCGCGATCTGGGCGGCCTACGCACCGCCTCCGGCGCCACCGTACGCGCCGGCGTCCTGCTGCGCTCCGCGCACCTTCCCGACCTGGACGAAGACGGCCGGCGGACCCTGCGGACGCTCAGGGTGACCGCGGTCTTCGACCTGCGCAGCACCCACGAGATCGCGCACATGGGCGCCGACGCGCTCCCGCCCGGCGTCCGGCTGGCCGCCGTCCCCTTCGACCCCGACAGCGGCCGGAACCTGGGCAGCCCGCCGGACCGCCCCGACGCCGCCGGCGACATGCTGCGCTCCTACCGCGGATACCCGACCCTGCCCGGCACTGCGACCGCCATCACAGCCGTCGCCCGCGAACTGTCCCGGCCCGACGGCGTCGCCCTCGTGCACTGCGCGGCCGGCAAGGACCGCACCGGCTGGACGATCGCCACCCTGCTGCGCGCCGTCGGCGTCACCGAGGACGACATCCTCACCGACTACCTGGCCAGCATCGGCGCCATCGACGCCCTCGCCGCCGACGTGGCCCGCAAATCCGGCGGCTACCGGCTGCCGCAGCCGTATCTCGAAGTGCGACAGGAATATCTGGCCGCCGCCACCGAATCGATGCACACGCACTACGGCAGCCTCGACGGCTATCTCACCACCATCGGCATCGACACCACCACCCGCGACCGGCTGGGCGAACGCCTGCTGAGCTGAACCCTCCGGGACCGCTGTCGACCTACGCGACCCGGTGCACCAGACCGTCGGCGTCGATCCGGACCTCGTTGCCGGTGTGGAACCACGTGCCGGTGAACCGGGAGCTAGTGGTCTGCGGATCGTTCCAGTAGCGGCGGCTCACGTTCGGGCCGCGGCACAGCAGCTCCCCGTGCCCGCTGTCGGCCGCCGGACCCCACAGCGCCAACTCGGTGCCACCGAACGGGAGCCCGAGCACATCACGGCCGTGCACCGCGCCGTCGGGCAGATCGCCGGCGCAGGCCAGGCCGATCCCGCTGGTCTCGGTGGCGCCCCACACCGACCACTGCTGCGCGCGCGGGAACATCCGCCGCAGCACCGCGCCCACCGTCGGCGCCGGGCCGCGCTCGGACCGCGCCGCCTCCGACGGCCCGACCTCGGACCGGTGACTGGCCAGGCACACCTGCTTCACGCCCTCGGCCCGCACCTCGCTCAGCTGCGGCAGCAGCCCGGCGACCGTGCGCGGCGTCGTGGACACCATGTCGATCTGTCCCCCGGTCAACGTCTCGGCGATCCGGGCCGAATCCGGCACCAACACCACCGTGCCGCCCACCGCGAACGTGGGCAACACCTGGTCGACGCAACCGCTGGCGTGCGCGAGCGGCGCCAACACCAGATTGCGCAGGCCGTCGGTGGGCAGATTGAGCGCACCGACCATCGACCGGACCGCGGACAGCAGATTCTCGTTGGTCAGCTCCACCCCGCGCGGCGCGCCGGCGGGCGTCTCGGCGCTGGTGTAGCAGAGCAGGGCCAGCTCGGTCAGCGAGGCACCGTCGTCGATGAACGCGGCACCGTCGGGGAACCGGCTGTAGCCGTACTCCGGGCCACCGCCGTCGAGCACGAAGTCGGCGCTGCTGTCGGCGAGCACCCGGCTCGCCGCCGCGTCGGACAGGCCGTCGGCGACCAGCACCGGGACCGCACCCGACAGCAACGCGCCCAGGAAGGCCTGCACCCAGGACGCGCCGACCGGCATCTTGACCGCCACCCGGTCGCCGTAGCCGATGCCGTGCTCCTGCAGACCGCCGGCGATGCGCGCGGCGGCATGCCACAACTGCCGGTAGGTGAGCCGCGGACCGCCCACCTCGACCACCGCCTCCCGCGCGGAGAAGGCATGCACCTGCACATCCAGCAACTCCGTGAGCGCCGGATTGAGATTGCCGTACCGCAGCACACCGTCGGCACCGCGGGCCAGCGGGTTACTGATCCACGGACCCCGCGAGCACTGCGGGTATTCGACCAGAACAGGCGGCATACGTCCTCCGATGCCTCGAGTCGCCACGGCCCATGATATGAGGTAAGTCACAACAATGGGCGGATAGTCGACAATCGGTGCCCATCCGCGATGTGCCGACCACCCACGTCACGCTGCTGTTTTGTGCCACGACACCGTCGGCGCGTGCCACCGCCCTGGTCCGCGGGTCGCTACTTCCCGGTATAGGTCGCCTTGCCCGGACCGTCGGTCAGGAAGCTGCGGACCGCGCCCTTCAGATCGTCGGTGCCGAAAAGCTCGCCGGAGACCCGCGGGGTGACCGAGTCGGCATGCGCGATTCCCCCGGACCGCCAGGCCGCCACGATCTGCTTGGTGGCAGCGTGCGCCCGGGTCGGCCCGTCGGCCAGCCGCACGGTCAGCGCCCGCGCCACGGCGTCGACGTCCTCGTGCACGCCGTTCACCACACCCCAGTCGGCGAGGGTCGCGGCGGGATACAGGTCACCGGTCATGACCAGCTCCCGGGCCCGGCCCGAACCGGCCCGCTCGGCCAGCCGCTGCGGACCGCCCATCGACGGCGTCAGCCCGACCACCGTCTCCACCAGACCGAACTTCGCCTTCGGCGCGGCCAGGATCAGATCACACGCCAGCGCGATCTCGAACGCGGCGGTGAGCGTCAGACCGTGGGCGGCGAACACCACCGGACAGGGCAGGGCCTCGAGCGGGGTGATGATCCGGTCGAACAGCCCCTGCCACAGCTCGGCACCCTCCGCGACCGTCAAGCCCTCGAAGACGTGCACGTCGACACCGCCGGAGACCACCTTGCCCTCGGCACGCAGCAGCACCGCGCGCGGCGTGCGAGCCGACAGCTCCGCGACCCGACCGGCGACCGACTCCATCATCGCCGCGTCGAACAGGTTGAGCGGCGGACTGTCGAAGGTCAGCACGGCCAGTTCCGCACCGGCGGGGGTAACGCTGTACTCGAGCCGGGTGGGTGTCGAATCAGTCATGACAGGAATGTATTCCACAGTCTGCGAAACTGACAGGGTGACCACGAACAGCCCCGCCACACCGGGGAGCTACGTCGAACCCGGCGAATTCAAGCGCGACACCAACTACATCACCACCCGCATCACCGCCGACGGTCGCGACGGCTTCCCCGTCGAGCGCGGCAGCTACCGGCTGATCGCCGCCCGCGCCTGCCCGTGGGCGAACCGCACGCTGATCGTGCGCCGGCTGCTCGGCCTGGAACCGGTTCTCTCCCTGGGCCTGTGCGGGCCGACGCACGACGCGCGCAGCTGGACCTTCGACCTCGACCCCGGCGAGGTCGATCCGGTGCTGGGCATCCACTTCCTGCGCGACGCCTACCTGCGCCGGTTCCCCGACTACCCGCGCGGCATCACGGTCCCGGCAATCGTCGACGTGAACACCGGCGCCGTGGCGACCAACGACTTCGCCCAGATGACCCTCGACTTCTCCACCGAGTGGACCGAATTCCACCGCCCCGGCGCACCGCAGCTGTATCCGCCGGAGCTGCGATCGGAGATCGATACCGTCGCCAAGCGGATATACACCGAGGTCAACAACGGTGTGTACCGCTGCGGCTTCGCCGGCGACCAGCAGGCGTACGACGCCGCCTACGACCGGTTGTTCACCGCGCTGGACTGGCTGGAGGACCGGCTGAGCCGGCAGCGCTATCTGGTCGGCGACACCATCACCGAGGCCGATGTCCGGCTGTTCACCACCCTGGTCCGGTTCGACCCGGTCTACCACGGCCACTTCAAGTGCAACCGCAACAAACTCGACGAGATGCCGGCGCTGTGGGGTTACGCCCGCGACCTGTTCCAGACCCCGGGTTTCGGTGACACCGTCGACTTCGACCAGATCAAGGCGCACTACTACATCGTGCACACCGACATCAATCCCACCCGGATCGTGCCCAAGGGCCCGGATCTCAGCGGCTGGCTGACCCCGCACGGCCGGGAGAAGCTGGGCGGTCGCCCGTTCGGCGACGGCACCCCGCCACCGCCGCCGGTCCCCGCCGAGGTCGTCGGCCGGAAGTGAACTCGGCGGCCCCGGGTGCGATCAGCCCGGGGCCGCCCGACCCGGCGCAACGCTCAACGGCCGGCGCGGCCGAGATACCGCAGGGCGACCGCGCCGGCGCGCGTACTCAACAGCACCGCCGTCGCGACGAACAGGCCCGCGTCGACGGCCGGGGCGAGCGGACCGCGTGGCGGCGGCGTCCGTAACACGACCCCGTCTCGCACTCGGTACTCGGCGTCACGCATCGATGTCCCGCGTCCGCAGCAGCCACCACGCGCCCGCACCCAGCCCGGCCGCCCACAGCAGCAGCACGATCGCGGCGGCCGGGGTCGGGGCCAGCGCGGACGCGTTCGGGAAACTGTCCACCGAGATCAGCCGGATGCTCGCCGAACCCGGCAGCAGCACCGCCGTGCCGGGCATGCCCGCGCCGCCGAACACCGCCCACAGCACCGGTTCGGCGACCAGCCAGCCCACCAGGGCCACGAGACCGGAACCGAAGGCGCGCAGGATGATTCCCAGACTCGCGCCGATCACTCCCCAACAGCCGGCCGCGAGGACCCCGCTGCACAGGTTCTCCACCAACACCCCGACCGGCAGGCCGGAGCGGCCACCCGCCAGCAGCCCGATCGTCCCGCCGACCGCGGTCACCACCCCGAGCAGCAGCGAAAAGACCGCCACCGCACCGAATTTCGCGCCGGCCAGCAGATCCCGGTCGGGGGTGAACAGCACGGCCAGCGCCAGGCTGTCGTCGCGGTACCACCGGCTGGTCGCCCGCAGCCCGGCGACCGCCGCCACCACCGCCGTCACGACGAACGCGGCGTACAGCCCCAACCCGTACGTGCCGAGTCCCCATTTGCCGTGCTCCTGCGGCTTGTTGCCGAAGGTGCTGCCCGCGATCCCGGTGACCAGCGCGAACACGGCACAGGCCGCGAGCACGTTCCAGGTCGACCGCAACGTGGTGTAGCCGCGGAACTCGGCGAGACCGGCGCGGGTCACCTCCGCCGGGACGGTCAGGTTCATCGGGTTCATCGCGGCATCCCGTACGAGGTCGGAGGTTGCGGTACCGGACCGGGCGGCGGCGGATAGCCGACCGGCCGGGCCGGAACCGGATAGGCCGGGGGCTGCGCCGGAGCGGACTGGCCACGCGCGGTCAGTTCCGCCAGCACGCGATCCGGGTGGATCGTCTCCAGCGCGGGCGGGCTCACATGCACGCGGGCCACGCGGGCCGCGGCCTGGACCTGCTCCGGCGTGGCCTCGGCGACGCCGAGCCGGCCGTCGGGCCGCATGACCGTATCGGTGAAACCCTCGGCGGCCAAGGCGGTGGCGAGCGCGATCGGGCTGGAGGAGGCGACGACCAGCCGGTCCGGGTGGTCGCGACGCAACCGGCGCGGACTGCCCTGGAACACCACGGAACCGCCGGACAACACGATCAGGCCGTCGGCCACCGGCACCACCGGCGCCAGGCTCTGCGCGGTCAGCACGACTGTGCCGCCGCGCCGGGCGTGCCCGCGCACCACATCCAGCAGCCCGACCTGATCGGCGGGATCGAGTCCCGCGAGCGGATCGTCGAGGACCAGCAGCGGCGGATCGCCGATCACCGCGACGGCGAGAGCCAGCCGGGTGCGCTGGGATTCGGCCAGTTCGCGGATGCGGATATCGGCCACCTCGGCCAGGCCCAACCGGGCCAGCAGCTGATCGACCCGCTCGTCGCCGGCGCCCGCCGCCGCCGCGTACCGGCGCAACTCACCGCGCGCGGTGCGGGCCGGATGCAGACCGCGCGACTGCAGCATCGCACCGACCGGAGTGGCACCGCGCCCACCCGGCGCCCGGCCGCCGACCGTGACGGTCCCCGAGCTGGGCGGCAGCAGGCCGAGCAGGATCCGGACCAGCGTGGTCTTGCCGGAGTCCGGCGGTCCCACCACCGCCGCGATACCGCCCACCGGGACCCGGAACGACACGTCCCGCAGCACGGTCACGCCGCCGAAGGCGCGGTGCAGGCCCGAGACCGAGCAGGCGGCTCCGGTCATCGGTGGCCTCCCTCGGCCGCGGTGTCGCTACCCAGGGCGGGCAGCGGGTCGGCGTCGATCACCCGCGGCTGCGGCCAGGTGCGCGGCGCGGGCCCGAATGCCTTGCGCGCGTTCATCGTCACGATCCGGCCGAGCGCGCGATTGCCGAATCCGCCGATGGCCGCACCGATTCCGGCCGGGATCACCTTGCCCAGCATGAGCACACCGCGCTTGGCCACGAACTGCAGCACGAACCGCTTCACCAGGGAGTCGTTCATGGCGCTGATCCCCGGAATGCGGTCGGCCAGCAGCATTCCCCAGTTCTTGGCCGAATGCCCGACGTTCTTCTCCACGATCTCCATCCCGGAGTCGCCGAGCACCACGGCCAGCACCAGGGCACGCCGGCGGGCGGCGTCCTCGGGGGCGACACCGTGTACCGCCGCGACCGCGAGGGTGAAGATGGCCGAGGCCTCCAGGAAGAACGCGGTCTCGGCGCCCATGGCGGCGAGCGAGGTGATCGTGCCGACGCCGGGGACGGCCGCGGTCGCGCCGACGGCGGTCCCGCTGCTGGTGACCGCGGTCAGATACATCCGTTCCATCCGCTGGACCAGTTCGGCCGGGGACTCCTCCGGATACATCCGATGCAACCGGCCGACGTACCGGGCCACCGCGGGTGCCTGCAGTTCGGCGCCGTTGTCCAGCAGGGACACGATCGCCTTCTCCGCGGCGTCGGTGAACATTCGCCATCACCCCTCTCGTTGCCGCCGAGTCTATTGTCCGATGCCGGGTGACGGTGGCCCCCGCCCCGACGAGCTGTCACGCTGGAACGATGACCGAGACCGACGCGCACGTACCGCCGACCGGTTCCACCGCGATCTGGCCGAACTTCGTCTACCGCGACGCACCTGCCGCGATCGAATTCCTCTGTACCGCTTTCGGATTCACCGAGGTAGCCCGCTACGGCGAGGGATCGACGGTCGATCACGCCGAACTGGCCGGGCCCGAGGGCGGCGGCATCATGCTCGGCAGTGTCCGGCCGGAGAGCTCGCTGCACACGCTCCCACCGGGCACCGGAGCCGCCTATCTGGTGGTGAGCGACCCGGACACGCTCTACGAACGCGCCAAGGCCGCCGGCGCGGTCGTCACCCACGAACTGCAGAACGAGGACTACGGTTCCCGCGGCTTCGCCTGCCGCGACCCCGAGGGCGTCCATTGGAGCTTCGGCACCTACGCGGGCGCCAGGCACCCGGGCTGAGCGTCGGCGGCGAGACAACCGTGCCACCGGCCCCGGTGAGTCGATAGTTCCGACCCGAGCGACGGTAACGCTTGCCCGCGATCTGTTCACCGGGCGCGCTGTGGTGTACCCGGCAGAATGCGTAGACCGCCGCGCATCCGTGCGAGGCATCACGCCCGGTCGTCGGGCGTGATGCGGTGTAGCGATCCGGCCGGAATGGGTCGACCGCCGTGCGTTCGGCGAGGCGTCGGCGCCCGGTCGGGCGGGGTCCCGGCAGGGCGCGGATGTGCCGGCTGCGAACACGGAGGCGGCTTGTCAGGGCCGGTGGGTACCGTCGATTCCGATGAGTGAGACTGCGCGGACCGACCGATCCGACCCCGGCTGGCTGCGGCGACTGTGGACGATCACCCGGCAGCGGCCGGGGCTGCTGACCGGCACGATCGCCGCCGTCCTCGCCGGTGCCGGGGTGGAGGTCGTCATGCCGCTGGCGGCCCGGGCGGCGCTCGACAGCGCCGTGCGGGCCGACACCCGTGCGATCACCGTGGTGTCGGGGCTGATCGTGATGCTGGCCGTGGTCCGGTTCCTGACCTCGTACGGCCGGCGCTGGCTGGCCGGGCAGCTGGCGCTCGACGTGCAGCACCGGCTTCGGGTGTCGGTGCTGCGGGCCGTCCACCGCTACGACGGGCCGACCCAGAACCGGCTGCGGACCGGGCAGGTCATCTCCCGTTCGATCAGCGACCTGCAGCAGGTCCAAGGTCTGTTGGCGATGGCACCGCTGTCGATCGCGCAGCTGCTGATCGTGGTGCTGGCGGCCGTGATCATGTTCGTGCTGTCGCCGCTGCTGGCGGCAGCCGCGCTGCTGACGGTGCCGGTGATGCTCGCGGTGGTCTACCGCACCCGGCCGCGGCTGCACGCGGCAACCTGGGCCGCGCAGCAGCAGGCCGCCGAGGTCGCCCAGCACGTGCAGGAATCGGTCGCCGGTGTGCGGGTGGTGAAGGGTTTCGGCCAGGAGGCCCGCATGGTCGGCGTGCTCGAGGAGCACGCCCGCACGCTCTACTCCGACCGGATGCGGGCCGCCCGCATCGACGCCCGGTTCGCGCCGACGCTGGCCGCGGTGCCGCAGGCCGGGCAGGTGATCGTGATCGGGCTCGGTGGTGTGCTGGCCCTGCACGGCGGGATCGGTGTCGGCACCTTCCTCGCGTTCGCCGGGTACGTGACGCTGTTGGCGGGCGCGTCGCGGGTGGTGGGCAGCATGGTGGTGCAGGCCCAGCTGACCCGGGCCGCCGCCGAACGCGTCTTCCAGGTGATCGACGACGCGCCCGCCGCGGTCGATCCCGAACGGCCGCAACCGGTTCCGGCCGGCCCGCTGGGTGTCGAGTTCCGCGACGTCACCTTCGGTTACGACCCGGACCGCCCGGTGCTGCGCGACCTGGACCTGCGGGTCGCGCCGGGTGAGACGGTCGCGGTGATCGGCCCGGCCGGCTCCGGGAAGTCCACGCTGGCCCTGCTGCTGCCGCGGATCTTCGCGCCGGACCACGGTTGCGTCCTGCTGCACGACACCACCGGCGCCGAGGTCGACGTGGCGAACGTGCCCGCGGCGGAGCTGCGCGCGGCGGTCGGGGTGGTGTTCGACGAGCCGTTCCTGTTCTCCGACACCATCGCCGCCAATATCGCGCTCGGCCGGCCGGACGCGAGCCAGGAGGAAATCGAGGCGGCCGCGAAACTGGCCGCGGCCGACACCTTCATCGACGACCTGCCCGACGGATACCGGACGGTGGTCGGCGAACGCGGTCTCACCCTGTCCGGCGGCCAGCGACAGCGACTCGCCCTGGCCCGCGCCCTGCTCGCCGACCCGCGCATCCTGGTCCTGGACGACGCGACCTCGGCGGTCGACGCCGTCACCGAGGCGGCCATCTTCGCGGCGCTGCCCAACGGCGGCCGCACCACGATCATCCTGGCCCACCGCGAGTCCACGCTCGCGCACGCCGACCGGGTGGTCCGGCTGCCGGAACCACAGCGGTTCGAGCAGGCCGGCACGCTGTGGCCGCCGCCGGTTCCCGCCGAATCCGCCGAGGTGCCCGAAGAGGTCCGCGCACAGCTGCGCCGACTGCCGCCCGCCACCGACACCCCCGGCCAGGTCCTGGACGCCGATCTGGCCGCCTACGTGCGGCAACAGACGTCCGGCACCGCACCGCAACCGGCCACCGAGACACCCGGGCCCACCGACACCTCGCTGTGGCGGCTGTTGCGGCCGGTGCGGTGGACGTTGGCCTTGGTTGTGGTCTCGCTGGCACTGAATTCCCTTGCGGGCGTGGCCTTCCCCGCCTTGAGCCGGTTCGCGCTCGACTCGGGCGTCGCCGGTCACCGGCCGGGCGCGCTGGCCGCCGCGGCGGTGATCGGAGCGGTGCTCGTGGCGTTCAGCTGGTGCAACGACTCCGCCGGCACGCTGGCGGCCATGCGGGCGGGTGAGCGGCTGCTCTACGGCCTGCGGATCCGGTGTTTCGCGCACCTGCAACGGCTGGGGCTCGATTTCTACGAGCGGGAACTGTCCGGCCGGATCATGACCCGGATGACCACCGATATCGACGCGCTGTCGACCTTCCTGCAGACCGGGCTGGGAACGGCGCTGGTCAGCGTGCTGACCTGTTCGGGCATCGCGGTCGCGCTGCTGTTCATCGATTCCGGTCTGGCGCTGCTGGTCTTCGCGATGTTGTCGCCGCTGGTGCTGGCGACGTGGCAGTTCCGGCGGGTGTCCTCGGCCGCCTACAGCGCGGCCCGGGAGCGGGTCTCGGTGGTGAACGCCGATTTCAGCGAGAACATCACCGGATTGCGGGCGGTGCAGGCCTACCGCGCGGAATCGGCCGCCGCGCAACGGTTCTCCGGCTATTCCGAGGCGTACCGGGTGGCCCGGACCCGGGCGCAACGGGCGATCGCGCTGTATTTCGGCTTCTTCATCGCATGGTCGGATGTCGCGCAGGCGGCGGTGGTCTACGTCGGCGCCCACCAGGTGGCGCGCGGCAGCAACACCGCCGGGACCCTGGTGGCGTTCGTGCTGTACCTGACGCTGCTGTTCAACCCGATCCTGCAGCTCTCGCAGGTGTTCGACGGGTACCAGCAGGCCCGGGTGGGTCTGACCCGGATCGGCGCCCTGCTGCGCACGCCGTCCTCGATCGCCCCGGACCCGGCCGAGCCGGCCCCGATCACCGGGCACCTGCGCGGCGAAATAGCTCTGGAGGGAGTGAATTTCCGCTATTCGGAAGCGAAAAACCCTGCGCTAGAAGATGTTTCGTTGCACGTGCCGGCCGGGACCACCCTCGCCCTGGTGGGTGAGACCGGCGCCGGCAAGTCCACGATCGTGAAGTTGCTCGCCCGGCTCTACGACTTGCCGCCCGCCGCCGCCGAACCGGACGAATCGGAAACGGGCGCGATTCGAATGGACGGAATCGACATCCGCGACTATCGGCTGTCGGACTACCGCGCCCGGCTCGGCGTCGTACCGCAGGAAGCTCACTTGTTCAGTGGCGACATTGCGAGCAATATTGCATTCGGGAAAACTTTCGCGAGCCCGGCGGAAATCGAACGCGCGGCCGCGGCGGTCGGCGCGCTGGAGATGATCTCCGGATTGGCGCACGGCATGCGGCAACCGGTCGGCGAGGGCGGCCGCGGACTGTCCGCCGGGCAGCGGCAGCTGGTCGCGCTCGCCCGGGCAGAACTGGTCGACCCGGACCTGCTGTTGCTCGACGAAGCGACGGCGGTGCTGGACCCCGACAGCGAGGAGAAAGTCTTGGCGGCCAGCGCATCTCTCATGGCCGGCCGGACGGCGGTGATCGTCGCGCACCGGCTGGCGACCGCCGCGCGGGCCGACCGGATCGCCGTCGTCGCACACGGCCGGATCACCGAAATCGGCACCCATCCGGAGTTGCTCGCGGCTACTGGTCAGTATTACCGACTCTGGCGAGCAGCCGAGAACACCGTAGGAATATTGTCGTCGGAGGACGAGTCGACATCTATGAGGGTCGGACCGACCGGCGGTCCATAACCGTCGCGTCTTCCGGCTGGGCCTATCCTCAACAGAGGGCGCACCGGCGGAACCGCCGGAGTACCCGTGCCGGGCACGTCACAAACGTCGCAGCGCGAAGAACGAAATGAGGCGAACACCTGCTGTGAGCAGTTCAATTTCCCAGTTCGGACAGAACCAGTGGCTCGTCGACGAGATGTACCAGAAGTACAAGCAAGACCCCTCGTCGGTCGATGAGAGCTGGCACGAGTTCCTCGCGGACTACACGCCCGAGCAGCCCGGTGATCCGACGGGTGCTCCTGCCGCCGATGCTCCGACCTCAGCCGCTACCGCAGCCCCCGCGCCCGCCCCGGTGATGCCGCCCGCGCCGAAGGTCGTCCCGGCCGCCTCCGCGGCCGCCGCGCCGCCGGCCGCCCGCGCCGGGCAGCCGCAGACCACCCCCGCCCCCGCCTCCAACGCCCCGGTCGCGCCGCAGGTCCCGGTGCTGGCCGAGGACCAGGCCCAGGTCCTGCGCGGCCCGGCCGCCGCCATCGTCAAGAACATGTCGGCGTCGCTCACGCTGCCCACCGCCACCAGCGTGCGGGCCATCCCCGCGAAACTGATGATCGACAACCGCCTGGTCATCAACAACCACCTGGCCCGCACCCGCGGTGGCAAGATCTCGTTCACCCACCTGCTGGGTTACGCCATCGTGCAGGGCATCAAGTCCTTCCCGAACATGAACCGGCACTTCGCCGAGGTGGACGGCAAGCCGAACGCGATCACCCCCGCGCACACCAACCTCGGCCTGGCCATCGACCTACCGGGCAAGGGCGGCGTCCGCACGCTGGTGGTGGCCGCGATCAAGAACTGCGAGACGATGAGTTTCGCCCAGTTCCACAGCGCCTACGAGGACATCGTGCGCCGTGCCCGCGACGGCAAGCTCGGCGCCGACGACTTCAGCGGCGTCACCATCTCGCTCACCAACCCCGGCACCATCGGCACCAACCACTCGGTGCCGCGCCTCATGCCGGGCCAGGGCGCGATCATCGGCGCCGGTGCCATGGAGTACCCGGCCGAGTACCAGGGCATGAACGAGGCCCGCCTCGCGGAGATCGGCATCGGCAAGCTGATGACCCTGACCTCCACCTACGACCACCGCATCATCCAGGGCGCGGAGTCGGGCGACTTCCTCAAGACCGTCCACAAGCTGCTGATCTCCGACGAGTTCTACGACGAGATCTTCCACGGCATGGGCGTGCCCTACGAGCCGGTCCGCTGGCGCACCGACATCCAGGAATTCGGTGTCGACAAGAGCGTGCGCGTGCAGGAGGTCATCTCGGCCTTCCGCAGCCGCGGCCACCTGATGGCCGACACCGACCCGCTGCGCCTGGTGAAGGACAAGTTCCACAGCCACCCCGACCTGGACATCTCCGCACACGGCCTCACCCTCTGGGACCTCGACCGCGAATTCAACGTGGCCGGCTTCCACGGCAAGGACCGGATGAAGCTGCGCGACGTGCTGTCGATCCTGCGCGACGCGTACTGCCGGCACGTGGGCGTCGAATACACCCACATCCTGGACCCGGAGCAGCTGCACTGGATCCAGGACCGGGTCGAGCAGAAGCACGAGAAGCCGACCGTCGCCCAGCAGAAGTATCTGATGTCGCGGCTGAACGCGGCCGAGGCCTTCGAGACCTTTCTGCAGACCAAGTACGTCGGCCAGAAGCGCTTCTCGCTCGAGGGTGCCGAGTCGGTCATCCCGATGATGGACGCCGTCATCGACCAGTGCGCCGAGTACGCCCTCGACGAGGTCGTGATCGGTATGCCGCACCGCGGTCGGCTGAACGTGCTGGCCAACATCGTGGGCAAGCCCTACTCGAAGATCTTCACCGAGTTCGAGGGCAACATGAACCCGGCCGGCACGCACGGCTCGGGTGATGTGAAGTACCACCTGGGCGCGCACGGCAAGTACTTCCAGATGTTCGGCGACAACGAGATCGACGTGTCGCTGACCGCGAACCCGTCGCACCTCGAGGCTGTCGACCCGGTCCTGGAAGGTCTGGTCCGCGCCAAGCAGGACCTGCTCACCAAGGAAGACCTGATCGCCCGCGGCGAGGAAGCGCGCACCTTCTCGGTCGTGCCGATGATGCTGCACGGTGACGCAGCGTTCGCCGGTCAGGGTGTGGTCGCCGAGACGCTGAACCTGTCGGGCCTGCGCGGCTACCGGGTGGGTGGCACGATCCACATCGTGGTGAACAACCAGATCGGTTTCACCACCGCGCCGGAATACAGCCGGTCCACCGAATACTGCACCGACATCGCGAAGTTCATCGGCGCGCCGATCTTCCACGTCAACGGTGACGACCCGGAGGCCTGTGCCTGGGTGGCGCGCCTGGCGGTCGACTACCGGCAGCAGTTCCACAAGGACGTGGTCATCGACCTGATCTGCTACCGCCGTCGCGGCCACAACGAGGGCGACGACCCGTCGATGACCCAGCCGTACATGTACGACGTCATCGACACCAAGCGCAGCGTCCGCAAGTCCTACACCGAATCGCTGATCGGCCGTGGCGACATCTCCATGAAGGAGGCCGAGGACGCGCTCCGCGACTACCAGGGTCAGCTGGAACGCGTGTTCAACGAGGTCCGGGAGCTGGAGAAGTACCAGGCCACCCCGAGCCCGTCGGTCGAGGGCGACCAGCCGGTGCCGCCGACCGTGGTCACCGCGGTGGACAAGAGCGTGCTGCAGCGCATCGGTGACTCGTTCGTCGACGTGCCCGCCGAGTTCCACGTGCACCCGCGCGTGCAGCCGGTGCTGGACAAGCGGCGCGAGATGGCCTACGAGGGCAAGGTGGACTGGGCGTTCGCCGAGCTGCTGGCCTTCGGTTCGCTGATCGACGAGGGCCGCGCGGTGCGCCTCACCGGTCAGGACTCCCGGCGTGGCACGTTCTCGCAGCGCCACTGCGTGATCATCGACCGGCAGACCGGTGCCGAGTACACCCCGCTGCACAACATCCACAGCAAGGACCCGGGCTGGTTCGCCGTGCACGACTCCGCGCTGTCGGAGTACGCGGCGGTCGGGTTCGAGTACGGCTATTCGCTAGGTAACCCGGACGCACTCGTGTTGTGGGAGGCGCAGTTCGGTGACTTCGTCAACGGCGCGCAGTCGATCATCGACGAGTTCATCTCCTCCGGTGAGGCGAAGTGGGGTCAGCTCTCGGAGGTCGTGCTGCTGCTGCCGCACGGTCACGAGGGCCAGGGCCCGGACCACACCTCGGGCCGCATCGAGCGCTTCCTGCAGCTGTGCGCGGAGGGTTCGATGACGGTGGCGGTGCCGTCGACCCCGTCGAACTACTTCCACCTGCTGCGCCGGCACGCGCTGGACGGCATCCGCCGCCCGCTGATCGTCTTCACCCCGAAGTCGATGCTGCGCAACAAGGCCGTGGTCTCCAACATCGAGGACTTCACCGACAACAAGTTCCGGTCGGTGCTCGAGGAGCCGATGTACGAGAGCGGCGACGGTGACCCGACGAAGGTGAAGCGGATCCTGCTGACCAGCGGCAAGCTGTACTACGAGCTGGCCGCCGAGAAGGCGAAGAAGGGCCGCGACGATGTCGCGATCGTGCGGATCGAGCAGCTGTACCCGATCCCGTCCTACCGCCTGAACGAGAAGCTGGAGCACTACCCGAACGCCACCGAGGTGGTGTGGGTGCAGGAGGAGCCGGCCAACCAGGGTGCGTGGCCGTTCTTCGGCCTGAACCTGCCGGAGGTGCTGCCGGAGCGGTTGGGCAAGCTGCGCCGTATCTCGCGCCGGCCCATGTCGGCCCCGTCCTCGGGGTCGAGCAAGGTGCACGCGGTGGAGCAGGCCGGAATCGTCTCCGAGGCACTGGCCATGGAGCTGTAGCACCCGAAACGGCAAGTGCGAGAGGCCCGATCACTCCCCGCGAGTGGTCGGGCCTCTCGGTATGATGCTGCCGGAACCCCGAACGAACCGATCAGTTCGCTCGACGGTGTCGCAGTGAGGATTCCGCGCCCGGTCGCGCGGGCGGGAGGACGGCAGTGGGTACCGCAGTCGGCGAGACGTTCGCCGGATACGCGATCGAGGGTGTGCTCGGCCGGGGCGGTATGGGCACGGTCTATCTGGCGCGGCATCCGCGCCTGCCACGCAAGGTGGCGCTGAAACTGTTGCACCGCGATGTATCCGAGGATGCCGACATGCGGGCGCGGTTCCTGCGCGAGTCGAGTGTGGTTGCGGGCCTGGATCATCCGGGAATCGTGGCTGTGCTGGACCAGGGCGTGGAGAACGGGCAGCCTTGGCTGGCAATGCAATACGTGCACGGCACCGACGCGAGCCGGCCGACGCCGCGGATTCCGGCGGTGGAACGCTCGGTGCGCATCATCGGCGACGTCGCCACCGCACTGGACCACGCGCACAGCCGGGGCGTGCTGCACCGGGATGTGAAGCCGGCCAACATCCTGCTCACCGCACCGGAGGCCGCGAGCCCGGAACGGGCTGTGCTCACCGATTTCGGGATCGCGCGGCAGCTGAGCGCGAACGCTTCCAGCACGGTGACCGGAAGTTTCGCCGCCACACTGGATTACGCCTCGCCCGAGCAGCTGTCGGGTGGTGCCGTGGACGCCCGGTCGGATCAGTATTCGCTGGCGTGCACGCTGTTTACGCTGCTGACCGGCGAACCACCGTTCACCGCGGCCGATTCGGCGCAGGTCATCGCGGGTCACCTGATCAAGCCGGTGCCCTCGATCGACCGTCCCGGCGTGCCCGCCGAGCTGAGCCGGGTGGTGGCGCGGGGCATGGCCAAGGATCCGGCGGAAAGATACGACAGTGCGGGCGAATTCGCCGCCGCCGCCACGGCAGCGGTACGCGGGAGCACCGTGGACGGCACCGCCGCCGGATCGGAACCCGACCCGGGCCCGCCCGCCGCGCCGGCCGATCGTGGCCGCCGCGCGACGCCGGTACCGCGGACCGTGGTCGCGGCGCCGGACGACAATCCGTGGCCCGCGGTCCTCTCACTGCTCGTGGGTATGTTCCTGGTGACCGTCACCGGATCGGCGCTACCCCTGGCGGAGCGGGCCCTGCAGTCGGAACTGCACGCCGATTCGAACTCGGTGCACTGGCTGACCACGATCCACGACCTGGGCTGGGCGGTACCGCTGATCACCGCCGGCTGGCTCGGAGATCGGTTCGGCCCCAAGAACATCCAGATGGCGGCCCTGGGCGTCTTCTGCCTGGCCGCGATCACATGCGGCTTGTCGGGCACCTTCTGGGGCCTGACCGCGGCCTATCTGGTGCTGTGTGTCGCCTCGGCGCACGTGATGCCCCAGGCGATGGCGGTCGCGATCCGGATCGTCCCGTCCGGTCGCCGGACCATGGCGATGAGTGTGTGGACCGGGGTCGCGATGGTCTCGATGCTGGGCGGACAGTTCATCGACGCCTCGCTGATCACCGATCTGAGCTGGCGCTGGATCTTCCTGATCGCGGCACCCATCAGTCTCGGCACACTGGTGATGACCGCGGTGCTGGTGCCCAGCCTGCCCGCGCAGGGCGGCCGCGCGGGCGTGCCGGGCCTGGCGCTCGGGGGGCTGAGCTTGACCCTGTTCGCACTCGGGATCGATCAGTGGAGCGTCTCCGACTGGGGTGCGATCAGCTGGGAGCTGTTCCTGGTGCCGAGCCTGCTGCTGGGCGCGGTGTTCATCCTGCGGCGGCCGCGCCCCGGCGCGGATGATCTCCAGGCGGCGACGCGGGCACTGCTGAGCGACCGTGACGTCGCGTTGTCCATGCTGGCCATGACGGCCATGGGGGCCGCGCTGGCCTCGGCCGCCGCGACCATGGTCATGTATCTCGAACTGGCCCAGCACCTGTCGATGCGGGAGTCGACGGCGATGTGGCTGCCGGCGACGGCCGCGGCGGTGGTGGCCGTTCCGTGGTGCGGGATCCTCGCGGTCCGGCTGCATCCGGCGGCCATGTCCGGCATCGGCTTCGGCTCGATCTTCGTGGCGACCGTCCTACAGTTGGCGGCGATCACCTCGGCGCCAGCGGTTCCGACGCTGACGGTGGCGGGAGCGCTGACCGGGCTCGGCTCGGTCTTGTCCTGGACTCCGCTCGCGACCATCGTCGCCCACCGGGTGCCACGCGGGCACGTGGGCACCGGGGCGGGACTGTTCATCCTCGCGGGCCAGACGGGGATCTTGGTGGGCCGTTCGGTGACGGGCGCCCTGCTCAGCTCGCGGCTGGCCGCGTCGACCGCGCCGACCGGTGACGTGCTGCAGCACACGGCACGGGAGGCGGCACGGTCGGCGATGCTGGTGCCGATCGCGTTCGCGCTGTTCGGCATGTTGCCGGTACTGCTGGTGAGCCGGGGGCGGACAACTCCGGCGGCCACCACTGTGGCCTCGCACACCCCGGTCCGCTGATCCGGCTCGGCGCCGAAAGGCCCGGTCTTCCCCATCGATCGGGTCTCTCGGCGCCGGAGGCGCCGCCTTCCGACCGCACCGGGCGGCCACCCCCCTTCGGCGGCCGCACCGCCGTCGGCGCACGGCACCATGGGCGTGCCGTAGCCGACCGATTGCCGGCACTCGGAAACGGCAACGGCGGCTGGTGAATTGGTGCGCGGGTAAAATTCTAACCGATTTCGGAGGAATTTCCTCGTCATAAATTCGCAACGCGCCGAACGGATTTCGCCGCGATCGCATCCGAATCCATTGCACCGGTGGTAATTCGGACTTTCCGCCGGAATTTCCGCGCAGGAACCGACCGCCCGCCCGGTGCCGCCCGGCCGAATGCGCGCAACGACCGCCCGCGCGCGACCCGGCGATCGGGGCCTCTCGGAGTACCCAGCGAACCCCGGACGATAACGTGTTCTACATGACCACGGCACACCCCGGCGATTCCCTGCCGAACGAAGAGCACCACGAAGGCGGATTCCGGCCGGTCGCCGACCTCATCGCGGCCCGGCGCAAGTCCGGCGAAGGCGCGGTCGCCGGCGGCCCGCACTTCGGTGAGCTGGTCGAACAGACCCGCATCCTGATGGACCGGGTCCGGCTGATCAGCCCCTCCGACGAGCTCGCCAAGGAGGCGATCGCCACCCTCGAGGGCCTCAACGCCCGCCTCGCCGAGGCCGTGGTCGACGAATGGGCCTCACCCACCTGGACCCGCCACGACCTGCCCGGGCGCGGCAACATCACCCTGCCGCCCTACGTGGTCACCGCCGCCGGCCCCGAAGGTGTCGAGGCCACCGTCACCTTCCGGACCTTCCACCTCGGCGGCAACAGCGCCGCACACGGCGGGCAGGTCGTGGTCGCCTTCGACGACGTCCTCGGCATGGCCGCGGCCCTGGTCGGCAAGGGCATCACCCGCACCGCGTCGCTGACCGTCGACTACCGCTCGGTGACCCCGCTGAACAAGGAACTCGCCCTGGTCGCGCGGGCCGAACGCCAGGAGGGCCGCAAGATCTGGCTGCGGGCCACCCTGCACGACGGCGAGCGGCTGTGCGCGGAAGCGCACGGCCTGTTCATCCTCCTCAAGCCGGGCCAGCCCTGACAGACCGGTCAGATCCGGTTGCCGCGCCACCGAATCCACTGCCCGAACGGTAGAGTGCGGCGTGGCGAGGGCCCGGCCGGCTGATGCGGGCCTCGGGGAGGGCAGTGCGGTGAATGCGGCAGTCGGCGGGACGTTCGCCGGATATGCGATCGAAGGTGTGCTGGGCCAGGGCGGAATGGGGACCGTCTTTCTGGCCCGGCATCCCCGGCTGCCCCGCAAGGTGGCGGTGAAGCTGCTCAACGCCGATGTGTCGGTGGATCCCGACCTGCGCGCCCGCTTCGAGCGCGAGGGCACGGTCGTCGCGCAACTCGACCACCCCGGCATCGTGTCCGTGCTCGACCGCGGTGTCGAGCACGGACAACCGTGGCTGGCCATGCAGTACGTGCCGGGTACCGACGCCAGCCGGCTGGATCCGCGCACCCTGAACCCCCAGCGGGCGGTGCGGATCATCTCGGAGGTCGCGACCGCGCTCGACCACGCGCACAGCCGCGGGATCCTGCACCGGGACGTGAAACCCGCCAACATCCTGCTGGCCGCCCCCGAGGCCGGGCATCCGGAGCGGGCTGTGCTCACCGACTTCGGCATCGCGCGCGTGCTGACCTCGAACACCCAGCACACCTCGACCGGAAACCTCACGGCCACAATCGCATACGCCTCACCCGAGCAGCTGTCCGGCGATCCGCTGGACCCGCGCTCGGACCAGTACTCGCTGGGCTGCACCCTGTTCGCCCTGCTGGCCGGCCACCCGCCGTTCGCCGCGACCGACCCCGGCCAGGTGGTGGCCGCGCACCTGGTGAAGCCGGTGCCGCCGCTCCCCCGCCCCGACGTCCCGCCACAGCTGAACCACGTGATCGCGCGGGCCATGGCCAAGAACCCGGCCGAACGATTCGGTAGCACAGGCGAATTCGCCGCAGCAGCGGCCGCGGCACTGCGGGGCGGTACCCCCGTCACGACGCCGGTGCCCTTTCCGCCTGCGGCACAACCGACGCCGCCGTCCGCCTACCCGGTCCAGCTCGGCTATGTTCCCGGACAATCACAGGTCGACGCGCCGGCGGCCCGTGCTCCCTGGGGTGCGCTGTGCGCCATGGCTTTCGCCGTCGTGATCATCTGCCTCGGTCGCGCGGCACAGGGAACCGGCCTGCCCAGGCTCCGGCACGATATGCATGCGAGCATCGGACAAGTGGGCTGGCTGAACCTGATCGACCTGCTCGCCTACACTGCACCGCTACTGCTCGCCGCCCGGCTCGGTGATCGCTTCGGACCCAAGCGAATCCAGCTCGCCGGGCTGACCGTCTTCGTCCTCGGCTCGGCCGGAGCGGGACTGGCCGCGAGCATGGGAATGTTGTCGGTGGCCCACGCGATTCAAGGCTTGGGCGCCGGACTGGTTCTGCCGCAACTGCTGTCGGTTCTGGTCCGGACCGTCCCGCCACGCCAGCGCGGCGTGGCGGCCGGGATCTGGGCCGCCGCGTGGGCGCTGGGCGGCCTCGCGGGACCGTTCGCCGGTGCGGTGCTGACCTCCACGGGAAGCTGGCGGTGGACCGCGCTGGCCGAGGTGCCCGCCGGGCTGGTGGCGCTCGCGCTGACGGCTGCCGTGCCGCGGCTCCCGCGGCTGCGGACGCCACCCGACCCGGGTGGTCATCTGATCTTCGGTGCGGGTGTCGTCGCTACCGTCGCGGGCTTCGGGCGGGCCGACGAGTGGGGAACCACCGGCTGGGCGCTGGGCGTTGCCGGACTGCTCGTACTCGGCGTGTTCGCCTTGGTCCAAGCCGGGCGCACCGGCGCCGGAACCCCGGGGCCGAGTCGGATTGCCGCCCTACCGAGTCTGGCGACCGCGATCCTGGCGACGGCGCTCACCGCGATGATCTTCCTGTTCTTCGTCTATCTGGAGATGGAGCAGGACCTGTCGGCCGAACATGCCGCCCTGATGCTGGTTCCGGCGGCGATCATCGCCGCGGTGTCGGCGCCGATCTTCGGAATGTTCAGCGACCGCGTGCATCCGGCGGCACTGCCCGCCGCCGGGTTCGGCCTGCTGTGCGTGACCGCATTCGGTGCTCTGGCCCTGATGACCATGCACCTGCCGGTGGTGGCCTTGGCGATATTGGGCGCGCTGGGCGGCCTGGCCCTGGGCTGCACCTGGGCATCCCTGGCCGCCGCCGCGGCGCGCACCCTGCCGTCCGAGCGCCCGGGCACCGGCGCCGCGAGCTACACGGCCGCCTGGCTGATCGGTTCGGCGGTCGGCGGCCCCGTGATCGGTGTGCTGTTCGGTAACCGGTTGCGCGCCACCGGGTTCGGGTTCGGCATGCACCCGGGATCTTCCTCGCTCCTCGACAAATACAGCACCGCGCTCAGCCAGACGATGCTGTTGCCGGCCGGTCTGCTGATCCTGGGCGCGATCGTGTCGGCGCTGCTGCGGCGCCCGCGCACCGCGTCCACCCCGGCGGGCGACCCGACGATGCGACCGTACTGACCGCTGCCACGACACCGGCGCGGCTGCGGTGGATCGGCTGCGGCGTGCGGCAGCCGCGTCTCCCCGCAGAAAGCCCCTCCGCCGCAGGTCATCTCGCTGTCGGTGCGGTCACGTAGATTGCGGCACATGAGTTTTCTGGGTGGGGTGTTCGGCTCCGAGCGCAAGCGGCGGTTCGCCGAGACCGCTTGCACGATTCTGCGGTCCTACGAGCAGATGACCGAGGTCGTGCCGGATCTCGACGGGTTCGGGATCGACTTCCGGGCCGGCGAGATCCACGGGCGGATCAACCTGGACACGGTGTTCCGCCGCACCCGCTCGCTGTCCGATACCGAGGCGTTCGACATCCTCGCCGATTTCCTCGCCGGCACACCGGGTCTGAGTCCCCGGGCGGCCAAGGGCAGCTGGGACGAGGTGGCGCCGAAGCTGCGGCCGCTGATCCGGCAGGCCGGGCAGCTGGCCAACCGGATGGAGGGCATGCGGATCGCCGACCACACCCTGTGGCGCCCGGTCCTGCCCTGCCTGATCGAGTCGGTGGTGATCGACCGAGACACCTCGATGGAGAACATCCATCCCGGCGAACTCGAGCGGTGGGATGTGGACACCGACACCCTGTTCACGACCGCGCGGGCGAATCTGGCCCGCTACGCCCAGCAGGTACTCGACACCTACGACCCGGTGAAACACCGTGGCGGGCTGTATATCTCGGACACCAGCGGCGACAACTACGCCGGTTCACTGCCGCTCGTGCCCGGATGGCTGGCCGCGATCGGCGCGAAGGCCGGGGTGCGGCCGATCGTGTTCGTGGGCGGCAATGTCGGCGTGCTGATCGGCGCGGAGACTTCGGCGGCCCAGGTGGCCGCCCTGGTCGGTACGGCCCGGGAGGTGTTCGACCAGGCGGTGCGGCCGGTGTCGCCGCAGCCCTACACGATCGAAGGCGACCGGCTGGTGCCGTATCTGGTGCCGGAGGGCCATCCGGCCTGGGCGCCGATCCGCGCCGCGGAGGCCACCCTGTGGTCGTCGGTCTACGGCGGACAGTATCCGGGCCTGCGCGCCGACCTGGACGCGAACCTGATCGAGGACTACGCCGCGAAACTCGTCCACGTCCGCGCCCGCGACGGCCGGGAATCCACCTACGCCGCCTGGACCGACACCGTGCCCACCCTGCTCCCCCGCGCACACACCGTCAGCCTCACCGCGGTCGACACCGGCGACACCTTCATGGTGCCCTGGGAAGTCCTCGACGCCGAACTACACCTGACCCCGGTCGAGGACCTGTACCCGCCCCGCTACCGCGTCGAGCACCATCCCGCACCTGATGTGATGGCGCGCCTACGCGCCGCCCAGGGCCTGGGCTGACCGCGATTTCCGCACTGCCACTGCGCGTTCGCCAGCAGCGCGTACTGAGCAGCCGTGCGCTGGTACACGCACCCCGGATCCGGTGAATTACCGCTGGGCCGCATCGGGTTTCGGCGTCCGCGATCCGCCGTGGACTCCCTTCCCTCGGGGTATCGGCGGCAATGTCGCTGGTCTCGGCTATCGGTGTCCGATGTCGATCCGCTGGGTCTCGCCGCGTCGTAGGTCCGGGAGGCTGCGGTGCGGGTCACACGAAGCGTGCTGCGTCGCCCTTGTTCGGGTTCTATTCCGTGCCGTATATTCGGCGTGGAATATTTGGGACGGAACCTGTCAGTGGGGGCCGATAGTGTTCCCGGCGTGGAAGGCGTGACAGAGCGGTGAAGCAGTCGGTACCAGCGTTGACACCTCTGGCGATCTCGGTTCTCGCCCTGCTGGAGGAGCGCCCCATGCACCCGTACGAGATGTACCAAGTGCTGCTCAGCCGGCACGAGGACCATCTGGTCAAGGTCCGGCCCGGGTCGCTGTACCACACGGTGACCCGGCTGGCCGAGCAGGGACTGGCCCGCGCCGAGGGCACCGACCGGGCCGGCAACCGGCCCGAACGCACCATCTACACCAAGACCGACGCCGGCGGCGCCGCGCTGCGCGACCGCATCGCCGAGGTGATCCGCCGGCCGGTCAACGAATTCCCACTCTTCCCACTGGCGATGTCGGAGGCGCACTCGCTGCCCGTCGCCGAGGTGATCGAGCTCATCGAGGAACGAATCGCCCACCGGCACATCGAGATCGGCGAGGCCGACGCCGTCCTGCAGTGGGTCACCGGCCGCAACATCCCCCGCCGGTACTGGATGGTCCTCGAACTGTTGCGCGCCCAGGGCGTCGCCGAGGTCACCTGGCTGACCGGCGTCCTGGCCGACCTGCGCGACGGCAGCCTGCCGTGGGAACCCGAGCCCGGCGGCGACCACCGCGACCAGCCGGACCCCGAACTCGGCCACGACTGGGCCAGCGCCGTGACCGACGACGCCCTCGACCGGATCCGGAAAGGCGGTGCGCTCCCTGTCGAACCCTGACGCGGGCACGCGGCCCGCACGCACCACACCACCTTCGTCCGCCGACGGCCTGTCGGCGACAACCCCGTAGATGGGAACCAAATCCATGACAACCCAACGCAATCCGTGGCCCGCGTTGTACGCGATGGTCGTCGGGTTCTTCATGATCCTGCTGGATATGACCATCGTCTCGGTGGCCAACCCGGCCATCAAGATCGACCTCGACACATCCATGAACAACGTCATCTGGGTCACGAGTTCGTACCTGCTGGCGTACGCGGTGCCGCTGCTGGTCACCGGCCGGCTGGGTGACCGGTTCGGCCCGAAGAACCTCTACCTCGCCGGCCTGGCCGTGTTCACCCTGTCCTCGCTGTGGTGCGGTCTGTCGAACACGATCGGCATGCTGATCGTGGCCCGCGCCGTGCAGGGTCTGGGCGCCGCGCTGATCACCCCGCAGACCATGGCGGTCATCACCCGCACCTTCCCGCCGGACAAGCGCGGTGCGGCCATGGGCCTGTGGGGCGGCGTCGCCGGCCTGGCGACCCTGGTCGGCCCGATCCTCGGTGGCGTCCTGGTCGACAACTGGGGTTGGCAGTGGATCTTCATGATCAACGTCCCGATCGGTGTGGTCGCCTTCGCGCTCGCCGTGTGGCTGGTGCCCAGCCTTCCGACGCACTCGCACAAGTTCGACCTGGTCGGCGTGGCGCTGTCCGGGATCGGAATGTTCCTGCTGGTCTTCGGAATTCAGGAAGGCAACGACCACCACTGGAACAGCGGCATCTGGGCCATGATCGTCGGCGGCCTCGCGGCCATGGCGGTGTTCCTCGTCCACCAGTCGCGGACCAAGAGCGAACCGCTGGTGCCGCTGGTGCTGTTCCGCGACCGCAACTTCTCGCTGTCCAGCATCGCGATCGCGGCCATGGGTGCCTCGATCGTCGGCCTGATGGTGCCCACCTACTTCTATCTGGAGGCGGTGCGCGAATACTCGCCGACCAAGGCGGCGCTGGTCTTCGCGCCGATGGCCATCATCACCGGTGTGATCGCGCCGGGTGTCGGCAAGGTCTCCGACAAGCTGCATCCGGCACTGCTGCCCGCCATCGGGTTCGGGTTGTTCTCGGCCGTGCTGTTCGGTTTCTCGGCCCTGATGACGCCCACCGGCTCGATCCCGATGTTCGTGCTGCTCGGCAGCGTCGCCGGTATCTCCAACGCCTTCATCTGGGCGCCGCTGGCCGCGGTCGCCACCCGCAACCTGCCGATGCAGCTGGCCGGCGCCGGATCCGGTGTGTACAACACCACCCGGCAGATCGGCTCGGTGCTGGGTAGTGCGTCGATCAGCGCCCTGCTCACCTCCCGGCTGAACGCGCAGGGCCTCAACAGCACCGGCATGGGTGAGGGCTCGAAGGTGGCGCACATGCCGCCGTTCATCGCCGAGAAGTTCAGTACCGCACTGAGCGAGGCGACGCTGCTGCCCGCGGCGATCCTGCTGATCGGCATGGTCGCGTCGGCGCTGTTCGCCAAGCCCAAGGTTCCGGCGGCGGCCGCGCCGGTGCCGGTGGACGCGGGGCACTGATCCCCTTTGCGCACAACTGAATTCGTGATGCCCGCCCGGTTCGCTCCGGGCGGGCATCGCTGTTCACCGGTGCGGCCGGACTCGGTGCAGTCAGAACTTACTGCGGCACATAGGGCTCGGCTGTGTCGACGGATTCGTTGGGGTGCAACCGACTCGGATCACACCGATGCGAGTTCAGCCCACGCGCACGGTGATCGACGGGTACCCGGTCGCCCCGTCCGGAACCACGTCGTGGACCTGACCGGTCTGCACGGCGCCGGTCCCGTCGGTCGCGCGGGCCCGCACGGTGTGCCGGCCCGGGGTGGCCGGCCAGTCGAAACTCCACTGCCGCCAGGTGTCCGCGGTCGGTTCCACGGCCAAGCGGGCCGGCTGCCACGGGCCGTCGTCGATCTGCACCTCGACCGCGGTGATCCCCCGGTGCTGGGCCCAGGCCACACCCGCGACGGTGACCGGACCGGCGGCCGGGCTCGCACCGTCCCGCGGCACGTCGATCCGGGTGCCGGTCTTCACCGGGCCCTGCGCCGACCAGCCGCGCTGCGTCCAATACGCTTGTGCCCGATCGAATCTGGTGACCTCGAGTTCGGTGACCCACTTGGTGGCGGAAACGTACCCGTAGAGGCCGGGCACCACCAGGCGGGCCGGGTATCCGTGTGCGATGGGCAGCGGTTCGCCGTTCATGCCGATGGCCAGCAGGGCATCGCGGCCGTCGGTGAGCACCGACAGCGGGCTGCCCGCGGTGAACCCGTCGATACTGTGCGAGAGCACCATGTCGGCGTCGGGGTGCGGACCGGCCGCGGCGAGGAGTTCGTCGAGCCGGAAGCCGAGCCAGCGGGCATTGCCGATCAGGTCCCCGCCCACCGGATTCGACACACAGCACAGCGTCACCAGCCGCTCGATCGGCTGCCGCGCTTGCAGATCCGCCCAGGTCAACCGGATCTCCCGCTCGACCATGCCGTGGATGCGCAGCGACCACGAGTCGGTACTCACCTGCGGTACGAGCAGTGCGGTGTCGATCCGGTAGAAGTCCCGATTCGGCGTCAGGAACGGCGTGAGCCCCGGCAACCGCAGGTCGGCGCCCGGATCCACCGATACCGGTGGTGCCACCGGCGTCGGGAGGGTCAGCTCCGCCCGCTCCCCCGCCACGCTGTGCAGCGCATTACTCCACAACCGTCCCACGACCCCGGCGACCGCCGCGGCCGCGCCCACTGCCGCGATGCCGCGCAGCGCCCCACGCCGGTCGATCTCCGAGCCACGCCGCACGGCAGTGCTTCCGCCACTGGATGTTTCGGCAGCAGCAGTGGAATCGACGCCTCCCGCGGCATCTTTCGAGATCTCGGACGCACTCTCACGATCGACGGCGGCCGCTGCGCCGGAACCACTTTCGGCCGAGACCTCGGAATCGGTCACCGGGCGGTCGCCCGGAACGGACGTCGGGCCCGGCGGCCCGCCTGCCGGGCCGATCCGCTCGACCAGCACCCGCAACGCCGCGATCCCCGCCGCCACACCCAGCAGCGACGGCAGCGCCCAACTCCAGTTCGCGGCGGGTCTGCCCACCGCGACCGCCGCCACGAACAGGCCGAACACCGCGAGCAGCACCGACCCGGCCGGGCGATTCCGCCGCTCCACCCAACCGGCGAGCGCGGCGACCGCGAACGCGACGACACCCATCCCGAGGTACAGCACCAGCTTGTCGTCGGTGCCCACGGTCTTGATCACCGCTTCCCGGACCCGATCGGGCGTGTGATCGATGACACCGGCCCCCAGCACGGCCAGCGGGGCACTCCCCGCGCCCACCGGCGCCGCGACCAGTTCGGCCACTCCCAGAGTCAACGCCGCTGCCGCGACACCCGCCGTCGCACGCAGTCCCGATGCCGCCATAACGGCAGCCTACGTCGATCCGAGGGCCCGCTACGGGGCCCGGCGGGACTCGTCACCGTTCCGTCAGATTCGGCGCCCCGGGGTCACGATGTCGACACCCCGCTCGACAATCCCGCCGGGCACCGACATGGTGGTAAGGGTGCGATCTGCCCGGATTTCCGGTCGGCCGAGCAGGCCGGCTCCGGCCCGATCCGGACGGTGACCGGCGGGAAAGGGATTACACGGCGTACGCCCAGCGTTTTCTCAGCGATACGCGTTTACCTTGGATGCGAAGGTGTTCGACACCCGGTTAGGACGTGATGACTGTGCCGCAACACGAGGACCAGCCCGAAGGCTGGCGCACCCAGCCCCCCGGAGCCTCCGGCACCGGCGCGTACCGGACACCGGGCCAGTACGGGTCGCAGTCCGGCCACAGCGCGGCACAGTACGGGCGCGACGCGTACGGCCGGCCGATCTCCCACGGTCGGCACCTGCCCTACGACGCGTACGGCCGGCCGATGCCGCAGTACATCCCGCCGCAGTACCCGCCGGCCCCGGCCGCACCCCGGCACGGCCGCACCTTCGGCATCCTGGCGGCGGTCGTCGCGGTGGTCGCCACCGCGATCGGGGTCGGCGCGGCCACCCTCGGCCACCAGCAGTCCGATATCGCGGGCCCGGGCACGGCCGGTTCGGTGCGGCCGGTGGACTCGCAGACCGCGCCGCAGAGCCTGGACGAGGCGGTGCGGCGGGTAGTGCCGGGAATCGTGTTGATCAACACCGAGATCCTCGGCTTCGACAACCGCAGCGGCGAGTTCGGGAACACCGGTGAGGGCGCCGGTACCGGCATCGTGCTCAGCGCCGACGGCAACATCCTCACCAACAATCACGTGGTCGAGGGTTCCCGGGACATCTCGGTGACCGACGTCGGCAACGGCCGCACCTACAAGGGCACGGTCACCGGCTACGACCGCACCGACGACCTCGCGGTGGTCCATCTGACCGGCGCCTCGGGCCTGGCGGTCGCGCCGCTGGGCAATTCCGACGACGTCGGCCCGGGCGACAGCATCGTCGGCGTCGGCAACGCGGGCGGCAACGGTTCCCCGGTCGCCGCGCCGGGCACGGTGACCGCGACCGGCAAGTCGATCACCGCCAGCGACGAATCCGGTGCCGCCGAGCAGCTCACCGGCCTGATCCAGGTGGCCGCCGACATCCAGCCCGGCGACTCCGGTGGCCCGCTGGTGGACAAGAACGGCCAGGTCGTCGGCATCGACACCGCCGCGTCCCAGGGCTTCAAGATGGGCACCGGCGGCGGCGAAGGCTTCGCCATCCCGATCAACAAGGGCGTGAAGATCGCCCAGCAGATTCAGGCCGGTACGGCCTCCAACACCGTCCACATCGGCCCCACCGCCGCGCTGAGCATCTCCGTCACCAGCGCCCACGGCACCGGCGCACTGGTCAACCTGGTCGACGGCAACGGTCCGGCGGCCGCGGCAGGCCTCCAGAAGGGCGACGTGATCACCGGTGTCGACAACACCCTGATCGACTCCCCCACCTCACTCACTTCCACAATGGACCAGCACCACCCCGGCGACACCGTCACCCTGCACTGGAACAGCCGGCTCGGTGGCCCGCGCACCGCACAGATCACCCTGCAAGAGGGCCCGATCGGCTAGGTCATCGAGGCTGCTGTTCGGTGATGGATGCCCAGTCGTCCGCGCCGCGACCCTCGGCGATGGCGTCGTCGAAGACGGTCCGCAGCAGTTCGCCGATCGGGAGCGTGATGCCGTGTTCGGCCGCCGCGTCGAGCGCGAGGTGGAGGTCCTTGCGTCCCAGCACCGTGGTGAATCCGGCCGGCTGGTAGCGCCGTTCGGCGATCATCGATCCGTAGCCGGTGTAGACGCCGCCCGGGAAGAGGGTCGAGGTCAGCAGTTCGACGAGCTGCCCGGAGTCGACGTCGGCGCTCTCCGCGAGGCTTACGGCCTCGCCCAATGACTGTATCGCGCAGGCGATCAGGTAGTTGCCGACGATCTTCACGACGTTGGCCTGTTCCGGGCGGTCGCCGAGTCGCCAAGTCCGCGAGCCGATCACGTCGAAGAAGGGTTGCACGCGGTCGAGCAGCGCGGGCGCACCGGCCGCGAGGACGTTGAGCGCTCCGGCTTCGGCGACCGGAACGCGGCCGAAGACCGGCGCCGCGACGTAACCGACACCATGCTCGGCATGCACGGCACCCGCCCGGCGGGCCAGGCCGGCGCTCACCGTGGCGAGGTTGACGTGCACGGTCCCGCTCGGGGTCCGGCCGAGGACACCGGAGTCGATGAACGTCTCGGCGACGGCCCGATCGTCGGACAGGACCGAGAAGACCACCGGCGACTTCATGGCCGCGGTGACCGAGTCGGCCCGATGCGCACCCGCCGCGACCAGTTCGTCCACCGGCCCGGCGGAGCGGTTCCACACCACGACGTCGTGGCCGGCCTGCAACAGGTTGCGCGCCATCGGTTTTCCCATGGCTCCCAGACCGATGACCGCGATGCTGCTCACGCCGGGCTCCCCTTTCTCGAACCTTCCAGGACGGTTCAAAGATGCCATGCAGTCGGGGCTGTGCGGTCGACCGACCCGCACGGCTGACGATGCGGCTGGAAGAGACGTTCCGGACGTCGCACCGGCGATCCGGCGGTCAGCCGATGGCCCACTCCGGCAGCGGTTCCCGGGCAGCCAACCATTCCGGTGGTATGCCCGCCACAGCGCCTCGGCGGCCGGATCCGGTGTGGGCGGCCACGATTCCGCCGACGATCGCGGCCGTGGTGTCGACGTCACCGCCTGCCCGCACACAGGCGGTGACGGCGGCCGGGTAGTCGGTGAGGTGGGTTGCCGCGGCCCACAACGTGAACGGCACCGTGTCGTGCGCGGTGACCCGCGCCCCGTTACCGAGTTCGTAGGCCGCTTCCTCGACGCTCCGGCCGACCAGTCGGCGGGCCCGGCGGATCCCGGTGGCGGTGCGTCCGTCCACCAGATAAGGATCGACGGCGTCAAAGAATTCTGTTGCGGTGCAGCCTGTTTCGCGAGTGCGAGCGGCGAACCCGGCTGCCGTGGCGACCGCCATGGCGCCGACGATCGCCTCGGGGTGGGAATGGGTGACCTCGGCCGACAGCGCCGCCTGCGCGGCCGCGCGGTCCAGGTCGGCGGCGAAGTACGCGCCCAGTGGCGCGACCCGCATGGCGGCGCCGTTGCCCCACGAGCCGCGGCCGTCGAAGGCGGCACCGGCCGCCTCGGCCCAGGGGCGGCCGTCGCGGATCTCGTGCAGCAGGGCGACGGTGTTGCCGCTGTAGCCGCGGTAGGGCTCGCAGCGGTCGGCGAAGGCAGCGGCGAGGGCGTCGCGATCGACCGCACCGCGCGAACGGATCTCGTGGAAGAGCGTCGCGGCCATCTCGGTGTCGTCGGTCCACGGCCACGGGCCCGCGGGCACGCTTCCGGCGACGAGTTCGGTGACCGAACTCCCAGGTACGAAGAATTGCGCTCCCAGCGCATCGCCCACTGACAAGCCGTCCAGACTGTCGTGGGCCACATCGGAATTCGGTGACATACGGCCGCATATCATGCCATGCCGACCGGGACCTTCGCCCGACCCACATCAGGTAGCACGTCCGCCGGGTCACCGCCTAGGGACGCGAACACCTCGCCGACACCCCTCGCGACTTCCACCGAACCGATCGCTCCTGAACGACGAAGGTCGCCGTACCCCAACGGGATACGGCGACCTTCGAGCGGCGCGACTCAGTTGTAGATCGCGTCCACGTCCGCCGCGAACTGCTTCATGACCACCGCGCGCTTGAGCGACATCTTCGGGGTCAGCTCGCCGCCCTCGACCGTCCAATCGACGGGCAGGATGCGAATCTTCTTGATCTGCTCGGCCTTCGAGACCAGCTTGTTGGTCGCGGCGACCGCGGCGTCGATCTCGGCGACCAGGGCCGGGTTCGAGATCAGCTGCTCGATCGGGGTGTCGGCGGCGAGACCGTTGCGCTCCTTCCAGCCCGGCAGCGCCTCCTGGTCGAGGGTGATCAGCGCGCCGACGAACGGCTGCTTGTCACCGACCACCATGACCTGGCTGATCAGCGGGTGCGCCCGCAGCGAGTCCTCCATGGGGGCCGGGGAGACGTTCTTGCCGCCCGCGGTCACCAGGATCTCCTTCTTGCGGCCGGTGATGGTGACGAACCCGTCGGCGTCGACGGCACCCAGGTCACCGGAGCGGAACCAGCCGTCGGCGAACGCCTCGTCCGTGGCCTCGGCGTTGCCCCAGTAGCCGTTGAACACGACCGGACCGCGCAGCAGCAGCTCGCCGTCCTCGGCGATCTTGACGGCGTGCCCGGGCAGCGGGCGGCCGACCGAACCGACCTTGATGTGGTCGGGCACGTTGACGGTGATGGCGGCCGAGGTCTCGGTGAGCCCGTAACCCTCGAGGATGGTGAGGCCGATGCCGCGGAAGAAGTGACCGAGCCGGGCACCCAGCGGGCCACCACCGGAGACCGCGATCTCGCAGCGGCCACCGAGCGCGGCACGCAGCTTGCCGTAGACCAGCGCGTCGAACAGCTTGTGCTTGAGGTTCAGCACCAAGCCGGGGCCGCCGGTCTCCAGCGACTGGCTGTAGGCGATGGCGGTGTCGACGGCGGCGTCGAAGATCTTGCCCTTGCCCTCGTTGTGCGCCTTCTGCTTGGCCGCGTTGTAGACCTTCTCGAAGACGCGCGGCACCGACAGGATGAAGTTCGGCTGGTAGGCACCGAACTGGGCGGGCAGGTTGCTCCAGTCGGCGGTGTGGGTGACGGTGACCCCGGCGTCGAACGAACCGACCGAGACCGCGCGCGCGAAAACGTGGGCCAGCGGCAGGAACAGCAGGGTGCGGTTGCCCTGGCGCACATACTCGGGCACGGCCTGGCGGATGACCGCGGACTCGGCGTACAGGTTCGAGTGCGAGAGCATGACGCCCTTGGGGCGGCCGGTGGTGCCGGAGGTGTAGATCAGGGTGGCCGGCGAGGCGGCGACGACCTGCTTGCGGCGCTCGTGCACGACGGCGTCGTCGATGCCGGTGCCGCGCTCGGCCAAGGTGGTGAGGGCGCCGGCGTCGATCTGGAGCACTTCGGCCAGGGCCGGCAGGTCGCCGTGGATCTCGGCGATGGTGGCGGCGTGCTTGGCGGTCTCGACGATGATCAGCTTGGTGGCGGAGTCGGACAGGATCCACTTGGCCTGTTCGGCGGAGGAGCTGTCGAAGATCGCGACGCCGCAGGCGCCGGCGGTCCAGATCGCGTAGTCGGCGACGACCCACTCGTAGCGGGTGGCGGCGAGGATGGCGACCCGGTCGCCGACCTCGATGCCGGAGGCGATCAGGCCCTTGGCGACGGCGGTGACCTGCGCGGCGAATTCCGCGGCGGTCACGTCGTTGTATCCGCCCTTGCCGTCGGGGGTGTTGAACACGACCAGGCCGGGTGTGGTCTCGGCGTGCCGGAACACGCTGTCCGACATGTTCGCCGTCTCCGGGATGGTGTACGTCGCAGGGACGTCGAACTCACGCATCGGTGCCCTTCCGAGGAAAAATCTGGCTACTGCGAGTGTGTTACTGCTCAGTAGAGAGTGTGACCGCCACCCTATCGCGCCGACCCGCACACCGGACCGGTAGTACCCCCGAACCGCAGGTCGAGTGCGCTTACCGGACCGGTGTGTAGTCGCGACGTACCGGGTCGCGGGCGACCACCTGGCCGAGCATATACGTTACTGCACGTAACGTGTAAAGCCGTCACGAACGCCGAATCGCCTCACTCACCGGGACACAGCGGCCGCGATCGAACCGTCAGGATGCGCGCGCGGACCCCGCGGTGGCCAGCGCGTTACGGAGGAATCCAGCCAGCTCCCGCGTCAGCACGGCCGCCTCCCGCACCAGCGAGGCCTGCAGCTGCGACACGTGCCACATGCCGTGCGACACAGTGAAAGCCGTGTCCACGCCCGCCGCTTCCAGTGCCGCGACCAGCGCCCGGGACTGGTCGAGCAGCAGTTCGCTGTCGTCGACCTGCACATAGGTCGGCGGCAGGCCCGCCATCCGGCCGTGGATCGGCGCGAAGCCCGGCGTGCCGGGGTCGACGCCGGCGCCGTAGGCGGCGGCAGCGTTCAGGCCCAGACGCCGGTTGATGACGGTGTCTCGCGCTCGCGGCGCGGGCAGCCCCGGATTCGCCCAGGGCGCGATCAGGCCGAGCGCGGCCGGTGTGTACCCGAGCTCGCCGATCAACCGCTGCGCGGTCGCCAGGGACAGGCCGCCGCCCGCCGAGTCACCGGCGACAGCGATCTGCCCAGGCGAAATACCTTGGGTGCGAACCAGTTCCGCGAAGGCCGCGACGGCGTCGTCGAGACCGGCAGGGTAGGGGTGCTCGGGCGCGAGCCGGTAGTCCAGCGCGTACACCGGGCAGCCGACCTCGACCGCCAGGTGCGCCACCAGCGACCGGTGCGTCGCCGGTGAACCGACCGTGTAGGCACCGCCGTGCAGGTAGAGCACCGCCCCCGCAACGGTCGCCGGACCGGCGGTCACCCGCTCGGCCGGCCGGCCCGCCAGGGTGATGCGCTCGACCGTCACACCCGGGGGCAGCGGCTGGACGACCTTGGCGCCGCCCTCGAGCAGCGCCCGCTGCACCGACCAGGGCAGCCGGTGATAGAAGGCCACGCGGAACAGCAGATCCGCCGCGGCCCGCGCGATCGGCCGCGGAACCATCAGAACCGACATCGTGCGCGCCGGGTCAGATGTTCGCGAAGCGGTTCACGAAACCGCCGATGATCTGATAGCCGGTCGGCATGAACCGCTGCGACACGTCGAGCAGCTTGGCCTCCCAGCCGATCAGCACGCGCGACTTGCCCTTGGCCACACCGTCGACGATGGTGCGGGCGGCCATCTCCGGCGAGTGGATCGCCAGATACTTGTCGAACAGGGTGGCGCCCTTCTTGCCGTCGACGTTCTCGGCGTAGGTGGCGTTGCGCGCCACGGCGGTCTTGATGCCTCCCGGGTGCACGCAGGTGACCTTGACCGGCTTGCGCCCGACTCGCATCTCCTGGTTCAGCGCCTCGGTGAAGCCGCGGACCGCGAACTTGGCGGCGTTGTAGGCCGACTGCGACGGCACCGAGATCAGGCCGAACAGGCTGGACACGTTGATCACGTGGCCGTCGCCGGACTCGATCAGCATGGGCAGGAACGCCTTGGTGCCGTTGGCGACACCCCAGAAGTCGACGTCCATGATGCGCTCGATGTCCTTGAAGGACTCGTGCTCCACGTCGCCGTGGTAGGCGATACCGGCGTTGTTGTAGATCTGGTTGACCTTGCCGAACTGCGCCTTGACCGCGTCGGCGTACAGCAGCACGGCCTCGCGCTCGGCGACGTTGAGCCGGTCGCTCTTGACCTCGGCGCCCAATGCCTCACAGCGGCGGACGGTTTCGGCCAGCCCTTCGGCATCGATGTCGGACAGCGCGAGCTTGGCACCCTTACCGGCCAGGTTCTCGGCCAGCGCGCGGCCGATACCCGAACCGGCACCGGTGATGACACAGACTTTGCCGCGGAATGAGTAAGACATGATCTTCTTTCGTCCTCGATGACGTGAGTGTTGTTGTGCCGGAGCCCGCCCGATTCGGTCAGCGGCCGGAGGCGGCAGCATCGCGTAACCACGGAGGCCGTCCGAATCGGGCGAGGTGTTGCTGCTCAGGAAGCCTTGGTGGTGGTGTAGGCGTCCGCGTCGAAGTTCTTGGTGATCTCGCGGAACCGGAAGGTGAAGTCGGGCCACAACGTGGTGTTGTTGCCGTGCTTGTCGAGGTACCAGCTGGCGCAGCCGCCGGTGCTCCAGACCGCACCCTCGAGCTTCTTGTGCAGCTCGGCATTGTAGGCGCGCACGGCCTCCGGCTTGACCGACACGGTGCCCAGCTGCTGCCGGTCGACGACCTTCAGCGCGTCGGCGATGTAGTTGATCTGCGACTCGATCATGAAGACCATCGAGGTGTGGCCGAGGCCGACGTTCGGGCCCAGCATGAAGAACATGTTGGGGAAGTTCTCGATCGCCGCGCCCTTGTAGCCCTGCTGCCCGATCCGGTCGAACTGTTCGGCCATGGTGGAACCGTCGGCGCCCACGATGTGCTCGTACATCGGCGAGTCGGTGACGTGGAAGCCGGTGGCCACGATGATCGCGTCGATCTCGCGCTCGGTGCCGTCGCCGGTGATGATCGACTTCTCGGTGACCTCGACGATCGGGTCGGTGACCACGTCGACGTTGTCGCGGTCGAGGGCCGGGTAGTACTCGTTCGAGATCAGCATGCGCTTGCAGCCGATCCGGAAGTTCGGCGTGACCTTGGCGCGCAGCTCGGCGTCGCGGATCTCGGCGAACAGCTTGGCGCGGGCGATGGCCTCGAAGCCCTTCATCAGGATCGGGGCCTTGGCCAGGCCGACGACCTGGGTCTCGCGCGCGGCGTAGATGGCCGAGCGGGACAGCCGCTGGAAGCCGGGGATGTTCTTGAACGCCCACTTCTCGATGCCGGTGTACGCGCGGTCCATGCGCGGCAGCAGCCAGGGGGCGGTGCGCTGGTAGACGTCGAGGTGCTCGACCTCGCCCGCGATGGACGGGACGATCTGGATGGCGGAGGCGCCGGTGCCGATGACCGCGACCTTCTTGCCGTCGAGGTTGGCCTCGTGGTCCCAGCGCGCGGAGTGGAAGATGTCGCCGGCGAAGTCCTCGATGCCCTTGATGTTCGGCAGGTTCGGTTCGCAGAGGGCGCCGACGGCGGAGACGACGAAGTCGGCGGTGAAGGCGCCCTGGGTGGTCTCGATCTCCCACTGCGAGGTCTCGCCGTTCCAGCGGGCGCTCTGCACGTCGCAGTCGAAGATGTGCCGGTCGCGGACGGAGTACTTGTCGGCGACGCCCTGGATGTAGGCCTGGATCTCGGCCTGCTTGGAGAACGAGCGGCTCCAGCCGGGGTTCAGTTCGAAGGAGTAGGAGTACAGGTGCGAGGGCACGTCGCAGGCGGCGCCGGGGTAGGTGTTGTCGCGCCAGGTGCCGCCGACGTCGCTACCACGCTCGAGGACCAGGAAGTCCTTGCGGCCCTGCTGGATCAGCCGGACGGCGAGACCCATGCCCGAGAACCCGCTGCCCAGAACGATGATGTGCGAGTGACGGACCGATCGGCCGGCGGCTGCCTTCTGCTTCGCGGCGACGCCTTTGTCTGTAACCTTGCGACTCATGTATTGGAGCCTAGGGGCTTATTGAGTGTGAGTCAACAGCCTGTTGAATACGAGTCAACAATATTGACCGACGTTCAGTAAGATGAGTCGTGTGAGTGGTACCGAAAGTACCGCCAAACGGGCCCGGTTGAGCCCGGAAGAGCGGCGCAAACAGTTGATCGGCGTGGGCCACGAGATGCTGCGCGAACGCCCCCTCGGCGACATCACGGTCGCGGCCGTCACCGCCCAGGCCGGCGTCTCCCGCGCGCTGCTGTTCCACTACTTCCCCACCCTCGAGGACTACCACCGGGCGATCCTGCACAACGCCAACGCCGAACTGCTCGACCACGTCCGCCCCAACCCCGCACTCGCGCCCCTGGACATGCTGCGCGACTCGATGGAACGCTTCATCGGCTACGTCGAACACAACCAGACCGCCTACCACGCCATGCTCCGCGGCCCCGCCAGCGCCAGCCCCGTCGTGGTGGAACAGGCCGAGGACACCCGCGGCAAGATCGCCGAGATGCTGTTCGCGGTGGTCCCGATCGACGCCGCCGACCCCGACCGCCCCCGCCTGGAACTCGCCGTCCGCGGCTGGATCGCCTACCTCGAACAGGTGGTGCTCACCTGGCTCGCCGAACCCACCATCACCCGCGAGCAACTCATCGACCTGTTCGTCCGATCGCTGCCGGCACTCACCCTCACGCCGCAGATCGCGGCGATCCTGGCGACGGACCTGCCCGAAATATCGCCTCCGGCAACGGAATAACGATGCACGACACGGCTCAACTCTCGTACTCGTAGCCCGACCGGTCACGCGCGCCCCGCGTGGTCAGCGCCGCCGAGGCGGCGGCGGCGAGGATCAACAGGCACGAAACCAGTAGTGCCACACTGACTCCGCGCTGGAACGAGGCGAAGGCGGCGTGGATGACCTGATCCACGATCGGGCCGTAGCTCGCGGAGGCGGCGGCGTCGCCACCCGAAGGTACGGCGCCGGTCTCGACCGCGGTGATCACCACCGCGCGGAAGTTGTCCGGAACACCCAGGGCCACCAGGCGATCGGTGAGGTCGGTGGTCAGGTAGGAGTTCACCAGCGAGCCCAGGGCCGCCACGCCCACCACCGCGCCGATCTGGCGCATGGTGTTGGTGGCGGCGGCCGCCATGCCGGAGTGCTCCGCCGGGACTCCGGACAGGACCGCCGAGGTCAACGGCACCACCGCGATCCCGAAGCCCAGCCCGGCCAGCGCCAGCGCCGCCACCAGCGGCGCGAACTCGACTGTCACACCGAGGAATTCACGGGTCAGCAGGATGCCCGCCGCGCCCAGCACGCAGCCGGCCAGCATCGGGGTGCGGGAGCCGCGCAGTGCCACCCAGAAGCCGGAGCAGACCGAGCCCGCGATGATCGCCACCGCCATGGGCGCGAAGGCCGCCGCGATCCGGGCACCCGAATAGCCGATCACCTCCTGCAGATACAGCGCGGTGAAGAAGAAGATCGAGAAGATGCCGAAGTACACCGCGAACGCCACGATCAGCGCGCTGCGCACGGAAGGCCTGCCCACATAAGCGAAATCGACCATCGGATTGCGAACCCGCCGCTGCACCACCACGAATCCGGCGACCGCAACGCCGCCGATCACGAACAGCGCTGTCACCCAGCCGGTCCCGTAACCCGCTCGCTCTCCCTCGATGGCGGCGAAGATGACGCAACCCAACCCGGTTGCCCCGAGCAGGAATCCGGCCCAGTCCACCGGACCGGGCTGCGGATCGGCGCTGTCGGGCACCCAGCGCACCGTCGCGGCCAGCACCAGCACACCGAACACCAGATTGAACCAGAACACCGACCGCCAGCCGAACGCACCGACCAGCACCCCACCCAGCACCGGCCCCAGCGCCAGCGCCAGCCCGGACACCGCCGCCCACGCACCCAGGGCCCGCGCCCGCGCCGCGCGATCCGGATACAGATGGCGGATCACCGACAGCGTGCCCGGTTCGGATCCGGCGGCACCGACCCCCATCACCGCCCGCCCGGCCACCAGCACGCTCACCGTCGTGGCCAGCGCCGCCAACAACGAACCGGCACAGAAGATCACCAGTCCCGCCACCATCACCTTCTTGCGCCCCCACCGGTCACCCAGGCTGCCGGCACTGAGCATGAGCGCGGCGAACACCAGCGTGTAGGCGTTCACCACCCATTGCAGCCAGGTCACGCCCGCGTGCAGATCCGACTGCACGTCGGCCAGGGTCACACTGACGATCGTGGTGTCCAGGAACGTCACGAACAGCACCGCGGTGACGGTGAGCAGCGCGACGACCGGGCAGGCGGGAGCGGGACCGGTACGCACCGCGGTCTCCTATCCGATCGGCGGCACGCCGGCGCAGGCGGCCGGCGGGTTCCCCTCCAGCGTCAGCAACGCGCAGAACGTCGCCGCGGTGACCTTCCAGCCACCGGCGGCGCGCACCGCGCCGCCGCGCTGCCCGGACAGCGCCGCCGTCCCGGCGAGCAGGATGGTGTAGGTGACGTCGACGTGGTCGGTGCCGGAGCTGGCCACGTTCTGCACCGTGGCGGTGGTGCTCTTGGCCATCGGCGACCCGGCCTGCGCGTTGATCGCGTCGGCGAACTGCGCGCCGTTCTCCAGTAGCGAGATCTTCTGCGCCGCAGGGGTATTGCCGTCGAAGAACTGCTGGAAGACGGTGGTGACGGCCTCGGTCACGGTCGGTTCACCGGTGGTTGGTGCCGCGTGCTTCGAAGACGATCCGCCGCAGGCCGTCAGCGGCACGGTGAGCGCGGCGACGACGAGCAATCCGGCACCGCGCCGGATGCGATGTGGGGCACGAGCGTTGGACGGGACCATTTTTCGGCCTCCCTCTGCGAGACGGTCTGCCGATCGGTCACGTCAGGGTACGTCCGCCCCCGGCCGGTCCGAGGCCGGATAACGGCTCGTCGGCGTGATCGTCGCGAAGCCGAGATCTCCTGCGGCGGAGTCAGGGCACCACCATGTACCACTCGGTGAACGTCCCCTGCGGCGGCCAGGTGTCGGCCATGAGTTTCGCGAATCCCGTTCCCACCCAGAGGTCCTCGGTCACGGCGGTGCCGGGCGTCACGCCCGCCCACACGTAGACGAGATCCGATCGCGCACCGGCCGATCCGACCCAGCCCAGCACGACATGGTTGCCGCACGGACCCCGCTGGTAGCCCAGCGGAGCGATGTGCGCGAGCACGTGCCCGGGCCGGCCGTGCGCCGCCTCCAACGCGACAGCGATGGTGCCGGTACAGAACTTCGCGTCACCGAAGGTGTAGATCGTGGTGCCGAACGGTGTCCACTGCGGCAGCGGATCGGCCTGGGCGGGGGCCGCCGGCCACCCGCACGCCAGCGCGACGATCGCCGCCACCCGAATTGCGAGCCGCCTCGATAGCATCCGATGTCCTTCCCGCCCAAAGACATTCGGGAGACATCGTATCGAAATTGACGCGAATCGGGCAGGGCCGAACTCGGTCCGCAGTAGCTATTCGCCGGAGTGCCGGGCCGGCGTGGTCACGCTCCGGTACCCACTCCGGCCCTGAGGCACTCAGTCGGCGTCGAACCCGGCCGTCGCGCGCTCACCCCGGGTCGCGATCGCGGCCAGCGCCGCCGCGATCAGGATCAGGACCGCCGAGACCAGTAGGGCCATGCTCACGCCGTGCTCGAAGGAGGCGAAAGCGAGCTTCAGCAGCTTCATCACCGGGGCGCTGTGCGGGCCGCGGATGGTGCCGCCGTTGGGGGCCGAACCGGTCTGCACCGCATCCACCACCATCGAGGTCATCGACCGGTAGAACGGGTCGCGGTTCAGTTTCGCGGCCAAGTCGCCGGTCAGATACGAGTTCACCACCGAGCCCAGCGCGGCGACACCGACTACGGCGCCCACCTGGCGCATCGTGTTGGTGGCCGCTGCCGCCATCCCCGAATGCGCGGCCGGCACACCGGACAGCACGGCCGAGGTCAACGGCACGATCGCCACCCCGAAACCGAGCCCGGCCAGCGCCATGGCCGCCGACAGCGAGCCGAATTCGATGGTGCCGGAGAGCAGTTCGCGGGTCACCAGCAGACCCGCCGCCGCCAGCACACAGCCGACCAGCATCGGAATCCGCGCCCCCTGCCGCGCCACCCACAGCCCGGACAGCAGTGAACCACCGATGATCGCGATCGCCATCGGCGTGAACAGCGCCGAGGTCCGCATCCCCGAATACCCCATCACCACCTGTAGATACAGCGCGGTGAAGAAGAAGATCGAGAACACGCCGAAGTACACCGCGAACGCCACCAGCAGCGCACTGCGCACCGAAGGCTTTCCCAGATAGGCGAATTGGATCAGCGGATTACGAACCCGCAACTCCATTAGCACGAATCCGGCCAGCGCCAGCCCGCCGATCACGAACAACGTCACCATCTCGGCGGTCCGATAGCCGGTCCGCTCACCGGCGATCACCGCGTAGATGATCGTGGCGAGACCCACTGCGCCGAGCACGAATCCGGTCCAGTCGAACCGGCCCGGCTGCGGGTCGGAACTGTCCGGCACGAACAGCGCCGTCGCGGCCAGCACCACCACACCGAACGCCAGGTTGAACCAGAACACCGACCGCCAGCCGAAACTGTCGAGCAGCAGCCCGCCCAGCACCGGTCCCAGCGCCAACGCCAAACCCGATACCGCCGCCCACAATCCGAGGGCCTTGGCGCGCGCGGCTCGATCCGGATAAAGGTGCCGCAGCACCGACAGCGTTCCCGGCTCGGACCCGGCCGCGCCGACCCCCATCACCGCCCGGCCCACCACCAGCGCGGTCACGTTCTGCGCCAGCGCCGCGACCACCGAGCCCGCGCAGAACACAACCAGCCCGGCCACCATCACTTTCTTGCGGCCGAACCGGTCGCCCAGGCTGCCGCCGCTCAACATCAGGGCCGCGAAGGTCAGGGTGTAGGCGTTGATCACCCACTGCAGCGACGCGACCCCGGCATGCAACTGCTCCTGGATGTCGGCGAGGGTGACACTCACGATGGTGGTGTCGAGGAAGGTCACGAACAGCACCGCGGTCACGGTGACGAGCGCGATCGCCGGGCGATGCCGGCTGGGTGCCGAAGCGGTGGACACTGCGATCTCCTATCCGATCATGGCGCACCGCAGGGCAGGCCGCGGATTGCTGGTCCATTGTGAGCACAGATCCGCCGCCGTTGTACGGCAAGCCGGGCACGACGGCGCGGCAAGTCCACTACGACGGCGCATCGAGCGGGCGCGGCAGTGCGACCGCCTTACAGTCCGTGTGCGTCCAACCACGTTCGCGCGACGTCGGCGGCCGAGGCGTGCTCGTCGCGCACCTGCCGCACCGCGGCGCAGAATTCAGCCGTATTCAGCTCTCCGGCAACGTAGTTCAGCTTCTTCACCTGGGTGTCGGAGAGCGCGCCGGACCGCAGCAGCGGCAGTTCGTTGCGGGCGCGGAAGACGTAGGTATCGTCGGCGACGGTCACCAGCTCGCCCGCGCCGCCCGGCAGCAGCGCCGCCGGGGCGGTCAGAACCCCGGCGTCGACCCGTCCGTCCCGCAGCGCGGTCCGCAGCGCGAGGTCGTCGGTGAACACCGTCGAGTTGGTGATGTCGCAGCCGGCGGCCCGCAGTGGCGCCAGCACGTCGTGTTCCGGGTCCGGCGCCGGGCGCAGCGGGTCCAGGGCGTGGCCGGCGGCCACCCCGACCGTCAGTTCGCCGCAGTGCGGCGCCAGCGCGGCCAGGGTCGCCGGCTGGTGCGCGGCGGTCGCGGGGGTGAGCACGAACTCGGGCCGCAGATCGGTGCCGTCGGCGATATCGGAGGTGGCCAGGCCCTGCGGCAGGGCCCGGCTCAGCGCGTCCGCGACCGTCGGCACCGCGGGGTCGGCCACCGACGAGCGGTCGGGCTTGCGGGCCGGGGAGCCGGGATCGAAGGTGGCCAGCAGATCTCCGCTGGTGTCGCCGACCAGGGTGACGGTGCCGGCGTCGAGCGCGGCCAGCAGATCCGCGCGCTGCCCGAGCCCGGTCCGCACGGCGGTGTGGGCGCCGGTACGCGCCAGTGCTTGCGCGTAGATCTGGCCGATCAGTTCGGACTGCGCGGAATCACCGGCACCGACCGTGATCTCGGCCGGCTGTGGCGCGTTCGAGCAGGACACGGCCAGCGCGGCGGTCGCGCCGGCGACGAGCCGCACTGCGGCTGGGAAACGCATCCTGCGACACCCACTCCCTCGTGACACACTGTTGACCACCCGGCAGGCGGTACGGACGAGCGGACGAGAACGTCCGGATCGCATGGTAGCCGGGGCACCGATCGGGTCCGGCGACACTCGTCTCACGCACCTTCCCAACCGTGCATCCCCGGCATGATGGACGAGCCGGATCCCCGGACCGGTCCGCACGCACGCGCTTCGGAAGGACACTTGTGAAAGCCTGCATCCCCGCGGCACCGCGACGCCGTCCCGTACCGCGTTTCCCGGTCGCGGCCGTCGTGTTCGCCGTCGCGGCCGCCCTGACCGCCTGCGGCAACTCCGATCCACTGGCCGGTTCGGGACACTGCGATGCCGACCCGTCGCGGCTGACGGTCGGCTCCGCGAACTTCCCCGAATCCGAGACCGTCGCCGACGTGTACGCGGAAGCGTTGCGCGCCAACGGTTTCACCGTCGACACCAAACCGGGCATCGGCAGCCGGGAGGCCTACGTGCCGGCGCTGCGGCAGTGTTCGGTGAGCGTGCTGCCCGACTACACCGGAAACCTGCTGCGGTACTTGGACCCCAAGGCCACAGTGTCCGCCGAACCGGAGATCGAGCGGGCGCTCGCGGGCGCGCTGGGCCCGGATCTGGCCGTCGCGACGCCCGCACCCGGACAGGATTCCGACGCGGTCGTCGTCACCCGGGCCACCGCCGACCGCTGGCACCTGCAGTCGATCGCCGATCTCGCCGCGCACTCCGGCGAGGTGAAGTTCGCGGGCATGGCCGAATTCCAGGAGCGGCCCGACGGCCTGCCCGGCCTGAAAGAGACCTACCACCTGACCATCTCGCCCGGCGCGTTCGTGCCGATCGCCGACGGCGGCGGACCCGCCACGGTCCGGGCGCTCACTTCCGGGCAGGTCGACGCCGCCGATATCTTCACCACCTCCCCCGCGCTGGCCGCGAACGATCTGGTGGTGCTGGCCGATCCGCTGCACAACTTCTCGGCCCAGAACGTGGTCCCGCTGTTCAACGCCCGCAAGAAGTCCGACCGCGCGACCGCCGTATTGAACGCGGTATCGGCGCAACTCACCACCGATCAGCTGCTGGCGCTCAACGAGGCGGTGTCCGGGGCGAGCAAGACCGAACCGGCCGCGGCCGCGAAGGCGTGGACGGCCGCCCACCACCTCGACCAGCCGATCGGGTAGCGGGCGAACCGATGAGTGAGATCGAGTTCCACGGCGTCGCCAAGACCTTCCCCGACGGCACCACCGCCGTCGCCGGCCTGGATCTGCGGATCGAATCCGGCTCGTTCACCGTCTTCGTCGGGCCGTCGGGGTGCGGCAAGACCACGTCGATGCGGATGATCAACCGGATGGTCACGCCCAGCGCGGGCCGGATCACCGTGGGCGGCAACGATCTCGCCACCGTCGACCCGGTGCGGCTGCGGCTGGGGATCGGGTACGTGATCCAGAGCGGCGGCCTGCTGCCGCACCGGACCGTGCTCGACAACGTGGCCACGGTGCCGGTGCTGCGCGGGACTTCCCGGCGCGCGGCCCGCGCCGCCGCCCTGGAGGTGATGGACCGGGTCGGGCTGGATCGCGCACTGGCCCAGCGCTATCCGGCACAGTTGTCGGGCGGGCAGCAACAGCGTGTCGGGGTGGCCCGCGCCCTCGCGGCGGATCCGCCGATTCTGCTGATGGACGAGCCGTTCTCGGCAGTCGACCCGGTGGTGCGTGAGGAGCTGCAGGCCGAAATGCTGCGGCTGCAGAGCGAATTGCGCAAGACGATCGTGTTCGTGACCCACGACATCGACGAGGCGGTCCGGCTCGGGGACCGGATCGCCGTCTTCGGCCACAGCGACCCGAACGCGAACGGCGGCAGCCTGCGGCAATACGACTCACCCCGCGACCTGCTGGCCCAGCCCGCCGACTCCTTCGTGGCCGAGTTCGTCGGGCGCGACCGCGGTTACCGCGGGCTGTCGTTCCGGACCGCCGACGACGCGGCCCTGATCGGCGAGATCCACACCACCACAATCGAAAACCTCGCACAGGTGCGCTTGGAGACCGGCGACTGGGCCCTCGTGGTCGACCCCGACCGCAAGCCACTCGGATGGATCGACGCCGCCGGAGTCGACGCGGTCCGCGCCGGGGAGCCCCCGCGCCCGGCCGCAGGTGGATCGCTGTACCCGCCCGGCGGCGATCTGCGCCAGGCGCTCGACGCCGCGATCTCCTCCCCGTCGGGTATCGGTGTGGCCGTGGACGATTCGGGCGCCGTCCGGGGCGGGATCGCGGCACCTGCGGTGCTGGCGGAACTGAGCCGCCAGCGCTCCGCGGAGGACAAGGCCCGCTGCGCCGCCGAGCCGCGGGGCTGACGGCGATGCGCTACCTGGTCGACAACTTCGGTGTGATCCGCGGCGACGCCGCCACCCATCTCCGGCTCGCGTTGCTGCCCTTGCTGATCGGGCTGGTGATCGCGATCCCGGCGGGCACGCTCGCCCGGCAGGTGCCGTGGCTGCGGCGCGCCGTGGTGACCGCCGCCGGTGTGGCGTACACGATTCCGTCGCTGGCCCTGCTGGTGATCATTCCGCCGCTGGTCGGGATCACCACCATCGATCCGCTGAATGTCGTGCTCACCCTGAGCATCTACTCGGTCGCGCTGCTGGTGATCGCGGTGCCCGCCGCCCTGGACACCGTGCCGGCCGCGGTCCTCGACGCCGCGGACGCGCTCGGCCATCCACGCTGGCGCCGCATCCTGACTGTCGAATTCCCGCTCGCGCTACCGGTTTTCGTGGCGAACCTGCGGGTGGTGGCGGTCACGAACATCTCGATGGTCACCGTGGGCGCGCTGATCGGAGTCGGTGGGCTCGGCCGGCTGTTCACCCAGGGCTATCAGCGCGACTATCCCGACGAGATCGTGGCGGGCATCGTGGTGGTGCTGGTACTGGCCCTGATCGTGGACCGAATTCTGTTCCTGTTCGGCCGGTGGGCGACACCGTGGGCGCGGCGGACGGGAGCGGGCGCGTGAACCTGTTCGTCGAGGCCTGGCACTACCTGACCACGGCCGCCAACTGGTCCGGCCCCACCGGGATCGGCGAGCGGCTGCTGCAGCACCTCTGGTACAGCCTGCTCGCGGTCGGCCTGTCGGCGGTGATCGCGGTGCCGGTCGGCCTGCTGGTCGGGCACACCCGGCGCGGTGCCGCTGTCGTCGTCGGGGTCGCCAATGCCGTGCGCGCGCTGCCCACGCTGGGGCTGCTCACCTTCGTGGTGCTGCTGCTCGGACTCGGGCTGCTGCCGCCACTGCTGGCATTGCTGACCGTCGGCATACCGCCACTGCTGGCGGGCGCCTACGCGGGAATCGCGGCCGTCGACCCGGCGGTCGTGGACGCCTCCCGGGCCATGGGCATGACCGAGTCGCAGGTGCTGTTACGGGTCGAGGTCCCCAATGCGCTGCCGGTTCTGCTGACCGGGTTGCGCGGCGCGACGCTGCAGGTCGTGGCCACCGCGACCATCGCGGCGTATGTGAACCTGGGCGGTCTGGGCCGCTACATCTTCGACGGGATCGGCCTGTACCGCTACGACCGGGTGCTGGTGGGTGCCTTGCTGGTGGCGGCGCTGGCCCTGGCCTTGGACGGGCTGCTGGCGCTGGCGGTGCGGGCGAGCGAACCCGGTACCGGGCGGCTGCGCCGGCTCACAACGCCGGATAGCCCTCGTTTCCCGGGCCTGCGACGGATTCGCCGCCCGCGGCGCTGAACGCGGTCAGGCCGCCGATCAGGCCCGCGCGGTCGTGTGCGGGCATCCGCGCCACGACCGCGGCGATCTCGTCGCGGCGGCGGGCCAGCACTTCCCGTACCACGGTCCGGCCGCGCTCGGTCAGTTCGATGATCTGTTCGCGCCGCGAGTGCGGATTCGGCTTGCGATCCAACAGTTCCGCCGCCACGAGCCGGTCCACCATGCGGGTCGCGGTGGAGGGCTGCACGCCGAGTTCGGTGGCGAGGACGGCGATCTTCACCGGCCCGCGGGTGGACAGGATGACCAGCGTCCGGAACTGCGGGATGGTGATGGTGTCGTCGACATGGGCGATCGAGCGGGCGGACAGGCCCATGAGCAGCCGCGATGCGGTGAGCAGCGCGTCGGTGAGCGCGGCGGCGGATTCGTCACCCGGCTCGCTGTCGCCGCGGTCTGTCCTGTGTTCGTGTTCCGTCGAAACGTTCACCACTGATCCATCCTGCCGCGCGGCTCCGGTGGACGCGCAACCGGCTACACCTTCGACTGTGACCGGGGCCGCAGGGGGCACACCAAAAATTCATGCAGTGCGCAACTATTGCACAGTGCGCTAAGGGTAGAGTCTCGGTCTCGTGGTCCCAGGCACAACATTTCGATCCCACCACGGCAGCGCGCCCACACCGGCCCACCACCGCCGCTGGGCGGGCGCGACCGTCCTCGGCGTCGTCGTGGGCTACCTGTCCGTGCTGCTCGCCGACCCACGCCATTTCTACACCGACGACACCGAAGCCCAATACGGGCCCATGTGGGTGATGCTCGGCCGCCACCTGCACGAGGGCCGCTTTCCGGCCCTCGTGCCGTGGGAGTGGATGTCGGGAAACTACGCCATGGAGGAAGCGGGGCTCTACAATCCGCCGCAACTGGTCGTGGACTGGTTCGCGCCCATGGTCGACGATCTGGCGTCGTACGTGACCGTGGTGAAGCTGATCTTCTCGATCATCGCCGCACTGGGCGTGTTCCGGGTCTGCCTCGCCTACGGCGCCCGCGCGCCCTGGGCCACGGTCGCGGCGGTCGGATTCCCGCTGTCGGGCTGGTTCCTGTTCTTCGACGAAGCCAGCTGGGCCACCTCGCTCACCGGCACGGCCTGGATGCTGCACGCCTGGGCCGCCGCCGTGCGCTACCTGCGACAGCAGGACCGACCGGCGCGGCAGCGGCGGTGGCGCGACGGGCCGGTACCGCTGTTCGTGTTCCTCTATCTGGCCATCTCGGTCCAATACGTCTTTCCCGCAGTCGAATCCGGGCTGATGATCCTCGCGGTCGGTGCCGGTGACGTCATCGTGCGGCGACGCTGGGCACCCGCGCTGCGGCTGCTCGCCGTCACGGCGTGCGCGGGCCTGGCCGGACTCGAGACCTACCTGCCGGGCATGCTGTCCTCGCCGGTCACCTGGCGCGGCAACGAGACCGTGATCGCCGACACCTTCCTCACCGTGCCGTGGTCGGAATCGCTGAACGCCAGCCTGCCCAGCACCCGCCCGGCCTTCACCGGCTGGTGGGGTTACGTGCAACCGCTGCCGATGGTCTACATCGCGTGGTTCGTGATCCCGATGCTCGCCTTCGTCGACTGGCGGGCGGTGCGTGCCGCGTGGCGCGAGCTGTCCGGCCTCGGCCTGTTCACGCTGATCTTCCTGCTCTGGACCGCGGGGCCCGGCCGGATCGGCCCGCTGCGCTGGCCGGCTCGGGTGCTGCCCATGCTGGCGGTCGGGGTGCTGGTCGGAATCTGCTTGCTGCTCAGCCGCTTCGGCGCGTTCGCCGATTGGCGGCGCCGAGGTATCGCCGCCGCCACCCTGATCGGGCTACTGCTGATCCGATCCTTCAGCGCCGCACCACATCTGGTGGTCCGGCACGTCGTCTCCGCGCTGGTGGTCGGCGCGCTGACCGCCGCGGTGATCGCGCTGATCCGCACCCGCGGTGTCGCCGCCGGCTGTGTGCTCGCGATCCTGGTCATGTTCCCGATCGCCTACGAGCAGGTCCGCGACCAGGGCGCCACACCGATGTCCTACGGCTTCCCGGAGCGGCGCTCCACCATGGCCGCCGATTTCCCCGACTTCCCCGGCGTCACACTGCAACTGGCCGACCGAGCGCTGGTCGCGCCCGCCGACCAGCGCCCGGACCGGGCCTGGGGTTCGCTGGCATTCGGCAACTACGCCAAAAACATTCGCCTGCACTACATCAACGCCTACACCCCGATCGGATTCCGCGAGTTCAGCAAACTGCTCTGTATGGGCTGGGACGGCAGCACCTGCCCGGCCGCCTTCACCACCGCGTTCTCGGTCGACCCCACCACCGGCCGCACCTACGTCGACCTGATGAAGGTGGACCGGGTGGTGCTGCAGCGAGCCCAATTCCCCGACGCCGGAAACCATCCCGCGCCGCCGGGCTGGAAATGGGTCGACTACCCGGGTCACGAGAACTACATCTGGGTGCTGGAACGCGAGAACGGGCCGATCTTCGACCGCAACGGCATGATCTCCGACACCCGCGGCGTCACCGCCGCCTCCGTCTACTACGACAGTGTCACCAGCCGGGTCCGAGTCGGTTCGGCCACCGGCGGCAGCATCGTGTTCGCCCGGCTGCCGTGGCCTGGCTACCGCGCCACCCTCGACGGCCACGAACTCCCGATCCGGGCCGTCGCGGGCACCTTCCTGGCCGTGGACATCCCCGCCGGCACCCATGGCGCCGACCTGGTCCTGCAGTGGCGGCCGCCCGGCTGGCTCGCCGGGATCGCCGGTGGGATCGCGGGACTCCTGGGCCTGGCCGTGCTGCAGTGGATGTACCGCCGCAGGCCGGACGAGGCGGTGAACCCACCGACGGTCGAATCCGGTAGCGGCACCGACGCCGAGCGGCTGGTCACCGCGCAGAGCCACGGGTAGCAGGCCACTTCCCGGGCGGCGGCCCTGGACAGTTCCCCGGCCCACCGCGAGGCTGGGGGCATGCGCGCTTTGGCTGACGGAGAGTTCCGGACCGAGACCACCTACCTGAACACCGCCTCCTACGGGCTGCCCCCGCAGCGCGGACTGACCGCGGTGCAGGACGTACTGCGTGAGTGGTCGGCCGGGCGGGCCACCCCGGCCGACCAGGACGATCGGGTGGACGTGCTGCGGGACCGGTTCGCGGCTCTGCTGTCCGGCGCGACCGCCGCCGACGTGGCGGTCGGCAGTTCGGTCGGCGCCCTCATCGGCCCGGTCGCCGCCGGCCTGCCCGCGGGCGCGGAAGTGCTTGTGGCGGAAGGCGATTTCGCTTCGGTGCCGAATCCGTTCCGCTATCGCGGTGATCTGCGGGTCCGCAGTGTGCCGCTGGCCGAGCTGGTCGACCGGGTGCGCCCCGGCACCGCGCTGGTGGCGGTCAGCCTCACCCAGTCGGCCGACGGCCGCACCGTCGACCGCGCCGCGCTGCGCGCCGCCACCCACGCGCACGGCGCCCGCCTGCTCTACGACGCCACCCAGGCCGCCGGCTGGCTGCCACTGACCTTCGCCGACGCCGACTACTGGGTGTGCGCCACCTTCAAATGGCTGCTCGGCGCCCGCAGCGTCAGCCTCCTGGCCGCCGCCCCCGAGGCCGCCGCCGACCTGCGCCCCGTCGGCCCGGGATGGTATGCCGCACAGGACCGTTGGACCGAGATCTACGCCCCCGAACGCCTCGCCGACACCACCCGCCGCTTCGACGACACCCCCGACTGGCTCGGCGTCGTAGCGGCAGTAGCCGGCCTGGACGTCGTACACGAAACCACCGTCGACGCCATCCACGCCCACGACCTGGCCCTGGCCACCCGATTCCGCAAGGGCCTCACCGACCTCGACCTCACCCCGGTCCCCGGCGACTCCCCCATCGTCGCCATCCCCGGCGCCGCATCGGCCAACGACCGCCTCGCCGCCGCCGGCGTCATCGCCTCCGCCCGCGCCGGCGGCCTCCGCTTCTCCTTCCACCTCCACAACACGGCGGAGGACGTGGACCGAGCCTTGGACGTCCTCGCCCGCTGAGTCGACGGCCCACGTCGCGAACGGGTTTGGGCTGGAACGGTTTCCATCCCACAGGAACGGCCACCAACGGCCAAGCTCGAGACCATGGCAAGGCCGTGAGGGTGACATAGCCGCTGCCGTGCAGTCAGTGTCGTCCCGAGTCGCGGCCCGCCTCAGGTGGGTCGATGACCGCGACCGCACCCAGCGGTCCGTCTGCGAGCGGCCCTTTCCGATGAATGCGCCCGGTAGCTTGGCCCTCGAATCGCAACAGCGGCGCGGCACCGCGAGGATCCCCAGCGATGATGACCGCTTCGGGTTTCTCGCGGACGCTGTCCGGCAGGGCATCAGCGAAAGCCTGTGCGACCGAACGTAAATCGGCCACGACGGGGCCGTCTTCCCGCTCCTGCTCGAAGGCGTTAGCGTAGTCACCGATGGCGTCCATGGCCGCTTCGAGGAACCCGCCGGCGACGACAGCCTCGTCAGTGAGGAGGACACCGTCGAGCTTCTGTCTGCCGGTGAGACTGTGCCCGGGCAAGCTGCACCGGTTCTCGAGCACGCTGGTGTCGTCCATGATGACGATCGGCCGAGCCGCGCAGCTGTCACCGACGGCCATCAGTGACAACAGGCTCCACAAGGTTGTCCAACTGTCACGCATGCGGGCTGCGGCCGCGCCCCCGCCCGTGTAGGTGACGTCGAATTCCGCTAGAGCGATGCTGGAGTCGACCAATTCAGCCCACACCGATCGCGTCCACTTGGCTTTGGCCCGCGCTGCCCCTCCTTGCTCAGAGGCCCTCACACTGTCAGCCTTGGGTGCTGGGCACCGCCATGTCACCGAATCGGAGCTTACGAACGCAAGGATCCGGTGCACGGCGTTGAGCCGGTGCTGACCGTCCAGCACAGTGAGGTGACAGCTGTCGGCAAGTGCGCTGCCGTAGACATGCCCGAACGACCGCCAGGCCACAACCTCGTTCTTGGCACAGCGATGAGAGTTCTTGCGGCGCAGCACATGCAGGTAGCTCTCGAACGTGTCGCCGACGAAGGCACACGGTTGTTCCTGCGGAACAGCCGGTTCGCCGGTTCCACCGCCGGCGCGGAGTTTGACGGCAGTAGCGGCCGGGTCGTTGCGCACGTCGAGCCTGGCGACCATGCGCATTATCTCGTCGACCTTGTCGACGGGCGCTCGACCTTGAAGGGAGCGCGCCCCCGGGGTACCGAGTGACGATCCGGCGATGAGTCGCTGGATGCGGGAACGCGCCGCGGTGTCCGATGGATCCGCAGCGCCAGCGCTGTTGTCGTTCATCAGGAGTTCCTCACCGAAGCAAGTCGATAGATCCAGTCGTACTTGTGCTGAAGTCGCTCCCACCGGCGCGTGACCGCCTTCGGGGTCATGTCCCGGAGGAACAATTCGACGATCTCGGCGGGGGTATAGCCGCAGGCCTTTCCCCACACGATGCACCGGTCGATCTCCGACAGCGGTGCCAGATGCTCGCGGATGATGTCGTTGTCGATCGAAGTGTCGGCCGGGTCGGCGGTGGGCCCGGTCAGCACCGATGTCGCGTTGGACCAGCTGGACAGGTCGCCGCCGATGTCGTCCTCGGGGGGTGATGAGCGGCACCAGATTCTTCTGGCTTCGTCTGTGCTTGCGGAACTCGTTACCGAAGGTGAATACGCAGGAGCCGATGAAGAACGAGCTCAATGCCATTCCGCGGCTGGGATCCCACCCGGCATGCTCGCCCAGGTCTCGCAGTTCGTTGCCGACCTTGATGACGGCCGATGCGACGGCCGGTTGGACCATGTCGTCGCGGTACTGCATATCGACCACGAGCCGCCGACGTTCCTCGGGCGTCGGTTGCGGTTTGAGGTAGATGCCCTTTTCTCGCATGGCTGCGAAGATGTGCCCGCTGCGCGACCACGCGTCGAGCACGGCGTAGCCCTGGCTCGCTAGCTCGGTGGCGACCTCGTCCCACTCCGGGCCGGTGAATCCTGACTCGGCTAGGGCGGCGTAGAGCTCCTGCTCGCCCTGCCCTGGGTCGAGCTGATCGGCGGCTTCGAGAAGAGCTGTCTCGAAACCGATGTCGTCGTCCGTGACCGCAGCAGGTGATGCCCACGCCTGCTGCACCGGCAGCTGGACGGCTGGGTCGGGGTCCCAGCGTGGCATCGGGGACGCGGGTGGAGAGTCTGGTTCCGCCGACGCCAGATCGGTTCGGGGCCTGGCCTTGTCGCCGCCGGAGCCATTGTCACGCCACGCCATGCTTTTCCTCCTCGGACCTGCACTGCTCCCGCCGGGCCCTGGGCTCCCAGCAGTCGAACACCGGACCCAAGGACGTGGCCGGCAACCAAGGTAATAGGTCCTCGGCCCCACCGATTTCCCCTCCCCATCCGGAAATTCGCATTTCCCGCCGATTCTGTTCCCGAGCGGGGCATTTCCAGCTTCCGGCCACCTATCACTTTGTCTGGCAACGTAAGAAGGGAGCCTTCAGATGACTGACCGGAATCGGGACCGAGCACACGCCGGGCAACGAGGTGAGCTGCGATGATCACCACGTTGATCGGCTTGGGCACCGGAACGTCGACGGCGGCCGGGTTCACCTGGTGGATGACACACGACGGCCCGGCACGCCTGTGCGCGGGGATGGTTGCGGTGTTCCATTCGAATACCGAGCGCCGCAAGGACGCTCGCGCAGTGCTGGCGGCGACCAAGCAGCACCGCGAGCAGCGCAAGCGGCTACGCAAGTCCGGAAGGGACCGGTGACTACCGCCGGACCGCGGGGCCGTGCCGGCTTCTCATCGCTCCGGCAACTCCGGCACGGCTCCACCCCTGAATCCGTACAACTACCCCCGGCGGTGCGGCGGGGTCGTCGCGGCGCCGGGCGTTACTCTCGCTGCGCACTGTATTCCCTGATCGCCCGGTACCACCCGAGCCTGTCGGAGGTATGCATGGTCAGCGACGTTCAGCCAGCGGCAGCGGCCCGGCCGAAATACCGGTGGCGGCGCTACATCTGGCTTGCCGCATTGTTCGAGCCCGCCAGCCTGTTCCTGGTGGTTCTGCCGCTGGTGCGGTACTGCCACCACACCGGGTTCGCGCTCGGCGCGCATGTCGCGTTCTGGTTCGGGCCGATCGCGGTGCACGTGCTGCTGCCGATCGCGGATTTCGTTGTGCCGCCGGATGATCGGAATCCGGAGGACAGCATCATCGAATACCTGGCCGGTGATCCGTACTACCGGGCGGTCACGATGCTGTGCCTGCCGCTGCAGCTGGCGTCGATCGTCACCGCCTGCTACCTGTGGACCTCCGACGCGCCCGCACCTGTGGGACAACGCATTCCGCTGACGGCAGTCGACAAGGTCGGGCTCGCGTTCACCATCGGGCTGGTCGGCGGGATCGCCATTACGGCCGGGCACGAGCTCGGGCACAAGAAGGTCGAGCTGGAACGATGGCTGGGCAAGGTCATGCTGTCCCAGGTCTGTTACGGACAGTTCTTCATCGAACACAATCGCGGGCACCATGTGCGGGTCGGCACCCTGGAGGATCCGGCCAGCGCCCGATTCGGGGAGAGCATGTGGCGCTTCGGGATCCGGTTCGGTTTCGACAGCCTGTGGTCGGCCTTCCGGTTGGAGGCCGAACGGCTGCGCAAGGCCGGGCACGGGCCGTGGAGTCCGCGCAACGACATGATCACCACCAGCCTGATGTCCGTGGCGCTGTTCGGGATCCTGGCCACCGTCTTCGGGATCGAGGTCCTGCCGTACCTCGCGCTACAGGCCTTTTACGCCTGCTTCATGTTGATGATGATCGCCTATACCCAGCACTACGGCCTCGGCCGCAAGCGCACCGCGAGCGGCCGCTACGAGCGGGCCACACCCGCCGACTGCTGGGACAGCAACCGCACCCTCACCAATCTGGCGCTGTTCAACGTGCAGCGGCACGGCGACCATCACATCAACCCCACCAACCGCTATCAGGCCCAGCGCCTGGTCGACGGTCCGGCCATGATGCCCACCGGATACACCGGCATGATGCTGCTGGCCGCCGTACCACCGCTGTGGCGCCGGGTGATCGACCCGCTGGTGCTGGCCCATATCGGCGGCGACCTCGAACGCCTCAATATCGAGCCCGCGAAACGCGACCGAGTGCTGGCGTCCTTGCGCCGCCGTGGCCTGCTCGAGCCGGGGAGCCCGGCCTGACCGCGCGGGCGGGCCGTCCAGAACGGAATTGTCAGCCGATCCTCAGGTTCCGGCCGATTCATCCGTGACACGCTGATCCGGGTGCCGCCGGACGCGGTGCCCGTACCCCAGCACCCGGAGGCCGCCCTGCAGCACGGACGCATTCTCGTCGTCGACGACGCCGACGCCATTCGCACCGCGGTGGCGTCGGCGCTGAGCACCGCCGGCCACCAGGTGCTGGCCCGCCCCGACGGCTCGACCCTGGAACAGGATCTGCAACGGTTCCGCCCCGACGTGGTCGTGCTGGATGTAATGCTGCCCGGCCGCAGCGGATTCACCCTGCTCGACACCGTCCGCGGGCGCTGCGACGCCGGTGTGGTGATGCTGACCGCCCGCGACGGGGTCGAGGACCGGGTTCGGGGCCTGCGCTCGGGCTCCGACGACTACGTGGTCAAGCCGTTCGACCTGGCCGAGCTGGTGGCCCGGATCGAGGCGCTGCTGCGCCGTCTGGGCCGGGTCCACACCAAGCTGACCGTCGGCGACCTGGTGGTGGACGTCGACTCGGGTGTGGTGGTGCGCGGCGGCGCGGCCGTCACGCTCACCGCCACTGAATTCAAGCTGCTCGCCCACCTCGCCACACACCGGGATCAGGTACTCACCAAGACCCAGATCCTCACGGCCGTATGGGGTTACGAGGACTACGACCCGAACCTGGTCGAGGTGTACGTCAGCGCGGTGCGCCGCAAACTGGAGGAGCACGGCCCGCGCATGCTGCACACCGTCCGCGGTCTCGGCTACGCGTTGCGGGCCACCGAATCCGCGGGGACCGGCGTCTGATGCGCACCATGTCGCTGCGCCGGCGGGTGACGGTCACCGCCGTGGCGATCGCGGGAGCGCTGCTGGTGGTGGTCGCGCTGGCGGTGCACATCCTGTTCGGCTTCGTGGTGCACCGCGGCGAGAACGCGGTCCTGACCGACCACATGCAGCTGGCCCGCCAACTGGCCCTGGACAATACTCCCGCGACCACGCTCGTCCAGCGGATGGACAAGGGCTCGGTGCGGGCGCGGCTGGTGCTGGCCGACGGCCGCACTCTCGGCAGCCTCGACCCCGCGGCCGGGTCGCAAGATCCGTCCCGCACGGCCCGGCTGACCGGTCCCGGCGAGCTGAACCGGGCGAACCTGACCCTGGAGATCGACACGCCCCTGCTGGCCCGCGCGCAGCGAGCGCTGACCCGGGTGTCGGCCGCGGCCACCGTGAGCGCGCTGCTGCTGCTGGGGCTCGCGCTGTGGTTCGGGGTGGGCCGGGCATTGATCCCACTGGACACCATGACCCGGCTGGCCCGCGACATCGCGCGCGGCGACCGGGGCCGGCGGCTGGCACCGTCGCGCACCGACACCGAACTCGGCCGCGCCGCAGGCGCTTTCGACGAGATGCTGGACGCGCTGGAGGGTGCCGAGGCGCGTGCCCGGGCCTCGGAACGCCGGGTCCGCGAATTCGTCGGTGACGCCGCGCACGAACTGCGCACCCCGATCGCGGGGATCCGCGCCATTGCCGAGGCGGTCGTGCACCAGCCACCCGACAGCGATCCGGCCGAACGGGAACGGATGCACGTCCTGCTGGTCCGGGAGGCGCAGCGCGCGGGCCGGCTGGTGGAGGATCTGCTCGATCTGGCCCGCATCGACTCCGGGCTGGCGCTGCACCGGGAACCCGTCGACCTGCACGCTGTCGCCGGCACCCAGCTGGATCGGGTCCGATTGCTCTATCCCGGAATCGAATTCCACCTGTCCGGGTTCCCGGTGTGGGTACCGGCCGATCCGGAACACCTGGGCCGGGTCCTGGTGAACCTGCTGAGCAACGCCTGTCAGGCCATGCCCGAAGGCGGGTCGCTCACGGTCGAGGTCGCGACCGTCGAGGGCAGCGCCCGGGTCACCGTCATCGACACCGGACCCGGTGTGCCGGAAGCGGATCGGGAACGCATCTTCGATCGGCTGGTCCGCCTCGACGACAGCCGCTCCGCCGGCGGTTCGGGTCTGGGTTTGTCCATCGCGCGCGGCATCGCCGAGGCGCACGGCGGTAGCCTGCGCTGTGTGCCACCGCCGTCCGGGTCGGGTGCCCGCTTCGTCCTGCAACTCCCGGTGGATACGCCCGCCGAGACCGTCGTGGCGCCGGGTGTGCCGGCCGGGCCCGGCACCGATCACCCCACGGTGCCGATCGGCTGACCGGCGGGGTCCCTGAGGGTCGGCTGAAAGGCAGCGGATCCTTCAGCCGGTCTTCAGTTTCGGCGGGCAGATTCGGTGGGGACAGGAATTCACCCCATCTGGAGGAACTTATGAAGCGCACCGTCGCCGCCGTCCTGACCGGCACCGCCGTCACCGCGGGCATCCTCGCGGTCGCCCTGCCCAGCGCCGCCTCGGCCGACCCGCTGCCGTGCAGCCCGCAGAGCTGGGCTCAGGTCAAGGCGGACACCGCGCCGAAGGTGCAGGCCTATATCGCCGCGAATCCGGCGCTGCAGCAGGAGATCGGCAAGCTGCGCGGCCTGCCGAAGGACCAGCGCAAGGCCGAGCGCCAGGCGTTCGCTGCGGCCAACCCCGACCTGGTCGCGGGACTGAAGGCCGCGCGGCAGGAAGCGATCGACTACCGCCACGCCTGCCACCCGGGCAAGTAGCTTCCTCGACCCGAATCTTCCACTCGGGCAAGTGATCCCGAGCCGGATATACGAAAGGCGCCCCGATTCGACGGAATCGGGGCGCCTTCGTCGTCGAAGCGAAGACCTACGCGACACCCTCCGCGCGCGCGGCCTCGGCCACCGCGGCCGCCACGGCCGGCGCGACCCGCGGGTCCAGCGGGCTGGGGATGATCTTGTCGGCGGCCAGCTCGTCGGCCACCACGCCCAGGATCGCCTCCGCGGCCGCGACCTTCATGCCCTCGGTGATGCGGCGGGCACCCGCATCCAGCGCGCCCTTGAACACACCGGGGAAGGCCAGCACGTTGTTGATCTGGTTCGGGAAGTCGCTGCGGCCGGTGGCCACGATGGCGGCGTACTTGGCGGCCACCTCGGGGTGGATCTCCGGGTCCGGGTTCGACATGGCGAACACGATCGACTCCGGCGCCATCGAGGCGATGAGCTCCTCGTCGATCGTGCCGGCCGACAGGCCCAGGAACACGTCCGCGCCGGCCAGCGCCTCGGCGGCACCGCCGGTCAGCCCGCGGGGGTTGGTGCGCGCGGCCAGGTCGGCCTTGATCTCGTTGAGGTCGGCGCGGTCCGAGCTCACGATGCCCTTCGAGTCCAGCGCGACCACATCGGGGACACCGGCGGCCAGCAGGATGTTCGCGCACGCCACACCGGCGGCACCGGCACCGGAGACAACGACCTTCAGGCCCGACATCGGCCGGCCCTGGAACGCGGCGGCACCCTTCAGCGCGGCCAGCACCACGATCGCGGTGCCGTGCTGGTCGTCGTGCATGACCGGGCAGTCCAGCGCCTCGACGACACGCTTCTCGATCTCGAAGCAGCGGGGAGCGGAGATGTCCTCCAGGTTGACCGCGCCGAAGCTCGGCCGCAGCCGGATCAGGGTCTCCACGATCGCGTCGACGTCCTTGGTGTCCAGCACGATCGGGATCGAGTCCAGACCCGCGAACTTCTTGAACAGCGCCGCCTTGCCCTCCATGACCGGCAGCGAGGCGCGCGGGCCGATGTCGCCGAGCCCCAGGACGGCGGTGCCGTCACTGACGACCACGACCAGGCGCTCGGCCCAGGTGTAGGTCTTGGCCAGACTCTCGTCCTTGGCGATCGCGCGGCAGACCTGCGCCACACCCGGGGTGTAGGCGATGGACAGGTCGCGCTGCGTCTCCAGCGGGGAGGTGAGTTCGACCGACAGCTTGCCGCCTAGGTGACCAGCGAAGATTTCCTCGTCGGTGATGGCGGACAGGGTGGCGTTCGGTGCGTCAGTCACGGGTGACACGATTTCACTCCTGATCGGTACGGCGAGAACCGGGGCACGGTTACTGCCGAGTTTCGAGTTCGATGTATCCACGGAAGCTCGCGGAACTGCTTCGGCCACGGCCGGGAACTCGGGCCTGGGGTCTCGCGGCAACAGCGGCGCGAGTGGGTCCGCACAGGGCAAAGTCGCGACAGAAGATCCGTCGAGCGGACGCCGGAACGGGTGAATCCGGGTCGAGGGGCACGGTGACCAGCCGACCGGAGCCGTGCGTCACGGATCGCAGTTCACCAACGCTCCCGGGCCGGGCGGTGGCGTCGGCCGGGAATCCGCCACATTGTGCCAGCTCCGCGGGCATGGTGACAAATCCTCGGCGCGGCACACAGTCACGGACCGGGATCCGGTCGGCGGCTGTTGTGTGGCAGGTCACGCGATCACACTAGACGGCGGGGATTACCGCCACGCAAGAGAAAACTCCCGGCTGTTTCGTGTCGCGGGTGAACTGTCTCTCCGGCCGGCGCAACCGAATGTGAATGCCCCACACGTTTCGCCGGATTCCTAGACCGCGGTCAGATCGGCCGGACGCTGCGAACTGTCCGCATCGGGCCCGTCCGGCCGCACCCACACCTGGTCGAGTCCGCCGCTGAGCAGCCGCAATTCGTAGTCGCGGTCCGGTCCGGGGTGGTCGGTGCGGCGGTGCATGCCGCGGGTCTCGGGGCGCGCGAGCGCACTGTGTTTGGTCCAGCGGGCCACGGCCAGCAGCGCGGCCGCCTCCCGGGCGCGTACCCGGGCGGCGCCCTGTCCGCCCAGATCCCACTGGGTGGCGGGCCACAGCCCGTCGAGTTCGGCGATGCTGTCGCACAGGCTCCCGGCGCTGCGCAGGTAGCTGCGTCGCAGCGGCAATGTGTGTTCCTGGACCAGGCCGACCACGGCGCGCGGGTCGATGCCGCCGCCGGGCCCGAGTCCCGCACCCGGGACGGCCGGGCGCGCGCGGCCGAGTGTGTCGCGGCCGCGCGCGAATTCGGCCGCGCCGGCACCGGCCCATACCCCCGAGGACAGCGACCAGGCGCCGTCGTGTCCGCCCAAGCCGCCGGATGCGCCACGCACCGCCTCCCGGCTGGTCACGTCGCCGGCCGCGAAGAGTCCGGGAGCTGTTGTCGCACAATCGAATCCGACGATCCGCACGCCGCCGGTCCCACGCACGGTGCCGTCCAGCTGCGCCCGCAGCGGCACCCGGCCGTCCGCGAGGGCGAACCGGGCCGCGGTGCGCCGCACCGGTTCCGGCAGCTCGGCGAGGACCGCATAGATCCGGCGCCCGTCCGCCAGCGCGCGCATCACCGCCGCCCGGCCGGCCGGCCCCTGATCGTCAACGGCCGCACCGGATTCGTCGTACACCGTGACCGCCGGTCCCAGGCTCGGCACCGGCGCCGGGCCCACCTGGCGCACGGCCATCCGATCACCCGGGATCAGGGTGTAGGCGCAGGAGAATTCCATCCCCGACAGCTCGCCGCCCACCTCGGCGGCCATCAGCAGCCCGTCGCCGGTGTCCACATCGGTGCCGGCCGCGCCGGACCGGAAGGCACAGCCCCCGGTCGCCACGACCACCGCACCGGCACGGATCGTCCAGGACTCGTGGGGCGACCGGGTCCGCACGCCGCCGGCACCGGTGACCACGCCGTCGGCATCGATCAGCAGTTGCAGTGCGGGATGGTGGTCCAGGATCCGCACGCCCGCGGCGGCCAGACAGCGGCGCAGCCGGGTGAGATACCGGGCGCCGTCGAGCTGCACGCGCGGCGCGGCATCGGACAGTTCGGGGAGAAAGCGGTAACCGGCGAGCATCAGGTCCCGCACCCGCCGGTGGGTTTCGCCCAGGACCCGGTCGATCCATTCCGGATCGCCGAGCGCGCCACCGCCGGTCAGAGTGCGCCGCACCTGTTCGGCGCGCTGCGTGCCCGGCGGGATGTTCCAGAATGCGACGGTGCCGTGCGCGGACGGGCCGCTGGCCCCGCAGCGAGCCTTGTCGACCAGAACGACGCTAGCGCCGCGATAGGCCGCGGCCAGGGCTGCCCACGCTCCTGCGGGCCCACCCCCAACTACCAATACGTCGGCGTCGATTGGGGTCACAAGTAAGAATATTCGGACACAATTCACTGCTTAGCAACAGCGCGCGGAGCTCAATTCCACCACTGCGTCACCAGAATGTAACCTGCCGCCGCAAAAACCGCGATCGACCCGGCGAATCCGATAACGTCGCGCCGGCGGTCCGCCAGAATCTGGGCCACCACAGCCACAATCGTTACAATCAGGTGCCAGGCCACCATCGACCAGCCGGGGCCCGGGAAGCCGTCACGCGCGCCCAGCAGCTCGGCGCCGGCCAGCACGAGCGTCAGCGCGATCAGGCCGCCGGCCACCACTCCGCTGTATCCGCGAACCGTCACCCGGTCACCACCTCCACGCCGGTCGCCTTTCCGATCAGTTTCTCGAATTCGACCGGATCGGTGGTGAATTCACCGATCCGGACCGTTTTGTTGCTGCCGTGGTAATCGGACGAGCCGGTTGTGCACAGGCCCAATTCGGTGGCCAGCTCGTGCAGTACGGCACGATCGTCGGCATTGTGGTCGGGGTGGTCGATCTCGATGCCCGCCAGGCCGGCCGCGGCCAGGTCCCGGATCTCGCTCAGCGCGAGCAACCGGCCGCGCTTGCGGGCGCGCGGATGCGCGACGACGGTGACGCCGCCGGCCGCGGTCACCATCTCGACCGCCTGCCGCAGCGGGGTGTCGGACTTCTCGACGTAGTACCGGCCGCCCGGGGCCAGCAACTCGATGAAGGCGTCGTTCACCGTCGGGACCACGCCTGCGGCGACCAGCGCCCGGGCCAGATGCGGCCGGCCCGCGGCCGAACCCGCCGAGGCCAGGACGGCGTCGGGGTCGACGGGCAGCCCGTCGGCGGCCATCAGTTCGGCCATCGACCGCACCCGCTGCACCCGTTCGGCGCGCAGCCGTTCCCGCTCATCGGCGAACGCGGCGTCGGCCGGATCGAACAGGTAGGCCAGCATGTGCACCGGCACCGGCCGGCCGTCCTCGCCCATCCCCTGGCACGACATCTCCATCCCCCGGACCAGGGTCAGGCCGGCGGGCAGCGCGGCGACCGCCTCGGTCCAGCCGGCGGTGGTGTCGTGGTCGGTGAGGGCGACCACGTCCAGGCCCGCCGCCGCGGCGTGAGCGATCAGCTCGGCCGGGGTGTCGGTGCCGTCGGAGGCCGTGGAGTGGGTGTGTAGATCGATGCGCACCAGCCCATCTTGCCTGTCCGCGCCCGCAGCCCCCGATCGATCACCGCGAAGCCACTCCCGAACTGTGAAACACTGACAGCCCAGATATCGGTGAAACCGGTCCCGGACCACCGTCCGGACTGGCACAATCGCCCGCGGTACTCGTGTCACGGTGCCGAAGGCGGGAGGAAGCGATCCAGATGAGGAACAGCACGGCCGGGCGGGTCAGCTTGGCATTGACCGGCTTCGCGGTGACGGCGGCCGCCGCCACCCTGGCAGCGCCCACCGCGTCCGCCGATGCCTCGGCCAACGGCATCGCGGTCCCGGGCACCGCGAACGACTACTACTACACCGGTCAGACCTACATGATGACCATCCCCGGTACCGGCAACGACGGCACCTGCACCGGCACCCTCGTCGACGCCACCGGTGCGACCCACCCCATCACCATGACCACCCAGAGTCAGGGCGGGAAGGCCAACCAAGGCACCATCTACTTCGCGTGGACCCCGCAGGACATCGGGGTGTACACCTTCAGCTGCACCGCGGACGCCGAGACCTTCGGTCCGGTGAACATCACCGTGACCGACCCGCCCGGCCCGAACGCCTGGCAGCAGCTGCTCACCGCGCTGGGCTCCAGCAGCCCGGGCGCCACTGCCACGATCAAGGACGGCCAGGTCCAGGGAGAGCAGAAGAAGTCCTCCGGCTCGTCCGCCGGTTCCATGTCGTTCTCGCTCTCCGGCATCGGCGGCTAGTTCGTCACGCACCGATCCGGTTGCCAGGTTCGCCCGGCGACCGGATCACGTGTATTCGGGGGCGGTTACAGGTTGACTGCCGCGCGGTGCGGATCGCGGACGTCGATACCCGCCTCCGCCCAGGCCGCGCGCAGCGCGTCCGCGCCCCGCAACCGGACCCACGCCGCCTCGGTGGCCGTGATCGGGGTGACGGTCAGGAACCGGACCGGTTCCGCAGGTGCAGGCAGTTCCACCTCGGGCGCCTCCGCCGGCCCGAGCAGCGCCGCGGTGAAGGCCACGTCCCGCCACAGCGGTTCGCCGAGATCGAGCAGTGCGTCGGGCTGCAACACCACGCCCTCCACGGCGGGTGCGGCGATCAGCACGCCGAGGCCGCGGGTCAGCCCGGCCTGCGCGCCGACCCCGGCCCGCAGCGTCAGCACCAGCTCCGCGCGCGGGCCGCGCACCGGATCGGCCAGCGCGGCAGCGGGATCGGTCATGGGATGGCGGGAGCCGCCGAGGGTCACGTAGTGCACCAGCTCGCCCGCCGGGATCCGCAGGATCTCCATGGGCTCCAGGCCGAGGAACGTAACCGAGGCGGAATCGACTGTCGCCCCGCCGTTTTCGGCACCGAAGTAGCGCAGTGCGGCGGCCCGCACCGGAGTCAGCACATCCACTACAGCGCCAGCCTGGCCAGCTCGTCACGGGCCTGCTCGGCGACCTTCGGGTCGCACAGCACGTCGTAGCGCCCGGCCACGAGCTGCATGGTGGAGGCGAAGTCGCGCTGCCCGCGAGTGGCGGCATACGGAATCACGGCCGTGATCACACCGAACACGATGCCGCCCACCAGGCACACCACCAGCGGACCGAAGGTGCCGCCGGTGGTCAACAGGCTCAGCAGCAGCCCGATGAACAGTCCCAGCCAAGCGCCCGACGCCATTCCGCCGCCGATCACCTTGCCCCAGGTGAGCCGGTAGAGCACCCGCTCCACCTGCATCAGGTCGACGCCCACGATGGTGACGTTCTCGACCGGGAACTGGCGGGCCGCCAAGTGCTCGACCGCCCGCTGCGCCTCGGCATAGGTCGGATACGAGCCCACCGGCCACCCCGAGGGCGGTGTCGGCAGGGCCTGCCGGCCGCGGCCGGCGTTCCCCAACGGATTGGTCATGCCCCCATTATCCCGGTTTCGGTGAGACCGTGCTCAATGCCGGCCCGGCCGACGCTCAACCGGCATGTACCGGCGGCTCGAAGCGGGTGGTGCGGGTCATGCCGGCCGCGCGCCCCTTCTCCGCGACCACCTGGGCCATCTTGGCGCTGGCCTCGTCGATCATCTCCTCGCCCAGCATCACCGCGCCGCGCGCGCCGCCGGCCTCGGAGGTGTGGTACGCGTAGGCCTCCAGGATCTCCTCGGCCTTGTCGTATTCGGCCTGGCGAGGACTGAAGATCTCGTTGGCGGCCTCGATCTGGGTGGGGTGCAGCACCCACTTGCCGTCGAAACCCAGTGCGGCCGTGCGTGATGCGGCCCGCCGGAACGCGTCGAGATCGCGAATCTGCAGGTAGGGGCCGTCGATCGCCTGCAGGCCGTGGGCGCGGGCGGCGAGCAGGATGGTCATCAGGATGTGGTGGTAGGCGTCGCCGGTGTCGTATCCCTCGGGCTGTTCGCCGACCACCAGCGTGCGCATGTTGATGCTGGCCATGAAGTCCGCGGGACCGAACACGAGAGTCTGCACGCGCGGGCTGGCGGTGGCGATCTCGTCGATGTTGCGCAGGCCCAGCGCATTCTCGATCTGTGGCTCGATGCCGATCCGGCCGACCTCGAGTCCGTGGGCCTTCTCCAGCTGGGTCAGCAGCAGATCCAGCGCGCGCACCTGGGCGCCGTCGAGCACCTTGGGCAGCAGGATCGCGTCGAGTGCCGCGCCGGCGCCCGACACCACGGCGATCACGTCGGCGTAGGTCCATTCGGTGGTCCAGTCGTTGACCCGCACCACCTTCACCTGATCGCCCCAGCCCGGGGAATTCAGTGCGGCGACCACGTTCTCGCGCGCGGCGGCCTTCGCGACGGGCGCGACCGCGTCCTCGAGATCCAGGAACACCTCGTCGGCCGGCAACCCCTTGGCCTTCTCGATCATCTTGGTGTTACTGCCCGGAACGGCCAGCACAGAGCGCCGTGACGTCATCGACTGCCTCCTTCTACGCGTCGATCGGGAGTCTATCCGGGCCCGATTTCTCAACGTACGGGCCGCGACTGGCCGCATAAATCGGATACAACGGGCCGACCACTCGGTAACCTGGAGCGGATGTTCCGAGCCGTTCTTCGTCAGCGGGACGGTTGCCAGAACGTACGAGGGGAGTTGGTGGGCGGATGCGCTTGTCCGGACCGGTTACCGTATCGGCGCTGATGGTGGCGGGTGTGATGGTCTCGGGTTCGGCGGTGCACACTGCCGCGCGACCGACTGCCCCCGCACGCATTCCGGTCGCCGCCCCCGCTCTGGTCGCCGACAGCGACACGATCGAACAGGTCGGTCTGGTTCCGGCGGCCCCCGAACCGCCCCGCAAACTTCGGGCAATGACAACCGGCGGGCTGCCTCCGTTCGCGGGAACCGTTCCGCTGCACGACATTCTGCTGCCCGGCGGCGGCACGCTCGGCATCCCGGAGATCGTGCTGGCCGCGTACCGCAATGCCGAACTGGCCCTGCAGTCCTCGAACCCCGGCTGCAACCTGCCGTGGAATCTGCTGGCGGGCATCGGCAAGGTCGAGTCCAACCACGCCGGCAACGGCCGCACCGACGCCAACGGCACCACCGTCGGCGTCATCTACGGCCCGGCCCTGGACGGCACGCTGCCCGGCAACGAGGTGATCCGCGCCGCCGACGGCACCTACGTGCGCGCCATCGGGCCGATGCAGTTCCTGCCCAGCACCTGGAACCACTACGCCGCCGACGCCAAGGGCGACGGCCACCCCGACCCGAACAACGTGTTCGACGCCGCGCTCGCCGCGGGCAAGTATCTGTGTTCCGGCGGTGAGGATCTGCGCGATCCGGCGCAGGAACTGCGAGCGGTGCTGCGCTACAACAACTCTCTGGCCTACGCCTCGCAGGTATTGAGCTGGTCCACCGCCTACCGGACCGGCGGCGCGCCGGTCACGGTCGCCATCTCCCCCGACCTCGTCCCGCCGGGCACCAACCAGATCCCCACCGGGCCGGACATGGTCGCGGTCAACACGCTCAAGCCGACCCCCGAGCAGGGCGCCCCCGCCGCGCCCAGCACGACCACGGCCACGGTGCCGGCGCCGGTGATGATCAATATCCCCGGCCTGCCGCCGATCCCGTGCGGCATCTTCTGCCCGCCGCCGCCACCGGACCCGTGCAACCCGGGCCTCCCCCCGCGCGCGGCCTCCCCGAATCTTCCTGCGCAACTGCGTGATTGGATGCTGGGCCGCACCCAGCAGGCACCGGGCGCGGCCGACCCGAACAACCCCGGCGCCCCGGTCGCGGCCACCACCGACGGCGACCCGGCCGCGGATCCGAACGCGCAGCCGGGCGATCCGAACGCGCAGCCCGGCGACTCGCACGCGCAGCCCGGTGACCCGAACGCGCAACCGGCGGACCCGAACGCCCAGCCGGGTGACGTGAATGCGCAACCCGGCGACCCGAACGCGAAGGCCGCCACACCGCCCGCGGCACCGGCCGGCTGCGCGCCGCAGGCGGCCGCTCCGGCGCCGACCCAGCCCGGCACACCGGGCGACGCGGGTCAGCAGCCGGCCGCTCCGGCCCTGGAGGCCACCCCCGAGACCACCCCGGACGTGGTGCTGACGCAGGACGCCCCGGCGCCGGAGGCTCCCGCCGCCGCGCCCACCCAGGCCCCCGGATTCACGTTGCCGTTCGGCATCGTCATTCCGCTGCCCGCTCCCCCGCAGTAATTCCCGGCACCTATAACCCCGGCCCTGCAACCGCATTCGAAACCTTGCGACCGATCACGAAGCAGTAACGAAAAGATCTCGAATGCGGTAACCTGATACTCGTTGTGCCACAACAGGCGCACAGCGAGCATTGGAGGGTCACCCGATCGTGGGACGCCATCGCAAGCAGCCGGCCACTCAGGTGCGGCGTGGATCCGTTATCGCACTCACCGGCATGGTTCCGGCCGGATTCGCGGCGGTCACCGCCGGCGCGTCCGCCGTGAACACCGCCGAATTCATGATCATGCCGCTGGCGCACGGCGATCCGGCCGCCCAGCCCGCCGCGAACGCGCAGCCCGACGAGCTGATGCACATGGCGCACCAGCCCGCGCCGCCGGTGGTCAAGTCGGTGTCGCTGGCCGAGGACCGGGCCGCCGCCGATCTCCCCGCCGCCCCCGGCGGCATCCCCGGTGTCGCGAACACCGCCTACCACCACGCGCAAGACGTTCTGGCAGAAGAGAATCCGGACTGCCACATGTCGTGGTCGATCCTGGCGGGCATCGGCCAGGTCGAATCCCACCACGCCTACGGCAAACTCGACGCCGAAGGCTACCCGATCAAGCCGGTCTACGGCCCTGTGCTCAACGGCACCCTGGCCGGCAACATCGCGGTCCGCGAGACCGACGGTGGCGCGCTCGACGGCATGGACTCCTACGCCCGCGCCGTGGGTCCCATGCAGTTCCTGCCCGAGACCTACCGCAAGTACGCCGCCGACGGCCGCGACAGCGGTGTCTCCGACCCGCAGAACATCTACGACGCGGCCCTCACGGCCGGCAAGTACCTGTGCTCGGGTGGCCTGGACATGAACAGCGAGGCGCAGCGCACGAAGGCGATCATGCGCTACAACAACTCGATGGCCTACGTGATGAACGTGATGGCCTGGGAGTCCAAGTACCGCGACGCGGCGGCCGCCGCCGCACCGGTGCCCGCCGCACCGGCCCCCGCCACCACCGTCGGCGCCCGCATGTGAGGTCGTCCGGCCGGAGGCCCGCCACCCGCCACCTCCGGCCGGACATACCTCGCAACCCCGGTACAACCGGCGGGTTCGCACCTGGTGGGGTGAGTTCCGCGCCATCGGAGGCCAGCGCCTAAACTCGGCCACATGCCAGTGGTAACGGAAGCGGATGTGCGGGCCGCGCTCGCAAAGGTGGACGACCCGGAGATCCGCAAGCCGATCACCGAACTCGGCATGGTGAAGAGTGTCGCGGTCGGTGCCGACGGCGCCGTCGACGTGGTGGTCTACCTGACGACGTCGGCGTGCCCCCTGCGCACCACCATCATCGAGCGGGTGACGAAGGCTATCAGCGACGTCCCGGGCGCGGGTGCGATCACCGTCGACCTCGACGTGATGGACGACGAGCAGCGCACCGAACTGCGCAAGAAGCTGCGCGGCGACGCCGCCGAACCGGTCATCCCGTTCGCCCAGCCCGGCTCCCTGACCCGGGTGTACGCGGTCGCCTCCGGGAAGGGTGGCGTCGGAAAGTCCAGCGTCACAGTCAATCTCGCGGCCGCGCTGGCCGCGCGCGGCCTGTCGGTCGGTGTGCTCGACGCCGACATCTACGGCCACTCGGTGCCGCGCATGCTCGGTACCGACCAGCGCCCCACCCAGGTCGAGCGGATGATCATGCCGCCGATCGCACACGACGTGAAGGTCATCTCGATCTCCATGTTCACCCAGGGCAACACACCTGTGGTGTGGCGCGGCCCGATGCTGCACCGCGCGCTGCAGCAGTTCCTGGCCGACGTGTTCTGGGGCGACCTGGACATCCTGCTGCTCGACCTGCCGCCGGGCACCGGCGATGTGGCCATCTCGCTGGCCCAGCTGATCCCGAACGCGGAGATCCTGGTCGTCACTACCCCGCAGCTGGCCGCCGCCGAGGTCGCGGAGCGGGCCGGTTCGATCGCGCTGCAGACCCGACAGCGGATCGCGGGCGTCATCGAGAACATGTCCTGGCTGGATCTGCCCGACGGCACCCGGATGGACCTCTACGGCTCGGGCGGTGGGCAGACGGTGGCCGACAACCTGACTCGCGCGGTCGGTGCGAACGTGCCGCTGCTGGGCCAGATCCCGCTGACCCAGGAACTGCGCGAGGCCGGCGACGAGGGCACCCCGATCGTGCTGCGCGACCCGCGGAACTCCTCGGCCGCCGCCCTGCTCGAGATCACCGAGAAGCTGGCCGTCCGCCGCCGCGGGCTGGCCGGCATGTCGCTGAGCATCGACACCACCCGCCACCTGTAGGACGCCGAGGGAACCGGGTCCCGGCCGCTGTGCCGGACCCGGGACACTGTCGGACCCCTGCTTTATGCTCGTCGCATGCTTACGCTGCTGTTGTACGTGCTGATCGTCGGCTTGGTGGCCGGGGTGCTGTTCCTCGTCGCCAGTGCCGTGTTCGGGCGTGGCGAGGATCTGCCGCCGCTGCCGGCCGGCACGACCGCTACGGCGCTGCCCGCCATCGGCATCGGCGGCGACGACGTCCGCGCACTGCGCTTCCAGCAGGTCGTGCGCGGCTACAAGGCCAGCGAGGTGGACTGGGCGCTGGCCCGGCTCGCCGACCGCATCGACGAACTCGAGACCGAGCTGGATATCGCGCGCGGCGGCGGGGTCTCGGTGACGCCGGTCGCCGACTATCCGGCGCAGCCCGGCGCCGCGTACCCCGCGGCGCCCACCGTCGGCTATCCGGCCTCCGCGCCGGGTACACCCGGTCCCGCGGCCGGGCAGTGAGCGCGCCTCCCGCCGCCGACGGCCGGGTCCGGTGTTCCTGGGCGGGCCCCTCGCAGCTGTACGTCGAGTATCACGACACCGAGTGGGGTCGTCCGCTGCACGGTGACGACGCGCTGTTCGAGCGACTCTGTCTGGAGGCCTTCCAGTCCGGGCTGGCGTGGATCACCATCCTGCGCAAGCGCCCGGCCTTCCGGGCCGCCTTCGCCGATTTCGCCATCGATCGGGTCGCCGAGTTCACCGCGGCCGACGTCGAGCGACTCATGGCGGACCAGGGCATCGTGCGCAATCGCGCCAAGATCGAATCCGCGATCGCGAACGCGAAGGTTGCCCGCGAGCTCGAACCGGGCCTCGACGAACTGCTCTGGTCGTTCGCGCCGCAGCGTCGGCCGCGCCCCGCGACGGGCGCCGACATACCGGCCACTTCACCCGAATCCATCGCTCTCGCAAAGGAACTCAAGCGCAGGGGGTTCCGTTTCGTAGGCCCGACCACGGCCTACGCCCTGATGCAGGCGACCGGAATGGTCGACGATCATCTGGCCGATTGCTGGGTACTCCCGTGAAGGCTGACTCACGCCACGCCGGTCGGTTTTCGAACTCAGGTACCCGGTCGGATCAGCGATGAGGAAGAATAGACCGTGTGCAGCCCCCTGGCGTTGTCCGGAGGGCTGCCTGTTGGTGACAACACAAAGATTCGAAGTAGTGCGCAGCAGACCGCGCGGACTTGGAGGGAGCAGAGGATGGCGGCCATGAAGCCCCGCACCGGGGACGGTCCCCTCGAGGCAACCAAGGAAGGGCGTGGAATCGTGATGCGGGTTCCACTCGAGGGCGGCGGACGGCTGGTCGTCGAACTGACACCCGACGAGGCCAAGGCGCTCGGTGCCGAATTGACGAATGTCACCAGCTAGCTCGACCTGTCCGCACCGGTGAATCCGGCGCGGTCACTCGATGCGGCAACCGGTCGCCCGCTCGATTCGGTTGCCGCTCTCCTGTCCTGCCCCGAATGCGGGTCGCCGCTGTCCGTGTGGGACCGCGCGTTGCGATGTCCGCAGGGGCACAGTTTCGATATCGCCCGGCAGGGCTATGTCAGCCTGCTGACCGGTGCCGCCACCAAGATGAGCGGCGACACCGCCGAGATGCTCGACGCCCGCGCCGCCTTCCAGGCCGCCGGGCACTTCGCGCCGATCGCCGCGGCGGTGGGAGCGGCGATCGCGGCACCGGCGCTGCCGGCGTCGATCCTGGAAGTGGGTTCGGGCACCGGCTACTACCTGGGCGCGGCACTCGACGCCGCGCCGGCGGCCGCGGGTATCGCCCTGGACGTGGCCAAACCGGCCGCCCGCCGAGCCGCGCGCTGCCATCCCCGGGCCGCCTCGATCCTGGCCGACGCCTGGCGTCGGCTGCCGATCCGCGACGGTGTCCTCACCCACGTGCTGTCGGTGTTCGCCCCGCGCAACCCGGCCGAGGTGGCGCGGATCCTCGATCGCGACGGCCGGTTCGTCGTGGTCACCCCGACCGTGCGGCACCTGGCGGAACTGATCGAACCGCTGGCCATGGTGTCGGTGGACGCGGGCAAGGAAGCCCGACTCACCGAATCCCTGTCCGGGCACTTCGAACCCGTGGCCAGCAGCGGCGTGGAGTACTCGATGGACCTCACCCACACCGATATCGAGCGGGTGGTGGCCATGGGACCGTCGGCCTTCCACGCCCCGGCCGACCGGCCCGCCCGGATCGCGGCATTGCCCGAGCGGGTCGCCGTCACCGCATCGGTCACCGTCTCGATCTACCGGCCGCGCTGATCCGGCGGCTGCATCGATCACCGAAGCGCGGACTTCGCAGTCGCGCAGGCTGCGTCGGAGCTCGCTGCCCGCGCACATACGTTGCTCGGCACGTCGACCCACGCCGCGCTCGCTTCGCAGCGGCGTGGACCCGGGCTCCGAGATTCTGTGCGCCCGCGCCGATTGTCGCCGACGACCTACCGGCGCAGCCGCTCGTACAGGGCGAGCGTCTGTTCGGCGATAGTGTCCCAGCCGAATTGGGCGACCGCGCGCGCCCGGCCCGCGTCGCCCATGGCGGCGGCGCGCTCGGGGTCGGCGATCAGCCGGTTCACCGCGGCGGCCAGGCCCGCCTCGTAGCTTTCGGGATCGGCGCCGTCGTAGGGGACCAGCAGCCCGGTGACGCCGTCGTCCACCACCTCCGGGATGCCGCCGACGGCCGACGCGACGACCGCGGTGCCGCAGGCCATGGCTTCCAGGTTCACGATGCCCAGCGGCTCGTAGATCGAGGCGCAGACCGCGACGGTGGCCGCCGCCAGGACCTGGCGGACCATCTCGGTGGGCAGCATCTCCTGCACCCAGAACACGCCGCCGCGTTCGGCGGCGAGTTCGGCCACCAGCGCCGAGACCTCGTCGGCGAGTTCGCGGGTGTCGGCCATGCCGGCGCACAGCACCAGCTGCACGCCCGGTTCGAACCGGCGGGCCGCGGCCAGCAGATGGGGTACGCCCTTCTGCCGGGTGATGCGGCCGACGAAGCTCACGATCGGCGCGGTCCGGTCCACGCCGAGTTCGTCGAGCAGGTCGCGGGCGTCGGCGCGCGGGCCGCCGGGGAACCAGACGCCGGCGTCGATCCCGTTGTGCACCACGTGAACCCGTGCCGGATCCACTTCCGGGTAGGCAGAGAGCACATCGCGCCGCATGCCCTCGCTGACCGCGATGATCGCGTCGGCGTAGTGCATCGCGTTGTGTTCCGACCACGACGACAGCCGATAGCCGCCGCCGAGCTGCTCGGCCTTCCACGGCCGGCGCGGTTCCAGCGAATGCGCGGTCAGCACGTGGGGGACGCCGTACAGGTTGGCGGCCAGATGACCGGCCAGCCCGGCGTACCAGGTGTGTGAATGGACGATATCCGCGCCCTCGGCCGCATCGGCCATGCGCAGTTGCGCCGACATCATCTGCAGGGCCGAATTGGCCGCGTAGAGCATCGGATCCGGCTGGTGGGCGACGGCATCGATCCGCTGGCCGCCCATGCAGTGCACCGTGACGTCGGCGAGTTTCTCGAGTTGCCGGACCAGATGTTCGACGTGGACTCCGGCACCGCCGTACACCTCGGGCGGATACTCCCGGGTCATGATCGCCACCCGCAGCCGCCCGGTCCCGGGATCGAGCAGCAGCTCCGGCACCGTGGTCCGCCGATCCGGACCGGTGCCGCGCGGCCCGTTGTCGTCTGCCGTGCCGGAACTCACCCGGTCAACGGTAGCGGTTTTTCGTCCGAAATCCACCGGACCAGGTCGCCGAAACGCCGCGATCGAACCGGGGCGCGCGCGACCGCCGAGCCGAACGGCTAGGTTGAGACCGTGAGGAGCCAGCCGCACGTCCTGGGAATCGTCCTCGCCGGCGGCGAGGGCAAGCGGCTGTTTCCGCTCACCAAGGACCGGGCCAAACCCGCGGTCCCGTTCGGCGGGGCCTACCGCCTGATCGACTTCGTGCTCAGCAACCTGGTCAATGCCGGGTTCCTGCGCATCTGTGTGCTCACCCAGTACAAGTCGCATTCGCTCGACCGGCACATCTCGCAGACCTGGCGGCTGTCCGGGTTCGGCGGTGAGTACATCACTCCGGTGCCGGCGCAGCAGCGGCTGGGACCGCGCTGGTACACCGGCAGCGCCGACGCGATCATGCAGTCGCTGAACCTGATCTACGACGAGGACCCCGAGTACATCGTGGTGTTCGGTGCCGACCACGTGTACCGGATGGATCCCGAGCAGATGGTCGCCCACCACATCGCCTCGGGCGCCGGGGTGACGGTCGCGGGCATCCGGGTGCCGCGCAGCGAGGCCAGTGCCTTCGGCTGCATCGATTCCGACGAGACCGGCCGCATCGTCGGCTTCCTGGAGAAACCGATCCATCCCCCGGGCACCCCGGACGACCCGAACATGACCTACGCGTCGATGGGCAACTACGTGTTCACCACCCGCGTGCTGGTGGAGGCGATCCGGGCCGACGCCGAGAACCAGGACTCCGACCACGACATGGGCGGCGACATCATTCCCGCGCTGGTGCGCCGGGGCGAGGCCGGCGTCTACGACTTCGCGGGCAACGAGGTTCCCGGTTCCACCGAGCGCGACCGCGGCTACTGGCGGGACGTGGGTACCATCGACGCCTTCTACGACGCCCACATGGATCTGGTGTCGGTGCAGCCGATCTTCAACCTCTACAACCGGCACTGGCCGATCCGGGGCGCGACCGAGAACCTGCCTCCGGCCAAGTTCGCCCAGGGCGGGCTGGCACAGGAGAGCATCGTGGGCTCGGGCAGCATCCTGTCCGCGGCCACGGTCCGCAACTCGGTGCTGAGCTCGAACGTGTTCGTGGAGGACGGCGCGACGGTCGAGGGCTGCGTGCTCATGCCGGGCGTGCGGGTGGGCCGGGGTGCGGTGGTACGCCGGGCCATTCTGGACAAGAACGTGCTGGTGGGTGACGGCGAGATCATCGGGGTCGATCTGGAGCGCGACCGGCACCGGTTCGCGGTCAGCGCGGGCGGTGTGGTCACCGTCGGCAAGGGCGTGTGGGTTTGACTGTGCCGCAACGCAACTCGGCCCCCGCAGCGGCGGGGGCCGAGACCGGGCGAGTGCTCAGAGCAGCCAGGGGTTGAACTGGCACACCAGGTTCGGGTGTCCGGCCGGGTCGAGGGCGTGCAGGGCGATCGAGGCGGCGCGCGGCGAGTACAGCATCGTCAGATGGTCCGACCAGTCGATGCCGCAGCCGTCCTGCAGGGTGATGTTGTGGACGGTGGCGCCGGGGACGGCGGTCCGGAACGTGGCACTGGGCGGAGTGGAGACCTCGTCGTTGGACGTGGCGACCGTGGTGTAGGTGACGCCGGGGACGGTATCGCCGTTGGCATTCAGCTTCGCGTAGAACGGTGAACCGGTCACCTGCTCGATCAGCCCCTGACCGACGAAGACCGAACTGATGCCGAGCGCGTCGATACCGTAGCCGGACATCCGCTGCCCGAGGGTGGCGATGCCGTCCAGGGTGGTGCCGTGCGTGGTGGCGCCGAAGGTGATCAGCTGGTCCACCTTGGACGCGCCGCCTTCGAACTTCATGTACTGGTCGGAGACCGGCCCGGCCTGCGAGTGACCGACGATGTTCACCTTCTTGGCGCCGGTCGAGGCGAGCACCTTGTCGACGAAGGCCGACAGCTGCTTCGCGGAGTCCTCCATCGGCCCGACTCCGTTGCGGCCCGGGATGAGTGCGCCCAGGCCACCGCCCTGGATCAGGCCCTCCTCACCGTAATTCAGTGCGTAGACACAGAATCCGGCCGACTTGATCTGCGGCGACAGATACGAGAAGGCGTCGAAGGCGTTCATCCACGAACCGTGCAGCAGGACAACGGGTTCCGGATGCGCCGCACTCGGCTTGCAGGTCCAGTCGTTGGCCCCCTGCGGCGCGGTCTCCGCGTTGGCCATCGAATAGGTGACAGCGACGAGCGCGGACGACATGACCGGACCCTGCCCGGTCGGGATGGTGGAATGGGTGGGCGAGGAGATCCCGGTGTCCGCCAGCGCCTTGGTGACCGTCGTCTGGCCCGCGTTGATCGCGTTCACCAGATCCTGCACGGTGGCCGCGCCGGCCGTGCCCGGGACGATCGCGCAGATCGCGGCGGTCGCGATCGCCGCGGCGGTCAGTACCCGTCGCCTGTAGTTCCGGCCCATATCAGTGTCCTTCCTAGCGATTCCGGCTGCGGTGCCGGCATCCGAGGCGAAGATTAGGAAGGCGAAGGGGGGCGAAGACGACAGTTGCGGCGACGTTCGACCTTCACACGACGCGGCCCGGCGGGCGGGTGTGAGAAGTCCCAATCCCGCGCCGACGGCCACCGCAGCGACCGCCGGAAAACGGAACATACGGCGTATATATCTGACCTAGGGTGGGAAATCCCCCGCCTCCCGCGGTCGCCCCGAGCAGGCAACGGAGCCATGCGATGCACTTTTCCGAACTCGACATCACCGCCGACTTCACCGGCACCACCCTGCAACTCGACGGCAGCCCGGCCTCGCTTCCGCTCCGCAACACCGGCGTGGTCGCCTCGACCCTGGTGGAGTATTTCGCCACCTGTCTGGCCCCCTGCCGGACACTGCCCGGCGAGCTGCTGCGTGGCGACGTCACCCAGGTGACCCGGCAGTTCCTGGCGATCGTGGTGGACATGCTCGACCGCCAGACCGTGCCCGAAGCCGATGGGCTGGAAGAGGTTTCGTCCTCGGCCAGTCGCTGGGCACGCGAGGGGGTCCCGTTGGAGACCATCCTGCGGGCCTACCACGAGGGCATGCGGATCGGGCTCGGCCTGGTGACCGCGCGGGCCCGAGCCGAGGACCACGAGGAACTGATCACGGTCGTCGATCTGGTGCTCGAACTGCTCGAGGTGATCACCGTCGCGGCGACCACGGCCTACACCGCCGAAGCTCGCCTGGTGGCCCGCGAACATCATTCCGTCGCCCAGACTCTCGCGTCGACGCTGCTGAGCGGGCACGGCCGCTCGCTACCCGCCCGGCAGTCGGCGATTCCGGTGGCCGACTCGTATCAGGTTGTGGCCGTGTCGATTCCCCCGCATCCCGATGAGCAGGATCCGCGGGTGGACGGTGAGGTCGCGGCGCGGCGCAAGCTGCGACGCGTGCAGTCGGCGGTGGCGAAGATCTTCGATCCCAGCACCCTCACCCTGCTCAGCCCGCGCGGCGGCACCGTGCTCGTCCCGGTCCCCGGCCGCCCGGCTGGGCCCGGATCGGCGCGCAAGACCGTGGCCGGTCCGGCGTTGACCGCCGACGTGCTGGCCGAGCTGTCGGAGGCCGCCGAGGTGCCGTTGACCGCGGTGGTGGTCACCGCCGTCACCGCGGACATCCCCGAAGCCGCCGAACGCGCGCACGAACTGGTCGGCCTCTGCGCCGCCGCCCGCCGGCCGCCCGGCCTCTACGACCCGGCCGACCTCGCCTTCGAATACCAGCTCACCCGGCCGGGTCCCGCCGTCGACCAGCTCGTCGCCGTGCTGGCCCCGCTGGACAAGCACCCCGAACTCCTCGACACACTGCGCACCTATCTGAGCAACGATCTCAATCGCCAGCTCACCGCGCGCCGCCTGTTCGTCCACCCGAACACGCTCGACCACCGCATCCGCCGGATCGCCCAGCTGACCGCGCTCGACCTGACCACCACCACCGGCATCTCCTATGCCTCGGTGGCCCTGCTGGCACGGGATCTCAACCGCCGCACCGCATGACGCTCAGCGTTCGTGGCGGTAGATCGGGGTGAGCAGATCCGCTTCCAGCGGGTCGCCGGTCCCCCGGTCGTAGCGGACGCCGACCACTGCGGAGAACGGGTGCGCGCCGGCACGCTCGTGCAGGGTGGCGAGCCGGGTGGCCAGCAGCCGGATCGCGCCCAGTGATCCGGGCGGGTGCAGGCCGTCGATGACCAGGGCGGTGCCGTGGCCGTCGGGCCGGGGAAGGCGTGCGAGATAGGCGATGTCGTACGGTTCGGTACCGCCGGGCCGGTACACGCGCCGCGCGGCACGGTCCTCGATACCGCGGCGGACCCGGCCGGCGCGGGCGACGGTCCGGCGCAGCCGCGGGTCGGTGGCCACCAGATATCGCAGGCTGGGCGACAATTCGGGGCCGCCGAGCACGATCAGCCCGTCCCGGTCGAGATCCAGCGGGCGCCCGGGCAGGAAGCGTTCCACCGCCACCGAGAAGCCGAGTTCCTTGAGCAGCTCGTGCAATCGGTGTGGTGCGGCGGTGTCCGGCGCACCGACCAGCGGGGCGGCACGGGTGGTGGCCCGCACGTCCGGAGTGAGGATGGTCAGCGGTCCGTGCCCGAAGAACAGCCCCTCCGGGGCCGGGCCCTGGGTACTGACCTGATGGATGCGCGCCCGGGAAAGTCCCGCCGCGGCACCGATTCTCGCGAACGTCCAGCCTTCGGCATGGAGATCCCGGATCACCGCGCGGCGGATGCGCGTGAGTTCGTTGATGGTCTGCTGGGCTTGTGCGACACCTTCGGTAGCCGCCTTGAGACGTTCGACTTTGTCTTCGATCGCGAACACCCGTGCCACCTCGTCGGCCGACATGCAGGAAGTCTAGATAGCTCGACAGGCGAACAGGTATAGCCCGGTTGACATTAATTCACACAGAATTCGCATCCGGAGCGGCGTAAATTGCACTCCGAGCCTTCGGAATTCAGGTCGCGTCGAAGTCGATCGGCGGTTCCTCGTTGCGGGCCAGCGGTTTCGGCGGTTGCGGCGGCGTCCAGGTCGCCGCGGGCGCGGAGATCTCCGGCGCCTGCGGAGCGGTCGGTTTGTCGCTATTTCCGTCGAACTTGCCGGTGAACAGCGAGTCGTCACCGTCGAGCAAATGCTTCGTCACCAGACCACGGGGTGTCATCCCCCGCAACTCCTGCAACGGTTTGGCCAGCTGCTGCAGTTCCTCGAGCGGCTTGCGGATCTCGTCGAGTTCCGGGCCGAGCTCACTGCGCAGCTGGCTGGTGGCCCCGGTGGCGTATTCGCGAACCTGGCGCATCGAGCGCGCGGTCCAGCGAATGGCCTCCGGGAGCCGTTCGGGCCCGAGGATCATCAGCGCGGCGACCACGAGGATCACCATTTCGGGCCAGCCGATGTTGAACATTGCCCCAGGTTACTTCGGTGGTGTCTACTTCGGAGGCGCCGGTGCGTCTTTATCGGATTCCAGCGTGACCGGGATATCCACCTGCCGGCCGTCGCGGATCACGCTCAGGGTGACCGTCTCGCCGATCTGCCGGGACTGCACCGCCACGGTGAGCTCGGCGGGATCGTTGATCTGCCGGTCACCCACCTTGACGATGACATCGCCCTCGGCGATACCCGCCTTGGCGGCCGGGCTCCCGGCGTTCACGTCGGCCACCTGGGCGCCGCTGAGCGCGTCGTTCTCGACCGCCTGCGACTTGGCGCTCACGCCCAGCCACGGGTGGTAGACGACCTTGTCCCGGATGATCGTCTGCGCGATGCGCTGCACCAGGTCGACCGGGATCGCGAAACCCAGGCCGACCGAGCCGCCGCTGTCGGAGATGATCGCGGTGTTGATCCCGATCAGGCGACCCTCGCTGTCGACCAGCGCGCCACCGGAGTTGCCGTGGTTGATCGCGGCGTCGGTCTGCACCGCGTCGTAGGCGCCGGCGGTGTCGTCGCCGGGCTCGGGGGTCTCCTTCATGGCCCGGTGCAGCGCGCTGACGATGCCCGAGGTGACGGTCTCCTTCAGGCCGAGCGGCGAGCCGATGGCCAGCACGTCGTCCCCGACCCGCACGTCGTCGGACTTGCCGAAGCGGATCACGGTCAGGTTGTTGGCCTCGACCTTGAGCACCGCGAGGTCGGTCTTCGGGTCGCGTCCCACCAGCGTCGCGGGCGTCTTGGTGCCGTCCCGGAAGGTGACGGTGATCTTGCCCTTGCCCGAGGTGTCCATGGCGACCATGGAGATCACGTGGTTGTTGGTGACGATGTAGCCGCCGCCGTCGATGACCACGCCGGAACCGCTGGCACCCTGGTCGCCCACGATCTCGCTGATCGACACCACCGACGGCAGCACCGCGTCGGCCACCTTGGCGACCTGGCTGTGCGGCTTGCCGGGCGCGCTCTCCTGCTGAATCGTCACCTTGCGCGAGGTCAGTACCGGCGAGGCGGTCAGGCCGCCGAAGAAGCCGCCGATCACACCCGCGGCCAGGCCGACGCCGGCGGCCAGCCCGCCCAGCACCACCAGGGCACGCGGCGAAACGCGGTCACCGAACAGCACTTCGCGCGCGGTCAGCTTGGGGGCGGCGCCGAGCGCGGCCTGCGCGGTGGGCGGCACGGCGGGCAGGCCCAGCCGGGCACCGGCCTCCGGGTCCCGCCACGGGTCGGCCGGCGCGGCCGGGGCACCGGCCTCGGCGTTCGCGGCATCCGGATCCCGTTGCAGCAGTTCGTCGGATCCGGCCGGGCGGCCGAACGCCTCGGCGAGCACGGCGTCGGGTGGTCTGTTGACCGGTTCGAGGTCACCCGCCGGTGCGGCGGCGGCCGCGGGACGCGGCGCGAAGGAACCGCCCTGGCCCTTGGGCCGGCGGAAGGCACGCGCGGTCAGCGAATCGATCTGTGGGCGGTGCACCGGGCGCGGGCCCAGCACCGGGGCGTCGGAGGGGCGCAGATTGCCGGCGGCGGGCGGTTCGGGCGCCCGCTTCTCGGCCGGTGGCTCGACCTCGGCGCGCGTGCCGAAACGCACGGTCTCGGCGTCGGCGGCCGTCGCGGCGGATTCGACCTCGGCGCGGGTACCGAAGCGCACGGTCTCGGCGTCGGCGTCACCGGCGGCAGTGGCCGGCTCGGCGTCCTGGGGCGCGGCGGAACCGTTCGCCGGCTGGGCAGCCGGGCCGGTTCCTGTGACGGACTCGTCAGCGGGCCGGGAACTCGGTTCGTCCGAGGGCGTGCCGGAATTCGTCGATTCGTTGGTCACTCGTCGAACTCTACTTGCGCCACCAACCGGACCACCGCTTGCTGTCCGAAGCGATTTCGCCGATCGTGCTCGATCCCGCCAGCGGAATCCGGCTCAGGGAGTCGTGCAGGTTCAGCGGCGCCGAGATCCGGCACTGCGCCGCCTGACGCAATGCGATCCGGGCCTGCTGCTGGGCATCGACCTCGGCGGCGCAATCGACGCACTTGGCCAGGTGCTCCGCGGCACGCAGGTACGCGTTCATGCGGAGCTCACCGTCGACATACGCGGCGATCGCCTCGGTGGCCAGATGCTCGGTGGAGGCGAAACGCGGCCGCTCGCCACTCATACAGTGCATACCTTTCCGACGGACGACATGCTCGAAGGAGGGGCCGCTGTCGCGGCCGGCGCTCATCCGATCTTCTCGTCAGCGGCGAACCGCTGCTCGACTCCATTATGCGCAAGGTAGTCGCGCAGTGCCTGCCGCCCGCGGTGGATACGGCTGCGCACGGTGCCGAGCTTGACGCCGAGCGTGGCGCCGATCTCTTCGTAGGAAAGGCCCTCGATATCGCAGAGCACGACCGCGGCCCGGAACTCCGGGGCGAGCGAGTCGAGTGCGCGCTGCAGGTCGGGGTCGAGGTTGGCCTCGTGGTAGGCCTGCTCGGGGCTCGGCCCGTCGGCCGGGACCCGCTCGTAGTCCTCGGGCAGCGCTTCCATCCGAATTCGGTTGCGGCGCCGGACCATATCGAGGAACAGGTTGGTGGTGATGCGGTGCAGCCAGCCCTCGAAGGTGCCGGGCTGGTAGTTCTGCAGCGAGCGGAAGACGCGGATGAACGTCTCCTGGGTGAGGTCCTCGGCGTCCTGCGGGTCACCGGTCAGGCGGTAGGCCAGCCGGTAGACCCGGTCGGCGTGCTCGCGGACCAGTTCGTCCCAGGTGGGCATCCGGGTGCGGTCGCCGGTGGCGTCGAACGCGGCGGTACCCGACAGCGGGCCCTCGGCGCCGTCGCCCTCGGCGGGGTCGTACGGTGCGGGTTCCGGCTGTTCGGTGGCGAAGTCGGGCAGCTCGTAGGTGGTGATGCTGCCGTCTGTGGGCAGGCTCGACTGGGCGAGTGTGGCGTGCTTGCGCGTCGCATCGACCTTGTGGATGGGAGTACCTCCTACTCGGGACCTGGATCGGCGCCCGAACGATCGGTGTGGTCGTCCTGTGGTCCAACAGCGGCTGGATGCCGGTTGTTCCCTGCGCCGGTCCGGCGGTCGGCCGGCCTTGCGTGAGATCACTCTGTCTGGTCCCGATGTGGCAGTCGTATGGAGAGGCTGAGCGACACCTGAGAAAAAATCGTCCGGCTTTGGGGTCGCCACCGGGCCGTATGGCACTCGCGCGGCTAGCCTGGGGCCGTGAGCTTCGTTTCGGCCTCGCCGGCCCTGCATCGCAACCTCGCTTATGTCGAGGAGTCCGTCGTCGAAGACGAGGTGCTGCTCGCCGCCCGCGAGCGCGCGGTGGAGCTGGGTGCGACTCCGGTTCCGCCGTCGGTGGGTGCCCTGCTGAGCATGCATGCCCAGCTCCTGGGCGCGCGGGCGGTGGTCGAGGTGGGCACCGGCGCGGGGGTGAGCGGGCTGTGGCTGCTGGACGGGATGCGGGAGGATTCCACGCTGACCACCATCGATTCCGAGCCCGAACATCAGCGGGCCGCCCGGGAGGCGTTCCGGACCGCGGAGGTGCCGCCGGCGCGGACCCGGCTGATCAACGGCCGGGCGCTGGACGTGCTGCCCCGGCTGGCCGACGGGGCCTACGACCTGGTGTTCATCGATTGCGCGCCGATCGAGCACCCGATGTATGTGGCGCAGGCGGTGCGGTTGTTGCGGCCGGGCGGGGCGATCGTGCTGCACAACGCGCTGCTGGGCGGCCGGGTGCCGGACCCGGCCCATACCGACCCGGTCACGCTGGCGGTGCGGGCGGCGACGCGGGCGGTCGCCGAGGACGAGCAACTGACCAGTGTGCTGATCCCGGTCGGGGACGGTCTGCTCTGCGCCTCGCGGGGTTGAAAGCGGAGTGCCCGGGCGGGTAACGCGAGTTGCCAGCCACATCGGGGCACACCCCTTGCATCCGATTGAACACGCGTTTAATCTATTGAACATGCGTTCAATCCGGCGCTCGGGCGACGACCCCACGGAGGACCTGTCCACCAGGGCCCGCATCCGCGACGCCGCGATCGGGGTGTTCGCCACCGAGGGCTTCGCGGTCGGTGTGCGGGCGATCGCGGCCGCCGCCGGGGTATCCCCCGGGCTGGTCAATCACCATTTCGGGTCCAAGGACGGCCTACGTGCGACATGCGACGACTACGTGCGCTCGGTCATCCGGGCATCGAAGACCGAATACCTCGAACGGCCGACGCCACAGGGACTGCTGCAGTCACTGGCCGATATCGAGGGTTTCGCGCCCTACATCGCCTACCTGATGCGGCACCTGCAGGACGGCGGGCCGCTCGCGGTCGCACTGATCGAGCAAATGATCAGCGACACCGAGGGCTATCTCCGCACCGGCATCGCCGCCGGCACCCTGCGCCCGATCGACGACGTCCCGGCCATGGCCCGGTACATGGCCCTGCAGAACGGCGGCGGACTGCTGCTGTTCCTGCGGATGTACCAGGCCCACCACCCCGGTCCCCTCGACTTCCGGGCGGTGCTGCGCGAATACAGCGACGCCATGCTCCTGCCCGGCCTGGAGATCTACACCGACGGCCTGCTCACCGATTCCATGGCGTTGCAGACACTTCGCGACACCACCACCTGAATCACCTCATCCGACAAGGAGATCCGATGTCCTCGACATCGACACCGGCACCCGCCATCGCGGTAGCACGACTCCACAAGCACTTCGGCGCCGTGCGCGCCCTCGACGGCCTCGACCTCACCGTCAACGAGGGCGAGGTCCACGGCTTCCTCGGCCCGAACGGTGCCGGCAAGTCCACCACCATCCGGGTCCTGCTCGGCATGCTGGCCCGGACCTCCGGCGAGGCCACGGTCCTGGGCCGCGACCCGTGGTCCGACGCTGTGGCCCTGCATCGCGAACTAGCCTACGTACCAGGCGATGTGACGCTGTGGCCGTCGCTGTCCGGTGGTGAGACCATCGACCTGCTCGGGTCCATGCGCGGCGGCGTGGACAACGCGCGGCGGGCCGAGCTGATCGAGCGGTTCGAACTCGATCCGCGCAAGAAGGCCCGCGCGTATTCGAAGGGCAACCGGCAGAAGGTCGCCCTGATCGCGGCGTTCTCCTCCACGGCGCGGCTGCTGCTGCTCGACGAACCCACCTCGGGCCTGGATCCGTTGATGGAACAGCTCTTCCGCGAATGCGTCCGCGAGGCGTCCGCGCGCGGCACCACGGTGCTGCTGTCCAGCCACATCCTGTCCGAGGTCGAGGCACTGTGCGATCGGGTCACCATCATCCGGGCGGGCAAGACCGTGGAGAGCGGTTCACTGGCCGAGATGCGGCACCTGTCCCGCACCTCGATCACCGCCGAATTGATCGGCGACCCCGGCGATCTCAGCCGGATCGAGGGTGTCGAGGACATCTCCCGCGAGGGTTCGACCCTGCGCTGCCAGGTCGACTCCGCGCATCTGGGCGAGCTGATCAAGGTCCTCGGTGACGCCGGGATCCGCAGCCTGGTCAGCCAGCCGCCGACCCTGGAAGAGCTGTTCCTGCGCCACTATTCGCTCGACGGCCAGGAACCCGCCGACGAGGCCGCGACACCGGTGAAAGCGCAGGCCGCGAAATGACCACCACCCTCGCCCGTCCCGATGCCGGATTCGTGCGCAGCGCTTCGGAATTCACCGGCACCGGGCGTCTGCTCCGGCTGTACCTGCGGCGCGACCGGATCGTCCTGCCGCTGTGGGTGCTGCTGCTGTCGCTGCCGCTGGGCAGCGTGTACGTCACCAGCACCAACAAGGTGTACTCCACGCCCACCGAACTGGAGAGCTTCCGGCAGAGCATCCTGAACAGTCCCGCCGAACTGGCCATGTACGGCCCGATGTACAACATCTCGCACGGCGCGGCCGGGGTGTGGAAGGCGGGAATGTTCCACGCGATCATCGCGATCGCCACGATCCTCACCGTCATCCGGCACACTCGCGCCGAGGAGGAGAGCGGCCGGGAGGAGCTGCTCGCGGCAACGCGGGTGGGCCGGCTCGCCAACCTGACCGCGGCCCTGCTGCTGGCCTGCGGCGCCGCAGTGGCCACCGGAGTTGTTTCCGCACTGAGCATTTCGAGCGCGGGCGTACCGCTGGCGGGTTCACTGGCCTTCGGGCTGGCCGAGGCGGGCGCCGGTGTGGTGTTCGCGACGGTGGCCGCGGTGACCGCGCAGTTGTCGGCCAGTGCGCGGACCGCGCGCGGGATCGGATTCGCCGTCCTCGCAACGGCTTTCCTGCTGCGCGCGGTCGGCGACATGCGGTCCGGGGACGGACCGGCCAACCCGCTCACCTGGCTGTCGCCGCTGGGCTGGTCGCTGCAGGTCCGGCCCTTCGCCGGTGACCGCTGGTGGGTGTTGAGCCTGCACGTGGTGGCCGCCGTGCTGCTGACGCTGCTCGCGTACGCGCTGCTGCGCCACCGTGATCTGGGCGCGGGCCTGCTGGCCGAGCGACTCGGGCCGCCCACGGCCGGGCGGGCACTGACCGGGCCGATCGGGCTGGCCTGGCGGCTGCAGCGCGGCACGATCGTGGCCTGGACGATCGGATTCGCCTTGTACGGCACGGTGATCGGCAGCGTGGTACACGGCATCGGCGACCAGATCGGATCCAGCAAGACCGCGATCGACGTGATCGAACGGCTGGGCGGCACCCAGCGGCTGGAGGACGCCGTGCTGGTGGCCATGTTCACCATGCTCGGCCTGATGGCGGCCGGGATGTCGATCTCCTCGGCGCTGCGCCTGTCCGGTGAGGAGAACGCGGACCGGGCCGAGCCGGTGCTCGCCGCGGCGGTGGGCCGGATCCGCTGGGCCACCTCGCATCTGCTGTTCGCGCTGGCCGGACCCGCACTGGCACTGCTGGTCTCGGGACTGTGCTGTGGCGTGGTGTACGGAATCGCCGCCCACGACGTGTCCGGGAAGCTGGGCCGGGTGCTCGGCGGCGCGCTGGTCCAGCTGCCGGCGGTGTGGGTGTTCACCGGGCTGGCCGTGGCCGGTTTCGGGCTGCTGCCGCGCCGGGCGAGCACCGTGTGGGGCCTGTTCGTGGCCGCGGTGGCGTTGTACCTGATCGGGTCGGTGGGCGATATGCCGCAGGGACTGCTCGACCTGAATCCCTTCGCGCACCTGCCCAAACTGCCCGGCGGTGAGTTCGCGGTACTGCCGGTGGCGGTACTGCTGGCGATCGCAGCGGCCCTGATCACCGTCGGCCTCTACGGGTTCCGCCGCCGAGATCTCCGCTGAGTGGCGGGCCGATTCGGTTGAACGCCTGAGCGATTCGCGCCGAATGCCCGATCCGGCTACGGCGCTTTCCGCGCCGGTGGTACGGCGCCGGGGACCGATCGCCCACGAGGCGAACCGGTCCCCGACGTCACGGCGGTCCCGGCGTCGTACTGTCGCGTCCGGCGAGTCCGCCGGATACCATGGCGAACAACGGTATTCCATCTGTCGCAGGAGGCGTCGTGACGTTCGGCCGCGCGCTCATCGCCGAGGAACTGATGCCGCGCGGGTGGATCGTGCTGATCGTGGTGACCCTCGGCGTGGTGGTCTTCATCGCACTGCTGGTGCTACTGCTGGTCAGCGGCACGAACTTCGACACCCCGGGCTCGCAGGTCCCGATCACTCACGGCAACTGCGCCCCGTTCTGCGGAACCACGGCGCCGATCCCGAACCCCCAGCCCTGACCCAGCCCGACCCGGCCCGCGAACGGGCCGGGTGAGGCGTCCCGGGTAGTGCCGCTAGGCGGCGACGCCCACCGGCCGCAGTGTGTTCATCGGTGGCCGGTCGGCGAGTGAGACTTCCGTGGCGATGGCGGTGAATTCGCCCGCCACGAACGGGAACTGGGTCAGCGGCGCGGCGGAGTCGCGAATTCCGGTGCGGGCCAGCATGGTTCCCACGATCTGGCGGCTCATGACGCCGAGGTCCGACAGCGGCCGGTTGCGGTGGGTGCGGACACCCAGGTTGACCTGGCCGATGGCCGACAGGCCCAGCAGGTCGAAAGTGTCCAGCAGCAGCCCGATCTCGACGCCGTAGCCGGGCGCGAACGGCACCGCGGTCAGCAGTTCCCGGGTGCCGGCGTATTCGCCGCCCAGCGGCTGCAGCACCTGGCCCAGATCGGGCCGCAGCGCCGCGAGCAGCGGGCGCGCGACCAGTTCGGTCACCCGGCCGCCGCCGTTGTGGTCCACCGACTCGCCCTGGCGCAGCGGGCGCTGATAGTAGGCCTTCACCAGATGCAGGTCCGGGACGGTCAGCAGCGGGCCGAGCAGATTGGGCACGAACATCGGGTCGGGGTCGATCAGGTCGGAGTCCACGAAGGCCACCAGGTCGCCGGTGGTCGCGGCCAGCGACCGCCACAGCACCTCGCCCTTGCCCGGTACCGGCTCGAGTTCCGGCACCGCCTGCTCGCGGCTGACGACGCGGGCGCCGGCGGCCCGGGCGCGCTCGGCGGTGGCGTCGGTGCTGCCGGAGTCCAGGACGACGAGTTCGTCGACCAGCGTGCCCAGCAGGGGCCGGATACTGGCCACGACGGCGGCGACCGTCTTTTCTTCGTTGAGTGCGGGCAGCACCACGGAGACGGTGCGGCCGGCCTTGGCGGCGACCAGCTCCTCGACGGTCCAGTCGGGGCGGTCCCAGGTGTTGCTCGTTGCCCAGGCGGCGGGCTCGAGATCGATGGTCGGTTCCGGTGTGGTCGTCATACCAAACCTCGCAGGGTTCGTGCCGGGGGCCGGAGGCCCGCAATGGCCGCTGTCATGTCCACGACTCGCCGGGTCGCGGCGACCTCGTGGACGCGGAAGACCCGGGCGCCGGCCGCGGCGGACCATGCGGTCGCCGCCAAGGTTCCCTCCAATCGCTCGGAAAGACCGACACCGAGTGTCTCTCCGATGAAATCCTTATTGCTGAGCGCCATCAATACTGGCCATCCGGTTTTAACGAGAACGTCTACGGAGCGCAACAACGCGAGCCCGTGATAGGTGTTCTTCCCGAAATCGTGGGTCGGATCGATCAAGATCGAATCGGCCCGCACACCCGCCGCCGCGGCCCGTTCCGCGGCCGCTACCAGCGTTTCTGTGACTTCGGTCACCACGTCGTCGTAATGCACGCGATGCGGCCGGGTCCGCGGCCGCGCGCCCCCGGTGTGACTGCACACCAGTCCGACCCCGAGTTCCGCGGCCACCCCGACCAGATCCGGGTCCGCGCCCGCCCAGGTGTCGTTGATCAGATCCGCACCTTCGGCCACCGCGGCCCGCGCGACATCGGCACGCCAGGTATCCACACTGATCAACAGGTCCGGATGCCGTTCCCGGATGGCCGCCACGAACGGCACCACCCGGCGCGCCTCCTCGGCGGCGTCCACCTCGACGCCCGGTCCGGCCTTGACCCCGCCGATATCGACCAGATCGGCCCCCTCGGCCACGGCCCGGTCCACGGCCGCCATGGCCGCGTCGTCGGTGAAGGTGGCGCCGCGGTCGTAGAACGAATCCGGGGTCCGGTTCACGATCGCCATGACCAGCGCTCGATCGACCGCCACCGGTTTTCCGCACAGCGTGGACGGCGGTGGCGCGATGATCATGCGTCCAATGTACCGACGGGTCCGTTAGGGCCCCCTACGGTGGCTCGAGCGCGCCTCAGGGCTTGCGGACCGCTCCCCCGGCGATCTCCGCCGGGTACTCCGGGTAGAAGGGCACGTACGCGGTGCCCACGAGCACGTATTCGGTGCCGTCCTCGTCGGGGTTGTAGCCCTGCTTGCGCAGTTCCACCTTGCGGCTCTTGAACGTGGACGTGGATTCCAGCTCGTCCACCACGCGAACGAACAGCGGGACCGCGTAGGCGGGCAGGCGGCCGGTCAGCCAGGCTCCCAGCGCGGGACCGTCGAAGACCGCACCCGGGGCGAGGGTGACAGCGGCCATACCGGCCTTGCCGTCGGTGCCGGGCACCTCGACGCCGTACACGACGGCCTGACTCACTCCGGGTGCGCCGGTGAACGCGCCCTCCACCTCGGTGGTGGCCACGTTCTCGCCTTTCCAACGGAAGGTGTCGCCCAGCCGGTCGGCGAAAGCGATGTGCCGCCAGCCCTGATCCCGCACCAGGTCACCGGTGTCGAACCAGGCGTCACCGGTGGCGAAACCGTTTCGGACCAGCTTGGATTCGGTCGCGGAAGCGTCGGTGTAGCCGTCGAACGGCGATCCGGCGGTGACCTTGGCGAGCAGCAGCCCCACCCCACCCCGCCGCACCCGCCGAAGCCGGTCGTCGGTGAAGCGGCGCGCCTTACCGGTGTCCTCGTCGACCTCGACGATCGCGTACGGCTGAGCCGCGAAACCGGCGGTGCGCGGCAGCCCGAAAGCGTTGACGAAGGCCAGGTTTCCCTCGCTGGATCCGTAGAACTCGGCGACCCGGCGGATCCGGAAGCGACGCTGGAACTCGTCCCACAGCTCCGGCCGCAGGCCGTTGCCGACCACGACCCGCACCCGGTTGCGCCGTTCGATCGGCCGCGGTTCCTGGTTCAGCAGGTACCGGCAGAGCTCACCGATGTAGACGAACGCGGTGGAACGGGTGGCCACCACCTCGTCCCAGAAGCGGGACGCGGAGAATTTGCGGGACAGGGCGAAGGTGGCACCCGCGTACAGCACCGAACCGAGCGCGACCGTCAGCGCGTTGTTGTGGTACAGCGGCAGGCAGCAGTACATGGTGTCGCCACCGCGGAGCCGGACCCCGAGCCCGCCGAGCCCGGCGCTGCCCTTGATCCAGCGCAGGTGGCTCATCACGCTCGCCTTGGGCAGTCCGGTGGTGCCGGAGGTGAAGATCAGGAACGCGCGCTCGTGAGCGCGAATATCGTTGCATACCAAGGGATCTGCGGCCGACGCGGTGGCGGCCAGGGTTGCCAGCTCATCGCTGCGGAGCTGGTTCGCGGGCGGCTCGGGCAGCGTGTCCAGGGCGGGCAGACACTCGTCCCCGATCACGTTCACCGTGCTGTCGAGCAGCGAGAAGCTGTGGGCCAGCACCTGATCGCGCTGGTTGTGGTTCAGCAGGCCCGCTGTGGCACCGATTTTCACCGTGGCCAGCACCACGAACAGCGTCTCGGGGCGATTGGTCATGAGGATGCCGACCACGTCGCCGCGGCCGGCACCGCGCGCGGCGAGCACCGCGGCGTACCGGTTCACCAGCTCGTTCGCCTCGCGGTAGCTGTACTCGGTGTCCTCGAACCGCAGGAACGGGCGGTCCGGATGGTCGTGCGCCGCGCGCTGGAACATCAGGCCGAGCGAGCGGCGGCTGTCCCGGCCGACGATCATGCCGAGCGCGCCGCGCACCATGCCGGGCGCGTCGAGAGCCATGCCGGGCACGCCGCGTGCCAGGTCGAGCAGATTGAACGTATCGGACACGGGACAGTCACTCCCCCTATGGATTTCGATGATTCAGGCCTTGGGCGCGAGCGCCGCGAACGCGAGGTCGGGGTCGCCGGTCACCAGGATCCGGTCCCGGGCACGCGCACCGACGAACTCACTGCCCAGGGTGTCGATCCAGTCGAACAGGCCACGGAAGTGACCGCGCGGATCGAGCACCACGACCGGCTTGTCGTGCTGGCCCAGGTAGCCGCCGGTCCAGGTCTCGAAGAACTCTTCCAGGGTGCCGATGCCGCCGGGCAGGGTGAGAAACGCGTCGGCACGATCCTCCATCACCTGCTTGCGCTCCCGCATGGTGTCGGTGACGACGAGTTCGTCGGCATCTACGTCGGCCAGCTCGCGGTGCACAAGCCGCTTCGGGATCACCCCCAGGGTGTGCGCGCCACCGGCGCGGGCGGCCGCGGCCACCGCGCCCATCATCGACACCCGGCCGCCGCCGGACACCAGACTCCAACCACGCCTTGCGATCTCGGTGCCGACCGAGGCGGCCAGGGCCAGATCGTCGGGGTCGGTGACACTTGCCGAGCAGTAGACGCACACCGCGTGGGCGCTCACCAGCGATCCTCCGTTCCGGCGCGCGTATCGTCCCGCGCGGCCGCTGCCATGGTCACCAGCTCGACGACCTCCTCGATACTGTCGGTCACCGTCAGCAGTTCGAGATCGGACGCCGACGCCTTCCCCGTCGCCACCACCGTCTCCCGCAGCCAATCCACCAGGCCGGACCAGTAATTCGAGCCGAGCAGCACGATCGGGAAGCGGGTGATCTTGCGGGTCTGCACCAGGGTGAGCGCCTCGAACAGCTCGTCGAGGGTGCCGAATCCGCCGGGCAGACAGACGAACGCCTGCGCGTACTTGACGAACATGGTCTTGCGGGCGAAGAAGTACCGGAAGTTGATCCCCAGATCGACCCACTCGTTGAGCCCCTGCTCGAACGGCAACTCGATCCCCAGCCCGATCGAATACCCGCCGGCCTCACAGGCTCCCCGGTTGGCCGCCGCCATCGCGCCCGGCCCGCCCCCGGTGATCACCGCGAACCCGGCCTCGGCCAGCGCCGCACCCAGCTCCTGCCCGGTCCGGTACTCCGGCGACTCGTCCGTCGTCCGCGCCGACCCGAAAACCGCTACCGCCCTGGGCACTTCGGCCAGCGCCCCGAACCCTTCGACGAATTCGCTCTGGATCCGCAACACCCGCCACGGATCGGTATGCACCCAATCACTGGGCCCCCGTCCGTCGAGCAGATGCTGGTCGGTGGTCCCGATCCCATGGGTCCGCGCACCCCGCAACAGAATCGGCCCCCGCCGCCGTGCGGCCGCCTGCGGAGACCGCGGCCGCACGGCCTCGCCGTCGTTCGCCATGCCGGTCACCCTACCGGGTAGTAAGTACAGCCGCCGCGATACGCGAACGCCGGGACCCGTTGCCGCCGCGGCCGAGTGCTACCCGGCCGCCGACGTGGCGGCCCCCCGGGGTGATACAGCTAGTGCTTGCCCAGCAGGTAGTTGCGCAGGATCTCCGCGACCGTGGTGATCTGGTCGGTGGGGACGTGCTCGTCGACCTTGTGGGCCAGGTTCGGGTCGCCGGGGCCGAAGTTCACGGCGGGAACGCCGAGGGCGGCGAAGCGGGAGACGTCGGTCCAGCCGTACTTGGCGCGGACGCCGCCACCGCCGTGCGAGTGGACCATCTCGACCAGGTCCTTGGCGGCCGGGGAGGTGAGGCCGGGCAGGGCGCCGGGGGCGCCGTCGGTCAGCTCGAACTCGACGTTCAGGCCGTCGAACACGCTGCGCACGTGCTCGGCCGCCTGCTCCAGGGTGCGGTCGGGCGCGAAGCGGAAGTTGACCAGCACCTCGGCCTCGTCGGGCACCACGTTGCCGGCCACACCGCCGGACACGCCGACCGCGGACAGGCCCTCGCGGTAGACACAGCCGTCGATCTCGACCTCGCGGGCCGAATAGGACTCCAGGCGCTGCAGGATCGGCGCGAGGTGGTGGATCGCGTTGTCGCCCAGCCAGTTCCGTGCGGTGTGCGCGCGTACGCCGGTGACCGTGAGGCGGGCGCGCAGCGTGCCCTGGCAGCCGGCCTCGATCCAGCCGGCCGACGGCTCACCCAGGATCGCCAGGTCCGCGTCCAGCCATTCGGGGAGTTCGCGCTCGATCCGGCCGAGGCCGTTGAACTCGGCGGCGATCTCCTCGCAGTCGTAGAAGATGAGCGTCAGGTCGCAGACCGGCTCGGCGACCGTCGCGGCCAGGTGCAGGAACACCGCGTCACCGGACTTCATGTCCACACTGCCGCAGCCGTAGAGCACCTGCTCGCCGTCTTCGGTGGTGAAGTGCCCGGGCACGTTGTCCGCGATCGGCACCGTGTCCAGGTGCCCGGCCAGCAGGACCCGGGTCGGCAGGCCCCGATTCGTCCGCGCCAGAACCGCGTTGCCGTTGCGGACGATCTCGAAACCGGCGGTCTGCTCCCGCAGGGCGACCTCCACCGCGTCCGCGATCGCCGCCTCGTCACGTGACACGCTCGGGATGTCGATGAGCGCGGCGGTCAGGGTAATGGGATCGGATCGCAGATCTAGGGTCACCTATACCAGCCTAGATCTTCACCTGCATGCCGTACTATGCGATCCCCGTATCGCCACGCCGGGCGACCGGTGAAATTGCCCACAAACCGGACGGATCCCCCGTATTCGAAGGCGGAACCGGCCCCACTAGATTGGTGGCCGTGAGCATTCAGGGAGCATCCGCAGTCGGCCTCGCCACCGTGACCGTGAACGGCACGATTCTGGACACCTGGTTTCCGGAGCCGCAGCTGGGCGACTACCCGACGACCGGCACCGAGCGCCTGACCGAGACCGACCCCGAGTACGCCCGGTTCGCCGAGCTGACCGGACCCGACGAGGCCCGTCGCGTCGAGGTGGTCGCCGTCCGCACCACGATCGCCGACCTGGCCGCGGCACCGGTCGACGCGCACGACGTCTACCTGCGCCTGCACCTGCTGTCGCACCGCCTGGTCCGCCCGCACGGCCTCAGCCTCGACGGCCAGTTCGGCCTGCTCGCCAATGTGGTGTGGACGAACTTCGGCCCGTGCTCGACCGAGGAGTTCGAGCTGGTGCGGCTGCGGCTGCGCAGCCGCGGCGTCGTCACCGTGTACGGCGTGGACAAGTTCCCCCGCATGGTCGACTACGTGCTGCCCACCGGCGTCCGGGTCGCCGACGCCGACCGGGTCCGCCTGGGCGCGCACCTGGCCGCCGGCACCACGGTCATGCACGAGGGTTTCGTCAACTTCAACGCCGGTACCCTGGGCGCCTCGATGGTCGAGGGCCGCATCTCGGCCGGTGTGGTGGTCGGCGACGGTTCCGACGTCGGCGGCGGCGCCTCGATCATGGGCACCCTGTCCGGCGGCGGCAAGCAGGTCATCTCGGTCGGCGAGCGCAGCCTGCTGGGCGCCAACTCCGGCCTGGGCATCTCGCTCGGCGACGACTGCGTGATCGAGGCCGGCCTCTATGTCACCGCCGGCACCAAGGTCACCCTGCCCGACGGCCGCACGGTGAAGGCGGCCGAACTCTCCGGCGGCAACAACCTGCTGTTCCGCCGCAACTCGCAGTCCGGCGCGGTCGAGGTGGTGTCCCGCAAGGGCACCGGCATCGAACTGAACGCGGCGCTGCACGCGAACTGATCCGGGCGAACTCGGTGCCGCCCACGGGCGGCACCGAGCCGAATCACGGTGCCGGGGAGTCGATTCCGAAGGCGAGGACCCGTTCGGGGGTGATCCGGATGAGTTCCCCGGAGCCGCCGGGCAGGTAGGTCTCGACCTCCCGCAGCGCCTGCGCCGTTCCGCGGATCTCCACGCACCGGACCCGCCACGGCTGGACCGACGCGATGTCGTCGACCACGAACGACACGTGCGGATTGCCCGCCAGATTCCGGAACTTCCGGGAAGCGCCCATATTGTGGCCGGCGATGTCGATCGTTCCCAGTTCGGCGTTGTACCGGAACCCCACCGGGTTGTTCTGTGGGGTTCCGTCCGGGCGCACCGTGGCCAGCCGGCCGAGCCGCTGGGTCTCGAGGTAGGACAGGGTCGAGGGTGTGAACATCTCGGTCATGTCCCGACCGTAGAACCTGAACCTCACTCGAGGTCAAGTCGGACCGTCGCGCGTCGCCGCAGCGGTCCGCCGGCCGCGTCAGTTCGACGGTTGCATCAGCGTCTTCTTCTGCACCTTGCCCATGGCATTGCGGGGCAGGGCGTCCACCAGGCGCACCTCGCGCGGCCGCTTGTGGACCGAAAGCTGTTCGGCCACAATAGAAATCAGCTCACCGGCCAGTTCCGGCGCGGGTTCGCCGCGCGGCACCACATACGCGACGATGCGCTGCCCCAGGTCGGTGTCGGGGACGCCGACCACGGCCGCCTCGGCCACCGCGGGATGACCGAGCAGCACGGTTTCGATCTCACCGGCGCCGACCCGGAAACCACCGGACTTGATCAGGTCCACCGACTCGCGGCCCACGATCCGGTGGAAGCCGTCGGCGTCGATCGCGGCCACGTCGCCGGTGCGGAACCAGCCGTCCTCGGTCCAGCACTCGGCCGTGGCGTCGGGCCGGTTCAGATAGCCGTCGAACAGCATCGGGCCGCGCACCTGCAGGCCGCCGATGCTCTCACCGTCGTGCGGGACCGGTTCGCCGTGCTCGTCGCGCAGCCGGGTGGCCACACCCGCGACCGGCAGACCCACCCAGCCGGGCCGGCGCTCCCCGTCCGCGCGCGTGGACAGCGTGATCATGGTCTCGCTCATGCCGTAGCGTTCGACCGGCGCGTGCCCGGTGAGCGCGGCCAGGCGTTCGAACACCGGCACCGGCAGCGGCGCGCTCCCCGACACCAGCAGCCGCGCGGCCGCGAGTTCCTTTGCCGCCGCGGGATCTTCGACGATCCGGGACCACACCGTCGGCACACCGAAGTAGAGGGTGCCGCGCGCGGCGGCATACGCGGCCGGGGTGGGTTTGCCGGTGTGCACCAGCGGACTGCCCACCCGCAGCGGTCCGAGCACACCGAGGATCAGGCCGTGCACGTGGAACAGCGGAAGTCCGTGCACGAGTCTGTCTTTCGCGGTCCATCCCCAGGCCTGCGCGAGTGCGTCCAGCCCGGCGGCGATGGCGCCGCGGCTGAGCAGCACCCCCTTGGGCGCACCGGTGGTGCCCGAGGTGTAGAGCACGAACGCTATTGCGCCGGAATCGGGTTCGGGATACACGTGCCAGGACCGGGCGTGCTTGCGTACCGGCACCACCGGCAGTGTCGCGTCCGCGGGCGCCGCGCCGAGCCAGGCCTGCGCACCGGAATCGGCCAGGATGTGGGCGATTTCGGCCGTTCCGGCGTCCGGCGGCACCGGCACGACGGTCACGCCGGCGATCAGGCAGCCGACCACCGCGAGCACCGTGGTGGCGGTCGGGGTCGCCAGCACCGCCACCCGTTCCGCGCGGGCGATCCGTTCCGCCACCGAGGTCGCCGCGCCCAGCAGATCGCTGCGGCTGAGCACCTCGCCGTCGATGGTCACGGCGTCCGGGATGTCGTCACCGGCCGCCACGGCGGCCGGATGCAACGAGCGCAGCAGCAAGGAGGAACTCACCCGGCCAGCGTAGTGGTAGCCCGGGTTGCGAATCGGCGGCGAGTGGCCCGATCCCGTTGACACCGCACTGAGTCGGTGAGATGGTTTGAATGCAATCATCTCAACGGTGAGAGGTTCGCTCATGGCACTACACACCGGCACAGCCACCCGAGAGGTCGACGTCTCCCGGTTCATCGACCTGTCCGGCGCGCTCGTATCCGGTATGGCCAATGTCGTGCTGCAACTGAGCCATCGCCCGGTCGGCTACGGCGTCCTGGAGAGCACCGTCGACAGCGGCAAGGTCACCCTGCACCCGGTGAAACGGACCCGCACCACCCTCACCTACGTGGCCGTCGCACTCCTGGGCACCGACGAAGAACGCGCCGCCTATCGCGCCGCGGTCGGCAAGGCCCACCGGCACGTGCACGACCGCGAAGGAAGTCCGGTGCGCTACAACGCCTTCGACCCGGACCTGCAACTGTGGGTCGCCGCCTGCCTGTACTGGGGTGCGGCCGATCTCTATCGGCGCATGCACGGCACCCCGGAACCCGCGCTCGCCGACGCCCTCTACCGGCACAGCAGCCGCTTCGGCACCACCCTGCAGGTCCGCGAGAGTCAGTGGCCGGCCGACCGCGCGGCCTTCGCCGAATACTGGGATCAGGCCATCACCCGCGTCCGCATCGACCCGCCGGTCAAGGAATACCTCGACAACCTGATCGACCTGACCATGTTCTCCTGGGTCACCCGGCGCTTCGCCCCGATCCACCGCTTCGTCGTCACCGGCCTGCTCCCACCCCAGGTCCGCGCGCAGATGGGCATGACCTGGACCGACCGCGACGAACGCACGCTGAACCGCGCCCTGCACACCATCGGCGCCGTCGAGGAACGCATCCCCGCGTCCATCCGCTCGCTGAGCCTGCGGGTCTACCTGTACGACCTGCGCATCCGCCGCCGCCTCGGCCGACCACTGGTCTGAGCGCGTCAGGGGCGGAGGCGGTAGCGGAGCGTGACCACGCAGCCCCAGCGCTCAGGCGCGGTGTCACAGCCTGAGGCCCTCAGGGCACGCGGAACCCGGGAACCACATGGGCGCGGGCGAATTCGCGCACCGCGGTGTCGTCGTCCAGCGGGATCACCGTCTGCTTGGTCAGCGCGAAGGACAGGGCCGTGCGCGCCACCATCTCGGCCACCGGCAGCGGATCGTAGGCGGGCAGCTTCCCCTCCCGCTGCAGCCGGGCGATGAACTCGGCCAGATAGTCGCGGCCCAGCTCGATCACCGGCGCACCCCGCACGGTCAGGTACGGCAGCACCGTCTCCGGCTCGGTCTCGAGCAGCCGGTCCAGCAGCGGATCCCCGCGCAGGCCGGCCAGGAACGCCACGAACAGTTCGACGATCTGATCCTCGGGCGCGGCGTCACTGTCGCTGAACGGCCGCACCGCCGCGTCGACTTCCTCCAGGAACCGACGGACCTGCAGCAGGCCCACCGACTGGATCAGATCCGATTTGCTGGCGAACCGGCGATACAGCGTGGCCAGCGACAGCCGGCCACGCCGGGCGACCTCGGCCATACTCGTGCGCTTGATCCCGAAATCCAGGAAGGCCAGCAGGGCCGCCTCGAGCACCTCGGACTGATTGCGATCCTCGGCGCCCCGATCCCGCACCAGCGGCAGCAGTTTGGCCAGGTTCGCCATGTCCGGATTTCCTCCTGGTCGTCGAAAGCGGTGGCCATCATCGCACACCGGCCGGTCAGCGACGCGGCTAGGAACGCGACAGCAACGCCCGCCCGAAGAACATGAGGTTCGCCGGGCGCTCGGCCAGGCGGCGCGTCAGATAGCCGTACCACTGTCGACCGTACGGAACGTAGACCCGCACCGCGCGCCCCTGCGCCACCAACCGGCGCTGCTCGTCCGGGCGGACCCCGAACAGCATCTGATATTCGAGGTCGCCGCGGGCTCGATCGCATTCCCGCGCCAGCAGCGCGGTCCGCTCGATCATGGCCGGATCATGGGTGGCCACCATCGGATAGCCGGATCCGCGCATCAGCGTGGCCAAGCAATCGCGGTAGGCGGCATCGACATCGGCGGTACGGTGATGGGCCACCGCGGCCGGTTCGCGATAGGCGCCCTTGCACAATCGGATCCGGGCGCCGGACGCCGCGGCCGCCGCGCAGTCCTCCGCCGAGCGGTACAGGTAGGCCTGGATCGCCACTGCGAGCCAAGGGAATTCGGATCGCAGCAGGTGAACCGTGCCCAGTGTGGCGGTCGTGGTGGTGTGGTCCTCGGCGTCCACGGTCACCCATACACCGCGTTCGGCGGCCCGGCGGCAGATGGTGCGCAGGTTCTCGACGGCGATACCGGGGCCGTCCGGGCCCAGTGCCTGGCCGAGCGCCGACAGCTTCACCGAGACCTCGGCCGGCCGCACCCAGCGCGCGTCGGCCGGCGCCGCCGAGACCGCCCGCCACACATCGGCGAGCAGATCGATCAGGTCGAGATATTCGGCGACCGTCTCCTCGGCGATCCGATGGTCGGTGGTGTTCTCGCCGAGGAAGTCGACGCTCACCATCCGCCCGTCCGCCAGCAGCTCCCGCACCACCGGTTCCAGCTCGGCCCGCGTCTCTCCCGCGACGAACCGGCGCACGACGGCCGCCGACACGGGGAACCCGGTCACCGCGCGCTGCAGCCGCGACGACCCCGACGCCGCCAAAATGACCGGCCGCAGCACACTCACCGGGCCTCCATGTGCGCGTAGCGGTAGTCGGTGGGCGGCACGAACGTCTCCTTGAGCACCCGAGGTGCCGTCCAGCGCAGCAGGTTCAGATAGGACCCGGCCTTGTCGTCGGTGCCCGAGGACCGGGCGCCGCCGAACGGCTGCTGCCCGACCACGGCGCCGGTGGGCTTGTCGTTGATGTAGAAGTTGCCGGCCGCGAACCGCAGGGCGGTGGCGGCCTGGTCGACGGCTTCGCGATCTCGGGCGAACACGGCTCCGGTCAGGCCGTAGGGTGCGCCGCGTTCGACCTCCGCGAGGATGTCGGTGTAGGCGCCGGGCCTCGAGTCGTCGTAGACGTACACCGACAGGATCGGCCCGAAATACTCGGTGGCGAACGCCTCGTCGCCCGGGTCGTCGGCGAGCAGGACGGTCGGGCGGACGAACCAGCCCTCGCCGTCGTCGTACTTGCCGCCGGCGGGAACGGCCAGCCCGGCGGCGCGTGCCCGCTCGATCGCGGCCACGTTCTTGTTGTAGGCGCGCCGATCGATCAGTGCCCCACCGAAATTGGCCAGATCCGAGATGTCGCCGTAGCTCAGTTCGTCGGTCTCGGAGAGGAATTCGTCACCCATGGCCCGCCACAGCGACCGCGGGACATACGCGCGCGACGCCGCCGAACACTTCTGCCCCTGATATTCGAAGGCACCGCGAATCATGGCCGTGCGCAAGGCCGCCGGATCGGCCGAGGGATGCGCGACGATGAAGTCCTTGCCGCCCGTCTCGCCGACCAGGCGGGGATATCCGTGATACGACGCGAGATTCGCGCCGACCTGCCCCCACAGGTATTGGAAGGTGCGCGTGGATCCGGTGAAATGAATGCCCGCCAGCCGGGGATCGGCCAGCACCGAGGCCGACAGGTCGGCGCCGTCGCCGGTGAGCAGGTTGATCACGCCGGGCGGCAGGCCCGCCTCCTCGAGCAGGCACAGCGTGTAATAGGCCGCCAATGTCTGTGTGGGCGAAGGCTTCCAAACCACCGTGTTGCCCATCAGCGCGGGCGCGGTGGGCAGATTGCCGGCGATCGCGGTGAAGTTGAACGGGGTGATGGCGTAGACGAAGCCCTCCAGCGGCCGGTAGTCCATCCGGTTCCACACCCCCGGCGCGGACTCCGGCTGCTGCTGCAGAATTCCTTGCGCGAAGGCCACATTGAACCGCCAGAAGTCGACCAGTTCACACGGCGCGTCGATCTCGGCCTGGTACACCGACTTCGACTGGCCGAGCATGGTGGCGGCGGCGATCCGCTCCCGCCACGGCCCGGCCAGCAGATCGGCCGCCCGCAACAGCACCGCGGCCCGCTCGGCGAACGACATCGCCCGCCAGGCCGGTGCGGCGGCCGTGGCCGCCTCGACCGCGACCGCGCCCTCGGCGGCAGTCGCATTCGAATAGGTGCCGAGCACGTGCCGATGCCGGTGCGGCATCACGATATCCAGCCGGGGTCCGCTGCCCTGCCGATGCTCACCGCCGATCACCAGCGGAACATCCACCGACTCGCCCGCGATCGCCGTCAGCTGCGTGCCGATCGCCACCCGCTCCGGACTGCCCGGCGCATAGGTATGGACCGGCTCGTTGCTCGGAGTCGGGACAGTCACCGCCGCGTCCATCGCCACACCGCCTCACCGGGCTGTTCAGCCGGATTGATGCCTCGAGCTTCGTACCGGCCCTACGGTACGCGGGGATCCCGACACTCCGCCCCAGCGCGAACACCGTGTCGGAGCGGGCGAGTGACCACCGCGCAACCGCAGTGCACTACCCACGGTAACCCCGCGCGCAGGCGCCCGCAGCGGCCCGGAGAACAGCCGCGGTCGCCGTCGCCCGGCGGATCGCACGGGCGGCGGCGGCCGCGGCGGAGCCTACTTCGGCGTGATCCGGTAGAGCCCGGTCATGGTGCCCTGGTACTGGATTCGGCCGGGCGCGATCGTGCCCACCATCTCCAGGGTGTCCGAGGTGGGCGAGGCGCCGATGCCCTGCTCGCTGTCGAGATGACCGGTGGCGGCGTCGACCACGGCATAGGAGTAGCTGTCGGCGGCACCGGCCACACTGCCCAGCCCCGAACTACCGGTGGCGCCGCCGAGCGCGGCGGCGCTGCCGGTGGGCAGGGCGGAGTGCCGGGCGACGGTGTACAGCTTGCCGTCGGCCAGCGACAGTCGCGGCACCGCCGCGGACGGCACGGTGTTGGTCCACACCACCTTGCAGCCGCTCGCGGTCACGTCGATGCGGGTCATGCCGCCGGTGATGCTCGCACTCGCGGGCTGGCTGGGCCCGGCGTTCGCGGGCATCGCTGGATACGGATAGCCGTACGTGCTGGCCACGAAGACGCTGTTGCCGGACCCGATCGGCGAGTTCTCGGTGCCGTCGACGGCGGGCACCGAACAGACCTGGTTGCCGGTGGCCGTGTCGTACACCAGCAGGTTCTCGGTGGTCGCCGCGTTGTCGGTGATGGCGAGGTATTCGGTGCCGTTCGCCGGTCCGAAGAAGGTGGGGGTCGCGCCGGTACCCCAGCTCAGCTGGCCCGGTTTGCGGGCCGGGCCGCGGTCGTAGGCCTGCCGCCACACGACCTGCGGATTGCCGTTCGCGTCCACGTTCAGCAGGTAGAGGGCGTGGTCGGTGGCGACGGCCATCCCCTGCGGCGCGGTGGAGATGCTGTTGGCCACCTGCTCGCCGGACCCCAGCACGATCGAATGCACGGTGTCCGCGGGGTCGACGAAACCGGCGGCGGCGTTGTCGGTGGCGAACCAGACCCGGCCGTTCCAGTCCGGCGACACCGATTCCACCTCGTCGCAGGTGCCGCCACCGCAGTGGGCAGTGACCGCCTGCGACACATCGGTGGACGCGGCCACGGTCAGCGACCAGCTGCCGTCGGCGGCCTGCTGGTGCCCGATCCGCAGCAGGTTGCCGCTGCCGTCGACCGTGACCATCCGGTCGTCGTTGTCGAGGTAGGCGTACACGCCGCCGAGCAGGCTGCCCTTGGTGAGCGGGAGCTGCGCCAGGGTGTTGCCGGTGTTCGGGTCGAGCAGCAGGACGACCGGCGCGCGGTCGGTGATCCGGGTGCACAGCGCCTGCGGGAAGCCGTCGGCACCCTGCAGGATGGTCGGGCAGGCGGCCCCTTCGGCATGGAAGTCCGCGTTCACCGCACCGGTGCCGGGACCGGGATTCGGTGTGCTGTCGGAGGCTTCGGCGTCACCGTGCATGGTCGCGGTGCCGATGGGGCCGAGGTACGGGTTGGCCGGCGGGGTGGCCCCGAGGGCCGCCGAGGAGCCGGTGGAGACGGTGAGCAGCAACGTGGCGCCGAGCCCGGCGGTGACAGCGGTGCGGCGCAGCGGTGCGAGCACGAGATGCGATCCCTTCGTTCCTCGACAGCGCTACTGCATCGAGTTGGAGATGACGGTCATGTCGAAGTAGTCGCGCCAGGCGGCGATGCGGCCGTCGGCGACCTCGAAGACACCGGCCACGGGGAGCTCGATGCGCTTACCGTTCAGGGTGAACCGGTCGGTGCGCTCGTTGAACACGACGTTCCCGCTGACGTACTGGTGGTGGATATCGAACTCGATTCCGCCGAAGGCGCCGATGAATCCTCGCAGGAACTCGGTGATCGCGGCCTTACCGGCCACGGGTTCCATCGGAATGTTGTGGTACACAGCGTCTTCGGTGAAGTATTCGGCCAGCTGCTCGGGCGCGGCGTCGCGCCACCGAGCACAGAATTCGGTGACCAGTTCTTCGGGGCTCATCGGTTCCTGCACAGCCATCCAGCCTCCAGTTCGAATACTCGTATCCGATAGTCCGAGTATTGGGTGCAAAGACTGTAGGAGGCGTATCGCCCCCTGACAAGACACACATTCGGTGGGATCGAAAAGGACCGCAGCGCACGCGTACGTGCGCTGCGGTCCGGCCACGACGGCTTACTTGAAGTCGTTGGCGATGATGTTCTCGATGTTGCGCTCGGCCAGCGCGGTGATGGTCACGAACGGATTCACCGTGGTGTTACCGGGGATCAGCGAGCCGTCGATGACGTACAGGCCGGGGTAGGACTGCAGGCGACCGTAGTTGTCGGTCGACTGGTTCAGCACGCAACCACCCAGCGGGTGGTACGCGAAGTCGTCACCCCAGGTCTTGTACAGACCGAACAGGTCGGTGCGGTAGATGGTGGCCTGCTTGGCATTGATCGGGTCGAAGATGCGCTTGGCCGCCGTGATGCCCGCGCCGTTCCAGGCCTGCTGCCAATTCAGGTCCACGCCACCGGTTCCCGAGTTGTAGCTGAAGGTGGCCCGGTTGGGGTTGTCGGTGATGGCCAGGTACAGGCTGGCGAAGGTCTCGATACCCGCCGGGAACGGCGAGATCTCGGCGAAGGCACGGCCGCCGGAGTCGGCCCAGTTGTCGATACCCATGACGGGGATGGTGGCCTGCAGGCTGCCCGTGGCGTCCCAGGCCTGGTTCTGCCGGGCCACCATGACATTTCCGTTGTTACCCCAGCCGGTACCCACCGAGCTGGGCAGGTTCGGCAGTGCGCCCGTTGCCTTCTGGGTGACCAGCAACTTGCTGGTGCCCACACTGCCGGCGGCGAAGAACACCTTCTGCGCGGTCACGGTCTTGGTGGCGACCGTGTTGCCGGAGGTGTCGATCTGGTTCATCGTCACCGTGTAGCCGGTGCCGGCCGCCGGGGCGACCTTGGTGACCACGTGCTGCGGGGTGATCGTCACCTTGCCGGTCGCGACGGCCGCCGCCAGGTAGGTCTTGTCCAGCGAGTTCTTGCCGTAGTTGTTGCCGTAGATGACCTCGGCGTTCAGCGCCGACCGCGGCGCGGTGTTGGCCAGCTCCTGCTTCATGTAGTTGAAGTCGTACACGTTCGGCACGAACGTGGTGGTGAACCCGGAGGCCTGCGCGGTCTTGCGGCCGACGCGCGCGAACTGGTAGCAGGAGGCACTCTCGAACCAGGTCTGGTCGACGTTGTTCACCTTGAGGTTCGCGTTGGCGCGCGGGTAGTAGGTGTTGTACATCTCCGCCGGGTCGACCGAGGGCAGGATGCTGCCGAAGTACTGCTGCTTCGGTGTGACCGCCATGCCTCCGTTGACCAGCGACCCGCCACCGACACCGCGACCCTGGTAGATCCGGATCTGGCTGAACTGCTCGGCGTCGAGCACGCCGGTATAGCTCGGGATCGTCTTGTCGTACGGCGCGCCCATGAAGTAGCTGACCGGCTGCGAGGTCTTGGTGCGCAGCCAGAACGACCGACCGTCCGGGTTCAGCATGTTGCAGAAGATCTTCCCGTCGGAGCCGGGGGCGCTCCAGGACATACCCTTCTCCACGATGGCGACCTGCTGGCCGGCCGAGGCGAGCCGGAGCGCGGCGACGGCGCCGCCGTATCCGGAGCCGATAACCAGGATCGGCAACTGCGCGCCGTCCGTGATCGGCGATACCGGCAAGGCATTGGCCACCTTCACCTTGGATGCCAGCACGGCCGAGCCGAGAATGACACCTGTTGCAGCCAGGAAACCCCGCCGGCCGAAGGTGCCGGCGCCGGCGTTGCCTGGGGTTTCAGTCTTCGAACCACGCACTGAAAAGCTCCTATCGAGTCAAGATAAGAACTTGTTATAGTTCGCTGGCGGCGTCGACGAGGACGCATTGGAAATATTGATGTTTCGGGCCGAAAAACGGGGTCCGGAACGGAAAACCGCCGGTCAGACGATCGGCGGTTGTCTGCGTTCCCGCGCAGGCCACCCGATCGGGGCCACCCGGGCCGAATTCACATGCGACAGCATCAATTCCGTTCGGCACATATTCAGAATTCGCAGCCCCCGGCGCAGTAATGCGAAAATTACATTGATTCCGGTCGGTAATAGTACGTCCAGGTAACTTCGAATCGATCCGGAGCCGCGCGATATACGAACAATTCGGCTATCAATTTCCCACGCTGCGCCGATAGTGGCTACCAATCAGTACGCCTGCCACGGAAACTGCAGCTACCACTCGGTACATTCATCACATTCACTGGGAACCGCCCCGGACACACCCGCGGCGCACCTACTCACCACCGTCGTGGGAGTCCGTGCGCCGCGGGGACGGGACGACCGATTACTTGAAGTCGTTCGCGATGATGTTCTCGATGTTGCGCTCGGCCAGCGCGGTGATGGTCACGAACGGATTCACCGTGGTGCAACCCGGGATCAGCGAACCGTCGATCACGTACAGACCCGGGTAGGACTGCAGCCGGCCGTAGTTGTCGGTCGACTGGTTCAGCACGCAACCACCCAGCGGGTGGTACGCGAAGTCGTCACCCCAGACCTTGTTCGACCCGAACAGGTCGGTGCGGTACACCGTGGCCTGCTTGGCATTGATCGGGTCGAAGATCCGCTTGGCCGCCGCGATGCCGACCCCGTTCCAGGCTTGCTGCCAATTCAGGTCCACGCCACCGGTTCCCGAGTTGTAGCTGAACGTGCCGCGGTTCGGGTTCTGCGTGATCGCGAGATAGAGGCTCGCGAAGGTCTCGATGCCCGCCGGGAACGGCGAGATCTCGGCGAACGCCGGCCCGCCGGTGTCGGCCCAGTTGTCGATACCCATGACCGGGATGCACGACTGCAGGCTGCCCGTGGCGTCCCATGCCTGGTTCTGCCTGGCCACCATGACATTTCCGTTGTTACCCCAGCCGGTACCCACCGTGCTCGGGAGGTTCGGCAGCTTGCCGGTGGCCTTCTGCGTCACGAGCAGCTTGCTGGTGCCGACGCTGCCGGCGGCGAAGAAGACCTTCTGTGCCGTCACGGTTTTCGTGGCGACGGTGTTGCCGGAGGTGTCGATCTGGTTCATCGTCACCGTGTAGCCGGTGCCGGCCGCGGGCGCGACCGAGGTGACCACGTGCTGCGGGGTGATGGTGACCTTGCCGGTCGCCATCGCGTCGGCCAGGTAGGTCTTGTCCAGCGAGTTCTTGCCGTAGTTGTTGCCGTAGATGACCTCGGCGTTCAGCGCCGACCGCGGCGCGGTGTTGGCCAGCTCCTGCTTCATGTAGTTGAAGTCGTACACGTTCGGCACGAAGGTCGTGGTGAAACCCGAAGCCTGCGCGGTCTTGCGGCCGACGCGCGCGAACTGGTAGCAGGAGGCACTCTCGAACCAGGTCTGATCGACGTTGTTCACCCGCAGCCCGGCGTTGGCGCGCGGGTAATAGGTGTTGTACATCTCCGCCGGGTCCACCGAGGGCAGGATGCTGCCGAAGTACTGCTGCTTCGGCGTCACGGCCATCCCGCCGTTGACCAGCGAACCGCCACCGATGCCGCGACCCTGGTAGATCCGGATCTGACTGAAGTGCTCCGAGTCGAGCACACCGGTGTAACTGGAGATGGACTTGTTGTAGGACGCGCCCATGAAGTAGCTGACGGGCTGGTCGGTGGTGGTGCGCAGCCAGTAGGACCGCCCGTCGGGGCTGAGCATGTTGCAGAAGATCTTGCCGTCGGAGCCGGCCGTGGTCCACGACATGCCCTTCTCCACGATGGCGACGTTCTGCCCGGCCTGCGCCAAGCGCAGGGCGGCGACCGCGCCGCCGTAGCCCGAGCCGATCACCAGGACAGGTAGCTGGGCGCCGTCGGTGATCGGCGCCACTGGTAAGGCATTGGCCACCTTGACCTTCGACGCCAGGACCGCGGATCCCAGAATGACACCGGTTGCAGCCAGGAATCCGCGGCGCCCGAAGGTGCCGGCACCGTTGTTGCCTGGTGTTTCAGATTCTGAACCACGCATTGAAAATGCTCCTATCGAGTGAAGATAAGAACTTGTTATAGTTCGCTGGCCGCGTCGACGAAGACGCATTGGAAATATTGATGTTCCGGACCGAAAACCCGGGTCCGTAACGGAAAACCGCCGGTCAGACGACCGGCGGCTGAGCTGTTTCATCGTCCACCCGATCGAGATCAGCGCTCACCCAACGGTATCCGGAGTACGCATCGGTAACACTCCGCGGCCATCGACAAAGCGGCCGATCCCGACGAGAGCCGCCGCCGAAAATTCGGCGCCGACCGATTGGACCAGCACTTCCGGAATGCCATTCACCCCGATGGCCCGAAAATCTGCCATTTCTTCCAGCGCGTCGGAAATCCCACTCACCGGACAGAATTAATACGTGACAGCTATTGCAGGGGCGTCGAGGGCGCTTCGATACAGCGCTCGGCCGACGCGGCCACCGTGACGGACACAGCGCGTCAGAAGCCTTCGAAGCCGGCCGGCACTTCACGGAACTCCAGCCCGCTGAGCGGCCGTAGCGAGAGCGGCCGAATCAGACCAGGCGTTCCGCCGCGGCGGCGATCCGCTCGTCGGTCGCGGTCAGCGCCATCCGCACGTGCTCGGCGCCGCGCGGCCCGTAGAAGTCACCCGGCGCCGCGAGGATCCCGCGCTCGGCCAGCCACCGCAGCGTGCTGCGACTCGACTCGCCGCGAGTGACCCACAGGTACAGCCCGGCTTCGGAGTCGTCGACCCGGAAACCGGCCTGCTGCACCGCTTTCCGCAACAGGTCGCGGCGGGCGCGATAGCGTTCGCGCTGCACCCGCTCGTGCTCGTCGTCGGCGAGCGCGGCGGTCATGGCCGCCTGCACCGGGAACGGCATGATCAGGCCGGAGTGCTTGCGCACCTCCAGCAGTTCCCGCACCAGCGCCGGGTCACCGGTGACGAAACCGGCCCGGTAGCTCGCGAGGTTCGAGGTCTTCGACAGCGAATGGATCGCCAGCAGACCGGTGTGGTCACCGTCGCAGACCCGCGGGTCCAGGATCGACACCGCGGGTGCGTCCCAGGCCAGACCCAGGTAGCACTCGTCGGAGGCCACGATCGCGCCGCGCTCGCGGGCGAACTCGACCACCTTGCGCAGGTGCTCCACACCCAGCACCTTGCCGGTGGGGTTGGACGGCGAGTTGACGAAGATCAGCGCAGGCGACTCCGGGCCGAGCCGGGTCACCCCGTCGGCCCGCAGGAACCGCGAACCCGACAGCAGGGCCGCGACCTCGTAGGTCGGGTAGGCGACCTCGGGGATCACCACCAGGTCCTGCTCCCCCAGGCCCAGCTGCCGCGGCAACCCCGCGATGAGTTCCTTGGTGCCGATCGCGGGCAGCACGGCCTCCGGGTCCACCCCGGTGATGCCGAACCGCCGCGCCAGCGCCTCGACCACGGCGGCCCGCAGCGCGGGCGTGCCGTGCGTCGCCGGATATCCGGGAACCTCGGCGACCGACGCCAGCGCCCGCTGGATCAGCGGGTCGACCGGGTCGACGGGAGTGCCGACCGAAAGGTCCACGATGCCACCGGGATACGCCGTCGCGAGCGCCTTGTCGGCGGCGATGGTGTCCCATGGAAAATCGGGCAGCCGGGAGCTGACCGGAATCCGGGTCGATCTCAACTGTGTCCTCCTCGCACGACCGGGGGCGCTACGTGGTTACGCTGCGCTGCCGCCTTCGCGCCTGACCCGCTCGCGCGGACGTTATTCACCGGCCATCGGCGGCAGCGCCGCGATGAAGGCCGGGTCGAAGTCGACCTTGCCGACCTTGGTGGCGCCGCCGGGGGAACCCAGGTCGTCGAAGAAGTCGACGTTGGCGTTGATGTAGCCGCTCCACTGGTCCGGGGTGTCGTCCTCGTAGAAGATCGCCTCCACCGGGCACACCGGCTCACACGCGCCGCAGTCCACGCACTCGTCGGGCTGGATGTACAGCATGCGGCCACCCTCGTAGATGCAGTCCACGGGGCATTCCTCGATGCACGCCTTGTCCTTCACGTCTACGCACGGTTCGGCGATGATGTACGGCACTGCCGGATCTCCTAGTTTGGTCTCTGCCCTGAGAGACACCTGAACACGAGCATTTCACTCATGTGCCGGTGCCTCGGGCACTACATTACTTGGCTCGCTCGCGACCCACGCGGCGTGCTGCCCGCAGACCCGCCCCGACGGGGTCCACGACCACCGCCGCGGCGCTCGACCGGGGTCGCCCGCCGATCGAGCGCCCGCGCCCTAACCGGTGAACAGCGGCAGCCGAACCCGATGCCGCTCCGGCACTCCGTACAGCGTCGTGCGCCGGCGGGCGGGCCGGCCGATGCCCGCCGCGATCTCCTCCAGCTCCGCCACGGTCTTCGCGGAACCGTGCTCGGAACCGGCCATGCGCGAGATGGTCTCCTCCATGAGCGTGCCGCCGAGGTCGTTGGCGCCGCCGTTCAGCATCTGCTGGGTACCGGCGACCCCGAGCTTGACCCAGCTGGTCTGGATGTTGGCGATCCGGCCGTGCAACATGATCCGCGCCAGCGCGTGCGCCGCGCGGTTGTCGCGGATCGTCGGGCCCGGGCGCGACGCGCCGGCCAGGTACAGCGGCGCGCTCGTGTGCACGAACGGCAGCAACACGAATTCGGTGAAACCGCCTGTCTCGTCCTGGATGCCGCGCAACACCCGCAGGTGCCCGACCCAGTGCTGCGGGTTGTCGACATGCCCGTACATCATGGTCGAGCTGGACCGGATGCCGAGCCGGTGCGCGGTGGTGATCACCTCGACCCACTGCGAGGTGGGCAGCTTGCCCTTGGTCAGCACCCAGCGCACCTCGTCGTCGAGGATCTCCGCGGCGGTGCCGGGGATGGTGTCCAGACCGGCCTCACGCAGCGCCTGCAACCAGTCGTGGATGCTCTGGCCACCGCGCGAGGCGCCGTTCACGATCTCCATCGGACTGAAGGCGTGTACGTGCATGTCCGGCACCCGGCGCTTGACCGCGCGCACCAGATCGGCGTAGCCGGTGACCGGCAGGTCGGGGTCGATCCCGCCCTGCATGCAGACCTCGGTGGCGCCGTCGAGGTGTGCCTCGAAGGCGCGGTCGGCGACCTCCTCGGCGGAGAGCGTGAAGGCGTCGGCGTCGCCCTTGCGCTGCGCGAACGCGCAGAACCGGCAGCCGGTGTAGCAGATGTTGGTGAAGTTGATGTTCCGGTTCACCACGTACGTGACGTCGTCACCGACGGTATCGCGGCGCAACTGGTCGGCGAGCCGGGTGACGGCCTCGAGTTCCGGGCCGTCGGCGGTGGCCAGGGCCAGATAGTCGGCGTCGCTCAGGGCGGCCGGATCGCGTTCGGCGGCGCGCAGCGCGGCGGTGACGTCGGTGTCCAGGCGGACCGGCGCGGACAGCGACAGCACCTGCTCGCGCACCGACTCCCAGTCACCGAAGGCGCCCACCACATCCGAGCCCAGTGCGGCATCGCTGCGGGCGTCGGTCCGGCGGCCCTCGGTGTCGATCGCGGTCTCCAGGTCGACGCGGCCGGTCGAACTCCAACTCGGGTCGGGTTCCTGCCACGGCCGCCCGGCCGGGTTCAGCTCGAGTGCGAGCCCCGTCACCGGATCCGACAGTGCCGCAACATGTCCCACGACCCGCGGGTCGATCCACGGCTGGCCCGCCAGCACGTACTTGGGGTGCGCGGTGAGCCGCTCGGTGAGCGTGTAGCCGGCGTCGGCGGTGACCTGGGCGAGCAGTTCCAGATTCGGCCAGGGCCGTTCGGGATTCACGTGGTCGGGGGTGAGCGGCGAGACGCCGCCCCAGTCGTCGATGCCGGCGTCGATCAGGGCCCGGCACTCGTCGATGGCGACCAGGTTCGGCGGCGCCTGGATCCGCATCTTGGGGCCGAGCAGCAGCCGGGCCACCGCGATGGCGGCCCGGAACTCCTGCAGGTCGGCGTCGGGGGTGTCGCGCATGGCGGTGTCGGTCTTGGCCAGGAAGTTCTGCACGATCACCTCCTGCACGTGCCCGAATTCCTTGTGCAGCTTGCGAATCGCGAGGATCGATTCGGCCCGCTCGACCAGCGTCTCCCCGATCCCGACCAGCACACCGGTGGTGAACGGGATCGACAGCCGGCCGGCGTCGGTCAGCGCGCGCAGCCGGACCGCCGGATCCTTGTCGGGGCTGCCGTAGTGCGCCTGCCCCTTCTCGGTGAACAGCCGGGTGGAGGTGGTCTCCAGCATCATGCCCATCGAGGGCGCGACGGGCTTGAGCCGGGACAGTTCGGCCCAGCTCATCACGCCCGGATTCAGGTGCGGCAGTAGGCCGGTCTCCTCGAGCACCCGGATCGACATGGCCCGCACATAGTCCAGGGTGGAGTCGTAGCCGCGCTCGTCGAGCCACTGCCGGGCCTCCGGCCAGCGGGCCTCGGGCCGGTCACCGAGAGTGAAAAGCGCTTCCTTGCAACCCAATTCGGCGCCGCGGCGGGCTATGTCGAGTACCTCGTCCGGTTCCAGGAACATGCCCTGTCCGGCGGCGCGCAGCTTGCCCGGCACCGTCACGAAGGTGCAGTAGTGGCAGGTGTCGCGACACAGGCGGGTGAGCGGGATGAAAACCTTGCGGGAGTAGGTGATCGGGAGTTCCGCGTCGGCGGCCAGGTGCGGATACGCCGCGCGCAGCCCGGCGTCGCGCACCCGCGCGGCGGACGCGCACAGGTCGGCGAGGTCGGCGTCGCGAGCGTGCAGCAGCACGACGGCCTCGTCGAGGTTCAGCGTCGCGCCGTCCCGCGCCCGGCGCAGCGCCCGGCGCATGGCCGACGAACTGGGCACGACCGGCGGTTCACCGGGACTGGTCTGCTGAGTCACGTCCTCGATCATGCGCCAACCATCCGACAAATCTCCGTTCCCGTGGTGTGACGTGAGTCAACCAGGCGTACCCGGGCAATATTCCGGGACCCGTCCCGACACTCGATGGGATCACCACCGCTCGACCACTTATTCAATACGGATCACATTCGGGCCGGATCTCGCAGGTCGATTCGGAAACTATGTCCGGCGTCACGCCACGGAAGCATTGTCTGTAACCAACTTTCACAGATACCGTCCCGGGAGACCGATCGTTCTAACGAGGAGGAGACATCGGATGGCGATATCAACGGCGATACGCCCGCTCGAACCGGCAACCACACTGCGCACGCGAGCACTCGCGCTGATCGCGATCTGCCTGGCCGAACTGCTGGTAGTCCTGGACAACACCCTGGTCAACGTCGCACTCCCCTCGATGGCCGGGCAATTGCACGCCCGGATGAGCGGCCTGCAATGGATCGTCGACGCGTTCACCCTCGCCTTCGCCGGCCTGCTGCTGGCCCTCGGACACCTCGGCGACCGGATCGGACGCAAACGCATGCTGCTGATCGGGCTGGCCGGGGTCACCGTCATGTCCGGCTTCGGCGCCATCGCCGGCAGCCTCGGTCAGGTGATCGCGGCCCGCGCGGGCATGGGCGTCTTCGCCGCGGCGGTCTTCCCCGCCACACTCGCGCTGCTGATCAACCTGTTCCCGCACGGCCGGGCCCGCGCGGGCGCGGTGGCGCTGTGGACCGCCATGGCCGGGATCGCCGTCGCGATCGGGCCGGTCACCGGCGGCTGGCTGCTGCGATTCTTCAGCTGGCACTCGGTGTTCTGGATCAACGTGCCCATCGCGCTGGCCGCCGTCGCCGCGGTCGCCTGGGTGGTCCCCGAATCCCGGGCCGAACGCGGCGGCCGCCTCGACACGGTCGGCATCGCCGCCTCGCTGATCGCCGTCACCACCCTGGTCTGGACCGTCATCGACGCGCCCCGGCGGGGCTGGCTCGCCGACCGCAGCATCGCCGGCTACGGGATCTCGGCACTGCTGCTGGCCGGATTCGTCGCCTGGGAACTGCGCGCGGAGAATCCGGTGCTGAACATGAACCTGTTCCGCATCCGCCGGTTCTCGGTCCCGGCCCTGGCGATCACCGTCTCCTACTTCTGCGCCTTCGGCTTCCTGTTCCTGATCACCCAGTACTTCCAGGGCGTAAAGGAGTACAGTGCACTGGAATTCGGCATCCACTCGCTGCCGTTCGCGGCCGCGGTCGGAATCGGCGCGCCCCTGGCCACCCTGGTCGCGCAGCGGATCGGCACCACCGCCACCGTCGTCGCCGGGCTGCTGACGCTCGCCGTCGGCATGTATCTGGCCGGGACCGTGCGAGTCGAGACACCGTACCTGGGCCCGGTCCTGATCTCGATGGTGTTGATGGGCATCGGATTCGGCGTGGTCCAAGGCCCGTCCACCGAGGCGATCATGGGTTCGGTGCCGCTGGCGGAGGCGGGCGCCGGTTCGGCGGTCAACGACACCACCCGCGAACTCGGCGGCACCCTGGGCGTCGCAGTGCTGGGTTCGACCATGTCCTCGGTGTACACCGCGCGGGTCGCCGCCCGCATCGACGCCATCCCGAACTCGATCATGGACCCGGCGCAGAAGAGCCTGGCCCGCGATACCCCGATCAGCGTGCTGCAGATCGTGCGGACCCCCGTCGCACCCATGCTGGCCGGCCCCAAGGCGGACCTGGTCCACGCCATGAAGGTCGCCGCGCTGGCCGGATCGCAGGTGGCCTCGCTGATCGCCGTCGGTTCACTGCTGACCTCCGCGGCGCTCGTCGCGGTCCTGCTGCCGTGGCGTCCCGAGCGGGGCAGCACCACGATGTTCGATTGGCGCCGCCACTAGGCTGAGCGCGACCGACCCCGGAGGAAAACCATGCCCGCCGCGCCCCGCGACCGTTTGATCACCAGCACGATCGAACTGATCCGGCGGCGCGGCGTGGCCGGTACCGGGGTGGCCGATCTCGTCGAACACAGCGGCGCCGCCCGCCGCTCGCTGTACCAGTGTTTTCCGGGCGGCAAGGCCGAACTGATGGCGGTGGCGGTCGGCCGGGCCGCCGACCGGATCGGCGGACTGATCCGGCAGGTGAGCGCGCAGACCACGCCCGAGGAAGCCGTGCGGGCGTATATCGCGTACTGGACGCAGCTGATCACCGAGGGCGGATTCCAGGCCGGCTGCCCGATCGCGGCCGCCGCGTACGGCGGCCACGACGCCCCCGCCGCCCGGGCCACCGCCGGCCGCGCCTTCACCGCCTGGTCCGACCTGCTCGTCACCCAACTGACCGCACGCGGCCTCGCCACCGCGGCCGCGCGCGCCCTGGCCACCACGATCATCGCCGCGGTCGAGGGCGCGATCCTGGTCGCCGTCGCCACCGAATCGACGGAACCACTGACCCAGGTCGGCGACCAGCTCGTGACTTTGATCCGCAGCCAGCTCCCGGATACCGGAAAGTGATGTCCCGCACTGTTTTCGGCGATCACATGATCCACCCTGCACCGAATCCGGCCGCTGGAGCCACACGACCGGCCAGGTGATTCGCCCCGACTCGTCGGCACGGGCGAACCTGTGTCCGAGCCGACCGTCAGGTTCCGGTCCGTGCCGACCCGGCAGCGCGGCGCGGTCACCCGCCGTGCGGGCCTGATCATCGCGCGCACTTCGATCCGTCCGGTGCCGATGCCGACACGCGGCGCCGCGGGCCCGGGGATACGCCCGATCCTCGCGTTGAATTGATCCGTGGTCGACATCGAGCAGCGTCGTATCCAGGAACCGCGGATGGCCGACCGCCGGCTGCACCGGCACCAGCGCGGTGACCAATTCCGGCTGACCGCGCTGGGCGGACTGGCGGCGCTGTCGCTGGACGCGCTCACCAGCGTCGCGTACGGGCCCGAGTCCATTGTGCTGGTACTGATCACGGCGGGATCTGCGGCGGTGTCGTGGACTTTGCCGGTGACGATGATGATCACCGGGTTGCTGGCGGTGTTGGTGCTGTCCTATCGGCAGGTCATCGCGGCCCATCCCGACGGCGGCGGCGCGTACGCGGTCGCCAAGACCGATCTGGGCCGCTGGCCGGCCCTGCTCGCGGCGGCCAGCCTGGTGGTCGACTACGTCCTCACCGTCGCGGTCAGCCTGGCGGCCGGCGCGGCGAGCCTGGCCAGTGCCTTTCCGATCCTGAACGGGCACCTGCTGCTGGTGACCCTGGTCGGCCTCGGCGTCCTGACCGCCATCAACCTGGTCGGCGTCGCGGAGTCGGCGAAGGTGTTGATGGGGCCGACCATCGTGTTCGTCGCCGCCACCGTGGCGGTGATCGTGGTGGGCCTGTCCCGGTCGCATCCGGTGGCGGTCATCGGCGACGAACCGGGCCCGCCGAACATCACCGCGGTCGTCGGAATCCTGTTGCTGCTGCGGGCGTTCGCGGCCGGCTGCTCCTCGCTGACCGGGGTCGAGGCGATCGCCAACGCGGTGCCGTCGTTCCGCACCCCGGCGGTGAAACGGGCCCAGCACACCGAATTGGCGCTGGGTGCCCTGCTGGGTGCGCTGCTGATCGGGATGGGCCTGTTGATCGACCACTTCCACACCGTGCCGCGCGGCAACGTCACCGTGCTGGCCCAGCTGACCGCGGGCGCGTTCGGCACCGGCTGGGCCTTCTACCTGGCCAACCTGTCGGTCGTGGTGGTGCTGGCCCTGGCCGCCAACACCAGCTTCGGCGGGCTGCCGGTGCTGCTGTCACTGCTGGCCAAGGATCACCGGGTGCCGCACGCGTTCGGAATGCGTTCGGAGCGGCCGGTTTTCCGCTACGGCGTGGCCGCGCTCGCGGTGCTCGCCGCGATCGTGCTGACCATCGTGCGAGCCGACACACACCGCTTGCTGCCGGTGTTCGCGATCGGCGTCTTCATCGGATTCACGCTCAGCCAGGCCGGACTCGTCCGGCACTGGCGGCGGCTGCGCGAACCGGGGTGGGTGTGGCGAGCGGGACTGAACGGATTCGGCGCGATCCTCACCGCCGTCGCAGGCGTGGTGCTGCTGATCGAGAAGTTCCACGAAGGCGCGTGGCTGCTGCTGATCATCATTCCCGCACTGCTGTTCCTGTTCGACCGGACCGAACGCTACTACCGCGGCATCGCCAAGCAGCTGCGGATGGGCCGCGTCCCCCCGAAGCCGGAATCGAGCAGTCCCGCACTGGTTCTGGTGCCGGTGGTGACGATCAGCACGACCACCGAACTGGCTCTGGAAGCGGCCATGCGGATGGGCGGCGAGGTGCGCGCGGTCGCGGCCGCCATCGAACCCGGATCGACCAAGAAGCTGAGCTCGCAGTGGAAGATCTGGAATCCGGGCGTCCCGCTGACGGTCCTGCCCTGCCCCAACCGCAGCCTGATCGCCACCCTGGTCGGCTACGTCCGCAAGATGTCCGACGAGGGCCACCACGTCACCGTGCTCCTGGTCCAAGTCGACACTCCCCGCTGGTGGCAGACCATCCTGCACAATCCGCGCGGCCCGTTCCTCGCTGCCGCCCTGCGCACCCGCACCGACGCGGTCGTCGCCACCCTCACCGTGCACCTGCACTGACGCGGGTCAGGACCCCGATACGGTGTCGGGCACGGTGAACGACCGCCGGAACAGCGCCAGCCCGGCGGGTACCAGGCCGCCGACCAGCAGTGCCGCTGTGGGCCAATTGTCCGGCAGCACTACGTCGTTGCCGGTGCCGGAGCTCGCGCAGAACAGGAAGGCGGCGACCCAGGCCAGGATCGGGGCGGCCAGGGCGAGCGGGCGCGAGGTCACGTGGGTCATGCCGCGGATCAGCCACACATTGGCGAAGCCCGCGATCACCGCGGTGATCGGGAACGGGACGCTGCCGATGTAGAGCGGCAGGAACAGGGCCTCCAGGACGGCGGTCAGTGCGCCGTCGAAGACCAGGACCGCGGCCAGCACGATGCCCAGCAACCGGTTCGGTTCGCCCGCCGGGGCGACAGTGTCGGTGGGCATCACGAGACCGGGGGGAAGCCGAGCAGGGACAACAGTTGGCTCTGCACCGCGGCGAATCCGTGCAGCAGCGCCAGGTACTGGTCGTGTATCTCCGGGAAGTACGGCCGCAGACTGTCGACGAACGCGGCGATCGCATCCTGCAGATCCCAGTTGATCATGTGGTCGAGTCTATTCGGCGGGGCCGGTCAGACCGGCGAAGAGGTCGTGCTCGCGGCCGTCCGGGCCGGGCGCGAACTTTCCGCGCACCAGCTGGAACGCCTCCTGCGCCACGATCGGCAGCGCCAGGTTGTTCGACAGTGCGTATTCCAGGCCGTATTCCGACACCGTGACCTGGGTGGCGTGTGCCCGCAGCGCCGCGACCTTGGCCTCGAACACGTCCGCGATGTCGATCACCGCGGACACCGCCTCCGGCGGGAAACCGCCGAGCGCCTCGGCGGGCGGCACGATCCACTGCGCCGGCAGTACCGCGCCGGCGGCGACCCGGTCGTTCATGGCCTGCCCGGCCGCCTTCATGGTCGGGTCCTCGAGGATCGCCCAGTAGAGTTTCGGTACGTCCCAACCGGTTTCGGCGGCGCGCTCCACCGCGGCCATCGTGATCTCGTGGGCGTGAATGTGATCCGGGTGCCCGTACCCGCCGCGCGGGTCGTAGGTCACCACGACCTGCGGCCGCAGTTCGTCGATGACGTCGACCAGCGCCTGCACCGCCTCGTCCCCGGACCGCACGAAAGCCCTTGGATGCTCGGCGGATTCGGCGAGGCCGGGATCGGCCGTCGTGCCGGACATCCCGGAGTCGCGCCAATGTCCCGCTCCCCCGAGGAATCTCGGCGAGTTCACCCCGAGAGCGCCCAGCGCAGCGGTCAATTCGGCGATCCGGTAGCCGCCGAGCTGGTCGGCCTGATCGGCGGCCAGCTGCGCGTACCGCTCCCCGATGACCTCGCCCTGCTCACCGAGCGTGCAGGTGAGCACCGTGACCGGCACACCCCGCGCCGCGTAGTGCGCGATCGTCCCGCCGGTGAACAGGGTCTCGTCGTCCGGGTGGGCATGCACCAGCAGCAGGCCGCCGGTACGCACCGGATCACCGGTCAGGGTCAAGGAATCCTCCGCCAGGTCGCGGCCCCGCCGAAGATCCCCGTCTGCAGGGCACCGTTGAGCGAGACACCATCCACGTGTGGTCCGGCCGCGGCGACACCACCGTCCTGCAGGATCGGCAACAGCACGGCGAGGTCCCACAGCTTCGGCTCGGCGTCGCCGAGGACCCGCGGTACGTCCACACCGTGCAGGGCACCGTCGATCTCGGCTTGCAGCGCGGGATCACACACTCCGGAAAGGTTACCGGGCGCCTTGCGGGCGGCGCTGACAACGGCGCTGTCCTCCTGGCCCGGCGGTGCCACCGGCGGGCAGCCGTAGCGCGACGACAGCACCGTGGCCGGGTCGGAACCGGCGCGCTCCCAGCCCACGATCGCGTCGACCGTGCCGTCGGTGAGGTTCTTGCCGTACAGCTCGTCGGCGGGCGCGCTGTGCACGCTGGCGTCGATCCCGGCGCTGCGCAGCTGGTCGGCGGCGGTGGCGGCCACGGCCTGGGTGAGCGGGTCCTTGTCCACGGCCCCGATCCGCACGACCAGGGTCTTGCCGTTGCGGGCGACCGCGCGCGGCTGCGGCGCCGGAGAGGTCGGTGACGGCACCGTGGGTGCCGCCTCGGCCCGGCCGAAGCCCGCCTCGGCCAGCAGCGCGTAGGCCTCGTCCGACGACATCCGCGGCGGCGCGGTCGGCGCGTAGCCGGGGTCGGACGGTGAAAGTACTTGTGCCCGAACCGGATCCACCCAGGCGCCGGTCTGCGCGCCGACGGTGGCCAGCAGCGCCGGGTCCAGCAGTCCGAGGACCGCCTTGCGCACCCGCGCATCGGCGAGGTCACCGCCGCGGGCGTTGAGCGCCAGCTGCATCTCGCGGGCCACCGGAATGGTCGCGGTCCGCACCGACGGCACGGCCGCGAGCTGGGCCTGCGTGGCGGCACCGCCGTGCACCAGCGCCATCTGCGCGTCCGCGGTCCGCAGCGACTCGGCCAGTTCGGCACTCGTCCCGCCGCGCCGGAACAGGATCTGATCGGGAACCGCCGGCGTACCCCAGAACCGGTCGTTGCGTTCCAGCACGATCTCCTGGCGGCCGGCGTCGACCTGCTTGATCCGGAACTGCCCGCCCGAGATCGGATTCTGGTCGATCAGCCCGCGCTCGGTGGCCAGCGCCCGCTCGAAACCGCCCGGCTGATCCTTGAGGATGTGCGAGGGCAGCAGATCCGAGAACAGTTGCCGCCAGGCGGGATACGGCGCCGCGAAGGTCACCGTGACCGTCTTGCCGCCCTCCGACGAACTCACATCGGAGATCGAACGATAGCCGGCCGGATCCACCACCCCCGGCTCGCTGATCATCTGCTGCCACAGATAGCGGAAGTCCTCGGCCGCGATCGGGGCACCGTCGGACCAGGACGCCTGGTTCTGCAGCTTGTAGGTGACGGTGAACGGCTCCTGGGACGTGACGTCCGCCGACACCAGCAGCGCACTGTCCGGCACCCAGTCGGTAGCCGGAAACGGCGTCTGCGCGACCACCGGGCGGAACGGCGACGGGAACACCATCGAACTCACCGCCGCCGTCACCGGCGACTGATTCGACCGCAGATGGGTGTTGAACCCGATGCCGATGTCGTCGACCGCCACCACCACCGAGTTACCGGTCGGCTTGACCGGCACGGTCTTCGGGCTGTCGGTGCTCTGGATCGGCGGGGGCGGGTTCGCGGTGCAGCCCGCGAGCATCGTGACCGATGTCGCCGCCAGCACCGCGAGCAGCCGGGGCCCGCGTCCTCGTCCGGTACGCAGCGCGATCTCCTGCACCCCGCGCGTCGCTGCGCGGACTCGTTCCCCCGACCTCACCGACACGACTTTATCCGGCTAGGACCTACGCACCCGCCGCCGCACGGTCGCGCGCCTTCTTGCGCGACAGTTCCCGCGCCCGCTCGTTGGCGCCCAGCACGACCTTGCGCACGCGCACGATCTCCGGGGTGACCTCGACGCACTCGTCGTCGGTGCAGAACTCCATCGCACCTTCGAGGTCGAGCTGCAGCGGCTTGGCCATGGTCTCGAACGTGTCGGCCGTGGCGCTGCGCATGTTGGTGAGTTTCTTCTCACGCGTGACGTTGATGTCGAGGTCCTCGGCGCGCGGGTTGATCCCGACGACGTGACCCTCGTAGGTCTCGGCACCCGGCTCCACGAAGAACTGGCCGCGGTCGCCCAGCTGGATCATCGCGAACGGGGTGACCGTGCCGGCCCGGTCCGACACCAGCGAACCGGTGTGGCGAGCGCGGATCTCGCCGGCCCAGGCCGCGTAGCCGTGGAACACGGCGTTGGCGATACCGGTACCGCGGGTCTCGGTGAGGAAGTCGGTGCGGAAACCGATCAGGCCACGCGAGGGGACGATGAACTCCATGCGCACCCACCCGGCCGAGTGGTTGCTCATCTGGACCATCTTGCCCTTGCGGGCGGCCAGCAGCTGGGTGATCGCGCCCAGGTACTCCTCGGGGGAGTCGATGGTCAGCTCTTCGAACGGCTCGTGCACCTTGCCGTCGACCTGCTTGGTGACCACCTGCGGCTTGCCGACGGTCAGCTCGAAGCCCTCGCGGCGCATCTGCTCGACCAGGATGGCGAGCGCCAGCTCGCCACGGCCCTGGACCTCCCAGGCGTCGGGGCGGCCGATGTCGAGCACGCGCAGCGAGACGTTACCGATCAGCTCCTGGTCCAGGCGGGACTTGACCATGCGGGCGGTCAGTTTGTGGCCCTGCACCCGGCCGACCAGCGGCGAGGTGTTGGTGCCGATGACCACCGAGATGGCGGGCTCGTCGACGGTGATGCGCGGCAGCGCGACCGGGTTCTCCAGGTCGGCGAGGGTGTCACCGATCATGATCTCGGGGATACCGGCGATCGCGACGATGTCACCGGCGACGGCGACCTCGCCGGGCTGACGCTCCACACCGACGGTCTGCAGCAGCTCGGTGATCTTGACCTGCTTGACGCCGTCGGCGTGCATCCAGGAGACGCTCTGGCCCTTGCGCAGCTCACCGTTGTGGATGCGGACCAGACCGAGGCGGCCGAGGAAGGGCGAGGCGTCGAGGTTGGTGACGTGGGCCTGCAGCGGCGCGTCGGCGTTGCCCTTGGGCGCCGGGATGTGGTTCATCAGCACGTCGAACAGGGCGTCGAGGTTCTCGGCGTCCGGGTTCTGGCCGTTCTCCGGGCGGGTCAGCGAGGCCTTGCCGGCGCGGCCGGAGGCGTAGAGGACCGGCAGGTCGAGGGCCAGTTCGGCGGCCTCGGCGGCGGTGTCGTCCAGGTCGGAGGCCAGGTCGAGCAGCAGGTCGTGGCTCTCCTCGACGACCTCCTCGATCCGGGCGTCGGGACGGTCGGTCTTGTTGACCACCAGGATGACCGGCAGCGAGGCCGCGAGGGCCTTGCGCAGCACGAAGCGGGTCTGGGGCAGCGGGCCCTCGGAGGCGTCCACCAGCAGCACCACACCGTCGACCATGGACAGACCGCGCTCGACCTCACCACCGAAGTCGGCGTGGCCGGGGGTGTCGATGACGTTGATGACGGTCACCGAGCCGTCGGCGTTGTGCCGGTGCACGGCGGTGTTCTTGGCGAGAATGGTGATGCCCTTCTCGCGCTCCAAGTCCCCGGAGTCCATGACCCGGTCGACGACCTCGGCACGCTCGGCGAACGCGCCGGATTGCCGCAGCATGGCGTCGACCAGCGTCGTCTTGCCGTGGTCGACATGAGCCACAATGGCGACATTGCGGAACTCGACAGACGACACGTGCTTCCTCCTGGCTGAAAGTTATGGAACGGCCGGCCCTCGGTGAGGGCTCGATCCCATCGGCCAGAAATCGGCACCGGCGGGCATGCGGCCAGCTACACAGTACCGAAATGCCGCCGCTTCCCCTGCCTCGGGGACGGGTAAGGCTACGCTTACCTGCATGGGCAAGGCGAAGGCGAAGAAGGTCTCGAGCCTGAAACCGAAGAAGAAGTGCTGCCGCAGCCGCACTCGCTGCCTCAGGTGTCCCGTGGTGATCATGCGGATGCAGAAGGCCGAGGCAGCGGGCCTGCACGGCAAGAAGTTACGCAAGGCGCTCGAGCTCGCCCGAACGGCCTGAACGCACCCTCGCGCGCGGCCCGCGCCGGGTGTAGAACCGGGGTATGACCGCACTACTGGCCGGCGACGAGCTGGACGAGGCGCTCGCCGAGATACCCGAATGGACCTTCGCCCACGGGACGGAGATCACACGGACCTTCACCGCGCCCACCTTCCTCGACGGCATCGAGCTGGTGCGCCGGGTGGCGGTGGCCGCCGAGGAGGCCAACCATCATCCCGATATCGATATCCGCTGGCGGAAGGTCACTTTCACGCTCAGCACCCACGAGGCCGGCGGGCTCACCCGACGGGATGTAGCTCTCGCACGGCAGATCGACGACCTGTTCGGATGAGCCACCCGAACGTGAACAGCGTGCCGAGCACGTAGACCGCGCCCAGCCAGGACAGCACGCCCGGCCGCGAGATGGTCCAGATCGTCGGCTGGAACGACAACAGCACCCACGGCACCCCGACCAGACTGACCACCAGCCAGGCCCAGTACAGCTGCCGGGCGCCGGGCCGATCCCGCCACGGCCCGTGGCGCAGCCACAGGATCAACGGCAACAACCACACGAAGTGGTGTGCCCACGAGATCGGCGAGACCATCAGCCCGAACAGCTGCACCACCAGCAGGGTGCCCAGATCGTCGTCGGGTCCCAGCGCCCGCCAGGCGAAGTAGGCGAGCACCGTCACGACCACGACGCCCGCCAGCCACCAGGGTCCCCACGGGATCCGGTGTCCGTGCAGCGTCCACGCCTCGCCGGCGTCGTAGCCGAGCAGCCGGGTCAGCGCGCCGCGCACGGACTGGTTCTCGACGGATCCGACCGGGCCGATCCGATGCGCGTCACCGATCAAGGGGCCGAAGTAGGTTCGGGTCTCGCCGGGCGAGATCAGCAGGCAGACAATCACAGTGCCGCCGAACACGACCGCCGACCAGACCGCGCTGGCCCAGCGTTTGCGGGCCAGGAAGTAGAGGCCGGTCACCGCGGGTGTCAGTTTCACCCCGGCGGCGAGACCGATCAGCAAGCCCGGCAACCATTTCCGTGAAGTGGTGGCCGCCACCATCACGGCCAGCACCAGGAAGACGTTGACCTGCCCGTAGTCGATGGTGACCCGGACCGGTTCCATCCACATCCCGATCGCGGTCCACCACACCGCGCCCGTTTTCGCCGACTGCTCGTCTGCGCCGCCACCGAGCAGCATGCGCTGGGTGAGCCGGACGACGCCGTACAGCGCCGCGACGATGAGCAACAGCCAGCCCACGGCGACGAGCGTGAAGGGCAGGAAGTGCATGGGATAGAACAGAACCGCCGCGAACGGTGGGTAGGTGAAGGGCAGCGGGAAGTCCGGCGTCTTGTCCGAATAGGTGAAGTCGTAGAGGCTGCCGCTGCCGAGATTGGCCGAACCGAAGACATAGACCCGCAGGTCGACGACGTTCATGCCGTCCGGCGTGGCCAGCATCCACACCAACCGGATCAACACGGAGAGAGCCAGCGCGGATCTCGCCCAGCGGAGGTGTCGAGTCACGTCACGTTGCTTTCGGATCGATCGGCAGGCCGCGCCCAGACTACCGATGCCCGGCGGGTGCGCCGGACGGACCCGGCCCGCCCGCCGATACCGCCCGAAATTCCCTTCCGACACATTAGTAACATTTGCCCCATTGATCACGGCAGTAACAGCCGCGCCGCGCTACATTCAGACGACGCGTTACCCGCAGTGCAACACAGATCACACCCACAGCTGTACATCGGGCAGCACTGTCCCTAGAGTGACACCGCGAAAGCGGTAGGGCGCAAGCCCGATTGACCGCATGATGAGGTTTCCGAGGTTAAGGACGGCCCACCAGTGCTTGGCACCCGAGGATCGCGGTTCGCAATGTCCGCGCTGGCCCTGTCGGCCGGAGCGGTTGTCTCCACCGCTGTCGTGACCGTGGCGACCCCGGTGGTCGCCGCGCCGGCGCAGGCTCCCGCGCCGGCCCACCCGGGCAACAGCCCCCTGGTGCCCGAGGGCGTCCCGGTCGACGCGCTGGCCTCGCTGGCGCCCGCCATCATCGGCGCCGCGGTCAGCCACCCGGCCGATATCGCCGACGCCGGCCCGGTCGCCAGCCCCGGCCAGCAGAGCATCCTGGACCAGGCCGAGAACCTGCTCAAGACAATGAATCTGCCGCCGCAGATCAAGCAGACCCTCCAGGCCATCATCGACTTCCTGACCGGCGCCAACGGCGGCGGCCCGGACATCCCCAAGGACGGCCCGGTCATCGCGCAGTTCCTGTACCCGTCGATCGGTAAGGGCTGCATCGGCGGCACCTCCGACTCGGTGGGCACCGCGCTCGCGGTCCCCGGCCCGGCCGACCTGCCGCCGCCCGGCCCCACCGCCGGCCAGGCCGGCTTCGTGTTCACCGCGCTGGGCACGAAAGGCCTCACCCCGACCCAGAATCCGCCCATGACGGTCCAGTGGTTCAACCTCGCCACCCGGCAGGGCGGGACCACGCTGCTCACCGACGCCGCGCACATCAACCCCGACGGCCCCGGCACCCTGTCGGCGATCGCGGACACCGGCTCCGGTCCCGTCATCGCGGTCGTCTCCGGCTCGCTGACCACCCAGGCCGACGACCAGTCGGCGCCGGTCACCTGCAGCTTCCTGCCGACGATCGGCCTGTTCAACGTCCGCTGAGGTCGTTCCACAGCCCTGACACCTGCCCGGTTCACATCCGACGGCGACTCTTCGCCGCAGGGGTGGATCGGGCAGTGTCGTTGTGGTACACCGCTAGACATGGCGACTGTCGATGAGCTCGAACGATCCGTGATCGTGGTGCCCGCCAAGCGGCGGTCGGTGATGTCGCGTCGGTCGTACAAATCGATCCTCTCGACCCGATCCAATCGGTCGATCCTGTCGATCCGGTCGGAGGGTTCGATCCTGTCGATCGGGTCGGCCTATTCGATCCTGTCGATCGGCAGCGTCGGCTCGGTGCTGTCGATCGGGTCGGCCGGATCGTTCCTCAGCCTGGGCTCGGCGTTCTCGGGGCTGTCCCGGTGGTCGCTGCTGTCGTGGATGGGGAACCGCCAGGTGCTGAGCAACGAGGCCGCCGAACATCCGACGCTGCGCATCGTGGCAGACGAACCCGACCTCGCCGCCGACCCCACCTCCCACAGCCAGACCTGACGATCGTGGTCGGTTACCTCCGGCTTTCGGGGTAACCGACCACGATTCGACGAGCGCTGCCGGGGAACTGGGCCTACCAGGCGCCGAAGCGCTGCGAGAGGATCGAATTCACGTCGGCGGTGATGTCGTCGACGCTGCACTGGTCGCCCGCGTTCTGGTGCAGATTCGCGGCCGGGTGCACGTATCCGGCCGGAGTACCCCAGTCGTGCTGCCAGAAGAAGGCCGCCAGACCCGCGTCGTGCGCCCGATCGATGGTGGGCGAATTGGCGTACATGCCGGTGCGTTCCGGTCCGAGTACCGACTGCCAGCCCTGCATGTAGGGGCCGATCATGCTGTCGAAGTCGTCGGCGGACGGGTTGTCGTCGATCGAGGCGTAGATGGGAGCGTTGTCGGGTCCGCCGGCCGCGATGTGGAGGATCAGCCCGCGGGCCGCGTGCTTCTTGCCGGCTTCCAGCCCGCCGCGCCAGTCGGCGGTCGGTCCCTTGCCGAACTGGTAGCAGGAGACGATCGCCAGCCCGGCCGAGCGCAGGTCGTCCACCTCGCGCCGCAGCAGTGGCTTGCCCGCCATCCATTCCGCGCCGGGGCGGCGGTCGGAGACGTAGCGGATGGCGCCGGCATGTCCGGCGGCCCGGATCGCGGCGGCCGAGGGCACGCCGCCGGCGTAGTCGAGCAGGGTGCCCAGGTCCCCGTCGTCGGCGCGCGCGGTGCCGGTGCCGGTGAGCCCGAGAGCGGTTGCGGCGGCGCCCATCGCGGCCAGCGCGGTGCGGCGGCTGATCTGGGCGGAGAACGGTGTCGGAACAGAACGCATCGGGACTCCTCGGCACTGTGGTGAACAGAACCGGCCCGGACCGTCGGGCCGCGAAGCGATGCGGCGCCCGGTGCGCCTTCCCCGACAGCAACTGTCAACGCACCGGGAGCCTCGACTGTCGAACAATTCGCATCATAGTCACAACTGACGCGAGAGCACCATAGTTCACATTCACACCATGAGTCACAAACACGGCGGGCTCAGTCCGTGCCGCGGCGGACGCCACCGGTCGCGCGATCGATCCCGGCGGCGGCGTCGATCGTCCGGAAGGCCGCGTCCGCGAGCTCACCGCGGACGACCGACACGATGCGCTCGGCCAGCTGCCGCCGCAGGCCCGCCACCGCGCCCAGCGTCTTGGCCCGCCAGCCCTCGGCGCGCAACCGGATCACCAGATCGTCGGGTCTCGGCGGCACCACATCGATCACGACCAGCAGCGGGTCCGCCGCCCGCGCGTACAGCACCAGCGGAATATCGACGTCGGCCCGATAGCGGTTGGCCTTCAACACGTCGATGACGATCTCCAGCTCGACCGGGACGACCAGATCGAAGGCGACCAGATCCCCGTCCACGCCGGCTCCGGCGGGCGCGACCGCAGTCGGCCGCTCGGTCAGGCGCGGCAGGCGCAGCACCCCGTTCACCCGGACCGTGGCGGCCTCGCGCGGCCCGACCGGCAGCGGCCCGACCTCGATCACCCGGCCGGCCATGTCCTCCACGGCCGCCCGCACCCGATCGGCGGTAACGATCGACGGGAAGAAACGGCGGCCGAACTCGTCGTAGCCGATCCAGTCGAACTCGGCCCGCCGGTAGGCGTCGGAGTCGTAGCCGCCGATGAGCGCCGCTACATCGAACACCCGGTTCCGCTGCGCGGCGGGATCGCGCAGGATGGCGTTGACCCGGCTCGCCACCTCGCGCTGCACCAGTGCCGCAATCGGTTCCAGCAGCAGTTCGAACGCGGAACCGATGGCCTGCGCCCGCACCACGAACGACACGTCGGCAGGCCGGATCGGCGGGATATCGATAACGATGAGCAGCGGATCCGCCGTGCGCGCGTTGAGCGTCAGGCCGATGTCGACCGCGGCCTCCAGCCGGAACAACTGCCCGGCGAGCCGGACCGTGCCGTGCAACCGGATCGGAACCTGCACCGCGTACGACACCGCGGACGTACCGGGCGTGATCTCCGGGGTGCCGACCTTGCCCTCGGCGACGAAACCGGCCATTCCCAGCGGGCCGATATTGAACGGCCCGATCTTGATTCCGCGGCCGGCGATCTCGGCGACGGCCGCGGCGACGCGCTCACCGCTGACGGCATGGGCGACGAACCGTTCCCCGAAAGTGGCGTAATCGATCCAGTGGTGACGGTCGTGATCCGGCGCAGGCATGGTCTCCCGAGACGTGGTCGCTGCGGTCCAATGTCAGTGCGAACCGTGGGTGGCAGACGAACCTGGGCGGCTCGACGCGGCAACCATTGTAGCCTGTTACGCGGACGCGCTCCGGACCGCCAGCCAGCCGCTCGCCGGGTCCGCATAGCCGTGGTACATCAGCGGAATCCGCTGGTCCACACCGAAATAGCGATAAACGGCAAGCATGGCCGCGCGGACCGCATAGTCACGGAAATCGTCGATCCGGCGCGGGCCGACCGGATGTTCGGGCAGATCGGCCAAGCGGGCCAGCTCGGCCGGATCGGCGAGATCGAGGCCGACCGGATCGTCGCCGATGTAGTGGTCGTGCAGCAGCACGCGCAGCCCGTGCCCACCCCAGACGGGCATCCGGTGCGGCGGGGCCGCCAGCAGTCGCGCCCGAGCCTGCGGCAGCGAGGTACCGGCGAGCGTGGCGAGCAGATCCGGATCCGATCGGGGTACCTCACGGACCGGATCCTGTTCCAGCAGATGCAGCATGCAGCCGCCACGGACGCGGGGTTCGGGAACCAGGAACAGACTGACCATCGCGGGACCGCCCGCGGCGGTCGTCAGGCACACTCGGGTGGACAGCGGGGCGGACATTGCGGCCTCCTGGACATCGGCCTGCGCCTGCGTTCTGCGTGGTCACGCTCCGCTACCGCCTCCGACCACTCACCGGCGCAGGCTGTGGGAGCCGAAAGGCCGACTCCGATCGAGTTACAGCGGTTGGAGCAGGTCCTGGATGCCGACCGCCGTCTCGCCGTTCGGACCGTGGTACCCGGCGGCCGACCCGATCACACCGCCAGTATAGGCCACCGCTATCACCGCGAATCGGGCGAACGGAACCTTGCGACGGTGGATCGGACCGGCCGGAGAATGTCCGATCAGGCGTTTTGCAGCCGGCGGTTGTGGGCCGTGAGCTGCCGTTCGATGGTGGCGCGGACCGTCGGCCATTCCTCGTCCAGGATCGAGTAGAAGGCCGTGCTGCGGATCTCGCCGTCGAGCCCGCGCGAATGCGCGCGGCGCACGCCGTCGCTGGTGGCTCCGAGCCGTTCGATCGCCTGGATGGACCGGCGGTTGCGGACGTCGGCGCGCATGGCGATGCGCCGGACCCGCCAGACCTCGAACGCGTGCTGCAACAGCAACAATTTGGATTCGAGGTTGACCCCGCCGCCGCGGGCCTGCGGTGCCAGCCAGGTGTTGCCGATCTCGGCGGCGTCGGGGATCGCCAGCAGCGGGTCGCCCTGCGGCGCACCGTGCACCATCGGCCACACCAGCGGACCCTGCCAATAGTCGAACCGGGTGAATCTGGTCGAGCCCAGTACCCGATTCGACGTCGCCCCGACGATCGCGAAAGCCAGCGAGGTACCGGCCGCTATTCCGGAGATGGAATCGGCGACATAGCGGGCCGCCTCGGTCGGCCCGCTGGGAACGGGGGTGAACCCGAACACGTCCGTATCCCCGATGCCTGCCTCGGCCAGGCCCGGTACATGATGCGGCGCAAGCGGTTCCAGCCGTACGAGACGACCGGTCAAGGAAAGGGGTGCAGGCACGTTCCCTCGGATCTTTCGGGACGGTCTCCGGCTTGCTCGAACCGGCGCCGCCGGCCCTCGAACGCCGAACGACGAACCAGCTCTGGCGCGCCAGCAGCAGCATCGGATAGTGAGATGAACGATAATCGAACACGCGCCGTCGCGACTGCAGGCGAGTTGTAAATTCCGCAGCACAGAGGGCGTGTCGCCCGGCGCGTCGCGACCCCTGTGCTGAACGCGGTTTTCGCCGCATTCGCAGACCGGCCAATGCACGGTTGGGTTACACGGTAAGACCGCATCGGACGGTTTGGCAATCAGTAGTTCCGGCCGTTTTCCGCTCCGGATATCCGGGTGCGCCGCACACGAAATCCCGATTGGCCCTACGCTGACTCGGTGCAATCCGGGCGAACGATGGTCGACGGGCGTTTCGAGTTGATCGAGTCGCTCGGTAGTGGCGGTATGGGAACAGTGTGGCGGGCGCTGGACGTGGTCCTGCAACGCCACGTGGCGCTCAAGGAGGTGCGCACCGCCGAGCAGGACTCCACCCCCGCCGCGGTGCAGCGCGAACGAGTGCTCCGCGAAGCGCAGGCGCTGGCGCGGATCGGGCATCCGAATGTGGTTGCGGTGCACCATATCGTCGATTCGCCCGCCGAGGCTCATCCCTGGATCGTGATGGAACTGGTCGACGGCGGATCACTGTCGGATGTGCTGGCGGGCGGCATCATTCCGGTCGAACGGGCAGCCACCCTGGGCCGCGGCATCCTGGCCGGGCTGCGCGCCGCGCACGCGGCCGGCGTCCTGCACCGCGACATCAAACCGGCGAATGTCCTGCTCCGCAAGGATGATTCGCCCGTTCTCACCGATTTCGGGATCGCGACCATGACCGGCCTGACCGGCCTGACGTCGACCGGCAGTGTCGTGGGCTCACTGGATTACGTTGCGCCGGAACGGCTCAACGGCCGCGAGGGGCTGCAGGCCTCCGACCTGTGGTCGCTCGGCCTGCTGCTGTTCGCCGCGGTCGAGGGATACCAGCCGATGCGCCGGGACTCGCAGGTCGCCACCCTCGCGGCCGTCCTGCAGGGCGAGGTGCCGACACCGCGCAACGCGGGTGCGCTCACGCCGGTGCTGCAGGCCCTGCTGACACCCGATCCGGACCGGCGTCCCTCCGCCGAGCAGCTGGATCAGCTACTGGCGCAGGTGATCTCGCCCGGAACGGCGGTTCCGCCCGGTACCGGCGCGGCGTCCGCAACGACTGTTCTCTCGAACTTCCCGCCGACCGGTACCGGTTTCCCATCCGTACCGGCCACCGGCACCGGGTTTCCGTCCGTGCCGAGCGGATTCCCGTCCGGGCCCACACCGGCTCCGGGATTCCCCTCCGGCCCAACCGGATACCCGTCCGGGCCGAATCCGGCCGCCGGGTACCCGTCCGGGCCTTCACCGGCCGCCGGAACCACCGGTGGAGCGGCCTTCCCGCCCTACAGCTACTCCGCCGCCCCCGGCACCGGACCGCAGGACGGAATCCCGCTTCCCGCACCGGGTTCCCACATCGCGATGCCGCCCCCGATCGGCCCGCGCACCCCCGCCTCGCGCGTGCCGTGGCTCGTCGTGCCGCTGCTGGTGCTCGTCGCGGCGATCGCGGTGCCGATCGTGTTGGCGTCCAGGCATTCGACGCCGAAGGCATCCACCTCGACGGGTGGGCCCGGGACTTCGATCATCGCTCCGCCGCCGGGCGTGCCGGTAACGGGTGCTCCCCCGACCCGCGGCGGCACTCCGGCGCAGCCCGCCGGAGACCTGCTGACTCCCGACGGAACTCGAAAAGCGATCCAGGCCATCGAACAGAAGGCCGGGAACAACCAGTTCACCAGCCTCACGATCTACCCCGAGTATCTGATCGCCAATGTGGTGCTCAAGAATCGGCCGAATGTGTACGACGAGTACACCTACCGCAACGGCTCGGTCACCCAGAGCGACGGCAGCAAAGTCGACAGCAACAATCCGCTGGTCGCACCGGACACCATCAACTGGGATCTGATCACGCCGATGCTGGCGACCGCCACAGAGAAGCTGCAGGTCCCGAAGATCACCAGCCGCTACATAGTCATCGATCCGGACTTCTACTTCGTCAACGACGACCAGCCGGAGATGTCGGTGTACATCAGCGGCGACCACGGCACCGGAGGCTATGTGGCGTTCAACATGGACGGCTCGGTGGCCAAGGTCTACGCGGGCTGATCCGGAGACCGGGACACGTCGCCCGCCTGCCCGGCAGGCGAATGCCGGGTATGGCACGGTGATCCGCGTGAACGATGACGCGCCCGGGCAGTCGCCCACCGACCCAGCGCAGGGGAACGGACCGCACGACGCGGTGCCGGGTCCGCACCCGGGCGCGCCCGTGCCACCGCAATCCCCCGGCGCTGCATTGCCACCGGCCCCGGCGCAGCCGCGCCGCCCGATCGCCCTGGTGCTGACTCTGCTGGCGGTCCTCGTCGCAGTGCTGGTCGGCGGCACCGTCTTCGTCCTTGTGCGGCACGGGAAGACGGACGACGCGGCGGTCGACTACACGCCGAGGGCGACGAACAAGGACCCGTCTCTCGCCATCCCCGGAATCGTCCACAAGGACTACCCCGCCGGTGTGCACGTCGGTCCGAACCAGCGGGTGGCTTACGAGCAGAGTCCGCCGATGGGTGGTGCGCACGACGCGAACTGGGCGGTGTGCTCGGGCGTCGTCTACCCGACGCCGGTCCGGAGCGAGAACCTCGTCCACGATCTGGAACACGGCGCGGTCTGGATCACCTACGACCCCGCCCGGATCTCCGGCTCCGCGCTGAAGACCTTGCAGGCCAAGGTGATCGGCATCGACGGCATGGTGATGTCACCGTATCCCGGCCTGGACCAGCCGATCTCGTTGCAGTCCTGGGGTCACCAGCTGAAACTCTCCGACCCGAACGACAAGCGGATCGACCATTTCGTGACCGCGCTGCTGCGCAACCCGTACACCTACCCCGAACCCGGTGCCACCTGCGCGAATCCGATGTTCGACGTCCAGAATCCGCCGCCGTTCGACCCGAGCCCGCCCGGACCCGACGCGGTCCCGGCGAACAAGCCGCCGCAGACCGCGCCCGCGCCCACCCCTTCCGGGGCGCCGATCGCACCCGGCCGACCCGGAAATCCGTCGGCCCCCAGCGCCGCCCCACGGGCCCCGATCCGGCCGGCCTGAGGACCGTGCCCGAGCTGTCCTGCCCCTGCCGCATCCGGCAATCCGGGCGCGGATGTGGCAGCGTGGGGCACATGAGCCGCCGCTGGATCGTTCCGACTGTCCTGTTCGCCGCCGCGATGCTCGCCGGCTGTGAATCGGTGTCGGCCAAGGACGCGGCGCCGGAAACGGCGCCGGTTTCCAGCGCACCGGCCGCGGCACCGGCACCGGCTGCTTCCCCGGCCGAGCGGGTGGTCGTGATCGATCCCGGCCACAATGGCGGCGGCGCCGCGCATCCCGGCGAGATCAACCGTCAGGTGTCCGACGGGCGCGGCGGCACCAAGGCCTGCAACACCACCGGTACCGCGGCCGACGACGGATACACCGAGCACGAATTCAACTGGGAGGTCGGTGAACTCGTCCGGGATGCGTTGTCCGCCAAAGGTTTCCACGTGATCATGTCCCGCACGGACGACAACGGGGTCGGTCCCTGCGTGGACGAACGCGGGCTGCTCGGCAACCGCAACCAAGCGGCGGCCGTGGTCTCCATCCACGCCGACGGCGCCCCGGCGACGGCCCACGGTTTCCACATGAACTACGCCTCCCCGCCCCTGAACGACGCCCAGGGCGACGACTCGGTCCGCCTGGCTACGGCCTTGCGCGACTCGTTCGTCGCGGCCGGTTTCACCCCCGCCACCTACATCGGCTCCGACGGCCTCTACGGCCGCAGCGATCTGGCCGGTCTGAACATCTCCGACCGGCCCACCGCACTGGTCGAATGCGGCAACATGCGCAATGCCGAGGACATCGCCACCATGGAATCCCCGGACGGGCGGGCCCGCCTCGCCACCGCCATCGCGGATGCGGTAACCGCCTACCTGAACTGAACCCCGCTCGCCGCGCAACCGCGCAGTCCGGTGCGCACCCAGCCCCACGAAAGCCGAGTGCGCACCGGACCGTAGGTACCGGCCAGGTCACCCTGCAGCCGGCGGCTGTGCCCGCTGGCGGGGTCACGCTGACCGGCACCCCTCGACGCCGGTCAGCGGCCGCTTCCGCATGTGCGTACGCACGACGGCGCCGAGGGCGCCCGGCCGCCCCCCGGCGGCGGCCGGAATCAGCGTTGCACGGTGGTGGCCGGCGGCGGTAGACCCCAGAATCAGGGGCACGAGCCCGTGCGGGACGGGCGGCCGGACGCCCCGGGTAGACTCTTGCACTCGTGAGTCTCACCCTCGGAATCGTCGGGCTGCCCAACGTCGGTAAGTCGACGCTGTTCAATGCGCTGACCAAGAACGACGTGCTGGCCGCGAACTACCCGTTCGCCACCATCGAGCCCAACGTCGGTGTGGTGCCGCTGCCCGACCCGCGGCTGAACCGGCTCGCCGAGATCTTCGGTTCGGAGCGAATCCTGCCCGCGACGGTGTCGTTCGTCGACATCGCCGGCATCGTGAAGGGCGCCTCCGAGGGCGCCGGCCTGGGCAACAAGTTCCTGGCCAACATCCGCGAGGCCGACGCCATCTGCCAGGTCGTGCGCGTGTTCGCCGACGACGACGTGATCCACGTCGACGGCAAGGTCGATCCGCTGGCCGACATCGAGGTCATCGAGACCGAGCTGATCCTGGCCGACCTGCAGACCCTGGAGAAGGCCGTCCCGCGGCTGGAGAAGGAAGCCAAGGTCAAGAAGGACCGCAAGCCGGTCGCCGACGCCGCCAAGGCCGCGCAGGAGCTGCTCAACGCGGGCACGACCCTGTTCGCCGCCGGGGACAAGGTCGACGCCGAGGCGCTGCGCGAGCTGTCGCTGCTCACCATCAAGCCGTTCCTGTACGTGTTCAACGCCGACGAGTCGATCCTGACCGACGACGCCAAGAAGGCCGAGTTGAAGGCCGCTGTCGCGCCTGCCGACGCCGTCTTCCTCGACGCCAAGGTCGAATCCGAACTCCTCGAACTCGACGACGAGTCCGCGCTCGAGCTGCTCGAGTCCATCGGCCAGACCGAGCCGGGCCTGCACGCCCTGGCCCGCGCCGGCTTCCACACCCTCGGCCTGCAGACCTATCTGACCGCCGGCCCCAAGGAATCCCGCGCCTGGACCATCCACCAGGGCGACACCGCGCCCAAGGCCGCCGGCGTCATCCACACCGACTTCGAGCGCGGCTTCATCAAGGCCGAGATCGTCGCCTTCACCGACCTGGACGCCACCGGCTCGATGGCCGCCGCCAAGGCCGCCGGCAAGGTCCGCATGGAAGGCAAGGATTACGTCATGGCCGACGGCGACGTGGTGGAGTTCCGCTTCAACGTGTAGGCCCTGCCGGCGACTCGGGGTCGCCGAGCTGGACGACGATCCCGCCGAACCGTGCCTCGCGCATGGTCGCGGCAACGCCGTCGATGAAACACAAGCCGGTTCGGGTGACCTCCACACACTCCTCGCGGGCAGCCGGGTCGTTCGGCTCCCCGAGGGTGTCGGTGTAGTACGCGATCATGCCGCCGCTGAAACTGGTGTTGTACCCGGTGATTCGGCGACCGGCGCGGTCGGTGGTGCGGGCGCGGCAGTCGTCGCAGACCGCACGCGGATACCTTTGCGCGTGCATCACCGGCCGGCCACAGTGCGGGCACGGTTGCGTGTAGCGGCGACCGACCTCCGGCCCCTGCAGCAGGAAATCGTTGTGGGCGAGTATCTGTCGCCCCGACATCGGCTCACCGCGATGGCGGCGCAGCGAAATGAGCAGGTACTCGGCGTAATCGGTGGTCGCGGCATCGATCGCCCCGGCCCCGGGGACGTCGGCGATCCGAGGCAGCCCACGGTCGTAGGCCTCGAGCGCGACCAGATGCGCCGGCGAGAGCTCCCCGTCGAGGATCTCCCGGTTGACGTGCTCGGCCTTGGCAAGATGCTCGGCGATCACCGCGTCCATGGTCCGCGCGGGCGACGACAGCGCCCCGTGCGCCCAGCCGGTCGTCGTCACCAGCACATAGCAGTCCCGACCCCCGTCGTCCGACCCGACAGTCTCCACGAACGCGAAACCTCGCCCGTACCGGGCACTTTCGAGCCCCGCGTGCGGATATCGCACCAGAGTGCCGCGACTGTTCGTGATCTCCCGCGCGGTCTCGAGCGCCGATTCGGCAGTCAACGGAACATTCGGATCCGACCGTCTCATGCTCCCAGCGTATTGCGCGACGGCTTGCCCCGAGGGCACCGACCTGCTCCCGCACGCCGTGCAGTCACCGTCACCAAAACATCTGTGACAGCAGCACCTGCTCATCGATCTCGATCAGCATCAGCACCATCCGAACCTCTCCGGATCAACTGCGAATCGATGGAATTCGTGGCAGTTCCCGATGGTGGGGGTTGGCGGCGAGGACCCGTAGTGCGTCCTGGGCTCGAACCCGTCTGCTCGGTTCGAGTAGCGTCCACGATTCGTGCGCCGGCGAACCGAGCGCGTCGTGCAGGTGCCGGATTCGCGAGCGATCGGATCCACCTCCCAGACCTCACGCCCGTCCTCGTTAACTCGATCGACCATGCGCTAGCACCCCTTCCAGGTACCGCATACCGGCGGACCGCTCGCGGGTTGTCGGCGAGTCGGCCAGGTCCAGGGCAATAGCGGGCATCGGCGTACCGTTCGCCAGAGGTTCGGTGAACGTCACCTCACGGAGCACGATATTTCCGCCAGGATCCTCCGCGAGAGCGTAGGCAGCCGAGATCTGTTGTGCGACACCGGCCGGCACATACCCGTCCACGATGCCGGATCCACCGGCCAGGCCGAACGCCGCCGCCACACGCGCGTCATCCGCGACAGCGCTTGCGGCGGTGGGTATTACGTGGGCAGCGATAAGTGGGACGGCCTCGGCGTCACCGCGGTATCGATACACCGACGCCCGCCGCCGGGCCGACCACAGGAATTCGTCGGCTGTCTGCTGCTCGACCGAACGGCGCAATCGGTACCGGGCCTGCGGAGTCAACCAGCCGGCAGAGCCGCCGGAAAGCAGGTCGATGCCGGCCCAGGCAGTCCGCTCCGACCAAGGCCTGCCGCTGCCTCGCGCCCGCATCGCCTGCAACCGGGCCAGCGATGCCGAGCTGACTACTACGGCGATTCCCCGCAAGCCCGGCTCGTATTCGAGCAGACCTTCTCGGAGCATCTTCCGGACAGCCTGGGGCTGCACACCGAGTACCGCGGCGGCTTCGGCAACACCGACTCCGGACATAGTCATAATCGTATCGTATCGATCTAATTCTGACTATCTCGTATGAGTCGAGGCGGCGGTTGCTGCTCACGACGCTGCCGTGTGCACCGTAATGGACGGTCCGATCGTTCCGGTCGCGGCAGTCAGCAGGTCGACGGCCAGGCCTCGCGGTCCACGGTGAGCCAGGGTTCGGTTGCCGCCGAGCTGATCGAGGTGCCGGTGAACGCGCCCACCTCTCGGTGCAGGTGGGATTGGTCGGCGTAGCCGCAGTCGGCGGCCACTTGGGCGGGGCGGTCACCGCGGACCAGGCGGTGTACGGCGTGGTCGAAGCGGACCAGCATGGCGGCGCGTTTGGGGGTGAGGCCGATCTGGGTGCCGAAGCGGGACCACAGGCGTTGGCGGCTCCAGCCGACTTCTGCCGCAAGGGATTCGACGCGATGGGTGCCGCGGGTGGTGACCAGCCGGTGCCAGGCCCAGGCGACTTCGGGATCGGCGCGACGGTTTTCGCGCAGCCGTGCCACCAGCGCCGATTCGACGGTTGCGAAACGGGCCGCCCAGCCGGATGTTTCGGCCAAGCGCTCGCCGAGCCGCCGGGCGTCCGAGCCCCAGAGGTCGTCGAGCACGACTGCGCCGCAAGCTAGTTCAGCGACCGGACAGCCGAGCAGGGCGGGCGCCACCACCGGATCGAGGCGGATCTGGACGCATTCGACGGATCGCACCCGCACCGGAACGGCCTCGACGTTCAGGCCGAGAGCCACACTGCCGGAAGGGGTTCGAGCCGTTGGGCCGCCGCAGTCGCCATCTGTGGCACCGATATCGAAGCTGTGGTCACCGATGGTGACGGCGACCGTGACCGCCGGATGGGGAACCGCACGCAGCTGGGCCGGGGCAGCACCACGAATCCGGAAGCCCGCCATATCCGTTCCGCGCACCGCGAGCGCCCGGGCCGGCCTCGCGATCTCCCACTCCACGCCTCGATGATAGGTCGGCTCCGGCAACAGTGAACCGGCGCTTTCGTCGCGAACATTTCTTCAAGACTCGCGTGGTGGTCGCCCAGCACAGTGAGTCCATGAACCAGAACACCGCTGCCACAAGATCGTTTCGGCACCGCTGGGCCACGCTCCTGATCGTGGGAGTATCGGCCACCCTTTTCGCCGGCGCCACACCAGGAATCGCCGTAGCCGGGCCAGGTGTTGTGGGGCCCGGAAACCGCATCGCGGGAACGACACCGGGCACCACGGGCGCCGAGCCCGGCACCCCGGTCACCGCAACCGACACCACGGACTCCGCACCCGGCACCTCGAGCACCGCACCCCGGACACCAGGCACCATGATCGCCGCCGATACCGCGACAGCGGCGCCGGATACCTCCCAGGAGCAGACGATCCACCTCCCCGACGGTGACATCCACGTGGTCATGAACGGCGTTCCCGCCACGAATGCGGTTGTCCTGGTGCACGGTCTGGCCGGATCGACGGCATGGTGGGATCCGGTGCTGCCCGCGCTGCGGGATCGGTACGTGGTGCGGATCGATCTGCTCGGGCACGGTGCGTCGGCCAAACCCGACACCGGGTACGGGATGGACGAGCAGGCGAATCATGTTGCGGCGGTGCTCGATCGGCTGGGGGTGCACCGCGCGGTCGTCGTCGGCCATTCGACGGGTGGCTATGTCGTCACCTCGCTGGCCGAGCAGCGCCCCGATCTGGTGGCGGCCATCGCATTGATCGACACCGGTGCGCGGCTGGACGCGTTCACCGACAACGGGCCGGCCGGTGATCTGCTGATGAATCCGGCGATCGGTCGGCCGGTGTGGCCACTGCTCCCCGACATCGCCATCCGATACTCGTTGAGCAGCGCCTTCACTCGCGACGTTCCGATTCCCGACCGGATCGTCGCCGACGTTCGCGGCATGACCTATCGCAGCCTCACCGCGACCTCGAACGCGTCGGACGTCTACCTGCGGGATCGGCCGGAGCCGGACCGCCTCGCCGACCTCGGCCTGCCCACCATGGTGATCTACGGGTCCGCGGACAAGCGCTGGCAGCCGGGGTCCTACCAGGACTACCTGCGCGTTCCCAGTGTCCGCCTCGAATCACTCCCCTGCGGTCACACGCCGATGATCGAGGACCCGGACGAGACCGGGGCGCTGCTGTCCGACTTCTCCCAGTTCTGATCGGAAACGGCCCGAGCGCACAATCATCGGGCCGATCCGGCATGAACTGCCGGCAGAAGCCGAAGATTGTGCACTCAGGCCGAACGACTCAGTTGCGGGCATCCCGGCCGAGGTAGTTCAGCAGCGCACCGGTGGCCGAACCCTCCGTGCCCGCGACGACGGGACCGTAAGCGCCCCACTGCCTCAGCGGTTCGATGGTGCCGGTGGCGGCCGTGAGCAGGTGGGCGGCCAGTTCGTCGGTCAGCGGCGACGGCTGCCCGGTGGCGACGGCGAGGTCCCAGGCGTGGACCGCCGCGTCGAGCGCGCACAGGACGGCGGCCACCGGGGTGGGGAGCGCGCCGTGCGGGAGCGGCGTGGGGACGGCCTCGGCGGTGTCGGTGACGGTGGCCCAGGCGGTGGTGGCCTCGTCGAGGGCGGCGGTGACCAGGTCGGCCGCGGTGCCGGTGAGGCTGCCGGAGGGGGCGAACGGGTCGTAGGCCGGGCCGGCGCCGACGCCGAGCGCCTGTGCGAAGGCCAGCTGGTCGGCGGCGGCGTGCTGGATCACCTGGGTGACCGTCCACTCCGCGCACGGGGTGGGCAGGTTCCACTGGTCGTCGGCGATCCCGGCGACGACCTCGGCCAGGGCGCGGTGCGAGTCGGCGAGAACCGTCCGCCAGACGGGGGCGAGGGCGGTGGCGGGCTCGGCGTGGATGGTGTCGTTCATGGTTCTGCCTCTCGTTCTGTTCTGCGCTTGTGAGATAAGCCTATGAACCGATTAGGCTAGTTTTCTTCCTAATAAGAAGGCGGTGCCGATGTGACCTCGACCACTACCCGTCTGCTGCGGCTGCTGTCGCTGTTGCAGGACCGGACCTACACCGGCCGTGAGCTGGCCGAGCGGACCGGTGTCACCGACCGCACCCTGCGCCAGGACATCGCCCGGCTGCGCGAGCTGGGCTACCCGGTGCACGCCGAGCGCGGACCCGTCGGCGGCTACCGGCTGGGCCAGGGCAAGACCATGCCGCCACTGCTGCTGGACGACGACGAGGCGGTGGCCGTCGCGGTCGCGATCGGGGTCGCCGAGGACGGGTCGACCGGCCTGGCCGAGATCGACCGGAACGCGGCCCGCGCGCTCGCGAAGATCGAGCAGATCCTGCCGAAACGGCTGCAGCACAAGGTGATCGCGCTGCGCACCGCGACCGAGATCGGCCCGGCGGACACCGGGTCGGTGGAGCCGGAGGCGCCGGTCCCCGCCGAGACCCTGGCCACGATCGCGGCTGCGATCCGCTCGGGGCGGGCGCTCGACGCCGACAACGCCCGCGTGGAGCCGTACCGCCTGATCAGCTGGCAACGCCGCTGGTATCTGGTCGCCTATTCGCTGGAAACCCATGCCTGGCAGGCACTTCCGGTAGCCAACCTCGACCGGGTCACGACCGGCACCCACCACTTCGCGCCCCGCGCCCTCCCCGACACCGACCTCGTCGCCTTCGTGCTCCGCGAAATCGCCACGGCCGGTTGGAAAGTCCACGCCAAGGTCACCGTCCTGGAGTCCGCCGAAACCGTCATCGCCCGGATCAACCCGACCGTCGGCGTCGTCGAACCCGTCGACGCCACCCGCTGCGTCCTCCACACCGGCGCCGACACCCTGGAAACGATCGCCGTCTACCTCAGCATGCTGATGATGGACTTCCGCGTCGACGACCCACCCGAACTGGTCGCCCACATCCGCACGCTCGCCGCCCGCTACGCCGCCGCGGTGGACTGATCACAGCTTCTTCATGCCGGCCCAGACGCTGTCGCGCATCAACGTCTCGCCGATAGGCCGGCCGTCGGCGGTACGGCTCGCGAGTTCGGCTGGGGTGGGCCAGGTTTCGGGCGGCTGGGACAGCAGGTACTGGACCTCACGGAGATTCGCGATCTCCGCGTCGGTCAGGTTGCCGTGGCGGATGAGGCGTTCGGCGCGGTCGGAGATGTTGTGGCCGGATTCGATCATGGAGTAGCCGTCGGTGTCCCAGCCGAATCCGGCCTTCGCCCAGACCAATCCGCCGTCCTTCTCCGCGTTCACCAGGATGCGGTCCACGCCGGAGGCGCGGTAGTAGGCCTCGGTGGCCCGGTTGAACGCCGTCGCGAAGCCCTGCCGCCGCGCGGCGGGCACCAGCGAGGTGTACTGGTGGACGACGACGAGGCGGCCCTGGGCATCGCGGCCGAATCGCCGTTCCACGCTGCCCACCACCGCGCCGTCGGCGTTGTGGACGCGCATCCGCACGGTGATCCAGGCGTTGCCGTCCGAGTCACGGGAGATCCCTGCCAGCCCCCGCTGGAGCGTCACCCCTTCGACCCGGAACTTGCCGTAGGGACCTTCGAGGCCCTTCAGCAGGGCGGTGATCTCCGCGGGCGAGGCCCCGCGCTGAGCGGCGTCGACGATGTCACCCAGCGGCGGCAGCCGCGGCAGATGGGTCACCCCCGGTGGGGCGGCGGACGAGACAACGGGCGTGGCGTCGTCGATCCTGCGCCCGCCGGGAGGCTCGGCCGCCTGCATGCCTGTGGACTCGACGTCCTTCGCGGTCTGCGCGCGTTCGACGAGTTTGTCTGCGGCACCACGCATTCGGGGTTCCGCCCCCGCCACCGAACCCCGGGTCAGCAGTTCCTCCAGGTGCCGCGCGGGGCGCCGGAACAACCCGGCCGCCTCACCCTCCAACGCCGCGGGCCGGGTTGTCGATCGTGTGGGGCATCGCCAGATCGTAGCGGCGCCGGGACCTGTCCGGCTCACCATCGGTGCGAACCGGCCAGAACTGGTTACACCAGTTGACGTGTATCCTGTTGACCACCTAACCTCCAACGGTGGACATCGCACCCATTACCCGGACAGCGGTCTCCGATGCCGCCTACGTCCGGATCGTCGAAGAGATCCTCAGCGGCCGGCTGGCCGCGGGCGACACTCTGCCCGCCGAGCGCGAGCTGTCCCTGTCGTTCCAGGTGAACCGGCACGCGGTGCGGGAAGCGCTCAAGCGCGTGCAACAGGCCGGGCTGATCCGGATCAGCCACGGCGGGAAGACCCGCGTGCTGGATTGGCGCGCGAACGCGCGGCTCGAGACGCTGAGCGCGCTGGTCGCGGCCGGCGTCGTGCCGCCGCTCGAGCTCGTGCGCGATATCGCGGTCATGCGGCGCTCCATCGGGTCCGACGCGGCGCGGCTGTGCGCCGCGAACGCGTCCACCGAAGAGCTGGAACGCATCTCGGAGCTCGCGCACGCCTTCCCCGAAGCGGGCACAGTCGAGGAGTACGCCGACGCCGATCTGGAGTTCTGGACCCGGATCGTCGACGGCTCGGGCAATCTCGCCTACCGGCTCGCCCTCAATTCACTGCTCGCCACCTTCGACGACGTGGGCCTGCCGATCGTCGCGGAGTGGATCGCCGGCGAGTACTCCGCCCGCGCACTCCGCATCGCGCTCGCCGGCCTGCTCCTCGCCCGCGACGGCGAGGGCGCCTACCGGCACGCCGAACAGCTGCTGACGCACTTCGTCACCGGAATCGAAAAGTCCACGCCCGGAGAGTGATCCACCATTGTTCGATCTGATCCTGCACGCCATCCCCGTCTTCCTGGTCTCCGTTGTGCTGGAAGGGCTTTCGTTCCGCTACCTGCCCGACGACGAGGAACTGGGCTACGAGGCCCGCGACACCCGCACCAGCCTGATCATGGGAATCGGCAACGCGCTCATCAATATCGGATGGAAACTGGTAGTGGTGGCCGTCTACGCCGGTATCTACCTCGTGGCGCCGTTCCATCTGCCCGCCGGTAATCCACTCACCTGGGTCGCGCTGTTCTTCGCCGACGAGCTGGCCTACTACTGGTATCACCGGACCCACCACACCATTCGGGTGTTCTGGGCCACCCATGTCGTGCACCACTCGAGCCGGCACTACAACCTGTCGACCGCGCTGCGCCAGCCGTGGACTCCGTTCTCCGCCCTGCCGTTCTGGATGCCGTTGGCGCTGTTGGGTTTCGCGCCCTGGATGATCCTGCTGCAGCAGTCGATCAGCCTGCTCTACCAGTTCTTCATCCACACCGAGCGGGTCGGAAAGCTCTGGCGCCCAGTGGAATTCGTCATGAACACGCCCGCGCATCATCGCGTGCACCACGGCTCCAACACGCAGTACCTGGACAAGAACTACGGCGGCATCCTGATCGTGTGGGACCGGCTGTTCGGCACCTTCGAACCCGAGGGCGAGCGTGTGGTCTACGGCCTCACCACGAACATCGACACCTACAACCCACTGCGGGTGGCGACCCACGAATTCGCCGCCATCGCACACGATCTGCGCAGCGCCGACGGTTGGCGGGCCGCCTTCGGCTACCTCTTCCGGGGCCCCGGCTGGAGCCCCGCGGAGTAGCACTCAGCCGTCGTAGGACACGTGCGGCGTCCACGACTCGTCCGGACGAGTCACCGCCCGCCACATCGCCTCCGCGATCGGTGGCGGCGAGAACGGACCCTGCGCGGCCAGCAATCCGTTGATCTGCACGGCCACCGCGCGGATCCCCTCCGGCGCCAGCGTCGCGTCCAGGCTGGTCACCAGATTCCGGACGGCCGCCTTCTGCACCCCGAGCGAGGCCGCGCGATGCCACGGCTTGTCCGCGGCCGCACTGCCGGTCACCAGGACTCGGGACCCGGCGCGCTGGAACGGGCGCGCCGCCTGGACTGCGGGCAGCAGCGCCCCGACGCCCAGCATGACGTCCTCGAGCAGTTCGGCGGCGGTCAACTGCAGCGGGTCCTTCTCCCGCCATGCGCTGGGGTTGAAATGCAGCACGTCGATGCGGCCGTACCGCTCGCCGACCGCGGTCACCGCCCGGGCCACGTCGGCGGCATCCAGCAGGTCGATCGCGAAACCCGCTGCCGCGCAACCCCCCGCGGTCAGCTGCGCGGCCAGGTCGTCGGCCTGCTCCTGGTGCCGGGTGGTCAGGACGGCGAAGTAGCCCTCGCGCGCGAACCGGCGGGCGATGCCGGCGCCCAGGCCGGGGCCCGCGCCGATGACGAGGTGAACGGGAGTCTGCACCCGCCCACCATAGTGGCTGCTCAGGCGTCGAGATGCGGGCTGTAGAGCACGGACATGAACCGCTTGATGATCAGTTCCCGTTCGCGCGGCGGTAATGCGTTGAGCAGGTTGTTGATCGCGGCCATCGCCGGATCCCCGGTCGCCGTCGGGTCCCAGCCCACGGCGGGCAGCAGGGACGCGAAGGTCGGGTCGTCCAGGCCCGCCAGATCGAGTCGGCCGACCAGCGCCACCAGTTCGGCCGACGGCACGGCCGGGCCCGCGTCCCGGACCTTGTCGGCGGCCTCGGCCAGCACGGTCAGCATGCGGTCCACACCCCGCGCGCTGACCCCGGTCAGCGTCACGTGCACGCTCGCGGGCAGGCCGTCGACCGCCATCTGCGGCTGCAGGAAGAAGCCGAGGCTGCGCGAGTGGTCGGCGAGCGCGAACAGGTCCAGGGTCGTGGAACCGATGGCCACCAGCGTGGCCTGCGGCGTGCCGAGGACCTCGAGGCCGTCGATCTCCGCGATGCCGGCGACCAGCCGCCGGGTCGCGGCCAGCGCCTCCCGGCCCAGCTCGCGGTAGCCCTCGGCACCGAGTGCCTGCAGCGTCGCCCAGGCTCCGGCGAGCGGGCCCGCACCCTTGCTGCTCTGCACGGTGGTGTTCACGACCGGGTAGCCCGGCCATCCGGCGCACGCGTAGTACGCGCGCATGCGCAGCGCCGCGTCGCGGAAGAGCACGACCGAGGCGCCCTTCGGCGCGTACCCGAACTTGTGCAGGTCACACGAGATCGAGGTGACGCCCGGGACGGACAGGTCGAAGGCGGGGATCTCCGCACCCGCGTCGGCCAGCCAGGGCAGCAGCCAGCCGCCCACACAGGCGTCGACGTGGCACGGGATGTCACGTTCGGCGGCCAGTGCCGCGATCTCCGGCACCGGGTCCACCACACCGTGCGCGTAGGAAGGTGCGGAGGCGACGACCAGAATCGTGTCCGGCGTGCAAGCGGTGGCCATTGCCGGTGGATCGGCACGAAAAGTAGTGGGGTCCACGGGAATCGAGTCGACCGCGACCCGCAGGTAGGCGCCCGCCTTGTGGAATGCGGCATGCGCGGTGACCGGAACGACCATGCGCGGCACCGCGATATCGGGCCGGGCGTCGCGAGCGGCCTTGACCGCCAACATGATCGACTCGGTACCACCGCTGGTGAAGATTCCCGGCGTCGCCGCGTCACCACCGAGCCGCGCGGCCACGGTCGCGACCACGGACCGCTCCAGCGCCACCGTGCTCGGGAACGCGGTCGGATCCAGGCTGTTGATCTCCAGCATTGCCAGGTAGGCGCGCTCGGCCGCCTCGCGCACCTCGGGGCGGCCGGAGTCGTAGATGTAGGCGGTGACGTTCTCGCCGCGGGTGGGCAGGTCGGCTGCCTTGAGCCGATCCAGCTCCGAAAGCAGTTCGGCGACAGCGCGTCCGGTCTCGGGCATCATCGGCAGGATTCCTTTCGGCGGCGCCCGTAGGCGAACAGGGCGGGCAGCGACGCGAGCAGCAGCGCCGCCGGGACGAGACTGAATCCGAGCAGCAGGCCGGTACGCGCGAGCGCGGTCTGAGCTACCGGGTGGTCGAAGGTGGACGACACGAAACCGGTCGCGGCCAGACCCACGGCGTACGCGCCGGGACCGAGCGCCAGGCCCGCGGTCTCGCCGGCCGTCCACAACCCGGTGAACGCGCCGGACTGGGTATGGCCGGTGCGATCGGTGTCGGCCACCACCGTGTCCGGCAGCAGCGACAGCGGAAGTAGTTGCAGCGCCGCGTAACAGACCCCGAGCAGCGCGCACAGCGCCAGCGTGCCGGGTACGTTCCCGGCCGCCGACACCGGCAGCAGCGCCACCGACCCGACCGCGTAGCCGAGCGTCGCGAAAAGCAGGCAACGCAACCGCCCGAACCGGTGCGCGGCCTTGCTCCACAGCGGAACCGCCACGGCGCTCGGCGCGACCAGGCACACGAACAGCACCGAGGTCAGGCCATAGTCGTCGAGACGGTACGTCGCCACGTAGGGCGCGGCGGCGAGCATGACCGCGGTGCCCGCGGCCTGGAGCACGAACGCGGCCAGCAGGGCGAAGAAGGCACGATTGCCGCGGGCGGCCCGGAACGCGGCGGGCAGCGAAAGCTGTTCCGGCCCAGGCCGGGACACCACCCATCGGGTGCCCCGCGCGGCCACGGTCAGCACGACCAGCAGCACCGCACCGACCACCAGGCCCATCAACGCGTAGCCGGCGCGGCCCTTGCCGCCGAGCGAGACCACGGCCGGGGCGAGACCGCCCGCCACCAGGATGCCGACGGTCAGGCTGATGATCCGCCAGCTCATGATCCGGGTCCGTACCACAGGATTCGGGGACATCTCGGTCGGCAGCGCCACATACGGCACCTGGAAGATCGCGAAAGTGCTGGCGGCCAGGACGAATGCGACGGAGATCCAGACGACCGCACCGGAACCCGTTGCGGGCGAGAGGAACATGGCGGCGAACGTCACCGGCAACAGCACGGCGCCGACCAGCAGCAGCCGGCTGCGGCGCCCGGTACGCACGGCCTCCCGGTCGCTGGCCGCGCCGACATACGGGTTGAAGATCGCGTCCCACGCCTTGGGCAGCGTCACCACCAGACCGGCGGCGCCGGCGGGTACGGCCAGGGTGTCGGTCATGTAGTAGAGCAACAGCAGTCCGGGGACCGTCGAGAAGATGCCGGTGCCGACCGAGCCGACCCCGTAGCTCAGCAGCCGCGCGCGCGTCGGCGCCGGCGTGTCGCCCGCGGCCGTGGTGGCGGTCCGCTCGCTCACCGCGCACCGCCGAGACCCAGCTCGCGCAGCACGAGACCTTCGAGGTGGGCGCGGAACCGGGCCACCGCCGCGGGATCGGCGGGGCCGCGGCGGATTCCGTCCGCGTCGATGACGCCGGAACAGCAGAACCCGTGCGTCATCCACAGCACGGTCCACACTGTCAGCTCGAGGTCGGCGCGCTCGGCGACCTCCGGCAACGCGGACCGGACCGCCTGCCGCACCGTGTCGATCTGAGGTTTGGCGTAGTCGGCTTCCGGGCCGATCACCTCCGCCGCGTCCGACAGCCAACGACGCATCCACAGGGCCGGGATGTGGGTGTGCGCGAGGCAGAAGTCGAGGTAGGCACCGATCAACGTGCGCACCGCCCCGGCGGCATCCGTCGCGGCCGAGGCGAGAAACAGCGCGAGGGCGCGGGTCAGGTGCTGCGCCTCGACGGCGAAGGCCCGGCGCATGACCTCCTGGTAGAGCTCGGCCTTGGACCCCACGTGGTAGGCGACGGTGGCGACGTTCAGCCCGACCTGATTCGCGATCTGGCGGATCGAGGTGCCGTCGTAGCCGTGCTCCGCGAAGAGCATGGTGGCTGCGGCGACGATCCGTTCCCGGCTGTCGTCCGGAACCGGGGAGGATTGCTTGGTGCCGGGCATGGGCGGAACCATAACCTGGCGAAATGCTCTCCAACAATCGTTTGATGGAGATTGGTCGAAACCCTTGACGCGGGCAGCGGCGATCTCGAACGACCGCACAGTGTTCGGCACGTGCGCGCACATCTTGCCGATTCGGGCCGATGATCGTGCGCTCCTGCCGGACTCTCCCGCAAAGCCCCCGATCCGCCCTCAATCCCTTGTGGCCCACAGGTTCCCGTCGAGCGCCCGGTCTCCGGCAGTGGAACAGTTACCATCGTCCAGGGGCCGCCGAGCAGGGGCAGGCTGCGATGAGCAAGGGGAATCCCAATGTCCGACAACGGCAATCGGCCGGACAATGCGATGCTACTGGCCAGCGTGCTGGCCGCGCTGGCCCGGGAGACGAGTTCGCCGGCCGGAACCTTCGCCACCCGCGAGGTCGAACTCACGGTGCAGGTGACGATCGGACTCGACGGCGGGCGACCACAGTTCTGGGTCACCGGGCCGCACGGAGCCCCGGAAGGGGCCACGGCACACACCATCCGACTGACGCTGGTCGCGGCGGAGGCAGACAGCGATCGTGACAGTGGCAGCGGCACAACCGAATCCGCCGCAGAAGAGACGCGGATTGCGCCGACCGCCGAGACGGAGCCGGGCAGCCGGAGCGACAGCGCTATCGGCGGTGACGCGGGCGACCGCAGCGCGGGCGGCAGCGGCACAAAGGAATCCGCCCTGGAGGGCCCCGACGTCGAGGCCGAGCCGAACAGTCGCGGCGGTATCACCGAATCGGACGATGCGGCGGCCGCCGAGTCCGCGGAAGTTGTCGACAGTCGGCCCGATGCCGCACCGCCCGCGACCGAAAGCGTTGCACCCGTAAGCGATACACCTACCACGACCGTCCCGATCCAGCGTCTCCCAGCAGCCGCCACATCGGACCCCGTTCTGGAGAAGGTCGCCGACAGTTCCGAAACCGCCACGGAGACAGGTTCCGAGGCGATCGCGGACGTCGCCGCCCCGAATGCCGCCGGGGAACCCGACGCAGTCGGTGACACCACAGTGACAGGTGCCGAGACATCCGCCGACACCGCGCTGACGGAAGCTGAGACAGCCACCTCCGCCGCCCCGACGGACGCCGAAGAAACGGCCACCACCGCCCCGACGGATCCCGAGACAGCCACCACCACCCCAGACACCGAGGCCGCCACCGATTCCGACGCTGACACCGACGAACTCGAACAGGTCGACGCCCGCAACACCGACTCCCCCACCGACCGCCAAGCCGAGGTCATCGCGCTCTATGAGCAGCTGGTGGCGGATCGCGAGCGAACGCTGGGTCCGTTGCATCGCGACACTCTCGTCTCCGCCGGTCATCTCGCTCGCTGTTATCGGGAGGCCGGGCAGTTGGTGGCGGCGATCGATCTCTACGAGCGGGTGCTGACCGACAGCGAAACCGCGCTCGGCGCAGACGATCTCGACACGCTCGTGTTCCGCGGCAATCTCGCGGGGGCCTATCGTGCGGCGGGGCGGTTGCCGGAGGCGGTGGATCTGGCCGAGCGCACGCTCGCCGACACCGAGCGCGTGCTGGGCGCCGACGACAAGAACACGCTGTCGGCGCGGCACAATCTGGCCGTCACCTATCGGGCCGCGGATCGCGCCGAGGAGGCGATGGAGCTCTACCGCCGCACCCTCGCCGACAGCGACCGGGTCCTGGGCCCCGACCATCCGCACACCTTGATCACCGGTGACTGCCTGGCGATCGCGTTGCGGGAGGCGGGCGAAACCGAGGCCGCGACCCGGCTCGACGAACGGCTGCTGGCCGCGCGGGAACGCACCGTCGGACCCGACCACCCCGATACTCTCGACGCCATGACCCGGCTCGGCTCCGACCGCGAGGCGGCGGGACAGCTGGACGACGCGATCGAGCTCTACCAGCGGGCGTTCGCCGGCGGTGAGCGCACCCTGGGCCCGGATCATCCGATCACCGCGCACGCGCGAATCAGCCTGGCGTTCGCCTACTCCGACGCCGGCCGGCACGCCGACGCGGTCGATCTGTATGCCGCGGAACTCGAGCATCGGGTGCGGGTGCTCGGCGCCGACCATCCCACCACCCTGACCGCCCGCAACAATCTGGGCTGCGCCTACTTCGAGGTGGGCCGGCCGGTGGCGGCGGTCGACGCGCTGACCCGCTCGGTCGCGGACCGGACCCGGCTGCTGGGCCCGGATCATCCCGACACCATGAAGTCGCGGGAGCAGCTGGCGATGGCGCACGAGGCGGCGCTGCACGCCGACCCGTCCTGGCATTCGCGAGGTGACGGCGAGAACTGACCGCACTGAACGAGCCGGTCCCGCCCCGTTCGGGCGGCAGGTGTCAGACAGGCATGCGACCATCAGACCGACCGACCCGCGGAACCGTACGGAGCGTTCATGACGACAGTCGAATATCTGAAAACCGACCCTGATCTCCCACCGGTCGGCGTCGTGGACCGCTCCGGGCTGTCCCTCGGCAAGAAGGGTGTGTTCGCCGCACTCGCGATCGCCGGCGCGGCGGCGTGGGCGGTGCTGGCCGTCTCGCGCGGCGAGCACGTGAACGCGGTCTGGATCGTGCTGGCCGCCGTGGCCACCTACATCCTGGCCTACCAGTTCTATGCCCGGCTGATCGAATTCAAGATCGCCAAGCCGCGCGACGACATCGCCACGCCCGCCGAGGAACTGGAGAACGGCACCGACTACATGCCGATGGACCGGCGGGTCCTGTTCGGCCACCATTTCGCCGCGATCGCCGGCGCCGGTCCGCTGGTCGGCCCGGTGCTGGCGGCCCAGATGGGGTATCTGCCGGGCACGCTGTGGATCGTCTTCGGCGTGGTGCTCGCGGGCGGTGTGCAGGACTATCTGGTGTTGTGGGCGTCCACCCGCCGGCGCGGCCGCAGTCTGGGACAGATGGCGCGCGACGAGATGGGTGTGGTCGGCGGTGTCGCCGCGCTGCTGGGCGTGCTGGTGATCATGGTGATCCTGCTGGCCGTGCTCGGCATCGTGGTGGTCAACGCACTGGCCGCCACTCCGGACAAGGCCGGTCATCTGGTCGGCGGCAGCCCGTGGGGCGTGTTCTCGATCTCGATGACCATCCCGATCGCCCTGCTCATGGGCCTCTACCTGCGCTACATCCGGCCGGGCAAGGTCGGCGAGGTGTCGATCATGGGTTTCGTGCTGCTCATGTTCGTCACCGTGGCGGGCCGCTGGGTGTCCGAATCCGGTTGGGGCCGTGACTGGTTCACCCTCTCGGGCAGCACGGTCGCCTGGATGCTGATCGTCTACGGCTTCATCGCCTCGGTGCTGCCGGTGTGGCTGCTGCTCGCCCCGCGCGACTATCTGTCGACCTTCATGAAGATCGGCACCATCACGCTGCTCGCGGTCGGCATCGTGATCACGCTGCCGGCGCTGAAGGCGCCCGCGGTCTCGCAGTTCGCGCACAATTCGCACGGCCCCGCGTTCCCGGGCAGCCTGTTCCCGTTCCTGTTCATCACCATCGCCTGCGGTGCGCTGTCCGGATTCCACGCGCTGGTGTCGTCGGGGACCACACCGAAACTGCTGGCCAAGCAGTCGCAGGCCCGCATGATCGGCTACGGCGGCATGCTGATGGAGTCCTTCGTCGCGGTCATGGCCATGATCGCCGCGAGCATCCTCGACCAGCACCTCTACTTCGCGATGAACACCGCCGGGCTGGCCACGCCGCCGGCCGGGCTGCCCACCGGCGCCACCGCGGCGCAGATCGCGCAGGCCACCGCCGACGCCGCGGCCACGAAGGTCAACGGCATGGGCCTGGGCGGCGACCCGATCACCGGCGCCCAGCTGATCCAGCAGGCCCACGACGTGGGTGAGCCGTCGCTGCTGTCCAAGACCGGTGGCGCGCCGACCCTGGCGGTCGGCATGTCGGAGGTGCTGCAGAAGTTCTTGGGCGGCAGCGGTTTCAAGTCGTTCTGGTACCACTTCGCGATCATGTTCGAGGCGCTGTTCATCCTCACCACGATCGACGCCGGCACCCGGGTGGCCCGGTTCATGCTGTCGGATTCGCTGGGTAATGTCGGCGGCCCGATGCGGAAGTTCAAGGATCCGTCCTGGCGGCCCGGCGCATGGCTGTGCTCGGCGATCGTGGTGGCGGCCTGGGGTTCGGTGCTGCTCATGGGTGTCACCGACCCCAAGGGCGGCATCTGGACCCTGTACCCGCTGTTCGGGATCGCCAACCAGCTGCTGGCGGCGATCGCGCTGACCGTGGTGCTGGTGATCGTGGTGAAGAAGGGCCTGGTCAAGTGGGCCTGGATCCCGGCGCTGCCGTTGATCTGGGATCTGGTGGTCACCATGACCGCGTCCTGGCAGAAGATCTTCTCCGGCGACAAGAACATCGGTTACTGGACGCAGCACCGGATCTATTCCGATGCCCGGGCGCACGAGAAACTCGTCCCGGGCGCGACCAGTGTGTCCGATATGGACAAGCTGGTGCGCAACACCTTCATCCAGGGGACGCTGTCGATCGTGTTCGCGGTGCTGGTGCTGATCGTGGCGCTGATGGGTGTGGTGGTCTGTATCCGGGCGCTGCGCGGTGGTGGGGGCGACACCACCGAGACGCCGGAGGTACCGTCGAAGTTGTTCGCGCCCAAGGGTTTCGTGCCCACGGCCGCGGAGCGGGAAGTGCAGCGCGAGTGGGATGCGCTGGTGCCGGCGGCAGCCGGCAAGGTGGCAGTCGAATGACCGGGCCGGCCGCATCGATCCCGCAGCGCGGGCCCGCCGGGGCCGCGCTGCGGGGGGTGCGGTCGGTGGTCCGGTATCTCAACGCGATCTTGGGGGGCGAAGATTACACGCGATATCTCGACCATATGCGGCGCAACCATCCGGGGCGGCCGGCACTGTCGGAACGGGAGTACTGGCGCGAGCGGCACGCCGCGTCGGAACGGGATCCCAAGACCCGCTGCTGCTGAATCGGAGCAGGCCGGTTCACCGGTTCGGGGCCGGGTAAACATCGAATCCGCCGCGAACATCGCGCGGTGTCCAATTTCCGCTAGCACCGGGGGCCGGGGGCTGACATGGTGGATTGCGTGAGTTCGAACGATATCGACTTCGAGCGCTGCTACCGGGCAGTCGCGTCCCGCGACTCCCGCTTCGACGGGCAATTCGTCACCGCCGTGCGGTCCACCGGGATCTATTGCCGCCCTTCCTGTCCGGCGATCACACCCAAGCGGGCGAACGTCACCTTCCTGCCCACCGCGGCCGCGGCCCAGCAGAACGGCTTCCGGGCCTGCCGGCGCTGCCTGCCCGACGCCGCACCCGGCTCGCCGCTGTGGAACACCCGCGCCGATCTGGCCGCGCGGGCGATGCGGCTGATCGCCGACGGCGTCGTCGAACGCGGCGGGGTCCCCGGTCTGGCCGGTGCGCTCGGCTACTCCCAGCGGCAGCTCACCCGCGTGCTGTCCAGTGAACTCGGGGCCGGGCCGCTGGCCCTGGCCCGCGCGCACCGCGCGCACACCGCGCGGCTGCTCATCCAGACCACCCGGATGCCGATGTCGGACATCGCGTTCGCGGCCGGATTCGCCAGCATCCGCCAGTTCAACGACACCGTGCGCGAGGTGTTCGCGGTCAGCCCGACCACGCTGCGCGACGAGGCACGGCGGCTGCGCGGCGACACCCTGCCGCCGACCAACGGCACACTCACCCTGCGGCTTCCGTTCCGCGAGCCCATGGACCGGGGCTGGCTGGAATGGTTTCTGTCCGCACACGCCGTACCCGGCATGGAACAGTTCGAGGACGGCACCTACACCCGCGCGCTGCGCACGCCGCACGGTCACGCCACGGTCCGGCTCGCCTTCGACGCCGGTTTCGTGCGAGCCGGGTTGCTGCTCAACGACATGCGCGATCTGGCGCCGACGGTCGCGCGCCTGCGACACCTGCTCGACCTCGACGCCGACCCGGTCGGCATCGACGAGGGACTGCGCGCCGGCCGAGTCGGCTTCAGTCCCGGCATCCGGGTCCCCGGCAGCGTCGACGGCCCGGAACTGTTGCTGCGCACCATGATCGGCCAGCAGATCTCGGTGCCCGCTGCGGTCACGCACACCACCCGGCTGGTGGAGTCCCTCGGTGAGCCGGTCACCGGCCCGGTCCGCTACCTGTTCCCGAGCCCCGCCACCATCGCCGAACGCGGCCACGAGGTCCTCACCGGCCCCGCCCGCCGCACCGCCGCGATCGTCGCCGCCGCCTGCGCCTTGGCCTCCGGCGACCTGCAGCTGCACGCCGGCCGCACCATCGCCGACCTCCGCCGCGACCTCCTGTCCCTGGACGGTGTCGGCCCCTGGACCGCCGACTACGTCAGCATGCGCCTGGTCGCCGACCCGGACACCCTCCTGCACACCGACCTGGTGGTCCGCCACGGCGCCACCCGCTTCGGCATCGACCTCAACGACACCGCGCGGTGGTCACCGTGGCGCTCGTACCTGTCGATGCACCTGTGGAAACGGGCTCTCTCGGAACGGGCCGCCCCGGCCGCACGGCTCGCCCGCCCGCGCATCGCGGCGGCGAACTGAACCCGGAACCCGCTGTCCCGCCATGCATCTCGAAATCGAGGGCGACTGTGAGCGGTCGCGGAAATTTGCCGTCACCAGCGGACCGGTGTCTGTGGCACTGCTGTCGTCAGGCCGTGGTGACGTGCAAGCGGGAGCTGGCTGGGTCACGGATGACATGCCGCCCAGGGATGTGCTCGCGTCACCGTGGCACTGACTGCGGCAGGGCCGCGGTCAGGCCGTAGTGGCCTGCAAGCGGGAGCCGGCTGAGTCGCGGATGACGTGCAGGCGGCTGGGGATGCGCTGGCGCATTTCGTCCACGTGGCTGACCACGCCGACGACCCTTCCACCGGAACGCAATTCGTCCAGGACGCCCATGACGGCGTCCAGGGTGTCGGAGTCGAGGCTGCCGAAACCTTCGTCGATGAACAGGGTGTCGAGGACCATGCCGCCCGATTCGGCCGCCACCACGTCGGCCAGGCCGAGAGCGAGGGCCAGGGAGGCCATGAACGTCTCACCGCCGGAGAGGGTTTTGGCGGGCCGCACGGCACCGGTGTAGTCGTCGCGCACGTCGAGTCCGAGGCCGCCGCGGCGGCCGTGTCGGCCGGCGGCGTCGGTGTGAACGAATTCGTATCGGCCACCGGACATTCGGCGCAGGCGCGCGGAGCCCGCTACCGCAACCTCCTCCAGTCGGGCCGCAAGCACGTAGGAGCGCAACGACATCCGGCGATTGTTCTCGCCCCGCCCGGCCACCACCTGGGCGAGCCCGGCCAGCTCCTCGTGCGCCGCCCGCACCGGCGCGATCCGGTCCACCGCCGCCCACAACTGGCTGCTGAGGTCCGACAGCTCGCGCAGGCGCCGCTCCGCGTCGGCATGCGCCGCGACCGCCGCGTCCTGCCGGGTTCGCGCGGCCGCCGCAGCCGCCTCGGCAAGGTCCGGGTCGCCCGGCTCGATCTCGGCCAGTTCCTGGATATCCGGATCGGCCAGCACGGTCTCGGCATGGGCCCGAGCACGATCGGCTTCGACCAGCTCGGCCTCGATCGCCGCCTGCTGCGCGGCGGTACGAGTCGCCGCGTCGACGACCTTCGCGAGGGCCGCCAAGCGCGCGAAATCCGGCTCGCCATCGGGCCCGGTCCTGAGCACTGTCGGGGCCGGTGCCGCCGCGCCCGCTTCCGAACCCGCTACAGCCGATCCGGGTGGGTTCGATGCGAGATCAGCTGCCGCGTCACGGCCGCGCGCGGCGGTATCGTCGGCGGCCGCGTCCAGCGCCAATCCTGCTGCGGCCGCGTGTTGTTCGACGTTCACGGCCAATGCGAGGACGTGTTCGAGGGCTGCGCTCTTGTCCGCACGGGCGGTGCGCAGTGCGGTGGCGTCGGCGATCAGGGCGGTCAGTCGATCGCGGCGCCGATCGACGCTGCTGTCGGCGCCGGCGGCGCGCTGGAGGCGGGTGGTGAGTTCGGTGAGGCGTTCGTCGGCGGCCGCGATGCCCTGGCGGGCGGCGGCGATCCGGCCTTCGAGGTCCTGCAGCTCCTCCTGGAGGCGGGTTTCGTCGCTGCGGAGCCGGGTCAGCCGCACGGTCAGGTCGCCCTCTCGGGCGGCTTCCCGGCCCGCGTCGTCCCGCTGTTGCGCGGCAGCGCGCAGTGCCGCCGCCAGTTCGGCGGGATCGCCGTCACCGCCGCGCTCGACGAGTACCTCGATCCGGCGCTGCAATTCGGTGCACCGCTGCAGGGCTCGGTCCCGCCGCCCTTCGGCGACGCGTTCGGCGGCGACCGCCTGATCCTCGTCGGCCCGCGACACGGCGGCAGACGTGGGCAGCGCCGGCGCGGGATGTTCGGCCGACCCGCACACCAGGCACGGCGTGCCGTCGGTCAGCCCGCCGGCCAGTTCGGCCGCCATGCCCGCCAGCCGCCGCTCCCGGACGTCGAGCGTGTGTTCCCGCGCATCCGTGTGCGCGGCTCGTGCGGTCTCGAATTCCGCTGTGGCACGGGCGGATTCCGCTCGGCAGCCGACCAGCTCGGTGGCCGCGGCGGTGGCTGCGGTCAGCCGCTCCCACTCGGCTTGCAGGCCCGGCACCGCCGCCGCCGCCTCGGTGGCCCGGCGATGCTCGAGTTCCGCGATCCGTAGCGCCTCGGGCAACTCCATCCGCTGTCCGGTAGCGACCCGCATCTTCTCGGTCAGGCCCGCCAATTCGCTGTGCAGCCGAGCGGATTCCCGCCCCAGCCGGTCGGCATCCGCCGCCTCCGACCGCATCCCGTCCAGCGAGCCGATCTGCGCCGTCCACAACCGGATCGCCGTCTCCAGCCCCGGCTCGGCCACCACGGCCGAACCCGACCGCCCGACGGTGGCCGATTCCGAGCCCTGGACTGCCCCGGCATCCGAACCGCCCTGCGCCGCCCACAACTCGTCCGCCGCCCACAACCCCTCATCAGCCGAGGAGTCCGCCACGACACGAGAAAGCTCCGCGCCCGAATCCGGTTCCGCCGCCCACAACCCCACACCGGCCGAGGAATCCGCCAGTGCACCAGGCAGCGCCACGTCCGAATCCGGTTCCGCCGCATCGCTAGTGGCGGGTGCCCCATCGGCCGAGGAGACCGCCGCGGCACGAGAAAGCTCCGCATCCGAATCCGGTTCCGCCGCCCACAACCCCACACCGGCCGAGGAATCCGCCAGTGCACCAGGACGCGCCACGTCCGAATCCGGTTCCGCCGCATCGCTAGTGGCGGGTGCCCCATCGGCCGAGGAGACCGCCGCAGCACGAGAAAGCTCCGCGCCCGAATCCGATTCCGCCGCCCACAGTCCTTGATCGGCTGTGGAGTCGGCCGCGGCACGAGGCAGCTCCGCATCCGAATCCTGTACCGCCGCCCATAAACTCACTTCGGCCGAAGACTCCGCCGCGCCAGCAGGAAGGTCCGCGCCCGAATTCGGTTCCGCCGCATCGCTACTGGTGGGCGCCGCATCGTCGGCCCATAGTCCGTCGGCCCACAATCCCTCCGCGGCGAACATGTCTGCTGCCGCGGGCCGGGCTGCCCCGGCGCGGGGCTTCTTCCGCGCGCCGTGCGAATCTGTTGCGGCCGTGGTGCGCTCAGCGGCGGGCCTGCGCCTGGGCTGCGCGGGCGGGACGGCCGGAGGGACCGGTCCCCGTGGTGCCGGTGCCGCTTGCACCGCCGTCGAAGCCGAGTGCTCCGCCTCAGCGTCGTCCGAATCGATGCGCGCGATGCGGGACAGGGATTCCCCGGCCGGTGTCCCGGACAGTTCTGCTGCCGCGAGATCCGTTGCCGCCCAATAGGTGCCCGGGAGTTCGGCCGAAGCCGCGTCCAGCAGCCGTTCGGCCAGGCGGGTGGCGATGGTCGTGGTCGCCTCGCCGCGGCGGCGCCACGCGGTGGCGGCGGTGCGGGCGTCGGCCAGGGCGGTGGCGACCGGTTCGGCGCGGCGGGCGCGGTCGAGGTCGGCTTGCAGGGTCGCGCGGTGTGGGGCGGTGGCGGCAAGGTCGGCGAGACTGCTGCGTGCGGCGGCGGCGCGGCGGCGGAGGTCGTGGCGGCGCCGTTCGGTGGCGGCGGCGGCCATTGCCTGGTCGGCCTCGGCGCGGCTGCGCTGCAGTTCGGCGAAAGTTGCTGCGGCCGTGGCACGTACTGTTTCGAGCAGTTGCTCGGACCAGGCGACGGCGTCGGCCGGTTCGACGGATTCGGCGGCGGACCGGCCGGCGGCGGCACCGGCCAGGGAGATCAGGCGCTCGATGCCGGACTGGGCCGCGTCGAGTTCGGCAGCGCCGGCCTTGCGCCGATCGTCGAGCCAGCGTTCGGCGGTACCGAAACGTTCGGTGTCGAAGAGCTTTTCGAGCAGCTCCTCGCGACCTTCGTTGTCCGAGCGCAGGAATCGGGCGAAGTCGCCCTGCGGCAGCAGCACGACCTGGAAGAACTGTTCGGCGCTCATGCCGAGCAGCCGGACGATCTCGTCGCCGATATCGGGGATACGCGACAGGTGCTGGCCGCGAACACCTCCGGAGGCGGTCACGTCCAGCCATTCCAAAGTGGCGGAGGCGTTCTCGGTGCGCCACCCGTCGCCGCGCTTCTTGGGCCGCTGGAACTCCGGGGACCGGATCAACCGCAGCCGGCGGCCGCCGATCGTCGCCTCCAGCGAAACCCGCGGCGCGGTCTGCGGATCCGCGTGATCGGAGTGCAGCCGCTTGCTCTCGTTTCGCGCACCCGGCACCCGCCCGTAGAGCGCGAACGCGACCGCGTCCAGCACGGTCGTCTTCCCGGCGCCGGTATGTCCGTGCAGCAGGAACAACCCGTCGGCCCCCAGCGCGTCGAAGTCGACGACCGCGGTCTGCGCGAACGGCCCGAAGGCGGTCATCTCCAGCCGATGCAGCCTCACGCCCGGCCCCCGTCCTCGATCACGGTGCGCCGAAAGAGCTTTCGGCCACAACCACCAGCGGTCACGGCTTCCGCCCCGCTCATGCGTCGCCCTCCAGGCCTCCGCCACCGACCGCGTGACCCATGTCGGCGGCCACCACACTCACGGTCCTCATACAGCGCTCCGCCGCGAACTCGGGCCTGCGCCCGTCCCCCTGCGAACATCCGCCACCGACCGCGCGGCCTGGCACCCGGCCGCCCCACTCACGGTCCTCATGCCGACCGCTCCACCATCAGATCGGACTCGACCTCGAGCTCCCGTCCCCCGGCGACCTGCTCCCGATCGGCGGTGGCGGCCGCGAGAGCGCGTTCCATCCACTGCATCTCGGCAGGCGTCGGCTCCCCCCGCACGTCGCACAGGAAGCCGTGTGCGATCTCCGCGTCCCGCCGCCCCCGCACCCGCTCGCGATAGTGCAGCTCGGGGTTCCCTTGTGGCCGAGCCCATTCCACGTGCACCGCGTGCGGGAAGCGTGTGCGCAGGCGGCGCAGCGCGTCGACCGGGCGGGCATGGTCGGTGAGTGTGGCCGAGACATAGTCGGATTCGGCCGCCGCGTGCGCCGCGTCGGCGAGCAGGTCGTCGAGATCGCCGGTGAGCTGGGTGAGCCCGCGCACCTGCGGCAGTTCGTGGCGGACCACCGGGCCGAGGCCGTCCGCGGTGATGTCGAGAACCCACACCGCCTTGCGATGCGAGCGCTCGGCGAACGAGTACGGCAGCGGGGAACCCGAGTACCGCACCGCCTCCGACAGGGTCTGCGGCGAGTGCAGGTGGCCCAGCGCCACGTAATCGATGCCGTCGAACGCCGACAGCGGCACGGTCTGCACCCCGCCGACGGAGATCGAGCGTTCCGAACCGGTCTGCTCACCGCCGACCACGAACGCGTGCGCCAGCACCACCGATCGCGGCGAACCACGGCGCAGCAGGTCGGCGCGGACGCGGCCCATCGCGGCATCGAGGATCTCGGCGTGCGAACGAGCTTGCGGCACACCGAGTTCCACGCGGGTGATCTCGGGCTCCAGATAGGGCAGGCCGTAGATCGCGATCTCACCGTGTTCGTCGGCGAGCAGCACCGGCCGGTCCAGTTCGGCGACGGACGTGCGCAGATGCAGCCCGCCGGCCGCGGCGAAACTGCCCAGCGCCCCCAACCGGGTCGGCGAGTCGTGGTTGCCGGAGGTGGCCACGATGGTGGCGCCGGCCGCGCGGATTGCCTCGAAACCGCGGTTGCACACCGCGATCGCGTCGGCACTCGGGATGGATCGGTCGTAGACGTCACCGGCCAGCAACACCACGTCGACCCGCTCGGCGGCCACCACCGCGGCGATCGATTCGAGCGAACGAGCCTGGTCGGACAGCAGATCGACGCCGTGGAAGGTGCGCCCGATGTGCCAGTCCGAGGTGTGCAGCATCCGCATGGGCGAACCGTATCGGCTGCCACCGACAAATTCGAATCCCGCGCCGCGCGGTCGTCCGGAACCCGCTCCGCGCGTCGGCCCGAACCCGCGCGTCGGCCGTGGAACTGCGAACTTGTCGGTGGCATACGGCACGATGTGGTGATGACCGCACCGACGCTGATCGCTCTGCTGCTGGTGTTCTGTGCCGGAACGGCTTTGGGTTGGCTCGGCCACTCCGCCCGGGCCGGGCAACGGGCCGCCGCGGCGGAGGCCCGGCTGTCGGCCATGCGCGACAACGAACAGCTGCTGCGGCAGTCGCTGAGCGCGGTGAGCGAGGATGCGGCGCGGCGGAATTCGCATGCGGTGGGCGCGCTGGTCGAGCCGCTGCGCGAAGCGGTCGGCGCGCTGAACCAGCAGATCCAGCAGGTCGAGCACAGCCGGGTCGACGCCTATTCCGGTCTGCGCGAACAGGTCGCGGGCATGCAGCGCATCTCGCACCAGTTGTCCACGCAGACCGGCCACCTCGTCTCGGCGTTGCGCGCGCCGCAGGTGCGCGGCCGCTGGGGCGAGCTGCAACTGGAACGGGTCGTGGAACTGGCCGGGATGCAGCGGCACTGCGATTTCGACACCCAGGTCACCCGCACCGGCCCGAACGGCGTGGTGCGGCCCGATCTGGTGGTGCGGCTGGCCGGGGGCCGCCAGATCGTGGTCGACGCGAAGGTCCCGCTCACCGCCTATCTCGACGCCACCGAGGAGACCGAGCCGCGGCACCGGGTCGAGCTGCTCGCTACCCACGCCAAGCAGCTGCGCGCGCACGTCGACCAGCTCGCCGCCAAGGCGTATTGGGAGGCTTTCGATCCGGCACCGGAATTCGTGGTGCTGTTCCTGCCCGGCGACCCGGTGCTCGACGCCGCGCTCACCGCCGATATCGGATTGCTCGAATACGCCTTCGGGCGAAATGTGATTATCGCAACTCCGACAACGCTGATCGCATTGCTGCGCACCGTGGCACTCACCTGGCGCCAGGAAGCCATGTCCCGGGATATGGCCACCGTGCAGCAACTGGGCCGCGAGTTGTACACCCGGCTCGGTACCGCGGCCACGCACCTGGACCGGGTAGGTGCCCAATTAGGGAAGGCCGTGGACGCTTTCAACCAAACCGTCGGCACGGTCGAGTCCCGCATCCTGGTCACCGCCCGACGGCTGCACGAGCTGCAGATCGGCGAGAACGAGGTGCCCGAGGTCCGCCGGATCGAGTCCCGGCCACGGGCCGCGAGTGTCGTCGACACCACAGAAGTGACTCATTCATAAGCCCGGCCTCGATACATGGCCGGGCTACGGCGATTACTGTGCTGTACGTGGCAGCTACCCAACGTGTGCGATCCGACGTACCCGCATCGCACCAATCGATCATCCCCACCGTCCCCGGGCTTCCCGCCGGCGGCGCCGTGGCGGTCGCGGTGGTGTGCGCTCTGATCGGCTTCACGGTCGACGTCAGCGGCAGCTCCCGCGAGCTGACCACTGTGTTCGACGGTTTCTACCTGCTCGGCTGCGGACTCGCGCCGCTCGTGGTGCGGTACCGCGGACTGTTCACCACCATGGTCACCCCGCCGCTGCTGCTGTTCGTCACCGTTCCGCTCGCGTACCAGATCCTGCTCGGACACACCTCGACCGCCGCCAAGGACATCGTGCTCAACCTGGCCGTTCCGCTGGTGAACCGGTTCCCGCAGATGGCGCTGGCCACGCTGCTCGCGCTGGCGATCGGTCTCGCCCGGCTGGTACTGCACCGCTCGGCGGCCGGCCAGAGCGGTACCGCGCGCCGACCCGCGTCGACCCGGACCGGTGGCAGCCGCACCGGCACCGCCCGCTCGACGGCCTCGTCCGCGCGGTCCGCGTCCGGCCGGTCGCGCCGCACCGAGAGCAGCACGGGTCGCGCCGGCACCGACACCCCGGCTCGCCGCCGTCCGAACCCGGCCGCGGATCGGGAGGCACCGCCGCAGCGTCAGTCCCGGCACACGCCGGAGCGGCCGTCCGGTGGGGAGCGTCCCCGGATGAACGTCAAGACCTCGTACCCGCGCACCGCTACGCCGGTCGAGGCCGCCGCGCCCGCGCATTCGCGTACGAGCTACCCCGACGACCTGCCACCGCACCCGCAGCCGAACGTCCGCTACCGCTAGAGCTCGCAAGGCTCCAGCGGTAGCGGAGGGGATTCCGCTAGCGGCGCGGGCTTGTCCGCAGTTCGCGCGGCAACGCGAAGACCAGGGTCTCGTTGGCGGTGGTGACCGGCTGCACTTCGCCGTAACCGTGCTCGGCGAGCAGGTCGAGCACGCCACGGACCAGGATCTCGGGGACCGAGGCACCGGAGGTCACGCCGATGGTGGTGACGCCCTCGAACCAGGCCGGGTCCACCTCGCGCGCGAAGTCGACCAGATACGAGGCACCGGCACCGGCACCCAGCGCCACCTCGACCAGACGCTTGGAATTGGACGAATTGCCCGAGCCGACCACGATCACCAGATCGCATTCGGGGGCCATGGCCTTCACCGCGGTCTGCCGGTTCGAGGTGGCGTAGCAGATGTCGTCGCTCGGCGGATCCTGCAGATTCGGGAAACGCTGACGCAATTGCTGCACGGTCTCCATCGTCTCGTCGACCGAGAGCGTGGTCTGGGAGAGCCAGATCACCTTGTTCTCGTCGCGAACTGTGACCGCCGCAACAGATTCCGGGCCGTCGACCAGCTGGATGTGGTCGGGTGCCTCACCCGCGGTGCCCTCGACCTCCTCGTGGCCCTCGTGGCCGATCAGCAGGATGTCGTAGTCGTCGCGCGCGAACCGCTTGGCCTCCTGGTGCACCTTCGTGACCAGCGGGCAGGTGGCGTCGATGGCGTGCAGGTTCCGCGCCGCGGCCTCCTCGTGCACCGTCGGCGACACGCCGTGAGCGGAGAACACGACAATGGCGCCTTCGGGCACCTCGTCGGTGCGGTCCACGAAGACAACACCTTTCGCGGTGAGCGTCTCCACGACATACCGGTTGTGGACGATCTCCTTACGGACGTAGATCGGCGCACCGTGCATTTCCAAGGTGCGTTCGACCGTTTCGACCGCCCGATCCACACCCGCGCAATAACCGCGCGGTTCGGCGAGCAGCACCCGCTTCGCCGAACCGGCCGCACCCGCGCCGGTCGACCGGGCAATTCCGACGTTCAAGGGGATAGCCGAGGACATGACCTCAGCTTACGTGCGGTGGCGAAGCGACTCACCGGCAGCCGAACATGAACGGTTTCCGCTCCCCTTTGCAATACGTGCGGTTTCGGGCAAAGCTATGACTATGCTTCGACCTCCGTACCTCGCCCGGGTTGCCGCCGGGGCGTGTGTTTTCGCAATCGAGGAAACTCGCCGCTTGCCCGGCCGCGCGCTGCATTTCCCGATCACCGCGATCAGCCAGCTGCTCCAGACGACCATGCACGCGCAGCAGTTCGTCACCAGTCTCGCCCTGCGCGGCGACAGCGTGCTGGACCGCTGGACGTCGCCCGCGGTCGAGCAGCCCGACTGGGCCACCTTCGACCAGGACGACACCACCTCGTCCACCTTCGACGTGTACACCAGCGTCGATGTGGACGAGGTCGTGTCCACCGCGACGGTCGAGGAGCCGGCCGCGGAGGCGGCGACCGAGATCGCCGCGACGGTCACCGAGGTCGAGGTGGTCGCCGCGGCGGAGGCGATCGCCGAGGCCGCCGCGGGCGCCCAGGCCGCCGCCGAAGCCGCCGAGGAAGCTGACGCCGAGGTCGAACCGGCAGCCACCGAGCCGGCGGGTGCGTTCGAGCCCGAGGTCGCGACCCGGCTCGACTACGCCAACATGTCGATCGCCCAGCTGCGCGCTCGCCTGCGCCGGCTGACCGAGGAGGAGCTCGCCGAGCTCCTGGAGTTCGAGCAGCGGACCTTCACCCGCGCCGCGTTCGTGACGATGCTCACCAACCGCATCGCCACCGTGCAGGCGGCGAAGTAGCACCTCGCCGCTGGGCCGGTGTCCCGATTCGGGCACCGGCCGTGCGTATTTCGGGTGCGGGGCCCGCCCCGGACGGCGCGGCGGCGGTACCTGTCGGGGGGCACTGACACAATCGGTGGGTGACTACCGATTCAGGCGTGCGGCAGCCGAGTTCCGCGGAGGAGCCGTGGCCGGTCCGTACCGTCGCGATCAAGGTCGCGCAGTGGATCGAGCGGCTGGGCGCGGTGTGGGTCGAGGGGCAGGTCACCCAGATCAGCGTGCGGCCCGGTGCGCGTACGGCTTTCCTGGTGCTGCGTGATCCGGCCGCGGACATGTCGCTGTCGGTGACCTGCGCGCCCGAACTGATCCGACAGTCGCCGGTGCCGTTGACCGAGGGCAGCCGGGTCGTGGTGCACGGCAAGCTCTCCTATTTCACCGGTCGCGGCACGATTTCCTTGCGCGCCACCGAGATTCGCCCGGTCGGTGTCGGTGAGCTGCTGGCCCGGCTGGAGCGGCTCAAGGCGCTGCTGGCCGCCGAGGGCCTGTTCGACGAGCGGCTGAAACGGCCGATTCCCTTCCTGCCCCGCACGGTCGGGCTGATCACCGGCCGAGCCAGCGCCGCCGAGCACGATGTGCTGTCGGTGGCCCGGCAACGTTGGCCCGCAGTACGTTTCGAGGTCCGCAATACCGCGGTGCAGGGCCCGACGGCGGTCCCCCAGATCCTCGAGGCGCTGACCGAACTCGATCGCGACCCCGAGGTCGACGTGATCGTGTTGGCCCGCGGCGGCGGCAGTGTGGAAGATCTGCTGGCGTTCTCCGACGAAACCCTGTGCCGCGCAATCGTTGCCGCGACCACCCCGATCGTGAGCGCGATCGGCCACGAACCGGACAACCCGCTCTCGGACTATGTCGCGGACCTGCGCGCCGCCACCCCGACCGACGCCGCCAAACGGATCGTGCCCGACGCCACGGCCGAACTCGCGGCGGTCGCAGACCTGCGGGAGCGGGCGGCCGCCGCGCTGCGCGGCTGGGTGCAGCGGGAGTCCCGCGCGCTGCAGCAGTTGCGGTCGCGGCCGGTTCTGGCCGATCCGCTGCGGGCGCTCACCCAGCGCGTCGACGAGGTGGAGCGGCTGCGGACCGCGGCCCGCCGCGCGGTCCAGCACACACTGTCCACGCAGACCACCGGCGTCACACACCTGCGCGACAAACTCACCGCGGTCGGCCCGGCGGCGACCCTGGCTCGCGGCTATGCCGTGGTGCAGCGGGTCACCGGCCCCGAACGCCACGTCGTGCACGCGGTGGCCGACGCCCCGCCGGGCAGCCAGCTGCGGATCCGAGTCGCCGACGGCGCCGTGTCCGCCGCCGCGCTCGGCAGCCAGATCCTCACTCCCACCACCAAGGAGGTACCCCGATGACCGAGAGCGAGCAGGCCGAGATCGCCACGTTCGGCTACGAACGGGCCCGCGACGAGCTGGTCAACGTGGTGAAGATGCTCGAGCAGGGCGGCATGGACCTCGACGATTCGCTCGCGCTCTGGGAGCGTGGCGAGGCGCTGGCCAACCGCTGCGAGGAACATCTGGCCGGTGCCCGGCTGCGGGTCGAGAACGCGCTGGCGAACCGCGACGCGGACGCCGGATAGCGGCCTAGTGCGGCAGCACGGGCGCGGCGTCCACCGCCGAAGCGAGGGCGGTGTAGGCCGCCTGGTTGCCGGCGCCCTTGATCAGCACGCGGGACGTGCCGAAGTCGGCGATCCACGCGGCCTCACTGCCCTCGATATGGAAGACGCTCCACACGTGACCGTCGAGCTGCTGGGAACCGCCCGGGGTGCGGGTCGACACGATGTGGTCGGCCAGCGCGGGCACGGTCGCGTCGGACTGGGTCAGCTGCATGTAGGTGCCCTGCGGAGTGATATATCCCACGGTGCTCACCTGGCCGCCGCCGGTACCGGTGATGGTGTCGCGGCTGCCCGAGTTGGGCTTCCAGTCCGCGGCCAGCTGCGGTTCCCGGATGGGGAACGACAGGGTGCGCGCGTCGTCCGCCAGGGCCGAGTGCAGATCGAAGTCCGGAATCCGGCCCGGCGTCGGCCCTTTCGCCGAGAACGTGCACTGGCTGGCGACCGCGGCCAGAACCACGCAGATCAGGACCAGCGGAACCAGCGACCAGATCAGGTCCTTGTAGTCGTGCTGGCTGCGGGGTTTCTGGTACGACACGCCACCCAGTATCCACGCCGTACCGACCGGGCAGGCACGCCGGTCCGATCGAGCATCGGCGGTGGGCCGGGAGGTTCGACGGCCTTCTTACGCCGACAGGTGATCACGGCGCGGATCCCTTCTGCGAGAATTGCCGGGCAGATTGACGCCACCTGAGGAGGCACCGCCGATGACGACACCCGCAACCAGCCGCCGTGAGGCTCCCGACCGCAACCTCGCGCTGGAGTTGGTCCGGGTGACCGAGGCCGGCGCCATGGCGGCCGGCCGCTGGGTCGGCCGCGGCGACAAGGAAGGCGGCGACGGCGCCGCCGTGGACGCCATGCGCCAGCTGGTGGCCTCGGTGTCGATGCGGGGCATCGTCGTGATCGGTGAGGGCGAGAAGGACGAGGCGCCCATGCTGTACAACGGCGAGGCGGTGGGCGACGGCTCCGGTCCCGAGGTCGACTTCGCGGTCGACCCGATCGACGGCACCACCCTGATGTCGAAGGGCTCCCCGGGCGCGATCTCCGTGCTGGCGGTCGCCGAGCGCGGTGCGATGTTCGACCCGTCGGCCGTGTTCTACATGGAGAAGATCGCGGTCGGCCCGGAGGCCGCCGACGTCATCGACCTGTCCGTGCCGATCGCGGAGAACCTGCGCCGGGTCGCGCACGCCAAGCGCTCGCACGTCTCCGACCTGACCGTGTGTGTGCTGGACCGGCCGCGGCACGCCCGGCACATCCAGGAGGTCCGCGACGCCGGCGCCCGCATCCGCCTGATCTCCGACGGTGACGTCGCCGGCGCCATCGCCACCGCCCGCCCCGACTCCGGTGTCGACATGCTGATCGGTATCGGTGGTACCCCCGAGGGCATCATCGCGGCCGCCGCCATGCGCTGCATGGGCGGCGCGCTGCAGGGCAAGCTGGCCCCGAAGGACGACGAGGAGCGCCAGAAGGCGATCGACGCCGGTCACGACCTGGACCGGATCCTCGAGACCGAGGACCTGGTGTCGGGTGAGAACGTCTTCTTCGTGGCGACCGGTGTCACCGACGGCGACCTGCTGCGCGGTGTGCGCTACTTCTCCGGTGGCGCGTCCACCCAGTCGATCGTGATGCGGTCGAAGTCGGGCACGGTCCGCATGATCGACGCCTACCACCGGCTGACCAAGCTGCGCGAGTACAGCTCGGTCGACTTCGTCGGCGAGGACGGCGCGGTTCCGCCGCTGCCCTGAGGTTCGACAGCAGCGAAGGCCCGCTGATCGTCGCGATCAGCGGGCCTTCGCGCGTGTTATGGCTTGCGCCGAAGTGCCGCAAAGCGTTTGAGGCGATCGAGCCGGAGCAGGGGCTGTAACAGGACCAGCGCCACCAGGATCCAGACGACGGCGAGCGCGACGACCAGGCCCGCCGCGTAGTTCCGGTCGAGAACCGAGGGGTTGTCCGGCACGGCGTTCCGGCGGCCGATCACCGGCACCGCCAGCACCGCGAGCACCACCGTGCAGACCGCGCCGCACGCCACCGGCGCCCACCACGACCGCGGCAGCAGTCGCCGGGCGCCGACTCCCGCCGCCGCGCACAGCGGCGCGAACAGCGCGTCGTGCACCAGGATTCCGCCCACGAACCAGAACGCGATCGATTTCAGGTCCGCCGGGTCGTCGTGCAGCAGCAGCGAGATCCCGTGCCAGGCGAGCCAGATTCCGCCTGCTATCAACAGCATTCGCAGCGCGATCACGGCAGGACCTCGATTCGGGAGAGCCACTTGGTCTGTAGGACACCGGGCCGGTTCGGCGCGATCAGCCGCGCCGGATAGCCGTGGTCCAGGTCGAGGTCCGCGCCGCCGAGCCCGAGAGCGACCAGGGTGGACGCGTCGATCACGTGCCGGTGCGGTAGCACCGAACGGCCGTAGAGGCCGCCGTCCAGGGATACGAAAGCCACGTCGCCACCGCGATAGTCGCCGACGGCGGCGAGCAAATCACGCAATGGGACACCGGTCCAGCGGGCCGAAACACTCCAGCCTTCGACGCACGCCATCGGCAGCTCGGCGGCGGCCTGCGGCAGCTGCTCGAGTTCGGCTCGGGTGAAGGCGCGTTGGCGATCACCGACGACCACGGTCAGCCGGTACCCCGGATCGAGGGCGGTCGTGGTCACCCCGGCGGCCGCGGCGGAACGGTTGACCGGCACGCCCTGCGGGCCGCTGCCCGACCGCGGGGCCAGCAGCGACAACGGGCGCAACCAGGGCACCGACTGTCCCACCACCATCACTCCCGCGACGCCCGCCGAGAGCCCGGCCGCGGTCAGCACCGCCCGCCGGGGGAGGCCGCGACCGGTGCCCGGTTGCTCGAGCGGCCGGCTCAGGGCAGCCCGCACGACCGGCAGCTTCACCGCGAGATGGACCGCGAGCGAGCCGAAGGCCACGTACGCCATCGCGTAGTGCGTGGTGGTGAAGAAGAACGTCCAGGCATAGAACTGGGCGATATTGAACAGTCCGGTCGCCAGCTGGAAGATCACCGAACCGACCAGCAGGGCGATCGATCCGCGTTCGACGATCCGCAACGGATCACCGATCAGCGGCCTGCGGAACAACCGCGGGTACACGGCCCACAGCTTCACCAGCAGTAGCGGAATCGCGACGACCCCGGACACCACATGGGTGCCCTGGGTGAGCCGGTATTCCCACGCCGGATGCGCGGGCCAGTAGAACCAGCCCGGCGGATGTTGGATCCAGTGGGAGATCAGGCCGGTGCCGAAGCACAGTGTGATCGCGATGCCGAGCGGAATACCCACGCGGGCAGCGACTTCGGGCCCCCGGGCACTCATGACGGCACCACCCGCCGACGCAAGCGGTGCCATGCCCGCGACCCCGGCCCAGCCGACACTGCCGCTGACGTAGCGCAAGTCGAGATCCAGGCGCACGCCGGACGGTTCGAGGGCCGCCCGCACGCGAGTCCGACCCCGGTAGCCCGGTGCGGCCGGGCAGCGCCGTCCGAGTCCGGTATGCCCTCGGAAAGGATTCCAGCACAGGAGAATTCGGTGATCTGGCGGACGCTGACTGTCGACAGCGCACGGGTCGGCCGATCATGTCCGACACCCGGCCGACCGGAAGTCCGCGGCAGCGGATCGGAGTGGCGCCGACTGCGCGATTCGATCGTCGTCACCGTATGGCCGCCGTTCGGTCGCGCAGTTCGCCGACCAGCCGCGCGAACCGGCCGGTGCATTGCCCCGCGACCGCGAAGGCGTCGTCGAGGTAGTCGACATCGCGCAGTTCCGGCAGGTCGCGCACTCGATAGTGGCAGCGCCGCAAGGCTTCTCGGGTCAGCTCGCCAGTTCGGTCGGTAGACATCGGGACGTCGACGAGCAGGCGGGCGGCCTGGGGTGAGGGCAGGCCGAGTGCCCACCAGCCGCCGTCGCGGGCGGGGCCGAGGTGGACGTCGTCACCGGCGGCGACCGCGGCGGCGGCGCTGGTGAGCAGGTCCGGGTCCGCCTGCGGGGTGTCCATGCCGATCTGCAGTACGGGATGTCCGGCGCGGGCGGCGTCGGCGTGGGCATTGGCCAGGCGCTCGCCGAAGGTCGCGCCGCGCTGGGCGACGACGTCGAATCGGGCCAGCAGCGCGGCCAATTCGGCCGCGTCGTGGGCGCGGTCGAGGTCCCCGGTCCAGGCCACCATGCGGTGCGCGACGCGCGCGCGGAGCACGGCGTCCAGGGTGTCGAGCAGCGCGGCCGCGGCCACCGCGGCCGCCTCGACCGGTGTCAGTGGCGGGGTGAGCCGGGTTTTGGCGAATCCGGGGATCGGCGCCTTGGCGAGCACCAGTACGGTCGCACTCATGGCCGCACCTCGCCGGCGCTCGGCTCCGCCGTGCCCGCACCTCGCTGCCGCACGATTCGCTCACTCATCGCAGCACCGCCAGGAAGTCCCGGACGGCTCGGAAAGTGCCGAGTACCGAGCCCGAAACCTTGGACCGGCCATGGGTTCTCGGCCGGTATTCGATATCGCGTTCGACGACCCGCCAGCCCGCGCGGCTCGCCGCCACCAAGAGTTCGAGCGGGTAGCCGGAGCGCCGGTGCAGCGGCCCGAGTGCCAGCAGCGACGCCCGCGACGCGACTCGCAGGGCGCCGATATCGTGGACCGGCAGCCCGTATCGGCGCCGCAGTCGCCGTGCGACCAGGTAGTTTCCGGCGCGGGCGTGCCAGGGCCACACGCCGCGCTCGGCCGGTCGGCGTCTGCCGACCACCAGATCCGCTCCGGCGCGTAGCAATTCGACCAGTTCCGGGAGCGCGCCGGGGTCCATCGAGCCGTCACCGTCCAGTACGGCGACGACCGGCGTCCCGGCGGCGGCGATGCCCGCCTGCACGGTGGCGCCGTAGCCCGGCTCGTCCTGACTGATCACGGTCGCGCCCCCGGCTCGGGCGACGTCGGCGGTTCCGTCGGTGGATCCGTTGTCGACGACGAGCGCGCGGTATCCCGGTGGGATGGCGGCGAGAACACCCGGCAACGCGCCGGCCTCGTCGCGACACGGGATCACCACGGTCACATCGTCGAAGCTGTCGAGGATTTTCGTCACGCCGTCGACGCTAGGCCCCGCAAGCCCCGAAACGCGGTGCGCAACGGTGACGAAACTCTGACATATCACCGTGGCCAGCCAGGATCGGCACATTCCCGGCCGGCGTCGGATCTATCGTGGGTTCCGTGACCGACACCATGGAGGTTCCCCGCCGGGCCGATCTCCGGCTTCCGGTTCCCGCCGGCATCGTCGGCGCGGGTTCGGCGGCCGCTCTCGTCGCGGCCGCGTTCGTCGTCCCGCAACTCGCCAGCGATCGCTGGCGGTTGTCGCTGTACGCGGCGGCGGCACCGATCTTCGGTTCCTGGCTGCCGCATATCGGCTGGGGTTCCGGTCCGGCGATCGGGATCGCGGCGCTGGTCGCCGCCTACGGGCCCGGGGTGGCCGCGCGGCTGCGCTGGGGGTGGCTGCCGCTGCTGTCGTGGGTGGTGGCACTGGCGTGGGCGTTCGCGCTGGCCATGGTCGACGGCTGGGATCGGGGTTTCGCCGGTCGGCTCGAGGAGGGCGGCGAGTACCTGCCCGAAGTGCGTGGTATCACCGACATTCCGGCCACGCTGCGCGGCTTCTCCGCCAGAATCCTCGATTTCCAACCGGATTCGTGGACCACGCACACCTCGGGTCATCCGCCGGGCGCGGTGTTGTTCTTCGTGTTGCTGGACCGGATCGGGCTGTCCGGCGGCGGCTGGGCCGGGGTGGCGTGCCTGCTGATCGGCTGCAGCGCGGTGGCGGCGATCCTGATCACGGTGCGCGCGTTGGGCGCCGAGGACCGCGCCCGGGCGGCCGCGCCGTTCCTGGTGCTGGCCCCGGCGGCGCTGTGGATCGCGGTGTCGGCGGACGCGGTGTTCGCCGGGGTGACGGCCTGGGCCATGGCGGCGCTGGCGCTCGCGGCGACCCGGCTCCGGCCGGGGTTGGCGCTGCTGGCCGGCGTGCTGTTCGGGCTGGGGATATTCCTCAACTACGGCCTGGTGCTGATGGCGATTCCCGCGGTGGCGGTGCTGGTCGCCGCCCGGAACTGGCGGCCGCTGGTGCCCGCGCTGATCGGCGCGGGGGTCGTGGTGGTGGCGTTCGCGGCGGCCGGATTCTGGTGGCTCACCGGCTATCACCTGGTCGTGCAACGGTATTACCAGGGTGTGGCCAGCACTCGGCCGATCACCTACTGGATCTGGGGCAATCTGGCCGCCACCGTGTGCGCGACGGGGCTGGCGGTTCCGGCGGCGTTGCCGCGGGCCGTATCCCGGGTCCGGGCCTGGGATCCGACGGCGCTGGTGGTGACGGCCGCGCTGGCCGCGATCCTGGCCGCCGACCTGAGCGGGATGAGCAAGGCCGAGACGGAACGCATCTGGTTGCCGTTCGATCTATGGTTGCTGGCGGCGACCGCATTCCTGCCGCGCCGGGACGCGCGGCTGTGGCTCACCGTGCAGGCCGCCGGCACCCTGGCGCTGACGCATCTGCTGCTGACGAATTGGTGAGGGACATGCGGATTCTGGTCGCCGACGACGATCCTGTGGTGCGTGAGGTGGTGCGCCGCTATCTCGAACGCGACGGGTCGGCCGTGGTGGAATGCGGTGAAGGCGACGCCGCGCTCGCCCTGCTGTTGGATCCGGCCGCGGCGGTCGATCTCGCGGTGCTCGACGTCATGATGCCGGGCACGGACGGCGTGGAGATCTGCCGGGCGGTGCGCGGTGGCCCGCGCCCGGAGACGCCGCTGATCCTGCTGACCGCGCTCGGCGACGAGGACGACCGGATCCTCGGGCTCACCATGGGCGCCGACGACTATGTGACCAAGCCGTTCAGCCCGCGCGAGCTGGCGCTGCGGGTGAGTTCGCTGCTGCGCCGATCCCACAGGCGCACAAGTGATTCCGGTGCGCGGACGCTGCGCGACGAGGACCTCGAGGTGGATCCCGCGGCCCAGTCGGTGCTCGCCGGCGGCCGCCGGGTCGATCTCACCGCCCGCGAGTTCAATCTGCTGCTGTTCCTGCTGCGCAACCCGCGGCGGGTGTTCAGTCGCGAGGATCTGCTGGCGCAGGTGTGGGGCTGGGATTTCGGTGATCTGTCGACGGTGACGGTGCACATCAAGCGGTTGCGTGCCAAGCTCGGTGCCGCACACCGGATCGAGACGGTGTGGGGACGCGGCTACCGCTGGGGCCGGGACGAGACGGAGCGGACGGGTGCCGACTGACACGCTGGGACTGGTGCTGTACACGCTGGCGGGCTCGGTGCCGGTGGTGCTGTTCGGCGCGCTGGTCCTGCGGGCGACCACGAACCGGTCGCTGACGCTCAGTATGGCCGTGCTGGTGCTGATTCCGACGCTGTCGGCGCTGGCCGGGGTGATCGCGGTGAGCGGGCTGATGTTCACCCACGATCTGGAACGTACCGCGGTGGTCCTGGTCGTGGTCGCGGTGGTGACGGTGCCCGCGGCTCTCCTGCTCGGCCGGGAGCAGGCCCGTAAGACCGTGTGGGAGAAGCAGATCCGCGATCAGGAGCGTGCCGCCGAACGGTCCCGGCGGGAGCTGGTCGCGTGGGTGAGCCACGATCTGCGCACCCCGCTGGCCGGGATCCGGGCCCTGTCGGAGGCCCTGATCGACGGCATCGTCACCGACGCCGACGACGTCGAGCGGTACGCCGACCGGATCCGGCGCGAGACCGACCGGGTCTCGGTCATGGTCGACGACCTGTTCGAGATGTCGAAGATCCACTCCGGCGCCCTGCGACTGGCGTTGGAACCGGTCGACCTGCGCGAGCTGGTCGACGAGGTGCTGGCCGCGAGCCGGGCCGCCGCCGAACCCGCGGGCGTCGGCCTGCGCGCCGACCAGCCCGCCGCGCCGGTCGTGGTCGCGGCCAGCGACAAGGCCCTGACCCGGGTGCTGACCAACCTGGTCTCCAACGCGATCGCGCACACCCCGCCCGGCGGCGAGGTGGCGATCTCGGTCGGCACCGGCGACGGCCACGCCTGGACCCGGGTCGACGACACCGGCCCGGGCATCAGCGACGAGGACCTGCCCCGGATCTTCGAGATGGCCTACCGCGGCACGGCCGCCCGCTCACCGGTGGCCACGGGCGGGATCCCGCCCGGCAGCGGCTTGGGCCTGGCGATCGCGGCGGGGCTGGTGGAGGCACATCACGGGCAGATCAGCGCCCGCAACCGGGACCGGGGCTGCCGGTTCGAGGTGCGGCTGCCGCTGAGTTCGGGGCTGCCCCCCTGACCGGGTAGGCCCGACCGCCGAGGACACCGGCGTCCGCTCCCGACCCGGGCTGACCGTCGGGCACTCACCGCCACGTCAAGGCGCCCGTTCCGACCGCGAACTACACTGGCGCGGTCGCGAGGGCAGCGCGGCCTGCCGTGCGCCGGGACTGGCACACCGGGCCAATCCTCACCGCCAGGACGGGGCACCCACTCCCGCAGTGACCCGCAGCGGCGCGTTCGCGAACGCGGCCAAACCGGCCTCCGGGGAGATTCGGGCGGCGAATCCCAGTGTGTTCCTGGCCAATTCGGGGCTGGCGACGATGTGCCGGACATCTCCCGGCCGGTACTGTCCGGTGACGACCGGCTCCGGTCCGCCGCCCGCTCGGGACAGCACGGCCGCGACCTCGCCGATGGTGATCGGCTGTCCCGAAGCGATATTGAGGGCGGTGAACCCGTCCAGCTCACGCTCGACGGCGGCCAGATTGGCGGCGGCGATATCGGTCACGTGCACGAAATCCCTGGCCTGCAAACCGTCTTCGAACACCGCCGGCGCGCGCCCCGCCTCCAGCGCGGAACGGAAGATCGCCGCTACGCCCGAATACGGTGTGTCCCTGGGCATTCCGTCGCCGTACACATTGTGGTAGCGCAGGGCGGTCACGGTCGAACCGGTCGCGGCCACCCAGGCGGCGGCATAGTGCTCCTGCGCGACCTTGCTCGCGGCATACAGGCTGCGCGGGCGTAGCGGCGCGTCCTCGGGGACGGGTTCCCAGGTCAGTACCTCACCGGACTCCGGTGAGCGATGGTCGAATACACCGCTCTCCAGATCGGTCCGCCGGCGCGCGCCCGGTACGGCCGGACCGCACCGCGTACCCCGGTACCGGCCCTCCCCGTACACGACCATCGACGACGCCAGTACCAGCCGCCGGCAGCCCGTGCGGTCCATGGCGGCGAGCAGGACGGCGGTGCCGAGGTCGTTGTGGCTGGCGTAAGCCGGAGCGTCCTGGGCGTCGACCCCGGCGCCGACCACCGCGGCCTGGTGGCAGACCACATCGATGCCGCGCAGTTGCTCCTCCAGGGCATCGGGGTCGCGCACGTCGACGCGGCGGACTCCGGGCGGCAGCACGGCGTCGGCGCCGTGAGCGGCGGGCAGCAGCGCGTCGATGGCGACCACCTCGTGACCGGCCGCGGTCAGGGCGCGGTGGATGTGCGAGCCGATGAAACCGGCCGCCCCGGTCAGCAGTACCCGCTTCGAATCCGATGTCGAGGTCATGGCCGGGATTCTTCCGCGGAAACGGCCCGGACGGCCGGAACCCGGCCGCTCCGTCAGCCTTTCGTCACGAGCTCCCGGACGAAGCTCCGAAATCGCCCGTGACCGAGGGCACCGATCGAACGGTGCCGATCGGGCGTAGGTTCGCCCTATGGGCGACGACACGCAGTACCGCATCGAGCACGACACCATGGGCGAGGTCCGGGTCCCGGCCGAGGCACTCTGGGGGGCGCAGACGCAGCGGGCGGTGGAGAACTTCCCGATCAGCGGGCGCGGCCTGGAACGGGCGCAGATCCGGGCGCTGGGCCTGCTCAAGGCGGCGTGCGCGCGGGTCAACCGGGATCTCGGCCTGCTGGACGCGGACGCGGCCGACGCGATCATCGCCGCCGCGGAGGAGATCGCGGCCGGCGAGCACGACCACCACTTCCCGATCGATGTGTTCCAGACCGGTTCGGGTACCAGCTCGAACATGAACGCCAACGAGGTGATCGCCCGGATCGCGGCGACGCGCGGGGTCACGGTGCACGCCAACGACCAGGTCAACATGTCGCAGTCCTCCAACGACACCTTCCCGACCGCCACCCATGTGGCCGCGGTGGAGGGAATCGTCAAGGAGTTGGTCCCGGCGCTGGACCATCTGCGGCTGGCCCTGCTGGACAAGTCGGAACAGTGGCGCACGGTGGTGAAATCCGGTCGCACCCATCTGATGGACGCGGTGCCGCTGACGCTGGGCCAGGAGTTCGGTGGCTACGCGCGTCAGGTCGAGCTGGGTATCGAGCGGCTGCTCGGCACCCTGCCCCGGGTGGGCGAGCTGCCGATCGGCGGTACCGCCGTCGGGACCGGGCTGAACGCGCCCGCCGGGTTCGGCGCGCAGGTGGTGGCGGAGCTGGCGCGGGCGACGAGCCTGGACGCGCTGTCGGAGGCCCGCAACCATTTCGAGGCGCAGGCGGCCCGGGACGCGCTGGTCGAGCTGTCGGGGACGTTGCGGACGGTCGCGATCAGTCTCACCAAGATCGCCAACGATATCCGCTGGATGGGGTCGGGCCCGCTGACCGGGCTGGCGGAGATCGCGCTGCCGGACCTGCAACCGGGGTCGTCGATCATGCCGGGCAAGGTGAATCCGGTACTGCCGGAAGCGGTGACGCAGGTCGCGGCGCAGGTGATCGGCAACGACGCGGCGGTGGCGTGGGGCGGCGGCAACGGCGCCTTCGAACTCAACGTCTACATCCCGGTCATGGCCCGCAACGTGCTGGAGTCGATCCGCCTGCTGGCCGCTGTGTCCCGGCTGTTCGCCGACAAGTGCGTGGCCGGCCTCACCGCCGACGAGGACCGCCTGCGGCGGCTCGCGGAGTCCTCGCCCTCGATCGTCACGCCGCTGAACTCGATCATCGGCTACGAGGAGGCCGCAGCGGTCGCGAAAGAGGCGGTGCGCGAACACAAGACGATCCGGCAGGCGGTGATCGACCGCGGCCTGGTCGGCCCGGAGTTGACCCTCGAGGAACTCGACCGCCGCCTCGATGTGCTGTCGATGACCGAACCTCGCAAGTAGGAACAGCATTCGGCCCGTCCGGATTACGAGGTAGTCCGGACGGGCCGAATCATGCACCGGAGACGCCGCATCCGTCTCCGGACCATCAGCTCCCGTTGCGCGGGGACAGAATTCGAGTGTCGCAAGCCCTCGGTATCGGCCCGCTGTGCGCCGATCAGCGTTCCGCCACCAGGCCCAATTCGACCGCGTAGTCCCGCAATTCGATGTCGTTCACCGCCTTGTCGGCGTACCGCAGCATCAGGTCGAACGCGCGCGAGCCGAGGAACCAGTTGCGCGCCCGGAGGCCGAGCGCGGTGCGCGGCGCCAGGAACCGGCCGGCGTTGGCGGTGCCCGCGATCTTGGCGTAGCGGGCCATGATCCGGTCGTACTCGGCGAAGGCGACGGTGTGGTCGCCACCGGCGGCGGCCAGCTCGCCGGCCAGGACGTAGGCGCCGACCACGGCCAGGCCGGTCCCGACGCCGCCGAGGGTGTTCCCGTAGGCCGCGTCGCCGACCAGCGCCACCCGACCGCGGGTGTACTTGCCGCGCAGGTCGACTCGGCTCAGCGAGTCGAGGTAGAAGTCGGGCAGCGTGGGCAGCGCGGCCAGCATGCCGGGCACGCCGCCGCCGACGCCGGCGAAACGCTCGGCCACCAGCTGCCGCTGGGCCGCCAGGTCACGCCGGTCGTAGTCCAGTTCCGGGGACGCGAACAGGTACAGCTGGGAGGCCTTCGAGCCGCCGGCGGTCGCCGACCGGCCCGGGCGGTTCCAGGCCAGCGCCCGGCCGCGTTCCGTGTGCCCGGCGCTCATCCCGTACGCCGAAGCGCCGGCCACGCAGTAGTAGTAGCCGAGGTGGCGCACGAAGTCGCGCTCCGGCCCGAAGGCGAATCGCCGTATGGTCGAATGGATTCCGTCGCAGCCCACCACCAGGTCGAAGGTTTCCGCCGGACCGTTGGCGAACTCGGCGTACACCCCGTCGGCGGTTTCGGTGAGCGCGGTGACGGAGTCGCCGAAGCGGTACTCGCAGTCGGCGGTAGTGCGCTCGAGCAGGACCGCGGTCAGGTCGCCGCGCAGGATCTCCACGTCACCACCGGTGAAGTCGCCGGACATCACCGCCAGCTCCCGGTCGGCGTCGTCGACGTAGACCACGTCGGTGCGGCCGGTGCGCCGGCGCTGGATCTCGTCCCAGATACCCATCCGCTCGAGTACCAGGCGGTGGGTGGCGCCCTTGAAATCGACTGCCTGGCCGCCGGATCGGGGCGCGGGCGCCTGCTCGACGACGGTGACGCGGAAGCCGTACCGGTGCAGCCAGTAGGCCAGCGCGGGGCCCGCGATGCCGGCGCCGGAAACGAGAACGGACTTGGTGACCATGACAACTCCTTATTGCGTCTGCTGGACGCTAATTAGCGTATGGTAGACACAGTACGGCCGTCAAGCCCGTCACCGAAGGAGATCCGGACATGCCCGCACCCACCGCCCTCGAGCTGCTGTGGGGACTCCCCGACCGGCCCCGGCGCGGCCCGAAACCCGCACTGACCCTGGAGCGGATCGTCGACGAGGCGATCGCCGCGGCCGACGCGGACGGGCTGGCGAACCTGTCGATGCAGCGCCTGGCCGACCGCCTGGGCTGCGCGAAGATGGCGCTGTACCGCTACGTGCCCGGCAAGGCCGAACTGCACGCGCTGATGCTCGATCGCGCCCTCGGCCCCGCACCCGAACCCGTTGCCCCGGAGTCTGATTCGGCCGAAGATTCCTGGCGCGACCCGCTCCGCCGATGGACGCTGGCCATCTTCGAGCGGATGCGCGCGCACCCGTGGTCCCAGGAGCTCACCATCGGCATCCGGCCATTGGGCCCCAACGAGATCGGCTGGCTGGAAGCCGCCCTGACCCAGCTCGCGGACACCCCGCTGAGCGCCGCCGAACGGCTCGACACGGTGGTCCTGCTGACCGGGCACGCGCGCGGCCTGGCCGAACAGGCCGTCGCCGGCAACGGCGAACTGGAACAGCACCTGGCCCGGGCCGTCGCCGAAACCCTGGCCACCAAGGCCGCGATCTACCCCGCGACCGTGGCGGCGTTCGCCGAAACCGCCTCCGGCGACCGCGACAACGCTCTACGATTCGGCCTGGAACGAATCCTGGACGGCCTGGCCACCCTTATCATCCGGCGAGTCGACGAGCGACGCGCCGACTGAGCGTCGATATGTCCGATCGGCGGCAGTTGTGGCCATACCGGCATACCCTCGACATATGTCCGACGTACCGGAACTCAAACAGGACGCCGTCACCACGGTCCGCGAATTCCTGACCGCGCTGGAACTGGGTGCCGTGAACGAGGCTCTCGAGCTGCTCGACCCCGGCATCGTTTGGCAGAACACCTTCCTGCCCGACCTGCGCGGCATCGATCACGTGGGCGGATTGCTGCGGGGCATCGAGCGCCGGCACCTGCGTTTCCGCGCCGATATGCACCACATCGCGCGCGAATTCCCGGAGCGGCTCACCGACGAGGGCGACGTCGTCCTCACCGAACGGACCGACCACGTCCGGCTGGGCCCGGTCGAGATCTCGTTCGTGGTGTGCGGCACCTTCGAGCTGGTCGACGGCCGGATCACCGTCTGGAACGACCACTTCGCCTGGGAAGACGTCCTGCGCGGCGCGGTGGCCGGAGTCTGGAACGCCGTCCGGCGCTGACCGGCCGCCCCGAAGCCGGGCTCGACGCCTACGCCGAGCCCGGCACTCGCCTGCTCAACGGCCGAGCAGCACCGCCAGCTCCGCCGCCGCCTGCTCCCCCGCGCTACCGAAGTCGGTGCGGGAGAAGATCTTCCACCGGTCGACCAGCGGACCGAACACCACCTCGGGCGCCCGGACCGGCTCGTACACACCGGACGCGGCGAGCAGCGCGGTCCCCGAGCAGCCGTCGGCCAGCGTGACCTCGGGCGTCTCGAACACCGCGACCTGATCGGCGATGGCGCGGACCGCCTGATCCGGCGCCCGGTTCAGACCGGCGGCGACCAGATCGGCGAAGACCTCGGTGTGCGCCGCGTCGTCGGCCGCCAGCCGGTCGGCGATCGCGGTCACGACCGAATTCTCCGCCAGCGCGGCGGTATTGCGATGCCGCACCGTGGCGGCCGCCTCGTCGAAGGCCGCGCGGGCCAGCACGTCGAGCACATGCACCGACGGCCGGCGCAGGCCGGCGACGACCTGGGTCATCCGCATCCGCTCCAGCTCGATCGGATCCACCGCGCGGCTGACGACCAGATAGTTGCGCAGCAGGATCTCGTGCCGGTTCTCCTCGGCGGTCCAGCGGCCCACCCAGCGCCACCAGGGGCCGTGACGCAGGTATTTGGCCAGGTCACGGTGGTAGGCGGACAGGTTGTCGGCGATGAGCACGCTCACTGTCAAAGCCGTGCTGGTCAGCTCGGTCAGCTCGGACTGCGCGGGATCCCAGTCTTCTCCGCCGAGTAGAGCGAAGTTACGTCCGTCGGACCACGGGACGTAGTCGTGCGGGTACCAGGGCCGCGCGATGCGCAGGTGGCGGGCGAGGATGTCCTCCATATCCGGCGACAGCACATCCAGCAGCTCACTGTCGGTAAGAAGTTTCTGCACGTCGGGCTACTTCGGGGTGACCGTGGTCTGGCCGTTCGCCCAGGCGATCTTGCCGCCGACGAAATCGCTCTCCTTGGTCCCGTCCGGGTTGTCCTTCTCGTCGCTGGTCGGGTAGCCGAGCGCGCCGTTCACCGCGCCGTCGGACTCCCAGGCCGCCCGGATGTCGCCCCACACGATGTGCGCGTCGGTCTGCTCGCTCCAGCAGATCGCGCCACCCTCGAACTCCTGGCAGGAACCGTTGTTGGGCCCGGTGACCGGCGTGGCGGTCGGCTTGCCCAGCGGGCTGGTCGGGCCGCCCGAGGAGATGTACTTGCTGAAGATGTGTCCGGTGACGGCGATGTCGCCGTTCGGACCGGGGACGGTGGTCTCGCCGGTCGGAACCGCGGCGGAGGCGCTCGAGAGCATGCTCGTCGCGGAATGCTGCGCGGCGGAAGCGGCGCTGCTGGCCGACGCGGCCGACGAGCTGTTGTCGTTGTTCTTGCTGCACCCGGTGAAAACCAATGTGGCCGCGGCGAGGGTCATCGTGACAGCGGCGGTGCGTCGAGCGAAGTGGTTCATGTCCATCCTCTCGAGAGGGAAACCCGGCGACACCGCACGGCGTCGCCGGGTCCTGGCGCGTTACGCAATCGCGCCGGAATATACCCTCCGAGATGTGAAGTGAAACACACCCTAGGTATTTGCCCGGATCAGGAATTCGGGCCGTACTCCTCCAGCATTTCGGTGACCAGGGCCGCGATCGGCGACCGTTCACTGCGGGTCAACGTGACATGCGCGAACAGCGGATGCCCCTTGAGCTTCTCGATCACCGCGGCCACACCGTCGTGCCGGCCGACCCGCAGATTGTCGCGCTGCGCCACGTCGTGGGTGAGGACCACCCGCGACCCGGAACCCAGCCGGCTCAGCACCGTGAGCAGCACATTGCGCTCCAGCGACTGGGCCTCGTCGACGATCACGAACGAGTCGTGCAGCGACCGGCCGCGAATGTGGGTGAGCGGCAACACTTCCAGCATGCCGCGCGCCAGCACCTCCTCCATCACCTCGGGACTGGCCAGCCCGTCGAGGGTGTCGAACACCGCCTGAGCCCAGGGGCCCATCTTCTCGCTCTCGCTACCCGGAAGATAGCCGAGCTCCTGGCCCCCGACCGCGTACAGCGGACGGAAGACCACGACCTTGCGGTGGGATCGCTTCTCCAGCACCGCTTCCAGGCCGGCGGTCAACGCCAGCGCCGACTTTCCGGTACCGGCCTTACCGCCCAGCGAGACGATGCCGATGCTCTCGTCGAGCAGCAGATCCAGTGCCACCCGCTGTTCGGCGGACCGGCCGTGCAGGCCGAAGGCCTCCCGGTCGCCGCGCACCAGCTGTACCCGCTTGTCGGGGGTGACCCGGGCCAGGGCGCTGCCCTTCGCGGAAAGCAGCCGGATCCCGGTGTGGCACGGGAGATTCCGCGCATCGTCGAGATCCACGATCAGGTCCGTGTACAGCCTGTCGACCAGTTCGGAGCCCACCTCCAATTCGGTCATACCGGTCCAGCCCGAGACGATGACGTCCTGAGCGTGATATTCGTCGGCGGCCAGGCCGACCGCACTCGCCTTCACCCGCAACGGAATGTCCTTGGACACCAGCACCACCTGCCGCCCTTCGGCGGCGAAGTTCAAGGCGCAGGCCAGGATCCGGGAGTCGTTGCTGTCGGTGCGGAATCCGACCGGCAGCACCGACGCGTCGGTGTGATTCAACTCCACCTGGAGCGTCCCGCCGGCGGTGCCGATCGGGATCTGCTCGTCGAGGCGGCCGTGCTCGATCCGCAGATCGTCGAGCATGCGCAGTGCCTCACGAGCGAACCAGCCGAGTTCGTGATGATGGCGTTTGCCTTCGAGTTCGCTGATCACCACCAGCGGCAACACGACGTGGTGCTCACCGAAGCGGGTTACCGCCCAGGGATCGGAGAGCAACACCGAAGTGTCGATGACGAAGGTCTTCCGGGTTTTTTCCTGCCCGCTCGAAGAGCCGGCGTCGGAGGGCGCGATGACGGAGCGTGCATCAGTCACGGTGGGCTCCTTTGGAGTCCGTGCTACACCCGCACGGACGTTCTCGCTGGACCGGTCCGCCCCGGGGTCATACGACCCGAGGGCCGGGTGCCGGCCCCCTCGCACTGAAAGAATCAGTCACGATCAGGACCTCCCGTACGAACCACACCGATGCGATCCGCACATCCGACGTTACCGCCGGATCGCGAATCCGGCTCGTGCCTTTCCGCCTCCTCCGGTGAATATCCCGTAAACGCCCAGCTCGCATCGACCGAACCGGACGAAACGCCGACCAGCCGCCTGCCCCGGCCACCGCCGCGCCGACCGCGCGCCCGCTACAGTCGGTTCATGGCCGATGAAGTTCAGCTGGACCGGTTGTCGTCGAAGGAACTGCACGATCGCGCCGTCAAATACGCGGTCACACACGGCGATATCCGCTTCCTGTGGCGGCTGCTGGAGTCGATTCCCGCCGCCCAGGCCGCGGCCGGCAACCTCGGCGAGAGCGAAGCCGACATCAAATACGTGGTGCCGATCCTGCACGACTACGTGCACGCCGGCGACGGAAACGTCGCGGAGGTCCTGCGGCCGATGTATCTGCGCTACCTCGGCGAGCACAGCTGAGCGCTGGGCCGGCGTGGCCACGCTCCGCTACCGCCTCCGGCCCCGACGCGCTCAGCCGGCGTCGACCGTGACGGCCGGCTGGTCGGAGCGGCGGGTGCGGCGGGGTTCCAGGTCGGTCCAGGTCGCGGTCGCCTCGGTGCGGCCACGCAGCCGAATCTTGCGGTAGGGCCGCCACGACTCCCGCTCCCCGGCGGTGGCGGCGGCGATGACGGCCGCACTGACCAGCAGCCGGCGCGGAGTGCGCTTGGCCTCCGCGGTCAGCCGCGCCGCCTCGTTGACCGCGTCCCCGATCACGGTGAACTCCAGGCGGGTGTCGGTGCCGACGTCACCCGCGAACACCGAACCGCGCGCCAGGCCGATCCCGATATCGAGTTCACCGGCGGCCAGCACCTCGTCGCGGATCCGGCGGGCCGCCCGCAGGGCGGGAGTCGCGTTGTCGCGCAACGCGAGTGGGGCACCGAAGATGCACAGTGCGGCATCGCCCTCGAACTTGTTGACCAGGCCGCCGTTGTCCTCGGTGGCCGCGACCACGATCGACAGCAGCCGGTTCAGCTTCGCCACGAACTCGCGCGGAGTCAGCCCGGTCGACAGGGCCACCGACCCGACCACGTCGACGAACAGCGCGGTCACGATCCGCACGTCGCCGGTCAGGTCCTCACCACCGGACAGTGCGCGCTCGGCGACCTCGGGACCCACGTGCCGGTCGAAGACCTCGCGCATGTGTTCCCGCTCGGCCAGGTTCGAGGCCAGCTCGTTGACCGAATGCTCCAGCCGGCCGATCTCGCTGGCGCTGCCGACCGGCACCCGGACGTCCAGGTCGCCGGACGCGATCCGGTCTACCGCGCGCCGCAGCAGGCCCAGCGGCGCGGCCACCGCCAGCGCCAAGGCCACCGTCGCCAGCGTGCCGGCGAACAGACCCACCAGGGCCACGAAGATGCCGGTGTGTACCCGGACCGCCGGATCCGAGCCGGGATCGGCGAGCACCGCGATCAGCATCAGCAGCGGGATCGCGCCCGACACGATCCAGGTGATCACGATCCGCACCCGGACAGTGGAACTCCAGTGCATGGTGCCGCCGAGCACCTCCGCCACCGCCGGGATCACCGGGCCCAGACCGCGGTCCACCATGAGAAAGGTCAGCCCCGAAGCCTCGAACGCGCCCAGCACGAGCAGCAGCGGCAGCGCCGGCGTGGACCGGCCGCCGTCCATCGCGTGCAGCAGGACGGCCGAACAGATGATCGTGCCCGGCAGCCACAGCGCCAGCGCGCGCGCCGACACGACCACCGGCATGTTCAGCAGCCGATGCGCCTCGGCCGCGGTCGGGAACCGGTTCTCCGCCAGCCAGCTGAACCGCAGCCGCCGATCGCGCAATGCCAAGGCGACCCCGGTCAGCGCGCCGCACACCGGATAGATGGCGGCGAGCGCGATGACGTGCCACGGGTTCGGGCCCAGCCGTTCCAGTAGGCCGCCCACGTAGAGTCCGACGCAGATCAGGCCCAGCCCGCCCAGATTGCAGGCCATCAGTGCCGCCGCCAGACCCCAGCGTGAACGCAGCGCCCAGAGGATCAGCTTGCTGATCGCGTCGGAGCGGGGTGAATCGGAGAGCACGATCCGCCAGCATAGAGCCCAACCGGGTCACTGTCGTACAGCCTGCAGCGCGGTTCGAGTGCTTCGCCCCGGTTACCGGTCGAATGACCAGCGCGAGTGTGGCGGACGACACAGACGGTTCCCTCGAGCCTGGGCGGTCACTCATCCGCACCCGGTGGTGCGCGGTAGGGTGGTCAGTCGTGAGGCTTGCAGGTCGGATGCGGGGACTGCCCTATCGCATCTACGAGGCACGGCTGTCGCAGCAGCTGGCCGGCAAACAGCATCCGCGACATGTCGCCGTCGTGTGTGACGGCAATCGACGCTGGGCACGGGAGAACGGCTTCACCGACGTCACCCACGGACACCGAGTCGGCGCGCTCAAGATCGCCGAGCTGGTCGCCTGGTGCGAGGCCGAAGGCATCGAGATGGTGACGGTGTACCTGCTCTCCACCGAGAACCTCAACCGCGGCCGCGACGAACTGGACACCCTGTTCGAGGTGATCACCGACGTGGTCGAGGAACTCTCCGCCCCGGAGAAGCACTGGAGTGTCCGGATCGTCGGCTCGCTCGACGGCCTGCCCGAGGAGGTCGCGCGCCGACTCGAGAAGGCCGTGGGAGAAACCGAGGGCCGCAACGGAGTTCACGTCAACGTCGCCATCGGCTACGGCGGGCGGCAGGAGATCGCCGACGCGGTGCGGTCGCTGGTCCGCCAGGAACTGGCCGGCGGCGAGACCGGCGAGGACCTCGTGCAGGCGATCACCGTGGACGCGATCGGGCAGCACCTCTACACCTCCGGCCAGCCCGATCCGGATCTGGTGATCCGCACCTCCGGCGAACAGCGGCTGTCCGGATTCCTGTTGTGGCAGAGTGCCTATTCCGAGATCTGGTTCACCGAGGCGTACTGGCCGGAGTTCCGGCGCGTGGATTTCCTGCGGGCTCTGCGGGATTACGCCGCACGGCACCGGCGCTACGGCGTCTGACGAAGGACACGAGCGTGGACACGACCTCGGACGACGGGACGCCCGAGATCGGGTACGACGAATTCGGTCACCTCTTCATGGAATACGCGGCCTCGTCCGAACGGATCGCGGCGGCGTTCGGCGAACTGACCGGCTCCACCATCGATATGGGCCCGATCGGGGTCGGCCCGGGCCGGCTCGCCAAGGTGGTGGCCAACGCCCGCCTCGGCGAACCGGAACTGCGGCGCTATCTCGGCGAGCCGATCACCTTCGACATGGCGATCCCGCTGCACGTGGTGCTGCTGCTCGATCTGGCCGTGGACCGGCATCGGTTCGAGGTCGACGGCACCGTGCACCTGCATCTGACCGTCCGCACCGCGGCCCCGCTGCGGGTCCTGATCGACATCGCCGAGCCTCGGGCCGGTGACGTGCGGATCAATGTCACCACCGGGACCCGCCGCGGTCAGCTGCTGCGGATCCTGGCCAGCGTCGACCACGAGATCCGCCGGTTCATCGCCCGGTACATCGCGCGCGAGATCCGGCAACCGCACATCGCGGCACTGCGCGACATCGACGTGGCGGCACGCCTGGACCAGGCTTGGAGAATCTAGGGCCGCCCGCGAATTCAGGCCGGGCGATCCGGATTCACAGCTTGCGCAAGCGGATTCGATTGATGGTGTGGTCGGCGTCCTTGCGCAGCACCAGGGTTGCGCGCGGGCGGGTGGGCAGGATGTTGTCGACCAGGTTGGGGCGGTTGGTCGAGTTCCAGATCTCCTGCGCGGTCGCGGTGGCTTCCTCGTCGGTCAGCTTCGCGTAGTTGTGGAAGTGCGAGTCCGGATTCGCGAAGGCGGTGCGGCGCATGGTGAGAAAGCGCTGCACATACCAGTTCTCGATGTCCTCGACGCGGGCGTCGACATAGATGGAGAAGTCGAACAGGTCCGACACCATCAGCCGCGGCCCGGTCTGCAGCACGTTCAGGCCCTCGACGACCAGGATGTCGGGCTGGCGCACACAGTGGAACTCGTCGGGCACGATGTCGTAGCGCAGGTGCGAGTACACCGGCGCACACACCTCGGTCGCACCGGATTTCACCTCGGTGACGAAGCGCAGCAGCTTGCGCCGGTCGTAGCTCTCCGGGAATCCCTTGCGGTGCATGATGCCGCGGCGTGTCAATTCCGCTGTGGAGTACAGGAATCCGTCGGTGGTGACCAGATCCACGCGTGGGTGGTGCTCCCAGCGAGCCAGAAGTGCTTGCAGCACACGGGCGGTCGTGGACTTGCCGACCGCCACACTGCCGGCGATGCCGATCACGAAGGGCACCTGGCGATCCGGATGACTGTCGCCCAGGAAGGTGGCGGTCGCGGCGAACAACCGCTGCCGGGCCGCGACCTGCAGGTGGATGAGCCGGGCCAGCGGCAGATAGACCTCGGCGACCTCCTCGAGGTCGATCTGCTCCCCCAGGCCGCGCAGGCCGGTCAGTTCCTCTTCGGTGAGCACGAGCGGAGTGGACTTGCGCAGTGTGCGCCACTGTTTGCGATCGAACTCCACATACGGGCTGGCTTCACTGGATCGAGCCATTCAGGCACACCCCGCCGCGGCATACCCCCATCGGGCCGCCACGGCAGCCGCCGATCGGCTCGCCACGGTGCACCCCGATGCCGCCCCCACGGCATGTTCCCGCTGTTCAGCAGGGCCCCCGGCCGGGCTCGTACCGGTCCACAGTCCTCGCATAGCCGAATTGTCCTCTGCGTCAAGCACCCCACTCACACCGGGTGCGAAGTACCGGCGGGTAACAGTCCCGCCGGTGCGCGGGACCAGGCCGTCGAGCGGCCGTCGCGCCGACGTCGGCGGCGCGGCCCGGACGCGGGCGCTATCGTCGGCTGTCATGCAGGCGCATCCGCTCGTGACCGATTATCTGCGGCTGGGACTGGCTTTCGACCGCCTCGAAGAGGGCTTCGTCGACGCCTACACCGGCGACCCGGCCCTGCGCCGCGAGGTGCGGGACGCTCCCGCGCCGGAACCCGCGGTGCTGGCGAAACGCGCGGCGGCGCTGCGCGCGGAACTGCCCGACGCCGGTCTGCCCGCCGACCGGACCGAGTTCCTGGACGTGCACCTGCGGGCGCTGGAATGCTCGGGCCGCAAGTTCGCGGGCGAGGCGATCACCTTCGTCGACGAGGTCCGGGCCTACTTCGACGTCGACATCGTCGCGGGAGACGAGGACGACTATCGCGACGCGCACCGCCGCATGAGCGAGGTGCTGCCCGGGTCCGGGTCGCTCGCGGAGCGGATGGCCGCGCACCGGCAGGCCGACGAGATCCCGCCGGACCGGTTGCGCGCCTGCGTCGACGCCTTCTCCGGCGCGCTACGCGAGCTGGTGCGCAAGCGGTATCCGCTGCCCGAGCTGGAGCGGGTCGACTACGAGGTGGTCGGCGACAAACCGTGGTCGGGCTTCAACTACTACCTGGGCGACTTCCGGTCCCGAGTGGCGATCAACTCCGACCTGAAACAGCACCTGGCGCATCTGCCGGCGTTGATCGCGCACGAGTCGTATCCGGGCCACCACACCGAGCACTGCCGCAAGGAGGCCGGGCTGGTCGCGGCCGGGCACGCCGAGCAGACACTGTTCCTGGTCAACACCCCGCAGTGCCTGATGGCGGAGGGGCTGGCCGACCTGGCGCTGCGGTCCATCGTGGGCCCGGACTGGGGACTGTGGGCACAGGAGATCTACGCCGACCTCGGCCTGCGCTTCGACGGCGAACGGGCACAACGGCTTTCGGCGGCATCGGCGCAGCTGCTCGGGGTGCGGCAGGACGCGGCGCTGCTGCTGCACGACCGCGGCCGTGACAGCACGGAGGTGGCGGAGTTCCTGCAGCGCTGGGGGCTGTCGACTCCCGAGCGGGCCCGCCAGCAGTTGCGCTTCCTGTCCTCGCCGCTGTGGCGCGCCTACATCAGCACCTATGTCGAGGGCTACAAGCTGCTCGGTGGCTGGCTGGACCGCGCGGCCGACCCGGACGACCGATCCGAGCGATTCCGGCGGCTGCTGGACGAACCGCTGACCCCGGGCGCGATCCGCCGCATGCCGTAAGCACGACGCGGCACACACCCCGGGGCAGGGTGTGCGCCGCGCCGATGCACCAGAGGGAAAGGAAGGTACCCGGCGCCGACCGGAGGTTCGGGCGGCCGGCGCCGGGGCGGACCGGGCATCTGACGATCCGCGACCAGCGTCGCACCGGCGGGTTCCGCGCGCGAGACCCCAATTCCGGGGGCTCGGCCACCGCCGCCGGTCCCGAGCCGCATTCGACGCCGACGCGGGCCCGCGTGGTCAGGCGATGCCACCGCCTCCGGCCGCTGCGGCAGCCCCGCCTAGAATGTCCTGCGTGACCTCCCCCGCCTCCGTGAACAACCAGTCCCTCGCCGAGCTCGACCCCGAGCTGGCTGCCGCGATGGCGGGCGAGCTCGCCCGTGAACGCGACACCCTCGAGATGATCGCGTCCGAGAACTTCGTCCCGCGCGCGGTGCTGCAGGCGCAGGGCAGCGTGCTGACCAACAAGTACGCCGAGGGCTACCCCGGCCGCCGCTACTACGGCGGTTGCGAGGCCGTCGACGTCGTGGAGGAGCTGGCGCGCGAGCGGGTCAAGGCGCTGTTCGGCGCCGAATTCGCCAATGTGCAGCCGCATTCCGGCGCGCAGGCCAACGCGGCCGTGCTGATGGCGCTGATGAACCCGGGCGAGAAGCTGCTCGGCCTGGACCTGGCTCACGGTGGTCACCTCACTCACGGCATGCGCCTGAACTTCTCCGGCAAGCTGTACGAGGTGCACGCCTACGGCGTCTCCAAGGACGACCACCGGGTCGACATGGACGCGCTGCGCAAGCAGGCCAAGGAGGTCCAGCCGAAGGTGATCGTGGCCGGCTGGTCGGCCTACCCCCGGCACCTGGACTTCGCGGCGTTCCGCGAGATCGCCGACGAGGTCGGCGCCTACCTGTGGGTCGACATGGCGCACTTCGCCGGTCTGGTCGCCGCGGGCCTGCACCCGTCGCCGGTGCCGCACGCCCACGTCGTGTCCTCCACTGTGCACAAGACCCTCGGTGGCCCCCGCTCCGGCCTGATCCTGGCCAAGCAGGAGTTCGCCAAGAAGCTGAACAGCGCGGTGTTCCCGGGCCAGCAGGGCGGTCCGCTGATGCACGTCATCGCCGCCAAGGCCGCGGCCTTCAAGATCGCTGGCACCGACGAGTTCAAGGACCGGCAGGCCCGCACCCTGTCCGGCGCGAAGATCCTCGCCGAGCGCCTGACCGGCGCCGATGTCGCGGGCAAGGGCGTCACCGTCCTGACCGGCGGCACCGACGTGCACCTGGTCCTGGTCGACCTGCGCAACTCCGAGCTCGACGGCCAGCAGGCCGAGGACCTCCTGCACGAGGTCGGCATCACCGTCAACCGCAACGCCGTCCCGTTCGACCCGCGCCCGCCGATGGTCACCTCCGGCCTGCGCATCGGCACCGCCGCCCTGGCCACCCGTGGCTTCGGTGACGCCGAGTTCACCGAGGTCGCCGACATCATCGCCTCCGCCCTGGCCGGCGGCGACATCGAGGCCCTGCGCGGCCGGGTGTCGAAGCTCGCCCAGAGCTTCCCGCTGTACGAGGGGCTCGAGGACTGGGGCCTGCTCGGCTGAGTTCGCTCGCTCGAAGGCCCCCGCCGCGGCGGGGGCCTTCGACGTTTTCGCGCCGAACGGTCAGGCCGGGTCGGCGATGAGCTGGGAGAAGGCGGTGTCGAGGGGCAGGTCGACCGCGTACCAGGCGGCCGGGTGGTCGTCGTCGCGTGGACTCCAGGCGGTGCCGATGCACAGCCGAACCGCTTCTCCGGCAGCGAGTCCGGGCAGGTGCCAGGCGATGCCCGCCGGATCCTCGTAGCGGACACCGTATTCGGAGATCTCGCTCGCGTCGGACGGCAGCACCTCCACCCAGTCGCCGGGCAGCAGCCGCCCGTCCTCGGCCTGCAGCCACAGCAGTTCGGTATCGGGCCCGCCGATCGAGACCAGCACCTCGTCGGATTCGGCGCTGACCGCCGCGAGACACTCACCGGCATCCGGGCCCGCCGCCGCATCCGCGGGCAATCCGACGATTTCGGCCGAGACGACGAGGTCGGGCACGTCGGAACCGGCGGACACCTGCCAGACCGCGGCCCAGGTCGGAACGGCCTCGTCACCGTCCCACGGGGTGGCGGCAACACTGCCCAACAGCAGATCCACGGTCGCGCCGCGATGAATCCACCGATAGAGGTGCGCACCCCCGGCCAGCGCCCACAACTGGTTCGGCACCGCCGGCAGCACGTCCTCCCCCACGACGACAGAGAACTCGACGGTGCCCAGCGGAGTCGGAATCACACCGGGAATGGGGTCGGCCGCGACCAGGTGATCAGTGGGGAACATCAGCCCATTCTGCCGCTCCTCTCCCCTCGGCCGCGCGCGGATAACAGCGGCCGAGCCTCGTGACGCCTGCCGCGGGGTCTCCGGAGTGCGCGAGCGCCAAGTAGTAGAGGACTCCATCAGCGAGTCAAAGATACGCTTTGACATATAGTCATCTCAGGTAGACGATAAGCAGATGATTATCAATAGGGCAGCGCGGGCTCGCATGCATGCCACAGCAGCCACTCGCGCACTTCGCGGGATCTGGGTGCAGCATCGGGCTTCGGGGTTCGTGCTGCGGGATCTCGTGGTCTGTAGTCCATGGAAGGCCGGGCCGGCGGCGGGGGCGGTGGGGCCGTTCATGTTCAGCGTCACCCAGTTCACGCCCGCGCATCTGGGGGATGTCGGGGACATCTGGCGGGCAGCGGAGCGGTTGGGGGATCAGTTGATCGAAATCGACTGTGCGGTGGGGGTTTTGACGTATGTGCAGCCGGGGCGGCGGCGGGTGGGGTCGCTGTCGGTGTGGGCGGACGATGCGGGGTTGGGGCGGTTCGTGCGGCTGCCGGACCACGTGGAGATCATGAATCGGTACCGGTCGCGGGGGTTGCCGGCGCGGTCGGCAAAGTGGTGGGCGGCGGAGTTGCGGGTGCGTGCCGCGCTGGACGAGGGGCTGCGGATGCTGGACGGGGAGCCGGATCGGCGGCGGGTCGTGCGACGGAACCTCGACGACCCGGCGCGCTAGCGGTTTGGGTGCGGTGGTGGGATGCGCTAGCCTCGACGACCGTGACGGTGCTCCTGTCGGCCGCCTTGTACCGTGCCCAGGGTCGGGACCGTCACGACACAAGGAGAATTCCCTTGTCCGTACAGTTCGATCACACCATCGTGGGATGCCACGACAATCGGGTATCCGCCGAATTCTGGGCCGACATTCTCGGCTCGGAAACGGGAACCCCATGGGGCCCGTTCATTCCGGTCCGCACCGCCAACGGAGTCACCTTCGACTTCGCGAACGTGCCACCGAATATCACCGAGATACAGCCGCAGCACTACGCGTTCCTGATCTCGGAAGCCGAGTTCGACACGGCGTACGCCAAGATCCAGCGCTACCGGCTGGAGCACTGGGCCGATCCGCAGCAGCGCGGCGTGAATACGATCAACCACAACGACGGCGGCCGCGGCGTCTACTTCAAGGACCCCGCCGGTCACTTCCTGGAGTTGATCACCGTCCCCTACGGGGGTTGGCGGGAGTAGACCCGGCCGGGTGACTCGGCCGGCTGCCGAGTCACCCGCGCCCGCGGTCAGTCCAGCAGCACGCGGCGCGGTCCGCCGCTCAGCGCCTCGGCGGCCGAGACGGTGGAACTGCCGCAGTCGCCGGCCGAGCCGGTGACGCAGCCGCTGAGCGAGCCGAGGGTGGCGATGGCGCTGCCGAGGCAGGGGAAGATGGTCATGGTCGATCCTTGGTTTCGAGCGGTCGGCTCCGGCTGGAGCCCGGATCGAACCTAGAGATCGCCACCGCCCCTACCGATCCCAGTTTTCGACACCGCCCCGCGCACAGTCGCAGGTCAGCGCGGGTGGGCGGTTTCGAACCCCGGGAACCCCTGCGGCGCAATCACAGTGACCATACGATGCTCACACCTCGCGCGGAACCAGTGCGCCCCGAAGCGCTTCCCCGCTGGTGACCGGCAGATCGCAGGTCGCGCCTCGACACACGTACGCCGCGGGAGTACCGAACACCGTCGGGCGGTCGGCGAGCAGCGGCGCCGAATCGGGTACACCCGCCAGCACGACCGACCCGCCGGGCGCGAATCGGTGTGCCGCGGAAATCAATTCGGCACCGGCCCGGCTCGCTTCGTCCCGCTCACCCGGCCGGATCGGCTGCGGCTCGGGCAGCGCGACGGCAACCTGGACCGGCCCGGCCAGCGCGGCTTCGGCGACCGCCAGCCATTGCCCGGCCGACCGCGACGCGCGGGCCAGGATCAAGGCGCCGCGACTCAGGGTGGCTTCGGCGTGAGCCCGGTACTCGGTGGCGCGGGCGGGGTCGCTCAGCGCGGCCGCGGTCAGCAGCGCCTCGGCGAACGACGAAGCGCCGCTGGGGGTTGCGCCGTCGATCGGGTCGCGCGGGCGGGCCAGCAGCGTCTCGGCGTCGGCGGCGGTGTCGTACCAGTTGCCGGGCTGGTCGGGGTCGGCGAACAGGGTGAGCGCGAGGTCGAGGATGTGGTGCGCCTGTGTCAGCCGGGCGGTGTCACCGGTGGCCTGATGCAGGGCGAGCAGACCGGTGGCCAGCCAGGCGTAGTCCTCCAGAATTCCGGCCGCGGAACCGGCGACGCCCCCGAGCGACGCGCGCACCACGCGATCACCGATCACGTGGTGCGCCAACAGGAACGCGGCGCACCGGTCGGCGGCCTCCACCCAGCCCGGGCGGTTGTGGGCTACGCCGGCTTCCGCGAGGGCGGTGACAGCCATGCCGTTCCAGGCGGTCACCACCTTGTCGTCCCGATCGGGCTGCGGCCGGCGGTCGCGAATCTGCCGCAACCGGTCCCGGATTCGCTCGAACCGGTCGTGCTCGGCCGGGGTGCCGTCCGGGGACTGCCCGGCGGCCGGCGCCAGGGTCGGCACCGAGGTGCCGTGCTCGAAGTTCCCGGCCGCGCTGATGCCGAAAACCGCTGCCGCCCAGGCACCGTCGTCTACACCCAGTTCGGCGGTCAGCTCGGCGGGCGTGAACACGTAGGTCGCGCCCTCGACCCCGGGGGCACCGGGCTCGACGTGGGTGTCGGCGTCGAGGGCGGAGGCGAAGCCACCGTGATCGGTGCCGAGATCGTCGATCAGGAACTGCACCGTTTCCTCGGTGATCCGCAGTGCCAGAGGCGAACCCGCGCCGACCCGTGCGAGATGTGCATACACCCGCAGCAATTGGGCGTTGTCGTACAGCATCTTCTCGAAATGCGGTACTACCCAGGCACTGTCGACCGAATACCGGGCGAAACCACCGCGCAGCTGGTCGTAGATCCCGCCGCGCGCCATGGCCGCGGCGGTGGCGGCCACCGCCGCGTACGCGGCCGGGTCGCCGGTGCGCTCGTGATGCCGCAGCAGTCCCTCCAACAGTGCCGACGGCGGAAACTTCGGTGCCCCACCGAATCCCGCGTGCACCGGGTCGAGATCCCGCATTACCGCGGCGACCGTGTGACCGAGCAGCTCGGCGCTGAGCTCGAGGTCGTGGTCCGGCATGCCCGCGTTCTGTTCGCGCAGCGCGCCGGCCACCCGGCTCGCCGCCTCGTCCACCTCGCCGCGCCGCTGCTGCCAGGTCTGGGTGACCGCGGTCAGCAGCTGGGTGAACGACGGCATGCCGCCGCGCGCGACCTTCGGGTAGTAGGTGCCGCAGTAGAAGGGCGCGCCGTCCGGAGTGAGGAAGCAGGTCATCGGCCACCCGCCCTGCCCGGTCATGGCGACCGTCGCGCTCATGTAGACCGCGTCGAGGTCGGGCCGTTCCTCCCGGTCGACCTTGATACACACGAAGTTGTCGTTCATGAGCGCCGCGGTGGCCTCGTCCTCGAACGACTCGTGGGCCATCACATGACACCAGTGACAGGACGCGTATCCGACGGAGAGCAGGATCGGCACGCCGCGCTCGGCCGCCTCGGCCAGTGCCTGTGCGTCCCACTCCCGCCAGTGCACCGGATTGTCCGCGTGCTGACGAAGGTACGGCGAGGTCGCGCTGCCCAATCGGTTCACGTGCCCACTCTCGCACGCCACCCCGCGGTGCGGAGTTCGGGTCGCTGTAAGGCCGGTAGCCGGGCAACCGCCGATGCTCAGCGTCGCGGCGGTCCGTAATTCGGCGGAGCGAAGGGCCCGGGCCGGGGGAAGCTACTGGCCCATGACGTATTTCACCGTGGGCCCGGCGGTCCAGCCGCCGTCGACGGCCAGTTCCGCGCCGGTGATGTAGGAGGCGGCGTCGGAGAGGAGGAAGGCGATGGCGGTGGCGATCTCGTCGGCCTCGCCGACCCGGCCCATCGGCGTGTTGGGGTAGCCGCCCTCGCCTTGCTGGATGCCTACCTGGGCGGTCATCGGGGTGTAGGTCATGCCGGGGTGGACGGAGTTGACCCGGATGCGGTCGGTGCCGTTCTCGATGGCCGCCACCTTGGACATGCCGCGCACCGCCCATTTGGTGGCGCCGTAGCTGCCGGTCAGGGCCAGGCCCATGAGGCCGGCGGCGGAGGAGATGTTCACGATCGAACCGCCGCCGCGGGCGCGCAGCGCCGGGATGAAGGTCCGCATCCCCAGGAACACGCCGACGAGGTTGATGTCGAGCACCTTGCGGAAATGGGCCAGGCTCTCGTCTGCCAGCAGTTCGCCGGTGGAGATGCCGGCGTTGTTGACCAGCCCGGACACCGACCCGAACGCGTCCAGCGTCGCCTGCAACGCGGCGGCCCACTCGGTCTCGGACGTGACGTCGAGCGGCTGGAAGACGGCTTTGGCACCCAATTCCTGTGCGGTACCGCGCCCTTCGTCCTCGAGCACGTCGGCGATCACGACGTTGGCACCGGCTTCGACCGCCTGGCGGGCCGCGGCCGCCCCGATCCCGCGGGCCGCACCGGTGATCAGGATCGTTTTGCCGGTCAGGTCGTACATCGCTGTTCCCTTCGTCGAGGACCAGGTGTGAGTACCGCCGACGAGTCTGCCACAGGTTTGCTGCACCCAGTCCGGACCGGCGCGATCACCGCCCGGGGTGCGCGGGGGCGGCGCCGCGAGGACCACGTCGCGAGTGTCGGCCCCGATCCGGCACGCCGATGACACCTTTCGGTCATGGACATATGACCAACTCGACACCCGGGGTCGGTCTGATGTGTTCGAATTGCCGCCCGATCGAAAAGGAACACTTATGCAACGAAGCACTATTCGCGATTTACGCAACCGGGCCTTCACCACTCTGTCCGCGGCGGCCCTGATCGCCCTCGGCGGCACCGCCGTCACCCCGGCCCTCGGCCATGCGGCCACCACCAGCCCCAACCTCGTCGTCGACGGCGACGCCGAATCGGTGGTCCAGTGCTCGCCGAAGGGCCTCGACGGAATGACGTTGCCGGGCTGGAACATCGGCAACGGCGAACCGAATGCCGTCTGCTACGGACAGTCCGGCTGGCCGAGTTCGTCGTCGCCCGGCCCGTCGAACCGAGGCCAGAAGTTCTTCACCGGCGGCGGCACCGGCAACTCCGAGCTGGATCAGACCATCGACATCTCGGCGGCCGGCGCGGCCATCGACCAGGGCGGCATCAGCTACGACCTCAGCGGCTGGCTGGGCGGGTACGGCGCGCAACTCGACCGGGTCGGCCTGTCCGTGGCGTTCCTGAATTCCGCCGGCACCCAGCTCGGTTCGGCCTCGATCACCCCGGTGAACAGCTTCGACCGCGGGTTCCAGACCGGGCTGCTGTACCGCGACACCACCGGCAACATTCCGAAAGGCACACGCACCGCCCGGGTTTCGCTGAACTTCATCTGGACCGACGGCGACACCACCGACGGCTACGCCGACAACATCTCGCTCACTATCGGCACGCCCATGGCCGCCCGGTCGCTGAGCCAGTCCACCAGCTACGTGCCCGGCTACGACCACGTCTTCGTGGTGTACATGGAGAACCAGGACTACGACGGCGCCGCGGGCATCATCGGCAACTCCGCGGCCCCCTACATCAACAGCCTGCGCTCGCAGGGTTCGACGCTGAGCCAGTCCTACGGCACCACACACCCCAGCGACCCGAACTATGTGGCGCTGGCCGCGGGCGGGCTGTACGGGCTGGTCGACAACAGCGTGGGATCGACCGTCATCGACGCACCGCACATCGGCAACAGTGTCGACGCGGCCGGCAAGACCTGGAAGGGCTATGCCGAGGACGCGAGCGGCAACTGCGACCTGACCTCGCACGGCCAGTACTACCCCGACGACCTGCCGTTCGCGTACTTCAAGAACATGCGGTCCGACCAGGCGTACTGCGCCGCACACCTGCAGCCGCTCACCCAGATGTCGACTGACCTCCAATCCGCATCCACCACACCGAATTTCGTGTGGTTCGCCGCCAACGAGTGCCACAACATGGAGGGTTGCGGCGTCGCTTCCGGCGACAGCTGGCTCAGCACCACCCTGCCCACGATCTTCAACTCCCCCGCGTGGAAGACGCAGCGCTCGCTGCTCATCCTGACCTGGGACGAGGGCAATGTGAAGGCGTTCGGCCCGCTGTATCCGAACCGGGTGCCGACCATCATGCTCGGCTCGCAGAACACGGTGAAGACCAACTACACCAGCTCGCAGCGCACCAACCAGTACGGCCTGCTCCGCACGATCGACACCGCACTGGGCCTGCGGCCCCTGACCGCGAACGACACGTATTCGTGGACGGTGAACGACATCTGGCCCGGCCACTAGGGCGGGTTCCGACGAGCCGGTAGGGGGTGGGCGTATTCGCCTGCCCGCTACCGCTTTCGCTGGCCTCGCGTCGGTCTCCGCTCAGGGCTGGTAGTTGCGGACGAATTCGGTGTCCACTCCTACGATTCCGATCGACGTGGCACCACCGGGTTGGCCCAGTGGGGTGGTGCGGCCGGGGAGGATCTCGGTGAAGAAGCGGGCGTTCTCGACCGCGAACTGTTCGTCGCCCGGGGGAAGGTCGTCCTCGTAGGAGATCGCCTCGACCGGGCAGACCGGCTCACACGCGCCGCAGTCGGTGCATTCGTCGGGCTGGATGTAGGTCATGCGGTCCCCGACGAAGATGCAGTCGACCGGGCACTCCTCGATGCAGGCCTTGTCCAGGACGTCCACGCAGGCGGCACCGATCACGTAGGTCATGGCGTGCTCCTCCACTGTTCTCGCGTTGTGCGAACACCTCGATCCTCGCGCCGGGACGCGGCGGCGGGTAGCGGTCGGGTGGCGATCACGTCATAAGCTGCCCTTATGATCATTCCGCCGCATACGCCCGATCCGGAGGTGCTCGACCTGCTGGTTTCGGTTGCGGAGCTGGGCAGTCTGGGTGCGGCCGCACGCCGGCACGGCATCAGCCAGCCGGCGGCCAGCATGCGGATCAGCGCGCTGGAACGGCGGCTGGACCTGCGGCTGCTCGACCGCGGGCCGACCGGGTCGGTGCTGACCGATACCGGACAGACGGTGGTCGATCTCGCGCGCCCGGTGCTGAACGCGGCGGCGGAACTGATGGACGCGGTCGCGGCCTTGCGGCGCGCGGCTAGGCCGAGCCTGCGGGTACTGGCCTCGACAACCATTGCCGACCACCGCATTCCGCACTGGCTGACCGCGCTGCGCAAGATCCGCCCGGAGCTGGCGGTGGTCCTGGACGTGGCGAACTCCCGTCAGGTGACCGCCGCGGTCCGCGCGCGGGAGGCGGAACTCGGTTTCGTCGAGGGCCCGCAGTCGCCGACCGGGCTGGGCAGCAAGGTGCTCGCCGCCGACGAACTCGTGGTTGTCGTCGCACCCGAGCACCCGTGGGCCACGCGCCGGCGCGCCCTCACCCCACGCGAACTCGCGGACACCCCGCTGCTGTGGCGGGAGAAGGGCTCCGGCACCCGCGACACCGTCTGGGAGACCCTCGAACTGCACGCCACCCCCGCCCCGCCTGCCGCCGAACTAGGTTCGGCCGCAGCCATTCTCACCACCGCCCGCAGCGGCACCGCCCCGGCCGTGATCAGCCGCCTGATCGTGGCGCACGAACTGCGCTCCGGAACATTGCGCGAAGTCCGTCTGGCGGAAGGGTTCACGCTGACCAGGAAGTTCCGCGCGATCTGGGACCGCCGCACTCCCCCTACCGGCCCAGCCGCGGATCTGGTCGAACTCGCAACACGCATAGAAGCAGCCCGCCCGCACAGGCGCTGACAGCCAGAAGGTCCATGGTGTCGTACCGCGTGTCCTCGACCGGGCGCACCGTGATCCCCAGTTCCCGCCGCGCCTTGTCCGCCGATACCAGTTCCCGGCGCCCGAGGAAGCTGGTGGCCGATTCCACGCGTATGGTCGGATCGCTCCTGCGCGGCGCACCCACACATAGACCCACTTCGAGATATTCTTCCGCAAATTCGTACCGGATATTGGAGACTCGGGTGCACAGACGCGCCTTTCTCAAAGCCGCCGGTGCTGCGGCCGCCCTCGGCACAGCGGATACGGTGTGGGGCACAGACCCCGCCGTCGCCGATGTGAGTCAGATTCGTGACTGGGTGCCGGAAATTTTTGCGCCGCTACCGGACCCGCCGGAACACTCGCCCGTGATCATCATCGGCTCCGGTTTCGGTGCCGCGGTGACCGCGCTGCGCCTGTCCCAGGCGGGCGTGGCGAACACCGTGCTGGAGCGCGGATCCCGCTGGCCCACCGATCCGTGGCGCGACGTGTTCTGCAGTGACGATCTGCCCGACGGCCGCGGCTACTGGCACCGCACCTCGTTCACCACCGTGTCCAAAGTCACCGCACCGTGCGATTACTTCGGCGGTGTGCTGGACACCACAGACTTCGGCGGCATCCAGGTATGGCGGGGCGCCGCGGTCGGCGGCGGTTCGATCGTCTACACCGGCTGCATGATCGCCCCCGAACGACGCTGGTTCGACGACATGTTCGGCGGCTCGGTCGACTACACCGAACTCGACACCACCTACTACCCGCGCGTGCGAAACATGCTGCGGCTCAGCCCGATGCCTGCCGACGTGTACGGCTCCGCCCCGTTCACCCACTCGCGGCAATGGGATGCCCAGATACGCAAGGCCGGATACGAACCGACCCCCAGCGACTCCGGGTTCAACTGGGACATCCTCCGGGCCGAATTGGCCGGTGCCGTACAGAAATCAGCCACCATCGGTCGCAGCAACCTCGGCAACTCCAACGGCGCCAAGTTCGACCTCACACAGAACTACCTGCGCTACGCCGAAGACACCGGCAACACCGCGATCTATCCCGGCCACCAGGTGAATTCGATCCAGCAGGACCCCAACGGGACCTATGTGGTCACCGTCGCGAAGCTCGACCCCAGCGGCACCGTCCTGGCCACCCGCACCCTCACCTGCGACCGGCTGTTCCTCGGCGCCGGCTCGATCGGCACCACCGAACTGCTGGTCCGCGCCCAGGCCACCGGCGCGCTGCCCAACCTCAACGAGCACATCGGCGACGGCTGGGGCACCAACGGTGACGTGGTGCTGGCCCGCGGCGAATCGGAACTGGCCTGCACCGGGTTCGGTGTGCCCAGCGCCGGCCACATCACCGACACCACCGGCACCCCGCTGACCCTCGAGAACTGGTATGTGCCCGGCAATTTCGGCCTGGACCTCGGAATAGTCGCCTCGCTGGCGATTGTGCGCGACACCACCCGGGGCCGCTTCGGCTACGACGCCGAGCGTGACACCATCACCCTGACGTGGCCGAAGCAAGCCCAGGATGCCGTGATCGCGGCCGCCCGCGCGGTCGACAGCAAGATCGCCGATGCGGCAGGCGCCCTGCTCGACTACTCGATCGCCGGCCTGGACGCGAACGCCTGGTTCACCGCGCACCCGCTCGGCGGCGCGGTCCTGGGCCAGGCCACCGACGGCTACGGGCGGGTCATCGGGCATCCGGGCCTGTATGTGACCGACGGCGCGGGCCTGCCCGGCAGCGCCGGACTGGTCAACCCAGCGCTGACCATCGCGGCGATCGCCGAGCGTAATATCGAGGAGATCATCCGCGCGGGGAAGTGACCCCGACCGTGGCCGTGCTCAGGGGTCCGGCTGCCCGACAGGTGATCCCCGGCCCCGTCACCTTCGGTGCAAGCGGCCGGGCGCCGGCGCGCGGCAGCCGGGTTCCGTGGCTTCCCCGTGCGAGGATCGGCCGATGAAATCTGGAGAACTCGGTATCGCCGGGATACTGCGCGTCGCCCTGACGGCGGGCGCGCTGACCGCGGTGGACCTGCCCGCCCGTCTGCTCCGGCGCCCCGGAAAGAGTTCCCCCGCAACACTGTTCGGCCTGCCCGACTCACGGCTGGCCACCGACGCGCTCACCGAAGCCCGGGAGACCTTGTCCCCGGCCACCTTCGCGCACAGCCTGCGCTGCTGGCAGTGGGCGATGGCCTTCGGCGCCGTCGACGGGCTGAGCCCGGATCCCGAGGCACTGTTCGTCGCGTGCGCACTGCACGACGTGGCCCTGGGCGCGCCCGCCGATCCGCACGCCGGCTGCTTCGCCGTTCTCGGCGCCCGGCAGGCTCGAAACTTCGTGGCGGACCGCGACACCGAGGCCCGCGCCGAGACGGTGGCCACCGCCATCGCTCGCCACATGGACCCGGCGACCCCGAAACGGCACGGCCCCGAGGCCGCGCTGCTGCACGACGCCGCGCACTTCGACGTGGCCGGCACCCGCTACGGCACGTTGCCCGAGGCGTTCGAAAGGCTTGTGGTCGGCGAATATTCGCGCGCCGGCTTCAACCGGGAGTTCGCCACCATGATGCGGCACGAGCGCCGGGTGCGGCCCCGCTCGACCGCTTCGGTGCTGTGGACCGGCGGGATGGCGGGCGTGATCGCGCTCAACCCGCTCGACCGCCTCCGGGTGCCGGAAAACCCCGGCGCCCGAACCTGATTCGCGGATTCACCCCCAGCGGTGCCGCTGCATGCGGCGCCGCTGGAAGAACAGCTCCTCGACCTCGACCGGGGCCACCATGGCGGTGATCTCCGCGAGTCGGGTGTCGTAGTTGTGTTCGGCGATGCAGCGGTGCAGATGTGCCCGGCGTTCGGGGCCCAGGCTCGCCCAGACGACACCGAATCGGTGCTGCGCGTCCGGCCCGGATGCCGCGATCAGGTCGAGCAGCCCCGGCCAGCAAGCGGTTTCGGTGGCGTGGGCCGGTAGTTCCGCGACCGTGGCGTCGTCGAGCGCGGCCAGCGCGTCGCCGACCGTGCCGCGGATCCCTTCGTCCATCCGCGACAGCACCGTGAACAGCCCACGCCACGCACCCACCGGCAGGCTCCCGTCCAGCGGCGCGATCAGCCCGGCCACCACCTCCGGCTCGGCGAACACCGGATTGCCCACCAGCGTCCACAACCCGACCGGCGTGAGATGTCCTGCCACCGAGAGCAATTCGGGCACCGAACCGGTGGCGACGGCATTGCGGACCAGACCGGCCACCGCTTCGTGCTGCCCGCCGCCGAGCAGGATGTCGGCCATCCGGCGATTCACGTCCACCGCGCAGCGCGAGATCAGCGACAGCGCGGCACGTTGCAGCGCGGGCGGGCCCGCGAGCACGGTGTGCACCATGCGCGGGATCCGCCGGTGCGGGCCGTCGAGCAGCTGCCGCACCACGGCACTGAGCATGTCCTCGCCGTAGGAGTAGGCCGCCGAATAGATCAGGCCGACATCGTCGTGCACCTGCGCCTCGATGGCGGCGATCACCGGCGGGGTGAGGCAACCCAGCAGCGGCCCGCCGGTGAGATAGTCACCGCGGCGCATGATCTCGTTCACCACGTCGATGGTGGAACCGACCGGCGCCAGCTCGGTGAGCCGCTCGACGGACCGCAGATCGATGTAGCGCAGGCATTCGGACATGTATCCCGGGTCGAGCATGGGGATCACGCGAGCCGCGGTCTCCGGGTGATCGATGGCGAGCGCACCCGCTGCCCGCCCGAACGCGACCGGCGGCACCACCCGCTGCAACATCGGGATCGTCAGCGACAGCGGCACATACGGCACGATCGCGCTGAACCGGCGGAACGTCTTCTTGTGCTCGTCGAACAGCGCCTCGGACACCTGTTTCTGCAACTCGTGCAGGCGGTCGGTGCCCAGGTGCAGCAGATGCCGCAGGCGGTCGGGGCGCACGTGCAGGGTGCGGGCCAGCAGCGCCAACTGCGCCTGGCTGCTCAACTCGGTCATCGGCCGCCGAACATGATCTTCCGGGTCACCGCGCGCACCGGACGCGGCAGACTGTCGAGCACGGTATCGATCGCCTGACCGAGGGTCTCGGTCTCGTAATCGTGGGCCGCCACGAGCAGGGCGACCAGGTCCCGCGCCTGATCCTGGGGAAGATGCTGCAGCGCGGTAACCTTCGACGACAGGCGCGCGGCGACGTCATTCGGTCCGGACATGCAACTCCTCGTAACAGTGATTCCGACTCAGAGAATGCCGCGTTTCGGACCGATTCACAGGAATTTCGCGAATAACTGTGCCGGACTACGAAAACAACCGGCCGATTTCGGGTACCGGGGCCGGCGGCGAATCCGGTTCACCCAGTGGCTGGTTCACGACCGGCGACCCGCACGACCAGCGGAAACCCGCAGATGCTCGCGCGGTGGAACACCGTGCCCCGCTCGCCGGACACGTTCACGATGCCGTGATCCGCAACAGCCGCACCCCGTGCGCGGGAACCGCGGGCGCATCGATCCGGTCCGCGGTGGTCACCGAGTCGTGGGTCCACAGGTCGCGCACGGTATAGGTTCGGGCGCCGGGCAGGCCCAGGGCGGCGATCGTGGTGCCCAGATCCGCCGGGGCCGCATCGCGGTTGAGCAGGGCGACGGCCAGGGATCCGTCCGCGAGCTTCTTCACCAGCACGCGGTCGTCGCCGGCGAGCGGCGTCGCCTGGACGACCAGCGGATCCTGGTCGACGGCAACGACATCGGCATTGGTCAGCACGGCACGGGTGTCCGGCGACATCGTGCGGAGGTCGTTGCCGGCGATGAGCGGTGCGGCGAGCATCGCCCACAGCGAGAAGTGCGCGCGCTCCTCGTCCGGGGTGAGCGCGGCGCGCGGATCCGCCAGTAGCGCACGCAGATCCGGTGGGAGCGTTCGCGCCGCGGCCGTCTGCGTGAGCTGCTCGGGCGCGGCGTCGGCCACCCCGGCCAGGTGGACGGCGAAGAAGTCGGTGAACGGCAGGCCCACCACCGTCATGTCCGGATCGTTGATGTGAGTAGGACTGCTGCGCTGGGCGATTCGGCCCGCCTTCGCGAATTGATCGATGACACCGAGAAATACACTCGAAGGGAAGCCGGCGGCGGCGGTGTTCGGAGAGCTGTTGTGCCAGACCGGAATCAGATCGCCGGTATTGCGGCTGAGATCGGCTACCGCGGTCCAGTCGTGATCGATGCCCGCGGTCGGCTCGGCGGAGCTGTTGGGATTGATGCTGTAGACGATCTGACGGCCGGTGCGGCGCAAGGCATCTCGCATGGCGGTGAAATCGCGCACCTTGTGCCCGTAGTCGGCGTCGGTGCTGCACCAGTCGTATTTGAGGTAGTCGACACCCCAGGACGCGAAGGTGCGCGCGTCGGCGTCCTCGTGCCCGGCGCCGGCGGTACCCGGATCCTGCCCGCAGACCTGGTTGTACGGACTGGAATACAGCCCGAGACGTAGCCCGCGCTCGTGCACGTACGCCGCCAGCGCCGCGATCCCGTGTGGGAACCGGCGCGGATCGGCCGTGAGGTTCCCGGCGGCGTCGCGGCGCGGTGCGGCCCAGCCGGCGTCGAGGTTCACATAGCGGTAGCCGGCGTCTCGCATGCCGGACGCGACCATGGCGTCGGCGGTCTGCTCGACGTTCTGCTCGGTGAGCGCGATCCCGGAGTTCCACGAGTTCCACCCCATCGGCGGCGTCATGGGATCCCGGTGGACCGGGGTCACCACGGGCACGTCCGAACACCCGGCCGCCACCGCGGCGACCAGGACGACCGTGACCAGCGAGAACACGCTTCGACTGCGCACCCGAACTCCTTTGCGTCGGGGACGAATCTACGGCCGCCGGTCCCGGGAATCCTGGGAGGTCGGGGCCGCCGCGCCACACTGCGGCCCAGGTGTGCCGCAACCGTGATCGAAAAGGCTGTGTCGAAAGGGTATTTCGAAGGGATGAGCACCGAAACGCCCGAGCGGCCCACACCGTCCCACCGCCCGTGGTTCGCGGACCTGGAGGACGCCGAGCGCCGCGGCGCCCACGGCAGCGCCGACGTGGGCTACTTCGACTGCTCGTGCGAGATCTGCCGCCACCGCTATCACGGGCGCCCGTTCTGACCGCCGGGCGCCCGGTCAGCGAACCACGCTCCGGCACAAAATAATTCGGATGCGTCCGGCTCCGGGGCCCACGTATCGTCTTCCTCGCACCCGGTGCGCAGGCAACGGTTACTTCCACTCCTAATGGGCAGGTCGCGGGTTCGAATCCCGCCCGGGCTCCCAGGCCCGGTAGCTCAGCGGCCAGAGCAGCACCGTACCGTCGCCGCTTCGATCTCGGGTGCCTCCGCTTCATCGCGGGCGCGACCCCTCGCGCGCCCGCGATGATTTCCACGACCGCATGCCGAAATGGTTTGGGGGCAACAATTCTCGATACGGGGGAAAGGTCATGAGCAAGTTCAATTCCGCACGCGTGCGTACCGCCGCCACCTCCGCGGTGGTCTCCGGCCGGCGACCGTCCGGGCGCACCCACGAGGGTGCGCCCGGCTACGAGCGCACGCCACAGAGCGAATTGTTCCTGCTGGCCGTCACCAACCTGGTCGGCGAGCACACCTTCTACGAGTCCGGCGGCGACCGCGACCAGCGCTACGCCGCCCTCGTCCACACCGCGACCCGCACCGACCCGGAGTGGACCGCGCGCTTCCTGCGCTGGCTGCGCACCACCGCCAACCTGCGGACCGCGGCGCTCGTGGGCGCCGCCGAATTCGCGTGGGCGCGGCTCGACGCCGGCGAGTCCGGAATGTCGCGCCAGGTCGTCTCCTCCGTGCTGCAGCGCGCCGACGAGCCCGGTGAGCTGCTCGCCTACTGGCTCGCCACCCACGGTCGCGCGGTGCCGAAGCCGGTGAAGCGCGGCATCGCCGACGCGGTGGGCCGCCTCTACGACGAGCACGCGCTGGTCAAGTGGGACTCCGCCGCGCACGCTGTGCGATTCGGCGACGTCCTGGACCTGACGCACCCCGCACCCACCGCCGACCGGCCGTGGCAGGGCGCGCTGTTCACCCACGCCCTGGATCGACGGCACCAGCGGGACAACGAGATTCCCGCCGAACTGGCCACGCTGCGCGCCCGGGCCGCACTGCTCGCGGTGCCGGTCGCACAGCGGCGCGCCCTCTTCGACGACCCCGAGCGGGCCCGCGACACCCTGCGTACCGCGGCCATGACCTGGGAGTCGGTGGCCGGCTGGCTGCAGGGCCCGCTGGACGCGCGGGTATGGGAGGCGCTGATCCCGTCCATGGGTGCCATGGCCCTGCTCCGCAACCTGCGCAACTTCGACGAGGCCGGCGTGCGCGACGAGGTGGCCGCGACGGTCGCCGCGAAGCTGAGCTCCCCGGCGTGGATCGCCCGGTCGCGGCAGCTGCCGATGCGGTTCCTGTCGGCGTACCGGGCGGTGTCGTCGCTGCGCTGGGGTCACGCCCTGGAACAGGCGCTGCAGCACGCGCTGACGAACGTTCCCGCGCTGCCGGGCCGCACGCTGATCCTGGTCGACACCTCGGGGTCGATGGACGCGGTGTTCAGCAAGGACGGCACGCTGCGGCGCTGGGATGCGGCGGCGGTGTTCGGGCTGGCGCTCGGTGCCCGCTGCGCGGACGCGACCGTGGTCTCGTTCTCCGCGGCCGGGCACTGGCAGGGCCGGCGGTACCCGTCCAGCCTGGTGTTCGACCTGCGGCGGTCCGAGCCCCTGCTGCGCGCGGTGGAGCGGTGGAAGTCCGGTGGGTTCTTCATCGGCGCCGGGACCGACACCGCGGGTGCGGTGCACACGCACCTCGCCGGCCACGACCGGGTCGTGATCCTCACCGACGAGCAGGCGCACGGCGGCGATGTCGGCGGGGCCGTGCCCGCCCGGGTGCCGCTGTACACGTGGAACCTGGCCGGCTATCGGCGCGGCCACGCCACCAGCGGCGTGGCGCGCCGGCACACCTTCGGTGGGCTCACCGACGCGGCATTCACCATGATCCCGCTGCTCGAGGCGGGTTCACGCGCCGACTGGCCGTTCTGACGACAGCCGAACGCCCGGCCACTGCTGCGGAGTGGCCGGGCGTTCGGGCGTCCTCGGCTGTCAGGCGCCGGTCGGGTGCTCGGTGTCCGTGCGGGTGGCGACACCGTGCTCGGTGCCCTCGTCGGCCTCCTGGTCCGGCTCGGGGTGCTCCGGGGAGAACGAGGCCGGCAGGCCCTTGAGGTGTTTGTTCATCGAACGCACCAGCAGCACCGTGCCGATCAACAGCACGATCACGATCACCAGGCCGACCGGCGAGGCCTTGCCGAATTCCGGGCCGGTCGGATCGGTGCCGGCCTGGGCGAGCAGGGAGAGCATCATCGGTCGGGGTCCTCGTCTGTGTCGTCGATCCCGGCGAAGAGGTCGGTCTCCGGGATCGCGGTCCGCACCCGGGTGCGGGCCAGTTCGAACTCTTCGGTGGGCCACAACCGCTGCTGCATCTCCAGCGGGATCGCGAAGAAGATGCCGTTCGGGTCGATCTGGGTGGCGTGGGCGCGCAACGCGTCGTCCCGCTGCGGGAAGTACTTGCCGCACTCGACCTGGGTGGTGACCCGGCCCATGATGTCGCCGCGTTCCTTGGCGTAGGTGCGGATGCGGTCGAGCCAATCCTGCATCGGGAACGGCTCGCCCATCCGGGCGTACTCGTCGGCGAACAACTCCAGGCGCGCGGCGCTGAACCCGTGGTTGTAGTACAGCTTGGACGGCGTCCACGGCTCGCCCGCGTCGGGGAAGCGCTCCGGGTCGCCGGCCGCCTCGAACGCCGCCACCGACACCTCGTGGCACCTGATGTGGTCGGGGTGCGGGTAGCCGCCCATCTCGTCGTAGGTGGTCATCACGTGCGGACGGAACTCGCGCACGACTCGGACCAGCGCCTCGGTCGACTCCTCCAGCGGGACCAGCGCGAAGCAGCCCTCCGGGAGCGGGGGCAGCGGATCGCCTTCGGGCAGACCCGAATCCACGAAGCCGAGCCAACGCTGCTGGACCCCGAGCGCCTTGGCGGCGGCGGCCATCTCCTCGCGGCGGACCTCTTCGATCCGGTCGAGGATGCCGGGGACGTCCATCGCCGGATTCAGGATCGATCCGCGCTCACCACCGGTGAGGGTGACGACCAGGACCTCGTTACCCTCCGCGACGTACTTCGCGGCGGTGGCGGCGCCCTTGCTCGATTCGTCGTCCGGGTGGGCGTGAACGGCCATGAGCCGGAGTCCGGTCATGAATGCCTCACCTCGTTGGTCACCTTGGTCACCTCGTCGCTCTCGGCCATCGGCAGGTCGGGGGATTCCTCCCCTCCCCTATAGTTCCATTCCATCCCGCTTTGTTCCCTGGTACCCCCTGGCGCCAGGGGCCGCGACACGCTCGGATCCCCGCCGCGACCCGGCGGTTATGTCCGCAATGGCCGGTCCGACCTGCCCTTATGTGATTCGTGCTAAAATAAGTCGGTACACGGTTCCGGAACCTCGGAGCCGTGTTTGCTGCATTGACGGCCAGCGCGGTCGCCTATCCGGGCATCCGAGACCACCGTCCCGGACCGAGCCTGACGGGGTGCGACGCACAACCCTCCAGGAGTCGCTCCGGCCGTCGGATGCCTTGTGCGTCCATCCGGCGCGGTATACCGCGCCGGATATCAGGGAATCCCGGCACGCCGGGACCAACTACTAGGGAGTTGATCGAGATGACCGAGACGAACGTGACCTGGCTCACACCTGAGTCGCATGCCAGGCTCAAGGGCGAACTCGACGCGCTCATCGCCAACCGTCCGGTCATCGCGGCCGAGATCAACGAACGCCGCGAAGAGGGTGACCTCAAGGAGAACGGCGGATATCACGCCGCCCGTGAGGAGCAGGGCCAGCAGGAGGCCCGCATCCGACAGCTCCAGGAACTACTGAACAACGCCAAGGTCGGCGTCGCGCCCACCGTGTCGGGTATCGCGCTACCCGGCTCGGTCGTCAAGGTCTATTACGACGGCGACGAGACCGACACCGAGACCTTCCTGATCGGCACCCGCGAAGAGGGCCTGCGCGACTCCGACCTGGAGACCTACTCGCCGGCCTCCCCGCTGGGTGGCGCGCTGCTGGACGCCAAGGTCGGCGAAACCCGCGAGTACTCGCTGCCCAACGGCAACAACATGAAGGTCACGCTCGTCAGCGCGGAGCCGTACCACAGCTAGCGCTCCCCCGCCTCTCCGAGTTTTTCGGCGCGGCTCGGGAGCCGTCGAAATTCCGGCACGCTCGGCGGCGGTACTGCCGGACGGCGATTTCGGGCGTACCCGGGGAGTCACCCGGCCCGCACGAAATCAGTTGTCGCCTTGAAATACGAAGCAGCTCCGGCCTACTCGGCCGGAGCTGCTCTCGTTGTCGAACCGTTGTCAGCCCAGCGCGGCTTCGATGTCGGCGAGCAGGTCGGTGACGTCCTCGATGCCGACCGACAGGCGCACCAGGTCCGCCGGGACCTCGAGCTCCGAGCCCGCGGTCGAGGCGTGCGTCATGGCCGCCGGGTGCTCGATGAGCGACTCCACACCGCCGAGGGATTCGGCCAGGGTGAAGATCTTCGTCTTCGAGCAGAACGCCTGGGCCGCATCGGCGCCGCCGCGCAGCCGCACCGAGATCATGCCGCCGAAGCGGCGCATCTGCTTCTGCGCCACCGCGTAACCCGGGTGGTCGGACATGCCCGGGTAGAGCACCTTCGCGACCGCGGGGTGGTCGGCGAGGAACGCCGCGATCGTCTCGGCGTTGTCGCAGTGCCGATCCATGCGCACCGCAAGGGTTTTGATGCCGCGCATGGTCAGGTACGCGTCCATCGGGCCCGGGACCGCACCCGCGCCGTTCTGCAGGAACGCGAACGCGGTGTCGAGTTCCTGGTCGTCGGTGATCAGGGCGCCGCCCACCACATCCGAGTGTCCACCGAGGTATTTCGTGGTGGAGTGCAGCACGATGTCGGCGCCGAGGCTCAGCGGCTGCTGCAGGTAGGGCGAGGCGAAGGTGTTGTCCACCACCAGTTTCGCGCCCGCGCCGTGCGCGATGTCGGCCAGCGCCGCGATATCGCCCACATTCAGCAGCGGGTTGGTGGGTGTCTCGGTCCAGACCAGTTTCGTGTTGGGCCGCAAGGCATTCCGCACCGCGTCGGGGTCGGAGACCGGCGCGACCGAGTACTCGATCCCCCACAGCCGGAAGACCTTGTCGATCAGCCGGAACGTCCCACCGTAGGCGTCGTTCGGGATCACCAGGTGGTCGCCGGGCCGCAGCACGGACCGCAACGTACAGTCGGTGGCCGCCATGCCCGAGGAGAAGGCGCGCCCGTACCGGCCGGATTCGAGCGCGGCCAGATTGGCTTCCAGCGCCGTCCGGGTCGGGTTGCCGGTCCGCGCGTACTCGTACCCGCCACGCATTACGCCGACCCCGTCCTGGGCGAAGGTCGAACTGGCGTAGATCGGGACGTTCACCGCGCCGGTCTGCGGGTCGGGCTCGTAGCCGGCATGGATCGCTCGTGTGGAGAACCCCAGCACATCGTCGGTCATGGGTCTCAGACTAGGCGGCGATGCGTCAGGGGCCGAAGGCGGTAGCGCAGCGTGACCACGCAGCCCCGCATCGCCGCTTCATGTCTCAGCGGGGCACAGTTAGGGTTTTCCCCATGGTCACCGTTGCCGAACTGTTCGCCCTGGATTCCCTGCTCGAGCCGACGGAACGGCAGGTCCGTGACACCGTCGCCGACTTCGCCGCCAAGGTGCTGCGGCCGCATGTCGCGGACTGGTTCGAGCAGGGCACGTTCCCGGTCCGCGAGCTCGCGCCCGAGCTGGGGCGGATGGGACTGCTCGGGATGCACCTGCACGGATACGGCTGCCCGGGCTCCTCGGCCGTCGAATACGGCCTGGTCTGCCAGGAACTGGAGGCGGTCGATTCCGGGATCCGCAGCCTGGTGTCGGTGCAGGGATCGTTGGCCATGACCGCGATCCACGCGTTCGGGTCGGAGGAACAGAAGCAGCAGTGGCTGCCGGGGATGGCGGCCGGAACCACGATCGGCAGTTTCGGCCTGACCGAACCCGACTTCGGCTCGGATCCCGGCGGGATGCGGACCCGGGCGGTGCGTTCCGGCTCCGACTGGGTGCTCGACGGCTCCAAGATGTGGATCACCAACGGCTCGGTGTCGGATGTGACCGTGGTGTGGGCGCGGGCCGAGGACGGAATCCGCGGCTTCCTGGTCCCGGCCGGTACACCGGGCTTCACCGCCAGTGAGATGCAGCGCAAGCTGTCGTTGCGCGCCTCGGTCACCGCACAGCTCTCCTTCGACGGGGTGCGACTGCCCGCCGACGCGATGCTGCCCGAGGCCCGCGGCCTGGCGGCGCCGCTGAGCTGCCTGAGCGAGGCCCGGTTCGGGATCATCTTCGGCGCGCTGGGTGCGGCACGGGACTGCCTGACGACGGCGATCGAGTACGCGCGGACCCGTGAGGTGTTCGAGAAGCCGCTGGCGGCCTATCAGCTCACGCAGGCCAAGCTGGCCGATATGGCGGTCGAGCTGGGGACCGCGCAGCTGCTGGCGCTACAGCTGGGCCGGGTGAAGGACCGCGGCGAGATCCGCAACGAGCAGGTCAGCGCCGGGAAGCTCAACAGTTCCCGGGTGGCGATCTCGATCGCCCGGCAGTGCCGCACGATTCTGGGCGCCAACGGGATCACCCTCGACTATCCGGTGCTGCGGCATGCCAACAATCTGGAGTCGGTGCTCACCTACGAGGGCACCGCGGAGGTCCATCAGCTGGTTCTCGGGCAGGCGCTGACCGGGGAGAAGGCGTTCCGGTAGGACCCGGTTGGGCAATAGTTCACAAACTTTTCCATTCGGAAGAATTGATAGAATCGAGATGTGTTTCAGCTCAACCACGCTCTGCTCGAAGTCTCGGCCCGCAAGACCCTGAATCGCCTCGACCGGTCACACGGAGTCCCCGCCTATCTGGCCTCGCGCGAGTTCCCCTCCCTGTCGGCGGAACTCGATCAGCATTCGGCCGCCGTCCGCGACATCGTCGAAGCCGCGGCCGCGCAGGCCGCCACCACCCCGCCGCTGGCGATCCTCGCCGGCTACGCGCGCGGCCTGCTTGACGAGGCCGGCCGGCCTGGGCTGATCAGCCCGCAGTCCCGCGCGGACTGGGCGCGCGCCGGGTGGCTGCAACTGCGGCTGGCGGGCGTCTGCCAGGTCGCCGCCGGGCTCTGAGCCCACTCTGGTGCCGAAACAGGAAGGGCGGCCGCGGATTCCGCGGCCACCCTGCATCCCTGCGCCCGAACGCGATCAGTACGCCGAGTTGACGTTGTCCATCGAGCCGTAGCGCGCGGCCGCGTAGTTGCAGGCCGCGGTGATGTTGGCGACCGGGTCGTAGATGTCCCACGAGGTGCCGTCGACGTGATATGCGTTGAACGTCGGGTCGATGACCTGCAGCAGACCCTTGGACGGAATTCCGTTCTGCGCGTTGACGTCGTAGAGGTTGATCGCCCGCGGGTTGCCGGAGGACTCCCGCATCACGTTGCGGTAGATGCCGTCGTAGCTGCCGGGGATGCCGTGCTGGTGCATGATGTCGAGCGCCTGGTTGATCCAGCCCTCCAGGTTGTCGCCGTAGGAGGTGGCCGCGGGAGCCGGCGCGGCCTGCGCCGGAGCACCGGCCGAGCCGGACCCGATCAGCTGCATCGGAGCGGGAACCGGGTCCGCGACGTCGGCCGCAGCGCGGGCTGCCGGTGCCGGGGCGGCCGGGGACACCGGTGCAGCGGCCGGAACCAGCATGTTCTGGATGACCGGCGGGACCTGCGGCAGGCCCGGGATCACCGGGGCGCCGGGAACGGCGACATCCTGGGCGACGGCCGACTTGTCCGCGGCCAGTGCGATCGCTCCGGTGTGACCGCTGGTCTGCGTGGCCGCGGCGCTCTGGCTGCCGACCATGCCGACGGTGGCGAGAGCGGCGAAGGCCGAGGCGGCCAGGGTGGTGTTGCGGACGCGGTGGGTGGTGGGTTTGCGGTGCTTACCGGACATTTCTTTTCGTGCTTTCCTTGTCTTTTCGGCCCGTTCGGGCCGTCGCAGGCAGCGTTGAGCCAGGTGGGCGTGCGGTTGCACGATCACCGAGGACGCTGGATTCGAGATTTCTCAGATGTGAGTGGAGACGGGGATCGAAGAGTCCCCGGAGCTCGACGCGCTCAGCGGCCCGGAGGCCCGGCGGCGACGCTGCAAGCGTTCACGGCCTCGCGGAGCACGTACCGGAGCCTGCTGCGCCTCGCGGCGGGGCATTCCGGGCTGGTTTCCGCATTAGCTTCGACAACTCCTCGTAGATTCCGACCTGATGTCGCTTTTGCGACTTCTTCACAGAGTGATTGCAGCTTATTAACTCCGTGTGACCGGATCGTGGAATCGATCATGGTCAGGGCCCTGAATTTCAACCGGATGGAAGTAACAGATGGGCGCGACCGGGTGATCTTTTCGTTATCTTAATGTGATCGACATCACACTCGATTTTTGTAGAGCATGATCGAAAACGACCGGATTTCCGGTTTTTCGCACCGACGGGACTACGCCGTGACCTGCTACGGAACCCCTGGTACCCCCAACCCGAGGTCACAAACGCCCGCGAAAAGCGACCGGCCCACCCCGTGCGGGGCGGGCCGGTCGAAGGTGACAGCTTGCTAACGGTGCGGCGTCAACACGGAACCGGAGACCGACAGGAAGCCCAGCAGATCGTGCCGGGTGATCACCCCGATCGGCTTACCGTCCTCGACCACCATCAGCGCATCGGTCGACTCCAGCGCCTTCGTGGTCGCCGAGACGCTCTCCCCCGCACCGATCAACGGGAACGACGGGCTCATATGCTTCGACACCGGGTCGGTCAGCTCGGCGCGGCCCTCGAACACCGCCGACAGCAGATCCCGCTCGGTGACACTGCCGGCCACCTCACCGGCCATCACCGGCGGCTCGGCGCCCACCACCGGCATCTGGGAGACGCCGTACTCGCGCAGGATCTCGATCGCGTCGCGCAGGGTCTCCTGCGGATGGGTGTGGACCAGATCCGGCAACAGCCCGGACTTGCCGCGCAGCACGTCACCGACCGTCGGCTCCGAGGTGCTGCCGTCCAGCCGGGTGCGCAGGAAGCCGTACGAGCTCATCCACTGGTCGTTGAAGATCTTCGACAGGTAGCCGCGCCCACCGTCGGGCAGCAGCACCACCACCACCGCGCTGGGGTCACGCTGCGCGACCCGGATCGCGGCCACGACCGCCAGACCGCACGAACCGCCGACCAGCAGCCCCTCCTCGCGGGCCAGGCGGCGGGTCATCTCGAAGGAGTCGGCGTCGGAGACCGCGATGATCTCGTCGGGAATCGTCGGGTCGTAGGCCGAAGGCCAGAAGTCCTCGCCGACACCCTCGACCAGATACGGGCGGCCGGTGCCGCCGGAGTACACCGAACCCTCGGGGTCGGCGCCCACGATCTGCACCCGGCCGCCGGAGACCTCCTTGAGGTAGCGGCCGGTGCCGGTGATCGTGCCGCCGGTGCCCACGCCGGCTACGAAGTGCGTGATCTGCCCGTCGGTGTCGCGCCAGATCTCGGGACCGGTGGTCTCGTAGTGGCTGTCCGGGCCGCCCGGGTTGGAGTACTGGTCTGGCTTCCAGGCGCCCGGGATCTCGCGAACCAGACGGTCGGAGACGCTGTAGTAGCTGTCCGGATGCTCGGGCGCGACCGCGGTCGGGCACACCACGACCTCGGCGCCGTAGGCGCGCAGCACATTTCGCTTGTCCTCGCTGACCTTGTCCGGGCACACGAAGACACAGTGATAACCGCGCTGCTGCGCGACCAGTGCCAGCCCGACACCGGTATTGCCGGAGGTCGGTTCGACGATGGTGCCGCCCGGCTGCAGCAGACCGGCCTCCTCGGCGGCGTCGATCATCTTGACCGCGATGCGGTCCTTCGAACTGCCACCGGGATTGAGGTATTCGACCTTGGCGGCGACCAGACCGGCGCCGGGGCCGACCACCGAGTTGAGCCGGACGAGCGGCGTGTTGCCGATCAGGTCGACGACGTGATTTGCGATGCGCATGGCTCGTCCGCCTCTCCGGGGTATGTTGCGGGCCAAGCCCGAGACTATCGCCCTGCCGCGCGCACAAACCCGCGGGTGGCCCATCCGCGACCCGCGCCGGTCGCCTCCGCGCCCGGACCGCCGGCGCCACCTATCATCGCGGGCATGAACCGGACGCCGGATATTTCGTGTGCCTCGAGGCCTTCGTCCTTTTCGCTGTCTCCGCACGGATTCTCCCGGCTGTCGCTACGCGCGGTCGCCCTGCTGTCCCTGTCGGCCGCCGCCGCGGCCACCGCCGGGGCCGCCGGGGCCGTGGAATTCCCGCAGACGCCGTCGATGTTCTACGGCGGGCTCTGCGGCGGCAGCATTCGCACCTGGGCCGACACCGACAGTCCGGGCCGCGCGGTGTTCAACATCCAGGCCGCGCCGATCACGGGCGTGGGCCCGGGCACGTATTCGATGGCCCCCCTGTGCGAGGTGTGGACCAACGTCGACTGGCACAACACCACCACCGGCGCCGCCGGGCGCTACGCGGTCAACGTGGTGTCGGGTATCTACGGCAGCATCCAGTACTCCGAATTCCAGGAAACCGGCTCCGGCCACGTAGAAGTTACGGTCAGTACCGCAAATCCGCTGAGTATTCCGCAGCACGGCGCGTTCGACGTGCCCTGACCGCGACAACGGCCGCTGGGCGAGTGTCGAATCGCCCACTTCGGACACCCGGGTGTTCCACACGTCACCTCGGTGGAGTTAACGTACGGAACGAGTACTACCTGAGACGAAGGAGTCACCGTGCCCGAAGCCGTGATCGTGTCCATCGCCCGTTCGCCCATCGGCCGTGCCGCCAAGGGTTCGCTGGTCAGCATGCGTCCGGACGACCTGACCACCCAGATGGTGCGTGCGGCGCTGGCCAAGGTGCCGCAGCTGAACCCGGCTACCGACATCGACGATCTGATCCTGGGCACCGGCTCCCCCGCCGGCGAGGGCGGCTTCGGCATGGCCAAGGTCGTGGCCACCGAGCTGGGCTTCGACACGCTGCCGGGCACCACCGTCCAGCGCTACTGCGCGTCGTCGCTGCAGACCACCCGGATGGCCTTCCACGCCATCAAGGCCGGCGAGGGTGACGTGTTCATCTCCGCCGGTGTGGAGACCGTGTCCCGCTACGCCAAGGGCAGCGCGGACAGCTGGCCCGACACCAAGAACGAGATCTTCGCCGAGGCGATGGCCAACACCGCCGAGCGCGCCAACGCCGGTTCGCCGGTGTGGACCGACCCGCGCGAGTCGGGCAAGCTGCCCGACATCTACATCGCCATGGGCCAGACCGCCGAGAACGTCGCCCAGATCACCGGCATCACCCGGGAAGAGCAGGACCACTGGGGCGTTCGCTCGCAGAACCGCGCCGAGGAGGCCATCAAGGCCGGTTTCTTCGAGCGGGAGATCACCCCGGTCACGCTGCCCGACGGCACCGTCGTGACCACCGACGACGGCCCGCGCGCCGGCACCACCTACGAGAAGATCTCGCAGCTCAAGCCGGTCTTCCGTCCGGACGGCACCGTCACCGCCGGTAACGCCTGCCCGCTGAACGACGGCGCCGCCGCCATGGTGATCATGAGCGACACCAAGGCCAAGGAGCTGGGCCTGACCCCGCTGGCGCGCATCGTCGCCACCAGCGTGTCCGGCCTGTCGCCGGAGATCATGGGCCTGGGCCCGATCGAGGCCGTCCGCAAGGTCCTGAAGCAGGCCAAGATGACGATCTCCGACATCGACCTGTACGAGATCAACGAGGCGTTCGCCGTGCAGGTGCTCGGCTCGGCCCGCGAACTGGGCATGGACCTGGACAAGCTGAACGTGTCCGGTGGCGCGATCGCGCTGGGCCACCCGTTCGGCATGACCGGTGCCCGGATCACCGCGACCCTGCTGAACAACCTGTCGACCTACGACAAGCAGTACGGCATCGAGACCATGTGTGTCGGTGGCGGCCAGGGTATGGCGATGATCGTCGAGCGGCTCAGCTGAGCGGCCTGATCGACGCCGGCTGATCCACACATGAACTACGGCCCCGATCGCTCGAGCGATCGGGGCCGTAGCTTTGGTTGTGCGCGATTACGCTGTGCGCGTTGACGTTACGCGTCAGTCGTTCTGCAGGTAGCTCAGCAGCCGCAGGATCTCCAGGTACAGCCAGACCAGGGTGATGGTGAGACCCATCGCCACCCGCCAGGCCGCCTTGTCCGGCACGCCGGCCCGGATCATCTGGTCGGCGGCGTCGAAGTCGAGCAGGAAGCTGAACGCGGCGATACCGATCACGACCAGGCTGAACACGATCGACAGCGGGCCGCCGGAACGCAGGCCGAGACCGTCGTCGCTGAACAGCATGGCGATGCCGTTACCGATCACCAACACGACCACACCGATCAGGGCGCCGATAATGATCCGGGTGAACCGCGGCGTGACCCGTACGGCTCCGGTCTTGTACACCACGAGCATGCCGAAGAAGACGCCGAAGGTGCCGAGGACGGCTTGGGCGATCATGCCGGCGCCGCCGACCCCGCCGGTGCCGTGGCTACCGCCGAAGCGGACGTTGGCGAACAGGAACGAGATCGCACCCAGGAACAGGCCCTCGAACGCGGCGAAGGTCAGGACGTATGCCGCCTTCTCCTGCAGCCGGGGCGCGAACATGGTGGCGAAGGTCATCCCGAACGCGACCAGGCCACCGAGCGCGAACAGGCCCGACAGCGCGTGGTTCGAGGATGTCACCACGTAGGAAAAGATCGCGGCGACCGTCACGACCCCCAGCGTGATGCCGGTGCGGGTGACGACGTCGTCGATCGTCATCGGGCGGGTGGCCGGCGCCGTCTGGTACGGCTGGCCGTACCCCTGCGGTGCGTATCCGGCCCCCTGCGGCGCGTAACCGGCGGGTGCCGCGCCGAACCCGGCGTAGCCGCCCTGCTGAGGTGGCAGGTTCTTGAAGATCGGGTTGCTCGAGGTGCGCACCGTTCCCGTACCTTTCCGAGAGTCGCGGTATCCACGCCGCCGATGGGACAGCGTGGCCTTCTGTCTCTTCAACGTCCATGACCGGCCGGAGGTTCCCGAACCCGGTCGAAACGGACATTGCGCCCGACGCTACACCGGGCGCGCGTCCCGAAGGCCGCGCACCGAACGCGTCACCGTGAACTTCGGGTTGCGCGCGATCACTTCGGTGCGGCCGACCATGCGTTCCATGACGCCGCGGTAGTTGAGGTGCGAGTTGTACACGGTCCACAGTTCGCCACCGGGCCGCAGTACCCGGCCGGTCTCGGCGAACATCTTGATGGCGGAACCGGTGTGGACCGCGGCGCCGACGTGGAAGGGCGGGTTGCACAGCACCAGATCCGCGCTGTGGTCGGCGATGGCCGACATGGCGTCGTCGCGAACCACGGTGACCTGACCGGCGACCCCGTTGGCCGCGGCGGTCGCGCGGGCCGAGGCCACCGCCGCCGCGGACTGGTCGGTGCCCACCACCGAGACGGCCGGGCGCGATTTAGCCAGGGCGACCGCGAGAATGCCGGTGCCGCAACCGAGATCGACGGCGTCGCGGGCGTCGGGCTTCATCCGCCGCAGGTGGTCGAGCAGGAAGCGGGTGCCGATGTCGAGCCGGGGGCCGGAGAACGCGGCGCCGTGCGCGACCACGTCGAGCGAGATCTCGTCGAGGCTGGCGTGCACCGGAAACGGCGGCGCGCCCAGCGGTTTCGGCCCGGCGGCCTGCAGGACCCGGGACTTCTGCCGCCCCCGGCTGGCATGCACGCTCGAAAAGGATTCGGCCAGTACGTCGTTCATGGCCGGGGTCAGGTACTTGTCGCGCGCGCCGGCGAACACCTTCACCGTGGGATCCGCGTATCGCGCTATGGCGTCGGCGATCTCGGCCAGTCCGGACAGCGCGCGCGGCAGGCGCAGCAACACCACCGTCGCGCCCTCGAGCAGGGTGCGGTCGAGCGGGTGCGCGGTGTAGCGGTCCGAGAAGCCCACGGCGCGAGCGTTGTTGGCGAGAGCGAGTTCCCCGGTCAGCAGGTCCTGATGGACGCGCAGGCCGCGCAGGTCGTGCGCGGCGGCGGCGCCGAGGGTCAGCGCGCCGTACCCGTCGTCGATGATCGCGACCTGTCCCGGGCCGGCGGCCGCCAGCTCCGGTGCGGCGACCTCCAGCAGCAGCCGGTCGGCGGCGTCGACGGCGTAGAGATTCACCGCCTCCACATCGGGATATCGCCGCAGTCGGCTCAGTACCTCGTCGACCTCTGTCACCCTTTCAGTGTGCTAGATCGTTGCCTGAGGTGAAAACTTCACCCCCTGATACCGGCCACTGGGCGCAATTATCTCGCGATGCTGCGCATTAGCTGATCGGTCAACCGCGCAGCTGGGGACCGCCGGAACAATTCGCTGCGCAACACCCGTGGTACGGGTCACCGACCTGTGGCGCGGGTTCGGCCGGACCGTGCACGGCATGGTCGTACCGAGCCGACCCCGGCACGCAGAAAGGTTCCCGGCCCGCCGCACGCCGCGGGCCGGGAACCCTTCGCAGTGGTCAGTGCCTGGTCAGCTACCCAGGACGGCGTTCATGATGGTGCCCGCACTCGTGGCGGTGACGCCGCCGATCATGGCGCCGGCGACCATCTTCGGTGATTCCAGGCCGCCGCCGTTCCACTTCTCCCATGCGAACCGGCCACCACCGTAGGTAATGGCACTCACGCCGGACAGCATGCTGAACCAGGTGAAGTAGCGGGTCAGCTTCATCAGCTTGTCGGCGGCCGGCGGGGTCTCCGGAGTCGGGTTGCCGAACTGCGCCAGCACCGTGCCGTACATGTCGTGCGCGGCCAGAAACATGCTCACGTTCGAAGTCCTCTCGAATGCTGGATGTGTTGCCAGGATGGAACTATCCGCCGCCCGCTGGCGCGGAACGGCCGTACGCATGCAGACAGAACTCGACGATCGAAAACATTGAACCCTATGCCCGGGGTTCGCTGCAGCCGGACACACCGCAGCCGGTTCACCCCGGCATCACCCGCGCGTCACTGAACGTTCGATCAATCCGATGTGGATGGTTGCGGGCGAACCTGACAGCATCGCAGATACTGTCGGGAAGAACCGCCACACGGGGGAGGAAATGCCGTGGCCGCCAGCACAACTCGACAGCCGGAACCCGGCGAGGGCACATCCGCGCCTCGAGTCACTACAGCATCACCAACCACATTGGAAACTTCCGTCACAGCGAGCGCGTCGGGCCGGCGGACCGGAAACGCGACGACGGAGCGCGACATCACAATTGGGCCTACCCGCATGTCGCGGGGGCGGGGCGTGTTGCGCCGAGTGATGCCGGATCGTGACGATCTGCCCGCCTGGATCCGGCTGTTGGCCCTGGTCGCGGTGCTGGCCGCGCTCGCCGCCGCCGTCACCGGCGCCACCCGGGCGAGCACCGTCCGGGCCGGGATCGAGCAGCTCGGACACCACACCGCACCGCAGACCGCGGCCACCGAGGACCTGTCCTTCGCCCTGGCCGATATGGACGCGCGGGTCGCCGACACCCTGCTGGCCGGATCCGACCCGGAGCTGGCCCAGGCCAAGACCGACGCCCAGAAGATGTACGGCTGGCGCCGCAATCAGGCCGATTCCGATCTGCTGCAGGCCATGTCGGTAGCCACCGACGACGAGCAGTACGCCATCCGCGACCTGCTCGACCGCATCACGAAGTACGAGGCGCTGGCCTCGAACGTCATGCAGCTCAACGATATCGAGCACAATCCGGCCGGGCGCCCGTCCGGCGCGGTACTCGACCGGTACAACCAGGCCTCGGGCATGCTGACCGGAATCCTCACCGACGCACACGGTCTCACCACCGCCAACGTCGGCGTCGTCGACCGTGCCTACGACCGCACCGAATCCGCGGCGACCTGGATGCGGGTGTGGCTCATCGTCTTCGGTGGCCTGGCCCTCGCGGCGCTGATCGCGCTGCAGATCCTGCTGGTGGTCCGGACCCGCCGCCTGGTCAACCCGGCCCTGGTGGTCGCGACGCTGCTCCTGGTGGCGGTGACCGGCACCGGCTTCGCCGCCGCGACCTCGGCCGCACACCAGCTGACCCTCGCCCAGCGGCAGGCCTTCACCTCGATGCTGGACGTGCAGCGAGCCCGGGCGGTCGGCTACGACGCCAATGCCGACGAAAGCCGGTACCTGCTGAATCTCGACCGAGGCGGACCCTACGAACAGGCCTTCTTGACCAAGTCCCAGCAGCTGGCGGATGTCGGGGCACGGTCGGGGCCCGCGTACAGCCCGGCGTTGAACACCGCCCTGGACGCCCATCGGCGCACCGGCGCGATCGGGTTCACCGGCCTGCTCGCCGACCGGCTGCGCGGCGCAGCCTTCCCCGACGAGGCGTTCACCTTGAATCTGGCGCTCAACACCTTCCGCTCCTACCAGCGCGACGACCAGGTCCTGCGGCACACCACCGACCTGCGGGACGCCGTCGCGTTCAAGACCGATACCGATTCGCTGCACCCGGACGGCGACTTCCAGGACTTCGATTCCAAGCTGTCGCTGGTCCTGTTGAACGAGCGCCTGCACTTCGAACGGGCCACGGCGGCAGGTGCGGACGCGCTGGCGGGCTGGACCTTCGCCCTGCCCTACGGCGCCCTGGCGGCGGTCGCGGTGCTGGTCCTGCTCGGAATTCGCCCCCGGCTGGCGGAGTTCCGCTGACGGACGGCGAGTTCCCCTGCCCGGCGGGAATATTGACGGAATTTTGACGGACCGAAGTGGCAGCATGACACAGGTGGGTGGGTCCCACCGATTCGAGGAGCGGGGCGGGGAATGACACGCAGTGCGGCGGGAACGACACCGTGCGAGCAGCCGGGTTGCGGCGGCACCGTCGAGGACGGCTACTGCGGAATCTGCGGGCTGGCACCGGAACCGGCCGCGCGGTGCGGCCAGCCCGGGTGCACCGGCACCGTCGAGGACGGGTACTGCACGGTCTGCGGCCTCGCGCCGGTGTCGACGCCGATCGCGGCGTCCGTTACCGGAAGGTCTACGGGCAACTCGTATTCCGGCACCTTCACCGGCACCTCGGCCGGGGGCAGCCGCCGCACCAGCAACCGGACCCGTTCCTCGCGCACCGCGCGGTCCACCCGCGGTGGGCTGGGGGCCGGCCTGGTGGAGATCCCCCGGGTCGAGCGCCGGGATCCGGCCACCGCGATCATGGTGGATCCTCAAGTGCCGGAACGGGATCGGTTCTGCAGCCGCTGCGGGAAGCAGGTCGGGCGCGGCCACGACGGGCTGCCCGGACGGACCGAGGGTTTCTGCGCGCACTGCGGCACCGCGTACTCGTTCAGCCCCAAGCTGCACCCTGGTGATCTGGTCGCCGGCCAGTACGAGGTGCTGGGCTGCCTGGCCCACGGCGGCCTCGGCTGGGTGTATCTGGCCCGCGACCGCAACGTCAGCGACCGCTGGGTGGTGCTCAAGGGCCTGCTCGACAGCGGGGACGCGGACGCCATGGCCGCCGCGGCCGCCGAGCGGCGCTTCCTGGCCAGCGTCGAGCACCCGAACATCGTGCGGATCTACAACTTCGTCGAGCACCCGGACCCGCACACCGGCGCGATCGTCGGCTACATCGTGATGGAGTACGTCGGCGGCGCCTCGCTCAAGGAACTGCGCTCCCGGCGCGCACCCGACGGCACGCTCGAACCGCTCTCGCCCGCAACGGGTCTGGCGTACATGCTGGAGATCCTCCCGGCCATGTCCCACCTGCACGCCAGCGGCCTGCTGTACTGCGATTTCAAGCCCGACAACGTGATCCAGTTCGAGGAGCAGCTCAAGCTCATCGACCTGGGCGCGGTGCGCCGGATGGACGACGACGACAGTGTCGGCTACAAGACCGACGGCTACTGCGCGCCGGAGCTCGAAACCCGCGGCGCCTCGGTCGAATCCGACCTGTACACGATCGGGCGCACGCTCGCGGTGCTGATCTTCAACTTCGACTACCGGCGGGCGCACCGGTTCGACCTGCCCTCCCCTGCCGACGTGCCGGTCCTGGCGCAGCATCCGTCACTGCACCGCTTCCTGTTGCGCGCCACCGCCGCCGACCCCGACGAACGCTTCGGCTCGGCGGCGGAGATGGTCGAGCAGGGCACCGGCGTCCTGCGTGAGGTGGTCGCGGCCCAGGACGGTAAGCCGCGTCCGGCCATGTCGGTGCGGTTCACGCCCGAGCGCGCGGTGTTCGGCGCCGATCCGGCCGAATGGCCGCAGCCGCTGCGCCCGGCCGCCGTCGCGGCCGCACTCCCGGTTCCGATGGTCGATGTGGCCGACGCCGCGGCCGGCTGGCTGGCCGGCGCGGTCGGCGGGGACGCCGCCCGGCAGATCGCGGCGCTGTCGGCCGCGCCGATCCAGACCTACGAGGTCCGGCTCGCGCTGGTACGCGCCTACCTGCAGGCGGGCGATCTGGGCACGGCCACAGCCGATCTCGACCAACTGGAGGAGAGCGAGGACGGCGACTGGCGGATCGGCTGGTACCGCGGCCTGACCGCGCTGGCCGCGGGCGACCCCGCCACGGCGCGCGACCGGTTCGAGGAGATCTACACCGCACTGCCCGGCGAGGCCGCGCCCAAGCTGGCGCTGGCCGCCACGGCCGAATGCGCCGGCGACCCCGCGGCCGCCGCCCGGCTCTACGACCTGGTGTGGCGCACCGACCACGGATGGCCCAGTGCCGCTTTCGGTTTGGCGCGCTGCCTGGTGACGGCCGGCGACTTCGATCGGGCGATCGCCGCGGTGGAGTCGGTGCCCGAGTCCGCCGGACAGTACCTGCCGGCCCGGCTGGCGGCGGTCCGGATCCGGGTCCGGGCCGCGTCCGAGCGCTATCTGGTGGAGGCCGGGCAGACCCTCGACGCACTGGACCTGGATCCGGAACGGCAGGCGCGCTTCAGCATTCAGGTACTCGACGCCGCCCGATCGCTGGTCGGCACCAGCTCCCCCGCCGACGCCGGAACCCGGATCCTCAACTGCGCGCTCACCGAACGGGCGCTGCGCACCGCCCTGGAAGCCCAGTACCGCGAGCTGGCCCGGCTGGCCACCAACCGGGTCAGCCGGCGCGATCTGGTGAACCGCGCCAATGCGGTCCGTCCGATGAGCTGGGTGTGATCCGGGTCGTCCCGGATCCTCGTGGAGGTTGAATCATGGTGACATCGACGTCTTTTCGCACGCCCGACGCCGCCGCGTCCGCTCCGGCGAACGCGCCCGCCCCGCAACCGGTAGCGCCCAGCGTGCCCACCCGGAGTCCGCTCGCGCGGCTGCGGGACCGGCTGCCGCACCGCGCGGACCTACCGGCCTGGATCCGCTTGCTCGCCGCTGTCGCGGTGATCGCCGGACTCCTTGCCGCCCTGTGTATCTCGTCGGGGGCCACCTCGCTCCGCAACGGCATCGACGTGATCGGCCACCGCACCGAGCCGCAGGTGAGCGCCACCGAGGATCTGTCGCTGGCCTTCGCGGACATGGACGCCCAACTGGCGAATCTGCTGCTGGCGGGCGGTGATCCGACGCTGACCGCGGTGCGCGACAGCGCCCTGAAGACCTACGAGGACCGCCGTAAGCAGGCCGATGCCGATCTGCAGCAGGCGAGTTCGATCGCCGGACAGGACGAGCACGCCAAGCACGCCGTGCAGGGTGTGCTGGACCAGTTCGGGACGTATGAGGGCCTGGCCGCCAAGGTGATCCTGCTCGACCAGACCGAGCACAACCCGGCCGCACAGCCCGCCCCCGATCTGCTGGACCAGTACCGGCAGTCGGCTGCGCTGCTGGCCGACCAGCTGCTCCCGGCTGCCCACGGCCTCACCGGCGACAACACCGCGGTACTGCAGAACTCGTACACCTCGACCCGGGGCGCCGAGAGCACGGCCACCGTGCTGCTGATCGCCTGCGGTGTCGTACTTCTCGGCGCGCTGATCGGGTTGCAGGTACTGCTGGTGCGCACGATGCACCGGCGGATCAACCCGGGTCTGCTGGGCGCCACCCTCGTATCGCTGCTCCTGTTGGGCGGCGCCGTACTCGGCGATCACAATGCGGTGAACCAGTTGCAGATCGCCCGCTACGACGCCTTCGACTCGCTGATCGCCCTGGACCAGGCCCGCGCGATCGGCTACGACGCCAACGCCGACGAGAGCCGCTACCTGCTCGACCCGGACAAGGGCCAGCTCGAACAGCAAGCGTTTCTGAACAAGTCGCAGGCGCTGGCCGATCTGAAGGTGTCGAGCGTCGGCGACTACGACGCCGCCCTGACCAAGGCGCTCGCCGCCTACCGCGCCGACCACGCCGACATCCGGTTCGGCGGCGCGTTCGGCGACGAGATGCGCAACATCACCTTCCCCGGGGAACGCGCCGCCGCCGAGAAGATGCTGGCGTCGTACCAGGTCTATCAGCGCGACGACCGTACGCTGCGCGCGACCGCGAAAAGTGATCCGCGCCAAGCGGTCACCTACGACACCGATGCACAACCGGGAACATCCGACGGCGACTTCGGTACCTACGACACCGATCTCTCCGCCCTGATCGCGGTCAACCAGCACGCCTTCGACACCGCTGTCACCGCCGGCTCCGCCGACGCTTCCCGCTGGTCGAGCTGGCTCCCGTTCACCGGTGCCCTGCTGATCGCCGCCCTGGTCCTGCTCGGAATCCGCCCGCGCCTCAACGAATATCGGTGAGGCATGTCCCGGGGCCTGCCCGTCCTGGGGAGCCGACCGGACCGGCGCCACCTATTGTGCGTCTCATGAACAGCGGACGGACCGAAGGGTTCAGCGACGGGGTGTTCGCGGTCGCGATCACCCTGCTGGTGCTGAATCTGCATGCGCCCGAAGGGGATCTGAAGGCGGGCCTGCAGCACATGTGGCCCGCCTACCTCGCCTATGTGGTCAGCTTCCTCAATATCGGCATCATGTGGCTGAACCACCACGCGATGTTCCGCCATGTGGTGCGGGTGGACCGGAAACTGCAGCTGCTCAACCTGGTCCTGCTGATGGCCGTGGTGGTGGTCCCGTTCCCCACCGACCTCGTCGGCCAGCAGCTCGCGCACAATCTGCACGGCGGCGACACCAAGACCGTCGCACTCGTGTACGGCCTGGTCATGATCGCCATGGCACTGGGCTTCACCAGTGTGTGGTGGTATGTGGTCCTGCGGCCGGGTGTGCTCGACGAGCGCCTGGACAAGGCCCAACTGCGGCAAGCCAATCTGCGCTTCCAGGTCGGCGGCGTCGGCTATCTGATCGGCACCGCGCTCGCCCCGTGGCAGCCGCTGGCCGCGCTCATCCTGTTCGGGCTGCTGTCGCTGTACTACGCCTTCGAACACCTGCCGCAGCCGGCGGTCCCGGCCGAATGAAACCCGGTCGGCGTCAGGGCTGTCCGATCGCGGCCAGCACCGTGCGCGCCTGATAGTCGGCTCCCAGCTGGTTGGGGTGCAGCGGCGCGGCCAGGCCGACCGGATAGTCCGACCACGGCACCACGCCTTCGAACCACCGCACACCGTCCGGCTGGCACACATCGTGCCCGGCGCTGCCGGTGTAGGTGTCGACGTATTCGACCCCGGTTTCGGCGGCCACCTGCCGGATCACCGCGTTCATGGTGAGCATCAGCGTCCCCGACCAGATCGCGTCCGTGGTGCCGAACGGCATTGTCGGGTAGCAGCCGTGGTCGACCGGTCCCGCCTGCGGGTAGTCGAGCATGAGGATGCGCGCGTGCGGCGACCGGGCCCGGATCCCGGCGATCGTGGCGACCAGTTCCGGCTCGACGGCCCGGATCTTGTCCTGCATGGCGTCGTCACCGTTCACCACGTACCGGTCGTGGCACGGCGACACCGCCGGGCCGGTGCTGACGCAGGTCGGGATGGTGATGAACATGTCGGCGTCGTTGGCGCCGACCTGCAGGGTGACCAGGTCGGTGTTCGGGCTCAACCGGTCGAACTCCGGGGTGTTGGTGTCGAACCACATCTCCTGCGGCCCGGCCATCGACGTCGTCTTCGCGCCGGTGCAGGTGGCGTCCCGGAAGGTCGGCACGTGCAACGCCGCGGCGATCTGCTTGGGATAGTTGTGCATGCTCTGGTAGCAGCCCCACGGTACGAATTCGGCCGTGGCCTGGCTGAGCGAGGCATCGGCCGAATACGAGTCGCCCAGGGCCACATATTCCCGGTAGGGCCCGGGACCGGTGTCGTCGGCGTAGGCGGTGACCGGGCAGGCGGCCAGGACGGTGGCGGCCAGCATCGCGACGGCCGGCATGGTCAGTGATTTCACCGTGTCTCTCCTCACCCCAAGGACGGTGTACGAATCCCAGTGTCACCAGGGGAATCGCCGGTCACGGACCGAACCCGGAAGGCCGTATCCACATCGGTATGCTCCCCCGCCTCCCCGAGTTTCTGCGGATGGCTACGTGCCGTCGACAGCAGTGCACCCGTGGCGGCGGTCGGGTGCCGACCCGATTCTGGGCGTACCCGGGGAGTTACCCGGGCCGTACGAAATCAGTTGTCGCCTCGGAACGGCGGCGGGTGGAACGACCTCATGGTGCACCCCTCACCCCAGGCTTGCGCGGACCCGGTAACCTCGTTGCGGATGGTTAGTGTGTCCAGTCTCGTTCGGTCGAAGTCCGCACCCACTCCCTTCGCCCGCCTGCTGTGGCTGATTCCGGTGGCGCTGACGGTGGTGTGCGTCTTTTGGCTACGCCACCCCAGCTGGCCGCTGCAGCCGATCAAGCGGGAGTTCATCGACCTGCAGGTGTACCGGCTCGGTGTGCAGGCCATGTGGCACGGCGCCGACATGTACGGTCAGCTGCCCAAGACGACGGTCGGGATCGGGCTGCCGTTCATCTATCCGCCGTTCGCGGCGCTGGCCCTCGGGCCGATCGTGCTGCTGCCCTGGCATTCGGCGGCCATGGCCTTCTTCGCGCTGTCGGTGGCGGCGCTGGCCGGGACGCTGTTCGTCGCCGCCCGCCGGCTCTGGTCCGGCCGCACCGAACTGGCGCTGTGGGCGACCGCGTGCGCGGTGCCGCTGGCCCTGCTGCTGGAACCGATCCATTCCACACTCGACTTCGGGCAGGTCAACATCCTGCTGATGGTGCTGGTGGCCGTCGACTGCCTGGCGCTGCCACCTCGCTACCGCGGAATCGGGATCGGGATCGCCGCGGCCATCAAGCTGACCCCGGCGGCGTTCGTGCTGTTCTTCCTGATCCGCCGCGACTACCGGGCCGCGATCACCGCGGCGGTCACCGGCGCGGTCGCCACCGGCGTGGCGTACGCGATCCTGCCCGGCGAGTCGACCAAGTACTGGTTCGGCGGCATGGGCAACGTGTCGGGCCTGAGCGGTTCGGCCTTCCACACCAACCAGTCGATCCAGGCCGTGCTGGCCCGGTTCCAGGTGCCCAAGCCGGCCTTCATGCCGCTGTGGGCGGTGCTGAGCCTGGTGTTGCTGGTGCTGGTGACCGCGGCCATGCGCAAGGCGGTCGACAACCCGGCCTTGGCGCTGTCGTTCAACGCGGTGTTCACGCTGCTGGTGTCGCCGATCTCCTGGTCGCACCACTGGGTGTGGATCGCGCCCGGCCTGCTGGCCGGAGTCGGCACGGCGGTGCGGCTACCGCGCCGGACCGCGCTGATCTGGTTCGCGGTCCTCGCGGCCACGGCCTGGGTGTTCGTCTACGGCCCCCAGAACTGGGAGCCGGGCGACGACAACCGCGAATTCCATTGGACGCTGGTCCAGCATCTGTGGGGTGACACCTACGTGTGGCTGAGCGTGGTCCTGGTCGCGCTGTACCTGTTCGTGGCGCCACGCACCGCACCGGCACGGCAACCGGAGTCGGCCCTCGCCGCGTGACTTGTCTCACCGCTGCGCAATTGCGCCGGTGACCAAGGGTGAATTTCCGGGTTTGCTGTGATTGTGTTGTCGAACCAGTTTCTACACAGGAGTTTTCGACATGCAGCTTGGTAAATGGACTGCGACGGCCGCGCTCACCGTGAGTGCGCTGGCCACCATCGGCGCCGGTGTCTCGCACGCCGACACCACCCCCGAGGCCACCGGTATCGCGCTGACCCCGGTCGCGGCCCAGGACGTGGACCTCATGGGCGGCGTCGACCGGACCCGGGTCGACCTGAACAACCCGACCGTGCAGAACGACGCGCTGATCGGCGCGCTGCTCGGCTTCCTCGGCAGCGGCGTCGGTGTCTCCAGCGGCGCGGCGCTGGGTGCCGCCATCGGCATCGTGACGGTGGACCCGGGCCTGCCGCAGTCCTTCAGCTGACTCACGCGCAGCTCGCCTCGGGGCGGTGACCGATTCCGGTCACCGCCCCGAGTTCGTTTGCGGGAAAATGACACAGCCGCACAGCAGATGTCGCAATCCCGCCGATCCGAACCGGTCCAGCCGGAAATATTGTGCCGTTCAGCCGATTTACCGCACCCGATCGCGCCCGAAGCGCGTAGAACTGAACAGCAGTGAGCACGACCGAGTTTCGGCACACCGGCGACGCCGGGGCGGCGAGAGGACCGGGCACTGGACACTCTGTGGCGATTCATCGTGAACCGGCGGCACCAGCTGCTGGTCGACTCCTACCTGCACGTCTCGGCGGTGGTACAGGCCGTACTGATCGCCACCGCGCTCGCGGTGCTGATCGCAGTCGTGGTCTACCGCAGTCCCTACGGCTCGGCCGCGGCCACCGCGGCGGCGGGCGCGCTGCTCACCGTGCCCTCGTTCGCGCTGCTGGGGCTGCTGATCCCGCTGCTCGGACTCGGGGTGGCGCCGACGATCACCGCGCTGGTCATCTATTCGATCCTGCCGGTGCTACGCAACACCCTCGTCGGCTTGGACGCCGTCGATCCGGCGATCGTCGACGCCGCCCGCGGGGTCGGCATGAATCGGCTGCGGGTCCTGGCCCGCATCGAACTGCCGCTGGCCTGGCCGGCCATCCTGACCGGCATGCGGATCAGCACCCAGCTCGCCATGGGCATCCTGGCCCTGGCCGCCTACGCGAAGGGGCCCGGGCTGGGCAATCTCATCTTCTCCGGGCTGGCCCGGCTCGGCAGCCCCAACGCGGTCCCGCAGGCCCTGGTCGGCACGGTACTGGTCGTGCTGGGGGCGCTCCTGCTCGACGCCTGTTATCTGCTCATCGGCCGGCTCACCACACCGAGGGGGATCCGTGAGTGAAACCGTCAGCGTGTCCGGTACGTCGATCGTGCTCGACGCGGTCACCAAACACTATCCGGGACAAGCCGATCCGGCCGTCGACGCGGTGTCGATGGAGATACCGGCGGGCGAGGTCGTGGTGCTGGTCGGTCCGTCGGGCTGCGGCAAGACCACCACGATGCGCATGATCAACCGGCTGATCGAACCGAGTTCCGGCACCATCACCATCGACGGCCACGACACCGCCGGGGTCGACCCCGACCGATTGCGCCGCGGGATCGGCTATTCGGTGCAGCAGGGCGGCTTGTTCCCGCATCTCACCGTGGCCAAGAACGTGGCGACCGTGCCCGGCTTGCTCGGCTGGGATCGCAAGCGGATCGCCGACCGGGTCGACGAGATGCTGACCCTGGTCGGCCTGGATCCGGGCACCTTCCGCGGCCGGTATCCGCGTCAGCTGTCGGGCGGCCAGCAGCAACGGGTCGGGGTCGCCCGCGCCCTGGCCGCCGATCCGCCGGTGCTGCTCATGGACGAGCCGTTCGGCGCGGTCGACCCGATCACCCGCGGCCTGCTGCAGGACGAATTACTGCGCCTGCAAGCGGAACTGCGCAAGACCATCGTGTTCGTCACCCACGATTTCGCCGAAGCGGTGAAGCTCGGTGACCGGATCGCGGTGCTGGGCAACCGGTCCCGCATCCTGCAATACGACACCCCCGGCGCGATCCTGGCCGCGCCCGCCGACGACACCGTGGCCGGATTCGTCGGATCCGGTGCGGGCGTACGGCAATTGACCCTCACCCGGGTCGGCGAGGTCGAGCTGGGCACTTGCCCGGTCTCGGCTGTCGACGAACCGGTCGAACCGGTGCGCGCCGCCCTCGACGACCCCGCCCAGCCCTGGGCGCTGATCGTGGACGACCACCGGCGCCCGCTGCGCTGGGTGTCGAAAGAGCATCTCGCCCACGCCGATTCGCTGTCCGAGGTGGGTGATCCGGTGCGCGAGACCGTATCCGACCGCTCCACCCTTCAGGAGGCGCTCGAGGCGCTGCTGACCGGGCAGGCGGCGCGGGCCGTGGTCACCGGCCCCGCCGGCGAGTACGCCGGGCTGATCACCGTCGACACCCTGATCGCGCATCTCGCGGAGGTCCGGGCCGGCGCGGGCGCCCCGGCGTGAGCGGCCCGGGCGCGGAGGAGACCGGGCGCGCGGCGCGGGCGACCCCCGACGGCGATCCGGTTGCGGGGGAAGGCATCACGCCCACCTCCGCCACCACGACCACGCAGCCGTCCGCGGCGGCCGAGGTGGGTGCGTCGCCGGCGGTCGGGCAGCAGGTCGCTCGTGGACCGGCGGCTCGTGCCGAGCGAATACAGCTGGTCGCGCAACCCGTGGTGGTGGTCGTGCTGACCGTGGCGCTGCTGTGGTGGGCGTTCGACCGCACACTGACCGTCACCCAGCGGACCAGCCTGAACCGGTCGAATATCGCGCACGCCGCATGGCAGCACGTGGTGATCACCGTGACGGTGGCGGCGATCGTGGTCGCGGTGGCCGTGCCGCTGGGAACCCTGTTGAGCCGCAGGAGATTCCGCTGGCTCTCGCCGGCGTTCCTGGGCCTGGCGAATCTCGGGGCGGCGGCGCCGGCGATCGGGCTGATCGTGTTGTTCTATCTGTGGACGAAGACCACCGGCTTCTGGATCGGGGTGGCGCCCATCGCCTTCTACGGGTTGCTGCCGGTGCTGCGCAATACGATCCTCGGGTTCCGGCAGGTGGATCCGGCGCTGATCGACGCCGGGCGCGGGCAGGGGATGTCGGCGGCAACAGTGTTGCGGCGCATCGAGTTTCCGCTCGCGATTCCCTACATCCTGGCGGGCCTGCGCACCACACTGGTCCTGGCGGTCGGCACCGCCACGCTGTCGTTCCTGGTCAGCGCCGGCGGTCTGGGCATCCTGATCGACACCGGATACAAACTGCGCGACACCGTGACCCTGGTGGTCGGAGCCGGGCTGGCGGTCGCGCTGGCCCTGCTGGTCGACTGGGTGGGCGCGGTCGCCGAACGCTTCCTGGGACCTCGGGGGTTGCGATGAACGCGCGGCGGATCGCTTGTGCGGCACTGGCAGTGCTGACCCTGCTGGGCGCGGGCTGCGGTCTGCAGTCCGGCGATGCCGTCCCGCTGCAGGTCGGGCCCGGCAGTATCCGGCCCGTGCCGGAGCTGTCCGGAGTGGTGATCACGGTGGGCTCCAAAGACTTCACCGAGGAGATCGTGCTCGGGTACCTGATCGAGTTCGCCCTGTCCGCCGCCGGTGCCCACGTCCGCGACCTGACCGATATCCAGGGCTCCAACAGCCTGCGCGACGCGCAGCTGCACGGCCAGATCGACGTCGCCTTCGACTACACCGGCACCGGCTGGATGAACTACCTGGGCAACGAGAAGCCGGTCCCCGGTTCGGACGAGCAGTTCGCCGCCGTCCGGGACGCCGATCTGGCCGCGCACCACATGGTGTGGACCGACATGGCCCCGATGAACGACACCTACGCCCTGGCGACCAGCGCGAACACCGCGAAACAGACCGGCGTGCAAACCATTTCGGACTACGCGAAACTGGCCGCCGCCGATCCGGGCGCGGCGGCGACCTGTATGGGCACCGAATTCAGTGTCCGCCAGGACGGTTTCCCGGGCTTGACCGCCAGGTACGGCATCGACGCCGCGCAGATCCACAAGCAGCTGGTGCAGGACGCGATCGTCTACACCGCGGTCGCCGACGGCTCCCAGTGCCGGTTCGGTTCGGTCGCCGCCACCGACGGGCGGATCCCCGCGCTCGGCCTGCGGCTGCTCGACGACGATCGCGGCTTCTTCCCGAAATACAATGCGGCCCTGGTCATGCGCGACGATTTCGCCGGTGCGCACCCCCAGGTGGCGCAGGTACTCGCCCCGGTCACCGCGGAGCTGACCAACGAGACCGTCACCGAAATGAACCGCCAGGTCGACGTCGAGGGCCGCGAACCCGCCGATGTGGCGCGAGACTGGCTGGTCGAGCGGGGTTTCGTCACGAAGCGGTGAGTGACCACAGCCACTCTTGCGCCTGGATTAGGTAATGCTAGCCTTCTCATGCGGCGACGGTGCCGGAAGCAGAGCGGTGGAGGTACAACGTGTACAGGTCGATGGCGGCGATCGTCGCGGTAGCAGCGACAGTCCTGACAGTCGCCGCATGCGGTTCCTCCGGTGACGACGCCAATTCAATCACGCTCTACAGCGGCCAGCACGAGCAGACCGTCGCGGCGCTGGTGAAGGACTTCACCGAGCGCACCGGCGTCAAGGTCAACCTGCGGTCCGGCGACGAAGGCGAACTCGCCAACCAGATCGTCTCCGAAGGCGACGCCACCCCCGCCGACGTGTACTTCGCCGAGAACCCGCCCGCCCTCACCCTGCTGCAGGGCAAGGGCAAGCTGGCGCAGGTCGACGCCGCCACCCTGGCCGCCGTCCCCGCCGCGGCCAACTCCGACAAGGGCGACTGGGTGGGCGTCTCGGCCCGCACCTCGGCCTTCGTCTACAACACCGACAAGGTGCACACCGGCCAGACCCCGGCGTCGGTCAAGGACCTCGCCACCCCCGCGTGGAAGGGCCGCCTCGGCGTCGCCCCCAGCGAGACCGACTTCGCGCCGATCGTGACCCGCATGATCACCCAGGTCGGCGTCGACGCCACCAAGACCTGGCTGCAGGCGCTCAAGGACAACGGCAAGATCTACGACAGCAACGAGGACCTGATCGCGGCCGTCGACCGCGGTGAGATCGACGGTGGCGTGGTCGACCACTACTACTGGTACCGCCTGCAGGACGAGAAGGGCGCCGGCAAGCTGCACAGCGCGCTGTCCTACTTCCCGGCCGGCGACCCCGGCGCACTGGTCGACGTCTCCGGTGCCGCGGTGCTGGCGTCGAGCAAGCATCAGCCCGCCGCGCAGAAATGGCTGGCCTACCTGGTGACCCAGCCGGCCCAGCAGATCATCGCCACCTCGGAGAGCTACGAGTACCCGCTGCTGGCCGGGGTCACCGACACCCGGCTGACCCGGCCGCTGAGCGACGCCGGCCCGATCGTCTCGGCCGCCGAACTCGGCGACGGCACCCAGGCCGTCGAACTGATGCAGGGCGTCGGTTTGTTGTCGTGACGCTCGGTGTCGCGGGGCCGGCCCGGCCGGCCCCGATCCGGAGGTGGATGCGCCGCCCGGTATCCGCCCTCGGGGTGGGTGCCGGGCTGATCGCTGTCCTGGTCACCTCCCCGCTGCTGTTCATCGCGCTGCAGGCGTCGCGGGCCGGCGGGAAGACCGTGCACCGCTTGCTGAACCGGCCGCTGATGGCGACGCTGGCCTGGCACACCGGCGCGCTGGTCCTGGTCGTCACGCTGGTCACCACGGTGATCGGGTTCAGCGCCGCCTGGCTGGTGGAGCGCACCGACCTGCCCGCGAAACGGCTGTGGACCGTGGTGCTGACCATGCCGCTGGCGGTGCCGGAATTCGTGCACGGCTACTGCTGGGTGTCGCTGTTCCCCTCGGTGCACGGCTTCTGGGGTGCGGTGCTGGTCGAATCCTCGCTGTTCCCACTGATTTTCCTGCCGGTGCTGGCGGCGCTGCGCCGCAGCGACGGCGCGGCCGAGGAGGTCGCGGCCGCGCTCGGTCACGGCCGGCTGTCGACGCTGTTGCGGGTCACGCTGCCGCTGACCCGGCCGGCGCTCGCCGGTGGGGCACTGCTGGTTTCGCTGTACGTGCTCGGTGAGTACGGCGCGTTCGCCATGATGCGGTTCACCACGTTCGCGACCGCGATCTACACCCAGTACGCCACCGCGTTCGATACCGCGTCGGCCGGGGTGCTGACCATGATCCTGGTGTTGGTCGCGCTGGTCGTGGTCACGGCGGAGGGCCGGGTGGGGCGCCGGGCACGGACGGTGAGCGCGGGGGCGACCGCCCGCCGCGGTGCGCCGGTACCGCTGGGCCCGGCCGTGGTGCTGGCCGTGCCGGCGCTGGGCGCGGTCGTCGCCGTCACGGTCGGTGTGCCGCTGTACGCGCTCGGATATTGGCTGGTGCGTGGCAATTCCAGTACGCTGCCGGCCGCGTCGATCTGGTCGCAGGCCGCCACCACGGTCGGGTACGCGCTCGCGGCGGCGGCGACCGCGACGGCCGCCGCGCTGCCGGTGGCGCTGTACGCGTGGCGGCGCGACAACCGATGGTCGCGGGTGCTGGAGCGGGTCGCCTACCTGACCCGGGCGCTGCCGGGGATCGCGGTGGCGCTGGCCATCGTGTACTTCGGGATCCGGTACGCGCAGCCGCTGTACCAGCAGCCGCCGATGCTGGTGGCGGGGTACGTGGTGTTGTTCTTCCCGTTGGCGCTCACCGCCGTTCGCGCCGGGCTGGCTCAGGTCCCGCCGGGCGTGGAGGAGGTGGCGCGCTCGCTGGGCACCCCGTGGTGGCGGGTGCTGACGCGAATCACGTTGCCGCTCATCGCGCCCGGGCTCGGTGCGGCCTTCGCTATGGTCGCGCTGACCGCGAGCACCGAGCTGACCGCCACACTGTTGTTGCGGCCCACCGGAACTCAGACCCTGGCCACCCAGTTCTGGGTCTACACCAGCGGATTGGCGTGGGGCGCCGCCGCACCGTACGCGGCGCTGATGACCGCGCTGTCGATCCCGACGGTGCTGATGGTGGCCGCGCGCACTTTGTCTCCCGCACGGAAGGTCGCCCGATGACGAGCGTGTCCATCACGAATCTGACCGCGGGGCACGGGCATACACCGGTGCTGCACGATGTGGACCTCGCGGTCGAGGACGGCAGCCTGGCCTGTGTGCTGGGACCGTCGGGGTGCGGCAAGTCGACCCTGATGCGGGTGATCGCGGGATTCCATCCGGCCACCGGCGGCACGGTCGCGGTGGGCGGCCGGGTCCTCGACGACGACCGTACCCATGTGCGCGCCGAACAGCGCCGGATCGGTTTCGTGCCGCAGCAGGGCGCGCTGTTCCCGCACCTGAGCGCGGCGGCCAATATCGGTTTCGGGGTGCCGCGGGCGCAGCGCCGGGAGCGGGTCGCCGAAATGCTGGAACTGGTCGGGCTTTCCGGGCTCGGTAGCCGGCACCCGCACGAACTGTCGGGCGGTCAGCAGCAGCGGGTGGCGCTGGCGCGCGCCCTGGCCCCCGCTCCCGAGCTGCTGTTGCTGGACGAGCCGTTCTCCGCCCTCGACGCCGCGTTGCGCACGGACTTGCGCACCGAGGTCGCCGATCTGCTGCGGCGCGCGAAGGCGACCGCGATCCTGGTGACCCACGACGTCGAGGAGGCGCTGGCGGTCGCCGACCGGATCGCGGTGCTGCGCGCGGGCCGGATCGTGCAGACCGGTACCCCGCAGGAGCTGTTCCGCTTCCCCGTCGACGGCGAGGTGGCCCGCACGCTGGGCGAGGCGAATCTGATCCCGGTGGACGCCACGACCCGGGCCGCCCTGGCACTGACCGGCACCGTCCCCGATGCCGCGGTGGTCGTGGTGCGTCCGCATCAGCTGCGCCTGGACACCGGTGCGGGCGTGACCGCGCTCCCGTACCGCGTGCGGCACAGCCAGTTCCGCGGCCACGACTACCGGGTGGAGCTCACCCCGGAGCCGGGCAGCGGCCTGCCGCCCACCCTCATCGCCTACACCTGCGCCGACGCCGTGCCGCCGGCCACCGGTGCCGCGGTGCACGTGACCGTGTGCGGACCGACGCATCTCGTGTCGGCATAACACCGCATTCCGGCATTCGGACAGTTGCCCAGTTTTCCTGTGACGATAGGTTGCAGTGAATTCCTCGAAATGCGAAACACCCGCACTTCAGCGGCTATAGCCTTGCACCGCTACGGGCTCGATCCTGCCCGGTCCGAAAGAGAATCACAGGTGCTCATGCGTTACAACATCCCGAAGACCCTGGCGGCCACCGCCGGTGTCGTCGCCGCGGCCTGCGTGGCCGGACCGGCACTGGCCGGCAGCGGCGGGACCCAGGTCGGCCCGGCCGGCGCCCCCTTCGCCGCCACCCTGTCCGGCAGCCTCTCGGTCAACGTCGGTTCCATCACCGCCAGCTGCACCATTTCCACCGCCTCCGGAACGCTGCCCGCCGCACCGGCCAACGCCACCACCAGCGGCCCGATCACGGTGAACATCGGCACGCCGACCGTCTCCGGTTGCTCCGCGCCGTTCACCAGCATCTCGGTCCAGACCAGCGGCAACTGGACCATCAGCGGCTCCTACGACGCCAGCGGGATCACCGGGTCACTGAACATTCCGCAGAACGGCATCTCCGCGCAGACCTCCGGGCTGCTCAACTGCGGGGGCATCGCGCCGCCGTCCGGCCCGGTCAGCGTGCCCGGCACCTGGACCAACGGCACCGACTCGCTGAACAACCCGTCCCAGGTCAACGTCAGCGGCACGGTCCCGGTGACCGTCTCCGGCGGCGGATTGTGCCCCACCGGCAGCGGCACGGTCGTCCTGTCGGCCACCTACGCGGTGAAGGACAGCGCCAACTCGGCCGTCCCGATCATCATCGGCCCGGTCAGCGGCACTCCGGTCACGACCACCACCGCCCCGGGCGGCGGCACCGGCGGTACCGGCAGCGCGAGCTCGCTGCCGTTCCTGGGCCCGCTGTTCAGCAGCCTGAGCGGGGGCACCACCACCACCACCACCGCGCCGCCGACCACGACCACCACGGTCCCGCCGACCACCACCACGACGGTACCGCCGACGACCACGACGGTCCCGCGCCGGGGCTCGCTGTCCTGACCCGACCTGCCCGGATCGAATTCCGGGCAGCCCGAGGGGATGTCGTCACCGCCCGGCGGCATCCCTTCGAGCGCCGGTCCAAGCGGATACAGAGCGCCTGGACCGGCGTGCGGCTCAGGCGAACAGCGTCGACCCGATCCAGTCGCCCGGGCCCCGCGCACCGGGCGCGACCGCGTAGATGCCGCTCGCGGTATGAGTAGTGAACTGGCTCATGGCATCCGATGTCGCCAGCCTCTGATTCACCGGCACGAAGGCCGCGCGCGGATCCTTCTGATAGGCCAGGAACAGCAGGCCCGCGTCGTAGGCGAGCGTCTGCCGCCACGGGGGCCACCGTTCGGTGAACGGTGTGGTGCCGTTGTTGTAGGAGAACGCGCGCCGCAACATCATCGCGCCCCCGTTGTTCTCCGGTGCGGACAGCCGCACGTGGGAATCCATGGGGATCACCGGATTACCTTGCGCGTCTTTCGCATCGAAGTTCTTGGCGTCGAACTCGTGGTGCCCGCCCAGCGGCGCGCCGCTGACCTTGTCCCGGCCGACCATGCGCGACTGCACCGCGGTGTCGAGCCGGTCCCACCGCTCCAGCGAGATCCGGATCCGGCGGAACACCAGGTAGCTGCCGCCGCGCATCCACTGCGGGCCTTCGTCACCGGCCCACACACTGGCGTCGAGATCGGCGGGCGGGTGCCCGTTGGAATTCACCGTGCCGTCCTTGAAACCCATCAGATTTCGGGGCGTGCCACCGGTATCCGAGGGCGAGAACCCGATCTGGGTCCAGCGCAGCGTGGTGACCTCGGGGGCGATCCGGGCCAGACTGCGCACCGCGTGGAACGCCACCTGCGGGTCGTCGGCACACACCTGCACGAAAAGGTCACCGTGACTTGCCGATTCGTCGATCTGATCGCCGGGGAACTGCGGCAGGTCGACCAATTGCGCGGGCCGGCGGGCAGCCAGACCGTAGCGGTCCTTGCCGTTCTTGGTGAACAGGCCCGGACCGAAACCCACTGTCACGGTGAGCCGTTGCGCGCCCAACTGCCACGCGTCCAGCGAGTCGCTGGCGGTGGGCTGGTGGGTGGCGCCCGCGAACGCGTCCGTGGGGACACCCTTGCCCTGATACACCGGAACCTGCGCGGATTCACCGGCGGTCAACGCGGCCGCGAGGGTGGTCCAGCGCTTCAGCACCTCGACGATATCGGCCCGGTCGTCGGTGTAGAGGTCGAAGGCCGCCAGCACCGCGTGCCGCTGGGTGGCGGTCACGATGCCGGATTGGTGTGCGCCCCAGAAGGGTTCGATATCCGAGGCGGCGGCCATCGAGATCAGGCGGTCCGCCGTCACGCCCGCGGCGGCACCGGCCGCCGCGCCGGCGCCCAGCAGCGCGCCTCGCCGCAGCAGCGACCGGCGGTCGACTCCTCCGGTCAACGCAGCACCGACAGGGTGTTGGTGTCGTCGCCCACGAACAGCAGCCCGGCGCCGGAGGGTTCGATGGCGATCCCGAACAGGTCGCCGTTACCGGCCGGGTGCTGCGCCTCGTCGTGGATGGCGTAGAACTCGCCGACCTGCTGACCGGCGGGGGTGATCTCGACGATCTTGCCGTTGGTCGCGTTGGCGGCCAACAGGTTTCCGTTGGGTGCGATCCGCACGGCCAGCGGCCCGGCCAGCTGCCCGCCCTCGGACACGGTGTCCCCGCGGCCCGCGGAGTCGGTGCGGGTCAGCGCATTCGGCACCTTGGCGATCCGGTTGCCGAGATTGTCACCGACATACAGGTTTCCGGCCGCGTCGAGCGCGACTCCGGTCGGGCCCTTCACCAGCGCGGCCGCGTCCTCGCGCACCGGCAGCCCGGTGGCGACCTCGGTCACGCCGGTGACATGCGGTGCGGCCGTGGCGGTCTGGGCCAGCGACAGGCGCACCACGGTGCCCCGGTCGACCTGCTTGCCGCCGGCGTCCTTCACACCGCCCAGTACGTTGGACACGAAAAGTGCCGCGGTGTCGCCGTTGTCGGCCACCACGGCGTCCCACGGCCCGTTCAGATGCGGGTCGGTGATGGTGCCCGCGACCTTGCCGGTGGGGTCGAGTTCGATGAGGCAGCCGGCGCCGGCGGTGCCGATCTTGCCGTCGGTGGTGGGCAGGCTGCCGACCAGCACCCAGCCCGTCTTCAGTTGCACCAGCGCGGTGGTGAGGCCGATGCCGCCCGGGCAGCCGGGCAGGTTCTTCGGGATGTCCGCGAAGACGGTCACCGACTTGTCGGGGTGGACGTTCACGATGGTGGTGCCGGTGCCCTGGTTGTTGGACTTGTCGTTGAAGTTGCCGACCAGCACGTCACCGGCGCCCAGTGCGCCGCCCAGGTGCACCACGGGCAGCACCGCGTACGGGTTCACGTCACCGTTGGCCGGGGTGGTCGCGGCCAGCTGCGTGACCGTGGTCTTGCCGTGCAGGAACGAGCCCGGCTGCGGGTCCAGCGCCGACGCCGCCGCGAGGTCGTCGGCGGACTGTTCGGCCGAGGGCGCGAGCCCGGCCGGCTTCGCGTCGTCGCTCGACGAGCCGCAGGCCGCCAGCGCGGCGATCGCCAGCACTCCGGCCAGCGCGCTACCGGTTGCACGCATCTTCGTGATCACAGCCATTTGCCCGGACACTCTCCTCGCACCATGACGCGACATCGATCGCCGCGCCAGGCAGGAGGCTAGCATTACCTAACCAAATTTGAATAGGTGAGCCTAACCGCATTTCCGGCCGCGGCAGGTTCCTCTCCCATTCACTAGAACGTGTTCTATATTTGAGCCGACGAATCCGGCAATCCCCTCGGGAGCTCACGACATGTATCAGTGGTCCGACGAAGACCTGATGTTCCGCGACGCGGTCCGCGCCTTCATCGCCAAGGAAATCACGCCGCACGTCGACGAGCTGGAGAGCGGCGCGCTGCCGCCGTTCGACATCATCCGCAAGCTGTATGCCACCTTCGGCCTCGACGAGATGGCCCGCGAAGGCCTGCAGAAGGCCATCGCCCGCGAAGAAGCCGGCGACACCAAGCCGGCCAAGGCGAGCGGCGGCTTCAGCGGCGCCGGCAGCATGGGCGTCGTGCTCAACAGCGAGCTCGCCGGGGTCAGCCTCGGCCTGGTCGCCTCCATGGGCGTCAGCCTCGGACTCACCGTCGGCACCATCCGCAGCCGCGGCACCCTGGCGCAGAAGAAGCGCTGGCTGCCGGAACTGGTCACCTTCGAGAAGGTCGGCGCCTGGGCCATCACCGAGCCCGACTCCGGCTCCGACGCCTTCGGTGGCATGAAGTCCTACGTCCGCCGCGACGGCGCGGACTACATCCTCAACGGGCAGAAAACTTTCATCACCAACGGCCCCTACGCCGACACCACCATCGTCTACGCCAAGCTCGACGAGGAGGACGGCACCGACCGCCGCGACCGCAAGGTGCTCGGCTTCATCCTCGACAAGGGCATGCCGGGCTTCACCCAGAGCAAGCCGTTCAAGAAGATGGGCATGAACTCCTCCCCCACCGGCGAGCTGTTCTTCGAGAACGTGCGCATCACCCCGGACCGCCTGCTCGGCGAGACCGAGAACCCGGCCAAGGGCGACGGCAAGGACAGCGCCAAGGAGTCCTTCGCCGCCGAGCGGATCGGCATCGCCTCGCTAGCGCTGGGCATCATCAACGAGTGCCACCGGCTGTGCATCGACTACGCGAAGTCCCGCAAGCTGTGGGGCAAGGAGATCGCCCAGTTCCAGCTCATCCAGCTCAAGCTGGCCGAGATGGAGGTCGCGCGAATCAACGTGCAGAACATGGTGTTCAACGCCATCGAGCGCACCGCGGCCGGCGACAAGGTCACCCTCGCCGAGGCTTCGGCCATGAAGCTGTACTCCTCGCGCGCCGCCACCGAGGTGGCCATGGAGGCCGTGCAGTTGTTCGGCGGTAACGGGTACATGGCCGAGTACAAGGTCGAGCAGCTCGCCCGCGACGCCAAGTCGCTGATGATCTACGCCGGCAGCAACGAGATCCAGGTCACCCACATCGCCAAGGGCCTGCTCAACGGCTGAGCGGTGACATCGCGCCCGGGCGAAACCGGGCCCGGGCGGCGACCGCTTGACCCGCTCGGGCCCCACCGCGATACATTGGCTCGTCCGGTACCCCCTGGCTGAAAGGGCCGCGTTCCATGGTGATCGTCTCCGACAAGGTCGTGTCCATCGAATACACCTTGACCGACGACGACGGCGAGGTCCTCGACAGCTCCGTCGGCGAGGCCCCGCTGGTCTACCTGCACGGCGCCGACAACATCGTCCCCGGCCTGGAGCAGGCCCTCGACGGTAAGTCCGGCGGCGACCGGGTGGAGGTCGTGGTCGAGCCCGAGGACGGCTACGGCGAGCACCTCGCCGAGCTGGTCAGCACGGTCGAGCGCAGCATGTTCGAGGGCGTCGACGAACTCGAGGCCGGCATGGAGTTCGAGGCCGAGGCCCCGGACGGCGAGACCCAGATCGTCACCGTCGTCGGCGTGGACGGCGACAGCGTCACCATCGACGGTAACCACCCGCTGGCCGGCCAGCGCCTGCACTTCCAGGTCGAGATCGTCGACGTCCGCGACGCCACCGAGGACGAACTCGCCCACGGCCACCCGCACGAAGACGGCGACGACCACCAGCACTGAGCGCCGCGGTCACCCCCGCAGCGCGGCCCGGAACGCCTCCGAGGCGTAGAACGGGGCGAGGCGGCGGCGCAGGATCGTGTCGAGGTAGCCGCGTTCGTCGAGGGTGGCCAGGACCGGCGGGCCGAAGCGGAACGCCTCCTCGATGAGGTCCGCGCGGCCGACGCCGAGTTCGGCGAGCAGTTCCGCGAGCGGGGTGTCGCCGTACTTGTCGAAGACGTGGTCGATGCCCTCGTCGAGCAGGGCACGGAAGTAGTCGGTGTCGCGGAAGGTGCGCCAGAACTCGAAGACGAGCACGACGGCGTCTTCGACATCGTCGGCGGATACCAGTTCACGGAACGAGCCGACGGCGTCGCCGGTGTGTCGGCGCCAGTTCTCCCGCGCGACCTCGAGCAATGTTTCGTCGGCGTCGTTTCGGTTGCCGCGCAACACGAATCGCGCCCCGGTGCGGGTGATCCGGCCGACCCCGTTCTCGATCGCGGGCAGCGCCGGTTCGGCGAGGCGAGCGAGGGCGCCCTTGAGCGCTCCCGCCACGCCGCCGCCGTCGAGGTGGCGGCCGTCGTCCACCGCGGCGACCACCGCCCGCTGCACGATCTCGACGCAGGCGTCGACGGTGGCGGGACTGGTCAGCAGCAGGCGCACCAGCCGGTGCGTGACGTCCATATCGGCGACGGCCGTCATGAACTGTTCGAAGCGCTGGGTGTCGACCACGTCGTCGACCTGTGTGGCGTCGTTGGCCTGATGGTTGTAGAGCCGGGCGGCGATCTCGCCGACCAGTTCGGGGATCGCGCCCTCGACCGGAACCTGCACCGCCCACTTGCGCGCGACGGCCTTGATCCGCTCGGGCGTCACGGACTCGGCGAGGGTCAACTCCGCGGCGAGCCCGAGGAACCCGTCGACCTCCTCGACGACCAGCTCGAGAAATCCCTCGCCTCGCAGCAACTGCTCCTTGGCGAACGCCACCTGCGCGTCGAGCAACCGCAGCGCCAGGTCGACCGGCTCCGAGTGCCCCTCGTTCGTCTCACCCACACCGCCAAGCCTGGCACACGACCGGACGACCCGGGCACGATGGGCACGGGCCGTCCGTCGCCGTTCAGGCCTTGACGAAGTCGAGCAGGTCGGCGTTGAGCCGGTCGGCGTGCGTGACGTAGAGGCCGTGCCCGGCCGCCGGGTACTCGTGGAACACCGCGTGCGGCACCAGCTCGGCCGTCCTCCGGCCGGTCACCTCGACCGGCGCCGAGAAGTCCGCGTCCCCGTGCACGACGAGCACCGGAACGGTGATGCCGCGCAACGCATCCCGGTTGTCGCAGTGGAACACCGCGCGCTGCATGCACAGCGTGACCCAGGTCGGTGTGGCAAGGCACTGGCGGTAGGTGACGTCCTCCTGTTCGGGCGAGATCTCGGTGCCGAGGTGGGTGGCGAAGTACAGCTGCGATTGCCGGTGCAGCCATTTCGGCCGGTCGGCTCGGATCCGGTCGCACATCAGGTCCAGCAGCTGTTCGGGCACCCCGGCCGGGTTGTCATCAGTGAGCTGCAGGAACGGCAGGATCGCCGACACGAGCACGACCTTGCGGATCCGCGCTTCGCCGTGCCGGGCCAGGTAGCGGGCGACCTCCGCGCCGCCGGCCGAGTGCCCGACCAGCGTCACCCCGGTCAGGTCCAGGTGCTCGAGCAGCGCGGCCAGGTCGTCGGCGGTGGTGTCGATGTCGTAGCCGCCACGGGGGCGGTCCGAGCGGCCGTGGCCGCGCCGGTCCAGGGCGATGCAGCGGTAACCGCGCTCGAGAAAGAACGGGATCTGCTGCTCCCACATGTCGGTGTTCAGCATGGCGCCGGCGACGAACACGATCGGCTCGCCGATCCCGTAGTCCTCGTAGGCGAGGGTGGTGCCGTCGGTGGGGGTGGTGAAGAACATCGGATTTCCTTCCCGCAGTGCTTCCTTCTGCGGATGACGGTACGGAGATCCGGATACCGGTGAATCCGTCGCGATTAGGTATCGCGGTACCTGAGTTCCGGCCGTGCTTTCAGCGGGCCGGGTCGGCGCTCAGGCTCGGCAGGATGTATCTGCGCACATGTCGCCGGACCGAGCTGACGTCTTCGGGGTCGAAGGTGTCGCCGGGGACGGTGCCCAGGCTGATCATGAGCCGGGCGATCCATTCGGCGACTTCGGCCGGGTCGTGGTTCGGGTGGATCTCGCCGCGTTCGAGCGCGGCGTCGACGTAGCGGCGCCAGAAGCCGGCGAGGTCGGGGACCAGGCCGGAGACGCCGGCGCCGACGCAGAGCGCGAACTCCTCGGGCTCGGCCATCCGCAGCCGTAGCAGCAGGGTGCCGGGGTCGTCGTAGGCGCCGCGGCCGATCCGCACGCCCGCCGTGAGTTGGTCGGCGAGGGTGGGCAGGGTGCCGAGTTCGGCGTGTGCGTCGGTCCAGTAGGCGTCGGTGAGCCGCACGATCGCGGCACCGAGCAGGGCGGTCTTGTCGGGGAACTGACGGTAGAGCCAGGCCCGCGAGACGCCTGCCTCCTCGGCGACTTCGATCATGGTCGTGGCACGAATTCCCTTGCGGGCCAAGAGCTTTTGCGCCGCACCGAGGAGCCGGTCGGCCACGGTCACGGCCTGCGCCTCGCTCACCCGAACCCACCTTCCGCTCCGGCCGCGCCGGGAGTGCGCGGCGGCTTCCCCGAAACCGTAGCAAAACGTGGACAGATCTGAGAATCTGTCTACAGTAGACGGAATAGAAAATGTGTCTACTCGACTGGCGCGAGCGGCACACCTGATCACCGCGTTCCGGCTCGCACTACCCGCACGAGCTCGAATGCAGACCGAAGGAGCACCCCGGTGACCGACGACCACCGCCGGATCGATTTCCACTCCGCCGGAACCCGTTGCGACGCTTGGTTCTTCGATGGAGGCGCGGACAGCCCCTTCGACGGGCCGGGCGGCCGGCCGGTGGTCGTGATGGCGCACGGATTCGGCGGCACCAAGGACTCCGGCCTGGAGCCGTACGCGCGGCGCTTCGCCGCCGCCGGCCTGGCCGTATTCGCCTTCGACTACCGCGGTTTCGGCGACTCCGACGGCACGCCCCGGCAACAGGCCTCGATGACCGGGCAGATCGCCGACTACCGCGCCGCCATCACGGCCGCGGCCGCGCTGCCCGGCATCGATCCGCGCCGGATCGTGGTGTGGGGAGTGTCGCTGTCCGGCGGTCACGCGCTGTCGGTCGCGGCCGACCGCACCGATGTGTGCGCGGTCGTCGCGGCGGTACCGCTGGTGAACGGCATGGCCGCCGGCCGGGTGGCGCTGGCGCAGGTCGGCGCCCGCGCCGTCGTCAAGTCGACGCTCACCGGCATCCGTAGCGCGCTCGGCGCCCGGCTGGGGCGACCGCCGATCCTCATGCCGCTGGTCGGAAAGCCCGGCGAGCACGCCGCTTTCACCGCCGAGGGCTATGCCGCCGACTACCTCGCGGTGGCGGGCCCGAGCTGGCGCAACGAGGTCGACGCCGCGGTCGGCCTGGAACTCGGCGGCTATCGGGCCGACCGCGCCGCCGCCCGCATCGCCGCGCCGGTCCTGATCCAGATCGCGGACTTCGACCGGGCCGCCCCACCGCACGCCGCCGCGGCGGCCGCCACGGCGGCCCGCGCCGAGGTGAAGCACTACCCCGGTGACCATTTCGACGTCTTCGAACCGAAACCGTGGTTCGAACCGGCCGTCACCGACCAACTGGAATTCCTGCGCCGGCACCTGCTCGGCACCACCCACGAAGGAGCACTATGACCACCGACCAGCGCACCGCACTGGTGACCGGCGGCGCCTCGGGCATCGGCCTGGCGACCGCCCGCGCGCTCGTCGCCGACGGCTACCGCGTCGTCCTCGCCGACATCGACGCGGCCAAAGCCGACGCCGCCGCACAGGAATTGGGCGATTCCGCCTCCGGCCTCGGCATGGACGTCACCGACGAGGCCTCGGTCGCCGCCGGATTCGAAGCCACGACCGGACTGCACGCGGTGGTGAACTCCGCGGGCCTGTCCATGGCCGGCCTGATCAGCGAACTGGAACTCGCGCACTGGAATACGACCGTGGACGTCTGCCTGACCGGCAGCTTCCTGGTACTCAAGCACGCCTCCCGCCACATCGCCGACGGCGGCAGCATCACCTGCATCTCCTCGCTGAACGGCAGGCAGCCCGGCACCGGCATGGCGGCCTACTGTGCCGCGAAGGCCGGAGTGCTGATGCTGATCCAGGTCGCCGCACTCGAGCTGGCGCCCAGGCAGATTCGGGTCAACGCCATCTCCCCCGGCCTCGTGGACACCCCGCTGGTGGCGGGCGTCCCGCTGGTCCCGGGCCTGCAGGAGGACTACATCGAGAACACGCCGCTGGGCCGAGCGGGGCGGCCGGAGGAGATCGCCGCCATGGCCGCGTTCCTGGCCTCCGACCAGGCCACCTGGATGACCGGCAGCGCAATCGATCTCAACGGCGGGGCACACCTGAAGCGCTACCCGGACCTGCTGGGCCACGTCCAGGCCATGATGCAGCCCCCGACCGCCTGACCTGCCGAAGAAATGGTCATCTACCTCCGTAATCGGCTGATAGATGACCATTTCCACGACAGCCGGCGGGGGCACGCCCGGGGTGCCGGGACCGGTCAGACGGTGACGGTGAACTTGCCGATGGTGCCCTCGGTGAAGTCGGTCAGCGCTTGCGGAACCTCGGACAGTTCGTAGGCCCGGCCCAGCGGGACACGCAAGCGACCCGAAACCACTTCGTCGGCAAGATATTCCAGCCGACCGCGGGCCGGGTCCGCCATGACCACGGTGGCCCGGACCGCTGGGTCGGCCGGGGTGAAGTGAACCGTGGAGGCCAGCCGCCCATCGGGCACTAGCAACTCGGTGAGCGCCGCACCGTCCCCGGCCAGATGCACGACGGCGTCCACTCCGGCGGGCGCCACCGCGCGCACCTGGGCCGCCAGATCGGTGTGATCGATGGCCACGGACGCGCCGAGTCCGGTAACGAACGCCGCCTCCGCGCCGGGGCGGGCGGTCGCCAGCACGGTAGCGCCGCGCGCCACGGCCAGCTGGATCGCGAAGGCGCCGACGCCACCGGTCGCGCCGGAGATCAGCACGATGTCACCGGATCCCGGCGCGACCGCCTCGATCGCGCCCAGCGCCGCCGTGCCGGACAACGCGAGAGCCGCCGCCCGCGCGTCGTCGAGTCCCTCGGGAATCACCGCCAGACCGTATTGTTCTGGCACGGCCAGGTATTCGGCGTAGCCACCCTGGCCGAGCGTCGGACGCATGACGACACCGAACACCCGCCGGCCCACCGACACCGATTCCACTCCGGTCCCCACCGCGGCGACCTCACCCGCGTAGTCCTTGCCGAGCACCACCGGGAATTCGTACTCGTAGACCCCCTGCAAGGCACCACCGAGCACTCCCAGGTCGAAGCCGTTGACCGATGCGGCGCGCACCCGCACCAGCACCTCGCCCGGCCCCGGCTCAGGAATCGGCAGCTCGGTGAGTTCCGGAGCGGCGCCAAACTTCTCGAAGGCGATGGTCTGCATGATTGTCACTTCTCCTCGGTGGTGGTGGCCTGTTCATGGGAGGCCTGGAGTACGGCGATGGCGACGGCGAGCTCGTCCGCGTCGCGCGGGGCGTAGAGCATCACGATGGAGTCCGGCCATTCGGGGCGGCGACTGATCGGATGCGGTTCGGCCCAGCCGGCCTCGATCAGCGGCGCGACGAGGGCCCGCGGCACAGTCAGATGCATGAATCCGGCCCGGTGGATGTGCCCGAATTCGTCCGGGCTGGGGAACAGGAACGCCTCCCAGGGTCCGCTCGGATGCCGTAACCGCAGCGCCAGTGACGACGGTTCGGACACCTGGCTCGGTCCGGTGAACACATCGGGCAGGGCGGCCGCGGCCGCGACGAGCGCGGCGCGAATCTCCGGCGGCGAGAACTGGTCCAGCTGATCGTGCGGAATCTCGCGACCGGTCGTGATCGGGCGGGCGCCGGCCCGCCGGGGCAGCGCGGCGGTATCGATTGTCATCTCACACAACACTTTCTGTCTGCTGCGCACATATTGTGCGTAGGAGAAGCATGTTTCAGAATGGTGGGATGGCACAAGCAGGCACTTTCGATATCGGTACGAACATCGATGTGCGCGAATCGATTACGCATTCCGATCACCGGTGCCAGTTGCGTGAGGTGCTGGACCGGGTGGGCGACAAGTGGAGCATGCTGGTGCTGGACCTGCTCGCCGGCGGCCCGAAGCGCTACTCCGAGCTGCAACGCGCCATCGACGGCATCTCGCAGCGCATGCTGACCCTCACCCTGCGCAGCCTCGAACGGGACGGGCTGGTGCGGCGCACCGTCACCCCCACCTCACCACCCCGCGTCGACTACGCCCTGACCACGGTGGGAGCCACCCTCTCCGACCAGGTTCGGGCACTCATCGAATGGTCGGAGCAGCATCGCGACTACGTGGCCGAGTCGCGGGTGCGGTACGACACCGCCGTCGGCTGAAGGCGGCCGGAAAGACAGTGCCCCCGCGGTCGGTCGACCGCGGGGGCACTGCGCTACTGCCCTGACGACCAGCTCCTACGCCGCACGCAAGAACCGGCCCGCCCTGGCCGTGCCGAGCGCCGGATCGATTGCGCCGCCGCCGAATACGTACTGTCCGCCCACGAACACCGCGGTAACCGTGTCGTCGTTGCGGTTGACCATGCGGGACAGGTTGTCGTAGTGCGGCGCCGGCTGCTCGGCGTAGGTGTCCAGCGATTCGTCGAGGCAGTCCGGATCGATCACCACCAGGTCGGCACGGTCACCCACGCGCAGATGCCCGGCGTCGAGCCCGTACCAGTCGGCGAGTTCGCCGGTGATGCGGTGCACGGCATGCTCGAGGGTCATGAACGGGCGGCCCGCGTCCTCGGCCTCCCACACCCGGCGCAGCAGGCGCAGGCCGAAGTTGTAGAACGCCATGTTCCGCAGGTGCGCACCGGCATCGGAGAACCCGAGCTGGATGCCGGGATCGGCGGCGAAGCGGTCCAGCACCTCCGGGCGGTGGTTGGAGATGGTGGTCCGCCAACGCACCTTCGGACCGTGCTCGACCACCAGGTCCAGGAACGCGTCCACCGGATGCAACCCACCGCGGTCGACGCCGACCTGACCGAAGGTCTTGCCCAGCACCGCCGGATCGGGGCATTCGACGATCTCGGCGTCGAAGAAGTCGCGATGCCACACCCGCGGCCCGTACTTCTTGTCGTAGTCCTTGCGGAACCGGCGCCGGTAGGCCTCGTCGCGCAGCAGCTCCTGCCGCTCGTCCAGCTGGTCGGCGAGATGCAGTGCGGCGGCACCGGATCCGAACTCCTCGAACACCGGCAGGTCGATCCCGTCGGAGTACACCTCGAACGGCACCGGCAGGTGCTGCCAGCGGAAGTTCCCGCCCAGCAACGCGATCACCCGGGCAATCGTCGGAAAGACCTTGGCCACACCGGGTATCGCCTTGATGTCGGCGGCCGACAGCAGGCTCACCTTCAGCGGTGCCCGCCACAACCCGATACTGCTCGCCGCCATGGCCACCAGGCTCTGCGGGCGGGCCACGTCGGGCCCGCCCTGCAGGACGCGGCCGCGGCGGCGCAGAATCGTGTTGAGCCGGCTGCGTTCCCGGCTCGTCGCGTAGGTCGAGGGCAGGGTCCGGGACCGGCACACCTGACCGTCGAGCTTGTCGAACAGCAACTGTTGCGAGGACATGCCGACGAAGCCCGCGTCCAGGGCCTCGGTCAGCGCGCGTTCCATCGACTCCAGTTCACCCGCCGAGGGCCGCACCTCGTCGCGGGTGGCGCGATCGAGTCCCATCACGGCCGCGCGGATATCCGAATGTCCCAGGAAGGCAGCCACATTCGGGCCGAGCGGCAGGGCGTCGAGGGCGGCCGCGTACTCCCCGGCGCTGTGCCACGACTTGTGCTCCCCGATCGCGCCGACGACGTGCTCGCGCGGTATCGCCTCCACCCGCCCGAACAGGTCGCCCGCGGTCTCCGGGTCGGCGTGCACGGTCGACAGCGAGCACGAGCCGACCAGCACGGTCGTCACCCCGTGCCGCACCGATTCCGGTAGCCCGGGATCGAGCAGCACCTCCACGTCGTAGTGGGTGTGGATGTCGATCATGCCGGGGATCACCCACTGCCCGGTGGCGTCGACGACTCGGGGGCAGTCGGTTTCGTCGAGCGGGGTGGCCGAGATCTCGGCCACCCGGCCGTCGCGGATCCCGATGTGGCGCAGTGCCGAGGGGGCGCCGGTGCCGTCGAACCACCGGCCGCCCTTGATGATGCTGTCGAACATCGCTCACTCCTTACGGTTCGACATCGCGCCGGACGACCTTGCCGGACGCGTTGCGCGGCAACGGTTCCGCGGTGATCCGCCACCGTGCCGGGACTTTGAAGTAGGCGAGCCGCTCGGCTGCGAAGGCCCGCAGCTCGTCGGCGGTGACGGTGCCCGGATCGGCCACGATCACCGCGGCGACCTCCTGGCCGAGGTCGGGATGTTCGACGCCCAGCACCACCGACTCGTGCACGGCGGGATGTTCCTCGAGCGCGTATTCGACCTCGGTCGGGTACACGTTCTCGCCGCCGCGCAGGATCAGGTCCGTGCGCCGGCCCGAGATCCGCAGCCGGCCGTCCACGATGGTGCCGAAATCACCGGTGCGCAACCAGCGTTCGGCGTCGATGGTGGCGGCGGTGGCGGCATCGTCGTTCCAGTAGCCGAGCATCACGTACGGGCTGCGGATGCAGATCTCGCCTTCTTCGCCGTCGGGCAGCGCGGCACCGAAGGGGTCCCGGATCTCGACCGTGACCCCGATGATGGGCCGGCCCACGCATTCCAGGTCGGCGGCCAGTTCCAGCGGCGTGGCCACCGTGGCGGCGGTGCCGCTCTCGGTCTGCCCGTAGCTGGTGGTCAACGCCACTTGCACACCGGACAGCTTGTCGCGCAACCGATCCTGCAGGCCGGGCGAGGACGGTGCCGAGTTGAGCGACAGCGCGTTCAGCGACGACAGGTCGTAACCGGACAGGTCGTGTTCGAGCAGCCGGCTCGCCATGGTCGGCACGGCCGCCCAGTTGGTGACCCGCTCCTGCTCGATCAGCCGCAGTACCCGGTCGACATCGAAGGCGCCGTGCGGGAACACCGCGGCGGCACCGGTCGCCAGCCGCGGCACCACGAGATTGTGCAGGCTGGCGATGTGGAACAGCGGCAGGGTCACCAGGTAGCGCCGGTCGCTGGGCCCGTCCAGCGGCTGCCCGGTGAACGACGCCATCAACGCGTCGGTGAAGCGGTGATAGTCGCTGACCGCCACCAGGTTTCGATGCGAGTGCACCACACCTTTCGGGCGGCCGGTGGTGCCGCTGGTGTAGAGCACGACCGCCGGATCGTCTTCGGCGATCTCCGCGCGCGGGATATCGCCGACGTACTCGGCGATCAGCGCGGGCAGGTCCTGCTCCATGGTCAGCACGGGCACCCCGGTGCCCGAATCAGCCAGTCGCGCAGCTCGTTTCGCATCCGCGATCACCACCGTCGGGGTGGTGTGCTCGAGCCCGTAGGCAATCTCGCGCGGCGTCCACCACGCGTTGTAGCCGACCGCGACCGCGCCGAGGCACTGTGCCGCCCAGAAGGCGATCACCCATTCGGGCGTGTTCGCGGCGTAGATGCCGATCCGGTCGCCCTTGCCGACGTCGTAGCGTCGCGCGAGCGCGGTGGCCAGCGCGCCGGCCGCGACGGCGTGCTCGGCGAAGGAGATCCGCCGGTCCTCGGTGACCAGATAGTCCCGGTCACCCCAGGTCAGCGAGACGTCGAACAGCTCGCGCAGGTTGCGGTGCCGGTGGGCCAGCACCGGGATCGGGGTGCCGAGCACCGGTTCGACGGTCTGCTCGAACGGCGCCCCCGGCCCGGTCAGGCCGGCGACGACCCGATCCATCATCGCCTGGATGTCGACAGCTTCGGTCATGATTTCTCCACTACGGAACGAGGACGGCGCGGCCGCGGATGGCACCCGCGTCGAGCCGGTCGAAGGCGGTGCGGGCGTCGGCGAGATCGAAGCATTCGATCTCGGGCCGGACCTTTCCGGCCAGGGCCAGGGCGACGGAGTCCACCAGGTCGGATCGGGTGCCGCCGTATGACTTTCGGACCGTGGCACCCCACGGCAGGCTGCCCGGGGCGCCGGCCGGTCCGGCATCGATGCCCGGCACGCCGCCGCCGAGCCCGACCATGCGGTAGGCGCCGTTGGGCGCGACCGTCGCGGCCGCCAGTTTCGCGGTGGGGTCGGTGCCGACGAAGTCGAAGACCGCTTCGGCGCCGCGCCCGTCGGTGAGGTCGAGGATCGCGGCCGCGGTGTCGTCGTCGGCGAGCAGGGTGACGTCGGCGCCGCAGGCCTTCGCCAGTTCCAGCTTGTCGGCGGCCACGTCGACGGCGATGATCCGGGTCTCGGTGGTGGCGCGCAGGATCTGCACTGCCACATGTCCGAGCCCGCCGATGCCGATGGCGACCGCGGTGGCGCCGGGCCACAGCTGGTCCCGCGCGCCGTTGACGGCGTGCATCGGGGTGAGGGCGGCGTCGGCGAGCGGCGCGGCGACGGCGAAGTCGAGTTCACCGATGGGCACGAACGTGTGCGCGGGGATGCGCACATATTCGGCCATGCCGCCGTCCGGGCCGAGCCCGGGGCACGGCGGCATGGCGGTGCGTCCGGCGGCCAGGCAGACATTCTCGTTGCCGCGCAAGCATTCTCGGCAGGTGCCGCACGACCAGCACAGGTAGACGACACCGCGCTCCCCCGCCGTGCGTCCCGCGACGTCGGCGCCGACCGCCTCGATGGTGCCGGCGATCTCGTGGCCGAGGGTGAGCGGCTGCTCGCTCATCTGGAACGGCAAGCCCAGGACATACGAATCCGAATGGCAGATCCCCGCCGCACCGACCCGCAGCAGCAGGTCACCCGGGCCGATCTCCGGAACGGGAACGGTCCGCAGTTCCAGGGTGCCGGGTGCGGTGAGTTGCATGGCGCGCATGCTCACGATCGCACCCCCTGTGCGGCGCGCGCAGGGACGGGCAGCGTATTGCCCGCGGCGGCAGCGCGTTTGGCGCCGCGTTCGATCTCCTTACCCAATTCGCGCATGTAGGGCTCGAATTCGGTCTGGATGGTATGCCGCGGCGAGTTGTAGTACCGGCCGGCGCGCTTGGCCTCCTGCTCGCGCATCTGTTGGTCGATCTGCTCCCGCGACGGCAGGTGGTAGCGGCCGGTGAGGTAGGCGGCGACCAGTTTGGTCTGCTGTTCGGCGAAGTTGACCAGCGTCGGCATCGGTTGCGCCAGACCGAGATAGAACAGGTTGTCCACACCCGGCTTCATCATCATCTCGAACAGCGGGAACGCGTTGTTCGCGTCCGGCCGCAGCTTCGGGTCGGTGAAGAACGGGAAGCTGATGTGGTACCCGGTCGCGCACACGACCACGTCGATCTGCTCGCTGCTGCCGTCGGCGAAATGCACCCGGTCCCCGTCCAGTCGGGTGATGGCGGGCTTCATCGTCACGTCACCGCAGCCGGCGCGGTGCAGGAATTCCTCGCTGGCCGACGGATGTGCCTCGAACGGACCGTGATCCGGGGTGGGCAGGCCGTAGTTCGACATCTCGCCGCGGATCTTGCGCACGAAACGCTGCCGCAGCTTCAGGCTGATCTTCGGCGGGATCCACGCCGGTACCGACTGCTTGTCGCCCACTTTGCCGTTGACGTATTTGGGGAGCACCCAGACGCCGCGGCGGGCGGAGACGAACAGTTTCTCGGCGATGAAGCGCTGCGACAGCTCGCTGGCGATATCGAGTCCGGAATTGCCCATGCCGACCACGACGATCCGCTTGCCGCGCATGTCGACCGGGTCGAACGGGTCGTTGTAGGCGTGGCTGTGCATCAGGACGCCGTCGAATTCGCCTGGGTAGTCGGGGAATCGGGGGTCCCAGTGGTGGCCGTTGCAGACGATCAGCGCGTCGTAGACCTCGGTGTCGCCGGCGTCGGTGGTGACCGTCCACAGCCCGTCGGCGCCGCGTTCGGCGTCGACGACCTTGGTGTTGAACCGGATCCGGTCCCGGATGCCGAAGTGCTCGACGTAGTCCTTGAAGTACTCCAGCAGCTGCGAGTGGTGCGGGAAGTGCGGCCAGTGCTCGGGGGCCGGGAAGTCCTCGAATTGCAGCCGGTATTTCGAGGTGTCGATGTGCAGGCTCTGGTAGCAGGCCGACATTCCGTTGGGGTTCTTGAAGTACCAGTTGCCGCCGACCTCGTCGGAGGCCTCGTAGCAGTCGAACGGGATGCCGTACTCGGCGAGGCGCTTGGCGGTGGTGATGCCCGACGGACCGGCGCCGATGACGCACACCCTGGGCAGTTGGCGGTTTTGCATACACAACTCCTGAAGGGGACCCACTGCGCGGCGGCTCTGCCGGAGTGGTCTGCTTCACACGCTAACACTCACTAGACAAGGTGTCTAGTGAGTGTCTGGGTAGTCTATGATCGAGGCATGCCTACCGAGTCGTCCGCCGCGCCCCGCGGCTCGCTGCGCGAGGAACAGAAGCGCTCGACCCGGGCGCGCATCGTCGAGACCGCCCGCGAACTGTTCGCCACCCGGGGCTACTCGGCCGTCCGCGTGGACGACATCGCCGGCGCCGCCGGATGCAGCCGCGCCACCTTCTACCTGCACTTTCCCGGCAAGCCCGAGGTGCTGCGCGCGGTCGCCGAGACCGGCACGCTCGCCAGCGTGCTCATGTTCTACGCCGATCTCGACCGCGTGCTGACCACCGGATCGCGAGACGAGTTCGCGGACTGGATGACCCGTGCCATCGGCTGGTTCGTGGCGAACAAGGACCTACTGCCGGCCTGGGACGAGGCCACCGCGCTCGAACCCGAGTTCCGCGCGCTGGCGCGCGACGGCATCATGACGCTGGCCGACCACATGCCGGACTATCTGTCCCGCTGGCCCGCCGATCGCCGCGACGAGGCCCGGCTGCGGATCGAACTGCTGGTCGCCCAGCTGGAACGGTTCTTCACCCGCTGGGCCATGCAGGGCACCATCGAGGTGCCCGCCGAGCAGGCGGCCGCGGTACTCACCGATATCTGGTTCCCGGCGCTGCAGGCGCCGAGCGGATAGTTACAGCGTGATCTCGCGCCGCAGCACCTTGCCGGTCACGTTGCGCGGCAGCGGTTCCGCGGTCACCTTCCAGTGCGCCGGGACCTTGAAGTAGGCGAGCCGTTCGGCCACGAAGGCCCGAAGTTCTTCCGCGGTGACCGCATTCGGGTCGGCCACCACGACCGCGGCGACCTCCTGCCCGAGATCCGCGTGCTCCACACCGAGCACCGCCGACTCGCGCACCGCCGGATGTTCGTCGAGCACGTTCTCGATCTCGGTGGGGTACACGTTCTCTCCGCCGCGCAGGATGAGATCGGTACGGCGGCCGGACAATCGGAGTCGGCCCTCGATCAGCGCGCCGAAATCTCCTGTGCGCAACCAGCGTCGATCGTCGATGGCGGCGGCGCTGGCCGCCTCGTCGTTCCAGTAACCGAGCATGACGTACGGACTGCGCACGCAGATCTCACCCTCCTCCCCCGCAGGCAGCGCCTTGCCGTCGGCGTCGCGGATCTCCACGGCGACTCCGATCACCGGCCGGCCCACGGTCTCCGGATCGGCGACCAGATCGAGCGGGGTGGCCAGCGTTGCGGCGGTGCCACTTTCGGTGAGCCCGTAACTGGTGGTCACCGCGACCGGCAGGTGCTCGCGCAGCCGCTGCTGGAACGCGGGTGAGGAGGGGGCGGCGTTCAGCGAGAACGCGCGCAGCGAGGACAGGTCGTAGCCGTCCATTCCGTGTTCGAGCAGGCGACCGGCCATCGTGGGCACGGCACCCCAGTTGGTGATCCGCTCGCGCTCGACCAGGCGCAGGATCCGGTCGGCGTCGAACGCGCCGGACTGGAACACCACGGTCGCGCCCGTGACCAGGCGGGGCACGACCAGATTGTGCAGGCTGGCGATGTGGAACAGTGGCGAGGTCATGAGGAAGCGGCGCTCGCTGGGGCCGGCCGGGGTGACCGGCTGCCCGCTGAGGCCGGCCGCGAGCGCATCGGTGTAGCGGTGATAGTCGCTGACCGCCACCAGGTTTCGCTGCGAGTGCACCACGCCCTTGGGCCGGCCGCTGGTCCCGCTGGTGTAGAGGACGACGGCCGGATCGTCCTCGGCGACCGAGGTGCGCGGGATGTCACCGGCATATTCGGCGATCAGGGCGGGCAGGTCCGCTTCCATGGTCAGCACAACCGGTCCGCGGTGCGCCGCGGTACCACCCGGCACCTCGGTGGCTCGGGAACCGCTCGGCAACCCCGAACTGCTCAGCAGCGCAGCGCGTTTGGCGTCGGCGACGATCACCTTCGGCGTGGTGTGCTCGAGTCCGTAGGCGATCTCGCGCGGCGTCCACCAGGCGTTGTAGCCGACCGGGATCGCGCCGAGGCACTGCGCCGCCCAGAAGCTGAGCACCCACTCGGGGGTGTTGGCGGCGAGGATGCCGATCCGGTCGCCCTTGCCGATGCCGTATCGCTGGGCCAGCGCGGTGGCGAGCGCGCCGGCCATGGCGGCGTGTTCGGTGAAGGAGATGCGGCGATCGTCGCTGACCAGGTAGTCCTTGTCGCCCCATGCGAGGGAGACGTCGAGCAGTTCGCGCACGCTGCGGCGGCGCCGGGCCATGACCGGCACCGGCGCGCCGAGCACCTCCTCGACGGCGAGCTCGAACGGCGCGCCGGGCGCGGTGAGCGCCGCCGTCAGGGCCTGTGGGTCGACCGCCTGCGTCATTCCATACCTCCAGCGTCGGACGCGTCCGTGCCCGTTCCCGGTCCGCCTCGCACGGACCGTTCGCTCTATTGAAACAGGTTCTAGAAATACGGTCCGGCCCGGGCGCGCTGCGCACCCGGGCCGGATCGATATCCGAGGTCAGTACAGCTGATCCTCCGACCGCGCGGTCCGCGGGACGAAGAAGGCGATCGCCCAGGTGCAGACCAGGGCGGCACCCGCGATCCAGTACGAGTACTCGGCCGCCCCGAACAGCCCGTGCTCGGCCGCCCGATCGAAGAACAGCGTGCCCAGCACCGCCACGCCGATCCCGCCACCGAGCTGGTCGAACGAGTTGACCAGGCCCGACGCGGAACCGATCTCCCGGTCGTCGACGGCCGCCAGGATGACGCCGAAGATCGGCGTGAAGCACAGCCCGACCCCGAACCCGGCGACCAGCAGGGCGGGACCGACGGTCAGGCTGTTCAGATCGGCACCGAAGTGCCGGACCGTCAGCGCCGACGCGGCCGCACCCACCGCGAGCAACGCCAGACCGGACTGCAACACCCGCCGCGGGTGGGCCGGCGCGAACTTCTGCGCGATCCCCATGCTGAGCATGGTGCCGAGCATGAACCACAACTGGGTCAGCCCGGAGTGCAGCGGACTGAAGCCGAGCCCGTACTGCATCAGCAGGGTGCCGAGGATGCCGGTCCCGATGAAGCCGGCGTTGAACAGCAGCACCACGATCAGGCCGGCGTTGAACGCCCGCTTCCGGAACAGCGTCGGCTCGATGAACGGGTCGCGCCCGGCCCGGTGCCGCAGCCACTGGTGCAGCGCGAAGATCGCCAGCGCGGGGACGGTGGCGCCCATCATGATCCAGGTCCACGGCGCCCAGTTCGCTTCGCGCCCTTGCACAATCGGGAAGACCAGCAGGAACAGGCTCGCCGAGGCCAAGATCAGGCCGACGATGTCGAGTTTCGGCTTGTGGCCGGGCTGTTCGTGGTCGCGCGGCAGCACCAGGATCGCGCCGGCGAGCGCCAGCAGGCCGACCGGCACGTTGATCCAGAAGATCGACCGCCAGCCCAGGGTGTCGACGAGCAGGCCGCCCAGGATCGGGCCGGCCATCGCGCCCATGCCCATCACCGGGCCCATCATGGCGAACGCCTGGGAGACCTTCCCGGGCGGGAACACCGCCCGGATCAGGCCCAGCCCCTGCGGGATCATCACCGCCGCGAAGGCGCCCTGAACCGCCCGGGTGCCGATCAGCACGTCGGCCGATTGCGCGAGGCTGCAGGCCACCGAGCTCGCGATGAAGCCGACCAGCCCGATGGTGAACATCCGGCGGCGGCCGACCACGTCACCGAGGCGGCCGCCGGCGATCAGCATCACCGAGAAGGTGAGCGTGTAGGCGGCGATCATCCACTGCAACGCACTGGTCGAGGTGTGGAAGTCGCGCTGGATGGACGGTCCGGCGGTGCTGGTCACCGTCGCGTCGAGCAGGTCCATCAGCGAGGCGCCGATGGTGGTCAGCGCGACCAGCCAGGCGGTGCGGGACGGTTTCTCGTCGGGCGTCTCGGTCTCGAGTACCGGGTCGAGCGTGGTGGACATGGCGACCTCCGCGGTGTTGGTTGCCGCTTACGAACGGCGTTCTTTAAATGAACACTGTTCTACGCCAGAACAGTGTTCTCGTCAAGAACGATGTTCGTTGATTGAATGGCGTTCGTCGGATGTACGCTGTTCGTGGAGGTGACAGAGATGAGCGACGACGGTGTGATCCCCGCGCCCCCGTGGCACGAGAACGGTGAACGGTGGCCCTGGAAGCAGCCCCGACCCAAGCCCAAGGTCAAGGAACCACTGAGCCTGGACCGGATCGTCGACGCCGCGATGAAGATCGTCGACCACGCCGGCCTGGACGCGCTGTCGATGCGCCGCCTCGGCGACGAACTGCAGACCACCGCGTCCGCGTTGTACGCGCACGTCGCCGACAAGGACGAACTGCTGGACCTGATGTTCGACCGGGTCATGGGCGAGGTCGAGCTACCCGACCCGGATCCGGACGACTGGCAGGAGCAGCTCAAGCAGTACGCCCGCGAGTCGGTGCGTGTGCTGGTCGGCCACCGCGACCTCGCCAAGATCACGATCGGCCGGGTCCCGTTCGGCCCCAACGGAATCCGCACCATCGAGCAAATGCTGGCGCTACTGCGCTCCGGCGGCCTGCCCGACCGGATCGCCGCCTACGCCGGCGACCTCCTCGGCTCCTACCTCGGCGTCATGGCCATCGAACAGGCCATGCGCCGCGAGCAGGCCGACAACGGCGAGGACACCGACCTGGCGACCATCACCGCCCAGATGCGCACCTACATGGAAAGCCTTCCAGCCGAACACTTTCCGAACATCGTCGCCCTCGCCGGCCCGCTCACCGAGGGCGGAACCGACGACCGCTTCGAACTCGGCCTCGACATCATCGTGCGAGGTCTGTCGTCGTACGTCGAGAAAGACCGAGGCTGACTCGCCATTCGAGACGCGCCGGGCACCCGGACCGCGCACAGGCTCTCGTCGCCGCAGCGTGGGGTGGGCTCTCGACCACGCCGGTTCGGCGTTCCGTCGATCTGCGGGCGGCACTTCTTCGTTCACCACGGTGACCTGACCGTCGACGGGCCGTTGTCGATCGGGAACGATCCCGGTCAGGCGGAGGACACCGTGTACGTCATCGACGGCGACCTGACGGTCGACGGGCCGATGCGCTTCGTGAACGGAGACGTCTACACACCGCTGTATGTCACCGGCTCGATCACCGCGCAGCACCTGATGTGCCTGTCGGACAGCAACCTGTTCATCGGCGGCTCGCTCACGGTCGCAGGCCTGCTGATGACGGAACTCTCCGACATGGGAATGCTCGCCGTTCACGGTGCCGCGTCGACGGGCGCGTGGTTCGAAACATGGGACCGGGGGGAGGTCGTCTTCGTCGATGAGCTGAAGGCCCGTCGGCTGCGGTTGCCCGAGGGCAATTACCTCGAACACTCCGACGCGGAGGACGCGGCCGACGTCCTGTTGCCCGAGTTCCTCGACGGCGACATCGACGATGCCGCCGGCAAGCTCTGGGCGGCCGCACTCGAAGGGCGTCCCCTGCTGCGCCCGTAGGGGCCCGGGTCGGGCGATCGACGCCGGGGCCCGACCGGGTGGAAGGCGCACCGGCACACCAGCCGAGACCGTCGCCTGGCGTCCGGACCTTCGCCGCCGACTACGGCGCGACGGGGTGGAAGCCCGCGCCGACACCGCCCCGGCGGTCCAGATCGGCGAGCACGGCGCTGATGGAAGTTCCTCCGCCCCACACCCATTGGTTGCCGATGAGCGTATCCCCCACGACCACCGGCGATCCCGAGTCGCCGGGGATCTCCGGCACCGTGGTCACCAGATAGGGTCCGACGGTGAGCAACTCGACGCCGCAGGTCAGGCCGCTGGTCGCCCCTTGCTTGCACACCGGGGTCCCGGGCAGCGGCGGCGCACCCACCGCGCGAATCGTGGTGCCGCCGACCGTGGCCACCGGCTGCACCACGGCCGGGTCGAAGCGCACGACCGCGTAGTCGAGCCCGGCCCCGTTGGGCCCCGGCACAATCGGATTCCCGCCGCTGATGTAGTCCACCGTCCCGATCACCGCTTGCGGCCCGCCTGCCGCCACCTCGGACTCCAGCAGCACCCGATCCCCCAGCCACTGTTCGGCGCCCCGGTACTCGCAGTGCGCGTTGGTCAGTCCGACCAGATCACCGGCAGCGTCGTACCCGATCGTGGTCAGCGTGCACGACCCCGCCGCGGACAGATCATCCGGCGCGTGTCCCCGCAGAAAGGTGATGCCGGTACCGCCCCCGACCTCCACTCGATCCGGCTGCGCCGCCGACGTCGCACCCATGACGGCGGTGACCGTGAGCAGCGCCGCGACCAGAATCGTTCCGTGACCGGCAGATCTGTTCACTTCGCCTCCGAACACACTGATTGGAAGAGCAATCCGGGCAGCTGCGACTTCCGGAACGTTACCGCCGAATCGGACGAAGCGGCTGCACGGACGCGCGGGGACGGGTCCGACGCAGCCCGGCCGCGCGGTTCCCTACCGACCGATCGCCTTCCCGAACAGTGACGCGACCGTCTCGCCGAGGACCGACTGCACGAACGGCAGCTCACCCGGGGTGGCGAGCATGGTCGGCGTGTCCTCGGTGGTGCAGCCCGGGTCGGCGGGGATGCCGTCGAGGCGGTCGCGCAGCCACAGGATGGCCGCGGGGCCGCCGACGATCTCGCCGATGATGTGCTCGCCGCCGTGGTCGCGGGTGTAGTGGACACTCGCGCCGGGCTGGGCGCAGTAGGTGTCGACCAGGCTGTCGGTGGAGTACAGCGGGAGGATCTCGTCCCACGCCGAGTGCCAGATGAACAGCGGCATATCGGGCAGCGTCTTGCCCAGCCGGGTGTCCTCCAGCATGGCGGCGACCGGCGGGTCGGCGAGCGGGTCCCCGTCGGTGTGGATCAGGCCCTTGTCGTTCAGGAAGGGCAGGATCGCGGATTGGTACTGCACGCACAGCGGCGATTTGATCGCGACCAGGGCGCGGCCGAGCGGGTCGAGGTGGCTGTCGAGATAGGCGGCGAAGTCCGGGTATTCGCGGGCGAGGCCGATGATGGCGCCGAGCACCAGGCCGGAGGTGGCCTGGTTGTCGGCCATGGTGAGCGCGGCACCGAGGTCGGCGCCCACCCCACCCTCGGCGGCCGCGACGATGTTCAGTTCGGGCGCGTAGCTGCGGTGCAGTTCGGCGGCGTGCCCGGTGGGAATCGAGCCGCCCGAGTATCCGTACATCCCGACCGGCGAGGTCGAATCCACTTCCAGCGGCGAGAATCCGATCGCCGCGCGGATGCCGTCCAGGGTGATCCGACCGCCGAGCGGGCCTGCCGCATAAGCGGATTCGGGCCCCTCGTGGTCGGGGATGACGACCGCCCAGCCCTGCTGTAGCGCCGCGTCCGCGAAGACGAACTCCGCCGGTTCGACGATCTGGCCGCCCAGGAGCGCGGCCGAGAGATGTTGCACCGCATAGGAAGACGAGCAGTAACCGGCGGTCGAGTCCTCGGCCATCTGCACCGACAGCAGCTTGCGCGGAACCGGTGAACTGCCACGGGGTTTCAGCAGGGTGGCCACCGCGGCGATCGGCTGGTCACGAGAGTCGTTGGAGCGGTAGGACACCTGCCAGGCATCCACCTCCAGGGGGAACACGCTCAGGTTCGCGGCGGTGATCTGCCGGACGGCGATGATCCCGCCGGGCGCGGTTTGCGCCACCACATCGGCCGGCGGCCGGTAGAAGCCCGGGTCCAGCTCCGGCGGCAGCGGGATCACCGGCGCCGGCTGCACAGCCACCGGATCAGCCACTGCCGGAACAGCATTCGCCCCCAAGGCGACAGCGAGTCCCAGTGCCCACGATGCGGCGATTCCGCGCAACCACCGTCGGGTGCGGTTCGGTGCGTGGTCGATTTCCATGGTGCCATCCCCAACCTCACGATTGAGACTCCCTCGTCTCAATCAGTGCCCGAACTATGCCAGAGCACAGGGAAAGATCGCAATCAGTTCGAACCGGACTCCGGCCGCACCAGCGCGAACAGCACCGCGGTCAGCATCTCCGCCAGATCGGCGACCGGCGGCCGATCGGATGCCGAACTCCACTCGTGCACTGCGGCATTGACCGCCCCGATGAACCCCGCCATGGCCACCGCCCACCCGCAGGCGGGCGCCCCCAGATCCGGCCGCTTCACCACTCCGGCAACGATTTTCGCGCCCCATGCCCGCCGCATCTCCGCCCGGTGCGCCTCGATCTCGGCACTCACACCGACGATCTCGACGAACGCCACCGCGATCCGCCTCGGGTCCGCAGCGATCGAGGTGACATACGCCCTGACGGCCGCCGCGATCACCGCCCGCGCATCCGGATCGTCACCGGCGAGCGCCTCGTCGACTACCCGCTGCGCGTCCCGCTGGATCCGGTCGTAGACCTCGACCAGCAACTGGTCCCGGCTCTCGTACAGCTCGTAGAACTGCCGGCGAGACAGCCCGGCCTCCCGGCACACATCAGTGATAGTGCTTCCCGCATACGACTTCTCGGCGAACACGGTCAACGCCGCGTCCTCGAACAGCCCCCGCCGCTCCTCCTGCCGCTCCGACACCGACCGCCCGCGATAACTGTGCCGCACCTGCCCCCGCGCAGCCGTACCCGCCGCACCGGATCCGGATCGACGCGGCGCCGATCCCGCACCCGAATCAGGCATCGGCAGTCATCCGCCGAGGTCGGCACACGTCAGGCATGGCTGGACCATACACGCCGGTCCGAAGCCACCCCTGCTCCGGCCTGAGCGCACAATCGTCGGGCCCTCCGGGCAATTCCTGCCGGATTCCGGCGACGATTGTGCGCTCAGGCCGACCCCCAGGTTGCTGCTCCGACCCCCCGCTCACCCCTGCTTCGGCCGATAGAACCAGCCCTCGAGGTCGAAATCGGTGCGAATCTTCTTCTGGTCCACCAGGAACTGTTTGGTTCCGGTCAACAGGGTGATGCCGCGGGCCGGGAAGCTCTCCTCGGGGAAGTTGTCGCGCTGCGCCGCGGCGCGGACGACGGCTTCGGGAAGCTTGGACTGGGAGACCTCGTAGGCGACGTAGTCGTCCCAGTGTTCGTGGGCGTACTTGTTCGCGGCGTTCAGCGCGGTCTGCCAGGTGGTTCCGAAGTCGGCGTGGCTGTCGAGGAAGTCCTGGCTGCTCACCGCGGAGCTGGTGCCGGCCAGGCCGGGGTGGTTGTCGACGATCGAATCCACCTGGTGGAAGCCTTTGGCCAGGAATGCGCGCAGGTAGGACGTGGGGTTGGTGTCGGGCAGGGCAACGGCGTCGACGTCGCCGTTGCTCAGCGGGGCTTCGGCATCGGTGGACAGCAGGTGGATGAGCTGGCCGGCCGCCACGCCCTCCGCCTGCAGCGCACCCTCCAGATAGCGGTCGATGTAGGAGCCGAGCTGGACGCCGATCTTCTTGCCCGCCAGGTCCTTCAGCGTGTGAATGTTCGGATCCTTCGCCACCACACCGGCATTGAGGCCGACCGTGGCGAAACCCAGCAGCCGGGTCTTCAAGCCGCTGCCCCGAGCCACCAGTGCCGGCGTGTCACCGTAGGTGGCTACATCGAGCTGACCGCCGACCAGCGCCTGGTTGAGATCGGGTCCGTTGGGGAAGCTCGACACCTCGATCTTGTCCACACCCAACGGCTGCAGTGCGGGCAGCAGGACATTGCGCTGATTCGCGAAGCCGAGCGGACCGGTCAGCACGTTACCGCTGCCGATGGTACCGATCCGGAGCGTCTTGATCTGGGCGCGCGTGGCCGAGGACCCGTCGTCCGCCGAGCATCCGGACAGGACCAGGGCGGCGACGGCGACGACGGCGGGCAACAGGCGGGTGAGAATACGCATGGGGTCTTTCGGGGTCAGAGTTCGGACAACCGGGGTGGCGGTGTGCCGTGGGGTATGTGGGGACCGATGGCCAGCAGGCTGCCCGGCCTACGGCCCTGCCCCCAGCCGATCTCCTTGCGGTAGCGGCCGATATGGTCCGCCGGGATCGCGTCGGGGTCGGTGAGCGGGGACGATTCCGGCGCGACGTAGAGGGCATCGGCCGGGCAGTACGCCTCGCACATGAAGCAGGTCTGGCAGTCGGATTGCCGTGCGATGACCGGGATTCCGCTGTCGGTACGGTCGAAGACATTGGTGGGACACACATCGACGCACTTGTCGCAGGCGATGCAGTCGGCGGCGCGGACGACCTCGATCACGACGCCACCGCCGACGTGGTCGCCGGAGCGGTCGCGGTCCACACCTCGTCCAACCCACCGGACAGGATGTGATGGTGCTGCGCCGGATCCTGACCGGGATGATCGGCCCGCTTGCTCATGCCACGAGATTCGGTGCGTCGCAACGTCGATCGATACATCAGGCGCCCCACGGCGGTGATGGCCGCAGCCTGCCGGGCACGCACCCGCGCGTCTCCCGCGCCCCCACCGAGCCCGGACGCGCGCTCCCACAACCGGTCCAGGGCGTCGAGCGCGGGCCTGATCCGGTCGCCGTGTCGCAGGTAGTTCTTCTCGAACGGGATCAGCTCGGCCTGCGCCGCGGAGACCACCTCGTCGGCGGTCACCGATTCCCCACTGTCGGGCCGCAATCCGGTCCGCCCGGCACCGGTCAATGCCGCGTGATCCGGCCGGGTCGAGCCGAGCGCGAACCGCGCGGCCCCGGTTCCGGCGAAGCTGCCCGAGGACATGGCCCAGGCCGAATTGTGGCTGCCGCCACCGGTGAAGCCGCCACAGATCCGCTCCCGGGTGGCCGCGTCACCGGCGGCATACAGGCCGGGAACCGTTGTGGCGCAGTCATCGTCGACGATGTCGAGGCCGCCGGTGCCGCGCACGGTGCCTTCGGCGAGCAGATCGACTTCGAAGCGATCGGTGAACGGGTCGATACCGCGCCGGTCGAACTGGAGGAAGAAATTGGGCTGCCCCAGCCGCATCTGAGCTGCGACGGTGGCATCGGCCCGATCAAGCTGCGCGAATACCTTCTCCGACAACAAGGTTCGCGCGATCACCGAGCGGCCCTGGGTGGAACCGGCCCCTTCGATCACCGCACCGTTCTCGTGGAAGAAGGTGGCGTAGCCGTAATACGCGGTCTTGGTGACCGTCGATCCCTTCGGCACGATGGCATAGGCGTTGGAGAATTCCATCCCCGAGAAGCGGGCTCCCACCTCCGCGGCCATGAGCGCCCCGTCGCCGGTGTCGACGTTCGTGCCGAGCGCGCGGGACAGGAAAGCGCAACCGCCACTGGCGAGTACGACCGCCCCGGCGGCGATGCGGTAGTCACGGTCGAGCTGCCGCTGATATCCGGCCGCACCGCCCACCACCCCGTCCGAATCGATCAGGAGTTCCAATGCCGGTGAGTGGTCCAGGATTTCGACCCCGAGCCGCTTGACCCAGGCTCGCATGCGGCGCATGTATTCCGGGCCCTGCACGCCGGTGCGCAACGGCTCGCCGGTCGCCGGATCCACCGGGAACGGGTAGCGGCCCTCCACCGCGAGCCGGTTGATATTGGTGTAGGTCCGGTCCAGCACCCGGTCCATCCAGTAATGGTCGGCCAGGTGCCCGCCGAGTGCCTCCCGGCTGGCCTTGGCATTGGCGCGGGCGGTTGCCTCGGGCGCGATGTACCATACTCCGGTGCCGGAAGGCGCTGTGGCACCGCTGGTTCCGCAATAGCCCTTGTCGACGAGAATCACCTCGGCGCCGGCTTCGCGGGCGTGGATCGCGGCCCAGCAGGCGGCCGGGCCGCCGCCGATGATCAAGACGTCGGTACTGCTGTGCCAGGTGTCGTTCACAGATCCGCTCCTGTCGGTGATTCGGGATCGACGCCGAGTGCGAGCAGCAGCCGGCGACGGAGTTCGGAGAATGCGGGGTCGAGCACCGAGCGCGGGCGGGCGACGGCGACCTCGAAGGATTCGGCGATCCGGCCGTCGCGCAGGACCAGCGCGCGATCGGCCAGCAGCAGCGCCTCTTCCACGTCGTGGGTGACCAGCAGCACCGACGGCCGGTGCTGCGTCCACAGGCGGGCGACCAGCGCTTGGGCGCGCAGCCGGGTCAGCGCGTCGAGTGCGCCGAACGGCTCGTCGAGCAGCAGCAGTTCGGGACTGCGGACCAGGGCCCGAGCAAGCGCGACCCGCTGGGCCTCGCCCCCGGAGAGCGTGGCCGGCCACACCTCGGCCTTCGCCGCCAGCCCGACCTCGTCGAGCGCCGCGAGCGCCCGCGCCTTCGTGGCACCGTCCAGCCCGAGAACGACATTGCGCCACACCGACATCCAGGGCATCAGCCGATGCTCTTGGAAGACGACGGCTTTGGACTCCGGGGCTTCGATGCTGCCGGTGAACCCGCGGTCGAGGCCCGCGAGTCCACGCAGCAGCGTGCTCTTGCCGGAGCCGCTCGCGCCCAGCAGGGCGACGAATTCGCCGGGGGCGATGTCGAGATCGATGTCGCGCAGCACAGCGCGGCCGGCGAAACGGCGGCCCGCGTGGCGGATCCGGACGCCGGATCGGGTGGTCGTGGTGCTCATCGTCCCTCGAATCCGTTGCGCCAGGCCAGGAACCGGTGTTCGAGCAGCCGGACGAACAGGTCGGTGAGCAGTCCCAGTACGGCGTAGATGACCAACACCAGGAAGATCTGGTCGGTGCGCAGATACTCCTTGGCGTCGTTCATGAGGAAGCCGAGCCCGACCGGCGTGGTCTGCATCTCCGCGACGACCAGGGTGAGCCAGCCGATCCCCAGCGCCTGTCGCAGTCCCACCAGGATCTGGGGCAGCGCGCCGGGCAGCACGACGCGGGTCGTGAGCTGGAATCTGCTGAGCCCCAGCGACTCCGCCGCCTCTACCAACCGCCGGTCCACACCCCGGATTCCGGCCAGGACGTTGAGATAGATGGGGAAGATCGGCGCCACCACGATGAGCGCGATCTTGAAGGTGTCACCGATGCCGAACCAGATGATGAACACCGGCACCAGGGCCAGCGTGGGCAGCATGCGCAACGCCTGCAGCGGCCCGTTGACCAGATCCTCTGCGGCCCGGAACAATCCGGCTGCCGCACCCAGCAGCAGCCCGATGGCGATCCCGATCCCCAGCCCGACCCCCACCCGCCGGGTGGAGGCGGCCAGATGGCGCCACAACTCGCCGGAAACAATCAGTTCCCAACCGGCGGAGAGTACTTCGGAGGGCGCCGGCGTCGTGGTGCCCAACCAGCCGCGCGCGCCCAGCTGCCAGATCACCAGAACGATGACCAGTCCACTGGACCTGCGCGCGAAACGAGTTATCCGCCGCGCATTCCCGACCGAATCATCCTCCAGCTCATCGGATTCCGTGATCGGCGGCGCGAGGTGTTCCAGTTGCAGTGCCATTGCACGGGTCCTCACACGAGAAGAAGTGTGCTGGCACCGTAACGGCCCCTACCGCATTCCTCCCATGGTTGCAATCGCCCTGATCCTGAGCTCTACCGCCATCAGCGTGTCTCGAGCAGCGCCCTTCTCACACCGGATGCCGACCCGCTGGCAGCCGTCCAGTGGACTCCGACCGTCGCCGGCCCGGCTCTCTGCCCGCTGGACGGCTGCGGCCCACCGCTGACGCAGAATCGAACGAATGGAAGAGACCAGGAATCCCGCGCTGGTGAGCACGGTGTCGGGGCATGCGGCGCGGATTGCGCTGGACACGGCGGTCCGGTCCGGGATCGACGAGGCCGAGGCCACCCGAATCGCGAACTTCGATCGGAACCTGTTGGCCGACGATCGGATTCGGATCCCCTCGCGGAGCCAATATCAGCTGTGGGCACTGATGGAGCACGTCATCGGCAACGAGGCGGGCGTCCGGGCAGCCGATACGGCCGACCACGGACGGCTGCACATCTGGGACTACCTGTTCAGTACTGCCCCAACGCTGGTGGAGGGTTTCCACGACGCGGCCCGGTTCAGTGATGTGATCTGTGATCCGGCCGCGCGGCTGGAGGTCGCCGAGCACGAGTCCGCGCTCACCGTCGGGTATCGCGGCACGACCTACGGCGAGACCCGCAGCATCATCAACGAATTCGCGGTGACAGTGGCCGTCCGGCGGGCCCGGGACGCCTTCGGGGCCGCAGCCGTGCCGGTCCGGGTCGACTTCGCGCACCCGGCGCCTCGTCGTCACCGCTATCTCGAGGATGCCCTGGGCACCGCAGCGATCCACTTCGATCAGCCGGCCGACCTCATCCACTACCGGCTCACCGGACCGCACGCCGGAGGAGCCCGTTCACACGATCCCTACTTGCGCCGGATTCTGCAGACTGCCGCCCAGCAGGCCATCGACGCCGCCCGGCCCGTTCCGGGATGGATCGATTCCTTCCGCGCGGCGCTGCGTATCGAAATGACCCAGCGCACCGGGCCGACGAACAGCTCGCTGACCCGCGGTCCGCGGATCGGCGCCGTCGCCGGGCGACTGGCGATCGGTGACCGTACCCTGCAGCGGCGCCTGTCCGCGGCGGGCACATCCTGGAGCGAGGAATTGGCGGCAGCGCGCCGCGAACTGGCCACCGACCTGCTGCGCCACACCACCCTCACCGTACAGGCCATCGCCCTACGTGTCGGCTACACCGATGCTCGCGCGCTCAGTCGCGCGTTCGGCAGCTGGACCGGCCTGTCCCCGGATGCCTACCGCCACGCTGACCGCCGGGAGTGAGCGCGACGGTAGACCGACCGGCCTTCTCAGTTCGACCGGCGGCCAGCCGAGCGCCACAGGACGAACCCGACCTGTCCGCCCCACAGGGTGAGGGTGTCGAAGGCGATACGTTCGGAAATCCCCGCTCCGAGCCCGAAATGGTTTCTCGCGAACAGGAACACCCCGCCGATCACCGAGATCACGGCGGACAGTACGGTGCCGACCGCCAGGCTTCGCCGGCTACGCGAAGCCTCCGGGACGATCAGGGCCATACCCGCCAACTGCAGTATCCACTGCAACAATGCGATGGTGTCGTGGGTCTGTGGTCGAATGTCCCAGGGCGCCAACCCGATACCCACGATTCCGAGCCCGGCGACGGCCAACAGCGCGCACCCGGCGCGCAACCCGCGCCCACCCCACATGCGTGCCCAACCCAGCGCACCCGCGACGGTCAGCAGCCCGGTAAGCACGAACATCACGTTCTGCACCAGGTGGTCGGGCGAGCACACCCATCGCGAGGTCCCGTCACGATCGGTGTAGTTCCCGCAGCGAGTGATACCGAGATCGCTGATGTAGTTGTCCGACATTCGGTATCCCGCCGGCCATCCGCGAGCCACCGCGATCGAGACGGGGAAGTACACCAGCGTGAACAACCAGCAGGCTGCGGTCACCCGTGGCAGCCAGGTGCCGGCGGACCGCACCCGACCGGCTTCCACGGTCCCCGCAGGCACCATCAGAACATCGCGCCGTTGGCGCGGATCGTCTGCCCGGACACCCACCCCGCCGCATCACTGACCAGCCAGCCGACCACCGGCCCGATGTCGGAGGGCACTCCGAGACGTGCCTGCGGATTGTGCAATGCCGCCGCCGCAATGGATTCGGGCGTCTCCGCGCCACGGAAGAAGTCGTCGTCGATCGGGCCCGGAGCGACGGCATTGACCGTGATTCCGCGCCCGCCCAGCTCCTTGGCCGCAGCGACCACCATGCGCTCGACGGCCGCCTTCGAACCGGAATACAGGCCGTAGGTGCCGGTCATGATCGAGGTCAGCGTGGTGGACAACACGACATAGCGGCCGTTGTCGGCCAGGTGGCGAGCCGCGGCTCGCAGCGTGTTGAACGCTGTCCGTGTATTGCGCACGATCAGCTGATCGAAATCGTCGTCGGTGGTGTCCACGATCGGCTTCTTGATGACCCGACCCGGCACGTGCACCACGATATCCAGCTTGCCGTGGCGTGCGACGACATCCGCGAACAGCCCGTCGACGTCGGCCACCGAGGCCGCGTCGGAGCGTATCGCCTCGGCCGTCGTGCCGAATACCTCGAGCTCCGCCAGCGTGTTCTTCGCGGCCTGTTCGTCGCCCTGATAGGTGACGATCGTGACCGCACCCCGCGCGGCGATATTCCTGGCGAACTCCGCACCCTGATTGCGGGTGCCGCCGACGATCAGCGCCACTTTGCCTTCCAGGTCCCGAACAACTTGCGACATCAGTCGACTCCACATCTCTTCGGCTTCGAACCATTGCCATCTTCTCGGCGGTGGACAGCCGCGGCCAGGACCGATCGCGCCCATAGGTAACCGATTGCGCCAACCGACGAGAGCTTCTCGCTGTGCCGGCTGACTAGGGCGGTGGTGGTGCTGGTCGGATCACGCCGAGCGGCACGACGCAGGATTCCCTGACGGCGATCGGGTCGGCCGCCGCCGCTGTCCGCACCGACGCCTGACGCCCGCCGGGTCACGAAGACGACACCAATCCGATCGCGCCGGGTCCCTGCGGGCACCCGTGGCGGTATCGTCGGGAACGCATACGGCCGGAACGAGGAAACGGCAGGTGGGACGCGGTACAGCCGCGCAGCAGTGGACATGGGCTCGAAGGCACGAGGCTTGGAGGGCGGATGCTGCACACCGATATTCCGACGCGTGACGAGGTCCAGCGGCTGGTGGGCGAGGCCGACCCCTGGAGCGTGTCGATCTACACCCCCACCGAGATCGATACGGCGTCGCCGGACGGCAATCGGATCGCCTTCTCCAATCAGGCGCGCGCCGCGCTGGAACGGATCTCCGACGGTACGGCGCGCGCGGCATTGCAGGAAGAGTTCGACGACCTCATCGACGACGAGGACTTCTGGCGTTTCCAGTCCAATTCGCTTGTGGTACTGGGCACTCCAGAGCGGGTACGCACCTACCGGCTGCCGAACCGGCTGCCCGACGGTGTCTTCGTCGGCGATCGGTTCCGCATCAAGCCGCTGCTGCGCGCCACGACCTTTCCGCAGACGGCATTCGTGCTCGCGCTGGCCGAGGGCTCGGTGCGGCTGATCGAGGTGGGCGCGGACGGCAGCGCCGAGGAGATGAAGGTGCGCGAGCTGCCCGACAGCGCGGCCGATCACGCCCGCAAGGCGTCGCTGAGCGGGCGGGCTCCCAAGGGGCGGATCCAGGGCACCGAGGGTCGCAAGCTGCGGGTACGGCAGTATGCGCGCGCCATCGACCGGCAGTTGCGGGAGGTGCTGGCCGGGCGGGACGTGCCGCTGATCCTGGCCGCGACCGAACCGATCGACGCGCTGTATCGCTCGGTGAACAGCTATCCGATGCTGCTGGCCGAGTCCTTGACCGGCAATCCGGAGCAGTTGTCGGACGCCGAACTGGGTCTGCGGGCACGGGGGATCCTGGACCGGTACTACGCCGACGAGCTGGCCGAGCTGCGGGAATTGTTCGAGCGGCGGCGCGGCGAGGGCCGGGCCGTCACCGACCTCGCGGATATCGCCCGGACAGCGACCTTCGGCATGGTGGACACGCTGCTGGTCGACATCGATGCGACAGTGGCGGGCTCGATCTCCGACACCGGTGAGGTCACCTTCGGCGGTGTCTCCACCGAGGGCGCACCCGGTCTGGTGGACGAGATCATCCGCCGGGTCTTGACGGCCGACGGCCGGGTGGTCGCGGTCCGGGCGCAAGACATGCCCGACAATGCCACCGCCGCAGCGATTCTGCGGTACACGCCCTGATGCAGCCGGTGCGTCCACGCTTTTCGACGCTCTGCCCTACCTGGCGCTCAATCTCCCGGCCGCGTCGATCCAGTACGTGCCCCCGGTCGGGTTCGAACCGACACTGTGCGGATTTTAAGTCCGCTGCCTCTGCCAATTGGGCTACGGGGGCGCACGGTAAGACTACCCAAATCGTACGACCATCTTGGTTACTTCCCGGGGGTCGGGTCAGTGAACACCTGGCATGTGTCTGCTCACCCACGGGGACATTATCGCGGTCAGGATGCCGACCGTGATCGCGGCTAGGCCCAGCGTGGCGAAGTAGGCCGGTTCGCGGTCGGTGTCGTAGTAGCCGGCGAAGACACCGGAGAGGGCGGTGCCGAGGGCGACCGAGAGGAAGTACAGGGCCATCATCTGGGCGCGGAAAGCGTTCGGGGCGAGCTGGGTGGTGACGGCCAGGCCGGTGGGTGAAAGCAGCAGCTCGGAGACGGCGAAGACGCCCAGGATCACGAACACCAGCAGGGCGGGAACGCGTGCGAGACCGGCCAGGGGGACGAACAGCAGGAAGGCCGCGCCCATGCCGATCACCCCGTAGGCGAACTTGCGCGGCGTGGTCGGCGCCCGATTGCCCAGCCGGGTCCACAGCGCCGCGAACAGCGGGGACAACACGATCACCCACACCGGCTCCTCGGAGCCGATCCAGCTCGACGGCGCGGTCCAGCCGAACAGTGTCCAGTTCATCCGTTTGTCGGAGTAGACCGCCAACACCGTGAACATCTGCTGGAACAGCGACCAGAACACCGCGTTCGCGACGAACAGCGGGAGGAAGGCCCGCACCCGGGCGCGCTCGACCGGCGTCACCCGCGAACTGGTGAGGATCAGCGCGAAATAACCGGCCGCGACCACACCGATCGACCAACTGGTGACCGTCGACAGATTGCTCGCGCGCACCACCCCGAACCCCAACGCCGCCGCAACCAGCCCCACGATCCCGGCCACCACCGCTGCTACGATCCCGAATTGACTGCGCGGCAACGGATTCGGTGCCACCCGGCCGTGTTCACCCAGGTTCCGCCGGAACACCGCGTACTGGGTCAGCCCGAGCGCCATCCCGATCGCGGCCGCACCGAACCCGTAGTGGAACCCCAGCCGGGTCTGCAGCACCCCGGTCAGCAACGGTCCCAGGAACGCACCGATGTTGACACCCAGATAGAACAGCGTGAAGCCCGCCGCCCGGCGCGGATCGTCCTCGGCGTAGAGGGTGCCCAGCAGGGCGGACGCATTCGCTTTGAGCGCACCGCTGCCCAGCGCCACCAGCGTCAAACCCACTGTGACACCGGTGAATCCAGGCAGCAGACCGAGCGCGATGTGCCCGGCCACGACGACCACGCCGCCGTAGAACACGGTGCGTTCCATGCCGAGCAGCCGGTCGGAGATCCAGCCACCCAGCACCGTCGACAGATACACCAGACCGCCGTACGCGCCGACGATCCCGGTTGCCGTCGCCCGGTTCATCCCCAGCCCACCATCGGTGGCGGAGTAGTACAGGTAGTAGCCGAGGATCGTCAGCATCCCGTAGAACGAGAAACGCTCCCACAGCTCGACCCCGAACAGGTTCGCCAACCCCATCGGATGCCCGAAGAAGGTTCGGTGACTCACCGGCGTGTGCGCTGTCACGGGCCGACGATACCGCTCGGGAATAGGCGATCGACCGGATCGCGCGGCGCGTAAGCGGTGTCTCGACTATCGCGATGCCGCCCCGGCGGATTCGACGATTGCCGCGAGCCGCGTTCCGGCGCGCAGTAGCGCGAGCGTGCGGTCGGCGATGGATGCGAGTCGGCGGTCGAGGGCGGCCATGGACTCGCTGACTTCGCCGAGACCGCGGAGCGCGGTGATCGCCCGCTGCACGTCGGGAATGCGGTAGCCGCCGGCGCGGAGGGCCGCGGTGATGCGGGCGTCGCGGATTGCGGTGAGCGAGTAGACGCGGGCGGTGCGCGATCGGGCGCCGGTCCGATCGGGCGCGACCAGACCGCACTGTTCCCAGAAACGCAAGGTGGAGGCGCGAACTCCCAGCGCCTGCGACAGTTCGGTGATGGTCATCGAGTCGCCCGCGAGAGGTGGTGCGTCCGTGACGGATTCGTCTTGGATCGACTCGAGCGCGTGGCGTGCCGCGCGGGATTGCGCACGCTCGGCGTCGAGGGTGATGTGGAGTCCGCCGATCAGCGCCGCGGCCCGGTCCCGGGGCAGGACGCGAATCTCGCGCATCACCCGGCGGGCCTCGACCGGGCCCACCGCATGCGCGAGATCCCGATACGCCCGCAAGGCCTCGATGTGGACTTCGGCGAATCGCCGATACCCGCTTTCCGATCGCTCGGCAGCCGGAATTACCCCCGATGCTTCCAGGTCACGCACCTGCTGCACCGAGTATCCCGACGCCGCCGCGACGGCCGCAGTGTTCACAGAACCCTCCATAAGCACTTCAATCCCATACTTCAACCATGAGTATGGACCGAATCCTTGCGGAGATCCGTTCGTTCGACGGCGTGGCCGAACTCGCGCCCACGCCGGGCAGCGAGTTCCCCGAGCTCGCCTGGGGCGATCACTTCTTCTACTACGCCCCCGACGGCCGCATCCCACCACGCGAGCAGCCCTACGCCACCATCGTCACCAAGAACTCTCCCGGCGACACCGAGTCCGACCTCGACCATCCGGACCGGTGGCGGCTCAACATCCACGTCGGCACCACCGCATTCTCCGAATCGACCGGCGAGAACCCGCGCGCCGAGGCGGCACCGCGCGACTACACCGCGATCGGCGTCGTCCTCCCGCACCCGGTGTATCGCAGGCAGGGCTGGGTGTCGATCGTCAACCCCGATGCCGGGCCGCCGGTATTCGGTCTCCTCCGCCAGGCACACGCGGACGCCAAGCGCCGCGCCGAACTCCGGAAGCCGTCCGGATCCGAGCCGCCCCGGCCGTGATCGGCAGACCCGGCGACCGGCGGCTCAGGAGATCGACAGGGCGATCCCGTCGAGGATGTCGTGCTCGGACACGATCAGCCCGTCGATGCCCGCGCGCCGGGACAGTTCGTCGGCGAGCGTCTCGGCGATCACCGATCCGCCGCCGATCACGTCGACCCGGCCCGGATGCATCGGCCCCAGCGCGGCCCGCTCGTCGTGGTTCATCCCGAGCAGCCGATCGCACACCGCCCGAAGCTGTTCCAGCGTCAGACGGGTGAGATGCACTCGCTCCGAGTCGTATTCGGGCAGATCGAGGGCAACGGCAGCGAGCGTGGTGAAGGTGCCGGCCACCCCGACCCAGGTGTGCGCACCGTCGACCGGCACGGCAGCGAACGCCTTCGCCAGTCGTTCGGCCGCGAATTCCCTTGCCGCGGAGATCTCCTCGGCAGTGGGCGGGTTGGAGTGCAGGCAGCGCTCGGTGATCCGGACACAGCCGACGTCGGTCGAGTAGGCGGCGTGCACGCCGCTCGCGTCGCCCAGCACCAGTTCGGTGGAACCGCCACCCAGATCGACCACCACGAACGGCCCTGCCGCACTGGACAGTTCACCGACGGCACCGGCGAAGGACAGCCGAGCCTCCTCGTCCCCGGTGATCACCTCGGCCCGCGCACCGGGGACCACCCGCCCCAGCTCACCGGCCGCCATGCCGAAGAAGTCGTCCCGATTCCGCGCGTCACGTGTGGCGGACGTGGCGGTCATCCGAACCCGGCTCACCCCCGCCCCGATCATCTGATCCACGTAATCGTGCAACGCCACCCGGGTCCGCTCGATCGCCTCCGGATTCAGCTCCCCGGTAGCGTCGACCCCCTGCCCGAGCCGCACGATCCGCATCTCCCGGTGCACATCGACCAGCCGCCCGTCCGCCCCGGTCTCCGCAATCAGCAACCGGATCGAATTGGTCCCGCAATCCACTGCCGCAATCCGGTCACCCATCACGCCACCTTTCCACTGCTGCCGCCCGGCCATCTCTGCTGACGACGGTATCGGCTGCGGGTCGCACGGCCGAGGGGGACCCCAGTTCCTTCGGCAACAACTCAGGTACGGATGAGGTGGACCTCGTCACCGCACAGAGTCGTCATATCGTCGAGGTCGCTGGTCATCAGAACCACTGGGGCAGATTGCCGGATCGCGGCCTCGGCCACCACCGCATCAATAGCGTGGGTGTGGCCGTGCAACCCGTTGGCTTGCAGCAACTTCGAAGCAAGATGCGCCGCCGAGTCGTCGACAGGCTCGATATGCATGCCGGAAAGCAACCAGGCCAAGCGCTTTCGGTCGGTGCCGGCATGAGTCGCCTCGATGATGGTGAGGGCACTGACAGCCACCCGCATCCCCAGCTTCCGGCATTCCTGAACGAAGGCCACGACCTTGTGTTCCGCATCGACGAGGCGGGACAGTCCGTCACAATCCAAGACCACGGTGCCCCGAGGAGCGACACCTTTCCGACGACGCCCCATCAGTCCTCGGCCTCCGATCGCAGGACCTCCAGCCCCAGCGCCTGCTCCAGAGCACCCTGCGCCCAGCGACGATCCTCATCCGAGATCGGGCCGGTTCGGCGCACACAATCCGCCAGGTATTCGTCTATGACCCGACCACGCAGCTCGTCGGCCAGTACCGACGCCACAAACGAGGAGAACTGCCGGTCGTCGACCTGACTACGTATTGCCTGCAAGGTCCCAAGTGGCAAGGACAGACTGACCCGGGTCGCCGGGCCCTCGCCGATTCCGTACTCCTGCTCGGCCACGGTTTCAATCGTATCAAACGATGTAGGAAGCGGCCGATCTGCAATCAATACCGCGCATGTCATGGCATCTATCTATCACCGCTCTTATCCATAGTCGACTAGATATAAAGATCAATAGATCACTCGACAGATAGGTGCGCGCGGCAAACGGCCCGAAAACTATTCAGCCGCAAGAAAATACGATTATCCGGCGCGAATCGCGAAGCAGTCGGGCGGTATCGACCCGCCTCACTCCGATTCGGCCGGCGCGAACTCCGAATACGCCGGCCAGTCCGCCGGGATCGCGGTCCCACGCAGGCCCTGTTCGGCCGCCAGCGCCACCGCCTCGTCGCCGAGCGGGTTCACTCCCGGCCCCTTGGCCAGGGAGTGCGCCATCAGCACGTGCAGGCATTTCACGCGGTCGGGCATGCCACCGCCGCTGAAATCGGTGTGGGTGGTGAGGTTTTCGATCTCGTTGCGTTCGGCGAGATAGCTGCGGTGAGCGGCGAGGTAGGCGGCGGCGAGATCCGGATCGGAGGCCAGGCGCTCCTGCATGCCGCGCATCAGGCCGGCTGCTTCCTGGCGGCTCGCCTCGGCGGTCAGGCGGGGGTCGGTCAGGTAGTACAGGGTCGGGAAGGGGGTGCCGTCGGGCAGGCGCGGTGCCGTCTTCACCACGGCCGGCTGACCGTCGGGGGTGCGGTAGGCGACCGCGAGCACACCGCGCGGCAACCGTCCCAGCTGCGCGGTGATGATCTCGAGATCGGCAGCGGCGGGCGGGGTATCGGTCACCGGGGCATTCCTTCTGGGGTGGGCACGGGGGTGGACGGGGGGTTGGCGAGACTGTGCCAGAGCTGGGTGTACCAGGGGGCGGGCGTGTGTTCCTGCGGCACCGGCGCCGGCACCGCCGGATGTTCGATACCCGGAACCTGCACGATGTAGGGGGTCTCTCCGGGCATCACCAGCCGCAGCCGGTCCCGCGCCTCGGAGCGGATGTAGGCCGGATCCTGTTGCTGCGCACGACGATCGCGCAACTGGGCAAGGTCGCTCTCCAACTGCCGGCGCTGCTGGGCGAGCTGGGTGGCCTCGCTGCGCTGACTGAAATAGGTGCGCATCGGGACGGCCAGGGTGAGCGCGAGCGCGCACAGCACCGCGGCCAGCAGCACAGCCCGGCCGGTGGACAGGCCGAGTACGGACCGCTCCGCGGACTTGGTGGTCTTCGTGGTGGTCCGCGGTCCCCCGCGCACGGAGACACCCCGAGCGCGGGTAGCCCGGGTCGAGCGCTGGGCGCCGCGTCCGGTCGGACTGGTCGCGCGTGCTCGTCGCTCCGTCATCTTCACACCTCGACCATCGCCGTACGAATTGCCTTGCCTTGCAAGCCGCACCCGAGAGCGGGCACGCGCGGCGCCTGTCGCACGGCGCCGGCGACCGGACCCGCGGACGCGGACCGGCCACCGGCTACGACCGTACTATCCCTCGAACGAGAAGCGGGGGAACGCGACCCCACCGGCGTAGGCGGCCGAGTCGCCGAGCGCGTCCTCGATGCGCAGCAGCTGGTTGTACTTGGCGACCCGCTCGGACCGAGCCGGCGCACCGGTCTTGATCTGGCCGGAGCCCACCGCGACCGCCAGGTCGGCGATGGTGGTGTCCTCGGTCTCGCCGGACCGGTGGCTCATCATGGTCTTGTAGCCGTTGCGGTGGGCGAGGTCGACCGCGTCCAGGGTCTCGGTCAGGGTGCCGATCTGGTTGACCTTCACCAGCAGCGCGTTACCGGCGCCCTTGGCGATGCCCTCCTCGAGCCGCTCCGGGTTGGTGACGAACAGGTCGTCGCCGACCAGCTGCACCTTGTCGCCGATCTGGTCGGTCAGCTCGACCCAGCCGTCCCAGTCGTCCTCCGACAGCGGGTCCTCGATGGAGACCAGCGGGTAGGAGCCGAGCAGCTCCTCGTAGAACGCGCCCATCTCGGCGGCGGTCCGGACGCTGCCCTCGAACTTGTAACCCTCACCGGGGGTGTAGAACTCGGTGGCGGCGACGTCGAGCGCCAGCGCGATCTCCGAACCCACCTTGTAGCCGGCCTTCTGGATGGCGGCCACGATCAGGTCCAGCGCCTCGCGGGTGCCGCCCGGCAGGTCGGGGGCGAAGCCGCCCTCGTCGCCCAGGCCGGTGGACAGGCCGCGGCTCTTCAGCTCGGCCTTCAGCGCGTGGTACACCTCGGCACCCCAGCGCAGCGCCTCCTTGAAGGTGGGCGCGCCGATCGGGGCGATCATGAATTCCTGCACGTCGACCGAGGTGTCGGCGTGCGCGCCACCGTTGAGGATGTTCATCATCGGCACGGGCAGCACGTGGGCGTTCGGGCCACCGAGGTAGCGGAACAGCTCCAGGCCCGAGGACTCGGCGGCGGCGCGGGCCACCGCGAGCGACACACCGAGCAGCGCGTTGGCGCCGAGACGGGACTTGTCCGGGGTGCCGTCGAGGTCCAGCAGCACCTGGTCGACGGTCCGCTGCTCGACCGCGTCGAGGCCGATCACGGCCGGCGCGATCTCGTCCAGCACGCCTTCGACGGCCTTGCGGACACCCTTGCCGAGGTAGCGGTCGCCACCGTCGCGCAGCTCCACGGCCTCGTGCTCACCGGTGGACGCACCGGAGGGTACGGCCGCCCGGGTCAGGGTGCCGTCGTCGAGAGCGATCTCGACCTCGACGGTGGGGTTACCACGCGAATCGAGGATCTCGCGAGCTCCGACCTGTTCGATGATGGCCACGAAACGACACTCCTTCGGCTGCTGCTCCACCTGTCCACCGCCGTCCATGGGCAGGTCGCACGGCTTGTGCGCGATAGGGAGCCTATCAGCGCCGATGAGACCTGCGGCCCGGCGCTGGCACACGGCGCGGGACGCGGTGCACCGGACACCGCCGACAACCTTCACCCGCCGGTGGATCGGGCGGCCGACTTTCGGCGTCGCACACCGTGTCAGACCCGGCGGCCGACACTGTAGGCGGCGGCGCGGTTGCGGACTTCCATCATGTACTCGTTCGATTCGTTGTAGGTGTTGAGCGCCCGCTGCCACCCGGCCGGGGTGGTGAGGTCGCCGCCGCTGGCGCACAGGTACCGCGCCGCGGTGAGCGCCGCGTCGTCGATGTTGTCCGGGTCCGCGACCCCGTCGCCGTTGGCGTCGACGCCCCAGCGTTTCCAGGTTTCGGGCAGGAACTGGAACGGCCCCATGGCCCGCACATAGACGGTGGTCCCGGATTTCGCGGTGGCCTCGGTGTCGACGATGCGCTGGACGCCGGGCGAGCCGTCGAGCGGGATGCCGCGGATCGGCGGCGCGACTGTGCCTTCCGGGCCGATGCGTGATCCGGCGTGCGTGCCGTGCTTGCTCTCCACGCTGGCGATGCCGGCCAGCGTGGTCCAGCCGATGCCGCAGTCGGGTCTCGACCGGGCCAGGACGGCGGCCGCGTACCCGTACGCCTCGAGCGCGGGCACCGGGATGGCGAGGGTTCCCGAACGCTGTTGTGCCCAGTCCTGCAACTGGTTCGCGGTGCGTCCGGGGGCGTCGAGGTCCATGGCGGGGACCGGATCGCCGGGGCCGGGCGGGATCCCGTCCGGAATCGGCGGCAGCGGCGCACCGCATGCCGCCACTGCGAGAGCCACCAGCGCACCCCCGGCGGCGCGCAGAATCCAGGCGCCGGCACCGCTCTCGACGAACCTCACGAGTCCACTATGCCGACAGATCGGGCGGCGGTCCGTCACCGACTTTCCGCCGGGCCGGTCACTGCGATACGGTTTCGCTATGTCCGGCAACACACTTTAGGTAAGGCTTGCTTAATTATGTGGGCGGGACTACCTTCACGAACCGAGCTCACCACCCTGCGTCACCTCGGTAGCGGAGAAGGGAATACCTCGGTGAACAACGTTCTGCGAGAACGTCATACAGCTAGCGGAGACGACGCGGGCGGGCTCGAACGCCGAGACCTACCCGACGCCGCCGCGCACGCGGTTCACGACACAGCCGAAGAGATCGCCGCCACAATCGAATCCATGCCCCGTTCGTCGGCGCGCCGGTTCTCCACCCTCACCGATCCGGAACTGATCGAGTTGGTCGAAGCCGGCTGCGCGCGGCTGCCGCACGAGGTCGCGACCGCCGTGCGCCCACCGGCCACCGCGTGCGGTGCCGCGGTCGTGTCCCGGATCCCGGTCACCGACGCCGAACTCGGGCCCACCCCGCGCGACTGGCGCGCGGCCGCGCGACGCACGCCCCGGTCGGCCGCCTTCCGCCACGAGCTGGCGATGCTGCTGCTGGCCCGCTGTGCCGGACAGCCCTTCGGCTGGCTCGGCCAGCAGGACGGGCGCCTGGTCAACACCATCGTTCCGGCGCCCGGACACGAGGACGAACAGTCCGGCGCCGGCAGCACCACCCTGCTGGCCCCGCACACCGAGGACGCCTTCCATCCCGCCCGCGCCCACCTGCTGTTGCTCGGCTGCCTGCGCAACCCGGATCGGGTCGCCACGACGATCTCCTCGGTCCGCGAGGTCCGGCTGAGCCCGGTCGCGGACCGTCGGCTGCGCACGCGGGTCCTGCCGATCCTGCCGGATGTGTCCTACGGCAACGACTTTCACCGGCAGCCCTGCCCACCCGTGGCAACCGTCGGCCCGGCCGGCACCCTGCGCTACGACCCCGCCTACACCCCCCTCGACGACGGCGACGCCGAATTCCGCAGCGCCTACACCGAACTCGGCGCCGAACTGGAACGGGTCTGCCGGACCGCGATCCTGCGTCCCGGCCAGTTGCTGCTGCTCGACAACGACGTGGTGGTGCACGGCCGGGTGCCGTTCACCCCGCGCTACGACGGCACCGACCGCTGGCTGCTCCGAGTGAACATCGCACTGCCACAACGAAACCGGGATCCCGCCGAACGATCCGAGACCGGCTACGGCCAGCGGACCGTCACCCCGTTCGCCCACACACCACGACCGACGCCGCCGAGCTACAGATGAGGAAGCCGTGACCAGCAGACCGACCCCGCTGCGGGTACTGTCCCGCAGCGATCTCGCCGATGTACCGATCACCCCGGCTGAGGTGGTGCGCGCCGTCGAGGACGCGTATCTCGCACTGGCCGCCGGTGATTCGGAGAACCCGCGCAAACTCAGCGTCGCGCATCCCGACGGCTGGTCGGTGGCCTACGCCATGCTCGGCCGCGACGGCCGCCGCCGCGTCGTGGCCATGAAGACCTCCTACAAGTTCGACCCCAGCCACGACCGCAGCACCAAGCGCTACTACACCACGATCACGCTGTACGACGACGCCACCGGCATGCCGATCGCCATGATGGACTGCTCCCGGGTGGGGGCATTGCGTACACCCGCGGTCTCGGCGCTGCTGGTGCGCGAGACGATCCGCGGCGGCGCCGACAGCGTGCTGTTGATCGGCACCGGAACCCAAGGCCGCCAGGCACTTCCGCATCTACTGGCCGCCAACCCGCACCTGCGGCGGCTCATGGTGTTCGGCACCCATCACGAGGGCCTGGCCGCGGTCCGCGATCAGCTCGGTGCCCACCACCCGCACCTGGAACTGCGCGTGGTCGACGACCCGCGCGCGGCGGCCCGCGACGCCGACGTGGTCCTGGCCACCGCAGGCCCGGCCACCCCGGCCGCGGTCGAATCATCCGATCTCGCACCGGGTTCGGTGGCCGTACTGGTCGGCTACGGCCTGGCGCCCTCGACGCTCGCCGATGCCGACCGGGTGGTCGCGACCAGTGCCGAACAGATGGCGCTGACCGGCACCGACATGGCCGGCCCGGACGGCCGCCTGCGACCGGTGGACGCGGAACTTCCGCAGATCCTCGGCCGGCGGGCGGTCGCGCGCCGCCACGACGACGAGAAGGTTTTCGTGTACAACAGCGGCTTGGTCCTCACCGATATCGCGGTCGCGCATGCGCTGGCCGAGAACGCCATTGCCGCCGGGCGCGGAACCGAGGTCGCGCTGTGGGACTGAACAGCGCTCCCCCGGCACCCGAAACCGCCCTGGGGATCACCGCGCCCGCGCTGCCCGCGCATATCGAGCCCTGGGAGCAGCAGCTGCTGGCCGATCCGAACCTGCTGGGCGACATCGCCTTCGCGCTCGGTGGACCGTTCCACGTGCTCTACCCCGATCGGGTGCGGGATGTCGTCGCCGGCTTCCGGGCCGCGTTCGAGGCGGCCGGGGTGGACGGGGCGATCTACTTCGGGAAGAAGGCGAACAAGGCGGCCTGCGTGGCCCGCGCCTGCGCCGAATCCGGCGCCGGGGTCGACGTCTCGAGTATCGGCGAGCTGAATTCCGCTCTGGCCCAGGGCATCCGGGGTCCGGAGCTGCTGATCACCGGCCCCGCGAAGTCACGCGACCTGCTGTGGCTGGCCGCCCGGCACGGCGCGCTGATCACCGTCGACTCCCCGGCCGAATGGGATCGGCTGGCCGAGTTGGGTATTGCGGCGCAGGCGCTGTCGCGGGTCCGGCCACCGGGGTCGGACAGCCGCTTCGGCATGACCGACGACGAACTGGACCGGATCCTGGCCTTCCCGCCCGGCGGCCCGGTTCGTCTGGCGGGCTTCAGTTTCCATCTCGGCGGCTACGACCCGATCGCCCGCGCCGAGCTGGCACTGGCGACCCTGGAACGGATCCGGCTGGCCCGCGTCCTCGGGCACCCGGCGACCGTGCTGTCGATCGGCGGTGGCTTCGGGGTCGACTACGTACCGGCCGGACCGTGGCGGGACTTCGTCGCGGGCGTGGGCCCGCACTGGTTCCACGCCGGCAAGAACTTCGAGTCCTACTACCCGTACCACCAGCCGGGCAGCGGCGCGGACATGCTGACCACGATCCTGGGCCACCAGGACCTGGCGCGACAGTTGCGCGCGGACGGCGTGCGGCTGGTCGTCGAGCCCGGGCGAGCCCTGCTGGACCGGGCGGGCAGCACGGTGTTTCCGGTACAGGGCGTGAAATCTCGTACCGCACATGGGAGCCCGTACCAGCTGCTCACCGTGGGCGGTTCCAGCCTGAGCCTGTCGGAGCAGTGGTTCGACAGCGAGTACCTGCCGGATCCGGTGCTGTGGCCGGTCCGGCCCGGCACCCCGACGGCGATGGCCGTGGGCGGTTCCACCTGCCTGGAAACGGACATGCTGAGCTGGCGGCGCATCCCGGCGCCGCGCGCCGCAGCCGTCGGCGATCTGTTGATCTATCCGAATACCGCTGGATACCAGATGGATTCGAACGAGTCCGCCTTCCACGAACTACCCATCCCGCAGAAGGTCGTCCTGCACGACGCGCCCGGCGGGCGGCTGCGCTGGCGCCTGGACACCCCCTGAGTTCGACCTCCCACCCACCCCATTCACCCCAGGAGACATTCCATGCCGGTCGTCACGCGCGTGACGGATCTGATCGGTAACACCCCGCTGTTCGAACTCGCGGCCACCACCGGCGGCACCCGGCTGCTGCTCAAGCTCGAGCAGTTCAACCCGACCGGCGCGGCCAAGATCCGGATGGCCCGCTCGATGGTCCGCGACGCCGAACGGCGCGGCCTGCTGTCCCCGGGCGGCCACATCGTCGAATCCACCTCCGGCAATACGGGACTCGGGCTGGCCGTGGTCGCGGCCGAACGCGGCTACCGGTTCACCGCGGTGGTCGACCATCACGCCTGCACCGACAAGCTGCGGGCCATGCGCGCGCTCGGCGCCGAGCTGGTGTTCGTCTCCGACGCCGGGGACGACGGCCTGGCCACGTCGGCGCGCGAGGACCACGCGGCGGCGCTGGCCGCCGCCGACCCGGACGCCTATTTCACCGAGCAGCACAACAACGACGCCAACGCGGTCGGCTACTACGCGGTCGCCGACGAACTGCTCGCCGACCTGGACCGGGTCGACGTGCTGGTGTCGGCGGTCGGCACCGGCGGCTCACTGTTCGGTACCGCACGGCGGCTGCACGACCTGGGCCGGCCGGTGCGGGTGATCGGCGTGGAACCGGTGGGGTCCATCGCCTTCGGTGGTCCGGGCGGCACCTACTGGCAGTCCGGCACCGGTACCCCGCCGGGGGCGACCATCGGCACCGCGGTCGACTACACGCTGCTCGACGAGGGCGTGAAGGTCTCCGATATCGACGCGTTCGCCACCGCCCGCGCGGTCGCCCGAACCCACGGCCTGCTGCTGGGCGGCTCGGCCGGCGGTTCGGTGCACGCGGCGCTGAACCTGCTGGAGGAGTTCCCGCCCGGCTCGACCGTCGTCAGCATCGTGTGCGACGGCGGCGAGAAATACCTCGACACCGTCTTCGACGACGACTGGATGGCCGACCGCGACCTACTCGACACCGCGGCCGAACAGGACGTGGTCGCGCTCCTGAACCGCTACACGACCACGACGGGCACCCTGGTCGGCGCCCGGTGAATGCGCTCTTCCGCGGCGACACCGACAGTCGCCGTCTGGTGGCGCTGGCCGCGCCGATCGCGGGCACCCAGCTGGCCCAGGTGGCGGTTTCGACCACCAATATCGCGCTGATGGGCACGCTCGGGGTGCGGGAGGTGGCGGCGGGCGGCCTGGCGCTGGTGCTGTTCAACCAGATTCGCACCATGTGCGTCGGATTGATCACGGCCACCGGCAATCAGGTCGCGAGCGCGGTCAGCCGCGCCGAACAGCGCCGCGGCTTCGCCGAAGTGGAGATCCGCGACATCCTGCGGACCGGTTTTCTCATCGCTACCGTGTCGGCGCTGCTGGGCGGCGCGGTGCTGGTCGCGTCCGGCTGGGTGTTGCAGTGGCTGGGCCAGGACGCGGGGGTGCTGGCCGCGGCCCGGCCGCTGCTGATCGCGCTGGCGCCGGGACTGCTGCCGTGCCTGTGGTTCCAGGTGCTGCGGCAGTACACCGTCGGCATGCGCCGGCCGCAGGCGCTGCTGGTGGTGACGCTCGGCTCGGTGGTGCTCAATGTCGCGCTGGCGCTGCCGCTGATGCACGGCTGGGCGGGACTGCCGGCGCTGGGGCTGACCGGGATCGGGATCGCGACCACGCTGGTCCTGACGGTCAGCTGTGTAGTGCTGGCGCTCATGGTCACCCGTGACCCGCAGCTGAATGCCACACTGCCGCTGTGGATGTGGCCGGTCCGGCGCGAAACCCTGTGCACCGAACTGCGTCTCGGCACCCCGATCGCGCTGACCTACGGTTCGGAGGCCGGGCTGTTCTCGGTGCTGGCGCTGGTGATGGGCGCGCTGGGACCGGCCGCGCTCGCCGCGCACAATATCGTCTACCAGCTCGTCTACATCGTGTTCCAGGTGGCGATCGGTCTCTCGCACGGGGTTTCGATCCTGGTCAGCCGGGCGGTGGCACGCTACGAGTTCCGGGCCGCGCGCACCCTGGCCGCGATCGCGCTGCGCCAGGCGGCGCTGATCACCACGCTCGTCGGGGTGCTGTACGTGGCCGCGCCGGACACGGTCCTGCAACCGCTGCTCACCGACCGGGACCCGACCACCGTCGCGACCGCGCGCGGCCTGCTCCCGATCGCGGTGGTGCTGCAGTTCTTCGACGCCGCTCAGAACATCGGCAACGGACTGCTGCGCGGTGTACAGGAAACCGCCGCCGGGTTCCGCCTGTCGCTGGTCGGCTACTGGATCGTCGGGCTGCCCACCGCCTTGGCGCTGGCCTTCCCGGCGGGCCTGGGCGCCGCCGGCGTCTGGTGGGGTCTCACCGCCGGCCTGGCGGTCACCGCCGGGCTCATGTTGCGGCGCTACCGAACCCTGATCGATCGGCGGGTCCGGACCCGCCCTCGAGTGCTGGCGGACAGCATGCCCGGCCCGCCCTGACCGGACACGCCCGAAATTTCCGAACGGTCGTAAATGACGGTCGGATGGCGGTGAGCCTGAGCGGCAACGGATTAGACTCGTGGGGGGGGGGGGCCCCCGGCCCCCCCCGCCACGAGCCGACGTGAGGGGACGATCATGGCCAGCCCGGTCCAGCAGCGCCAGGAACCCGCACCCGAGGTGGACGCACACCCGGAACTCGAGCGGCTGCCGGAGTGGCCGCAGGACACCATCGCCGTGCTGGTGACCGTCGCGCCGGAGCCGCACGCCATCCCGGTGTCCTGGCCGGTGCGGGCCGGTGATCGACGAATTCTTTTGAGCCTCAAGTCCGATCGTGGATCGCTGGCTCGGCTGCGGGCGCGGCCCGAGGTGGCCCTGCTGATCCTGGGCGCGGGAAATGTCGCGCTGTGTGCGCGCGGACGCGCCGCGGTGCTCGCCGATCCGATGCCCGGGACCACCGACTACGCGGCCGTCGAACTCGCGGTCGACACCATCGACGACCACCGCCAGTCGGCCTTCGCGGTGGCAACCGGCATCGGCCGCAACGTACTCGACGAATCCGAACTGCACTATCTGGAACGGCGCGTCGCGACCTTGCGCGAGATGGCTTCCCTGGACACTTGATTCATGCTCGCAGCCTTCTCGGTCACTCCCCTCGGCGTCGGTGAAGATGTCGGCGCCGCGGTGGCCGCCGCCGTACGCGTCGTGCGCGCCAGCGGCCTGCCCAACGAGACCACCGCCATGTACACCACCGTCGAAGGCGAATGGGACGAGGTGATGGGCGTGATCAAGCAGGCCACCGAGGCCGTGCTGGCGGTCGCGCCCCGCTGCAGTCTGGTGGTGAAGGCCGATATCCGCCCCGGGGTCACCGGCGCCATGCGGTCCAAGGTCGAGTCCGTGGAGCGATATCTCGCCGCGGACTGAACCGGCTACATGACGACGCAGCCGCTGCCGGTGTCGATGCCCAACCGCACCCCGCCGACCTGCGCGAAGACCTGCATGGACGTTCCGTCGCTGCCGGTCTGGGCGGCGACCAGCCGATGGGTGCCGAAGGTGAGCGGCCGGAAGCGGCTGGTGGCCACACCGCCGCTCGGCACGGACACCGGCGGTTCGAAGGTGCCCCGGTCGATGTCCCAGAAGTAGACCGGCATGTCACCGGAGGCCTGCACGGTCACGGGATAGCCGCACCCGACACCCATTGCGCTGTTCTCGAATCCCGGCGCGACAGTCATGCCGGTCGGATCGGCGTGCGCCGATACCGCGCCGGCCGCCGCCGAAACGACCGCAGTAATCACCACCGCGGCGGTCTTCCCTCGCCCAGCGCGCATTTCGGCTCCTCGGTAACCGGTGTCGTCGCATCCATCGAATTCACGCCGAACTCACCGTACGCGGTGGATTACCGAATTCGCGTCATTGCCTGACCACGAGGCAGGCATCGAGGTCCTGGAAGTGGATACCCATTCCGACCGACAGCGTGACGGTGAGCTCGCTGTCCGGTCCGTCGGCATGCCGTTGCAGCGCGTGCAGGACGTGGGTACCGCGCGCGGTCGGCGTCCACACCGCACGCGCGACCCCGTCGACCGGAACCGCGAACTGCGGGGCGAACGAGCCGCTGTCCTCGTCGTAGAAGATCACCGTGTCGTCGCTGTTCACGGGCACGGACGCACGGTAGCGACAGTCCGTTCCGTAGCCGCCGAGACTCGCGCCCGTCGCGATGGTGAAGTCGGAGACGTTTGCCGGCGCGGGCGGGGCCAGATGGACCAGCGCCGCCACCAGCGACCCGAATGCGTACGCGGCCCCCGCCGCGGCGTTCCTCCTCGTCGAGCGCATATCGGTTCCTTCCGTCGCGCCGGCCGCCCGCTGCGGCACGGTCCGGCGATCGAGACCCGATACCGATCGATGGTCCGCGCCCCGGACCGGACCCGCAATGGCGCGGAACGGGGATGCGGAAGCATTCACGACACTGGCCCGAATCCGTTTGTCGAATCGGGCCAATAGTGAATAACGGTCAATCGCAAGGTCCGGCGCGGAATTGTGCGCAACATACTGCGACTTCGGGCCGATACCGGAGGTGTATCCACCGTTTCCCGATTTTCAGGAGCGTCCCATGTACGGCATCGCAGTCGCGGCCACTTGCCTCACTTCCTTCCTGATCGGCGCCGTGCTGAGCATGCGCGACGCCCGCGCCGACCTGTTCGTCCACCGGCCCGTGATCCTCGCGTCCCGGCCGGACGAGCCGCCGCTGCGACGCCGGTAGCGAACAGACGTGCCGGATGGAACCATCCGGTGCTGTACTGCTGAGGACCGAGCCGCGATGTCGCGGCTGAGATCGCCCGCACGCTTCGCCGCGCGGCGCAGACTCCGAAAGCAGGACGCGATGGTCGTCGAATACCTCCGCTACCGCATACCCACCGAACGGTCCGCCGCGTTCGAGGCGGCATATTCCCGTGCGGCACAACAGCTATCGGCCGCACCCGAGTGCGTGGACTACGAACTGCACCGCTCGGTGAAAGAACCCGAGAACTACATTCTCCGCATCACCTGGACCTCGGCCGAAGACCACCCGAAGAAGTTCCGCGGCGGGCCGCACTTCCCCGCCTTCCTCGCCGAGATCGAGCCCTACATCCCGAATCTCGTCGAGATGGACCACTACGACCCGACCCCGGTCCACGGATCCGGCGGAGCGGTTCCCACGCTCTACGACTGGGCCGGCGGACACGCGGCGTTCGACAAGCTGACCGACGCCTTCTACCGCGAGGTCCGCAAGGACGAGCTGATCGGCCCACTCTTCGCGCACATGGACCCCGACCACCCGCACTTCGTGGCCATGTGGCTGGGCGAGGTGTTCGGCGGACCGGCCGCCTACAGCAGCGAGCGCGGCGACTACCGGCACATGGTCAGCGCCCACCTGGGCAAACACATCAGCGAGGCACAGCGCCGGCGGTGGGTGAATCTGCTCATGGATGCCGCCGACGAGGTGGGGCTGCCGAGCGACCCGGAGTTCCGGGCCGCGTTCGCCTCCTATATCGAGTGGGGTACGCGTTTGGCGGAGATCAACTCCCAGCCGGGGCGCGAGGCCTACGACGGGGAGATCCCGCACTGGGGTTGGGGCGTGAAGCTGCCCTACCGCGGCTGAACCTCGGCGGGTGTGGCCGCCTAGGGGCGTGGATCGGGCCAGTAGGCGCGCCAGTCGGCGGGCGCGAGCGCGGCCCGCTCGCCGCGTGCGGCTTCGGCGGCGTCCTCGGCGGCCCGGATATCGGTGGCGAAGGACAGTGCGGCCTGGCGCAGACGTTCTTCGGCACTGCCCGGACCACCCAGCCGGACGATCGAAAGCGCTTCGGGGACAAGGTCTTCCGGCAGACCTGCGGCCTCGCTGCGGCTGCGGATCTTCTCGGCCAGGGCCAGCGCGGGCTGCGCCATGGCGATACCGTCCAGGCAGGAGCGCCGCGCCTTCTCGGTGGATTTGCGTGCGGCCCAGGCCTTCTCCTGCGCCGCGATCTTCTCGGCGACCGGCAGCCCGGCGTCCAACGGCTCGTCGTGCAGGTGCGGGCTGCGGTGGACCAGCTTCGCCACCAATGTGGCGGCCACGTCGTCGACGGTGAATTCGCCTGCGGCCTCGGCGATCCGGGAATGGAACAGCACCTGCAGCAGCAGATCGCCGAGCTCTTCCTTGATCGTCTCGGCATCCTCGGCCTGGATCGCGTCGAGCAGCTCGTAGGTCTCCTCCAGCAGGTACGGGCGCAACGAATCGTGGGTCTGGGTGATCTCCCAGCCACCGAACCGCCACAACCGGTCCATGATCGCGACCGCGTCGCCCAGGGTCGGGGAACGGTCTGCGCCCGAGGATGATTCGCCGGTCATCGAGCCTCGGTGACCGGCGAGCTCACGTCGACCATGCCCTGCGGCTTACCGTCGAGCGCCAGCAGGAAGTCGGCCACGAACTGCACCACCGCGACGTCGCGGACCCGGGCCGCACCGACACTGTCCTCCACGCGCGGCAGCGGCACCTGCACCACGCCGGTGGTGGGCCGGTAGTTCGCCGCCGGATACAACCGCTTGAGCCGCAACTGTTTCGAGTCCGGCAGCTGCATGGGCGAGATCTTCAGCGAGGTGCCGGTGACCGCCACCTCGGCCAGCCCGTACTCGCGGCACAGCAACCGCAGCTTGGCCACCGCGACCAGCCGGCCGACCTCCACCGGCAGCGGGCCGTACCGGTCGGTGAGCTCGTCGACCACGGAGTCCAGACCCGAATTATCCACCGCTGCAGCGAGTTTGCGGTACGCCTCCAGGCGCAGCCGCTCGCTGGAGATGTAGTCCGGCGGGATGTGCGCGTCGACCGGAAGATCGATCCGCACCTCCCGCACCTCTTCGTCGGTGACGATCGGGCGGCCGTCGGCGGCGGCGCGATAGGCCTCCACCGCCTCGCCCACCAGGCGCACGTAGAGATCGAAGCCGACCCCGGCGACGTGCCCGGACTGCTCGGCGCCCAGCACGTTTCCCGCACCGCGGATCTCGAGGTCCTTCATGGCCACCGCCATCCCGGCACCGAGATCGGAGTTCTGCGCGATGGTGGCCAGGCGGTCGTAGGCGGTCTCGGTGAGCGGCTTCTCCGCCGGATACAGGAAGTAGGCGTAGCCGCGCTCGCGGCTACGCCCGACCCGCCCGCGCAGCTGGTGCAACTGCGAAAGACCCAGGGCGTCGGCACGTTCCACGATCAGGGTGTTGGCATTGGAGATGTCGAGGCCGGTCTCGATGATGGTGGTACACATCAGCACGTCGTACTCGCGCTCCCAGAAGCCCTGCACGGTCTTCTCCAGCAGGTCCTCGTTCATCTGGCCGTGCGCCACCGCCACCCGCGCTTCGGGCACCAGATCGCGAATCTTCTTGGCCGCCTTGTCGATCGAGGACACCCGGTTGTGCACATAGAACACCTGGCCGTCGCGCAGCAGCTCGCGACGGATGGCGGCGGCCACCTGCTTGTCCTGATAGCCACCGACATAGGTGAGGATCGGGTGCCGTTCCTCGGGCGGGGTGAGGATGGTCGACATCTCGCGGATCCCGGCCAGGCTCATCTCCAGGGTGCGCGGGATCGGGGTGGCCGACATGGTCAGCATGTCGACGTGGGTGCGCAGCGCCTTGATGTGCTCCTTGTGCTCGACACCGAAGCGCTGCTCCTCGTCGATGATCACCAGGCCGAGGTCCTTCCAGCGGACGCCGGTCTGCAGCAGCCGGTGGGTGCCGACCACGATGTCGACGTCGCCGGTTGCCATGCCCTCCATGGTTTCCCGCGATTCGGCGGCATCGGTGAAGCGGGACAGGCCCTTGATCGTCACCGGGAAACCGGCCATTCGCTCCACGAACGTCTGCAGATGCTGTTGGGCCAGCAGCGTGGTGGGCACCAGCACCGCGACCTGCTTGCCGTCCTGCACCGCCTTGAACGCGGCACGCACCGCGATCTCGGTCTTGCCGTAGCCGACGTCACCGCAGATGACCCGGTCCATCGGGACCGCCTTCTGCATGTCGGCCTTGACCTCGGCGATGGCGGTGAGCTGGTCGGCGGTCTCGGTGAACGCGAACGCGTCCTCCATCTCCTGCTGCCAGGGGGTGTCGGGTCCGAACGCGTGCCCCGGCGCCGCCTGGCGGGCCGCGTACAGCTGCACCAGCTCGGTGGCGATCTCGCGAACGGCCTTGCGCGCCTTGCGTTTCGTGTTCGCCCAGTCGGAGCCGCCGAGCTTGGACAGACTCGGAAGTTCGCCACCTACGTAGCGCGACAACAAGTCCAGCGCGTCCATCGGCACGAACAGTCGGTCGCCGGGCTGGCCGCGCTTGCCGGGGGCGTACTCGATGACCAGGTATTCGCGCCGGGCGCCGCCCACGGTGCGCTCGATCATCTCCACGAACTTGCCGATGCCGTGCTGGTCGTGCACGACCAGGTCGCCGGCCTGCAGGGCCAGCGGGTCGACCTGGTTGCGGCGCCGCGCCGGGAGCTTCTTGCCCTCGCCGGGGGCGGTGACCCGGTTACCGGTGAGATCGGATTCGGCGATCACCACCAGTTTCGCGTCGTCGAACACCAGGCCGTCGTGCAGTGAACCGCACAGCACCCCGACCGTGCCCGGCTGCGGCTCGGCGCCCGGTTCCAGCGCGGCGGCCGGTACCTCGGCGTCGGCCAGACGCTCCAGGAAACGTTGCGCCGTACCGTGTCCCGCGACCACGATGACCGCCCGGCCACCGGTGGTGACCTGCGCGCGCAGCGACGCGAAGATCGTGGCGATCAGTTCCTCGGAACCGCGGGCGGCGGGCGCCGCCAGCACCGGCAGCACCACCTCGTCGGGATCACCGGATGCCAAGGGGCTCAACGTCCACCAGGGCAGGTCGTGGGCGTTCGCGTCGGCGTGCACCACGTCCAGACCACGGTAGGACGATGCGGCCAGGTCGAGGCCGTGCGCACCCAGCGGGGCGGTGGCGCCGAACGAGGCGGCGGTCCACGACGCCTCCAGGAACTCCTGCCCGGTGCGAACCAGATCCGCGGCGCGAGTGCGGACCTTCTCCGGATCACACAGCAGCACATGGGTTCCCGCGGGCAGCACCTCGGTGAGCAGTTGCAGTCCACCCGGCCGCAGCACCGGCAGCAGGGCTTCCATGCCGACCACCGGCACACCCGCGGCGAGCTTGTCCAGCATCTCGACCAGGGCCGCGTCGGCGGCATTGTCGGCGGCCACCGCGGCGGCGCGCTCCCGCAGCTCGTCGGTGAGCAGCAGCTCCCGGCAGGGTTGTGCCACAACAACATCCACGGTCACCTCGGACAGCGAACGCTGGTCGGCCACCGAGAACGGGCGGATCGAGGAGACCTCGTCGCCCCAGAACTCCACGCGCACCGGATGATCCGCCGTCGGCGGGAACAGGTCGAGAATGCCGCCGCGCACCGCGAATTCGCCGCGCTTGCCCACCATGTCGACTCGCTCGTAGGCGAATTCGACCAGCCGGGCAGCCAATTCGTCGAAATCCAGCTCGGTGCCGGGCCGCAGCACGATCGGCTCGATATCGCCGAGACCGGCGGCCATGGGCTGCATCAGTGAGCGAACGGTGGTGACCACCACCCGCAACGGCTCGGCGTGCAACGGATGATCGGGGTGGGCCAGGCGGCGCAACACCTCGAGCCGGCGGCCCACCGTGTCGGCGCTGGGCGAGAGCCGCTCGTGCGGGAGCGTCTCCCAGGACGGGAACAGCGCGACCCGGTCGCCCAGGATCTCGGTGAGCTCGGTGGTCAGATCGTCGGCCTCGCGGCCGCTGGCGGTGACCACTACCAGCGGACGCCCGCCCGCCACCGTGGCGGCGACGAACGGACGCACCGCCGACGGCGCCACCAGGCGCACGTCGGTCTTGTCGAGCAGGGTGCGCACCCGCTCCAGCGCGGCATCGGTACCGGCCACCGCGGCCAGACCCGCCAACGGCGGGCGAAGCGTGGACATCAGCAGACTCCCGGTCCGGATCGGCGACAACAGGGCCAGTCGAGTCTAGACGCGGGTACCGACAAGCCCCGCGACCGGCCGAAACCGCCCGCTACCGGACCCGGGGTCGATCAGGGCACGTAGCGGCGCAGCCGCCGGGCAGCGAACTCGCGGAAATACCCGACCTTCTCCGGGGGCACGATCGAGGGCAGCAGGAAGTACCACATGCGTTCCATGCGGACCGCCATCTGATCGATGCTGTCGGTGCCGACCGCGGTGATGTGCACACCGGCCACGATCTCCTGCAGCAGCATGCCGATGACGTCGGAGTCGAGGTCGGGATTCAGGTCGCCCTGGGCGATGGCCCGCTCGGAGAGCAGATGGTAGGTCTCACCCCAGGTCTTGGCGATATTGTCGCCGCCCGCGCCCTTGTAGTCGCCGATCTGGTGGGTCAGCTTGAGCATGGCGCCGACCATCGGGTCGTTCATGGTGAGGTCGGCGACCACGTAGGTGATGCCGATACACGCCTCGAGCGCGGGCACGCGGGGGTCGAAGAAACCCTGGCACGCGCTGACCAGTCGCTCCTGTCCCTGGTCGACCACCGCCCGGGCCAGCTCCTCCTTGGAGCCGAAGTGAAAGTACAAGGCCCCCTTGGTCACATTGGACTGCGCGATGATCTCGCTCAGGCTCGCATTTGCGTAGCCGAGACGCAGAAACACGTCAGCCGCGCCCGCGAGAACGGAATCGCGGGTGATCTCCGCACGCGCTTGCCTAGCCATCAGTTCCGCCTGTCATCAAACCAGCCATCCTGAAGTAGACCGACATTCCGAACCAGACCGATATCGCGGCTCGAACAGCACTCGAAGGTTGGGAGAACCGTACCATCCGACAGGGCGCCGCCCGCGAATTCGAGCATTCCGACCGGCCTCCCTCGCAATTAGTCGGTTAACTGTTCGCTTCCATCCCCTATCGCCCACCGGAGAGCAGGGCGAGAACGCCTAACTGTCGGCAGCACTGGACCATTCGGACGCCAGTTGCGGATCGGACTCCAGGTTCTGCAGCCCGTTCCAGCACAGGTTCACCAGGTGCGCGGCTACCACTTCCTTACTCGGCTGCCGCACGTCGAGCCACCACGCCGCCGCCGTCGCCACCATGCCGACCAGCGCCTGCGCGTACAGGGTCGCGAGCTCGGTATCGAGGCCGCGCCGATCGAAATCACCGGCCAGGATATGGGCCACCTGATTCACGGCCTCGTTGAGCAGACTCGAGTAGGTGCCCTCGGCGGCCGCCACCGGCTGGTCGCGCATCAGGATCCGGAACCCGTCGGTGCGCTCCTCCATATAGGTGAGCAGCGCGAGCGCCACCTGCTCCACCCGGACCCGTGAACGGTTGGTGGTGAGCGAGGAGTTGATCATGTCCAGCAGCGCGGACATCTCGCGGTCGACGACCACCGCGTAGAGCCCCTCCTTACCGCCGAAGTGCTCGTACACCACGGGCTTGGACACCTGGGCGCGGGCGGCGATCTCCTCGATCGACGTCGCCTCGTATCCCTTCTCGGCGAACAACGTTCGGCCGATCTCGATCAATTGCCGCCGCCGCTGGGTACCGGTCATCCGTAGCCGAGGGGGTCGTCCCGTCTCGCCCGCCGTCATCGCTGTGCCTCCCGGGAATCGTCGTCGATCGGATACAACTGTGGCAGACAACCCGGATCCCGGCGCATCCACGCCACCGGCAGGCACACGCAACCTCTGGTGGGGGACACTCCGTGGGCCGGATCGGCAAAGCAGTTCGACGTACGGGCCGCGGCATGCAAGGATCTGGGTGGGCATTGCCGAGACCGGCCGGTGATTCACGGAACCACCGGTAACACGATCCGCCGTAGTGTAATGGCAGCACCACTGATTTTGGTTCAGTTAGTTCAGGTTCGAGTCCTGGCGGCGGAGCTCCGGAGCAGGAGCGTTTAAGGTAGGCGGCGCAAGCAACCGCGTCGAGTAGAACGCGTGAAGGCAGAGCCGAGGAGACCCATGCCGCAGCAGACCGCCGTCGTCGTTCTCGCCGCAGGAGCCGGAACCAGGATGCGGTCGAAGACCCCGAAGGTGCTGCACGCGCTGGCGGGTCGCACGATGCTCGAGCACGCACTGCACGCGGCCAACGAGATCGACCCGACCCACCTGATCACCGTGGTCGGCCACGACCGCGCCGCAGTCGGTTCCGCGGCGGAAGCCGTTGCGGCGGAACTGGGCCGGACGGTCACCCTCGCGGTCCAGGACCAGCAGCTCGGCACCGGCCACGCCGTCCAGTGCGCGCTCACCGCCCTGCCCGCGGACTTCACCGGAGACCTGCTGGTCACCTCCGCCGACGTGCCGCTGCTCGACGGCCACACCCTCTCGGCCCTGCTGGACGAGCACCGCAGCTACCTGGAACGGTCCGCCGTCACCGTGCTGACCTTCGTGCCCGCCGACGCCAACGGCTACGGCCGCATCGTGCGCGACGCGGAGGGCAACGTCCTCGAGATCGTCGAGCACGCCGACGCCACACCCGAGCAGGCGGCGATCACCGAGGTCAACTCCGGTGTGTACGTCTTCGACGCCGCCGTGCTGCGGACCATGATCGGCCGCCTGACCACCGCCAACGCCCAGCACGAGCTATACCTGACCGACGTGCTCAAGCTGGCCCGCGAGGCCGGCCATCCGGTGCACGGCGCCCGCCTGATCGACGCCAACAAGGTGACCGGCGTCAACGACCGGGTGCAGATGGCGCAGGCCGCGCACACCCTCAACCGCTACATCCTGGAACGCCATATGCGCGCGGGCGTGACGGTCGTCGACCCGGCCAGCACCTGGATCGACGCCGGTGTGCAGATCGGGCGCGACGCGGTACTGCGGCCGGGCGTACAGCTGCTCGGGCAGACCGTGATCGGCGAGGACGCCGAGGTCGGCCCGGACAGCACCCTGACCGACGTCACCGTCGGCGACGGCGCGAAAGTGGTACGCACGCACGCCGACCGCGCCACCATCGGGGCGCGTGCCTCGATCGGGCCGTTCGCGTATCTGCGCCCCGGGAGCGTCGTCGGCGAGTCGGGCAAGGTCGGCACCTTCGTCGAAACCAAGAACGCCACGATCGGCGCCCACTCCAAAGTGCCGCACCTCACCTATGTGGGTGACGCCACCATCGGCGAACACAGCAACATCGGCGCTTCCAGCGTGTTCGTGAACTACGACGGCGTGACCAAGCACCACACGACGGTGGGTTCACACGTGCGGACCGGCAGTGACACCATGTTCATCGCACCGGTGACCGTGGGTGACGGCGCCTATACCGGTGCGGGTACTGTGCTGCGAAGAAGCGTTCCGGCCGGGGCACTGGCCTACACCGCCGGGGCGCAGCGAATCATCGAGGACTGGGTCGTCGCGAAGCGGCCCGGATCCGCGGCGGCAGCGGCGGCGATCGCAGCCGGTGAACGGGCGAGTCAGGCAACAGAGCAAAAGGATGGCGACCAAGAGTGACCGCGTTCTCCACCGATAACCAGAAGAACCTGATGCTGTTCTCGGGGCGCGCTCACCCCGAGCTGGCCGAGCAGGTCGCCAAAGAGCTGGATGTGAAGATCACACCCCAGACGGCGCGCGACTTCGCCAACGGCGAGATCTTCGTGCGGTTCGAGGAATCGGTCCGTGGCTCGGATGCCTTTGTGCTGCAAAGCTTTCCGGCGCCGCTGAACCAGTGGCTGATGGAACAGCTGATCATGATCGACGCGCTCAAGCGCGGATCGGCCAAGCGCATCACCGCCGTCCTGCCGTTCTACCCCTACGCCCGCCAGGACAAGAAGCACCGTGGCCGCGAGCCGATCTCGGCCCGCCTGGTCGCCGACATGCTCAAGACGGCCGGCGCCGACCGGATCATCACCGTCGACCTGCACACCGACCAGATCCAGGGCTTCTTCGACGGCCCGGTGGACCACATGCACGCGCTGGTCCAGCTGTCGGAGTACGTGCGCAACCACTACTCGACCGAGAACGTCACCGTCGTCTCCCCCGACGCCGGCCGCGTGAAGGTGGCGGAGAAGTGGGCGGACTCGCTGGGTGGCGCGCCGGTCGCGTTCATCCACAAGACCCGTGACCCGCTGGTCCCCAACCAGGTCAAGTCGCACCGCCCGGTCGGTGAGGTCGAGGGCCGCACCTGCATCCTGATCGACGACATGATCGACACCGGTGGCACCATCGCCGAGGCCGTGCGCGTGCTGCGCGAAGCCGGCGCCGGTGACGTCCTGATCGCCGCCACCCACGGCGTGCTCTCGGCCCCCGCGGCCGAGCGGCTGGCCGCCTGCGGCGCCAAGGAGGTCATCGTCACCAATACGCTGCCGATCACCGAGGACAAGAAGTTCCCGACGCTGACCGTGCTGTCGATCGCCCCGCTGCTGGCCCGCACCATCCGCGAGGTCTTCGAGAACGGCTCGGTGACCGGCCTGTTCAACGGTTCCGCCTAGCCGACCGTCGCCCCTACTCGCGTGGCCGTCCGCGCGCTCGCCCGACCAGCTCGGGTGGCGCGGGCGGCCACTGTGGTTTGCGGCTGTGACCCGGGCCCGGTTTCCCCTCCTTACGTAGGGCAGGTCAGGGCGGTAGCGTGAGAAGTGGTTCTCGACTGTTTGCCAACCGGCACGCGCAGAGAGGTGGACTGCCATGGCCGAGCGCTATGACGAAGCTGATCCTGCACCCGGCGGGATCTTGCCGGACGGGCAGGAACAGCTGATCGATGAGGTCTTCGACCTCGATGACGTCGATGCCGACCTCGACCTGGACCTCGGCGACGACGAACAGGCCGACGAGGTCCGCGCGTACGAGCGCTACATCCTGGACCCGCCCGCCGACCTGGTGATCCGCGACTACGAGAGCGAGGACAACGGCCCGCTCATGATCGACCGCGAACTCGATCAGGAGTGGACGCGGCGGCGCGGCCGGACCGAACTCGCGCACGAGGACGACCGCCCGGCCGAGGTGGCCGCCATGGAGATCACCGAGGGACCCGGCGATTGAGATCCCGACGATTCGAGATGTGCGGTTTCGCCGGTTATCTGGCGACGATCGCCCGGTCGTGCTAACCATTAGGGGCCTTCGGAAGCCCGCAGACCGATACCGATCGGAAAGGATGTGCCGTGGTTCCACACGCCGCCGATGACCCCGGCGCGAGTTGGAAATATCCCGGCCCGGCCGCTCCGGCCGGTACCGCCGTGGCCGACCGCCGCGACGAGGTCTGCTGGCGGCATCCGGGCCCGGACCCGCTGCCCAGCGAACCCCAGCCTGTCGCCCATCCCACCCCCGCCGTGGCCGCCGCCGTCGGCTCGGGCGTGTTCTCCGTGCTCGCGTTCGTATGCGCCGCGGTCACCGCGATCTCCTGCATCGTGCTGATCGGCCCGGTCGGCATCGTTCTGGGCATCGTCGGGCACGTCCGCGGTGAGCGACTGGGGAAATGGTCGGCCTTCGCGGCGACCGCCGCCACCGTGATCGCCGGTGCCGTCCTGTATTTCGTCGTGCCGGATCGGCGCGGCCATTCGGTAGCGCTGAGCTGACCTGTCCGAAGGACACGCCATGACTGGATTCACCGGTTTCCCGCTGGCCGGTCCGGATTTCTACGAGGACCTCGAGGCCGACAATTCGAAATCGTTCTGGACTGCGCACAAGTCGGTGTACGACGAGGCGGTGAAGGCGCCGATGCTGGCCCTGTGCGCGGAACTGGAAGCCGATTTCGGGCCGGCCAAACTGTTCCGGCCCTATCGTGATGTGCGCTTCTCGGCGGACAAGTCGCCGTACAAGAACCATCAGGGCGCGGTGGTCGCCACCGGTGCCGGCGCCGGATGGTACGTGCAGATCGGCGCGCCCGGCCTGTTCGTGGCGGGCGGGCTGTACGCGCCGGGACCGGCCCAGCTGGCGCGGCTACGCGACACCATCGCCGACGACGTCCGTGGGCCGGAGCTGGAGAACATCCTGGCCGCGGCCACCAAGGCCGGATTCACCCTGGGTGGCGAGCAGCTCAAGACCAGGCCCAAGGGCTACGACGCCGACCACCCACGGATCGAGCTGCTCCGGCACAAGGCGATCGTGCTGAGCAAGGAATTCGGCACCCCGGCCTGGCTGCCGACTCCCAAGGCGGCCAAGGAGATTCGGGCCGCCTGGGAGCAGCTGCGGCCGGCCGTGGACTGGCTGTCGGCCGTCGCCGGCGCCTGACCGGCGGCGGTTTCCCGGCCACCGGTCAACGGAACACGCTGCGCCGGAAGGAAACCCGGACTCAGCGACGAGCGGCCAAGAACAAGGCGAACCGGTTGTCCGGGTCCGTCCACACCCGTTCGACCGGGAATCCGGCGGCCTGCAGCTCGGCCGACAGTCCGTCGGTGCGGAATTTGGCCGAGATCTCGGTGCGCATCTCCTCGCCGGCCGCGAAGTCGACGGTCAGATCCAGGTCGGCGACCCGCACCGTCATGGCCCGGGTGGCGCGCAGGCGCATCTCGATCCACTCGTCGGCCGAATCCCACACGGCCACATGGTCGAACGCGGCCGGGTCGAAGTCGGCGCCCAGGCGCGAGTTCAGCACGTGCAGCACGTTGCGGTTGAATTCGGCGGTGACGCCGGCCGCGTCGTCGTAGGCGGGGACCAGGATCGCGGGATCGATCACCAGACCGGCACCCAGCAGCAGCTGCTCGCCCGGATCCAGGACCGAGTGCAGGTCGGCCAGGAATTCGGCGCGCTCGGCGGGGACCAGGTTGCCGATGGTGCCGCCCAGGAAGGCGACCAGCCGACGGCCACCCCGGGGCAGCGTGTGCAGGGTGTCGGTGAAGTCGCTGACCACGCCGTGCACGGCCAGCGCGGGATATTCGGCGGCCACGCGGTCGGCGGTCTCGCGCAGGAACGAGTCGGAGACATCCTGCGGGACATAGGTTTTCAACGGGCCCTCGGCGGTGAGCGCGTCCAGTAGCAGCCGGGTCTTGGTGGCCGAACCGGCGCCGAGCTCGATCAGCACCTCGGCCTGCGCGATCCGGGCGATCTCGCCGACCACCCGCTGCAGCAACGCCCGCTCGGTGCGGGTCGGGTAGTACTCGGGGAGTTCGGTGATCGCCTCGAACAGCTCGCTGCCGCGGGCATCGTAGAACCACTTGGGCGGCAAGCACTTCGGGTCCGCGGTCAGGCCCCGGCGGGCGTCCCCGCGCAGCGCCGCGGTCAGATCGGCCTCGGTGAGGTGGATGTCCAGTGTCGCTGCGGTCATGGGCGCGGCCTTTCGCGGTCTGCGGATACGTCGAGGTCGGAAACGGACAGGTCGGTGAGCGAGGCGGTGACCAGGCACCGGTCCCGGATCGGCTGCCAGCGGGGGTCGTCGTCGTAGGGCTCGGAGGATACGACCACGAACTCCTCGTCGACGAGCACGGACAGCGAGTGGTACCAGGCGGTCGCCCAGATCGTGTTGCCGTCGGACAGGAGGAAATTCAGCCGCGCGTCCGGGGCGTGCGCGAGCACCGCGCGCACCACATCCCGCAGCACCGTTGCGGGCGTGGCGGTTTCGCCGGACTGCGGCGCGGCCGACGCGGGCGCCTCCTGCCGCTGCTCGACACCGTCCGGCGCCGCCCACGACGGCGTAGGCGTAGCGACTCCCGTCGGGGACGGGCTCACCACCGCACCGGACAGATCGGTATCCGCCGGCGGCGGTAGGCTGTCCAACAACCCGCGAACGATCACCCACAGGGCGGCCGAATCCGTATGCGACTCGGCCTCGACCAGTGGCGGGGAACCGAATTCGGCGGCGACCGCCGGGAGCACCGTGGTCCAGCCCGGAACCGTGCCGTTGTGGCTGAAGGCCCAGCGGCCGTGCGTGAATGGGGCACACGCCGAACGCTCCACCGGCATCCCGGCCGTGGCGGACCGCACCGCCGCCAGTACCGCGGTCGACCACAGCTGCGGAAGTACCTCCGTGACAGCGGGATCGGACCAGATCGGCGACACATTGCGATACCGGCTCGCGACCAGCGGCACCGATCCGTGGCCGTCTTCCGCGGGCGCGTGGTGCTGGGCCCCGAGGGTGCGGGACTCCACCGCATCGACGTCCGCGGCGACCTGGCCGCGGATCCACCACGCGACACCGAAACCGTCGGCGTTCACCGTTCCGCCGCGCCGCATGTCGCGCGGCTCCCAGGACTGGTTGAACAGCGAGTGGTCACCGCGAGTGAGCAACTCCCCCACCGGTTCCGGGAGCCCCACGTACGCCAGGTGACGGCACATCAGTGTTCGTCCGCGCGCAGATCGCGGGCCAGCCGGAAACCGGCGAAGATCTGCCGCCGGATCGGGTGGTCCCAGTTGCGGAAGGTGCCCCGGCAGGCCACCTCGTCGGTGCCGAAGGAACCGCCGCGCAGCACCCGGTAGTCGCCGCCGAAGAAGACCTCGGAGTATTCGCGGTACGGGAAGGCCCGGAACCCCGGGTACGGGTCGAATCCCGAGGCCGTCCACTCCCAGACGTCACCGATCAGCTGGTGCACTCCCGCCGGGGACGCGCCCGCCGGGTAGGCGCCCACCTCGGCCGGTTCCAGATGGCGCTGACCGAGATTCGCGTGCCGCTCGTCCGGTGTGGTGTCGCCCCACGGGTAGCGCCGCGAGGTTCCGGTGGCCGGATCGAAGCGGGCGGCCTTCTCCCATTCGGCCTCGGTGGGCAGGCGCTTGCCCGCCCACCGAGCGAAGGCCTCCGCCTCGAACCAGCACACGTGCACCACCGGCTGCTGCGGGCGTACCGGCGTCATCACGCCGAAAACCCGCCGCCACCATTGGTTTCCGCTGTCGCGCTCCCAGAACTGCGGTGCCACCAGCCCGGCCTCGACGCGGTGCGCCCAGCCGCGCTCGGACCACAGTTCGGGGCGGTCGTAGCCGCCGTCGGCGATGAACTGCTGGTACCGGGCGTTGGTCACCGGGGTGGCCTCGATCGCGAAGCCGGGCACGTGCACCGGATGCGCCGGCCGCTCGTTGTCCAGGGCCCACGGATCGGTATCGGTGCCCATGACGAATTCGCCTGCGGGAACGACGATCTCGTCTGCGGTCGGGCCGCCCGGTGGCGGAGTCGTTGCGGTCAGCACGGCGGGGCCGGTGCGCAGCTGGTGGGTGGCCAGCATGGTCTCGTCGTGCTGCTGTTCGTGCTGGGCGATCATCCCGAACGCGAATCCGTCGGCGACCAGCGGCCGCCCGGTGAGCGGACTGGCGTCGAGCACGTCGAGGACCTTGTCGCGCACGGTGCCCACATAACCGCGCGCCTGCGCCGGATCCAGCAGCGGCAGCGTCGGCCGGTCCGCGCGGGCGTGTTTGAACGCGTCGTAGAGCTGGTCGATATCGGCCCGAACCGGTTCGCGCCCACCCACATCACGAACCAGCCACAACTCCTCTTGGTTACCGATATGGGCCAGATCCCAGACCAGCGGACTCATCAACCGCGAATGTTGAGCAACCAGTTCCGCCTCGTCCAGACAATCGGTCAGCACCGCGGTACGCGCGCGGGAACGGGCAAGTACCGTGGCGATCCGGTCACGCAACAATTCGGTTTCGTGGCGGTCGGCGGCATTCGGGGAAAGGGGCATCAGCAAACTCCGAAATCGGTGCGGGAAACAGCTGCGGATTCAGATGGCTCGGGAATATCCCGCAGCGGCGGCCGGCATCTGCCCGGCCCGGCAGCGCAGGGCAGCCCGGAGGATCTCGGCGCGCGCCGCCGGTGCGGTGGTGTGCGCGGCCGCCAGCTGCAACAGGCTCACCGCGGCCGACCGGATCTGCGGATCGGCCAGGCCGTCGCGGGCGGCGCCCCACCAGTCGGTGGCCGTCGGCGCGGCCAGCGCGGTCGCCTCGGCGACCACCGCCGGCGCCGACAGCAGTGCCGCCACCGTGTGCACCGGCGTCGTCCAGCCGTCGCCGGGTTGGGCGTCGATATAGCGCACCTCGAGGTGCCCGGTAGCCCGGACCGGCGGGAACAGCGTGGTGAGGTGGTAGTCCAGATCGGCCGCGGCCGGGCGGCGGCCGATCTCCTCGTCCAGCGCGCCGTCGATCCAGTCGGCGAATGTGGCCCCGGGCGGGGCGGCCCAGTCGCAACCCGGGCCCGGCGTGCGCCGCACGCACAACAGCGGTACGTCCAGCGCCCACCGGGCGTAGCCCGCGATCGGATCCGCCCACTGGGACACGGGCGGCCGGGCGCGCGCGTTGTCGAGCCGCAGCCAGGTGCGCATCCGCTGCGAGGCCCACGAACCGGGCGGCACACCGTAGAGGTCGGGAGAACAGGCGAAGGCGGCGAGCAGGGCCGGGCCCACCGCGTACAGGGCGGTCCAGCGGGCCGCGATCTCGGCGGGGTCGGCACCGGCGTCCACACTGACCTGGGTGGCCGCGGTATTGCACATCATCAGCGTGCCGAACGGGCCGATGCCGGCGAACCTCTCCTCCATCGCCCGGTATCGGGGCAGGTCGAGTATCCGGCGGGGCGGACGGTGCGGATCGGCGGCCGCGGCGTGCAGCCGGATGGATCCGGTGGCGAGCAGGTCGCGCAGCGCGGCGGTATCGGCTCGCAGGCGGGTGCAGAGTTCACCCGCACTGGCGAAGGGGGCGCTGGACAGTTCGACCTGTCCGCCGGGCTCGAGGGTGACCCGGCTGCCACCCGGTAACGGCAGGCCCGGGGAGCCGGGAGCGATGTTCTGCGGCGCGTACGGGCCCAGGGCGTCCACGAGTGCCGCGAGCTCGGGACGGTGACCCGGCGCCGACCACTCACCCTGGCTGGTGAGCCACTCCAGTTCGGCGCCGACCAGCGCGGGCGGGCCCTGTTTGAAGCAGACGCCGCCGACATAGGCCTCGGCCGCGGCCCGGGACGAGAACTCCACCCCCGCCTCGAGCCGGGAACGCTCCGTCGTGACTGCCATGACCACCTCCACTCCGCCGCGCCGCGCGAGGTCGCCCGCGGGCTCGAGGCCGGGCGCACCTGGTGGGGCCCGGCGTGGAAGCGATCGGGTCGCTTCCGTCATCTGAATCCAGAGTAGCCGGGCATACCGACAGAAAAACTGACCGAAAAGTGACCGATGCGAGCCGGGGGCGGCCGCATCGTTATATCCGCGCAGGTAGACGCGCCGAGCGAGCCGACCGGCCGGTTCGTGGACCTTCCCAGTGGTGGAAGGCCTACACCCGGCTGTCGATCGGGTAGCGATCCCCCAGGCCGGAGCGGTCGTCGTGGAAGCAGGCCGCGACGAGGTCGTCGGCGAGCGTGATCAGATCGGCCCGGCCCTCCACCGCGGCGGCCCAGTCCGGCGGCAGCGCGGACAGTCCGTGCCGAGCGCCCAGCAGGTTGCCGGTCACCGCGCCGGTCGAGTCCGAATCACCGGAATGGTTGACGGACAACAACAGTGCACCCCGGACATCGCCGGTGTGTTCGGCGTGCAACGCGCAGAAGACCGCCACCGCCAGGCATTCCTCGGCGACCCAGCCGGCGCCGACCTGCTCGACCCAGGCCGCGGTGGCGGTCCCGGCGGCGTCGGCCGACTCGACCGCCCAGCGCAACGCCGCACCGACCTCACCACTGCCGGGCACGCAGTCGATTCGGGTGATGGTGTCGCGCACGGCATCTCGCAGCGGGCGACCGGACACGCTCTCGTCGATCAAGGCGGCGAACGCCCCCGCCGCCACGTATCCGGTGGGATGCCCGTGCGTCAGCTGCGCCGCCCGGGCCGCCAGCCCGAACGCCACCTCCGGACCGGCGCCGACCAGGCCGAACGGCGCGGACCGCATCACGGTCCCGCACCCCTTGGAGTCGGAGTTCACCGCGCCGTGCTCGCCGAGCGGCCGCGGCGGCTGGTACTCACGTGCCTGGCGGCGCAGCCCGGTGATGCAGGCGTTCCCCGGGGACCGCATCGCGTACAGGTAGTCCAGGCCGGCGAGCCACCCGTCGGGATGTGTTGCGGGACCGTCGTTCTGCTGGGTGTCGAGCCAGCGCAGGTACGCGCGCCGCAGCACCGGGACCGGGTCCGCGCCGACCGGTGTCCGCAGCAGGCCCTCGGCGGTGAACATGGTCATCTGGGTGTCGTCGGTGATGTGCTGGGGTCCCGGATCATGTTGCGGCAGTAGGTCGGTCACCCCGGCGAATCCGTATCGGGCCCGAATCTGTTCCAGCTGAAGGAATTCGATCGGCCACCCCAGCGCATCACCGATCGCGCCCCCGACGAGTGCGCCCCGAATCCGGTCGGACAGTGTTTCGTTCGCCTGCATATCCAGATACTTCCATCGAATCCCCGCCACGGGGTGTCCGTTCGCGCCGACGCCGGTGAGCCCCGGCAGCTCCCGACGAGGTCTACACTCCCCGATGTCGCACGAATCGTCGAACCCTTTCCCCGAACGAGGACATCTGATGACCGATTCGAGTTCTTTCGTCGTCGAACGCTCGGTGACGATCGCCGCCCCGGAATCCCGGATTCGCCCGCTGGTCGAGAACTTTCATTCCTGGCGCGACTGGTCGCCGTGGGAGGACCTGGATCCGGCGATGCAACGCACCTATTCGGGCCCGGATTCGGGTGTGGGTGCCCGGTATGCGTGGGAGGGCAATCGTAAGGCCGGCGCCGGCGCGATGACGATCACCGGGACCGAGCCCGGCCGGGTCGACATCGACCTGAATTTCCGTAAGCCGTTCAAGGCCGACAACAAGGTGGAATTCCGTTTCACCCCAGCGGATTCGGGCACCACGGTCAGCTGGAGCATGTCGGGCCGCAAGAACCTGCTGATGCGGGTCCTCGCGCCGATCTTCGACACGGACAAGGTCGTCGGAAAGGACTACGAGCGCGGGCTGGCCGGCCTGAAAAGGCTGGCCGAGCAGGTGAACTGACCGGGTTCAGTGCAGCTGGTTCTGCGCGGCTTCCAGACCGACGCGCAGCAGCAGTTCGACGGCGTCGGCGGTCTGCTCGACGATCACCGGCACTTCCTTGCGCTCGGGTGCGGCGAAGGGCTTCAGCACGAAGTCCGCGGGGTCCTGGCGGCCGGGCGGCCGGCCGATCCCGAACCGCACCCGCAGGTAGTCCTTGGTGGTCAGCGCGCTGGAGATGGAACGCAGACCGTTGTGCCCGCCCTCGCCGCCGCCCTGCTTGAGGCGGACGGCACCGAAGGGCAGATCGAGTTCGTCGTGGACGACGATGACCTCGGTGGCCGGGATCGAGAAGAACTTGGCCAGGGCCGCGACCGGGCGCCCGGACAGATTCATGTAGGTGCGCGGCTTGGCCAGCAGCACCTTGCGGCCGTCGAGCCGGGCTTCCAGCAGATCGGCGCCCGACTTCTTGTGCACGGTGAACCGGCCGCCGACGCGCTCGGCGAGCGCGTCGGCGACCAGGAAACCGACGTTGTGCCGGGTGCGCTCGTATTCGGGGCCGGGATTACCCAGTCCCACCACGAGCGCCGGCCCGGCCTCCGATGAGGTCATCGAAAACCGTTGGGAGCGGCTCTTACTCGGCGCTCTCGGCGGCGGCCTCTTCGGCCTCGCCCTCGGCGGCCTCCGGCTCGGCCTCGGCGGCCGGCGCGGCGATGATGTTCACGATCAGCTGCTCCGGGTCGCCGGCCAGGGTGACACCCTTGGGCAGGGCGATGGCGCCGGCGGTGATCTGGGTGCCGGCCTCGGCGCCCTCGATCGAGATCTCGATGGACTCGGGCAGGTGCAGCGCCTCGGCCTCGATGGACAGGGTGGTGGACTCCTGGGTGACCAGGGTGCCGGCCGCGGCGTCGCCGACCAGGGCGACCACGACGTCGGCGGTGACGCGCTCGCCGCGCTTCACGATCAGCAGGTCGGCGTGCTCGATGTAGCGGCGGATCGGGTGCACGACCACGGACTTGGTCAGCGCCAGCTGCTGCTGACCCTCGATGTTCAGGCTCAGCACGGCGTTGGTGCCGTGCTCACGCAGGATGGCGGCGAAGGCCTGCGCGTTCACCGACAGGTGCTTGGGGGCCTCGCCGTGGCCGTACAGCACGGCGGGAACGTTGCCCGAACGGCGGGTACGACGCGCCGCGCCCTTGCCGAATTCGGTACGGACGGTGGCTTCGAGAAGGCTGGCGTCGGACATGAAGGAACTCCTACGGCTGCGGTCGGCTGCTTACTGGCCGGAATCGCGCGGGCGGCTCGAAGCTGCTCGCGACCCCGGCAATGGGTCAACTCGTCGGGCGAGAAACCGAACGAGGACGGCCGGAAGCCGAGCCGCGTCGATTACGGTGAGCACTTTCGTGCCTCACCCTCGCCGAGACAACCCGAAAACAATAGCACGCTCACGAACATGCCCTGCACAGGGTTGTTCGCGGCGATATTTCCGCGTCGTCAGGCGGCGCGGAACGATGCGGAACGATTTCGAGTAGCTGTGAACATACGCCTGCCCGGACCGGGCCGCGATACCGGCCATCAGGTCGTCGGTCGCCTGGCGTACCGCGGCGCGATCGGCGGCCGGGAACCGGCGCGGGCGGCCGATGACGATCCGGACGCGGGCGAATCGGAGTCCGCGACGCCCGCGCGGGTTCACCCGGTCGGTGCCGGACAGCACCACGGGCAGCACGGGGGCGCCGGTTTCCATCGCGACCCGGATCACGCCGGTGCGGCCGCGATAGAGCCGGCCGTCCGGGGAGCGGGTGCCTTCGGGATAGATGGCCCAGGCGCCGCCGCCTTCCAGGATGCGGACGGCGGCGTCCAGGGCGTCACCGGCGGCCGCGCCACCGGTTCGGTCGACGGCGACCTGGCCGGTCGCGGTCATCACCCAGCGCTCGATCCGGCCGCGCAGGCCCGAGCCCGCGAAGTATTCGCCCTTGGCCAGGAAGGTGAGGCGGCGCGGGAAGACCAGGCAGAGGTAGAGGGAGTCGATTTCGGAGAGGTGGTTGGCGGCGACGATGACCGGCCCGGTCGCCGGTACATGCTCGAGCCCTTCGACCCGTGGGCGGCCCAAGAGCCGCAGGATCGGGCCCACCAGAACGTATTTCAACAGCCAGTACCACATGAGACCCTCCCGATCCGGTTGCGTAGACATTGTCTACACGAGGGCGTAGACAATGTCTACCCGTTCGCGCGGCGCCGACCGCGCCCACGGGTCACGCGATCGACCGGCCACAATGGGCGCCATGACCGATGACGGGCCGCTGCAGGAGCGACTGGTGGACGCGGGCGTCGCACTGCTCGAACAGGCCGGGGCGGGTCAGCTCGGCCTGCGCGCGATCGCCCGCGAGGCCGGCGTCTCGCACGGCGCGCCACGCCGCTGGTTCCCCACCCACCGCTCACTGCTCGCCGCGATCGCCGCCCGCGGAATCGCCGATCTCACAACACGATTCGCGGCACATACCGAATCCGACCCGCACGCCCGGCTGCTCGCCACCGCGGCCGACTACGTCGCCTTCGCGACCGAACGGCCGGAGATGTTCGCGCTCATGTTCCGCCACGACCTGCTCGAGGGCTCCGGCCGCAACCTGCGCGAGAACGCCCGGCCGCTGTACCGCACCTGGGCCGCGCTCGTCGCCGCCTGCGTGCCCGACCCCACCGGCAGCCGCGCGGTCGGCCTCTGGGCCAACCTGCACGGCATCGCCACCCTGGTCGCGAACCGCACGTTCGAGCCGATCGTGCCCGAAACCGACACCGAAACCCTGGTCGCCGCAGCGGTTTCCCGGTACCTGTCCGAAACGACCGCATAACCCGCGGCACCCGCGGCGACTATCGGCCGATCGATCGCCACCGCGCCGCGCCGGCACCACTCACGCCGGTCCGTCCCGGTCGGCGGCCGCCCAGCGGGCAGCCGCACGGCGCAGCGAACGTGCGTCGCCGTACCCGAGCCGGGAGGCGAGCTGCTGCGTGTTCGCCGTCGAGCGGCGGGCACCCTCGTGCAGCTCGCGGCGGGCCCGCGCGAGCTCCTCGCGCCAGGTCGTGCCCTCCTCGGCGAGGCGGCGCTGCAGGCTGCGGCCGCTCAGGTGCATACGGCGCGCGACCTCGTCGATCCCGACCGATTCCCGGCCCAGCATCGGGACCAGTACGTCGTGCAGCCGTGCGGTCCAGGTGGTGACCACCGGCCGGGTGGGCAGGCTCGCCGCGTAACCGGCGAGAATCTCGGCCAGCGCCGAATCGGCTGTGCGCATGGGTAATTCGAGATCGGCGTTGCGGAAGGTCACCCGATCGGTCGCGGTACCGAAGTCGACGTCGCGGGTGCCGACCAGTTCGGCGAAATCGTCGTGCCGGCGCGGGGCCCGCTGCCGAAAACCCACCCGGACCGGATGCACCGGCCGGCCGGTGGCGTGCTGGGCGCGCGTGAACAACCGGGTGACCGCCGACTGGATCGCCAGCTCCCGGCTGCGACCCTCCCCGGACAGCAGCACCACGTCGAAGCTGCACTCCTGCTCGGTCTGTTCGGCGGGCACGAAACGGAAGTTCGTGGTCAGCGCGCCGATGTGGCGCCCGAGCTGGCGGAAACCGTCACCGATGGTGGGTGCCGTGGTGAACAGATAGTCGTGCAGGCCCAACTGGCCCGGGTAATAGGTGTGGGCGGCGCGCAGCGCCAGCAGCGGATCACCGCACTCGTGCTCGACCAGTTCCCACAACTTCAGGTAGCCGTCACTGGGGACCATGGCGGTCGGGTCGGTGATCGGCAGGTCGGCGAGCCCGGCCTGCCGGGCCAGCTCCCGGCGCCGCTCCTCGGTGAGCGGCGCGGCGGCCAGCACGTACCTGGGCAACATCACCACATCCACCGCGTCCACGCCGGACATTGTGCCTGCGAACCGACCGGCCGGCAGCGTTGCGGGAAATCGGCCCGCGTACCTCAGGGACGTGGGTGCCGGGCCGCTCACGTACCCTGGACCGGTTGACGAGCTGCGAAGAGGAGCCCTTCCCGTGAATTCCCCCGTTGCCGGTGCGGCCACATCCGCGCGGTTGGCCGAAGAAGTGGCGCGGCGGCGGACGTTCGCGGTGATCTCCCACCCCGACGCCGGTAAATCGACGCTCACCGAGGCGCTCGCGCTGCACGCGAAGATGATCTCCGAGGCCGGCGCCATCCATGGCAAGGCCGGGCGCAAGTCCACCGTCTCGGACTGGATGGAGATGGAGAAGGCACGCGGTATCTCCGTCAGCTCCACCGCGCTGCAGTTCGAATACGGCGAGTGCGTGATCAACCTGGTCGACACCCCCGGTCACTCCGACTTCTCCGAGGACACCTATCGGGTGCTGACCGCCGTCGACGCGGCCGTCATGCTCATCGACGCCGCCAAGGGCCTGGAACCGCAGACGCTCAAGCTGTTCCAGGTCGCCCGCGACCGCGGCATCCCGGTCATCACCGTGATCAACAAGTGGGACCGGCCGGGCCGCGCGCCGCTCGAACTGCTCGACGAGATCCTCGACCGGATCGGCCTCACCCCCACCCCGCTGTTCCTGCCGGTCGGCATCGCGGGCGACTTCCGCGGTCTGCTGCGCCGCGGCGAAGAGGGCGCGGCCACCGAATACATCCACTTCACCCGCACCGCCGGTGGCGCCACCATCGCGCCCGAGGAGCATTACACCGCCGAGCAGGCGCTCGAGCGGGAAGGCGAGGCGTGGGAGACCGCGGCCGAGGAGAGCGAACTGCTCTCCGCCGCCGGTCAGGACCACGACCAGGAGATGTTCCTGGCCGGCCAGACCTCACCGGTCATCTACGCCTCGGCGATGCTGAACTTCGGCGTGAAGCAGATCCTCGACACCCTGATCGAGCTGGCACCCGCGCCGCGCGCCCGCAAGACCGTCGGCGGCGGCGAACGCGAGACCACCGAACCGTTCAGCGCCGTCATCTTCAAGGTGCAGGCCGGTATGGACACCGCGCATCGCGACCGGCTGGCCTTCATGCGGATCGTGTCCGGTGAGTTCGAGCGCGGCATGGTGGTCACGCACGCGCAGACCGGGCGGCCGTTCGCCACCAAATACGCGCTGACCGTGTTCGGCCGGGAGCGTTCGACCGTCGACACCGCCTATCCCGGCGACGTGGTCGGCCTGGTCAACGCCACCGCGCTCGCGCCCGGGCACACGCTGTTCGTGGACAAGAAGGTGGAGTTCCCGCCGATCCCGTCGTTCGCGCCCGAGCATTTCGCGACGCTGCGGGCCAAGACCGCCGACAAGTACAAGCAGTTCCGTAAGGCGATCGACCAGCTCGACTCCGAGGGTGTGGTCCAGGTGCTGCGCAACGACGTCCGCGGTGACGCGTCGCCGGTGCTGGCGGCGGTCGGTCCCATGCAGTTCGAGGTGGTCACCGCCCGGATGCAGGGCGAATACAACGTCGAGACCCAGCTCGACCACCTGCCGTTCCAGCTGGCCCGCCGCACCGACGCCGAGTCGGCGGCGGAACTGGCGCGGCAGCGCGGGGTCGAGGTCTTCACCCGCACCGACGGCGCGATCCTGGCCCTGTTCAGCGACAAGTGGCGGCTGCAGTACATCCAGAAGGAACTGCCGAAGCTGACGCTGGAACCGCTGGTCGCCGGCGCCGAGTAGCGCCCGCGGGTGGTGCGACCGCCCGTCAGCCGAGGGTCATCTCCTCGTCGCGGCCGTCGGGTGCGGCCGCGACCTCCATGCCGTCGGTGGGCGGTGGGGCCGGTTCCTGGCCGATCAGCCCCCAGCGGCTCGAGGTCAGCCGCAGGCTTGGCAGATCCGACATGGACAGCACGACCTCGTAGGTGCGCTCGTACCCGGTGTGCGCGATCCGCCACTGCCCGTCGTCGCAGCGCACGTAGCGGTCGGAATAGAACGCGGCGCCGCGCAACAGCATGTTGTGGGCGGGGATGAGGACGGTGTCGGCCAGGTACCAGGTGCCGGTCGCGGTGTCACCGGTGACATCGATCTCGGGATGGTCACAGCGATGTTCGGTGATCACGTTGGGGCCCAACGTATTACGCATGAATGCGAGGAACGCGTCGCGAGACTCGAATTGCAGGTATTCGCTGTAGGTGGCCGTGGCCTCCGGAATCATGGTTTCGGCGAACTCGTCCCAGGACTTGGTGTCGAGCGCGCGCAGATACCGGAACTTCAGCCTGTTGATCGCGAGCACATCCGCGCTCAGGTCCCGAGCATCCATACTTCGAGCATGGCACCGGATTCACCGGGTTCGGGCAATTGCCCGAAGATGGGTATCGAATCGCTACCCGGCTCAAGCGAGGGTGAAACAGGTCCGGCAGAAATCGTCCCCGAACTCGGTCAAACGCAGGCTCTTGCGGACGATCTTCGGCACGCGACCGGCCTGTTTGAGCGCGGTCTCCACGATCGGCTGCACCTCGAGCACCATGTAGCGGCTCAACACCACCGGGTCGTCGGAGGTGGTGAGCAGCCCGAGCCGGTTGAGGTTGATCAGATACAGCCGGGCCCGGTCGGGATAGCGGACGCCGGCCTGCTCGGGAACCGAGGTGAGGTCGCCGGCGACCAGCTCGGAACCGATGCCCAGCGGCCGGTTGGTCCGCACGTCGACCGCCGGCTGCGGGCCGTTGAGCGACATGAACCGCAGGATGCGGGCCTCGTCGGGGGCGATCTGGTCCAAGATCCGGTCGTAGGCCGGATGGACCTCCTCGGTGAAGTACACGTCGGCCGAACGGGCCAGCAGTGTGTCGCCGCGCAACCGCAGATCCTCGACACTGGCCGACCGGATCAGCGGCGCGGCGGGACCCCCGGGCTGCGCACCACCGGTGCCGGTCGGGACGTAACTGACGATCTCGCGCACCGAACCCTCGGTCACGCCGAGCACACTGCGGGCGATCGACTGCAGCGCGGCACCGGTGCGTTCGGCGATATCGGCCGACGACTCACCGTCGAGCGCGGCTTGCGCGACCTGTTTGGTCACCTCGTAGCCGGTGCCGACGGCCCACTGACCGCTGCGCACGGCGGTACCGACGGCCAGACCGGCCGCCCGGAAGGCGCCTCGGATCAGCCGTGCCTCGTTACTGATCTGGCGCGTCTCGACATCGGAGCTGCGCTCGACGGCGCGCGAACCGGGTCGGACCAAATCGTGCACGGCCCTGTCGTCTGCCACGTCTACTCCGTTTTCGCGAGGTGAACGAACCGCTCACCGAATTTGCTGCCGGCGCCGGTCTTCCAGGTTCCCCGACCGAACCCGCAAGCCATGCGAAAGGCTACCGCGTTGCTTGTCCACTCTCGCGTGAACCCGCCCTCCAACGCCGCCTGCAGTCGTGATCCCGGCTATTGTTACGACCCTTGACGACCCACGCGAACGTACGGGCCGCGAGTGTGACCGATGTCTCGCGACGCGCGGTAATGTGAGGCAGGGATCGTCCTGAACTGGACCCGGTTCCGTACTTACCAGTAAGGTCCCCCGTGCCGACGGGGTTACTGCGGGTGAGTGGCGGTGAAGGCGGCGGTCACCGGTGACAGGGTCGGCAGGAGGGTCTCGTGCTAGAGAGCTTGTTTCATATTCACCCGACCCTGTGGCTCGAACTGACGACTATCCCGTTGTTCACGGGGATCATCGGCTACATCACGAACTGGACCGGCATCCTGATGCTGTTCCAGCCGATCCGTTTTCACGGATTCCGGGCTCCCGGCCTCGTGTCCGTGTTCCCCTACCTGCCCAAGCAGATCCAGGTGCTGCCGCTGCTGCAGTACGACGGCCGAATGGGCTGGCAGGGCATTGTTCCCTCGCGCGCGGACAAGATGGCGTCCATCGCCGTCGACAAAGGCTTGGCGAAACTCGGCAGCGTCGCGGATTTCTATCGCGAACTCGAGCCGGATGCGCTCGCCGAACATCTGACCGTGATCGCGCAATCACAGATTCGCGAGATCGTGGAGGAGATCGCGCGTCGCGAACATCCGCAACTCTGGTACAACCTGCCGAACCCGGTCCGGGAAATGGTTTTCGATCGGGTACGTCAGCAACTTCCGGAAGTACTGCGGGAACTGACCGAAGAACTCGGGGCGAACATCGAACAACTACTCGATGTGAAGTCGATGGTGATCCGCTACTTCCAGTCGCGACCGCAGCTGTTGAACACCGTCTTCCAAGTTCTCGGTGCCAAAGAACTCCGGTTCATGCAGAACTTCGGTTTCTACTTCGGCGCGCCGATGGGTCTGGTGCTGGTCGCGATACTGCATCTGACCGGGTGGTCGCCGCTGGTGGTGCTGCCGGTCGGTGGCGTGATCATCGGCTGGGTGGTCAACTGGATCGGCCTCAACATGATCTTCGCGCCCGCCTACCCGAAGTGGTGGTGCCCGTGGCGGCAGGGACTGCTGATCAAGCGGCAGCCCGAGATCACCGACGGCTACGCCGAGCTGGTGGCCAGCGAGATCATGACCGTCGCCAATATCGGCGACGAACTGCTCAACGGCCCGCGCTCGGACCGCACGCTGCAGATGCTCGAGGACACCATGCGACCGGCCACCGACCGGGCACTCGGCCCGGCGCGCGGTGCGCTGAAGTTCGTGATCGGCAACTCCGGGTACGAGACGCTGAAGGACACCTTCGCCGAGGAGGCCAAGGCCCGGGTACCGGCCGCGTTCAACGATCCCGACTTCAACGCGCAACAGAGCAAGCAGGTCAGCGAGTACATCGCCCGTCAGATGCGGGCGCTGCCGCCACCGGAGTTCGTGGAGATGCTTCGCTCGGCGATCAAGCAAGATGAATGGCTTTTGTTTGTCCATGGCGGTGTGCTCGGGCTCATAGCGGGTTACGCTCACTTACTGTTGTTTGGAACAGGAGTAGCACCACTGTGAGTGACCCGACCGGCCCGGCTTCGAACGGCGAGCAAACCCCCAGCTCCACACCCTCCCGCCGCACGATCTACCGGCCGGTCACGGGCCGCACCACCCGCAGGCTCACCAACCCGATCCGCGTGACCAGCGGAATCGTCCGCGTCGCCGTCACCGCGATGGCCTCCGGGGCCACCTGGGGCGTGGGAACCGCGGTCGAGGTCGGCAGCACCGTGGTGCGCGGCAGCAACGCGGGCCTACCCACCGGCGCGATCCTCGATGCCGCCCGCGACGTGGTCCGCGAATCACTGCTGCGGGCACTGAGCAGCCCCGAGCCCGAGGCCACCGAGGACGCCGGGCTGCGCGAGCGCGGCGCCGACCTGCTGCGCCGCTCGGCCAATGTGCACTCCATCGACGGCGACCACCCCGCCTACGCCCGGATCCTGGGCGAACTCGCGCCCGACGAGGCGAGGGTGCTGCGCCTGCTCTACCTCGACGGTCCGCAGCCGGCGCTGGGTATTCGCACCGGGCGGCGGCTGACGCCGGGCGCGCAGCGCTACGAGACCGGGCTGAACCTGATCGGCGAGGAGGCGGCCCTACGCCACCCCGAACGGGTCGACCACTACCTGACCAACCTGCGACGGCTGGGACTGCTGGAGTTCAACCAAGAAGCACTGGGCAATCCGGCGCGGTACCAGCTGCTGGAGTCGTCGGTGCGAAAGCGGTTGGAGCGGGCCGGGTTCGGGACCCGGGTGTACTACCGCAGCATCGAATTGACCGGGTTCGGCACCGATTTCGTGCGCACCTGCCTGCCGGTGCCGCCGGTCGGCAAGGCGCAGTAGCCGCCTCGGCCCGGCTACCCGGCCGCGATCTCGGCGAGTTCCATCCAGCGTTCCTCGGTTGCTTCCTTTTCGGCGACAACCTGTTTCAGCTCCGCACCCAGGCCCACCAGCTTGTCCGGGTCGCTGGCGGCTTCGGCGAGCTTGTCGTGCAGTTGCTTCTCGCGCTGGTCGAGCTTCTCGATGGCACGTTCCAGGCGGCCGAGTTCCTTGCGCGCGGCCCGCTGGGCGGCGGCGTCGGTCGTGGGCGCGGTGGCGGCGGGCTTGGTGTCGGCGCGGCTCTTCCCGGCTTCGATGGTGGCCCGGCGTTCCAGGTACTCGTCGATCCCGCGCGGCAGGTTGGTGAGCTTGCCGTCACCGAACAGGGCCCAGGTGGAGTCGCAGATGCGCTCGATCAGGTAGCGGTCGTGGCTGATCACGACCAGGGTGCCGGCCCAGTTGTCGAGCAGGTCCTCGAGCTGCTGCAGGGTATCGATGTCGAGGTCGTTGGTGGGCTCGTCGAGCAGCAGCACGTTCGGTTCGGCCATCAGGATGCGGGTGAGCTGCAACCGGCGGCGCTCACCACCGGACAGGTCGCCGACCGGGGTGCGCTGGCGGGCGGGGGTGAACCCGAGCCGCTCGGCCAGCTGACCGGCGGAGATCTCCTTGTCGCCCAGCATGATTCGCGAAGCGACCTGCTGAACGGCTTCCAGCACCCGCAGATCCTTGGGCAGATCGTCGAGTTCCTGCCGCAGCCAGCCGATCTGAACGGTCTGACCCTGGATTCGCTTGCCGGAGGCCGGTTCCAGCTCTCCGGCCAGGGTGCGCAGCAGGGTGGTCTTGCCGGAACCGTTGACGCCGACCAGACCGACACGCTCGCCCGGCGCCAGCCGCCAGGTCAGGTCGTGCACGAGTTCGCGGCCGTCCGGGGTGGCCAGCGACGCGTTCTCCAGCTCGATCACCACGCGCCCCAGGCGCTTTCGCGCGAACGCGGCCAGCGAGACGCTGTCGCGCGGCGGCGGCACGTCGGCGATCAGGGCCTCGGCGGCCTCGATCCGGTAGCGCGGCTTGGAGGTTCGGGCCTTCGCGCCGCGGCGCAGCCAAGCGAGTTCCTTGCGGGCCAGGTTGGCGCGCCGGGCCTCGCTGGCGTCGGCCTGGCGGGCGCGCTCGGCGCGGGCGAAGATCCAGTCGCCGTAACCCCCCTCGTAGCTCTCGACCCGACCGCCCACGACCTCCCAGGTGTTCGTGGCGACGGTGTCGAGGAACCAGCGGTCGTGGGTGACGACGACCAGCGCGCTGCGGCGTTCGACCAGGTGCCGGGCCAGCCACTGCACGCCCTCGACGTCGAGGTGGTTGGTGGGCTCGTCGAGTACGAGCAGGTCGAGGTCGCGGACCAGCGCGGCGGCCAGCGCGACCCGGCGGCGTTCGCCACCGGAGAGGTTGTCGACCGAGGTGTCCATGCCGAGGCCGGAGATGCCGATGCCTTCGATGACGCTGCGGATGCGCGGGTCGGAGGCCCATTGGTGTTCGGCCACCTCGTGGGTCATGTGGTCGTCGGCCAGCCCGGCCAGCACCACCGAACCGACGGTGGATCCGGCGGGCAGCACCCCACGCTGGGTGACCACGGCCATGCGCAGGCCGCCGACGTGACTGACCCGGCCGCTGTCGGGCTGCTCGATCCCGGTCAGCACCTCCAGCAGTGTGGTCTTGCCACCGCCGTTGAGCCCGACGACCCCGATCCGCTCCCCCTCCTGGACGCCGAGCGAGACGTTGTCCAGCAACGGCTTGATGCCGAAGCTCTTGTGGACCTGCTCCAGGTTGATCAGATTGGCCATGGGTTGCGCTGCCCGTCCCTCTCGACTCGAACTATCGATATTCTCATGGTCGGCGTTTTCGCCCGCCACGGGCGCCACGGTCACGACGGTCACAGCCGGCCGAGGTCAGGACCCACACCCGGCCGGCATCGGGACGTGGATCGCGGGCCGCCTCGGAGCTCAGGGTCCGCTGATCACCCGGGCGCCCGGAACCGGGCCGGTGGCGGTCCGGACCAGCCGGCACACGCCCGCACCGGACAGCTCGGCCGAGACCGCGAGGGCGGTGTCGGCGTCCGTGCACAGGAATGCGCAGGTGGGTCCGGAGCCGGAGACGATGCCGGCCAGTGCGCCGGCTTCGACGCCCGCGCGCAGGGTGCGGCGGAGTTCCGGTTTCAGCGACAGCGCGGCCGCCTGCAAGTCGTTGCCCAGCAAGGGGGCCAGTAGGTGTGGGTCCCCGGAAGCCAAGGCCTGCAACAGGTCTTGTGGTTCGCCCAGCCGGGGCGGGGAACCGGCTTCGCGCAGCCGGTCCAGTTCCTTGAACACCGCGGGTGTGGACAGGCCGCCCTTGGCCAGCGCCAGTACCCAGTGGAAGGTGTTGCGGGACAACACCGGTAGGAGTTTCTCACCCCGGCCGCGGCCCAGGGCGGTGCCGCCGTGCAGCGCGAACGGGACGTCGCTGCCGAGTTCGGCTGCGTGCGTGGCCAGTTCGTCGCGGGTCAGGCCGAGGTCCCAGAGTTCGTTGAGGCCGATCAGCGCGGCGGCGGCGTCGGCGCTGCCGCCGGCCATGCCGCCCGCGACCGGAATGCCCTTGCGGAGCGTGATCTCGACCAGCGGCGCCCGCCCGGCCAGGTGCCCGAGCCGGACCGCGGCCTGCCACACCAGATTGGTTCGGCCGGTGGGTACCTCGTCGGCTCCTTCACCGCTGACCTTCACCGTCAGCGACGACGACGGCGACAGTTCGACCTCGTCGGTGAGCGAGAGGGCCTGGAACACGGTGGTCAGTTCGTGGTATCCGTCGGCACGTAGCTCACCGACTCCAAGGTGGAGATTCACCTTCGAGGGCGCCCGCACGACAACGGGACTGGGCACAACAGAGAGCACGGCCACCAAGCCTAGTCCAGAACCTGTGTGAACCGGCCATCTACTCGGACCGGCCCGATGCCGCCGGCCCCGCGCGACCCCTTGCCACAGATACCCTTGGGGGGTATGTTCGGTGAGGCGGACGCACCAGGCGGACGCAGCGCCGACATCGAGGAGGCCATCATGGCTACCAGCACCTACACCGTTACCGGCATGACCTGCGGGCACTGCGCGTCCTCGGTCAGCACCGAGATCGGCCGGATCTCGGGCGTCACCGACGTCGCAGTGGACGTTGCCAGCGGCCGGGTCGAGGTCACCTCGGAGGCACCGCTCGCCGACGCCGACGTCGCCGCCGCGGTCGACGAAGCCGGCTACGCCCTCGCCTCGGCCTGACCCGGCCGACGGGTGATCGGCAAGGAGGACCGGATGGATACGGCGGTGGCGGCACACGCCCTCGAACTCGAGATCGGCGGCATGACCTGCGCGTCGTGCGCGGCCCGGATCGAGAAGAAGCTGAACCGGATCGACGGGGTCACCGCCACGGTGAACTACGCCACCGAGAAGGCCGCCGTCCGCTATCCGGCCTCCGTCACCCCCGGCCAGCTGATCGAACAGGTCGTCGCGGCCGGTTACACCGCGCAGCTGCCGGCCGCGGCGCCCCGGCGGTCCCCCGCCGCCGCGCTGCGCCGGCAGCTGCTGTTCTGCCTGGTCCTGGCGATTCCGGTGGTTCTGGTGTCGATGATCCCGACCCTGCAGTTCGACAACTGGCAGTGGCCGGCCCTGGCACTGACCGCGCCGGTCGTGCTGCGCGGCGGCGCGAGCTTCCACAGGGCGGCCTGGGTCAATGCCCGGCACGGCACCGCCACCATGGACACCTTGATCTCCCTGGGCAGCCTGGCCGCGCTGGGCTGGTCGGTGTACGCGATGTTCTTCGGAACCGCCGGCATGACCGGCATGAAACACAGCTTCAGCCTGACCATCGCGCACACCGACGCGACCGGCACCCTCTATCTCGAGGTGGCGGTGGTGCTGATCACCGCGATCCTGGCGGGCCGATACTTCGAGACCTGCGCCAAGGAACGGGCCGGTTCGGCCCTGCGCGCCCTGCTGGAGCTCGGCGCCAAGGACGTGGCCGTGCTGCGTCCCGGCGCCGAGGGACAGCGGTCCGAAGTTCGGGTTCCGATCGCGCAGTTGCGGGTCGGCGACGAGTTCGTCGTGCGGCCCGGCGAGCAGGTGGCCACCGACGGCATTGTCACCGAAGGCAATTCAGCACTGGACCAGAGCCTGTTGACCGGTGAGCCCGTCCCGGTCGAGGTCACGGTCGGCGACGCGGTCGTCGGGGCCACGGTGAATGCCGGCGGCCTGCTGGTGGTGCGCGCGACCGGCGTCGGCGCCGACACCCAGCTCGCCCGGATGGCGGCCCTGGTGGAGACCGCGCAGCAGGGCAAGGCTCCGGTCCAGGCACTGGCCGACCGGGTCGCGGCGGTATTCGTGCCGATCGTGCTGGTGATCGCCGTGCTGACCCTGCTCGTACAGTTCGGGCTCGGCGCCGGGCTCACCACGGCGGCCGGTGCGGCGATGGCCGTGCTGATCATCGCCTGCCCCTGCGCGCTGGGGCTGGCCACGCCGACGGCCCTGCTGGTCGGCACCGGCCGTGGCGCCCAGCTCGGCATCCTGATCAAGGGCCCACAGGTACTGGAGTCCACCCGACGGATCGACACCGTGGTGCTGGACAAGACCGGCACGGTGACCACCGGAACCATGACTCTGCTGGAGACGATTCCGGCCGCGGGGGTGGACCCGGCGGAACTGCTCGCGGTGGCGGGCGGGATCGAACACGGCTCGGAACATCCGATCGCCCGCGCGATCGTCGCAGGCGCCGAACGGGATTCGCGCCCGACAGCTTCGGCTCACGTTCCCGCGACGCCGGACCCGGATCCGGCCGCACCGGATTACGAACGCCCCCTGTCGGATTCGGATGTCCTCGGCAGTGCGCCAGCGTGGGCGCCGGAACCGGTGCGGGACTTCCGCAATCACGGTGGGCGTGGTGTGAGCGGCCGCGTCGGGGCCCGCGAGGTGCTCGCCGGTCGCACCGAGCTGCTCGCCGAGCACGGCATCGCGGTGCCGGATGCGTTGGAGCGGGCCAAGTCCGAGACCGAACGCCTGGGCCGCACCGCGGTCCTGGTCGCGTGGGACGGAGTCGCGCAGGGTCTGCTGGTTGTCGCCGATGCGGTGAAACCGACCAGCGCCGAAGCGGTTTCGCAGCTGCGAGGGCTGGGACTGACCCCGGTGCTGCTGACCGGCGACAATCGGGCGGCGGCGACCGCGGTGGCCGCGCAGGTCGGGATCGACGAGGTGATCGCCGAGGTGCTGCCCAGCGACAAGCTGGACGTGGTGCGCCGGTTACAGGGCGAGGGCCGGGTGGTGGCCATGGTCGGAGACGGCGTCAACGACGCGGCCGCGCTGGCCCGGGCCGACCTCGGCATGGCCATGGGTACCGGCACGGACGTGGCGATCGAGGCGGCCGACATCACGCTGGTCCGCGGTGACCTGCGTACGGTCGCGGTCGCGATCCGGCTGTCGCGCGCGACGCTGCGCACCATCAAGGGCAACCTGTTCTGGGCCTTCGGCTACAACGTGGCAGCCATCCCGTTGGCGGCTACCGGACTGCTCAATCCCATGTTGGCCGGTGCAGCCATGGCTCTGTCCAGTGTCTTTGTGGTGAGCAACAGCCTGCGGCTACGTCGCTTCCGCTGAGCCGGTCCGCATAAATTCAACGAAGGCACAACATAGCAACCTCTCAGCAAACTAGCCTGGAGATGGGCCCTAACCCGTCCCCAGGTTGGAGGCAGCGATGGACACACATCGTGCTGAATTCACCGGAACCCTCGTCCGCCGGCTCCGCGTCCTGGGCGCCGCCGTCGCCGCCCTGGCCGCCCTCGGCCCGGCAATGTCCTGCACCCCGCTCGTCCACGCCGACTCCGACCTCGGCGGAGGTTGCGTGATCACGGCCGACAACCCCGCCGCGACCCTGGATGCACTGCGCTTCCACTGCACCCCCGACCAGCAGGCCACCCTCTACCGCGACGCGCCCGTCGGCGACGTGCCCGCCGGCGCCACCAGTGGCTGGGTGATCAGCCCCGCCGACATGCAGTGGTGGGCGCCGCTGTTGTGGATCGGCAAGACCTTCAGGACCGGGCCCGACGGCGGCACCTTGGTCAACCGCCTCACACCCTTGGGCATCGAAGGCTGGCCCGGCCTGATCCACCGCGGCGCCTCCCTCCGCGACCGGCAGCCGGCCTGGATCATCGACTACACCCCCATCACGGCCCCCCAGATCGTCGACGAGATCCGCGAAGTCGCCCCGGGCGTCTGGTTCGGCTATTCCCTCCGCCAGGACCCGGGCGGCGCCGCCACCCTACTGTCGTACGCCTTGACGTAGACCCGCCCGAACCGGCAGGTTCGATGCACTAGATCTCGGGCCGATAGTGTTGCGCGTCAGTCGGTTTCGGCCAGCCGCACAAAGGCCGCGGTATCCAGCGTCTCCCCCCGCGCAGCCGGATCGATCCCCGCCAGCCGAAGACGTCGTTCGGCCTCAGCAGCCGACCCCGCCCACCCGGAGAGCGCGGCGCGCAACGTCTTTCGGCGCTGCGCGAACGCCGCGTCCACCACCTCGAACACGCGCCGCCGGTGCTCTTCCGTAGCGGGCCACGGTGATTCGGCGAACCTGTCGATGCGCACCAGACCGGACTCGATCTGCGGGGCGGGCCAGAAGACCTGGCGGCCGATGGATCCCGCGCGTTTGACCGCGCCGAAGTAGCCGGCCTTCACGCTCGGCACACCGTAGATCCGCCCGCCCGGGGTGGCCGAGAGCCGGTCGGCGACCTCGGCCTGCACCATCACCAGCGTGGTACGGATGGACGGGAGTTCGGCGAGCAGGTGCAGCAGCACCGGGACCGCCACGTTGTAGGGCAGGTTCGCAACCAGCGCGGTCGGCCTCGCGGGCAGGTCGGCGGCCCGCACCCGCAGCGCGTCGGCGCCGACCACGGTGAGCCGGTCCGCGAGTTCCGGTGCCCGGTCGGCGACCGTATCCGGCAGGTGGGCAGCCAGATTCGGGTCGATCTCGACCGCCACCACCGAGTCGACGACATCGAGCAGCGCGAGGGTCAGCGAGCCCAGGCCGGGGCCGACCTCGAGCACCACGTCGTCGCGCCCGACACCGGCGGCCGCCACGATCCGCCGGACGGTGTTCGCGTCGTGCACGAAGTTCTGGCCGAGCTGCTTGGTCGGCCGCACGCCGAAACGTTCCGCCAGCACCCGCACTTCGGCCGGTCCCAGCAACGCAGCCTGGCCTCTACCAGCGACAACAGATTCGGACACGCCCGTCAGCTTAAGGCCTGCGCTCGAACGGCTGTCACACCGGACCGGTCCCGCGCCTCACGAAACCGGGGGTGTGGACAGCACCCGAGCGGTCCACTCGTCGATGGCGGCCCACATCTCGGGCGACAGGTGCACATGCTCACCCGTCCCGGTCACGAGCCGGAAATCGTTGCCCCCGGTCGCCAGCTGACCGGCCAGCACCAGGTGCAGCGGCGAGGGCACGGTGACGTCCGCGAGGTTGGCCAGTTCCAGGATCGGCGCGTCGTAGCCCGTGACCGGAACGGCGGCGTATTCGGTCAGCGCGGCACGGAAAGCCGGGTCGGACAACGGCTTCGACAGCAGTTGGCCCACGTCGAGACCGGCTACCCGGGTGGCCATCCCGTCCAGGCACAGCCCGCCCACGTCGTCGAGCACGGCCCGCCCGGTCGGGCTCAGATAGCTGTCGAGGTCGAGTTCCGGGTGCGTGGCCCGCAACCCGGCGAGCGCGCCGGCGGTGAAGACGGTCACCCCGTCACTGATGTTGACGTGGAAGTCCGGCCCACCGAGCGCCGGCAGCAGCACGTCGAAGTGGGATTCCGGGTCGATCGTGACCGTGCCGCGGAAGTCGAGCTCGGGTGCGTCGGTGCGCTGCACCCACGAGGTAGCCAACGCCACCTGCCCGCCCTGGGACTGTCCCATGACGGCCCAGGTCCGGGACAGTTCCGGGTGCAGCAGGCGCGCGGCGCGCACCAGGTCGATGGTGGCCGTGCCCTCGCTGCGGATCTCGAGGTAGGGGTGCGGGCCGGTCGCGTAGTCGCCGAGGCCGATGTAGTCCGGTGCGAGCACCGCGAATCCGTGGGCGAGGAAGTAGCGGAACATCTCGTCGCCGCGGACGGCTTCGCTTTCGAACGGCATCTTGGCCGGGTCGGCCTGCCCGCCGCAGCCGGGCCCGAATCCGGAGGTGCCGTGGTCCCAGGCCAGGATCGGCCAGCCGCCGGCGGGCGCGGGCCCGGGCGGCACGACCAGCGCGCCGCTGGCGGGCACGGCGGAACCGTCGGAATTGCGGGTCCAGTAGTCGATTCGTTCGCCACCGGAGACGGTGTGCCAGCCGTCGGGTTCGGCGGTGCTGGCGATGACCGTGCCGGGCGCGCCGGCGCCGTCGGGAATCGGTGCGGCCGTTACTGTTCCGGCCGCTGCCAGGACCGCGGCACTGGCCAGGAGCGCGGCGGCCCCCAGGTTTCGACGCCTGCGTAGCGAACGCATCTCGACTCTCCGATCAGTCACGAGGCGTGTGGAATCCGTCAAGTATGCGGCGGGAAAGAGTAGTTTCCGCCGTATTGGTGTTCGGTGTAGCAAGCCCGAGACCGTCGGGGCGAACTCGGCCGGAACCACCGTTGCAATCTTTTGTAACCTGTTCTACTTTCGAGTCTCCGGAACCAATGAGAGGCGGGTCACATGCAGCAACGACACGACGGGCGGCGGGTCATCGTCACCGGGGCAGGCTCGGGCATCGGCCAGGGCATCGTGCTCCGCATGCTCGCGGAAGGCGCCCGGGTCGTGGCCGCCGACATCGTCGAGGCCGGTCTGAAGGAAACCGTCGCCGCCGCGGGAGACCACGCCGACCGGCTCAGCACGGTCGTCGTCGACATCTCCGACGAGACCTCGGTGGCCGCCGCCCTCACCGCCGCCCGCGAATACCTCGGCGGCCTGGACGTTCTGGTCAACGCGGCCGGCATCATGAAGACCGCGCGCACCCACGAGATGAGCCTGGCCGACTGGAACCGGATCATCGGCATCAACCTGACCGGCACCTTCCTCATGATCCGGGAATCGCTGCCGACCCTGCTGGAGTCCGAGACCCCGGTGATCGTCAACTTCTCCTCCACCTCGGCGTTCCTGTCCCACCCGTACATGGCCGCGTACTCCGCGACCAAGGGCGGTATCAACGCCATGACCCATTCGCTGGCACTGGAATACGTGAAGCAGGGGCTGCGCGCGGTCAATATCGTGCCCGGCGGCATCACCTCCGGCATCACCACCCAGCTGGACGTGCCGGAGAACGCGGACTGGGATCTGTTCAGCCGGCTCTCGGGCCGCCTGAACGGTGGCGCCCTGGGCACCCCGGCCGATATCGCGGGCGTCGTGGCCATGGTCGCCTCCGAGGACGGCAAGTACATGACCGGCACCGAATTGCGGGTCGACGGCGGCGCTCTGATGTGACGACCGCGGCGATCCGCCGCGACCGATCGACAGCCGGATCCCGTTGGGGTCCGGCTGTTCTCGTCTCAGCCGATGCCGAGCCGGCTGGTACAGGCCGGCCACGCGCCCCAGCCCTGCCGGGCCTGCGTGATCGACGCGATCGCGATCTGCTCCTCCCGGGTCGCCAGATCGGCGCGCGGCGCGTACCTCGTCCCACCCTGCCGTTCCCAGGTGTTCTGGTCGAACTGCACACCGCCATAGAACCCGTTGCCGGTGTTGATCGCCCAGTTGCCGCCCGACTCACAGCTGGCCAGCGCGTCCCAGGTCGCGCCGTTCTGGACCGGTGGCACCTCGGTCCCCGGCTTGGCGCCCTTGCGAACGGTTTTCGCCGTCGCCGGCTCCACCACGGTGCTGGACACCTGCGTCTTGTCCGCCTCGACCCCGTTGACGATGGACACCGCGAAGGTCACGTCCTGCACGCCGGGCTTGCCCGCGTCCTCCACGACCGAGCGGCTCATGTTCATGTCGACGTCCTCGATGACGTTCTCCGGCGGATCCAACGGCATCCGCTCGACCCGATTGACCACGATCTTGCGGGTGACGGTCACCGTCATTCCGTCGGTCAGCGCGGTGTCGGCGGGCGGATCCACGGAGTCCTGATTGATCAGCGGCACACCGCGCACGGCCAGCAGTTCACCCACGGTCGGCGCGGCCAGCCGCACGGTCTCCGCTTCCTCCCCGTTGTCGGACAGCTGCACGGTGCGGGGATTGGTGATCGACATCGCCGCGTCGTGCAACGGCAGCGGGGTGGGCCGGGCCGGGGAGACGAACACGTCCGAGGGCATCTTCAGCTGCGCGAGCGCCTCGGCGACGGTGGCCGCGGTGACCCACACCTTGCTGGCCTTGCCGTCGACGGTCAGGGCCACCTGCCGGGCCCGGTTCAGCGTGATGGTGCCGCCGTCGGGCACCGAACTGCCGCCGGACGGCGTAACCTCGTCGCGGTCGGCGAGCCGGTAGCCGGCGTCCTTCAGCACACCTTTGGTGTCGCCGGCCACGCTCTTGACGACCGACGCCTTCCCGTCGACCACGACGGTGACGGTCTTGCTGTTCCCGATCGCGATCGCCGCCCCCACGATCAGCGTCAGCAGCATCAGGCCGATCGCCGCGTAGAGCAGCGGTGACCGGGACGCGTTGATCCGCTGGATCGTGATCATGGGGTGGTCGAACATGGTCACAATACGATAACGACGCGGTCAGGCGCTGACAACAGCAGACCGCACAGCAGCGGGTTTACGCATAACGAACACATCTCGAGTCGGCCGGGGACAACGTCGAGGTGAGCATAGTGAAGGAACACTGGGCGCGCACTCGGACGCCATTGTCGAATATCGGCCACACTCGACGGATTACCGCATCTACCAAGCGATTCCGGTGTCGATCGGCGCTAGATACCGTAGATCCGTTCCGCGTTCGCCGTCACCGTCGCCGCCAGCTCCGCCGGATCCTCACCGCGGATCTCCGCCAGCGCGCGCACGGTATAGGGCAGGCAGTACGACTCGTTGGGCGCGCCCCGATACGGGTGCGGGGTCAGATAGGGCGCGTCGGTTTCCACCAGGATCTGCCCGGCCGGCACCAGCTTCGCCGCCTCCCGCAACTCGATCGCGTTCTTGAAGCTGACCGTCCCCGAGAAACTGAGCACATAGCCCTCGGCCACGCAGGCCAGCGCCATGTTCGCGTCCGAGGAGAAGCAGTGGAAGATCACCGTGTCCGGCGCGCCCTCGTCCAGCAGCACGGCGAGCAGGTCGTGATCGGCCTCCCGGTTGTGGATCATGAGCGGCTTGCGCAGGCGCTTGGCCAGGTCGATGTGCCAGCGGAAACCCTCGACCTGCTCCTCGACCGTCGCACAGCCGTCGAGCTTGCCGGGCCAGTAGTAGTCCAGGCCCGTCTCGCCGACCGCGACCACCCGCGGATCGGCGGCCAGCTTCTCCAGCTCGGTACGGGCGGCGTCGTCGAGCGCGTTCGCGCGGGTCGGGTGCAGGGCGACCGCGGCGTACACCCGCTCGTCCCAGTGCGCGGCCTCGACCGCGAACCGGGCGGCCACCAGATCGTCGGCGACCGTGACGATGCGGCCCACACCCACCGCCGCCGCACGATCGACCAAGGCCCGCACGGACTCCGGATCGGTGGCACCGCAGGCGTCCACATGGGTGTGCGCGTCGACCAGCGGGGACAGCGGTTCGGGCGCGGGCGGCGCGGGACGGTTGGTCGGCATGACTCCCCTGGATATGGCGTGAGCGGGCAAGGTACCGCAGATTAGAGTAGTGGGACCATGAGCGAGCGCAGCTTCTACATCACCACGGCCATTGCCTATCCGAACGGCGCGCCGCACATCGGGCATGCGTACGAATACATCTCCACCGACGCGCTGGCCCGGTTCAAGCGGCTCGACGACTTCGACGTGTACTTCATGACCGGCACCGACGAGCACGGCCAGAAGGTGCAGCAGGCCGCCAAGGCGGCCGGCGTCCCCGAGCAGGAGTACGCGCGGGGCAACTCCGATGTCTTCGAGCGCATGGACAAGGCGCTCGACATCTCCTACGACCGGTTCATCCGCACCACCGACGAGGACCATCACGCCGCGTCGATCGCGCTCTGGGAGCGGATGACCGAGGCCGGCGACATCTATCTCGACACCTACTCCGGCTGGTACTCGGTGCGCGACGAGGCGTTCTACACCGACGAGGAGACCACGGTCCTCGCGGACGGCACCCGCATCTCCACCGAGACCAAGACGCCGGTGGAGTGGACCGAGGAGTCGAACTTCTTCTTCCGGCTGTCCAAATACCAGGACCGGCTGCTGGAGCTGTACGAGACGCAGCCCGACTTCATCCTGCCCGCCACCCGGCGCAACGAGATCGTCAGCTACGTCAAGGCGGGGCTGAAGGATCTGTCGATCTCGCGGACCACCTTCGACTGGGGTGTCCCGGTCCCCGGCCACCCCGAGCACGTGATGTACGTGTGGGTGGACGCGCTCACCAACTACCTCACCGGCGCCGGCTTCCCCGACACCGACTCGGAGCGGTTCCGCAAGCTGTGGCCCGCCGACGTGCACATCATCGGCAAGGACATCACCCGGTTCCACACCGTGTACTGGCCCGCGTTCCTGATGTCGGCCGGTATCGAACTGCCGAAACGGGTATTCGTGCACGGCTTCTTGTTCAACAAGGGCGAGAAGATGTCGAAGTCGGTGGGCAACACCGTGTCTCCGCTGGACCTGGTCGAACAGTACGGCCTGGACGCGGTGCGCTTCTTCCTGCTGCGTGAGATCTCCTACGGCCAGGACGGTTCCTACAGCCACGACGCGATCGTGGGCCGGATCAACGCCGACCTCGCCAACGAGTACGGCAACCTGGTGCAGCGCAGCCTGAAGATGGTGGCACGCGACTTCGCTTCCGCCGTACCGGTTCCCGGCGAGTTCACCGCCGACGACCGCGAACTGCTGGATCGCGCGAACGGCCTGCTGGAACGCTGCCGCACCGAATTCGACGCCCAGCAGCCGCATTTGGCGCTGGAAGCGATCTGGCTGACGCTCGGCGAGACCAACAAGTACTTCTCCGCGCAGGCGCCGTGGGCGCTGGCCAAGGCCGGCGAGACCGAGCGCGAAGGCACGGTGCTGTACGTGACGCTCGAGGTGCTGCGGATCGTGTCGATCCTGGTGCAGCCGGTGATGCCGGGCGCCGCGGGCCGCATCCTCGACCTGCTCGGCCAGTCCGGCCGCGGCTTCGCCGACATCGCCACCCCGATCGCGGGGGGCACCTCGCTGCCGGAGCCCGAGGTGGTGTTCCCGAAGTTTGTCGAGCCGAAGAGCTGACCTACGACCGACAGCGGCCCGTGTCCTGATGACACGGGCCGCTGTCGTTCACGACGGCCTACCTACTCCGGCCCACCCTCGTTGCGCGCGGCGAGGACCGCGTCGTACAACTCCCGTCGCGACGCACCCGACTCCGCGGCGACCTGCGCACACGCGTCCTTGAGCCGATCACCCGCCGCAACCAGCTCCTCGACCCGGCCGACCAGATCCGCCGGGTCCGCCGACACCGGCTCGGCCCCCGCCAGCACCACGCTGATCTCCCCGCGCGCGCCCTCGACCGCCCACTCCGCGAGCTCGCCTAGCGTCCCGCGCACGACTTCCTCATAGGTCTTGGTCAGTTCCCGGCACACCGCCGCCCGCCGATCCGCGCCCAGCACCGCGACCGCGTCGGCCAGGCAGTCCGCCAGCCGATGCGGCGCCTCGAAGAACACCACGGCCCGCGGCTCGGCCGCCAGGGTCCGCAACCATTCCCGCCGCTGACCGCCCTTGCGCGGCGCGAACCCGTCGAAACAGAACCGCTCCATCGGCAGCCCGGACAGCGCCAGCGCGGTGGTCACCGCCGACGGGCCCGGCAGGCAGGTGATCGGCAGTCCGCGTTCCACGCACGCGGCGACCATCCGGTATCCCGGGTCACTGACCGACGGCATCCCCGCATCGGTCACCAACAGCACGGTGCGGCCGGCCTCGATCTCGTCGAGCAGCATCGGGATCCGCGCGGTCTCCACATGGTCGTAGAAGCTGACCACTCGTCCGGTGATCTCCACCTCCAGCGCCTTGGCCAGCGACCGGGTGCGGCGAGTATCTTCCGCGGCAACGATTTCCGCCGTGGCCAGCGCGTCCCGCAACCGTCGGGAGGCATCGCCGATCTCGCCCAGCGGGGTCGCGGCGAGCACCAGCTTGCCCGCTGTTTCGTTCATCGCTCACCCTCGGACGCCATCTCACAACATTCCCACAGTGCCCAGCCGGGGTGCACATTCCGGGGTAGGCCCTAGACTCAGCCCGTGATCCAGCTCTCCCAGTCGCCGTCACCGAACGCCTCCGAGGCGGACTCGCCGGACGGCGGGGGTCCCGCGGTGACCAGCCCGGCACCGCGCCGGCCGCTACCCGACTTCGGTCCCACCGATCGGCTGCGCGGCTGGCTGGTCACCCTGATGCTCACGGGGTTCGCCGCGCTCAACCGCTTCTGGTATCTGCAGTCCCCCACCGACGGCGGGACACCGGTGTTCGACGAGAAGCACTACGCACCGCAGGCCTGGCAGGTGGTGACCGGGGGCGGAATCGAGGACAACCCGGCGTACGGCCTGATCGTGCACCCCCCGGTCGGCAAGCAGATGATCGCGCTGGGCGAGGCGATGTTCGGGTACACCCCGCTGGGCTGGCGGTTCACCGCCGCGCTGTCGGGCACGCTGCTCGTGCTGCTGACCATCCGGATCACCCGCCGCCTGTCGCGGTCCACCCTGGTCGGCGCGCTGGCCGGCATTCTGCTGATCTGCGACGGCATGACGTTCGTGTCCTCCCGGCTCGGGATGCTCGACATCTTCCAGGCGCTGTTCGTGCTGGGCGCCTTCGGCTGCCTGATCGTCGACCGGGACGTGGTGCGCGAACGGCTGGCCCGCGCCGACGCCGCGGGACGGATCGGGCTGAGCCCCTACGGCCCGCGGCTCGGGTTCCGCTGGTGGCGGTTCGGTGCCGGCCTGCTGCTGGGCCTGACCCTGGGCACGAAGTGGTCGGGGCTGTATTACATCGCCTTCTTCGGGCTCATGTCGGTGGCGTTCGACGTGTTCGCCCGTCGGGCCTACGGTGTGGAAAAGCCGATCGCCGGCGCGCTGTGGCGGGACACGATTCCCGCGCTGGGCTCGCTGGTCCTGATCCCGGTCGGCACCTATCTGGCCAGCTGGTCGATGTGGTTCGCCAGCGAGGACGGCTACGACCGCTACTCGGTCGGCAACAGTTTCGCCGGCAAGAACCCGCCCGGCACCGACGGCCCGTTCGCCTGGGTGCCGGACGCGCTGCGCTCACTGTGGCACTACCAGGGCGAGACGCTGGCCTTCCACGAGAGCCTCACCAACTCCAACGGCAACCACCATCCGTGGGAGTCGAAGCCGTGGTCGTGGCCGATGGGCCTGCGGCCGATGCTGTACTACTACGCCGACTCGTCGGCGGGCTGCGGCCAGTCCAGCTGTGTGAAGGCGGTCATGCTGATCGGCACGCCGGCGATCTGGTGGCTGGCGCTGCCGATGCTGGCGTGGGCGCTGTGGCGCGCGTGCACCCGGCCGGACTGGCGGTACGCGGCGGTGCTGGTCGGCTACGGCGCCGGCTTCCTGCCCTGGTTCGCGACCCTGGACCGGCAGATGTACTACTTCTACGCGGTGCCGATGGCGCCGTTCCTGGTGATGGGCATTGCGCTGGTGCTGGGCGACATCCTGCGCTCGGGTCCGGTGTTGCGCACCGAGCAGGGGCTGCGGTTCCTGCCCGCCGGGTTCGAACGGCAGCGGCTCAATCTGATGCTGGTCTGCCTGTACACGGCGGTGGTGGTGGCCAACTTCGTCTATCTGTGGCCGATCCTGAACGGGAATCCGATCACGCCGCAGGACTGGCACGACCACCTGTGGCTGCCGAGCTGGCGCTGACCCCCGAATTCAGTCGGCGAGCGCGGCGCGCAGGAAGTTCAGCGCGGCGGTGTCGTCGAGGCCGAGCCGGCGGATGACAGCTACGTATTCGGTGGCCGCCCGCCCGGCGGCGTCGCGGGTGGGGTCGCCGGAGGAGGCGATGAACGAGCCGAGCCGGCCGCGGGTCTGCAGCACACCGTCCTGTTCGAGTTCCCGGTAGGCGCGGGCGACGGTGTTGGGGGCGAGCCCGAGCTGGGCGGCCAGCGCCCGCACGGTCGGGATCTTGGTCCCGGCCGCCAGTTCACCGGTGCGCACCCGGGCCACGATGGCCTGACGTAACTGCTCGTAGGGAGGCACCGTCGAGTAGTGGTCGACCGGTAGATCCAGCATTACGCCGCCTATACCTCGGCACGGGCCAGCGGGCACGACAGGCAGCGCGGGCCGCCACGTCCGGACCCGATCTCGGATCCCGGAATGGTCAGCACCTCGATGCCCGCGTCCTGCAGGCGCGCATTGGTGTTCTCGTTACGTTCGTAGGCCACCACCACGCCGGGCGCCAGTGCCAGCGTGTTGTTTCCGTCGTCCCATTGTTCCCGTTCGGCTATGGCCGCGTCGAGACCCGTGTCGATGACGCGGAGTTTGCCGATGCCCATGGCCGCCGCGGCGGCGGCACCGAAGTCGTCGGGGCCGGTCATCTCGACCGCGGCGGCCGGCGCACCGGGCCCGGAACCACCGCCGACCCGCCGAATTGTGAAGGCCGTCAACGAGTCTCGCATCATCGGGTACATCACCATGGCGTCGACGTCGACCATCGTGCACACGGTGTCCAGGTGCATGGTGGCGCGGTTCTGCGCGATCGGCACCACCAGCACGGTGTGCGCCAGATCATCGGTGAGCAGGCTGCGGGCCAGCGCCTCCGCGCCGGCCGGGGTGGTCCGCTCCCCCACTCCCACCGCGACCACACCGGGCGCCAGCAGCAGCACGTCGCCGCCCTCGATCGGCGCGGCATGCGATTCGTAGGCGCGGCGCACACCCAGGAACCGGGGGTGGAAGGCGTAGATGAGGTCGGTCAGCGAGGTCTCGCGTGCCCGCGCCGGCAGGGCCAGCGAGGTGATCGCCACCTTGGGGCCGACCCAGAACGACGAGTCCCGGGTGAACAGCAGATTGGGCAGCGGCTCGATCACGAAATCGGTGCCGTGGTGCATCCGGCGCACCAGCGAGGTGCCGTCGGGTGCGAACGGTAACTCGTCGAAAGTCATTCCGGCGGTGAGGATATAGGCCAGTTCGGGGGCGGGGATACCCCGCAGGTGGGCCTTGAGCTGTTCGGCGAGACCGTAACCGAGCCGGCGGGCGTCCACCGCCGCGGCGATACCGGTACTGCGCCCGGCGCCGCTGACCGCCAGCGTCTCGGTGAGCAGCGTCTCCAGCAGCAGCACCTCGACGCCGCGCCGGCGCAGCACCTCGGCGAAGGTGTCGTGTTCCTGTTGGGCCCGTTCCACCCAGGGAATGGCGTCGAACAGCAGCTGGTCGTTGTTGCGCGGGGTGAGCCGGCGCAGTTCGTCGCCGGGCCGGTGCAGCAGCACCGTGCCCAGTTCACCGACCTCGGAGGTCACGGAAAACGGTCGCGCCGACGGCACAGCCAGGTGTTCCATGATTAGACCGTAGTGGGCGGGGGCGTGGTTGGCACGCAAATCCCCCCGCACACCGTCCCGGCGTCCGGCCCGCCGACCTGAAGTAAGGTCGAGGAGAGGCCCGGCGCGGCGGCGGGCGAAGGGAGGCACCGGTGACCACGACACATCCGGCACCGTGGCAGGCGCGGGAGCTCACCCCGGGGCAGCTGTCCGAACGCAGCGGAGTCGCGGTGTCGGCGTTGCACTTCTACGAGCGCGAAGGGCTGATCACCAGCCGCCGCACCAGCGGCAACCAGCGCCGGTACAACCGCGAGACGCTGCGGCGGGTGGCGTTCATCCGCATCTCACAGCGAGTCGGTATCCCGCTCAACGAGATTCGCCGCGCGCTGGACACTCTCCCGGAAGGTCGCACTCCGAACCGGAAGGACTGGGAGCGGCTGTCCACGCTCTGGCACCGCGATCTCGACGAACGGATCGAACAGCTGGTTCGCTTGCGCGACAACCTTTCCGGGTGCATCGGCTGCGGCTGTCTGTCGCTGGGCAGCTGCCGGCTGGTGAATCCGCAGGACCGGCTCGGCAACCTCGGCCCGGGCGCCCGCACGCTGGATGTGAATCTCACTGCGGCACAGGAACAATCGAGCTACTGCTGCCCGAACGAAGGCTGAGCCGCACCAGCTACTTCGCCAGAACCGCCAGCATCCCGTCCACCGTCGCCGACCAGGTGTACTGCTCGGCGCGCGTGCGCGCCGCCGTCCGCCGCTCGGCCGCGGGCAGCGCGAGCACGTCGTTGACGGCCTGCGCGAAGGAGGCCGCGCTGTTCTTGGCCACCGCGCCGCAGTCCTGGGTGACCATGTCGGCGAGTGCCGAGGTCCGGCTGGCGACCACGGGGGTTCCGGCGGCCAGTGCCTCCAGCGCCGCCAGGCCGAAGGTCTCGTGCGGTCCGGGCGCGAGGGAGACGTCCGCGCTGGCCAGCAGGGTCGCCAGCTGGTCGCGGTCGTCGACGAAGCCGGTGAAATGCACTCGCGGCTGCCCGTCCGGCAGCGGGCCCATGGCCCGGGCCCGGCGTTCCAGCGCCTCGCGGCGCGGGCCGTCGCCCACCACGATCAGGCGGGCGTCGACACCGTTGCGCCGCAACGCGTCCACGGCCTCGACGCTGCGGTCGACTCGTTTCTCCACCGAGAGCCGCCCGCAATGGACGAGCAGCGGGTGCCGGGCGGCGCCGAGTTCGTCGCGCAGCCGGCTGTCGCGGCGCAGCGGGGAGAAGGTGTCGAGGTCCACGCCGAGCGGAACCAGCGCGACATTGGGCGCGTCGATGCGCTGGAACTCCTCGCGCGCGAATTCGGTGGTGCAGACGACCATGTCGTAGTCGGCGGCGGTGCGCCGGTTGGCGGCGTCGGCGCCGCGGCGGGCGAGCGGACCGGGCAGTACCTGGCCGAGCAGCCGGTCCAGCCGTTCGTGGGAGATCATCACGCTGGTGACGTCGCGGCGGCGGGCCCAGCGGCCCATGCCGCGCAGGGTGAGCCGGTCGGAGACCTCGATCGCGTCGGGCCGCAGCGCGGTCAGCACGTCGGCGACCCGGCGCGGGTCGGTCGCGCGGTAGCCGCCGGTCCACGGAATCCCCAAGGCGGGCACCGTGATCCGCACGACTCCGCCGGGCAGTATCTCTTCGTCGTGATGCTTACCGGGCACCACCAGCACTACTTCGTGGCCTTGCGCCACGTACCCGTCTCCCAGGTGGTGTAGCGCGGTCTTCACGCCCCCGGAGCGCGGGCCGTAGAAGTTCGCCAACTGAACAATCCGCACATGCCAGATCGTTGCCCGCCCCCCAGCCCACCAACCGAACAGACGGTGAACAGAAGGTGAACTAGAAATGACGGACTGAGTAACTATTCGTTCATGGACGGTTCACCAAATGGAAACTATCCGCGCGGCACCCGGGGCAACTCCAGATCCAGCGGAATCCGCCCGGCGGCCAGATGGGCCTCCACCTGCTCGGCCGGCATCGGGCGCGCGATCAAGAAGCCCTGCGCGCGATAGCAACCCAGCCCCACCAGGGTCCGGGCGGCGATCGCCGTCTCCACACCCTCACCGACCACACCCAGCCCGAACGAACCGGCCAGGCCGACAATGGACTTCACGATCGCCAGATCGTCGGTGCTGGCACCGAGCCGCTGCACGAAACCACGGTCGATCTTCACCGCGTCGACCGGCAGCGCCTTCAGATGCGACAGCGAGCTGTAGCCGGTCCCGAAGTCGTCGATCGCGATCTGGATACCCATCCGCTTGAGCCCGCGCAGCGTGACCTGGGTGCGGGTCAGGTCCTGCACGACGATGTGCTCGGTGATCTCCAGGCAGACCGAACTGCCGTCGATCCCGAAGCGGCGCAACGTGTCCTCCATGGACTCCACGAAGTCCAGGCTCACCAGCTGCACCGGCGACACATTGATCCGGATGACGACATCGTTGGCCAGTCCGCGCTGCCGCCAGTCGGAGAACTGGGCGCACGCGGTGCGGATCACCCAGCGACCCAGCTCACCGGCCAGGTTGGTCGCCTCCGCGACCCCGACGAACGCGCCCGGCGGCAGCAGGCCGCGGGTCGGATGCTGCCAGCGGACCAGCGCCTCCAGCGCCACCACCCGGCCGGTCCGCAGATCGACCTCGGGCTGATAGTGCAGGATCAGCGAACCGTCGGCGACCGCGCCGCGCAGGTTCAGCTCGACGTCGTCCTGCAGCTCGAACTGGGCGCGCATGGTGTCGGTGAACACCGCGATCCCGTTTCCGCCGCCGGACTTCGCCGCCAGCAGCGCGTGGTCGGCCCGGCGCAGCACGTCGGCGACGGTGGTCTCGCCCGGGACACCCAGCGCCACGCCGACACTGGCCGCGCGGCTCACCGACTCGTCCCCGACGGTCACCCGGCGGCCGATCAGTTCCTGGATGCGGGTCGCCTCGAGTTCGGCCTCCACCGAATCCATCGGTTTGGCCGGCACGATGACGAACTCGTCGCCGCCGAGCCGCGCGATCATGTCCACCGGGTCGCGGTGCTCGCGTAATCGGGTGGCCAGGGTGCGGATGAAATTGTCACCCGCGGTGTGGCCGAGGAAGTCGTTGAGCGCCTTGAGCCGGTCCAGATCGAGGAAGAAGGTGGCCACCGGCCCGGACTGTCCGGGCGCGAGCCGCTGCTCCATGTACTCGAGCAGTGCGCGCCGGTTGCCCAGTCCGGTCAGGTCGTCGTGGTTGGCGATGAATCGCAGCCGCTCCTCGGCCACCACGCGCGCCTGCAACTGGGCGAACAACGCCCCGATCGCCCGCAGCACGTTGATCTCGCGGGTACTCCACTCGCGGTCGCCGATCTTGACGAAACCGAGGAACCCGGTCGGACACACCGCGCGACAGCAACGGCACGCACGCCATCGACACCTGGTCGACGCCGCTGGCCTCACGAATGTTGTGCTGATAGTCGGCGCTGCCGAGGTCGGGGCGCACGATCAGCGGCTCGGTCCGGAACTCCAGCTCGGCGAACACCGAGTCCGCGCTCTCGAACGGGACGACCTGCAGCGGATCCGGCTTCGGGACGTCGTGCCGCTCGGGCCACTCGGCGACCAGGACCGACAGCCGCCGATCCCGGTCGGTGTGGCGCAGGTAGCTGAAGTCGACGTCGAAGTGCTCGACAAGCTGCTGCAGCACGCGTTCACTCGCCGCGACCATGGTCGTGGCGTCAACGCCCATCAACTCCGAGGCAACCGAGGTCACCAGCGAGTCGAGTGTCCGCCGAGGCAACCTATGTCTCCGATCTCACTGCGGGTACCCGCGCCCTACGTCGGCAGCCGCCTACTGCGAACCGAGGCGGTCGTCGCATGGCCGAGCCGGAGTACCAAGGCAATGATCTCATGTTCGGGCACCGCCAGCAGGTCCAGAAAACGGTTCTGAATCGACGTTAGTGTATCGGCGAACCCGGGGGAAACGGCATGCGCCTCCACCTTGTGTCTGGCATAGAGGAATACCGGCGAGACGGGTTGCACCGCGAGACCCCGCTCGCCGGCCTCGATCCACAGCCGTTCCAGGGCCGCGCCCGCCCGGGCGTAATCGCGCAGATCCGGTTCCGGACCGGCCGGAACGACGGTCACCGCCAGCACGGCAGAACTGGAGACGACCCGGTCGACGGTGTATTCGCCGAGCGCCACGCCGGCGTCGAGTTCGCGCAGCCGCGCCATGACGTCGGCCCGCTTGCCGATGCCGAATTTGGCCAGCTCGTCGGGCTTCAGTTCGAGGGTGCGCAGATCCAGGCCGGTCCGCAGGTCGTCGCCGGGCCAGCGCAGTTCGGCGAACATCTCCGCGTGCAGATTCGCGTCCAGGTAGCGGATGCGGTCGGACGCGCCGAGCAGTTCCGCGGCGGTCGCGATCGACGCCCGATCGGTGACCGCGTGGACCAGGCCGCCCTGCTCGGCCGCGGCGGCGGCCAGCGCGTCCAGGACGTCCGCGCCGATCGGCTCGCCGTCGAACAGGCGGCGGTTGGTGTGGCGGGCCAGCGCGCCCGGATACAGCCCGGCCAGTTCGGGATCGGTGCCGGGGGTCAGGCGCAGGGTCGCGGTCAGTCCGCCCGGCGTCTCCACATACTCGGCGTCGCCCAGCACGCCGCGCGCGGCGGCGGCGATGCGCGCGTTGTACAACGCGGCACCGACGGCCACGGCGCTGCCGCGCAGTTCGACATCCATGGCGGTACTCGCCGCCGGGTCCAAGTCGATCCGGACCTCGTCGTCGGTGGCGGTGATCTTCCAGGGCTGCACGTTGCCGCCGGAGGGCGCGCGCAGCGCGCAGGCCACCACCGCCTCGGCGGGCGTGTCGGCGTCGTTCGCCACCACCGGGCGGTCCTCGGCCGCGGCGGCCGACCAGTCCAGGTCGGCGACCAGCGGGGGTTCGGCGACGGCGTCCAGGCACTGTTCCAGGTCGACCCGGGTGCGGCCCGAGGGCAGCCGCCGGCCCAGGCCGAGCCGCCGGATCGCCGCGGCGACGCTGGCACCGCCGAGCTGCACGTCACCGCCGAGCTGCGGCCAGCTCGACAGCGTCTGGTCCACCTCGACCAGGCCGGCGGCGAAGTCCACGGACATGCCCGCGGGGTCGAGGATCCGGGCCACATAGGGCGCCTTGTCGCGGGTGGACAGGCCGCGCAGGTCGGCGCGGGTGGCGCCGTTGAGCAGGCCGTGGAACAGCGGGCGGCCGGGTTCCAGGTCGTAGCGTTCGATATCGAGCAGGCCGCGGTCGCTGGTTTCCATGAGCAGCGGGATCGCGTACTGCTGGGCGGCCTCGCGGACCGCCAGTTTGATGTCCATCGAGTCACATTCCTCGACCACGGCGGTCAGGCCGGTGAAGAACTCGTCGATATTGTCGTCGGTGATCCCGGCGGGATAGACGACGACCGGGAAGTAGGGGTCGAGTTCGGCGATCCGCCTGGCGGTGACGACCGCCTTGTTCAGGCCGAGGTCGAACAGGCCGGCCGGGACGCGGTTCAGGTTGGCGAGTTCGAGCTCGTCGAAGTCCGCGAGCCGCAGCTCGGCGCAGGTGCCCTCCTGAGCCAGGGTGTAGGCGATCGCGTGGCCGACGCTCTGTCCCACTACGCCGATCACCTGGGTGCCGAGTCGTTCCTGCTCGGCCTGGGACAGCTTGTTCCGGTTGCGGTCCAGCCGGATCGTGCGCATGGTGCGCGGGCCGGGGACGCCCACGAGCGCATTGCGCCACGGGTAGTAGGCCCAGCGATCGTCGGCGGCGGTCTCGCCGAGGTCGGGGGCGTCGAGGAGTCCGTCCCGCTCGATCCGCAGCTCGGCGCGCAGGTCGCGCACGTCGATGCCGGGGGTGTCGCGGAGTTCGGCGAGCGTCGCGGCGTCCGCGGCGTCCGCCGGGTCCAGCAGGACCGGCCGATACTGCTGTTCGGGGACGGACTCGGCGGTCATCCGACCCGCCAGGCTTCCGTGCCGGACGGCAGCACCTCGGCTGCCATGACGGTCTGCTCCGCTGCCATCAGCACTCCCTGAGCCGGATCCGATGTTTGCCTGCAGGTCGTAGTGTCCCACCAGAGCGGGATCGTGCGATAGCGGGCATCGGGGTAGGGCACGGCCGGAATCCCGGCGGCGGGAACGGCTCCGGTGGTGCGGTAGCGGGTCGCGGCGTGGTCGGACGCGGTCACCAGCGCGTACCGCGCGCCGAGCAGCCAGGCCGCGTGCACGATGCAGCGGGAGATCGCGGCGGCCAGCGCCGAGCGGTTGGGCACGTCGCGCGCGACCCAGACGGCCTTGACCTCGACGACGCCGCTGTCGATCCGGCCGGCGATCATCCGGCGAAGTTCCGGCTCACCGGGCTGTCCGGCCCACTCCTCGAGCGCGTGCGGCTGTTCGTGGTGTTCGTAGGCACCGATGGCGCGCAGGCCGGCAACGACTCGGCCGTCACTGTCGCAGGCCACGATGAACAGCGATGTCGACGAGCCGTTCCACATCCGGGTGTATTCGAGCGCGTCTTCCACACCGAAGTGGCGATATGCGTCCTGTGCGCCTTCCAAGTAGTCGAGCCACAGGTCGGGCCGGGTTTCCGGGGTCGCTGCCCGGAATGTGCAGCCGGACAGCGCGTCGCGAAAGTGCACATCGCCTTCTGTTGCGGTCACCGGCGCGATTCGGACCGTTTCGGCAGTCATAAAGAGTTCCCCACTCCGTTGCTGCGCAGACTTCTACGCAGATGCGGTGCGGCCTTCCGGCGCTGTGGAGCGCTCAGGTCGGGCCGCCTTGGCAGTATCCGTCATGCCGACTGTTATCCGACCGAAATTGATCGATTGCTCGGCAAATATCCCGAAACCTGTACGCAAAGTCTGAAATATCTGCAGCTCATCCTTTTTGTTGAAGAAGAGGCAGTACAGATCAGACACGACCGGTCGGTATTGATTCAGCTAAATTTACGCAAACACTCCCCGTCAGATCAGTATCGCAATCAGCAACTCGACATCGGTTGCGCTGCGCCAGATTTCGATCTCCTCGCGGTAGGCACGGGCGATGTCGGCCGACGCCACGGCGTCGTCCACCTGCGCCCACAGGTCTTCTACCGGATCTCGATAGTCTCCATTGGGGATGAAGCGTGCATAGACCGCTTTCGGTACGTGGATCAGCACGTCACCCACCGGCACTTCGGCGGGAGACGGATAGTCGTAGCCGACCACGACGTTGTAATTGCCGGCCGGGTCGGGAACATAGACGGAATAGATCGGCTGCGCCGGATCCGCATCGTCACGTTCACGCAGACGTTCGCGCAGGAATTCGACGAGATCACCGGTACTGACCTTGAAGCTGGGGCGCACTCGCGGAACGACGAGCCCACCGTAGACAGCTTCGTTCCGCACGACGATCGAGTAACTCATCGTGGCTGCACCGCCAGATAGAGCTCGATCTTGAAATTGTGCGGATAGCACTCGAAGTCACCGGTGAAGGTGCGTTTGATCAGATTGTGTTCCTCGGCATAGCCGATCTGAGTCCAGAGATCGGTCATGATCTGCGGAAAGTCGCCGACGGCGGAGAATTTCGCGTAGGTACCGCGCGGCAGCCGGGCCACCACGTGTCCCCGGGTCACCTGATCGAGGCGCTCACACTGATAGCCGACGATCTGGGTGTTGTAGGTGCCGAGGTCGGCCGAGTAGTCGGTGTAGGCGCTCGCCCAGTGGCCGCCCATCTCCTGGTGCAGCACCGCACTCCAGGCCGCGTCCAGATCGCGGTCGCACAGCTCGCCCAGCGCGCGCTTCGGGCTACGCACGGGAAGCCCGGCCACCCAGACCTCGTCCCGTTCGACGATCTCGAACCGCATCGAAACTCTCCGAAAAATCTCTCGTCAACCACGAACTCATACCGCAACCTGCTCGGTACACACCTTGGTGCAAACTCGTGGCTACATGTCTTGCATACTAGGCACAAGCACCCTCCTCACGCACCCCTTCGCTTCCGTCGGGCCGGTGACCAGGCGATTCGGTCCACCGCCCGACAGCTGCTAGAGTTTTTCCCGTTGGCCCGCAAGGGCCACGGGGCTATAGCGCAGTTGGTAGCGCGTCTCGTTCGCATCGAGAAGGTCAGGGGTTCGATTCCCCTTAGCTCCACAATTCCGGTAACGGCCCTGACCTCCATGGAGTTCGGGGCCGTTGTTCGTTTGCCGGTCCGCTCGGTACCGGCGCCGACGCTCGCGCCGACCAGGAGCACAGCAGGTCGAGTGCCCAGCTCACAGGATGTCACCCTGTCCGACATCACAACCCGGTATATGCCCACTCGCTTCCCGTAACGAACGACTATCTCGCTACACGTCACATGTGGGCCGGTGTCACCCTTGCGCTCACCGGGGTATCGCCGCCGGATCACGCGCCGTTACGTCGCCGCGACATGACCCACCCCACAGCTACCGGCCCGCACACTTTCCGCGCCAGGTCCACCTGCGCAATTTCTAGAACACGTTCCTGTTTCGAGGTACTGTCCGAAGAGTAGGACGCACCGTCACGGCCGGGCACCTGCCGCGCACCGCCGCGCAGAACGGTGGAAGATCAGGAGTGGACAGCTTTATGAAACGCGTTTTCGTCGTCGGCGTGAACATGACACCGTTCGTCAAGATCGGTTCCCGCGAGTGGACCTACCCGGAGATGGTCGCCGAGGCTGTGAACGGCGCGCTGAAGGACGCCGGCGTCACCTACGACCAGGTGCAGCGCGCGGCGGTCGGCTACGTCTTCCAGCCCTCGGCCGCCGGGCAGCGCGCCCTCTACGACATCGGCCTCACCGGCATCCCGATCGTCAACGTGAACAACAACTGCGCCACCGGTTCCACCGCGCTGATGTTCGCCCGCGAATGGGTCGCCGCGGGCATCACCGACGTGGCCCTCGCGGTCGGCTTCGAGCAGATGACCAAGGAGGCCATGGCCGGACCGGCCACCAAGCCCAAGGCCACCACGGTCGACGCGCACCTGAAGGTCAACAAGGAGCTCTTCGAGTTCTCCGCGGCGCCCATCACCACCCAGTTCTTCGGCAACGCCGCCATCGAGCACATGAAGCGCTACGGCACCACGCCCGAGCAGCTGGCGGCGGTCGCGGTCAAGAACCACGAGCACTCCACCCGGAACCCGTTCGCGCAGTTCCAGGATGCGTACACCCTCGAGCAGGTGCTCGGCGACAAGCCGGTGCACGGTCCGCTCACCCGCTCGCAGTGCTCCCCCATGTCCGACGGCGCGGCCGCGGCGGTCGTGGTCAGCGAGGACTTCGTCAAGGCGCACGGACTCGAGGGTCAGGCCGTCGAGATCCTCGCCCAGGAGCTGGCCACCGACGACGCCTCCGCCTTCGCCACCCGGTCCATGATCGACGTGGTGGGCAAGGGCATGACCCGCGCGGCGGCCTCGAAGGTGTTCGCGCGGGCGGGAATCGGCATCCATGACGTCGACGTGATCGAGCTGCACGACTGCTTCACCGTCAACGAGCTCATCACCTACGAGGGGCTCGGCATGTGCGGCGAAGGCGAATCCGGCGCCCTGGTCGAGTCCGGTGCCACCACCTACGGTGGCACCTGGGTGGTCAACCCGTCCGGCGGCCTGATCTCCAAGGGCCACCCGCTCGGCGCGACCGGTCTGGCCCAGTGCGCCGAATTGAACTGGCAGCTGCGCGGACTCGCCGGTGAGCGGCAGGTCGCGGGCGCCCGCACGGCACTGGCACACAATCTTGGCCTCGGCGGCGCGGTCGTCGTCACCCTGTACGCGGCGCCGACCGCGTGACCATCGGACGGAGTTGAGAATCCCATGACGACAATCGATCCCGACACCTTGCTCCGGCTGCCGGTGCACAACGGGCACGCGCTGGTGGCGGGGCTCAAGCGCCACCGCAACCGGCCGGTGCTCACCCTTGGCGACCAGATCCTCACCGGCGGTGAGGTTCTCGACGGCATGAGCCGCTACATCGACGCGTTCGCCGCGCACGGCGTCACCACCGGCACCCCGGTCGGTGTGCTGGCCCTCAACCGGCCCGAGGTGCTGTTCACCATCGGCGCGGGCCAGATCGTCGGCTCCCGCCGCACCGCCCTGCACCCGATCGGCGGACTGGACGACCACGCGTATGTCCTGACCGACGCGGGCATTTCGACCCTGATCCTGGACCCGGTGCCGGCGTTCGTCCAGCGCGCCCGCGAACTGGTCGACCTGGTGCCGACCCTGACCAAGATCCTGGTGCTGGGCCCGGTCCCGGACCAGCTCGCCGATGTCGGCGTGGACATCCTGGCCGTCGCGGACAGCTACGAACCGCGCCCGGTCGAGGCCACCGAACTGCTGCCCACCGACGTCATCTCCATCAGCTACACCGGCGGCACCACCGGTAAGCCGAAGGGCGTGATCGGCACCGCGCAGACGATGAACACCATGACGCAGGTGCAGCTTTCGGAATGGGAGTGGCCGCGCCACCCCAAGTTCCTGATCTGCACCCCGCTCTCGCACGCGGGGGCGGCGTTCTTCGTGCCCACCGTGCTGCTGGGCGGGCAGGCAGTGGTGTTGCCGCGCTTCGACGCCGGTGAGGTGCTGCGCGCCATCGAGGAGCACAAGATCTCGGCGACCATGCTGGTGCCGTCCATGATCTACGCGCTGCTGGACCACCCGGATTCGCACACCCGCGACCTGTCCTCGCTGGAGACCGTGTACTACGGCGCCTCCGCGATCGACCCGAATCGGTTGCAGGAGGCCATCGATCGCTTCGGTCCGATCTTCGCGCAATACTTCGGCCAGTCCGAGGCGCCGATGGCGATCAGCTACCTGGCCAAGGACGAACACGACAAGGAGCGGCTGGCATCCTGCGGTCGCCCGTCCACCGCGATCCGAGTGTCGTTGCGCGACAACGAGGACAACGAGGTGGCGCCCGGTGAGGTCGGCGAGATCTGTGTCTCCGGACCGCTGTTGGCCGCCGGCTACCTGAACCTGCCGGAGGTCACCGCCGACACCTTCAAGAACGGCTGGCTGCGCACCGGCGACCTGGCCCGCCAGGACGAGGACGGCTTCCTGTTCATCGTCGGCCGGTCCAAGGACATGGTCGTCACCGGCGGCTTCAACGTGTTCCCGCGCGAGGTGGAAGACGTTGTGTCCGAACACCCGAAGGTGCTCACGGTCGCCGTGGTCGGTGTGCCGGACGCGCAGTGGGGCGAGGCCGTCACCGCGGTGCTGGTGCTCGAGGCGGAGACCGCCGCCGACCCGGCCGCGGTCGAGGTGGTCACCGCCGAGATCCAGGCCGCGGTCAAGCAGCGCAAGGGTTCGGTCCAGGTCCCCAAGCACGTGGTGATCATCGAGGAGCTGCCGCTGACCGGCCTCGGCAAGCCGGACAAGAAGGCGATCCGCGTCATCGCCCAGGAGCGCCTGGGTATCGCGTGACGACTACCGGGTGCGGCCGAGATCGTCGGCCGTACCCGGTTCACGATCTCTGATTTTGTTGTACGACAGGGCTTTTCGGGTCGTGCTTCGATGGTCGCGACAGGAACCGGCCGACCGCCCAGGAAGCGAGCCGATAGGCGACGACCGCCGGAACCACGATCAGCAGTAGTCCCCGCAGCGCCGACACCATTGCCGCGACCGCCAGGAAGGCCAGGGTCGGGCCGTCCGGAGAACCGAACCCGGCTCGCGCCGACAGTGCCGTGAGGACCGCGCGCAGCACGACATACCCCACCACCGCCATCGCAAGGCCGCTGAGCAGCCACTTGCGCGCGGAAACCCATGCGGTGAAGGTCATTTCGCCACCTCCGGGCCCGAGGTCAGAAACGCCAGCAGCAGCGCGTTCCCGATCACCCCGCCGTTCGCGAACCGGACCCGGGATCCGCTCGACACCGGCAGACCGAACAGGTCGGTGGTCCGGAACAGGCCGGTGAACAGATCGCGGTTGCCGAAGACGCGGGCGGGTGCGAACGCGAAAGCGGTGGCCGACACCGAGATTCCCAGGACGACCGGTCCGCTGTCCATATCACCGGAGCCGTCGTAGCCGTGGCCGTACTCGTGGATGGCGGCGAACCCGGCGATGTCGCGCTCCTGGCCGAACAGCGCGGTCGCCAGCTGGCGGGCGACGGACCGGTCGGCGAAACCCGCGAAATAGGCGGCCAATCCGGTCCCGGACGCCCGCGGGGCGTCGTGGGCGTGCCCGTCGATTCCCATCCGCTGCACCACGAGCCCGGTGCCGGGATCGATCTGGATCGCGCGCACCTGCCGTGCCCAATGCGCCAGGGCCGCCGCATGATCGGTGCCGGTGGCGCGGCCGTGCACCGCGATCGCGCCGGCGACGGCCGCCACATCGGTCGGATATGCCTCGCCGGGATAGGTTTCCAGCAACGCGGTCGGCGCGGCGAGCAGCCGTCGCTCGAGTGTAGCGATCAGCGCGTCGTGTGTGGCGGCCAGGTCGGGCGGGAACGCCGGATCGACCAGGCGCGCCATCCCCAGTGCCAGTGCGGGATACGACAGGTACGCGTGTCCGTGCGAGCTCTCCGGCACCGCCGCGCCGTCCTCGTGCCAGGCGGTGGTGAACACCTCACGCAGTTCGGGCCGCAGGCTCTTGGCGGCCGCGCGGGTCGCGACCGGCGCGAGCTGGTTCCGCCACTCGGGGTGCGCCAGGCACACCTGCGCGAGCCCCAGCGCCGTCATCTGATGGGCGAGCAGCCCCCACATGCCGGTGAGCTCGTGGCCGGAACCGTCGGCTCGCTGCCGATCGTCGTCGGCTTCGAAGGCCACCAGTTCCGCGGCGAGCCCGTGCACCCGGGCGGGATCACCGGTGTACCAGGCCGAGGCGTCCCGCCCGCACCACCAGGCGGGCAGGAGCGCGACGACCACCACCGCGGCCACCACTGCCGCGACGATCGCCGTCAGCCGCCGCCACTGTCGCGGTCGGTCCCCCATCTCCGTCGATCTCCCCACTCCTAGAACGTACCGGCCACCACAGAGATATCCAGACCGATTCCACATTCGTGCTTGACCTTGCCCCAAGGGCAGGGTTCGAAACTTTGTTTCAGCACAGCGGAACGGACCACACCGCAGCCGCCGAGAACACACCCGGAGGGAAACATCATGTCCGACAACACCATCGCACTCGCCGAGTTCGTCCGGGCCACAGCAGCCGAGTTCGACGTTCCCGGCGTCGCGGTCGGGATCTGGTCCGGCGGCGCGGAGATCTACGTGTCGCACGGTGTGAACAGCATCGTGGACCCCGAGCCGGTCGACCGCGACACGGTCTTCGTGCTGGGCTCGCTCGCCAAGCCGTTCACCGCGACTGCCCTGATGCGGCTGGTCGCCGACGGCCGGGTGGAGCTGGACGCGCCGGTGCGCCGGTACCTGCCGGAGTTCACGCTCCCGGACGAGCAGGCCGCCGCGGAAATCACTGTGCGGCAACTGCTCAACCACACCGCCGGCCTGGACTGGCGGCTGCGCGACGACACCGGCGAGGGTGACGACGCCCTCGCGAGCTACGTCGCGAAGCTGGCCGACCTGGCGCTGATCGGCAAGCCCGGCGAGCAGGCGTCCTACAGCCAGATCGGCTTCAACCTCGCCGGCCGCATCATCGAGAAGGTCACCGGCGAGACCTTCGAGAACGCCGTCGGGTCGCTGTTGCTCGAACCGGCCGGCCTGGCCCACACCACCTACGCCGACCTGCCCGCCGTCACCCACCGAGTGTCGAAGGGCCACAACCGAAACGAGGACGGCACCCTCTCCGACGCGGGCCGCTGGAAGGACTCCCGCGCCAACAACGCCGGCGGCGCCGCCGCGTCCTCGGTCGCCGATGTCCTGCGCCTGGCCCGGCTGCACCTGCGCGACGGCCGCACCGACGACGGCGTGCGGCTGCTGCCCGCCGACCTGGTCCGGCAGATGCGGGAGCCCACCGTCGAGGTGCCGAACAGCTCGCTCGCCGACGCCTTCGGTATCTGCTGGTTCCTGAAGGAGATCGCCGGCACCGCCACCTTCGGTCACGGCGGCTCGACCAACGGCCAGTTCACCGACCTGCTGATCGTGCCCGGCCACGACTTCGCGATCACGGTGGCCACCAACGAGGGCCCCGACGGCGGCATGGCGGTGATCAAGGCGGTCACCGCCTGGGCCCTCGAGCACTACCTGGGCCTGGTCGACGTCGCCCCGGAGCCGATCCCCTTCGACCCGGCCCGCGCCGCCGAGATCGTCGGCACCTACGGCAACGACGTGATGACCGTCGACATCGCCACCGACGGCACCGGCCTCACGATCGAATGCATGATCAGGCCCGAGATCCGCGCCGCCGCCGGCGCCGAGGTCCCCGCCGACCTCCCCGCTGCCCCCATGGGCCTGCTTCCCGGCGACACCGACGAATACATCGTCACCGCAGGCGGTCTCGAAGGCCAGCGCGGCCGCTTCAGCCGTGCGGCCGACGGCACCGTCACCGGCTTCGGCCTCGCCGGTCGCGCCTTCACCCGCCGGTAGTCTCCGCCGCTCCGACCGTGCCGGCCGCCCCGCACCGAGGCGTGCCCGGCTTACCGCGCTCCGCTTCGCCCCAGCTTCCCGCCCGGATACAGTGTCGAGCTGCGCAATTCAGTCGCCGAGAGCGCGAGTCATGAAGACGCTGTGCGGGTCCGGGCGGTAGTTGCCGAAGGGTTCGCAGTAGTCGAAGCCGTGTTTCAGGTAGAGGCGCTGGGCGGGGGCGTAGAAGTCGCGGGAGCCGGTTTCCAGGCTGATGCGGGTGAAGCCGCGGGCCTTCGCCTCGGACAGGATGTGGCTCAGCAGCTTCGAGGCCAGGCCCGAGCGGGTGCGGGTGCGGGCGGTGCGCATGGATTTGAGTTCGGCGTGGCCGGCGCCCAGGTCGGAGATCGCGCCGCAGGCTACCAATTCGCCGGCCTGCCAAGCGGTCCAGAAGGTCACACCCGGGGCGCGGAGGGCATCGAGGTCGAGGGCGTGCATGCTGCCTGCGGGCGAGTTGGCCGCCATTTCGGTGACGTGTTCGCGCAGGAAGGTGGCGATCTCGGGGCCGGAGAGATCGTCGACGCGGATGTGGAGTTCGCCGGTGTCCGCCAGCAGGATTCGAACGACCGCCGCCCAGCGGTCGAGGGTGAGCCGTTCGGCGTGGGCGGTGGTGCGCAGCGGGCGGGCGGCCGCGATGCCGCGCAACATCGTGACGGTGAGGTCGCGGACCGCCGGATAGCCGGGATGGGCGGTGAGCTCGGCGCCGAACAGCTCGTCCACCACGCGCAGCAGGTCCCGGCCCGCGCGGCGTTCGGCGGAGCGCAGGACACGGGCCAGGTCGGGATCGGTGCGGGCCGCCGCCCACAGCTCCTGTTCGGCCTGGGCCGACGGCGCGGACATGGCCGCGTCGAGCGCGGTGAGCGCGCGGTGGACGGGGTCGGCTGCCGGGCCGAGCCGAGTTACCACACTGCGGGTTTCGGCTTCGTTGCGCTCGACCAGGTGCGCGACCAACGCGGTGGTCAGCTCGTTCGTCGTCGGGAAATGGTGCAGCAGCGCACCGCGGCTGAGCCCGGCGGCGTCCTGCACCGCGACCGTGGTCAGCGCGGAGTAGCCGCGGCCGGCCAGCAGCTCGGCCGCGGCGTCCAGAATGCGCAACCGGGTCGCCCGGCGTTGTTCGTCGCGCTTGGTCATCGTCGCTCCCTTATTTTCACAGTCAACCTTGACTGTGAAGCGGGCTCGAGTCAAGCTCGGCAGCATGACCGAACACGATGGCCAGCGTCCCGCGGCCTGGTACGAGAACTGGACGGAAGCACCCGGCTCCCCGCTCGCCGGGCGCGGCGAACCCGCGGCGGACCGCGAGTACCGGACGCTGACCTACGAGCGCGACGGCCGCATCGCCCGCATCACCTTCGACCGGCCCGAGCACGGCAACGCCATCACCAACGACACCCCGCTCGACCTGGCCCACGCGGTCGAGCGGGCAGATCTCGATCCCCGCGTCCACGTCATCCTGGTGTCCGGCCGCGGCAAGGGCTTCTGCGGCGGCTACGACCTCGGCGCCTTCGCCGAGCAGGGCGGCGCCGGACAACGGGCGGACGAGATCACCGGCACGGTGCTGGACCCGATCGCCCAGGCGGCCAACCACAATCCCTGGGGCACTTGGGATCCGATGGTCGACTACGCGATGATGAGCCGCTTCAACCGCGGCTTCGCGAGCCTCATGCACGCGAACAAGCCGACGGTCGCCAAACTGCACGGCTTCTGCGTGGCCGGCGGCACCGATATCGCGCTCTACAGCGACCAGATCATCTGCGCCGACGACACCAAGATCGGCTACCCGCCCACCCGGGTGTGGGGAATCCCGGCCGCCGGCATGTGGGCGCACCGCCTCGGCGACCAGCGCGCCAAGCGGCTGCTGTTCACGGGCGACTGCATCAGCGGCAAGCAGGCCGCCGAATGGGGCTTGGCCGTGGAGTCCTGGCCCGCAGCCGAACTCGACGACCGCACCGAGGAACTGGTGGCGCGGATCGCGCGCATGCCGGTGAACCAGCTGATGATGGCGAAACTCGCCCTCAACTCGGCCCTGCACTCCCAGGGGGTCACCAACTCGGCGATGATCAGCACCGTGTTCGACGGCATCTCCCGGCACACGCGCGAGGGCTACGCCTTCCAATTGCGCGCGGCCACAGCCGGATTCCGGGAAGCGGTGCGCGAGCGCGACGAGCCGTTCGGCGACCACAAGCGCGCCGCCTTCCAGGAGTGAGCCCCGGATCACGACCAGCTGCCCGAACCGTGCCCCCACCGACCGCGAGTCGTTAGCCGCGCGCAGCACGGTGCCGCGACAATTCTCGGTACCGAGGTCGTCGCCCCGGATCCGACTGCCTCCGCCGCGAAGGAGGACCCGTGTCGCGCTCCCGTCGATCGCTGCTGATCACCGCCCTGGCCGGCCTGCTGGTCGCCACCGCGACCACGGCAGCCGCCGATCCCCCGGCGGATCAGGTGGTCGACGACAGCTTCACCGCGAACGACACGACCTACACCTTCCGCGCGGTGGTGCCGGCGACGGTCTCGGAGCATCCGGCCATGGTCGTGGTGGTCCACGGCTGCCAGACCACGGCGGTTCAGCAGGAGCAGTCCATCGAGCTCGACCCGATCGCCCGGCGGGACGGGTTCGTGGTGCTGTACGTGGACGGCAGCCCGCTCGATACCCGGCAGAACCGCTGCTGGTCGGGAATGCTGAATCCCGATGGCGAGTCACGTGATTCGGGTGACGCCGCCGCCGTCGCGGGCATGACCCGGCTGGCCGCCGACCGCTACGGCGTCGACCCGGATCGCATCTACGCCGTCGGAATGTCCTCGGGCGCATACGAAACCGCACTACTAGGCGGCTGGTTCCCCGACCTGTACGCCGCCATCGGGATCCACTCCGGCGCCCCCTTCGCACACGGCGCGCTCGGCTGCCTGAACCTCTACCTGCCCACCATGTCTCCGGAACAACTCGCCGCGCAGGCCTTCTCGGCTCAGGGTGCGAACACTCGGGTGCTGCCGGTCGTCGACTTCCAGGGCGACGCCGACACCACCGTCCCGCAGCGCTGCGCACAGGACACGGTCGAACAGTGGCGGCTCACCGACAATCTCGCCCTCGCCGCCCACGACGACCCGGACCGCATCCCCGCGCTACCCGCCGACACCCACGACGGTGTCGCCGACACCCCCGGCGGACACCCGTTCACCGTGTCCACCTGGACCCTGGCGGACCGGGATTGTCCTGTCCTGCAAGCCTGGACGATCCACGGCATGGACCACTTCTGGTCGGGTGGCTCTCCCGCCCCGGACGCCGCGCCCTTCACGGATCCGCGCGGCCCGAACGCCGCGGCGCTGGCCTGGGACTTCTTCTCCCGCGTCCAGCGCACCGGCGACGGCTACCGGTGCCTGCCCGGGTAGCCGCCGCCTCGCGTCGGATCAGTTGTAACCGGTGGTGAATCCGAAGCTGAAGTTGTGCTGTCCCGAGGAACACGACACCTCGCCCCGGAATCCGCTGACCACACAGGTCGATCCGCCGTAGCTGATGCTGGCGTCGGGACCGTAAGCCTGACCGGGACCGGGCTGACCGGGCGCCAGCACCTGGCTGTCCTGCCCGTGTGTGCCGAGTGGGCCGACGGCCGGGTGCGGCGGCAGGAACGGCAGGTCGATGCCGATGTTGTTCACCTGGAAGCCGTACCAGTTCATGGGCACACCGACGATGTCGCAGCCGACGTAGCCGTTCGGGCGCATCGCGCAGTTACCCAGGTTGGGGGCGGTGAAGTACACCGTGTCACCCACCAGGTAGCTCGCCGGGTCCACCGCGAAGCTGTCGGCGTTCGCGGCGGGGGTGAAGGCCGACACGGTGGCGGCGGCCAGAACTGCACCGGCGAAGACGGTTCCGGTGCGGACACGTGAGGTCATGCTGCTCCTTTGACTTTTCCGGCCGCCGCGAGCGTGCGGCAACCGGCACCTATCGATAGAGTCGCGCGCCTCCACCGTAGGCGCCGGTCCGCCGGAGGTCGACGCCGGTACAGCTCCCAGACCGGGGAAGCCCGGCGGCTCAGCGCACGGGAGCGCTGCTGCGCCCCCGATCCCGCCCGCTGAGTTCGGCGTCGAGCGTCTCCTGCGCGACGGCCATCTGCGCGGCGTAGCCGGGGTCCTGAAGCCGTTGCCACATCACATCTTCCGGCACGTCCTCGACGTCGCTCACAACCCACCAGATATTGCCGAACGGGTCCTTCAGGCGCCCGCCGCGCTGTCCGAAGGCGCTGTTGTCGATCTCGGTCACCACGGTCGCGCCGGCGGCGAGCGCGGCCGCGAACGCCGCGTCCGCGTCGGGCACCCACACCCGCAGCAGGCTCGGCAGCACCGGCCATTCCGGTCGTCGGTCGAACGCCAGCACGACGGTGTCGCCGACCCGGATCTCACCGTGACCGATCGAGCCGTCCGCCGTGGCGACGCGCGCGAGCTCCTCCCCGTCGAATACCCGCGCAATGAAGTCGAGCAGGGCGCCGGTGTCGTCGGTGACGACCCACGGCGCCACGGTCGTGTATCCGGCGGGGGTGGTGGGCTTCGGGGCGGTCATAGTGGGCTCCTTCTCGACGGGTTGCGCTGTCGTCGGCGACCGTACGCACGATGTAGGACCGTTCCTGTCCTACTTTCGGCGCAGAATGACAACATGCCCGGACCCACCGCACGCCTGCTCAGCCTGCTGTCCCTACTGCAGACCCCGCGGACCTGGGCCGGCAGCGAACTCGCGGATCGACTCGACGTCACCCAGCGCACGGTCCGCCGGGACGTCGATCGCCTCCGGGAGCTCGGCTATCCCGTCGAATCGGACCTCGGCACGCACGGCGGTTACCGGCTCGTCGCCGGGACCGCGATGCCGCCGCTGCTGTTCGAGGACGATGAGGCGGTGGCCGCGGCAATCGGCTTGCGTGCCATAGCCGTTCAGGGGATTCCCGAACTCGAGGATGCCGGTGTTCGTGCACTCGCGAAGCTGAGCCGGTCGCTTCCGGCCCGCCTGCGCCACCGCGTGCGCGTTCTCGGGGCGAGCACGATGACCTGGCGGGCACCGGTCGCCGGGCACGTGGATCCGGATGTCCTCACCGCCCTTGCCGCCGCGGCCGCGAACCGGGAGCGCGTACGGATGGAGTACACGCGCCGCGACGGCACGCGAGGACCACGACATGTCGAACCCTGCAAGCTGGTCAGCACGCGCACCCGCTGGTATCTGGTAGCTTTCGATGTCGATCGACAGGCATGGCGCACCTTCCGTGCGGACCGGATCCACCAGCCGCGGCCGACCGGGTCGGCCGCGCGGCACCACCTCGCCGATCCCGAGATCTACACGCAGCTGCAGGAATCCGAGAGCGCGCTGGCCGCGACCTATCGCGCGGACGTCACGCTGCACCTGCCCCTGGCCACCGCACGGGAACGGCTCCGCGATCATCTCGGCGACGGCGAGCTCACCGCCGACGCCGGCGGTACGCGTTGGCACAGCGCCGAGGACACCGCCGAATGGCTCGCGATCCGGTTGCTGCTGCTCGACTGCCACTTCACTGTGCACGGCCCGCCCGTGCTGCGCGAATACCTCGCGAGTATCCACGAGCGAACCGCCGTGCGGCCGAACAGGTCCGATCGCTAGCTCCCGTCCGGCACCGGGGTCCGCACCGGTGCCCCGTGCGGCTGCGGCAGCCGCGCCGCGCGCTCAGCGAGCAGGTCGTCCCAGGCGTGCTCCCCGGTCAGATCGGCGAGAACCCGTGCCCGGGAGAGCAATTCGTGGGCCTGCTCCGGACGCCCGTGATACGCCTCGATATCCGCGAGCAGGGCGAGGAAGAAGGCCGTCATCACGGTGCTGCCGTCCTCGGTGATGGCCTCGTACGCGGCGTAGGCGGCGGCCGGGTCCACCCCCGCGCCGCAGAGCGTATGCGCCCACACCGCAACGACTTCCGCGCACGCCGCCCACTGTTGCGCACCGGCGGCCGCGAGCGCGGCCGCGACCGAGTCGGCGGCCGGACCGGTGCCCGCGCAGATGCCCAGGACCGCGTCGGCCTCGACCATGCTCAGGCGCGCGGCCAGGAGGTTGAAGACGTCGCCGCGCGAATGCGCCAGCTCCATCGCGATCCGCAGATTCTCCTGTGCCGCAACCCGATCGCCGCGCAACGCCGCCATCAGTCCCATCCAGCAGTACACCCGGGGATGAAAGAAGTGCATCGGATCGGCGACGGTCTCGGGCGCCGGGAACGTCGCGAGCATGGCGCGGGCGACATCGAACATGGCCTCGGACCGGCCGCGCAACGCGTGGATCATGATCTGCACGAAGTGACCCGCGACGCCGACATCCGGATCACCGCACGCCGCATAGCGATCCGCGAGCCCCGCGCAGATCAGTTCGGCCTCGTCGAGCCGGCCGCGCCCGCACAGCATCATGGCCTGCATGGCCATGGCGCCGTAGAACTCGCGGCCCTTGGCCTGCCCGCCCAACTCGAACGCGCGGTCCACCGCGGCCGCGGCCGCCGCACTCACCTGCCCGTGCAGAATCCCGCGGCTGCCGGCCAGATGCAGCCACAGCGTCGCCTCCCGTTCCAGCAGTTCGGGTTCCGCGGGCAACCTCCGGCAGATCTGTACCGCGTGCTCGACCAGCACCACCACGTCGGCGTAGGCCGAGCGGGTCAGCGCCCGCGCGATCACCGCTTCGTGGATCCGCAGCGCCACGGCGGGATCGAGTTCGGTTCCCGCGTTCCAGGCGTGCCCGGCGGCGGCGATCGTGTCCTCGTAGGGCGCGGTGTCGAGCGTGTCAGCGGCCGCGGCCGCGACGGCCGCGTGGATGGTCGTCCGGTCGGTCCCGGAGATCTGCGCCAGCACCGCGTCGCGCACCAGCCCGTGGCTGAAGCGGTAGCTGCCGGGCCGGCCGGGATGCCGGTCGAGCAACCCGGTCTCGTACGCCGGCCGCAGCCGCTCCCGCGCGATGGTCGACGGCTCGCCGAGGATGGAAGCCAGTTCCGGCACCTCGAATTCCGGCCCGAGCACCGCCGCGGCGGCCAGAGTCCGCCGGCTCGGGCCGTCCAGCGCCTCGAGCCGGCTGCCCACCACGCCCGCGATCGCATCCGGCACGGCGTCGAGACCGGGCACGTCGGTGCCCTGCAACCGACCGTCGACGTCGAAGGCGCGCACCAGCTCCCGCACGAAGAACGGATTACCGCCGGCGTGTGCCCACAGGTAGTCCACGATCGCGGGATTCACCGCCGCGCCCGACAGGTCGGCGGCCAGCCGCGCCACCGCGCCCGCGTCGATTCCGCGCAGCCGGATCGTCGTGGTGCCGCCGCTGCGGACCAGCCGATCGAATTCCTGCCGGTTGACGGGCCGGTCGGCACCGAACAGTGTCCAGTTGGCGACCACCTGGACCGGCAGCAGGGGCAGCGCGCCCGAGAGCAGTCCCAGGACCTGCGCGGACATCGTGTCGGCCAGATGCAGATCGTCGAGAACCAGCAGCAGCGGACGCACGGCAGCCAGCTCGACAACCGCGTCGACCACCCCCTGGACGAGCTGAAAGCCCGATGCCGCAACCACATTCGCGCCGACCGCGTCGGCGGTGTGCCATTCCGGCACCAGCGCCTCGACCACGCCCGGCGCCGCCCGCCGCACCCGTTCCCGGCCGGGTGCGCCCAGTTCGCGGCCCAGCCGGCGCAGGATCTGGATCCAGGTCCACAGCCGTGGCACTCGGATCCCGCTGGAATGGGTCGCCCAGGCCACCGTGAGCCCGGCCGGCTCGGCCCGATCCGCGACGACCGCGGTCAGCGACGTCTTGCCGATTCCGCTGTCGCCGGTGATCACCAGCAGGCTCCCGGCGCCGGCCCGCGCCCGCGCCACCATCGCGGCGGCGGTATCCAGCTCCGCGGCCCGGCCGATCACGGTCGGGGGCACGGCGGCCGAGCCGGTGGCGGGCAGCCGGGCCGGTACCGGCGTACCGAGTTCGGCGTCGTGCTCGAGGATCTGCAGGTGCAGCCCCTGCAGGTCGGCACCCGGCCGGGCGCCGATCTCGCGGTCCAGGGCCGCGGCGGCCCGCTCGTAGGCGCGCAGCGCGTCTCCGGTACGCCCGGCCCGGTACAGCGCCAGCATCAGCTGGCCCCACAGCCGCTCCTGCAACGGCTGCCCGCCGAGCGCGACCTCGATCTCGGGAATCAGGGCCGTGCTGTCGCCGCGGCGCAGTCCCGCGTCGAACCGGGCCACCGTCGCCTCGTGCAGCAGCGATTCGCAGCGCAGCACGTCGTTGCGGGCGAACTCCCGGTCGGCGAACGCACCGAAGGGGGTGCCACGCCACAGCGCCAGCGCGTCGGTCAGCAGGTCGAACGCCGCGTACGCGTCGTCGCCGGCCAGGGCCGCGCGGCCGTTCTTGACCAGTTCCTCGAAGCGCAGCAGGTCGACCCGGTCGCCGTCGAGCAGTTCGAGCCGGTAGCCGGGCGAGCGGCTGGTGAGCCGCACGGCCGCGGCGGGGCTCGCGTCGGCCAGGCAGCGGCGCAGGTTGGCGACGTAGGAGCGCACCGACACCAGGGCCTTGGCGGGCGGATCGGCGGGCCAGATCGCGTCGATGAGCCGGTCGGCGCTGACCACGGTGCCGTGTCCGGCCAGCAGGACGGCCAGCGCACAGCGCTGTTTGGGGCCGCCGAGCGCGGCGGGCGCACCGTCGACGCGCGCCTCGACGCCGCCGAAAAGGTAATACTCGACCATCCCACCTACCAGTTGGAGATCGCGATACCGACGATCCAGCGTACCCAGCCCACTACCGGGAACCTGCCGAAATCCGGCGCGATCTTCGCGTCGCTCACCCCCTGTCTGGAGATCCGATGTGCGAAGAGGTCTATCGCGAGCGGGCGCACCTGGTCGCTCACCTGTCCGCGATCTATCCGAGCGTGCGAGTCGACGACCCGGGCGAACCGGAGGCGCCGACCGTGGTGACGGTGTTCCTGCCGACCGGGCCGGTGGGGTGGCATGTGAAGGACCGCGACCTGGCGCTGTTCGCGCACGTGCCTTACGGCGAGAACCACTACGACGGTTACGACACCGCGGAGAAGTACCGCCGCCTCGACGCGGCCACCCGCGACCTCGCCGCGCGACGCGAGTAGGTCCGGCGCGAGTAGGCCCGGGCGGGTATGCGTCGCAGTGCGTCAAATCCTCGGCAGTGGCGCGCGGCGCCGATAGGGTCGAGTCATGGGTGGAACTGGCGCCGCGCCGCGCGGCCCGATCTCGGCACTGGTTCTGGTCGCGCTGCTCGGCATCCTGCTCGGCAGTTTCGCCGGGCCGGCCGCGGCGGCACCGCGCACCGATCTGTGTTCCCCGCCGGGCGTCGCGACGGCCTCGGCCGCGCCGACGAACCTGGCCGCCGCCTCGAGCGGCGGCTCGGACAAGTACACGACCGCGAATACGTTGCCGCTGAATCAAATCGACACCGGTCGACTGGGCCTGGCGAATCCCGGCACGATCAGTGTCGGCACGCTCTCCGACGCCCCGCCGAGCATCTGCGTGAACTCCGCGGGCAGTTTCACCGGATTCGACAACGAGCTGTTGAAGGCCGTGGCCGCGAAGCTGGGACTGCGAATCCAATTCTCCGGCATCGAATTCGCGAGCCTGCTGTCCAATGTGGCGAGCCGGCGGTTCGATGTCGGGTCGTCCTCGATCACCACCACCGAGGATCGCCGCCGGACGGTCGGCTTCACCAACGGCTACGACTTCGGCTACTTCTCGCTGGTGGTGCCGACCGGCAGTTCGGTGCACGGGTTCGGAGATCTCAACGGGGGCACGCGAATCGGCGTGGTGCAGGGCACGGTGCAGGACGACTACGTCACCAATACGCTGCACTTGAACGCGGTGAAGTTCCCCGACTTCAACACCGCCTACGCGAATCTGCGGACCGGGCAGATCGAGGCGTGGGTGGCGCCGTCGCAGCAGGCGATCGGCGCGATCAAGCCCGGCGATCCCGCCGCGGTCGTCCAGAACACCTTCAGCCTGGACAATTTCGTCGGTTACGCCGTGGCCAAGGACAATCAGCCGCTGATCGATGCCCTGAACTCCGGGCTGGACGCGGTGATCGCCGACGGCACCTACGCCAAGCTCTACTCCGACTGGGTACCCAGACAGTTGCCGCCGGGCTGGAAGCCCGGCTCCAAAGCCGCACCGGCACCGCAACTCCCGGATTTCGCCGCCATCGCCAAGGAGCACGCGAGCAGCACTCCGGCACCGTCCGCCGCCCAGCCCTCGACCTTCGCGCAGCTGCGCGCCACCTTCTTCGACTGGTCGTTGTACCGCAAGGCCTTTCCCGATCTGCTGCGCACCGGCCTGCCCAATACCTTGATCCTGGCGTTCGTTTCGGGCGTCGTCGGCACGGCCCTGGGCATGCTGCTCGCGGTGGCGGGCATCTCGCGCACCCGCTGGTTGCGCTGGCCGGCCCGGGTCTACACCGACATCTTCCGCGGCCTGCCGGCGGTGGTGATCATCCTGATCATCGGGTTGGGCATCGGGCCGGTAGTCCGCAACATCACGCACAACAACCCGTACTGGCTGGGTGCGCTCGCGCTGGCGCTCTTGGCTTCCGCCTACATCGGGGAGATCTTCCGCTCCGGGATCCAGAGCGTGGAACCCGGGCAGCTGGAGGCGGCGCGGGCGATCGGGTTCGGCTACCGGCAGGCGATGACGCTGGTGGTCGTGCCGCAGGGGGTGCGCCGGGTGCTGCCGGCCCTGATGAATCAGTTCATCGCGCTGATCAAGGATTCCGCGCTGATCTACTTCCTCGGCCTGCTCGCCTCGCAACGCGAATTGTTCGCGGTCGGACGGGATCTCAATGCCCAGACCGGTAACTTGTCGCCGCTGGTCGCGGCCGGGCTGTGCTATCTGGCACTGACGGTGCCGCTCACCCATCTGGTGAACTACATCGACCACCGGCTGCGGACCGGCAAGACCACACCGGTCGCGCCGCCCGTGGTCGAGGAGGGCTGATCATGGCAGTCTCGTTGACCGGCACCGATATCCACCTCGCCTTCGGCGCGACCCAGGTGCTGCGCGGCGTGGACATCCACGTCGACGCGGGCAAGACCACCACGGTGATCGGCCCGTCCGGTTCCGGGAAGTCGACCCTGCTGCGCGCGCTGAACCGACTGCACGAACCGCAGCGTGGCGACATCCTGATCGACGGCCGCTCGGTGCTGGCCGACGACCCGGACCTGCTGCGCCGCCGGATCGGCATGGTGTTCCAGCACTTCAACCTGTTCCCGCACAAGACGGTTGCCGAGAACGTCGCGCTGGGTCCGCGCAAACTGCGCAAGCTGAGCAAGGACGCGGCGCGCGAGCTCGCGCTGCGCCAACTGGAGCAGGTGGGCCTGGCCGCCAAGGCCGATGTCCGGCCGGGTTCGCTGTCGGGTGGTCAGCAGCAGCGGGTCGCGATCGCCCGGGCGCTGGCCATGCAGCCGGAGATCATGTTCTTCGACGAGGCCACCTCGGCCCTGGATCCGGAACTGGTGAAGGGTGTCCTGGCGCTGATGAGCGATCTCGCCGCCGGCGGCCTGTCCATGATCGTGGTGACGCACGAGATGGCGTTCGCCCGCAACGTCTCCGACACGGTGGTGTTCATGGACCACGGGAAGGTCGTGGAGACCGCCGCCCCGGACCGGCTCTTCGATGCGCCGGAAAGCCCACGCCTGCAACAGTTCCTGTCCCAGGTGCTGTAACCGCGAGTCGGTCGCCGCCGCGGGTGGCCGGACCGCCGCGGACTCACAACTCGCGGCCGCCCACCGCCAGAATGCGCAGCCGGGCGCCGAAGCGTTGGGCGGCATCGACATTCGACAACTGCCAGCGCTGCCGTAGGCCGGGACCGGCGATCTGTAGCTCGGCATCGCCGCCGGCCGTCGGGGTGACGGTGACCGTGAGCTCGTCGTAGCGCCAGGCCGCGAAGCGCCGATCCGATTGCACCAGAACCTGATCCGGCAGGAAGTGCACCCAGCAGCCGGGAGTCTGCAGGCCCGGCACGACCACGTTGGCGGCCAGCCACTTCGGGCCGCGCAGCGTAGGCCGGACCTCCAGCACGCCCGACGAGCCGACCAGCCAGCGATCACCGGTACCGATCAGGCCGCGGAAGGCCGTGACCAGGCTCTCGAAGGCGCGACCGCGGGCATCGGCGAGGTCGTAGCGGACCGGCACCCGGTTGTATCCCGGCCACAGCGAACCCTGGCGCGCGACGTAGTTGAGATCGTCCACCACGGTCGGCGGCGAGGCATGGTCGAGATCGAGCACGGTGGCCGTGCGGCGCAGCACGGTGGCCGTGCGGCGTGACGACAGGCCGCCGCGCCCCATGGGCCGGTGTCGCCGCCGCAGCGCGCCGGAACCGGACAGATCGAACCGGAACGGTCCGGCCGATACGCTCATCCGAGAGAAACCCACCGCAACCCCCTGGCGTTGCACGGAAGGCACGCCACCGCGGGTGTGAGCCGCAAACAGCAGCGCCGCAACGGATCCTACGCCGCAGGCCGCCGCGCTGCGAGCCTTTCCGGGCCACCGGAACAATCCCGGTGACCACAATGTTGCTATACGGGAGAAATCAGACGAGAGGATCCCTGTGCAGGTAGAAATCTGGACCGATATCAACTGTCCCTTCTGTTACCTCGGTAAACAGCGTTTCGAGACCGCGCTGGCCGACTTCGAGCACCGCGACGACGTGCGCGTGGTGCATCGTTCGTTCGAACTGGACCCCACCCTCGCCCCCGGCGACACCGGGGCCGTCATTCCCAAGATCGCCCGCAAGTACGGGATGAGTGTCGAGCAGGCCGCGGCCAACGAGCGCGCCCTCGGCGCCCAGGCCGAAGCCATGGGGCTGCCGTATCTCACCGAGGGCCGCGACTACGGCAGCTCGTTCGACATGCACCGGCTGCTGCACTGGGCGCTCGCGCGCGGCGAGCAGGAGAAGCTGCTCGACGCGCTGTATCACGCCAATTTCGCCGACGAACGGCCCGCATTCGGCGACCGGGAACGCCTGGTGACGATCGCCACCGACGCCGGATTCGACCCCGAGGCGGTGCGTGCGGTCCTCGACGACCCCGCGGCGTACGCCGATGCGGTCCGGGCCGACGAGCAGGCCGCCGCCGACCTGGGCATCACCGGAGTGCCGTTCTACGTCCTCGACGGCAAATACGCCGTCTCGGGCGCCCAGCCGGCCGAGGTGTTCGGGCAGGCGCTGGCCACCGCGTGGGCGAACCGTGCGCCCGCTGTTCAGCTGGTCGGCTCCGGCGACACCTGCGGACCCGACGGGTGCGAGCTGCCGCAATAGGCGCTCGCGTACGCCGCCGATCGGGCTTTGCCAGCCCAGCCGGATACTCTCCCGCCGACGCGCTCACCTTTGACGACAGGGTCACGGCGGTCCGCCGACGGCGACCGCCCGGACGCCCGTCCGCCGCGCCTCTTCGCGGCTTGACCAATACCCCCCAGGGGTATATCTTCGACCCCGACAAGGCGGCGATCCGCCGCCCGCATCGGCTCGAGGGGGCCAACGATGAACGCAATCGGTCACGCGCTCGCACTGACCGGGTCCATGACCTGGGAGATCCTGTGGGCGCTGATCCTCGGATTCGCCCTGTCCGCCGTGGTCCAGGCCGTGGTGCACAAATCGACCATCGTCCGGCTGCTCGGTGACGACCGGCCGCGCACGCTGGCTGTCGCCTCCGTGCTCGGCGCGGCCTCCTCCTCGTGCTCCTACGCGGCCGTCGCCCTGGCCCGCTCGCTGTTCCGCAAGGGTGCGTCGTTCGTGGCGGCCATGGCCTTCGAGATCGGGTCCACCAACCTGGTGCTGGAACTCGGCATCATCCTGACCCTGCTCATGGGATGGCAGTTCACCGCCGCCGAATTCATCGGCGGGCCCATCATGATCGTGCTGGTCGCGGTGCTGTTCCGGATCTTCGTGCGGCGCAAGCTGATCGACGAGGCCCGCGAACAGGCCGATCGGGGTCTGGCCGGTTCCATGGAGGGCCATGCGGCGATGGACATGTCGGTCGCCGACGGCGGCTCGTTCCTGCAACGACTCGGGTCGGCGCGCGGATTCACCGCTGTCGCACACGTTTTCGTCATGGAATGGGCCGCCATCCTGCGCGACCTGGTGATCGGGCTGTTCATCGCCGGCGCCATCGCCGCCTGGGTGCCGGACAGCTTCTGGCAGAGCTTCTTCCTCGCCGATCACCCACTGCTGTCAGCGATCTGGGGTCCGATCGTGGGCCCGCTGGTGGCCATCGCCAGCTTCGTCTGCTCGATCGGCAACGTGCCGCTGGCGGCCGTGCTGTGGACCGGTGGTATCAGCTTCGGCGGCGTGACCTCGTTCATCTTCGCGGACCTGCTGATCCTGCCGATCCTGGCCATCTACCGCCGCTACTACGGCACCCGGATGATGCTGACTATCCTCGGCACCTTCTACGCCGCCATGGTCGGCGCCGGCTACGCGGTCGAGATCCTGTTCGGCACAACCGGTCTCATACCGCGCAGCCGCAGCACCATGGTCATGCAGGAGGGCATCAGCTGGAACTACACCACCTGGCTGAACCTCGCATTCCTCCTGCTGGCCGCGGTCCTGGTGATCCGCTTCTTCCGCACCGGCGGCCTGCCCATGCTGCGCATGATGGGCGGCTCCCCGGACGCGGACCACAGCGGACACGAAGGGCACGGGCACGGCGGCCACGAGGGCCACGAGGGCCACGAGGGCCACGAGGGCCACGAGGGCCACGAGGGCCACGAGCATGGTGGGCACGACCACGGTGCGCACGGAGGTCACGACCAGCACGCCGGTCACAGTGAGCATGCGGCACACGGCAACCCGGCCCACGCCGGTCACAACCACGGTGGCGGCAATGGGCATGCCGACCACGACCAGCACGTGGGTCACAACGAGCACGCCGGTCACGACCATAACGCTCACCACGACGGGAATGCCTGAGCCGCAATCCATCCCGATCATCTGAAAACCCAGCGCGGTCCATCCGTTCGGCCCCCGAGCCGAACGGATGGACCGCACTCGGTTACAGCAACTGCAGCAGCCGCAGATCGGATACGTACTTGTCGATCAGGGCCCGGTTCAGGTGCGGAATCCCCGACCCCGAACGCTCCACGGCCGCACGGAAATTGGCGGTCGGCAGTTCGGATCCACAGCGGGGCTCCGCCGGATCTCGGTACGCGTGCAGCAGCGGCAGCACCGACGCCTTGGCCTGCCACTCCGGCAATTCATGCAGTGCCGCTTCAAATTTCGCGAACCAGTCGGGATAGTCGTCGATGCGTTCGATCGGGTGCCCGGCCTCGATCAGCCAGTCCACGAACTGGTCCAGCGACAGTCCGTCGTCGTGCGGGTTGAACACGTCGAAGGTGGTGTCGCCGGCGGTCGTGCCCGCCCCCAGCTTGGTGATCGCCGCCGCGGTGAAATCGGCGGGCAGGCCGTCGTAGTGCGAACGTTGCCGCTGCCCGAGGGAATCCAAGCGGTAGAACGACTTCGGCGCCAGATGGGTGGCGAGCACGCTGAGGATCAATCGGGTGAAGGCATCGGGCACGTTCAGCTGGCCGGCGTAGTAGCTGTGCGCCAGGATCATGTCCGAACGGAACACCGTCACCGGTAATCCGTACTGCTCGTTGGCTTCCCGCAGCAGGACCTCCCCGGCCCACTTGCTGCCGCTGTAGCCGTTGGCGTAGTCGTCGCCCAGCCTCCAGCGCGGAATCATGGTCCGCACATCGGCGTTCTCGTCGAAGTCCGCGGGGTCGGTCTGCGACGCCACCCCCACCGAAGACAAGTAGGTCACCGGTTTGCGGCGCTCGGTGAGCGCCAGCCGGATGAGCTCGGCGGTGCCCGCGACATTGGGCCCGAACAGCTGGTCGTAGGGCAGCACATGGTTCACCAGCGCCGCCGGGTGCACGATCAGGTCGACCTGCCCGGCCAGCTCCCGCCACTGTTCTTGCGGCAGGCCGAGTTCCGGTTCGCCGATGTCACCGGCCAGCACGCGCAGCCGGCGGCCGGCGAGGCCGCGGTACCGTGCCAGCAGTGTGGCGTCACCGGAGTCGAAGGCCGCGTCCAGTCGGCTGCGGGCGTCGGCGGCGTCGCGGCCACGCACGATGCAGACGAGCTGCCCGCCGACCGCGTCCAGCCGATCCAGCCACTCCAGGCACAGGAACCGCCCGAGGTACCCGTTCGCGCCGGTGAGCAGCACGGTGCGCGGCGGTGAGGTGGCCGCCGGAATCGAATGCGCCGCAACCAGGGTCAGGGCGTCGATGAATTTGTCGAGCGTGAGGTCGGCGGCCTGCAACGGTCCGCTGCCGTGCACCGAGCGTGCGGTCGGTCCGCCGCCGGACGTCATCGCCCGCTCGACGTGGTCGGCGAGCCCGCGCAGATCGACGGCGGGGCTGACGATGTCGCCGACCGGGACCGACACCCCGTAGATCTCCTCCAGCAGCGTCGACAGCGACAGCGCCGACAGTGAGTCCCCGCCCAGGTCACCGAAGCGGGCCTGCGGCGACACCTCGGCCCCGTCCGCACCGAGCAGGGCCGCCGCGGCCCGGCGGACGGTCTCCAGCGGTGGCAGTCCCGCACCGTCGCGGCGCAGCGTGCTCAGTTCGCCGGCCTGCTGGGTCTCCATCGCCTCGTACAGCTGCTCGAGCCGCTCGGCGTACTTCGCCTTCAACTGCGGGCGGGCGAGTTTGCCTACCCCGGAAAGCAATCCGTTCTCCCGGGTGAACGGCTCGGTCTCGATGAGGAAGTCGCGCGGAATCTCGTACGGCGGACGCTCGGCCTCCCGGGCCACTCGCTGCAGTTCGGCGGCGATCGCCTGCTTGGGGTCCCCCGATCGCGCCGCGTCGGTGGGCACCACCACCGCGAGCACGGCGGACCGCGCGCTGGACCCGTAGACGTAGATCTGCCGGATCAGCGGGCTCGTCCCGTACAGCGCCTCCAGCTGCGCCACCGCGACGAACTCGCCCTGCGACAGTTTCAGCACATTGTTGCGCCGGTCGACGTACACCAGCCGGTCCGGGCCGACCTGCGCCATCACGTCACCGGTGCGGAAGTAGCCGTCGGAGTCGAACACTTCGGCGGTGATATCGGGCCGGCGGTAGTAGCCGGCGAACATGTTCTCCGTCTTGACCAGCAGTTCGCCGCGCGGATACGGCCGGTCGGTGCCGAAGTAGCCGAGTTCGGGCACGTCGGCCAGCTTGTAGTCGATCACCTGCGGCCGTTTGATCACATTGTCGGCCAGCACCCCGCCGGCCTCGGTCGACCCGTACCCGTCGTGCAGCGGCAGCCCGAGCACGGACTCCATGAAGGTCCGCATGGCCGCCGACAGCGGCGCCGCACCGCACACGACATAGTCGAGCCGGCCGCCCAGGGTCTGCGTTCGCAGCTCGGTGCGGACCTGCTCCTCGGCCACGGCACGATCGATCCCCGTGGCGAGCAGCCCGTCGACCCGGCTGTGGAACATCTGGTGGATCAGCTCACAGACCCGCGGCACGAACATGATCACGGTCGGGCGGGTCAGCTCGAAATCTTCGAACAGCGAGGACATGTCACTGCTCGCAGCGAACATGCAGCTACCACCGTTGACCAGGGCCGACACCAGCTGGCCGCGACCCGCGAGGTGACTGAGCGGCAGATAGGACAGCGTGCGCACCGGGCCGGTCCGCTCGTCGCCCGGATCGAACACCAACGGCGCCAGCCATTGACCGCACATCAGTTCGTCGGTATACATCACGCCCTTGGGCGTGCCGGTACTTCCCGAGGTATACAGCAGCTGCGCCAAGGAGTCCGCCCGGACTCCCGGCACCGGCACCTCGGGCGCGGGCAGCGACACACCCCGTTCGTCGTCGGTCTGCAGCAACGACACCGTGATCGGGCTGTCGGCCAGGCGCTCGCGGGCGGCCGCGACCGCCGCCAAGTGGGTGTCGTCGTCGGCGTGGGCGCCCAGTACCACCAGGTGCGGTGGCCGGAATCCGGCCCGCACGGCGTCGACGACACTGTCCAGCAGTTCCACGCCGGTGGCCACCAGCTGCGGTTCGATGTCGGCCATGATCTCGGTCCACTGCTGCGGCGGCGCACCGGCCTGCAGCGGGACGGTGACCGCGCCGAGCCGCACGGCGGCCAGCTCGGCGGTGTAGAGGTCCGCGCCGGTGGAGCCGACCAGCGCCACGAAATCGCCGGCCCGCACCGGCTGCGGGTCGTCCCGCCAGGCGGCGGCGATCCGTCCGGCCTGCGCCCACAGCTCGCCGTAGGTGACGATGTCGTAGGCGGGCAGCGGCCGCCGGACCCGGCGACCACCCTGGTCGGTGACCACTTCGGTGGCCCGGACCCCGAGTGCCGGCCGGTCGGCGTATCCGGTCATGATCGTGTCGATGATGCGGCACAGCCGCATCCCGGGCTGCCGAATCGCGGCGGTGACCTGCGGTGACGGGCCCATCGTGATCCCGCTTCGGTCCGCGTCCAGCTGCGCCTGCTCCGCCATACCGCCTCCTGCGTCGATCGGACTGGTGTCACCCCCCACGCATCGAGCAAACTTTCAGCATGCTCAGGTTATCGCGCGTCCGATCTGTCCGGATAACGGCTTGTGGTCAGACCCGCCTCACCAGTCGGCTTTCCACAGATACAGCGAGCCGTGGGTTCCACCGGAGGCGAGCAGCCGCCCGTCCGGGCTGAACGCGGCCGCGGTGACCAGCGTGCGGTCCGGAATCACCAGCGGCTCCCGCGCGGCCCGCCGGTCCGACACGTTCCACAACCAGATCCGGCCGGCCCCCGACGACACCGTGTTGTCACCACCGAAACTGGCCAGAACCGAGCCGCTGCTGTTGAACACGAGGTTCGCCGCCTCGACCCCGGGCATCTGCATCGACCCGACCTCGGCGCCGGTCCTGGTGTCCCACAACCGGATCGCGCCCTCGGAGTCGCCGGTGGCCAGGATGCTGCTCGACGGCTGGAAGGCAGCGCAGTACACCCCGGCCGAGCCCGCGATCTCCCACTCGCTGATCACATTGCGGGAGTGGACGTCCCAGATGGTCACCACGTTGCGGCCACCGTCGGTGCGCGGCAGCACACCCGCCAGCTGCCCGCCGTCGGGGCTGAACGATAAGCGAGATGCCTTCTGCCCGAACGGATCCCCGAACGGGTGCAGATCCGTCGAGTCGTACAACTGCACCGAGCCGTTGGCCACCACCGCCAGCACCGACCCGTCCGGGCTCGCGGCGACCCGCGAGACCGCGGCCTTGGTGAACGCCTGATCTCCGACCGGCTGCAGCACGCCGCCCTGAATTCCCCAGTGGCGCACCGTGCCCAGGATGTCGCAGGCGGTCAGCCGGTCACCCGCCGCCGAATAGCCCAGGGAGGCGATCGTGCCGCCCTCCGGCGGGACCTCGGTCCGCTGCCGGTCCCGCACCCCGAAGATCTGCAGGACGCCCATGTCCGCGCCGACCGCCAGCTGCGTACCGTCCGGACTGTAAGCCAGCGCGCGAATCCCTTGCGTACGACCGGTATCCAGCTTCACCGGGGCGAGCGCCGGCGCGGTCGACACCGGCTCGGTCCCGGCGGAAGACTTGCCGCGCACCACGATCGCGCCCACCCCGCCGACCGCGGCGATCGCCCCCGCGGCCAGCGCCGCCCGCAGCAGATTGCGCCGGCCCAGCTGGGAGCGATGCCGGCCCCCCTCCGGCGGCCGGCTGCGGGTGCGCTCGGCCGACACCCGCGTCCGCTCGGACCGCAGCACTTCCACCCCGCTCGGCACGTCGAATCCCCCGGGCGGCAGCAGATATCGGCCGGTGTCACCACCCGTGTTCGGCCGAATCGGCGGGCTGCCGGTCACTTCCGGCGACGGCGTGACGGCTTCCAGTACAGCCCGGGCCATTTCGCCACAGCTGGCGAACCGGTCCAGCGGATCCTTGGCGAGCGCGGTGACGATCACCTCGGTCAGCCCCACCGGCAGCTCCGGCCACAGATCGCACAGTCGCGGCGGCGACTCCTGCAGATGAGCCGCCATCAGCGCCGCCTGATCCACATAGGTGTACGGCAACTCGCCGGTGAGCAACTGATAGAGCGTGACACCGAGCGAGTAGACGTCCGACCGCTGATCGACGATCTCGCCGCGGAACCGCTCGGGTGCGGTGTAGGCGAAGGAACCGCCGATCGAGGAGGCGGTGGCCGCGGCGTGCAGACTGGTGGCGAGACCGAAATCGCTGACCAGCGCCCGCTCCACGCCGTCAGGGTCGACGGTGACGAGAATGTTGGCGGGCTTGACATCTCGGTGGATCACACCCATCCGATGGGCGTGGTCGAGGCCGCGCGCGGCCTGCTCGATCAGGTCGGCCGCGCGGGCCGGGTCCATGCCGCCGCAGCCGGGCGGCACCAGCGCCGCGGCGTCGCAGCCGTCGACGAAAGGCATGGACAGCCAGAGATATTCGTCCTCGGGGCTGTTACGGTCCAGGACCGCAACGATATTGGGGTGTTCCAGCCGGGCCGCGACCGCGGCTTCGCGGTCGAATCGGGCCCGGGCGGCCGGTTCGGCGGCCAGACTCTCGTTGAGGACCTTCAGCGCCACCCATTTCTCGAGCCGTGGATGCTGCGCCAGATACACCACGCCCATGCCGCCCACCCCGAGCAGCCGTTCGATCCTGTACCCGGCGAATGCCGAGCCCGGCGCCAGCCGCACCACGCCTCCTGATCCGACGCCCGGGCAACGCCGTTCGAAACCCGGCTACCGCCGGCCCCCAGCCGTATCCACTTCTGCAGTAGCGCTCCGCATGATATACAGCTCGACGGCGACGTGCGAGCGGATCTACCGGCCGTGACGCCGCTCATAAGCGGCGCGCTCGGCGGCGGCGCGCTCGCGTTCCCGGGCGTCCGCCAGAGCCGGATCCAGACCGTGCGCCACGAGCCGATGCCGGCGGTACACGTACATCAGGGCCACCGCGAAATAGATCAGCGGCAGATACAGCAGCGCCATCATGGCCAGGCCCATCCACAGCGGACCCGGGATCAGCAGGAACAGGCACAACGGCGCGAGAATCGGGATGAGCAGCCGCATCAGGTACCGCCGGGCGGCACCCGGGCCGGTGAGGTCGCGCAGGACCCAGTCCGACATCGAGGCCGGCAGGGTCCCGCCGCAGATGTAGCGGATGCGCTGCGGCAGTGACGGCTTCATGCCGGGCTGCCCAGCGCCTCGGCCCGGCCGGCGACGACGCCGGTCAGGATCGTGCGCGCGGTGGCGAGCAGTTCGGCGACCTCGGGCGAGGTGAGCTCGTAGGTCACCGACAACCCGTCCCGGTGCGCGATCACCAGGCCGGCGCGGCGCAGCACCGACAGTTGCTGGGACAGATTCGCGGCCTCGATCTCGATGTCACCGAGCATCTCGGACACCGCGTGTGGCCGCCGGCTGAGCAGTTCGAGGACCCGGATGCGCACCGGATGCCCCAGCGTCTTGAAGAACTCGGCCTTCATGCGATACAGCGGCTGTTGCGACGACGGCATCTCACTCCTCCCGCCGGACCCGTGCCCGAATAGCGTACTTGCATAGATTAGCAAGCAGGCGACGCAGCCGCGCCGCCGGGAATGCCGGGGCACCGGCCGCGGGTTGATCTCCGCTGACCGACCCTGCCACCCGGGAAGAAGGCCGCCATGCCCACGCCCACCACGATGCGCGCCGTCCAGCTCACCGCGCCCGGACCCGTCACCAACCTGCGACCGACCACGCTGCCCGTCCCGCCGGACCGGGACGGCTGGGTCCGCATCCGTGTCGAGGCGTTCGGCCTCAACCGCTCCGAACTGAAGCTGCGACTCGGCGTCAGCGTGGGCGTCACCTTCCCGCGGGTGCCGGGCATCGAGGCGGCGGGCGTCGTCGACGCGGCGCCCGCCGGCAGCGGACTCGCCGTCGGGCAGCGCGTCGTCGCCATGATGGGCGACATGGGCCGCACCTACGACGGCGGCTACGCCGAATACACCTCGGTACCGCTGTCCCAGGTCATCCCCGTCGATACCGATCTGCCGTGGGAAGTGTTGGGCGCCTTGCCCGAAATGGTGCAGACCGCTTACGGCTCGCTCACCGTCGGCCTCGATCTGCGGCCCGGCCAGACCGTCCTGATCCGTGGCGGCACGTCCTCGGTGGGTCTGGCCGCCGCCGCCCTCGCCCGCTGGCGCGGCGCCACGGTCCTGGCCACCACCCGGCGGCCCGAGCGGCTGCAGACGCTGCGCGAGCACGGCGTCGACCATCCCGTCCTCGACACCGGTGCGGTCGCCGCCGCTGTGCGCGAGCTGTACCCCGACGGCGTGGATACCGCCCTCGACCTCGTCGGCACCCCGACCCTGCCCGATACGCTGCGCGCGGTCCGCGTGCACGGCACGGCCTGTTTCGGCGGCAGCCTGTCCAACCAGTACACGGTCCGCGACTTCTCCCCCAACGAGTACCTGCCCCGAGGCGTGCGGCTGGCCGGCTACTTCGGCGACGCCACCGACCTGCCACCGCACGTGTTCCAGGAGATCCTCGACGCCGTCGCCGCCGGCGAACTCACCTTCCCGGTGGACCGCGTCTACGACGGCCTGGAGCAGGTACCCCGAGCCCACGACGATATGGAGAACGACCGCGCCACCGGCAAACTCGTCGTCCGCGTCCGGCACTCGCCCGACACCGCGGCGTCGATCACCGAGAACTGATCGGCGACAACGAATCCGGCGGCCTCCGCAGAGACCGCCGGACGACAACCACCGCCGGAATCAGCCAGCGACCGGAATCTCGTTGTGCAACAGCGCACTCGGCGCCGCCAGCACCCGGTCGGAGACCAGCGCGCGGCGCCGGGTGGCGGCGATCCCGCCGAAACTCTGGGTGATCGCGGTCAAACGGGCCGCGTAGTGGCTGATCGGCGATTCGAACGTGACCCCGATACCGCCGTGCAGCTGGATGATCTCCTCGGCGACCCGGCGGGCATTGGTGGCCACGTAGACGAACGCGTCGTCGAGCGCGCCGTGCACGTCGACGGTGCGGTCTTCCTCGTAGGCCTCCACCATGGCGGTCGCCCACAGCGCCATCGAGCGGGCCATCTCCGCGTCGGCGTACAGGTCGGCGGCCCGGAAGTTCAAGGCCTGGAAGGTCGACAGCGGGACACCGAACTGTTTGCGCGTCTTCAGATAGGCGACGGTGTCGCGGATCCCGGACTCCATCAGGCCTACCGCCTCGGCGCAGATCGCCGCGCGCGCCCGGGCGTAGGCGATGCCGAGCAGGGCCAGCGGATCGCCGGGGGTACCCATCAAACGTGCCGGGGTGCGGTCGAATTCGATCCGCGCCGCCCGCGACCAGTCCACCGTACGGCCGCCGGTGCGGGTCGAGCCGGCCGCGCCGGGCTCCACCACGTAGACCCCGGTCCCGTCCGGGCCGGTCGCGGTGACCAGCAGCACCGTCGCCTGCTCACCGTGCGCCACCGGCGATTTCACGCCCGTGAGCACGAATCCGGCGCCGTCGGGTTCGGCTGTCACCGTCCGATACGAGTTCCAGGACCGGCCCGGTTCCGCGTGCGCGACCGCGAAGATCTCGCCACCGGCGGCCAGGCGCGGCAGCAGCTCCGAGCGGTCCTTGACCCCGCCGATCTCGCCGATCAGCCACGCCGGCAGAAAAGTGCCCTCCAGCAACGGTTCCAGCGCGGCGTGCCGGCCCAGCGCCTGCATGGCGACGTACGCCTCGACCGGGCCCGCCCCGACCCCGTCGTACTCCTCGGCGATCGGCAGGGCGGTCAGGCCCAGGTCGATCATGGCCCGCCACACCACATCGCTCCAGCCGGACGGTGTGTCCGCCGACGCGGCCCGGAAGCCGGGGACGTAGTGCTTGGCGAGCATCGCGTCGGTGCTGTCCAGCAGCAGGTTCTGATCTTCGTCGAGTTCGAGATTCACGCCGCCTCCGTCACAGTCCGAGGATGGTCTTGTCGATGATCTGCCGCTGGATCTCGTTGGTACCACCGAAGATCGACAGCTTGCGCATGTTCAGGTACTCGGTGGCGGCCACCGCGTCGGCGACCAGATCCACGCCGCCGGGGGCGAGTGCCTGGGCCAGGTCGACGAGCAGCGAGTCCGAGCCGGCGGCGTAGACCTGCAGCGCGGTCACTTCCTGCAGCAGTTGGGTGCCGCGCAGTTTCAGCAGCGACGACACCGGGCTGGCGACACCGTTCTCGGATTCGCCGGTGACCCGCAGCTGGGTGGCCTCCAGCGCCAGCATGCCCAGCTTCACATCGTGCAGCCGGGAGCGGAACTCGGTGTCGTCGGCCAGTTTCGCCTCCAGCAGGTCGCGCACCCGCGCCTGCCCGACCAGGTCGGTGAACATGGCCTGGCTGGTGCCCATCTGGGCAATGCTGTTGCGCTCGTTGCCCAGCAGGAACTTGGCGTAGGTCCAGCCCTTGCCCTCCTCGCCGACCAGGTTCTCGGCGGGGACCCGGACGTCGTCGAAGAAGAACTCGTTGACCTCGACACTGCCGTCGATCAGTTTGATCGGCCGCCGTTCGATGCCGGGAGTCTTCATGTCCAGCAGCAGGAACGAGATGCCCAGCTGCTTGCGCGGCGCCTTGGGATCGGTGCGGGCCAGCAGGAACATCCAGTCGCCGTACTGGCCGAGCGTGGTCCACGTCTTCTGGCCGTTGACGATGTATTCGTCGCCTTCGCGCCGGGCCGTGGTCTTCAGCGAGGCCAGGTCGGAGCCCGCTTCGGGTTCGGAGAAGCCCTGTGACCACCAGATGTCGAGGTTCGCGGTGGCGGGCAGGAAGCGTTCCTGCTGCTCCTGCGAACCGAATTCGGCGATGATCGGGCCGACCATGCTGACGTTGAACGCCAACGGCAGCGGCACGCGGGAGCGCTGTAGTTCGAGGGTGTAGATGTGCTGCTGGGTCGGATTCCAGCCTCGGCCACCCCACTTTTCCGGCCACAGGGGTGCCGCGAGCCCGTGCTTGTTGAGGATGCGCTGGGAGTCGATGTGGTCCTCGCGAGTGGTCAGCCCGAGCTGACTGCGCCGCCGCACCTCGGCGGGCACCTCGTTGTAGAGCACCTCGCGGATGCCGTCCCGGAACTTGGCTTCTTCGGCGGTGAGCTCGAGATCCACTGCTGGGCCTCCTCGGCGGTCGTCGACTTCCATGCAGCTCAACAAACAGTGCATTCGTATCGTGTGCTCTGAATCCGTACAGCGGGGACCGCACCCCTGGAGCAAACAATCGGGCGCTGTGGCCGCGACCTCCATGGTCGCCGGTCGACCATTCGATACTACTCATTCACGACAAACGCCGAGTAGATCTCGGTGCGGCGCGGTGCGATCGAGCATCCACTAGGCAACCGACCAGGAGTGCCGCGAAGTATTGCCGATACCGTGGGTATCAGTTACCGTGGATCGCAAGGGTGACGTGCGGCACATGCCCGATCGCCGCCGCGTCCCGGGCGATTCACCAGGAGGCACCGATGACGCTGTCTGTTCCAGACCGTTCCACATTCTTCGGCGCGGACTACCGCGACAAGCTCGAACTGCTGTCGGAAGGGTCCGTCAACCGCAAGTTCGACCCCTACCTCGACATCGATTGGGACAGCGAGGCCTTCCGGATCGACCGCGACGACCCGCGCTGGGTCCTCGACCCCGAGCTCGACCCGCTGGGCGCGACGCAGTGGTACCGCAGCCTCCCGCAGTCCCGCCAGATCGAGATCGGCCGGTACCGGCTGGCCAACGCGGTCCGCGTCGGCGCCGCGTTCGAGAGCATCCTGATCCGCGGCATGATGCAGTACATCTTCAAACTGCCGCACAACACACCGGAATTCCGGTACTGCCTCCACGAGATGACCGAGGAGTGCAACCACATCCAGATGTTCCAGGAGCTGGTCAACCGGATCGGCGACGACGTCGAGGGCATGCGGCCGATGTTCCGGCGGCTCTCGCCGTGGATCGGGGTGGCGGGCGGCTACGCCCACACCATCCTGTTCATCGGCATCCTCGGCGGCGAGGAACCGATCGACCACTACCAGAAGGCCCTGATCCGGCAGGGCGTCGACCTGCCGCCCGCCGTGCTGCGCACCATGCAGATCCACATCGCCGAGGAGGCGCGGCACATCAGCTTCGCGCACGAATTCCTCAAGGTGCACATCGAGCGGATGAGCCCGGCCGGCCGTGCGGTCTGCTCGGTCGCGTTCCCGATCGCCATGGCCTGGCTGGTGAACGAGATCATGGCGCCGTCGAAGTCGTTCGGCGAGAAGTTCGGCATCCCGCGTGAGGTGATGCGGGAAGCGTTCTGGAAGTCGCCGCAGGCGCGCAAGATTCGCGCCTCGTACTTCGACGACGTGCGGACCCTGGTCGACGACCTCGGTCTGCTGAACCGGCCGGCGAAGCTGCTGTGGAAGGCCTTCGGGTTGAGCGGGGACACCTCGCGCTACCGCAGCGAGCCCGCCCGCCGGGCGGCCTGACGCCATCACACCCTTGCGTGACGTCGATAGTGACATCACCATGGTGTCATGGATCTGAGCGACTACACCACACGGCTACGCGAGAACCTCATCGCCGGAGCGGCGGTGGGCGACGAGAACACCCAGCGCGCCGCCGCGGCACTGGCCACCGCGACGGAGAACTCGTCCCGGCTGGTGCTCATGTCGGCCCTGACCGACCTGGCCACCGAGATCAACGCCGCCGTCGGCACCGACCTGGTACAGATCAGCGTCGACGGCACCGACGTGCGGCTGCGGGTCCGCACCGACGACCGGGCCACCGGCGGCAACCAGTTCGACCGGATGGCCCGCGACCTCGGCGACGCCGCGAAGAAGGTCGCCGACGCGGTCTCCGAACGGGTCGCCCAGGCCGGCGACAACAACTCGTGGGGCTTCGTCTGGCCCACCCCGGAAACCGTGGGCGAACTGCGCAAACAGTGGCGCACCGCCACCTCGCCGCCCGAACCGGCACCCGGCGAACCCGGCGCCTGACCCGTCAGCTCTCGGCGCGCTTGGCCCGCGCGCGGCGCTTGCCCTCGTGCATCGCCTGCACCCGGGCCACCGGGATGGTATGCCCCTCCGCCACCAGATCGGCCGGAAGAGGCTGCGGCGCGGGCATTTCCGCATCACCCGCGGTGGCCGTGTCGAGCCGGGACAGCGCGGTGCGCACCGTGAAATCGGCGGGAGTCACCTCGGACAGCGCCGCCCACGAGACCGGGAACGACACCGTGGTGCCCGGCCGGATCCGCGGACTGTACGCGGCCGCGAGCGTGGCGCCGCCCGCCCGAGTGGAATCCAGGAACACCTTGCCGCCCCGGTCTTCCCGGATGAACGCGGTCGTCGCCACGTCGGGGTCCAGGCGCTCGGCCCGCGCGGCCAGCGCGCGCGTGGCGGCCGCCGCGTCCGCCATATCGATGCCCCCCGCCACGGGGATCAGGATGTGCACCCCTTTGGCCCCACTGGTTTTCACCCCACCGGCCAGACCCGAATCCGCCAGCGCGGTCCGCACCAGCTCGGCGGCACGCACCACGGCGGCGAACGAATCACCCTCGGGCGGATCGATATCCAGCACCAGCGCGGTCGGATACTCCGGCTGATCCGCGGTCACCAGCGGCACATGGAACTCCACCGCACGCTGATTCCCGAACCACAGCAGCGTGCGCAGATCGTCACACAACGCGTAATCGATGTTCCGGTGCGAGGTTTCGGCCCACCACCGCACCCGCGGCACCCACTCCGGGGTGTACTTCGGCAGATTCTTCTGCATGAACGGCGCCTGCCCCGGGCGCACCCGCAGCACCGAGAGCGGCCGCCCGCGCACCGCGGCGAGCAGCCGGTCCGCGACCGCCTCCAGATAGTCGATCAGGTCCCGCTTGGTCGCGCCGGCCCCGTCGAACAGCTCCGCGTCCAGATTGGTCAGCTCGACCCCGGCACGTACTTCGTCCGCTGGCATGGGTCCACCCTGCCCGGTCGGCCACCCGGGGTCAACGCGATCCGCGTCCCGGGCGGCCGGCGACCAGGTCAGGCCATGGTGCCGCCGCTCACCGTCTCCAGGACCGTGATCAGCGCGGGGATGTGGTCGGCCAGATAGAAATGGCCGCCCGAGTAGGTGCTCAACCGGAACTCGCCGCTGGTGTGCTGCTCCCAGGCAGCGGCGTCCTCGACCGGCGCCTTCGGGTCGCTGGTGCCGATGTGCGCGGAGATCGGCGTGCGCACCGGGTCACCGGCGACGTACCGATACGTCTCCGCCGCAACGTAATCGCTGCGGATCGCCGGCAGGCTCATCCGCAGGATGTCGGGGTCCGACAGCGCCGCGGCCGCTGTCCCCTCCAGCGACCGGATCTCGGCGATCAGGCCCTCGTCGTCGCGCAGGTGCACGCCCTCGTTGCGGTGCCGCGAGGGCGCCCGCCGGCCCGACACCACCAGCGCCCGCGGCTCGATCCCCCGGGCTTCGAGCCGCCGCGTGACCTCGAACGCCAGAGTGGCGCCGAGGCTGTGCCCGAACAGCGTCACCGGCTTGTCGGTCAGCGGGACAAGCTGTTCGGTGACCAGGTCGGCCAGCTCGGGCATGTTCTCGATCCGCGGTTCCAGCCGGCGGTCCTGCCGGCCGGGGTACTGCACCGAGAGCACATCGATGCGCGGCGCGAGCGCCCGCGAGATCGGCAGGAAGTAGCTCGCCGCACCACCCGCGTGCGGCAGGCACACCAGGCGGGCCGGCGCGTCCGGCGCGGGGGTGAACCTGCGCATCCAGAGGTTCGTCGATTCCGTTGTCGTCATTACCTTCTCCGGTTCATGCCGATGGTTCTGCGATGTTCGTACGATGCTGCCGGTCCGACCGCTGCAGCCAGGATTCCAGCGCCTCGGCGGTCACGCCGGAGTCCGCGCCCACCATCGAGAAGTGGTCGGCGTCGACCGGCAGCACGGTGACCTGCGGTGACAACGGTTGTGCCAGCAGGGGTTCGGGGACCTCCGCGGCGGCGGTACCGTCGGTGAAGAAGGGCTTGCGGCACTGCACGAGCAGGGTGTCGCACCCGACGTCGTCGCGGATGAACCCCAGGACCAGGGAGAACCAATACTGCATCGCGGTCAGGTTCACACCGTTCATCGAACCGGTCGCGGCGATGTTGTCGACCATCGCTCGTTGCAGCTGCCGGCGTTGCAACGCCCACGATTCGACCGTGAAGGTATCCAGCAACGCGACCCCCGCCGGGGTCAGGCCGTGCGCGGCACCGAGCACGGCCGCCGTGGCGTTCGCGACATGTCCACCCGCCGAGTGCCCGGCCAGCACGAAGGGCTCGTCGCCGACGATCTCCGCGACCCGGCGGGCGAGCATCTCCAGCGCGATCTCCGGCGACTCGGGCAGCACCTCACCGGGCAGGAACCCGTGCAACGGAACGCTGGACACCCTGCGGATCCCGGCGAAGTGCGCGGCGAGCCGCATGTGCTCCTGCACGCCGCCGGTGTACACGGGAGTGCACAACAGCACCAGATGGGTGGGCGCCGGCCCCGACGCGAGTTCGATCGTCCGGGCCGGCGGCAGGTCGTCGAGACCGAAGGTGGGGCGCTGCGCCGCGACCGCGGTCAGCAGGTGCTCGGCGTCGTCGACCTGCCCCGATTCCACCGCCTTCCGGTAGATCTCGACCAGCACATCGGCGGCCGGATTCGCCGGCCCCGGTGTGAAACCGGCTCCCGCGGTCAGACTTTCGCGCAGGAAACGGGCCAGCGTCGCGGTGTCGCGGCAATCGAAGATCGCCACGATCGAGATATCGAGGCCCAGAGCGGCATTCAACCGGTTACGCAACTGCACGGACGTGAGGGAGTCGAACCCGGCATCGAACAGGCGGATCGTCTCGCCGGTAGCGGGTAGCGCCAGCACTGCGGAGATCTGTTCCAGGACCAGCGCTTCCAGTGCCTGCTCCTGCTCGGCCGCCGGCAGTGCGGCGAGCCCTCGGACGAACTCGCGCGGGTCGGCGGCGCGGGCCACTCGGCGCCGCGTGCCGGTCACCGCCCGGCGCTCCGGCGCCGCACTGTCCGGCGGCCGGAGATCGTCGGCGGTGCTCGCCACGACCACCGGCCGGCAGCGCACCGATCCGATCGACAGGACCGGATCTCCCGCTCGATCCACGACGTCGACCGCGACTCCGGATTCCCCGGACACGATCCGGGCCCGCACCGCGTCCGCCCCACCGGCGAACAGGCGCACGTCGGCCCACTCGACCGGCAGCAACGGCGCATCGCCCGCCTCGACACCGGCCACCGTCGTCGCGACCTGCAGCACCGCGTCCAGCACCGCCGGGTGCAAGCCGTAGCGGTCGGCGCCGCTGTCGGCGGGAACGGACACCTCGGCGAACACCTCGGTGTCGCGGCGCCACAATGCCCGCACGCCACGGAACAACGGCCCGTAACGGCGCCCGGTCGCGGCCATCCGATCGTAGAAGTCGTCCACCGGCAGCTGCTGGGCATCGGCCGGCGGCCACGCCACGGGCTCGGGTGCGGTGCCGTCCGCCGCCGCGCCCAGCACTCCCCGGGCATGCGGTGTCCAGGCGCGCGCGGCACCGGTCTCGGTGCGGGAGTGGATCGCGACGGTGCGGTCCCCCCGGTCGCCGGCCGGGCCGACGATGATCCGCAGGTGCACGCCGTCGGTCCGAGGAAGCACCAGCGGTGTCTCCAGGATCAGTTCCCGCAGCACACCGCAGCCGACCTCGTCACCGGCCCGCACCGCCAGCTCCACGAACGCGGCGACCGGCAGCACCGCCGCCCGGCCGAACCGGTGGTCGGCCAGCCACGGCTGCGCCGGTAGCGACACCCGGCCGGTCACGATCAGGCCACCGGAATCCGGTGTGGAAACCACCGCGCCGAGCAGCGGGTGGTCCACGCCGTCCAGGCCCAGCGAGGCAGCGTCACCGGAGTGGGCGGTGGCGTCCAGCCAGTACCGGCGATGCCGGAAGGCATACGTCGGCAAGTCGACTCGCCGCGGCGCACGACCCGGCCACAGCTGCTTCCAGTCCAGGTCCACACCGGCAGTGAACAACTCGCTCAGGGCGCGCAGCGCGGCACGAATCTCCGTCCCCGCCTGCGGAACCGATGCCTCGTCCGAACCCTGACCGGCCGGGTCCGTCGACGCGGGAACGGCCGCCCGCGGCTTGCGCAACACCGGCACCACGAGGGCGGGACCGGCCACGCTCTCCGAAATCAGTGCGCTCAGACCACCATCCGGCCCGGCCACCACGAAAGTGCCTGCACCCGCGGCCTGCAACGACCGCATGCCGGCGGCGAACCGGACCGTCTCGCGCACCTGGCGCACCCAGTACTCCGGCGTCGATACCTCCGCACCCGCCGGCGCACCGGTCACAGTGGAGATCAACGGAATCCGCGGTTCGGCGAAGGACAGTCCGGCGGCAACCGCACCGAACTCGGCCAGCATCGGTTCCATAAGCGGTGAATGGAACGCGTGCGACACCCGCAACGGCGTCACCCGGTGCCCGGCCGACCGCAGGGCTTCCGCGGCGGCTGCGATCGACGCGGCGCGACCCGAAACCACCACCGCCCGTGGACCGTTCACCGCGGCGATCGCGGCGTCCGAGCCCAGATCGGTCAGGACACCCTGTACCGCTGCTTCGCCGGCGGTGACCGCGACCATGGCCCCGCCCGCCGGCAACGCCGCCATCAACCGGCCGCGCGCAGCCACCAGAACGACAGCGTCCTCGAGCGACAGCACTCCTGCCGCGTGAGCGGCCGCGATCTCACCGATCGAATGACCGGCCACCAGAGCCGGGGTGACGCCCCACGCCGACAACAGGCGGTGCACACCGACTCCGACCGCGAACAATCCGGCCTGCGCGACCATCGTGTCCTGGACCAGCGATTCGTCGCTGCCCCACAACACTTCCCGCAGCGCCGCACCGAGCTGCTTCTCCAGCAGGGTCACCGTCTCGTCGAATGCCGCGCCGAATACCGGGAAGGCTTGCGCCAGCTCGCGGCCCATACCGGCCCACTGCGCACCCTGACCCGGGAACACCAGCGCTACCTTGCCCGCGGCAGGGGCCGAGCCTCGAACCACCGCAGCGTCGTCACGTCCCGCGGCGAGCGCGTCCAGCCCCCGCAGCAACTCCGTCCGATCAGCACCGAGCACCACCGCACGATGCTCGAACCGCGCCCGGCTCGACACCAGCGACCACGCCACCGACGCGGCAGCCAGCTCGGGACGTGCCGACACGGACGCGGCGAGCCGGGAAGCCTGCTCCACCAACGCCTCCGGAGAGCGCGCCGATATCACCCAGGGCGTCGTCCCGGCGCTGGGGATGTCCGCGACGACCCCGTCCGGCGCCGCACCGGCTTCCTCCTCGACCGGGCCGTATTCCGGCGCCTGTTCGAGGATGACGTGCGTGTTGGTCCCCGAGATACCGAAGGACGACACACCGGCCCGCCGCGGACCCTCGCTCTCCCACGGCCGCTGCTCGGTCAGCAACTCCACCGACCCCGCGGACCAATCCACATGCGTCGACGGCCGATCCACGTGCAACGTCTTCGGCAACACACCGTGCCGCATCGCCTGCACCATCTTGATCACACCACCCACACCAGCCGCAGCCTGGGCATGACCGATATTCGACTTCAACGACCCCAACCACAACGGCCGCCCCGCTGGACGGTCCTGACCGTAGGTCGCCAACAAGGCCTGCGCCTCGATCGGATCACCCAACGTCGTGCCGGTCCCGTGTGCCTCCACTACATCGACATCCGCCGCCGACAGACCCGCATTCGCCAGCGCCTGCCGGATCACCCGTTGCTGCGCAGGCCCGTTCGGCGCCGTCAAACCGTTCGACGCACCATCCTGATTGACCGCCGAACCACGCACCACCGCCAGCACTCGATGGCCGCGACGCCGCGCGTCCGAGAGCCGTTCCACCACCAGCACACCGACACCCTCGGACCACCCGGTCCCATCCGCCGCCTCCGCGAACGATTTGCACCTGCCGTCGGCGGCGAGCCCACGCTGCCGCGAGAACTCGACGAACACTTCGGGAGTACTCATCACGGCGACGCCACCGACCAGTGCCAGCCCGCATTCACCGGACCGCACCGCGGCCGCAGCCTGGTGCAGCGCAACGAGACTCGACGAACACGCGGTGTCCACCGACACCGACGGCCCCTCCAGCCCCAACGTGTACGAGACCCGGCCCGACACGATCGAACCGGTCGCGGCGTTCATCGGATAGTCGTGATACATGGCGCCGACGAACACGCCGGTATTACTGCCCTGCAACGACTTCGGATTGATGCCCGCGTCCTCCAGAGCTTCCCACACCGTCTCCAGCAGCAGGCGCTGCTGCGGATCCATGACGATCGCCTCACGCGGACTGATCCCGAAGAACCCGGCATCGAACAGGCCCGCGTCGTGCAGGAAACCACCCTCGCGCACATACGATTTCCCGACCGCGTCCGGATCCGGATCGTAGAGCCGCGCCACGTCCCAGCCACGATCCGACGGGAACTCGCTGACCCCGTCCCGGCCGTGCAGCACCAGATCCCACAGCTCCTGCGGGGAGGTCACGCCACCCGGGTACCGGCAGCCCATACCCACGATCGCGATCGGCTCGGATCGGGCCGCGATCAGCTCCTCGTTGGAGCGCCGCAGGACGGTGTTCTCCTTGACCGACTTGCGGAGCGCCTCGACCACTTCGTTCATAGACAAAGACATGTGAACTCTTCCGTCAATCGAGGTTTCCGAGGACCTGCTGCACGAGACTCTCCGCGTCCATGAAGTCGACGGCGTCCTCGTCGCCCGGGTCCGGCATATCCTGCGGCGCGGCACCCGGGGACGCCAACCGGAGCAGGATGTCGAGGATGCCTGCTTCCCGGAAGCGCTCCATGGGCAGCACCGTCAGCAGCCGGCGGACTTCCTGTTCGTCGGAACCGGCTGCGGCACTGTCCGGTTCGTCGCCGGTCACCAGTTCCGCCGCGAGGTATCCCGCGACGGCCCGGGGTGTCGGATAGTCGAACATCAGCGTGGCGGGCAGCGTCAGCTCGGTCGCGGCCCGCAGCCGGTTGCGTGCCTCCACGGCGGTCAGCGAATCGAAGCCCAGCTCCTGGAAATTGGCGTCCGCGGGCACCGCGTCCGGGCCGGGATGCCCGAGGACCACCGCCACCTGGGCCCGGACCACGTCCACCAGCAGCTGCCGCTGCTCGTCTGCGGACCGCCCGGCCAGGCGTTCCCGAACACCGGCCACCGGGACCGCGGCCGAGTCCGCACCCGCGGCGGCCACCCGCGCGGATCCCGGTGCCAGCTCGCGCAATACCGGTGGCAGCTGGCCGGCCCGGGCATACGCGGCCAGCGTGGCGGGGTCGAACCTGGCCGCCACGACCGTGGCCCGATCGGCGGCCACCGCCGCGTCGAGCAGCGCCAGGCCCTGCTCGTCGGTCAGGGCGAGCACACCGCCCCGGCCGACCCGGGCGTGGTCGGCGCTGCTCAGCTGCCCGGACATTCCGGTCGAGGACGCCCACAGCCCCCACGCCACCGCGGTCGCGGCTCGGTCGTGCGACCGCCGCTGGTCCGCCAGCGCGTCCAGGAACGTGTTGGCCGCGGCGTAATTGCCTTGGCCCGCAGTACCTATCGTGCCCGCGATCGAGGAGAAGAGCACGAACAGCGCGAGATCCAGATCCCGCGTCGCCTCGTGCAGGTACCACGCGCCGTCGGCCTTCGCCGCCAGCACCACGTCCAGCCGGTCCGGGGTCAGGGAGCCGAGCACACCGTCGTCGAGCACACCCGCGGCGTGCACGATGCCCGTGAGCGGAAGCCGCTCCGGCACCTCGTCGAGCAACTGCGCCACGCCGGACGGAACCGACACATCGCAGGCCACGATCCGGACCTGCGCACCGAGACCGGTCAGCTCCGCGGTCAGCTCCGCGGCCCCGGGAGCATCCGGACCGCGACGACCGGCCAGCACCAGCGACCGGACACCGTGCTCGGACACCAGATGCCGGGCCACCAGCGTGCCCAGTCCACCGGTGCCACCGGTGATCACGACCGTACCGGCCGCGGCGCGCGACCAGGCGGTCCCGGCCCGATCGGACTCGGCGGGCATCCGCGCCAAGCGCGCGGCGTACCCGATGTCGCCACGCACCACCAACTGTGGTTCCGCGGCACCGAGCACCGCCGCCACCGTCGCGGTGACCCCCGCGTCGATGTCGGTGTCGGCCAGCATGATCCGGCCCGGATTCTCAGCTTGCGCCGACCGCACCAGCCCCCACGCCGCGGCACCCGCCAGGTCGGTGACCGGCTCCCCGGCCGCGGCTGCGGCACCGGCGGTGACCACCAGCAACCGGCTCGACGCGAACCGCTCGGACGCCGTGAACGTCTGCAGCACAGCGAGAACCCGGTGGGTCAGCGCCCGGACGGCCGCTGGGGTCGCGCGGTCGTCGCCGGTCCGGCGGCAGTCCAGGACCACCACGGCCGGCGCGGTCCCCGACTCGGAAACCTGGGTCCAGTCGAGGTATTCGACCGCACCGGAGCTCGCGATCGGTACCGGAGTCCAGCGGATCGCGTGCAGCAGACCGCCCGCACCCGGCGACACCAGCCGATCGGCCGGTACCGGCCGGAAGGTCAGCGAGCCCACCGACAGCACGGGGCGGCCGGTCCGATCGGCGACCGCCACGGCGACCGAACCCGGTGCGGCCGGGGCGATCCGGGCGCGCACCGCGTCGGCGCCGGCCGCGTGCAGGGTGACGTCCGTCCACGCGAACGGCAGCACCGGGCTGCTCCCGGCCGCGCCGCCCGCCGAGGCCGCGTGCAGCACCGCGTCCAGCACCGCCGGGTGCAGGCCGAACCGCTCGGCCCCCGGGTCGGTGGCCGAACCCGCGGGCAGCACGACCTCGGCGAACAGCTCGTCACCGCGCCGCCAGACCGCGCGCAGGCCCCGGAACACCGGGCCGTACCCGTAGCCGGACTCGTGCAGCTGCTCGTAATGGCCGTCGATCGGCACCGCGACGGCGCCGGCGGGCGGCCACACCACCAATTCGGTTCCCGCCGTGTCCGATCCGGTGCCGAGCACGCCCTGCGCGTGCAGGGCCCACGCCTGGCCGGTATCGGCCTCGGACCGCGAATACACCGCGACCGTGCGGGTCTGCGGCCCGGCGATCCCGGTGGCGTATTCGGCCGCGCCGACGACCACCTGGATGTGGGCACCACCGGTCGGCGGCAACACCAGCGGCGCGGCCAGCGTGAAGTCCCGCAACACACCACAGCCGACCTCGTCGCCGGCGCGGATCGCCAGCTCCACGAAACCGGTGCCCGGGAACAGGATCACGCCCCCGATCGCGTGATCGGCCAGCCAGGGTTGCGCCGGCACCGACAACCGGCCGGTGACGACCACGCCACCGGACTCGGGTGCCGCCACCACCGCACCGAGCAGCGGATGGTCCACACCGTCCACACCCAAGGCCACCGCGTCCCCGGACACCGCGGTGGTGTCCAGCCAGTACCGGCGGCGCTGGAAGGCATAGGTGGGCAGGTCTACCCGCGGCCGGGCACCCGCCCACCATGGCGTGAGGTCCGGATCCACACCGGCGGTGACCAACTCGCTCACCGCGGCCAGCAGGCCACGAATCTCGCTCCCGGCCGGGGCAGTCGGCGCCGAGTCCGATTCCCGCCCGGCCGGCAACTCGTCCACCGCCGCGGCGGCCGACTGCGTGCGCGGCTTGCGGAGCACCGGAACCACACGGGCGGTACCGGAATCCTCCAGTGTCTGCGAGATCAGCGCGCTGAGCCCGCCGTCCGGCCCCGCGACCACGAACGTGGCCGCACCGGCCGCGTGCATCGCACGTACCCCGTCGGCGAAGCGGACCGTCTCACGCACGTGCCGCACCCAGTACTCCGGGGTGGCCAGTTCGACGCCCACCGCCGCACCGGTCACGTTGGAGATCACCGGAATTCGCGGCGCGAGGTAGGTCAGGCCCGCGGCGACCGCACCGAATTCGGCCAGCATCGGTTCCATCGACGGTGAGTGGAACGCGTGCGAGACCCGCAGCGGTGTCACTCGGTGCCCCGCGGTCCGCAGTCGGTCCGCGGCCGCCGCCACCGGCTCCCCCGCTCCCGAGATCACCACGGCCAGTGGACCGTTCACCGCGGCGATCGCCACATCGGGGCCGAGATCGCGCAGCACGGCGAGGACCGCGTCCTCGCTCGCGGCCACGGCCACCATCGCCCCGCCCGCCGGCAGCGCGGCCATCAACCGGCCACGGGCGGCGACCAGGATCGCCGCGTCCTCGAGCGAGAACACACCCGCCGCATGGGCGGCGACGATCTCGCCGATCGAATGACCCGCCACCACAGCGGGTTCCACGCCCCACGCGCTCAGCAGGCGGAAGACCGCGACTCCGACCGCGAACAGGCCGGCCTGGGCGAACATCGTGTTGTCCACCCGCGCTTCGTCGTCGCCCCAGAGCACGTCGCGCACCGCGACACCGAGGTGCTTCTCCAGCAGGGTCACGGCCTCGTCGAAGGCCGCGCCGAAGACCGGAAACGCCTGGGACAGTTCGCGACCCATCCCGGCCCACTGCGCGCCCTGCCCCGGGAAGACGAGCGCCACCGGCCCCGCGGTCCGCCCGGCGCCGCGGATCAGCGCGGGATCGTCCACGTCCGCCGCGAGCGCATCCAGGCCCCGCAGCAGCTCCGCCCGGTCACCGCCGAGCACCACGGCACGATGGTCGAAGCGCGCCCGGCTCGACACCAGAGCCGACGCCACATCCGCCACGGCCAGCTCCGGCCGCGCCGTCACGAACGCCGACAGGCGAGCGGCCTGCGCCGACAGCGCTTCCGGCGTCCGCGCCGACAGCACCCACGGCACCACACCCGGTCCGGAATCGGCCGAGCGCGGGGCGGCGGGTGCCGGCTGCGGCGCCTCCTCCAGGATGACGTGCGCGTTGGTCCCGGAGATCCCGAACGAGGACACACCGACCCGGCGCGGACGGCCCGGCGATTCCCATGCCCGCTGCTCGGTCAGCAGTTCCACCGAGCCGTCCCACTCCACATCGGTGCTCGGCCGGTCCACATGCAGCGACCGCGGCAGCACACCGTGCCGCATCGCCTGCACCATCTTGATGATCCCGGCCACGCCCGAAGCCGCTTGCGTATGACCGATATTCGACTTCAGCGAACCCAGCCACAGCGGCCGGTCCGGGGCCCGGTCCGGGCCGTAGGCGGCCATCAGGGCCTGCGCCTCGATGGGGTCACCCAACCGGGTACCGGTACCGTGCGCCTCGACCACGTCCACCTCGGCGGCGCTCACACCGGCGTTGGCGAGCGCCTGCCGGATGACCCGCTGCTGCGACGGGCCGTTCGGCGCGGTCAAGCCGTTCGAGGCACCGTCCTGGTTGACGGCGCTGCCGCGCACGAGCGCGAGTACCCGGTGCCCGTGGCGCTGCGCGTCCGAAAGCCGCTCCAGCACCAGCACGCCCGAACCCTCGGACCATACGGTGCCGTCGGCGGCAGCGGCGAACGGCTTGCACACCCCGTCGGGAGCCAGGCCACGCTGGCGGGAGAACCCGATGAACAGCCCCGGGGTCGCCATGACGTTGACACCGCCGACCAGCGCCAGACCGCATTCGCCCGCACGCACCGCGGCCACGGCCTGATGCAACGCGACCAGACTCGACGAACACGCGGTATCCACCGACATCGCCGGGCCTTCCAGGCCGAGCAGATACGAGACCCGGCCCGACGCAACGCTGTTCGCCGTTCCGGTGACCTCGAAACCGTCGGCACCCTGCGGGGCGTCGCCGATCGAACCGTAACGCTGGTCGACCACACCGAGGAAGACACCGGTGTCGCTGCCCCGCAACGACTTCGGGTCCACGCCCGCGTCCTCCAATGCCTCCCATACGGTCTCCAGCAGCACCCGCTGCTGGGGATCCATCGCGGTCGCCTCCCGCGGACTGATCCCGAAGAACCCCGCATCGAACCACCCCGCGTCGTGCAGGAAACCACCCTCGCGCACATACGATTTCCCGACCGCGTCGGGATCGGGGTCGAACAGGTCCGCCAGATCCCAGCCCCGATCGACCGGGAATTCGGTGATCCCGCTGCGGCCTTCGGTGACCATCTCCCACAGATCCTGCGGCGACGCGACGTCACCGGGGAACCGGCAACCCATACCCACGATCGCGACCGGCTCGTCCACCACGGCCCGGACCGGCGCCACCGCGACGGCCGCCGGAACCACACCGTCCAGCTGCTCGAGCAGGAATTCCGCCACCGCCCGCGGGGTCGGGTAGTCGAAGATCAACGTGGCCGGCAGGGCCAGTTCGGTCGCCGCCTTCAATCGGGTCCGTGCCTCGACCGCAGTCAGCGAGTCGAAGCCCAGATCGGAGAAATTGCGCTCCGCCGGAACGGATTCCACATCGTCGTGCCCGAGTACCGCCGCGACCTGCGCGCACACCAGCTCCAACAGCACCCGCAGCCGCTCGTCCGGCCCGAGACCGGCCAGCCGCTGCCGCAAACCCGACACCGGGACCGCACCGGCGGCCGCGACGGCGCGCGCCGATCCCGGCACCAGGTCCCGCAGCAGCGACGAGACCCGGCCGGCCCGGGCCTGCGCGGCGAGGGCGGCGGTGTCGAACGTGGCCGCGACGACGGTGGCGTGGCCGGTCGACACCGCGGCGTCGAACAGTGCCAAGCCCTGCTCGTCCGACAGCGGCAGCAGACCACCACGACCGAGCCGAGCGGTATCGCCCGCACCCAGTTGACCGGCCATCCCGGTCGACGACGCCCACAGCGCCCAGGCGATCGAGGTCGCGGCCAGACCACCCGCTCGGCGCCGGACAGCGATGGCGTCGAGGAAGGCGTTGGCCGCCGCGTAATTGCCCTGCCCAGGCCCGCCGATCGTGCCCGCCAGCGACGAGAAGGCCACGAACAACGCGAGATCCAGGTCCCGGGTGGCCTCGTGCAGGTGCCAGGCCGCATCCGCCTTCGCGGCCAGCACCGCGTCCAGACGGTCCGGTGTCAGCGAGGAGATCACGCCGTCGTCGAGCACGCCCGCGGCGTGCACCACACCCGTCAGCGGGAACCCGTCGGGCACCGCGGCCAACAGCGTGTCCACACCGGCCCGGGTCGACACGTCACAGGCCACCACGCGCACCCGTGCGCCCAGCGCGGTCAATTCCTCGACCAGCTCCGGTGCGCCCGGCGCCGCCGGACCACGGCGGCTCGCCAGCACCAGCGACGAGACCTGTTGCCGCGCAATCAGATGCCGCGCGGTGAGCGCACCCAGACCGCCGGTGCCGCCGGTGATCACCACCGTGCCGGCGGCCACCGGCGGCACCGGCACGGTCAGCACGATCTTGCCGATCTGCCGTGCCTGGCTGAAGAACCGGAAGGCCGCGCGCGCCTGGTCCACCGGCCAGGTGTGCACCGGCGGGCAGGTGAACCGGCCCGCCTCGATCAGTGCGACGATCTCCGCCAGCATCTGCTGGACCCGGTCCGGACCGACATCGACCAGGTCGAACGCCTGGTATGCCACACCGGGATACCGGGCGGCGACCTCCGCGCTGTCCCGAATGTCGGTCTTGCCCATCTCCAGGAAGCGGCCGCCCCGCGGCAGCAGCCGCAGCGACGCGTCGACGAATTCGTCCTTCAGCGAGTCCAGCACGATGTCCACACCGGCGCCGCCGGTCGCGGCGAGGATCTCCGCCTCGAAAGCCAGCGTGCGCGAATCCGCGATGTGCGCCTCGTCGAAGCCCATGCCGCGCAACGTGCCCCACTTGCCCCGGCTGGCGGTCGCGAACACCTCCAGTCCCCGATGCCGAGCCACCTGCACCGCGGCCTGACCCACACCACCGGTCGCCGCGTGGATCAGCACCCGCTCTCCCGGCTGTGCGCCGGCCAGGTCCAGCAGACCGTAGAACGCGGTGAGGAAACCCACCGGGATCCCCGCGGCCCGGCTGAACGACAGGCCCGCCGGAATCCGGATGACCATGCGGTGATCCGCCACCACGACCGGCCCGATCGCCCCGTTCACCAGACCCATCACCCGATCGCCCGGGACCAGGCCGTCGACCTCGGCACCGACCTCGAGCACCACACCCGCGGCCTCACCACCGACCGCCGGGTTCGCGCCCGGGAACATGCCGAGCGCAATCACCACGTCCCGGAAGTTCAGTCCCGCTGCCCGCACGGAGATCCGCACCTCGCCCGGAGCCAGGGGATCCTCGGCACGCGGGTACTCGACCAGGGCGAGACCGTCGAAGGTCCCGGTGCGCACCGCTTCCAGCCGCCACGCGCCGTGCCGTGGCACGACCAGCCCGCCCGGCTCCGGCAACCGCGTCAGGCGCGCGGCGAACAGCGTCCCCGCCCGCGACAGCAGCTGCGGCTCTTCGGACGCGACCACCGCGGCCACGACCTCGTCGAACTCACCATCGGTGTCCAGCAACAGGATCCGGCCCGGTTCCTCGGACTGCGCCGACCGCACCAGACCCCACACCGCGGCAGCGGCCAGGTCGCCGATCTGCTCGCCCGCCGCGGCGACCGCACCACGCGTGACCACCAGCAACCGGCTCGACACGAACCGCTCCTGAGTCGAGAACTCCTGCAGCACACCGAGAACCCGATGCGTCAGGGCGTGCAGCGCAGCCGGGCCTTCCGGTCCGCTGTCGTGGGCACGGCAGTCCAGCACCACCAGCGGCGGCACCGACTCGGAAACCGCTGCCCAGTCGACGTATTCGATCGGGTCGCCCGCCACCACGGACGGTAGCGGTGACCAGCGCACCGTATGGACCCGGTCCGTGCCGCCCGACGCGGCCGTCACGTCGGCGGCCGCCAGCGCCCGCGAGGTCAGCGACCGCACCGACAGCACCGGCGCGCCGGCCGGATCGGCGACCTCGATCGCCAGCACGCCCGACGCACCGACGGTGAGGCGGGCCCGGACCGACGACGCGCCGGATGCGTGCAGCCGCACGCCCTCCCACGCGAACGGCAGCATCGGCACCGCACCGGCACCAGCCTTCCCGTCGGCCATGGACGCGTGCAACACCGCGTCGAGCAGCGCCGGGTGCAGGCCGAACCGGTCCGCATCGGTGTCCTCGGCGGCGGCCGGCAGGGCCGCCTCGGCGAACAGTTCGTCGCCACGCCGCCACACCGCCCGCAAGCCCCGGAACACCGGTCCGTACCCGTAGCCGGACTCGGCCAGCCGCTCGTACAACCCGTCCACCGGGACCGCGACCGCACCCACCGGCGGCCATTCCGTCAGCTCGACACCGGGCAGGTCAGCGGTCCCGCTCAGCTGTCCGCGCGCATGCAGCACCCACGGCTGATCGGATTCCGCCTCGGCGCGGGAGTACACCGACACCGCGCACGTTCGGTACTCGTCCACGGCACCGACCACGACCTGGAGCTGCACCGCGCCGGTCACCGGCACGGCCAGCGGTGCCACCAACGTGAGTTCCTGCAGCACACCGCAACCGACCTGATCACCGGCAGCCACGGCGAGCTCGACGAAGCCGGTCCCCGGGAACAACACCACCCCGCCGACCGCGTGATCGGCCAGCCACGGCTGCGACTGCAACGACAACCGGCCCGACACCACCACGCCACCGGAATCCGCCGCCGCCACCACGGCACCCAGCAGCGGATGATCGATACCACCCACGCCCAGCGAGACCGGATCGGCGGCGGTGACGGCGTCCAGCCAGTAGCGACGCCGCTGGAAAGCGTAGGTGGGCAGGTCGACCCGCTGTGCGGTACGGCCGGACCACAACGCGGACCAGTCCACACCGGCCACACCGGCGACCTCGAGGGCCGCCACCGACGACAGGAACCGCCCGACCGCGGCCCGCTCGTCGCGGCGCAGCGTCCCGGAGATCACCAGCTCGGCCCGCGGGGCACCCGACGATGCGCCGATCTCCTCGGTCAGCAGCGGTTCCGGACCCGCCACCACGAACACAGAGCAACCGTCGGCGACGAGCGCCCGCACCGCGTCCTCGAATCGCTCTGTCCCACGCAGATTCCGGAACCAGTACCCGGCGTCCAGTGCGGCGGTGTCGAGCGCGGCGCCGGTCACGGTCGAGTAGAACGCGACCTCCGAAGAGCGCGGGGCGACCCCCGCCAGTCCGTCCAGGGCCTTGGACCGCAGGATCACCACGCGCGCAGCATCTTCCAAGGTCAGCGCACCGGCCACGTAGGCCGCTGCGATCTCACCCTGCGAATGACCCACCACCGCATCCGGTTTCACGCCCACCGAACGCCACAGCTCCGCCAGACCGACCGTCACCGCGAACAGCACCGGCTGTGCGACGTCGTCCCGGGCCGGCGACGGCGCGCCCTCGGCACCACGCAACACATCCAGCAGCGACCAATCGACCAGCTCCGCGAAGACCGCATCGCACTCGGCGATCTTCGCCGCGAAAACCGGTGCGGTGTCGAACAACTCGACACCGATACCGGCCCATTGCGCCCCCTCACCCGGGAACACCAGAACCGTCCGACCCCGCTCGCGGGCAACTCCCGTCACCACGGCGGCGTCGTCCCGCCCTTCCGCCACGGCGGTCAGACCCGACAACAGTTCCGCACGATCGGAACCCACGACCACCGCACGATGGTCGAACCGGGCCCGGGTCGACACCAGTGCCGAGGCCACGTCCGCCGGGTGCAGCTCCGGACGGTCGACGACGAACGCAGCGAGTCGAGAAGCCTGCTCCGCCAACGCTTCCGGTGTCCGTGCGGACAGCACCCACGGCGTCACGGCGTCGGCACCGGTCAGGTCACCGCCGGAACGCGGGTCGGACGGGACCGGCCGCGGCGCTCCCTCCAGGATGACGTGGGCGTTGGTACCCGAGATGCCGAACGCCGACACACCCGCACGCCGCGGGCCGGTGCTGTCCCAATCCCGTTGCTCGGTCAGCAGTTCCACCGAGCCGTCCCACTCCACATGACCGCTCGGCCGGTCCACGTGCAGCGAGCGCGGCAGCACGCCGTATCGCATCGCCTGCACCATCTTGATGACCCCGGCCATACCGGCCGCCGCCTGCGTGTGACCGATATTCGACTTCACCGAGCCCAGCCACAGCGGGCGGTCCGCGGGCCGGTCCCGGCCGTAGGTCGCCAGCAACGCCTGCGCCTCGATCGGATCACCCAGCCGGGTACCCGTACCGTGCGCCTCCACCACGTCGACATCGCCGGCCGTCAGTCCGGCATTGGCCAGCGCCTGCCGGATCACCCGCTGCTGCGACGGGCCGTTCGGCGCCGTCAGACCGTTCGAGGCACCGTCCTGGTTGACGGCACTACCACGCACGATCGCCAGCACCCGGTGCCCGCGCCGCTGCGCCTCCGACAGCCGCTCCACCACAAGGACACCGACGCCCTCGGACCAGGCGGTCCCGTCGGCGGCCGCCGCGAACGGCTTGCACAATCCGTCCGGCGCCAGCCCGCGCTGCCGCGAGAACCCGACGAACAGCCCGGGCGACGCCATCACCGTCACACCGCCCACGAGCGCGAGACCGCACTCACCGGCACGGACCGCGGCCACGGCCTGGTGCAGCGCGACCAGACTCGACGAACACGCCGTGTCCACCGACACGGCCGGACCCTCCAGTCCCAGCGCGTACGAGACCCGGCCCGACACCACACTGGTCGTCGACCCGGTCACCTCGAACCCGTCGGCACCCGCCCGGGTACTCCCCGCCGCCCGGTAGTGCTGGTCGACGACACCGACGAACACGCCGGTATCGGTGCCCCGCAACGACTTCGGGTCGATGCCGGTGTCCTCCAGCGCCTCCCACACCGTCTCCAGCAGCACCCGCTGCTGGGGGTCCATCGTGGTGGCCTCGCGCGGACTGATCCCGAAGAAGCCCGCGTCGAACAGCCCGGCGCCGGGCAGGAAACCGCCCACGCGCACATACGATTTCCCGACCGCTTCCGGATCGGGGTCGAACAGTCCCGCGAGATCCCAGCCCCGGTCGTCCGGGAATTCGGTGATGCCGCTGCGGCCTTCGGTCACCAGGTCCCACAGATCCTGCGGCGAGGCCACGTCTCCCGGGAACCGGCAGCCCATACCCACGATCGCGACCGGCTCGTCCACCGCGGCCCGCACCGGCGCCGCGGTGACGGCCGCCGCGACCGTACCGTCGAGCTGCTCGAGCAGGTACTCGGCCACCGCCTGCGGGGTCGGGTAGTCGAAGATCAAGGTCGCCGGCACCGGCAGTTCGGTCGCCGCCTTCACCCGGTTGCGCGCCTCGACAGCGGTCAGCGAATCGAACCCAAGGTCGGCGAAATTACGGTCCGCCGGAACGGATTCCATGCCGTCGTGGCCGAGCACCGCGGCGACCTGTGTGCGCACCACCTCCAGCAGCGACCGCAGTCGCTCGGCCCGATCCAGGCGGGCCAGCCGGTGCCGCGTGCCCGACGCGGCGACCGCCGGGGCAGCCGTCGTGCGCGCCGAACCCGGCACCAGGTCCCGCAGCAGCGGCGAGACCGTGCCGGCCCGCGCCTGCGCCGCCAGGGCGGCCGGATCGAACCGCGTCCCGACGACGGCGGCCCGGCCCGCCGATACCGCGGCGTCGAACAGCGCGAGACCCTGCTCGTCCGAAAGTCCGACCAGGCCACCGCGTCCGATGCGGGCGGTGTCACCGGCGGCCAGCGCGCCCGTCATCCCGGTCGAGGACGCCCACAGGCCCCAGGCGACCGCGGTCGCGGCCAGTCCGGTGGCACGGCGGTGCGCCGCGAGGGCGTCGAGGAAGGTGTTGGCCGCCGCGTAGTTGGCCTGCCCGGGCGCACCCATCGTGCCCGCCAGCGACGAGAACACCACGAACAGCGCCAGATCCACGTCGCGAGTGGCCTCGTGCAGGTGCCACGCCGCATCGGCTTTGGCCGCGAGAACCGGGTCGAGGCGATCGGGAGTCAGGGCGGTGAGCACACTGTCGTCGAGCACACCGGCGCAGTGCACCACACCGGTGAGCGGGAACTGGTCGGGCACCTCGGCCAGCAGCGCGTCGACACCGGCTCGGGTCGAGACGTCACAGGCCACGACCCGCACCTGCGCGCCGTATGCGGCCAGCTCCGCCACCAGTTCCGGCGCGCCGGGCGCGGCGAGTCCGCGCCGGCCGGCCAGCACCAGCGACGGCACACCCTCCGCGACGACCAGATGCCGGGCGGTCAGCGCGCCCAGACCGCTGGTGCCGCCGGTGATCACGACCGTGCCGGCCGCGACGGGCGGCACCGGAACCGTGAGCACGATCTTGCCGATCTGGCGCGCCTGGCTGAAGAACCGGAACGCCGCGCGGGCCTGATCCACCGGCCAGATGTGCAGCGGCGGGCAGGTGAGGTGCCCCTGGTCGAACAGCGCGCCGATCTCCGCCAGCATCTCCCCGATGCGATCCGGACCGGCATCGACCATGTCGAAGGCCCGGTAGTCGACGCCCGGATGCCGGGCCGCGACCTCGTCGGCGTCCCGGATATCGGTCTTGCCCATCTCCAGGAAACGACCGCCGCGGGGCAGCAGCCGCAACGACGCGTCGACGAATTCGGCGGTCAGCGAATCCAACACGATGTCCACACCGGCACCGGCGGTGGTCGCCGAGAACTCGGTCTCGAAATCGAGGGTGCGCGAATCCGCCCGGTGGGCCGCGTCGAAACCCAGGTCCCGCAGCGTGTCCCACTTCGGGCGGCTCGCGGTGCCGAACACCTCCAGGCCCCAATGGCGGGCGAGCTGCACCGCCGCCTGTCCCACACCACCGGTCGCGGCATGGATCAGCAGCTTCTCCCCCGGCTGCGCGGCGGCCAGATCCCGTAGCGCGTAGTAGGCGGTGAGGAACGCCACCGGGATCGCGGCGGCCCGGGTGAAGGTCAGGCCCGCCGGAATCCGGGTCAGCACCCGGCGATCGGCCACGGCGACCGGGCCGATCGCCCCGTTCACCAGACCCATCACCCGGTCACCGGGGACGATGTCGTCCACCTCGGCACCGACCTCGAGCACCACGCCCGCGGCCTCACCACCGATCGCGGGGTTCGCGCCCGGGTACATGCCCAGGCTGATCAGGACGTCGCGGAAGTTCAATCCGGCCGCCCGCACCGAGATCCGCACCGCACCCGGTGCGAGCGGATCGTCGGCACCGGGGTACTCGGCCAGGGCGAGACCGTCGAAGGTCCCGGCCCGCACCGCTTCCAGCCGCCACGACCCAGGCGGTGCGATCAGCGCATCGGGCTCCGGCAGCCGGGCCAGGCGAGCGGCGTGCACCACGCCGGCCCGCGACAGCAGCTGCGGCTCCCCGGACGACACCACCGCGGCCACGGCCGCATCGAGCTCACCATCGGTGTCCAGCAACAGGATCCGGCCCGGCTCCTCGGCCTGCGCCGACCGCACCAGACCCCACACCGCGGCAGCGGCCAGGTCGTCGGCCGACTCACCGGCCGGGGCGACCGCACCACGGGTCACCACCAGCAACCGGCTCGACGCGTACCGCTGCTGAGCCGAGAACTCCTGCAGCACACCGAGAACCCGATGGGTCAGCATGCGAACCGCGGCGGGGAGGTCCGAACCGCCTTCGTGGTCACGGCAATCCAACACCACCAGCGGCGGCACCGACTCGGAAACCCCTGCCCAGTCGACGTATTCGATCGGATCGCCCGCCACCACGGACGGCAGCGGCGACCAACGCACCGCGTGCAGCCGGTCCGTGGGCCCCGCTGTGGTCGCGTCGGACCCCACAGCCCGTGCGGTCAGCGACTCCACCGACAGCACCGGCCGGCCCGCCGGGTCCGCGACCTCGATCGCCAGCACGCCCGGCGCGCCGAGCGTGATCCGGGCCCGGACCGACGACGCCCCGGACGCGTGCAGCCGCACGCCCTCCCACGCGAACGGCAGTACCGGAACATCGTCGGCACCGGCCGCCCCCGCCGCCATCGACGCGTGTAACACCGCGTCCAGCAGCGCCGGATGCAGACCGAATCGATCCGCGCCGGAGATCCGCGGCAGGGCCGCTTCGGCGAACAGTTCGTCGCCGCGCCGCCACACCGCCCGCAGGCCCTGGAACATCGGACCGTACCGGTATCCGGCTTCCGCCAGCCGCTCGTAGAGCCCGTCCACCGGGATCGCGGCCGCGCCGACCGGCGGCCATTGCGTCAGGTCGACACCCGGGCCACCGGTGCCCGCGCTCAGTTGTCCTTGCGCGTGCAGCACCCACGGCGTGTCGGAGTCGGCTCCGCTGTGCGCGTACACCGAGACACCGCGCCCGCCCCGCTCGTCGGCGGCGCCGACCACGACCTGGATCCGCACCCCGCCGGACGACGGCAGGGCAAGCGGCGCGACCAGTGTGAGGTCCTGCAGCACACCGCAACCGACCTCGTCGCCCGCCCGGATCGCGAGCTCCACGAACCCGGTACCCGGGAACAGCGGCGTCCCGCCGATCACGTGATCGGCCAGCCACGGCTGCGACCGCAACGACAATCGGCCGGTCACCACCACGCCACCGGATTCCGCCGCCGACACCACGGCACCCACGAGCGGATGCTCGATCGCGGACTGTCCCAGCGCCGCCGGGTCGGTGGCGGCGGTGGTGTCCTGCCAGTACCGGCGGCGCTGGAACGCGTACGCCGGCAAGTCGATCCGCCGCGGCGTGCGACCACCCCACAGCTGCGCCCAGTCGAGTTCCATACCCGCGGCGGACAGTTCACCGCCGGCCAGCAGCAGCGTCCGGACCTCCGGACGGTTCCGCCGCAACATCGGAACAATGTGCGCCGCAGTCGATTCGGCGGCGGCTTCCAGGCTCTGCGCGATGAGCGCGCTCAGCCCGCCGTCCGGCCCCGCGACCACGAACGTCGTCGCACCGGCCGCGGCCAGCGTCCGCATACCGTCGGAGAACCGGACCGTCTCCCGCACATGCCGCACCCAGTACTCCGGTGTCGCCACCTCCGCACCGGCGAGCTCACCGGTCACATTGGACACCAACGGAATTCGTGGCTCGGCGAACGACAGCCCCGCCAGCACCGCGCCGAACTCCGCCAGCATCGGATCCATCGACGGCGAATGGAACGCGTGCGACACCCGCAACGCCACCACCCGGTGACCCGCCGCTTCCAGGGCCGCCACCGCCGCATCCACCGGGCCACTTTCACCCGCGATCACTACCGCGGCCGGACCGTTCACCGCGGCGATCGCCACCCCGGCGGTCGAGCCCGCGGCATCGGCGACGCCGCCGAGGTCGCGCAGCACGTCCCGTACGACGTCCTCCGCCGCGGCGACCGCGACCATCGCACCGCCCGCCGGCAGCGCCGACATCAACCGGCCCCGCGCCGCGACCAATGCCACCGCGTCCGCGAGCGACAATACCCCCGCCACATGTGCGGCCACGATCTCACCGATCGAATGACCCGCCACCACGTCCGGGGTCACACCCCACGACTCCAGCAGCCGCGAAACACTCACCCCGACCGCGAAGAGCCCGGCCTGGGCGAACATCGTGTCGGCCATCAGTACTTCGTCGCTGCCCCACAACACATCCCGGACGGGACGGTCCAGCGCCTGCTCCAGCAGCGCCACGATCTCGTCGAACGCTGTCAGGAAAACCGGGAACGCCGCGCACAATTCGCGGCCCATCCCCGCCCACTGCGTCCCCTGCCCCGGGAACACCAAGGCCAGCTTGCCGGCCGGCCGGACCACGCCCTGGACCACCGCCGCGTCGTCGCGTCCCGCGGCGAGCGCGGCCAGCCCCGACAGCAACTCGGCCCGGTCGCCACCCACGATGATCGCACGGTGCTCGAACCGCGCCCGGCTCGACAGCAGCGACCACGCCACCGCCGCGGGATCCAGCTCGGGACGCGCCGACACGAAGGCCGACAACCGAGAAGCCTGGCCCGCCAACGCCTCCGGTGTGCGCGCGGACACCAGCCACGGCACCATTGCGCCGCGGATTCCCGCATTCCCGGTGTCCGGCTCGGCTACCGCCGGTCCCTCCTCCAAGATGACGTGCGCGTTGGTCCCCGAGATACCGAAGGACGACACACCCGCACGCCGCGGACCCTCGCTCTCCCACGGCCGCTGCTCGGTCAGCAACTCCACCGACCCCGCGGACCAATCCACATGCGTCGACGGCCGATCCACGTGCAACGTCTTCGGCAACACACCGTGCCGCATCGCCTGCACCATCTTGATCACACCACCCACACCAGCCGCAGCCTGGGCATGACCGATATTCGACTTCAACGACCCCAACCACAACGGCCGACCTTCGGGCCGGTCCTGACCGTAGGTCGCCAACAAGGCCTGCGCCTCGATCGGATCACCCAACGTGGTCCCGGTTCCATGCGCCTCCACCACATCGACATCGGTAGCCGACAAGCCGGCATTCGCCAGCGCCTGACGAATAACCCGCTGCTGCGCAGGACCGTTCGGCGCCGTCAAACCGTTCGACGCGCCATCGGAATTCACCGCGGTGCCCCGCACCACCGCCAGCACCCGATGCCCCAGGCGCAGCGCGTCCGAGAGCCGTTCCACCACCAGCACACCGACGCCCTCGGACCACCCGGTCCCGTCGGCGGCCTCCGCGAACGACTTGCACCTGGCATCGCGGGACAGCCCACGCTGCCGCGAGAACTCGACGAACACCCCGGGAGTACTCATCACGGTGACGCCACCGACCAGCGCCAGCCCGCATTCACCGGACCGCACCGCGGCCGCGGCCTGGTGCAGCGCAACGAGACTCGACGAACACGCGGTGTCGACCGACACCGACGGCCCCTCGAGACCGAGCGCGTAGGACACCCGGCCCGACAGGATCGAACCCGCCGACGCGCTACCCGGATAGTCGTGGTGCATCGCACCGACGAACACACCGGTGTCGCCACCCTCGAGTGTGTGCGGGTCGATACCGCTGTCCTCCAGGGCTTCCCACACCGTCTCCAGCAGCAGGCGCTGCTGCGGATCCATGACGATCGCCTCACGCGGACTGATCCCGAAGAAGCCCGCGTCGAACAGGCCCGCGTCGTGCAGGAAACCACCCTCGCGCACATACGTTTTCCCGGCCGCATCCGGGTCGGGATCGAACAGCGCGTCCACGTCCCAGCCGCGATCGGCGGGGAACTCGGTCACGGTGTCCCGGCCGGCCACGACCAGGTCCCACAGATCCTGGGGGGAGGCCACGCCACCGGGGAACCGGCAGCCCATGCCGACGATGACCACCGGCTCGTCGGCACCGGGACGCGCCGCGGCGACCACCGCGGGCTGCCCGGCGCTGCCGTCCAATTGGTCGAGCAGGAACTGCGCGACCGCCAGCGGGGTCGGGTAGTCGAAGACCAGCGTCGCCGGCAGGGTCAGCTCGGTGGCCGCCTTCAACCGGTTGCGGGCCTCGACCGCCGTGAGCGAATCGAAGCCGAGGTCCTGGAACTTGCGGTCGGCCGGCACCGCGTCGGGACCGTCGTGTCCCAGGACGGCCGCCACCTGCGTTCGCACCACGTCCGACAGCATCCGCAGCCGCTCGGCAGCCGCACGACCGGCCAGTTGCGCGCGCAAGCCCGTGACCGCGGCCGTACCGGTCGCAGCGGACGCGCGCACCGACCCCGGCGCCAGTTCCCGCAGCAGCGGCAGCAGTACTCCGTCCCGGGCCGCGGCCGCCAGGGCGGCGGTGTCGAACCGAACCGCCGTCACCGCCGCCTGGTCGGCGACGACCGCGGCGTCGAACATCGCCAGTCCCTGCTCGTCCGACAGGCCGAGCACACCGCCCCGGCCGAGGCGGGCCAGATCGTCGCCGGCCAGATGATCGGTGAGGCCGGTGCTCGACGCCCACACACCCCACGCGACGGACGTCGCGGCCAGACCGGCCGCGCGCCGCTGGACGGCGAGCGCGTCGAGGAAGACGTTGGCCGCCGCGTAGTTCCCCTGACCGGCCGCGCCGAAAGTGCCCGCCGCCGAGGAATACAGCGCGAACAACGCCAGATCGAGATCGCGGGTGGCCTCGTGCAGGAACCACGCCGCATCGGCCTTCGCGGCCAGCACCGCGTCGAGGCGATCCGGGGTCAGCGAGGCGATCACGCCGTCGTCGAGGGCGCCGGCAGCATGCACCACACCCGTCAGCGGGAGGTCGGACCCCTTGCGCCGGAACAGCTTTCGCCGCGCCGGGGCGGACGCCGCATCCAGCAACTCCGCGACACCGGTGCGCGTCGACACATCGGCCGCCAGGACGCGGACCTGGGCGCCGGCGGCGGTGAGCTCGTCCACCAGCAATTGCGCGCCCGGCGCGGCGAGGCCACGCCGGCTCGCCAGCACCAGCGACGAGACTCCGCGTGCGGTCACCAGATGCCGCGCCAGCAGCGCGCCCAGACCACCGGTACCGCCGGTGATCACCACCGTGCCCGCGGCGATCCGCGACCACACCGCGTCGTCGTCGCCCGGCGCCGGCAGCCGGATCAGGCGCGCGGCGTGCACGACCGAACCGCGCAGCGCCACCTGCGGCTCACCGGCCGCGTGCGCCACCGCCACGACTCGAGCCGGAACCGCGGTATCGGCCTCGATGTCGATGTCGGCCAGTACGATCCGGCCCGGATCCTCCGACTGCGCCGACCGCACCAGGCCCCACACCGCGGCACCGGCCAGATCCGGCACCGACTCCCCGGCCACCGCGACCGCACCGCCGGTGACCACCACCAGGGTGCTCGAGCCGAACCGCTCGCTCGCCGAAAACTCTTGCAGCACAGTGAGAACCCGATGCGTCATCGCACGCACCGCGGCCGGCACCTCGGGCTCGCCGTCGTCGGTCACCCGGGGACGGCAGTCCAGGACGACCAGCGGTGGCACCGGCCCCGACTCGGGTACCCGCTCCCACTCGACGTAGTCGACGGCCGCCGTCTCGGGCCGGGGCAACACCGGCCAGTCCAGTACGGCAAGGGATCTCGCGCCGGCGGCGCCGGCCGAGCGGTCGAGCCGCACCGGCCGGGAGCTCAGCGACCCCACCGACAACACCGGACGACCCGCCGAGTCGGCCACCTCGACGGTGAAGGCATCCGCACCGACCGGTGCGACGCGGGCCCGCACCGTGGTCGCTCCGGTCGCGTGCAGAACCACGTTCTCCCATGCGAACGGCAGCGCGGGGGTCTCCCCCGTTTCCCCGGCACCGGCCAGCAGGCTGTGCAGCACACCGTCGAATACCGCCGGATGCAGGCCGAACCGCTGGGTACCGGCCTCCTGCGGTAATTCGACCTCGGCGAACAGTTCCGCGCCGCGCCGCCATACCGCCCGCAGACTCCGGAACGCCGGGCCGTAGCCGTATCCGGACTCGGCCAGCCGGTCGTACAACCCGTCGACCGGGACCACGACCGAGTCGGCGGGCGGCCACTGCGTCAAGTCCGCTCCCGGCGCCGGCACGCGGCCGCTCAGCACGCCTTGGGCGTGCAGCACCCAGTCCGCGCCGGTCTCGTCCTCGGCGCGCGAATACACCGCGACCGGGCGCTGCTCCACGCCGGCGGCCTCGGCGCCGTCGACCACGATCCGGATCCGGACCGCGCCGGCGGCCGACAAGATCAGCGGCGCAAGGATCGTCAGCTCCTGGAGGACGCCGCAGCCGACCTGGTCACCGGCCGCCACGGCGAGCTCGACGAACCCGGTTCCGGGGAACAGCACCACCCCGCCGACCGCGTGATCGGCCAGCCACGGCTGCGTCTGCAACGACAACCGGCCCGACACCACCACACCGCCGGAATCCGGTGCCGCCACCACGGCACCCAGCAGCGGATGCTCGATTCCGTCCACGCCCAGCGACGCCGGGTCGGCGGCGGCGGAAGCCTCCAGCCAGTACCGGCGGTGCTGGAAAGCGTAGGTCGGCAGGTCGACCCGCTGTGCCGGGCGCCCGGACCACAACGCGGACCACGCCACGGCGGCCGCACCGGTCACGTCCACGTCGGCCACGGACAGCAGGAACCGGGCGACTGCGCTCTCGTCGCGGCGCAACGTCCCCACGACGGTCGGCGCGGGCCGGTCTCCGGTCCCGTTCTCCCCGATCTCCTCGATCCCGGCCGTCAGCAGCGGATGCGGGCTCGCTTCCACGAACACGGAGTAACCGTCGGCGACCAGCGCCCGCACTACCGGCTCGAATTGCACTGTCTCCCGGAGGTTCCGGAACCAGTACCCCGCGTCCAGCCCGG